>JACKJB010000001.1 GCA_020638155.1 Rhodospirillales bacterium
TTTACCGTCTGGATGATTTACGGCCCTTCGCCTGCGTTTAGCTACGGCCTGATTGCCGCTGTCAGTGTTTTGATTATCGCCTGCCCCTGTGCTTTGGGTCTGGCCACGCCCATGTCTATTATGGTCGGGGTCGGCAAAGGCGCGCAGGCGGGCGTGTTGATTAAAAATGCCGAGGCGCTGGAACGCATGGAAAAGGTCGATACGTTGGTGATTGATAAAACCGGAACGTTGACCGAGGGCAAGCCAACCGTCACCAAAATAGTGCCTGCCGAAGGCTTTGACGAAAACGAATTGCTGTCCCTTGCCGCGTCGCTTGAACAAAGCAGCGAACACCCGCTAGCCCATGCCATTGTGATAGCGGCGAAGGATAAGGGGATGGATTTAGCGGTGACAGAGAATTTTGACTCTCCAACTGGTAAAGGCGTTATCGGCAAAATCAAAGGGCGTGATGTTGCACTCGGCAATGTCATCCTCATGGAAGAAAGCTCCGTTGATGTGTCGTTTTTATCGGCGCAGGCCGATGATTTGCGCTCGGATGGTGCGACCGTCATTTTTATTGCCGTGGACGGTAAAGCTGCCGGACTTTTGGCGATTGCCGATCCTGTCAAGGAAACCACGCCCGCTGCAATCAAGGCGCTGCACAGCCAGGGCATTCGGATTGTCATGCTGACCGGCGATAACCGCCGAACAGCGGAGGCCGTGGCCAAAACGCTGAATATCGAAGAAGTGGAGGCAGAAATCCTGCCCGAAGATAAAGGCCGTATTGTCAAGAAACTGCGTGATGAGGGTAAAGTTGTGGCTATGGCCGGGGATGGCACCAATGACGCCCCCGCGCTGGCCGCTGCCGATGTGGGCATTGCCATGGGTACGGGTACTGATGTGGCCATGGAAAGCGCGGGCGTAACGCTGCTCAAGGGAGATCTGATCGGAATTGTCCGCGCCCGCAAGCTCTCTGTGGCGACCATGAACAATATTCGGCAAAACCTGTTTTTTGCGTTTGTTTATAATACGGCGGGCGTTCCTGTTGCGGCAGGCGTTCTCTATCCGTTTTTCGGCATCCTGCTCTCACCGATCATAGCTGCTGCGGCCATGTCCCTGTCTTCCGTCAGCGTTATTGCCAACGCCCTGCGGCTGCGTTTGATTCGTATGAAATAAAGTTGTAAGTTTGATTTATTAAAAAAACAGGAAGATTATATGCAACGGCTAGAATTTATTGTTGAAGGTTCAAAGGGCGATGAATATGAAGTTTCCTTTGAACGTGAGGGTAATAACTTAGATGTGTTTTGCACCTGTGCAGCTGGTGAGAACGGCCTTTACTGTAAGCACCGTTTTGCATTGATGGATGGTGACGTGGGCGCTTTATTGAGCGAAAACGAAAATGACGTTGCTGCCCTCAAAGAGTTGATGAAGGGTACGGACGTGGAAGCCGCTTATAATGATGTTATGTCTCTACAGGCGCAATATGATGAAATCCATACTCGCTTAAAGGCCGCGAAAAAGATTCTGGCCAAAGCCATGTATCGCTGATTTTGGCCAAATTATCCCTCCCTTTTTCCAAAAATCTGTTTATGATGAAATTGACCTTGCCGAAAAGGGGCAAGGCCGGGCTGTAGTTGGCCCGTCTAGGCGTTTGGCAAAGCGTTATTTGTCGCTTCTCGGTCTTCTGGCCGGGGGGCGGCGGCGTATGTCCAAGGCTTCGGCCCAAAGGTCGTCGCGGCTGTCCTAGACGGTCAACTAACCTCCGGCCACCATGCCCTCTAAGGCATGGTGGTTTTGCTTTGAAGGAGGAAATATCATGACCGGATTACATCAGAATTTGCACGACCTCGAAAGTCATATTATAGAAATAAAAGGATTGATGCAGGCATTGCAGCAGGTTCTTCCTGATGGTGCGACGCATACATGCGTGGCGAACGCTTTGGCAGAGAAAATCGTATGCTTGGAGCGAGGCTTTTATGTGCATTGGCATGATCTTTTTCCCGAATATCAGACACAGGATGAGGTTTAAATGTTGAATGCAAAGAGATTGTTATGCGGACTAATCTTTTTTGCCGCCATACCGGTTCTTGCCGGGGAAATAGAAAGCCTTGAACAGAAAGTTATAGAACGCGCGGAAAGTGAACCTGACACGTCTTACGAATATTTTATGGAGAAGATCGAGGCAGGAGCCAGCATAGAGGAACAGGCGGTGTATTTATACGGGATGGGAATAGCCCGCGAAAAACAGGGCAATATTGGGGAGGCTATAAACGACTATTTATCAGCTGAGGCTCTTGGTTATTCCAAAGCAACTGAGGCATTGGAGCGCCTCAGGTAATAAATTCTTATTGTTTTTGGTGTGTGTCACGGACGAATTGAGAAAGCCCTTGCAGGCGAGCGCGACAAATGCGGTGGGCGGTGTAAAAATCACGGAGCAAGAAAGCTATATCGGTTTCCATGAGCGTTTCTGTGTCGGGGATCGGCGGCGCAGGCGGACAGGTCATAAGCCGCGCGGGCGGCATGGGCGGCGGCTTAATTTCAATTTGTGGCGGTGCTGGCGTTCCGCAGGCTGTCAATAGTACGGCGCAACACAGGGCCAGCAGGCCGGTCTTGATCGCTTGCATCGGTAATATCCTTTGTGATTTTGTTGGCAGCGGCGGCGGTATCTTCTGCCTCTTGTTTTTCCTGTTCGAGAACCTTAACAAGCGCCTGATAATCCGCCTCAAGCGCGGTTCTTACTTCCCGTTCTGCGGCAAGGTTCGCGGTTAGCTGGCCGATCTCCCGGCCCGCGTTTTTCAGCTTGTGGAGCATGAATATAAAAACGGCTATGACCAGCAGCACGGCCAGGGCGCTTAAAATCCATTTGAGATTTGCTTTTAGCCAAGTGGTAAAGATAAGCCACATAACGCTACTCCTTGTTTGGGCCGTTGGGGATGAAGGCCCCGGCGACGCATAAAATAACCGTTAGGCCGAGGCTGTAATCGAGCATAGGCAGCGCGACATTTTCAGATAGCTTTCCGGCTGTCAGAAGGGCCACCACGCCCCATGTATGGCCTGAGCCGATAAGCAGGCCGAGAAAGGCCCACAGCCGGTTAATACGCACCTTTGCCAAACCTTGCGGCAAGATGGTGCGGAGAAATTCAATAAGGTATTTCATGGGGTCTCCTATAAATCCATGGCCGGGCGGGCCTTTTGGAGAAAGCCCTCAATGGTGCCGGCACCCAGCGGCGTGTTGTAATATTTTTTCCAATACGCAGCCATGCCTCGCCAGTCGCCCACTTCCGGCAAAGGTTCACGAAAGCGCAAGTAATGAATGCGACACATAGCGGCGGCATAAAACAAATTGCCGTGCAACTGGTCGTGCAAATCCATATCGCGGATAAGCAACCCTTTCAGGTCGTCCAAAAGATCAAGTTTTTTGCTGAGATAATTTGACCAAATATCGTCATGCGTTGCCGGTTCCATCTGGAAAAACCCGCGGGCCGGGCCACGCCCGATTTGCTGAATAAAAATAAAGCTGCTCTCGGCCAAGCCGGTACCCATAACGAGCTGCTCCGCATTGCGGCTATAGGCACCAATGCGGCCAAGCGCAGGCACCACGATAAGATCGCGGAATTGACGAATATCCATTTTAGAGTTCCTTTAAGGCTGGGTGATTAGAAAGCCGTTTTCATCGACCCACTGGCCCGCAACATTGGAACCAGTGGCTGTGATAATAACGGCGCTGGGGATTGCTCTTTGATCGGCGGTAGGCAGCGGCCCAGCCACAAAGATATTTTCTCCGACAACACCATCCCGGTCTTGAATATTGACCGTCCCGCGGGCCGGGTCGGACAGAGAGTTATCGACGTAAATATCATGGACAACCACGCCGTTTGCGCCGGAGAGAATTACGGCCCAATCGCCGCAATCGCCGTAAATATGGTGGATATGAGTTTTTGCTGCCGGAAGCGCGCTATTGTCATTGTCGGCATCAATAGCCACATAATTTACAGGGTCAAAGACTTTCCAAATATCGCAGACTTGAGAACCAACATTATCGGCCACAAGATATTCCATCGTGCAGCCCTCCTGCGGAAATAAATGCTCGAAAGCGTCCTCCGGGCATTGCGTAACCCAATTCCAGCGAAACTTAACATTAATCCCCGCGGCACTTTCAAGGCACTCATTGCCTGCCGTATTCGTGCCGGTTTGCTTTGTGAATTTGTTATGATGCACGTCCACATTTTCACAGACAGCGCCGGGCGTGCTGGAATCCCACGTAAGATATACCAGCCTGCGGTTTACGCCGGTTGTGTTGTGTGCAAATTCGTTATAGGCAATTTCTCCGCCCTTGATATTGGTAATAAAGATACATTCATCGTTAGTATCAGTAACGCGATTGTTTTTGATTGAAACATTATGAAGTTCCGCGCAGCTGCTTTCATTCGTCCGGAGCAAGGAATCAAAGCCGGTAACGCTGTTATTTTCCAGCACAAGGCGCGTATAAATATCCGGGCGCTCGGGTACCACAATATATTTGCCGCCACCAGAGGGTGCGCTAAATTCGCAGTTCCGAATTTCAAGATCAATATTGATACTGGTTGCCGGTACGTCGATGTTTTCAAAAAAGTCTGCGCTGCTTGACCAAACGGCCTGCGATTCATCAATACGGCACGTATCAAAAATAAATTTAATCGTACTGTCATCGGGGATTGCGCTACTAATAACGCCGATAGTTTGATTAGCTGCCGCACCGGAAAATTGGCATTTTTCAAACCGGTATTCGGCGGCAACATCAATGCGGATCACGTAAGCGTCCGCGCCGTTATTTTCAACATCATAAAACTCGCAATTCTCAAAAATCAGATTGCCGATAAAGCCGGGCTGGACAAGAAATTCCATGTTGTCGCCATTTTCAAACAGGCAGTTTCGGAATTTCGTCCAGCCTGTATTATCCTGCCGTACTTGTGCGTGTTGAAAGAGGCGGTTTTCAATGACCCAAGGGTCATTCTCGGTACCACTGCCGGAAACGGCCTCGGATTCGAGATCTCCTGCAAACCAGATTTTACTAACCTCCGCAGAACCTAAAGCGCCTGCATCGGTTAAACCAACCGTAACGCCCATAGGAATACCGACCGTTTCACCGGCGGGTACTCCGGCGTTGTCACGGATAAGCTGTGCAAGGCTTTCTTGTCGGTATTGACGCCTGCGGCCTATACCATGCCGCACTTCCGGCCATAAATCCGGCATGTGTCCGGCTATTTCTCCTTTAAGGAAATCCCAATCGGGACTACGCAAGCCGCTGCCAGCCTGCGCTTGTACGGTTCCAATTTGTGTAAGCATTTTAGAAAAAACCCATTTTGCTAAGGATGGTGATAAGTGCGGCAATCGTCCCGGCGATACCGGACGAAACCGTCACAACAAAGACCAAGGTTTTGACGCTGCCGATTGTGCGGCCTTCCAGCCGGGCGAGGGCCTTGTTTGTTTCCTGCTGGTTTTCGTTTACCGCCCTGAAACCTTCCTGCATTTCGTGCTGTAAGCTGGCCATGCGTGTCATGTGGCGTTCCTCCATGTTTTCCATGTTCTTTTCAGAGGCGGTCAAACGGCCTTCGAGTATGCCGATCTCCTTAACAACGCCGGTAATGAGTTCTTTTAAAAGCTGTAATAGCCCTTGGCTTTCGGACATTGCGCCCTCCTTTGTTTGAGTGAAAATTAGTAACCCGACAACACAACCCACTGGCCCCCATCCGAATAGATGGTGAGAGCCGCAAAGTGTGTAAGAAGTGTGAATATTTGAGCGTCCGGCCCACCGGAACCGCCCGCCTGCTGAATTTTTACGCTATTGCCGGAAGGGTCGATTTTCTTGATCGTTGCGAGGCGACCCACCGCTTGATTAGGTTCCGGCAATTCAAAAATGATTTGTCCCTCAAAGGCACTGACCAGATAAAGCCGGTGCAACATAGAGGCTTGATAAGTACCGCCCGGCGCGGCGCTATTATCCACGTAAACGTCACGCTCCGGCATACGGTTATCTTGTACCACCCACCAACCGGCACCGTTAGAAACAAGCGTAAGGGTGTCGTATTTTTGGAGCAGGACAATTTCCCTGTCGTCCGGGCCGGGGCCGTCCTGTTCCTTAACCGTAATCGGATTGCTCCGAATATCACTTTTCTTGATCGTAACCCAGCGTCCGACAGCATCCGAAGCATTCGGCAAAACGAGATTGTAAGCACCGTTAAAGGAGCTAACGAGGTAAAAGGTTTTGTCGAGATTGATATTAACGTCAGTAGGCACCGGATCGGGAGGGTCAATAAATTCCGTACCGCGCGTCATGGCGTCAATATGGAGGTCGGTTATGTGGGAATCTTTGAGAAAGTTCTTTTTAGGAAACCCGGCATTGTAGGCTTGATATTCTCCGTGCAAAGTGGGGTCCCAAATCGCCGCGCCACCGGTGGCAGAGAACAGATTTACAATAGAGGTATTAGTGGAACCGTTATCAATCTGAATGCCTGGCGCAAGGCCGAGGCTTTCCGCATAGAAATTTACAATCCGGTTTTCATCCGTGCTAAAGCCTAACCGAAAGCAGGCTTGCGCGGAAGGATGAAGGTTTGCCTCGCAATCAATAAAAGCATTGTGAAAGCGGGCGGCGCTGAGGAAAAAGCCGGAGCCGGAAATTGGTGCGCTGAGAGAATAGACCCGGACATCATGCAGCTTATTGGCGTTTGGCGTATCGCCGTAAGTTTCCTCATCTTCCCAATCGGTCGGCGTAACCGTGAACAGAACGCCGTTAATTTGTGGGCGCGCGACCAATACCCGGCTGGCGTTATTCCAATAGCAGGGCTTGTTTGTGTCATTCCAGCCATCAAAAGTAATGCCATTTTGCGTGTCCCAAATCGTCACGTTTTCAATGACGTTTTTGACACATGGCCCGGTTTGTCCGGCTAAGAAAATGCCGGTTGCGCCGCCGACGATCCATAAATCTTTGACGGTGCTATATCCGTCCTGCATTTCAATCGCGTTAAAGCCAGACGGATAAGTCGGCAAATTGATAGCGTCATAAGGGAAGTCCCGCGCCTGAATAACAGAGGCTGCGCCAACACCCATAAGCGTAGTGCCATAACCCATAACAATAGGGCCGGTTGTCCGGTAAGTGCCGGGCGGCAGGAAAACCGCCCGCGCCTCTGCAAGCGCCTGATTGATTGCGTCCGTATCATCGACGATACCGTCTGCCACTGCACCGTAATCTTGCGGTGTAGCGACCTCGCGGCTGGCAAGATACTTGCGGAAGTTAAGCTTATTAACGCTTTCGCCCGCTTTAAGAATGTCGTCAATTTTTGCCATAGATTAAAACTCCGCGCTGGCTAAAATTTGTCCACCGGCTCCGCGCTGGATATGGAAGCGCCCGGAAGTCAGGCCGGAAAACAGGGCAATGTCCGCCCGGCCATGATCTTTATTGTTTTCGTGAATGGTGCCGATATGTGCGCTGGATTGTGCAAAGTCGGCGGTATAACCATCCGTGAAAGCAAGCGCCGCGGTCACTTCATAGGAAGGTGCGGCGCGCATGTCCGGGTGATTTAAAACCACCTGCATATTGCTGCCGGAATTGGCAACCGCCACAAGGCCGGTTACGGGCCGCAGGAAGCGGTGAACCAATTTTGTTTCAAATCCTACGGGCCGCTGTTCAAAAGGCTTTTGAGTTGCCCCGATGGAAAACTGCAATTCGGCCAGGAAAAAGTCCTTGGTGGTAACAGCGCCGCAATCGACTTTGACCTCAATCTCAATGCCGTTACTGCAATCGCCCATGTCGGCAATCGAAAATTTAATCGTGTCGTTGGTATCATTGGCGACCGTGACTGTATCGGTGTCAATATCGGTGGTTGAGGCGAAATCGTCCTCACTGTCCGCTTTCCGCACCGTGATAATGTAGTCCATTGTCGAGCCTACATCGTGATAGGCGCGCGCGGAAAAATGCGCAGCTTGATCTACAAAGGCCCGCGCGTCTTTGGATTCAATGCGGTGCCGGAAAAGAATAGCGCCGGAACCGGCAAGCGTCGCGTTTTCAACCATGCAGGCCGCGCCGGTTTGTGTAAGGCTGTAAGCGCCCGTAAATTGCCGGATAGTGCCATTTGAAACGGTACCCTCGGCAGTTACCGCCAGCAGATCAACTTCTCCATATTGCCACGTATTATCAAGCGAAACGCTGGCGCGGTGCGAAACCAAACAACCGCCGTTAATAATGGCGTTCACAAGGCCGGGATTAGGTGCGTTTGTAAGGTCGTCATAATCGCCGCTGGTTGCCACCGCCGCCAAATCTCCGGGCTGTACGGCGCTATCGGCAAGCGCGCCTTGTGCTGCTGATGCAAAGTCCGTGGTTTCCGCAAAAGCGGCGCTGCCTACGTCAGCCGGTTGCAAGGCGCTATCAGCCAGCGCGCCCTGTGCGGCGCTTGCAAAATCCTCAATAGCCGAGCCTGCCGCCGTTCCGGCGTCGGTAATATCTGAAAGCGTGTGCGTATGGTCGTCCGCAGACAAGCCCTCCCGTAAGCCGGTTACGGTTGTTTTGCGCGTGGCATTGTCCTGTACGACAGGCACAAGTTCGGTTCCGCCCAACGATTCCGCGTCAGGCAGTTCAGAGATTTTCTTTGTTGTCATGGCTTATCACTCCAAGATTAAGGTAATGGCTTCATCACCGGTTGTTGTGGCCGAGGCGGGGCCGATAAAGTCAGATTTGTTCCCGTAACGGTCAACGGAGCGCACCCAATAATAGAGGGCCGTTTGTCCGGGCAAATTGCTACGGGTTACTTGATTGCCGACTACTTCCAAGACGCGCGAGGCTTCGCTTTCCGGGTCTTCGCTATCTGCGGTATGTTCCCAAAGTTCCACATAGCGCAAATCTTGATCCGTCACCGGATTCCACGAAACCACTATGTAATCGTCGCCCGCGCTGGCTTGTAAGTTTGTAGGGTTGGTCGGTGGTACCGATTGATTGTTTGGCGCAACAACCGCCGGGACACCATCGAAAGGCAGGAGATCTGACGACGAGAAGGCGTAAATGTCCGCCCCGTCTTCATCCAAGGTTAAATCAACGCCCATGTCTTCCGTCATAAGCCAGTTTGTGACTTGGCACGGCAAACCGGCCAGGCCCATGCGTGGCCAGTCAACTGCTATCGTGCTGCCTGCCGCCACCTGAAACCCGATCAAATTAGAAGGGAATACAATTTGTTTCTGTCGCCGGTTCTTTTCCAATGCAATCATGGCAATGCGCTGCGCCATGCTGTGAGATTGCGTATAAGGCAAATCCAGCGTGGCAGCGGCTTCCTCATCACCATCTTGAGCCACGTAAACGTCGCGCGTAACTTGCGGATAATCGGTCGGTTGCCATTCGTGATCCGGGGAAATGAAAGCGCCGCGGATTGTATTGACCAGCTTTCGTCTTGACCGGTGCGGCATAAACAGCAAAGGCTGGCGCGCGTGTTTCGGTTCAATCGTCATAACCGGCGCTTCATAGGCCCCGACCTTTAAGCGCCACTTCCCGCCCGTATAGGTAAGGAAACCGGCGCAGCAAGTAAGCATGTCCTCCAAAATATCACGCGGTTTGCTGCCAAGATCGACAACGCCGTTACAGGTGTAACGCTTCTCGGTACTGTCGAGCGTATCAACGTCTTCGTCGCAAATGTTAGCCGCGGCAATAAAGGAATCTGTGTCAATTTCATCAATCGTTGCGCCCAGCCCAAAACTGGCCATGACGTAATCGAGAATGCAAAGCGCGGCATTATCCGACCACGCCGTTGTTTCTGTGCGTGGATCGTAAACCTTGCGGCCCTTAACCACGGCGGAGATATTCGGCAGGCCCGCAGCATAGGCTTTCTCGTCATAGCGCAGCTGGGCGTGAATATATGTTAGGCCGCGGAGGCGGTGGCCTGCTGTCCATTTTCCATCCGAATTATCGACAAGGACTTGATCGGCGGTTTGTGTATCCGTGCCGAGGTGTTTATAGACGCTGGCGAATACGTCCGAGCCTTGCTTATAAGGGTCTTCGGTGGCGTCGCCGTTTCCATCGAGCGCGACAGCATCTTCATTAAAATAAATGCTGTTAATAGCCTCAGATTCATGCGCGGCCAAAACAATGACCACATGCAAAATGTCCAGTTTGTTACTGGAAACGCTAACCGGGCGGCTATGAATGAAAACAAGCGGCCCACTTACGCGGGTTTCACCGTAAACAATGCGGTGGCTTGTGATAGGCTGGCGCACCATTTGAGTGCGTCCGCCGCCCTTAATATCTGCTGCCAGCGGGATAGGATCGAATTTCGGTTTATCCGGTTCCTTCCCAAAGATTTTTGAACCGGCATAGGATACGCCGAACGAAACAACCGCACCGGCAATACCGCCGACAATGACGCCAAACGTGCCGCCAATAGAGGCCGCGACAAAACTAGAGGTCAAACTTCCGGCAACACCCGCGGCAATAGGAACGATAAGCTGAGGCATTATCCAATCCTCCACGCGCGCAATGTGTCCGAGACTTTTGAAACCGGGATTCCGTCAAGCTTCTCTTTGCCCGGTGCCAGCACGAGGTCGCCGCGGCAAATACCGAGCGTTTCACCATTGCCGTTATTAAAAAGGCAAACGTCGCCACGGCGGGCTATCAAAGGGTTGATTTCAGGGATGCCGTATTCTTCTGCTACGCTCTCGGCCAGTTTGCCGATACCGCCGTACCCCTTAATAATCTCGAAAGCTTCGGCGCGATCTTTGTAACCGCGGAACGGACTTGCCAAATCCGTGCCGGTGATCGCCTTAACGATATTGCAGGCAAAAAGGCAGCAATCGTTTTTGCCCCATTCAAACGGTTCGTGTTGGACAGCTTCGAGCGCGGCGGCGAAAGCCTCCGGCCAGTTGTTTAATCTTTTCAGCATTTTTTAATCCCTCGTCCGACCCCATGGAATGTCGATCTCTTGCAGGGCAGGCACGTATTGGAGGCCCACATCACCCTCAAAGCGGGCTTGTTGGTCGGCGTCTGTGTAACGGCGTGTCCGCGCGCGCTCCAAATCGCGCAGGCGGTTTTCAACTTTCATTGTGATTGTGGCGGTCGGGCCTCCATCAATGATCTCGATGGTGTCCATACGACCGTCAAAGATAATGATAGGGTCGGAGATAAGCTGAAAGTTTGCGTCGCGGAACCCGATATAAACCTTGGCGCGGCGTCCTTGGATCGGTTCGGCTGTAACCTCTGTCAAATCATCTGCATCAACCCCGGCCAGCTGCAAACTCATACCGGCAGCGCGTAATTCCACGGTTTCCTCGATAGAAGAAACGCGCCCCAAATCGCCGGTGCCTTCCCATGTTAGGCTGTTCCAGACCAGATTTCCCACGCCTGACCAGAGGCGCTTTGTGCCGGATACAAAATCCAGTTCGGCCAGCAGAATAGGCCGGGTCACTGGTTTTACTGTTTCAACCAGCGTTAATTCATCTAGCCGTAATGTCATGGCAGCACTTCCTCTAATCGGAGTTGGTAAAGTGAAATTTGAGGCCGGATTGTTGGGTTCTGGCCTGCTTCGTCATCGACAAGGCGCATAAGCACTTTGACGTTGCCGGTCGTTAGCGGTTGCTGGGCGACAAGCTCACGAATTTTTGGTGCGACGAGTGCCGCGGCGTATCCGTTAATGTTTGTGATCGGTTGCGAAAGGATGAGGTGCGACCGGCCAGGCGAAGGCGCTATCGCTTCTCCAAAAAATAAAACGTCCGGTACAAATGGCGCTAAACCGTCAATACTGATTTTGTTGAAAGCCGCGCCTATAAGCGTTGGCAGGCCTTCTCCTTCATAAAAGCCGCCGCCCACCTGTACGGGGATTTTTTCGACAGCCTCGGTGGTGAATGTAAAGCCTTCCTCAAGGCTAATTTCCATCGGCGCGCCGAAACTGGACTCTAAGCCAATGTCGTCTTGTTCGGTTATTAGCGGGATACCGACATTTTCACCGATCAAATCTTCTCCGGCTTCCGTCAAAAGCATGACTTCATCGGGAAAAACCAGAAACGCCTCTGGAAAATTGCCACTTAGGGGCAGATTTTCCTCTATGCCGAACGGGATAGGTTCCTCGGTCGTGAGCAACCCTTCCTCATTGGTCATGTCGTCAAAGTCGTACCGATCATCAAAGAAGGTAAGGCCGATTTCATCGGCGTAATCGTCCATACTTTGCGTGACCGCGCGTGTTTTCATGCGCCGGAAGTCCGGCACCAGCAAACTACCGACCGGCCCGCGCAATTCTGCCAGCAATGCCTCAAGCACAGCGGATTTTTCAGGCGGCAAGCGCAAATCCAGTGTCGCAACCCAGCGCGCACCGTCCCGCGTTAAAGCCTGCACCTGTCCGCTAAGGTCAGATACAGATTTTGACGTGCTGGGCCGGATGAAAAATGATTGCTGGGCCGGATAAATATTATCGGGCCAGTTTAGGGTCATTGGTCGGGTAAAACTTCGATAAGCTGCAATTCAAAATTTGTTTGCAGGCGGTGGTCGGTTAAATTTTGCGCTTGGTTATCATCAAGCAGCTGCATTTTTACGCGGCAGTTGTCGGTTATAAGTGCGCCAACCGTTACAGGGTCGCGCAGAACGGGCGCGATTGGCACGGACGCCTCGCCCATGGAATCTGCATCAATGTTTTGCACGACCATGTGGGCGCGTCCCTCGGAGGTTTGGATAAGATCACCGGCCAAGAGGACGCCCACCGCATCCGGTGTAAAACCGGACAGGGATAAGGTCGCGCCGGTGCCGCTATCCAGTTGCGGAGAACCGGCTAAAGACCCTTTGGCGCTTAAACGGCGAAAATCAGGCATAAAGACATTGCCGACCGGCCCATCCAAAGCAGCCAAAAAAGCGTCCATGCGCCGGGCGTCAACTTCCCCGCGCGTAAAGCTCATTTGTGCCACCCACCGCGCACCGTCTAACTCCTGTACTTGAACGTGACCGGTCAAAGGACTTTCAAAACGGCGCGTGTTGGTTCTAATAAAAAAAGCCTGCTGGGCAGGCCGCAAATCCAAAGGCCAAATTACATCAGTCAAAGCGACCTCCCCGACGCTGGAAGGCGTCTATAACTTCTGATTTTGCGGTGGTGCTGCTTGCCCGGACGATTCCGGGTATGCGGGCGTTTAAGGCTCTGTCCACGGCCTTTTCTACCTGTGCGGCTGTTACGCCGGGTTCCTTGGCACCGCGGGCGTCCACATTAACCACGAATGTAGGCAGGCTATTGCCGGTGGATTCCACTCCCAAATTGCCGGAAGGCAGGCGGCGCAGGGGTAAAATAGCCTCCGGCCCGGCCTCGCCCATAACGCCGACATTTTTTGACAGGGGAAAGAACGTCGGTTTATCTACCACACCGCCGCTTGCAAAGGCTTTTACCTTTGCGCCTTGGTTAAAGACATTTCCTTTTGCGCTGAATGAGAAAAGGCTTCCAAAATCAATGCTGCCGATAATGTTATTAAGGCCCTGAGCAAGAGGGCCGGTAATATTTTGCTGAACCAGCGCGCGGTTAATGTCCGCAACAATGGTATTGAGCAAGTCCCGAAACTCAAATTTACCGGTGCGGGCAAACTCGACGAAAGCGTCCTCGGCATTACGCAGGAAATTTAACGTCACGTCCTCCGCATGGCGCGCGGAATCTGTGGCTTGATCCGCATAATCACGCAAGGCGCGCTCAACACCATCAATCCAGCGCCGACTTGCTGCCAGCATACGGCGGCGGGCGTCTTCTTCTGCCACGGCCAACTGCTGCGCTGTGATTTTTTCCTCTTTCCGCAGCCGGATTAATTCCTCAATCTCTTTATTGTACTTGGCCTGCGCGCTCGCCTGTTCGTCTGTAAGATTGACAATATTCTCAATAAGCGCGGCCTCGCGTTCACGCTCCTTTCGCACTTCTTCGGCAGCTTCCCTTTCATCGAAAAGCGCACCGGCCAGGCGTTCAACTTCCATGCGTTGTGCTTCGGTAGCCTCTGCGGATAACCGGCGCGTGGCTTGGTCGATAAAGTTCTGGCGTTCGGTTTGACCTAAAGCCGTAATTTCATTTTTCAAACCCTGAATAATTGCATCGTTCGCAGCGCGCACACGCTCCCTTTTCAGGGCCTCCGCTTCGGCGCGCGCGGCAGCGGCGGCAGCGGCCTTATCGTCGGCTGTAGCCTGATTATTGGTAAGGGTTGTGCTTTCCTTTTGAAGCTCGTTATTTTCCCGCAGGGCTTTGTTTTGTTCGTCAATTTCTACCGGGGAAAAAGGAATAGGCGTGTCAAGCGTGGGGCCTTGTCCATAAAAGCGTTCGAGATCTGTCACATTTTTAGAAAAGCCCAACTCCGGTATATCGACGGTGTTACGTCCTTGCGCCCGGCGGATAAGATTTCCGAGGTCTTCGCCTAATTGTTCTGCGCCGGTTACAAACAGCTTGCGCGCATCATTCAGAAAACCGGCCGTCCTACCTAAAAGCTTGAGAAGCTCCGCCGTAAGCAAGCCTAAATCCCGAATAGCCTGTTTAAATTCAGGGTCTTTCAGAATGTCGCTTAAATCGCCAAATTCATCGACAAAGCCCTCAATCAAACCGCGCTGGAAATTGGTTTTAATGACTTTAACAAGCGTATTGATCTGGTTTTCTGCCGTAATGGATTTGTCGATAAATTCCTGCGAGAAGACCACGCCAAATTCGCGGGCATTGTCCCGCATTTCATCAATGGCGTCGTTGCCTTGATCCATAAATTGAAGAAATTGCTCTCCGGCTGTGCCGCCGAACACTTCATCCAAGACCCGAATTTTTTGGGCTTTGGTATCCAGCGTTTGAAAGCGGGATAAAACCTGAGAAAACAAGGCATCGACATTATCAAGATTTTCGCGGAGATCGTCTTGACTAAGCCCCAAAGTGGCAAAGGCTTCTGCCGCCGACCCGCCGCCGGTCTTAACAAATTCATCGGCCCGCAATGCCAGTTCTTTAAGACCGTCCGCCAGCCCTTCCTGCTGTACCCCGAATTGCCGGGCGGCAAATTCAAGCTCTTGGAAAGTCTCCGCCGCAACGCCCGCCCGGTTCGACATATCGCGGATATTCTTTGCGGTATCGACGGAGTTTTTCAAAAGAAGCCCCAACCCACCGGCACCGGCAGCGACAAACGCGGCAGCTTTCAAAAGCGTCATTTGCCGCGCCAGTGTTTGCGCCCGCTTTGTGAGTTCGCCAAGCCCTTTAGAGGCGTCCGATCCACCCTTTTTGATTTTCTTGAAAGCCTTGTCGCCTTCTTTTCCCACGTCAACAAAGGCAGCTTTGACTTTACCGTCTTCCTCAACTTCCAGACGGATGCTGAATGTTTGTGTGCGTTTAACCATCTTCTTCGGGTCTTTCATTCATAAGCGGCACGATCACGGCTTCGGCCTCCTGCAAAAGCAAAGAGACTGACGCCACGTCATAACCGCGGATCGTTGCAATCGTTAAAGCTGTAGCCATGTCGATACCGAGGACGTGGCCGGAAGGGGCCAGGCGAAACTGGCCCAGCGACGCCATAAGAACGTCCCACGCCTCGTATTCATGGTTATGGATTAGCTCATGGACTTTGTAAGGACACTCAGCGCAATCAAGCCCTAAGTTTTGGCAGCTTTTGCAGTAGTCCGGCCCGCCGCCTCTTTTGAAGTGCCACTGGCAGAGGGCCTTGATACGTTTTTTGAGGAATTGAGGATTAGCTGCTGTAGCGTAAATTCCTGATAAAAACGCTCACCGACCGGATACAAATCCATAACGGCTTTGACATTCTCCGGCGTGGCCGGTGCCTCCTTGCCGTCCAGTTCCACGCCTTTCAGGGCCTTGATATGCCGGGTGGCGAGCTCATAAATCAAATGCGCTTGATATAAACCGTCGCGCAAATCTTTACTAAGCTCGTCCGCCGCCTGTTCGATTTCTTTATCCGCAGCTTTGCGCGCGGCTGCTTGTGCCGTGAGCATACTTGCTGTGGTTAAAGGTTGAACCGTTACCGCAATGCCGTAAGGCAGTTCCAAGTCGTAAGGTTCGCTTTTAGGTGTAAGATTAATCATTGATAGTCCGTCCCGTCCAAATCGTTGATAAGACGCACTTCCAGCATATTTCCGGCGCTGGTGTTTTTAGCGCCTTGGAAATCAAAGGAAGCCTCAACACCGCCGACACCGGAAACCGGCGTTTTTGGCTTTGGCAAGTAAACCTCGTGCGCTGTGAGTTTCAGGACAAGGTTAGGCGCAAGATTGTAGGAAAACTCCACGTCAACCGGCGTACCCGCAAAGGCCGCGTCAATAAACGTGGTATCGGCAAACCGGACGGTAATTGAACCGGTCAAAGACGCGACAGTCGGGTCGGCACCGTCAATTTTTCCATCGGCCCGGATGGTTTCAATCCGTTCAAGATTATTGGAATAAACCACGGAACCGGCGACAAGGTTTCCAATAGGTACGCCGCCGCTGCGGATTTCGCCTTGAAATTGGCTAATCCGTTTGAACGTGAGTTCTTGCGGTGTACCGCCCTGCGAGGCGTTGTTGCGTTCCTCGCCCTGGGCTACGGCGTTGATTGTCGCGGTGGCTGCGCCTGACCTTTGGAAATCAAAGGCTATGCTGTTTAAGACCGTGCCAAGCTGCATAAAATATGCAGGGATTTGGCTCATGCCCACCTCAATGCTGTAGCTGGGCAAGGTGTCTTTGCCGGATTCAAACAAATGCTGGGTGCCGCCGCCTTCCAGTGTGTCCGCGCTTACCGTTGCCGCGGAGGCCGCAAGCGTAAAGCTGTTGCCTGCATCACCCACCGTATCATGCGTAATAAGCAAACGCTGGGTGCCGGTCGGGCGGCTGTAAGTGGCGTCGTCCACGTCCGTATCCACGGAGGTATTCAGTTCCGACACAATCTCGTCAACGGTTTGAATGACCGTGCCTTGAATGTCGATTTCATTCGCGCCGGGCGTATCTTCCACAAAGGTAAATTCAACCCCGTTAATGGTGATTGTATCTCCAGCGGTCGGGTTGACTGAAAAGTCAATATAGCCGGTCGCGGCAACGTCGCCGGAAACGGGATCGCCAAACACACCGGTAAGCCACAAACCCAAATACCGCGGGTCAACCGGGACGACAATATCACCATCGACATTGATAACGTCCTGTAGCGGCTGGGCCGGATCACGTCCGAAACCCAAAACCGGGTCTTCAATCAAGCCTTGTTCGCTGCCCAAATTCGAGCTGGTAAAAGGCATTTTGTAGTAATTGCCCGCGGCCTGCTGCCCATACGTGGTTTCACGTTTGAGCAGGAGTTGGGCATTGGAACCATAAGCTCTTGCCATAGTTTCTCTCCATTTTTTGAGGGTTAAAAAAAACGCCCTCCGGAGAGGGCGCTTGGTGGTGGGTGAAAATGTTTACTCAGGTTATTGGTGTCGGGGCCTCATAGTCGGCCTGCACTACAAGTATGCCGGTCTTTATCGCCGCGCCGCCTTCCACAGCCTGCGTGGTGATTTCCGGCCGTCCATAGAGCAGACCGTCCACTACGCCTTCCAGCGGGGGCTTGGCCTGTAAGACCGTATCAATCTGCTGCAAGAGCAAATCAAACTTGGCGTCCCGCTGTGTGGCGTTACCTTCCTGCACATAGATTTCTATTTCTATGGCGTGGCTGTAATAGGTATTGCTGAAACCGCCTAAAGTTATATCCGGTTCGCCCGGATCACCGTCATGGATAACGATTAGACCATCGGTGGGGATTTTCTCCGGCGCGTCCATATTACGCTCTACCTTGGCGCTGGTTTGTGCTTCGATAAGCTCTTTCAGCTTGTTTAAAACGTCTTCGGCTTTACTCATTTTCGGCCCTCGTGATTACTTTTGCGAGTTCGCGTTGAATTACTTCCGGCATTTTCCCGGCCCATCTTTCCGCTGCCGCTTCGACATTCAATTTCTTCGGCATTTTTACGCTCTTGACCAAAACGAACATGACAACCGGCTTTTTGCGCCGGGGGCTTTTGGCAATAAGAAGGGCGTTATTTTCATCCGTTTGGACAAAGCGAAATTTGTAGCGGCTTTCCCTGATAAGCCGGGCGGGTGTGGCCCTGTATTTTCCGATTTTCTTCGGCGTATATTTCGTGGGGATCGCAAGCCACTCGCGCTTGTTCACCCGGACAATCAGGCCCTTGTCAAAAGACTGGATAATCTCCGGTGCCTTTGAATAAACAAGGGCGGCGGGATTATGACCGTCATTCTTGTAATGTTTTGACCGCCAGGAATTTGAAAATTTCCGGCTCATGCCTGCCTCGCGGATTTGTTTTCGCAAAGAGTTTTTGAGCGCCTCGCCGGTTTCTCTGGTGCCGACCTGTAAGCCACGGTTTAGAAGCCGGGCCTCTTTTTCCATGGAACGGCGTAAGTCTTTCACAATTTTTGCTGCCAGCTTCATTCGGGCCTCGTATTAAGTGTCCAAATAAGCCGGTCGGAATCGCGGGCCTGCGGTTCGCCCTGCACAACGTAATTTGCCCCTTTGTATGTGAGAATGTCACCATCGGCAGGCGCGGCTATATCTGAAACTTGCACGTCAAAAATATTTGTGCCGGTTACGATCATGCTTTCGCCAATATCCAAAACCTCATCCGGGCGGCGCGGCATGACCTTAATAGGTATGGCTTCACCACCGGCAGGCGTATATGTGGCGTCTTCGCCCATCACAAAGAAATTGCGTTCGACAACCAAATCAAACTTGCTCATTCCGTAAGCCTCTGAACCGGACGGATGAACAAATTGCCGGTGGAGACACCATCGGCGGAAACAAACGTCATTTTGTGGGTGGGATCGACAACCTCGTGATAAACAACACCGGCGAATAAAATATCCATCTGGTCTTGCCCGGAATTTAGCGCCGGGTCGTCGCCTATCCAGTAATGCGTGTCAACTTCGGCCTGAATACGCACCTCGTTGTAACCAAACACAGCGGATTGATCCTCGGAAGCTTCAACGGCAAGCACTTGTCCAAGTGCAGCGCCTTGATCGTCGTCATATTCATATCCGACAATCGGCGCAGGGCTATGGTTCGGCCCGGCCAAGGCGGTTTTAATTCGATTTTCTGGCATTGTCATGTCCTCTTTTTATGGATGAAAAAAAGACGCCAGCCCCGGAGAAAGGGGGCTGGCGCTAGTGGGGGGTGCCCATACAGGAGATAGCCTTACAGGTCGCCGGAAGTGCGCGCGCCTTTAACAAGGACTTTCGGGCGCAGGCATAACGGCAGCGGGTTGCTCTCCGAAATGATGTCAACCCAACGACCGCCCATGTCCGGTACGATCTTGGAATACTTCGGAAGGCCGACCGTATTAACGGTTTCCATCCAGTCCGCAGGCGCATAGTAGCTGCGGAAAGTATCCTGTGTACCCAAAGGCAGAAACCGACAGGTATTTGGCGCGATAAAGCTTCGCGTAGCGGTCGTACCGTCTTCCTGTAGGAAGGTCGCCTTACCGCGATACTCAATCCACCAAATATCCTGCCAGAAAAAGCCCTTGCGAACGTCGCGGCGCAACGGTTCCGTCGCTTGATCGACGCTGCCGGGAATACCTGGGCCACTGGCCGGTACCACATTGGACAAGATATTGGCCATGCGTACCGTGTTGCTTTGGTATTCCTTAAAGGCTTCTGCAACGGCGGGATGGGTTGTAAGCGATTTGAAAAACTCCGGACTACACAAGGCGACAACGCCCTCAAGCGTATCTCCTTCCAGAGCATCTTCAATGCTGCCCCACACTTCCTGCGTTTTTTCCTGAAGCTTGGTCGTATCGGTTGTCAGGGCAAAATTGACCCCGGTTTCCGCTACGCCGAACTCCCCGAAAATATCAAGCAGGGTGGAACCGTCCGCATCAAGAATTTGACCGGCAATCGCCCCAGCTTTCAGATATTCATAGGTAATATCGTGCTTTTTGGAGATTTCCTCCAACCGGTCGGCCACTTCCTTTTCAGGTGTTTTCAACTGGTCGGGGCTTCCAAATTCCCGCACGTTCTGAATATCAGAGGGGAGAATCCGATCATCCAGCGGCAAGTGCGGAATTTCAAAATACCGCAATTCCCGCTTGCTGCGGACGTTTTTAGTTGCCTGTGTTCCCCGCGGCTTGCTTTGAATAAGATTCAAAACGCCTTTGTTGAGTTCCACAGCAACGGACGTGGTGGCCACGCCTTTTGACGAGAAAATCCCCAAAGCGTTAATCAAACCATATTGATTAGGGAATAGGTTAATGGCGTCGGTAAGTTCTTTAACGGAGAAGCCATCCCCGCTAAATACATCAACAATATTCGGCATTGTTTATGCTCCTTGTGTTGAGAGAATGCCGCCAGCCTTCGCCAAGCCCGCTTTCATTGCGGCCCGCTTGGTGGCGTCATCTACAGATGAGTGGAAAATAAGCCCTTGTTCGGACACGATAGCGTCGCGCACCAACACAAGAGCGTTACTGACATCGGCGGAAGTGGCGTCCACTTCCTCCAAAAGCACAGCGACCGCATCGGCAAGGCCGGTTACATCACCGTCTTTGGCAAAATCAAACTTGCCGTCGCCGGTAACATCGACCGTGAATTTGTCGCCTAGTGCAAAGTCGGGATCATCGTCACTGATAGTAAAGTTAAGATGTCCGCCTGCATAAGCGACGCCGACTTCTGCGTCCGCCAGCCGATAGCCGGAGGGCGTGAGAACCGCGAAAGTTCCGGCGTTTGAATCGGTGGCAATGCACACCAATTCATAAATGCCAGCTTCCGCTAAGGCACCCAAAGTAACGGCGCTGATAGCACCGGCACCGGTATTGTCTCCATCGGCTTGAGCGTCAACTGCGGTTTTTGTGCGTTTGCCCAGCACCGTGCCAGGCTTCAACACACCGGCACCGCTAATAATAGTCGCGGTGGCCCGGCTGTAATGTGAGGGTTGTTCAAAGAGAAGAACGTCCCCGATCACGTTTTTTTCCAAAATGGGATTAACCATGGGATTACTCCTTCATTCCGAGTTTGTGTTTAACGGCAGCAACCACGCGCCCGGAACCGGAACGGCGGCGGGCGGATTGTTGGGTGCTGATAACAGAGGTTTGCGAGGACGCTTTCAGCTCACGATTTCGCTTTGCCAAAAGACGCTTGCGGACTTGCTTTGCGCTGTATCCCTTGCGGAGATACGTTTCAGCAAGTTCCGGTTTGCCGTACAGCTTGCAAAGAGATGAGATCTCCAACATTTCCTTGCGCGCGGCCTCTCGGCCTTCGCTGTAAGCACTTTCCTGCTCGTCTTCGTCTTCAAGTGACTCGTCCTCGTCGTCATCTTCGAGGTTTTCGTCATCTTCATCGTCGATAAGGCTTTCGTCCTCATCGTCGTCTTGGAGGTTTTCCTCTTGGTCTTCCTCCTGCGCCTCTTCATCCTCATTAGGATCAATCAGCGTTTCGTCCTCGTCCGGGTCGTCTTGTGATTTGACCGCCCGGCGATTCCGACCGAGTACTAAATTTTTTAGTGCCATGGTCTTCTTTCCTTTAGTTAGGGTTGATGAAACTCCGGACTGCCCGGAGGTGCTTTCGCGGGCGGTAAGCCCGGAAACTTGTGCTGCTTTGCGCTGTTCGAGATCGGCCAGGAGGCTTTCAATGACTTCCTCAAAGGTGGCGATACCATCGGCAAGGCCGGTTTTCACGGCCTCTTGACCGTCAAAGCAATCTGCCTCGGTCGCTATGACTTTGCTTTCAGGCAGGCCGCGGTGTTTGGCGACGGTTTCAGTGAAAACCCCGTAAACCATGTCCACCCGGTTTTGAATCCGGTCTTGTGCTTCCTGAGAAAGTGCCGCGTGAGGCCAGCCATCAATTTTGCGCGCCCCTGCAAAAACCGGCGTATATTGCAAACCGGTTTTTTCATCAAAGCCCGACTGGTCAAGATGAACGGCGACAACGCCAATAGAACCGGCCCCGCCTGTGCGCGGCAGGAAAATCTTTTCTGCCGCCGAGGCAATGGCATAAGCCGCCGAATAGGCGTGTTCATTGATAAAGGCATAAACTGGTTTTTCGTCACGGCGGGAGGCTATGTAATCGACAAGATCAAAAACACCCGCTGCTTCACCGCCGCCGCTGTCAATGTCAAACAGTACGGCGTCAATATCGCCGCGCTCCATAGCCTCGTCGAAATCTTCGCGGATTGCCTCATAAGAAAGTAATCCGGACGCTGCATCCAATGAGTCACCCCTTTGAACGAGCGTTCCATGGATGGGGATCATGGCGATTGAACGCAGGCCCGGATCAAGCGGCGTCGAGGGCGACGAAAGGTAATCGTCCTGCGCCGCTAACCTCATGTCCTCGGTCATCGTCAAATCTGCAAAAAGGCGCGGGGCCAAAACATTGACCACGGTTTGCAGTTTCCGGGGGTGCATGAGAAGCGGTTCTTCAAAAAGGCGCGCAGCAATGTGCGGCAGGCGTGTTTGTACGCCCGCAAGGGTATCGTTTGGCATGTCTGATTACTCCGTTTTGATTAAGTCGAGTTCGTCGTTTTCCGCGTCTTCTTCTTCCTGCTTTTCCGGGTCTTTTGCAGGATCGGCAGCTTGCACTTGGCCTTTGTCACTCACCGCGCGCGGGTCGGTGTCATAAACAAGACCGTGGGAATTGGCGCGGGAAATATCGGCGGCATTTTCTGCGTCCACTTCGGACACATCATGGCCGCGGCGACCGGCAACTCCGGTGCGGCTGATAAAGCCGCTGCGTACCGCGACTTTATCGGCGTTGGCTTCCTGCTGCGGATTGACATACGGCCAGCCCGGCGCCAGCCACTTCACTTTGAGGAACGGGCGGGGATTAAAGGCGAAATCCTCCGCCTCAAACAAACCGACCTTAAAGGCTTCAAACATGAAGACCCGCCAAACCGGCGTACAGAATTGCGCGATTAAAAGCTGGTTTTGGAATTGCTCCCAAATGCGCTGCGCTTCATTCAGGCCCCAGCGAATAGAGGAAAAGTTCACGCCGCTAAGGTCGCCGGTCATGGCTTCATACATTACGTCGCCACCGGCAGCGGCAGCGCGCAAATTCATTTTTACAAAGGGATCATACGTGCTGCCAACGTCAGCGGGTTCGGCGGTTTTGACTTCCTGCCCCGGATCAAGATAAAGGCCGGTGCCGGGTTCCAAGTCGGTTTCAAAGGGCCGGGATTCATCCGTACCCTCACTACCGGCAGCGAGGGCCTCGGCTATTTCTTCATCCAAGACGCTGCGCTCGTCGTCAGCTGGGGAGGTAATGAAAAAGGTGAGATAGGCGGCAAACTTTTTGCGTACAAGTTCGG
The DNA here is from genome assembly GCA_020638155.1 of Rhodospirillales bacterium. Classification (GTDB taxonomy): domain Bacteria; phylum Pseudomonadota; class Alphaproteobacteria; order Micavibrionales; family Micavibrionaceae; genus UM-FILTER-47-13. Next base: position 23,217 of record JACKJB010000001.1, read on the forward strand.
CGTCTTCATATTCCATGAGATCCAGCATCCGTAAGATGGAGCTGGCAATTTTGGGAAAGCCGCGGGTTTGGCCGGGCCGTTCGACTTCAAAGATATGCAGGATTTCGTCAGCCGGTACGCGGATACGGCGCGCCGGGTCACGAATACCGATCATTTCGTTAGGGTGTTCTTTCCAAAGATGATAGGCGACAACCCTATCCAAAGCGTCAAACTCAATGCCTTGGACAACTTTTCCGCCGCCTGAAAGGTGCATATTGTAAGTATGGTCGAGGTGGTCGGATTCCAGCACTTTAAGCTGGAAGGGAATAAGCAAATTGAAATCATCGGTGGGCCGGAAAACTTTGCGGACAAGCACCTCGCCGGATTGATAAACCGAACGGACGATAAGGGCTTGCAAACCGTAAAAGTCTAACCGTCCGTCCGCGTCGGCCTCCATAACCCACTCTTGCCATGCTTCCTTGACCGCGGCCTGAAAGTTTTTGTCACCGCCTCTTGGAATAGGCCGGATTCCATTGCCGACCACGTTAGCCACAAAGGAACGGTCGGCCCGGCGCATCCACGGAATGTTACGGACTTGATCGCGGGCGCGGTCGCGCATACGCACAAGGGAACCATTCACAAGCGCATTGATCGCCGCGCTCGATGGACGGTAATTTTTCATCCGGCGACCGGTGCTGGCGGCGTCAAATCCGGTTGTAAAAGAATTAGCCCGGATCGGTTTCCCGTCCGGGCCTAAAAGTGTCGGCTTTTTCATGTTCTAAATTCCCCTTTTGCTCCGCAAGTGAACGCGGCGAGATTTCCTGATACCGGCCTCTTTGTTGAGGCTGCGGCGGATTGTGTTGATTGCGCGCTCCATATCGGAAAGCGTTTGATACTCGATGGTCTTTCCGTCATAGGTAAGGCGTCTTGTCCCGCTGGCATAAGCGCGCTCAAGCTCCGCCAGCATTTCCGGCGTGTAAGTTATGTCTGCCATGTTGAAAGTTCCTCTAAGATTTTACCCGTATGCGGCGGCGTGGCCGTTTGCCGGGTTTTGGTTTGGGTTCCTGTTCGCCCGCCTGCGGCATTTCTTTAGGTTCCTCAGGCGTAACGGTCGGTTTTGGTACTTGGTTAAGTTGGTTTTCCAAAGCAAGGAGATCGCCTTGGATGCTTTCTTGCGGGACTTCCCGCAATGTGGCCAGGGCGCGCCATTTCTCGACTGTAAAGCGGCTGATTTCGCAACGCTCCGCCGCGGCCATGTTATAGACGCGGCAATCAAGAAAGTGGTTTTCTCCGCTAACCATCCACTCGGTAATTTCGCGCCCGTTACGTTGGTGCGTCACAAGACTTTCAGACGTAAGCTGCTTGAAATAATTTTCGTCGCAGCCGGTCGAAAAGTGGCAATAACCGTGCGGATTTGCTTCCGCGGCTTCCGCTACGCCTTCCAAACGCAAGTAAGCGTAAAATTCTGATTTGGCCTGCCAACTGCCAACCGGCCAGATACGCATAGAACCGCGCTTTTTACGTTTGCCGGTAAAGGTCACGTCAACTTTTGAGGCCGTTCCAAGCACCGGCGCTTGCGCGCCGCCCACGCCCTTAACGGCAAAGGCGCGGTGTTTGCCCCGCACCCATTTATAGACAAGGTGGGTCATATAGCCGCTGTCTATGGCCAGCATGTCGGCCTGAAAGGCCCGGCCCCATGCGTTCTCATAGTAACGCTCATAAAGACCGTCCAGTTGTTTCCAAGTGGCAGGGTGGCCGGTATCGCCGGGTAAAAACCCTATGTCGATCACCCAGCTTGTTTTGCCAACACCCCACCCGACAACCTCGTAATAGAAACCGTCTTTTTGCACGTCCACGCCGACCGTAATAATCAGTGCGCCTTGCGGGATGAAGCCCAGCGGGTAATCTTCCCGCAGCGTAAGCAGGCGTTTCCAGTCCGGCGCGTCGCCGCGTTCTTCCCATGCCAGCCCCAGCCACAGGTTATAAAAGGTTTTCAATTCGCGCGGGTTATCCTTGGCGGCGAGGAACGCCTCAACCATTTTGTCCCACGTTGTAAACGGCGAATACAGCGCATTGATATAAAAGCCGGGGTGCGTCCCTTCCGGGTTACGGATAACCCAATGGCCAGCAGCCAGCATGGCGCGCTTTTCATGGTGTTCAATAATGCAGCCGTTATGTTCACAAACGTAATACGCCATGAAAGGCGGCTTGGTGTTGAATTTCAGACCGCCTTTAAACGGTTCCTGCGAGATCGGGAAAAAACGCAATTCCTGTTCTTCGCCGCAATGCGGGCAAGGCATCATATAAGCGCGCTGGTCGGACTGTTCATAGCTGCGCGTAATCCGGCTAATGGATTTCAGCGTCGGCGTGGAAACTTCAAAGCTTTTTGCTGTGCCGGAATCGTGAAAGGCAATTTGCCGGGCGTTTGCCATTTTATCCGGGTCGCCCTGGCCCCCTACATCAAGCGGCCATTCGTCCCAATCGTCCTTAAACAAATACCGGATGGATTTTTGCCGCAAGGCCGCGGCGGAGTTTGCGCCGGTAATAACCAAAAACCCGCCCGGAAACTTTTTAAACATGGACGTTGAGGCACCGTCCCGGCTTTTATTTTCTGCAACCTTCCTGCCCCACTCATTTTCCTCAAGATTAGGCGTTAGCTTTTCACGCGACCATGATTTACCCGCATCCATAGTCGGGTGAATGACCATAGCCGGGCCGGGGGCCACGTCGATAATGTAACCAACAAAATTTGTAATGCCTTCCGAACCGGAAACCTGCGCCGATTTCATAAGCGTTACGCGGTCGCAGGGATCATGCGGCGAAAGGCAATCCATAACCTCTACCAGAAACGGCGTAAGCTCGTTGCGCCACTTGCCGGGAAAGGACGTGGTTTCTGCCGGTAACTTCCGGTGCGCTGCCGCCCATTCTGAAACCTTGTAATCTGGATCGGGCATAAGTCCCTTTGCGAAGGACTCCCGGTAAATTTCACGCGCCGAGGCTAACATCGTCCGCAGCCTCCATTAGTACGTCACGGATTTTGCTTCGCAAAAACCGGATCATTTCTTTTTCATCGGTCATGCCGATAAGGGTTCCGGTCAATTCCTGCGGCAAGGCCAGGAAGCGGTCACGCAAGCGCCGCGAAACGTCATAGGCTTCTTTTGCCACATCATCTTTCTTGACCAGTTTTCCGGCCCGTTCCTCATAGTCCAGTTGCGCCAGCTTGGCTTGGTATCCCTCCCGCGCAGTACGGATGCGGGCAAAGGAAGCGTGGTCATTAGCCGCATTGCCCGCGGCCTCTTCCTCGTCATTCTCTGCCGGTACAGGGTCGTATTCATCCTCCGGGGCTTCATCGTTAAGGCGGCGGGCCGGGTCGGCCAGTTGCGCCAGCACGGCGTCGGCAATGTCCGGGTCAATGCGTTTCTTTTCGTCGAGGGGGATTTTCCCTTGCTGGACAAGCTTATTGACATACTGGCGCGATACCTTTTTGCGGCGCGCGTATTCAGCCTGTGAAACGGGCTTTGCCATGGGTTTGAACCTTCTTAGGAAAGACGCTCAAAAGCGGTCTTTTTTGTGGAGTTTTGGAGATAAGCGAGAGTATCCTCGCAGACATAAATTATTGAAATTGCTCATAAAAAGGAGGTTTTTTAATGTTGCAAAATCTTGAATATGAACCGGTTGTTTTTGGTTCCTGTAGCGTTAGCGTTTCAGAAATTTTAGTGCTTCTCGAAACATACGAATTAAGCCTCGATATGACCGAGGGGGAAATTCACAAGGCCCTTGTTCACGCTGCCGATCAGGGCTGCGTCATAGCCGATGAATTGGATTTGATTGAGGCGATTGAAAGCGCCCATAAAAGCTTAACCACGCACTGAAACGCAAAAAAGAAAAGGGGCAGGCCCGAAGGTCTGCCCCTTTTTTAGTGCCAACAGGGAGGTTTAATTATTGGAGCGTGAGGGTCGGTACTGCCCCGCCTTCTCCGGGATGGACTCCCGGCGCTTTAATTTTAAGCTACTCACGCGAAACCTTTTCTCCTTTATACATTCCGGCATCCATTTCCCCGATTTTTGAAAACGGCAAGATCTCGGCTGTAAGCCGTTCCTTTGCGGTAGGATCAAGAAAATACAAATACCGCAGTTGATAACCGGGCAGTTGTTTAACGCCTAATTCTTTCCATTGTTTAGCCGTGCGGTATTTATGGTCGATACCCATTTCCGCGCAGACTTGCCGCATAATATCAACGTCCCAATTCGCGCTCATAGTCATTTGCGCTATACGGTGGCCGGTCGGAAACTCATAAATGCTGCGGTTCTTTGTAATGCCGGTAAGGGCAAAACCGGCAGCGCGGTAAATGGTACCGTCGCCGCATTGCGCTGCATCGGCAAAAGACACAACCCACTGAATATGCGGATAGTGCTTTTTCATTAACCGCATAGCCACGGCCAGGGCGCGGCTTTCGCTATTGCGCGGCAGGCGGTCGGAGAATGCCATACGGTTTAACTCAATAAAGCCGTTCCAAGGCGTATCTTTGATAAGGCCCTGCAATTTGCTTTTATCCATAGAAGGCCCGAATTGCATAGCGCCCTCTAACCGGCCGTCCAAAAACACGCCAAAATTAAGCTGCGAGTTATTTACGACTTTACCGCTGTAATGGTGCATTTTGACGGTATGGCGCGCGGCCTCGGCGCTGATAGGCGCGATTTTAATATCCTTAGCTGTCGGCATGGGTTTCCAAAAACTTTTCACAAATCAGGGTTAGCGCATTGCCGTTGCTGTTTTTATTCAGCTTGTCGTCAAACTTGCCGATTTTCTTGGCGGCCTTGAGCGCGGTCTTTACCAGTTCGCCCTGCGTATTGTGCAAGGTGAAAGTCATTTGTTGGTATTCGGATTTTTCGCCCTCCGGCAAATCCGGCATTTCGTCCATAATCGCACCTTCGCCGGGCAACAGTTTTTCCAGTTCCTTGTCGGAAAAACCAAGGACGCTTAAATCAAAATCCGCAATATCAAGCTCGGTCATTTCGAGCGCCAGCAGTTCCTTATTCCATTGTGCATTTTCAGCAATGCGATTGTCCGCGATTACATACGCGCGCTTTTGCTCCGGCGTTAAGTGTTTCAGCACAATGCAAGGAACGGTTTCCAATTCCATTTTTTTTGCGGCGGCGTAACGCCCATGACCGGCCATAATCATATTTTCCTCATCAATGATGATCGGGGCCGTAAAACCAAATTGCTTAATGCTGCTTACAATCTGGTCAACCTGTTCGCCGGAATGAACCCGCGCGTTGTTATCGTATGGAATTAGATCGTCAACCTTGCGGTTGACAACGCTTTTTGCTCCTGTCAACTGGTCTGCTTTGCTCATGTGTAACCCTTTATTTCCGCGGGTTTCCGCGGCTCCATTTTGTCAACTTAGTGAATCTGTAAACCTCGTTTGAAACGTGGCGACTGGCGGCACCCCGCGCCGCCCAAACCCTCGACCGTTTAAGGTTTTTGAAAGAACCTAAAAATTTTTGAAGTCGAAAAAAAGTTTGGGAAAATAAAAAGCCGCGAAACCGGACGGTTTGCGGCATAAAAAAATGCGCCGGTTCATTGTGGCGCATTTCTACTCTGATTCAATCATGTCAAAGATTTTCCCGTTTGTCAATGGTCAATTTCTTCTTATCCCATAGCCACGGCTCCTCAACGGCCATAGGCGGCAGCACATTGAAGCTCGTCATAACCACATCATTTTTCCAAAGCTCCCTGCAAAGCTTATCCAGCGCGGCCCACCACCGACTGTAAATACCCCGCCGGAAAGCGATATGCTCTTGCGACATGACAATTTCGATTTCGCAGGCTATTGGTTCGTGGTTTTTTTTATATGGATAAATCATTTTCAGCTTTCCGTTTTTCTTCCGGGCCGGTCGAATTTCCGGTTTAGCGCCAGGAAGCCAATCCGGCATAATGCCGGTCTTGCCAAAGTCGATTAAAAGCCCGCGCTCCAAATGCGTAAAGGTTTTGGTCTTAATCAGTTCGTGGACGGTTTCTGCGTCCGGATGGATTTCCGCCGTATCGAAGCCGCCGCCTTCCAGCTTAATACCTAATTCGTGGTTTCGGTGGATTTGATATGTACCGTCGCCGCTAATCAGTTTGTAAAAAATTCCATCGGCGTCCTTTTCTACGGGATATAAACCAATGCCACGCTCGACGATCAAGTCGGCTTTTTGCTTTTCATACGTCCAGATCACCAGCTCGTCAATGCAGACATTTTGGCGGTGTTTTTTTTGTTTTAATGTTTTCATTTTAAATTCTTTCTCGGATAGTTTGGATAGTTTTTCGGGAAATTTCTTACGCGCGCGCCCGCGCACCCGCGCGCAGGCGTGATGGCTATCTTCGGAAATAACCCTCCGAACTATCCGAAAGTTTTCTGATAAATTTACTCGTCATCGTCGTTAAACTCCTTGTTTTTCCAATGGTTCCGGCGACTTTCATATAGTCGCGTTTCGGCTTCGTCTGTGAGTTTTAAGTTCAAATAAAATACACATCCGCTGGTTATTTTTTCGAGACGCATAGCCGCCATAGACAAACCCCAATTTGTATTGTTTTCTGGAGTTTCGGCATTCTCTTTGCACCATAATTCATAAGCATCAAAGAGAGTTGAGGCTTGCGTTTTAACGCCGGGAGCTTTCTCGCACCAACCTTGCACGAAAGGTAATACAGGGTTTTGTTCATGGCGGTATTCTTCGGTAAGCGCCCTAATTTTTTCAGGAACAGCAAGGCCGCTTTCGGCCCACATTCTGTACCCATCAAGCATCCAATTAAAGATGCCTGGCGCTTCCTCTCTAAGTTTTTTATTCAGTCCTTTTATTTTTGCTTTTGCCCCCGGCCTTTGAGATACCAGTTCTTCGTCCACGAATCGCTGGTCAAATGGTACAAGTAACAAACGCCGCCAGATTCCCTCGTCCGTTCCCTTGATTTTTGGCTTATTGTTAAAAGATAAACACAGCTTGAATTGCGGCAAAAAATCAAAAAAGTCTTTTTGCAAATGCCGCACGGACATTTTTTCTTCACCGGTCATTTGCTTAATCATAGCTTCTGAAAGCCGAGCGTTAATATCGGGTTCCGCGGCGCTTACAAATCTGGCCGCAGGAAGTCGTGCCAAATCTGGCGTGGCATCTCCGCCGCTTTTTTTGTGGCTGTGCAAAAGACTTTGAAAGGGTGTTATCATGGCATAGTCACCCAATATCCAGTCCACAAGATCAACCAATGTACTTTTGCCGTTACTTCCTTGCCCCCAAAACATGACAATAACTTGTTCGCTTATGTCACCAGTAAGGCAATATCCAAAAAAGCGTTGAAGGAATAGCCGGATTTCATCATCCGGCATAATGTCATGGATAAAAGTTTGAAAGGTTTCGGCGGTGGCTGATGGATCGTATTTTACATTGGCGATTTTGGTGATTTTGTGTTCTCGATCAAACTTATTCAAAACCATTCCATCAAAGCTTTCTTCACCGTTATCTTCGGCATTCATAACAAGGGTGCCGTTTGAAACTGTGATAAGAAACGGGTGCGTATCAAAAACCTCAGCCTTTTCCCACAAGTGGTTTTCGGCGTGTTTGACCATTGCTGTCATGCGGTTGTAATTGCCGCTATTCACCGCAAATTTATAGTACGCCTTAATTCTTTCTGTGAATTTTTTAGACGTTTCACCTTCGCGCATACCGGCGCACATGGCAGCAACGGCCTCTCCCATAATTCCCTCTGCCGTATTCTCTGCAAACAAATAGGCGTTTTTTGAGCCTTCTTCTCTAGACCAATTTTTTTTATTCCATGAATACCAACCCGATCTTTCTACATAAATGAGGTTTTTTCCGTAGCGGGTTATAAGTCGTTCGGTGTTGCCTGCATCATTGTATTTGACCTTATAGAGCTTACGATCAAGCGCCGGAAGTTTTGCAAATTCCGGGCATTCTGCGGTCGGTTCTTCTGGCAGTTTAATTTCTTCAGCTGCTTCGATAAGGTGGCGCAAATACTCTTTGGGAGATTGTGGCCGCGCCTCGCGTTTCACCGCTTTCTTATCTTTCTTTGTATTTTTTTCTTCTGTCATTTAAAAAAGCCTCCCCTGCGTTGGTTTTTGGGGCGTGGAGTTTTTGGGTTTATTTTCTTCTTTTGATCGGTTGCGTTCGAGTTCACGGTAATGCGGGCCGCAATACCACCAGCCCAAACGGCCCTTGAGCAGATTTACGCCTATGCCGATGCAGCCTTCTTTTGTGCAATCCGCTATGCAGCACGGGTGGCAAAATCTTTTTTGATCGTCAAAATATGGGTCTTTATTCACGGCTGGCCTCCCACAAAAGCTTTTGCCCGGTCGGGTGTTTGTCCGTCCGAGGCCGGTCGCGCCGGTTCCAAGTACCGCCGCCACGTTCGCCTATCAATTTCCAGCCTGCCGCGCGCAATGACGCGCCGCCCTCAATCGGCAGCGTGTAAGTGCCTATCCGGCTATAGCCCAAACCAAAAGCAGCTTTTGCAGCGTGAGCGTATAAGAAGGAGCAAGCGTTACGGGTTCCATCCGTGCAAAGCCGGACAACTTCCAAAGTCCACCCATCATCCCGCAGGCGGGCAACGGGCCGGTTTACTATGCAAACGCCCACAAGCTTGTCATTGAGGCCTGCGCCGATACTGAATTTATGATAATGCAAGGGTTTGTGGTGCCGGTGGTGCCGGGCCACAAATTCATTTGCTTCCTCAAGCGTTATTGGCACAGCGTAAAGTTTGGACATTACAAATAATTCCTCCGGGCATATCCGCGCGCGTAAAGCGTCGGACATTCAATAATTTTGACACCGCCCTCATATCGAATTTTAGGTTTAGGCACCGGCGCACCATTGATCTGCATTGCCGGTATGAAATACTCCCCGCTGCGTTCGGCCAGGCGGCGCTTGATAAGACTGTTAAGCGCGCCCTCAATAATCCATCGGGGAACACCGCAGCGGCGGGCGACCTTTCCCGCGTGAAAAGGCTTTTCCAGCATGTGATACCGGCAAAGCATTTGCAGGACGATGGTTTCAGTGTCCGATAAAATCGGTGCGTCATATTCGTTAAATTTCATAGGCAACCCCCCTTGAGAATTGAGTTAAAGTTTCAGTTTCGTTCGCTCCTTTTATCGGCGGCGACCGTTCCAGAACCGTGACAAATGCCGCATGTTTTTTGGATGGAATACGCACCATGCCAGCCGCGACCTAAGCAATTTGGACAGACTTCTTTTTCAGTTTTTTGGATTTGTGCGGTGTCAGTTGTCACTTGTTTCCTCCCTCAAAATGTCATTGTGATCTTTTCCTGCTGGCGACCATGCAGCCCGCGCCTCTAAACCGAGGGAATCCCAGCGGCGCAAAATACGTTCGACTAAGGCATTTACGGCGTATTGATCTCCCGCGTCGTTCTCAGCAAGTAAAACAGCGGTTTTGCATTCGGAGGGCGGCACCATACCGGGCCGTGCAAGGCTTGGATAAATAGTCGGAAGGTAACGGTCAGGGTTTAGCGGATGTGGTTCACCGGATTTGTTTTCTCCGGCCCCGGCGAGATTGCCAAGACTTCCTGCCACCCATACCGGCCATTCTGGTTTGGCAAAAAGAGAGCTTAAACCGTTTTCAATCCCTTCCGAGAAAACCATGGTCGGCGCGGGTGGGCCTAACCGAATTGCACAGCCCCACGGCCTGCCTTTCATTTTCTTTGCGGGCAGATTTTCGTTCGGCTTGTCTTTATTCTGAATAACAACCTTGCTCCGGCCGTCCGGTTGTAAATAGGTGATATGGACGCCGCGAATAGCGCCGCCCTTGTCCTGCATGGGCGCAACCATGGCCGGAAACTTGCCTATAAGCGTTGGTTTAGTGCTGTTTTTCCATGTGTGCCAGTAAGGGACTTCCGGCAAAAAACGCAGCTGGCGCATAACGCCTGCAGGCAGGAGGGCCGGGTCTATAGAACGGCATTTTAAATAGGTTTCAATCACCGTGCCTTGTGCCGGGACAGAGGATTTATAGAGATCTCGGGCCTTATTGATTTCCTTTAAGTCCGTGGCGGCTTGTTCTGCGTCTGTCAAAGGCCGCGGCGGTGCCTTCTTTTTCAGGATTGCAGGACGGCCAGGCGTTTGAATGATGCCGCACATTTCTGCCAGCCGCTGCAAAGCTTCTTTGAATGTGAGATTATCGGTATCCATTAAAAACTGGATCGCGTCGCCGTTCGCATCACAGGCATAGCAACGGTACCGGTTTGTTTGTGTATTGATATAAAATGAAGGGTTCCGGTCTGGATGAAACGGGCAAAGGCCCTTGTAATATTTGCCGTGCCGTTTCAAGCCCCCATGGACACGCAGCGCCGCCACATCTTCCAGCCTTACGCGGTCTTTCACTTGCTCTTTCAGGTCAGTGCCGTACTTATCCTGCATAGGCTGGGCCTCCTAACCTATACTTTTGGAAAATAGACGTAAGAACATATTGAGAAATTGACATTAACGTGGTACCCATGAGGAAAATTACGAGAATCAAAACGAATCTGATAAAATCAGAATTACAAAAATCGTAATTTTCTTCAAGGCGGAAAATTACGATAATAAGAATAGCTTGCAATTAGGAGTTGCATTATGGTCAAAAAAAGTGCTAAAAATACCCCCTCGAATGGCCGGGAAAGCAAGGCTGGTCGTGAAGTGGGGCACGAATGGATAAAGCATCGCATTGATGCTTTGAAAAAAACTCAAAAAGAAGTTGCCCTCGCTCTCGGTATGCCAGCTCCCCGGCTTAGTGAACGAATAAAAGGCAAGGCCAAATTTGAACCCGCAGAAATACCGGTGTTGGCCCGCGAATTGAAAATGTCGTTTCCCGTTGTCTTTGCGAAGATAACCGGCATGACGAGTTCGGAAATGAACGATAATTTGGTAATACTGGAAATTCGCGGAGTAGCAAAAGCGGGAGAATGGAATAAAGCACCGGAATGGCCTGCCTCTGTGTGGGAGTACATTATGGTTGCCAGGAATACCGACTACAGCGAGGTATATGGGCTACGCATAACAGGGGATGATATGGAGGAATACTACCCTCCGGCCCGTTCTACTGTGATGTGCGTTCCTTATGCTCATTATAACGAGGAAGTCCGAAACGGGGCGCATGTGATCGTCCAGCGTTCGGATGGAAACGGTCAATATGAAACCACCGTAAAACAGGTGCAAATAGAAGACGGGCATATATGGCTCAAACCCTGTTCCAAGAATCCGGCATACAAGCCCATTGAAATGCTGAGAACAGATGGAAGCTCGGACTATTACGGGACAAGCGATCTCAAAATAACCGGCGTTGTATTGAATGCCATTATCGACCAAACACCCCCTAAAACCACTGAGAATTGCACGGCTTTACCCACGACCTTGTGAAAAACAGACCTGTTTTTCGCTATCACAAGTTGAAGAAATTACAAAAACCCGGAAAAAAAATAGCCGGGTTTTTTGTTTATTTTTAAAAAAAGTTCTGAATTTCGTAATTTTTCTCGCATCCCAGATTTTTAAGAAGCAAAAAAGCTCAAGCAAAGGGGTGCAAAAATGAGCGAGATTTTACGTCCGTGGGTGCAAACCGCGAGTGGGGGCCGGTTCGATTTAATCGACCCGCGCGCTTCACAAGTTTGTATTAGAGATATTGCCGAGGCATTGGCAAAGACCTGCCGGTTTAACGGCCATACGCAATATTTTTATTCCGTTGCCCAGCATAGCTGTCTGGTTATGGAGCTTCTCACTTCCGTGGACGCTTTGCCTTATGGCCTTTTGCATGACGCGCACGAAGCCTACATGGGCGATTTAACAACGCCGGTACGCAACCTCCTTGCGAAAGAAGCCGGTTACGATATTTGGTCAGAAATCAATCAAGACATTGAACGTGTAATCCATGAAGCCTTCGGGCTGAAATGGCCTCCCCACCCCACACTAGCCAAGTTGGTGAAGGAGGCTGATCTGGTCGCATTGGCAACCGAAAAACGGGACGTTATGGCTGACGGCCCGCTTTGGGAAATTCGCCTGCCGCAACCGGATACAAGCCTCCTTCGCCCTTGGTCATGGGTGGAGGCCCACCACAATTTCATCGACCGCTTTCAGCAAGTCTGCAAAGTCCATCCGTCAATGAAAAACACCACCAACGTCATAACAAAAGGGGATTCAGAACGATGACAGAGGAAGACATTTCAACCGAGAAGAAAATCCAGCTCGAACGGGAGCTTTTGATAACGGCTTTTGCCGATGATCGAGAAGACGCCCGATTGCTTAATGCTCGATACGACGCCACAAAAAACAACCGGTGGATTAAGGACGATACCGAGATCCTGCCAAACGGCACTTATCGTTATCAGGTGCCTAACATCGAGCATCTGGAAAGTACAAATTATGTGCCTGCGCCGGTGACGGTTAATCCCATTGCGGCCCTTGCCGAATTAGACCGCCAGGACTTTTTCCAGCTTATGCTTTCCTACGACGGAAAAAATAATCTTTGGCGGGCGCAAGGAATTTTGAACGCCGCCGAATATGTAGCAACAAAAATTGAACATTCCGACATTTCCCAAGCTGTTGCGCGCGCCATTATGAGCGCCGTTTGTATGAAGCGGGCATTTGGAGGATAGGGCAATGAACACCTCCGCAAAAAACTGGCGCATAGAGGCTGAAATTCATATCCGGGCGGATAGCTGGGATGATTTGGCCGACATGATCGACGCGGCAGAAAAGGAAGTCCGCGACGCCAAAGAAGCCGATGAAAATTTCTATTGGACAAACGGCACAGAGGGCGCGGAGGCCGAGGTTTCTATCAAAAGGGAGGTGCGCCATGACGGAGCAACCTAGCCAGGAAGAGTTAAGCGCCGGAGTTTCAGTTACCGCTGCCGATCTAAACATGCTGATGAAAAATGCTGTCGGCGCAGGCCTCAGAGTTTGGCTGGAAACCCGGAGCGAATACGGCCCCGCCGGGCCTTACCCTCAAATAGAGGCCAGAGTTTACAAATCGCCAGCCGGAATACAGGGGAGTAAAGCACCATGATGAAAAGCCCAAAACATGCAGACCATTTTGAAATAAACAACATGGGCGCAGTAAAGCTTTTGACCCGCTGGCTGAGAAGTCGCCGCGTTGCAAACACAAACCGCGACAAGAGAGGGCGAATATGCTGCTTCACAAAAGAAGGCGAATACGCGGGAAAAATAATATTCCGCAATCAGGCGCTCACAGGACGCGCCCTTACAGAAATTGGAAAACATCAAAAGAAATTACAGGAGTTAAACAATGCAGATTTTTATTGAACAGTTTTATATCGGCCTTGCGTGGTTCGCCGCGTTTGCATCCGGTGTTTTTACCCTTTGGCTTTTAGGCAATGTGTGGGAGAAAACACGATCTCGGGCCAGGCGGATTGCTTTTTTTAAACCCGCACCCGGCGACAATCCGGTACATAAATTTGTCTGCGATTGGTGCGACCGCATCCCGAATGCAAGGATTTATGCAAGTGATCTTTACGACGCTTACCGGCTTTGGTGTCAGGATAATGATATTGAACCCACCGGGCGCGCAGCTTTCGGACGCCAACTGTCGGAAATGAAGCTTGAAAGGGAGGTGGGCCGCTACTCTGTCTATCTTGACCTTGAGCTAAATTCCAAGGCGCACCGGCGCATTGCCCTTGAAAAGAAAACCAGCCGTTAATCCCCAAGAAATGAGCGATTATGGACGACTTTCCCAAAGCATATTTGGGCGAGGAAGACCGCGGCGTAACCATCAAGGAAGCCTGCGAAATCCTTGGCTATTCCCGCTGGACTATCGAGCGAATGATTAAGCGCGGCGAGTTAATAGCCTATGGAAAAAACAAGAAAAAGAGGATTCATCTTTCATCAATTACCCAGTATCGGAGTGGCTCCAGAGCCGTTGCTGACCGCGAGATAGAGGCGGGAAGGGAAATCAAACGGGTTTCCAAACGGCATAAAAAAGCACTCAAACAACTGGAGGAATTATTGAAATGAGCATCTATTGGTATGAAAAAAGAAGTAAATGGTGTTACGCCTTTAATGTAAACAAACAAAGATACACTGGCTATTGCGATCACCCCACAACCGGGGAACACGCCAAAAATAAAACAGAGGCCAGGAAAATAGAAAATCTGATTAAGGCCGAGGTTCAGAAAAAACTTGAAAACCCTGAGGAAGCCGAACCGTTACCAAAAGTCGGTTTTACTCTCGCGGAACCCTTATCTTATTATTTAAAAAAACTGGAAGACAAAGCCTGCTTTGCAAGCGCGCGATCTTATACGGATGAGCTTTTAACATTCTTCGGAGGTGAAACGCCGATGGAAGATGTTGAAGACCGCATCGACGAATATATTGCATATTCAAAAAAGCAAAAGGTCAGATTTTGGGCGGGCAGGGATGAAAACGGAAATGACATTTTTAAGGAAAGAGATAAATTCCGCAGCCCTAAAACCATCAATGAATATTTGGCCCACTTGCAACGGTCTTATAAAGTTTTCAAAAAAGGGCAAAAGAAGGACATTAGAAAATATGTTCCTGCCCCGCCAGAGTATGACCCTTTGGAAACAGAAAAACGTATTCCGACGCCCATACCTCGAAATGTGGCGGATCGTTTTCTTGAGGCTTTCGATGAAAGCTTACACGCGCATACGCGGCTGGCATATATTCTTTGTGAGCATACAGGAATGCGGGCGCGCGAGAGCGTTCAAATCAGGGAACGGCAATACCATGAAACTGAAAGACGCATCATGCTTACGCCCGATCAAACAAAAAGCAAAGCGGGCCGGATGCTGCCTGTCAATGACGTAGCCCACAAGGCCCTCATGGAGTGCCGGAAAATAGGCGATTATCTTTGGGAGCTTTTGCAGGAGTACCCGCATTTAGCAAAAGAATACGCCGAGAAATACAAGATTCAGAGCCGCGAGGATATGCCCTTTATTTTGTATAGAAAGAACGGAACCGGCGTACCCCGGCCTTTAAAGCATATTACCACGAGCGCATGGAAAACCGTTAAGAAAGCCGTTGGTGCAAATTACCGCTGGCATGATACCCGCGCGGCATTTTGTAGCGAAGCACTAGGCGCTAGTGGCGATATTTCTGCGGTTCAACAGATTGCAGGCCACCAAGATATAACGACCACCCAACGGTATTTATTGGCCTCTGACGCGCGTTTAAAGCGGGCGGTAAATGACCTTGCTATTGCCCGGCCTACGGAAGTTCCCACCAAGTGTCTAACAAAAGTGTCTAACAAGGTTGAAGCTGCGCTCCAACAGAAGGCGCAAACCGTTGAAAACTCTAGGGTTTCTGCTTAATAACCTCCCCACAAGCTTTTTGCTCATAACCTGAAGGTCGTAGGTTCAAATCCTACTCCCGCAACCAATTAAATCAATGACTTAGCAACACTTCTTTAACCATAGCACTGTAAAATTTACTTACACACGACTTACACACTTTCGCACAACAGTCGCACAAAGTAAGGAAATTTTGTTATGGAGATTCAACAAACCCCAGATAAGCATCCGGTTCTAGGTGGCAAAGCTTACGTTTATAAACGTAAGCGCAGTAATTACTGGCAATGCGCCACCTATCTGCGCGGTTATAACTACCGCGCCTCGACAAAAGAATCATACCTGCATGAGGCCATAAACTATGCAGAGGAGTGGTATATCAATTTGCGCGGTCAGGCGAGTGTAGGCGTCCTAGAGCCGCCCGCGCAGAAACAGGAAAAAGAAATAACCTTCCGCGAAGTAGCGGACAAATTCATCGAAGAATATTCTGTTATCACAGAAGGCCAGCGCAGCCCCGCATGGATAGAAGGTCATGCGAGTCGGTTGCGCGTTCATCTTCTGCCCTTTCTTGGTGATTTACCGATTTCAAAAGTGACAGGCGGTAAAGTTCAGGAGTACAGGGTTTTTCGCATGACCCCACAGAAAAAGAAAAACCCCAATGCCAAAGACAACAGGCCATTTAAAGAAGGCGCTGTTCCGGCGCAAAAGACTCTGCACAACGAAATTGTGACATTGCGACAGGTTCTAAAGACAGCCGCTAGGCATGGCTGGATTGAATCCGTGCCGGATTTATCAGCCCCTTACAGACGGTCGGGGAAAGTTTCTCACCGTCCTTGGTTTTCGCCAGCGGAATACCAGCAGCTTTATAAGGCCACACGGAAATATAAAAAGGAGGCTCTACCGCATTTAACATGGGCAGCGGAGCAGCTCCATGATTACGTTCTTTTCATGGGTAATACAGGACTTCGCCCAGATGAGGCGAAGAATTTGCAGCATCGAGATATAGAGATTGTCGAAGATGCAGCAACAGGTGAAAGAATCCTTGTAATCGAAGTGCGCGGCAAGCGCGGCGTTGGCTATTGTAAAAGTACAGCGGGGGCGGTGCGCCCGTATGAGCGGCTTTTAGGAAGAGCCAAAAAGAAAAAAGACAAAGACGGAAACCCCGTTTATCCGCAGTTGTCGGATAAGGTGTTTCCGGGCAGTCATGTAAAGATGTTTCAGAACATCCTTGAGCGGGAGGGCTTGAGGCTCGACCGCGACGGCAAAGCAAGAACGTCGTATAGCTTACGACATACCTATATCTGTATGCGCCTATTGGAAGGCGCGGATATTTACCAGATCGCCAAGAACTGCCGGACGAGTGTTGAAATGATCGAAAAGCACTATGCGGCACACCTGAAAAATACGCTGGACGCTTCCGCTATTAACGTGCGGAAGACGGGTTATTCACAGGCTAAAAATGATAGGGAAAAACACTGAATATCAGTCAGGGAAGAAGGGTAACTTGCAGTGCCGTTGTCTATACTCTCTTATTGAGTTAGTTTTTTCATAGATTAGTCTTGATTTCGGAATGGCTCAGTCGTTCAGATCCTGCATTCTTCATTAATGCCCACATTTATTAAAGAGTGTTTCCCTTTTTGTAAAATATGTTATTGAATGGACATACATCTTTGCTCGAAAAGCAAGGATCGGAATCTTTTGGGATTCTGGATATAGTGACGGGGCGTAGTATCCCCAGCAGACATACTTGGGCCTGTATTCACAACGCAAGGCCCTCTCTACCGCTATGGTCGAGAGGGTGGCGGAATACAATAGCGCGAAAGCGTAAATACGCTGCGCACCGGTTTGCTGGTGTTACTAACCTCTCGGCTGCCAAGCGCAGCATCGCCCCGCCATTAAGCTATACATTACAGGGGCTATTATGAGAACAAGTACAAAAGAACAACGCAGAAAAATTGACGCGCTGGTTGGCAAGAAATTACGTCATATCCGCAATCTACGAGGACTTAGCCAAGAAAATCTGGCGGCACAAATAGGGCTGACTTTTCAGCAACTACAAAAATATGAAAACGGCACAAACCGCATATCAGCCTCTGTTCTCTACGAATTTTCCAATATTCTACAAGTCCCTATAAGTTTCTTTTTTGAAGGTCTGGAAGACCAGAATACAAAATCAGAAAAAATGCTTAACAAAAAACATTATAACCTGATCCGCCTCTACGATGCTGCTCCTGAAGACTTACAAAGGGATTTTCTAAAGATTTTAAAAACGATGTGCGATAAAAAAGTATGATAAACAACTACTTGTATCGGCAAGTAGCGTAAAGCAATATAAAAGAAAATGGCTTTTAATTTTAAAAAACTGAGTGTTTTGGTCGTCGAAGACACGATACCAATGCGCAAGCTGATTGCTAGCGTTTTGGAAAGCATGGATGTTGGCGCTGTTTACAAGGCAGAACATGGTGAGCAGGGTTTTGAAAGGTTCAAAAAACATAACCCTGACATTGTAATTGCCGATTGGCATATGGCACCAATGAACGGCATAGAATTAACCAGAGAGATCAGAACCAATTTAATTTCCCCGAATCGGATGGTGCCTGTCATTCTGATTACGGGCTATAGCGCTATAGAGCGCGTAGCAGAAGCCCGCGATGCTGGCGTTACGGAATTTCTGGTTAAGCCGTTCTCGGCCAATGATCTGGCCAAGCGCCTTGCTTACGTCATTAATAAACCCCGCGACTATATCGATTGTGAAGCCTATTTCGGCCCTGATCGCCGCCGCATATTGAATTCCAAATATAAAGGGCCGTTCCGACGGGAAAATGATAAAATTGACTTTAAATAGTCATATTACGCGCAGCGACATTCCCAACTTTTTGAAATCATGCTATAAATGATGTGGGCTATTCTACATCACTTCTCCGTATGTGGTTGAAAAATAATAATTTATTTCAAATCTGCATATTGCATATATGCAGAAGGGTTTTTGTAACCTAAATTTTGGTTAGTATTTAGCTAGTAATAAGCTGCCCGTTTGTTTCCATAGTTGTCGGATCAAGGCCGTTTAGACCGTTGATCTGAGCAATATCTAGATACGTGCTGCCGCTCACAAGTCCGTTGGCATCGACGGAAACAATAGCATCGCTTCCAGAGTCCGTGATTTGCACCCACTCGGTAATATCACTGACCCCCGGCGTGAATCCGACCAGAAGATCAGAAATATCCAGTGCGTCATACTCGGATAGGTTAAAGTTATTGATTTCATCGACATCATTAAAGGCACTGGCGCTTTCAAAAACAAAGGAGTCGCGCCCGCTGCCGCCATAAAGCTGGTCAAACCCATCTCCGCCATAAAGGACATCATCAATGGCAGGTGGAGGCCCAGGCAGAATACCGTGTATCGCATCAGAGCGTTCCTGAATATCGGATTGCAAGAGAGCAACGTTATACAAAGCTACGTCTGACATATATCCTTGAAAATAGTTGCCGTTACCGCTTTGTGCGCCATCATGGTAATAGTTGGCATTATTCATGGCACCGATGCCGATGGCACCGCTATGGGCATCCAAATCTGTTGCTGTTGCACCAGAACCTACCAAGGCCCCGTCCAGATACCCATGAACCTGCCCATCCGTTACGCTATCGAACACAATCGCTGCATGGTAAGTCTGTCCGGCATTAATGGCCGTGTTGATTGTAAAGGGGCCGTATTCGCCGCTGTCGCGGACGTTGAAGTAAATCTGTCCGCTATCTATATAGATGGTCAGAGCATTGGTGCCGCCCCCTTCTTCCCACAGAACTTGCCTCCCTGCCGTTGTGTCAGCATTGAAAACCAGTTCAACCGTGCGTTCGGTGACAGCTGCCGTGTTGATAAGGGCACTGTTCGGAACCGAAATAAAATCATTCGCGCCATCAAAATGAACCGAAGACCCACCACCCGCATAAAGTGCCGTCTGATTGAGAATAGGGCCGTTTGTATAGGTGCCATCAATGCTCGCGCCTCCGGCTCCTTGGTTATCCGCTGTAGTTCCCGCCGTTTCTGTTAGTTGCCAGTAAGCATCGGGATTATCGGCCAGAATAATGGCTGCAAGAGGATTGCCTGATGCTGCCGCCGCTACCGAGCCGTTATCGGCATAAATAACATCGTCACCTGCATCGCCATGCAGCGTATTATTGCCTTCATTACCATAGAGCGTATCATTATCAGCGCCGCCATTGAGGGTGTCATTGCCATTGTGTGAAGCATATAACGTATCATTTCCAGCATCACCATTCAGTGTATCGTTACCACCGGAAGCATAAAGAACGTCATCGCCGCTACCGCCATTTAAAACATCAGTGTCATTTCCGGCTGTATTGGTTTCAAAGGCGCTCCCAACCGTAATGTAACCAGACGGGTTGAAATGGTTGTTATAGTCGGCGGCAATCTGATCCGCTGACATGACGCCTTCATACAAGCGGATTTCATCGAATTGCCCTGTATAGTAAATATTGTTGCGCCCACCATCGAATACATCGGCCTCCGATCCATCACCGATAAAACCATAGCGCGTCAGATTGGAACCCAAAGCCGCCCCGCCGTGGGCATTCACTGTGCGAGCCACCTCGGCACCATCAACGTAAAGGATTTTATCAGTCCCATCATAGACAGCCATGACGTAGTGCCAGTTGCCATCATTCACGGCTGGCCCCGCTGACATATCGTGAATGCCTCCGGCGTTCGTGCTAAAAGCAAGCTGGCCTGTACCACCGTCAATATACACGTTAAAAAACTCGCTGCGGTCGAAGTCAATAAGCGACCAGTTATCATTATAGGCACCGCCAGAAAATGTCGTATTGATCCAGCCCCCCGCAGAAATTGCCGACATCGTTCCCGTTCCCGCGAAAGAGTGATCGAGTGCGACATACTCGCTGTTGTTAAACTGAAAGCCTTGCCCTATTTGTGCATTAACAGCATCTGCTGCCGTAAGCCCTTGACGTGCTTGTCCGTCACTGGCACCTAGCGAACTATCGGCAATGGTTGTGCCACTACTCAAATCGTCTTCCATGTGCCAGACACCTGTATATTCAGAGCGCCATGTCGATGCATCGTTGTTTAAACTGATGGAGGCGTTACCGTAATAAATTTTTAGTTCTGTATCGACATTGGCGGAAACAGTTGGCACTTTGACATACAGCTCTAACGTCTGCGCACCTGTGTTAATGGACGTCACTTCACGATCAAGAGCCGTGGTGCCATCCCCTGCCGTCACCACAATGTCAGAACCATCCGCCTTGACGTTGCTCCAGAAGTTAGCGCCAAAACCAGAACCATCAATGAGAATAGTGAAATCCGTAAGATCGTTGGGCGTAATGCTTGAGTCTACCGTTATGTTCTGGCGATATGCCCAATCGCTATCAAACCAGATATTCGTTGCGTAAATGGTATCGTTTCCGGCATCGCCGTTCAGCGTGTCGTTTCCTGCGCCGCCAAATATGACATCGTTTTCGCTGCCACCATTAATCGTGTCATTTCCTGCACCGCCAAACAGGGCATCATCGCCCGCATCACCGTTGATAATATCATTCCCGCCATTGCCAAAAATCATATCATTGTCATTGTTGCCGGACAGGTTATCAGCCGCATTATCATCGCTGTAAAGGGAAGCATCCCATTCGATCACGTAATATCTTGTGTTACTGCCTTCCAGATCATTCCACAGCCCATCTGCCCGCAACACGGCATGATCTTCACCCGTATTCCAGTCATTCGGTTCACCACCATTCCAGTTGTTATAAAGGCTGTTTACAGGACTTCCTGCCGCCGCGCCCGACCAGAATTGCAAACCGCTCTCCGGCCCGCTTTCCCAGCGCCATTCGCCTTCTGTTCCAGAATCCGTTGCACCAATCCAGATTTCATTTCCAGCGGCAAGGTTTTGCACAAAGGTATTCTCAGCAGCAGAGTTGATCGTAACCAAATGGCCGTTAACACCATTAAGCTGCGTTGTGGCCGACGCATCAAAGGCCGTATCGGCTGTTACCGCACTGGAAATCAACTGATAGAAAGAATTTGTTTCTTTAGAGAAGGCAGTGCCGGGGTTGTTACGAAGGATAGCCGAGATAGCATAAGGGTCTAGCCCATTACCAAACAAAAGATCATTCCCAACGCCGCCCGTTATCGTATCGGCTCCAACGCCGCCGACCAGTGTATCATTTCCGGCATCACCGTTGAGTGTATCTATACCGGCATCACCAAAAAGCTGGTCATCACCATTGCCGCCTGAAATGTTGTCATTGCCATTACCACCGAACGCTTGATCGATACCTATCCCCCCGTCAATGACATCAGAACCATCGCCGCCTGTTATAAAATCATCACCATCCTCGCCATAGATACTGTCATTACCTTGCCCCCCATGAAGAACATCATTCTCTGTCCCGCCATACATGGTATCATCGCCGTTGCCGCCTAAAAGCGTGTCGTTTCCGGCATCTCCATACATGGTATTTGTTCCGGTCTTGCCAATCAGGCGATCATCACCGTCTTCGCCATACATGATGTCATCACCGTTTTCGCCAATAAGAACATCGTTGCCTAGGCCGCCGTTCAAGACATCGTTGCCATCCCCGCCAAATAGGAAGTCATCATCGTCTTGGCCGTACAGAAGATCATCGCCTGCATTGCCATGAATTTTATCATTCCCTGCCCCGCCAATTATGATGTCGTTGCCGTCTTCTCCAAATATCGTGTCATTACCGCTACCGCCATTAATCGCGTCATCATCGCCTATGCCGCGAATACGATCATCACCACCACCACCATCGATAATATCTTGGCCGTTTGTGCCATCTATGCTTTCGCCTGCCCCTGTTCCTGTTTGTGTAGGTGTTCCCAAATCAGGCTGGGTCGGTTCAACCCGCCCGAATAAATGATCGTGAGCAGCTGTGCTAACCACACTCTGCGACGCACCTTGAGCAAGCAGAACTCCTGTCAGATCGCTGCCAAGGTTTAAGGCTTGCCCGTTAATGCGAACGCTTTCTATTGTGACGGTTTCATCACCATCACCCGACCCGCTGTTAAAACGGAAAGCAAGGGATGTGGGGAAGTTTCCTGTGTAATCAAGGGTAAAGATAAGAAGATCAGAGCCAACGCCTGTTTGTGCTGTAATCGTGGCTGATGAAACAACCGCAGCATCAACCAATATTTCTAATAGCGGGTCTGGCCCTGCTGTTAGGTCAACACTGGCTTCAACTGTCAGTATAAAGCGATTCAAGGCTTGCCCCTATTAGTAACTCTTTGAGTAAAAACATTTTTCAGCATAATTTTATCAAATCAGGGTGTTGAAAAAGCTAATAATAGATAAAATTTTATCTATTCGACTGACCGAGGACAAAGCAAAATTAACTGCTCCCTTTATCCTCTTATGTAGAAAATTTTTAGGAAAGCCTGTTGAAAACAGTATATTTATAATGGGATGAGATTGTTTGTTTCTGTAATAAAAAGTTAATCTGACAGTGCTAACCTGAAGAAAGTAAGACGTTAAGAGCGCACTTACGCAAACTCCGTTTGCAGCGCTCTCAAGGCGGCACGGGTGATCGGCATTCTTTGGCCCCTATGGACTTTGGGGGGCTTGGGGGAAGAATGCCTCCATAACAATGAACAACAATAAATCGCCATGTGCTCCTACAGGGGAAAGGCTTGAGCCTTTGGCGATTTATCATTGTTCATTGCGGACTTTTTCACGCAGCCAAGGCCATTCAGCCGTGGCCGCCGCTGCGTACCGTTCAGGCGCCCGCCTGAAGGATGAACGCACCGGAGCCATGCACCGCTACGAAAAGCGCAAAGGGGTGAAGAGCGCTTTTATACTCGCACCGTATGGCGTCCCTGAAAAATTCCTTACCCGTGCCTTTTTGTGGAATGCGGCAGAGGCCAGCGAAACGCGCAAGAATTCCCGCGTGGCGCGGGAGGTCATTCTTGCCCTGCCGCATGAGTTAAGTGATAAAGCCCGTGCGGAGCTGGCCCGCGATATGGGGCTTTATCTCATGGAACGCTACCGCGTTGCCGTGGACGTGGCCATCCACGGCCCTGTTGCGGGTGACGGCCACGATCCCCGCAACCACCACGCCCATTTGCTGTTCACGACCCGAGAACTCACAAATGAGGGCTTTGGTGCCAAAACCCGAATTCTTGACGATAAGGCCACAGGCCCGCAAGAAATCGAGATCATCCGTGAAGTGTGGGAAACACTGGCGAATGATGCGCTTGAACGCGCAGGCTTTCCGGATGCCAAGATCGACAGGCGCACTCTGGAGGCGCAGGGAGTCGACCGCATACCGCAAACCCATGAAGGCAAGGCTTCCAAGAACGCCGCCGCCACTCAAAGCCTTTTAGCAAAGGACTTCAGGCAGGCAGACAAGGACGAAGATGACGATGAATCCGGCGACGGAGAAGGCTCAGGTGAAAAAAGCTCTTCTTCCGGCGGTTCATCGTCAGGCGGTAGCCAAGGCGCGAACCTTCAAAGCAAGCCCCGCGAAGACAGCACAGGCCGCAAGATTGATTACCCCGCCCTCGATAAGCAGCAGACCCGCAGCACCTTTAACGATGAAATCAAAGCCCTTAACCAGCAACGCGCCGCCTTTGGCGATAAGCCGCTGTTGGAACAGATCGACCAGCTCGACAGGCTCATGGAACGGCTGGACAGGCGCGTAGAAAAGCTACAGGCGCTTGAAACCAAGACCAGCCTAAAAGCCGCTATCAGGCAATCCATCACCAGTGTGGCAAGGCTGGCCGCAGGCTTGCTTGTAAACCGCAAGGCGACCCGCGCAGCCCTGAAACTCACAGCAGAAGAAAAACAGACGCGTAAGGAGCGCCAGACTATCCGCTATGGCCGCAGCTACCGCACAGGGCTGCACCAGCAGATAAAGGAAATGAAGCAGAATATGGCCCTTGTAACGACCAAGAAAGAGGATTTTCGCCGCTACAAAAGCTTTGTCGATCAGATCGACAAGGAAATTAAAAAACACTCCCCCTCAATTACCACCCGATTTAAGGAACAGAACCTGCCGCCGGCACGGCGGGTAACAGATAAGGAAGTGAATTTAAAGCTTCATCTAAAAGCGGAAATGATACGCGCCCATATTCCCGAGCAGTACAGAGCGCCTTCCCCGTTCAAGGGAGATAGAAAGACGCTGACCAGTACCACAACAGTAAACCAAATCCTGCAAACCAAGAACGAGCCGATCAGGATAGAAAAGCCCGACCTTCCCAAAGCACAAGCACCAGCTAAGACACCAGCCACCGACCCCGCCGACCGTAAGAGCTGGTTTATTCCGGCCAGCGATAAAATGCGCCCACTACAGCGCAGTATAGAAGCCAAACTAAGGGAGTTACAGCAAGACGCGCCGAAGCAGCGGCCAAGCCGATTATTAAAGGAACAGGAAGCACCGCAAAGGACAGCGATCTATAGCCAAGTCAGGGAAAAAGTCAGGGCCGAAGCCGAAATCAAAAGAGCCAAAGTGCCGCCGGAATACAGGGCAGAGCCTTATGAACGTCCGACCGAAGCGACAGAAGAACCACAAACCAAGGGGCAAAGCACCTTTGATAGGGCTGCTAAAGCCGAAAGCAAACCCTTGAAGCCAAAAATGAGCGATCAATTCAATATGAAATCAGGTGTTCAGGACTCTAGCCAAACACGGCCAGAACGTAATCCAGACGAAAAGCCGGAAGCGGATATTTAAAATATCTTTTCTAACAAGACGTTTGCGGATTCGGGGTCTGCCCATTAGTTTCATACGGCTTAACCATATACCTTTAGCCATTCGGCGTATTCTTTTGTCACGGTTTCACGTATATCATCACGGCCTTTTGACGAACAAAATTTGAGTATGTCAATTTCTATAGCTTCTTTTAGCGATATGGCCGTTAGATCAATATTCCTAATTCTTGTGAATAGTTGCTTCTCATCTAAAATTGAGCCAATCTCATCAACGCTCTCATGCATACATCTATGAATAAGCCAATTTCTCTCTGCTAGAAAACTCTTTAATTTTTTCTGCAAAACCTCATCAAAAATTTTTTCTTTATCCGCGCATCCAATCGCTTTTCCCAATGGAAGCTCCCGATATGAATTGCGAATCTTGTCACCCTCCGCCCTGTTTGTAGCTTTGGGATTTTTAATTGCTATAGCGGTATTAAGAGCATCTTCTAAGTGCTGTATTGACCATACAGCCGAGCCTAAAACAGTGTAGAGTGTTAAAGCTTGTTGCTGTGGATTTAATGGCTGTTTCATATGAGTGTCATTCATAAATATACTGAAATATAGATTAGTCCTTGAACATTCTTACGGCTTCCAGACAATTCTTTTTAATAAGGGCTTTAACCCCATCTGCGACAGGATGCTCAATTTCTATGTTGTCCAGTTCTGTCATGGCAACCTCGGCTAGTTCAGGAATGCGTCTTTTTACCAGAGGTTTTGCAAGGCCGCATTCTTCGGCCATCTTCTCAAAATTCTTGGGCAATATATTTTCTGAATGATATTCGCCGCCGATCTTCATAGCCATTGTTTTGCTAAGTTCAGGGTAATAGGCAGTACAGACAAGATCGTAAAGCGGTGCAAAGGAGGTGTGCCAATCACCCATAGGGCCGTTAGCATATAAAAAAGAAAAGTTTTTGCCGTGGGCATCATTATTGCCAACCAGAAAGTTAAATATAACCGCATCAAGCAGCCTTTGTAGATCGACAACGGGAATGTTTGATACTTCCCTAATAAGGTCAAAACAATTTTTAAGGGAAGGCCCGCCTTCTTTTTGATATTTACTCTCGGAAACAATGCCGAGGGCTTGGCAGAAATCCTCTTGATGCCAACGCTGGATAGATTTTAGTTCAAGAGGGACTTCCGTAATTTTACGGTCGTAGCGCGTGACCAGAAGATAATCAATGCCTTCGGTGCTACGAATTTCAACAGGGGCAGTTTGCAATCCGATAGCGGCGGCCAGCTTCATGCAGCTGGCCTCGTTGAAAACAACGCCTTCAAACCGATCAATAGCGGGCTTTAATATATGCGTACTCGGCGCACCACCGAGCGGTATGGATATTTGGTTGCCCGAAACATGAACGGCGATTTTATCTTGAGCGCCCGCCAAGGACAGCCTGATACCATCCTCGCCAGCCATAAGGGGGCGGCGAGGCAATTCTTTTAATATGGTTGCCAGCTTGTCATCGGATAGCGGCCTGTATTGATAATCGGGCTGCGGGAGTTCTTCACCAGCGGGAATAAATGTAATTGCGCCTGCACATTCGCCGCCGATTTGTTCAAGCATGGCAAAATCATTGCGCGCGCTAATGCCAAGATTGCGGGCGACAATTTCCCTTTTGCTTTCCTCTGGCAAAATTCCTGCGAAGAAGCCCCTGCATTCCTTGCGCCCGAATTGTTCTTTTCTCAAAGGCAAAGAGTGCGATAACGCTATGGCTTTAGGATTCTCAAGCCAGCTTTCCGCATAATCAAAAACCATGTCGCCGTGGTCATTTTGAATTAACTGGCCGACATGGTGACTATACAAATAAACATCTAGTGTTCGTGACATGATTTTACCCTTTACCTGACCCATCACCTGACCCATCTCCGTAACCAGCGCCTAAATCAACAGTAGGGGAATAAATATCAATCTTCATTCCGAGTGTTTGCATTACTGTTAATACTTTGCCGAGTTGGCAGGTAGGCTTGCCTTTTTCCAGCTCGATAATAAAGCGCAGCCCCGTGCCTGATGTCAGAGCGAGGTCTTTTTGCGTTACGCCCATAGCTTTGCGCGTTTGCTTTACCAGTGTGCCTATTTGTTCAGGTGTGAGTTTCATAGCTTTCTCAAAAATATTCCCGATCAGTAACATTGTGGCAGATTCGGCGAGAAAGTAAAGAAAAATTCCCGTTCGGTAACATTGCATGGGGTTTTGCTAGATAAGATAACAAATATTCCCGTTCGGGAATATTAAACTGTCATGGGCAAAATAACCATGCAAATTGAACATTCCGTGTGCAATTTACATGGTTAGTACGACCTTCAGGCGGCCAACCTGAAGGGCTTGACTTACACACTTACTTACACACATACTAAAAGCGTAAGAAAATGTGCAGTGAAAACAATGCGTTAAGGAAATATAATCTCAGCTCATAACCTGAAGGTCGTAGGTTCAAATCCTACTCCCGCAACCAATTTTTTCCTTTATATTTCAATGACTTAATCATTATTTTGATGCGATGCAGATCGATGCCCCGCATCGGATTTGGAAGCAATCCGGAAGAAAATTCCTTGTAAGTCCTTCGTATGGAAGCGAAAATTGAGATGCGGGAGGTGCTGTTTCCCCATTTTATGAGTAGGCTGTGCAAGTAAAATCAATCACTTAACAGGCTATAATCTGCGACCTTAAGGTTTTTGAGCCGTATTTTGCTTCATTAAAAATATGCTTCAAATCGCAGATTTCTGTGGCTACAGAGAAGAAATTAAAGAGATCACTTTTTCTTATTTCACATTTAAGTAATTTTATATCTTCACTTTTTCTGATATTATAGAATAATTGACATTATTATCAATAATTTGAAAAATTGACAAAGCCTAAAAATTGTCGTATATTTGTATATATAAATTGTCGTATTTTTGCAGGATTGAACATGACTGGAAAGCGTTTAAAAACATTGGAAGATAGGGTGTCTTACCGCATTGCCCGCAGTAAGCAGAGTGTTTTCGTGCGTGAGGATTTTGATGGATTGGGAGGCTATGACCAGATTGGCCGCGCATTGCGTCAGCTGGCTGAAAATGAAAAGCTCATCAAAATCGGTTACGGCCTCTATGCCAAGGCCAAGAAATCTTCACTCAGTGGTAAAGCCGTCCCTGTAAAACCTTTGCCGGATCTGGCCAAAGAGGCGATAGAGCGTTTAGGGCTGGAAGCGCGCCCCTCGCAGCTGGAGCGCGATTATAACGCCGGGCGCACTACACAGATCCCCACCGGCCGCCTGATTGCCGTTAAAGGCCGCATCAGCCGAAGAATCGGCTATAATGGCGCCTATGTCAGTTATGAACGTGCCGCCGCCAGATAAGTCCGTATTTGAAGATGTTTCTCTCGAAACAGGTGTGGCCGCGCCTTTTGTTGAAAAGGACTGGTTCGTGACGCAGGTTATTTCTATCCTGTCCGATATTGAGAGCGATGGTTATGAGATTATATTCTCCGGTGGTACGGCATTGTCGAAAGCGCACGGGCTGCTCCAGCGTTTTTCTGAGGATATCGATTTTAGAATTTTAACGGACAATACGAGCCGAAAAGCTTTGTCCGCCTATAAGGATACTGTCGTTGAAAGATTGCGAGAATGCGGATTCAACATTGAAGATCATCAGATCAAAGCCAGAGATGGCAATAAATATTTCTCTATTGATCTGAATTATGAAACTCGCTTTGAACGGTCAGAAGCTTTGCGCCCTCATGTACAGATTGAATTGACGGCGAGGAATATTCAGCTTCCGGCCATTTATTTGCCGGTCTATTCTTTTGTAAGCAAATTAAGCGGGCAAGAGCCCGAGATCAGCAATATTGGCTGTATAGATCCTGTTGAAAGCGCGGCTGATAAGTTAAGCGCTCTGGCCTGGCGCATTCCTGACAGAGTGAGGGGTGACGAATATGACGATCCGGCGGTCGTACGGCATCTTCATGACCTTGCTGTTTTAAAAGCTGTAGCCTTGAAAAGCGATATATTCCCCGAACTGGTTTTATCATCTATGAGTCACGATGACAGGCGTTCAAAAAATAATCCTGATTTTGCCGGGCTTGCTGTTGCTGCAAAATTCAAGCAGATGTTTGATGTGTTGGAAAAAGATGACGAATATCAGCGGGAATATGAGCAATTCGTTAAAGGTGTGTCCTATGCGCCAGAAGAGAACATTCCCAGCTACGAACAAGCGCTTGATGCCGTCAGAGTATTGGCTGCCGTTGTGACAACCTGACCAATATTTACGAGATAGTTTAAATGGCACGCTGCATTAATGGTTATTATTATAACCATATTTGTATATATGTGACTAAAATAAATGTCATTGAGAGGTTTTTGCATGCCAAGAAAAACAGCCCCCTTACCTCCGGCTTTAGAAGATATTCTTGAGACGTTGGGAGAAAATATCAAACTAGCACGGCTGCGCCGGAAAATCACAGCCGCTATGCTCGCAGAGCGGGCGGGTATGAATCGTGCAACGCTTCGTAAAATCGAAAATGGAGAAAGCGGCGTGACTATGGGAGCCTATGCCAGCGTTCTATTTTGCCTGGGATTTGAAAAGGATTTGTTATTGATTGCCAAGGATGACGTGCTGGGACGAAAGCTTCAGGATTTGGAGCTAACGCATGTGAAAAAGCGAGTGCCGAAAAGGGTGAGAAACTAAGAAGGCAGCTAACTATAAGGTGCACAACTCTGCTTGTTAAGCCGGATAAGCGGAAATATCCTGCATCTTAAATAACCGTTCGGAACGTTAGTGATATACGCCGTCCGCGCTCAATTTTAAGGCCGTCGACCACATCTGATTTTCGCGTCGGGATGGCGTGTGTCCATTCGTAACGTGCCGGGCCGGAAAGGATAATCAGGCTGCGCGGTTCCAGATAGAGGTCATGCTTTTCCTGTCCGTTTGTAAACTGCATGACTGCGCCTGACCCAAGGCTCAGACTGGCTATGGTGTCACCGAAACACGGCACGCAATCGACATGAGCGGAAATGCCCTGGCCGGGAAAATATTCATTCACAATGGTCTGATCGGGTTTGAAGGAAAGTTTTTGCGTGATGGGCATGAGCCAACCCGGCAACGGGCCGAGATAAGAGTCATCAGTTACCGTCCGCGCTTTATAATCATATTTATAACCGTAATGCTGAACTCGGCGTTTAAGATCGTTAAGCCAAGGCCGTTGGTCGATATCTTCAACCAACGCCTTCTCTTCATCTTCCGTGATAAAATCGGGCAGATACTGGAGGCCGGGAATATCCGGTGCTGCAGGTGCGGGAATATCGAATAAAAGCCCTGTCATAGATGTATAATCTCTACCGACTGATCCCACTCGCGCTGCAGATATTCAGTCAGAAGGCGGCGGTGGCATTGATGCTCGGTTTTACAGGCGCACAGGAAGCATGCTTCATGTACTTCATCAGGATTGAGAATGTCAGCAATATTTCGGTGGTTTATCAGATCAATATACTGAACCTCGTATTCGTCCCAGCTTATCTGGTTATTTTTGAATGGCTTTAGAATGTCATCCGAAGGTGCCAGTTCTTGGCGGTATTCATAATTGATATCGGCAATCTCCTTCAGGAAATACGGCAGGTCTTTTTTCTTGGCAAATCCAGCCAGCTGAGAGCTCGCCCATAGCCGCGTATCGATGACTTTCTTAACTTCTGCACCACGGAGCCGCTCAAAGAAATGCTCTGCGCTTGATCCTGTAAAACCGATCGTGAATATTTTAATTGCTGTATCATTCATCATAGAAAAATACGCCGTTACACATTAAATAACAATTGCTGTCTTTATAAACATAAGGCTTGGCCAGCCCGATGCGAACATGCGCCTTTTGATCGCTGTTTTCCATGTCCGCTTTGAATGCATCAAAGTCTTTCGTAGACATCGGATCCAGCACGTCACGCAGATATTTGCAGGTCACACGCACATCATATTCCGTTTTGTCGTTGTCCAGCAGGTTAACGCGCAGCTTTCCATCCTTTTTGAAAAATCTGACATTCTTGGCGGGAAGAATAATGCCGCCCAGCGAAGGGCACTCAGTTTTGAACGGAACATATGATTGTTCTTTCAGGTTGTTGTCAAAAGCCTTTTGAATCGTTCCGGATGTTGCCGGGCGCAGATCTTTTGCCAGAATTACCGGCTTTTCGTAGTGGCGGACAACACTGAAATTATTGTCAATGCAAGTGTCTTCCGTTTTATGCGGATAATCACGGCCGCCTTCTTTGGGAATAACTGTAACGTTCAATGAGGCATATTTACCGATCTTCTTTAAATCTTTATCGCTCCAATGATTGCCGTTGATCATCAGGCGTTTCATCTGTCCGGTAGAAGGCGACCATCCGGCCACGCAGTACGTATCTTTCATATAGGTTATATCGGATGTGATCACATTGATCTGATAGACGTCATCATCGACGCCGTTTTTGGGAAAACGGGACATGGCAAAGCTCCTGAAATTTTTGATGAAGAATAAAAAAGCGCCGAGAAGATATACCTCTGGCGCTTGATAGGGGATATATTCCTATATTTTTATTTCAGAGTCAAGGAGTATTGCAATTTTCATACTGACAGTTATCACATTTAGCTTAATAGGTGCGAAGTATGACAATTAGTCGTCCCTTTCGGATGGTATATTGTCAATATAAACAACCTATTAGACGATAAATGGAGATAATATAATGAGCCAATATGTAGGATTAGATGTTTCACAAGATGAGACTCATGTTTGTGTTGTTGACCGTGATGGTAACAAAATTTGGGAAGGAAGTTGCGAGTCAACGCCTGAAGGAATTGGTGCAGCCGTCAAAGAACATGCGCCGGATGCACTGAAGATTGGCCTTGAAAGCGGACATCTTTCAACATGGCACTGGCATGGGCTAACAGATATGGGTTTGCCAGCTATTTGTATCGATGCATACCACGCGCATGGTGTGTTGCGTCTTCAGATGAATAAAACTGATAAAAATGATGCGCACGGTTTGGCTCAGATTATGCGCTGCGGTTGGTATAAAGAAGTGACCATCAAGAGCTTTGAGAACCATGAATCCCGTGCTTTGTTTAGAACACGCAGTAATCTGGTCAGTATGCGCACCGATGTTGTGAACCAGATACGCGGGATGTTGAAAACCTTCGGTATTTTGATTAAAGGTATTGCAGGCGTAAGGTTTGAAGAACGTGTTCAAGAAATTATTGACGAAGGCACAGCCATAGCCCCTCCTCTGCAAATCCAGCTTGAAATGCTGCGCATGATTAAGCAAAAAATAGATGAATTGGATGAACTGGTTCTCGATCATGCTTATGCTTGTCAGGACTGCCGCATATTGATGAGCATTCCAGGTGTTGGTCCGATGACGGCGGCAAATTTTGTTCTTGCCGTTTACGACGCAGACCGTTTTGAAAAATCAAAGAGCGTTGGCGCATATTTTGGTTTAACGCCAAGGCGCAGACAATCCGGTGAGATGGATTATAATGGTAGGATATCAAAGCGTGGTGATCGGGTCATTCGCCATCAACTCTATGAAGCGGCCAACTCCATCCTCACCCGTGTGAAGAAGCCCTCCTCCCTGCAAGCATGGGGCTTACGGATCGCCAAACGATCAGGCATGAAAAAGGCCAGAATAGCAGTCGCCAGAAAGCTCGCTGTTATTATGCACCAGATGTTGCAAACAGGTGAATTGTTCTGCTTCAACCCTGCAACCGGAGAAAGGGCTGTATATGCATAGAATTTAGAAAAAACCAGTTTTGTAGTCTTACGAAGAATGCAGTGAGATTACGTTTTGTCCCAGCCGGGACGAAAGCTTTCGGTTTAACCCGGTATATTTGATGCAGAAAAAGATCGTTATATTTTGGACAAGTAACAATCAAACTGCGGATCACATTTTGAGGGAACCGAAGCCTCCAAAGCAATAGTGTGGCAGTCCAATGACCACGTAGAGAATGGTGATACCGGCTAGACAAAAACGTAAACACAGTATAATTTGCGGACTACATCCAGCACCAGTTAAACATAATTCTATTAGAGAACTATTTTATGGGAATGGTCTTATTCTTCATCTGACAGAAGTTCTGCGAAACTTTCAATTTTCAGCCGGAATCTGTGCTGTGTTTCCCATGTTTCTTTGATTGCATCAGCTTCTGCCAAATCCAAGAGGCTTTCTTCTATCATCGAAACAACCAGATCTTGGGTTTTGAGGATTTCAAGTTCAGCTTCTATGCTCAAGGCTTCACGCGTGGCTCTTTTATCATCAATTGCTAGCTTGTGTTCTCCGTGAATGGCGCAGGAAATGGCGGAACATTCTCCATGCCCTAAGCGGCCACTTTTTGAAAGCCGTCCGAATAGGTCCATTTCTTCCAATGTCGAAAGTTGCTGTTCCGTCAGAGTGCCGTCTCTGAGTGCCTGCTCCATCTGATTTTGCTGATGAGCGTAGAAATCCGTAATCTCTCCTTTGACATGATCAGTGATCACGAAATCATGCGAGTGTCCGGCTATCAGATCCAGACGCTCGATGTTGAGAAAATTGATAAGGACATTCGTATCCGCAATAATAATCAGAGGAGATGACGACAAGATTCTTCTCCTCTGAATTAATTGGCACAGGCTGCTTCTGCAAGGTTAAGCAGTTTATCGGACGGTATTTCCAGAGACTTTCCCAGATCCAGTAGCTTGCCACGTGATATTTCTTCACGGCGGTATGCTTCAATTGCCAGATGCACGATATGACCGCGCAATTCTCTGTTTATGATCTTCTGATCTTCTTCATCAGTCAGGTCATCAAACATATCCAAAACTTCGAGATATTCTCTCCCGACATCAACTTTGTCCAAAAGCTCATTGCATTCTTTCGGTGATATGTGGTTCAAGCTTCTCAGTCTGTAAGTTGCGGCTTGATAGCTGACTCCAAAATGATTTCCAAGTATTGCCACATCCTGATAGGTAATGCGTTGATCGCTCGCGTTTGATCGAATGCTGGTATCTATGCGGTCATTGGTTGCCACATCAAACACCATGATTTCTTCTTTGCTTGGTCTTCCTTTGTCCAGACTCTTAAGCAATGCAGCAATTCCACCTGCAGGCATAAGAAATGCTGCTGCAAAAGCGTTGGCTCTTTTTTCCACCAGTTCCGATGCATTTCCCCTTTGTGAAACGGTTACTTTCATGTCCCGATCCAATAAGGCATGAGCATATTCATGGGCATAAGAAAATCGTTTCCGTGCCCGAGTGTGGCCGGAATTTACAAATATTGCCAACCCGATCGACGGATGAGACAGGAATAGACCGGAAATGCTGTCAGGAAAATCAGCGCCGGATGCCCATATGTTCTGTTCGTTGATCAGCTCAGACATATCCGGAATGGGGGCGTGTCCCAGACTCAATCTCTTTCTTTCCTGATCAGCTATTTTTGCTCCCTGAGAAACGGCTTCCCCGACAGTTCGAGGAATGGATTCGCTATAAGTGGGAGGACCCATTCTGTGGTCACGTCCCAATATCTGCTCAAGATTATATCCTTCCCGGCACCAATCCAGATGACGGTTAACCTGTTCTTTCACTTCCGGATCCTCGCTAAGGCCGGGCGCAATGCGGTACAGAGCAACGAGCATGTCTTCGCCTTCTTCATCGTCAGTTTCTTCAAGGAAATAACTGACAGGCTGATGATACAATCCGGACAAACGGGTCAGCTCCAGAGTCGAAACGGAACGGTTCCCGCCTTCCATCTGGGTGACGGCGGTTCTGGGAAGCTCAAGCATATCTGCGGCATCCTGCTGGCTGAGTCCTGCCAGTTCTCTGGCCTTTTTCAGCTTTCTTCCTAAGTCCTGCTGGTTCATAACAATCTCCTTTCGCTCCTTGCAGAGTCAGTAATCCTATTATTAAGGATAGCGCAATCGAACATAAATGTCAAATTTTTCCTTGAAAAGTTCGATAATCGAACATATAATGCAAGAAAGATACGAGTTTATCGTATCTGATTCCGTTGATGAAACAAACACTAACGCCTTGAAGGGAGGTGATATCCATGGGAAAAGGCAAAACACCCGGAACGAATGTCGGCGACAACGGCGGCATTTATCAGCAGGTGGGACCGCGCGGCGGAAAGCAGACGAACTACGCCACGGTTGCGGACAACAAACCGCTCCCCCCAACGACGAAACCAGGTCATACCTGGGCGCCGGTGAAGATCACGCCAACTGGTGATCGCTGATGTTGAAGAAGTCGGGAGGGTCTGGATTTCGCGGTCTGGCCCTCTCGTTTCCGTGCAATTATTGAATGAATTCGCGCTTGACGCAAGAGGTTAAATTTATTTGGGTTTAAGAATGGGAAAACCAAAAACATCTGAACAAACAGAAACGATCAGTCTTAATAAACAGGCATGGGAGATAGATACATCTTCTCCCTTGGGCCGCGCCGGCGGTTTCGGCGAAGTTTTTCATGGCCGTGGTCCGGATGGTTCGGTCGCTATAAAGCGGTTAAAAATTACGGCAGGCGAAGCCGCCCACCGTGAAATGAACATCGGTAATGATTTGTCGAGCAAAGAGTACGACCATGTCGTCCCCATTCTCGATTCCGGTCTGGATGCGAATTCGGATCGATATTATTTGGTTATGCCGGTGTGTGACGGCAGCCTGCAGGATGAAATTAACTCTCGAAAAGAGCCATTTGAAGCTGAAGAGGTCATAGGCATATTGCTGGAAATACTTACCGGATTAGAAGAGGTAAGCCATATAACACACAGGGATCTCAAACCTGCCAATGTCCTGTCACATCATAATAAATGGAAATTGGCCGATTTTGGAATCGCAAAATTTGTTGAGGATTCAACATCTCTTGAGACTTTGCGCACCAGTCTGACACCGGCATATGCGGCACCAGAGCAATGGCTCCTTGAACGTCCCTCTGCTGCAACGGATATATATGCCGCCGGATGCATCGCCCATACTTTAATAACAGGTGCTCCGCCTTTTGATGGTGATTTCGACACGGTAAGGGAAAAGCATTTGCATGAAACACCCGCCAGTTTGTCCGCCCTTCCTGCCAGCGTCAGAAGTCTGGTATCTATAATGCTGAGAAAATCTCCGGAAACACGCCCATCTCGAAAAAGATGCATCGAGGTTTTGCAAAGATCGCTTGCGTCCGGTGAAAAAGCCGGAGCGAACCAACGGAATAATTTAATGGAAGCCGTAAACGCTATTGCTGTAACGCAAGCTCAGCAGGAGGCTGCTGAAAATGCAGAGAAAGAACGGGTAAGGCGGAGGGACAATATATTTAATGAAGCCGTTTCTGATCTAAAAAGAATTAAAGACAGGCTTTTCCAAGAAATTTTTGATCATGCGCGGGATGTCATTGGCAATGATGAGCGTCAGTTGCAACTTCCGCGGATGACTATTGGTAAGGCTTCATTGGTATTTGACACTACAGTTACTTCCCATTCTACGCGAGGGATTTGCAAGTCTGACCCTCAAGGTTGGGGTGGCGGTGATGGCGGTTGGGGTGTTCACAAGAAAGCATCAGATTGGGATATTGTGGCCTTTACTCATATAGGTATTGAGCAACACAATGGCCCCCGCAGCTACCTAAGAAGCGCTAATTTGATTTATGCCAAGCCCAAAGGAGCTGACGATTACAGATGGTACGAATTGTCCTTTTTCTCCATAGGGACAGGATCAAGAAAATCAGAACCCTATTGTTTGGATTACGTATGGGAAATTGATAAAACTTTGTCTGCTATGGATATCAATCAGCACGCACACCCTCCCACACCTATTGATGGTGAAGATGAAGATAACTTTATTGCATATTGGATAGACGTAGTTTCACAAGCTGCGACAGGAAACTTGGTAAGACCTAGTCGCTTACCTATAGAAAGATAGTCAAGCATACCATCGTAAGCTTGCGATGTTTTCGTATTGCATCTAATGTTCTTGTTTCGTACACATATGATGTAGCGTAAAATTTCAAACGTAAAGCAAGCAGTTGCAAATATATGCGCAATGGAACAGGCATTAAAGAAAACAAAAGAAAATCAGTACCGCCGGGGAAGTGAGATGAGCGCTTTACCGGAGCCGAGCTTTTATACCCTGAAGACACTGGCGAAACGCTGGAACTGCATTGAAGATCAAATATTGAACTATGTTTTGACGGGGCAATTGAAGGCGAGTGTTCTGACCCAGGGATGGTGGATGGAAAAAGGCTATTTTGAAAAGCCTGATGACGATAACTGGTTCCGAATTCCTGAAAATATTTATACATCCTATGATGAAATATTAGATCTTACGCTTCGCAGCGTTCGCCAGATTTTGAATGGGAATGAAAGAGATGATCCTGATTTTGAAACTCCAAAAGATGAGTATTTGTGTTTTTCTGGCCAGCATTATCCTTCTGACGTTTATCCCGAGGCACCATCACTTAAACCAAGCGACCTTATTTTCAGGCTAAAGCAGGTGAAGAAATTTGAAGGTTCTGTGACAAACGATAAAATCTCCAATTTTGTAAATATTCCGGATAAAAGAAAGACATTGAAACAGCTGGAATTAGAAATGTGCGCAGATGCTATGCCTGTATGGGAAAAATATTACAACAAGCACAAAACTGAACCGACCAGAATAGAAACAGCGGAATTACTGATAAGATCTTATTCTCAAAAATACGGCCACCATAATGTGAATTCAATTATCCGCCACTTAAAATTAAACCAGCTGAAAACAGAGTTCGCGCGTTATAAAACGCGTAATGATGAGGAAGGGAAAAGGATTTTATCCTGACCTTGCTCCTGATTTTCTCCTGCTCCCCTAATGAAAACACACTGCAATACCGCAGCGTCATTTTCAAAAGAGGAGCATTTCATGGAACAAAGACAAACTCGTTACATTCCTTTAACGCAATGGCCGAAACATCACAGCTGGCCGCCCATCGGTGGTTTGCGTCACCTGGTCTTTCATGCCGACGAAAACGGCTTTGATAAAGTCATCCGCCGCGCCGGTCGCCGCGTTTTAATCGATGAACAGGCCTTCTTTCAGTGGCTCGAAGAGCAAAATGGAGGCCAAAATGACCGATAAAACCTTCTTCAACCAGTACGAATTATCCAAACGCTGGAAAATATCACCGCGCACGCTGGAACGCTGGCGGTGGCTGGGCACCGGGCCGCGCTATCACAAGATCGGCGGGCGGGTTGTATATAAACTCTCGGACATTGAAGACTTTGAAAACGGCCGCAGCTTCACCTCCACCATGGACGAACAGCATGGGGGTGCGGTATGAGCAACATCAATGAAGACTTCTTCCATGTCGAGCAGCTGGCGATGGATTTCAGGCTGAAGCGTGACAAGCGCAAAAACAGCTTTTTCGGGGATTGCCCTGTCTGCGGCTATAAAGAGTGTTTTGCGCTGTATGACAACAACGGAAAACCCGGGTGGCACTGCTATTCAAAGGGCTGCAATCTTTGGGATGTGCTGCGAACATCGCCTTATGCGCACAAAGTCGCCAGTCAGTTTAAGGCTCCCGCTTTGGATAAATCCCAGGGTGGCACACAAAAATCGAAAGACTGGTGGCAGCGAATTTTGAGGGAATGCTGGAAAGCGCCTGGTACAGTCGTTGAAGCCTATTTGCACAGTCGGGGTTATCACGGGCCTATACCGGAATCTCTGCGTTATCATCCCAGCCTGTATTATAAGGATACGAAACAGTATTTCCCAGCGATGGTCGCCCCGATCATCCATTATCCGACAAAGCGGACGATCGGTATTCACCGCACATATCTTAAGCCCGACGGCTCCGGCAAGGCCGATGTCAAGCCGGCCAAAAAGATATTGGGGCAGTGCATGACCGGCGGTGTCTTTCTGGCTGATCCTGCCAATATCATGGCTGTGGCCGAAGGAATCGAAACGGCATTGAGTTATCAGGCACTGACCGGGACACCGACAGTCGCGGCTCTTTCATGTGGCGGCATGCGCAAGTTGATTTTACCGTCGAAGCCCATGGCCCAGGTTGTTTATGTGGCGGCGGATAACGACACACACGGTAAAAAATCGGCAAAAGCGGCCGTCGATAGGTTTCTGCGGGAACGTCGTACCGTCAGCATGGCCGTTGCCGGTTATGAAGGGGAGGATTTCAACGATGTTCTGATGCGCTGCCAGAGCAAGAGAGATGGCCATGATAGCAAATCTGAATGACAGCGATATCATGACGATTGAGGAGGTAACGGCCGAAAAGCCGCAGCCGCTGACCCGGCCTTTGGATCCGGCCGACCCGTTTCCGGTGGAGGCGCTGGGGCCTATTCTCGAACCGGCGGCGCGTGCGATACAGGATCGTACTCTGGCACCGATGGCGTTATGTGCACAGTCGGTGCTGGCCACCGCGACACTGGTGGTGCAGGGGTTTAAGGATGTCGAATTGCCGACCGGGCAGAGAAAGCCGCCTTCCTGTTTCTTTCTGTCCATCGCCGGAACGGGAGAGCGTAAAACGGCCTGTGATATGCTCGCCCTGAAACCAGTCCACCGGTATGAAAGCGAGAAACGCCTGGAATATAACGAACAGGAGCGCATCTGGGCCAATAAGCATGAAATCTACGAGAAGCTGCGCGGCGATATTAAAAAGGATAATCGTAAATACCCTACCGCTTCTAGTAAAGAAAAGGCCATGGAAGCGCTCGGCAAGCCGCCGAAAGCACCGCATATTCCCGTTCTGACCTGTAAGGATGCTACGATTGAAGGGCTGATCGTGTTCTGCACGCGCGCCCAACCGTCGATCGGCCTGTTCAATGGTGAGGGCGGCCAGTTTATCGGCGGCCACGGCATGAGTGACGAGGCAAAAATAAGAACCTCGACCGCGCTGTCGCATTTCTGGGATGGGACGCCGGTTGACAGGTTGCGGGCAACGGACGGTTATGTGTATCTGAGTGGGCGCAGGCTTTCCATGCATCTGATGGCACAGCCCGACATCGCGGCGGAAATGCTCTCCGACAGGACGTTGCTGGATCAGGGGTTGCTTTCCCGTTTTTTGGTAACCGCGCCTGACAGTACGGCCGGAACGCGGTTTTTTAAGGAACCGGATCATGAAAGCGCCGCCGTTCTGAAGGCATATGAAGACCGGCTTTATTCTTTGCTGATAAAACCTCTGCCGGTCGAGGAAGAGGACGAAGACGTTTTAAAACCCGGCATTTTGCAACTCTGCGAAGAAGCACGAACGCTATGGATTTCTTATACAAACGCGGTGGAAAGGCAGCTTTGCAAAGACGGGCCGCTGGAACATGTGCGCGGCCTGGCCAACAAGATCCCCGAACATGCCGCCCGGCTTGCCGCTGTATTGACATTGGTAGAGGATCCGCAGGCTCAGTTTATTTCCCGCGACGCCATGGAGAACGGGATCAAACTGGCCGAACACTACATGGCCGAGGCCATACGCCTTTTCAGTGCTCAACGAGTCCGCACCCAACTGCGTATCGCCGAGGATGCGCTCAAATGGATGCGGGAGGAATGGGGGCATGATGTGATCTCCCTGCCGGATCTATATCAGCTCGGCCCCAACCGTATTCGGGATAAAACCAGTGCTCTGACGGTTGTGCGTATTCTGGAAGATCATGGCTGGCTGGTAGAAATTCCGGATGGCGCTGAAGTGGCCGGTACGCGGCGGCGTGAAGCCTGGCATATCGTTGATGAGGAGATATAAAATGGCCGGATATCAGCGTTTTGATCCGGGCAACGCACCGTTGGAAACTTTAGCAGGTTTAGCGACTTTAGCAGACCCGCCTCCTGAAAAACGAAAAAGCGAAAAGCTTCCCGCACATAATCCCTATCAGGAAAAATGGTTTTTTCTGCGCCGGACAATCATGCAAAAGCGCGGTCTTGATGAATCAGCGGCAGGCTGTGAAGCCGGTCGCTGGATGCTGGTGGATTACATGAACGAGCATCCGGTGCATCAGCCCGATCCCAAGCGCTGCATTTATTGCGGCCATCCATATCATGTCGGTGGACGCAACTCCGGTCTTCCTGTTTTAAATGGACAGGGCGGTCATATCTGGGTGCACAGCAATTGTCACGAGCCATGGATGAAAACGCTGGAAGAACAGGTGCGACGCTTTCTTGAAGCGCAAGGCATCGCGTTTTGAGTTTTATGCTGCACCCCTGCTAAAGTTGCTAAAGTCGCTAAAGTTTTTTGGATTGCAGCAATCTTCTGATTTCTCCCCAAGGAACAAAATGGATATCGGCCGGTTCGGGGTTGGTGTCGCGGTTCCAGTCCGCTACGGGTGTAAAGACAGCGGTATTGGCCGTCACACCGAGCATGGTGCCGACAATGGTGTCATGCTTCTGGGCATACAATTTCAATGCCTCATCCACCTGTTTGCTGGTCAGATCCTGCATGCCGAGGATCATTGCCTCCAGAGGATGGCCGCGCGTGTATATGGTAATGGTTGGTATCTCGTCCATGCTTCGCATGAACGCTTGCTTCGAAAAAAACATCAAGTCATGTGCGCAGACTTACTCACTGCTCGTGCGCAAGCACGCAGACTTGCGCGGCGCGTTCTTAATTATACGCTCAAAACAAAAAAGGTACTGTGGGGCGATAACGAATACGGGCGGCGAACGCGCGAGATTTTTCTAGCGTCAGGTTTTTCAACTTGGTTGACAAATCGGTTTCGGTTGACCGGCAAGCATTTGATTTATATAGGAAGCTACCGAAACGAAACCACGACTTGGTTGACTGAATTGGTTGACCAGAGCGATTTCAGCTTGGTTGACAAGATTTAACAGCCAACCCGCTGCATCTAATTTTCAATATTTCTGTGTGTGCTCTTGAAAGGCTTGATTGCCTCCGTGTCTTTTATGGTGCATAATACATCAAAATGCATCATAAATATGCTGTAAGTCGTCAGGATATGTTGGACACTTCGCGTAAAAAAATAAGGTGTGTTTTTGGCTCCTTTGGTTGATGTTAAGCTGCGATCTTTTGTTGATGCAACTGTTTTCGTAATTTCATAGTTTTCTCTTTAATTTTCCGGCGTTTTTCGAGGATAGATTGTCCTCTCCCAAGCCAGACGTCTTCGGGAGTCAAGTTGTTCAGGCTCTCATGGTATCTCTCCGTATTGTAATGATTGACGAACTTTTCGACCTGCCGCTCCAGGTCTTCCGGCAGGTAATAGTTTTCCAGCAGAATGCTGTTCTTTAAACTGCGGTGCCAGCGCTCGATCTTGCCCTGTGTCATCGGGTGGTACGGCTTGCCGCGTGTATGGTCCATGCCGTGATCGTCAAGCCAGTGCTTGAGCTCCGCAGAGATGTAACACGGCCCGTTATCGCTCAGCAGCTTCGGGCGTTGTTTTCTGGCAAGGCCTGCGTTCTTCAAAGCATCCTGCAATGTTGCGGCGACATCACTGGCCCCCATGCCCCGGCATAAACGCCAGTTCACGATATAGCGGCTGTAATCATCCATCACCGTGGACAGGTAATACCAGCCCCAGCCCGTTACCTTGAGATAGGTGAAGTCTGTCTGCCAGAGCTGGTTGATCGCCGTGGTTGGGTTAGAGAACTGATCTGCCGCCTTATAGACGATCCACGCGGGTGAAGTCACCAGATCATGTTCTTTCAGGATGCGGTAGGACGTAGCTTCGGAGACGAAGTAATTATGTTTGCTTGTGAACTTCACAGACAGCTCGCGCGGGGACAGATCCGGTTCATCCAGAGCCATGTCTAAAAGCTTTTTCCGGTACTCATCCGGCACCTTATTCCAAACGGCATGAGGCTCCGGCTTTTTATCAGCCAGGGCGACCACGCCGCCGCTTAAGTAACGGTCATACCAGTTGTAAAAGGTCGAGCGCGGAATGCCGAGCATCTCAACAGTTCTGCGGATGCCAAGGCTGCTTTCTTCCACGGTGCGGATAATCTCGTATTTTTCTGCTGCGGAGTATCTCATATACCGTCCTCCCCATCCCCGATCACGCTTTTTTTAAGCAAGCGGTTTTCCAGCATCTCTTCGGCGAGAGCCTCTTTAAGTTGCCCGTTCTCATCGCGCAGTGCTTTCACCTCGCTGCTTCCGGCTTCGCGCTGCGTGTCTCCGGCAAGCCGTTTCTTACCCGCTTCCAAAAACTCGCGGCTCCAGTTGTAATAAAGGTTCTGATGAATATTCTCACGGCGGCAAAGTTCGGCGATACTGTCTTCACCACGCAGGCCGGCCAGTACAATCCGTATCTTTTCTTCGGCGCTGAATTTACGGCGGGTCTGCCGCTTTATGTTCTTAACCAGCTTGTCTGCGTCGTCCCGGTGGTCGTTTGAACTGTGTTTTTTGCTCATCTGCGTTCCTTTCAGTCACTTCGATAAGCCAAAAACACTACCTTAGCAATCCGCTACCTCTTGTCCAAATTGTGCTGACGGAGAACAAGGCCGTCGATTCATCCAGTGAGCCGAGATCTGTAAGAAGCTGTGCACCTTTGCACCACTCTCTTTCTGTTTCTCCCAGTTCAATAGGAATGCCGCCCGGGACGAGCTGACAGTTGAAAAGGTTATGTTCGTGGAGCAGATCGTATGTTTGCACGAAGCGCTCTATAGTGTCGTATTGTCCTACGGGA
This sequence comes from Rhodospirillales bacterium, assembly GCA_020638155.1. Classification (GTDB taxonomy): domain Bacteria; phylum Pseudomonadota; class Alphaproteobacteria; order Micavibrionales; family Micavibrionaceae; genus UM-FILTER-47-13. The sequence continues at coordinate 66,770 of JACKJB010000001.1, forward strand.
TAGGGTTTGCCTTCAGATAAGGCCGTCCGGAATTTACTCAGACCGAGCACACCGTTGAAACCTCTTTGTATTAAGGATGTGCGGGCAGCCTCGTCCAGAATATCATAATTATGGTACTCGTCCGGCCACCATTCACGAAGTTTGGCCAAGCAATATCCGTGGATGGTACCGATATACATTTGGCCAAGTGATACTTCTTCTCCTTCCGGAGTGATTTTTCCAATCCATGACCGGATCCGGAATTTCATTTCTTCGGCGGCGCGTTCGGTAAACGTAAATGCCACAATTTGATCTTTGGAAATACCTTCAATCCCAACCCACCAGGCAATGCGCCGTGCCATTACTTCCGTTTTCCCGGAGCCGGCACCGGCGACAACAAGTACCTGCCTTTTTTCGGAAGAAACGGCCTGTTGTTGATCATCCGTGAGTTTTAAATTGGGATTATCCAATCCCAAGATCAGTCGCTTTATGTTCTCTGTATTACTCATTATCCAATATTCTCTATATGGCTCACAATGTGGCGCGCCTGTGCTTCTGCAAATTTTGGCGGCAAGGCTTCTCCTATCAGCGAAGCAATGTCCGACATACTCAAGTTTTTGGGAAATTTATACGTGCCGGGGAAAGATTGAAGGCGCATAGCTTCATATATTGTGATGGCTCTGTCCTGCTCCGGGTGTAGAAACCTTCCTTTTGACGGATTGTGACAAAACCGCGTAATTGTCGGAGAGACATCATCCCACTTCATTCGACCATAAACATCCCGAAATCCTTGGAGTTTTTTGTGGCATTCCAACTGGTCATCCCCAAGCGCAGACCGACTGCCGCCATTTTTGGGAATGCGCTTTATACGATTCATAACTTCATTCGAATGGTTCATATGCAGCTTGTGCAATCGATTTTTAGATTGGTCGGGAGATTTTAGACGTCCAATGGTATTACGCACTGTCGCTTTTGGTTCTTTTCCAGTAATGGGTTGGATATCTCCAATCCGTGATGCCATCATAATCATCCGTCGCCGGCGCTGTGGAACACCAAAATTTGCAGCATCGTGAACATCGGCCACAATCCATTTATAGCCGGCTTTCTTCAAGCGCCTCTTGGCCTCTGTAAAACGCCAGTCTTTCAAAAGTCCCGGAACATTTTCCATGAGTATTGTTTTGGGCTGCAATGCGATTGCCAGTCGTACAAAGTCAAAAATCAGCTTATTGCGAGGATCTGCAATTCTTTCTGAACCGTTCAGGGTTCGCATTCGAGAAAAGCCCTGGCAAGGCGGACAGCCAGCCAAGAGATCTAATTCGCCTTTTTTCAGGCCCAGATCTTTTAGTATTTCTTCCGGCTGTACAGAGCATATATCTGAATACAGCTTGCTTGTGGGATGATTGAGTTTGTGCGCTTGTTGTGCTTTCGGATTTATTTCAATGCCAGCCAATACGGAAAACCCGGCCGTCTTCAAGCCCTCGCTTAAGCCGCCGCATCCGGCAAAACAATCTATGGCATAATATTTTTCCATGTATCTCCCACAACTATAGGCTTGTATTTTCAGAATTAATATTAACGCCTATCTTGGCATTTGAAAATTCCGAAATGCTTTATTTTAAGGCCTATTTCGATTGGGAGTATCCTAATCTCTGAAAAAATAGAAACCCTTAGCCTATTTATAGCATACAATCGTCTTATTTTGTGGAGATGGAATGGGAGACAATGTGCCCACCGTTCCGTAAGCGCGAAAGATACGCACGAACGGAATGGGGTTTCCATCCAGTGGCGTTGACGATATCGGCAGTGGTGGCTCCGTTCTTCAGAAGGGTGAGGATTTTGTCTTTGGCGATTCGTCGTTTTACAGGCAGTTTGCCGCCGCGCTTCTCGAGCCAATACCGACCCAACATATGGCGTACTTCCGGCGTGACGGCGGTGGAATTATGAACGCTTTTCCCGCGCCGAACTTTACCGCCCGTATGGATAAACCATCGTGTATCCCTGTCCGGCGGCTGGAAGAAAATCCGCCACTGTTTATTCTTGCTGGGCATTTCAGCAAAGCCTCTGGCCAGCAGCATTTCAACAATATCGGCGGAGAGATTTACAGCACTCATGGTCAACATGAACGCTTGGAACGGACTTAAAAGCCAGCAATAAAGACGGTTTTAACCCTTAAATACGTTTTCGCGGTGGTATTGCAGGAAAGTGGGGTGCGGACGTAAATCCGGACGTTCTGGCAATAGCAATTCGCCTTCTGGCCGGATCAGTCTGTCCATGGCTTCGGGGATGCCATTTTTTGATTTCAGTATTTCATAATCATCGTTTAGAGAAATTAGGCCGCGATCAAACATCCAGTGGACAGTGCCACACAGGGCAATTCCGTTCCGAACGGAATCCGGGCCGTGGCTTGCGACCGGGCGGATATGGGCGGCCTGAACTTCGGCCCGGCCGCCACCGTTGATGAGGCGCAGCCCCGTCATGGCACATGTTTTATCGTAAGCAACCTTAACGGCCTCGGCAAAGGCTTGATCCCTGAAAGGACGGTTGAGGATCGTTTGAACGATGGGGCGTTCAAAAATCTCCTGCTCTGGCTCCGCAAAGCCGTAGAGCAGCTGGCCCGCTCCAGCATCCTGTTGCGGCGGCTCTAAAATATGAGCAAATCCGGTTTGCAAGATGAGTTGATATTCCGCATCGGTAATGGGGTGGACAGCACTTTGCGCCAAACCGGGGTTAATAGAGCCATCCGAGTTTAATAAGGATGTCTCAAAATATTGGTTGCCGATTTTAAAAGGAACGGGGTTTTCAAATTCCAAGTAATTGTCCATCAAGGCGTAATAATGGCCGGTAGACTCTATATCTTGCTGTATGTCTTTGACCTGTGCCGTAGCGTAATAGACTTGCCGCCCCTTATTCCTTCTCGACTCATAATAAATGATCCAGTCGCCAGCCGCCGCCTCAATGCGTTTGAGATATTTCTTCGGGAAATGATACCGCTCTTCCGGCAGATCATCATATATGGAATCTATCTTTGAAATAAAAACGGCCTTCGTCATCCGATAATATTACGGAATAATTTCAGCTTTGTGGATTCTAATCCTCAGGAAGGTGAGCATATTCCTGACAATATGGTGAAAAAATCAGGTGTAATTTCGTCAACGCTGCATCATCGGCATACACACTTCTGTTCAAAGCATAACCAAGTTGTTAGAGTTGCTTGATTTTCCCAGGCATCATGTTGAAATAATTTCATTATACTGCGGAGCATACTACGGATTATAAAGAAAAGGATTTGGAATGAATTGGTCTGATGCCCCTACATTGGAGCTTTTAAAAAGCTATGACGCCATTCTTGAGGAATTGCGAAAAAGGGACATTGTGCGCACTTCAAATCCGCCTGCAGGAGGATATGCAGAATATCTAGCGGCAAAAGCACTGGGGCTCGACCTCGAAAATAATTCTAACGCCGGGTACGATGCCACTGACAAAGAAAAAAATCGCTATGAAATAAAAGCTCGGCGCATAACCCCACATAATAAATCAAGACGCCTCAGCGCAATAAGAAACATTGAAAATTGTCATTTTGATTTTTTAATCGGCATTCTGTTTTCATCGGATTTTTCAGTTTTTAAAGCGGCTTTAATTCCGCGATCTGTTGTCGTCGAAAAATGCCGTTTTTCAGATCATACAAATTCTTCCATTTTTATTCTGAATGATTCAATCTGGGAATGTGAAGGTGTAGAAGACATCACTGCTGTGCTTCAGGAGGCGCAAGCTGCAATATAGAATTCACAAGCTACCATGCGCCAGAAACTCGCATTGGAGTAAGATTGATATTTATTATTTCCCCGAGATCATTTTGTATCGTCATCGATTTATCGATTTTCTTAGGGGGAGATTTATACCAAAGCAGACAAATATTGGCCAAATCACCAATCGCTGGAGACTGCCTAGACAGAAGATCTCTTGTTAAGCTCTCATTTCCTTCCATAAAATAATCTCCCTCTTTTGAAAAGGCTTGATATGATGGCGACATATCAATTTTCCTTTTTTGAAACATTTTACTAGGAACGGTCATCGTCTTGCCCATTTTATCAAAATATTTTTGATACACTGGAGCTGTAAAATCTATAATGTGCTCTTGCGTTTCTACCCAGCAATGAAAAGCATCATTATTTGAAGAGAATGTTCCATCTTCGCTAACATTAGAAAACGATAAAACTGTATCGCTCGGATCATCCACAAGCACAAAAGCTGATCCCATTACGGGTCTCGCTGGCATTTTTAAAATGCTTTCAATTAAAAATGCGCCGATAGTATTATAGAATAAGCAAGACGCTCCGGCTCTGTCATCAAGCTTTTCAGATACAGAGTGAATAACCTGAAACAAGCGCTCATACTCTAATAACTTAATAGCAAACTTTTTTGTCATGTATTAATTCTCTCTTGGGCTCTTGAATATAAATCATACTACCCGCCCAGCATATTCCCGACAATATCGTCTGCCGCTTTGTGCATAGGATCTGTCATCAAATGCGCGTAGCGGGCGGTGGTTTGGACTTGGGTGTGGCCGAGGAGTTTGCCGATCATGGGCAGGGAATGACCGGCGGAGACGGCGTAGGAGGCGAAGCTGTGGCGCAGGTCGTGGATGCGCACGTCCTCCAGTCTGGCGGCTTTGCGGATGCGTTGCCATGGTGGCTGTAAATCCGTCAGATGCGCCAGCGGTAATGTGCCGTAAATCACAAACTCATTTTCCTGCGGCGTGTCTTTATGGCTCCAGATCGCCGTGAGCAGATCGATAACGTGGCGGCTGACGGGCACGACACGCGCGCCGGTCTTGGTGTCGGGCAAACGAAGCGCGCGGTTTTCCCAGTCCACATATTGCCATTTCAGCGTCTGGATTTCCTGCAGGCGGCAGCCGGTGAACATCAGCAAGCGCAGGGCGTTGATGGCCGAGCGGTGGACGACCAGCGGTTTTTGGTCGTCGTGGCCTTCAAGAATTTTACCGTCGAGAATGCCTTCCGCGTATTCGAGCGTCCCGAGCAGCCGTGCGAGTTCGTCGCGGGTCAGATACCGCTCCCGCTTGCGTTCGGGATATTTGGCGATATGGCGGCGCGGGTTGGAGTGCTCATCACGCCAACCCCACATCTCGGCCAGATTGAACATCTTTGATACCACCTCCAGCATGCGGTTGGCATCATAGGGCGTGGTGCGCATGCGGTGGTGCAGATCGGCGATATCGGCGCGTTTGATATCGCGCACGCGGGTTTCACCCAGAACGGGGCGGACAAATTTATTGAGCACGCGTTTATAGCCCTCCGCCGTGCGGGGCTTGAGCCGCACCATGACATGTTCGTCCCAGAAGCGGTCGCACAGATCGTTCATGACGGGCGCGGTCTTGCCGGCCTGTTTCTCATGGGCGGGATCAATGCCGTCCTGCACGAGGGCGAGAGATTTCACGGCGCGGCTGCGCGCCTGTTCCAGCGTCATATGGCCGTAACGTCCGATGGTCAGGCGGCGCGAGTGGCGGCGAAACCGGTATTGCAGGATGAAGCTTTTGCGCCCGCCCGGGCTGACGCGCAGGCCGAAGCCGGAAATCTGGCTGTCGAAGATCAGATGTTCCTTATCCTGCGGCTTTACGTCATCAATGAGCGTTTTGGTGAGTTTGACGGGCATGGACGGCTCCTTTCGCTGGCATGTTGGCGATGCATCTTCGGAAGCATTCCGGAAGCAAATTCCTGCGAAACGCCGCTAAGATGCGGTATGTCCATGATGCTTGGAACGGCCTGATTATCAAGCGATAACAGCGGCTTAGCGTAAGAATGCGCAATGTTTCATAGGGGCGCGAAAAGCGGGCGGGACGCACTCATAACCTGAAGGTCGTAGGTTCAAATCCTACTCCCGCAACCAATTTATTGTAAATTATTGATTTAATTGAATAAATCATGCTGGAAGGCACGGTGTAACCGCGAGGTGAAACCTGAAATGCTTAATCCCAGCTATCTCATCAAGTCCAGACACGACATTTTCTACTTCCGTTATCCCTTGCCTACCAAGGTTCCCAGCCGCGTAAGCGTGTCATTAAAGACCCGTTGCCCGAAAGAAGCCTTGAGGCTGGCAAAGTCACTCGAATACTATAGCCATATTCTGATTAACGAAATGGATTTAGAGCGTATGGATCATGCTGAAATAATCTCGATACTGAAAAGCTATTATGCCGAAAAGCTGGAAAGCGAAAAAGCACGGATAGACAAAGAAGGGCCGCTGGATAAGAGGAAAGTAGATAATCTGCAACTCTATTTGGAAGACTTAAACGAGGACATTTCAAACAACTGCAACGACATTCTTGAGTGGGAACTAGAGGATGGTAGCAAGCCGTTTGAAGAGGCTCTTAGTAAGATCATGGATCAACAGGGCGTATCTTTTGAACCAGATAGCCGTGAATACGAAATGCTTAAAGATCGGTACAAATTTGTCAGCCGTAATTACTGCAAAGACCTGTTAGCCTACAATGAGCGCGTACTGAATTTTAGCTTGCTCAATACCGACCAGAATAACGCCAAAGAATTTATCAACCATCACAAGCCGGAGCATAAGCTAGGCAAGGTTATTCAGTCATATATGGGAGAGGTTAAGTCGAGCTTGGAGGAGCGAAGCTATGACGAACGATACGATTGCTTGAATTACTTGATGGATTGGTTAGGTAATGATTTTCCAATTACTAAAATCAACATTGCTATGGCGCGGGAAGCCAAGGACTTATTACGCGGTACACCTAAAAGCCGTAATAAAATGAAACTGACTGTAAAAAAGCCTCTTTTAGAGCAAATAGCCATTGGTAAAGAACATGAACTGGAAACTCTTAGCAACGTATCAGTAAATAAGTATCTTCGTTATTTTTCCGGTCTTTTTAATTGGGCCAAAGATAATCGCTACATCAGCGAAAATCCTTTTGAGGGCATTCAAGTCAAGGCGGAGAGAAAGAAAGATCGTCGCCGCGACTTGTTTACTAAGGAAGAGGTTGTGAAGATCATAGAAAATTTAGGTGACGGTACAGATAAGATTACCAAGAACAAATCGAATTATTGGGGCGCATTGATAGCGGTTTACACCGGGGCAAGGCGCAATGAGATCGCGGCCCTGTTGCCGGACGATGTGAAACAGGATAAGGAAACGGGCATCTGGTACTTCGACATTACGGATGAGGAAGGACAAGGTAAGAAGTTAAAGACTGAGGCAGCAAAGCGTATTGTGCCTATTCATTCGCGGTTACTTGAACTTGATTTCCTTAAGTTCGTAGAAGAGGCACGAGGCATGGAGAATAAAATCAAACATAAGGATGGCCTTAAGCCGAGATTGCTTTACCACATGACCTATACCAAGAACGAGAAATGGGGTCGTGAATTAGGTCGTTGGTTTAATGAGAAGTATTTGGTGGCGCTGGAATTGAAGACAGACAAAAAGATGCTTCATAGTTTACGCCATAGCTTGATTACATTTCTTAGTGCTGCGGGTGTGGAGGGGCCACATATAAAAGCCATCGTCGGGCATGAGGGAAACGATGTGACTGACGGTACTTACACTCACTTTGGCCCCGAACACTTGCCAGCGTTCAAGGAAGCCATTGAAAAGCTGCCTTACTGATAATTTGGCCTGATAAATGCCGAATAACATTGACCATTCCGGGCTAAATCCGTAGCTTCGGAGTGGGACTAAATTTGAAGTTCCGGGGCGTTCAACCCCTCTCGTGCGGCCTCTAGCATCGGGCCGTAATCAAGCGATGCCTTCTCGACCTATGGTCGGGGAGGCGGCTGAATACAATAGCGCAAGCAAATAGGCTGCGCCGTTCACGAGACGGTTGAAACTCCCCGGCTACCAAGGGAAACCTTGGTGGCCGTTTTGCTTTAACAGTTGGGAGTTAAACCATGCTTACAGTCTTAATCTCGATAATCGTTGCCGGAAGGGTAAAGACATTGCGAACAGCTTTGATCGTTGCGCTATTGCTACCATTTTCCGTTTTGTTTATGGGGGCTTCTCCCGCTAATTTAGTTCTTACAATTCCCGCAAATTTGCTGGCGGCCTTTTTCGCTTTCAAGCATTATGAGAAAAGGAGAAAAGAGAAAGAGGCAGGAGTTGTCAAGGAAGATACACCCTTCGTTAAGTGGACAAAACTGGCGTTTGGTATGATAATTTTAGGGGCAATTCTCTATTTAGGGCATTTATTATTATCAATGGGTATTTTAGAAAATCTATGTAAGTCGTCAGGATATGTTGGACACTTCGCGTAAAAAAATAAGGTGTGTTTTTGGCTCCTTTGGTTGATGTTAAGCTGCGATCTTTTGTTGATGCAACTGTTTTCGTAATTTCATAGTTTTCTCTTTAATTTTCCGGCGTTTTTCGAGGATAGATTGTCCTCTCCCAAGCCAGACGTCTTCGGGAGTCAAGTTGTTCAGGCTCTCATGGTATCTCTCCGTATTGTAATGATTGACGAACTTTTCGACCTGCCGCTCCAGGTCTTCCGGCAGGTAATAGTTTTCCAGCAGAATGCTGTTCTTTAAACTGCGGTGCCAGCGCTCGATCTTGCCCTGTGTCATCGGGTGGTACGGCTTGCCGCGTGTATGGTCCATGCCGTGATCGTCAAGCCAGTGCTTGAGCTCCGCAGAGATGTAACACGGCCCGTTATCGCTCAGCAGCTTCGGGCGTTGTTTTCTGGCAAGGCCTGCGTTCTTCAAAGCATCCTGCAATGTTGCGGCGACATCACTGGCCCCCATGCCCCGGCATAAACGCCAGTTCACGATATAGCGGCTGTAATCATCCATCACCGTGGACAGGTAATACCAGCCCCAGCCCGTTACCTTGAGATAGGTGAAGTCTGTCTGCCAGAGCTGGTTGATCGCCGTGGTTGGGTTAGAGAACTGATCTGCCGCCTTATAGACGATCCACGCGGGTGAAGTCACCAGATCATGTTCTTTCAGGATGCGGTAGGACGTAGCTTCGGAGACGAAGTAATTATGTTTGCTTGTGAACTTCACAGACAGCTCGCGCGGGGACAGATCCGGTTCATCCAGAGCCATGTCTAAAAGCTTTTTCCGGTACTCATCCGGCACCTTATTCCAAACGGCATGAGGCTCCGGCTTTTTATCAGCCAGGGCGACCACGCCGCCGCTTAAGTAACGGTCATACCAGTTGTAAAAGGTCGAGCGCGGAATGCCGAGCATCTCAACAGTTCTGCGGATGCCAAGGCTGCTTTCTTCCACGGTGCGGATAATCTCGTATTTTTCTGCTGCGGAGTATCTCATATACCGTCCTCCCCATCCCCGATCACGCTTTTTTTAAGCAAGCGGTTTTCCAGCATCTCTTCGGCGAGAGCCTCTTTAAGTTGCCCGTTCTCATCGCGCAGTGCTTTCACCTCGCTGCTTCCGGCTTCGCGCTGCGTGTCTCCGGCAAGCCGTTTCTTACCCGCTTCCAAAAACTCGCGGCTCCAGTTGTAATAAAGGTTCTGATGAATATTCTCACGGCGGCAAAGTTCGGCGATACTGTCTTCACCACGCAGGCCGGCCAGTACAATCCGTATCTTTTCTTCGGCGCTGAATTTACGGCGGGTCTGCCGCTTTATGTTCTTAACCAGCTTGTCTGCGTCGTCCCGGTGGTCGTTTGAACTGTGTTTTTTGCTCATCTGCGTTCCTTTCAGTCACTTCGATAAGCCAAAAACACTACCTTAGCAATCCGCTACCTCTTGTCCAAATTGTGCTGACGGAGAACACTTACCTGTACTCCATTCCATTCAATACCAAAAAAATTTATGGTGTGCATGCATTCGTGTAACAACGTATGTCTTTGTGGTTTGGTCACACACAAAAAAAATTCAGGGCTTTTGAAACCTAAGAAATCAAAAGTATCTTCTTTTGTATATTCGTAATACTCAGGATTTTGTGTCGTTCTGACTAAGGTATCAGCAAAACCATATTCTCTCTTGCCCTTCATGCTATCTATCCTAACTATAAAATTATGGTGTTTATTGCAATACAATAAAACTTCCAGTAGGATTACGACAAAACCGTTGTATTGTATTGCCCATGAACCTTATAGAATTTATAGAGGTTTCTAACAGAGCCCAAAATATTGAGGAGCTGACTGCGAATTTTTTAGCTTTTCTCAATGGCTTTGGCATGGAGAGATTTATCATGGGAGAGATCTCTCATGATTCAACAGAAAAAAAAGAAAAGTATTTAGGGGTGCTCGTCAACTACCCTGAGGAGTGGCTGAACCATTATGTCACTAATCACTATGTAGATTATGATCCAGTGTATCAGGCTGCCTTAACTGCCCGTAGACCATATACTTGGTCCGAAGTTCAAGAGCGTAACATATCTGAAAAAGCACAAAAAGTTATGAATGAGGCTAAGGAAGCCAAGCTGTATAGTGGTATTGGCTTGTCTATACATCAGCCGATGGGAGAGATTATCGGCATGGGATTTGCCGGTTCAGAAAAAGATGCTCGTTGTGATAGAGATGCCGTTAGCATGATTTATGCTGCCGCAAATCAGTTTTTTACTGTTTACTCCGACTTTATTATGGATGATCCAACTGAGATCGCTGTTAACTTAACGGCGAGAGAAAATGAGACTTTGTTATGGTTGGCACGGGGGAAAACAAAAGCAGAAATTTCCGACATACTTCTTATTTCAGAATCTACCGTTAAGAGACATTGTGAAAATATTTTCAGTAAACTCCAGGTTAACAATATTCCATTTGCTGTACTGAAAGCAGTAAGAATGGGATTGATTAAGCCATTCTAACCCACCTGCATTGGCCGATCGGCCAAGTTACAAACATTTTATATTCAGTCATTCTTCCTTTGCTGGGAGAAAGACATGATTTTGGCTGTTTCTATAGAGAATGCGCATTTGTACGGAGATATTCTGCCTTCGATATACAGATTGCGTTATCATGGATTTAAAGAGCGCCAAAACTACGCTGTTCCAAGCTATAACGGAATGGAATATGACACCTATGACACGCCGGCGACAACATATTTGGCGTGGCGTGACGGGAACAATGTTGTGCGCGGATGTGCTCGGTTATTCCCAACTACCTTGCCTTATATGATTGAGGAAATATGGCCGAGCTTGGTTGGAACGATGCCTCTTCCCAAGACGGATAATGTATGGGAGGCATCACGCCTTTGTATTGATAAAAGCTTGCCTCCAGCTCTTAGAAAAAGAATACAGGGTGAAATATTATGCGCATTGCAAGAGTTCGGGTTGCATGAAGGCGTAGAGTGGATGATCGGGGTCATGACCTATCCTATATGGCGTACTGTTTTTATTAGATCCGGCTGGCCAGTCTCTTTTCTTGGTGCGCCTCTAGCGCTAGGACCTAAAGAAAAAATTTTATCAGGAAAAATGGATATATCTGTCGAAATTCTGCAAGAACTCAGAAGAAAACTGGGGATCTCAGGCCGCGTTCTAATGAATTTAGAGGACGTAGAAATCAGGAAACGAGCATAAAGTAAAGGATAACAGAATGCGTTCGCTTAATAGGGAAGAAATAGAAAGTCTTGATCATATTTTGCTTTGTGCAAAGTGGATTGTCGGACAATTCGAATCGATACATTGCCAGAGTATTGCCAATATATTCCAAAAAGCCATAGATGATGCGAATGCATGGATACATAACATGGTTGCGAATGAAAATTTACCTGATCAGTGTGAAAAGAGCATCCATCAGCGTGAGGCTGAAATGATTCATTCAATATTGGTTAGATACGCTTCTATTGGGAATCCTGAGATTAAACAGAATTTTTTAAAGAAAATGGCTTTGGCAATTGAGGAGCAGGATCATAATGGAATCGGCTAACTCACAGTTAGATACGACGATTGATGCAGATCGTCGCTTTTATCAGGACATGTTACTGACTGTCGGTACCTCGGCCCTGATTCCCATGATGCTATCAAGAGAAGCTGATAGGCGGGAAGATATTCTGTTCAAGCAGGGGCGGGGCCAGTTCCATGTATCAAGTTCGGGTCATGAAACTTTGGCGCTTTTTGCCCCCTACATTGAAAAGGAGGATCATCTTTATTGCCATTATCGCGATCGTGCTCTTTTATTAGCGCTTGGTGTCCCTCTCTATCAAGCTGCTCTCGGATTTTTTGCCAGAGCTGAGTCGAGTAGTGGAGGGCGGCAGCTTGTGAACCACTTTTGTTACAAGCCGCTAAACATTATTTCTGGTGCCACGCCTTGTGCCCTCCAGTGCTTGCCAGCTACGGGGGCGGCATGGGCTTTTAAAATGCAGGAGAAGAAGAATATTTCTTTCTGCTTTGTCGGAGATGCTTCGACGCGGCAAGGAGAGTTTTTTGAAGCGGTTGCTTTCGCCATACAAGAGCAATTGCCTGTTATTTTTGTCGTGGAAGACAACGGCTATGGCATAAGTACGCCAACTGAGAATATGAGTCCTGTTCATCTGGGATTAATGCCCGAAAAATATTTATGCCAGATTGATGGCAGGAATGTTGAAACTATGGACAGCAATATTGGCCGTATTATTGCAGATGTCCGGAGCGGAAAGGGGCCGAAAGTCCTCTGGTTGTCTCTTGATCGGCTTACCCCTCATACGGCTTCGGATGATCATACGAAGTACCGTTCCCAGCAAGAACTTGAAGAAATTAGTCTTAGGGATCCTGTTCTCGTCGAGAAACAGCGTCTTATTAATGACCAGCTCCTGTTAGAGGACGATCTTTCTCAGCTTGAAAAGGATATCGAGTTATACGTAAAGCAGTCTTACGCTCGGGCGGAAGCGGCCGCATTGCCGGATCCGGAGGATGTCACGGATGATATCATCTCTGATTTTAAGGAGACAAGAAACATCCAGAAAAGGATTCCATTTTCTCCTTACCCACAAGATACATGGACGATGGCCGAGGCATGGAATCACGCACTTAATGAAATACTGAAAAATAATGAGAAGGCACTTGTTTTCGGAGAAGATGTTGCGGATCCTAAGGGCGGCGTTTTCGGCCTTACCAAGGGGTTGTCATCGGGTTATCAGGGGCGTGTCATAAATTCTCCGCTTGCCGAAGCGACGATAGCAGGATTGGCATCTGGCTTGTCCATTTCCGGATACCTCCCGATCTTCGAGCTGCAATTTGCTGATTTTATAGGCCCGGCATTTAACCAAATCGTGAACCAGATCGCGACATTGCGGTGGAGAAGCAAGGGGCAATATAAGTGCCCACTGATTTTGTACGCACCCTGTGGATCTTACATTGCCAATGGCGGGCCATGGCACAGCCAGACAAACGAAAGTTGGTTCGCTCATGCGCCGGGCCTAAAAGTTTTTATGCCGAGTACGCCGGACGATGCTGCCAATATCCTGATTGATGCAGCAAGCGGGGAGGATCCCGTTTTGATATTGTTGCCTAAAAACCTGTTTTTTGTCCGTGCGCCCAACAATACGAAGGATTGTTTGCCCATATATTCAGAGCGAGCAAAAATTAAAAGGTCGGGAGAGCATATCACAATTGTTAGCTGGGGAAATTGCGTTGGCTTCGCTCTTGAGGCCGCCCGGAGACTGGATCAGGAAAGGATCAGTTGTGAAGTTATAGATTTATGCGCAATCACCCCCTGCGACTGGCAAGCGGTTCATGAATCGGTCAGGAAGACGGGTCGTCTTATCGTCGTTCAGGAAGACAACAAAACATGCAGTTTCGGTCAAAGCATTATGAGCGAGATTTGTTCTGATTTTGAAACATGGGAAAGCCTTTACTCCTCGCCGCAATTGGTGAGCCGTCCGGATATCCATATCGGCTTTAATCCCGTGCTTGAGCAAGCTGTGTTACCCAATGTTGATGACATTATTATGGCTGCGAGACTTGTAACAGGAACGGAGGATCCGCATGTCCAGAACCGTTGAAGTCATCGCGCCCAGAGCCGGTGAAGGGATCCAGCATGTCAAGATCAACCGGATATTGAAGGAAAAAGGTGCTGTCGTAAAGGAAGACGAATGCGTTGTTGAGATAGAGACAGCCAAGGCAACTCTTGAGATTTCTTCACCCGTAGATGGTGTTATAGGAGATATATTCTGCGCTGAAAACGATACTGTCGCTGTAGGTGATGTCCTCGTTCATGTGGATTGTGGTGAACAGAAGATTGCCAATAACAATCGGTTTGGACAAAAAAGAAAAAAGGATTCCTATTCCCAGAAAACAACGCCTGAGAATGATAATAGGAAGACACATTTGCCAAGTGAGCAGGTTACCTTGATTAATCAAATGAGGCTGTCCCAGAGCAAAATTGTCAGCGCCAGCATAGAAACCCAGATTCAGTGGGATTTTATAAGCCAGATCAAAAAATCTTACGATGAAAATGCGCTTGGTTACCGGCCATCAAGTCTAGACATTATAATTTGGTCCGTATCTCAATGTATGACCGAATTCGAAAAATTTCGTGGCAAGATTGTTGACGACCGTTTTCTGGAGATTAGCGATCCTTGCTTAATTGGCATTGCACACGCACAGGAAGATGATTCTCTCAAGGTTCCCGTCCTGTCGGTGAAATGCGGAAGCGATTTTTCGGAAGTGCAATCTGGAATACGAAGTCTCCTTGGGGAAACAGATAGCTGTCTTCCGGCTTATCACTCACTTTCCGTGAGTGATATGTCGTCCTTGAATGTGCATCGGGGGCAACCGGTTGTGATCTATCCAGCTGTTGCCACATTATTCGTGGGCACGCCTTATTATGGACTGGATCATCAAAAGAAATATGTGCGCCTGAGCAACGTAGTCTTGGCTTTTGACCACCAAGCAATAAACGGCGCTTATGCGGCAAAATTTTTAAAGAAACTGAATACAAACATAAGGACCTTGGCAAAAGTTATGATGGAAAGAAGAAGGGAGCTGAACCTGTAAATGGAGACAAAATATTCTAAGCTAGGAGAGGAAGAGTCGCTTGAAGCGGTCCGGACTTTACATGGTCTGTATCTGGCGCTTTTGCAAGATGGGCAGATGCAATTATCGGGTGTCATAGAGCGTTGTTTGCACGATATAGAAGGCATTCTACGAGAGAGTCAAAGCTTTGATTTAAGTGCTGAAATAGAAAATATATTTATGCAGTTTCACGTGGTAGACGGATTCCTCCATCTGCCAGCTTCTGAAAGAGAAGTGTTCCTTGATTTTATTTCCGATGCATAAAACATAATCGTTATGCCAGATGACCGTTTTGACATTAAATCCTTAATGGAAAATGACGAAAAGACAGATGAAATTTTTTGTCTAGCTTTAAAGCACTATGTTATTCGTGGCGAGATCGTAAGATGTAAGCTAGTGCACGCCAGAAATGCTACTAGGGAAAGCGTTATTAGCGAGAGTCCAATTTCGTTAAGTCTTGCTGAGAAGTATACTGCCTTATGGGATAATCTTATGGGAGCTTTCTGTGGCTCCTGTTTATCTGATGACGACTTCAACGCAATCGAACAAATTATAGATCGTCTTCCTAAAGCTATTAAGAAAATATATGATGAAATGGTGGAACTGGATGAAAAACTTCAGAAACTTATAAAAGAGATAAGCCATAAGAAATATGCCGATGCATTAAAGATAGTTGAAAAAATTCAAAGCAAAGTTGCGGCTTACATGGGATATGATGTAAAAATTTATGATGCGGTTGATCGAAAAATCATAAAAGAAATCAGCGTCTGACGCGCGTTAAATTCATTGCGGGTCACCGGTTCAATTCCCATTTCTTGTGGGCATTCATAACAGTACAAGATACGGTACAAAATTAGCTTAAAAATAAAAAATTTTATTATCAAGACTTAGCGCTGCTATTCGTTTACTACTTCCGCGACCAATTTCGCTTTTCGTATAAAATTAAGGATCACGGTAAAAAAAATGCTTGATCTTTTGGGGGATTACGCCTTATAAAGTGGCCTGCCTTTGACACACGTTTATGTCCCGTTCGTCTAGAGGCCTAGGACACCGCCCTTTCACGGCGGCAACACGGGTTCGAATCCCGTACGGGACGCCAAATTTCCTAAGATTGTAATGTTTGCTGTATTCCCTCCGTTAACCATGGCAAAAAGGTTGCTTGTGCGGTATGGGCGGGCTGTCGTTTTTGCGGTATTCTGTATTATATAAGTGATTTACGGCGCGCATGGTTTTGCTATGGAAAATGATATTGGGGGCGAAGCCCCGGACCTGTCTGAAGAAGAGATTGCCCGTGAACTGATGACGGCTTATCTGGTCGATCATTATAAGCGGCTGCATGATGTGGTTGAGAAAAAGCTGGCTCACGCCAAGACGGCAACCCGCCGCAGTATTGATCGCGCGGAGCGGGATGACGGGGATGCGGCGGCGGGGACCCATTTTGAAAAGCTTGATGCGGTTTGGGCGGAAATTATCGGCCTGTTCAGGAAAAGCGGTTTGACGACCGGGGATATGGAAGCGATCGAGCAGGTTCTGGAAGCGATTCCGGCGACGATTAAATCCTATTATACCGATCTGGTCGATCACGACCGGCAGCTTGTGCGGATGATTGAAACGATGGCGGCGGAAGAATATCAGAAC
Source organism: Rhodospirillales bacterium (assembly GCA_020638155.1). GTDB lineage: Bacteria > Pseudomonadota > Alphaproteobacteria > Micavibrionales > Micavibrionaceae > UM-FILTER-47-13. The sequence goes on from JACKJB010000001.1 coordinate 83,305, forward strand.
GCTTATAGCAAGGCGCAGGAAATTGCAGACAGGCTTGGCGTGAAAACTGATTTTACCCTGGATGATGATGGCCGGCCCGTTGTGGCGCAGGATCAGGGAGAAGTTGAGCAGGCGGCGCAGAAAGCGTATATGATTTTGCGCGGGAAGCCCCGGAAATGACGGACGGATCAGATGCTTAAACCCGATTATGACATAGTGGCGATAGGCAATGCGATGGTTGATGTGCTGGCGCATGTTAACGAGGATTTCCTGCGCCGCCGGGTTGAAGAGCAGGGATTGATTAAGGGTGGAATGACCCTGGTTGAAAGCGATGTGGCCGTTCAGACCCTGGCCCGGCTTAAAGAGCATGTGATGAAGCCGGGCGGCTCTGCCTGCAACGTGATGTTCGGGATCAGGTCTTTTGGCGGGCGCTGCGCGTTTATCGGCAAAGTGGCCGACGATCATATCGGCAGGCAGTTCCGGGAGTTTTTGGCCGAGCAGGATATTGGGTTCAATGTGCCGTCTTACACCGGCCCGATCGGGGCGGTGACCGGGCGCTCGCTGATTATGATTACGCCGGACGGGGTGCGGAGTATGGCGACATTTCTCGGGGCGAGTAAAACATTGCGGCCTGAGGATGTTGACGAAGAGCTGGTTTCTGCATCGCGGTTTTTGTATCTCGAAGGGTATTTGTTCGATCAGGCGCTGGCGCAAAAGACGTTTCATTATGCAGCCGATATCGCGAAGACGGCCGGGCGCAAAATCGTCCTGAACCTGTCCGACCCGCAGTGTGTCGAACGTCATAAGAGCGATTTTCTCGACTTTGTCCGGCATCAGGCACATATCGTTTTTGCCACGGAAAAAGAAATCAAGGCGCTGTACGGGGCAAGAACATTGATCGAAGCCCTGAACGCGGTCCGCGAGATGTGCGAGATCGCTGCCATTACCCGCAGTGAAAAAGGGTCTGTTATCGTCAGCGGGGAACAGACCATAGAAATCGAAGCCCGCAAGGTTGAGGTCGTTGATACGACGGGGGCGGGGGATCAGTATGCCGCGGGGTTCCTGCACGGGCTGACCCGTAATGTCAGCCTGCCTGCCTGCGGGCGGCTGGCGACGGCGGCGGCATCGCAAGTGATTACCCATGACGGCGGGCAGCCGCAGAGCAGTTATTCTTCGCTGATTATCAAAGAGCTGGTTCGGACGCTCGGTAAGGGTTGATTCCATAATATTTTCTGGCATAGTCCCTGCAATAGTCCTTGCGGGCCGGTTTGGCTATGACGGTAATCCTGCCGAAGGGTTTTTGATATTTTTGCGTATAACCCTAAATCACTACGGGCGATGCCCTGGGGGGAAGACAATTTGCGGAACGGACGGATGATAACGGTTTTGATGGTGACGGCGCTGTGCTCGGCATGCGCGGTGCCGCCTGACCGTATGCCGGGCGAAGGGGTGACGTTAAGTGAAAAATATGCCCGGCTGGGGCAGGACGGTACGGAAAATTCTGCCGTGCAAGACCGGGCGCTGCAAGATAAAGCGTGGTGGGAATATTACGGCGATGCGGAATTGAATGCGTTGATCGTGCAGGCGCTTGCCGATAATCCCGGCATGAACCAGACCCGCAGCCGTCTTGAACAGGCCGCGGCGGCCGCGCGGATTGCCGTTGCCGATCTTTTGCCGGACCTGAGTGTGACCGGGGACCGTTCGACCAGCAACGGCGATAATGAAAGCCCGTCTTCTTTTACCCTGCGTGGCGCGGCAAGTTATGAGCTGGATCTCTGGGGCGGGAATAAGGCGAATTACCGCTCTGACAAGCTGCAGGCCCAGGCGGCGGCGGAAGATGTCCGCACGGCGGCAATTACCCTGAGCGCTTCGATTGTTGAAAGCTGGCTGACCCTTTTGTCGCTGCGCGAGGAAGAACAGCTGCTGCGGGAGCAGATCGAAACGAACGAGATGATCCTGGGGTTGCAGCACAAGCGCTATGAAAACGGGGTGGCGCAGGCCCTGGATGTATTGCAGCAAAAAGAAGCATTGGAGCGCAGCCGTGCATCGTTGCCCGATGTGCTGGCGCAGCAGGAGCTGGTCGAGCACCAGCTGGCATTGCTGGCCGGGACGAACCCTTCGGCGCCGCCAGAGATTTCCGGGAAGGCTTTGCCGAAGCTTTTGGGGCTGCCGTCCACAGGGGTTCCTGTGGAGCTTCTGGCGGCGCGCCCTGATATTACGGCGGCATGGCTGCGCCTGTTGTCGGCGGACTGGGCCAGCGAAGCCGCGCGCGTGGAGCGGTTGCCGAACTTTGATATTTCGGCGACCTATTCGACGACGAGCGCGAAATTTAAAAACCTGTTTGAATTATGGATGCTGGATCTGGCGCTGGGGCTGGTGATGCCGCTCTTCGATGGCGGCGCGCGGGCGGCAGAGCAGGCGCGGCAGGAGGCCCTGGCTGATGAGCGGTTCCAGAATTATCGCGAGACGGTGCTGGCGGCGATTGGCGAGGTTGAGGACGCGCTAAGCCTTAATCATCACCAGCTGCACCGGGTCGCTGCCGTCGAAGAGCAACTGAGTGCTTCGCGGAACGCGCTGGAGCAGGCGCAGATCAGCTACGCGAACGGGAACACCGAATATATCGGCGTGCTGAACAGTCTGACGAGCGTACAGTCGCTCGAACAGCAGCTGGTGCGGGAACGCCGGGATGCGGCATTGGAACGGGTTGGATTATACAGGGCGCTGGGGCTGCGGACCGGCGTTCATCATGCGATTGCGATGGAAGGACAGGGCGATGGCTAAATCTGCGGTAATGAATTTTTTCATGAAAGGGCTGATCCCGCTGGCGATCCTGGCGGCGGGTCTGGTGATCGGCGGCTGGTTTTTTGCCAACCCGGACGAAGCGCAAAAACGGCCGCGTCCGGAAGCGCAGGCGCTGCTGGTTGAGACCGGCAACGGGAGCTATGGGACTTTCAAGGCGCAGGTTGAAGCGATGGGGCAGGTTGTCCCGGCTGTGGCGGCAACCTTAAAGCCGCAGGTCGCCGGGGAGATTTTAGACGTCTCGCCGGAATTTGTTCCGGGCGGGGCGTTTGAAAAAGACGCGGTGATCCTGCAGATCGATCCTGAAGATTATGAGCTTGCCGTGCGTAAGCAGCAGGCTGTCCTGGAACAGGCAAAGGCGGCGTACGATCTTGAAATGGGGCGCCAGTCTGTCGCGCGAGATGAACTGAAGATCCTGGAACGGACCACGGGGCATAAGCCTGACAATCCGCAGCTTGCCCTGCGCGGCCCGCAGCTGGCGCAGGCCAAGGCCGAGCTGGATAAGGCGCAGGCCGATCTTGATGTGGCGAAACTGAATTTACAGCGTGCGGTCATTGTCGCCCCGTTTAACGCGCTTGTCGTTTCGCGCAGTGCGACGTTGGGCGATAAGGTTTCCAGCGGGCAGGAACTGGCAGAGCTTGTGAAAACGGATGAATACTGGGTGGAGCTGTCCCTGCCGGTGCATGATCTCAGGTGGCTGAAGCTGCCGCAGCCGGAAAGCGGCGGAGGCAGTAATGCCGTGATCTATCTTGATGGCGGGCGCGGGGAGCGCTATGGGATGCTGATGAAGCTGTCCGGGGCGCTCGATACGGATTCGCGGCTGGCCACTGTGCTGGTGAGTGTGCCTGACCCGCTAGGGAAAGATACGGACGGTGCGGCGGCACCTTTGATCCTGGGCGATTATGTTCGCGTGGTATTGGAAGGGCAGGCGCTGGAAAATACGGTGCGTATTCCGCTGGGCTGGCTGCGCGATGATGGGATTGTGTGGGTCAAGAAAGACGGCGTGATGGAATTTCGTCCTGTTGTCAGTATCTATCAGGACCGTGAGTATGCCTATATCAGCGAAGGGATTGCCCCGGATGATGTGATTGTGACATCGGATATTGCGGTGCCGGTTAAAGACATGAAAATCCGCACGGCAGAAGAAGCGCGCAAGGCCATGCAGGATCAGATGAACGGGCCGAAAGGCGGGCAGGACTAATGGCGCATTTTGATCCGGAAGACTTAAAAGAAATCGGCGGTGGTCCTATCGCATGGATGGCCAGTCACCCTGTGGCGGCTAACCTGTTGATGCTGGTGTGCCTGCTTGGCGGTTTTTTCATGCTGACCCAGACGACCAAGGAAGTCTTCCCGACTTTTGCGCTGGATACGGTTTCTGTGCGCATGAGTTATCCCGGTGCCAGCCCGGAGGAAGTTGAGCAGGCCGTTGTACTCGCGCTTGAAGAAGCCGTGCGCGATGTGGAAGGGCTTGGCGAGATCACATCTTCCGCACGCGAAGGATCGGCCAGCTTAACGGCAGAAGTGCTGGACCCCGACGATATGATGCGGGTGCAGCAGGATATTAAAACCGCAGTTGACCAGATTTCGACTTTCCCTGATGAAGCGGAGAACCTGACTGTCAGTATCAATAGCCGCCGCCGCGATGTGATGGAGCTGGCTTTGTATGGTGATGTCAGCGAACATGTCCTGCGCGAGGCTGCGGAGATGCTGCGCGAGAAGTTGCAGGCGCATCCGGATATCGGTCCGGTTGAGTTGAGCGGGGCGAAAGGGCTTGAAATTCATATCGAGGTGTCACAGGAAAATCTGCGGCGCTATAATATTTCCCTTCCTGACATATCGGCCAAGATCCGCACGATCGCGCTAGAGCTTGGCGGCGGCAGCCTGAAGACGGATCGCGGAGAAATCCTGGTGCGGATGAGCGAGCGGCGCGATAACGCGATCGATTTTAAAGATATTCCGATCCTGACGCTGGAGAATGGCAGCAAGGTTTTGCTCGGCGATATCGCGACGATCAGCGAAGGGTTTGAAGATACGAATAACAGCGCGACCTTTAACGGCAAGCCGGCGATCCTGATGGATGTGTACCGGATCGGTGAGCAGACGCCGAGCGGTGTGGCGACAGCGGTCTATGCCGAACTGGAGCAGATGAGCAGTTTCCTGCCGGAAGAGTTGCAGATCGGGATTGCCGATGATGACTCGAAACTGTTTGAACAGCGCGCCGGTCTGATGCTGAAAAACGGGTTCTGGGGGCTGCTGCTGGTAATGATCTTTCTCGCACTGTTCCTTGATGTGCGTCTTGCGTTCTGGGTGGCGATGGGGATACCGATTTCTTTTCTCGGCGCGTTCCTGATTTTTCCGGCGACGGATTTCACGATCAATATCGTGTCTATGTTTGCGTTTATTATCGCGCTGGGGATCGTGGTTGATGATGCGATTGTCTCGGGCGAGAATATCTATCATTACCGCCAGAAAGGCTATAAGCCTCTTGCCGCGGCAGTAGCGGGGGCAAGAGAAATCGCGATTCCGATTGTGGTCAGCGTTATTACCAATATGATCGCGTTTTTACCGTTGATGTTCATTCCGGGTATCATGGGCAAGGTGTTCAGTGTGATCCCGGTCGTGGTCGTTGGCGTGTTTTTGCTTTCGCTGATTGAATGTCTTTTTATCCTGCCGTCTCACCTGACCTTCCGTAAAGCCAATACGCGGCCGACCGGGCTTTTATCTCATTTTATCCAGATGCAAAAAGGGTTTAACAGCCGCTTTGAAATATTTGTAACCGAACATTACGGAGCCTTTATGACTCATGTTATTCGGCATCGTTACCTGACCTTTGCATTGTTCATGGCGGTCCTGATTGCGATTGGAGGTTATGTGTTCAGCGGCCGGATGGGGATGCAGTTGTTCCCGCGTGTTGAGTCCGATTACGCTTTTGCGGCGGCCACGCTGAAAGTCGGCGCGCCGGAAGAAAAGATCAATGCTGTTTCTGAACGGCTTGTTGGTGCGGCGGAAGAGGTTATTGCCGAAAATGGCGGTGCGCAATTATCGACCGGTATTTATGCGACGATCAGCGATAACAGCACCGAAGTCCGGGCCTTTTTAACCGAGCCGGGGATCAGGCCGATTACCACCGCGGAGTTTACCCGGCAGTGGCGTGAAAAAGTCGGCGAGCTTGCCGGGGTGGATACGCTGGGCTTCCAGTCGAATCGTGGTGGCCCCGGATCCGGGGCGGCGTTGACGGTTGAGCTGTCGCACCGCAGTACAGAGGTCCTGGATCAGGCGGCTGCGGATCTTGCTGCGGCGCTGGCAGAATTTCCTGTGACCGAAGATGTCGATGACGGCTCTGCACAGGGCAAGAAGCAGTATGATTTCAAAATGAGACCGCTTGGCTATACGCTGGGACTGACGACACAGGATGTGGCCCGGCAGGTACGGGCGGCGTTTTATGGCAGCGAAGCCTTTAAGCAGCAGCGCGGGCGCGATGAGATCCGGGTGCTGGTGCGCCTGCCCGAAGCGCAGCGCAGCTCCGAATATACGCTGCAGAATTTGATGATCCAGGCGCCGGACGGCTCTGATGTGCTGCTGCGCGATGTCGTTTATATGACCGAAGGCCGGGCCTATACGACGATCAACCGCCGCGACGGGCGGCGTAATATCCAGGTGACGGCAGGGGTCGAGCCGCCGGAGCAGGCGAACCGGGTGATTAATGCCATTAAAAGCGATACGTTGCCTCAGTTGCAGCAGCGCTATCCCGGCCTGAGTTATTCCTTTGAAGGGCGGCAGGCGGAAATCCGCGACAGCGTGACCAGTCTGTTCTGGGGCTTACTGGCGGTTCTGTTTATCATGTATGCGCTGCTGGCGGTGCTGTTTGGCAGCTATGCGCAGCCTTTCATGGTGTTGGTGGCGATCCCGTTCAGTGCTGTCGGGGCGGTGCTGGGGCATTTCCTGATGGGGTATTCGCTGAGCGTGATGAGTCTGTTCGGGATGATGGCGCTGGCGGGGGTCGTTGTGAACGGCTCGCTCGTGCTGATCGACTTTGCCAACCGGAAACGGGAAAAGGGCATGCCGATGGTCGATGCACTGCTTGAAGCGTCGGGGCAGCGTTTCCGGCCGATCCTGTTGACGACGTTGACGACCTTTGTCGGGCTGGCGCCGATGATCTTTGAAACGTCCCGCCAGGCAAAATTCCTGATCCCGATGGCGATCTCGCTGGGCTACGGTATCCTGTTCGCGATCTTTGTGACGCTGATTCTGATTCCGGCGCTTTATATGATTATTGAAGATCTGAAATCATTGTCGCGCCGGTTTCGTGGGCATGGGGGCAAAGCCGCGGAATCCTGAGGCTGTTTTTATTTTTCGTAAAAAAATTCAAAAGCTGTGCCGAATTTTCTTGACAGTTTCACGTTTGTTAAATAAAAGTTAAGTATAAATTTTCAAGGCGAAGTGAAAAGCGGGCCTTACCAGATTAAGCTCTCCGCGCTTCCTGAAAGTTTTATAGGTGCGAAAACGTACTCCAGGTTGTGTTTTCGGATTTGTAAAAACGAGAAAGGAAAGATAATGCTTCGCTGCAAAGTACAGCACAGTGGCTGTTTTAAACAGCTTTTAGGCCGTGTTTGTAACGACCTCATGACATTGATGGCGTGCAGTGTTGCCTTTTATCCGCAAGAGGCACGGATGCAATTGGTTCTGCATACAAGTAAAAAACGTTAATCCCCCAATGCCCGGCTGTTGCCCGTTATAGGGCTAACCCGGGCCCAGTCTTCACAGACGTAACGGAGGCGATAATATTGTTCAAGTAATGATGAACAATAGATGATTTTTTATTTCTAATTTTATTTGAAGATGAGACGAAACTGAAAGAGGAGGCAAATATAATGGAGGATATGACCGGATAAGAAAGCTTAAAACGATCTGCTGCCGTTTTTCTATAATTGCAGCCTTGACTTGGTTCTGTAAATTTACTATGGGAAACTAGGGAGCAGATTGAAGATAAAATTCAACTAACCACCAGGTTAAAAACAAACAACGTAACGAAAGGTATTTATCTATGTCTACGAGTGCTAAGGGAAAGAAGAGTGTAGCTGAGGAAATCAATGAGAAGTTCCAGCGCAACACGAAGACCAAAGAGAAAACGCAAGCAAGACAAGAGCAGAAGGAAGATCCTTTTGCCAATATCAAGGAAAACCCGTTTTTCAAGCTGATGACCTCTGATGAGGCTCCGGAAGCAAAGCGTGAGCAGTATGAAAAAGCGATCACCTATGATGAAACGAAAACCGAAGCTGAAAACAAGGCTATGCGTGAAGCCAGCCAGCAGTTCAAAGACTGGCTTGCCGAATACCGCAAGCAGATCATCAAAGAGCTGATCCTGCTGGCGGATACGGAATCTGCTGCCGAACTGCAAGGCGTTATCGAAGAAATGAACACCGCCATGATGAACTTCGAGGATCTTATCGATCCGATGATGTCGGCGCTGAAGGCGATCCACACCCTGAACAAGGAAAGTGGCGGCCAGATGTATGAAGTGTTCCGTGAAATCGACGGCGACCGCCAGGAGCAGGAGCGCATTGAAGCTATCCGCGTGGAGAATGAAGAGAAAATCACCCGTCACGAGCAAAGCATCAAAACACTGAAAGGTGATATTGCTGAGCTTAACAGCAGGAAACGCTTTTTGGGTCTGCTGGGGCCTTCAGCGGAAGATATTGCTGCCGCTGCCCGCAAGCAGGTTGAAATCGATTCTGCGCTGGAAGATATCGTTGATATCCGCGAACAGACTGCAAATCTTAAATCCGAGCGTGAAACGAAATTTGGCGAATTCGCGCACGAGAAAGAAGAGCTGGCGAAGTTTCTGGAGCTATCTTCCGATGAAAACCGTGGCCGTCAGGAAGCGATCCGTGATGCCGTGATGAACTATGTTCAAACGATGGATGATAAAAGTGCCAACGTTCTTGGCCTGCTTACGAAGCGTAAGGGCGCGATCGAAGAAGTTGACTCTACTGTCGGCAAGATGCAGCGCGCTTATACCATCATCCAGGAAGCTGAGTTGAATGCGACGAAGAATACTGCTGAACTCGCACAAAAATTCAATGACGCTGCGGAAGATGAAAGCCCGCTGCAGAAAATGGAGCGTGAGCAAACTCTTGATGCGATTAACGAGCACGTGACTGTTCTGGCTGATACAGCCAAGAGCACGACCAATACGCTGGTTAAAGTAGCGGAAGAAGCTGTTCAGACGAAATCGCTGAAGGATAACAACCGCCGTGCGATCCGTGACACCAAAGAGTTGAATGAAAGCGGTGTTGCAAGTATGGGGGGCCGTTTGATCACAACTATGGAATCATTCGCTCAGGCAGCCCTGAACGAAGGTAAGGCGACGATCCTGAATACAATGAGTGTCATGGACGACAAGACCCGTGAACTGATGAAAGAGGACGTGATCCAGGCTGCTGCTGCGATGCATGTTGAAAATGACCGTCTGGCGGAAGCTCTGAAGAAAACGACTGAAATCGGTGAAACCGGCGAGCAGGCTATCCAGATCCAGCGTGCCGCTATCGGGAACTACCGGAGTCTTGCTGAGGAAGCCAATGAGACGATCAATCGTCTTAAAGAAATGGTACAGGAATCCAAAGGTCTCGATACCGAATCTTACAAAGATGGTGAGAACCTTATCCCGAGCCGTCCGAAGGCGAAAGACCAGGATAACGACGCACCTAAAGGTCCGAGCTTCGGTGGCTTAGGCGGCCTGTAATAAAACCGGTTCGGTGGGGACCGTGAGGGTCCCCACCAGCCACACCTCCAGGAATTTGAAAAGAATTATTGTTCGGTGCTTCGCGCATGGATTGCGCGCCATCGAACCGGAAAAAGGGAATTGAAATGAGTAACGTAGAGGCAACAACAAACGACTACCTGGTCCGCGGCAGCGATTATCTGGCAGCACACCCTGACTTTGAATTGAAAGGCCGTCAGGAGCCTCTGAACAGGCTGATTAAAACTCTGACCCGTAAAAGCGCGAACAACCCTTTGCTGGTCGGTCCGGCAGGTGTCGGCAACTCCGCGCTCTGCCTTGGGCTTCAAGCCAAGAAAAACGATCCTGATGCGCCTTATGATCTTGTGCGCAAGCGGTTCTTCTGGCTGGATACGGACGGATTGTTTGCTTCCGGCAACCCGACTGACATTAATGAGGCATTTCAAAAAGCCTTGGCGACCCTGTCCCGTGACCCTGACACCGTTCTTGTCATTGACGATATGCGCGACTTCGTCGATGCGGCACAAAGCAACGGGTCCAGTAATCTGATTAACGCCCTGATGCGTGGCGTAAAGCAAGGGAAATTCCAGGCGATCCTGGAAACAGATGATGATGATATCGATGCGGTCCTGAAATCGCACTCCGACCTGTACGACCAGTTTACGATGCTGGATACCGCGCAGCCGGAAGGGGAAGAGCTGGCGGAGATCATCGCTTATAAAGCGAAGATTCTTGAAGCGCACCACAAGATCAAGGTTTCCCAGGAAGCTATTGATGCGGCCATTGAGCTGACGACAAAATACCGTGTGCGTGACATGGGGCTAAGCCGGGCGCAGCCGGAGCGGGCGATTACCCTGCTGGATCGCGCCTTGACGACTTACCGTCTGGAAGCACATACAAATTCTCCGGTTCTTAAAGAGCTGGAAGAGCGGCTTGAGTCCGTTACGGCTACGCTCGAAGACCCGAGCTACTCGGAAGAGCAGGGTGGCAAGTCGATCAGTGAGCTTGAGACCCTTAAAGTTTCTTTGGAAACTGACATTGCCGAAGAAACGGCAAAATGGGATCAGCACCGCAAGCAGGTTCGCATGATCTATAAGGATCTACGTCTGGCTGACGAACGGATCCGCCAGTTTGAAGATGAAAAAGCAGAGATCCTCAAGAAAGAGGAAGCCGCCCGGATAGAGCGAATCAAGCAGATGGAAGAGCGCGGCGAGGACCTGAAAGAAATCGAGCAGGCGAAGATGGGACTTGGCGGTCTTCAGTCTCCGGCTGTGTCCAAGCTCAATCAGGATATTGCGAAGTACCGGGCTGCTTCTGATGACAGCAAAGCTAAATTCGAAGCGCTGATGAGCGAGATCAACGAGGATCTTGAGCTAGGAAAAGAGCATGTCTTTAGTGAGTTCAGCGATATTTCCGGCGTTCCGGTCAGCAAGCTGACGGAGAATGAAAAAGCCAAGCTGAAAAATCTTGAGCGTAACCTGGGAGGCCGGGTTTGGGGGCAGGATCAGGCTGTGACGGCCCTGTCGAACGAAGTGATTATTGCCAAGGCTGGTCTGCAGGACCCGGATAAACCGCAAGGCGCGTTCCTGTATATGGGGCCGTCCGGTGTCGGGAAGACCGAACTGGCGAAAGCACTGGCGCATGAACTTCTGGACGATGAAAAGGCGCTGCTGCGTTTTGATATGTCCGAATATATGGAGAAACATGCGGTTGCCAAGCTGATCGGTTCCCCGCCGGGATATGAAGGCTATGAAGCCGGCGGTATCCTGACGAACGAAATGCGCCGGAACCCGCGCCGGATTATCCTGCTTGACGAGATCGAGAAGGCGCACCCTGATATCCTGCTGTTGATGCTGCAGGTTCTGGATGATGCCCGCCTGACGGATAACCGGGGGCTGACCGTTTCATTCCGGGATGCTTATGTGATTATGACTTCGAACGTCGGTAAGGAATATTTTGTTGATCCGAACCTGACATTTGAAGAAGCGCAGGCCAAGGCAATTGAAGATCTTGAGAAAAAATTGCCGCCGGAACTGCTGAACCGTCTGAACGGCCGTCAGAACATCATCTGCTTTGACAAGCTGAACCTGCCGGTGATCGAGAAAATCGCCGACCGGGAAATCAACAAGCTGAACAAAATGGTCCGGCATAAAAACCCGAAACTGAGCGTTGATATCAGCGATGGCGAACTGAAAGAAATGTGTGAAGACCACTATATTCCTGTTCAGGGGGCCCGCGGGATCAAAGGCTATATCCAGAGTAAGGTTAAGCCGGAGATTGCCAAGACTGTCTTGTTCGAGGAAGCTGCAGAGGGCGTGATGAATATCACTTACAAGAAAGAGCCCGGCAGTGCGCAAGGCACAGGGACAGTGACGGTTCATGCGCCTAAAATTGCCGGAGAACTGGCAGCCGAATCCGCGAACAAAGTTGCGCCGGGTACGGCGAGCAGCGAATTTAACAACCAACCAATGTAATTGAGTGAGGTAACCACGTATTAAGATGGCGAACGATAAGGATAGCAAGAACGACGATCTTCTAAGGCGGATTGACCGTCTTACCAAAAATGCCAAAGCGGCCAGCGATGCCGCCGGGGCTGTACAGAACAAAACCGGCCTGTACGGGAAGTTGAAGACCGTTTTTAGTGCCGCGTCCGCCATCTATGACGGGGTTGTTAAATATACCGGGCCGTTTGGGGCTGCCCTGAAATGGGCGGGCGGGCACATGAAAGATGCGTTCATGTGGTCGGCGTTCGAGCGTGAAGGCGGTGATATCCAACGCAATGCCGATGGCAGCCTGAATTTTTCCGGAAAGCGCCTGGGGAAAGTCTTCGCTGCGGCGGCGGCCGGTGTCCTGGCGCTGAATATTGCCGGGCAGGCGGCTTATTTCTATAGTACGCAGTTTGATGAGTTGGTTTATACCACGGGCAAGCAGGAGTTAGTTGAAGGGGAGAAATATCAGTTTACCGGCTGCACGTCTTTGCCGTGCAGTACGGAGTTGGATAACGGTAAGCATTTCAAGGTTGAAACCAGCCTGTTTTTCCCGCGCCTGATTAACCCGGATGATGATGTCTATGCCAACATACCGATGCAGGATGCTGCCTGCCAGGTTAAAGGCTATGGCATGCATGTGCGGGAAGCGCGTTTCCTGATTAAGAAATTCGATTGGTGGCAGCATGTCTATGACGTGCAGTGCCGTCCGTATACGGATGCCGAGCGGGAAACAGCGATCGGATCAGGTGAGGTTACGCCGCCGACGAGCCTGAAAGCCCCGGTGCCACAGCACATACAGCCGTAAAATTTTAAGGGATATTTGTGGTGACGGTGAAGGTGCCGGAATAGGTGCCGCTGCCTTGCGGATTGCCGACGGTCAGGCGGGCGCCAATGTCAATGATGGCAAAAAACGGTGTGACTGTCTGGTTGCATGCGCCTGTAATGGTCGCGCTGGTCTGGAACCGGCAGGAAAAGTTATCTACCGTCATTTTGTCGCCTGTCGTGTTGGTTATTTTGTACTGGGTTGCCGTTACGCTGAACTGGAAAGGGACGGGCAGGGTTCCGGCGGTATAGTTGCACTGGGCCCGGTTATAGGGCGCGCCGCCGGTTGACAGGCAGCCTGAGGTTGTCCGGCTGTTGCCCGGTGTGACGGTTGCCGTTTGCGTTGATGCGCATGTCGTATAATTACCGAAAAGAAGACTGATCGGGCAGCTGAAACTTTGGGCGACCGCTCCGTTCGGTGTGCCCAGAATCCCTGCAGCGAGAAAGGCAGAAAGCCTTACTATCTGTTTGTTTTTCGTGTTTTTTGACGTTTTGCTCACGATCCCAGCAACGATCCTTTCCAAAGGCTATTTCAATGATAGCAGTCTTGCCGATTTTTCGCCAGCCTAAGCAAGGGCTTATCCAGAGAAGAGCCCACTATAATCAGATAGTATCATAAGAACTTTAGGAAAGTGCTAAAGAGCCGCGTTTTAACGTTATGACTAAATTTAACGTTATGACTAAATAATGAGTTGGCCGCCGCTGAGAAGATATCCCGTGGGGGGTTAGTAGATGACCAGATTGCCTTCTGCGAGCATCGTGGCTTCATCGGAGACTGCAGTAAATCCGGAGAAGGTGGCGACCGTCGTGCCGCCGCCGAAGCTTCCTGTGCCGCCGGTATCGATCCGGACGCCGTTTGCTTCGCTGACATCGACGAAGTTTGAGATATTGGCGCTGGTTACGCCCAGACCGTCGAGGATATCGGAAATGTCGATAGTGTCGCCGTCATTGGCGTCAAAGTTGAAGATCGTGTCCGGGTTACTGAATGTGTCGGCACCGTTATCATCAAACACGAACAGGTCGGCGCCTGCGCTGCCGTAGAGGTCGTCGGCACCAGCTCCGCCGTTTAAGACGGTTGCGCCGAAGCTGAAGACTTCCGAGGCTTCCCACTCAATGACATAGCCGTGGGTCAGGGCGTTATTGTTCGGCCCGCCGTTATCGTTCCAGCCGCCGCCATTCTGGATTTCAACATAGTCTTCCCCGCCGACATAATCGTTTGGTTCGTTGCCGTTCCAGTTTTCGTAAGTGTAGCCGCCTTGCAGGCTGCCGGTCCAGTCGCCAAGCCAGAACAGATCACCGTCATTGACGCCGCCGACCCAGCGCCATTCGCCTTCCACGGCGGTGTCCTGTGCGCCCATCCATGTTGTTGCTGTCCCTGTTAATGTGTCGATGTAGGTATTTTCCAGGGCGGAGGTGACATGGACAATATGACCTGCGACGCCGTTAAGATTTTGTGCTGCGGCATTGGCAAAAGCTGTCGTTGCCTGTACGGCACCGCTTACATATAAATAGAAGCTGCCCGTATCGCTATTATACTGCAATCCTGAAATTTCAGCCAGCGCATCGGCGACGGTATATTCCTGTTCAGAATCTGAGTAGAGGATATCACTGCCGGTACCGCCATACAGGTAATCATCCCCGGCAGAACCGTACAGGATGTCATCGCCATCGCCGCCGTCAAGATTGTTGGCTGCCGTACTGTCATTGCCGCTGGAGGTAGCATCGTTGCCGCCGATACCTGCTGTGGCGGACAGCTGAATATCGTCAAGGCGCAGGGTCAGGGTCTCTGATGATGTCGTTTTTCCTTCACTATAGGCACCGATTTCAACCGTGTGACTTCCGGCGGTGAGGGTGCCGATATCTACCGTCACCGTGGTCCATCCGGTGTTAATATCTGGGTCTCCGCCATTGGTTTCCCATGTCTCTACATAGTTGTTTGGATTGATCCCGTATTTCACATTGTCGATTTCAACATACAGGAACGTGTCTTCATTATTTTCGTATTGACCGGAGCGGATCATGCGATAAGAGAAGTCCAGCGTGATGTTGTCTGTGTCCGACGCTAAATCAACCGTGGTGCTATAGCCGCCGGAATGTGCGCCGATGCTTGTATTATTGATCCCGCCCAGTGTGACCTGAACGGATCCGGCACTGTTATCACCGTCCCCGCCGTTATATGCGCCGCTGGCATATGTGGCGTTTCCTCCGCCAAACAGGGAGTCGCCATAGGTGAAGACCCCCTCGTCGGTATCGAAGGTTTCGTTGATGAAGTAGAGCGTATCGACAGTACCATCTACGGTGACGTCATCAAACCGGACGGTGGCATCTTCGTTGTTCCTATTCGATCCTGTATGGATCATACCAAGTTCGAGCGTATATGTTGTGTTTGCTGTCAGGTCGGGCAGATCAATTGTGATTTGCTGCCAGCCGGAGTTGAAAGCCCCACCGATGCCGAATGCTTCACTGATGTACCCATTGCCACCAAACTGGTCATAGCGTGTGCCGTTTAAGATGACATAGACATGCGAGTCTTCGCCGTTATCGTTCTGGTTTGCATGAGTATGTCGGTAAGACAATGTAATCTGGGTGTTGGTGACGTCTGCCGCATAAGAAAGGGTTGTGGTCCAGTGTCCTTCTGCACCGCCATAAGTGGAGCCGTTGCGGCCGATGTCAACTTCCAGAGAGCCGTTGGCCGTATCGCCATCTGATGTATTGCGCGTTCCCGCCGCATGGTTATTGCCGGGGTCTGTCACATCGCTATAGGTGAAGACGCCTGTATCCGTTCCAAAGGCTTCGTCAATTAAGGTTGCCGTGAACGGGCCACCACCACCGCCATCCGTGACGGTTTGTGATCCGACCGTTCCGACGATTGAAGCGTAGAGGATGTCGTTGCCGTCGCCGCCTTGAAGGGTATCGCTTCCCGCCGCGCCGATCAGAATATCGTCATCATCGCCGCCATCCATTGTGTCATCGCCGTCTTGCCCGAACAGCTTGTCGTTGCCGTTGCCGCCTGTCAGATCATCATTGCCGCCCCAGCCATAAAGCCAGTCATCACCGCTGCCGCCGTTCAGGATGTCGGCTGCATTATCATCGCTGAATTGTCCGGCTTCCCATTCGATGACGTAGCGGTGGGTTGAGGTGTCGGGCCAGTCATGCCATGTGCCGTTTGCGTACATGACTGTCCAGTATTCGGTATTGTTTTGCGGTTGTCCGGAATCCCAGTTTTCATACATGCTGTTTGTGGATGTTCCTGAAACATCGCTGAACTGGATGTTCGCTTCGGGGCCGTCCGTCCAGACCCATGTGCCGTTATTGCCGGTGTCGTATCCGCCGACCCACGATGTGCCGCCTAACAGGCCGCTGACGAAGGTGTTTTCCATGTCGCTTGTGATTGTGGCAAGGTGCCCTGCGATGCCGCTAAGCGTTGTGGAGGCGGCGTTTGCATATGCTGTCGCGTAGTTCTCGGCAGTGCCTACATATTGATAAAAGCTGCCTGTATCTTCTGAATAAACCACGTTGGGGTTGCTGCGCAGGATCGCGGAAATCTGTTGTGAGGTCAGGCCGTGCCCATGCAGTATATCGCCGACATTGCCGCCATTTAGCGTATCGGCACCCGCGCCGCCGACGAGTGTATCGGCCCCGCCGCCGCCATTAATGGTGTCATCGCCGTTTTCGCCATACAGGGCATCATTATCGTTGCCGCCGCTGATGTCGTCCGCGCCTTCGCCGCCATAGACCAGGTCGTTGCCATCGCCGCCATCTATTGTGTCATCGCCATTACCGCCGGACATGAAGTCGTCACCGTCTTCACCGTACATTGTATCGTTACCGGCACCGCCATTGACGGTATCGTTATCATTACCGCCATACATGAGATCGTCGCCGTTACCGCCGACTATTGTATCGTTGCCGTCGTCCCCGAATAGCGTGTTGTTCCCGCTGACGCCCAGAAGTCTGTCATCGCCGTCTTCCCCATAAAGGATATCGTTGCCCGCGGCACCAATCAGGATATCGTTGCCTGCGCCGCCATTGAGGACGTCATTGCCGTCTTCGCCAAGCAGCGTGTCATTGTCATCCCCGCCGAACAGCAGGTCATCGCCATCATTTCCGAAGATGCGGTCATCGCCGGTGCCACCAAGGATGATGTCATTTCCATCCTGACCATACAGAACATCATTTCCTGCGCCACCGTTAATGGCATCGTCTTCGTCATATGCATAAACACGGTCATTGCCCCCGCCAGCATCAATTGTGTCCTGGTCGTTTGTGCCGTGTATTGTTTCATCACCGCCCGTACCCGTTTGTGTGGCAGCGCCCAAATCGCCCGGGGTTACTTCTACTCTTCCGAACAGGTGGTCATAGGCTGCCGTGGAGGTGAGTGTGGAACTTTGTCCCTGGGCCAGCATCGTTGCTGTGAGATCGCCGGCAACGTTAATAGATTGACCGTTAATTCTTACGCTTTCGATTGTTACGGAGTCACCAGGATCACCTGATCCGGCGTTGAAACGGAATGATAGAGAGGAGGGGTAGTTTCCAGTGTAATCAAGCGTAAACAAGAGGATATCCGTGCCAACGCCTGTTAATGCGGTGATGCCGATCGACGATGCGACAGGGGTGCCATTGACAAGAATATCCAACGTCGGCGCATTGCCGGCCGCCGTATTGACACTTGCTCCTATGGTCAGAATAAACTGGCTCACGATATGTTTTACCCCTAGATACAGTACCGGTTTAGTCTAAAATTCCAGTGCTTCGCCCAGTCTGGGCGCACTCCGCACTAGTCTAATTGTAGTATGTTTTTGTTATAAAAAAGGAAAAATTAGATAAAATTTTATCTAATTTTTCTTTTAGATCGGAATAATAGAGTTGTTGTTCAGCATGAAATCGGCATCTATGCCATTGATCCCGTTGATTTGCGCAATATTGGTGAAGCTGGCCCCGCCTGCCGTGCCGTTGCCATCAATGGCGATAACGCTGTCGGAGCCGACGGTTGTAACCGTGACGAAGTCGTTAATATCCGAAACCCCATCGACATAGCCGGTCAGCAGGTCGCTGATATCAATGGCATCCTGTTCGCCGATGTCAAAGCCGTTGATTTCATCGACATCGTTATAGGCGGAAGCGGCTTCGAAATGGAAGACATCGCGGCCGCCATTGCCGCCGAACAGCTCATCAAAACCATCGCCGCCATATAAATGGTCATCTATTGGCAGCTCAGTCAGCGGATTGCCAAGCATGGCGTTGGCATGGTTCTGGATTTGTGTCCCGGATAAGGCTGAATTATACAGGGCAACATCGGAAATTCGTCCGTTGTAATAGAACCCAGCACCGCTTTCGCCATCGTGCCACTGGACGCCATCAGGTGCATAGCCGATTCCGATATCGCCGCTATGGGCCGGGAAGACAGCGTTATTGACGGTGACTGACCCCATGCTGACGCCGTTCAGATAGCCTGTGAAACTGTTGTTGGGCTGATCGAATACAAAGGCCACATGATAGGTTGTTCCTGTCGCGACTGCGGCATGGATATCGGCGTCAATCCAGTCGCCGTCATCTTCACCGGTCACGTAAACGTTGCCGCCGTCAAGATAGATCGTCAAACCGTTTGTGCCGGCACCTTCTTCATAGAGGACCTGCCGGGTCGTGACATCATCGGCATTAAAGACCAGTTCAACTGTCCGCTCTGTATAGGTTTGCAGGTTGATCGCGTTATCGTCCGGGATGCTGATCCCGTCATTGACGCCGTCGAAGTCAATCGATGTGCCACCGTTTGTATAAAGCGCCCCTGCGTTCAGCGTCGCGCCGCCGATAATCGTGCCGTCGATCGCAGCGCCGACAGCTCCCTGGTTGTCCGCTGTAGTGCCTGCTGTTTCGTTAAGATCCCAGTACGCATCCGGCCCGGTGCTGAGGATCAATGCGGCCAGCAGGTTCGCAGAAGAAGGGTCAAGTATATTGGTATCGACAACGGCATCGGCATAAATTAAATCATCCCCGTCACTGCCGTGCAGGATATCGCTGCCGTTGGTGATGGAGTTACCGTTGTAAACGCCGCTGTCCAGGGCGACATAGCCGACGACTTCTGATGTGTGGCTCGTTTCCGGATCGTTGGAAGCCTCTTCATCGATATTAAATTGTGCCTGGGTTGTCGATAAGGATATCCCGGCTGTGTTGGCGGTGTCCCCGCCATCGATTGTCTGCATGTCGCCAAGAAAGACGGGTGTGCTACCGAACGTGCCACCGAAATTGACGGTTGCGGTTGAGTCGGTGATGCTGTTGCCCGTCACGCCGACCAGCATGCCTAATGCGGCAGAGCCTCCGGTTTCCATCGCGATCCAGCCGATATCTTCGGTCGCATGGGTGTTGGCGTTTGACTCCTGTTCCTGCATGTTGAAGTCGAATCCCGTGGCCGTGACGTTTTCATTCCTGGTGACGACAGCGCTCATTTCATTATCAGATGAAACCTGGCTAAAGACGACGACATTAGTAAAGGTTGAATTGAAAACAACGCTGTTCGTTGTTTCATTGGTCGCGGTTGAATAGCCGGCTTCGATGTGAATGCCGTTGGCAAGCGTATGCGATCCGCTGGCGACGGCGACCCAGGAAATAGTTTCCGGTCCGGTGCTGCCGTCGAGGTAGTCATATTCGTCGATCTGGAATTCAAATCCGGTATCGGTAACGTTGCGGACCCTGAGTGTGAAAGGATCGCTGGCGACGTCTTCTGCGAACATTTTAATGACAGGGTTCGTTAGCGTGTCGGTGAAGTTGACAGTGTGCCATTGTGTGCTATTGAGCTGGGTGACCGTGGTCCGGCCCGCTTCCATCACAGGCAGAAGATCGGCGCTGTCGCCGTGGATTTCATCATTGCCTGTGCCGCCATCAATAAAGTCATCCCCGCCACCGCCATAAAGCATATCATTGCCAATGCCGCCCATCAGGACATCATCATCGGTCCCGCCTTCAATCGTGTCGTTTCCGGCGCCGCCGAACAGGACATCATTTCCGGCATCGCCATAAAGCTCGTCCGTGCCGCCCCAGCCGTAGATCATATCGTTGCCTGCGCCGCCGGACAGGATATCGGCGGCATTATCATCGCTGAACAGGCCGCCTTCCCATTCGATGACGTAATCGAATATGTCGCTGTTGGCCCGGTCGGTCCATGTGCCGTCTGTTTGCTGTAAGCGGACAAAGGCGTTGGTTGCGTTCGGCTCTCCTGCGAGCCAGTTTGTATACATGTTGTTGACGGCGGTGCTGTCCTGGCTGAATTGCAGGCTTGCCTCCGCCCCGGTGTCCCATGTCCATATTGTACCGCCGCCGTCATCGGAACCGGCGAGCCAGATGGACTGGCCTGCATCGGCTAAAGATTGCAGGTAGTCGTTTTCGATCTGGGATGTGACCGTAGCCAGGTGCCCGTTGACGCCGCTTAATGTTGCCGCCTGCGCGTTGGTATTGGCTGTGTTATAGGTCGCGTTCGTGCTGATATACTGGTAGAAGCTTCCTGTGTCATGGGAGTAGGTTACGTTCGGGTTGGCATTCAGG
The DNA here is from genome assembly GCA_020638155.1 of Rhodospirillales bacterium. Classification (GTDB taxonomy): domain Bacteria; phylum Pseudomonadota; class Alphaproteobacteria; order Micavibrionales; family Micavibrionaceae; genus UM-FILTER-47-13. The sequence goes on from JACKJB010000001.1 coordinate 103,669, forward strand.
ATCGCGCTGATTTCCGATGCGGTCAGCCCATGCCCGTGCAGGATGTCGTTATCGCTGCCGCCATTCATCGTATCTGCGCCGTCTCCGCCGATCAGGACGTCATCCCCGGCATTGCCGTTGACCGTGTCTGCGCCGTTATCGCCGTAAATCCTGTCATTTCCAGAGCCGCCAGCCAGGATATCATCCCCGGTGCCGCCGTAAATCAGGTCGTTATCATCGCCGCCGTCAATAGTATCGGTGCCGTTTCCGCCATTGATGAAATCGTTTCCGGCATCACCGTATAGGGTGTCGTTGCCGTTACCACCATTGATCTGATCGTCGTCATCGCCGCCATATGCTAGGTCATCATCATTGCCGCCGACGATAATGTCGTTCCCGGCATCCCCGTACATTGAGTTGCTTCCGGCGCCGCCCAGCAATCTGTCTGCGCCGTCTTCACCGAACAGGACGTCATCCCCGCTGGCACCGATCAACACGTCGTTACCCAGCCCGCCATTAAGGACATCATTGCCGTCTTCGCCAAGCAGCGTGTCATTGTCATCCTGTCCGAACAGTAAATCATCCCCGGCATTGCCGTAAATGCGGTCATTGCCGGTGCCGCCCAGAATGATATCGTTCCCGTCCTGGCCAAACAGCGTGTCGTTGCCTGCGCCGCCGATAATGGCATCGTCATCCTCGCGCGCTTCGACACGGTCATCCCCATCGCCCGCGTCGATGACATCCTGCCCGTCGGTACCTTCTATGGTTTCTCCTGACGCGGTTCCTGTCTGGGTGGCGGCGCCAAGATCACCAGCCGTCGGTTCGACCCGTCCGAATAAATGATCGTGTGCCGCCGTAGAGACGATATCCGATTGCGCCCCCTGTGCCAGCATGGTGGCGGTCAGGTTGCCGCCGACATTGATCGCGCGTCCGTTGATGCGCATGCTTTCAATGGTGACCGTTTCGCCGCCGTCGCCAGAGCTGCCGTTAAAACGCAGGGATAGCGATGTCGGATAATTGCCGGTGTAATCGAGTGTGAAGACAAGAAGGTTTGAGCCGACACCGGTTTGTTGCGTGATCGATGCGGAGGAGGTAACGGCACCATTAACCAGCACTTCAAGCAGCGGGCTTGCACCCCCTGTTGCATCAACGCTGGCTTCAATTGTCAATATAAAGCGGCTCACGCCTTATACCCTTTCACAAGACCGGGCTCGCTGTCATCCTGTCAGCGAGGCATGGGGTGGACCGATTCTTGTTCGTCTCCCATATTTTTATTTTAATATGAAAGCGTTAGCGGAGTCTTAAGGATGCGGAACAGTTCTTCCGGTCTTTTATTTTTTCTTAGCCGGTTTTTTCTTTGTTGCTGTTTTCTTGGTCGTCTTTTTCGCTGTCTTTTTGGCGGGCGGCTTATCCATATCCAGCCCTTTGATTAGCGGTTCGAGCTGTTTTTCGTAGCGTTTCCAGGCCTTTACCGAGCTTTTGTAGACGGGTTTGATGACCTGCGTCTTGCTGGCGGTCAGCACCGCGCGCTTTTGTTTGTGCGGTTGCAGACAGGCTTTGTGCCACGGCAGGCCGACAAAATCGATCAGTTTGTGTGCCTGTTCTTCCAGGTTATTGACGGTGTCTTCATAATCAATTTCCAGGAAGCGATCCGGCAGGACTTCACGCCAATAAGCCATGACTTCTTCGTACAGTTTGTACTGTTCAGCCAGTTCCTCAAGGTTGTATGACCAATATTGCCCCCGGGCGAAGTTCTGCTTGTAACAGGACAGGCAGGTATCGATCGGGTTGCGGCGGCAATGGATAATTTTGGCTTCGGGCAGGATGTTGACCAGCAGGCCGATATTCATGAAGTTGCCGGGCATTTTGTCGGTGATACGTTTGGCTTTGCCGTTACGGTCAAGTTTCTTGACTGTTTTGACATACAGCGCGCCCAGTTCGCGGCAGTTTTCTGCGGACAGGGGACCGAGCTGGTGTTCCAGTGATGATCCCACCGATAATTCCCCGGCCCCGTAAACATCGGGATGAGAGGAGATGATCTGTTCTGTCAGGGTTGTGCCTGAGCGTGGCATACCAACAATGAAAACCGGCAGCTTTGATTTGTATCCCTTACCCTCCAGCGATTTGAATAATTCGGGCGTGTAGGTTCGCTTCAGCATTTGAAAATGCGCTTCGATCCGTTCGGGCTGGTGCGGCACGGTCTTTCGTTTGTAATCGTTCCCCTTTTTCAGGTGTTCGAAGGCTTTTTTGTAGTTGCCCATATCTTCATAGGCAGAGAATAAAGCGAAGTTCAGCGCGCTGGCGTGATCGAGGCCGTAGGATTCGATGCGTTTTTCCAGTGCAACCATTTGTTTGAAATCAGGATCGGTCTTGGTGAATTTTTTGACGCTGGAGAGCGTATAGAACATGCCCGGCAGGTTCGGCGCCAGTTCCTTGGCTTTTTTAAGAAGTTTTTCGGTTTTCTTCATTTCCCCCATTGTCAGGTACAGATCGGCGAGTGATAGATGCGCATTTGCTGATCTAGGGGCGAGTTTCAGAGCCTTGTTGAAATTTTCTTCGGCTTCGGAAATGCGGTTATTGATGTGACAGATCTGCCCTTTACGCAAGTAGGCTTCCGGCATTTCCGGGTTCAGTCTTGCCGCTTTTTCAACGGTTGCCAGTGCATCTTCGAGCTTACCGGCCCGTTCCTGTACCGAAGAGAGTTTGATAAAAATCCGCGGGTTGTCAGGGACCATGCCTTCGACTTTTTTCAGCTCGACTTCGGCATCGCCGTATTTGTCCTGCATCAACAGCACATCGGCCAGATCCATGTGAACTTCCGCGGAATCCGGGCGTAAAATGACAGCCTTTTCAATGGCTTTACGGGCTTCGTCAATGTGCCCCAGATTGCGCATGGCATCGCTCAGGTTGATGTAGGCATCGGTATAGTTTGCTTTGAATGATGTTGCGTACCTGCCGTGCATGACGGCTTCGTCGTAACGGGATTGCTGCATCAGGGCGACGCACAGATTATTATGCGCTTCGGCGTAATCCGGTTTGTTGGCAATGGCGCGTCTGTAGAATTCTTCCGCGTTCTCATACTTACCCTGATCGAGATAGACATTGCCCAGGTTATTCAGGGCCTCGACATAGTTAGGATCGATTGCCAGCGCTTTTTTACATTTTTCTTCGGACTCTTTCAGCTTGCCCAGATCGCGCAGGACATTGCCGAGATTGTTCCATGCAAACGCAAAATCGGGACGGATTTTAAGCGCTTTCTCCCAGCACTCCGCCGCTTCTTCCAGATTGCCGAGCTTTACCACTGCGGCACCAAGGTTCAGCCATGCTTCGGGACTGTCCGGTGCCAGTTTGACCGCTTTGCGTCCGGCTTTTTCGGCTTCTTTATAGCGTTCCGCCAGCCAGAGGGCATAACATTTATTCCACATGACCGAGGCATTTTTCTTGTCACGTTTTTCCGCTTTGGTGAAGGCTTCAATCGCTTCGTCATGCCGCCCCATATCATTGAGGATAACCCCGTAATTGGATAGCCAGTCGGCTTTTACGTCATCGCTTTCGGTCGCCTGTTTGAGGTAAGGCAGCGATTCCTGCAGGTTGCCCATATGGTAGAGCGCCATGCCGAGCAGAAACATGCTCTGGTAGTGATCCGGTACGGATGACAGGATATCGCGCAAAGTCAGTTCGGCAACGCGGAAATTGCCGGAGTTCATGTGAGCCAGGGCGATCTGGATCGCATCATCGAGTGTAATTTCTTTATGGGCGGACAAGGCGAGACTCCTTGAATGGAATGAACAGAAGATAAAAATTCTTCTAACAATATAAGACGCATAGCGGCATGAGTAAACAGGTAGTCAGGCGTTATAAGAATGTCATGGAAATAGCATAGGAATATATTCTTGATTTGCCGGGGCGGCTGTGATAGCTTTGGGGCATACTCACCGAATTTTTATGATGCCGGACGGCCAGAGGCCGGGCCGGCTTTTTTATTGTCAGAAAAGGAGAAAAAGATGTTAGTCAGACTCGGACACGGGATTTCGGGATGGTGCAAACACAGCGCGGGAAATGTTTCCCCCTATCTCGATGGCGTCCTGGACAGCGTATGCTGCGACCTTGACGCCACCATCGAAGACAGCTACGGCGGCAGCGGACAGACCTGGGCCAACCTGATCGCCAGCCCGGCCGACGGCGCGGATCAAACAGACTATGATTTTTATCTCGGCGATGACGGCGGGGCCACAGCGGACCCGACCTTTACCGGATCGGCGGGCGATGCGGCGGCGTATTTTGCGCTGAACGGGTCGCAATATTTTTCCAGCAAGGATTTCTCGGCCATGCCCACCCTTTACAATATGCATAAGTCGGGAGCAAGCGGAAGCCAGTGGTGGATCGCCATGGCGTTAAATCCCAACACGACCGGCGTATGGTGCCCTTGGGGATCGGGCGAAGAAGGCGCAGACGTCGGCGCGTATGGGTACATGGACGTAAACGGCAACAGGGCGTTATACACGTGCAAAGGCGGGTCTTTCGGTTATGCCGGGGAAACGGCGGCGGCGAATGACTCGGCCAGGACGCAAGACATTTTGCTGATTGTCAGTGTCGATTTAACTGCTACGACAAATAACGTGCGCTTCTGGACCGTATCAGCGACAAGCCAGCTTGTATCTTTTGATTTTGGGACATTAACGGCGGAAGCCAGCAATTCGATTTTCGCAATCGGGGCGACGTATGACGACGGTCAATGGCAATACAGATTACCATCGGGGGCTAAAATATACAGCTTCGCCTGTGGTAACGAATATCTGACCGACGAAAAGGCGGCCCTGATTTTCACGCATCTTGAAGCGCGGCACAGCCGGGATTATACGCCGTGATAAAGGCGGGATAGATTATTCTTGAATATTGCCGGGGCGGCGCGGCGGCTTTATCCTGTAACGGCTATGGTTCATTTTGCCTGCGATAATAAAGAAACAGAAAAGCTGCTCCGGACCCTGCATAAGCAGGTGCTGGAAAATGGCGGTGTGTTTTATGACGGTTTGACGGTCGGGTGTCAGAAGGGTGATTTTAAGATCGACGTGCCGGCTGAAGCGTGCGACGGACGGTTTATACTAATTATGCCGAAATCCTGTTTGCTGCCTGTTGCCAAGTTTGAATTGGGGCTGAAGGGCAACGATATTATTATCAAATCGCATGATAAAAGCCTGAGCAAAGGGCAGGTTTCGATCATGAAAACTTTCATCGCCCTGTATAACAGTACCGGTAAAATCGCGGCGCATAAGAAAACTGTGACGATGCGCCTGTTGTATGATGAGCCGGAGCTGATGGAGAGGCTGCTGGCGGGCAGAAGTCCTAATGTGGCCGACACATTACGCAAGCTGGCAGAGGGTAACCGCCAGGCTTTTTTCCTGAACAGCTTTATTAAGTCGCGTGTACTGGGTTTTATGGTGCAGGATGATTCGTCGGAAGGCCGTCCTGACGAACAGGAGGCGCCTGCCGCTCTGAAACGAGAGCAGGTGATGATGCCCTTTATCGATTTTCTTAACCATCATCCTGCTGCCGAAGGGTTTTCGACTCTTTGTAAAGCCGGCATTCCGCTTGATGATGGCAAGGAAGCGGAAGGTGTTGATATGCGAGAGCATGAGGGGGTTGCTGTGCAGGGATGCCATTCTCTGGAGAGGGGGGATGAATGTTTTGTGTCGTACGGCCCTTACGAGGCGCACGATACGCTGCTGAATTACAATTATGTGGAGACCCATTGCCATTATATGCGGTCCGTTCCCGTGGAGGTCCGGATTGACGGGATCGGGCGGCTTGTCGTGAATTCGGTTTCTGCCACGGGGCAGAAAGGAAAATTACCGCAGCATGTCAAAGATCTGCGCTTTTATTTGCCGGCGATAACGCATGCGCCGAAACAAAACACGGTTGTGCTCCGCTTTCTTCTCATCCCGCAGCAGCAGGCCCCGCGGTCGATGCGCCGTGTTCTGGGGCTGGCATTAAAAACCCTGGCGCCGCAGGCAGATGAAGCGACCCTCTGGCAAGGGGTGTTGCAGGCGGAGCGCGCTATTATCGCCGAAAATATGAAATATTACCGGGCGCTTGATAAAGCTGTGAAAGTCTGCAAACCCAAGCCGTCGAACCGGATCATCATGGAGAATATTCGTTTGATGGTGCAAACCCAGCTTGCGCATATAAAGGCCTATCCGTTTTATGACGAGGCGACGGCCAAAAAGCGGTCTCAAAAGACAGCGTAGGGGGGGGGCTCTTGAGGCTGCAGAACCATAAGTCTTTTCAGTTAAGAATCGGACAGCTTGCTCTTGGACGTCATCCCGAACGCATGTGAGGGATCTCCCGATAATCTGGAGATTTCTCGGCTTTGCCTCGAAATGACACTGTTAGATTTTGTCCGGCTCTTAGTGTCTTTTGTGGATTCCCGCCGATAAGCCTGCCTGCGCTACGCTACGGCGAGGGATGGATTTTTATGAGTCCTGACCCTGGACAATGTTATTTAAGGCTTTATTAGCTTTTTGTGTTTTATAATGAGACTAGGGAAAATGTGCAGATTGTGTATTTTTCCATGATTTTGTGTCTTACCATGCTATGGCATGTGTGATACATTAGGGTATCCTGTAATATCATGAGCAAAGAACTGACGTGCGTTACAGGCCATAAAAAAGCGAAGCAAAGCAAGGAGCAAAGCTATGAAAAAGCAAACCAGAAAAGTCTTGTTGAGTGCGGCGACGCTCGCAGCACTGTCCTCTGTGGCAGGTGGTGCGCAGGCGGCGACTGACGCACTGTCAATGTCGGCAAAGATTATTGCCGCTGTGCAGGTTACTGCGCAGAACGCACTTGATTTCGGGTCCCTGACCTATACGGGTGCCGGCGGTACGGTAACAATGGATGCGACAACCGGGAACCGCGCTGCCGGTGGTAACGTATCGCTGGTCGGGGGTGTTGCCGGTGGCGATCCGGGGACCTTTGATCTGAAAGGCGCGAAAAGTGCTGTTGTCGTGGTGACGATGCCGGCAACCGATACGATTAAAAACGGTACCAAGGCGTTGGTCGTTGATAAGTTTACGATCGGTGGTGCTACGAAATTGACCAAGGCATTGGCGACGGTAACATCGAAAGGCTTTAAAGTCGGCGGTCGTCTGAACGTCACGGCTGCGGCGCCTACCGGCACGTATACCGGTACTGTAACACTGACGGCAGCTTACCAGTAAGCTGAATTTAATAAACTGCTTTTTTTATAATGGCGCAAGCCGGGGATGTTTTTTCCGGCTTTGCTCCCTCCTTTGCTTTTTAAACTGAATTTTTAAAAACGCTTTGACCTGGCGTTTTGTGGTAAAGTGAATATGTAGGGTCTTATTTGAATAGAACGGTGATGACAGGATGTCAGTATGACAGAGCAAGTGACCGGTAAAATTTCTAAATCCAAACAATCTCCTGCGAAAAACCAGGGTAAGGTGATGTTGCGCGCGGCAACCCTTATGGCGCTGGGCGGTGTCGTTTCTTACGAAGGGATCCAGGCCGTTGCCGCAACGGCGACATTGCCGGTGATTGCCCGGCTGGTGCGGGCGATTGAGTTGACGGTCAATACGACGCTTGATTTCGGGACGCTGGCCATGACGATGGACCGGGCCGGTAAGGCGACGATTGATCCGGGGGTGAATCGTTTGTTTATCGATGATAACAGTTCCCTGTCGCTGGCGGGCGGCAAGCCTGCTGCCGGGCGCATGTTTATTCGCGGGTCGGAGTACCCCGTTGCGATCAGTCTTGATTCGCCGACGGTTAAACTGACCAACGGCACGGATTCGGTCCTGGTGACCAATTTTAACCTGTTGACCGCGAATGGCGGCACCAAAATGACCTTCACCCCGACGGAAAATACGTATTCCCTGAGTATCCCGGTGGGTGCGACTCTACGGACCCGCACAGGTCAGGTGAGCGGGACCTATGTCGGGACAGCCCGGATCTTTGCCAGTTACCAGTGATTTCCTTTTTTCTTATTACCTGTTTTAAAATTTGTCGTCACCGTCATTCCCGCGGCGCGGCTTTGCCGTGCTAATCGGCGGGAATCCAGAGCAGACAGCAGCAAAGCTGCTGACATATGGATCCCCGTCGTTTAAACACAATCCTTTAACAAGGATTGTGTCACGGGGATGACGATTAGAAGAGGGTTTTGAAACAGACTCTGAGTTGGGGTACAGTTTTTCTATGAGCAGGCAACAGACAAAGCATGATGAAGATCAGGACTTGATGGATGAGGCTCTCCGGTTGCGTGAGGCGGGACGATCTGCTGATGCGGCACTGCTTTACAAGCAAATCCTGACCCGCAATCCGCAGCATACGGAAGCTTTGTTTGAATGGGCCTGTGTGGCGTTTGATCGCGACAATTACGCGAATGCTGAAACGCTGTTGAAGCGTTTGTTAAAGCTGGAGCCGCGTAGTGCCAAAGCCATGTCAAAGCTTGGTAGTGTTTATGCAAAGCAGGGATGGAACGGCTGGGCGCAGACCTGTTTTGAAAAAGCGGTTGCGGCGGATCAATCTTATATGCCGGCCTATAGCAACCTTGGCGTTATCCTGGTGCAGAAGGGCGAGGCCTGGGAGGCGGAGTCTTTGTGCCGAAGCGGGCTGAAACAGGATGCCGGGTACGGTCCTCTTTATACAATTCTGGGCAAGGCTTACGCTTTGCAGGGGCGGGTTGACGAAGCGCTGAAAAATTATAAAAAAGCGCTGCGCCTGTACGATGACGATGAGGTGAAGATCCTGAGTTCTATGGGCAGTCTGCATGCGGATATGGCCGATACCAAAACGGCAATCGGTTATTATAAAAAAGCTTTGGCCCTGGACCCGGATTGTATTGATGCGCATTATCTTTTTGCGCGCTCGCATCGCTATAAAAGTGAAAAGGATGAGCATCTGAAAACCCTGAAGAAGCTTCTGGAACAAGAGGCCGGGTTAGACGTGCAATTAAGGGCGCGGCTGCAATTTACGTTGGCTAAGGCTTACCATGATCTTAAAGATTACGATCGGGCATTTACGCATTATGCGCAGGGAAATTATCTTGTACGCTCAAGTTATGAATATAGTGTGGACGTATCAAAATCCAATATGGACTGGATTAAGGCTGCCTTTAAAAAAGGATTTGAGAAAAACGCCCTGAAACCGACCCGCCAGTCTTTTACGCCGATCTTTATCGTTGGGATGCCCCGTTCGGGCACGACCCTGACGGAGCAGATTTTGTTTAGCCATCCGCAGGTGGATGCTGGTGGAGAAACCATCTATATGGATCAGTTGCAGACGGCTTACGGGTTTTACAGCTTTAAAAAAGGCGAAGCGATTACGGCGTTGTCTTCTGACACCATGCGGGCGATGCGGGAAGAGTATATGCAAAAATTGCAGCGTCATGCCCGGGAAGAGGCGCGCTATATTACAGACAAAATGCCGCTTAACTTCCAGCTTGTCGGGATGATCCGGCTGTTATTTCCCGAAGCCAAGGTGATCCATTGCCGTCGCAATCCGGTCGATACCTGCTTTTCTAATTATAAGCACATGTTCAGCGGCCATTTTCCGTTTGCCTATGATCTGGAGGAGCTGGGGCAGTTTTATAAAAGTTACGAAGATCTGATGGCGTTCTGGCATAAGCGGTTGCCGGGGTTTATTTATGATGTGCAGTATGAGGAGATGGTTGCGGACCAGGAAGGGGTGACAAAGGGAATGCTCGCATTTTGCGGGTTGCCGTGGGACCCGTCCTGTCTGGAGTTCCACAAGCAGGAGCGAGTGGTGATGACATCAAGTGCGCTGCAGGTGAAAAAGCCGCTCTATAAAGATGGGGTTGAAAGCTGGAGGCTTTATGAAAATCATCTGCGTCTGCTTGAAAGTGCGTTGATGTGAGATATTTTATTTTATAGGGTCAAGTCAGGTGGATATCTTGTGTTATTAAGACTTTCCCCTGTTTAAAACTTAGGGTAAACTAGGGCGGTATTTGAAAGGGTTCTTTCTTATGCTCTGTCCTTAAACATGATATCATTAAAAGATGACAGTTATAAATAAAGCGCAGCATTCTCAGCCCCGTTACCCTGTTTTGGCGGGAGTGGCTCTTGTTATGCTGTTTGTGTCCGTGGCGGGCCTGCTGTGGCTGAATGAAGCGCAGGCCTTGCAGTTGAGTATGAAGCGGATTGTTTTTGAGGGGCCGAAACGCTCTGATATCATCACTATCATGAATAACTCGGCGCGTGAGCAAACATACCGTATTGGCTGGCGTCATTACCGTATGGATGAGCAGAAGTCGCTTGTTTATATCAAGGAAGGCGAAGAAGGAAAAAGCGGGATTAAGTGGGCTGATGATATGATCCGCTACGCGCCCCGCCGTGTAACTGTTCCGGCAGGGGGATCTCAGCAGATCCGCATTCTGTTACGCCGTCCCCGTGATCTTGAGCCGGGCGAATACCGTTCTCACTTATGGATTGTTTCTGAAGCGCCGCCTGAGGCGTTTGACCCTAACCGCAATAAACAGGCAGGGCAGCAGGCGTTTCGTTTGACGATGCAGCCGGCGATGACGATGCCGATATTTGTGCGGCATGGAGACTTTGAGGCCGCTGCGAGCATTACGGAGCCGAAGCTGGTTCGTTCGGCGGATGGGGCGGTCGTCAGCTTTGTGCTGAACCGTTCTGGTAACCGCAGTCTGTATGGTGATGTTAAAGTGATCTGTACAGGGAACGGTGAGTTTGTCGCCAGCCATATCCGCGGTATCGCTGTGTACACGGAAGTGAAGCGGCGTGTGTTTGAATATGAGATTATCGTGCCGCCGGAAAAGGCTGCAGGGTGTGGTGCCGCCCGGATTGAATATGTCGCTGACCGTGATGATACGCTCTATGGTGGGCAGGTGATGGCCAGGGCTGATGTGCGTATGTGATGTTATGTAGCTTTGAGGTTTGGGGTAATGAATGCGGCAAATGGGGCCGCATTTTTTTATGCCTGGGTGATTGGGGCGATTCTTTTGGGTGTTTATCATCTAAATTTAAAAAATCATTAATAATATGTTTTTTATCCAAGTGTTTTTTGCTATGATGTTAGTGGGCTATTCTAACTAACTACTTCTCCGCTCGGATTCATGGGCAATTTACATTTGACGGTATTTTTGAGGCGAATTGTATTCGCTGCCATGCTTGTTGTGGCGGTTGCGGGTATGGTTGTGTCTCCTGCTCGCGGGGCCGGGACGCCGGAACCCGAGGAGTGGATTTTTAGCGTTGTAATGCCTCCGCAATGGACCATTACGAACGCGATTTTTGCATACCAGTTCAAGGGTGGGTATTACCTGCCGATCGTTGAGCTGGGGGCGGCCTTCGAGTTTTATACGGAGGCCGAGACTGGTCGCGCTTTTGTTACAGGCTTTGCCGGGCGCGAAGAGAACGCTTTTACTCTCGATGGAGAGCAGGGCGAGCTTGTCGTGAAAGGCGAGCGCGTACAGTTGCCTGTTGACGGGATTTTAGTATCCGATCTTGTTCCTGATGATGATATTTATGTCCGCTTGGACGTGATTAACCTTATGTGGCCTGTTGAGCTGGAGGTTGATCTTCCCAGTATCACTATTATTGCCGAAGCTGAAGAAGAGTTGTCCTTTATCCGGCGTAAGGAGCGGGAAAACCGGCAGGAAATATTTAAATCTCAGCAGGCTCTGCGGGATCGGGATTTTGAAGATCTTACCTATGTTGAGAACAGCTATAAGTGGATCGGGAAGCCAATTCTTGATTTGCAATCCACATATACATACGACATGGATGGCCGGCGGTTTGCCGGTACGAATACCATTAGCGGCACACAGCAGCTGGCCAAGTTTATCACCGATTTTTCCGCAAGTTATCGTTTGGAAAATGGCGGGATACAAAGACCGGATAGCATCCGGACCCGGTTTTCGCGGCAGGCGCCCGAAGGCGAAAATCTTTTTATTCCCACGGTCCGGCGGGTTGATTTTGGCGACGTCAGCCTTAGTCAGCGTGATCTTGTCGGAAGTAATTCCGGGGGGCGCGGGGTCACTGTGTCCAATACGGATAACAGCAGGTCGCGTGAGTTTGACAGAATTACGATTGAAGGACGGGGACCGCCCGGATGGGAGCTTGAGCTATACAAAAACAATCAGTTGATCCGGATTGGCGCCGTCGAAGATGATGGCGAATATTATTTTGAAGACGTGGCGCTTAGCTACGGTAACAACCGGATGCGGGTTATCTTATATGGTCCGCAAGGGCAGATCCGGGAAGACGTTTATGAATATGATATCGGTAACAGCCTGCTTTCCCCCGGCGAGGTGCAGTACAATCTTGGCATTGTCGATACGGACAGGCCTTTTTTCCGGCTTGAAGAGCCGGATCCGAATGATGACGAGCCCCTGCTGACTAAAAAGGCCGAGATGTTTTACGGCCTGAATCAATGGTTGACCCTTTTCGGCAGTTATACGCAAACCCCTTACGATAAAGAAGAAGAGAAATATTATACCGGCGGTTTCGTCGCGAACACGCCGGTAGGGGTCGCTGAAGTTGAAGGATACCGGCAGATTAACGGTGGCAATGCCGTGGATATGCGTTTCCTGACCGAGTTATTGGGGATGAGGCTCAACCTGCGGACGGCATTCTTTAACAAGTTTGAAAGTCAGAATGCCGGGGAGGGGACGGGCGCGAAAAGCTTTGAAGCAGAAGCCGATATCAATACGAAGTTGCCATTACCCTTTATCCCGATGGATTTACGCCTGAACCTGCTCCATCGCGAGCTTGTTGACGGTACGGTGACGACGACTGCCGAGACGGCGCAGTCATTCACAGGGGGCGGGCTAAGGTTTAATAACTCTACAACCAGCCGTTTCGTCAATGAGATTCATGAAGCATCATCAGGTTCGACAAACATCAACTGGAACAAAGGGAACTGGCAAACCCGTGGCGGTTTTGTATATAACCTGTCCCCTGAAGCCGAACTTCAAAGCGGCACTATGGAAGTTCGCTACAAGTCTAAAGATGCCTTCCAGACATCGATTAACATGCAGCACGACTTTTCCAATTCAACTTTTGGCGCCGGGGCGCAGGTTGGTTATGATTTCGACGATCTTCTGACAACGTTTGATGCCCAGTACCGCGAGGAGCGCGGCTGGCAGTTTATCCTGCGGGCATCCACATCGATCAATCCTTATAATGCGGACAGGAACTATAAGCTATCCAGTGCATCGAAGAAAAGCACATCACCTGTACTCGGACATGTCTTTCTCGATCGGAATGGTGATGGCGTTTATAACGAAGGCGATGAGCCTGTTCAGGGCGCGCGCCTGCAGGTCGGCCGTAGCCCGTCTCGTGAGCTGAGTGATGAAAGCGGGTATGTGGTCGTTCCTGTCCAGCCGGATCGTTTGAATGCTGTTTCGCTTGATGAAGGATCGCTCAAAGATCCTTATTACCGTTCGGTGACGACCGGATACAGTACTGTCGGGTTGCGTGGAGCCATGCCCGGCTTTGAATTCCCCATTGTTGAAACCGGTGCGATTGACGGCACCGTATGGAATGATAGTACCGGCGCGCCGGTCGGTGGCATGAGACTGGAACTCGTCAAGCCTGACGGGGAAGTTTACATGACTACTGAAACCGCGTTTGACGGTTATTACGCTTTTGAGTTCGTGCTGCCAGGAACCTATACGGTCCGCGCCGATCCCTCATACCAAGTTGACGTCCCGCCTGAGACCGTCGAGGTCTCTTCTGAAGAGCTCTTTGCCTTTGGCATTGATCTCTATCTACTGGAGCCGGCTGCAGAAGAGAGTGCAGCTGCAGAAACTGACGGAGATAGTGGTGGAATAGCCCAACTACCCACTACTGCTCCAGCTGTTCCCGGGACGGAACAGCCGGCTCCTGTCTCTCTTCCCGGTGGGGGTAGCTCCCCTGCTGCGGAAGAAACTTCCGATGAGGACAGCTCCCCTGCTGTGGAGAGTTCTGTCGATGAAGGTAGCTCCTTCGTCGGCGAGAGCGATTCCAGTGGGGGAGCCGCCTCTATCGTTCCGACGCCTGAACCGTTGCCGGACGTTGTTCCGGTAACGGGGCAGGTTTCGAATATCAGGATTGGCGAGCACCCGGATAAAGTCCGCGTGGTGCTGGAACTGTCTGAAAAGGCAGAGTTCCGTATTGAAGAAGGCGACAGTGGCATGGTGGTCATTGTCGATATGCCGTCGCTGCGCTGGAATACGAACCCGAGCGATACGCTACCCTATAACATGACGCTGAAAGGCTTCGGGACCGAAAGGCTGCCGAATGGCGGGACGCGCCTGCTGCTGGTCGCCCGCGATACGATGATTGTGAAAGATCATCAGGAATTGCCTGCCGGTGAAGGCCGCGGACCGCGCTTCTTTATCGATGTGGCGCGGCCCTAGGCTGTTTAACCGGCTTTGGTTTTTTGACGTAAATAATCGATGATGATGGCCGGGTTTCCGCCTTTGCGCTGGATGATCGAGGAAAATTCAGATTTCTGCGTCAGGACCATACTGACGCCTTCGACTTTTACGTCGATGATGCGGAATTCATCGTCTTTGAAACGGATCTGCCAGCTTACGGTGACATCCTTGCCCTTGTTCTGGAGGATGCGGGATTGGACGATGTAATCTTTGTCATTCACCGCTTTCGCCTGATCGACCTCGAATTGCTGGCCGTCATAGGCAGCGAATTTTTCTGAGTAAATGGCAACGATCATTTTTTCAAATAAGGTGCGGTATTCGTCCTGTTGTTCGGCGGACAGGGTTTTCCAGTTCTGGCCCATGGCAAAGCGGCTGATGGTCTTTGTATCGAAATGCGCTTTTAGCACGGTCGCCAGCTTGTCTTTGCGGTCGGCCTGCCCGATGTTGTCATCGACCAGGTATCCGATTACTTCGTCGCCCATATTCTGGATGAAGGCTTTGGCCTGCGCATTATCCGCGGCGTTTGCGGGGGCAATGAACAGCGCAAAAACCAGAAAGACCGGTATTGCCGCGTTGCGGACAATGTTTTGTAATCGCATCATAATCTCCTTATCAGGGCGCAGTTATGCATATATAAACGCCTGACATTAAAATAGGTTCATTACCGGGAAAGTCCCGTATTTTTACAGATTTTTATGGGAACCATCGCAGAAAGGCCGGTCTCCGGTGCGTTTGCACTGGCACAGCCATGCTTTGCCGCTTTTTTCGGCGGTAAAACGGTGCGGCTGGAAATCGGTTCCGGCATGGGAACTATCACAGAACGGCTGCTTTTGCGATTTGCCGCAGGTACAGAAAAAGTAGGTTTTCCCTTCGGTCAGTTCGACTTCGATAGGTTCGCGGGCCGCAATATCCGGTTCTGTCATGGTTTTGTCCTCTTTGCTTTTAGAAAAGAGGCACACCATAAGTTATTTTCATCCCGGAGTCATTAGCTAAACGCCTGCGGGGAATGCGTTTTTGTGCATTTCCCGCAGGGTCCTTTGTGTAGCCCGAAGGCGTGATTGGATTATTTGCGGCCGATGGCGATGCGCTTCGGTTCTTTTTTCGCTTCCCTGATTTTGGCAACTTCGATTTCAAGGATACCGTTTTTCATGTGCGCTTTTACGCTGTCTTCATTGGCGTCTGCGGGGAGTTGTAGGCTGCGTTTGAAGCTGCCGTAGCTGCGTTCGACCCGGTGGAAGGTTTTGCCGTCCTCTTCGGTTGCGGCGCGGGTTTCCCCGCTCAGGGTCAGGACGCCGTCTTTTACGGTCAGCTCCACATCTTTTTCATCGATGCCGGGCAGTTCGGCGTCGATGTGATAGGCTTTTTCGGTTTCACTGACATTCATCCGCAGGGCCAGGCTTCCCGCCAACGGGGAGGGCGCGGCGATATTGGTTAGCGCATTTTTGAAAAAGTTATCGAACATCCGGTCGAAATCATCGAGGCCGGAGCGGTAAGATGCGGGCGTGTGTGATTTTCTCAAAGGTACGAGAGTCATGGTTTTTCTCCTTTTTTTCCAACAATGTTTGTCTGGAACAGGAAAGCGGTCCCCGAATGGGCGGCCTGTTTCCTCGTTCATTTTTATATACGGACGGGGTGGAGAAACGGATCACTTTTCAAGGGAATGGCTTGCGAACGTGCCGCGGATCAGGTGTTTTTGCAAAAAGGCCGCGAGGTCGAAATCATCGTCATCTTCATCAATAAGCGCAGCCGCTTCGTGGATGGTTTTGCCTTCCTGCAGGGCGCTTAATAATGTGAATTCATGATCGTCCAGTTTATGGATTTGGACTTTTAAATAAGGGCGCAGCACCATCAGTTTGCAGCCCCGGTCATGGAGGGTAAATTTTCCGTCCGGCGTATTGCGGCAGAAATCGACAATCTCATCCAGCGGGTAATCAGAGTCGATGAGCGCAAAAGAACTGCGCGGGGTAAAGCGCAAATCGGGCAGGCTGTCTTCATCGATGGCGGCCAGCTCGTCCGGGTCGAGCGCCTGATCGTCTGCGGCGTAATAGGCCGCCTCCCACGCCCATTCCAGCCGTGTCAGGTCGGCGATGTAGGGCAGGCTCCGGGCCGGTTCATAGGTGGCGATGAATGCGGGGAAGGTAATGCCGTACAGGGTCAGATCCGCTTTGTCCGGCAGGTTTTGTGTGACGTAAGCCCGCACGGCCTGCTCCAGAAATTTTTCCCCGGCAAGTTTTTTCGTCATCGGGAGGGCGGCAAGCACGACATCCGTTAAGCTGCGGATGACATTGTTGCGGTAAACTTTAAAGCGGTTTTCAAGACTGATCCCGGTATCGGATTTAAAGATGTTACGAAACGCTTCGTTTTCGGCTTCGGCGGTTTCCGGATCCAGGATCGTATCTTTGAAACCCTGCTGGATATCATGCAGCTTCATGGGTTTTATCCTGTGTCTTCATATGGCGGTCGATGATGGCCTGCGCCTTATCGGATTCGCCGACGAGTTCTGAAAGGGGCGGGATATCGCCATCCCATTCGATCAGGGTCGGGACGCTGCCGAAGCGGGCGATGGTGTGTTCGTAAAGATCCCAGACTTCATCCCTTACCGGCCTGTTGTGGGTATCGACTAAAATCGTACCATCATCAAATGCGCGCTCCGTGTGACCGGCGAGATGGATTTCCCGCACCGGTTCCGGGGTGATGTTATCGATATAATGGTACGGATCGAAACCGTGATTGACCGACTGGACATAGATATTGTTCACATCGAGCAGGATATGGCAGCCTGTGCGTTTTGCGATGTCGTTCATGAATTCATATTCGGGCATTTCATCGATCGTATAAGACAGGTAGCTCGACGGGTTCTCGATCAGGATCGTGCGGCCGAAATAATTCTGGACGCGGTCGATATTCCCGCACAGTCTTTTGATCGTTTCCTTTGTATAGGGTAGCGGCAGCAGGTCGTTCAGGTGCGCATTGCCACTGGCGCTCCATGAGGCGTGATCGGAAATCTGGAATGGCTCGAACAGGTCGATCAGCGCTTTAAACTGTTTCATATGCTCTTCATCGACCGGTTTATCGGAGCCAAGAGACAGGCCGACCGCGTGCAGGCTGAGCGGGTAAAACTCGCGCGCTTTGGCAAGGTAATGGCGGTGCGTCCCGCCGCCGAAATAATTTTCCGGGTGGACTTCAATCCAGCCGATCGCGGGCAGGTCCGTGAGGATGTCCTCGTAATGTTTTGCCCGCAGACCGATCCCGGCCGCCCGTAACGGGGCGACCGGAAACGATGTGTTTTGCGTCATGTCCTTAGCGGACGTCATGGTTTAGCCTTCGTGGTCTTCCTTGCCCTGGCAGCTAGACTTGCTGTCACAAGAAGCTTTTTCATCAGCACCTTCACCTGCGGCCAAGGTTCCGCCAACCAGTTTCTCACAAAGACCGACCGGGACAGCAACCCATTCGTGCGGGTTGCCGTCTTCTGCCGCTTGCCCCATACAGCTATGGCTTTTATCGGCGGCGGCGCAATCATTGTACCCGGCTTTGACGATACCGAAACATTTTTCAGTTTCATGTTTTTCGGCTTTTGCGTCATTCGCGCCGGCGATTGCCAGGGACACGGCACCGGCAACGACACCAGCAGTCAGTGCTTTTTTAAGTTTCATGGTTCTTTCTACTCCTTTAAAGGTTTGAATGTTGCGATAATCATGCAGAGGATTATTCGCCCGGTTATTGTGGCGGGTTACAGAGTAAAATCAATTTTTTTCTCCTGTTGCCGGCGGTGTGATCGCTGTTGCGCGGCAGGTCTGAATCCGCTATGTCGGAGCATGGTCATGACAGAACAGGATCAGACGGTTACGGCAAAAAGGGTGGGGATATTTATCCCGGCTTTTATCGCCATATTGACCCTTATGCCGCTCATCGCTTTTATCAGCCCGCGGTTTCTGGCCTACTGGCCCGGTCTTGGCGGGCTGGTGCTGGCGGGGCTTTATTATGCCGAGACGAAATCCTTTCCTGCGATCAATAAAACATTGCTTGCAGTGGTGTGCAGCCTGCTGATTCTGGCCGGGGGCAGCAGTCTGTGGGCGCTCGATCCGTCTTTTGCGCTGGAGCGGACCTTCAAGATCGCGCTGATCCTGATCCCCTCGCTTTTGTTCTGGGCGGTGATCGATGCCGTGCCTGTGGCGGCGGTGAAACCTTACCTGAAATATGCGGCTTATGCCTGCGCGTTTTTTGCCGGGGTGCTGGCGTTTGATATGGCATTTAATTTTCCGGTTTCCCGCTTTTTGCACGGACTTTCTTTTGCCGATCATTTTGAAAAATCGAACTTAAATCGCGGGCTGATTGCGGTTACGGCGGCCAGTCTTGCCGCGTATAGTTTCCTGGGTAAACATCCACAGCCTGTACAGCGTCTTGCCTTTCTGCTGCCGTTGCTGGCGGCGCTGTGCCTGACGCAAAGCCAGTCGGCGCAGCTTGGCGCGATCCTGGCGGTGCTGTTCTTTTTTGCCTTTCCTTACAGCCATCAATGGGCGTGGAAACTGGTGGCAGGACTGCTGCTGATCTGCCTGTTTGGCGCGCCGTTCCTGGCTATGTGGCTGTTCGGGCAATTTGCGGCGGATATTGCAACCATGCCTGTGATCGGCCAAGGCGGCGGATTCGGGGCGCAGCGGCTTGAAATCTGGGATGCTGTGGCCCGTAAAGCTCTGGAGCACCCGTTATGGGGGATGGGGATTGAGGCGACCCGTGCTGTGGAGGCGTTCGATACGGCACAGATTTACAGAAAAGGGGTGACCGAACTTCATCCCCATAATTTTGCCATCCAGCTCTGGATTGAATTCGGCGTTCTGGGGGCGTTGTGGGGCAGTGCGGTTTTTGTCCTGCTGTTCCGGGCGCTGTCCCGCCTGAGCTATGGCGCGGCCCGGTCATCGCTGCCTGTTTTAATGTTCTTTATGCCGGTGCTCGCGTTCGGGTACGGGATGTGGCAAAGCTGGCTTCTTGGCTTGCTGGTGCTGAGCTTTGCATTTGCAAGGCTGGCGATGCGCCTGTATGAAGAAAAGGATGCATAGTTTTTTACAGGGAGTCCTTATTATGAGTGAAGACAATCAGGAACAAAAACCGGAAGCGCCTGCCATTGGCAAAATGGATTTTAATACAACGATTCAAATGTTGTGGAACGGGAATATCCCGCTGGCGCATACATTCTGGATCTATTATTTCTGCGTCATTGTCGGGCTGAAAGTGGTGTCCGGCATTCCCGGTATTGGCGGGGCGTTTTATATGCTCCAGCTTGTCTGGGCCGGGTTCATGGTTAAACCGATTTTTGTCGCGGCCGACCGGTATGAAGGGCCGTCTCATTGGGTGCTTGCCGCTAAAGCGGCTGCTGTTATCATCGGTCTGTGGGTGCTGTCAGCTTTGCTGTTCTAAAACAAGACCGATACCAGCCAGCGATGGACAAAATAGGCGGTGACCAGCAGCGCCAGCCCGCCGCCGTATAATCCCCAGAACCCGACCTGCAGCTTGGCAGCCAGCAGGAACGGGATAAAGAAAAACAATGTCAGCGGGATCGCCATGAAGATGCTCTGGGCGAAGCGGACGCTGTTTTCCGGATCGTGATGCTCCATGTGTGAAAACGGCAGCACCAGCAGCGTGACCAGCGGCAGGGCAACGATAAACCCCGCAAGCTCGGGTTTCTTCCCGGACAGCCATGATGCGAAGGCGATAATGAGCGCAGAGCTCAGGACCTTGAAAACCGTGAACAGCATTTCTATTGTACTCCCGTTGACCAGCCTATATGGTGCTTTGCATAGAAGACCTCAGTTCAACACAGGATAAGGGTGCTGACAATGCGTTATTTGCTTTCCTGGACGGCATGGCCGGCTTTATTTACGATTTGCATGCTCATTACCGGGTACGGTTTTGTTACCGACCAGCCTGTCCTGTTTTTCAATCTCGCTTACCTGTTCCTGGCGGTTTCGCTTTATATTTTTGAGCGGATGATGCCGCACGAAGCGGTCTGGAATGAGGATGACGGCCAGACGTTTGCCAATATCGCGCATACGCTGCTGAGCAAAGGGACTGTCCAGACCCTTGTGGTTTTCAGTACGGCGATCGGGCTTGCGACGCTGGTGACGCCTGCGGCGGAAGCCGGGCACGGGATCTGGCCACGCGACTGGCCAATGCCGGTCCAGGTCGTGATGGGGGTGGTGCTGGCGGAATTTGGACTGTACTGGGCGCACCGGCTGGCGCATGAATGGCTGCCGTTATGGCATTTTCACGCGGTGCATCACAGTGTAACGCGGCTCTGGATCATCAATACCGGGCGGTTCCATTTTATCGACAGTATTTTCAGTATTTTGTTAAGCATGACAATCTTGGTATCTCTGGGGGCGCCGATGGAAGTACTGGTCTGGCTTTCTGCGATTACGGCCTTTATCGGGATGCTCACACATTGCAATGTTGAAATGCACTTTGGCCCGATTTCATGGGTTTTTAATACGCCGGGCCTGCACAGATGGCACCATAGCCGGGACATCAGCGAAGGAAACAAGAATTACGGCGAAAACCTTATGTTGTGGGACCAGCTTTTCGGGACCTATTTCAACCCGCCGCGCCGTCCGCCGGTTAATATCGGGATTAACGAATATATGCCGCCGCGCTTCGGTCAGCAGCTTGCGCACCCGTTTCGGCAGCTTTTAAAGGGAAAGCCGCATAAAAACGGCCCGGAAGCGGCGGAATAATCAAATTTATCTAAAATTGCAGATAATTTTCACAGCTTTTTAAACCCCTGCGCGCATAATATATAAAAAGAAGCGGGGAACTATTGTGTTTGAGCGTTGTGATTTTCTTCTGGGAGCCGATTATTCCGTGGTGATTGTGATCGCGGGAAGCCTGCCCGATGCCGAAACCTACACCGTATCCGTCAGTGACCAGGATATCCGGTTCAAAGCCGGGTATGAGAGCATTGCCGAGATGCCGTACCAGGGCGGCGAGATTTTCCAGCGCATTGCCAATAACACGCAAGTCGGGCTGGTCGAATATGACGGTTCCGAATTTCCCGCAACCATCACCCATGTGGCTTATGTAGAAGTCAGGAGGTCTGTATGAGCGGTCCCCTGATTGCAGATCAGACGCCTGTTGCGAGTGCGCTGGACAGTATGCAGTGCCGGCTTGTTTCCAGTGACGGTGCCGAAGGCAGTCTTGCCTTGAACCAACTGGCACAGCATATCCAGCAAGGTACGGGGATGCAGGTGTCCACAGTGAAGGGGCCGGGGCTGCATAGTGGTTTTAATGAATGTGTCGCCGGGATTGAACGGCCCGCACTGTCTGCTGATGGACCGCAAACGCCACAGCCTGACCTTACGATACAGCGGTCCCTTGGCTAGATAATCAATATTTATAAATTTGCCGTCACCCCGGACAGCGCGTCGCGATGATCCGGGGTTTGTGCCGATGAACGATGTCATTGGCATAAATCCCGGATAAAAGCTGCGCTTTTTCCGGGAAGACGGCACAAGGCATTTTAAAAATCAAATTAATAACGGCAAAGCGCTTGTCTTTTCCCATTTTATCGGCTTTAGTGCATACCATAGCAATTTATGGTAGTGGAGCCGCATGCATATGCAGGATATGAAAACGGCCCTTATTACAGGGATCACCGGGCAGGACGGGGCTATTCTGGCGCAGTTCCTGCTGGATAAAGGGTATGATGTCCACGGGATGCAGCTTTATAGCGCAACGCCCGATACGCAGCGGATCGAAATTTTACAGAAGCACGAGCGTTTTCATCTTCATTACGGCGATTTGACGGATGGCGGGAATCTGCACCGGCTGGTGCGGGATATTCGCCCGGATGAGGTTTATAACCTTGGCGCGCAGAGCCATGTGAAGGTTAGCTTTGCCGTGCCGGAAGCCACCGCGCAGATTAATGCGCTGGGGACGTTGCGGCTGCTGGACGCTGTCCGGGATACCGATGCCCGCTTTTATCAGGCCAGCAGCTCGGAAATGTTCGGCAGCGCAAGGCCGCCGCAGAACGAGCAGACCCCGTTTGCGCCCTGTAGTCCTTATGCGTCGGCCAAACTTTATGCGTATTGGCTGGTGCGTAATTACCGCGATTCTTATGGTCTGCATGCGTCGAACGGGATTTTATTCAACCATGAAAGCCCGCTGCGCGGGGAAGAGTTCGTGACCCGCAAAGTTTCCCGCTGTGTCGCCGCGATTGCCGAAGGGCAAAAGGAGCGTTTTGCGCTGGGGAATCTCGATGCGCTGCGCGACTGGGGACATGCGCGCGATTATGTTGAAGGCATGTGGATGATGCTGCAGCAGGACAAGCCGGATGATTACGTGCTGGCGACCGGGCAGGCTTACAGTGTGCGGGAATTTGTGACGCTGGCGTTTAGCTGCGCCGGGATCAGGATCGTCTGGCGCGGTGCAGGGCTGGATGAAAAGGGCTATGATGCCGCTAACGGCCGGGTGCTTGTGACGATCGATCCGCAGTTTTTCCGTCCCAATGAAGTTAATGCGCTGGTCGGGGATGCGACCAAGGCGCAGCAGATTTTAGGCTGGCAGCCGAAGACGACGCTGCGGATGCTGGTGGAAGACATGGTGGCGGCAGACCGCGCCGCCCTGCGCGAAGGTCATGTGCCGGAGGATGAGGGCTTTGGTTTTTCCGCTGCGGCATAAACGGGTTTTTGTTGCCGGCCATCGCGGGATGGTCGGCTCCGCCGTGCTGCGCCGGTTGCAGGATGAAGACTGCCGAATCCTGACCGCTGATATTGATTTGCGGGATCAAGCGCAGACTCATGACTGGCTGGCGCATCATAAGCCGGACGGTATTATCCTTGCCGCGGCGCGGGTTGGCGGTATCGCCGCGAACAGTACCGCGCCTGCTGATTTTCTCTACGATAATTTGATGATCGAAAGTAACGTGATCCACGGGGCTTTTCAGGCCGGTGTGCGCCGGTTGCTGTTTTTAGGATCATCCTGCATTTACCCGCGCGAAGCAGCCCAGCCGATCACGGAGGAGGCGCTATTGTCCGGTCCGCTGGAGCCGACGAATGAGTGGTATGCCGTTGCCAAGATTGCCGGGATTAAGATGTGCCAGGCTTACCGGGCGCAGCATGGCTGCGATTTCATTGCGGCGATG
The DNA here is from genome assembly GCA_020638155.1 of Rhodospirillales bacterium. Classification (GTDB taxonomy): domain Bacteria; phylum Pseudomonadota; class Alphaproteobacteria; order Micavibrionales; family Micavibrionaceae; genus UM-FILTER-47-13. The sequence continues at coordinate 127,191 of JACKJB010000001.1, forward strand.
CCGTGCAATTTGTATGGGCCGGGCGATACATATGATGCGCACCGCTCGCACGTGATCCCGGCGCTGATAATGAAGATGGTGCAGGCGAAAGCAGAACAGGCGGGGGCGATTACCTTGTGGGGGACGGGCAAGCCGCTGCGTGAGTTTTTATATGTCGATGACCTTGCCGATGCGCTGGTGTTTTTATTACAGCATTATAACGGGGCGCAGCAGATCAATGTCGGCAGCGGGACGGAGCTGTCGATTGCGGCGCTGGCCAAAGAGATTGCCGCCGTTGTTGGCTATGATGGAGAGATTTTATTCGATACGGCTCAGCCGGACGGCACACCCCGCAAGCTGATGGACAGCACACGGCTGTACCAGATGGGATGGACGCCGCACACCCCCTTGCGCGAGGGACTTGAAAAAGCGTATGCATGGTATCTGGAGTCTCAAGATGGGATAAAAGATGCCGCGTGATCCGCACCCTTCTGCGTTATCTGAAATCGTGCCGGTCATTCTGGCGGGCGGTGCGGGGGTGCGCTTATGGCCTTTATCGACCCGGTCACGGCCCAAACCTTTCCTGTCTTTGCCCGGACGGCCTTCTTTTTTGCAGCAAACCGCGGCCCGCGCCGCGGCGATGCAGGCTCCGTTTATCGTCTGTAATGTGCGCCACCGTCCCCTTGTGATGGCACAGCTTCCGCAGGCCGGGCAGATGATTTTAGAGCCGGAAGGCAGGGGCACAGCCCCGGCGCTTGCGGCGGCGGCGCATTTTCTTGCCCGGCAGGGAGACCGCCTTTTGCTGGTGATGCCTTCGGATCACCAGATTCGTGATATGGACGTTTTTCTGGCCGCCGTGGAGCGGGGTGCCGATATGGCGCGGCAGGGCTGGCTGGTGACGTTCGGGATGCCGCCGCGCAGCCCATCGCCGCATTACGGCTATATTTGTGCCGGGGAATCGCTGGACGGTGATGTTTTTAACGTGACGCGCTTTGCCGAAAAGCCGGATAAAGCGGCGGCTGCAGCGCTTATGGAGCAGGCATCCTGTTACTGGAATAGCGGCATATTCCTGATGAGCGCATCATCTTACCTGGCGCATTTAAAGGCGGCGCAGGCGGCGATATTCGATCAGTCTTACCAGGCGCTGGCACGGGCGCGCCGGTTGCAGAACGCAATCTATCTGGATGAAAATGCCTTTTCTGTTTGCCCGGCGCTTTCGATTGATTATGCTGTCATGGAGCAATCATCAAAAAGCGCCGTGATCCCGGTTTCAATGGGATGGCGCGATCTCGGGACGTGGCCGTCTTTGCTTTCGGCTTTAATGATCCCGGAACAAAACAGGGAGAGAAAAACATGCAGAGTGTAACCGCGTTAAAACAACATCGTGAGGGACAGGATATGGCGCTTTCTACCGGACCACAATCGACAGGACATCTTTTGTTGATCGAACCGGAGGTGTTTTACGCCAACCCGGAAACGATGGATACGAACGTCTATCAGGCTGAAGAAGACGAAACGCAGGACGCCATTTTTAAAAGAGCGCTGGCAGAGTTTCGCGGCTTCCGCGATATGCTGGTTGAAAACCGCGTTGCCGTCACCACGGTGCGCGGAGAAACCGGGTGCCCGGATCATTTGTTCCCGAACTGGATTTCGACCCATACGGGCAAGCAGATGATCGTTTACCCGATGCTCAATGACAATCGCCGCAAGGAACGCTCACCGGCGATGATGTCGTTTTTTGAAAGCCTGTATGAGACGGCGTTTGATTTCACATCATTTGAAAATGAAAGTAAATTCCTGGAAAGCACAGGCAGCTTGTGCATCGATCGGGTCAACGGTGTTGCCTATGCCGCACTTTCCGGCCGTACGACAGAAGAGATGGTGCGGCTGTGGAGCGAGAAGACAGGCTATGATGTCGTGATTTTCGAAACGGAAAGCCATACCGGTAAGCCGGTTTACCATACCGATCTCGTGATGTGGATTGGTACTGAAGTCGCGGCGATCTGCGCGGACTGCATCAAGGAAAAATACCGCGCCGATGTGCTGGCCCGGTTACGGCAGACCCATGAGGTGATTGAGCTGAGCCTTGATGAGCTTAAAGCGTTTTGCGGCAATTCCCTTGAAATCCTGAATGCCGACGGCGACCGGATGCTGGTGATGTCGGAAATGGCTTATCACGGGCTTGCCGAAGCGCAGAAAGAAAAATACCGGCAGTTCTTTACCAAGCTTTTGTATGCGCCGATCCCGACGATTGAAAAATATGGTGGCGGCAGTGCCCGTTGCCTGATTATGGAGCTGTTCTAAAGCGCTTCCAGCATTTGCGAGAATTTTTCCTGAATTGCTGGCTTTTCGAAAGACGGCGGCAATAGTGATGGTCTGTAGCCTGCCGCCGGATTATGCTCTACCTTATTCATTGCGGTTAGAAACTCGTCCATTGTTTCTACAACAGTTACGGTTCCCGGGGCTGCTGCTTTTGCGATTTCATCGATACCGCCGGCTTCAGCCATGGCAATGACGGGGGTTCCGGCAGCGAGGGATTCGAGGACAACATTCGGCAGCCCTTCCCAGCGGGATGGCAGCAGCAGGCAATCGGCAGCGGCGATATAGGGCCAGGGCGTGTCGATATGACCTGCCATATCGACTTTTTCAGTAACCGCTTCGCGTCTGGCCTGTATTTCAAGGCGGCGGCGTTCGGGGCCTTCGCCTAAAATCGTTAAATGCCATTTGGGGATGCTGACGAACGGCAGGATTTCAAACAGGCGGTCATAGCCTTTTTGGTGGTGCAGCCGTCCGGCGCAGATAAATTCGGTGGTGGTGTCATCGTCGCGCCGGGGCAGGGGAGCCGCGCGGATTTTTTCGCTATCGACCGGGTTCGGCAGGACTTTGTGATGATCCGTTTTCATACCCAGCGCGGCAAATTCATCGATGATGGCCTGGGCCGGGCTGATGACCAGGTCGGCGCTGCGGTACAGCGTTTTGTAAGCCAGTTTAATCAGCGGGGCAAGACGCGGATGGCGGCGCAGGATAAAGGATGGTGTGATCGCCTCGCGGACGACAAACTTCGTGTCCGGGAAAAGCCGTTTGAGCAGCAATACCGCGAAATTGGTATGGGCCATGGTCGATACAATGATATCCGGCTGCATGGTTTTGAGCTTTTTATATAACAGCGGCAGGCCGGTTTTGACGGTGCTGAACAGGCAATGAAACGGGATATCGTCATCGATCAGGTCCGCCATCGGCCCTTCATCGCTAAAGCTGACCAGGGCCGGGCTGTATTGCCCACGGTCGAGACCGTTCATCAGGGTAATCAGAACCCGTTCCGCCCCGCCTGCGGTCATGGCCGGCAGGACAAATACGATATTCTTCGGGGGCATTGCGGTCATGGTTTCTAGTCGCCGATTTTGCGCATGGTGATGAAAATGATTTCGTTGCCGTATTCGATTTGCCCGGACATCTGGACTTTGTCTTCCTTGCGGGCGTAGCGCAGGATGGATTCGTAGGTTACGGGTTCGCGGGTGGGGGAGCCGTCCGGGCGGGTCAGGGCAAAATCGCCTGCGGCATCGGTCGGGTCGGCAACCGAGGTCATTTTAATCTCTTTGCCGTTTATCACCGTGAAGTCGCTGGTCCAGACGACTTTATTATCGTCAGTGCGGCTGGTCCTGCCGTCGCGGATTTCAGTGATCCCGTCGCTTTTGCGTTCCAGCGGTCCGTCATAATTGGTCACGGTGCTGATCTGGTATGTGCCGTCTAGCTCTGAACTGCCCATGGGGAGGCTCCTTTCCTGCCGGATATAGATTAGCGCAAGACGCGCAAAAAGAAAATGCCGCCTTTCTGTTTAGAAAGAGCGGCATAAAGTGGCACGTATTTAGGAAAAAACTCTGGCTTGTCAGGCGGCCTCACGATTCCGTTTACGGAAAGTGATGTCAACGTAAACGATTGATTTTAGAGGCTGGGCAACACTATCGGGGATATTATCGCCGTGGGTCCTGAAAAAATTAATCTGCGGGGAGACCGGGCCGTTGTGGAAATACAGCACCAGGTCCGAATTGGTTTTGTTTTGCAGTGTCTGGGTCATGATCCAGTAGCCGGCGATCTTCTCAAGCGCGGCTTTGACGTTCAGATCCAGCGCCATGCGGTCGATATCCTGGACTGTCTCTTCGCCTTGTTCGCGGCGGGCCTGGCGCTGCAACAGCGCTTCGATATCGTCTTCGATCGCTTTATGGAAGCCTTGGTTATCACGGAAAAAATATGTGACCTTCGCCAGGTGATTGAGGAAATCCGGGTGGTTGCGGATATCCGGAATCCAGTCGATGACCGTCAGGCTTTTGCCGCAGGTTTCGGCTTCATTCTTATAGTGCTCGATAATCGGGCGGTTTTCTTGCAGCCAGTCTTTGCCGCACTCGATCGCTTTTTCCAGTGCCGCATCGGGATCCAGTCCTTCGGCCATAAATGTGTACTGGTACGGGCTATAGGTGTTGCTGATATACAGATGATCGACCTGTTTATAAATGGCCTGCAGGCCGCTATCCAGCTTGCTGCCCGATGTTGCGTAGGACGACCCTGCGCTGATGCCGAGAATGCCGGAGCGGATCGGCTTTTGCATACGATTTTTCCAACGCTGGTCGGCCGAGCGGAATTCGTGTTTGTATTCACGAAACTGGTTATGTACTTTTTCGCTGTATGGGGTAAAGACCAAGATGTTTTCACTCATGAGATTTTCCTCTCATGGGTTGACGTTTCCGGTTTTTCTCCATATTCCCAAATTATATCGAATTCCTTACGTTTCAATTCAGCGACCGCAGGATCATTAATAATGACGGCTTTGCCCCAATCATTAAGCATCAGGGCGAATTTATTGCCGTAGACGATACAGGGGTTCGTCAGGTAATGGCCTTTGGGAAGATACTTGTACTCATCCAGCGGATAGCGCAGTTTTGTATCACCATAGCGGACAAGAAAACGCATTGGTGCACCTGATTTGCGGATCATAAGTTGGCGGTCAATGACCTCTTCTGGTGCCAGGGCTTGATCGATAAAGCTGAACAAAATTTCGCTATGGGTACTGCGGACTGTATTAAAAATATCGTCCATCAGGCGGAGATAAACATTATCGTCTTCGCTTTTTTTCTCCAGGACCGTCAGCAGGTCGTCGCGGAAGCGTACGCCGTGTTGGGGCAGGAATTCAATCCCGGCATCTTCGAATGTCTTCTGGATCGCGCCGAGTGTTTCCGGGGTGGAGTTGATTTTACCGGTTTCTATGAGCTTGATGGTCGGTTCGGATACTGAATCGCAATGGCTGGCGAGAACTTTCTGGCTCCAGTCCAGCATGGCGCGGGCGGCTTTGATTTGGGCGCGGCTAATCATTGATTTTCAATATCTTTTTCTTATTTTGTCTGTTTGCTGAGACAGTGTTATACGGATTTTATACCAATAGGTCAATATATTTATTCTTAATAATATACGTAAAGGATAAAAAAATTAAATTTTTAGTTTGACATAATTTTGCGACAGGCGTATGGTATCCATACTTGCTTTGATTGATTGCCGCTGTAACCCCCGCACACACACAGATACACGGCAATCGACCCAAAATAAAAACCCCACACACAAATTGGAGCTTTTTCGCCTTCGGGCGGCTCCTTTTGTGTATGGGGTTTTCTCTTATTCCAAAAGCAGCTTTAAGCGGCGTCCATCAGTCCTTCGCGGCGCAGCAGGGCATCCGGGTCGGCATCGCGGCCGCGGAAACGGCGGTACAGGACTGTCGGGTGTTCGCTGCCGCCTTTGGCCAGGACTTCATTCTTGAAGGCTTCGGCGGTGGGGCGGTCGTACAGGCCGCGCTCTAAAAACAGCTCGAACGCATCCGCATCCAGCACTTCGGCCCATTTGTAACTGTAATAGCCGGCCGAATAGCCGCCGGCGAAGATATGGCCGAAATGCGTGGAAATCGGTCCGGCCAGTCTTGGGAACAGGCTGGTGCCCGCGGTGGCGTCATCTTCGAATTTGGCGACATCTGTAATGCCTGCCGGGTCCTGGCTGTGCCATGCCATATCCAGCGTGGCAAGACCGACCTGGCGCAGTCCGCCCCAGCCGACCATATAGTTCTTCGCCTTGTTCAGCTTGTCGATCAGCGCACCGGGGATTTTCTCGCCGGTTTTATAATGCGCGGCAAACAGGTCCAGCGTTTCGCGGGTATAGCCCCAGTTCTCCTGGATTTGCGAAGGCAGTTCGACAAAGTCCCACAGCACGTTCGTGCCGGACAGCGAGCGGTAAGTCGCTTTTGAAACCATGGCATGCATGGCGTGTCCCATTTCATGCAGCAGTGTTTCCACTTCCCCGTGGGTCAGCAGCGAGGGTTTGTCTTTGGTCGGTTTGCTGAAGTTGCAGACGATCGCAATGACAGGCCGCTCCAGCTTGCCGTGGAACAGGCCCTGATCGCGGTAACTCGTTTTCCATGCGCCGTTATTCTTGCCGCTGCGCGGGTGGAAATCGGCGTAAAGCGTACCAAGGAAAGTGCTGTCGGTTTTATCATGCACATCGAACACTTTGACGTCTTCGTGCCAGACCGGATAGGCGTCGGACGGTTTGAATTGCAGGTTGAACAGTTTGCCGAAATGCTCGAACACCCCGTCAATGACCTGCTGCAGTGGGAAGTACGGGCGGAAATCTTCGCTGGAAAAATCAAACAGCGTTTGTTTTTGTTTCTCGGCGTAATAGGCAACATCCCAGGGCTGCAGCGGTTCCGGCCCGCCCTGTTTCTCAGCGAAAAGCTGGAGCTGGCGCAGATCTTCTTCTGCGGCGGGTTTGTAGGCGCGTTTGAGCTGGGCTAGGAAATCCATCACGGTTTCCGGACGTTCTGCCATGCGGCGCTCCAACACATAATGGGCGTGTGTCGTATAGCCCAGCAGCTGCGCCCGCTCGTGCCGCAAGGTCACGATTTCAAGGACGGCTTCGCTGTTATCGTAATCATCGCCGAAAGACTGGCTGTTATAGGCGCGCCAGATTTTCTCGCGCAGTTCGCGCGTATCGGCATACTGGATAAACGGGATATAGCTTGGCATATCGAGCGTGAACAGCCATTTGCCGTCATAGCCTTTTTCTTCTGCGGCGTGTTTTGCGCCTTCGACCGCGCTTTCAGGCAGGCCCGCCAGGTCATCTTCGTTCTCGATAACCATTTCAAACTGTTCGGCGGACTTTTTATTATTGTTCATATAGACCGGGGAGAGTACGGACATGCGCTCGCTGATTTCCCGCAGCCGCTGTTTCTTTTCCGCATCCAATAACGCGCCGCCCCGGACGAAGCCGATATAGGTATCATCAAGCAGCATTTGCTGTTCTGCATTCAGGTTCAGCGTTTCCTGAATGTCATGCACGGCTTTGACGCGGGCAAAAAGCTTGGCGTCATGCATGATGTCGTTGGAAAAGTTAGAGGATACCGGGCCGATTTTTTCTGCCAGTTCATGCAGGCCGTCGGTGCCGTTCGCGGAAAGCTGGTTATAAAAAACCGATGTGACCGTCCCGAGAAGCTCGGATGCCGTTTCCAGCGCGACGATCGTGTTATCAAAGGTCGGTTCTTCCTCGTTGTCGCGGATCGCATCAATGTTGGCGCGGGCCTGTTCGATCGCTGTTTCAATCGCGGGCAGGTAATGTTGCTCCTCGATTTTATCAAAAGGCGGCGCATGGTTCGGCAGAGCGGACAGCTCCAGCAGCGGGTTGGTCATGGCAGTGTTTACTCCTCAAGGACGATCGTTGTTGTATCCATACCGGCTTCCTTCGTCTGTTTGTCAAAAGCGGTGACCATTAAACGATATGTGCCGTGGACAGGAATGTTCAAATTCAAGGCATAAATTCCAGGCTCGCCGCTGTAAGGTAGTTTGACTGAAGTGATGAGCATGGTGTCGCGATAAACCAGAGCTTCGACATCATAACGCTCCGGCGGCCAGGGGGAGTCTTTTGCAATATGACAGCCGCACAGTTTCATAATGTTCGCTTCGATGGTTACAGGCACATCCGGGTTATGCTTGAATTTCTGGTTCGGCAGAGGACTAACGACATCAACGGCAAAGCCGGGCATATCGAGCATAATCCCGTTGCCGCTGGTGTAATCTTTGCCGGGAAGCAGCAGGATATCTTCAGATACCGTGACCAGGCTTTGTTGCTGGCCAAGCGGGGCTGTCGCCGAGATTGTTGCCGGGATCGGTTCGAACATGTTCAGGGAAAAAGAAAATCTGGCGCTGCCGTCGGTCACAAGCGCCGCATCGCGCGGCTGGGTTTCTGCCATGAGAAGTTTGGTATCCCCTGTGCTGCCTGCGGTGGTGCCGTTGGCAATAATGTCGCCGGTGCGGCGGTCCCGGATAATGACATGGGCGCCGCCGACTGCCGTGCCGATAAACTTGGCGTCACGGGCTTTGACAGTTACAACAAAATCCGTATCTATGGCATGGGCTGCCGGTATGCCGTAAAAAACGGCAGCGGTAAAAAGGAAGACATAAAAGATAAAAGCGCGCATATTCAATCTCCTGCAAAAAGCGACTATAAAGAGGATATGAGAGAACCGCTCCATAATCAACGCTTTGACGATATCTATTTTTCGCCGGAAGACGGGCTGGCGGAGACACAGCATGTCTTTTTGGACGGAAACGGGCTGCCACAGCGCTGGCAGGGGCGGGAGCGGTTTACGATTGCCGAAACCGGGTTTGGCACGGGGCTTAATTTCCTGGCGGCCTGGGCGCTGTTCGAGCAAACGGCAAAGCCGGGGCAGGTGCTTGATTTCGTCTCCTTTGAGCTGTATCCGCTGGCAAAAGATGTGATCGCGGATGCTCTTGAGGCATGGCACGATGTGCTGGCAGGCAGGCTGGATAAGATGCTTGCTGCGTATCCTCTGCGCATTACCGGGTTTCATCGTGTGCAGCTGAGTCCGCAGGTGCGCTTAACGCTGGTATTAGATGATGTGAATACGGCGCTGCCGCAGCTTACCGTGCCGGGCGGTGTCGATGCCTGGTTCCTGGACGGATTCGCGCCGTCAAAAAATCCGGAAATGTGGAACGAGCGTTTATATGCCCAGATGGCAAGGCTCAGCGCCTCCGGGGCAACGGCGGCGACCTTTACCGTTGCCGGGCATGTGCGGCGCGGGTTGGAAGCGGCAGGGTTTGATGTTCGCAAAGCGCCGGGTTTTGGCCGTAAAAAAGATATGACAACGGCCCGTTTTACCGGCAGCGTCCGGAGGGCATTGGTGCCTTCAACCAAAAAAGTTGCCGTCATCGGCGGCGGTCTTGCCGGGACGAGCTGCGCTTACGTGCTGGGGCAGCGGGGGATTAAGGTCAGCGTTTTTGAAAAGGGCGACCGGCTTGCCGCCGGGGCGTCAGGTAACCGGACCGGGCTTTATAATCCAAGATTTTATGCGCAGCGCCAGCCTGAAGCGGATTTTTATTCTGCGGGTTATGCTCAGGCGGTCAGGACCTTGCGGGCGCTGACGCCGTCCGGCTATGCCGGGTGCGGGGCGCTTCATTTGATGACCAGTCCGGAAAAAGAAAAGCGCTTCCGGGCGCTTGCGGATAGCGGTTTATGGCATGCGGATCATCTGGCGCTTTTGACGGCGGAAGAGTCCTCCGAGATAGCGGGCGTGGTTGTTGACTATCCTGCCATGTATCTTCCTGATGCGGGCGTTGTTTACCCGCAGCTACTTTGTAGCATTTATGCCGGGGGTATGGATGTGCGTTTGAACAGTCTCGTTAATCACTGGGATGCGGGGCAGGTAAACGGGGAACATTTTGATGCCGTGATTCTTGCCTGTGCCGCTGCGGCAACAGAGTTTGAACCGTTGTCATGGTTGCCGGTTCATACGGTGCGCGGGCAGGTCAGTTATGTGTCCGCTTCGGCGCAATCGGAAAATTTGCGAACCGCCCTATGTTATGGCGGCTATATTGCCCCGGCCTGTGACGGGGAGCATACGCTGGGGGCGACGTTCCAGAAATGGCTGGAAGACACCGATGTGTGCGAAGAAGATCATCATGAAAATCTGGAAAAGCTGGCGGCATGCGTTCCTGCCCTGAACGGGCTGACGGCGCGTGGCGGGAAAAGCGGATTGCGGACGGCGTCGAAAGACCGCGTGCCGCTGATCGGGCGGGCCTGTGATGCGCAGGGGGATGTGATTGATGGCGTGTTCCTGTCGCTGGCGCATGGGTCGCACGGAATTGTTTCGGCGCTGGCGGCGGCGCATCTGCTGGCCGATATGATTGCGCTGACACCGCATTGCCTTGCACAGGATGGTATAGAGAGCCTTTTCGCCGGGCGGTTTCCGGCACGGGATCGTAAACGGGGCGGGGGTTAAGGCGCGGTTACGGCCTGCCAGCCTGTGCCGGCAGCGACTTCGCAGGATTCCATTTGCCCGGTATTGTCGGGGCCGGACACAAAGACGAAATATTTATTGTCCGGGGTTGTATAAATTTCCAGTTTATCGCCATCGATTTCCGCGTGAAACGCCAGCCTGGCTTTTTCGCTGTTTGCCCGGCGGTGGATCAGCGTATCGTAGTCATTCGGCAGATAGCAGGTTACCTGCGATTCCGGTTTCAGGTCGCCTGCACTATAAGACATGACGCTTTGCGGGATCACGCGCGGTCTGTGTATGGCTTCAGCAATAGGCTGCTTTTGTGCGGATTCAATTTGCGGTGTATACATATAGCTGGCTGGCGGGACGCCGGGCGTGTTCAGATTCATCAGGGCGATAGCCATACAGCCGTAAAAAAACGACAGCGATGTCAGCAAAAGATATTTGTCAGAGTTCTTCATGATAAAAATCAAAAGAAATGATTTAAGTTTAACTGAAGAAAATAATACCTAAATGCCCGGAATTTGAACAGGCTTATTTGACGCGCTGTATATTAACAGAGGCGCCCAACGCGGAGCGCCTCTGTTTGTATTTTGTGTCAGGTGCCGATTACTGTCTTGTGTCCTGCAGGGCGGCGGCGGATTTTGCCAGCCTGACCAGGTTGATAAACTCGGCGCGGTAACCGTAAGGATCATCGCCCTTGCTGGCCTGTGCCCATTCGATGACATCATCGTAATTCAGATTATCCGTGTATTTCCCGCCTTTCAGAAGTTGCCCGAACCCGGCAACGGCCGTGGCCCATGCGGCTTCTCCCTGTAATGCGGGCTGTTCGCCGGCCTTTGTGACAGGGGTGGTGATCAGATTACTTGTATCTTCTTCCGGCAGTTTGTAACGGATTTTCAGGAAGGCGTATTCGCTGCTGAAATCCGTATCGGCGCTTGTCTTCTGTGCGGCCGGCTCGTTTGCGGCATAGCGGCTGTTATCGACCATGCGCGGGCCGTCCACCGGCGTGATTTCATAGATCGCGGTGACGGTGTGGCCTGCGCCGATATCTCCGGCGTCAACCGCATCATTGTTAAAATCTTCCCGGTTCAGGTGACGGGTTTCATAGCCGATCAGGCGGTATTCGGCGACGGTTGCCGGGTTGAATTCGACCTGGATTTTGACGTCCTTGGCGATCGGGAACAGGGTCGAGCTTGCTTCTTCGACCAGCACTTTGCGCGCTTCGCTCAGGCTGTCGATATAGGCGGCGGTACCATTGCCGTTCTGGGCCAGTTCCTGCATCAGGTGATCGTTGTAGTTGCCTTGCCCGAAGCCAAGGACTGACAGGAATATCCCGGTATCGCGCTTGCGCTCGATAAAGTCTTTGAGTTCTTCGCGGTTTGTAATGCCGACATTAAAGTCCCCATCGGTTGCCAAAATCACGCGGTTGACGGCGTCTTTGTCGAAACTGCTCTCGGCCAGGTTATAGGCCTGGCGGATGCCTTCTGCCCCGGCGGTGCTGCCACCTGCGCTCAGGTTTTCAAGTGCCGTGATGATCTTTGCTTTTTCGCTGGCTTTGGTCGGTTCCAGTACGGTTCCTGCGGCTCCGGCATAAACTACGATACTAATCGTATCGTCCGGCGACATTGTATCCAGCAGCAACTTCATCGAGTTTTTCAGCAGCGGCAATTTATCCTGCGCGTTCATCGACCCACTAACGTCGAGCAGGAAAACAAGGTTGCTGCGCGGCTTTTCTTCGGGGGCGATATCGTAGCCCTTGATGCCGATATGCATCAGCTTGTTGCCGTCTTTCCACGGGCTTGGCACGACGGTCACGGTCGGTTCGAACGGCTGCTCTTTGTTTTCGGGCAGTTTGTAATCGTAATCGAAATAATTAATCAGCTCTTCAATCCGCACTGCGTCTTTTTGCGGCAGGACGCCATTTTCAATCTGACGGCGCATGAAAGCGTAAGATGCCGTATCGACATCAATCGAGAAGGTTGAAACCGGTTCCTGGCTGACGAGCTTGATCGTGTTTTCTTCGAAGTCCTCGAACTTGTCGCGGCCGACCTCTTTATAGCCGGGCGGCGCAATCACATCGTTCAAAGCGATAGTCGCGGGCATCCCGGCGATTTGTCCCCTCACAAGATTTGATTCCTGTGAAGTGACAGCCATACGGCCCGCATTAAACATTGGTTCCGGCGCTGACGGTGCGACGGCAAAGTCGGCTTCTGCTTCGGCCAGTTCCATTTTCTTTTCGGCTATAACGGCACGTCCTTCCTGCCGTGGTTTATTGGCGCGCAGCAGGGGGGCGGGCAGCGACGTGCTTTTTGTTATATTGCTTGTGTAATCGACCGTATTTAACGTGCTCGTATTAACGCTGCTGCCAGATCCAATCGTCTGGTTGAAATCCTGCAGACTGACCGCGGTGACCAGCACCAGGGCCATTGCCGTTGCCATCCCGCCATAAACCATTTTCTTATTGCCAAACATTGCTTTTCTCCTTTGGGTTTGGTTGTCGTACCCCATAAGACGGGAGAGAAAAGAATTTCCTTGGAACTTTTTTTGATTTTTTTTCTGGTGCTGCTCAAATTCAGCCAGCGCAAGGTTCAGCGCCCGCTTTTTCGCGTTTTCACCGGGGGCGGGGACGTCGATCTCGTTCAGCGCTTTTTTCAGTTGCCGCTCATCCATGGCTGCGCTCCTTTGCTTCTTTGACACCGAGTTTTTTGCGGGCTTCGTGGATGTACCAGGAGACTGTGCTTTCCTTGCAGTCCATGATGTCCGCCGCTTCGGCGTGGGTGAATCCTTCGCTTAAGACTAATAACAGCGCCGTTTTCTCATTCTCCGGCAGAGTCCTGACCTGTGCCAGGATTTCGCCGGCATAGGTATTGGTTTCCGCATCGGCCTTGGCGGCGCATAAATGTTTGTTCTCCAGCGCCGTTTCCGGTTTGCGGGCGCGGTAAAAATCGTTGGCACAGTTGATGACCATGCGGAACACCCAGCTGCTAAAGGCTGATTTGAAGCGAAAGCTGCCAATATGCCGGGCGAGCTTCACGCAGGCATCCTGGGTGATATCTTCTGCGTCCTGGCGGTTGCCGCAATATTTAAACGCCATTTTAAACATAGGGTCATAGATCTCCTGCAAAAGCGCTTCAAAGGCGTTTTTGTCACCGTTTACTGCTTTTTTTATCAGCGCCTGATCGTCCATTTTTTCCCGGTTTTATTGATTAGACGGCGGATCTGCGGAAATCCTTGGAAGAAAACTTGGAAATGAAGATATTTAGCGATTCTTCATGGTTTGGGTGTTATTATAGTGCAGTCAGTTGAAAAAATAACAACGGATTCAATACCCCGCATGATTAAAAGATTCATTGAATGGTTTCAGTGCGATAAGGGCGCAACGGCTGTTGAGTACGGATTTATTGCCGGGGGAATTGCCTTGGCGATCGTAGCGGCGGTTTTCCTGTCCGGTGAGTCCCTGCAGACTATTTTCAACAATATGGCCGATACGATGTCGAGTACGGCCTCCAAATTGTAGTTTTCATAACATATTGATCTTAAAGCTTTTTTAGGCCTTTCCTGTTTAAATTTGACAAAGTCTTAATAAAACATGGTATAATTTAATTATGTAAAAAATAGATTGGATTTTAGACAAATGTTGAAAAAATTATATGCATTCCTGAAAGATACAAGCGGCGCAACTGGCGTTGAATACAGCCTTTTGATTGGATTTATCGGCGTAACGGTTTCTACCGGTGCTTTTTTGATGGGGGATGAGATTTCCACCATGTTCGAAGGATTCTCTTCGTATCTTGACACAAGAACGATTAACTAAGGTTTCCGTCTTATAAATCCAGTCTATGACGGATAAAAGGCAGCCCTGTATGCGGGCTGCCTTTACTTTTTATACAATTGATCGCCTTCCGGATCGTTCCTTTTGTTTTCTAAAGATACAAAATCGGCTAGTGATAAAGGCATGACCGGATATGCTTTTATCATCTTTCTGATCGCCTTTGCCGCCGTGGCAGCGCTGTTGCCGTTTGTGCGGCGGGCGGCGGTACGATTCGGGCTGGTCGATAATCCCGGCGGACGTAAAAAACATGAAGGGGTTGTCCCGCTGGCCGGGGGGCTGGTTATTTTCCCCGTCTTTATGATTCTTGTGGCCGCTCTGCAGCCGGACTGGTCGATCTATGGGCCGTATTTTATGGCGCTGGCGCTGCTGCTGGTGACCGGGGCGCTGGATGATAAGCGCGGCGTTCCAGCGTGGATCAAGTTCGCGGTGCAGTTTATTGCCGCGTTCCTGATTGTGCTGCCGGGGCAGGCGCAGATCATTATGCTGGGTGATTTGTTCGGGTTTGGCCGGTTTGGGCTTAACTTCATGTCGATTCCGTTTTCCGTGGTGGCGGTGGTGCTGCTGATTAATGCGATCAATTTGATGGACGGGCTGGACGGGCTTTCCGGGGGCAAAGGCTTTATCGTGATGCTGGGGCTGGCGGCGGCGTGTATCGTTTACGGCACGGTCGATGCGCTCCTGCCGATTGCCGCGCTGATGGGGGCGCTTGGCGGATTTTTGCTCTATAACATGCGCCATCCGTTCCGGCAGAAGGCGAGCGTGTTTATCGGGGATTCCGGCAGTCTTGCGCTGGGGCTGAGTATCGCGTGGTTCTGTATTCACCTGGCTAAGGGCTTTGATCCGGTGATCCAGCCGATTTCCGTGGCGTGGCTGTTGGCGCTGCCTATTTACGATACGTGCGGCCAGTTCGCCCGGCGGGTCAGCCAGGGCCGTCATCCGTTCGATGCCGATCACGATCATTTCCATCATCATTTTATTTATGCCGGGTTTCCGGTCGGACAGGCGACGGCGATTATCCTGCTGATTTCCGCCGGCTTCGGTTTGATCGGGCTGGGCGGGATGTGGCTGGGGCTGCCTGAAGCGGTGCTGACCTATCCGTGGATTGCGCTGCTGTTCGTGCATATTTACATGTCGATGCGGCCGCACCGCTTCCGCCGCCTGATGGCAAAGCTGCGGGGGGCGCAGTAGATGGCCGGGCTGATCTTCGTTGTGACCGAGGACTGGTATTTTTACTCCCACCGCCGTCCGATGATCCGCGCGGCCCAGCAGGCCGGGTTCGATGTCAGTGTGATTACCCGTGTCGATCAGCACCGTGCGGCGATTGAAGCGCTGGGGGTGCGGGTGATTGACTTTTCTTTTGAGCGGCGCAGCCTTAATCCGTTTAAAGCGCTGGCCCAGATTGCCCGGCTGACAAAAATTTATAAGCGCGAGCGGCCTGTGCTGGTCCATCATATCGCGATGAAGCCGATCCTGTTCGGGGCGGTCGCGGCGTGGCGGGCGAAAGTACCCGTGGTGGTGAATGCGTTTGCCGGGCTGGGCTATGTGTTTAATGCGCGGACGCTGCTGGCGAAAGCGGTGCGGCTGGGGCTGCGGCTGCCGTTCCTGTTTTTACTGCGCAGGCCGAACAGCTTTTTATTGATGCAGAATAAAGACGATCTAGAAACGCTGCGGCGTAGCGGCTTTGTTGCCGAAGACCGGGCGACGATTATCCGGGGGTCCGGGGTTGATCTTGCCGCTTATCCGGTGGTCGATATGCCGCCGCCTGATGCCGGGATGATTGCCGTTTACGCCGGGCGGATGATCGGGATCAAGGGGCTGCCGACTTTGCAGCAGGCGTTTGCCCTGCTGGCGAAAGATAAGGTTCCCGTGTCCCTGTGGCTTTACGGCCAGCCTGACCCGGAAAATCCCGGTAGTTGGACGTCTGAAACGCTGTATTCATGGGGCGCGCAGAGCGACAATGTCTCTTATCGCGGCAGATCCGGTGATATGGCCGGAGTCTGGGCGGAGGCGCATATCGCGGTGCAGGCGTCTTATGGCGGGGAAGGCGTGCCGAAATCGCTGTTGGAGGCGGCGGCCTGCGGCCGGGCGATTGTTGCGACCGATGTGCCGGGCTGCCGTGAGGTGGTGCGGGACGGGGAAAACGGATTTTTGGTGCCGCCTTATGACGCGGCGGCCCTGGCCGCGGCAATCCGGAAACTGGCGAACGATCCGGCGCTTTGTGCGCGGATGGGCAAGGCCGGGCGCAAGATGGTTGAAACCGATATGTCGGCCGAGCAGGTACAGGCGCAGACCGCAGCCTTTTATATGTCGTGTCTTGAGAAAACGGGAACGGTTTTATAAGAGCTGCATGCCGACCCACTGGATGACGTCCAGTGTTGAATTGCTGATGACGATCGCGATGCAGACGATCGATCCGGCCAGCTCCCACGGAACGCGCAGGACATAGGCCGCCATAAAGCCGGTGAAAGCGTAAGTGTAAAACATCAGGCACATCATGAACGGGGCCAGTTCCGCCCAGCCGTGCGATCCGCTCAGCAGCATCCAGAAGACCGGAACGAAAACGGCGGTTGCCGGAACGCTCAGCCAGTTGCTGGCGATGACGAACTGATAGAAATGCTCCATCCGGTCAACGCCGCGCGCGATCCAGTATACCGCGCCAAAGAACAGCGTCCATATCGCCAGCATGCGCAAGGCGTAGAGCGCTAAAACAATATTCAATGAGTTCCCGGCAATCGCGTTTTGCGGCACCATATATGCCGTGGCCAGTGTAACCGGGAACAGCAGGACCGGGACAATAAAAGAGCGTATGGCTTCGTTTTTGGTTTTGCCAAAACGCTTGCGAGCCAGCGGCATGAACAGGGCCACTTCCAGCCCGCCCAGCAGATTGCGTTTAATTTCCGCGCCTATGGTGCGTTTGTTTTCCATCGTCCTTATTGTAGGGGCGAGATGGTTAACAATTGATTATTGGCGGCTTGTGAAGGGAGGATGTGGATAAAACATATTTAAGTTGTGTGGATAAGCGGTGTTTGACCTTTGGGCTTTGTTGACCGTATATGCCGTCCTTCCTTAGCCTTAAAGAAAGCAAGAATCGCCTGCCTTAAGGAAACGCGCCATGAAAGCCACGCACATGATTAGAAATACGTTACTGACAGGGGTCTGCATCGGTTTGCTCACCGGTTGTTCATGGCTTGAAGACTGGCCGCCGAAAAAATCGGAAATGGCCGTAAAGACAGCGCCGAAGCCGCCCGAATCAAAAGTCATGCAGACATCCGAAGGCACATGGCTGAAATCCGATGACCGCGTGTCGCAGGCCGGGCCAAAAGGGATCGCGATGGACGATGCGTCTTCGGACCGGATCGCCCAGCTTGAGCAGTCTGTTGAAAGCATCCGCAACGATATGCAGATGATGATGCCTGCGCTGACCAAACTGGCGGAAGCGCAAGGCGATCTGCAAAGCGCGCTAAGTCAGGTCGAGCCGGCTGCCGGCGGTTCGATGAGAGCATCCGCGCCGCCTGCTGCGAATAATTATGCGCCGTCATACCAGCAGCAACAGCCGCAATCTTATCAGCCGACACCGATTGCCGCGCAGGGCGGGGGCAATGTACCGCCGCCGATTCCGGCGCAGTTTGATAATAGCCGCCCGGCACAGAATACATACCAGCAGCAGCCGGTCATGCAGCAAGCTTATCAGCAGCCGCAACAGGCTTATCAGCCTCCTCCACAACAACAAATGCAACAGCCACCGCAGCAGCAAATGTACCAGCAGGCTGCCATGCAGCAGAATAGCGGCCCGCAGCCGGGTTCAGTTGCCTGGTATGAGCAGCAGGAACAAAGCAGCCGCCAGCAGGCTCAGCCTACAAATTATCAGCCTGCACCGCAGGCTTATCAGCCGCCTCCGCAGCAACCTGTGATGCAGCAGGCAAGTTATGGCGGCGCGGCGTCTGGTCCGGCCGTCACCAATATCCGTTTCGGCGAGCATCCGGATAAAACCCGGATGGTGCTGGATACGACTACTGACGTCGCGTTTAGCTACAATGTAGAAAACGGTGGCAATGTGCTGTCGATTTCCCTGCCGCAATCCGGCTGGATGGGGGCGACCCAGATGGATGTGATGAATTCGCCGCTGGTTTCTTCCTACAGCGTCAGTGCGAACGGGGCGGGTGGCCAGCAAGTGACGATGCAGATGCGCCAGCCTGTGCGCGTGCTGTGGGCGCAATCCCTGCCGCCGGGCGGTCCGCAAGGGCACCGCATCGTGTTTGACCTTGCCCCGATGTAAGGTTTTAAAACAATCGTTCTTTGTCGTCATCCCCGAGACAAAATCCTTGTGAAATAAGGATTTTGTTTAAACATCGGGGATCCATGATGCCGGCAAGCTATGCTTGCCGTCTTTTCTGGATTCCCGCCGATAAGCCTGCCTGCGCTACGCTACGGCGAGGCCGCGGGAATGACGGAAGAGGAAAAATTTTAAGGTTGATTGATTTTATAGGAAACGGTCAGCAGGCTTAAATCTGTTTTGACCGTTTTTCCTGTCCGCTCATCCTGGAGTTTTGCTGGGATGTCGAGTACGGACTCGCATTCATGCAGGACATGATTGCCTTCAGGATCAATGACGCGGATCACTTTTGACGTCTCGCCGTTCTGGATTTTATTGGCCAGAGACGTTGCCAGGGCGCGGCTTTCGCAGTCTTTCATGCCGACCCGGTTGACGATGTCTTTGAGGCGAAGCTCTGTCATCCCTGCTTTTGCGGCGGTCGAGAAAACCGCATCGAGTCTGGCATCCATATCTGTCCGGGGCATGTCTTTATGTCCTTTTCTTATAATTGTACCTATGGCTATGCCACAACCGGGCTTATTTTGACAACCATTTTTGCATAACGGCGCTGGCGGTCAGGTCCCCGGTGACATTGACGGTGGTGCGGCACATATCCAGGATACGGTCTACCCCGATAATCAGGGCGATGCCTTCTGCCGGGACGCCGATCCCGACAAGGATCGTGGCCAGCACGACAATACCAACGCCGGGCGTAGCCGGGGTGCCGATGGAGGCGCCGACCGTTGTCATCATCAGTAGCACCAGCTCGCCGGGGCTTAGATCGACGCCGAAGACCTGGCATAAAAAGACGGCGGCAACGGCCTGGTACAGCGCGGTGCCATCCATATTGATCGTCGCGCCGAGCGGGATGACAAAGCGGCTGACATCCGGGCGGATATCCAGCTTTTCTTCCGCGCATTGGATCGAAACGGGCATGGTGGCCGCCGAGCTGGAGGTTGAAAAGGCAATCAGCTGCGCTTCGCGGATACCGCTTACAAACTGTCTTATGTTGAAATCAGAGAATAATTTTACAATCAGCAGGTAGACGGCCATCATACAGGCCAGTGCCGTTAAGACCGTCACCATATATAAGCCGACGCTGACCAGCGCATCCGCACCGATCCGGATCGTAATATTTCCCAGAAGGCCGAACGCGGCAAACGGCGCGATAACCATGCCCCAGCTGATGATTTTCATCGACAGGACCTGCCCGGCGATGCACAGGTCTTTAAACGGCTTGGCAGTTTTGTCTTCGATCCCCAGTAAGGCCAGCCCGGCCAGCATGGAGGCTATAACGATTTGTAGCATATTGCGCTCCAGCTCGGCCTTGGCCGGGTTGGTGGGGATCAGGTTGGCGATGCGCTGCGGGATCGTCAGGTCGTTAAACGTGTGAGACGGGATACTGTCCGCCGCCGCGCCGGAAGCCAGCGACATTTCCGCTAATGCCGGGTCGATGGCCGTGCCGGGATGGATGATATGGACCAGCGCCATGCCGATGCTGATGGCAATGACGGTCGTGGTGATAAAATAAGGGATGATCCGCAGACCCAGCCGCCGGATCATCTCCATACTGCCGCTTTCTGCGATGCCGAGGATAATTGAGCATATGACCAGCGGGACAATGACCATCTGGATCAGGCCGAGAAAGACAACCCCGGGTAATTTGATCCATTCGCCGATCGTAAAGGCCATATTGGCTTCAACAAGCGCAAATCCTGACGGGGACAGCAATAAACCGGTGATAATCCCCAGAACCATTCCTGCCAGAATGCGCAGCCATAAATGCTGTGAAATCATGAACTGGGTTGATTCTGAAAGGCTTTTTCCCCTTGCACTTTGTTTGGCGGGCATTATTTCTCTCCTGTTGCTTCAAAACCATCATTGCCAAGATGGCCTTGTATGGCAATATGGCAGGGTATTTTTTTATCCCTGTTGTCGATTTTTGCGAAGGGAACGGGGATTTGGAGCGTATAGCTTTATGAGTTAACCAATGAAAAGGCCAACGAAAAGGAATGACATCATGAAAAATAGTGGAAAAACAAAATGGTTTCTGGCTGCGGCTGTTGCCGCTCTGATGATTGCGCCGATGGCGCATGCTGAAGGACCGGGCAAAGGTGACGGGGGGCATAAAGGCAAGATGCTGGAGAAAATGGATTCTGACGGTGACGGCAAAGTCAGCCGGGCAGAGTTCATTGAAGCCCATGAGCAGCGCTTTACAGAGATTGACGCTGACGGTGATGGGTTTGCTTCCGCCGAAGAGCTTAAAGCTGCGTGGGAAGCCAAGCATGCACAAATGAAGGAGCACCGGGAACAGCGCCGCGATAAAATGAAAGAAAAGCAGGCTGAAACCCAGAGCGAAAGCACGGAAAGCGAAGGGGCCGAATAATGAAAAAAGCGCATGCTTTGATAATTGGCAGTATGCTTTTATGCGGTAGCTTTGCCCTCCAGGTCCCGGCGCAAGCGTCGGGACTGGATGTGCCCTGTACGCATTATGACGATATGACTTTGGAAGACTTCCTGCTCGAAGATTTTATGTTGACGCAGGGCGGTCCACCGGAAGGAAAACGTCCGGAAGGTCATATGAAACGGCCGCCTCGCGGTGACGGGCCGGGCGAGTTTGATGACCGCTGGCAAGACAAGCGTGAAAAAATGCAGGAACGGATCGAGCGTATGCCGCCGGAACAGCAAGAGCAGGCGCGCCAGCGGATCGAAGAGATGCAGCAAAAGCGGGAAGCCCTGCGGGAAGAACTTGAAAGTTTGCCACCGGAAGAACGCAAAGCCCGGATGGAAGAGCTGCGCGAGCAGTTTGAATCCGAGCATGCACAGCGCCGGGAAAAGCTGAAGCAGAAATTTGAAGAGCGGTGGGACCATGCGTCAGAAGAAGAGCGTGCTTCTTTCTGTGAAAATGCACGTAGCCGTTGTGCAGACGGTGGTGAAAAAGCCTGCGCGTTTGCGGCAAGAGCCTGCGGCGAATAACAGGCCGCCTGTTTTTAAAAAAGGGCAATAGATGAAAGCTGAAAAGGCGTTGTCGATAGAGGATGCGAGTGATGAGGACCTGATGGCCGATATCGCCGGTGGCGATCGCGAAGCCTTCCGGGTGCTGGCTGAACGCTATATGAACCTGTTTTATTCGGTGGCGTTCCGCATGTACCCGCAGCGTGCCGATGCCGAGGATGTCGTGCAGGAAGCCCTGCTGCGGCTCTGGAGCAAGGCGCATCTGTGGAAAGCCGGAACCGGGGCGGCGGTCAGTACGTGGCTTTACAGACTGACTTATAATTTATGCGTCGATCAGAAAAGGCGGAACAAACATACGGTTACTGACCTTGATGATGATTATGTCGATCCGGATGCCGCGGCGGACCAGAGGATACAAGACAAGCAGACCGGTGCGATTGTCGGCAAAGCGCTGCAAAACCTGCCGGAACGGCAAAGGGTGGCGCTTGTGCTCTGCCATTACCAGGGGCTTAGCAACGCGGAAGCGGCGGATATTATGGGGACGAGTGTAAAGGGTGTGGAAGGTTTATTGGTGCGGGCGCGTAAAGCGCTGCAGGCTGAACTGAAGCAATATAAAGGAGTGTTATAAGATGAAGATAACACAGTTTAAAAAGATGGTAGCGCTCCACGGGGCGGATGTTACGCGCTGGGACGGGGCTGATATTGACGCGGTCAAGGCATTGATCCGCGAGTCTGAAGAGGCGCGCGCGTTATATAATGAAGCGCAGGCTCTTGATGATGCGCTGGATCGTTTTAAAGCCGGTTCGGTGGATTTGTCCGTGCTTGATGACGTGATGGTCAGGATCGGCGGGGAACCTGTGCCGCGCTCCTCCTTTTCCGAAGAGCTGAAAGCGGCGCGTCCGGGGATGATCCCCGATGATGTTCCTGCGCCCGAAGTGATTGCGGCGCGTGCCGCGCCCCGCCCGATGATCTGGATGACGGCGGCCGCGTTTATGGCGGCACTGGTTGTCAGCGTCGTATTCTTCCGTGGAGAAGGTGATATCAGTGTGCAGCAGGCCGTTGTTGCCGAGGCTCCACAAATGCAGGAGCAAGAAACAGTTCTTGCCCAGACCGATATGCCCGCTGAAGAGGTTGACCGCCTGATGCTTGAAATGGGCGACATGGTTGATGATGAACTGGCTGCGCACGAAATGATCGGGCTGCTGGCGATGGCAGAAACGGAAGTGCCGCAGCAGGATGTCAGGCAGCAGGATGAAAGCGTTCCGCAAAGCGAAGAAGATATCGATGCGTTTCTTGACCAGCTGTTCGATGATGCCGGGACGGATCCGGCGTTGCAGCAGGAAATGGATCTGTGGAAGCTGTTCCTGGAAGGGCAGACGCGCGAGCTTTAAGGATCTGATCCTAAGTAAACGGGTTCCTGTCCGTTTTCCCATACCGGCACTTTTTTCATGGCCGTCCCAAATCGTTTTGATTCAAGGTGGTGACCGAGCCAGCGTTGTAAGTGCGGCAGCTTCAGCATTTCAAAATGATCGCGGCGGACGAAAGCGCACTGGCGAACGAATGGAAAGATCGCCATATCGGCCAGGGTCGTCCGGTCTTCAACCAGACCGTGGCTGTTTTCAAGCCGGTCATTTAAGTCCCGCAGAATTTCGAAACATGTATCCCATGCGCCGCTGCAATCTTCATCCGGATAGCGGGACGGGTATTTATAGCGGTCCAGTGCCGCTTTGAATGTGGTGTCGTTACGATCGATTAAGAGTTTCGCTTGCTTTTTGTTCATATCCAGCCAGTGATCGGGATCGTTCTGGTTTAAGGCCCAGATCATAATATCAAGACTTTCGTCGATGACTTGTCCATTGGGCAGGATAAGAACCGGCACGGTGCCTTTCGGTGATGCTGCCAGCATGCAAGCGGGTTTGTCTTTGAGCAGGATCTCTCTTTGTCTGATCTTACATCCGCTTTCAATCAGAGCCAGGCGGGCGCGCATGGCGTAGGGGCAGCGGCGGAATGTATACAAAACAGGTGTTTTTTCGTTCATTTTTTTGTACAGGCTTTAATGTAATCTTAATACTTTTTAAAAAGTACCATGTTTTTCAATGGGTTGTCTAATGGTGATGAAATTTGCGCCTATAGATAAAATAAAGATAAAATTTTATATATATGGAAAAATATTTCACGGATTAGGGTACGACTATGGAATTTACTAAAAGACGGACATTGACGGGGGGCGGCGCTCCGAAAAAAGGAGACGGGGTTGTCGGCGTTGTTAAACAAATCGATAATTCACCGAAAAGCAGTGAAAAGCGCGTCAAAGTCAAAATGGAAGATAATTCAAATGCGTCTATTTATGTTCCCAAAAAATTCGCCAAAGATCTGAAACCTGAACATAGTTATGAGTTTCACTTGGATGAGCCGGCTTTCCGGGGTGGCGGACAGCAGCGGCGTTTTTCCAGTACGGAAATGGCGCGGCGAACCGATGTGGCTCCGACCGAAGTGCGTCAGAGCCGTTTGGGGAAAATAACGTCACGCAATACAGATTTTAGTAACAGGTGGTAATTGTGATTTAACGGGTGTGTTCTCCAAATCCATGTGTACCGGGGCCGCTTTATCATAAAGCGGCCCCGTTTTTTATGCCGTCGGTCTGATGTCGAATGCCGCTAATGGCGATACCGGAGATAGCTGCACAGGTGTTTAGTGCTGCTCATTGGACTTTTGGGCCATGAGTTGCTGTTGCCGCATCCGCAGCCCTTCAGCCCGCTCCGGGGTCAGGGTGTCAATGCAGTGCGGGCAGGACACGCCGGGTTCATAAGCGGCGTGTTTGATATCTTCCGGTTCAAGCGGTTCACGGCAGCCGAAGCACATTTTATGGACGCTTTCCTGCAGGCCGTGATCGATGCCGATGCGTTTGTCGAAAACAAAGCAGCTGCCTTCCCAGCGCGTCTGGTCGGCCGGGATGGTTTCAAGATATTTCAGGATACCGCCCTTAAGGTGATAAACTTCTTCAAACCCGTGGGCCAGCATATAGCTTGATGCCTTTTCGCAGCGAATCCCGCCGGTGCAGTACATCGCGACTTTCCTGTTTTTCGCCGGGTCGAGGTTTTTAGAAACGTAATCCTTGAACTGGGTAAAGGTCTGCGTGTTCGGGTCGAGCGCGTCTTTAAACATGCCTATCTTGGTTTCGTACAGATTACGCGTGTCGATCATAATGACGTCCGGGTCATCGACCAGTTTGTTCCAGTCTTCCGGTTCGACATAGGTGCCGACCAGCTTCGTCGGATCGGCTTCGGGCGCGCGCAGGGTAACGATTTCTTTTTTGAGGCGGACTTTCAGGCGCTGGAACGGTTTGTCTGCGGCGGCGGAAAATTTGACTTCGCCTTTCATCACATCAAAATGCGTATCCAGATATGCCATGACCTGATCCAGATCGTCCGGCATCCCCGCAATCGTGCCGTTAATGCCTTCCGGGGCCAGCAGCAAGGTGCCGCAGATTCCGCGCTCCAGGCAAAACGCCTTCGTTGCGGCCTGCTTTGCGGGCAGGTCGTCAAGGGCCGTGAAGTAATACAGGGCGGCAACTTTCCAACATTCGTCTATCATGAGCGTAGTTATAAGTTAAAAGCTGTTATTTATGCAAGTTAAACTGCCTGACGGATTGCTCCGGCCAGCATCTCAAAATCTTTTTCCTGCGGGTGATTTTTACGCCAGGCAACACCGATTTTGCGGGTGGGTTGCGGGGTGCCGAAGGGGATGATTTCAACATTTTTCGGGGCGCCGCCTTTGATCGCCATTTCGGGCAGCAGGGTCATGCCGTAGCCGTGCTGGACGAACTGGATCAGCGTCGGCAGCGATGTGGCGTTAAAGGTTTCCCGCCCGGCTTTGGCGCGGAAGCGGCAGGCGGCAAGCGCGTGATCGCGCAGGCAGTGCCCTTCTTCGAGCAGCAGCATATCCTGGTTTTCAAGATCTTTCATGCTGGCCGGGGTCTTGCCGTGCCATGTGTTTTTGGGGCAGGCGATGTAAAACGGTTCTTCGAACAGGGTCGTCTGTACCATACCCGGCGTATCGTAAGGAAAAGCCAGCAGGATGAGGTCGAGCGAATCCCGGCGCAGCTGGTCGGTGATCCGGGCGCTCTGGTCTTCGGTCAGTTGCAGTTCAAGGTCCGGGAACTGTTTTTGCAGGCCGGGCAGGATATCGGGCAGCAGGTACGGGGCGATGGTCGGGATAATCCCCATGCGCAAAGGGCCGCTGAGCGGTTTGCCGAGCGCGCGGGCGCGGGCGGTGATATTGCCTGCATGCGCGAGGATGGTTTTGGCCTCGTCCATGATGCTTTTGCCGAAGGCGGTTAAGGTCACCTGTTTGCGGGACCGGTTGACGAGCTGCTGGTTTAAAAGGCTTTCCAGTTCCTTGATTCCGGCACTTAAGGTCGATTGCGTGACATTGCAATAGAGCGCCGCCTTGCTGAATGATCCCTGTTCGGCAAGGGCGGAAAGGTACTGGAGCTGGCGTATGGTCGGCAGGTATTCCATATATCTAAAAATCCTATTATGTTTTTAAAATAGTATCGAATTTATCAATGTAAAGTAAAGAAAATTCCTGTTGGATTTTTGCAGCAAAAAGAGTCATGTTCATACCGTGTTAAATGACTTGAACCCTCTAATTTAAGGAGAAAAAATATGCTCGGTGTTGGAGATAAAATGCCTGAATTTGAAATTGCCGGTGTGAAGCCGAAATTCATGGCGCATGAAGAAAACGGCGAATCCGCTTTTGAAGGCCTGAACCAGGACAGCTTCGGCGGGAAATGGAAAGTTTTCTTCTTCTATCCGAAAGACTTTACATTCATCTGCCCGACGGAAATCGTCGAATTTGCAAAACTGAACGGCGAATTTTCCGATCGTGACTGCGTTGTCCTTGGCGGCAGCACGGATAACGAATTCTGTAAGCTGGCATGGCGCCGCGAACATCCTGATCTGGCGAACCTGGATATGTGGATGTTTGCCGATACGACGGGCGACCTGATCGACGGTCTGGGCATCCGCGAAGATAGCGGTGTGGCTTACCGTGCGACATATATTGTCGATCCCGACGGTATCATCCAGCACGTTTCCGTGAACGGCCTGTCCGTTGGCCGGAACCCGAAAGAAGTGCTGCGTATCCTCGATGCGCTGCAAACTGACGAGCTGTGCCCGTGCAACCGTCCTGTTGGTGGGGGCACAATCGATCTGAAGGCTGAAGCTGCGAAAAACAGTACGAAAGAAGCTGCTTAAATTGTAGTGCGGCGGGCGATATTTTCGTCCGTCAGCACAAGCCCAATCATAGGAGGAACAGATTATGTCGATAGACTCTTTAAAAGAAAAACTGCCTGAATACGCCAAGGATTTGAAACTGAACCTGTCATCGCTCAGCCAGGAAGAGATTCTGAACGAGCAGCAGCTTTGGGGATGTTTTCTGGCCAGTGCGCTGACCGGGCGTAATGCCGAAGTGATCGCTGCAATCGGCGCAGAGGCCGCGCAGCACCTGTCTGCCGAAGCGATGGAAGCAGCCAAAGGCGCGGCTGCGATCATGGCGATGAATAACGTGTATTACAAATTCACCGGGATGATGGGCGATGATTACCGCACGATGCAGGCCAAGCTGCGGATGAACATTATCGGCAATCCCGGCGTTGATAAAATCGATTTCGAACTGTGGTCGATCGCGGTGTCGGCGATTAACGGGTGTCAGTATTGCGTTAAGTCGCACGAGCAAAAAGTGGTCCATGACGGGATGAGCCGTGAACAGGTTCAGGCTGCGGTGCGGATCGCATCCGTCGTGCAGGCGGTCTCTGCCGTACTGGACGGTGTTGATGCCATGGCTGCGGGCGGCATTGCCGCGGCCGCGTAGATATACCGAGCAGACTTTTACTGCGTAAAAGAAGGCGTTCCTCTTTTTTTGAGAGGGCGCCTTTTTTATGCTCTGTTTTTTTCGGGGACTTCGTGAATATAGACTTCGCGGTGCGGGTAGGGGATTTTGATGTTGTTTGCCTTAAAGGCGTCCCATAGTTCCATCATCACCATGCCGCGCACGTTGGTGACGCCTTTTTCGGCGTCTTTGATCCAGAAGCGCAGTTTGAAATTCAGGCTGCTGTCGCCGAATTCGGCAAGCCAGCAGACCGGCTCCGGATCTGCGACGACCCGCTCGGGCTTTTTGGCGGCTTCGATAGCCAGGTCGCGTACCTGGTGCGGGTCTGAATCATAATGGACGCCGAATTTAACTTCGAGCCGGATCAGTGTACTGCCGTGCGACCAGTTGACGACGCGCTGGGTGATGAAATCTTCGTTCGGGATCAGGTATGATTTATTATCGCGGGTGACGATTTCCGTGTAGCGCGCCCCCATATGCTCAACCCAGCCGAACGTATCCTGACCTGCAGCGCCGGGTAGCTCGATGACATCGCCGGGCTTGATTGATTTATCCATCAGCAGCATCATGCCCGAGAACAGGTTGGATATGCCCTTTTGCAGGCCGAACCCGACCCCAAGACCTAACGCCCCGGAGAAGACGGCGAATAAAGATAAATCAATTCCTGCCGATGTGACCCCGATCAGCAGGGCGAAGGTGACCAGCGTGACCCGGATCACCTTGCTGATAAGCACACGGGAGGAAATGGTCAGGCTTGTCGCGCTTTGGACTTTGCGCTCAAGGAAACTCGAGAGGAACAGGGCGCCGTAGAGCAGGACGAAAAGGGCCATCATGCCTTTGATAACGGTCAGGGCGGATAAGCGGAAATCGCCCAGCGTCATGCCCACTTCATCCAGCGTTGCCGTCGTTTCATCGAGAATGCCCAGAATACCAAGGGCGGCAATGGTCCAGATGGTCGAGGCGAACAGGTTGCGTACGACATTATTTTCGATGAACTGGACGACAAGACGGATAACGATCCATGCAGCGATCAGGGACATTGCCGCGCTTGCGATCCCGACATCGATCTTGCCGCCGCTGGCGACGGCGGTTAACTGCGTGCCGATCATCAGGAACAGGAAGGCCGTGATTTGCAGTACCAGGCGGCTGACATTGCTGAGCACTTTTTTGGTGCGGTAGTGCAGCTTGGTTTTGTCAATCGCGGCCTGGATTTTGGGTTGCAGCTTTTTGCGGACAAGAATCCCGGCCAGCAAGGCAAGGGCGATCATGCCGATCTGGATGGCAAAATCCACGCTCAGGATTTCCTGGTTAACAAGCGCCAGCGCTTTGTCCTGCAGTTTTTTGATATCGATTGATTCAAGCATAGCCACAGCCTAGGGCAAACCGCACGAAATGGAAACCGTGCAGTTTTACTCTATGCACATCGAAATGGCTTTTAGGCTTTCAGTGCCAGGATCGCCTGTGCCGGGTAGTTTTCGGCAAAGTTATTGTCGATCCCGTGCTCGCCGGACAGGACACGCAGGAATAGCGGGCCGACCAGCATATCAAGGGCGATCTCGGTGTTCAGTTCCGGGTTGAATTCACCATTGGCTTTCCCGGCTTCGATTTTCTCGTAAAGCGGGCTGATCCGGTCTTTAAGAAATTTTTCGTACAGCAGGTCCAGCACGTCCGGGCTGCCCTGGCTTTCGGCGATGATTCCGGCAATGATCCGGCCGTTCTGGCCGCGCAACTGGCGGATCAGGCTTTCAAGCTGTTTTTTGACGGCTTCGGCGCAGGTGGCTGTGGTCGGGACGATGTTCTGCACCCCCGGCTGTTCGAGGAAAGCTTCCATCGCCACGGCGGCTTTGTTCGGCCACCAGCGGTAAATCGTGGTCTTGCCGACGCCTGCTTTTTTGGCGACGGCTTCGATGGATAATTCGCTCAGCGGCATGTGAGTCAGCAGGCGTCGCGTCGCGTCAAGGATCGCTTTGCGTGATTTTTCACTACGCGGGCGACCGGCCTGGAATGTTTTTTCATCTTCGGCGGATGCAATGTTTTCTGCTGGCATGGACATGCGAACACCTCACTCAATATAAGTTTAATTCTGAATACGAAACGATGTGTTTCTAGCATGGGCGTGTGGGCTAATCAAGAGGGCTGGACATAAAAAACAGGATTTATTTTTTGTTCGTTGGTGATTGATGCGAATCGATTATAATAGCCTTAACTAATATAAGTTCTTCAGTTGAAGGTCACGGTGGGGACCGTGGTCAAAAGTCAGGCGAGAAGAACAGGGAACAAAAAATATATGTCTGGGAATAAGAAAGACTCCGGCTGCAGTCCGGAGACGATTATTCACAATGATGGCCACAAACACAGTCTTTTGTGCGCCCATAAAGCTTTTCTTGATGTGGCCAGAAACCGCGTTGTCTATCTTCAGGATGACGAGTTTCATGAGACCTGCGATCACGGGCATGTGCACCGGGCGCCGTTATGCCCGAAACAGGAATTCACCAAAGTCGCGCGCCCGGACGAGGATTGCAGCAAGCGCAAAGACTGCCATGTCCATATCCGCGAAGACGGGGTTGCCGAAGTGCACAAGCCCGCCGAAGAAGGAGCCAAAGAGCATAAATGCACGGTCATTAATACGTTGCGGCCGCTGACATAAAAAAAGCCCTTCACGTTTATGAAGGGCTTTTTGTTCATTTATTTATGCGCGCGTTTTTTAAAACGCATATTGCCAGCCGATCATGACCGACCAGTCGCGTTCCATTTGTACGCCGTTCAGATCGCGGTGGACCGGGACGGTGGCTTCGATCGCCAGGCGGTGATCGACCAGCGGTCCGCGCGGGATAATGAAGTTGGCTCCGAAACCGGCCTCGAATGTGCGGCCGCCGTAATTGTCCGGGTTAGCGGTCTGGACCGGGGCGGTGATGAGCGGATCGCTGCCGTCGATTTCGCTTTGTTCGGTCGCGCTCAGGCGGATGGATGTGCTCATCCATTTTTGCCATTCATAGCTGGCCCAGCCGGTCAGCTGGTGTTTATTGCCCCAGCTGTATCCTTCGTCGTTTTCATCTTCGAGTCGGATTTCGGCGTTATATTGCGCGCCCCAGCGCCAGCGATCCCCGTCATTGCCGTTCCACGTAATGCCCGGAAGCAGGTCGTAAGTCCCCGTGCCGAGCTGCATGGCATAAGGCATCCGCAGGGTCGGACGGGTGTTGTTCGGGGCAAGGACCTGCGCCTGTTCGGTGATTGATCCGGTCGGTACGCTTAGGCCCAGATTGGCATGGATGTGGTTATGCGGATCCTGATACAGGCGGAACAGCCCGGTCAGTTTTGTATCGCTCCAGCCTTCTGACTCGGTTGTGAAGGTGCCGAGCGGGACAGCCCCGGCCATGCCGGTATAGGTAATGTGATCCATTTCCTTGTTTTGCCACATGCCCATCGCCATCAGGGTCAGCCAGTCAGTCGGAGCGTACATGCCGCCGATCATGTGCATGTCCATGGTCATATCGGTCGGGACGACGCGCACGGTTGCCGGACCGCCCGCAAACGGGTTAATCAGCGTCGTTGCGATCGTATCCGGGCTGATATGGGTCGTACCGGTGCGGTTGCCGTTCATATCCATATGCATATAGCGGTAAGACAGCATCCATTCGCCGGTTTTATGCATGTGATCGCCCATGACACCGATCGGGGCGTGAGCGCTGGCGGTGGATTTGGCATGGAAGCCTTTGTTATCGAGATTGAGTTCCGAGGCTTGCGCTGTGCCGGAGAACAGAAGAATTGCCGCGGCTGCCGCGACGGATAAAAAAGAGGATTTCATATAAAGCTCCTGATTCTAATAATTTTGTTGTTTAGTGATCTAGTGGGGTCAGGAGATTTTTGGCGGGCCGCGCGCCTCAAAAGATGTTTGCGTGCGGTTCATCAGGGGCGTGCTGTCTATGGCACTGATCCCCCATGTCAGTCTTTCTGCCGCCGGGACGGTGATGGCCGTCGCCGGTCCGGTGGTTTTGACTTTAGCCAGAGCGAAGCAGAACAGGCAGTCCGGGCGTTTTTCGTGGCTTTGCTGGTCCGGAGCCTGCTGGTTTGGGCTGACTTCTATGGTTTTCAGGCCATCAATCGTGCAGATCTCAATCAGGCTGCGGGATTGCCCGCCGACCCATGCGCAGGCAGGCGAAATGCCCGATAACAGGAAGGCTGTGACCAGGCAGATATTCAGAAAATTACGGGCTTTCCATGAAATCATGCATTTTCATTAGCAGCTTTGGCAGGCCCCGCCTAGAGCCAAATTTGTAAATATTTGAGGATTTTAGTACATTGCGCTGCAACAGGCGGGGGTTTTAACCGGAATCATTTTGTTGTATGACGGAATGCTGATATAAACGCGGTGTTAAGCCCTGCTGCGGTAAGGTAAATATATGGAAGTATGGATTTTATACGGTGAAGACATCGAATCGACGGCGGATCTCGCTTTCGAAGTGCGCCGCTTCATTGCCGAAGCGCCGGGTATGGGGATTGACCTTAAAATTTTTCGCCCGTCCCAGTTTGATTTGCTGGTGACCGAAGAAGACCGCGATTCGATCCTGATTGACGGCGAGCTGATGCCGCTTCCCGATTGCTGCTATCCTTACCTGCATCATGGGGACCGCAGCTATTTCTCGCTTTCGATCGTGCGTCAGTTGGAGCGGCTCGGCGTAACTGTGTTCAATAAAGCCTCGACGATTGAAACTGTCGCGGACAAGCTGCATACGCACCAGGTGATGGCTGAAAACGGGATGCCGACGCCGACGACCATGCTGGCAAAATTCCCGGTTGATATTGATTTGATTGAGCGCACGATCGGGTTTCCCGTCGTGGTGAAAACGCTGCTCGGCTCGAACGGCAGCGGCGTGTTCCTGATTGAGAACGCCTCGGCCTTTAACGACCTGATGGAGCTGATCGGGGAGACCAACCCGAATATCCAGCTGATCTTCCAGAAATTCATCGCCAATAGTAAGGGGCGCGATTTGCGCCTGTTCGTCGTTGAAGGCGAAGTGATCGCCGCGATGGAGCGCCGCGCGCGTGATGGCGGCTTTAAAGCGAATTACAGCACCGGCGGCACCGTGCAGGCGTTTATTCCTGATGAAGCGGCTGCCGAGATGGCGATCAAGACAGCGGAGCTGCTGGATATCCAGGTGGCGGGGATCGACCTGCTGTTTACCGATGCCGGGTACACGATTTGTGAAGCGAATACGTTCCCCGGTTTCAAAGGACTCGAATCCGCCTGTGATGTGAATGTGCCGCAGAAAATTTTTGAAGCCATGCGCCGCCGGATCGAAGGGCCGAAAACGGTCAAATTCGAAGAGATCCGCAACCGCGAAGCCAATAGCGCGGAATAAGCCACTCCGTTTAATTAATATCCGATATCCTGGAATGTGGTCGGGGCGTTATCAATGACCCGGATGGCGCTGTCTTTATATTCCAGTACGGCAAGGCCGCGTTCGATCAGCCCGTCGGGGCGGAAGCGGAAAATTCCGTCGATCCCGGCAAAGCCGTTCGGGTTTAACAGCGCATTACGATCAAAGGACGGGCGCCCCTGGCGCTGGTAACTGTTTTTGGCCAGGACTGCCGCGAGGGCCGTGGCATCGTAAGCAAGCGTGGTCAGGCGCGGCGGGCGCAGGCCGTAAAGCTCGCGGTACCGGCGCTCAAAGCTTTTACGAGAGTCTGGTGACGGGGCGGCAAACCAGGCGCCTTCAAGGGCCGGTTCGGTGGCAAGACCGGTATCGTCCCACAAGCCCGTGCCAAGACGTTTAACCTGTATCGGGCCCATATCGTAATAGCTCAAAAGGTTGCCGATGGACCGGGCCTGGTCCCCGCCGACCGGCATCAGGACGGCATTGAACGGCAACGGTGGCACCATATCGCCGGTTTCGGCGGCGTTGTTGCGCTGATCGTATTTGGTGAATTCACGCAGCAAGGTTGACGTATCGCTTTCATTCGGCGAGAAGCGGACGACATCGGCGGTGCGCATCCCGGTGCGGTATGCCAGCGAGTTATAAGCCGCGACAACGGCGTTGCCGTAATCCGTGTTTGGCGCGAGAATGCCGATATTGTTATAGCCGTTCCGTGATGCGAATTCGGTGACACGTTTGACCTGCGCGAAAGGCAGGAAGCCCATGATATAGGTATTGCCCCCGGCCAGAGACCAGTCTGTCGAGAAGCTTATCATGTTGATGTTATAGCGGCTTGCCACCGGTTTTGCGGCGCTGACCGATCCGGCAAAAAGCGGGCCGAGGATCAACTGCGCGCCTTCCGTCGCGGCGCCTTGTGCGGCTTGTGCGGCGCCCTGCGGGGTGCCTCTTGTGTCGCGCGGCATCAGTTCGAACGCATCATAACCCATATCGAACAGGGCCAGTTGTGCGGCTTGGAGCATTGCCTGTCCCAGATCGGCATGCTCTCCGCTCAGCGGCAGCAGCAAGGCGACTTTTACCGGCGGCAGCGCAGGCTGTGCGCTTAAGTTGCCGCGTGATGGCGGCTGGGCCGGGGCGGAGCCGTAAATCGAATCGACGGCTTCTTCTGCGCTTTGCGGCGGCATTTTAGGCGGCTGCTGGTAATACGGTGTCTGAACGCCGGGTTGTTGCGGCTGTGTTTGCGCCTGAGCTTGAGCTTGGGCCGTGTTTTGTTCCGCCGGTGAATTGTACGGCGTGTAAACGCTGCCTTCCATCGGGGTGTTTAGCGCTTCGCGTGTCAGCTGGTTCGGGGCCTGCTGCGCCGGGGCGTCATAGGTTGACCTGTCCCACGGGCTTGAACTGCCGGAGGAGACACAGCCTGTCAGCCCCATCAGGCATAACAGGAACGCAAAAATCTGGATTCTTTTCATCATGGCTTGCATTCCTAGCACAGAACGGCTTATGCAGGAAGTATGAAAAACTTTGAAACGGTCAGTTTGTTACCCGGTCTTTATCTTGTCGCGACGCCGATCGGTAATCTGCGCGATATGACATTGCGCGGGATGGATGTGCTTGCGGCGGTAGACCTTATTGTCTGTGAAGATACGCGGGTGACGGGCAAGCTGTTAAAGGCGATCGGGATCGAGAAAAAGATGATCGCTTATAACGATCATAATGCCGGCAAGCAGCGCGGCCCGATTTTAGAGCGGCTCAGCAATGACGGCAAGATTGCGCTGGTCAGTGATGCGGGGATGCCGCTGGTTTCCGATCCCGGTTATAAGCTGGTGCGGGACTGTCTTGATCTGGGGCTGCGGGTGACGACGATGCCGGGGGCGAATGCGCCTTTGGCGGCGCTGCAACTCTCCGGCCAGCCGAGTGACAAGTTTTCTTTTCTCGGTTTCCTGCCGCCAAAAAGCGAGGCGCGGCGCAAGGTGATGGGGCAGTGGGGCGCTGTGCCCTCGACGCTGATCGTGTTTGAAAGCGGGCCGCGGCTTGTGGATTCGCTGTCTGATATGCTGGCGGTCTGGGGCAGCCGCCCGGCGGCGGTCGTGCGCGAACTGACGAAGCTTTATGAAGAATCACGGCGCGGGACACTGGAAGAACTGGTGAAGCATTACGAAGAGGACGGCGCGCCCAAAGGCGAGATCGTCGTTGTGATCGGCCCGCCTTTGGCGGCAACGTTCGATGCGGCGGCGCTTGATGAAAAGCTGGCGGAGGCGATGGAAACGATGGGCGTAAAAGAAGCGTCCGCCGCCGTGGCGGAGCAAACAGGCGAATCGAAAAAAACGCTTTACGAGCGGGCGCTGGCGCTCAAAAACAAAGTCGCGGAAGAGGATGCGTGAGGGGGATACTTACCGTTTTGGCCTGTGGGCGGAGCAGGTGAGCGCATGGCGGCTGCGGCTGCGCGGTTACCGCATCCTGGCCTGCCGCTACAAAACGCCGGTGGGGGAAATCGATCTTGTCGCACGTAAAAAGAACACGCTGGTTTTTATCGAGGTGAAAGCGCGCAAAGACTTGTCCACAGCTTTGCAGGCGGTGACACCGCGCATGCAGCACCGGATCGAACGCGCGGCAAACTATTTCTTAGCAAAGCATAGCGAACTTTCCGGGCTTGAAATGCGTTTTGATCTTATCGCCGTTGCGCCGCGCCTGCGCTGGAGGCATCTGGACAATGCGTGGCAGGCTTCGGCATAATTAAGCTCAGGGTGTTCGCCCTGTCTTCCTTTTTCAGGAGTTTTATCGATGAACCGTATTGTTTTGTGTCTTTGCTGTCTGATGATGTTGTCGTCCTGCTCGCCGATTGGGGCTGCCGCGGGCGCAGGTGCCGCCCTCGGGATTGGCGCGGCGCGGGAAGGCGGGTTGAGCGCTTCGGCCAGTGATCTGAAGATCAAGGCGCTGATTAGCGACAAATGGTTCCGCTATGATCTTGAAACATTCGCAAAGCTGAACTTAACGGTGAACCAGGGCCGCGTTCTTGTCACGGGCGTTGTGCAAAATCCCGATGACCGGGTCGAAGCGATCAAGCTTGCCTGGCAGGTTGACGGGGTGAATCAGGTGATTAACGAAATCCGCGTTGCCGAAAGCGAAGGGCTGCCGGGTTATGTGCGTGACCAATGGATTACAACGCGCCTGCGGACGGTGATGACGTTTGACCGGGATATCCAGTCGATCAATTATTCGATCGATACCGTGGCCGGGACGATTTACCTGATGGGGGTCGCGCAGGATCAGGCCGAGCTGAACAAAGTCATTGAAACCGCCCGCACCATTCCGAACGTCCAACAGGTTGTCAGCTACGTTAAAATGGCAGGGGAGCAGATTACGGCAGCCCCAAGACCGGACCAGAATATGACGGGCGCGGTTGAAAATCCGACGGCCCCGCCCCGGTATGAGTCCGATTATTATGCCCCGTCCGCCGCCGCAGGCGCGCCGCAGCCCCTGGCTGTCGAGCGTGAAGAAATACAATGGTAGAAATGAAAGTATTGAATGTCTGACACATCATCCGCTGTAAAACCGATCATGGATATCCTGAGCGGTTTCGGGGGAAGAGACGATGCAGACATTGATCCGGCGGAGGCGGCGCTCTGGCTTGCGGCGCTCGGGCATCCCGGTATCACGCTGGAGCGTTACAGCAATCACCTGCAAAAGCTTGTCGATGAAGTTCGTGAGCGCCATGGGGCGCTGCTTGCGGCCGGGGCGGATGAGTCTGCGGAAACGCAGCTTGCCGCGCTTAAGCATATAATTGCCGACAAGCACGGCTATAGCGGCGATCATGAGGATCCCGACCATATTCAGAATGCCGATATGATCCGCGTGATCGACCGGGGTAAGGGTAATCCGGTCAGCCTGTCTTTATTATATATCCATGTCGCCCGCGCGCTGGGCTGGACGATCTGGGGACTGGATTTCCCCGGCTATTTTGCGCTGCGGCTCGATGATAAAGGGCAGCGCCTTCTGTTTGATCCGTTTGAGCGTTGCGGCCTTTTGCAAGCGGCAGATTTGCGGCGCATTATAAAGAAAGCGCTGGGGGCGCATGCCGAGCTATCGACCGAGTATTACGAACCGGTGACAAATCGCGATATGCTGATCCGGCTGCAGAACCATGTGAAATTCCGCCAGATCGAAACCGAGGATTATGAGGCTGCGCTGCAAAGTGTTGAAGCGATGCGCGCGCTCGACCCGTCCGAATACCGCTTGCTGCTGGATGCCGGGGTACTTTATGCCCGGACCGACAAGGCCGGAGCGGCGATCCTTGCGCTGGAAGACTACCTGCGCCAGGCCCCGCCGGGCCGCGACCGCGATGAGGCCGCTTACCTGCTTGAGGATATCAGGCATATGACGGATGATGATTGATCTTCTCACCTTTCTTCCCTCTCCCTTCAGGGAGAGGGCAACGAAACTAAGCCGCGTGAGCGGCTGTAGTTGCAGTGGGTGAGGGCCGTATCCGCAGTATCCCTCACCCAGCTACGACATAGGCAAAACAGGTTTTGCCAAGCCTGCGCAACCCTCTCCCTGAAGGGAGAGGGAGGGGGGGAGGGAGAGAAGGCACAAAATCACCATAATTTGGCCGCGATAAAATCACGGCCTGTCCCTTTTTTGGTCATGAGGATGGTGTGTTCTGCTTTTCGGATTAACCGGGAAAGGAACACAGTGATTATGCCCAGATTTGCAGTCTTTATATTGACGTTTTTTATTATTAGCCCCGCTTATGCCGGCATGGAATTCCGGGATGAGGCGTTGGGGAAATTTATAGAGGCCCCCGGCATCGCGACCGAGATTGAAACGCAGGTCAGCGGCGTGATCGCCCGCACCAGGGTCATCCAGTATTTTGCCAATATGAGCGATGCCTGGCAGGAAGGGGCGTATAGCTGGCCGCTGCCTGATGATGCGGCGGTGGATCACCAGGTTATGGTGATCGGTGATCGCCGTATTCTCGGTTTCGTCGCGCAGAAAGACAAAGCGCGGCAGATTTATGAAACGGCAAAGCGCGAAGGCAGGGCGACCAGCCTTGTCGAGCAGCACCGCGCCAATATCTTCCGGACGTCGGTGGCCAATATTCCGCCGCGCAGCCTGATCGCGATTGAGATCGGGTACCAGCATAACGTGGCCATCGACGGGGCGGATTTTTCACTGCGGCTGCCGCTGGCGATTACGCCGCGTTATGATGAATTCGCGCCGGTGGATTTTTTGCGGCTGGTATCCGCAGGGGCCGCGCCGGACAGCGCCGCGCGCGATGTGGCGGAGCGTCTGGCGCTGTTTGATTTTGCGGGCGGGCATAACCCTGTCCGATTACAAGTGGATTTTGATTCCGGTTTTGCGCTGGATACATTAAAAAGCCCGTCGCATAAAATAGAGTATCAAAAACCACAGGACGGCAAGACGACGATCCGTACCGCTAAAGCGATCCTGCCGGACGATCATGATTTCGTTCTGGACTGGAGCCCTCGTGAGCGAAATGTGCCGCTAAGCTTCGTGCATAGCGAAGACATTGACGGAGCGGTTTACACCAGTCTTGTGATGGTGCCCCCAGCCGACGAGACATCATTCAAAGCGGCGGCGCAGCACCCCCGGCAGGTCAGCCTGATTATCGATGTGTCCGGGTCGATGGCCGGACCGTCGATCCGGCAGG
Organism: Rhodospirillales bacterium; assembly: GCA_020638155.1. Lineage (GTDB taxonomy): Bacteria > Pseudomonadota > Alphaproteobacteria > Micavibrionales > Micavibrionaceae > UM-FILTER-47-13. The sequence goes on from JACKJB010000001.1 coordinate 165,528, forward strand.
CGAAGGCGGCGCTGGTCGAGGCGCTGCAGGATTTAACGCCGCAGGATTATTTTAACGTTATCAGTTTCGAATCAAAAACCGACAGTGTGTTTGCGCAGGCCGTGCCGGCGAACCGCGAGAATATCACCAAAGCGCTGCAATGGGTGTCGGGGCTGGAAGCGGATGGCGGGACGGTGATGCTGCCCGCGATCGAACAGGCGCTCGGCGAGCCGGACATTGATGGGACGCTGCGGCAGGTTATGTTCGCGACTGACGGGGCGATCGGGTATGAGCGCGAGGTGCAGCGTTATATCCGCGCGCATGTCGGCACGGCGCGCTTTTTCGCGGTCGGGATTGGCGCGGCGCCGAATGCGCACCTGATGCGCCAGATGGCAATGGCCGGGCGCGGGACGTTTACCTTTATTGGTGACGTTAAAGAAACCCGTGAGAAGATGGGCGCGTTGTTCGCCAAGATGAAAAGCCCGGTGCTGACCGATCTTGTCCTGCATATGGATCAGGGGATCAGTGCGGATATCGTGCCGGATAAAATTCCAGATCTTATGACTGGCGAGCCGGTGATGCTGGCGGTGAAATCGGACAAACCCCTGCGCGGCCTGAAGATCGACGGGAAGAAAGGGACGGACCGCTGGGAACAGGATATTAAAGAGCCTGCCGCTGCGCGCAGCGGGATCGGCAAGCTTTATGCGCGGCGCAAGATCGATATGCTTTCCTTTGCCGATCCTGCCGGGGAAAAGCCGGAGACTGAAGCGGCGATTACCGCGCTGGGGCTGCAGCACCAGATCATGAGCGCTTATACGAGCATGGTCGCGGTGGATGAAAAAATTCTGCGCCCGCACGATGCGCAGCTTGTTTCCCGCCGTTACGATCCGACCCTGCCCAAAGGCTGGCAGCTTGCTGCCTACGATCCGCGCGACGCGGCGGCGGCATACGATGCGATGCTGCAGCAGCAAAAAGCGCAGGAGTCACAAAATGAGCGCAGGGAGGACATCAATTTGCCACAAACCGCGACTAATTGGGTGGTGCAGTTATTGACGGGGCTTTTGCTTTGTGTCCTGTCGGTGTTTGGAAACAGAAGGCTGTCATCCCGAGCGCAGCCGAGGGATCTTTACAACCAGACAGCGGGTAAGATCCCTCCACTTCGCGGCAGCACATGAATGTGCCGCCGCTACGGTCGGGATGACAATGAAATGTATTTTTTGCGAAGGAATATGAGCCATGCGGCGTAAAGCGTTAGTAGTAGTGACCAGCCTCGTCCTTGCGGCGGGGCTGGTTCAATCCGGAAAGGCCCTGATGATCCCGGCCAAGGCTTGGCTCGCGGGGCACCTGATTGAACAGGCCTGGGCCCAGACACTGGCGGGGACGGCGGATGCCAAACCCTGGCCGTGGATGGACAGCAGCCCGGTCGCTGAAATAACTTTTGTGCGGCAGGATAAAAAATTTGTCGTGATGAAGGGAACTTCCGGGACGGTGCTGGCGTTTGCACCGGGCTGGCATGAAGGATCCGATGCACCGGGGCAGCCGGGGATCAGCCTGATTTCAGCCCATCGCGATACCCATTTCGGGTTTTTGAACGAATTGAAGACAGGGGACAGGATTATGATCCGGACCGTAGACGGGATTAAAAAAACATATGCTGTTGATGAGATGAAGATCGTAATGGACCCGGAAATCAAGGTGCACCGGGATGAACGCGACAGTACGCTGCTGCTTTCGACCTGTTTCCCCTTTGTGAACTGGCAGCCCGGCGGCGAAATGCGGTTCGTCGTTGTCGCCCGCGAAGTTCAGGGAGGTGAGGTTTTATCTTAAGCTGAGGGTATCTGGCTGTTTGTGATCGTGCCCCCTTGCAAGCGGGAAAAGATACGCCTAATACTAGACTTACAGAGATTCGTGTATAGATCTGATACTGCGATATTAAAAAGGAAAATAGGAGTTAAACGCATGTTCTTCCGCACTATTATGATGATGGCCCTTCTGGTTACCGTAACGGCCTGCTCGACGACAGACTCAGCCGATGTCAGCGACATCCGTGTGGAGGAACGTCAGGATATTGCCGGTGGCCCGCTTGACGGCACCGAAGTTTACGACCGCTCCGTTCTTGACGGTCCGGCACCGGGGACGCAACAGGACCTGGTTGTTAATGTCGGCGACCGCGTCTTTTACGGTTATGACCGCTACGACCTGACGCCTGAGGCACAGCGTACGCTGGAAATGCAGGCCGAATGGCTGAAGCGGTATCCGTCTGTCAACGTGACGATCGAAGGTCACTGTGATGAGCGCGGGACCCGTGAATACAACCTTGCGCTGGGTGAGCGCCGTGCCAATGCGGTCAAAAGCTATCTGGTTGCGCTGGGCGTTGATCCGATGCGTGTGAACACGATCAGCTTCGGTAAAGAGCGTCCGGCTGTGCTAGGGGCTAATGATGCTGCCTGGGCACAGAACCGTCGCGGCGTTACGGTGGTTGACTAACAAATGCTATGTGGATGGTGAATGGTGCATAGAAAAATTTCAAAAAAATTTCTGACACTGTTCACCGCTACTTTGTGCGCGGCCTGTGTGGCCGCGCCTGCATTTGCGCAGGATACCAATGCCCGGCTTAGCCGGATTGAAAATGAGCTCCAGACCCTTAGCCGTGCCGTATTCCGCGGTGAAACGCCGCCGCCGGGGAGCCTGGGCGGAAGCCTTAGTACCGGTACGGCGAATACCGAGCTTCGATTACAGCAGATTGAAACCGAGATACGGACATTGACTGGACGGGTCGAAGAGCAGTCTTTCGAAGATCGTCAGTTCCGCGAGTCCATGGAGCAGCGTTTGAGTGATCTTGAGCAGCGCTTGTCGGCAATAGAGATGAATGGCGGGATCGCAGGCGGCACCCCGATGCAGATGGGGCAGCAGGGCGGCGGCATGCCGGCAGGCAATAATATGTCCGTTGGCGGCGCGCTGACGGCACCGGCCCAGACTCCTTATCCGTATGATACGGAGATTGACGGGCTTCGTCCCGGTGATACGGCCGAACCGCCGCAACCGGGCTATACAAATATGGATGATGACGTGCCGTCTTCAATGGGGCAGTTGGGTGTCCTGCGTCAGTCCGGTGAGCAGGCCAGCACATACCTGCCTGCGCCGGCCGATATTGCGAACGATCCGGCCGGTTTATATGAGCGCGCTTTTTCTTTTATCCGCGACCGCGATTACGGCCAGGCCGAAGGTGCGTTTGCCGAGTTCCTTAATCGTTATCCCGACCATGATCTGGCCGCGAATGCGCAATACTGGCTTGGGGAAACCTATTATGTGCGCAATGATTTTGATAAGGCGGCACGGGTTTTTGCCGAGGCTTACCAGAAATATCCTAAAGGTCCGAAAGGGCCTGACAATCTTTTGAAGCTGGGCATGTCCCTGTCCGGGCTCGGCAAAACGCAGGAAGCCTGTGTGGCTTATGCGCAGCTGAAAAAAGAATATCCTTCCCAGTCGGTGCCTGTTTTGATGCGGGCGGAGCAGGAGATGGAGCGTCTGAAATGTGCGCCGTTCTAGGGTAAGTCCAGATGTCTAAGTTCGTGTGCGTTGGCTTTTTAGCCGCAGAGAACACCGAGTCTCCTTATATCCTTATAAATGTCATCCCGAGCGTAGCCGAGGGATCTTCATAATTAGACATCTGGTAAGATCCCTCGGCTACGCTCGGGATGACAGGGCTTGCGGTTTAGTGTTTTGATTTTAAAGAAAAAAATGTGATGCTGCCGGTTTTGCCGCGCAGATTTTTGCGCAGGAGGCTTTCGCTATGGTATAGTATAGGCAAGATAAAAAATAAAAATAATTTGGTGTGTTTTTACTATAGAGGGCTAGTGTTTTATGACTGAAGATATCCAATCTACACCTGCCATGGAAAGTGTCCGCAGCTTCTTTAACGGAGCATCGGATGTCGGCGGCCAGCTTATCGATGGGGCGATGCATCCGGCTGCACGCCCTTTGGTCGGCGGATTTACGGGTATCTTTGCGTTGGTTATCGCATGGAAATTCGCTCCCATGCTTTTCGAAAAATTCATTCCCGGCGATAATATGCTCAGTGGCGGTATACGCGGCCTGCTATCTTTTGGCCTTGCTATGGCTGTCGGCATGGGGGGATTCGAGCTTGGCAATAACGGTTTTGATATTAAAAAGACAGGTAGCGCTCTAGCCAAGGACTGGAATATCGCCGTTGATATGGGCGCAAATGGCGCGAGCTGGCTTGATGATAAGGTCACTGGCGGCCGTTTCGGCGATACGATTGATGCCTCAAAAGACGCTTTGCGCTATGTTGCCGATGGTGTTGCCAGTGGTGTTGGCGCTGCGGATGAAGCGACGGGCCGGGTCGCCAGCAGAGGTCTGGACGCTGTCGCCGGTAAAGCAAAAATGGCCTGGGAGGTTTCAAAGGCCACAGGTGCCGCGGCGCTTGATATGGGCGGCCGGGCTGCCGATGCTGTTGGTGACGGGGTTGATTATGCGATTAATCATGACGGTGCCCGCAGCGATCCGGATGGCCATGCCGCAAGGGAAAAAGCCAGAGAGCTGGCGGAAATCCGCGCGCGCTACAATGAAATGCCGTTGACTAGTGCATCACAAGACCCGCGCCTGCAGGAGCCGGTCAAGCCAATGGCGAGCCTGAACTTTGCGCCGGGCGGGGTGTAAATAAGGGTCCTTTCTTTTTAATGTAAAGGTGCGTTATATAGGGCTGTGATGATGGACAGCCCTTTTTCTTTGCACGATCTTGTGCGTGACTTGTTGCCTGCGGACAGTGCGGCGGTTGCCGTGGCGGTGTCCGGCGGGCCGGACAGTATGGCGTTGTGCCATGCTTTGTCGTCGTGCGGAGCGAATCCGGTGCATGCGTTAACCGTAGATCACGGCCTGCGGCCCGAGGCGGACGAAGAGGCTGTGCGGGTCGGGCGCTGGCTGGACGGCTGGCCGTTTGTTTCTCATCATATTTTAAAACGCGAACTGGACCGCAAGCCGGATAGTAAAATCCAGGAAGAGGCGCGTTTTGACCGCTACACGCTCTTGTCCTCCTATTGCGAAGAGCAGGGGATCGGCCGCCTGTTTACCGCGCATCATCAGGATGACCAGGCGGAAACTTTTTTATTCCGGCTTGCCAAGGGCAGCGGTCTGGATGGGTTAGGCGCGATGCGGCGCCTGCATGATTATAATGAGTGTATGGCCGTGTGCCGTCCGTTCTTGCCTGTGCCGAAGGCCGCGCTGCTTTCTTATTGTACGGCGCACAACATTCCTTATGTGCAGGACCCGTCGAATGAAAACACCGATTTTGCGCGGGTGCGTTTGCGGCGTTCTTATGAGGTGCTGGCGGAAGAGGGGCTGAGCGCCAAGCGGTTGGCGGTGACGGCAGGCCGTCTTGCGCGGGCGCGGGATGCGCTGGAACAGATGAGCGATGCGCTGTGGCGCGAAGCGTTGGTTTCCGGTGAGCCGGGGCGCATCGTATTGAAATATGATCTGTGGCGTGCCGCTCCGGAAGAGCTGCGCTTACGCCTGGTTTTAAAGGGGTTGGAGGCGCTCGAGCCGGAGCGTTATTACGGTCCCCGGCTGGAAAAAGTCGAGGCGCTGGCACTCCGGCTGTATGACGATCCGGATTTTAAAAAAGCATCACTGGCGGGGTGTTTGATCGGAAGAGGTCATAAAGATGGCACGCTTATTCTTGAAAAGGCATCTCCATAACCCTAAATGCATGTATGAAACACCGGATATCGTGGACAAAAACCCATTGTATCCTTTAAACTTAAGATGTAGGCTGAAAGCAGCCAAAACCTAGGAAAGACGCGGTTTTTAAGTGGGAAATTTCGGACGTAATCTTGTTTTCTGGCTGGCAATCGGTTTGATGCTGGCTTTTCTGTTCAACGTATTCCAGGGCGCACAGCAGCATGCGGCACCGGATGCCGCCAATAGTGTGGCCTATAGCGATTTCATGGCCGAAGCAGCGGCGGGCCGGATTTCCGATGTCACCATCAAGGGGCAGGATATTACCGGGCATTTTTCCGGCAGCGGTCAGGAGTTTTCGACGCTGGTTCCTGAAAATGAAAACGTGGTCGATCGCCTGACCGGGACAGGGGTAAGGATTACCGCTGAGTCTGCCAATGAAGGCGAGATCAGCGCGCTTGGCGTGTTCCTGTCATGGTTCCCGATGCTGCTGCTGATCGGGGTCTGGATTTTCTTTATGCGCCAGATGCAGAGCAAAGGCGGCGGCGGCGCGATGGGGTTCGGAAAATCCCGCGCCCGGATGCTGACCGAACAGCATGGCCGCGTGACGTTCGAAGATGTTGCCGGGATTGACGAAGCGAAGCAGGAGCTGGAAGAAATTGTCGAGTTCCTGAAAGACCCGCAGAAATTCCAGCGCCTGGGCGGTAAAATTCCCAAAGGGGCGCTGCTGGTCGGTTCGCCGGGGACCGGTAAGACGCTGGTGGCCCGTGCGGTGGCCGGGGAAGCCAATGTGCCGTTCTTTACGATTTCCGGTTCTGACTTCGTTGAAATGTTCGTCGGGGTCGGTGCCAGCCGGGTCCGCGATATGTTCGAGCAGGCCAAGAAAAACGCACCCTGCATTATCTTTATTGACGAGATCGATGCTGTCGGCCGTCACCGCGGTGCCGGACTTGGCGGCGGGAATGACGAACGGGAGCAGACCCTGAACCAGTTGCTGGTTGAAATGGACGGGTTTGAAGGCACCGAGGGGATTATTATTATCGCCGCGACCAACCGTCCGGATGTTCTGGACCCGGCTTTGCTGCGTCCGGGGCGCTTTGACCGCCAGATTGTTGTGCCGCTGCCCGATCTGAACGGGCGCGAAAAAATCCTGAAAGTGCATATGAAGAAAGTGCCGCTGTCGAAAACGGTCGAGCCTGTCGTGATTGCCCGCGGGACGCCCGGTTTTTCCGGGGCCGATCTTGCGAACCTTGTGAACGAGGCGGCGCTTCTGGCGGCACGGCGCGGGAAGCGCGTGGTGTCGATGGAAGAATTTGAAGACGCCAAGGATAAGGTGATGATGGGCACCGAGCGCAAATCGATGGCGATGAGCGAAGATGAGAAAAAGCTCACGGCATATCACGAAGCCGGACATGCGATCGTTGCGTTGCATGAGCCTGAGTCCGATCCGATCCATAAGGCGACGATCATCCCGCGCGGCCGCGCGCTGGGGTTGGTGATGCGGCTTCCTGAACGGGACCGGATTTCGATGTCTTTTGCCAAGCTGAAGGCTGATCTGGCTGTTGCGATGGGAGGACGGATTGCCGAAGAGATTATTTTCGGCAAGGAAAAAGTTACGACCGGAGCGTCGAGCGATATTAAAATGGCGACCGATATGGCGCGCCGGATGGTGACGGAATGGGGTATGTCCGATGAGTTAGGGCCGCTGCATTACGGGGCCGACCAGGAAGAAGTGTTCCTGGGGCATTCGGTGGCGCAGTCCAAAAACGTATCTGATGAAACCGCGAAGATTGTTGATTCCGAAATCAAGCGGATCGTTGGCGATGCGTATGCCCGTGCGGAAAAATGCCTGAAAGACAATATGGACGAGCTGCATAAGCTGGCCAAGGCGCTTCTGGAGTATGAAACGCTCAGCGGGGATGAGATCAAGGGGCTGCTGAAAGGCCAGCCGATCATCCGGGAAAACGGTTCCGATGACGAGCAGGACCGCAAGCCGCGGGCTTCTGTGCCGACCGGTGGCGGCATCGGGGATATTGACGGCGAAGTCCCACAAGGGGCATAATGTCATCTTTGGTCTATCAAAAAGGTAAAGAACATCATGAAAATTGAAAAGAATATGGGTGCCAAGGACAAGCAGATGCGTCTGACGGCGGCTGCCGTGCTGATCGTCGTTGGGTTGCTGGTGAATCTGGGCGCGCTTGAGTCGATTATGTTCCTGGCGGCTGTGGTGCTGATCGTTACCAGCCTGCTGAATTACTGCCCGGCTTATACCTTCATGGGTAAGAATACCTGCGGCGAGGGCGGATCCTGCTGCCCGGCAAACAAATGCGATAAAGGTGATAAGGCTGAGGAAGCCAAAGACGCCTAAGGGCGGTTTTCTTGACATTATCGCTATTAAAGTGTTTATCTCCCGTAGTTTCACGATTACGGGAGATTTTTTATGAACAGAAGAACAGCGGTTAAAACGCTGGCTGCCCTTGCCGGTGCGGCTTTTATCGGGATCCTGTCGTCAGGGTGCTCTGAGGCTACCCAGCCTGGCGGTGCCGTGCAGTCCTATAACGGGGCTGATGACCCTTCCGCTTTTGCGCAAATGATTGCGGACCGTTCGCAGGGCCAGGTTTTATTTACCATGTATGAAACATCGTGGTGCGGGTATTGTAAAAAATTACGCCGTAACCTTGACGCTGCATCGTCCCAGACCAACCTGCCTTATACGGCGATCACTATCGATGTTGACGACTATCCCCGGATTGCGAAAAATTTCCGTGAAGGCCGGTCTGTGCCGGAAACGCACATTTATTTTGAAGGCAAAGAGATCGATAGTTTTATCGGTGCCGTAGCTGTTGACACGCTGGTGCTTTACATGGGGCAGCTTAATGCCGAATTATTCCCGGCAGGTGCCGCAGCTCCGCAGATCGCGCCTGAATATAAGCCCTAAAAAGTCGAAAAGAGAACCTTGCGGTTCTCTTTTCTGTGCCAAGGGAGGCACTCTCCAGGTTAAACTTTCGCCTCCTCCCTAAAGCCGTGGGTGGGGTAACTTTTATCCGACAGCCGGGGCAGAGGGAGCGGCCGGACCTTTGTTGTCCTGCTCCTTGACCTGTTCTTTCCCGTTCAGCGCGGCATTGAGCGGTGCGAAATCTTTGAGTCTTTTCGCCATATCCGTGCCGGTGCCGTTGCTCTCGCTGAAGAAGAACGCATTACCCTTATCGCTGGCTTCACGCCAGGTATCGTATTTCATGACTTCCATCATGACGTGGACAGCTTCTTCACGCGGGGTGCCCTTCTGGACCAGTGAGTCAATCTGTTCCGCGTACTGGCTAAAGATTCTCTGACGGTATCCGGCTGCACCTTCCCCGCGCAGCAGGTCACGATCCCGGTCGGCTTCAGCAGATTTAACTTTGCGGATGTAATCGGCTTCTGCGTCAAATTTGGCCGCATCTTTTTTCAGCTCACTGGAGCGGACGCGGTCAAAGTCTGATTTGACCTGATCTGATGCTTTAGGCTCGTCAATAATAATATCGTTGATCTGAAGGCCAAAGCCGCTGACTTGTTCTTCCACTTTGTCTTTGACGCCTTCTTTAATCTGCTGACGCTCGTCATAAAGCTCCTGGAAGGTTTTGCCTGAGGTGTATTCACGGACGGCGGCCGAGACAACTTTTTTCATAAGCTCGACAGCGTCACCTTTTTTGAAGTGGAAAATTGCAGGGTCTGAAACCTGGTAATGAATGGCGATTGGCAATTGCGCAAACAGGTTGTCTGTCGTCTTGGTTTCCAGGTTTTCGCCAACCTGGTATTCCTTCAACGAGATCTTATCGACGCTTTCAATGAACGGGATCTTGAATTTCAGGCCCGGTGTTTCATTGGTCCTGACATGGCGACCGAAACGTGTGACGAGGCCCTGGTGTTCCTGTTTGATGGTATAAAGACCACTGCCGATAAATGACAGGGCGCCGATACCTACGGCAGCCCATGAGGCGATGTTAAAAATAGTGCTCATATCCATAGTTAAAGTTCTCCCTTGGATGGTTTAAAAACGCAGAAATCCTTCGCCAGGACACACCATGTGTCCTGCCGCTTTGCAGCCTTTCTGCAAATGGTTGCAAATTGTTTTTAAATAAAGGGAAGTAATGATTTTTATTTTATTTAGGTAAATACCTCCCTGTTCCGTCTTTATTATTTAAAAGACGAACTCATAAACGCTTATGCGTTAAATTTCAGAGATGTTCCTGAAATAAAGCTGTCATGGTTTTCCTCCCGGTTGTTGTTATATGCGCGCCGGCGTTCTGCGCAAAACGCAGGCAAGACGGCGGGCGGTTAAAATTATTTTGTGACTGTCTGTAAGGGAAGAAAGACTGCCGGGTGGCGTCTGGTTTACGGCACTTTTCGGTGCTGAAACGAAGTCCTTCATCTTGATCCTTTTTCGTTTTCACAAATCCCAAAACGCTACGGGCGTTTTTGAATCTAGGAAATCCGAAGAAAGGTTTTTTACGCTTCGTTTCTTCAAACTATATTTCATTATTATTTTATTTATAGTTGCCCTGTCAAGGACAATTCATTTGAAAAAAGACTCTTTTGGCAAAAAGGGCGTTTTTCATGATTTTCTGCGGGGGCGCACCGTTATTGCCTGAGGGCTTTGGGGCTGCTATAAGCAAGGTTTGACTGAGATCAGGAACCGGTTATGACACGAAAATATTTCGGAACGGACGGGATTCGCGGACAGGCTAACTGTTACCCGATGACGGCGGATATGGCGCTGAAGGTCGCTATGGCGACGGCGCAGGTCCTGCGGCGCGAAGAGCTTGGCGGCGATCATAAGAACCGCGCTGTGATCGGTAAAGATCCGCGCCTGTCCGGTTATATGCTGGAGCAGGCAATGACGGCAGGCTTTCTGGCCATGGGCATGGATGTGTTCCTGACCGGGCCGATGCCGACGCCTGCGATTGCGCGGCTGACCCGGACCTGGCGCGCCGATGTCGGGGTGATGATTTCGGCATCCCATAACAGTTACCAGGATAACGGCATCAAGCTGTTCGGTGCGGACGGCTACAAGCTTCCCGATGCGATGGAGCAGGAAATTGAAAGCTGGATCGATCGCGATATGACGCCAGAGCTTCCCGGTCCTGAAGCGCTGGGGAAGGCGACCCGGATCGATGATGCGCAGGGGCGCTATGTCGAGTTTGTGAAACGCTCTTTCCCGCGCGGCCAGACGCTCGAAGGGATGAAGGTCGTGCTCGATTGCGCGAACGGCGCGGCGTATAAAGTCGCGCCGCAATTGCTGTGGGAGCTTGAAGCCGAGGTGATTACGATCGGTGACAAGCCCAATGGCCGCAATATTAATGACAGGTGCGGCGCGACCGCCCCGGCGCAGCTTCAGGAACGGGTGCTTGCCGAAGGCGCGGATATCGGCATCGCGCTGGACGGTGATGCCGACCGGCTGATTGTCGTGGATGAAAAAGGGATCGTGGTCGATGGCGACCAGATTATGGCGCTGCTGGCGGTGACCAAAAAAGCGCAAGGGTTTTTACAGGGGAACGGGATTGTCGCAACGGTCATGTCCAATCTGGGGCTGGAGCGTTTTTTACAGGCGCAGGGGATGGACCTTGTCCGCACCGCTGTCGGTGACCGTTACGTAATCGAAGCCATGCGCGCAGGCGGCTATAATATCGGCGGCGAGCAATCCGGGCATTTGATCCTGTCTGATTTTTCAACGACCGGCGATGGCGTTCTGGCGGCGCTGCAGGTACTGGCGGCGATCAAGCAAGCCGGAAAGCCAGCCAGTGCGGTGCTGCATTTGTTCGACTCGCTGCCGCAAATCCTGCAAAATGTCCGGTTTGAAAACGGTGCGCAGCCTTTGGATGATGCCGGGGTTAAAGACGCGATCACGCAGGCCGAGCAGACGTTGGCCAATGACGGCCGCCTTGTGATCCGTCCGTCCGGCACGGAGCCTGTGATCCGGGTGATGGCCGAAGGCGACGATCAGGCACTGGTGCAGCAGATCGTCAATGATTTATGCGCTGTGATCGAAAAGGCTGCGGGCTGAAAAAAATACATTTAGTGTCATCTCGACCGGAGCGCTGTAAGCGCGAAGTGGAGAGATCTTCGTAACGGATATGCCCAAGATCCCTCGGCTGCGCTCGGGATGACAGAAGAGGGCGCTTTTCGTAATTTCCGGATCAGGAAACAAGCCTGAAACTTTACGTGACTCTCCCGGCTATTCTGGTTTAAAACAGCGTGTAAGAAACGATTTTTCGAGGGTAATGACTCATGGCAAATGTGGCGGTAATCGGCTCCCAGTGGGGAGATGAAGGTAAGGGCAAGATCGTGGACTGGCTGTCGAGCCGGGCGGATGTCGTTGTCCGGTTCCAGGGCGGGCATAATGCCGGTCATACGCTGGTGATCGACGGTACGGAATATAAGCTGCATTTGCTGCCGTCCGGGATCGTGCGCGGCGGCAAGCTCTCGATTATCGGCAATGGTGTGGTGATTGACCCGTGGGCGCTGCTGCAGGAAATTGAAACCGTTCGCAAGCAGGGGCTGGAAATTACGCCTGAAAATCTGATGATCGCGGAAAACGCAACGCTGATCCTGCCGGTGCATGGGGCGATGGACCGGGCGCTGGAAGCGGCGCGGAATAAAGGCGATAAAATCGGGACCACCGGGCGCGGGATCGGGCCTGCTTATGAAGATAAGGCCGCGCGGCGCGGGATCCGGGTCTGCGATCTGGCGGATGAAGATCTGCTGAAACAGAAAATTGATAATTTGCTGATGCATCATAATGCCTTGCTCGCCGGGCTGGGGGCCGATTTGTTTGAAACGGAGCAGGTCTATGACAGCCTGATGCAGGTCAGCGGCAGTGTGCTGCAATATGCAGGGCCGGTATGGAAGCGGCTTGATGAAGCACGGCTGAACGGTGAAAAAGTCCTGTTCGAAGGGGCGCAAGGGGTGATGCTGGACGTCGATCACGGGACATACCCGTTTGTCACATCATCAAACACCGTGGCGGCGCAGGCCGCAACCGGGTCCGGGGTCGGGCCGCGCAGCGTTGGCTACGTGCTCGGCATTACCAAAGCCTATACGACCCGCGTCGGGTCAGGGCCGTTCCCGACCGAGCAGCAGAATGATATCGGCGAATTTCTCGGGCAAAAAGGCCATGAGTTCGGCACGACGACCGGGCGCAAGCGCCGTTGCGGCTGGTTTGATGCCGTGATGGTCCGGCAGGCTGTCAAAACCTCCGGGATTGACGGGATTGCGCTGACCAAGCTTGATGTGCTGGACGGTCTTGATGAAATTAAAATCTGCATCGGGTACAAGCTTGATGGCGTGCAGGTTGATTACCTGCCGTCGTCACAGCGGGCGCAGGCCGAAGCCGTGCCGGTTTATGAAACCGTCGAAGGCTGGAAAGACAGTACGTTTGGGGCGCGGAGCTGGGCCGATCTTCCGGCGAGCGCGGTTAAATATGTCCGCCATATCGAAGAGTTGATCGGGGCGCCTGTGGCGCTGCTGTCCACCAGTCCTGAGCGCGACGACACGATCCTGATGAAAGATCCGTTCCTCGAGTAAGCGCGGGCCGTTTTACTTCTTCTTAAAACAGCATTACAATAGAGTGTTCGCTGCGGGTTCCGCGGCGGGCCCTGTCTCTAACTTTACTTCTTTAAGTTGATGGTTTTGTCCGCATGGATATAGAGGAAACGGCTGAAAACCCAGAGAACAGCGCGCCTGACAGCGTTGATGCGGAAACCGCAGCGGGGGAGGCTGGGCCTGAGCCTGCGCCCTCACCGAAAAAAAATGCCGATATCACGGTGTTTGGCGATGAAATTGAAATCCTGACAAAAAAAAGATTATCGCATCTGGACCGGGGGCCTTCGCTGGCTTATGCCGCGCGCAGTAAGGGGGAGGCTGCTGAGACTTTCTTTGCGTTGATTTGTGAGAACCAGTATGTGCCGCGTTCGGCGATGGCCGCTAAATTTTCCAATATTATCAGTCCCGGTCTTGTGCGTCTGATTGCTTCGGGGGTTGTCTACTGGCCCCCGGTAGACGGGCAGCGTTATGTGTTTATCTATGAGAATACGCTGGGCCAGCCTTTGATGAAGAATATGAGCAAAGGCGGTCTTGCCTGGAAGCAGGATATGGTGATGAAGCAATTCATCAAGCCCATGGTCAATATCCTGCACGATCTGCGGAATGCCGATATGGTGCACGGTTCGATCAACCCGATGAATATCTTTGACGGCGGCTCTGAAGACAAGCACGATAAAATTATTCTTGGAGACTGTCTTGCGATGCCTCCGTCCTACATGCAGCCGGTATTGTTCGAGCCGGTTGAGCGCGCCATGGCAGACAGGCTGGCCAAGGGCGTGGGCACAATCGAAGATGATTTATATGCTTTCGGGGTGTCGATTACGATGATCCTGCGCTCTAAAGATCCGATGCAGGGGATGAGTGATGATGAGATTATCCGGCAGAAAATCGAGCTGGGCAGCTATGCGGCGCTGACCGGGAAAGAACGGTTTACCGGGGGTATTCTCGAATTGCTGCGCGGTCTTTTGTATGACGACAGGGCGCAGCGCTGGACCCTGGATGAGATCGAGGCGTGGCTCGACGGACAGCGGCTCAGTCCCAAGCAAAGCTCTAAAAAACAAAAGGCCAACCGACCGATTCACTTTAATAACGAACGGTATCTTCGGCCGGGATTGCTGGCGATGGATTTATCCGATAATCCCGGCGAGGCGGTCCAGATGATCGACGGCGGGGCGTTGGAGCAATGGGTGAGCCGTTCGCTGGAGGACAATCTGACGGAAGGGCGGTTGGAGCAGGCTGTTGAGCTGGCGCAGGAAGGCGGGCGCGGGCCGGGATATTGGGACAGGTTGCTGACCCGCGTTTCGATCGCGCTTGATCCTGAAGCGCCGATCCGGTTCAAGGGGTTGAAGCTGCACCCGGAAGGGTTCTCTTATGCGCTGGCGGAAAGTTTTATGCTTAAGCGCGACCTGATGCCGTTTGTCGAGATTATCAACCAGCAGCTTGTGATGTACTGGTTGACCTCGCAGCAGGAATTGCGGGTCGATGTCGGTCACCTGATGTCGAAATTCGATAGCTGCCGGGCATTTTTACGGCAGACTACGGTCGGGTACGGGGTCGAGCGCTGCCTGTACTTCCTGTGCCCGGAATGCCCTTGTATCAGTGAGCGGATCGAAGGGTATTACGTTCGTAACCCGGAAGACCTGATGTATGCTTACGAAGAAATTTCCGGGAAGCCGAAGCGGCCTGAGCTGTTTATAGACCGCCATGTCGCGGCGTTTTTATCGGTGAAAGACCGGCGTATGATCGATCCGTTTTTGACCGAACTTAACGCCGAGGAATATCACAAGCGGGTACTGGCTAATCTCAAGGTTCTGGCGACGATTCAGAAACGTTCGCGCATGGGGAGCTTTCCCGGGATCGCGGCTTGGGTGGCTGATATTCTCGATCCGGTTTACGAACGGTTACATGACCGCCAGCTTCGTGAAATGCTGCGCAATAAAATAGCCAAGCTGCAACCCGGCGGCGACCTGGTCAAAATTATTACGCTTTTGGATAATAATGAAATGCGGCAGCGCGATTTTGTGAATTTTAAAAAAGCGATGGATGAATACGCCGATCTGCGCGAAGAAGATGCCGAGTTGAAACATAAGCTTGAAAAACCGGAAACATTCGGCCGGGAGACAGGGCAGGAGGTTGCCGCCGTCGTGTCAGGATTGCTGGCCGGGGTCTTTATCCTGGCGTTTGCCTTTATGCACTTTACCCAGACAGCCTTCTTTAATTAGGAAACGGATATGGCAGGAAGAAAAAGACGCAAGAGCAGGAAGATGGGCTGGAAAGGGCAGCTCCTCGGTATTGTCGGCCTGCTGACGGCGATTGTATTCATGCCGACAACGATCGTCCTGATGATGGGGATGATCCCCACCGTTGTTGCCGCCGTGATCGACCGGAGCGGAAAAGGGACAAAGGCACTGACGGTCGGGGCGATGAATCTTGCCGGTTGTACGCCCTTCCTGATTAAGCTCTGGAGCACAGGACATACTTCGGAAATGGCGGTATCGTTGATTACCGATCCGCGGACCATGAGCATTATGTTTGCCGCGGCAGGGATCGGCTATCTGGTTGACTGGGCTATGTCCGGGATTGTCGGTACATTGATGCTGCAGCGCTCTACGGGACGTATTGTCGATATCAAGAAAAAGCAGGAAGCGCTGATCGAACGATGGGGACAGGAAGTGGCCGGGGAGATGCCGCTTGATGCCTACGGATTTCCGCTGGAGGTTCCTGAAGAACAGAAGCAGAAGAAAAAAGATAAAAAGACGAAGGGGTGATCCCGGAAAAATGCTGCGGAAATTTAATTAAAATCGGTACTAACATAAAGAATTCCTTAGTTTTTCAGCGATATGATGAAAGTGGGGTATTCGGGTGTGAAACGTCCAGATATGCGCACTGCTTTATTGTGCTGAAACAAAGTGTTAGGGAACCCGAAAATGTTATTGCGTTGGTATAAAAACAGGAATGGGGCGACGGCTATTGAATTTAGCCTGCTTGCCGTACCGTTTATGTTTACCTGCATCGCGCTGATTGAGCTCTCCCTTTATTTCGCAACCGGATCGCTGCTCGAAAGCGCTGTGCAGGATGCTGCGCGCCTGATTAAAACGGGTCAGCTGCAGCAGAGCGCTGGCGACCCAGAGCAGGAGTTTCTTGATGCCATCTGTGATCGTACTGGTATGCTGGTTGATTGCAGCCAGGTGCAGTACCAGGTTGCGAAGCTTGACGATTTTAACGACAGTGCCGATCCGGGGCTTGATGAAGATGGCAATATGACTCCGCCGGATCTGTTCGAGTTGAACCAAATCATGGCGGGTTGTGTTGCTTTGGTAAGGATTGTCTATCCTTATCAGTTTTTAACACCGCTGTATGGACGCTTATGGAGTAACTATCCGAACAGTACGCGTTTGCTGATGTCGACGGTCGCGTTCCAGACAGAACCTTTTAATTTTAATGTGGTAGACCCTACCTGCAGTCTCGGGGATTGAGGATTAAAAAGTGCTTATGTATTGCGTAAGACAAAATAAAATTTACCAATGGCTAGATCGTGAAGATGGTGTGGCTGCGGCAGAGTTTGCTTTGGTTTTTCCTGTTTTGTTTGTCATGATGATCGGGGTCTGGGATGTTGGAAATGCGTTGATCGTCAATCAAAAAGCCATAGCGGCGGCGCAGATTGCTGTGGATCTTGTCGGCAGGGAAGAGGTTGTTGATGATGATGAGCTTGCACAGGCTTTTCAGGCGGCGACATTGGCGCTACAGCCCTATGATACAACCAGTCTTGAGATTGATGTTGTCAGTGTTGAATTTGACGAAGATGACAATCCTGTCGTCAACTGGCAGGAGAGCAGCAGCGGTACAACCGACCCTACGCTGGCCGACCGTACAGCAGGGTTGGGCACTGAAGGTGGCGGTGCGATTGTTGTTGAAGTCCGTTATGATTATGAACCGACCTTTGCCGGGACTGTTATTGGGAATATTGAAATGCGCGAACGGATGTTTACGCGCGGGCGGCAATCTGCCGTTGTTACAAGGAACTAATATGTTTTTAAGAAAGGACGCTGCCATGTTGATTGATATACGCAAAAAAAAGTGCGAAGCGCTTTACTCGTATCTTAGGAATACTGGCGGTGCAATTGCGGTTGCTTTTGCGGTGATGGCCCCTGTGCTTATGGGATCGATGGGGATGGCATTGGATTTGGGGCAGAGCTACCTTGTAAAGCAGCGTCTTGCTGGTGCGCTCGATGCAGCGGCCTTGGCGGCAACAGCCGGCGGTACGACAGAAGATGAAATCCAGGACCGCGTTGATGATTTTATGGCCGCAAATTATCCTGATAACAAAATTGGCGACCTGATTATTGAAAGCGTCGATGTTACGGTCGATGGCGATGATGTTACTGTTGAGGCGCTGGCCAACTACGACACCTCGTTTATGCGCCTGCTGGGGGTGGACTTTATTGAAGTTGCAGAAACCGTAACTGTCCACCGGGCGATTAAAGGGCTTGAGGCGGTGCTGGTTCTGGATAATACAGGTTCGATGGGAGATACCAATATTGCCCACCTTAAAACAGCATCGAATAACTTTGTACAGATCCTTTTTGACCGGGCACAGGACCCGAATGATATTAAAATCGGTTTGGTGCCCTACAGTAGTTCTGTGCGTGTCGGGTTTTACGGCCTTGGTTATTATCCTGATGATGTTGAATTTGCGGCAAATGGTTGGGATGGATCTTATACGCAATATGGTGATGGTACCCCTTTTGTAACTTTGCCGGATGATGTGGATTACACCACGAACCATGGCGATAATAATAATTGGTATGGTTGTGTTGTGGAGCATATCGATAGCGGTTATGACGATGCGGCCACACATGTTCCGGGCAGCTATGGACAGCTGTGGTCAACAGCGGCAGACGGTGCATGTACCAGTGGCGTCAATTGCAGCGGTCATGGCTGGAACCCAAGCAGCAATTCTAATGATCCTGATCCTGATGATACGAATGATGATTATCCGGGGCCTTGGGATATTTACATGTATGGTGATGTTGATACACAAAATGTTTGTACGGCTTATGAAGAGCAATGCGAAAACGTTTGTACGAGATATAGAAGGGGTAGCTGCCGAAACTGGGAATATCAATGCAATGATGTTTGCACCAATTACGAAACCGGCTATGTCTGGGACCTGAATGGGGATCCTAATACAAACTGTCCTTACGCCTATGTTCAGCCACTGATCAGTAGCGATCAAGCGCTTTATAACATTATCGATACCATGGATGACCATGGTTATACTTACTCAAATATAGGGATGTTGTGGGGAATGCGTTTGTTATCGCCTGATGCGCCATTTGGTGAAGGTTCGGCTTGGGACGATACGAACTGGAATAAAGCCATTATCATGATGACCGATGGTGAAATGTTCATCAATAACACTTATTCGGCTTACTGGGATACCGACAGGACATCTGTCGATACATCCGGAGAACTGGAAGATCGTTTTCTGGAGGTATGTGACTTTCTGAAGCAGAACGGTGTTGTTGTTTATACAGTCACGTTTGACCATGCGACGACAAATATAGGTAATGCGACCAAGCAAATTTATAAGGATTGTGCAACGCAGCCGTGGCAGGATTACTATGCCGATGTTTCTACAGGGGATGAGCTGAATACGTTGTTCCAGGAAATTGCCGCGGCGTTATCGCGGCTGCATATCAGCAACTAATATCTCTTTTAAAAAATATCAAAACCCCGCCTTTTTCGTAAATAAATGGCGGGGTTTAACTTTGTCACAAAAATGACATATTTTATTTTTACTTAAAAAATAGATTTTTTATTTAAATAAAATGAAGTATATGTCTATATTTATTTCTTAGTTTTTTGTATTTTTTACTTATTTATTTATTAGTTTTGTATTGTTTTGGAAAACACTTAACTTTTTCTTTAAAAAATATCATTAATACTAACTTTTTTTAACCGCTCGTTAAAAATATCGTGTATATAATGATATTATACGGTTAGACACTTTCACTTCCGGAAGTGTGAAAAACTAAAGAAAATGCTGGAAATCTAACGAAGGAGTAAAGCGGATGCTTACCAATCTTATTGCAAAAATTAAAGCTTATGCAGCGGACAAAGACGGTGCGACGGCTATCGAATACGGCCTGATTGCCGGCGGTATTTCCCTTGCGATCGTTGCTGCGGTTTTCGCGTTTGGCGATGATCTGCAACTCGTGTTTAACACGATCCGCGACGCAATGAACAGTGCTGCAGGTAAAGTCTAATCGTAAGCTCTGCAATGCATGTATAACGTTAAACGGAAACCCATTCGCCTTAAGGCGGGTGGGTTTCTGCCTATCTGAGGACGGAAAAATCTGTTATTCTGCTGTGGCGCTGTTATTTGTTTTTGCGCTCGTCCGTTCCACCCCGTCAATGAGATCAGGGGATCTTCAATGATTTTTATGGTTCTGTTTCTTTTCTCTGTTCTGGTCGCACTGGGGCTTGGCGCGCTTGCCGCCTGGTCTGATTTTAAGGGGATGACGATCCCTAATGCGATTGCGGCTGTGGTGCTGGCTGCGTTTTTTGTTGCCTTTGCGGCAATACACTTTGCCGGTGTTGATGCAATATTCGGTTCTTTGAAAACGCATATTATCGTCGGCATTGTGATGCTGGTGATTACGTTTGGCATGTTTTCCGCCCGGATGATCGGCGGCGGCGATTCAAAGCTGGTGACGGCGTATGCGTTCTGGATGCAGCCTTATATGCTGTTCACGTTTTTGTTTTATATGATGCTGTTCGGGGCGATCCTTGGTTTTTTTGCTTTGATCGTCAAGAAAGCGAAGCCGTTTAAAAATGCGAAAGAGGCGAGCTGGCTATACCGGCTGCAAAAAGGTGAGGGCGTTGTGCCCTATGGTATTCCGATTGCTCTGGGCGCTGTGATTGCCTTTTGTGATGCGGGATTCGTATCGCCGGAAAATCTTCGGCTCTTTTTAATGTCAAATTAAAATTTTTCTGTTATAGTGAATTGTGGATAAGTTCGGGGATAACCCGATCCCAAAAATTCTTTTGCCTGTATGTGTCGCCGCTAGGCGTTGGTTCCAAAGGCATCCAAGAGGTTTGTAGATGAATAGGAATGTGATGATTGTCCTTGCCGGCGGCTTCCTGATTGCCGTTCTTGTGGCGCTGTTGGTGCAGGCAAGCCTGAGTGGTGGCAAGTCGGCGGAGCCGGTGGCTGTTGCCGAGGTGCCTAAAGTTCAGATCGTTGTTGCAGCCAAAGACCTGAGCATCGGAACCGAGCTTAGCGATGAGAATATGAAATGGCAGGACTGGCCGAAAGATGCCGTTTTCCCCGGCGCTGTGGCGCGTGAGGATGATAAGCAGGTTTCGGAAATGATTTCCGGCCGTCTGCGCCGCGTGATTAAAGCCGGGGAGCCGATTGTTGAAAGTGCGCTGGTGCCTGAGACGGAGGGGAATTTCCTTGCGGCATCCCTTGCGCCGGATATGCGCGCATTTGCGATTGATGTTAAAGCGGCGACCGCTGTTGGCGGTTTTGTCGGGCCGGGCGATTATGTTGATGTGCTGCTGACCTACCGTCAGAATATTCGTTACCGCGGCGAGAATAGTGATGCCGTTCAGAATATGATCGAAATGAATATCGATGATATGGCGACGGAAACCATCCTACAGAATGTCAAAGTGCTGGCGGTTGACCAGACGGCTATGCGCGATGAAGAAGAAGGCGGTGTTAAGGTTGGTAAGACTGTGACGCTTGAGGTTAATTACCAGGGTGCGGAAGTGCTGGCGCTGGCAACGAAATATGGTGATCTGAGTCTGGCGCTGCGCCGTCTGGGTGATGAAAAAATCATCACGGAAAAGCCGCCGGTTACGACCGATGCGCGCCTGACCAATATTTATGATGAGGTCATGAAGGAAATTTCCCAGACATCCGGGCAAGATTATTCTGGCCAATCGTCTAAAGTTGTGCGAATCTATAGAGGTGGGGGAGTGGAAGAAATTTCCGTTCGTCCTTAATCTTACAAGTCTTTCTTTGTTTCTTTTCTAAGGAACGTTTCTCTAACTACCTGAGTTAAATGCAAATGTTTAAGCTGTCCACAATGATATCTCCTGTGAGGGTGTTGCTTTCCGCATGCCTGTTGTGCGCGGTTATGTTTGGCGGCGCGGTCACTGTTTATGCATCGAAAACTGATCTGGTAACCATTGCTGCCGAGAAGCATAAGAAAGATCCCACGATTGTTCTGGTTCAGGGGATGGCTGAAATTGTCGATGTGCCGGGGCCTGTGGCTGATATCATGGTGGCGAACCCTGATATCGTTGATGTGATGGCTCTGCAATCCAACCGTCTTTATCTTGTTGGCGTGAATGTTGGCAGCACGAACCTGATCGCGGTTGATGAAAACGGTGATATTGTTAAGCGCCTTAATGTCCATGTGAAGATTGATGACGAGGTCCTGCAGGACACGATCCGCGAGCTGTTCCCGGAAGAAGAAGTTTATATCAAGACCCTGACGGATCAGCTGATCCTGACCGGCACGGTGTCAACGCCTGATGTGGCGCAGCGTATTTCAAGTCTTGTTGCGCATTATATGGGTGAGATCCAGGATCTGGACGGGCGCAGCACGGATGAAATTATTGTGAACCTGTTGAAGGTGCGCGGTAAATCGCAGGTGATGCTGCGCGTTAAGGTTCTTGAGGTTTCGCGCTCGCTGCTCAAAGAGCGCGGCACTGATACGGATATTGCCGATCTTGGTGACGTGTTTGGTGAGAGTATACAAAATAACCCGACCGAAGCATCGCTTAGCGGTTTCTTTGGCGGCGTGATTCAGACCGGTGTGACGGAGACTCCGTTTGCCGCGTTTGGTCTGCTTGAAAATCTTGGGGCATTCGGGCCGATTGATACGATCCTGACATTGCTCGAAGAAAACGGGATGGCTAAGATTCTGGCTGAACCGAACCTGACGGCGATTTCCGGTGAGAATGCCGGGTTCCTGGCCGGTGGTGAATTCCCTGTGCCGTCTGGCCGGGATAGTGAAGGGAATGTTGTGATTGTCTTCCGCCAGTTTGGTGTGTCGCTTGCCTTTACGCCGATTGTCATGTCCCCGGACCGGATCAGTATGCAGCTTGAAACCGAAGTGTCTTCATTGTCGCGGGAGAGTGCTGTGACGCTCGCCGACATCGATGTTCCGGGCCTTGATGTCCGCCGGGCTTCGACCACGGTTGAAATGGGTAGCGGGACGACGCTGATGATTGCCGGGTTGCTGCAATCCCAGACTGTGAACAATATGTCCGGTATTCCGGGGATGATGAATACGCCGATTATTGGTGATTTGATGTCTTCGGAAAGCTTCCGCCGCGATGAAACGGAAATGGTTGTTCTTGTGACGCCTTACCTGGTGGAGCCTTATGGTGATAAGAACCAGGCCAAGAAAATTCCTGCCAAGGATAACAAGCAGGATAATCTGGAGAAAGCGTTTGCACGGAATATTCGCCGTACTTTCGGGAACCTGAAAGTCTCCGGCATATTTGATGGCCAGAACGGCTATGGCTACATCATAGAGTAAGGGGTTTTTGTGTTATGTATCGTATGATGAACCGGAAAATAACCCAGATCGCTCTTGCCGGGCTTATGCTCGGTGCTGTTGCTGTGCTGCCGGCCTGTAGTCTGGATTCTCCAACTTTCTATGCGCAGAAAAAAGTTGAAGTCGTTGAGGATACGCGTCATATCGAAGCGGAAACGAGCAGTCTTGATGCGGCTGCTTTGAAGGCGATTGCTTATGAATATGACGACCATGGCGAAGGTGCGCTTGAGGTTGTTGTTACCTATAACCCGACCTCGAAAAGCAATACCGCGATGAAGGCGAGTGATAATGCCGCCCGTATCGCGCAAGGGCTGCGTGACAACGGGGTCCGGAATGTTAAGACTGAAATCCTGCCCATTCATGACGATAAACCGTCTTTGACCCAGATGAGCTATACCAGCTTTACGGCCCAGGCGCCGGAAGGGTGTGGCGATCTGGACAAGATCGATGACAGTTCCCATGAAAATTACCGGGATTATGGGCTGGGATGCTCGACGGAAACCTACATAGCCCGTCAGATTGTAAGGCCGAAAGACCTCCTGGGGCGTGATGATATTGTTGACGAAGAAGATGGCCGGAAACGCGGTCTGGTCGTGGAATCCTTTAAATGGGCCGTCCAAAACGAGCCTATGGAAGCCGATCGGGCCAGCGGCGATTAATTTATGTGTTTATATCCTGCAAATTCTTCCTATTATCAACACTTTAGTAATAAAATGTCGGCATTATAACCTTGGGGCATAATGTAACCACGAGGCAAGAACTGCTATGAGTGATGAGGAGAGGTCATATACGTCGATTTTGTTACCGGGCGCGCGCGTTGCCCTGTTCACGACGGATGACGAAACGCAGGCCAGTTTCCAGGGATTGGAAAGCGACTGGCGCTTTGCGCGCGTAAAGCTTGAGACGGTTCCGGGGGACGTCGAAACGGCGATCCAGCGTTTCAGCGGCACGGCTGCGCCTGATCTGATTATTATCCAGACCGAGAGTATCGATGCCAGCTTTACCGACCGTCTGGAAGCCCTGGCAGAGCACCTGACCGAGCATACATCGGCAATCATTATCGGGCCTGTTAATGATGTGAATTTGTATCGCCGCCTTGTCAGTATGGGCGTAAGCGATTATCTGGTTAAACCGGTGCCTGCCCCTGTGCTGGCCGAAGATATTGCCCAAACGTTGCTGGAGCAAATAGGCGCGTCTGACAGCCGTCTGATCGCCTTGTTAGGGTCCAAGGGCGGCGTTGGTGTCAGTGTCCTGTCAGAAGCGCTGGCATGGAGCATTTCCGGAGAGCTGGCACAGAAAACATTTTTGCTTGATGCTGCCGGGGGCTGGTCGACCTTAAGTGTCGGCATGGATTTTGAGCCGAGCACAACATTGCCCGAAGCTGTGCGCGCTGCTGTCGATCATAATGAAGACAGC
This sequence comes from Rhodospirillales bacterium, assembly GCA_020638155.1. GTDB lineage: Bacteria > Pseudomonadota > Alphaproteobacteria > Micavibrionales > Micavibrionaceae > UM-FILTER-47-13. The sequence goes on from JACKJB010000001.1 coordinate 189,776, forward strand.
CTGACGCGGATGATCTACCAGGCGGGAGAGAAGCTCTTTGTCCTGAGTAGCGGCGGCGATGTGATGCTGGATGACAGCGCCGATGCGCAGGGGTATGAAACGCTTCTGGGATATCTTATGGGGCTTTACCCGGTTGTTATTGTCGATTTATCCGGCGCGCCGTCCGCGCTCAAGCGCACTGTTTTAACCCGGGCGCACCAGACCTTGCTGGTCACGGCACCGACCCTGCCGTCTGTGCGGGCGACCCGGACGCTGCTGCACGAAATAAAGGACTTGCGCGGCGGTAATATTGAAGATGTGGAAGTGGTCACCAATATGGTTGGTTACTCGCCCAAGTTTGAAGTGCCGAAAGCGCAGATCGGCGAGGCATTGGAACGTCCGCCGACGGTCAGCATCCCGTTTGATACGTCTCTTTTTGTGAGTACGGAAAGCGAAGCGTTGAAGCTGTACGATCAAAAAGGCGGCGATGAAATTGTCAAAAATCTGCTGCGTATTCTTGAAAAAACGCTATCTGTTTCCGCGAACGATCTTGGCGGTGACGGTGATAAAAAAGGCGGCATTGGTCAGCTTTTGTCCAAGCTGAAAACGAAATCCTGATAGAAGAGAGGGCTTATGGCTTTCGGTAAAAAATCGACACAGGATAAAGCTAAAAAACCGGCTGCGCCAGCGGCGCCGGAGCCGAAGAAAGCTGCTGCGCCAAAGAAAAAAGAGCAGGATATTACGCCTGTAGAGGATAAAAAAGACGAACCAAAACTGGAAAAACCTTCCGGCGGCGGTCCTCAGATTTCCGAAGCGCAGATGGCCGCGCTTAAGGCGATATCTCAGGAAAGCGGTAAAAAAGAAGTCGTCGTAGAAGAAGATGACGCGCCGGAAGAAAAGATCGAGAAACCTTCGCAAAGCCTTGATGCCGAACTGCTGATGCATGAGGAAGAGGAAGAAGAGCAAAAACCCAAGGACAGTATGACCTCGCTGCGGTTGCAGCGGGCGCGGAACCGGATCTGGCTTGACCTGCGCGACGGGATTGATCTGAAGGCGCTGGCGCGGATGGAATCCAAAGCGGCGCGTGATGAAGTGAATTCAGCGGTTGAAGAGATTGCCCGGTTCCGTAACCTTGATGTGACTCCTGCCGAACTGGAGCAGATTGCCAAGGAATGCGCCGATGATATGCTTGGCTACGGGCCGCTGGAAACGTTGCTGGAGCAGGACGGCATTGCCGATATCATGATTAACGGGCCGGAAACGACTTATATCGAGATCGACGGTAAAATCAAAAAGACAGACATTAAGTTCCGCGACAACCAGCATTTGACGACTATCTGCCAGCGGATCGTGGGGGCGATCGGCCGCCGTGTTGATGAAGCCTCGCCGATTTGTGATGCGCGTCTGCCGGACGGGTCCCGTGTGAACGTTATTATTCCGCCGCTGGCGATTGACGGCGCCTGTATGACGATCCGTAAATTTACCAAGGAAAAACTGACTCTCGAAAAGCTGGTTGATTTTGGATCGATGACGCCGAGCTGTGCCAAGCTGGTGATGGCGATTGGCCGTTGCCGCGTAAATGCGCTGATCTCCGGTGGTACGGGGTCCGGGAAAACGACGATGCTGAACTGTCTGACCCGGTACATCGATCCGGGTGAGCGGATTATCACCTGCGAGGATGCCGCCGAGCTTCAATTGCAGCAGCCGCATGTGGTGCGTCTTGAAACACGTCCGCCGAACCTTGAAGGAGTTGGTGAGGTGACGATGCGGGATCTTGTGAAGAACTGTCTGCGGATGCGTCCTGAACGGATTATCGTTGGTGAGGTGCGGGGACCGGAAGCGTTTGACTTGCTGCAGGCCATGAACACCGGTCACGACGGGTCGATGGGTACGGTCCACGCCAACAACCCGCGCGAAGCCCTTTCCCGTATTGAAAACATGATTGCCATGGGGGGGCTGAACCTGCCGCAAAAAGCGGTGCGGGAACAGATTGCCGGAGCAATTCAGGTGATTATTCAGGTCCAGCGCCTGCGTGATGGATCGCGGAAAACAACGCACGTGACTGAAATCACCGGGATGGAAGGGGATGTTGTGACGATGCAGGATCTGTTTGTGCTGGATGTCGAAGGGGAAGGTGCTGATGGTAAGCTTCTTACCCGCCACCGCTCGACCGGACTGCGTCCGAAATTCTATGATAAAGCCCGGCAGTACGGGGTTGAACAGCTCGTACTCGATGCGATGGAAGAGGCTTACGATTAATGAACACCCTGAGCTATATCATATTGCTGCTGATTGTCCTGGTTGCTACAGGCATGATCGTGGCGATTATGATTAGCAATGAAAAGGCTAAAAAAGAGCGCGCCTTGGCCGTTATCAAAGGCACCAAGCAATCCCATGATGAAGATGGCGAGTCCTCCAGCCGTGAAGCGCAGGACAAACGCCGCGCTGAAATTGCCAAGAAGCTGAAAGAAAACGAAGAGGATGAAGCCAAAGGCAAGAAAAAAGGCACTTCGCTGAAAGACCGGATTCGTCAGGCCGGGATGAGCATCAGCGTGAAGCAGTTTTATATTTTTTCATTCATCTTTTCCCTTGGGTTCGTTGTTCTGATGTATTTGATGGGGCTGCCGAAACTGGCGCTGCCGTTCCTGTGGTTCTTCGGGTTTATGGGGCTGCCGCGCATGTTTGTGAAACATAAAATTAAAAAGCGGCAGAAGCAGTTTTTAGAAGAGTTCGGCGATGCGCTGGAAGCCATGGTACGCCTTTTGAAAGCCGGTATGCCTGTGACCGAAGCGATTGCGATGGCCGGACGGGAATTTGAAGGGCCGGTGGGTGAAGAGATGCTGGCGATTTATGATTCCCAGAAAGTGGGGGTCCCGCTTCCCGAGGCAACATTGGAAGCGGCAGAGCGCATGCCGATTACCGAAATGCAGATGTTTGCGACCGCGATCGCGATCCAGACCCAGACCGGGGCGAGCCTGTCCGATGTTTTGCTTGGATTGGCCGGTGTGATCCGCGCGCGTTTCCGGCTCAAACGTAAAGTGCAGGCTTTGTCAGCAGAAGCGAAGGCCTCTGCAGGGATTATCGGATCGCTGCCGTTTCTTGTCGGGGGTGGGATGTACTTTATTAATAACGAATATATCCTGCTGCTGTTCCAGACGACGCCTGGAATTATCATGACGATTGCGGGCGGGACATGGATGATGATCGGGGTGCTGGTCATGAAGATTATGATTAACTTTAAGGTCTAGGGAGTGCTTTAAACCGTGGAAGGCGAACTCGGAGATACCGTCATTGTCCTGCTCAGCGCGCTCGCTGCGGCCGGGTCTTTTATGGCTTTTGCTCTGCCTTTGCTGAACAAAGGGGACAAGAAAGAGCGTTACCAGTCCATCATTGAAAAACGCCGCCGTGACCTGTTTGAACAGGCCAAAGAGCAGGCAAAAAATCCTGCAGGGCAACAGGCTACCATGTCGGCCCGGGATTCCATGGCGACCTTCTTCAAGGTTCAGAACATGTTCGGGGAAATGGGCGAAAAAGTTCGCGACCAGATGTTGCAGGCCGGGATACGCAATCCATCTGCGCCGATCAAGTTTATGATCGCCCGCGTTGTCCTGCCGCTGGTGCTGATGATATTTGCCATGGTGATCCTGTCATCTTCGGAAGAAGAGGTTTCAAACAGTACGACGCTGCTTATTCTCGGCGGCGCTGTGTTTGCCGGTTATAAGCTGCCGTGGGTGCTGGTGCAGAACCAGATCCAGAAGCGGACCGAGGAAATCAACCTGACCTTTCCGGATGCGCTTGATATGATGCTGATCTGTGTCCAAGGCGGGATCGGGCTAGAGCAGACGGTTTCACGGATCGCCGATGAAATGGCAGACCACTCTGAAACTCTGGCCGAAGAGCTTGGGATTTTAAGCGCCGAAATGGCGATGCTGAATGACCGCCGGTCGGCATTGCAGGATTTTGCCCGCCGGATCGGCAGTGGCGCGGCAAGGACGTTTGCTACCGCCCTGATTCAGGCAGAACAGTACGGGACATCCGTGTCCCAGGCGATGAAAGTGATGTCGGAAGAGCTGCGGGATATGCGGATGCAGGAAGCCGAGCGTAAAGCGGCGGCATTGCCACCGAAGCTGACCGTGCCGATGATTGCCTTCTTCCTGCCGGTGCTGTTTATCGTGATTATCGGCCCGGCGGTCCTGCGGGCGATGTATAGCTAATCCATCTTTGATAAAAATTTTTAGTCGGCGTCTTCCACGTCAACGTCGGTCAATGGTGCGGCGCTGATTGTTTCGGTGGAAGAATCTGGCTTGCGCGGCGGCTTGGGGACAAGACGCATCCCTTCGACAGGCGGCTGGTATTGCAGGGCCGAGACGATACGCAGGTTACGCTCGATTTCTGAGCGGTCCGGCGCGGTTGCCAGCGCTTTGCGCAGCGTTTCAATCGCTTCATCCAGGAATCCCTGGGCGGCCAGGTTCAGGCCCATATTGTTCAGGATCGGGCTGGGATCGCCTTCCCAGTAATCAAGGCCTTTTTCAAAAGCGACCTGCGCAGGCTCATGGAACCCTTGCGCGTCCAGGGCAATCCCCAGCACGTGATAGGCTTTGCCGGATTGATCGTCGAGCAGCACCGCTTTGCGGGCGGCGGCTTCGGCATCGGAATAATTCCCCATGGCGGCCTGGATTGACGCATACTCGATTGCCAGCTCGGCGCTTTCAAGATTGTCTGATTTCGCGAACGGGCCAAGGACGAGGGCGGCGCGGTTGTAATAGCCGGCCTGCCGCAGGGCGTGCGCGTATTTCATGGCGACTTCGGCATCACTGCTGTTGCGTTTATAAAGCTGTTCCAGCAGGGCAAGGCTCTGGCCTTCATTGCCGCGGCCTTTGGCGTCAGCGGCGGCACGTTCCATAACGGCGTCGATTTTATCGGCGTTACTGGTCCCGGTAGAGGTCGTCTGGCAGGCCGTTAAAGCGGCTGCTGTGGCGAGGACCAGGGAACCTGTCATAATTTTTCGTGTATAGGTCATAAATATATACTCATCCTATATTCATTATTGGGCACCGGAAGGCGGTTGCTGTGGTGGAGGAGCGCCTTCTGGCAATTGTTGTGGCGGGTTGTTATCACCTTCGGCAGCGGCAGATCCGCTGAAGTTCTGACCGTCTTCGCCAACGATTGCAATTTCATGACACATGCCGGGGCAATAGAACATGCGGATCGGCATACAATCCCCGGTCCCGGTGCAAGGCTCGCGGATACGCAGGTATTTCTCTTTCGGATTGGCGACAATCGCGTAACGCTGCATGATGATTTTTCCATTTTCATCCAGCAGCGTGAAATAAGTGGCACCCGGCATGCGTGGTATAACGACCATGCGGCGGGATGAATCCATCAGGATATTCATATGAACGTCATTCCCGATAATGACCCGGTTGACGTTGCGGTTCACTTCCAGGATTTCGCTTTTGTCCGGGGTCAGGCGCAGCGGCGGGTGCGTTTCTTCGGACGGCGAGAATGTCGCGTCCACCGAAACCGTGGCCTGCGGCGGCATAAGGTCCTGCGGGGCGCTGCTATCCTGCGCATGGGCGGGAGACAGGGAAAAGCCTGCAACAGCCACAGCCGCGCAAAGCGTGAGATATTTAAACGTCCGGAGAGATAACATGGCGACCTGTTTTTGAAGAGAAAAACAATAGACTTCTATAAGTATACCCTTGTCCTGCCAAAAGATCATCCCTTTTTTAAAAGGATTTTAGCTGAATTTTTTATAAGCGTAGCCGATTGCCGGGCTGCCGATCGTTACGGTCCAGGCAATCCATGATGTGTAAAACCCGGCACCGTAAAGGCCCCAGTCAAGAATGCCGTAATTGGCCAGTGTTCCCGAAACAATCAGGATCCCAACGGTGGTAACGGCGATTTGCCAGGCCAGTTCCTGCGATGTCTTATGCATCCAGTAGACAATGCCAAAACAGAAAATGCCGAGGATCATCGGGCCGATATGCCCGATTTCCTTAACCAGAATGAAAAAGTACAAGCCCAGGATCGAGAATATAACCTGGATATTCCATTTTATGATTTTCGGAATCAGTTCACCCATTGCCATGATGCTCCTGCTTTAATCAAACAGCGCTTTCATTCTATGGTGAAATGGTGGGCACGGCAAGGATTGAACTTGCGACCCCTACGATGTCAACGTAGTGCTCTCCCACTGAGCTACGTGCCCCTTTCATAAGGAAGGATATCTGTAATCAGAAATAGCTGCTGTTTCAAGCTTTTTATTTCTTGCTTTTGGTATATGTAAAATGTTACGTTGCGGCCATATCGCAGGAGAGAATGTTATGACAGACGAGTATGCTGACAGGCTTCAAAGCTATTTGGAGCGCACCTTTAACATCCAGGCTATGGGACAGGGCGGGGATATGAATGATTATGCGCTGATCTGCAGTACGGCTTATTTGATCGAGGCACGTCTGAATGGCCGTGAAGGGACTTTGCGCAAGGCTGCCGCTCAGCTGAACAGGCTTGGCCCTCGGCAGGAAGAGCCGACCAAACTGCTCTATAAAGTGCGAAATCTTGAACGCGATATAGCGCAGGAAGTTCTGGCGTTTGAGAGCAAGCCTCACTAAGCCGCCAGCAGGTCTTCGACCTGGTCGACCAGCTCTTTTAAATGAAACGGTTTTGATAACACCCGGGCGGTTTCGTGGTCCGGGTTTCGTTTGCTCATGGCGACGCCGGCAAACCCGGTGATGAACATGACTTTTAGGGGGGCGCAGATATCTGACGCTTTTTGCGATAATTCTATCCCGTCCATGCCGGGCATGACGATATCGGCCAGCAGCAGGTCAAAATGTGGATCGGCTTCGATGGCCTGCAGCGCGCTCAGCCCGTCTTCACAGGCCTGCACATGATGCCCGGCACGTTCCAGCGCCATTGCCAGAAACTGGCGCATTGAGGAGTCATCTTCTGCGATCAGGATACGAGCCATGATGATATTGAACGATAAAGCGCGGCGGCTTGGCAAACGCTTTTCTGACTTTATCCCGGCAGAAAAATCGTTTTATAGTGCCTTATTTAAAAGCATCGTCATGCCGGACTTGATCCGGCATTTATGCCGTTGCATTTTTCGTTGGCATAAACCCCGGATAAATGCGCTGCATTTTCCGGGGTGACTATATTTGCGAGAGGTAGATAGAGCTGTGAGTATGGAAGCAACAAGACTGATCGCCGATATCGGCGCGACCAATGCCCGCTTTGCGCTGGCCGGGCCTGATGGTGTGCAGCAGGAGCTGGTCCTGAAATGTACCGATTATCCGGGATTGGCCGAGGCGATGCAGGCTTATCTGCAGCAGGCCGGGGCGCGTGTTGCGGCCGCGGCTGTTGCGATTGCCGGGCCGGTGTCCGGGGACCGGTTTTCGATGACCAATCACCCGTGGTCCTTTTCGGTGGCGGATGTTAAAGCGCAGCTGGGGTTATCTTCTCTTGTGCTGATGAATGATTTCGAAGCGCTCGCGCGGGCGGTGCCTTTTCTTAAAGAAGGCGCAGATTACCGGCAGGTTCACGGCGATAAACCCCAGCCGCAGGCGCCGATCGGGATTATCGGGCCGGGGACGGGGCTGGGGGTTGCGTCTTTGATCTGGGACGGGCAGGGCTACCGGCCTGTGCCGGGCGAGGGCGGGCATGTGACCGTGCCCGCGCGCAGCCAGCGGACTTTTGATCTGTTTGCGTGGCTGCTGGCCAATAAATACAGCCATATTTCGGCGGAGCGGGTTTGTTCCGGCAAGGGGCTGGTTAATCTTTATAACGGGCTGCGCGGGCTGGACGGGCTTGAAGGGCTGCCCGACCTGGAGGCGGAGCAGATCAGCGCGCAGGCTTTAAGCGGGGCTTGCCCGGTCTGTGCCGAGGCGCTTGATATGATGATGGATTTTCTCGGGGTGACGGCGGGGAACCTGGCCCTGACGCTGGGGGCGTTCGGCGGGATTTATATCGCCGGCGGGATCCCGGCCAGGCTCGGCGATTATTTTGATCGCTCGTCTTTCTTTACGGCATTTTCCGATAAGGGGCGGTTCAGGGATTATATGGCCCCGATTCCCGTTTACCTGATTCATCACCCGTTCCCGGCCTTTGTCGGGTTGCAGAGTGCGGTTTAGAAAATGTTTTTTATTTCAATTTGTTGGTGATTTTTTCTGGTTTGAATTCTTGTTGGTTTAATCAAAGATACGATCCGTATCGTTTATTTCCCAACCTGCTCGATGACCTCTAAAAACTGGCGCGCCACGGCGGGCCATGTGTAGTGTTCTTTGACATGGTGATGGCGTTTGTCCTTATGCGCGGCTTGTTCTAGGGCGCGCCCGGCGGCGTTGGCAAGATCGTCATCATGAAGCGCGCCCAGAAACGGCTCTGTGATGATATCGCGCGGACCTGTGACATTATAGGCGGCGACGGGAAGCCCGGCGGCCAGCGCTTCGATCAGGACCATGCCGAATGTATCGGTTTTGGACGGGAAGACGAAAATATCGGCGCTGCGGTAATGCGCGCCCAGATCGTCGCCGACTTTAGACCCGGCGAAATGCGCATCCGGGTATTTAGCGCGGAGCATGGCTAAATCGGGGCCGTCCCCGACAATGACTTTCGAGCCGTGCCAGCGCATATCCAAAAAGGCTTCGAGATTCTTTTCAATGGCGACCCGCCCGACAAACAGGGCGATGGGACGGGGCAAATGATCGAACAGCTCCGGTTCCCCCGGTTTGAAGATATCAAGATGCACGCCGCGGGTTAAACGGTGCATCGGTGTTTCAAACCCCCAGCCGCGCAGTTCTTCTTCCAGGCTTTGGGTCGCGATCAGCAGGCCGGCGCCGCTATGGTGAAAGTCGCGCAGCTGGCGGATAAAGAACTCTTTGACCGGTTTGGTCAGGAACGGCAGGAACTTTCCCGCCCGTTTTGCGGCGTAATCGGGAAAATGAGTATGGTAAGAGGTTGTGAATTTAAATCCGTTTTTTGCGCAATAGCGCCGCCCGGCCTGTCCCAGCGGGCCTTCGGTGGCGATATGGATCGCGCCGGGGTCCCAGGCGTCGATCATCTTTTTCAGGCGGCCATAGGGATTAAGCGCCAGTTCGATCTCGGCATAGCCGGGCAGCTTCATCCGGAATGGGAAATCGGCGGGGCCGATCACTTTGATCTCATGCCCCATATGCTCCAGCTCCGCGCCGATATGCTCATAGGTACGGACCACACCGTTAATTTGTGGTCTCCAGGCGTCGCTGATGATTAGGATTTTCATGGAAATCGGGTATAATTGCTTTTGAGCGAATAGTACAGAACCTGCCTTAACCATAGCGCAAATTTGTTAAAAGCATGACGTATAGTTTCAGAATTCTTTGCCTTATCCTGTTATTTTTACCGGCGGCGAGCCTGCCTGCCAAAGCGCAGGTCTGCGATACGCTGTTCGAGGTGATTACGACGCTGCGCCCGCCGACTTTCGGGTTTCCTACGGTCTGGGACGCCAAGTTCGGCAAGCGTGAAAGCATGGTGCAGATGGCGTCCGGCGTGGCGATGGATGGCGGCACGGTATTTACCATCAGCCGGACTTTATCGAAAAAGGATTTCCGGCCTGAGAAGATCGTCCTTGCCGAGATCAACCGCCGGGGCCGCGCCCTGAAGGAAGAGAGCTACCCGGCTAAAACAGCCGAAGAGCCGATCAAGATGATCCGGGTGGGGGATCAGTTTGTCGCCCTGTCCAATGTGCGCGGCGGTAAGGGGAATGCGCAAAAATGGGTGCGGCTGAGCTGGTATGACCTGAACGGCAAATATAAGCGCGAGCACATCCTTAAAGACGGCACATTTGATTATAGCGGGGCGACGCTGGTGCCCAGCGCTGAGAAAAGCGGTTTTATCGCCGTGATCCATGCGGTGAGCCGGGCGGATGAAACGGACCAGAACGGCCTGCTGATCCGGATGAGCCCCTCCGGGTCCCAGCTCTGGCGGCGGGCCTACCGGCCTGGGATTCCCAACAAGCTGACGGGGCTGACAAAAATTGATGAGACCAGCTATATCGCGACCGGGCGTATTCGCCTTGATGACGGGCGTATGGCTGGCTGGGCGATGAAGCTGGCTTATGACGGCGCGGTGCAGTGGCAGCGGACCTATCCGCGCGGCAGGTTTTCCGTGTTTACCGGGGCGGCGCTGTCCCCGTCCCAGTCGGCGGAAGGGTACGGGTTTTACCTGTCGGGGCAATCGACCCCGACCGATGACGGGCCGGACGCGGCGTGGATCATGGAAATCAGCGCGCTGGGGGAACCTTTATGGCAGCGTTACTACCGCCGGAATGATTACACGCTGAGCGGCCAGTGGGTGCAGTCCGAAGCGGACGGCCGCATTATCCTGATGATGAACGCGCAGGCCGTTGACGGGCAGGGCGGGCATGACCATATCCGGATCCTGACGCTGTCACCGCGCGGGATCCTGATTAATGATGAGTCTTATTATGAAGGGCTTCTGGCCAAGGCGACCGATTTTGTGCCGGGCTGGAACGGCGAGCGTATTTTTACGGCGACGATTGCCGATGATGCCGCGAGTTATGAAGAAGAGGACGTCCCCATTACCGTGATCGGCCTTGTGCCCGATGAAGAAAATGAGGGTGAGGAAAAAGTGCCCGAAGATCCGGTGCATAAAGGCTGGGTCATGGTGGCGACGGCGCTTGATCCGTACGAAGATCCCTGCAAAGGGCGGTATGGCCCGTGAGCGATGAATTAGACGACAATGCCGGAGAGGACATGCTGTCCTGTGCGATCGGGCCTGCCGATCACGGCGCGCGCCTTGATAAAGCGCTGGCGGTGCATTGTGAGGGCTTGTCGCGCTCGCGGCTGAAAGCGCTGATTTTAGACGGCGCGGTGATGCTCGATGATGTGCCCTGTACCGATCCGTCGATAAAGGTCAAAGACGGGATGACGGTTACCGTTGCCGTGCCGCCGCCCGTGGCGGACGAGCCGGAGCCTGAGAATATTCCGCTGGATATCGTGTTCGAAGATGAGTGCATGCTGGTGATTAACAAGCAGGCCGGGCTTGTCGTGCATCCGGGGGCCGGGAACTGGCAGGGCACGATGGTCAATGCGCTGCTCTATCATTGCGGGGACAGCCTGTCCGGGATTGGCGGTGTGCGGCGGCCCGGTATCGTGCACCGGCTGGATAAGGATACGTCGGGGTTGATGGTGGTCGCCAAGACGGATGAAGCGCATCAGGCGCTTTCGGCGCAGCTGTCCGACCGGACGCTCGGGCGTTATTACACGGCGCTGGTCTGGGGGGTGCCGTCCCCGCCCAAAGGCAGTATCGACCAGCCGATCGGACGGCATCCGAGCAGCCGTCTGAAAATGGCGGTGACCTCAAAAAACAGCCGTGAAGCGCGGACGCATTATACCGTTCAGGACAGTTACGGCGGGGCGGCTTCGATGACCGAATGCAAGCTTGATTCAGGGCGCACACACCAGGTTCGGGTGCATATGGCGTATCTGCGTCATCCGCTGATCGGGGACCCGTTATACGGGCTGCAGCGCACGGCAGCGGCGGCGCTGCTGAGAAAAAGCGGGACCGGGGAGGATGTCGCCGAACAACTGCTCTCTTTCCCGCGTCAGGCGCTCCATGCCTGGAAAATCGGCTTTGTGCACCCGCGAACGCAGGAGGCGATGATGTTTGAATCTTGCTTGCCGGACGATATGGCTGAAATTTTAAATCATTTAAAAACAATATCTTAGAAATTAATTTCATTTTACATAAAAAATCATTTGTATTTACATAAAATTTTATGTAATACTTAAATTATAAGGTTTGTTTTGTTGAGTGGGTGTGTGGCCCCGAGGAATTCTAGGAGGAATTAGCACGTAAAATACGGCTAAGGAGGACAATCAAGAAATAAGAAGAAAGAACAACAACAAGGTTTTTAAAGTTTTACCCTACTTTACCCTTTGACCGATCTGGTATCTGTTCCCTTATAAACCGCTTGACGCAATGTCAGCGGTTTCTTTTTTTGTTTATGCCGTTTATATAATCATTTCAATTAAGAATCGGACAAAATCTAATAGTGTCATTTCGAGCGTTAGCGAGAAATCTCCAGATTGTCGGGAGATCCCTCACATGCGTTCGGGATGACATCAAAGGGTAAAATGTCCGATTCTTAACTGAAATGACTATAGTCCGGTTAAAATTCCCAGACCGTCATTCCCGCGGCTCTGCCGTAGCGTTGCGAAGGCGGAGCCATCGGCAGACCTTCTTTGCATCCCCCGTGGAAACGGAGGTCTGGAGCATAAAGGTACGAGATTCCCGCTTTCGCGGGAAAAGCAGGGGAGGGGATGATTGTTTGAGAACGGATCGGGTAATGAGATTATGAAGACGATGTTTAAAAATATACTGCTAATGGCGGTCTCCGTACTGGTCACGCTTGTGATGCTGGAAGGCGCATCGCGGCTTGTGATGCCGGTGAAATACGGGAACGAGGTGATGGCGCTGGACGGCTCCGCCCTGCCGCCTTATGAGGGGGACGAAATGCTTCGTCCGGGCCTGTCATACCGCGTGGTTTCACAGGAGTTCGATACGGTGGTGACGCATACGCCGTCCGGTTACCGGGGGTTAAGCGAGCCGGTTAATCCGGAAGTCGTTTTTATCGGCGATTCCTTTACCTATGGCGTCGGGTTGCAGGATAAAGAAACGATCCCGCATATTTATTGCCGGGAACTGGATCTGGTCTGCGTTAATCTTGGTGTGCCGGGAACGGCAACGATCCGCCAGCTTGACCGGCTGGAGCGCTATTTACAGGAAAAAAACTGGAGACCGCGCGAGGTCAAATTACTGTTCATGGGGATGACGGCGGCATTGCTGGCCGGGAACGACCTGAACGGCAATCTTGAAGAACTGCCGAAAGAAGATGTGCCCGTGGCCGCGGAAGCCGCGCCTGTTGTGTCCGGCGGGGGCGGGCTGCTTGCCTGGCTTGTCGGGCAGCGGACGTTTATGCTCGATCATTCCAACCTTGTGCGCATTGCCTATTATATCGGCGGCCCGTTGCTGCGGGCCGGCTTATCGCCTGAAACCGGGGATGATGAATTGCACCGCGCACTCGGTGTCACCAAAGACCAGTTTGCCCGGCTTGAGGCGCTCTCAAAACAATATGGCTTTGCCTATCATATTTATATTATCCACCCGATGCAGGATGTGATTAACGATACGTGGGAAAACACGCTGCAAGCGCTGCAGGATATTGCGCCGGAAGGGGCGGTTGTGACCTCGCTGGCGCCCGCGGTCTTTCGGGACGATAGCCTGCCGTCATCGAATTACTATCCGATGGACGGGCATCTGAATGCAGCCGGGGCAGAAAAAACGGCGTTATATCTTGTCGGGCTGGATCAGCCGCAGTAATAAATCTGCGTGATCGCCGATCGGCGCGACATTTTATTACGTAAACTATGCGTGGTTAAAAAGATTGGATCGAAGTTACAAAAATGCTGCGGTACGGCATGTTTTTTACGGTTCAATGTTTTATAATTGAAGAAGAGTAGGGCTAACCAAGGCAGGATAAAGGCAATGGAATATCATGATGTGGATGCGGCGACGCTGACCTCTTTTTCTGATTATGACGATCATTACAAAGTACGCTTTTTCAATGACCCGGAAACGGGTTTACGGGCGTGCATTGCCGTTCATAATATCAACCTTGGGCCAGCGCTTGGCGGATGCCGGATGTATTCTTACGGTTCCGAAGATGATGCGATCCGTGATGTGCTGCGGCTGTCGCGCGGCATGACTTATAAAAACGCGCTGGCGGGGTTGCCGCTGGGTGGTGGTAAAAGCGTGATCCTGGGAAATCCGGCAACGGAAAAGACCGATGCGCTGATGGCGGCGATGGGCCGGGCGGTCGATACGCTGGGCGGGGATTATATTTCTGCCGAAGACAGTGGCACCAACGAACACGACATGGCCACCATGCGCCAGAGCACGCCCTATGTGATGGGGCAGGCTGCTGCCGAAGGCGCACTGGGCGGCGATCCGTCCCCGGTGACGGCTTATGGCGTGTTCTGCGGCATCAAAGCGGCGCTCAAGCATAAATATGGCAGCGATTCTATGGACGGGTTGACCGTGGCCGTGCAGGGGCTTGGTTCGGTCGGTTACGATCTGTGCCGCCAGCTTGATGCAGCCGGGGCCATCCTGTTCGTTACGGATGTGAATGACGCTGTGCTGGAAAAAGCCGGACGGGAATTTTCCAACGTGCAGGTGGTGGGGCTGGATGAGATTTTCAGTGTCGATGCCAAGGTCTTCGCGCCGTGTGCGCTGGGGGCGCAGGTCAATGCGAAAACAATCCCGCAGATGACATTCGAGATCATTGCCGGGGCGGCGAATAACCAGCTTGAAACGCCCGAAGACGACGACCGGCTGATGGACAAAGGCATTCTTTATGCGCCGGATTACGCGATCAATGCGGGCGGCGTGATCGCTGTCGGCTATGAGTATTTCGAACAGTCCGGGCACAACCCGTTTCCGCACGATCTGACCCGCGCCAATATGATGCGCCATGTCGAGCAGATCGAACAGACGCTGGAAAAGATATTCTCTATTGCCGAGCGCGAAGGTATTTCTCCTGGCCATGCCGCCGATGCGCTGGCCGAAGCGATCTTTAAAGGCGAAGCCGCCGCAGCGCGCAGTTCGGATGCGGCCTGATTTTTAACCGCAGAGGTCACAGAGATCTAGCGGGAGGACGCGGAGTATTTTGTGTCATCCCGAGCGGTAGCGAGGGATCTTGGGTGTACCCGCTTGAGAAGATTTCTCACATGCGTTCGAAATGACATTTCATGAAAAAGCGCCATTGTTTCGCTCCGTTCGCAATGACGGGAGACAGGCCTTTTACTCCACCACATCGTTCCAGTGCCGCGTGATATGGCGGTAGGAAAGCGGTTCGCTGATCTCGTATAACGGCATCGGCGTATCCAGAGCCTGTCCGGCATCGCGGCCCAGCGGGGCGGCGGTCAGGCGGATTTCGCTGCCTTCGGGGATATGTTTGACATGGCCGAAGGGCAGGCGAAGCTTTACGCCGCTATATAAATGCGTCAGTCCGCCGAATACGTCGAAATCCCCGGCATTGGTCGCGGTAACGAAGGCTTCCATTTTTGCGCCGTTTTCGAATTGACGCGATAAGGCCAGCGTACCGCCGAAATCCTCGGCGAGGTAACGGCCGATGCGGGCATGCAGGGTGACATCGCTGTTCGGGAATTCGTACCAGCCCTGAATGTGCCCGGTCATTAAATGATCCCCGTTCAAACCGAGATTGAGGAACGCATAGGGATCGCGCTTGAAGACCTGCCAGGCTTCGGCACCGATCGCAAAGGTCTTGCCGAACGGACGGTACAGCACTTCCCCGCCCGCGCCTGCGTACATTTCCTCGAGCAGTCCGCCTTTAAGGCTGACATGCAGGTCAGGCTTTAATGTCGTCATCCAGCTTAAGAAGCTGCGGTCAAGGCTTAAGGTCCGCTGGGCGAAGGCATCGACATTACTGCGGACCGGCAGGATCGCGGCGGGGCGGTAGGTGTTCAGGTGATGCAGATTATCTTTCAGGTCGAGCCGCAGGCTGCCCCCGGCCCAGATATGTTCGGCCAGTTTGCGCTCTTCTTCGAGGATCAGCCCGGTGCGGTAAAGCAGGCCGCTATCTTCTTCGGACAGGCTGACCTGGTTATCGAGGATTAAGCGCAGGCGGTGACTGTCATAGATATTGAAGCGGTCGTGCCAGAACCCTTTGCCTTCCGCGCCCGGATCAAAACTTACATTGCGCCAGATTTCCTGCGGGCTTCCTTGCTGCCGGGTGACGGCCTGTTCCAGGTCTCGCCGCAGCAGCGTGATCTCGTGACCTTCCAGCCCGTAAGACAGCGGCGTGATCCCCAGCGTTTCGACGACTTCGCCCGCATGGTTGGCCATGTGGCGGGCGGCGTGGCCGATCTGTAGCGGCATCGGGCGCTGCGGGTCGAGTAGCAATTTACCTTCGGCGTTATACAGATCCCCGCGCATTTCATAGAGCTGGATATCATCACGCTGTGCTGCCAGTGCCATTTCCTGCGGCAGGCCCAGCCCGGTACGGTACGGGCGCATATACGGGGCTTTGTGCTTGCGGTAGCTGCGCCCGATCCAGTCTTCGGCAGGGCTTTGCAGGCTCAGGCTGGCCAGCAGTTTTTCGCCGCCGACCACCGCGCCGCCGATACTGATCCAGTCGGCAGGGGAGAAATTCACCCCGACCGACCACGGGTCCGGCGGGTCGTAAGCGAAAATCTGTTTTTCCTTGCTGTAACGGTCAGCGCCCCAATCGGCTTTGAGCGATAATCCGTCCAGCGGGGTGAAATATTCGAGCCCGGCGAAAAAGCCGACATCTTCCCCGGTAAACCAGTCTTCCGGGCCGTTCGGCATTTCCTGGTCAAATGCCCGGCGTTTACCGAAATGGCCGCCCAGGACTTTAAGCGGATTGTCGATATGTGCCGCGCTGCCGAGCCGTCCCCAGGCGATGCCGCCGGTAAAATCAAAGCGCTCATAGCGCTTGGAAAAGGCCAGATATTCGGCGCCCATCCGTTTATGCCCGATCGCCGATTGCAGCCCAAGCGTGATTTCCGGGGTCACGGCAGTTTCCTTTGCCAGCCTTAAGCGCAGATCGATGCCGGGATAGAGCCGGTCAGGATCGCCTGTAAGATCGGTGCTCTGGGCGCTTTGGCGGATCGCGATATAAAGCGGTTCGGCCAGCTGGATGCCTGCGCTGGCATGTAAATACGGGGCCAGCCCGCCGCCATGAAGGCGCACAGTGCCCGGCGCGTCCATGCGGGCGGATGGTACGGTATTCAGGCCCAGCGCGCCCATCATATTCGGCGTCGCATGGCGGCCCGCCCAGCATGGGGCCGGGGCGGCGCAGAGTGTCAGTATGATCGCCAGCATGAAGATGACTGGCATTTTGGTTTGCGTTTTGGTTTGCATTTTGCAAAAGGAGGGCAGAAGAAAAAGCGATGGAATCCTTAGAAAATCCCTTATTTACAGTGTCTTCTATATGCCGCGGTATGTCAAAATTTTTGGCACGGGACTTGCCATGAAAAGCGTGTGTAAATGGAAGGAACGTTTTGAAGGAGGACTGTGCCATTTCAAGCGATATTATGATTTTCTGGCAGCTGGCCAGTATAGGGTTGTTGTTTTTAACTGTGGTGATGCTCGCCTATATTCTTTACCTGCGTCGCAGGTTACGGCATTCAGACCGGAAACCGGCGCAGAAGGGGCAGGGCGATGGCGCATCCGATGCACAGTTCTACCAGATGCAGAAACTGGAAGCACTCGGCCAGCTTGCCGGTGGCGTGGCACATGATTTTAACAACGTTTTAGCAATTATTGACGGCTATGTGCATATGGCTGCGAATGCGGCGCCTGAGGATAACGATAAGCTCAAAACCTATCTGGAGCGGATTGCCGGGGCCAGTAAGCGCGGAGCCGCGCTGACGCGTCAGTTGTTATTGTTCGGACGGCATAAGATCGACCAGAATGTCGTGGTGAATGTCTCCGGACTCGTGACTGAGCAGGAAAGCCTGCTTCATCCGCTGCTGGATAGCGATACCCGGCTGGTTATCGATGTCGATGACGGGCTGGAGGTCCATAGTGCGCCGGATGCGCTGGGACAGATTATCATGAACCTTGTCATTAACGCCCGTGATGCCATGCCCGAAGGCGGGACGATTGCGCTGGAGGCTCATATCTGTGCCGAAGATCACCTGCCTGGGCTCATTCCGGAAGACAAGCGGGATCGCGATTATATCCTGTTTTCCGTCAGCGATACCGGCACAGGGATCGATGAAGAAACGGCCAGCCGGATTTTTGATCCGTTCTTTACGACCAAAGAACAGGGTAAAGGCACGGGCCTTGGCTTATCAACCGTATATGGGCTGGTGCAGGAGATGGGGGGCTTTATCGATCTGAAGACGGCTCTTGGCGAGGGAACATCCATGCGGCTGTATCTGCCACGCAGCATGGCGGAGAATGAAGAGCCTGCTGCGGCTGCCGGTCAGGCGGAACAGATCCGGTTTGACGGCTATACCGCGCTTGTGGCGGAAGATGAGCCAGACCTGTTGCAGCTGGTGACGACGATGCTCGAGCAGCGTGGGATGGAAGTCCTTGCTGCGGCGAACGGGGCCGAAGCGATGACTCTGCAGGAACAATTCGAAGGTGACATTGATTTCCTGATTACCGATGTTGTGATGCCGCGCCTGAACGGCGTGAAGCTGGCCGAACTGGTGCAGGCCAGTCGGGATGAGATCAATGTCATTTTCATGAGCGGTTTTCCGGCAAAGGGGCGCCTGGCTAGGGTCGAACTCCCGGACCAGGCGGTCTTGCTGACCAAGCCCGTGGCTTTTGAAAAACTGGCCGGGGCGCTGCATAAAGTGATGGTTGAGCAGCAGATTTAAAAGCCCTTTGCATTTTCCGGCGCTTTTCATTATATAGAAAGTCTGTTGTTACAGACTGTTACCAAAAACTTAGTGAAAAAGAGTCTTTATGGCTAAAGAAGATTTACTTGAATTCAAAGGGGTTGTAACCGAAGTCCTGCCGAACGCGATGTTCCGCGTGAAGCTTGAGAACGAACACGAAGTGCTGGCCCATACCGCCGGCAAGATGCGTAAAAACCGCATCCGCGTGTTGCAGGGCGATGTGGTCGTTGTTGAAATGACCCCTTACGATCTGACCAAAGGCCGCATTATTTACCGTGAAAAATAATCCGTCTTCGCTGATCCTGGCATCGGCTTCGCCCCGGCGGCTGGCTTTGCTGGAGCAGGTCGGTATTGTGCCGGACGGCGTCGTGCCTGCGGATATCGATGAAACCCCTCATAAAAATGAACTGCCGCGTGTGCTGGCCGAACGGTTGGCGCGGGAAAAGGCTCTGGCCGTTTACGGACAGGGTCGTCATAACGGTGCGTTTATCCTGGCCGCCGATACTGTGGTTGCCTGCGGGCGGCGAGAATTGGGCAAGGCGGCAGACCGCGCCGAAGCCGAGCGATTCCTGCGGCTGTTATCCGGGCGGCGGCACCGGGTGATTGGCGGGATTGCCTTATGCAGGCCGGATGGGGCGGTGGTATCCCGCGCTGTTGAAACCATCGTACAGTTCAAGCTGCTGGCTGATGCGGAGTTGTCCGCGTATCTGGATAGCGGCGAATGGGACGGCAAGGCCGGGGCTTATGCGGTTCAGGGTTATGCCGGGGCGTTCGTGAAATTTATCCGCGGATCATATTCTAACGTGGTCGGGTTATCACTTTATGATACAATGCAAATGCTGAAAGGGTCTGGTTATTTGCATGGACATTCTGATTGAAGAACTCGATGGCGGCCTGTGGGCTGCGGCGGTTGAAAAAGGCCGCCTGCAGGGGCTTGAGTTCGATCCGCCGAACGAAGAAGTCCGTTGGGGTTCTTTATATTGGGCCAAAGTCGCCCGGATCGATAAATCACAGGATGCCGCTTTCGTCAATCTGGACGGGGATAATATCGGGATCCTGTATAATGCCGATGTTCGGATCAAACAGGCAGACGGCTCTTATAAAAAAGGCGGGGCCGAGGAAATCGGCAAATTGCTGCAGCCCGGCCAGATGGTTGCCGTGCAGGCCAAAAGCGGTTTCCTGCCCAAAGGGCCGGATGAGCTTTATGCCAAGGCCGACGGGAAGACCCCGCGTGTGAGCATGAATGTGGTGCTGCCGGGGCGTTATATGATCTATACCCCGATGGATAAGGAAAACCGCGTCTCACAGCGTATCCGCGATAAAAAAGTGCGGGAGCAGGTGCAGGCCATGCTCGACAGTCTGACAAAGGATTGCAATGGCTGTATTCTGCGGGCGGCGGGCGCGAATACCCAGACCGATATCCTGGTCCGCGAAGCCCGCATCCTGCGCGAAAGCTGGAACCAGATCCAGCAATATCTGGCCGGGGATGAGCCGCAGCTTATCATGCTCGGTCCCGATGCGATCCAGCGCATTCTCAGCGACCTGTCCAGTAAGCGGATCAGGAGTGTTGATGTGACGACCATGGATCATTACCAGCTTGCCGAGGAATGGTGCGATATTTACGCGCCCGACCTTGTCACTAAGATCAACCCGGTCGAAATCGAAGGCGGCGGCCATGAATTCGGCCTGTTCGAACATCATGATCTCGTCGGGGAAATCGAAGCCTTGATGGTGCCTTATGCGATCTTGGGAAGCGGGGCGACCGTGCTGATCCAGGAAACGGCGGCCCTGACGGCGATTGATGTGAATACGGCTGCCGATAGTCGCGGGCATTTTGCCATTAATCTTGATGCGGCAGAGGAAATCGCCCGCCAGTTGCGGCTGCGTAATATGGGCGGCGCGGTGATTATCGATTTCCTGCGGATGAAGGACAAGGCCGAGCGCGATAAGCTTTATAAAGCGCTTGAAGATTATTTTAACGAAGATCCCTGCACCGTGCAGATTCACGGCTGGAGCAATCTCGGCATGATGGAAGTAACCCGTCACCGCCGCACCCCGGCCCTGGCGGAGCGGTTTGAAAGCTCCATGGGGGCCGGTGAGTAACCGTTCAATTAACAC
Source organism: Rhodospirillales bacterium (assembly GCA_020638155.1). GTDB lineage: Bacteria > Pseudomonadota > Alphaproteobacteria > Micavibrionales > Micavibrionaceae > UM-FILTER-47-13. The sequence goes on from JACKJB010000001.1 coordinate 210,331, forward strand.
TGGACAGCCCGGCGGATTTTTTCTATAAGCACTGTCTGCATCCCTATGATGCCTCGGTAGCTCAGTTGGTAGAGCAGAGGATTGAAAATCCTTGTGTCGGTGGTTCAAATCCGCCCCGAGGCACCATTTTTTCTTTTTATTTCAATGTCTTAATATGTTTTTTGGTTTGAGGCGTATCTACGCCGCATCGCTTTCCGTCAGCTGATTCATAATCAGGCGTTTTGCCGGGGCGATCTTGTTGCCCAGGCGCAGCAGGGCGCGGCGGGCGATGCGGGCGGGCAGGTCGTCCTTGGTGTAGAGCTTGACCAGCGCGTTGGTGCCCAGATAAAGCGGTCTTGTGTCCTTATAGTGCCGGTCATGATAGCGCCGCAGCAGGGTGGTGCTGCCGATATCGCTGCCGACGCTCAAAGCGGATTTTATTTCCTGCGCCAGCGTATATCCCCCGCGCAGGCCCAGATTAAAGCCGTGGGCCGTGACCGGGTGCATCCCGACCGCCGCGTCGCCGATCAGCGCAAAGCGCCGGGCGTAAAAGCTGTTCGCGTAAACGGCGACCAGCGGATAGGAATAAAGCCTGCTGATGAGGGTGATATCGCCAAAACGGTTTTCCATGCGTTCTGTGATATCCACGCCGAAATCTTCATCGCTCATATTAAGAACATTCTCGGCGTCTTTTGTGTCCAGCGTGATGACGGCGGAAACCTTGTTCTCATTTAACGGCAGCACAGCCAGCGTCCGGTCGAAGTGGAAACATTCATAAGCGGTTTTGTCATGCGGCTTTTCCGCCTGCATGCGGCAGACAATACAGGTCCGGCCGAAATCCAGCATGGAGGCTTCGATGCCCATCATCTTCCTGCTTTTTGAAAAGCGGCTGTCGGCGGCGATGACGAGGGGAGCGTTTATAATCGTCCCGTCGGACAGGGTCACGGTGCCTTTGATATCGTCCGTTTCGACGGTCTCGACGGCAACGCCGGAGATGATTTTGATATTGCCGCATTGTTTGACGGCATCATAGGCGGCCTTGCGGATCAGGTGGTTGGAGATCATAAAGCCGAGATTGTCCTTGCCGGATTCCCGGTAATCGAAATGCAGGGCATAGGATGATTTCCCGTTCAGGACCTTGGCGCTGCGGATCAGGGAAATACCGTCATCCGGGATCAGGTCCCATAGTCCCAGCTCGCTCATCAGTTTATGGGACAGGTGGGTCAGGGCGATTTCCCTGCCGTCATAGGCGGGATCGGCCAGCGCAGTCTCCTCCTGCTTTTCAATCAGGAGGATGTTTAACCCGGTATCCGCCAGCGCCCGCGCGAAACAAAGCCCGGCAGGACCTGCGCCAATAATGGTGATATCAACCTTCATATTCATTCCCTTTGTTTATCCGACAGGAATGACTTTCACAAGCTTTAAGCGTTTGTTTTGAAATTCTTCTCGCCGTCATCCCGAACGCATGTGAGGGATCTCCCGACAATCTGGAGATTTCTCAGCTTCGCCTCGAAATGACACTGTTGGATTTTATCCGACCCTTAACTGAAAGGACTATAAAAACACCAATGTCTTTACATTGCCGGGGTCATTTGCATCAGCGGGGCGATGTTTTGTTCCGGGGCCTGCTTTTGGGATTTTGCCGCTTCTTCTTCAGCCTGCTTTTTCTGCTGTTCGATGACCATGCCGATATATTGCTGGAACTGTTCTATCTGCGCCGTCAGCGGGGCTGCCGGATCGTTGGGGTTGTTGGCCCAGAAATCGCGGTAGGATTCTACTAAGGGTTTGCCGTCAATGGTCATGCCCGAGATATCTGCCCCGAAACGTTTTTCCAGAATATTGTTGACGGCCGCATCCGGCGGTGTGGCTTTGAACAACGGGGACACATCCGCACCCTGTTTAGCCAGGGCCTGCATCATTTGGGCCATTTTCTGATATTCTTTCATGCGATGGCCCGGGTCCTGCGTCAGTTTTTGTATGACAGCGGCCTGGAACTCCGATTTATCGGCATCGCTGAGCGTTCTTTGGGTTACGGCTTTTTGGTACAGCAGCGCAATTTCGTCTTTAAAATCAGGGCTGGCATCGAACAGGATGTCCTGTATGTCGGCGAGCCGGTTTTCTGCAAGGCCCCGCTCTATTGTTGAAAGGACGGCTTCTGCATGGCCGTTGGCATGAGCGACGGTGCTCATGAACGCGTTGGTGGACAGGGTCAGTTGCGGGGACACCAGGCCGCGCCCCACGCCGTTGCTGCCGAGCGTGTAAATGGTGACATGGCTAATGATGTCCAGATCTTTCTGCATTTCCTGCGGTGTCCGGATGCTGTCACCCCATGAGGTCGCTTTGTATATATTGATATCAACCGACCCGAGTTTGTCGTCAATGTTAATTGGTTTTTGTTTGTCACCGCCGCTAATCATGCAGACGCCATTAAGAGGCCGCCCTGCATTTTCCATCTGTTTGACGAGAGCGTTCCAGCCGGAATAGCTGCGCAGGTTTTTAATGAATGTGCGCATGGCTTCGTCGTACTGGTGATCCGCCGCATCATCGAATTTATAGCCGCCCCGGTCAGGTTCGGCGAATGACAGGCAGGCGGGCATTTGTCTCATGGCTTCGGTCGGTGTGACCTCGATTTGCTGTGCCTGCAGGCTTGCGGCGTTAAAGAGTGCCGCAGCACTCAGCGCGGCAGCTGTGGTGAGTTTTTTGATCTGTGATTTCATAATATGCCCCCTGTTTTTATGGTTAAGGAACCACATAAAAGCGTTGCAGGGGAAAAAGCAAGCCCTTTTATGAATTCATCAGGCAATCAGGGGGGCTATGGCTTTTTTCCAGCCGTGGTACAGCTCAGCGCGCTCTGCGCCGTCCATAACGGGGTCGTAGCGTTTGGCGCACTGCCAGATTGTACTGATCTCATCCAGTCCGCTATAGACCCCACTTTGCAGCCCGGCGAGATAGGCCGCGCCCAGGGCCGTGGTTTCGGTGATGGCGGGGATTTCAACGGGCTTGTCCAGCATATCGGCCAGGAAGCGGCAGACGAATTGATTGGCGACCAGCCCGCCATCGGCGCGGATCACGGCCGGATCGTGGCCGGTATCGCCGTGCATGGCTTCCATCAGGTCGAGCGTCTGGTATGCCTGCGCTTCGAGCGCTGCGCGGACGATGTGTGCGGCGGTGCTTTCCCGGGTCAACCCGGAAATCGTCGCGCGGGCATAGGGATTCCAGTAGGGCGCGCCCAGCCCGGTAAAGGCCGGGACGAAATATACGCCGTTATTATCGGCAACGCTGGTGGCCATCTGCTCGCTGTCCGCAGCGTCATCAAACAGGCCCAGCCCGTCGCGCAGCCATTGGACCGCGGCTCCGGCGACAAAGATCGAGCCTTCGATCGCATAGGTCGTTTCCCCGTTCAGGCGGTAAGCGGGTGTGCTGAGCAGGCGGTTTTTCGAGGTGCGACACTGCTTTCCGGTATTCATCAGTGCAAAACAGCCGGTGCCGTAGGTCGATTTGACCATGTTTTCTTCGAAGCAGGCCTGCCCGATCGTTGCGGCCTGCTGGTCGCCCGCCATGCCGCCGATGGGGATTTTCCGGCCCAGCAGGTCAGGGGCGGTGTGGCCGAAATCGGCGGCGTTATCCTTCACATCCGGCAAGATTGCATGCGGGATGTTGAAGAGCGCCAGAAGTCCCTCATCCCATTGCTGGGTACGGATATTGAACAGCATCGTTCGCGCCGCGTTGGTGGCGTCGGTCGCGTGGACCGTGCCGCCGGTCAGATTCCACAGCAGCCAGCTATCGACCGTACCGAAGGCCAGTGTACCGCTCTCTGCTTTTGCGCGCAGGCCGTCGACAGTATCCAGCAGCCATTTCAGTTTGCTTGCGGAAAAATACGGATCGGCCAGCAGGCCGCTGCGCTCTGCGATCATCGGTTCATGACCATCGGCTTTGAGCTTTTGGCATTCATCCGCGGTGCGGCGGTCCTGCCAGACGATGGCGTTATATACCGGCTTGCCGGTTTCCCGGTCCCACAGGATCACGGTTTCGCGCTGGTTGGTGATGCCGATCGCGGCAATGGAAGCGGCCTGTTCCGGTGCGTCCTCAATCACGCCGCGGCAGGCCCACAGCGTGTCGTTCCAGATATCGTTTGCGTCTTGCTCGACCCAGCCTTTTTGCGGGTAATGCAGTGTCAGTTCCTTTTGGCGCACGGCAATGATCTCCCCGGCAGCGGAAAACAGGATCGCGCGCGAACTGGTTGTGCCCTGGTCAATGGCGAGGATGGTTGGTTTGGTCATGGTTTTTGTTCTTTCTCTCTTGTCGTCACCCCGGAAATCCTGCAGGGATTATCCGGGGTTTGTGCCTGAGGCTGTTATTTCACGACCTCTTTATACAAATCATTCCAGTCAGGATTGGTTGTTTCAATTAACTCATCTTTCCACGCGCGGCGCCAGCGTTTCAACCTCTTCTCACGTTGTTCTGCGGCTTCAAAGTTGTCAAAGACTTCATAATAGACCAGTCTTTTTATACTGTATTTTTGTGTGTGACCTTTGACGACTCCATTCTTGTGTTCCCATACTCTCTTCGGCAAGTCCGATGTCAGGCCGATATAAAGGAAGCCGTTTCTCTTATTGGCCAGTATGTAAACGTAGAAAATTTTCATACATCAGTGTTCATTGGCATAAATCCCGGATAAGAGCTAAAGCGCTTTCCGGGATGACATTGGAGGGGTGGATCTGAGGAAATTCTCAAGCCTTTCCCGCGTCTCCGGCCCTGTATGCAGGCCCAGCTTGGTACGGCGCCATAGGATATCGTCGGCGCTTTGTGCCCATTCATGGCGTATCAGGTAACGGATTTCGGCTTCATGCAGCCCGCCGCCGTAATCCGTGCCCAGCGCGTCCACGGTTTTTGCCGTGCCGATGATTTCGTCCATCTTCGTGCCGTAAGAACCGGCATAGCGGCGGATCAGTGATTGCGGGAAGGCCTGGTATTTGCGTGTTTGCGCGGCGACAAAATTTTCAAAATCCGCGTTTTCAATATCCCCGCCGGGCAGGGGGGCGGCCGCGGTCCAGTGTTGATGATTACCGCAGAGCAGATCGACAGCTTCTTCCGCCAGATGCCGGTAAGTGGTGATCTTGCCGCCAAAGACCGAGAGCAGGGCCGGGCCGTGGCTGTGATCCAGCACCAGCCTGTAATCGCGGGTGACGGCGCTGGCGCTGTCGTCTCCATCATCTAGCAGTGGGCGTACGCCGCTATAGGTCCGAATAATATCCTCAGGCGTAATCTGTTTTTCAAAGCTATGGTTGAAAGCCGTACAGAGATAATTGATCTCGTTTTCATCAATTTCTGTTTTGGCCGGATCGTCCTTATATTCCACATCGGTCGTGCCGATCAGGGTGAAGTCCTGCTCATACGGGATGGCAAAGACGATGCGTTTATCCGGCTGTTGCAGGATGTATGAGTCATCGCCGTCAAACTGACGCGGGACGATGATATGGCTGCCTTTGACCAGCCGCACACCGGGCGTTTCGCTCCCGGCCAGCTTTGCCTCATCCAGAACCTGCCGGACCCACGGCCCTGCGGCATTGACAATCATCCGCGCGGTGGCGGTTTTGCCGTCCTGCATCGTGATGTCCCAGTTTTGCCCGTCTGGATGGGCGCGCAGCCCGATGCAGGCGGTACGGGTCCGAATGTCCGCGCCGCGCGCGGCGGCGTCCACCGCGTTCAGGACGACCAGCCTTGCATCATCGACCCAGCAATCGGCATAGCGAAAGCCTTTTTTGTAGCGGTCTTTCAGGGGGCTGTCTTTCAAATCCATCATGTGCGAGCCGGGCAGGCGGTCGCGGCGGGCGAGGTGATCGTATAAAAACAGGCCCAGCCGGATCATCCATGCCGGGCGCAATCCTTTGTCATGCGGCAGGATAAAGCGCATCGGGCTGATGATATGAGGGGCAAGATTGAGCAGGACTTCGCGCTCGGCCAGCGCATGGCGGACCAGTCCGAATTCGCCATATTCCAGGTATCGCAGCCCGCCATGGATCAGCTTGGTGCTGGCCGAAGAGGTCGCCCCGGCCAGGTCTCCCTGTTCAAGCAGCAGGACGGATAAGCCGCGCCCCGCCGCATCACGGGCAATCCCGGCCCCGTTAATGCCGCCGCCGATGACGCATAGATCATATGTTGCCTGCTCGCCCATAGCGTTGATTGTTGGGCAAGGCGCGGCAAAAAGCAAGACGGGTTGTTACTTACTTTTTATCGAAACCACTGGGGGACAACTTATGAAGCCCTGCTGCTATCTGTTCTTTTGCGCGCTGCTTTTTTTCGAGCACTTCCAGCTTTTTGCCCATCTCTTCAAAGGCCTTGCGCAGTGTCGTTAAATCGTCTGTGTCCTGCGCTGCGGGAGCAGGCTTATATTTACCTTCTGCAATGTCGTTTAATAAAGGTTTGAGCTGTTCCGCCGGGCATATAACGGCGCGAATATTCTGTGCGCCTTTGGCGGCAAGCTCTTCGGCAATTTTGACCAGTTCAGTATTTTCCGGTTTCTGGCCGTAATTACTGGGAACAATGACACAGCTTACTTCACTGCCCGGGTTGAACCGCAGGAAGCTTTCCAGCGCTTCTGTCGTTTTTTGTTGAATGCTTGGGGCAAGCTCGCCGTCGCTGATGATAATGATATGTTTGCACAGTCCGCCTTGTGTGGTTGCATCTTTAATGGCTTTTACCGGATTTGTACTACATTGAAGGCCGTTTACGGCTTCCAGACCGGCAGCGAGGACTCTGTTGACGAACGGATCCATGGTCGAGTCAAATTTGATGTGAGGTATATTTTCATCGCCCCACACCATGACATGAACCGGCTTTGTCGGGGTGCCTTTTGCTTTGAGGGTCAGGCTTTGTGCTGCCTCAAGCGCGTACCCTAAATGACTGCGTTTTTTCTCTCCCTGGGAATGTCCCGGGTATGAAAAACTGCCGGACCCGTCGATCAGGATATGGGTTTTTTCTATGGTCATAATTGAATCTCCCTTGACTTATTTCTTATCGAAACCGTTAGGTTTGTAAGGCGTGTACCATTGTGATGAGGGCTGTTCCGGTTGCTGCTTTTTCTCGAGAGCTTCCAGTCTTTTACCCATCGCTTCAAATGCCTTGCGCAGTTCAGAAAGTTCGTTGTCATTGTTAGCTGTCCGGGCTGGGGCGTATTTGCCCTCTACAACGTCATCTAGCATTTGTGGCAGATCTTTGGCATCATTACAAAAGATTATCCGTACATTGTTACGGCCCTCCGCATTAAGTTTGCGGGCAACTTTCGCCTGAGGCGATTCTTCTAATCCTCTTGGATCTCTATGATCTAAAGTGTGCGTTAGAACGAATGTAATTTTTTTAGCAGGGTTCAGCGCAAAACTACGAAGACTCTCGTAGGTCTGACTTTCATCAAGGGCGTCCCCATCACTTACAATTATCAGGTGGTCACATTTAACGTAATGCCTGATATATTCCGTCGTAGGGCTTAAATTTGTACTGGTCTTTAACCCATGTAAATCTTCAAATGTCTTGGCCAGCGCTTTGTTGATTTCGGGTGGATTTGATGAACTAAACAACGGGGGAATAGGTTTCTTCTTGCCAAACAATGTGGCAGAGATTGTTTTTTCCGCACCGTATTTGTTCAAGAGGTTTAATGTTCCGTCAAGCGCATAGCCCAAAGAACTGCGCCGGTCGGTACTTATTGTACTTTCATGAGCAAAGCTGCCGGATCCGTCGACTAGAATTGAAATATCTTCTGAAGCCATAAGAGATCTCCCTTGATTATTGTTGTTATGATTACCTGACCCATAATTCCCTTAACAGGTCCTGTCAAGATACGAACGGTTAAATCCGTGGGTGATTCTTGTGCATCACGCAGATCAGCGTGAACAGTTTGCGGGCGGTGTCGTGATCCATGTCGATTTTGTCGCGCAGGCGGTTTTGCAGCAGGTCTGCCCCCTCATTATGGATGCCGCGGCGGCCCATGTCGATGGCTTCGAGTTTTTCGCGTGTTGCTGTGTGGCGGGCTTTTTCATAGCTTTCGATCATCAGGAAGTAATCCTGGATCAGGCGGCGGTAAGGGGTTAGCGATAAGGCCAGCAGGTTTAATTCCTGCGCGGCGGCATTGGTCATCCGGATCACCAGCCGGTTTTCCTCGATCGACAGTTTGACGGCGTAAGGGCCGTTATTATCGTTCAGCGGGCGAAAATCGTTATGGGCGAGGATGTTTTGCAAGGCCTGATGATGTTCACGGATCAGGTAATCGGGAAGGGTCTGTGTTTTGATGTCCAGCAGTTCGATCGCTGCAATCCCTGATCTGCTTTGTTCCGGCATGGCGGTTATCCTGCGCTTTTATCTGTATGCAAGCTATTATGTACTTTATATTTTGGGCGGCTTCTATATCTTGTTTTGAGGACTGTGTTATTTTTTGTGCGGGATGAGTGCTATGAAAATTCTTCTGGTTGATGATGATGAGTTTGTCAGGACGCTTCTACTGGATCAGCTTACGGATGAAGGGTACGATGTTGTTGCCGAAAATAATGTCGATGACGCGCTCGTGCTTTTATCCCGGGATTCCTATGATCTTCTGATTACCGATATTGTTATGCCGCATAAAGATGGCGGCCAGTTGATGCAGCAGGCGCGCCAGGGCGGTTATGCCGGGCCGATTATCGCGATTACCGGCGGTTTTTCCAATGCGCAGGAAGATTACGCGAATTATGCCGATCTGTTTGCGGATAAGACGTTTGTGAAGCCGATTGCCAAAGACGACCTGATTGCGGCTATCCGGGAACTGACCTGATCGTCCTTTATGCCGGTATGCGGGTAATGTCCGCGCCGCAACGCCCCAGTTTCTCCACGATGTTTTCATAGCCGCGATCAAGGTGATAGATCCGGTTAATGGTGGTTTCCCCTTCGGCGACCAGCGCGGCGAGGATCAGGGCGACCGAAGCGCGTAAATCGGTGGCCATCACTTCGGCCCCGTTTAGTTTCGATACGCCTCGTATAATTGACGAGTTGCCCTGTACGCGGATATCTGCGCCCATACGGTTTAGTTCCGGGACATGCATGAACCGGTTTTCAAAAATCGTTTCCGTGACCATGCCGGCGCCTACGCACAGGGTCAGCATTGTCATAAACTGGGCTTGCAGATCGGTCGGGAAGCCGGGATACGGTTCAGTCATGATATCCGTGCCAGTCAGCGGGCGGCCGTTGCGGCTGACGATGATGTCTTTGCCGTCGCTGTCAATCTTCAGCCCTGCTTCTTCCAGCGGGCCGACAAGGGCGGCCAGATGCTCCAGCCGCGCATTTTCTAATTTCAGCGTGCCGCCGGTCAGGCAGGCGGCGATCATCCAGGTGCCGGTTTCGATCCGGTCGGGGACGACGCGATGGACGGTGCCGTGCAGTTTTTCGCTGCCCTGGATGCGGATTTCCGGGGTGCCCAGCCCGGTGATCTGTGCCCCCATAGAGATCAGGCATTCTCCCAGATCGACAATTTCCGGCTCACGCGCGGCGTTGGACAGGACCGTTTCACCCTGCGCCAGGCAGGCCGCCATCATCAGGTTTTCTGTGGCGCCGACCGAGACCTTGGAAAAATTAATATGCGCGCCTTTCAGACCGTCCGGCGCTTTGGCTTTGACGTAGCCGCCTGCCAGTTCAATTTCCGCGCCCATGGCTTTCAGCCCGTCAATATGCAGGTCAATCGGGCGCGTCCCGATGGCGCACCCGCCCGGCAGCGAGACTTCGGCCTGTTTTTCGCGGGCCAGCAGCGGGCCGAGCACCAATACGCTTGCGCGCATCTTGCGGACCAGTTCATAAGGTGCGATATGCGATGTCATGGATTTTGCATGCAGGATCAGCGCATCCGGTGCCGGTGTGGCGGCGATTACGCCCATTTCCTGCAGGACGGCGCTTAAGGTCTTGATATCGTCCAGCGTCGTCGGCATGTTCTGGAACTGCACCGGCTCGTCGGTCAGCAGTGCGGCGCACATCAGGGGCAGGGCGGCATTCTTGGCGCCGCTGATCGGGATGATTCCTTCCAGGCGTTTCCCGCCGACAATGCGGATTTTATCCATACCGGATTTCTGGCCCGGTGCCTGCTGAAGCTGGTCGTTGCCCTTTGTGGTGGCGGGGGCTGTATTGGCTGCGTATTGCTGCATTATGATTTCCTTTTACAGGCGGGGCAGGGTGACGCCTTTTTGGCCCATATATTTGCCGGACCGGCTGGCGTAGCTGGTTTCACAGGGGCTGCTGCCTTTGAAGAACAGGAATTGCGCGATACCCTCGTTCGCATAGACTTTTGCCGGGAGCGGGGTCGTGTTGGACAGTTCCAGCGTGACATGGCCTTCCCAGCCCGGCTCCAGCGGCGTGACGTTGACGATCAGCCCGCAGCGCGCATAGGTGCTTTTACCCAGGCAGACGACCAGCACGTCATCCGGGATTTTGAAATATTCCACCGTTCGGGTCAGAACGAAGCTGTTGGGCGGGATGACGCAGACATCGGCTTTGCGCTCGACAAAGCTTTGCTGCGAGAAATCCTTGGGATCGACAATGGCGTTATCGACATTGGTAAAAATCATGAACTCATCGGAGCAGCGGGCGTCATAGCCGTAAGAGGACAGGCCGTATGAAATCACGCCTTCGCGCTGCTGCTTTTCGACGAACGGGTCGATCATGCCGTATTGCTGCGCCTGGTCCCTGATCCAGTGATCGGGCATGATGCCCGGCGTGGCGTTCAGGGTTTCGATCTGCTGTTCAATCTGTTCTTTGGTCTGGGTCATGATAATTGTCAGTTCCGTTATCGTTATCACGCTGTTTTTGCTGGGTTTTCCGGCGTTTGAGATTTTCCCGCAAGGCCGCGGCACGTTTTTCCGCGCGTTGTTCCTGCTGTGTTTTCTTAGTCTGCAGCGTCATTGTGTCCAAAACATGGTTGTCTTTGGGAAATCTGGGGGTATTTATAGTAAAAACACGCGTGACATGCCAGAAAATTTGTTGTAAGAAAGCCTCCTCTGTGGGGAAAACCCCGGTCCAGCGCTGCTGTAGCTCAGTGGTAGAGCGCACCCTTGGTAAGGGTGAGGTCGAGAGTTCAATTCTCTCTAGCAGCACCAGGCTTCGCAGCTTAGTGAGCGTAGCGAACTTAGCGAGAAGCCTGCCCGGCGTAGCCAACGGCGAAGACGGGCTTTAAAATGCTTCGCCTGGCAAGCCGGAACACAGATTTAAAATCATGAAACATGTTTATGTCTTAAGAAGCATTTCCCGCCCGGATCAAAAATATATTGGCATAACCGCGAATATTGAAGCCCGCATGAAAGAACATAATTCCGGCAACGTTCCCCATACGTCGAAATTCATGCCGTGGGAGCTTGTCGCTACACAACGTTTTCCAGCGATCAAAAAGCGTTTGAGTTTGAAAAACACCTTAAATCCCATTCCGGGCGCGCCTTTGCCAGCAAAAGACTGCTTTAGAAACCTTCGTACTTGATATGTGTTTTGTCTTCGCGCATGTCTTGCAAACATGAGAGACGAAGACAAATCGCCAGACGTCATGGCCACCGATGAGCGGCTGGATGAAGTCGCCACGTATATGGCGCGGGCGGTTGTCCGATTAAAAAAGAAAAGAGACGCGGAAGGGTTTAAAGGAACGTTGCGCGAATATATGAAGGCCGTGCGAAAACGACAACAAAGTTCTTGAAATGTTCCTTTTTGTCTGCAAGAGATAAAGAGTAAAATTTTTTGATACAACTGGAACAATACAATGAGAATAAAAACAGTTTTGTTGTTTGCTCTTTTTATCATGCATTGGAGCAGTTTTGCTTTTGCTGATGATGAAGGAGTAAAAAAATATAGAGATTACACACCGCAACAACTTGCAGAATTACCGCAAGATGTTCGCAGCAGCGATGTGCCGATGATGTATTTGTTTGCCATGCAAAATGGTATAGGCGAAGGATCGGAATTGCTTTTTGGCATGTGGCTTAATCGTCTAATGTATCCAGGAATTCACAATTACGATACCGCTGTAAAGGCTTTTCAAAAAGATCTGGGGGATGAGCCGACAGGCATATTCACGGTGTGGCAAATTTATAATTTAGAGCAACGGGCAGAAATGCAAAAGCTCGACACAGTTTTTTTTCCTGAAAATTTTTCCAGTTATATTGCTAAAGATTCCGCCAAAGTTGAAGGAACAGTCACAATACTTGAAGATCGAATTGCGTATCCGATCAATCATGTCAAAGTCAACTGCTACAAAACGGATGGGTATTGCGAATATAATATGACGGTTTTAATGGTGCCTAAGGAAGATTCATGGTCACAAAGTTATCAGGTCATGGATATGGGAACTGACATTTATAAAATCACCCGCTGGGAAAATGATGAGATAGATGCTGTGCCCACGAATACGGGGACTTGTCGTATCAATTCTTTAAACTTCAATTTTAAAACCAAAGAATTTTTTGAAATAGCAAAGAATGCAGAAGGTGAATGTGAATTTATGGGAACAACCTTTGAAAAATTAGCAAAGCCAAGAATATCCCAGATATTGGACGGTAAGAAAATAATCCAGCAGGAATTTGCAAACTTGAAGAAAAAAGCTTTTGAGGTTACAGCGAGTGATTTTCAAAAGAAGGCTAATAAATTGATTGAAACAGTGAAGCCTCCGCCTGAGGAAATGAAAAAACAATAATCTTATTACCCGGATGCCCACCTTCGCGGGCATGACGGTTGGGGGGGAGGCCTTGGAGCAAAAATCTGATGTTTTTTTTTGCTATGGTTTATCGAAGAGCAAAAGTTTATTTTTCTGTCGTATTCAAGCGGATAAAAAAAGAGGCCTGACGCGGCCTCTTTTGTATTTGTACTGTTGTTGTGCTTACCCCATGTCTTAAGGGCCGGTTGGTCCGCGCGGGCCTGCCGGAGGCGGTGGCTGGTTGTCGTCGTTTTTCGGCTGATTGTGATCGATGCCGCTGCCTTTTTCCGGGTGGGTCAGATCTCTGACGACTTCTTCCCGGTCGATGGTTTCGCCGTTCAGGAGTTTCTGAACCTCCGCGCCGCTCAGCGTTTCGTATTTCATCAGGCCTTCAGTAATTGTTTCCAGGTCCTTGCGGTTTCTTTTCCCGAGGATATCAAGGGCCAGCTGTTCCGCGGCCTTGATGTGCTTGGTTACGGCCTCATCGATTTTTTGCTGGGTGATTTCGGACATGCCCTTGTTCCGGCCTGCCTGCGCTCCAAGGAAGACTTCCCCTTGCTCATCGCCGTAAAGCCGTGGCCCCAGATCATCGGAAAAGCCCCATTTTTTGACCATGTTCTCGGCGATCTCGGTGGCTCGCTGGATGTCGTTGCTGGCCCCGGTGCTGATGCCTTTTTTACCGTAGATGATTTCTTCGGCGGCACGGCCCCCGTACATCATGGCCAGGCGGGATTCCAGCTCGCCCCAGGTGATGCTGATCTGGTCTTTTTCCGGCAGGTTCATCGTGACGCCCAGCGCCTGTCCGCGCGGAACAATCGTGACCATGTGCAGCGGGTCTGCCGGCGGGTCGGTGTTCAGGCCGACCAGCGCGTGTCCGGCTTCGTGATAGGCGGTCTTGCGGCGGTCTTCTTCGGTCATGACCTGTGATTTGCGCTCCGGCCCCATCAGGATCTTGTTTTTGGCGAATTCGAAATCACCCATCGTCACAACATCATGGTTGGACCGTGCGGCGGCCAGCGCCGCTTCGTTGACCAGGTTGGCAAGATCGGCACCGGAAAAGCCCGGTGTGCCGCGGGCGACAACGTGCGCATTGACATCGTCCGCCAGCGGAACCCTGCGCATATGGACCTGCAGGATTTTCTCCCGGCCTTCGAGCGTCGGGTTGGATACGACGATCTGGCGGTCAAAACGGCCCGGCCGTTTCAATGCCGGGTCCAGCACGTCCGGACGGTTGGTGGCGGCCACCACGATAATTCCGGCGTTTTCTTCGAACCCGTCCATTTCAACCAGAAGCTGGTTCAGGGTCTGTTCGCGCTCGTCATGACCGCCGCCAAGGCCTGCGCCCCGTTTACGGCCGACGGCGTCGATTTCATCGATAAAGATAATGCACGGCGCGTTTTCTTTGGCCTGCTTGAACATATCGCGGACCCGGCTTGCACCCACCCCGACGAACATTTCAACGAAGTCAGAACCGGAAATGGAGAAGAACGGCACTTTGGCTTCCCCGGCGATGGCCTTGGCCATCAGGGTCTTCCCGGTGCCCGGCGGGCCGACCATCAAGGTCCCGGTCGGCATCTTGCCGCCCAGGCGCTGATATTTCCCGGGATTACGCAGGAAATCAACCAGTTCCTGCATGTCTTCCTTGGCTTCTTCGACACCGGCGACATCAGCGAAGGTCGGCAGGTTCGCATCCTGCATCAGCAGTTTGGCTTTGGATTTACCGAAGGCTGCGGCCCCGCCGCCGGCCCCGTTTGCTCCCATCTGCTTGTTTTTCCACCACATCAGCAGGCCAAACACAACGACGAGTGGTATCATGTTAATCAGCACGCTCATTAACATGGAAGGCTTTTCCGGTTGTTTGGCCGGCAATGACTGGAATTTGACCTGGTTTTTGTGCAGATGATTGACGAGATCGCCATCACCCGTGGGCGGCACGATCGTCTGGAAGCGTGCGCCATCCTGCAGCTCGCCTCCAACCAGAATGCCGCCCTGTTGTTGTTGCAGGACGACTTCCCGGACTTTGCCATTGCTGACATTATCGAGAAATTCGCTGTAGCCCATGCCGACAGCCTGACCTGATATTTGCGGGTTATCCTGTTGTTTGTTACCGCCCATCATGGACAGGCCAATGAAAATCGCAGCGGCCAGACCGGCAGCTTTCATGAATTGACGATTCATAGGTGACTTGTTGTTCGGCTCACGTCCCGACATGCGATAGGCTCCCTTGCGTTCGTTTTTTATTGTTATTATTTTCAATAAAGAAAAAAGTTTTTTAGAACTTAAATTGACGAACGTCAAGTTTTACAATGGGATTTTAGCGGTTTTTAAGATTTTTTTACGCGCACTCTTGAACAGGAGGCGCTTTTTTAGGACACTTTGTTCATGTCTGTTTTGATTCGCCATAAAATGAAATTTATCTGTACGATCCTGGTGGCGCTCGCAATGACGGCCGCGCTGGGGCTTTCCGGAACGCCCGTTGCCAGTCAGGAGCCGCAAGCCACGCCGGCCCCGGGTTCTGCGTGGACGGTGCGATGCCAGGAACAGGATAAAGGGCATTGCGAGATTTTCCAGCGCCTTGTCGTGCAGGAAACCGGCAAACGGATGGCGGAGTTTGCCATCGGCTTTCCCGAAGATAAAAAGACTGCCCGCGGGGTGATGATCCTGCCGTTGGGGATTTTACTGACCGACGGAGTGCAGATGCAGATCGACGACCAGCAGCCGTTTAAGTTTAAAGTGCGGTTTTGTACCAATGACGGCTGCTTTGCCTATCTGAACCTGAATGATGCCGTTCTGGGGATGCTGCAAAAAGGGAATAAGGCGACGATCCGCTTTAAATCCATGCAGGGACAGGAGATTGATCTGCCGATATCGCTGAGCGGCTTTACCAAGGCACTACAGGAAATCGGCTGACTTTCGTAGTCATCCCTTTCACCTTCCAGAAAAAAAGCCCTTGGCCGCAAAGCCCAGAGCTGGTAAAACTTTTAGGGTCTTGTGATTCTTTTTTTCGCAGCAAGATTCTGCCGTTAACGTCTTTTTAATTTTCTATGTCCAAAACAGATAACCGGAACGAATAACGCCAAACGACTCACCCGCTCAGGGGAGGGTTTCTTATTTCAGTGTTTAAGGAGAACGTCATGAGAATCGATCTTAAAAATGTTTTGCTCACCGGGACTGCCATTGTGGTGCTCGGCGCTGTTGCCATGCCGGGACAGGCCCAGGCGCAGTGTTTGCCGGGGGGCGCGCTTGGCACAGACTGTGATTTCTCTGATCCTTATACGACGAGCGCCATTACGCTGGCGGACGGGGTTGATGTGACTTTTACCTCTTCTTCCAGCCAGATCAGCATAGATCATACGATTGATGCGACGAATGCAGATGGTGCCAGCACGATCCTCACGGGCGGTAATGGTTCGATCATATTCCAATCCGCCGCGATCGGCGCGACGACGGAAATCGGCGGTTTTACCCTGAACTCCGGTGATATGTGGTTTGTTTCCTCTTCGACGATCTTCCTTGCCTCTTCCGGGACGCTGACGCTTGATGGCGGGACGCTGACGATCCAGGACGGCGGCCAGGTGAATGCGGCTGAAAGCTCTCTGACGGGCGGTGCGAATGCCGATTCTATCGTGTTCGGCAGCGCGATGGTGCCGTCTGCCGGTGGGGACCTGTTGTTTGCCTCTGCGGTTGATCTTGCCGGGGGGAATGATATCCTGAACTTTGCGTATGGGGACGGGATTATGTCCGTCAGCTCTCTGACGATGGGAGCCGGTAATGATACGATCACCTTTGCGTCTGCGGGCCAGATCCAGAGCGTTGGCGCAGTGGCTCTTGGCACCGGGGATGATACGGTTACCTTTAGCTCGGCCGAGGCCGGTTTTGTCGGCGGGCAGATCACGGCTGCGTCTTTTGATGCCGGGGATGGCGCTGATACATTGACCTTCGGTGGTGGCGGCCTGATCGATACCAGCGGCAGCAACGGCAACTTTACGCTGGGTACCGGAAATGACAGCATTACCTTTAACAGTGCCGACCCGAATTTCACAAATAATGGCGGCGGTCACATCAACCTGGGGACCGGGACGTTCGATATGGGGACGGGGAACGATACCGTGACCTTTAATTCCGGCGGCCAGATTACTGCGGCGACGATTAGCGGCGGTACGGGTACGGATACCATTAATTATAACAGCGGCGTCTATATGACCGGAACGACCGATATCGATACGGTTGAAGCTATTAACGTGACGAACGCGACCTTGAGTGTTGGTGGCAGTATTACGGGTGGTGCTATTACGCTGAGCAGTTCTGCTGGCGGGCTGGCAACGGGCCTGACGATTGATGACGGGGTCGGCGGCGCGCGCGCTGAAACGATTTCTGCGACGATCACCGGCGGGGCCGGGGATCAGACTGTGACTATTACTAACGGCACGGTCAGCGGTGCTATTGATCTTGGCGCCGATCAGGATACGCTGACCTATTCCAGCGGATCTTTGACCGGGGCTGTTGCCATGGGGGCGGGTGCCGATACCTTGAATACGGGTGCCGTGGCCAGTGTGGCTCTGACCAATACGGTTTCCGGAGTTGAAACGGTTGTGATCCAGGGCAATACCCTGACGATCAGCGCCGCGCTTACCGGCGTTGATGATGCCAACGATACCGGGGTTAATGTCGGAGGCAACACGCTTGTGATTAACAGCGGCGGGTCCATCGACGGGGCGATCCACGGTGCCGGCGGCGGTACGGTGAATTTTGGCGGGAATGCCGCCGGGGGGACATTCAGCCTTGGCGGGATTGTCGAAGATCTTAATGTGATCGTGACCAGCGGTACGCTGAGCACCAACGGTTTTGCCATGGGGGGCACCGTTCCCCTTGCAACGGTAACGGTTGCCGCCGGGGCAACCTTGAATGCCAATGATAATATTACGACGGCCGGCGCGTTGAACATGGATGGGACTTTAAATATCGGGGCCGGGGATACGGTATCTGCGGATAGCGTTGATGCCGACGGGACCGGGACATTTGATTTTGCAGTGTCTAATAACGGTGTGACCCACGTTGTCGGTGGTCTGACCACGACAGGGGCCGGGAATAACGTTGATTTGAGCGCCGGTGAAACCGTGACCTTCTCTATCGGGTCCGGGTCCGGCGTGATTACCGATGGGACTGTGATCGTCTTTGCCAGTGCTACCGGCGGCGGCGGTGCCATTGCAACGGCTCCTGCTGCATGGACCGACAGCAGCTTCCTTTATGATTTTGCTGTGGCCAACCAGGGCGTTTCTGCCTTGCAGGTTACTGTGAGCCAAGGAACATCTCTTGCCGCGGCAACGACGACGACGAACAACCTGACCGTGGCCACGAACCTTTTGACGGATGCGACACTGGTTGCTTCGACAGATACAAACCTGAATGCTTTGCAGGCTGCTGTTCAGGGCGCATCAACGCAGGATGCGTTTAATGATGCCCTTGAGCAGGCCCAGCCGACCGTTGACGGCAGCCATATGACGGCGGCCCTGAATACGGTTAATCAGTCCTTTGGCATGATGGGTGACCGTCTTGCATCCCTGCGGACTGGTGACAGTGTGACCGGGATGACCACAGGGAACCTGAGCCACGGCGTTCGTGCCTGGACCCAGGCCTTTGGGGTGACCGGTGAGCAGGATCGCCGCGATGGGGTCGATGGTTACGACTTCGATACTTATGGGGTTGCCGTTGGGATGGATACAGAAAATATCGCAGAAGATACAGTGATCGGCATGGCCTTCAGCTATGCTAATACCGATGCGGACTCTGATAACGCCAGCCTGACCAGTACCGGCGTTGACAGTTACCAGTTCTCGCTGTACGGCGATCATGATATCGACAAGCGGACCTATGTGAACGGTATGTTTGCTTATACGATGAACGATGTTGATACATCCCGTCTTGTGGTGAACTCTGTTGCCCGCGGGTCTTTTGATGCCGATCAGTATACGGCACGGGTTGAAGTCGGCCGCGATTACGCTTACCAGCATGCGACGCTGACGCCGAATGTCATGGGGCACTGGACGCATTATTCTCCGGATAGCTATACCGAGACCGGTGCCGGTGGCGCAAGCCTTGCTGTTACCGGGGATTCCGTTGATATCGTCGAGCTGGGCGTCGGGGTTGACGCCAGCTGGCTGTACCGGAATTCTGACGGGTCTTATTTCTCGCCGGAGTTGAGCGCGAATTACCGCTACGACTTTGCCGATGACCGGATTGAAATGACCTCGCAATTCCTTGCGGGCGGTCAGGTTATGCCGACACAAGGTTTCGATCCGCAGCAGAGCACTGTAAACCTTGGTGCGGGCTTCACTTATTACAGTACCGAGAACTGGGAATTTACCGGCGAATATGATTATGAGTGGAAAGAAGATTTCGACTCTCACGCTGGTATGGTTCGCGGTGCCTACCGTTTCTAGGATTTTAGACACACTCTAAAAAACATCCTTTAAAGCCCCGGTTTTCACACCGGGGCTTTTTTTATCGTATCAACAAACAGGGCGTTTGAAGCGCTCTTCCTTATCACTGAATTTTTTATTTTCATATTGTAATTGGCATCGTAGATCTTTTCATGGTAATAACGTCCGCGTTAAATCTGTGCGGCGTAATTTATAGAAAGGCTTGCTATGAGTGCGGAAGTTGATTGGATAAGAATTGGTGAATTGGCAAAAGCTTTCAAAGGCGCTGTCGATGCTAAAATCAAGGAAGGGCTCGACATCTCTTCTGTCGAAGATCCTAAAGACGTGGAATTTTTTAACGACGCAACAGCAGGCGAGCTTTTCACGATTTTAGGGGCCAACTTAGCAGAAAACTTTGTTCTCATTGCAGAAATATATGCCACGCTTGCAGAGCGTAAAGGTTTAAGTGATGACTTTAAAGCGCTGGTTCCTGAAGAAGCTAAAACAGAAGACGTCAGAATTGCTTTGGTAAAAACAGCACCGACATTTGCAAAGCTCTGCATGTAAAAACATGCAATGACAGGGGGCCGCGAGGCCCCATGTCAAAAACAGCATTCACGTTTTATCGCTTATTACAATCCAGCGGGGCATCCATGATTTCCGGCCAGACATTGACCCAGCCGTCTTCATGATCGACGCGCTTGACGATGCTGGAGCGCATGCAGGTCGTTTCCCCCGCAGCAGCGCGGAAGCTGTCGTAAATCGCCGGTGTAACGACTTCGTCCCATTCGCCGATAAAGTGGTGCTGCGGTACATGCGCGATTTTCGCGGCGATGTTACGCGGGTTCAGCGAATTTGGCATTTGCGATACTTCATGCATTGCGTTCAGCTTCTCATGGTCGAGATTCCCGGCAACGGTGCGTAGGGAGATCACATCATTCCGTTCTGCGGTCAGAAGGGCGGCTACAGCGCCCCCGCCGGAAAAGCCAACCAGGTTAAAGGCCGGAATGTCGTATTTGCGTTTGATGTTATCCAGAGCCGCATTCATGGCATGAATCACTTCCGGTGAGAACCGGTCCGATGTCCAGTATTTCGGATCGCACGATGCCGTGTCCATATAGCCGCTATACTGGCACGGGCGGGACAGATAGATCACGTTCGGGTTGGCATCGTGTGTTGCCAGATGCAGCGCCACCGGGTTTTTGGGGGTCGGGTTCAGGGACGGGCGGGTTTTTGTCACCCAGGCAACGCCATCGCCTTCGATGTAAATCGTCGCCGGTTTGCCGCGCTTATGAACCCGTTCGTAAACCGTCAGCAAAAACGGTTCCGCGTTAATTTGCCTGTGAAGCATAAAAGACGGTGTCGCCAGCCGTTTTGCCGTTTCCATCCGCATATCCATCGTATCGAAATAGCAGCCTGCCAAGCCCAGGCCGGCAGCCAATACGGCAGCGGAACAAAAAGTGCGCAAGGATTTTGATTTTAATATTGTCATAAACGACCCCGAATCTGGTCAAAGAATCTATACCAGATACTTTTCTAGCATGAATAAAGGGGTAAATCATCCCGATTTCCCGCAAAAAATACAGCTTATTCAGGAGAATGGTTTGGGGCATGACTGGTTTTAGGACGCCAGCCGAAGAACCAGCGCTCCAGTGCGACAATTTCGGCAGGTTGCCCGTTATTATGGAACCAACTGTCAACAGCATAGCGGGTGCCACTGTCTTTTTCGGCGATGACGGCGGTCTGGTGCGGGCCTAAACCCAAAGCGACAACCGGCAAGCGGGCGGTCGGGGCGGCGACATCGTGGAACTGCAATAGCCCTTGCTGTTCCAGCAGTGACAGGTAGATCGTGGTATTGACGCTTTCATCCACGCAGTCATGCTGGAAGTCGCCGATCTGGCGGTATGTGCCTTCAATATCCTGGTCAGTTCCGGTAATGGCGCCGGTTTTCTGCTCAAAAAGCCCGATGGCCTGCGCGATCCGTGTACGCTCTTCTGCCGCATTGTCTGCCGGTTTTTTAAACAGGGTCTTAATCGGCTCCCAGTCCTTTTTCGTCAGGGTCAATCCGCTGTCTATGTAGCGGCAGCCATAACCGCGGCAGTGAGAGAACTCATCGGCTGCGATTTCCGTGACGCCTTTTTTGGTAAGATAGGCCCGGTAATCGGCGCCGCCCTGTCCGGTGCAGGCGCTCAGCAGCATCAGCAGGGCAAGGGAAACCAGGTGCCGTTTCATGCCGCCAGCTCCACAATGATCGGGGTGTGGTCCGATGCCTTATCTTTGCCGCGCGGGCCGCTATCGATCGTGCAGTTTTTGAGTTGATCGGTGAGCGCCGGGGACAGCAGGAAGTGATCGATGCGGATGCCGTGGTTCTTCGGCCATGCGCCGCCCTGGTAATCCCAAAATGTGTATTGCTCCGCCTTGTGATTGAAAACCCGGAAGGCGTCGGTCAGCCCCAGATTGATTAAGGCCCTCAATTTTTGCCTGCTTTCCGGGCGGAACAGCGCATCGCCTTCCCATGCTTTCGGGTCGTAGCAGTCTTTAGGCTCGGGGATGATGTTGAAATCACCACCGAT
Organism: Rhodospirillales bacterium; assembly: GCA_020638155.1. Classification (GTDB taxonomy): domain Bacteria; phylum Pseudomonadota; class Alphaproteobacteria; order Micavibrionales; family Micavibrionaceae; genus UM-FILTER-47-13. The sequence continues at coordinate 231,984 of JACKJB010000001.1, forward strand.
ACAGAACGGGACTTCGTCCTGCCGCAGGCGGTGCAGGTGCGTGTAAAGACGGTCCAGCCATGCTAGCTTATACGTGAACTTCTCTGTATCGACAGGATTCCCGTTTGGGGCGTAAATGCCGATAATCCGGATGCCGCCGGTCGTGGCCTCGATATACCGGGCTTGTTCATCCGCGCTATCGCCGGGCAGGGCTTGATGCTCGACGCTGATATCATGGCGGGACAGCAGCGCAACGCCGTTATAGGCTTTTTGAGGAACGACGGCGCATTGATAGCCCAGTGCTTCAAAGGCGTCGGCGGGGAATTCCAGCCCCTTTAATTCCTGCAGCAGCAGGACATCAGGAGCCTGCGCCTCCAGCCAGCTTGTGACATGCGGCAGCCGCGCCTTGATTGAGTTTACATTCCAGCTTGCGATTTTCATGCCGGAAAGCATAGCATTTCGGGCATGGTGGTAAAAGATCCGAAGCGCCTTATTATAGTCCTTTTCATTAAGAAGTGGGATAACCATTAACAGCGTCATTTCGAGGCAACGCCGAGAAATCTCCAGACTAGCGGGAGATTCCTCACATACGTTCGGAATGACGGTCAAAGAGAGAATATCCCATTCTTAATGAAAAGGACTATAATGATCCGGGAAAGGAATTTTTATGATACGGGTACGCACAGGCATGATGATTGGCGCTGCCGCCGGGCTTGTGCTCGGTTTTCTGCTACTGGGCGGGGTAAGCGGCGGGCCTTTGTTCGGTTTGCTTGTGGGCGGGTTTATCGGTTTTGATATTACCTGGGCCTTGCGCACCATTCGGGAGACCAAGGATTTGTCAAAGTCCATTAAGGACAAAGACGCTTTGAAACAGGATAAATCTGCCGAAGAGCCGTGATTATTCCAGGACCCTGACTTTTTTACCGTTTGGCAAGACCATGACGCCTGCCTCCTTGCCTGTCATGCCGGATTTTGGTTTTGCCAGTTTTTTCGTGGCTTTTTCATCCATGGGCGGCGCCGGAAGAGCTTTTTGCAGATCATACTCACTGCGCGGCAGGTCGGATAGCAGGTTGCGGCCTTTCTGGATCGTTTCGGCGATCTTGCGTGATTTGTGATAGAGCGCCTGATATTCCTCATCGTTGATTTCCTTGATGAGTTCCAGCAATTCCGTATCCATTTTAACCAGCGTGTCGTAATAAAGCTTGATACATTTAGGGATACAATCAACCGCGTCATTGATTTGTTCCATCATGTCGGTGCTGACACCCGGTTGTTTCAGGTAGGCAACAATTTGCGCCCACAACTCATCCAGTCGATCATATTTGTCGGCCAGGTCGAGTTTTCCCGGATTATCGCTGGATTGTGCTTCTTCTTTTAAATCATCGATATGTTTGCGGGTGGCTGTATGGGCATGGGCAAGTTTCTGGCATATGAGGCAAGTTTCTGGCATATGACGCGGTTTAACTTGATGTAATAATCCATCAAATGTTCCATGACTTCATGGGCGGCTTCGTTACCCAAAAGCGCGTCGCTGTAACCGTCTTGCCGGTTTTTTTCGATTTTTATATCTGACCCCACCATACGCTCCTTTTTGTTGTCTTCCTCAAATATTAAGCGGAAGGCGTATGTTTCCCTTTCCTTCTACTGTATATCAGAGGACTTAAATATTCCTTAAATATAATATGTGATTTCTGCTCCTTGCGCATTGATGCATGTCAAAATCAGGTTTATTCCATTGATACAAAACGTTTTTTTGTCAGGCGTTGACAGGGGCTTTCGCTGTTTGTTAAATGGCGGCTTAAATTTATAAAAAACAAAAATAAATATGGGAGGTCTACAATGTCGCATAATAGCGATCCGTCTACTGTTGAGAAAAACCGTTACACGCTCATTGATAATAAAACCGGCCAGACGGCCCAGTTCAGCCGGATTAATCCGACATACGGCAAACCGGCGATTGATCTGAGTGGGCCGATTGATACTGAAAAGGGACCTGCCAAAGGCGGCCTGCGGGCGGTCTTCCAGATCGAAGCGCATGACCCGGCCTATAAAAGCACTTCAAGCTGCCTGTCGGAAATCACTTATATTGACGGTGAAGAAGGCGTGCTTTTGCATCGCGGCTATAACATCAAGGATCTGACGCAGAATGCGACCTATATGGATGTGGTGCATTTGCTGCTCGAGGGGACGCTTCCTGGTGCAACAGAGAAAGAAAAATTCGAGCAAAAGATGGTCGGCGCCATGCGTGTGCCAAAAGTTGTGGAGCATGTGATTCGCGGTTTTGATCGTGACGACTCTCCTATGGATATGCTCGCGGCGGCGATGTCTGCGGCTTCTGCCAAGAGCGATGACAGCAACCCCCGCGCGGTGATCGCCCAGCTTCCAGCCATTGTGGCGATGGTCATCCGTCACCAGCAAGGCAAGGACAAATTCCTGGCTCCGGATACGACGCTTGGCTTTACCGAAAATTTTGTCCGCATGGCTTTTGCCGATGATGACGGAACGTATAAAATCAACAAGGTGCTGACCGAGTCGATGGATAAACTCCTGATCCTGCATGCGGATCACGAACAAAACGCTTCGACGTCCGAAGTGCGTGGCGCGCGTTCTGCCGGGTCTAAAATGGCGGCCAGTATTGCCGCCGGGGTGATTACGCTGGCGGGGCCGCTGCATGGCGGGGCCAACCAGAAAGTGCTGGAGCAGCTCGAACAGATTGCCAATACCAATCCGGGGCAGTCGCTTGATGAAAAGATTGCTGGTGTCATTGCCAAGGCCAAAGACCCCAACGATGATTTTCGCCTGATGGGCTTCGGTCATCGCGTTTATAAAAATACCGATCCGCGCGCGACGGTGCTGAAGGCTTTTGTCGATAATTTATTGCAGGAACTGAATGTCAAAGACGAGCGGCTTGATATCGCGATGAAGCTGGAGCAGGCAGCTTTGGCCGATCCGTATTTCAAAGACCGCAAACTGTTCCCGAATGTCGATTTTTATTCCGGGATCGCCATGGCGGCGATGGGGATGAAGCCGGAGCTTTTCACTCTGATTTTTGCTGCCGGGCGCGTGTCCGGCTGGACCGCGCAGGCCGAAGAGCTGGACCGCAGCAAGCAGCCGATCTGCCGCCCGCGCCAGCAATATGTCGGTGATGCGGAAAGGCCCGTGCCGAAACGGTAATCTTTTTTACCCTCTCCCATAGGGAGAGGGACGCGAGAGGGAAGGCAGGCAGGTTATCCAATCTTGTCCGGATCAACCGCGAAGGATGTCTGACACCCGCAACTGGAAACGGCGTTCGGGTTGTCTATGACAAACATGGCCGCCATCAGGTCCGTCTGGAACCTGATGGTTGCGCCTTTTAAAAACTGTGCCGAAATTTCATCGATGACGACGGCGTTATCCAGCACGATGTCGTCATCGTTAATGCCCGATGCCGGTCCCATCTTATATTGAAAGCCTGAACAGCCGCCCCCTTCGACACTGATGCGCAGCAGCGCTTCCTTGCCGAAAACAGACTCGTCCTCCAGATTGCGCAGGGCGCTTATACGTTTGATCGCGCTGGGGTCTACGGTGATATCGTATGTGCTGCTCATTATTTGATTATATAGGGGGATATGGTTTTTGTTCAAGCTAGGTCCTGACCCTAGACAGCGTTTGGGGGTGGTGGTGTGTGCAGTTCATACACATCATTTTTATCGAGGATATGGATGTTATCGGGCTTTTGCGTCAGCAGGAGCGAGAGCACGAGGTTGTAAAGAAAGTCGCCATATTGCTGCTCCGTGCCGTACAGGTTGACGATCTGGGTGTTGTCCGGCCCGCCGAGCATTTCATCAAGATCATGCTCCCGCAGGATATGGGCCGCGCCGTACAGGATCACGGCCTTGTCGTTTCCGGCGATGTCCCTGATTTTATCGGCGATCGCGACATTATCCTCGCCCAGCCGTTTTTCCAGCAGGTCGGTCATCGCTTTTGCGACGCGGTCTTTATATTCCGGGTCCGTGAGCATTTTTTTATAGATGAATTTTTGCATGGTGATGAACATTTCAAGCGGTTGCATGGCCTGCAAGTCGGGATTTTCTTTGACCAGTTCTTCGATCAGTACCCCTGTAACGTCCATCAGCACATTTCTTGACTCATCGCTCATTGACGAATTAGACAGGCCGGGATCAGCAAAATGAAATGATACGCCGTTTTTACTGAGTTTTAAGATCATGTCGGCCATCATGCCGTGGTAATGATCGGTCTGCTTGCTGGTCCACCACAGGGGACGAATATTTAAAGACATCGTTTCAATAAATTTCTCCCGGCTCATAAGACCGGAGGCCAGGTCATCGACCAGGAACTGCATATTGTCCGGGTATTCGATAAAGACATGTTTGATCCCGCTATCAATCAGGTTCTCTGCATTTTCATCACCAAAAAAGTAAGCGCGGATACGCGATTCGCTGTGGTTCGTATCGCCGAAAAATGTGAACTGCTTTTGCGGCAGGGCGCTTAAATAAAAGCTGGTTGCCGTGCGCTGCGGGTTTGTTTTTAGAAATTTGACCTGTTCCGCGCTCAGCGCCTTGTTTAACCCGTCCAGCGGCCCTTCTGCATCCTGGCTTAAATACAGCGCGCCGACACCGCCGATCACGGCAAGGTTAAACAGGCCGGCCAGCACATTGACTGTGGCGTTCAGGTAAAGTTTTCCTGCTTTTTTAAGATATGTTCCCGCCGTTTTACGGGGCGGGGTTTCCTGTTCGGCTTGAGCCTGCATCGTTCCCTGTTTTTAATTTTGTTTTTATTACCGGAAACGCTATGAGAATTTTGAGGTGCGGTCAATCCTTTATGACTATTGCCGCAGGCTTTAATTCACGATACCCTGCTGGGTATGAGCAATTTAGCCGAAGATCAGTCCTCTTATAATTACTGCGCACTGCCGCTGGCGAGCTATGCCTGCCGCCCGGATCATAGCGCGGGGCGTTTGTTTGACGAGCCGGAAAGCAAGTACCGCACCTGTTTCCAGCGTGACCGCGACCGCATCATTCATTCCGGCGCGTTTCGCCGCCTGAAATACAAGACGCAGGTATTTGTGTATCATCAGGGCGATCATTACCGGACGCGCTTGACGCACACGCTGGAAGTCGCCCAGATTTCCCGGACCATCGCGCGGGCGCTGATGGTCAACGAAGATCTGGCTGAAACGGTGGCACTGGCGCATGATCTGGGACATCCGCCCTTTGCGCATGCGGGGGAGGAAATCCTCAATAAATGCATGAAGACCGTCGGCGGCTTCGATCACAACGACCAGTCTTTGCGGGTGTTAACGCATCTGGAGCGCAAATACCCGCATTTTCCCGGGCTGAATATGACCTGGGAAACGCTCGAAGGGGTGGTTAAGCATAACGGGCCTGTGACCAAGCCCGATCCGGGCAAGCAGGTCGCGTTGGCGGCGCTGCAGAAACAGACCGATCTGCGGCTGAATACCTATGCCTCGATCGAGGCGCAGATTGCCGCGCTGGCCGATGATATCGCTTATAACAATCATGATGTCGAAGACGGGCTGCATGCCGGGCTGTTTACGCTGGATGATATTCGCGAAGTGCCGCTGATTAACGGGATCCTGCAAAAAGCGGAGCAGGATTATCCGGGGCTGTCATCCGAATTGCTGATCTTTGAAACGATCCGCGAGATGATCGGGGCGATGGTCGAAGACGTGCTGGCGGAAACCGACCGGCGGCTGAAGATCCTGAACCCGCAAAGTCCGGAAGATATCCGGCTGGCGGGGCAGCAGATGGTGGCGTTTTCCGATGATATGCTGGCCAGGGTCAACGAACTGCGCGCGTTCCTGTGGAACCGGATGTATAAGCATTATGAAGTTTGCCGGACCATGAGCAAAGTCAGCCGGATCATCGAAAATCTCTATGGCGCGTTTATCGGCCAGAGTGAGCTGCTCCCCGATGAATGGCAGCACCGCCTGACCGAAGAAGGCGCTAAAAGCGAACAAGACCGCGCCCGTATCATTGCCGATTATATCGCCGGGATGACCGACCGCTACGCCGTGCGCGAGCATGAGCGCCTGTTCGAGCCGCATTGGGATTTGCGGTAGTGGCGCTTATTGCGCCATTGTCCTGCCATAATTTGATCCTACGTTGATAGCTGTGGCTAACCCGCACAATTCTGTTGCGGCCTTTCGCATTTTTTTCCTAGGATAACGCTATGCAATACAAAGATGAATTTGATGATGGCCCTGATTTCAGGGGTGCGGTGTCCTCGATTTTCGGGGCGTTGAAACGTAAGGATCACATGGAGCCGCGCCGCCCGGTCTGGGCTGCGGCGATTGTGCTCTCGCTGGTGCTGTTTTTGGGCAGTGTGCTCTGGTACAGCTATCCGCGCGAGGCCGATGTGCGCGAGGACATCGCTGTGCCGATTATCCGTGCCGATGCCGGGCCTTATAAAATCGTGCCCAAGGAGCCGGGCGGGATGGAAATTGCCCACCGTGACAGCACCGTCTTTGAAACGCTGCGCGCCGGGCAGGGCGATGGCGAGCGCCGGATCGAGAATTTGCTGCCTGAAACCGAAGAGCCGATGGAGCGCGACCAGATTTTTGCCGGGCTGAAGACCGAAATCAAAGTCGAAGGCCGCCCGGTCGGTCATGGCCAGGATGAACCGGAAGATGAGTCCGGTGCTATGGACCTGGCCGCGGCGGAACAGGACGCAGATAATGAACCCGTACCGGAACAGACGCTGGCAGAAAAGACGGCTGCGCCCGTTCCCGAGGCCGAGCAGAAAATTGCCGTGATCGTGCCGCAATCCAAGCCAGATCGCCAGATCGCTGAGGAAATGAGCCGTACTGAGCCTGCTGCCGGGGTTGAAACCTATGAAGGCAGTTATTTCGCCCAGCTGGGGGCCGTCAGCAGCTATGATGCTGCCGAGCGTTCCTGGAACGATATGCAGAAAAGCATCAGCGTATTAAAACCGCTGAACCACCGGATCCAGAAAGCAGATCTGGGCGCGCGCGGGATTTATTACCGGATTCAGGCCGGGCCGATGGATGAAGCCAAGGCCCGCAGCGTCTGCGTGGCCATGCAGGCGCAAAAGCCGGGGAGCTGTATCGTTGCACGAGATTGATCCTGAAAACCCGCCTTTGGCCGTGATTTTCGGGATTGCCGGTGAAAGCCTGACCCCCGAGGAGAAAGCGTTCTTCCAGCAGGCAAATCCGCTCGGCTTTATCCTGTTCGCCCGGAACTGCAAAGATAAGACGCAGCTTAAAAACCTTGTGAAAGACCTGCATGAATGCCTTGGGCGCGAGGCGCCGATCCTGATCGATCAGGAAGGCGGCCGGGTTCAGCGCTTGCGCGCGCCGGAATGGACCGACTATCCTCCGGCCAAAAGTTTCGGCGAAGGATTCCTGAAAGATTTTTCCAAGGGCCGCAAGGCGCTTGAGGATAATACGCAGGCCATTGCAGCAGAGCTTACAGAGGCTGGGATCAATGTGAATTGCGCCCCGGTGATGGATGTGTTGTATCCCGAAACGCACGAAGCCATTGGCAACCGGGCTTTTTCCGGTGATCCGGAAATGGTCGCGGCGCTGGGGGCGACGGTTTGCCGCAAATATCTTGAAGGCCGTATCATCCCGGTGATTAAGCATATCCCCGGCCAGGGCCGGGCGGCGCTTGACTCCCACAAAGACCTGCCGGTGGTCGGCGCGCCGGTCAGCGAGATGAAAAAGACCGATTACCTGCCGTTTAAAGAGATCCTGACCAAGGCTTTTTCCGAAGCCGTGTGGGGGATGGTCTCGCATGTGATCTATAAGGACATCGATGAGCGCGCCCCGGCTTCGTGCTCCCGCAGGGTTATATTCGATACGATCCGTAAAGATATCGGCTTTAGCGGCCTTTTGCTCAGTGATGATATCTGCATGGGGGCGCTGGAAACAATGGGCGGCCCGGAACACAGGGCTGAAAAGGTTTTGCGGGCAGGATGCGATGTGGCACTGCACTGTAACGGCGACCTTGAAGAGATGCAAAAAGTCGCAAAACGCGCAGAAAAGATGACAAACGATGCCGTTATGCGCTATAACCGCTCGGTTTCATGGTTGAATAGAAATATCGGGTAAATCCCCGTCTTACGCGGCTTTGCGATAGCCGGGCGGGAAGCAGAGAAAAATATGACCGAAGACGTCGCTTTTGAAGAAGATCCGCCGCGTGTGCTGCCCGAAGGGGAGCATGATGCCGATGCGCTGCTGCTGGATATTGATGGCTATGAAGGGCCGATTGATATCCTGCTGACGATGGCGCGCGACCAGAAAGTCGATCTCAGTAAAATTTCGATCCTGCAATTGGCGCGGCAATATCTTGACTTCATCGACCGGGCGCAGGAATTGCAGCTTGATCTGGCCGCCGAATATCTGGTGATGGCGGCGTGGCTGGCTTATCTCAAATCCCGCCTGTTGCTGCCGCGTGATAACAATGATGACGCGCCGGATGCCGAAACGATGGCCGAGGCGCTGCAGTTCCAGCTGCGCCGCCTGGAAGCGATGCAGAAAGCCGCCGAGGATTTGTTCGGTCTGCCGCAGCTGGGGCAGGATATTTTCCCGCGCGGCATGCCCGAAGGGCTGAAGACCAAAACCGATACGGTTTATGATGTTGCGCTGTATGATCTGCTGAAAGCCTATGGCGATATCCAGCGCCGCAAGGAATACCAGAATTACGAATTGCCGACCTTCCGCCTGATGAGTATGGAAGCGGCGATGGAGCGGATGACGCATATGCTCGGCAAGCTGCCGGTCAAAGGGCCGTGGAGCGTCTGGACGACGCTGCAAAGCTTCATACCGGAAGGGACGAGAGATAAGCTTTACGCGCGGTCCTCGCTGGCATCCTGCTTTACGGTCGGGCTGGAGCTGGCCAAGCAAGGCAAGATCGAGATCAAGCAGGACGGCCCGTTCCGCCCGATCTATCTGCGGGCACAGATGGAAAAGCTCTATGATGTGGATGAAAATCCCGAAGATGTAATGGAAGGAAATCTGGCCGCAGGATAAAATTTACCCCGGACGCATGCGAGCAGAGGCGTTACCGGGGTCTACAAGCCCAGTATATAGGGGTAATGATGAAAAAAACAATAAGAAATCTGGCGAAGACCAAAGTTTTGAGAAATTATATAATCATATGAATAACATAGTGAGGGTTGATAATTTTATCAGGACGCTTTCAACCGAACGATTTAATCGTTATTTGGGATTGGCGGACAATGACACAGATCAGGCGTTACAGTTTTATGCGACTAATGCTGTTTTATCACAGTCGCTGTATATTCCGCTGCAAGCTCTTGAAGTAACGTTGAGAAACTCTTTGCATAGTGTTTTGAACGAAGATATGGATGAATACTGGTTTGACCGTCCCGGTGTCCTTCTCGCAAAAAATCAGTTGTTGCAAATAGGAGAAGCCAAGGCAAAGCTTGTGACGGATAAGAAGGACATATCGTCCGGGGCTGTGATTGCGGCCTTATCATTTGGGTTTTGGACTTCGATGTTTAAACCGGACTATGAAGAATTATGGCGGCATTGCCTGCATAAAATCGTTATGCCTGAAAAAAGGAAAGGGATGACACGAAAAACATTTTCAGGGCCTTTAGAGCCTATCCGGACGATAAGAAACAGGATTGCGCATCACGAGTGTATTATAGGACTGGATTTAAGAAATCACTATTTCCAGATTAAAAACTTAACTGGATTGCTGGCCCCTGAAGCATGTCATTGGATTGAAACCTATTCGATTTTTGAAAAAACTTACCAGGATAACAGGGGCGTATTAGAACGCTTGCATGGAAAGAAAGTAAATGAAGCACAGTTTCGCTCATGATCCGCAGTCGTTGCAATCCTGTCTGGATTTTATCCGCGAGATCGATGCGCTTAAAACGGTTGAGCGCAAAACCAAGCCGATGAGCATCGACCGGCAGGAAAATTCCGCCGAACATTCCTGGCATCTGGCGATGATGGCGCTGGTGCTGGGTGGGACGGCGAATGAAAAGATTGATCTCAATAAAGTCATCCGGATGCTGCTGATCCACGATATTCCCGAAGTCTATGCCGGGGATGTGTTCGTCTATGACCGCTCCGACGATCAGGCCGAGAAAGAGCGCGAAGCGGCGGACCGTTTGTTCGGGATGTTGCCGGATGGCATGCGCGATGAGCTGCGCGCGCTGTGGGAAGAGTTCGAAGCAGGAGAAACGGCAGAGTCCCGCTTTGCCCGTGCGCTGGACCGGTTCCAGCCCTGCATGTGCAACTTTCATAATGATGGCGGTACCTGGCAGGAACTGGGGATCAGCCGGCAGGCGGTAGAGCGCCGGAATGCTTATATCGCCGATGGATCTGCCGTCCTGTGGGACAGGCTGCAGGAAATGCTGGAAACGGCCGATGAACGCGGCTATTTTCCTGATGAAAAGGATGTGAATTATGCCTGAGCTTAAAACAGGACATTGCCTGTGCGGCAGCGTGAAATTTGAACTTATGCTCAATGAAACGCATGCGCATGCCTGCCATTGTTCGATGTGCCGCCGGATGAGCGGCGGGACACCGGTGCTGGCGATACCGTGTGCGCCGGATAGCGTGAAAATCGACGGAGAGAAATCGTTGTCCTGGTATAGCAGTTCCGAGTGGGCCGAGCGCGGCTTTTGTAATCAATGCGGAACCGGCATGTTTTACCGCCTGAAAGACGGCAGCTATTTTAATGTTGCCGTTGGCGCGCTGGATGATGACAGCGATATTACGCTCGCCGGGCATATTTTTATTGATGCGAAGCCGGATTATTACGATTTTAAAGATGATTGCCCGCGCCTGACGGAAGCCGAGTTCCTGGCGCAATTCGCAGAAGGGTCATAAAGGTCAGATCATGGAAGCAAACGCGATGGAAGAACAGTTGGACGAACAGTTTGAAGAGCAGGCCGAAGAGGCTGCCACACCTGCCTCTGATGCAGAAAACGTCCCGGAAGACAAACCGGCTCGCGACAAAGCCGATGATTTACGCGTGATCGAAGCATTGCTGTTTGCTGCGGCGGAACCGATGACTGCGAATGCGATCCGCGACCGTATGGGGCAGGATGCCGATGTCGGCGGGTTGCTGATGGAATTACAGGGCGTCTATGAAGGGCGCGGCGTACAGCTTGTGAATATGGACGGCAGCTGGGCTTTCCGGACGGCTGCCGATCTGGGCGATGCGCTGCAGGTCACAAAAGAAGTGCAGCGTAAATTATCCCGCGCGGCCATGGAAACGCTGGCGATTGTCGCTTATCACCAGCCGGTAACGCGGGCCGAGATTGAAAATATCCGCGGTGTCGCCACCCACAAAGGGACGCTTGATGTTCTGATGGAAGCGGGCTGGGTCAAGCCGGGCCGCCGCCGCGAAACGCCGGGGCGTCCGCTGACATGGGTGACGTCCACAGCTTTTATGGATCATTTCGGGTTGGAATCGATGACCGAACTGCCGGGGCTGGACGAGCTTAAAGCTTCCGGTCTGCTGGACCGCCGCCCGGCGATTGATACCGTGCCGGGTACGGGCGAGTTGTTCGATGATGATATGGATGCGGTCGAAGCCGACGCGGCAGACGATCCGCATGAAGAGGACAGCGAAGACGATGACGTTTTTGCTGATGAAATTCTGGAAGAAGAGGAAATGGAATAATGGCTCCAAGTATCTGGCAAATCCTGATTGTTGTCCTGCTGGTGATTGTCTTTTTCGGTAAGGGCAAAGTCTCTACGGTGATGGAAGACCTGGCCAAGGGCATTAAATCCTTTAAAAAAGGCCTGAAAGACGAAGATGACGCGCTCGCGTCTTTAGAAAGCAAAGAGGCTGAAAGCAAGAAAGAGTAGCCCATGTTTGATTTTGGCTGGGCGGAACTGCTTGTGATTATTGCGCTGGGCGTGCTGGTGATGGGACCGGATGAAATTCCGGCGATCATGCGCGGGCTGGGCCGGATTGTGCGGCGAATCCAATATATCAAATATGCCTTTTCCCAACAGTTCGAAGATTTCATGAAAGAGCATGAACTGGAAGAAATGCGCAGCAGTGCTTTGTTCCGCGATCACCAGACCAGCATTCAAAATGAAATGGATGACGATCTGGATCATCATGCCGAAGCGGATGAGGCACAACAGCCCGAAGAGAAAAAAGCATCATGAGCAGCGACGCCCAGCAGACGGATCAGCATACCGATCATGCCGACCATACCCGCACTCCGGTGGCCGGGCATCTGGTTGAATTGCGGCGGCGGCTGTTGTTGTCTTTCGCGGCGATGCTGGCGGGGACGGCGGTGTGTTTCTTTTTCGTCGAGCCGATCTACGGCTTCCTTGTAAAACCTTTGGCGCAGGCGATGGGCGACGGCAGTACCGGGCGCCTGATTTATACCGGCCTGACCGAAGCGTTCTTTACGTATCTCAAAGTCGCGTTTTTTGCAGGGGTGTTCCTGACGTTCCCGGTGCTGGCGATCCAGGTCTGGCGTTTTATCGCGCCGGGGCTGTACGGGAATGAGAAAAAGACGTTCTTACCGTTCCTGATCGCGACGCCTGTATTATTTTTTCTCGGCGGGGCGTGTGTTTATTACGTGGTCATGCCGATGGCGTGGCCGTTTTTCTTAAGCTTCCAGAGCATGGGTTCGGATACGGTGCTGCCGATCCAGCTTGAGGCGCGGGTTGGCGAGTATCTTGATCTTGTCATGGTGCTGATCTTCGCGTTCGGGCTGTGTTTCCAGCTTCCGGTGCTGCTGACCCTGCTGGGCAAGGCCGGGATGGTGACGGCGGACGGCCTTGCGCGTAAACGCAAATATGCCGTTATTGTGACATTTATTGTCGCCGCGTTCTTAACTCCGCCGGATATTATCAGCCAGGTCTTGCTTGCGATCCCTGTTTTGGGGTTATATGAAGTGTCGATTTTATTAGTGCGCCACGTTCAGAAAAATGCCGTCTCCGCTTGAAGCTTACCGCGATTTGTTAAAACAAGGCGATCTGCGTCCCGATCCGGGGCAGCAGGCCGCGATGGATGAATTGCAGCGCCTGTATGACGCTTTGCTGTCATCGAAGGCGCAGGGCAATTTCCTTACGCGGCTTGTCACAAAGAAAACGCCGTTAAAAGGCGTATATCTCTGGGGCGGGGTCGGGCGCGGCAAGTCGATGCTAATGGATCTGTTTTTCCGTTGCCTGCCGGATCGTGTGCCCAAGCGCCGGATTCATTTTCATGAATTTATGATCGAAACGCATGATTTTCTGCATAAGGCCCGGCAGGATCACGACAGCGAAGCGGCGATTTTAAAGCGCGCCGATGCGCTCGCAGCGCAGGTCAGAGTGCTGTGCTTTGATGAGTTTCATGTGACCGACATTGCCGATGCAATGATATTGGGACGGCTGTTTACGGCGCTGTTTAAACAGGGGGTTGTCATTGTGGCGACGAGCAACTGGGCCCCGGACCGGCTTTATGAAGGCGGGCTGCAGCGCGATCTGTTCCTACCATTTATTGCATTGCTCAAAGACAAAACGACCGTGATGGAATTGCATGGGCCGATCGATTACCGCCTGCAATGCCTGAGTGAAAGCGGGGTGTATTTCTCTCCGCTCGGCCCGGCCTCGAAAAAGCAGGCGGATGATGCGTTCGCGCACCTGACCGAAGGGGTGGCACCTTATGATGAAACCCTGACCGTTAAAGGGCGCAGCCTGCATGTGGAGACCGTGGCCAAAGGTACGGCACGGTTCAGCTTTGCGCAATTATGCGAACGGCCGATGGGGGCGGAGGATTATCTGGCGATAGCCAAAAATTACCATACCGTGTTCCTCGACGGTGTGCCGAAGCTCAAATATGACCGCCGGAACGAAGCCAAACGTCTGATGATTTTGATTGACGCGCTGTACGATACGCACACGAAGCTGGTGATGACGGCGGATGCGGCGCCGGACGAGCTGTATCAGGGGCACGATCATGCGTTTGAGTTCGAGCGGACCGTCAGCCGCCTGATTGAAATGCAAAGTGCCGATTACCTGGCGGGTTAATTTCCCCACTGTCCTGGGGACGCAAAATCATTTACTCTTTTTGGGCGATGAAAACGCTGTTGCAAAAATTATCGGCTGCGTTATCCGGGTCTTCCAAAAAAGACCCGGATCGGTATGAACGCGAGAAAACCATTGCCCGCGGCGATGATCTCAAGGCGCGGGTCAGTCTGGCCGGGGATTCAAAAACGCACCAGGAAATTTTGTATTACCTTGCCGAGCATGATACCAGCGAGGCGGTCAAAAAAGCGCTGGTCAAGAACCCGTCCACGCCGGTACAGGCCAGTCCCATTCTTGCTGGCGACAAGAATGAAGATATCCGGATGGCGCTGGCCGAGCGGCTGGTGAAACTGCTGCCGGAACTGAATTCCGAGCGGCATAGCCAGCTTTATGCTTTTGCCGTGCAGGCGCTGGGGACGCTGGCGCTGGATGAGGTCTTGAAAATCCGCAAAGCGCTTTCCACGGCGCTGAAAGATTTTGGCGAAGCGCCGCCTGATGTCGTCAGCCAGCTTGCCAAGGATATCGAGCGGGATGTGTCCGAGCCGATCCTGAAATTCTGTACGGCGGTGCCGGATGATGTGCTGCTGGAGATTCTTAAAACGCATCCGGCATCGTGGGCGGTGCAGGCGATTGCCGGGCGGCGCAAAGTCAGCAAGCTGCTCTCTCAGGCCGTGATCGATACCGGGGATAAACCCGGCGGGACGACGCTGATTAAAAACAACGGTGCGGAAATTACCAATGCGACGCTGGAGCAGATTATCGAACGCGCTAAGGACTATCCTGAATGGCAAACACATCTGGCCAGCCGCGCCGGGTTGCCGCCAAAAATGGCCAAGCGGCTTGCGAAATATGCCGATCGTTCGGTGCGGGATTTGCTGCTGAAACGCACAGACTTCGATCCCAAAGATGCCGAAGAGATCGCCGAAGTGTTTAAACGCCGCCTCGATTTTGCCGGGGAAGGGGATGCGCTTGCGGACCAGAGCGCCGAACAGCGCGTTAAAAAACTTCACAAGCAAGGCAAGCTGACCGAAGACATTGTTGCCGATGCGCTGGCGATGCGGGACCGTGAATTTGTTTGTGCGGCGATGGCCTGCCTTGCCGGAACCGATAGCGCCACCGTGGAAAAAATCTTCGGCATGAAAGCGGGCAAGCCGATCGTCGCGCTGACATGGAAAGCCAAATTAACCATGCGCTTTGCCCTGCGCCTGCAAAAAGAAATGGGGCACGTCCAGCCTAAGGAGCTTGTTTATCCCCGCGACGGCACGGATTACCCGCTCACCCATGATGAAATGGTGTGGCAGCTTGACTTTCTGGGGATTAAAGCTGGGTGATAATGTGCTGCTTACTTTTATGTCATCCCGAACGCATGTGAATCCACACCTCGGCTGCGCTCGAGATGACAGTTTCTACCCCTTGTCTTAGCTTTATGAAGGTTGTACCTTTTCTGTCAGATATAAATCACAAGGAAAGGTTTATCCCATGAAAGATCCCGTTCGTATTGCCGTTACCGGTGCCGCCGGCCAGATTGGTTACCAGCTTTTGTTCCGTATTGCTTCCGGCGATATGCTGGGCAAGGACCAGCCCGTGATCCTGCATATGCTGGAGATCACCCCGGCTCTTGAAGCGCTGAACGGTGTGGTAATGGAGCTTAATGATTGTGCCTTCCCATTGCTTCAAGGGACGGTTGCCACTGATGATGTGACTATCGCCTTCAAGGATGTCGATTTCGCTCTGCTGGTCGGGGCACGCCCGCGCGGACCGGGGATGGAACGCAAAGACCTTCTGGAAGCGAACGGCGCTATCTTCGCGCCGCAGGGTAAGGCGCTGAACGATCATGCCAAGCGGGATGTCAAAGTGCTGGTTGTCGGCAACCCGGCGAACACGAATGCGCTGATCGCGCAGCAAAACGCGCCTGATCTGGATCCGAAATGTTTTACCGCGATGGTGCGGCTCGATCATAACCGGGCGATGAGCCAGCTTGCCGAAAAAACCGGGGCGCATACGACCGATGTTGAGAAAATGATTATCTGGGGCAACCACAGCTCGACCCAGTACCCGGATATTCACCATGCTACGGTCAAAGGTGGTGCGGCGCTGGACCAGGTTGACATGGACTGGTACGAAAACACTTTCATCCCGGTCGTGCAGCAGCGCGGCGCGGCAATTATCAAGGCACGCGGCGCATCTTCTGCTGCGTCTGCTGCGTCTGCGGCGATCGACCACATGCGCTCTTGGGCGCTGGGGACGGCGGACGGCGAATGGGTGTCCATGGCTGTGCCGTCTGATGGATCGTATGGCATCGATCCTGGCGTGATTTTCGGTTACCCGGTGACGTGTAAAAACGGCAGCTATGAAATCGTGCAGGGGCTTGAGATCAATGACTTCTCCCGTGCCCGTCTCGATGCGACCGAAGCTGAGTTGCGGGAAGAACGCGACGGGGTGGCGCACCTGTTTGCCGCGCTGAAGGCGGCATAACTCGCTTTAAAAGAGTTTTCTGCGGGCGGTCCGTTTCGGCGGGCCGCCTGTTTTTTTGCCGCAAAACTTGGAAAGTGGTGGATTTATCCCTATAGTGAGGACAAACAAAAATATAGGGAGAGAAACCATGTCTGATAAACCGCCTGAAAAGGACGGCAAGCCGGAGCGCCTTGTTCCATCGCCGGTGAATGAAAAAGCGGAGGAGCGTGAAAAGCGCCTCGCTGAGAAACTTCGCGCTGAGCATGATACGCAGAAAAATATGGTGCTCCCGCCATTACAGCCGCATGAAATTAAATCTGCCATCGATATGGACGAGCAACTTGATCCGGCGCAGGTAGAAGAGAATTGTAGCAGGGAGCCATGGCTCCTCAGTCCCGTGTTTAAAATGGCGGCACAACCGGGGCGCTATGGGATTGTACCGGAACGTTACGAATACCAGGCCATGCAGGCAGATGTGCAAGGGGATGCGGAGGCTGCGGCGCTTAATCGCGATGCGATGAAGCGGGCACGCGCTGTCTATAACAAACAGATCCGTGCTGATTTTAAAATGCTGGCTAACGCGATGGACCGAAAAGAAATCGGGATGTTCGCCCAATCCTTGTGGGAAACCACGGCATTGCCGGTCAAGCATGAGAACGCCGCCCTGAGCCGTTTTTTTGACCGGGCGCAACTGAATAAAATGGACGGCCAGATGACAGAGTTGGCCCGTGCGCGCGTTTATATGATGTCGTTCTGGATGGCGATGGTGATTAATGAAATTCCTGTGAAGCAACGCCCGGCGGATTATGTGGCTGCTCTGGAAGCGCGGAACCCTAATGGAAAACAGGGTGGTTCTTCAGGCGGTAGCGGTTCCGTTCCGACGGTGCACTAATAATATTTTAGACTGCGGGATTCGTTGGGGGCGTTGCCGCTTGCTGGTTTAAAGCGGGATTGCTTTCCGCAGCCAGTGTCGGGGCTGTATCCGGTTTAGGCTGCTGTTGTTCGTAATCGACTTTCGCCAGCTGGACCACATCGACGCCATAGAGCTGGTAGCCTTTGCTGCGGGCTTTATCGAGCCAGTCTTCAAACGGCATGCTGTGCGCGCCGCCTTTGCCCGAAGCGCTTTCAGCAAACATCAGTTTTCCTGTCTCCGTATCGCGGTATGTGATGCCCACATGATCGATCCCCAGCTTGCGGCCGGCATCCCAGCCTTTACGGCCGGAATCGATTCCGATCACCATGCCGGCACGGATATTTTCCGTTGTGATATCACTGTCCCGTAAAATTCCGGCTTCGCGGCCCAGATTTTGGACCTGGTATTCCGATGACGTATTGGCGGCATTGACGACGGCGCTGTCGAACTTTGCCTTGATGGCGACATCAGGGGCGTCGATATTGACGCCATCACGGACGCCGCTCATCGCTGTCTGCAAGGCCTGTTTTACAAAGCCGCTGCAATCGATCGCGCTGACGCCGCTCTTGGCGCCAAATTCATAACGAACACCGCGATTGATCGCGTCTTCTGCGTATTTTTCTATGCCGATGCTAACGGCGGTGCGGACCGTGGCGTCAACCAGCGCTTCGCGTGTGCCTTCGTCGGCCATCAATTCTGCTGCAGTCGTAAAGTTCAGGTCTTTGTCGCCCAGTTCAAAATTTTCCGGCAGGGCATTTTGAAATGTCGGGTGGCTTTGCAGGTCGGCAAACGACATGCCGCCCAGGTTTTTTAAACTCCCGGCGAGATCCTTAAAGCCGAGCGCTTCGAAAATGGCCATGATAATTTGCAGGAACCCGCCCATCCCGCCATTCATGCCAGATGATAGCGCCGGGCCTTGGTTGTTTTTGTTGGTGTACTGCACCGCCATATATCACACGCCTTATCTTATCTTCTGCGTTTGAACACGCTTCTTTAGTTCCTATAATTTTAATGCATCCGGCGTGCCGAAGTCAAAATTACGGTCCACCGATGGCGTTGGTCGATACCGTGTAGTCGCGGACTGGCGGTTCGGTAGAGGGGGAATGCGCAGGCGGTGTTTGCGCCGGGGTTACCGCGTTGGCGTGGATTGAACTCAGTGAGGCCCCTAAAGGTTGTGCCGTCAATCCGGACGATGTCATCGCCGGGACGCTCATGCCTGCTTTTTGCGCAAGTTCGGCCATTTTTTGTTCGGCGAACTCGATCATGTCCGGAGACAGGAAGCTGGTATTCAGGCTTGTTTCCCTGCCCATTTCTATATCCTGCTTAATAGAAGCTTCTATGATCTGTTTTTGAACGGGATCCGAAAAGTCGTTGATGTTCAATTGCAAAGACGCGATATAAAAATCGCTGTTTTCATGGGCCAGCATTGCTGAGGCTACAGCATCAAGGCTTTCCGGGTCAATTTCACTTAGTTCGACATCATCAAGAAAATCCATCTTGTCTGTGACATGGGCGACGGCCATTTGTTCCCGTACAGAATATGACAGTTGTGACTGGTCGTAATCCGTATTGCCGTTTTGCAGATCTTGCAGCAGTTTTTCAAGCTGCGTTCTTTCTTCGTTCAGTCTTTCTATTTCCAGTTTTGTTGCCGCAATTTGATCCTGGTCAACTTCGGCATCGCTATCAATCATCCCGCGAACTTCTTTCCATTTATCGCGGGTTTGTTCCATCGTGTTGATGTATTGGTCGTTAATAATCGCGTAATCTGCCGCATTCAAATACTCTGAACGGTTGGTTTGCGAGTCCTTCATCAACAGGTCTTTTTGTTGCATCAGGTCTGCGCGTTCTTCCAGTAACTGTATTTTTCGTTCCGATAATTCGCTTTTCTCGGTTACAAGTTTTTCTTTCTCAAGCAGAAGCTGGATTTTTTCCTGTGTCAGGTTTTCTGTGTCAATGGCAAGTTCTGTAAGCTCACTGTCAATTTCTTCAATGCGGGAATTGTTCCCGTTGATCTGTGTCCTGATTTCTCTTTTGCGATCAAGCAGTGTATCTCTTTCGGAATTTACGTCCTGTTGATGCTCTTTTGCATCTTTATATATCTGTCTCCGGCGTTCGATAAATTCGGCGCTTGGACGGGACCCAACAATTTTAACCTCGTCCCACCATGATAGACGCTGATCTTCTGCTACGGTCTGC
This sequence comes from Rhodospirillales bacterium, assembly GCA_020638155.1. Lineage (GTDB taxonomy): Bacteria > Pseudomonadota > Alphaproteobacteria > Micavibrionales > Micavibrionaceae > UM-FILTER-47-13. Next base: position 251,528 of record JACKJB010000001.1, read on the forward strand.
CCTTTCTTGTCACCTTCAACATACACATATTTTCCATCTTTGTTTAAGGCATATGCATTTCCGTCCTTGGCACGAAGGGCGCCATTCATGGCTTCATCAAGTGCGGCTTTTGCGGATTGTGTCACATCGCTAACGCTACCAGCTTTGGTGTCGGCTTGTTGTAACTTTTCATCGATTTTTTGTTCTTCTGCTTTAAGTTTGACATTCTCGGCAACTCTTTCAGCTCTTTCTTCCCGTAATGCGGTTGCCTGGATTTCGTTCTGTTCTATATCGTGATCGATTTCCTGAACGCGCAGATCTATTTTTTCAATGTGCTGATCTATTTCTCCGATGCGGCGATCAATGAAAGCCAGCTCACGATCTATGGCAGAAATCTGGCCGGTGATTGTATTCAGCATCATCTGCTTCTGCATCTGCCGGAATTTGGCTTCTTCTTTTTCTTCTTCCATGGCGTTATTCGCGGCCAAAGTGGAATCGTTGCCGCGTGTGCGCAGATATTCGTGAACGCGCCCGGCTTCGCCGGAGCCGATGGCGCAGGCCATAAAGGCAAAGCCATCGTGGCTGGGCTCAAGATCATGCGTGTCGTCTGCCGCTTTGCTGTTGACGGCTTGTGCTGCCACGGGAGTAGCGATCGTTTCAACCGCCTGCATGCGCTGCTCGAACAGTGTCCGGGTTTCCGGGCTGACTTTCGTGATGTATTCCTGGGTGTATGCTTCCGGGTTTAGGGCCAGTGCTTCGAAACTGAACGGACCTTGTTCCATCGGTTGTTGCAGCATGCTGTCCAGACCGTTCTCCAGATAGGCGCGGCGTTCCGGATTCATATTGTCTATGGCGTTTTGCAGGGGGGTGGTATCGGCTTGCTTTGCTGCTGCTTCCGCCGGTGCCTGCGCTTCCCCGTTTTCCAGTCCCGGTTTTTGCGCCTTGCCCATCAGCGGGTCGCGTTTTTCCCAGAAGCGGCCTTGGTCCCATAAATCACTCGTATCGATTTTGCCTTGCTTCCAAAGATCTTCGAAGACGGTGCGCATCCCGGACGGGGCAAAAGTCTTCTCTACGCCAGCCGGAGTGACTGCGTTAAATTTTTGTGTAAATGTAGAAGACGGTTGCGCCACCTTTATAACACCCTGATTAAAATTACTTATTCCTCACACGCCTATATCTATTTTAAAGGATTTAAAGGCGTTTGGTCAAAATATACGGAAAATAGGTTAAAGCAGCGTTAAGACCGTCTTAAGATTTTATGTGGTTTACCGTGGCGTGTGTATTTGCAAGCGGGGGCGAACATGCTACACAAAGAGGGTGTTTTAGACGTCCTATGCGCTAATGCGTTGAAAAAGCGGAGTTTTTAGATGAATATCCATGAATATCAAGCCAAAACCCTGTTGAAACATTATGGAGTCGCCGTGCCGGACGGCCATGCGGCGATGAGCGTTGCCGAAGCGGTTGAAGCTGCTGGAGAACTGCCGGGGCCTCTTTATGTCGTGAAGGCGCAGATCCACGCCGGCGGACGCGGGGCGGGGCATTTCAAGGATGGTTCTGATGATAAAGGCGGGGTGCGGCTTTGCAAAACGGTTGATGATGTGAAGGCTGCTGCCGAAGCGATGATGAATAAAGTGCTGGTGACCAAGCAGACTGGCCCGGAAGGCAAGGAAGTCCAGCGCCTGTATGTGACGGACGGCGTTGATATTTCCAAGGAATATTACTGCTCTGTCCTGCTAGACCGGGCGACGTCGCGGGTGACCTTCATGGTGTCGACCGAAGGTGGCATGGATATTGAAGAAGTCGCCGAATCAAGTCCTGAAAAGATTCACAAGGTCAGCATCGATCCTGCGACCGGGATGATGCCGTTCCATGCGCGCAAGCTTGCGTTTGCGCTGGGGCTTGGCGGGGCGAGTATGAAGAGCGCGGTGAAATTCTTTATGGCGCTTTATAATGCCTTCACCCAGCTTGATGCCTCGATCGTCGAAATTAACCCGATGATCGTCACGGACAAGGACGAAGTGATGGCGCTGGATGCGAAAATGAATTTCGATGACAACGCCTTGTTCCGCCAGCAGGAAGTCTCTGCGATGCGCGATGAAAGCGAAGAAGATGAAAAAGAGCGGCAGGCACACAAATACGATCTGTCCTATGTCGCGCTGGACGGTAATATCGGCTGCATGGTCAACGGGGCGGGGCTGGCGATGTCCACGATGGATATCATCAAGCTTTATGGCGGCGAACCTGCGAACTTCCTGGATGTTGGCGGCGGTGCCGATCAGGAAAAAGTGACGGCGGCGTTTAAGCTGATCTTGTCTGATCCGAACGTGAAAGGTGTTCTTGTGAACATCTTTGGCGGGATCATGAAATGTGATGTGATCGCCGACGGGATTGTCGCGGCGGCCAAAGAGGTCTCTCTCAACGTGCCGCTGGTCGTTCGCCTTGAAGGCACCAATGTCGAAAAAGGCAAAGAAATTCTGGCCGGGTCAGGCTTGCCGATCATTGCTGCCGACAATCTGGCTGATGCGGCCGAGAAAGTTGTCAAGGCGACCAAGGAAGCGGCGCAAGCGGCGTAACAAAAATCGGGACCTTACTGCGTTAAATCAGGTGCCTGCGCCACTTGCTGCGCTGGAGCCCGCGTGTGTTCCGGTTGCATTTCGCCGGGGAGCGGATCGTTCCCGACCTTGGACACAAAATGATCGTAAACCCATTTCACGCTGCGCGGGACTTTCCGGGTCGCCGGGTCGGCGTAAAATAAGCCGGGGTTGCTGGCGACTGTGGCTGATCTGGCGTAATCCAGTGCGCGATGGTCGTGTTTTTTTGGATCGGCCAGGGCGGTCAGAAACCGGGCGCCGCCGCTAGGGCCGAAAACATAGGCGGTTTTGACATCGGCATAATTCAGGGGCCGGGTCAGGTGCTCTTTCATTGCTGTCAGCCGCTGTGAAAAATCGCGCATGGTTTTATCGGAATATCCGTCTTCTATTTTTTGTACGAGCGTACCCAGCCGGGCATGGAATTTTTGGCCCAGCCTCTCTGTAAACGAAGCGACATATTCGCGGCCCAGCGTGATCGAGGCGTTTAAATCATACGCGAGATCATAAACGGCCTGTTTGTCCGCGCCTTTTTTGATGCGGTAGCCGTAGATCGGCCTGACATTCTCCGGATCTTTTTGCCATGCCTTTTGGTTTTTGCGGTATTTTTCGACATTATCCGCGATTGCTGCGGCTTCCGGGGAAAGTTGATCTTTATGCTCATACATTAACTGTAGCTGTGTTGCGGGCATCAGTTGTAAAAACCCGCGTGCGCCCGCACCGCTTTTTGCATCAATATCCAGCCCGCTTTCGCTGGCGGCAAGGCGCAGCATTAAATCGTAAGGGACGGGGTGATTGTCGGTCAGCTGTTTTAATGTGGTTTGGACCACTTCCGGCACCGGCGGCAGATCAAATGTGTCATTATTATCTTCTGCCTGCGGTGTCACTGGTTGCTGCGGTTCGGGACGGGGCGGCGTGATTTCCTGTTTCAGCGGCGGCGGCAGCGGACGACCCTCCCGCATCGCTTTTAATGCTTCTTCTGTGCGTTGCGGGTCGGTGTAGGTGATCCACTGGTCGCCCTGGCGGATTATCACCATGCGTGTCATATTTTGCGGATGCGTGTCGGCATGATGATCGAACTGCGCTTTTAAGCTGTCAGGTTCTTCGTCTCCGTAGTCATGTGTAACGGCGAGCATGATCGTGGCGAGAATCAGCGCCCCGCCGCCCAGTTTCAATGCATCCCGAAAATCTTTACTTGCTTTACCCATGACTGTTTTTATGTGCCGTTTTTACGCAGTGTTGTTTAATTTTATGTCTATTATGCGACGCGCGGTTTAAAGAAAGCTTAAACTGTGCGGTTTTTGGATGATTGGGCAAAGGGTGGTTGATTTGCGCGATGCCATCTCCTACAACTTTAAAGGACGTTTTTCTTACTTATTATATGGAGATCGCATATGTCTGTTCTGGTTAACAAAGAAACCAAAGTGATTTGTCAGGGGATTACCGGCGCGCACGGGACCTTCCACACCGAACAGGCGATTGCCTACGGCACCAAGGTTGTCGGCGGTGTGACGCCGGGCAAGGGCGGTAGCGAGCATCTGGGCGTTCCGGTGTTTGACACCGTGGCAGAAGCCCGCGAGAGAACCGGGGCGAATGCGACCGCGATCTATGTGCCGCCTCCGTTTGCCGCCGATGCTATCCTCGAAGCCGTTGATGCGGAAATCGAGCTGATTGTCTGCATTACCGAAGGGATACCGGTTATGGACATGGTGCGTGTTAAGCGCGGTCTGGAAGGCTCCAGCTCCCGCCTGATCGGGCCGAACTGTCCGGGTGTGATTACGCCGGATGAGTGCAAGATCGGCATTATGCCGGGGCATATCCACCAAAAAGGCAAGGTCGGCATTGTTTCCCGGTCCGGGACACTGACCTATGAAGCTGTGGCGCAGACCACCGCGCCGGGGCTGGGGCAGTCCACCTGTATCGGGATTGGCGGTGACCCTGTGAACGGCACGAACTTTATCGACTGCCTTGAAATGTTCCTGGCCGACGATGCGACTGAATCCATCCTGATGATCGGGGAAATCGGCGGTACGGCAGAAGAAGAAGCTGCCGAATTTTATAAATCCGTCAAAAATAAAAAGCCGATTGCCGGGTTCATTGCCGGGGTGACGGCGCCTCCGGGTAAACGGATGGGCCATGCCGGGGCGATTATTTCCGGTGGTCAGGGGACGGCAGAATCCAAAATTGAAGCCATGAAATCTGCCGGTTTCGTTGTGTCGGACAGCCCGGCTGCGCTGGGTGATGCGATCCAGAAGGCGATGGCCGCTTAAACAGATTAAAGGAGTAAGCGCATGTCTCAACTTTCAGAAATGCAGCCTGAAGCCCGCGGTCTTTTGATTGGGCTTGTATACCGGGTCGGGGTGTGGATGAGCCATTCCGATGATGAAATCGGCGAGGCCGACGATATCCGCGAAATGAAAGCGCTGGAGAGCATTATCAAGTCGATTGCTTCCGTGCATGAAGAATCCGCATTTGTTCAGGACGTCGCGCAGCAAACGCTGGCCCGGAAAGAGAAATGGGAAAGCTGGGCCGCGCATTCCTTTGATATCCTTGCGGATTGCGAAAAAGCGATGGAAATCCTTAAGCACAGCGTGAATAAAAGCGACATGAAAAATTACCGTGATACGTTGATAAATATCGCGGAAACCGTTGCTGCGGCTTATGGCGAATTCGGCATGGAAGCCGATGAAGATGAGGGTAAACTTAGCGGGTTTCTGAGTAAAGTCGTTGGTAAATTCAAGGGCGATGCGCCAGATGAAGCCGATTTTATGAATATCAGTCCGGCGGAAGACGATGCGCTGACCCGGCTTAAAATGGCTTTGCGGCTCGAAGACGACGTTTAAAATCCATATTTCTGTTTTCAAACGAATCCTATGCGGTACAATAGGAGGAGAAGGCAAATGTTTGTCATTTTGCCGGGAAGGTGTTCGTGTCTTATCTGGAAAAATTTACTGATGAAGAGCGTCATTTCCTGATCTCCCTGCCGTACCGGACGGGGCTGTGGGTCAGTGAAAGTGATGATGAAGGCGGCGATGACTCTGCCGAAGCCGAAATGCAGGCACTGGAAAGCATTATTACCGGCTATTCGGAAGATTTCCTGAAATCCGAATTTGTTGAAGAGCTGATGCGGGCAACGCTGGCGCATAAAGACCAGTGGGAAGCTTGGAGATCCGATCTGGCCACTGTGCCGGAAGATTGCCGGAAAGCTGTAGAAATCGTTCAGGCTTATCTGGAAACAAGAGAAGTTTTATCCTTCAAACAAAACCTGATGGAAATTGCTACGGCGGTAGCGATGGCCTATTGTGAAGTTGAAGAAGAAAGTCAGGCTGGTAAATTTGCCGTGTATGCCCGGCATTACTGGGCTTTGTTTATGGCGCGCCTGAGAAAAGAGCAGGAGCCGCGTTTGGAAGACCATGTCAATATCAGCCGGGCTGAGCGTGAAGTGCTTGGCAAACTTTCCGGTGTGTTGCGGATTGATTTGAACGGGGCGCCGCTGGATAAAGCGCCTGTTGAAACGGCTGAGGTCGCTTAGAAAGGACACTTGAAATGGCTTTTTTGGAGCAGTTTTCTAAGGAAGAACGGGATTTGATCGTCTCTGTCCCGTACCGTGCCGGGGCCTGGGTCAGCAGCGTTGACGAGGCTGGAGGCGGCAATGCGACGGCCGACGAATTAAAAGAGCTGGAAAATATCATTTCTGAAAAAGCCAAGGGGATGTTCGAATCCGCTTTTGTTCATGAAGTGATGGTTGAAAGTTTTAATCATAAAGCCGACTGGGCTGACTGGGCCAAACATACCGATACGATTCTCGAAGACGCGGGGAAGGCTGTGTCCCTTATTGAGAGCAAGCTCAGCGAAAAGGACGTGGACGCCTACCGGGCCAATATTATGGCGATTGGGCTGAATGTGGCCAAGGCGTTCCGCGAATTTGAGGTTGACGCTTCTGTTATGACAAAAGCGCATACGCAGATCGGGTTACTGCTGGATGCGGCGCTGCGTGTGCTGAAGCGCGATAAATCCTATAGTCCGACGACCGAACTGAACATCAGCTACGAAGAAGATGTCGCCCTGACGAAACTTTCCGAAGCCCTGCATGCATCCGGGGCTTGACGCCCGGCGCTTAGACGCTCAAATTATCAGAGGTTTAAGTTTTCTACAGGGGAGCCGCGTGCCCAATAGCCGCGGAAGATTATGGCAAAATCATCTGCAGCGCAGCAAAAAGCACAATCAAACAATCAAACATTCCTGACGGGCGTAAACGCCGAGTATATTGCCCATCTTTACAGTCAGTACATGGTCAACCCGGAGAAGGTTGACGGCAGCTGGCGCGATTTCTTTGGCGAGCTGAACGATAACGAAGTGTCGCTGCTTAAAGAACTTCACGGTGCGAGCTGGACTCCTGAGGATAACCGTAAGGACCGTAACGGCTTTGACGGGTTTTCCAAGGCGACGCATGTCAGCGAAACCGAGGTGCCGATGACTGCTGCAAAAACGGCTCCTGTTTCCGATGCGGATGTGCGGCAACAAACGTTGGACTCTGTGCAGGCGCTGATGTTGATCCGGGCCTACCGGGCGCGCGGACATATGGTGGCAAATCTTGATCCGCTTGAACTTAAAGAAAAGGATTACCACCCTGAACTTGATCCGTTGCAGCACGGGTTTACCGAAGCGGATTACGACCGCCCTATTTTCCTCAATTATGTTCTGGGGCGCGAATTTGCAACGCTGCGCGAAATTCTGGATATCCTGAAAAAAACTTACTGTGATACGATCGGGGTTGAGTTCCTGCATATGACCGACCCGGAAGAAAAATCCTGGGTGCAGGCGCGGATCGAAGAAGACCGCAACCAGACTGATTTCACCGTTAACGGCAAGCGCGCGATCCTGCAGCGGTTAACAGCAGCCGAAGGGTTTGAGAATTTCCTGCACGCCAAATATGTCGGGACCAAACGTTTCGGGCTTGATGGCGGGGAGTCTCTCGTTCCGGCGATTGAGCAGATTATGAAGCGCGGCGGCCAGCTCGGCCTTGAAGAGATCGTTCTCGGGATGGCGCACCGTGGGCGTCTGAACGTTCTGACCAACGTGATGGGTAAACCTTTTACTGCCGTGTTCTCAGAGTTCCAGGGCAATTCCTCGAACCCCGAAGACGTGCAGGGGTCCGGCGATGTGAAGTATCACCTTGGGACGTCCAGCGACCGCGATTTTGACGGGAACGTCATTCACCTTTCGCTGACGGCAAACCCGTCGCACCTTGAAGCCGTGAACCCGGTTGTGATCGGCAAGGTTCGCGCGAAGCAGGTGCAGCGCAACGACCGCGGCGCCGATAAAGTCATGCCGGTGCTGCTGCACGGGGATGCGGCGTTTGCCGGGCAGGGGCTGGTTGCCGAGACGCTGATGATTTCGGATTTGCCGGGCTACCGTGTCGGCGGGACGATTCATATCGTGCATAACAACCAGATCGGCTTTACCACCATTCCGCAATTCTCCCGTTCCGGGCCGCACCCGACGGATGTTGCGAAAATGCTGGCCGTGCCGATCTTCCATGTGAACGGCGATGATCCGGAATCCGTCGTACATGTGGCGCGGATCGCGACCGAGTACCGCCAGAAATTCAAAAAAGACGTTGTCATCGATATGGTGTGCTACCGCCGCCACGGCCACAACGAAGGCGATGAGCCGTCCTTTACCCAGCCGATCATGTACCGCAAGATCAAATCGCATGAGAGTACGCGCAAGCAATATGCGGCGCAGCTCGTCAGTGAAGGCGTGCTGAGCGAAGAGGAAGCGCAGGGGATGGTTGACGAATTTAACGCCTATCTCGAAGAAGCGTTCGAAGCGACCAAGAGCTATAAGCCGAACAAGGCTGATTTCCTGGAAGGTGCATGGGAAGGGCTGAAAGTCGCGCATGGCGAAGCCCGCCGCGGAGCAACCGCGATTTCCGAAGATATGTTCCAGAAAATCGGCAAGGTCATTACCACCGTGCCGGATGGTTTTAACGTGAACCCGAAAATTGCGCGCCAGCTCGATGCCAAAGCCAAAATGTTTGCCGGCGAAGAGTCCTTTGACTGGGCGACGGCCGAAGCACTTGCTTTCGGCAGCCTGCTGGATGAAAAATTCCATGTCCGCCTGTCCGGGCAGGATGTCGGGCGCGGCACGTTCTCGCAGCGCCACGCGATCCTGTACGATCAGCAAACGGCTGAGAAATACGTGCCGCTGCAAAATATCAGCGGCGACCAGCCGAATTTCGAAGTTCATGACAGTCCGCTGTCCGAAGCGGCCGTGCTTGGTTTTGAATACGGTTATACGCTGGCCGAACCGAAAGCCCTGGTGTTGTGGGAAGCGCAGTTTGGTGATTTCGCCAACGGCGCGCAGGTGCTGATCGACCAGTTCATCAGTTCCGGTGAATCCAAATGGCTGCGGATGTCCGGGCTTGTGATGTTATTGCCGCACGGTTATGAAGGGCAGGGGCCGGAACACAGCTCCGCCCGGCTGGAGCGCTTCCTGCAGATGTCCGCCGAAGATAACTGGCAGGTCTGTAACTGCAGTACCCCGGCGAACTATTTCCATGTGCTGCGCCGCCAGATGCATCGTGACTTCCGTAAACCGTTGATTATGATGACGCCGAAATCGCTGCTGCGTCACAAGCTTGCGGTTTCACCGAAAGAGATGTTCGTCGGCGAGTCCAGTTTTCACCGTTTCCTCTGGGATGACGATCATGAAGAGATGGCTGCGCCGGAAGATATCAAACGTATCGTTCTTTGCTCCGGTAAGGTTTACTATGATTTGCTGGCAGAACGGCGGGAGCTGAAGCTTAACGACATCATGATTATGCGTGTCGAACAGCTGTACCCGTTCCCGAAAAATGCGCTGGGCAAGGAGCTTGCTCTCTATCCGAACGCTGATATCGTCTGGTGCCAGGAAGAACCGCGCAATATGGGCTCCTGGCTTATGGTTCAGGAAGAGATCGAGGAAATGCTCGGAGAGATTAACCACAAAGCAGGGCGCGCGAAATATGTCGGCCGTCCGTCTGCGGCATCTCCGGCAACAGGCCTTCTGAAGCGGCACCAGTTGCAGCAGGCTGCGCTGGTTAATGAAGCGCTGAGCGTTTAATCGAATATCGGTGTTGTGCCCCTGATTTTATGATAGAGCCTGCGCGGTGCGGATAAGGCCGTGCGCAGCCTGTATTCCCACAGGAGTTTGTTGGCAATTGTCTCGGTAATATTGATCGGTTCGATTGCCCTTGTCTGGAGTACAGCGCATTCCTGCGATTTGTTAAACATCCGGGCCAGCCCTTTGTCGAGCAGTTTATTCTCGGTATCCGTGGCGTACTCATCTGCAAAGTGGATGGTTTTCCCGGCAGCGAAGGGTTCTGATGCAAGAGAAGCTGAATTGTCGGGAACGATAATATGGTCCGCCTGGTCAAGCAGCCCTATATAAGGATTGTATCCTTTTACATCGTGATACATGCCATCTCTTTGCGCCGCTAAATTGTAACCGTCCACTGTTATCCGGCCAGGGCGGGATAGCGTGTCGAAGGTATGGCGTATTTGACTGATCGCTGCACGGAAATGCCTGTCTGTCGTTCGCTTGCTGCTGCATAAGAAGATAGAGGCTTCATCTTCTTTCGCTGTCGCTCTCAGTAAAGCCGTAGGAAGATGGTTGATATCAAATTCTCTGTGCGAAGTCGTCATGACTGCAATAAGAGGCTTTTTTAAGTGCGGATAATGCTCTCGAAGTTTTTGTCCTTCTTCCTGTAAACGGGCGACAGTTATGTGGTGCGCCACAAGGCTTTTATTATCATACATCGTGCCGGATAAATGCTCATTGATCTCTGTCTCTATCATGATTGTGCCGTTTTTATAAAGCCTGCTTTTTTCCGGTTCCGTTATATATCTCCCCAGTACAATTTTTGCCGGCCCGTAGTCTTGTAGTAATTCAGTCAGCCTTTCTGCATGTTTGGCCTTTGTGTAAGTGGTATCATCGGAATAAAACATGTCGTGATTGATAATGACTAATTCAAAACCAAGCTTGTCAGCGAGGATTTTACCAATGCCTTCGAACGCCCTGATGTCCCCGCGTGTGGGGTCTTCGTTGGCTGTATGCACCAGTACAATGGGCTGCTTTCCTTTTTGATCCCAATATTTTTTCAGTGCAGTCATAACCATTTCCTTCTGATATATTTCAGAGGGTGCCTTATGAATTTCAGGTCATCATATGCCTGCTTTTCTTTCCGGTATTTTTCAACGATCGCATCAGCGATCTGTTCTGTTACATTTACAGGAGATATCTTTCTTGTCTTTAACGCGGATTCATTAAAGCTTTCATGGATATAATCAATCATCCCATGTTCTTCGGCATAACTAAAGTCGGCGCTGTATTCTCCGTTGCCATAGATATGAACACTTTTGCCGCAGGATAATGTTTCAGAAAGAATAGAGTGAGAGTCGCTATGCACGATAATATGGTCCGTCTGGTCGATCAGGCCGATGTAAGGATTATACCCGTCGGCATCCTGATACTGGTTTTCTCTGTGGTCATTCAGGTGATAGCTGATGACATGTATCTTTTCAGCAGTGCCTAAGGGTGCGATGTTTTTTTTCAATGAATTGCACAGCCGTTGATAGGTATCTTGTTTTGTGCGTGTGCTTGTGCAAATGAAGATGGTCGCTTGCTCCATTGTTTCGGTTGCTCGCATTAAAACGCCGGCCAGTTTTTCAGGTTCGCAATATCGCGATATCATGACGGCGATCAATTCTCCCTTGATGTCAGGATAATGTTTGCGGAACAGTTGCCCTTCCTGTTTCAGTAAATCAGGGGTCAGGTGATGGGCGACAAGCCCGTCGAAAGATTTTTTGTTCAGATAGGAAGGAGATATTTGTTCATTAATATCCGTTACAAAAAGCGTTGTTCCCATACGGCGCAATGTTTTTCTTTTTGCGCTGCCGCTTTCTGTACGTTTGGAAAGAACGATGGCGGGAATGCCTTTTTGCTTGAATGCCGACTGTAACAGGTTTTTTCCATCATCAAGCCAAAAATTTTCCAGGTTTTTGGCGTACCCTTCTCCGATCATCACCATGTCGAAATCCAACTTTGCTGCGATCGCTTTTGCCAGCCCGATATAGCCCTTGCTGTCGCCGCGCGTGGGGTCGTCGTAGCTCAGATCAACCAGGACGACAGGTTTCCTTTTTGCGGCGTTCCTGCGCCATATTGCCGATAATTCGATCATGGCACCAGATCCCTGAAATGTTTGACAGGGTGTTCGCAGGCATCAAAGAATGTCCTGATCCGCTTTTCGTTTAAAAGGCGTTTATAAGATTTCGCAATGCTTTCTGCGACCTCGCCGGTGATGTTGACCGGAGTAATCTGTCTTGTGTCCAGGACTGCGCCGTTTTGTGTGGCGTTGAAGCGGCGGGCCAGTCCGTGGCTATACAGCAGGCCTTGCTTTGATCTAAACATCGTGCTGCCTGGCGGGGCGTAGATATGAATGGTTTTTCCTGCTGCCAACGGCTCCGAAAACATGGAGAGCGAATTGTTTGGGACGACGATGTGATCTGCCTGGTCGATCAGACCGGCATAGGGATTAAAGTCTTGTTCGTTGTCCCGCATATTATGACGGGTGGCATTCAGGTCATAGCCGATTACTGTAACCGTGCCGGACAGATTTTGGGCGTCGATTTTGCCATGCAACTCATCACGCATTTTATAATAAAATTCAGGGGTTGTGCGCTTGCTGCCGCACAGGAAGAATGTTGCTTTCGGGATATCCTTTGTTGCCAGCAGCAAGGCATCAGCCAGGCCCTGCTTATATTCGGTCATCATTACGGCAATTAAATGACCCTGTATGTCCGGATAGGCTGCCCGGAATAACTGCCCCTGTTCACGGAGCAGTTCCGGGGTCAGGTGATGGGAAACGAGAATGCTTTCCAATGGATGGTCTTTTGCTTGTGCCGACAAAATTTCATTGATACCCTGAATTTTTTGCAGAGGCTTTATTTCGCAATACTGGGAAATTTTACTGCCCAGCGTGAATTTACCAAAGACAATATGAGGGTCCCCGAAAGAGTGGATGTAGGATTCCAGCGCTTCCACGGAAACCTCTCCGCCATCCTGTTCCAGGGCGTCTATCGTGTTTTTATCTATCGTGACAACGGGGTAATCCAGTATTTTACCCAGTGCATTGGCGATGCCGACGAACCCCCTGCTGTCGCCGCGCGTCGGATCGTCCCCGCTCAGATCGACCAGGATATAGGGGGAGCGCTTTTTGCTCCTGTTCCAATGTTGCGACAAGTTTGACATTCTAACTCTCTAAATAGTTGCCATAAGATCAAATCGAGGGCGTTGGTGTCAATAAAATAATTGACATAATGCTATAAAGTGCGTACAACATCTTCAATTACGTAGTTTAAAGGGATACCTCATGGCCGATATCAGGATGGATGAAGCACGGTACACCGACCCGGAAAACGGGGACGTGCAGGTCGTGCAACTGCCCGGCACAAACCTGCGCGGCGGGAATATCCATTACAATGAAGCGCTTCATAAAGGCCATCTGACGTGCCGGTTTTGTGATGCGGCCGTGCATCACCATAATGGCAGCAAGCGGATCGCCGGGGATAACCTGAACGGCGCGAGCCAGCATTTCCATACCAACCGGGGGCAGACTCACGGTTCCGATTGCGCCTGGCCTGAAATTAACTTGCGGGCCGAAAAGACGACAGCTTACAACGATCACAAAGGCTATAAAATTCACCTGAATATCCCGGCTTTACGCCAGGTCTTTAAAAAGCAGGCCGGACGGCTTTATGTCCGCAATGAAGAGAAAAAGCTCATCAACCTTGTGCCTGATCTGGAAGACCGCCGTCCCAGAAGCATGGATTCGCTTGCCGCTATTATCGATCTCATTAAGAAAAGCGATACAGACAGGCTGCGCGGCTCCGTGGTGGTCAATCAGGGGCATATTGTCCCGTGGGACCGGTTTTTGGTGCGCCATGATTATCGCGGCGAGAAAGGGCAACAGCGCTTTGGCGGGCTGATCCGGGCGTTGCAGCAAGGCCAGACCGGGCCGTGCCTGATGGAGGTTTTTAACGACAAAGCCGGGCATAAAGGCAATCGCCGCATGTCGCGGCCCATGCACTGGTATACCGACGATCACGGGCGCGATCATGTCATCGTTCCGACGCTCTGGCTGGAAGAGCGCGGCCTGTATCCTCTGATGACCCGCGAAGGGCGTTACCTGGCGCTCGGCTATCCCCGCCACCATGCGCAGGCACAAGGGCCGGATAAGGTCGTGCATTACCTGAATATGAGCATCCGGGATCCCGCGCAGCTTGCCGCCGCCAGCCTGCCGCTGATCGCGCAGGAAGCCAAAGCCAACCGGCAGCGCCGTCACGGCCCGGCATAACGTCAATTTATGAAAATCATTGAAATTCCCGTGCTTTGCCGTTGATTTTCGGGGCGGAACGGGCCACATTAGAGGGCAGTGTTTTAATCCGTAACGATCAGGGCAAATCCTATGGCAGAGATCAAAGTACCCACCCTTGGTGAATCCGTTTCCGAAGCGACTGTAGCGCAGTGGCTCAAAAAAGAAGGCGATCCGGTTGAAGCCGATGAGCCGATTGTGGAGCTGGAAACCGATAAGGTGACACTCGAAGTTAACGCGCCGGAAGCCGGGGTCATCAGCAAGATCGTTGCCGGAGAGGGCGATAGTGTCGAAGTCGGCGCTATTCTCGGTGAAATCGGGGCAGCGAATGATTCCAAGCCGCAGGCCGCCAAAGCCGAAACACCTAAGAAAGCGGAGAAAGCTGCGCCGAGCGCTAATGACGATGATGACGAAGAGAAGCTCTCTCCTGCCGTGCGCAAGCTGGTGGACGAGCACGGGCTTGATCCGTCCAAAATCGAAGGGACCGGCAAAGGCGGACGTCTGCTGAAAGAAGACGTCCAGAACTTCATTGAAGAGCATGGCAAATATGCTGAAGAAGCACCGACGCAAGCCGTTTCCACGCACCCGGTCAAAGAAGACAAGCCTGTGCGTGAAGCCGGCGAGCGTGAAGAGCGTGTGCGGATGACCCGCCTGCGCCAGCGTATTTCAGAGCGCCTGAAAGAAGCACAGAATACCGCGGCAATCCTGACGACCTTTAACGAAGTTGATATGGGCGCTGTCATGGATTTGCGTAAGGAATATAAAGAGCATTTTGAGAAAAAACACGGTGTGAAGCTCGGCTTTATGTCGTTCTTCGTTAAGGCTTGCGTTAATGCGCTTAAAGAAATCCCGGCGGTGAATGCGGAAATTGACGGGGATGAGATTATTTACAAAAATTATTATGATCTCGGCGTGGCGGTCAGTACGCCGCAAGGGCTGGTCGTCCCGGTTGTCCGTGATTGTGATAGCAAATCAATGGCGCAGATCGAAAAAGACATCAACGATGTCGGCGCCCGCGCCCGCGAAGGTAAAATCCAGATCGACGAAATGACCGGCGGGACCTTCACCATCACCAATGGCGGGGTGTTTGGGTCGCTTGTCTCCACGCCGATCCTGAATACGCCGCAATCCGGTATTCTCGGGATGCATAAAATCCAGCAGCGTCCGGTCGTAATGCCTGACGGCTCGATCCAGGCGCGCCCGATGATGTATCTGGCGCTGTCCTACGATCACCGGATTATTGACGGCAAAGAAGCTGTGACCTTCCTCGTGCGTATCAAAGACGCAATCGAAGACCCGCAGCGCCTGCTGCTGGATATATAACTGTTCCAATCAAGAGCCGGAAAAATCGAACAGTGTCATTTCGAAGCGAAGCTGAGAAATCTCCAGATTATCGGGAGATCCCTCACATGCGTTCGGGATGACGCCTAGAGACAAACTGTTCGATTTATGATGGGAACGATTACATCAATTAATCGTAAAGGATGTGAAGGTAAGCGTTTGCAAGTTTTCAACGCTTGCCGCCGCAGGGGATAGCAGGCTGCCTTTGTGATATTTTGCTGTGCGTGAAATTTCTTCTGCAGCCTGTGCCGGGGACAGGTCATTCATAACAATATCAAGATATGCACCCTGCACGGTATGGATCATTCCAGTGCTTAAACCGGGATCTTTGATGCTGCCGTCATGTAGCAGCCGTACAGCTTCGGTTGGGCCTTCTTCATTCTTTAGGGCAGTTAAATGTTTTTGGAACAGGCTTGTACAGGCATGCTCTATATCTGTACTGGTGTCATCTTGTAATTCTCTGGTCAGATCAGCGCAGCGCATAATCGCCATATCACGGTATTTACCGCCCTTGTTGCCGAGGTGGTCCAGGGCGGCTTCAAACTGTTCCAGGACAATCTGCCGGACGCGGCGTGATGCGGGCAGGCGCAAAAGATCGTCCCGTGTTTCATAAGCCAGCAGCAGCGGGTAGGGGTAAATCGCGCCGCGTTTGGCCCAGTCATCGGTCTGTCTTGTATCAACGCATGACTGGCGGTAGGCTTCAATGGCTTTATATTCCAGCGCGCTAAACTCTTCTGCGTGTGCCGCGACGAACAGCAGCGCCCGCCGGGCGGCAAAGGATGTGGGGTCTTCAAGCCGTGCTGCGATTGCGTGGTCAAGTAATCGCGTTAATGAAAACTCACCTTGCTGCCTGCTGCCGAAATCCTGTTCCAGGATCCGGTAGATCTCGTTTCCCGATGCTGTGTTAAACAGCTTGTCTATAACCTGTTCTGACATAGCGTTCTTTGTAGCAAAGACAGGTGAAAAAGTAAAGTATTACGAAAAATATTCCGGCTTTTCTTGACATAATTTAACAGTTTATGAGATACAAATAGGCATCCTGGAAACAAGAACTAGAGGGAATTCCATGTCTTTTGATACATACCGGACTCATTTCATTCAGGAAAAGAAGCGGGACGATGGCAATCTGACTTATAAATTCGCTGAGGCGTCACGGGAAGATGGGGTCTGGATTTTACGCGAATTTAATAATGTACGGCTGTCAAGCCGCGGTATTATGGTTGACGATGAGATGACGGTCAGGCGCATGACTAGCCATTCCGATAAAGCACTTTGCAAACATATTTTAGAAGGTTATGAGCGCGGTCAGACCGGTGCAAAAATTGATGCTGAGAGTTTCGGTACTTCCAAATGGCAGCATATCAGCCGTATGTAATTATATAACTGAGAAAGAGACACTGACCATGCCTGATTTTTCCACGGCAATGAAAACGGCCAGCGATATCTATCGCGGACTGGAAGCTCACTGGAATGAAGCCAAAGGCGGCATTTACCGTCCCAGCTACAGTGCTGAAGAAACGCAGGCCATGGACCTGATTGCGCGTGAAGCCCACGCCATGGGCATGAAAATATCTATGGATGTGGCAGGCAACGCGCACATGATTTATCCCGGTAAGGACCGGACTAGACCGATGCTGATGATAGGCTCTCACGTTGATGCCGTTCCCGCAGGCGGCCGCTATGACGGGACGGCTGGCGTTGTCGCCGGAATGGCTGCGCTAAAACATCTTCATGAAAGCGGGCAGCAGCCGGAGCAGGATGTCTGTATTACTATTTTCCGCGGCGAAGAAAGTGCCTGGTTCGGTATGTCCTGTATGGGATCGAAATTTATCACCGGCGATCTTAGTCGTGAATTTCTCAAAGCGGCAAAACATAAAGAGACCGGTAAAACACTGGCTCATCACATGGATTTTTGTGGGCTGGATTCAAGAGATCTTGCGGACAAGCTGGATGCCGGGAAGGTTTTCCCGTTGAAGCGGATTGGCAATTACATCGAAGTGCATATCGAACAAGGCCCGGCACTGCTCGAAGCGCAAAAAAGCCTTGGGATCGTCACCGCGATCCGCGGTCATGTGCGCTATCCTGACAAAATTACCTTTAACGGGGAAGCCGCTCACTCCGGCAGTACGCCGCAGGCCATGCGCAAAGATGCCGCGATTGCCGCGTCGGTTTTTGTAAGCGATTGGGTGCGGTCGATGAAAGATCTGGCGGATCATGATGATCTGGTTTACTCAGTGCCGGATATTCACGTAGTCAATCCGTCTTCAACTACGGTGCCCGCTCAATGTGTTGTGCAGCCGGAAGTCCGGACCACGTCGCAACGTATCCTTGATTACGTACCGGAGCTGACCAAAACTCATTTCCTCAGAACTATTAACGAGTTCAAATTACCTGATGGTGAATTAACATCACCCGTCATCGGCAAGCCTGCAACGATGGAAATATCGTTGCAGGATGCGTTGGAAAGCTCTGCCAACAGGCTTGGTTTTTCTTCCATGCGTCTGCCGTCCGGTGCCGGGCATGATGCGGGTATCCTTGCCAATGCAGGTATCCCTTGCGGGATGCTGTTTATCCGTCACGGTCAGAACGGGATCAGCCACAATGCCGAAGAGATTCTCGGTCTCGATCCGCAGGATAATCCTTTCCGTCAGGGCAGTGATTTTTGTAATGCCGTTGCGGTGCTGGCCGACCTGATGACACAGGACCTGAATCGTAATGGTAGGATGTTTTTCAAACCGTTTGATTTCGTACCGGCTTAAGTCGAAACCTTACAACTCATAAAAAGTCAGGATTTCGGCTTTGCTGAGCTGTTTCATCGCGTTAAACGCCCAGTCGTCGCGGGCTTTTGACATGCTGCGGATCGTGATGCTGGTCAGGCCGGCGCCGACGATATTGACCTGTTCGCGCGATGTCGGCACCTGGGAGCAGAATAACAGCCCGCCGCATATTTTAAGGCCACAGCGCGGCGCATGCATCAACAGGCGGTTGACGGGTTCCTGCATGAAACTGTATTTGCCTTCCGGGTTTTCAATCTCATCAAGGTCGGCCTGCATTGTATAGCCGACCGCCGGGTGAGAGCGGGCAGATAAGCCAAACACATCGCCGCGCCGGTTCTTGGCGATGGCGACAGCGAACTTCCTGCCTTTGTGGTGCCCTGCCTGCTCTTCGATCAGGATGCGGAACGTGTTTTCATCGGCGGTGCGGAATTGCTCGACTTCGACCGGGCTGTCTTCACGCGGGGTGAAGGTTTCGGGGATTTCCAAAATAGGGCGTAGCTGCTTTTCCTTGCGGTTCATTTCAAAGACGCTGATCCCGGCTTTCTCACAAATCTGCATCGACATTGAAGAGAATTGCGCGCCGCGCCGTTCGGCAAAATCCTTGGCGAAGCCTTTGTGATCGATATAGATCGTGCGGATCCCCGCTTCGGCGATATTCTTGGCGCAGTTCGGGCAGAATGGGTCGGTGATGCACAGGCTTGCGCCCTGCGTATAGGGTGCGGCCATAATGCAGGCCGTCTCAGCGTGGACGGTGCCGCTGCTGTTGCCGATCCGGGTTTTTGTGCCGATTTTTTCGGCGATGGGTTTGGGCCAGTAATTGGTTTTTGAAATACTGTACGGGCGGCGGTCTTTATCCGTGCCGAAAATCGTCGCGGCGATCTTGTTGGTCGGGTGACGGCTGGTGCCGACGATATCGACGGCTTTTTGCATTTCGGCGAAGGAAGAAAAATTCATGGGCGGGTGCGTACTTTGGTTGTCTTTTGTTTCCATTCTATTTATAAGCAATTTTAGTCCTGAAAGCGATAAAGGAAATGAACGGAGTTTTCCGCCATGCATGATGATGCCTATTATATGAAACGCGCCTACGAACAGGCTCTGAAAAGCTATAATGAGGGCGGTTGCCCGATCGGCGGGGTGATTGTCGATAATGAAACGGGCGAGATCCTTGGCGAAGGGCATAACCACCTTGTGCAGGAAGGAAACCCGATCATTCACGGGGAAATGGACGCCATGCGCAAGGCCGGGCGGATGGCATCGCGCCGGAACACCACCATGTATACGACGCTCTCGCCCTGCATGATGTGTGCGGGAACGATTGTGCAGTTTAAAATCGGGCGTGTCGTCGTCGGGGATACGGTGAATTCTGCCGGGAATGTTGACTTTCTGCGGGATCGCGGGGTCGATGTGAGCGTGATGGATGATCCGGACTGTGTTGCGCTGGTGAAAAAATTCCGCGAAGAAAAGCCTGATTTGTGGCTTGAGGACTGGGGCGGGGCATAAAATTAGCAAGTGCTGATTTATTTTCTTGCGATATACGGAAAATCTGTGCTACAACTTTGCGTGTGTCTTGACATAAAACAAAATTGTTTTTTGTTTTGTTACAGGGCATTAACAGGCGTAAGGGACGGCCTTTTATGGCTGGAAAAGAAAAAAAACACATTCCGAATAGTGTCATCGCGCGGCTCGACTGGGCAGAAAAAACTTTGCATGCCATTCTTTATGGCGACAAACCGGCAATAGATCCCAAAAATCCTGAACAATCATGGCTTCTTAAACAGATGTCCCGCATGTATCGTGCGGGTTTTTTGTGTGAAGAACCTGGCTCATACGTCCTTCTGGCGGGTGAAAAGCCGGACGACGTGTTGCGTTATAAAGGCGTGACTCTCCGGGAGCCGCTGCCGAAATTCCTGACGACCGAGACAAAAAATCTCAAGGCGATGACGAACAAGCGCGATATCAAAAATTATAAAGTGCTTGGGACCGATAACGCCTATCGTTACGGCAAGGATGTGCTGGATCAGGCGCAGGATGCGGATGCGTTTGTTCTGACCCCCGGCGGGACGATGGAACTTTACCAGTGGATTTTGTTCCTGCGGGCGCAATATGAAGAAACTATCGACCTGAGCAATAAGCACTTCATCGTGCAGAATTATGGAGCATTCTGGGAGCCGACCTTAAAAGCGTTCCAGAATCTTTACAACAACAGCGGCAACAATATCGTGACGGATACGCTGCATGGTACGGTCGAAGCGCTGGAAGATGTTTTGCCTGAATCTGTCCGGGCACACGAGCCTTCTGCTGGCGATCCGAATGGTTTGCTGACGCCGGGATCGACGATTCTTGTCGCGACGGGTAACCGTAAAAAATATAACGAGACCAAATTATCGGCTTACCGCCGCGGGACCAATGTGGACTTCCAGTGGTGGCACCAGCAGTTTGACAAGCCGGAAGGGGCTGAGGAATTCAGCTATTCCTATGTCGGGAACCTTGTTGAAAAGATCGAAAAATTTTACGAGCATATTCGTGATTTTTATGGTCCGGAAGGTTTCCGGGAAGCGATGCGTGATAAAGGCTATGATATTGCCAAAAGCGTTCTGTGGTTTGATGATAGCGGCCTTGACGGGAAAGAAAACTTTTTCGACGGGCCGGAATTCAGCAATTGTTCCTACCGCACCAACCCTTATAAAAAGCACGGGCCGGGGCCGGAGCTGAAGAACGTTATTAACGCGATGCAGGGTACACCCTTTAAAGGACATCGTGGTATTCGCAGCATGGCAAAGCGGGTTGAGGCCGCAGCAGAACGCAAATACCAGGAGCGCGTTGACGCCGGTGCGAAAAAGCCGGATATATCGCTGGATTTCTTTGACCGCAGCGTTGTTGCGATTGTACCGCTGAAAGAATTTACCGACGCTATCGAGCTGGGGATGTCCTTTGCCGATGTCATGGATAAAGCCCCGATGCATTTTTTCCAGGCCTGTACCGAGCAGGAATTGCTGTTTGATCCCCGGCCTGATGTGCCTGCGGCGGACAGTAAAAACTTTCTGGTTCCCAAAATGGATCCTGACGGATTATCGCAGGCTGAAATTTCTAATTATCCTTACCTGCACGGGATTGCGGCGCAGGTGATGAAAACGGTTGTCCGGACGTTCGGGCTGGAAAAATATGAGACGACGGCGCGCGGGCTTACGGCGCAGTTTAATGGTAGAGTAGGAGAAAGCTGGAAGCTCGGGACCCAGCAAAGCATTCACAAAGGCGTCAATACGCATGGCCTTGATCTCTCGGCGACCCGCGCGATGAAGGGCATGTATAAAATGATGGGCGGCAATAGCGGTCATTACGATTTATCGCTGCCGCGCGATCACCTGCTGATCCTGCCGGATGATACCGAAGGCGCGATGTTCAATGCGCTGAATAATTTTGACGACTTCACCCGCCGGGCTGACGGGTTTGTGATGACGCCGGGGAATCCGCGCCTGAATGATGAAAATCATTTCTGGCATCATGCATTCTTCCTGTTCTCACTGATTGTCGGGAAGCAGATTAACGATAAAAGCGTATCGGGTAAGCCGCTGGTCGTGATGGAAAGTGAAATATCGCGGCCCCTGCTTGACCTGGTGGATCATTATTACGGGACCGGGCTGATTGGTGACCGTCCGGAATATTTGATCGATAAAGTGCTTAAGCCCGGCGAAGATCTTGTTCAAACCCTGCATGAACTTTATGCCCGCTACCGTCCGGATGAAGTGCAGAATTACGCCTTTAGCGAAACCGGACAGAAATGTCCGGAAGAGCTATTTGATGTGACGATCTACTGTTCGGCGTCTTCGACAGACGGACATTTAAAAGACTGGGCACGGGACTTTTCATTTGATTGCGCATCGCTTGGTTTTGCGATCAAAAACGGCGGCGGCACCGGGCCGGACGGGTTGATGCTTGAAACCAGCCTTGGGGCGCACATGGTACGCGGTCCGTTTGACCAGTACCTGAAAAGCGAAGGGCTTTGCGGTGCGCCTGAAACGCACGTAACCAGTATTCAGTGCGTGGCGACCGAGCAGGATGAAGGCCTGCCGAAATTCAACGATTACTGCGCGGTCTATGAAACGATCTACCAGCGGATGCATGAGTTGCAGAATGTCTGCGCCGAAGTGATCTTGCCGGGCGGGGCGGGGACGATCCAGGAAATTGCCGCTTCGATCCTGATGCGTTCTGCCGGGATTTACCCGGTCGAAAACCGTCCGCTGATTATCGTTAATCACGAAGGGATTTATGATCCGTTTATCAAGCTGATCCCGAAAGCCGATTTTGAAAAATACAACATCCGGGTTGTCGATACTAAGGACGAAGCGCTCGAATTACTGGTCGAGTCCCGCCGGGCTAAAGGGATGGAGCCGCTGCTGCCCTATAGCCGCGAAGAACTGGCCGCCCATAAAGAGGCGTTTATGAAGACCATGAACCGCCCGAAACTCGAAGCGGCCCTGAAAAGCTTTACCCTGTAAGGCGGCGTATAGGGGCTTGTCCCTGCCTGCCGATTCCACTAAAGTGCCAAAGCGTTGTGGTTCAACCCTTTCAAAGGCTTATTTCCCATGTCTGAAAAATCTTATGACGTCATTGTTATCGGTTCCGGTCCGGGCGGATATGTCTGTGCCATACGCTGCGCGCAGCTGGGCCTGAAAACAGCCTGTGTCGAAAAGCGCGAGACGCTGGGCGGGACGTGCCTGAATGTCGGTTGTATCCCGTCTAAGGCGCTGCTACAGGCCTCCGAGAAATACGAAGAGGCTGACGGCCATCTGGAGGCGATGGGGATCAAGATCAAGGGGCTGTCGCTGGATCTTAAAGGCATGATGGCGCACAAGGACAGCGTGGTCGAAGCCAATACCAAGGGCGTTGAATTCCTGTTTAAGAAAAACAAGATTGACTGGCTCAAAGGTGCCGGGGTGATCTCCAAAGCCGGGGAAGTTACGGTCGGCAAAGAGACCTATAAAACCAAACATATCATTATTGCGACCGGCTCCGATGTTATCAGCCTGCCGGGGATGGAGATTGACGAGAAAACGATCGTGTCTTCCACGGGCGCGCTAGAGCTTTCAAAAGTGCCGAAATCGATGGTCGTGATCGGCGGCGGCGTGATCGGTCTTGAAATGGGCTGTGTCTGGCGCAGGCTCGGGACTGAAGTGACCGTGGTGGAATTTTTGGATCGTATCCTGCCAGGGATGGACGGCGATGTTTCCAAGGATATGCAGCGCATCCTCAAAAAACAGGGTATGAAATTCAAACTCGGTACCAAAGTGACCGAAGCCAAGGCGGGCAAGTCCGGGGTTAAGCTGAGCCTCGAACCGGCGTCGGGTGGAGACACTGAGACGCTGGAAGCCGATATCCTGCTGGTGGCGATTGGCCGTAAGCCTTATACCGAAGGGCTGGGGCTGGATAAAGTCGGGGTTGCGCTGGATGAGCGCGGGCGGATCAAGGTTGACGATCATTTTAAAACCAGTATTGACGGGATCTACGCCATCGGCGATGTCATCGCCGGACCGATGCTGGCGCACAAAGCAGAAGACGAAGGCGTTGTCCTGGCGGAAATGCTGGCCGGGCAGGCGGGGCATATCGATTATGACTGTATCCCCGGCGTGGTCTATACATGGCCGGAAGTTTCCGCTGTCGGTAAAACCGAACAACAACTAAAAGACGAAGGTGTAGAATATAAAGTCGGCAAGTTTCCGTTCACGGCCAATGGCCGCGCACGGGCGATGAATATGACGGACGGGTTCGTAAAGATCCTGTCCCATGCCAAAACCGACCGGGTGCTCGGTGTGCATATGATCGGCCCGAATGTCGGGGAGCTGATTTCCGAAGCGGTAACCGTGATGGAATTCGGCGGCAGCGCCGAAGATATCGCTCGCACTTGCCACGCGCACCCGACCCTAAGCGAGGTTGTCAAGGAAGCCGCGTTGGCGGCGGACGGGCGGCCTATTCATATCTAAAGCAAGTCTCTATCGCTTTGAAAGCAGCGCCAGCTCTTTGGTTGGCGGTGTTTCTTTTTGTGCTTTGTTAATCGGATCGAAAGGAGTTTTTGGCATGATAGGGCCATATAATTGTATCATTTTATTATAAGTTTTTGGGTTGCTGTAGAAAAAGAGATTTAATTTGAGTGACTTAAATACGTTACAGCAAAAATTTAATGCGATTGTGGACCGCACCGAAAGTGGAAAACATTTCAATGTTCCTGTGTCTGATGTAACTGGGGTTGTTGATAAAAGCTTCGCTTCGACCCGCCTGAAACAGGTTTTCTTACAATTTGTTGATGCGCCGCAGGAAGCCATTGATTCCGCTGTGGGGATACAAGGACCGCAGCGTCTTGTGCAGGATGAGAATGCGCATCCCTCTGCTGTGGGCTATAATGCAACGGCCATGGCCAACCCGTATTTACCATGGTTGGTTGATGATGCAGAAATCTACCCGTTTCGTGATGCATGGATGGCGGAATCAAATTTTCATGTGTCGATCCGCGGTGAGTCCGAAGTGCGTGCTGCGCCGTCAGGGATGGATCTGGGGCCAGATGGCTACAAGGTTGAACATTCCGTATCTGCAGAATTTTCTTACCGTTCGAAACAAAGCGATGATGCTTTCGGTGCCCGTAACAAGGTTGGGATCTTTAGCAGTAAAATGGATTTGCCGGAGAATACCGGCGGCACTTTTGAACTCCCGGAAGTCAATATTTCCCGCTTTGCCGAGCAGGTTAGCTTAGAAGGTGTTTTGAGTGACTTTGAAAATCAGGAAATCCCTTTTGATGTGACGGATCCTGAAAATATTCGCCATCGTCCTTTAGATGTTGAGATTACTGCAGAAGGACACAACAAAGGCATGATTGAAGGTGAAATTAATCATACCGTTATTGTTTATGTGCCCGAAGAAGATATGGACTTTTACAAAAAGGCACATACTGGCGAAATATATACCCTTGATTTCAAGGGGACGGCTGTCGCCCTTAATCCGGGGCAGGAGGTTCCTGCCGAACAGTCTGATATCAAAGCCTATGTCGGTTTTAGTGATATCCATGTCCAGCTTATGGCTGATAACATCCTGAACAGCATTTCTGTGGGGGCAACCAAAGATATCGCGCTTGCCAGCAGGCAGGATAAAGAAAGCATCATGGCTTCTCAGGGCGCTGTGAACCTATTATCTGAAGGCAAAGGGACTGTGTTGGCGGCAACTGGAAAGGTTACGCCGGAACTGGAACGTTATACCAAACGCATCCTTGATGATGAGTATGATGGTGCCTCTTGGGCTATCAATGCGCAGCTTCTTCAGGATCGGGTCGCCATGAACCCGACGGCACAGGATAAAACCATGGCTTTGGCTGGGCGTTCTGCGGCAGGTGAAAAGCTGGATAAAACGAGTGGTGCCATGCTGCAGGTTGGCTTAAACAGTCAGGGTGCCAATCTTGATGTTGATGGCGTTGCCGGTAATCTTACCCGTACAGCCGCTGCTGCAAAATTAGACAGCCCCACTTTTGCGGAGGACACGATGATCGCAAAGCTGCCTGATAATCTTGAACAGAGAGGGGCCTCTATCGCCAAGGCAACAGGTCCGACCTCTTCAATGTAAGGCTTTCATAGCCCAGGTATGAGGTTATTGGGGGAGTCAGAGTCTTCCGTCCTGTCCGTCACAACGCAGCCGTGATTTTTGACGACATCGATAATGGCGGTGTTCAGTTGCATGGTGATGCGGATGATGCCCCCGTCCAGGAACTCTTTTTGCAGGTGCCCTTTGGGCATATTAATATGCGGACAGCTTCTTACTTCACTCTCCAGCTGTTGCCGGTCATACAGGCCCATCGTATTGGAAAAAAGAAGCCTCCACATGCTGAAGTCTTTTTTATTAATTTCGAACTGGACCCGTCCGTCCTCCAGAATCTTTTCGTTATAGACCGGGATTTTTATATCGACCGAATTCAGGGGGGCAAACGTAATGTCTTCCGGTTTTGCGTTCAGCGGATCGTCGCAGCAAACGGCACCGGCCATTCCCGCCATTGCGGCAAAGGTTATGCCGATCACTCCCTTTTTGAATTGTCCCACTTTGTGAAATCCCTGTTCTTATTTTTTATTGATAAAAGAGTAAGGATAAAATTTATGCGGTTCAACCGCTTTCTTCCGGCGTGGTGTCGTCCTGTTTGTTGCGGGGGTGGGCGTTCTTATAAACGCGCATCAGTTCTGTGGCGTCAACCTCGGTATAGCGCTGGGTTGTGCTGAGTGAAGCATGGCCCAGTAATTCCTGAATTTCCCGCAGATTTGCACCGTTTTGCAGCAGGTGCGTGGCGAAGCTGTGGCGCAGGGCGTGGGGGGTGGCTGTTTCCGGCAGGTCCAGCTCCCGGCGCAGGTCGCGCATGGCTTTCTGGGCGACCCCCTGATTAAGCTTTTTACCGCGCGAGCCAAGAAAGATCGCCCGTTCCGGTGCTTCCGGGTAGGGGCAGGCGTTTCTGTACTGCTCCAGCATATTTTCGACAATGCTTAAAACCGGGACCTGCCGTTCCTTGCGGCCTTTGCCCATGACCCGCAGGAAGCCGTCACGGGGCAGGTCTTTCAGCGTCAGCAACAAAGCTTCCTCAATCCGCAGGCCACAGCCATAGAGCATCGTAAACAGGGCGCGGTTGCGTTTATCGATCCAGCCTTCATCGCCGCTGTTTGTGACCAGCGTGAGTGCCTGCTTCTCATAGAGCGGGCGCGGCAATTTATGCGGCAGTTTCGGGGAGCGGACCGTTTTAATCGCGGCATTGTGCATAATGCCTTGCTTGTCGAGCCAGTGCAGGAAGTTCTTGACCCCGGATAGCGAGCGGGCTCTTGTGGCCGCGCTGGCGCCGTCCATGGTCCGGCGGGACATCCATGACCGAAAATCACGGATATCGACTTCCGATAAATCATTCAGGCACGGGGACTGGCCCAGATGTTCGGCCAGGAACGTGATGAACTGGGTGACATCGGTGCTGTAGGCGCGCAGCGTATGGCGCGAGGCATGTTTTTCAAATTGCAGGTATTGTTGCCAGTCCTGCAGGACTTGAGCCAAATCCGCGGCGCACAGCGCCAGCGTTTCATCTTTGATTACTGCAGGTCCAGCCATGCAAAAAAGCTGCGTTCAATGACACGGGTGAAAAACAGGATCAGGTCGGTAGCCTGTCCGGGCTGGAACATGTCCGGATCGCGGCTGCCGAAGGCGATCAGGGCGGGTGGTGTGCCCCTGGCAATATTTAGCCGTACCAGCGCCTGTGACTTTACAAGCCCGGCACCGCCGCCGTAAATCTCGCCAATTCCCTTGATGTGGGATTCCAGTATGATGTGCTGGTCTTTCATCAGCAGTTCAATCGATCCCGGCGTAATAATATGGACGCCGGCAATATTGATGTGCGGGATAACGCTGCCTTCGGCCTCGATCACCAGCGAGATAATATCGACATCCAGCAGCGATGCGCAGTCCATTACAATGGTATGGATGAAATCTTCGAATGTACGGGCCTCAAGGATCATCAGGACCGCGTTATGGATGCGGGCCTGGTTGCTCATATTCGCGCGGCTGGTTTCTACGATCTCGCGCGCCTCTTCGATAATCCCGTCACGGTCTTCGCGCAGGCGCTTGACCATGAATTGCTGAAAGTCGATAACGCCCTTGCCGCTATGCTCTTTCGGCGGGGTCAGCAGATCGCAGGCTTCCGGATATTCATGCAGAAAATCCGGGTTGGCGCGCAGCCAGATGATAATGTCGTCGGCGCTTATAGAAGGAGAGGATGTATCGTCTTTTGAATCTGTCATGGCATTAGTCATGGCGAGGAGCCTTTTGGAAAGGAAACGTCAGTTATCCGACCATTTTACATGCAGAACCGGCAAAGATCACGCGGTTTTCGTAAAAAACTCTTGGAATCTGTTTTGAGACTTTCTTCTGGATCCCCGCCGTTTAAACAAAATCAAAGATTTTGTCGCGGGGATGACGAGGGGGAAGAATTTTGAAACAGGTTCTCTACGGGAAAAACGGCATGGTCGGCGGGGGCTTGTTGCGTTTGTATTCCTCGCATGCCGCTTTGTAATCTTCAAGATAGCGCGCGGTAGCGTCCGGGTCTGCCTGCGGGACGCCGACTTCGATGTCGTCCGGATTCGTAATGATATAGCCTTTGACGACCATTTTGCCGATTTTCTGTGCAGTTGGCGTAAAGCGGTAGCCTTTCTCATGCAGAATTTTCATGACGCCCGATTCCGGGTTGAGCGGACTGCAGGGCTGGCTCAGTGCTTTGCGGAAAAAATCGAGCAGGCGTCGCCCGATCATAGTTTGGGGCCTTGCTGCGGTTCCGGAGTGCGTTTGCTGCAGGTTTCTACTGCGGCATAGTAATCCTCGCGGTATTTTTCCAGTGCGCCTTTGGGCGGCATTACTTTGCCTAGGTTCGTGCCGTCCGGCATTATGACGTTATAGGCCGGGAACGGAAAGCCGGGCATGGTAATGACCTTCGTATCTTCAAACTTATAGCCTTGCTTCTCAAGCTCGGCGCGGACATCCAGGGCGGGGCAGAACGGGCCATGCTCACAATCCGTCAGGAATTTATCGAGCGTGGTATGAACTTTGTCCCATATTTCTTTCAGGCTTCGTAATTTCATGGTCTCTGTACTCCTTCTTATCTCATATATGTGTCGGCTGGTGCATTTTATGCAGGGCCGCTTTTAAATCCTGTGCCACCTGTGCTTTTTCTTCCGGCGGTAAAAACCTGCCGATTTCGGTCTTTTTCCCCTTGGATTCCAGGGAAACTTTCTCGCAAATCCCTTGCCGGCAGTTCGTGGTGCGGACCTGCAACAGGTAAGGAGATAACGTTTTAACCGTTTCACCGCGCGTTCCGGGGACATAATGCCGGATTTCCAGCCCGTCATCCGTCAGGGTCAGTTTCTGGTATTCCCCGCCGCTTCGGTTACTGCGGTTCATCGCATAAGCCAATCCTGCCAGTGTAAGATCAATAGGGATCGCCAGTGGTGTCATGCCTGCTTTTACCGCAAACAGGTTGGTTAAGATGCCGAAGCCGATAGCCGTCCCGTAAAACGCTTTACGGCCCGGACCACCAAGGCTGCGGTGCGGCCTTAGCTCCCGTTCAAAATACACGGCTTTATCAAACGTTTTCTGTATATCGCTCATGCGTTTTTATGCCGCAAAAGCGTTTAAAAACGCAAGAAAATAATTTTCATAAATCTTTCGGACTAAAGAATGCTCTGCCCGGTCTTTTTCCAGTCCTCGACAAAAGCGGCCAGACCACTATCGGTCAGCGGGTGTTTGTAGAGCTTACGGATCACATCCGGCGGGCAGGTGACGACATGCGCTCCCATGCGGGCGCTTTCGATGATGTGCATCGGGTGGCGGACCGAGGCGACCAGCACTTCGGTTTCAAATTGCGGGTAGTTATCGTAAATCGTGACAATATCTTCGATCAGGTTCATTCCGTCCATGGCGATATCGTCTACGCGCCCGACAAACGGGGAAATGAATGTTGCTCCGGCCTTGGCGGCCAGAATTGCCTGCGCAGCGCTAAAGCACAGCGTGACATTCACCATCGTGCCCTCATCGGTCAGTTCCTTGCAGACACGCAGGCCCGCTTCGGTCAGCGGGACTTTGACGGCAATATTCTTGGCGATTTTGGCCAGTTTCTTGCCTTCCTGGATCATGGTGTCGTAATCCGTGGCGGCGACTTCAGCGCTGACCGGGCCGTTGACGACGCCGCAGATCTCCTCGATCAGGGGAATAAAATCCTTGCCGCTTTTCATGACCAGTGACGGGTTGGTTGTCACCCCGTCCAAAAGGCCGGTGGCGGCCAGATCGCGGATATCATCAATATTGGCAGTATCGACAAAGAATTTCATTTTAATCACCTGTTTGTATGGATAAGACTGTGGTAATACCTATCAGATGCAGAGTCTTTTTCAAGGGATAGAGTCGGATCAGGGCGAAGAATCGGCGGATAACGCCGGGCTGATGAGTGTGCTTGTACCGTATCCTGTCGATAAGGCCTATACTTACGGCGTTCCTGCCGGGCTTGGCCTTGTTCCCGGCGATTATGTGAGTGTGCCGCTGGGCAACCGCGAGGTGCCGGGGGTGGTCTGGGGGGATGCGGTCGATAATGTCCCGGCCGAAAAGCTCAAGAGCGTCATTGCCAAATATGATTTACCGCCGATGCCGGAGGTGACCCGGCGCTTCCTTGACTGGGTCGCCCATTACAATATGGCCCCGCGCGGCTTCGTCATGAAAATGGCACTGAGCGTACCGGGGGCGCTGGAAACCCCGAAGCCGGTGACGGGGTATAAGATTACCGATTGGGCGTTAACGGCCCTGTCTTCCGACGATAACAGCGCGTTTTTACAGCAGCACACCCCGCAGCGCCGTCGTATCCTGGCTTTGCTGCGCGACCGCATTCCCCGCCGGGCTGCTGAGATCGCGGATCAGGCCGCCTGTTCTGCTGCGGTAGTCAAGGGGATGCTGGCGCATAACCTTGTTGAGACCGTCGATATCCATGCCACCGCCCCGTGCCGGAACCCGGTGCCGGATAAAAAGGCGGTGACGTTGTCCGAAGCGCAGCAGGCTGCCGCCGATACGATGGCCGGGTATGTGCGGGATGGCGGGTATCATACCGCGCTGCTGGACGGGGTTACCGGGGCCGGGAAGACCGAGGTTTATTTTGAAGCCGTGGCGGCCGCGCTGGAGCAGGATAAGCAGGTTTTGATCCTGCTGCCTGAAATTGCGCTTTCTAACGCGTTTCTCGACCGTTTCCGCGCCCGGTTCGGCTGTAAACCCGCGCTGTGGCATTCCGGTTTGAGCGCAGGGCAGCGCAAGATGACCTGGCGCGGGGTGGCGATGGGCCAGACCAAAGTTGTGGTCGGGGCGCGCTCGGCGCTGTTCCTGCCCTATCAGGATCTGGGCCTGATAATCGTCGATGAAGAACATGACCCTGCCTACAAGCAGGAAGACGGTGTGATTTACCATGCCCGCGATATGGCGGTGGTGCGCGCGCATATGGGCAAGATCCCGCTGGTGCTGGTGTCGGCAACGCCGTCGCTGGAGACGATGGCCAATGTCTGGGCCGGTAAATACGATCTGCTGCACCTGCCGGACCGGCACGGCGCGGCGCGGCTGCCGGATATGCATATTATCGATATGAAAGCGGACAAGCCGGAGCGCCAGCATTTTATTTCCCCGCCGCTCAAGGAAGCTTTGGCCGAAAATCTTGAGGCGGGCGAGCAAAGCCTTTTATTCCTGAACCGCCGGGGCTATGCGCCACTGACCCTGTGCCGGACCTGCGGGCACAGGATGAATTGCCCGCGCTGTACCGCCTGGCTGGTGGAGCATAAAAAGGCCGGGAGGCTGAGCTGCCATCATTGCGGCTATTTCACCAATATGCCCAAGGCATGCCCGGAATGCGGCGATCATGAGAGTTTTGCCGCCTGCGGGCCGGGGGTGGAGCGCATCCATGAAGAGGTGAAAAAATATTTCCCCGAAGCCCGCACCGTCGTGCTGGCCAGTGATACCGCCGAAGATCATGACAGCTTAAAGGCTCTGCTTACCGATATCCGCGATCATAAATACGATATCATCATCGGCACCCAGATTATCGCCAAGGGCCACCATTTTCCGCGTCTGACGCTGGTCGGGGTGGTCGATGCCGATCTGGGGCTGGCCGGGGGTGATCTGCGCGCAGCGGAGCGGACCTATCAGCTTTTGCACCAGGTTGCAGGGCGGGCCGGACGTGAAGAGCTGCCGGGCCGGGTTTATCTGCAAACCTTCCTGCCGGGGAACAAGGTGATGCAGGCGCTGGCCGGGCATGGCCGCGACCTGTTCCTTGATGTCGAGGCGGCAGAGCGTGAGGCCGCCCATATGCCGCCTTATACGCGGCTTGCCGGGATCATCGTTTCGGGCAAGGATGAGCAGCTTGTCATGGAAACCGCGCGGGAGCTTGGCAAGGTGGCGCCGCAACTGCGCGGGGAGCAGGGCAGCATTGTGACCCTCGGTCCTGCCGAAGCGCCGTTCTATCGCCTGCGCGGGAATTACCGCCGCCGCCTGCTGGTGCGGGCCGATAAAAACCTGAACCTGCAGCAGGCGATTAGCGGCTGGCTGGCGCAGGTCAAAATCCCGTCCACGATCCGCGTTTATGTCGATATCGACCCGCAGAGCTTTTTGTAAGGGGGGCGGGTCAGTTTTTCTTCGGCTTATCGAATACGGACCTGTTTTTATTATCCGTATAGATATCGCGCGGGGCATCCGGGTTATTGCGATAGCTATAGATGACGTTGACAGACTGCGGACGTTTGTTCCAGGCATCATAGTCCGAAACGACCTGCCGGTTGAGCGGAGATAATACGGATCGTATCGTATTATCTAGATTGATAGAGAAATCATCGGTGAAATTTGCGGTCGCGATATAATTGCCGGCCATCATGCCGCCGGGCTTGAGCGCGTCTTTCACCTGCTGGAAAAACTCCCGTGTTACAAGATGTTCCGGGGTTTTTGACGGGCCGTGAAAAACATCGAGGATAATCAGGTCAAATTTCTGATCCGTCTTATTCAGGTAAGCCCTGATCGGGGTCGGTTCGAAATGCTTATTCCTTCCGATCTGCTCTTCCAGGAATTTTTGTTCCGCGATATCCTTTAGAACGGGATCAATATCGATGTATATGTAATTGTTTTTATTGTCTGTTTTTCCAGTAGTGAATCCGCCTGCGCCAATGACCAGAATATCGGATGGCGGTTTGTGGTTCCAGATCAGCGGATCAATGAAGGTGCGCTCGATAAATCTGGCATATTCGGCGTATGGCTGACCTGTGCTTTTGTCGAGAACGGCGGACGTGTTCCCGTTGAGGCGCAGGATCCTGCTTGTGCCGAATTCATCTATAGAGATTGTGTGGTAGGCGTTATTGGCAACGATTTTATGCAGGCGCATCATGTATCCGTTATTCAACCCAAGGGCGGCTAGGGCGATGGCTGCGGCATAGAGCGTGCTGCGGCTGATGATGTTTTTTGACAGCAGGATAATGAGCACTGAAATACAGCAAATCGTGACCAGCACGGCATAATGCACACCTAAAAACGTCATCAGGACCAGTGTGCAGAAAACGGATCCCATGAACGACCCTATGGTCGAAAAGAACAGGATTCTTCCCGTCATCACCGGCAGGCGGGAGCGCGGGAAGTAATTGCTGAGCAGCGGGACCGTCTGGCCGAGCAGGAAAACCGGGTAAACCAGGAATATCAGCGCGTAGATGGTCGTAAACAGCTGCTGGTTTGCCCAGTTCATGCCGATGTAAAGCATGGCAAAAATCTGATTGAGGACCGGGTAAGACAATCCCGCGGTCAGGATCATGCCGGAAACGGTCAGGTTATAGAGCAGTTTTTGCCGGACTGTTGATTTATGGATGCCGTTTTTGCGGGTTTTGAACTGCCCCCCGGCATAATACCCAAAAGCCAGCGGCATCAGAACAGCGGCGATAATGACCGAAATCGTGTCGGTGCCGCTGCCGGTGAACGGCAGGAGCATCCGGATCGCCAGCAGCTCCGTTGACAGGACGACATAGCCCTCAAGGAAGATAATCAAAAATAATGTCAGTGCCGGGGTCATAATGTGGTACGGTAAACGAGTCTGACGGATTAAGCTATGTCGAAAATATCATCTCAAATCTTACCCAAAGAAATCACCTCTTACGACCTGCTGAAAACCTTTGCGGTCGTTCTGATGGTTATCGACCATGTGGGATATTATTTTTACGATGACCAGGACTGGTGGCGGGTCTTTGGCCGGATGTGTGTGCCGGCCTGGTTCTTCCTGATCGGTTATGCCCGCAGCCGCGATATTGGCAGGAAGATGTGGGTCGGGGCCGGGATGCTGGTGGCCGGCGATATCCTGTTCGGGGTCAGTATTTTCCCGCTGAATATCCTGGCGACGATGATTGCGATCCGGCTGGTGCTGGACGGGTTTATGGAACGGGCGCTGCGGACCTCCAGCACGTTCTGGGCGATGGTGACGATCCTGTTTTTCCTGATCGTGCCGACCGGGATGCTGGTGGAATATGGTACACAGGGGCTGCTGATGGCGATTGTCGGCTATTTTGCCCGTAACCGGGAAGAGATCAGGGCGCGTTACAAAGATTTGACGAACACCTATTTCATTTTCGCGTTTTTCAGCTATATC
Organism: Rhodospirillales bacterium; assembly: GCA_020638155.1. Taxonomy (GTDB): domain Bacteria; phylum Pseudomonadota; class Alphaproteobacteria; order Micavibrionales; family Micavibrionaceae; genus UM-FILTER-47-13. Next base: position 285,818 of record JACKJB010000001.1, read on the forward strand.
GCGATGCAATCCTTCCTGTTCGGCTTTGACGAAGTTCAGTTTTATACGCTGGCTGCCGGGTGCGCGGCGGTGATGGGGGCGCTTTATGTTTTTCGTCCCATGACGTTTCCCAGGCTCACGGCGGTTCTGCCGGGGGTGTTTGTCTGGCTGCTGCAGTTTACCGGGCGGCGGACGCTTGAAATTTACGTGGCGCATTTGCTGCTGTTTAAATTTATGGGCTTCCTGATCGATCCGGGCCGCTTTGCCTTCCTTGATTTTGACCTGTTCTATTTCTCGCTCGAAGATATCACTGAATCCCTCGAAAATGGAGCGGTTGTGCCGGATGATCTGCCCGCGCAGGATGTGATTGAACAAATGCCCTGATTTCCCGGTTTTCCACAGGCCGGAAAAACCCCTCTGTAAAAGGCTGATAAACCCTTGCGCCGCTGGTTTTGCTATGCTAAACAAGCGCCACATCGTTACGCGTAAACGAATAGGAAAAAGCCCGTGGCAGGATCATCGAATACAAATCTCGTCGCATCGCGCTATGTCGCATCGCTATTGGATATGGCGGAGGATGCAAAAATTACCGATAAGGTGGAAAAAGACCTGGCTGAACTTGGCGCTATGATCGCCGCTTCGCCGGACTTGCAATCCCTGATTTCCAATCCGCTCATGAACCGGGACCAGCAAAAAGACGGTATTTTAACGGTTGCGGAAAAAGCAAAGTTCCAGCAGTTGACCGGGAATTTTCTCGGGGTTGTTGCCGATAACCGCCGTTTGCCGATCCTGCCGCAGATTATCGGCGCTTTTGAGGCTGAGCTGCGCAAGCGCCGCGGCGAAGTCGAAGCCCGGGTTGAAACCGCTTATGCGCTGACCAAGGCGCAGACCGAAGCTCTGCAAAAAGAGCTGAGTAAGGCGATGGGAACGAATGTGGCGCTCACCGTTGATGTGAACCAGGACCTGCTCGGCGGGATGGTTGTCACGGTTGGTTCGCAAATGATTGACGATTCTGTCCGCAACAAGCTCGAAAAGTTGCGGCGCACGATGAGTTCCGGATCGAATGAAAATCAGGCAACACTGAAAGAGGTTGGCTGATGGAGAAAGATATTCGCCATATTGTGGTTGATGATTTTATCCGGTACCAGATTGAGGAGGCGAAGAAATATATCGCGCTTACGGGGAAGCCGTTGTTTGCGGAAAAGCTGACAGGTGCTTTTAATAAGTTTGCTTCTGATATTCTGTTTCAGCGTGAAATCACCCAGGATTTGATCGATGATTTTGTCAGTTCTATTGATGATAAACAGGTCGCCCACCACGTAGATCTGCATCTCAGACAAGCATTTAAAGAGGCGATGGACAGTATTGCAAATACAGAGATCGCTGATCTTGAAGACATTTACAGCAACGGCATGGCAAGGCATTATATGCCCGAATTGTTCAGGCCGTATACGAAGTAGAAGTAGGTTAACCAGTAAGAAAAAGGGAAAGACATGGAAATCCGTGCAGCAGAAATTTCTGAAATTCTGAAAAAACAAATCGCTGATTTTGGCGCGCAGGCTGATGTCGCCGAGATCGGGCAGGTGCTCTCCGTTGGTGACGGTGTGGCCCGCGTTTACGGCCTTGACCAGGTTCGTGCCGGTGAGATGGTTGAATTCCCGGGCGGCATCAAAGGGATGGCCCTGAACCTTGAAACCGACAATGTCGGTATCGTTATCTTCGGTGATGACCGCGATATTAAAGAAGGCGACATCGTTAAGCGGACCGGCGAGATTGTGCAGGTTCCGGTCGGCAAAGAGCTGCTGGGCCGCGTGGTTGACGCGCTGGGGAACCCGATTGACGGCAAAGGCCCGATCAAGGCGAAAGAGCACCGTCTTGTCGAGACAAAAGCGCCGGGTATTATCCCGCGGAAATCCGTGCACGAGCCGATGCAATCCGGTGTGAAAGCGATTGACGCGCTGGTGCCGGTTGGCCGTGGCCAGCGGGAGCTGGTGATCGGTGACCGTCAGACCGGTAAAACCGCCGTTTGCGTTGATACGATCATTAACCAGAAAAACTTTAACGGCTCTAAAGACGAAAAAGAGCATCTCTATTGCATTTATGTCGCTGTCGGCCAAAAACGCTCGACCGTGGCGCAGCTGGTGAAAGAATTGGAAGAGCAGGGCGCGATGGAATATTCCGTCGTCGTTGCCGCGACCGCATCCGATCCGGCCCCGATGCAGTTCCTGGCGCCGTATTGCGGGGCGGCGATCGGTGAATGGTTCCGTGATAACGGCCTGCACGCGCTGGCGATTTATGACGACCTGTCCAAGCAGGCTGTGGCGTACCGCCAGATGTCCTTGCTGCTGCGTCGCCCGCCGGGTCGTGAAGCCTATCCTGGGGATGTGTTCTACATTCACTCTCGTCTGCTGGAGCGTGCGGCAAAAATGAATGATGAAATGGGCGCAGGGTCCCTGACCGCGCTGCCGATCGTTGAAACACAGGCCGGTGACGTGTCTGCGTACATTCCGACGAACGTGATTTCCATTACCGACGGCCAGATCTTCCTTGAAACCGGCCTGTTCTTTAAAGGGATCCGTCCGGCGATTAACGTTGGTCTGTCCGTGTCCCGTGTGGGATCTGCGGCGCAGATCAAGGCGATGAAACAGGTTGCCGGGTCGATCAAGCTTGAGCTGGCCCAGTTCCGTGAAATGGAAGCCTTCGCGCAGTTCGCCTCTGATCTTGATGCGTCGACCCAGAAGCTTCTGGCTCGTGGGGCGCGTCTGACGCAGCTCCTGAAGCAGCCGCAATACTCGCCGCTGCCGGTGGAGGAGCAGGTTGCCGTGATTTACGCCGGGACCCGCGGGTTCCTTGATAAAGTGGCTGTTGACCGTGTGTCCGAGTACGAGCAAGCTCTGCTGGCCGACCTGCGGGCGAGCGGCAAAGATATCCTGAAATCTATTCGCGAGAAAAAAGCGCTGGACGACAAGATCGAAGCCAAACTGACGACGTTCCTTGAGAAGTTCACTGAAGGCTTTGCTCCGGCGGATGCGAAGGCGGCTTAATCCATGACGCAAAGCCAGGGACATAATGGACCGCGTGAGATGCCTGAAGAGGGCTGGGAATACCAGGTCAGGGTGAACCTGAGCGAGGAATTCCAGGCTGCCCTGAAACGCCGTGAGGCACATCCCGCGCGGACGCTTTTGTCCGATGTGTTCCGTGAGTACTTTGTCATGAAGAAGCGCCCGGAACGGCTGTTTGAAGAAGTGCTGGAAAAATATGATGCCCGCATCAAAAACCAGTTTGAAGCCTTTGCCGATTTCTGCCGGGATGCCGAAGCGAATGGTGAAACAGACAGTACGCTTTACCGCTGGACCAAGGACACGATCGAAAAACCGGGTAAGGCCGAACAATATGCCGACCGCTTCACGATCTATGCCGAAGGCGGTAAGGAAGTATACAGCAAGGAAACGGCCGATGGACTGGAGCGTGACCTTCAACCGCTCCTGGATAGCGGTCTGATTACGAAGATTAGTAAAATTGACAGCAATCCGGCGCATAACCCGCAAGCGCCGAAGAAATTTGACAGGTAAACGACTATGCCAAGTTTGAAAGAATACCGCGACCGTATCGCTTCTGTGAAATCGACCCGTAAGATTACCTCGGCGATGAAAATGGTGGCTGCATCCAAGCTGAAAAAAGCGCAGGATCAGGCCGAAAAAAGCCAGCCTTATGCGACGGCAATGGCTGAAATGATGGGCCGGGTCGCGGCGAACCTTGATGTCGGGGCGGGTAGTTCCAAACTGCTGGTCGGGACGGGCAAGGATGACGTGCATCTGCTGGTCGTTGTGACGGCTGACCGCGGTCTTTGCGGCGGATTTAACGGCAACCTGGCCCGGAAAGCGCGGATGGAAGCGCTGGAGCTGGAGCGGGCGGGCAAAACCGTCAAAATCCTCTGTGTCGGCCGCAAAGGACGCGATGTCCTGAAACGCGAATTTGCCAGCAAGATCGTGCACAGCTTTACCGGGATCGGCGGTAAAAACCGGATCGCTTTTGCCGAAGCGGACGAAGTGGCGCAGTATATTCTCGGTCAGTTCGACGCCGGGGAATTCGATGTCTGCACGATGCTTTATAACGAGTTCAAATCTGTGCTGGTACAAAAGCCGAGCGCGCAGCAGCTGATCCCGTTCAAAGCGCCGGAAAGCCAGGCCAATGATAATGTTTCCGATAAGCAGGCCGAAAAACAGGCGCTGTTTTATGATTTTGAGCCGGACGAGCAGGAAATTCTCGGCCAGCTCCTGCCGAAGAACCTGGGGATCCAGATTTTCCGCGCGCTGCTGGACAGTGCCGCAGGGGAACAGGCTGCCCGGATGACGGCGATGGATAACGCGACCCGGAACGCCGGGGACCGGATTAACGCGCTGACGCTCGAATATAACCGGGCGCGTCAGGCTGCAATTACCAAAGAATTGATTGAAATCATTTCAGGGGCCGAAGCGGTCTAAAATAAAAAATGGGAGAGGCAAATGGGAAAAGAAAACAGAAATCCGGCACTGGATTTGACACCGGGAAAGTTGCAGCGTACCGCATTTGCGGAAGTTGCCGGTGGTAAAAGAGAATGCCGGGGGGACTGTCTGATTGATATGGGAACGCATGCCTCCGGGGCGCGCCGTTTCCCCAGCCGTGCCGATGGTGCCGAACGCGGGATCGTTGAAAACGGCATCCAGAAGATAAAACGATAGCTTTTTAAGAGGAAAGAGGACTTTAAAAATGGCTAAAGCAAAAGGAAGCAAAGGTACGATCGTACAGATTATGGGCGCTGTTGTGGACGTCCAGTTCAGCGAAGGAGACGTTCCGGCCATCCTGAACGCGCTGCATACTGATAACGATGGAAAGACCCTGGTTCTGGAAGTTGCCCAGCACCTTGGCGAGAACATTGTGCGGACGATCGCAATGGACACGACCGACGGTTTGGTTCGCGGGGCGGAAGTCTCCGATACCGGCGAAGCGATCTCTGTTCCGGTTGGTCCTGAAACGCTTGGCCGAATTATGGATGTTGTCGGTAACCCGATTGATGATGTTGGGCCGATCAAATCCAAAAAAACTTATCCGATCCACCGTCCGGCGCCTGAATTCGTTGACCAGTCAACGGAGACAGAGCAGCTTGTTACCGGGATTAAAGTGGTTGACCTGCTCTGCCCGTATGCGAAGGGTGGTAAAATCGGCCTGTTCGGCGGTGCCGGTGTTGGTAAGACCGTGACGATCATGGAACTGATTAACAACATCGCGAAAGGCCACGGCGGCGTGTCTGTGTTCGCCGGTGTTGGTGAACGGACCCGTGAAGGGAACGATTTGTACCACGAAATGATCGAATCCGGCGTTCTGGTTCCGGGTGAAAGTGACAAATCAAAAGTGGCGCTGGTATACGGCCAGATGAACGAACCGCCGGGCGCGCGGGCGCGTGTCGGTCTGACCGGTCTGACGGCTGCCGAATATTTCCGGGACGAAGAAGGCCAGGACGTTCTGTTCTTCATGGATAACGTGTTCCGTTTCACTCAGGCTGGCGCCGAAGTGTCCGCTCTGCTGGGCCGTATCCCGTCTGCCGTTGGTTACCAGCCGACCCTGTCGACCGATATGGGCGCGATGCAGGAACGGATTACCTCGACCAACAAAGGCTCGATCACCTCGGTTCAGGCCGTTTACGTGCCTGCCGATGACTTGACCGACCCGGCCCCGGCAACGACCTTCTCGCACCTTGACGCGACGACCGTTCTTAGCCGTCAGATTGCCGAGCTGGGGATTTACCCGGCTGTTGACCCGCTCGATTCCACCTCACGGATCCTTGATCCGCGCGTGATCGGGGACGAGCATTATAAATGTGCGGCTGACGTTCAGAAAACGCTGCAGACCTACAAAGCGCTGCAGGACATTATCGCTATCCTCGGGATGGACGAACTGTCAGAAGAAGACAAGCTTATCGTGGCCCGTGCCCGTAAGATCCAGCGCTTCTTATCACAGCCGTTCCACGTTGCCGAAGTCTTCACCGGGACACCGGGCGTCTTCGTTAACCTGGCCGACACGATCAAAGGCTTCCGCGCGATTGTTGACGGTAAATACGACCACTTGCCGGAAAGTGCTTTCTACATGGTCGGCACGATTGAAGAAGCCGAAGATAAAGCCAAGAAAATGGCGGCCGAGGCGGCTTAATGGCAAACTGGCTTTTGGAAGTGCGGGGCGAATATATGGGCAGGGACAGCCTTGCCGAAATTTTTACCGCACTTTCCTGCGAACAGATGAATACAAAGCCGCAGGCGCAGCAGGGTAACACTTGGCTTGTGGCAGTCAAAGGCCCGGAAGATCTTGATAAGACATGCCCGCTTTATCCGCGCGGCGTTGTCGGGATTCACCCCCGTCCGGAAAAGTAGAGAGAAAAGAAAATGGAAGCACAAGATACATTCAATTTTGAACTGGTTTCCCCGGAAGAAAAGCTGATATCCGCTCCGGCGAAGATGGTTGTGATCCCCGGTGAAGAAGGTGATTTTGGCGTGCTGCCAAACCATGCGGCGACGATCTCCAGTATCCGTCCCGGTGTCATTGAAATCTTTTCCAATGATAATGAAGCACCGCAGCGCATCTTTATCGCCGGCGGCTTTGCCGATGTCAGCGAAACGAACTGCACCGTTCTGGCCGAAGAAGCCGTGAACGTCAAAGACCTGAACAAGGATGACCTTGAACAGACGATCCGTAACCTGACCGAAGACATGACGATGGCCAAGGATGATGCCGACCTGAAACGGATCGAGCATAAGCTTGTCCTGGCTAAAGCCAAGCTGAGCGCGGTTATCGGCGGTATCGTGATCTAAAAAATTTCTGCTGTCATCCCGAACGCATGTGAGGGATCTCCCGCCAGTCTGGAGATTTCTCGGTTTCGCCTCGAAATGACACCTTTAGTTTTTGCCTGATCCTTGATTACAATGACGTCTAAAAAACCGTCTTTATTTTACCATGTATTAAACCGCGCCTGCGATAATGGTTAGATCGCTAATTGTTATTGTAGGGTTTTTTCGTTAATGGCCGATCATGTCTCTTACGTCTATGTACGCTTATCCGATGGTGCCCGGCCCAGCCAGATTGATCTGGCTGCGGCGGTGCTCGAGGATTTTATCGGCGCTGTGACACTTGAAAAAGACGGGCGCGATAATACGGTCTACTGCGTGCCCCTGCCTGCCGACCTTTCCGAAACACATCGAAAACAGATCATCAGCACCCTGGTGACCCGGTCTTTTATCGATGAAGCCTGGCTTAATGACGGGCTTGCCGCAACGACCGGAACGGCGCAATTTCACCTGAAATAAGTTTGACATAATTTCAGTCTTGTTGTAATGCTTTCCCCATATTTTATAAGTTGGAAAGGGAAAAGTTATGCCTGTTATTGGATTTATTGGTGATTCCATTGGTATTCTGGCCGGTGCCGATGCTGACGATTTTTTTGCATATCAGGGGGCTGTGAACGAGCTCTTGAAATTAACAGAGTGTTTTGCTGTAGCCGTCGATTACATGGAAAATGATACGGACGGCTTGGCGCCGTTGCTGCGCAATATGCTGCCGAAACAGTTGGAAGAATTGGAATCTAAATATGATGAGCTTAATAATCATCGGTATCGCAGGTTGGAAAAGGATGATCTCCAGACCATTTCCACTAAAATTGCAGATGCCGCTTTCCGCATGAAATAACCTAGTGCAATCCGGGATATGGTTTTGCGGCATCTTGCGGCGGGACAATAAACCGGACTGCGCCCTGATCGATCGATGATTTTCGAATGACCCGCGGGGCGGATCTTTCAGACTCGCGGATAATAAAATCGCCGGGCTGCGCGATGGCGTAGCTCAGGCCATGGCCGATCTGCACGGGCGCTTTGACCTTGATATAAGCGATGTCGGCTATGAGCTTGCGCATGATGTTTGGCTGGTCTGCCGCTTCAACGCTCATATTATAAGCCCGGTCTTCATAACCTTCTTGGTATTCTTTGCGTCTTGCGGCCATGGACCGTTTGATTGACGGGTGGAAATTTATGATCTGCTCATCGGTCAATGTTTCGAGCAGTTCAGGATTTTCAACATCACTATTGCCGATGACAAGCACCTGGTCTTCGCCGGCGATATCTTCATTTTCCGTGCGGGAACCGCTGACCGTCATCCAGCCGGTTTTAAATGCCTGCCCTGCCTGTAACGGTACCACCCGGTAGAGCAGTTCCCATGTCAGGCGCGGGCAGTGATTCATATCTTTTGCCTGAAGGGCAAGATGCTGATACGGAAGATCTGGTTTGCCGGGATAATTCAGCGTATCCATCAGCCATTGCGGCTTGCCCTGCTGAGCCTGCGGGACGAACATCTGGCCGTCATCGTGCAGTATAATTCCTGTGCTCTGGGGGAGCGCACCCCGGTCGATCCCGGCTTTGGCGATGGCCGTTTCAATGTCATCTGAAAAAGGATGGTCGGGATAAGCCGGGTGAAGCGATGATATGGCGGCGCTTTGTCTTAGTTCTATAAACCGGCCTTCCTGCCGTCTTTCGGCGGTGTGCTGAAAATCGGTTTTGTTTTTCAGGGCTTCAAACAGGCTGTCAAAAAATACGTCCAGCGTCTGGGCCGGCAACGGTGCTTCAATAGCCTGTGCCGCCTCGCGGTTGAACTCCCTGGCCTGTTCGGAAACACCGAGTGCATTCAGCATTAAATTGACGACATCTTCCGGCGTTTGCGGAGAGAGGTCTTCCGCACCGGCTTTCCATTTTTGCGGCTTCCTGGTGATGTCGAATTGAGGGAAGTCGATGGAAGTCTTGCCATGGCGGGCGCAAATGTTAGCCGTGTGCGTCTTACCGCCCGGTAATGCTGCCAGCCACCACAGGGCTGCATAAAAGAACTGGTTTTCATTAAAAGCCATTTTTACCTCAGGGGGGATATATACATAAATGTTTTGAAGAATTCAAATATTGGGGAGTGTTGCGGCTTTTTGAAAATAAGTATGGTCGATCCGTTTGACCTGGCGCAGTCCCTGGATGCTGTTCGTGATGAAAACGGCATCGGCTTCAAATAATCGTTCGGGGGCGATGCTTTCTTCGGTTACATCATGGCTTTCAATGATTTTCTGACGGGTGATACCTGATAAGACGCCATCATCAAGCGGCGGCGTCAGCAGCCTGTCCTGTTCCTGCACGAAAATATTCCCGGCGGTGGCGCAGCAGACATGGCCGGCCCCGTTCAGCATCAGCGCATCTTCCGCGCCTTTATCCCGCGCCTCGATCAGGGCAAGGATATTGTCGCCGTAATTCAGCGATTTGATTTTAGAAAGTGGGGAGTGCTCGTTGCGGCGGACCGTTTGCGCGATCACCAGTTCCACCCGGTTCGTCTTTTGCGGGGCAGGGGCGCAGCCCATGATGATAGTCGGCTTAACGGTGTCCGGCGGCATCAGCCCGCGCGCGCCCGATCCGCGGGTGATCGTCGTGCGGACGGCATAGCGCCCTTGCGCCGCATCGTTTTGTTCCAGCAGTGTTTCGGCAATTGCTTCAAAATCCAGCGTGAAGTCAATGCCCAGCATCGATGCATTATAACTCAGCCGCGCAAAATGCTCCCGCGCCCATACCGGTTTGCCGTCCTGCGCCAGCATCGTATCAAACACCCCGTCGCCCAGCGTCAACCCGCGATCGGTGACGGGGATAACGGACTCTGCCGTGTCTGTAAATTGGCCGTTGACCCAGGTTTTTTGCATGTCACGTCACTTTTTTACGCCTATTGACTTCGCATTATAGCAATCGTATCGTGCCTGCGACATCAATAAATCGTATTGGGGAGGTTATTATGAAACAATCTACGAAAAAAGGATGGTTAGCCGCTGGGTTCGCTGCGGTGGCTTTGTCAGGGGTGATCGTTGCTGGAGGCATTGCTGAAATGATATTGAATGATAAAACGCGGAATGAACTTTGTGAGAAGGATCATATTTGCAATGAGAAAGTCGATGAGCTTCGCAGTGTGGCGCGCATAAGTGGCGGTATCACCGGTATTTTCTTCGCGTCGATTTTAAACGCTTACGGACGAAAAAAAGATAAACTGCTTAAACAGGAATCTGAAAGCGCCAAGGCAAATCATCCGGATAATCCATCCGTATAATTGATCTGCGACAGTCTCAAAATACAAACTGTCATCCCGAGCGCAGCCGAGGGATCTTACCCGCTGTCTTATTACGCAGATCCCTCGGCTGCGCTCGGGATGACAGTGATAGGTTCCGGGATGACTAAGCCGCCCGCCGCCGCTTCTCATTCCACTGGTCGGCGACAGCCATGAAGTTGCGGATGATATCCAGCCCGTAAGGTGTCATTACCGATTCCGGGTGGAATTGCAGGCCGTAAACCGGCATGTCTTTGTGTTTCAGGCCCATGATAATATCGTCATCTTCGGTATGCGCCGTAATCTCCAGCGGCGATCCCGCGCTGATCTCCGTAATCAGGGAATGATAGCGCGCCCCTTCCAGCGGATTCGGCAGGCCCATAAACAGTTCATCCGCGTTATGCTGGATCATGCTTGTTTTGCCATGGCACGGGTAAGGGGACGGGACGGTCCGCCCGCCAAATTGTTCGGCAATACATTGATGGCCAAGGCATATCCCCAAAATCGGGAACCGCCCGGAAAAATGCTCGATCACATTATTGCAGATGCCTGACTCATGCGGCGTACAGGGGCCGGGTGAAAGAATGATTGCTTCGGGCGCCATTGCCGCGATTGCATCCAGCGTGATCGCATCATTGCGGACAACCTGCCGCGCCCGCCCGAGCTTGCCAACATAGCGGGCGAGGTTGTAAACAAAAGAATCGTAATTATCGATCAGTAAAATCATCTTTTTAACCACAGAGGACACGGAGTTTTGAAGAGTTCTCCGAGAGCTCCTGTTATATTTTGAACCGTTTGATCCCGTCTTTTATCAACGGGACGTTAAAGTTAATCAATAGCCCTGTCTTCGTGCCGGATAAGCGCATATATGTCAGGATTTGCGAATCGTGAATGGGCTGCAGCTTCTCCGTACTCTTTAATTCTACTATAACGGCATCTTCAACCAATAAATCCATTTTGAAGGCTGCCGGAATAACAAGATCTTCATATTCCACGGTTACAGGCTGCTGTCTTTTAAAACTGACATTCCTTTTTTCCAGCTCATGACTGAGGCAGTCTTCATAAACTTTCTCATACAGGCCCGGGCCCATAGCTTTATGCACTTTTAATGACGCATCAACAATCGTGCCGGTAATATCATTTAATTTTTTTGCCGCGCTCACTGGCTCTGTGCTCTCTTCTCAAACTCTGTGGACTCTGTGGTTTCAAAACTGCCGAAGATCGCTTCGGCCTTGGCCAGTGTTTCTTCATATTCTGCCGACGGATTTGAATCCGCCACGATCCCGCCGCCCGCATTGAAGCTGACGCTGTTGCCGTCATAAACGAGTGTGCGGATCGCGATATTCGTATCCATCGTGCCGTTATAGCCGATATATCCCATCGCGCCGCAATACGGTCCACGGCGCACGGTTTCCAGCTCTTCGATAATTTCCATGGCCCGGACTTTTGGGGCACCGGTGATCGATCCGCCGGGAAAGCTTCCGGCCAGTAAATCCAACGGACTTTGATCGGCGCGCAATGTCCCTTTTACGATGGAAACAAGGTGATGGACCTTGGCAAAGCTTTCCAGCTTGCACAGCTGCGGCACTTCGATCGAATGATCTTCGCAGACTTTTGATAGATCATTGCGCAGCAAATCAACAATCATCATGTTTTCGGCACGGTCTTTGGCGCTGTTCTGCAGGTGATTGCGGTATATGCGGTCAACCGTATCGTTTGCGTCGCGTTTTGCCGTGCCCTTGATCGGGCGGGTTTCGACTTTACGGTCCTTGCAGAACAGGAATCGTTCGGGTGAGGCCGAAGCGATCCTGACATTGCCGAAATTCATGAACCCGGCGAACGGCGCGGCGTTAACCCTGCGCAGCGTCTTGTAATGGCTATAGGCATCAAACCCTGCGGGCAGGGTCGCTTCAAACCGCTGCGACAGGTTTGCCTGGAAAATATCACCGGCATAGATGTAATCGATCACCCGCTGGACGGCGCGTTCATATTCATCCTTGCTGTGTGAGGCATGCCACTGGCCGGCGTCCGTATCCCCCCCACCCAGCTGCGGGTAAGGCTCAGCGTTGCTTCGCCAACCCTTCTCATCCCTCCCCCCCGCGGGGGGAGGGTTAGGGTGGGGGGGGGACGTAAGCTGAGTAAATTGCTGATATCTCGCTTCGGCCTGCTGCTCGTCTTCGGCGTGGATGAGGAACCAGCCTTTTTCTTTCTGATGGTCATAGGCGTAAACATGATCGTAAATCCCGACGGCCATATCCGGCATATCCGGGTGCGGGCGGGTGAACTCCGGCAGCTTTTCAAGAGAGCGCCCGAGATCATAGCCGAAAAACCCGGCGGCCCCGCCCTGGAACGGGGGCCATTCATCCTTGCTCTCCCGATCCAGACCATAGGTTTCAAGGCGGTCTTTTAACGCGTCGAACGGATTGCCAAAGAAAGAGAGTTGCTGTTCGCGGTTCGTAACCGTGATTTTACCGTCTTTTGATTCGATCGTTTCAATCGGCTGGAAGGCGATAAAGCTGTAGCGATTGAGTTCGTGCGAAGCATCCGCACTGTCGAAAAACAGGCTGTAGGGCTGGCGCGCAAGGGCCGCGAATAAATCATGCGGCGCTGCGTCATAGAATGTAAAGCTGTAAAGTTTCATATCCTGCCCCTGTCGCCCCTGTGTTATGGCCTCTTCAGCGCTATTGCGCAACAGGAAAATCAGAGATATGCCGAGTAAATTTTTAGTATAAAAAGCTTGTTTTTTCAGTCTTGCAGGAAATTCTTTATCTCCTTAATCGCGTCAGCAAGCCCAATCCGCTGTACCTCAACCCCTTCCGGGAACGCGCCGCACAGCCGGGTCGGCAGCATCGAATCCAGCATGACGAAAACACCGTGATCGCTGCTGCGCCGGACTAATCGCCCGTAAGCTTGCCGTAATTTCAGCCGGGTCATCAGCTCATCATAGCGCCGCCCGCCGAATGCATCGCGCCGGGCCTTGTGCAGGATCGTCGGGCGCGGCCATGGGACGCGGTCGTAAACCAGCAGGCGCAAAGATTCACCCGGCACATCGACCCCGTCGCGCACCGCATCCGTACCCAGCAGGCAGGCATGGATATCTTCGCGGAAAATATCGACCAGTGTGCCCGTATCCATTTCATCAAAATGCTGCGCGTAGAGCGCAAGTCCCTGCTGCTCCAGCGGTTCGGCAATAGCGCCGCGCACCGCGCGCAGGCGGCTGATCGCGGTGAACAGGCCGAGCGCGCCGCCGCCGGATGCTTTGAACAGTTCGCGGTAGGCGGCGGAAACCTGGTTTAAATCATCTTTGCGCACATCGTTGATGACAAAAATTTTCGTCTGGTCGGCGTAATTAAACGGCGATTGTTCGGCAAAGGCGACAGGGTCTTCATTTAAGAAATCGACGCCCGTGCGCTCCCGCGCGACGCGCCAGTTCTCCGCTTCGTCTTCTGTGCCGTCCCGCAGCGTTGCCGACGTAATAGCAATCCCGTGCGCGTGGGGTTTCAGCGCGGCGGCAAACGGTTTCATCGGGTCGATATAATGGCGGTACATGCCGATATCGATCGCCTTGCCTTCGATCCGCTCGATTTCCATCCAGTCGATAAAGCCTGCTGCCGGTTCTTTTTGTGCCAGAGTTTCCAGCATTGCAATCCACGATGCCACGTCATTTTCGCTGCGGCGGTCAAGTCCGGCGGCTACGGATTCAAGCCGTTTACGTGTATCGCTGTCCAGCGTTTCCGCCTGTTCGTTCAGCCGCTTTTTCAAACGGCCGGAGAGATCCCGCATCGGTTTTTGCAGCGCGCGCAGGCGGCTTTTTAACGTGCCCGCTGCGTCCTGCATGCCGTCGATCAGGGGCTGTGTATGTGTTTCAAGCGAATAGGGGCCGTCGCGTCCCTGTGCGCGGGCAAAAACCTGCTGATACACCAGCGCCAGGAACTTTTCCATCGGCCCGTCCGGTGCGCCATCTTTTAACCGCCGCGACCATCCTTGTGCGGGCAGGGACCGCGCTTCGTACAGGATCGCTTCCAGATCGGCACAGGCTTCGGCGTCACCGGCGATCAGGTCTTCGGCGCGGCGCTTTAACCCTCTTGCCCGGCTGCGTTTGCCGCCTTCCGCGCCGCGGATCCAGCGCCGCAGATCCTGCGTTTCCTTCGCCGTCAGATGCCCGGCAAAAGCGCTGTCGGCGGCGTCAAACAAATGGTGGCCTTCATCAAAGACATAGCGTTCAGGCAAACGGTCATTCGCTCCGGCCAGCGCCGTTTGAATCAGTACCAGCGCATGGTTGGCGACGACGATTTCGGCATGCTGCGATTTGCGGATCGCTTTTTCAACGAAGCATTTGTGATAGTGATCGCAGGCCGAAAAGATACATTCCCCGCGCTTATCGGCAAGGCCCGCCGTGTATTGATAGCCCAGCAGCCCGGACAGCCAGCCGGGGAAATCACCGCCCTGCAAATCGCCGTCGCGGCTGGCTTCGGCCCAGCGGGCCATGATCCCGGCGGCGATCATCTGGCGCGTATCCTTGGCCAGCGCTGCGCCCGCAATTGTGTCTTCCATATTCAAAAGGCACAGGTAATTTTCACGGCCTTTGCGGATGGTGACTTTCGCGTCTTTAACATCCGGGTGCGGGAACAGGCGGGTCAGTTCCTGATCGATCTGGCGCTGCAGGTTCTTGGTATATGTCGAAATCCACACCGTACCCTTATTCTTTTCCGCCCAGACACTGGCTGGGGACAGGTACCCCAGTGTTTTCCCAACCCCCGTTCCGGCTTCGGCGAGGACGATATGCGTTTTATGCTCATCCGCACGCGGCGCAAATGCCGCCGTCATTTTCGTTGCGTATTCTTCCTGTGCGTTCCGGCGCTCTGCGCCCGGTCCTAACATTTGTGCAAGGCGGGCACGGCTTTCTTCGCCCGTGACCGGGTGATGGGTTGGCGGCGGTTCCGGGGCTTGCTCGCTCCATTCCGGCATATGTTTCCAGACATTCAGGGCAATCTTGCTCATGACGGGAAGGTCGGCATTATACTCTTCGCCCAGCGCGGCGCAGACATAAGGCGCCCACGGCCAGCCTTGTCCGTTTTGTCCCATCGCCTTGGCAATTTCCAGAGGACTGGCTTTTTTGTCCTTGCGCTCTTCTTTCTGGATGTCGGACAGCATCGCCTGCGCCGCTTCCATCAGTGCCAGCGGGTAATCCTCAAAATCCTGCGGCGTACTTAATCCTAATGCGCGGGCCAGGCCGACCGGGGTCGGGACGCAAAAAGCGGCCGGATGGACAAAGGCAAACAGCTCCAGCAGGTCAAACGCCAGCAGATCCTGCGCCCCCAGCCTGTGACGGGTATAAGGCGCATGGCACACCATGACCGGCTTTTTGTGAATCATGGTCTGTGCCTGCGCATGCGGCAGGATTTTCACTTCCCCGTCCGTGGTCAGAATTGCGGCATGCTGCGTGTTCACCGCCAATATCGGGATATCGGGCAGGGTGACCGCCGGGTAAGTCTGTGATGCCGCTTGTGTAACCATGGTTCCAGCCTAGCACTGATAGCAGCAGGGAAGAAAGCGGCTGTGCAGCTTAAGTCCCATAAAATTTGCCCCGCCTTTAAAGTTATGTTAATTATTGTGCCGTTTTAAAGAAGTGCCGTGAGGGAACGCATGAATAAATTAATTGAAATGTTGCGGGAAATATTCGGTTCAGCCGTTGAAGACAGTACCCGGCATGTTGAGCAGAAAACCATGCTGGATTTAACAGCCGGTCTTGGCGCAACCACTGACCTGTTTCACAAAATGGAAGAAAAAGGATGGACGATCACAGAATGTGCCGCACCGGTTATCATGCCTTCCGTTAACACTGGTATATTGCTGCGTGGTGCCGATGAGGCGTCAATTTACGTGTATTTTAACGCCGAAAAAGACGGGCAGAAACAAGGCAGCATTTCGTGGTATCGCGATTTATGCGATGTCCTCGGTTATGACCGTTCTTCCATTCCTGATCGTGATGTCCGCGAAGCCGGCATTAGTTTTGGCGGTTTTTCGCTGTAGTGTTCTAAGCCGCCTTTTTAGACGCGCTTTTCTTACCTTCCGGTGGGCGGAACATTTCCGGGGCATCGCCACCGTTTTGCGGCCACTGTTCGACGTAAATAGATTGTGACGGGAAGGCAAAAGCGGTCTTGGCTTTTTCCGTGACGATTTCTTTAAGCTTAAAGGCAAACTCTTCCTTGATCTCCAACCACTCTCCCCAGACGGTCGTTTTGGTGAAGCAGTAGATCATAATGTCGATGGATGATGCCCCGAAACTATCGACCCGGACGAAGCAGGGGACCGACCCGTCGGTATCAAACGCATCGTTGTTGTTGATGTAATCGAGGATTTCATCGCGGATGATCTTTAGCTGATCGACCGTGGTGCGGTATTCCACCCCGATCATCCAGTAAATCCGGCGGTGGGTCATGCGGGTGAAATTGGTCACGGCGGCATCGGATAGCTGCGCGTTCGGCACGTGTACCGGGGCTTTGTCAAAGCGGCGGACCTTGGTGGAGCGGAAGCCGATATCTTCAACCGTGCCTTCGACGACGCCGTCAACCTTGATCCAGTCGCCGGGATAAAAGCGCTTTTCGGCAATGATGGTCAGTCCGCCGATCAGGTTCTTGAACAAATCCTGCGCCCCCAGGGCAACCGCCGCGCCAAACAGACCCAGTCCGGCCAGCAGCGGGCCGACCTCGATGCCCCAGATTTCCAGGATCACCGCGCCGCCAATAAAGACCACCAGCACTTTAAGCACCTTGAACAGCCACCGCACCATCGTCCCGGTCAGCAGCTTTTCAAGCCCGCGCATTAAATGGCTCATCGGTTCCAGCGCCCGGTGGATCGCCCAGAAAATCGTAAAGGCTATCATCGTACGCATCAGCTTCTGGAAGAATCCGTTCAGGATGTCATCCAGCCCGGCGTATTGCGCGGCAAAGAACACGCCCATAATGACCGGGATAAACCGGATCGGCGGGATCAGGGCATCGATGATCTTATCGTCAACCTTGGTATCTGTTCGGCTGGCCCAGGCATGCAGCTTGGTGAGCACATATTTGCTGAACAGGCCGCGGATTAGCAGGAAACCGCCGAAAATAGCCAAAGCGATAATAATCTTGCTGATGTCTACGCCCATGAAGCCATGTTCCCAGACATCCAGCGTTTCCGCCCATAGATCGTTGATCGACTTGATTTCCCGGTCTGCCATTCGCGTGTCCTTGCTCCTAAGGATAAATCTACAGGCAGGATAGCAAGATTAGACGGCCTTGCAACCCTTCGTGCACCGGAGAAAAAACTTGCGATTGTTTCCATAATTTAATATAAAAAGGGGAGCAGCGATATGGAGCTAATATTATGGACCTTTTAAATCGTGTCCTAAAAACCTTGGACGAAAACAGTTTGACTGCAAAAGTACGCCGGTTTTTTACCGCTCCTGATGATGCGCGGGGCATTTTTGCGCGCGCTGCAGCACTGCAAAAAGATCATAAAGACCAAGGCCATAATATTGCGGCTGAAAAAAGCGCGGGCTTACTTGCCTATAGTTTAAGCGATTTTCGCCGCCAGGTTTTAGAAAAGGCGTTACCCTCCAAAGAAAAAGACCATGGCAGGCTCAAAGATTATGCAGATGCCGGACGCGGACCAAAGGCCGTTTGGGATCTGGTTGCGCATAACCATTTGAGTCAGAGTTTTTATATTCCTTCGTTGCCTCTGGATATTGAGAATAATGTCAGCCGGGTAGAGCTGGGGCGCGAGGTTGCCGATGCTTTGGTAAAAGAATTAAAAGTGCAATATCCCGCATTCTGGGAAGGGTTGCAGACGCTCTTTGATTATTGTGAGAAAAACGATATGGCGATCGCTTTCAGCTATCCGCAAAAAACAGATGCGGTTCCTGAGGAATACAAGGCCCTTGTCCCCGAAAGGCTGCAGGATGAAGATATCTTCTGGAAGATGGATATCACGGTTTCTCCGCTTGATCCCCATTACCGTCCGTTGACCGTTGGGCGGCTGAAGATGCCGGAAGTGCCCGGCCTTGAACTACGCCAGCCCCAGCCGGAAGAGGCGTGGTTCAGTAACGAGATGTGTGCGAACCTGCAATCGGATACGGTTTTTGGCCGCTTTTTAGCTGTGCGGCGCTACGATCTTTAAGCTATCATCTACATTATGACGGACCGGACAGACATCAATATCGATGCCTTGCGGCAGCTATTGCTCGCACGGCGCGCTGACCTTGAAGCGCATAGCAAAGGCAGTGCGGAAAGCCGCGATGCGGTCGAACTTGATCAGACCCGGCAAGGCCGCCTGTCACGGCAGGACGCCTTGATGCAGCAGGAAATGGCCAAGGAAACAGAGCGCCGCCGCCAGTTGGATATCCAGCGGATCGGTGCGGCGCTGGGGCGTATGGAGTGCGGTGATTACGGCTACTGTGCTCGCTGCGATGAACCGATTGCCGCGAAAAGGCTGGAACTTGACCCGGCGCTGGCGACCTGTATTAATTGTGCGGAAAAGGGAAGCTGATTATGGATCAAATTCTGGGACTTTTACTGGTCTACGCTGTTTTTATCGGGGCGCTGGCATCGCCGGGACCGGATTTGCTGATTACCATGCGCAATGCGCTTGGTTACTCTGCGCGGGCCGGTGTCTTTACGGCGCTGGGGATCGCGGTCGCCCTGATCATTCATATGAGCTATTGCGTGGCCGGGATCGGGCTGGTGATTTCGCAGTCCATTATCCTGTTTAACTTGATTAAATGGTTGGGGGCGGCGTATCTCATATATATTGGTGTCCACGCCCTGCGCTCCAAAGGGGCTTCGTTAAAGGCTGAAGAGATCACCGGTGATTTGAAGACAAAAGTGAAAACTGATAAGGCTGCATTTATCAGCGGCTTTATCACCAACCTGTTTAACCCCAAAGCAACGATGTTCTTTCTGGCCCTGTTTAGCCAGATGATTGACCCGGCTTTGCCGTTGTCGATCACTGTTGCTTTTTGTGCCGCCTGTATCGTTACGGCGTTTACTTGGTTTTCGGCGGTGTCGTTTGTGCTGTCTGTGCCGGTGGCGCGCCGTGGTTACGCTCGTGCTTCAAAATGGATCGACAGGGTATTCGGTGCCTTTTTTGTGGCGCTGGGGGTCAAGCTGGCTTTTGCGAAGGCTTAGCGCTTAATCAAAACCTGATAATAGGTGAAATCGCGGTCCCCGGACGTGTCTTCGAAACACCCGGATTCTGCGCCGCTCATGTTGCCGATATCGGCAGTGTTGGCAAAGGATCCGGTAAAGGCTGTCTGGTCGAATCCCGCATCGGTCGGTGTTCCGGCGATCCGCAGCATTGTGTTGATCTGGGTGCATAAATTTTCTTTCAGGTAGCCCAGATACATAATCAGATCGGCATTGGCGCTGCGGACGCCGATCACGTCATTGGTGCCGGAAAATTCCCATTCGCCGTATCGCGCATCGCCGCTATGGGTCGAATCCAGCCAGCTCGGGTTCGGTGTGCGGTAGGCCGCGCCGCCGCCGCTGCTGCTGAAAACCATGCAATCAAAACACGTGCCGTTGCTGTAATCGACTGAAGTGGACGTATTGACGAAACTGATATTGTTTTCGCTAATGCCCTGTAACTTCAGGCTGTTTACAGCTTCGCGGATGCTGGCGCTGTGGCGCATGATATCGCTGGCGTCGATGCGGAAGCGCTCGATATTGGCGTTCTGTTCCGTGGTGTCGCTCGATTTGGAGATTGTCGCCGTCAGGGCCGCCAGCAGGGCAATCGCCAGCAGGATAAACCATAGGACATTTCCGCTCTCATTTTGACGATTTTTGTTCATCATTTTATTCTAGCACAGGGTTTTTCATGACGTTACTCTCTATTTTGTCATCCCGAACGTATGTGAGGGATCTTCGTATTTGGCTTGCCGGGTAAGATTCCTCCGCTTCGCGTTCGGAATGACATGCACGGAAAAAGTCTGATTCGTGTTAAAAACATTGAAATTTCAGGGCATTCTCTGATAAATAATCCTGTTGAATAACTTACAGGAATGGAACCATGGCGCAACAGGAAAAACAGGATCAGGCAACCGAAACCGGACAGGCAGAACTGCGGAAGATCCGTCAGGATAAGCGTGATGCCCTGAAGCAGGCCGGGCACAACCCGTATCCGTATAAATTTACGCCGAGCCATAAAGCCGCCGCGTTGCAGGACCAGTATAAAGATCTTGCCGACGGTACCGAAACCGAAGACCGCGTGGCTGTCGCCGGGCGGATCATGGCGATGCGCAATAACGGCATGTTCATCGATTTGCAGGATACCAGCGGGAAAATCCAGGTTTTTTGTCACAAGGATTCCATGGCCGAAGACCAGCTTGCCAAGCTCGCCTTTTTTGATATTGGTGATATCGTTGGCGGGGAAGGCACGATCCGCCGGACGCCGCGGGGCGAGTTGTCCGTTCGTCTGGATCAAATCGACATGCTGTCCAAATCGATGTTGCCGCTGCCGGAGAAATATCACGGCCTGACCGATATCGAAACGCGTTACCGTCAGCGTTATGTTGACCTGATTATGAACGAGCAAAGCCGCGATACGTTGCGGGTGCGCTCAAAGATCGTGTCGCTGATCCGCCGTCATATGGATGATATGGGCGCGCTCGAAGTTGAAACGCCGATCCTGCACCCGATTATGGGCGGGGCGACGGCTAAGCCGTTTGTGACGCACCACAATGCGCTGGATACCGACTTTTACCTGCGGGTTGCGCCGGAGCTTTATTTGAAGCGCCTGATCGCCGGCGGGCTTGCGGATGATGTCTATGAAATCGGACGGCTGTTTCGTAACGAAGGCATCTCGCCGAAACATAATCCCGAATTTACGACGATCGAAGGGTATCACGCTTACAAAGATTACCATGACATGATGGACATGGTCGAAGGCGTGGTGCAGATGCTGGTCAAGGAAATTCACGGCAGCCTCAAAGTCGCGTACGGCGATTACGAGATTGACTTCTCCGGCCCGTGGCCGCGCAAGTCGATGATTGAGCTGGTTGCCGAGGAATCCAAAATTGACTTCCTGCAATTCGAAACGGCAGAAGAAGCCCGTACCGCAGCCGAAGATTTAGGTATTTCCACTGATCCGAAATCAAACTGGGGCCAGGTCGTCGAAGCCGTCTTTGAAGAGCTGGTCGAACCGAAGCTGATCCAGCCAATGCATGTGACCGATCACCCGCTGGATATTTCTCCGCTGGCGAAAGTGCACCGCGATAATCCGCGCCTGGTCGAACGGTTTGAGACCTTCATCAATACGTGGGAAATCGCCAACGCCTTTTCCGAGCTGAACGACCCGGCGGTACAGCGCGAGCGTTTCGCCGATCAGGTCGCCGCCCGCGAAGCCGGGGACGAAGAAGCGCAGATGCTTGACGAAGATTTCGTTACTGCGCTGGAATACGGCCTGCCGCCGACAGGGGGCTGGGGTATGGGGATTGACCGTCTGGTGATGATCCTGACCAATTCGTCGAACATCCGCGATGTGATCTGCTTCCCGACCTTGAAGCCGAAGAAGTAATACTACGGTCCGTCATTGCGAGCGCAGCGAAGCAATCCAGAGTCTTTCCATTTGGCGCTAATGTTCTGGATTGCTTCGTCGCTGACGCTTCTCGCAATGACGAACTCTATTCATTTATCTGCTCAAAACTAAATCCGGCTCTTGGAAAATCAAAGCCCTCGCGGTCGTAATCTTTATCGCCCTTGTTCAATGAGACGCCGGGGGTCCAGTATGTCACAATCTTGCTCATCTCCGGGCGCGGGCGTTCTTCTGGCGGACTGTCCGGGGTGCCGATATAAATAAGTCCGGCGATATGATCGCGGGCATCCAGCCCGATCCCGGCCTTAAACGTGTCATCATAAGAGTACCATTCCGTTAGCCAGTTACTGCCGAACCCCATCGCGCCTGCGGCCAGGCACAGATTGTAGCAGACCGCGCCCGCCGACAGGATTTGCTCCCATGCCGGGTGCTTGCCGGGACGGAGGCGGCTGATGACACCAACGACGACCGGGGCGCGCATAAGCCTGTTTCGCTCCAGATCACATTTGGCTTCCGCGGCTTGCGGATCCTGCTTCTTTAACGCTTCAAGGATCAAATCGCCAGCCTGCTGCCTTGCTTGCCCGGAAAACACAATAAAGTGCCACGGGAACAGTTTGCCGTGATCCGGTATGCGGGCGGCAGTTTCCAGCATCACCGCAAGCTGCGCGTCATCCGGTCCCGGCCCGCCGAGCTGCTTGATCGGTATACTGCGGCGAGCGCGCAGGTAATCGAGCATTTCAGGGCAGTCTTTTGCGGCAATAATCTTCGTATTCATGGTGATATTCCTTTTTTGCTAACAATGTCATTGCCCGCGAAGCGAAGCAATGACGAAAACCAATCCTCTGTGAAATCTCTGTGGTCTCTGTGCGCTCTGTGGTAAAAATAATCATGAACACGTCCTCGGCGAACGATAACCCGGTTTTACGGCGGCAAAAGACAGAGCAGGATATGCTGGCGTTCCTTGCTGAGGAGCTGGATGCCCCGCTGGATAAGCTCTCGATCTGGACCCGCCTGCGCGAAGATTTAAAGCTCGATGGCGATGCCGCTAACGAGCTGATCGTGAATTACGCTTATGCGTTTCATGTCGATATCGATGCGTTCCGTGTAAATGATTATTTCAATGCCGGGACGGGCGGGAATCCCAATCCGGTGTTGGCAAAAATCCTGTGGCTGTTCGGGAATGCGCTGCCGCTGAAACCCCTGACTATCGGCGATTTGATCCGCGGAGCGGAGCAGGGATGGTTGCGCTGATCTTTTTTAAAGCATTGGCGGTTTGGTCGGGTCAACCACTTCATAAGAAAAACGTGGTGAGCCAAAATGCCGGTCCAGTTTTTTTGTGAAACGGTCAAGGTCATGCCCGTTGACGCCATTAAAGGTGATCGCGTATTCACCGGCACGGGATGATTGTGTCGCCTCAACGTGAAATTCTTCTGCCAGTAACCCGACCGTTTTTTGCAGGCTCGGGTAATTCGGGTCTGGAACAACCAGTTTTACATCTGATTTCGTGCGTCTGCTCATGACCGCCTCCTGTGTCTTATATTATAAAATTCTAAAGGAAACGGCTTAAATTTAGGTAAATAATGTCTAGTGAAGCTGCTTCAAAGGCAGGGCGGATGCGCCTGGTATAGTGCGCGGTGAACCGTCGTTCCGGGCGTTTTTAATCAGGTCGGCGATCAGACGTTCATACCATCCGTGATCGCCATGGTCGAGCGCATAGCCGTCCATCAAAGCCTCGAACGTTTCACTCTCATGCTTGACGATAAAAGTGCTTGCCGGGAAAACATGGTAACGGTCATACCCGGCATTGCTGCCGCTTTTCCTGTGCTGGTCGGCGATCATGAAATCATAGGTGCAGGGTGCTTCATATTCATCGAGCGCGATATCCAGGGACAGCCATGCATGGCGTTTATCCGGGGCGATGTGCAGGCTGTTAACGGTTAATGTGCCGGGGATGTTGTTGTCTTCGAAAACCTGCAACAGGTAATCAACCCGCCGCAGCAAGCCTGTTTTCCAGACCTGCTGCGCCCTGCTGTCGCAGGCATTGGCAAAATTATCCCGTGTGGCGCTCATAACGCGATCCTCCCGTTTTTTGTATGGACGGGAGTATAATCAGTTTATGTGATTACGTCAAAAATAGTGCTATCCCTTCCAGTGACATTTTCGCCATCCTGCGCTATATAACCCTCTATGGATGAGATCGCCGCGAATGTTGATTATGCCAAGGGTGTGAAGCCGGAGCCGCTGGGCGAGTCCCCGCCGCTGCGGGTGCAGTCCGATTTTGCGCCCGCAGGCGACCAGCCGGCCGCGATTGCGCAGCTTTGCGAAGGGCTGCGCGATGGCCTGAGCGATCAAGTGCTTCTCGGCGTCACCGGCTCGGGCAAGACCTTCACCATGGCGCATGTGATTCAGGAGCTTCAGCGCCCGGCGATTATCATGGCGCCGAACAAAACACTGGCGGCGCAGCTTTACGGCGAGTTCAAAAACTTCTTCCCCGATAACGCGGTCGAGTATTTCGTGTCCTATTACGATTACTACCAGCCCGAAGCCTACGTGCCCAAAACTGATACCTTCATCGAAAAAGATTCTTCGATTAACGAGCAGATCGACCGGATGCGCCACGCCGCGACGCGGGCGCTGTTCGAGCGGCGGGACTGCATTATCGTCGCCTCGGTGTCCTCGATTTACGGTCTTGGGTCCAAGGAAGATTACCAGGCGATGACCGTGGACATTAAAAAGGGCGACCGCATGGACCGGCAGGAGCTGATCGCCCGCCTTGTCACGCTGCAATATACCCGCAACGATATTGCGTTCGAGCGCGGCACGTTCCGGGTGCGCGGTGACACGGTGGAGCTGTTCCCCTCGCACATGGCCGATTCCGCGTGGCGTTTTTCCTTCTTCGGCGACGAGATCGAGCAGGTGGTGGAGTTCGACGCGCTGACCGGGGCGAAAACGGCGAAGATGGAGTCTGTGCGCATCTATGCGAATTCGCACTACATCACCCCCGGCCCGACGATGAAGCAGGCGATGGACCAGATCAAAGCCGACCTGAAAGAGCGGCTGGCGTATTTCGAGTCCAAAAATATGCTGCTCGAAGCCCAGCGCCTGGCGCAACGGACGCAGTTCGATCTTGAAATGATGCAGGCGCAGGGCTTTTGTTCCGGCATTGAAAACTACTCGCGCTATCTCACCGGGCGCGCGGCGGGTGAGCCGCCGCCAACGCTGATCGAATATCTGCCCGACGATGCGATCATGTTCATCGATGAAAGCCATGTCATGGTGCCGCAGCTCCGCGCGATGTATAACGGCGACCAGAAACGCAAATCCGTTCTTTCTGAGTATGGTTTCCGCCTGCCGAGTGCGCTCGATAACCGCCCACTGAAATTCGAGGAATGGAACGATTTCCGCCCGCAGACCATCTTTGTTTCCGCCACGCCCGGCCCGTGGGAGCTGGAGCAAACCGGCGGCAGCTTCGCCGAGCAGGTCGTGCGCCCGACCGGGCTGGTCGATCCCCCGGTCGAAATCCGCCCGACCACGCACCAGGTCGATAATCTGATGCACGAAGCCAAGGAAATCGTAGAGCAGGGCGGACGGATGCTCGTCACCACGCTGACCAAGAAAATGGCCGAAGCGCTGACCGAATATCTCACTGAAAACGGCCTCAAAGTCCGCTACATGCACAGCGATGTCGATACGCTGGAGCGGATTGAAATCATCCGTGACCTGCGCCTTGGTCAGTTCGATATTCTCGTCGGCATCAACCTGCTGCGCGAAGGGCTGGACATTCCCGAATGTATGCGGGTGATGATCTTGGACGCCGATAAAGAAGGTTATTTGCGCAGCAAAACCAGCCTCATACAAACCATCGGCCGCGCCGCCCGGAACGTCGATGCCAAAGCGATCCTCTACGCCGACAAGACCACAGACTCAATGAAAGCCGCCTTAGAAGAAACCGCCCGCCGCCGCGAAAAACAAATGGCTTACAACGCAGAGCACAACATCACCCCCGCCAGCGTCAAAAAATCCATCGGCGACGTCATCAACAGCGTCTACGAACGCGACCACATGACCGTCCCCAAAGTGGCAGGCCTGTCCGACGCCGAACAAACCGCGCTGGAAACCCCGGAAGGGCTGGCGAAATACATCAAAAAGCTGCAAAAGCAGATGCACGAAGCCGCGGGGAATCTGGAGTTCGAAGAAGCGGCGCGGATTCGGGATGAGATCCGCAAACTCGAGCAGGTCGACCTCGGCCTCTAAATCTCTCCCTTGCCCCACCGGGGAGAGGGTTGCGCAGGCTTAGGCGTTTACGCCTTAGCCGTAGCTGGGTGAGGGGGAAACAGTGTTTGTTTTTTACCACGAAGTCACGAAGATACCCCACCTCCCACCGTCATTGCGAGGCGGCGCAGCCAACGAAGCAATCCAGAAAACCTGCCATACGAAAAAACTGGATTGCTTCGCTCCGCTCGCAATGACGCTGTTTTGTCGTCATTCCGGACAAGCGAACAACGTGAGCGCCGATCCGGAATCCTGCGCAAATACGCCGTAGCTTTAGCGAAGGCGGAAGCTGCCTCAACTTTTAAATGGAAAATATAATAAGGAACGTATAAATAGAATGAAGAGGATTTATACGGTTAGTTTGATTAGGAGTTAAAATTGTGCAAAAAAACGTACTTCAAGATAAAAGAATAGCCGCGATTTCTAAGAAATACGGTAAGTTCTTTAGTGTGCAGAATGATGCCTTGGTTTTAGTAGGCCAACCTCCTTGGAATAGCCCGCCTTTTTCTGCAAATAATAATCAGGTTTATCCTTGTTACGCAACTGATGCCGATCTTATAGGTTTAGGCATGATACTAGAACGTGAAGGAATTACTTATTCCCGTCGGCAAACGGTATATGCTTTGCACCATGTCTTAGGTTTGGAGCCTAAGAAAAGACTTGTTTTATACACAACGAATGTGCCCGTTAAAACTTAAAGTTTATACAATATATTGAGAAGATAAGTTTATGAAGATATTGGTAAAAAACACAATAAGCTGTGTAGTTTTAATTATTTTTCTCTCCAGTTATTCATTAGCCCAAGCTAATGAAAATATCTGTATGTCGGATGAAGAACTTCATGCTTATTTAGAATCACAGTTGGCGTTGTGTACAGGAGCGATTAGCGGCGTTTGTGCAGGCAAATATACAGATATGCATACCGAAATCTTTGCTTTGGCTGAATCTATTGAAAAACAATATGCTGATGAAGCGCAAAGATATGTTCATTTATCTTCTCAGCCCTTTATTCGCATTTACGGTGATAAAGGAGTAGAACGTAGAAACGAAGCTCTAGAGAGTGATTGTAAGTTAGCCATAGAAAATGCTCAAACCTATACAGTTGAGCAGTGCCAAAATCATATTGGTTATTGGAAAGCTCTTTTATATTCAGAAGATTGGGCGTTAGCTACGGAGAAGCTTATAGAGCCTATATGGCAGGAAAACAGAAATAAGGTTTCTAAATGTCGAACCACTTTATAGATCCCGACTGTGCTCACAATGATAAAAAGTGTTCCCAATTAGGGTGGTACCAATGGGGTCGGAGTAAATCGAAAAGCCTCCGCGAAACTCTGTGTTCTCTGTGTCTCTGTGGTGAAAAATACAGTAGTACCCAAAGGGTGACCAGAACCCCGCTTTCGCGGGGATGACACCAGGAGGCGGAATGACCCTGCTGCGCCCTTTGGGCTTCGCAGGGCAGGCTGATTAGGGTAGAATTTTTCTATGAAACCCAAACTCATCATCTTCGCCGGGGCCAACGGCTCCGGTAAAACCACGGCGGCGGAATATTTGTTGCCGCGCCTGCGGGTTAAAGAATTTGTCAATGCCGATGAAATCGCGCGCGGGCTGTCCCCGATGAACGCGGGCGGGCAGGCCTTGGCGGCGGGTAAGCTGGTCTTGTCCCGTACGGACGATCTGATTGTTAAAGGTCGTTCTTTTGCCATTGAAACGACCTTGTCCGGTAACCATCTGAAAAAGATTATTAAAAAGGCACACGATGCCGACTATATCATTGAAATGCACTATATCTTTTGTGCCGATATCAACCTTAATTTGAAGCGCATTAAATACCGTGTACAGCAGGGCGGGCATCATGTCCCTGCCGATGATGTCCGCCGCCGCTATTGGCGCAGCTTAAAAAACTGGCTCGTTTACAAGAATATGTGTGATATAATGGCTCTATACGATACGACAGCGGGCAATCTAGTGAAATTTGCCCATAAAACAGACGGTATCGAAGGTTTTGTAATTTACGACAGCGATCTGGCCAAAAGATTCTCAGGTCGCGTGATTGAGGCAAGAGATGATCATTGAAGGCAGGATAGCAAAAGCCAAACCGAAAAACGCCCTCGCAGGCGCGATTGATGTTGCCATTGAAAAAGCAGAGCGTTACGGCACCCCCCTTGTCATCAAGCGTAATGGCAAGATCGAGGAGCTGACACCGAAGCAAATGCGACGTCTTTCAAAAAGCGGAAACTCTTAATTACGCCGTCATTTTCTGTTTTGGGATCAATGGAGACGGAGTAAATTGATTTTCCTTTAGGTGGGAATAGTGGCGGCGTAAATTAATTTTTGCTATACTAACCCTATCAACACCACAGATGCGCCCGGCGGGCGCTTTTTTTATGGCGGGCGGACTTAGTCCTCTTTTTTTGTGATCTATATCAATATGTTATGCGGGGGGTGGACTAAGCGGGACTGGGCTTAGTCCGCTTATCCGTCCTGTCATTTCGAACGTATGTGAAAAATTTCCTGCCGTTCCGTCGTGAGATTTCTCCGGTGCTTCGCACCGTTCGAAATGACAGGCCAGAGAAAGGAGTACACCTTATGGATGATAAAAACTATTTCCAGGAATATGTCGAAACGACGATGCATGAATTTAAGACTCATATTTCCCGTTATGTACGGATGATGGAGGCCGGGCTGTACAAAGCCGTGATCGTCAAGCGCGGGACTAAGCCCGTCGGGGTGTTCATGCTGCATCCCGATGCGCGAAAAGCGAAGAAAGATAAAGGCAAATAAAATACGGGCTGCCCTTGTTCAAAAGGACAGCCCGTATTGGAAACTTTTCTACGATAGGGCTTAGGCCGCTTCGCTGAGGTTGCAGGCAGATGTTTTGCCGTTTCTCTCTTCGGTTTCGTAGTTGACTTTCTGGCCTTCGTTCAGACCGCGCAGGCCTGCTTTTTCAACGGCGCTGATGTGAACGAACACGTCGTTACCACCGTTTTCTGGTTCGATGAAGCCGTAGCCTTTTTGGTTGTTAAACCATTTTACTGTACCGGTTGCCATGAATGATCTCCTTTGCAAAGCGGTGTTATGTGCCGCGCTGAGCGACCGTGCGCAGCGCTTGTGGCGTAGTCTGATGCTGAGACCGATACCCTGGTCAAATCAAACCGAACTTTTTGTAAGGGGGAGGTTATCCATGCCCGGATTGGAAAATCGATTGGGCGTCTTATAAAAGGTCGTGTCTTCTTAATAGGTGGTCGTATCAAACCGCCCGCATTTACGCATGTTTTCGGGTATTTCGTCAAGATAATTCGTTCGTGCGCGGGGCCGGCGGGTTGTGGGCGTAGAAGCTGGCAAAGGCCTGTTCGCGGCGCAGGACGCGGTCTGACGGGCGAGGCAGCCGTTCCCGCTCGCAATAGCGGAGCAGAACTTCGGCGATGTTGAGCGGATTAGTATCCAAACCCGCGATTTCCATCAGGTCCAGCTGGTGCTTTACATACGCCGGATGGTGGCTGGTCCAGCGCGCGACACAATCCGCCGTGAGGCCGTAATTGGTCTCATCGTCCAGCTCCGGCGGGAGCGGGGCGCATATATGTTTTTCGACGAAGCGCCGGAATGTATCTTTTATATTTATCATTAAACTTAGTCCGCTTCAAAAGTTTTTATTTACATAATATAAAATCGGGGTGATTGTCAATAAGGAATGCGGCTTTTTCTTGAGGTTATATACATAATAATGATATAGCTATTATATGCTTACAAAAGACAATCATGAGGTTTCCGGCCAATATTACCGGGTTGATGATCGCACAGTCCTGAATTTGGGGACGCTGACAAGCTTATGGCGCAGTCGGGGCGGTTTGTTCGGGAATAAGGAACACCGCCTGTCCTACAGCTCTACGGGGGAGTCCCTGTCGGTGCCGCTGGCGGAAGATCAAATCAAAACGCTGTTTAACAAGCTGGCCGATGACGGGACGTTCATCCGCATCGGGGAAAAGTTGATTAATACCAAAACGCTGCAAAGCCTGCGGTATGAGTCCGGTAAGCTGTATTACCAGCAGCCCGGCGATGACGGGGAAGAGAAAATCAGCCGCGCAGACGCCGATGCTATTTTCAGCCGTCTGACCGAACAAAAGCGTTTCATGCGGATCGGCGATCATGTGGTTAATATGAACAAGGTCGTGAACGCCTGGTTCGTCAAAAGCGGGTTTTTGAGCAATAGCAGTCTTCACATCAACTTTATGGGATCATCGAATATCGAGATCGATATGGAACGGCAGAAAGCGCAGGCCGTGATGGCCGATATGACGCAGCGCCCGCAATTTTCGATGGTTGGCAAGGAAGTCGTCAATGTCGCGCTGGGCGGGAATGTCTGGATTGAAGGCAAGGATCTGCATATTACCTATCCGGGAACAAGCTGCACTGTGCCGATTGAAGAATCGCGCGCAGCGACGGTCATGGGTTTATTCAGCGACAAGTTCGGATATGAGACGGTCGCCGGGCAAAAACTGAACAGGAATATTACATCCAGTCTTTGGGCGTATAAGGGCGGCTGGTTCTTTGGCCGTGATGATCTGAGTTTCAAGATCCTGAATAAGGAAGGCTATATCAATACATCTTTTGAGAAAGCAAAAGCTGTTCGCGATAAAATGGCCGATGGGGATGATTATGTGCGGATTGATAAATTTGCCGAAAACATCAATTCGCTGGCGTATTTGCGCTATGACGGCAAGCGCCTTTATATGCGCCAGGGGACCAGCGACAGTGATTATAAAATGGATCGTGATTCCGCAGAGACGCTTTTGGCCAAGGTTGCCCGCAATGAAAAATTTGTGCAGGTCGGTGACTGGCTGGTCAATGTCGAAATGATCGGCGGTGCGGCTTATGATGACAAGACTCTGGCGCTTCGTGTCGGGCAGGCGACCAAGGATGTGCGGCTTTCCGAAGAGCAGGCTAAGGCCGTTCTGGATAAGATTTGTGCGTATGGTGAAGATAAAAAAATGGCAGAGCTGAAACGCCGTGAGGCGATGAATGAAGACCCGTCGATCGCGTTTGATGCGGACTTGCTGGCCGATGTTTATGAAGAAATTGCCAGCGCCCAGACGAATACCCTTGTTATGATGGTCGCGGTCAATGCCGCTGTGAGTGCTTCTGTGAGTGCCGGGCGCTGATTATAAAGCGCCGACGGCTGTGTCGTCGGTCATGATAACATCGCCGTCATTGGTGATCTTGAATTTCACATCATAAAGGTCGTTACAATACATGACCCGCGTTTCGATCATGAAATCCTTGTTATCGGCGGATGCGATGACCCGTGCGCCTTTGTAGGACCGCATGGCACGGGAGATTTCGTATTTGCTCATGCCTTTGAGGTATTCGCTGTTTGCGCTTTCGATGACAAGGAACGGTTCCATCGTTTCCTCGATCACGTTAAAGGCACAGAAGAACTTCAGGTAATCAAACACAGTTTCGCCGTTCAGGTTCAGGACGCCGGTTTCGTTCATTTCATGGATATAGGCGCAATTGCCGTTTAACATTACGATATGATCGCTATTTTTGAGGAAGAAGATATTGATGTCTTCTTCGGGGAAATCGGACGGCACGAGCGGTGTCACATGGATCAATTGCACCCCGTTATAAAAGGGCGGTTCTTTATACATGACCTGATGATCGCGCGCTGTCAGAGGATCTTCTCCGCCA
Source organism: Rhodospirillales bacterium (assembly GCA_020638155.1). GTDB lineage: Bacteria > Pseudomonadota > Alphaproteobacteria > Micavibrionales > Micavibrionaceae > UM-FILTER-47-13. Next base: position 317,462 of record JACKJB010000001.1, read on the forward strand.
GGGCTGATGAAATCGAGAAATTCGTCAGCTTTCGTGTAAGGTTCCCAGCTTTGATCTTCGGGGTCAAACATATCGAACAGCTTGCGCTCTTTGTGGTGATTGTCGTTTTTATTGGCGCCAAGCTTAGCTTTTTTATCGGATACCATATGTTTCCCCATGAAAATCTCTGATCCATAAACAATAGTCTAAAATAGTTAAGAAACTTTTTCGTTAAAAGGCAGAAAAGCGCCAAATTATTGATTTATCGCCGCTTCCGGGTATAATTGCGGGGCGTTTATCTCTTTGTTTCCACATTATTTCAGGCACGGATGGATTTCATGAAAAAAAGTTTATTGTGTGGCGCGATGGCGCTGATACTGGCGTATGGACCTGTCGCATGGGCGCAGGGTGATGAAGAACCTATGGTCCGGGTTATTACGGATGTTGACGGCAAGACAACGGTAGAGGTGCCGGAGGAGCAAAGACCGGATGAAGCACAGCAGGCTTTTGCCACTGGGCTGGCGGCAGCTAGCCGTCAGGATGATATGGCGCGGTTTTGGGCGTTGGTTCATCCTGACTCACAAGGATGTATGTCTGACGATTTCAGGACCGCAACCGAGCTTATGAATTTTTCCGGGATGACCAAGGCGCCGATCCCGGAACAATATACCGTGTCTGTCGATATGGTGCGTGAAGATGACATTAAAGAGTTTTTCGTCATGATGTTTGGCGCGGACGTCAGTATCCCGGTGATGCCGACCCATAGTCTGTCGATCTATTACGATGCCGATCGTGGGGCTTGCCCGTCTGTGCATACGACCCAGATGCGCTATATTGCCGAAAAGGATGGTCAGTGGTATGAAGCGATGCCTTGCCCTGGCTCTATGCCGATGGAAGTGTCCGCGTTAAAGGCCCGTATAGAAGAGTCGGAGAAGAAAGCCGCAGCGCAGTTTGCCGCATTAACCGATGAGCAGAAATCAGGGCTTCGCAAGCTGTATGTTGATGATGGCAATAAAATTGCTGCGATGAAAAAGGCATCCGAAGATCTGGGCATTGAGATGGGCGAGGCCCGCACGATGCTGGAGCATTTTTGCCAATAGGGTGGTTCAGCGCCTATTTATAAGTAAAGCGATCGTCTGGTCTGAGGGTTCTTGGATAATCTTCGCGCAGCCTTTGTAAGGCGGATGGATCGCCTTTCAGGTAAGCGTCAAAGAACAGGAGAGCACCGTCTGCGACTGTTCTTTGATAAGAGGCATCGCTTTTGCGGGTTTTTCGGCCGCCGAATGTCATGTGATCCGCGCCATCAAGGACGAGCAAATATTGATTTTCCGCATTGATATGATGGTAGGGCAGGGTGCGGGTCAGGGGATCGAAATTTTGGCTGAAGGGGTAATCATCTTCTGTTCCGGTGATATGAAAGAGCGGAATATTGATGCCGGTATATAAGGCATCCAGCGCCGCTTCATCCGGCTTTTTACTGATGTAATGTTGTGGCAGGTTGGGGCTGAGAGCTATGGCGGCTTTGATGCGGGGATCTTTATAGGCCGGATTGTCTTTCCGGATCTGCTTTTCCCCGCCAGCCATCATCACGCTGCGCGCGCCGTAAGAATGTCCGGCCATGCCGATACGGTTTAAATCAAGCGCGCCTTTCAGGGGACCGTCCATTTGATTGAGGGCGGTCAATGCGTCGATGACAAAAGGCAGGTCGAGATAGCGGTTTTTGGCGTTTTCCGGTTTCATAGTGGACTGGGCCAGCTTCTTTTTAATTTGCAGCGGACGCTTTGTACCTTCCCAGACGCTTTGATCGCTGCCTTCGTGCTGGATAAAGAATGCAAAATAGCCGTGATTGGCCAAGGCTTCGCCAAGATAAGGCGCCGCGTTGACGGATCCGCCAAGACCGTGTGAAAAAATGACTACGGGTGCCGGGGTATTATAGTGTGCCGGGGCGTATAATTTATAGGGAACGGTTCGTCCGCGGGCCTCATCAAAGAAATTTCCATCCGTAACAGAGGCGGCGGCCGCCCAGCCGGGGGCCGTGAAGCATATCAAAAGGAAAGCTGTGTATAGGGCTGTCCGTATTTTATGAAATCCTGACATATGCGATCGCCTGTTGTTTTTTGTGTTCTCAATATTATACGGTTTTGCCTTATACTATCCTTCGTTTTGAGGATAAGGAACATGCTTTCGTATCAACATTTATATCATGCCGGAGGGCCTGCGGACCTGCACAAACATAGTGTGCTTTGTGCTGTGCTGGATGATCTGGTGGCGCGGTACAGGGCGCTGAGCTATATGGAGACCCATGCCGGGCGTGGGCTGTATGACCTGGCTGCGGCGGAGTCTGTGAAAACCGGGGAGGCGGCGCTTGGCTGGCTTGCGCCGGGTGCGGCGGGCCGGGTTCCAGCGGAACTGGCCGGGGCGGTACTTGCCGTGAATGGTGGTGATCCTGACGGGATGTCTTATCCGGGGTCTCCCCTGGTGGCGGCGCATTTGTTACGGCCACAGGACAGCCTGCATTTGTGTGAGTTGCATCCGCAGGAATATGCCGCGCTTGAAAAAGCGGTGGCGGGAGACGAGCGGGTCACTTTATATCATCAGGACGGTTACGAGAGCGTGATTAAGTTAAGCCCGCCTTTGCCGCGGCGGGGGCTTGTGTTGGTTGATCCGAGTTATGAGATTAAAGATGAGTATATACAGGTGGCGGGGGTTATTGACCGCCTGCGGCGGGTGTGGCCGGATGGGGCGGTGCTGCTGTGGTATCCGCTGTTGCCTGCGGCACGGCATGAGGCGATGAAGACGGCACTTGCGAAAACGCAGCCGGATGTGCTGGTGCATGAATATTGCTGGACGGTGCCGGAAGGTGGTTCGGGGATGTATGGCAGCGGTATGATTGCCCTGAATTGTCCTGGCGCATTGCCCGGATTTTCCTCTTTGTAAGGGGATGGCTTTAGAGAGGTTCGTATGTTTTTTATTCCGAATTTGCGTAAAGGGGTGACAGTTGTCGGGCTTTTAGTCGCATTTGGTATACCCTGGTTAATCTCGCACGGGCCGGAGCTGTGGTCGAAAAGCAGGCATGAGGTGGTACCTGTGCCGGTAGAAATGCAGCTATGTACGGCGCATGAGCAGTGCGGTTATGTGGAGACCGCCTGTAGTTCCTGTTGCCGTTACGAAGCTATCAACAAAGATTACGCGGCAACTTTTTTTGAAGAAAATTTTAATGCCAGTTGCCAATCTTATCATGGCGCTGTGTGTGATTGCGTCGGTCCCGGCGGGATCGAACCGGTCTGTGTTAAGGGGCGCTGCCAGTTGAAGGGACCCGATCCTGTTTATAATGACTAGCTGTTATATTAGTGAGCGCTAATTTTTCTTGCATTGCAGTAAAATTTTAGTTATGTATACTGTCACGTAGCCAATCCGGCAAACAGCAGTTATAGAGAGAGTGTACATATGAGCTATCGTTATGAACGCCATACAGGCGAAGAAAAACAGAAGGAAACCCGTCCAAGCGAGACATGGCAACGCCATTGTGACCGTCGGCAGCATCAGGAAACTTCGGATACCGCCGGGATGAAACTGATCGGGTTTGGGTCTGCTGCTATGGCTGCCCTGACTTTCGCAAATGAAGGGACCCGTATCATGACACCGTTGATTGCGTTACCGGCGGTAGCGTTGGGCGCGATGGCGCTAAAACAGGCCTTGTGTCCTAAAGTCTGCCAGGCGCGTAACAAGCTGGCATCCTATTTTAAGGGGCAGGCCAATCCTGAGGCGGAAACAGAAACTAAAACCACGATCCGCCATAAAATCGGTTCTGCGATTGAATGCGGCCCGGTTGCTTGCGTTCCTGCGTAAAGTAAGAAGACAGCCTTGATTTCCGTCAAGGCTGTGTTTTACTTTCGGGAGTATGATTGTGCATCGTTTTAGGGCGGGCTTGCCCGTGTAAGAAAGGGCTGTGACATTATGATTAAAAAAGTATCCGGTGACATTTTATTGACCAAGGCGCAAGCCATTGCTCACGGCGTGGCGCCACACGATCATTTTAACCAGGGGCTGGCCCTGGCGCTGCGGGAACGTTTTCCGGCAATGGCGAAGGATTTTCGTCACTATTGCCATCAGGAAAATCCGAAGCCGGGTGAATCGTGGTTATGGGGCGGTGCCGAAGGCGTTATTGTTTGCCTGATGACGCAGGAGCCTGCTGCCGATGCCAAGGGGCATCCGGGTAAAGCGACGACCGGGTATGTGGGGCATGCTCTGAAGGCGCTGCGCAAGATTATTGATGATGAAAACCTGCAATCGGTAGCCTTACCGCGTATTGCGACAGGTGTTGGCGGGCTGGACTGGGGTGAGGTTGAGCCGTTGATCGAACAGTATCTGGGCGATCTTGATATCCCCGTTATTATATATGAGACATATAATAAGGGTGAAACAGCGGACGAAGGCATTTAGCGCCTGAGAATATTAAGTGTGTGTGGGGGCGTTAGAAACACGGGCGTAAAAGACGCCCGTGTTTTGTTTTTACGGTAGAGGTATTTGCTGGTTACCGTCTTGCGGCGGCAGGCTCATCTTCTGGGGTTCGCTCATCTGGCCGCTGGGATTATACTGTTTTAATAATGATGTGATTTCATCGCAGTTCATCAGGGTACCTTCGCGGAGCGTTTCCGTTACTTCTTTGGCGATTTCGTTGTGGTGGCGTTGTGTTTCCAGCGACGTATGCAGGAACATTAAACCCATATCGACAAAATCAACCGCGTTCATCAGGGATTCATATTTTTGCCACTGCTTGTTTTTTTCGGCATCTTTTTCCTGCTTTAGGCTGGTATATGCTTCATGAGTCCATTCGTCGGTTTCTATATCGAAACCGCAAATTCCTGTGAACCCTTTTATGATAAGGAGATCTTTGTAAGGTACGAGCGCCCGGGCCAGCGTTTCGTCCATATGTTCCAGGTAAGCGATTTGCGCGGGGGGCAAATCCCTGGTCGCGTGTGCGTATTTTTCGGCGGCTTCTTCTCCCTGCCGTTCAAGCTCGATCATCATTTCCTTGGCTTTGTCCGCACGCGCTTGCGCTTCCGGGGTCGGGGCAGGGCAGTCCAACGGCTCTTCTGATGCGCTGTCTTGTGCCATAGACACAGCGGAGAGCGCAGTGGTTACCGCGGTGATTGTAATAAGCATGAGTATGAAATCTTTCATCTCTTCCAGTGTATCCGGTCTTTCCTTACGGTAAAGTAAAAATTGCGACACAATAAAAGGACGCTTGATAAAAGGACTCTTGGCGCAGAGTCCCGAGTGAGGTATAATTTATTTCATCGGCTGTTCGGTCGATCCCTCCTTTCAATCTTTTGGCATTCTCTGCCGGGATTATCATCATGAGAAAAATTCTTGTTTTAGGCATGGCTATGCCAGCACTGTTTCTTGCCGGATGCGGCGAGGGATGGGAGTCAAAGTTATATAACGGTTTTCCTTACGGCAACATTCGTACCGCCGGTCATGGCGTTGAATATGTGCGCGCAAATATGATGCCGGAAAAAGGACCCGTGATTAAAGCGGTAGAACCGGAGCATAAAAAGATTGTCGCGCCGGAACCACCACCGATCGTCAAAGAAGAAAAAAGCGATACCGATAAACTGATAAATAGCGGCGAAAAATTTTTCCGCGACATGCAACGTAAATAATTTTTTTATTCTTTGATGATTAAAATTATTTGGGTTTAGATTCATTTTGCCATACACTGTAATTGACTGTGCGTCGGCACATGTTTGGTACTTTTAAAAACTGACGTTTGTAACCAACCTGACTATCAACCTTCTCAATCGAGCACCATAACCTGACAGGAGTTTAATCATGGCTGTAGCAAAAAAGAAAACCACGACGGCGAAAAAAACCGCCGCCAAAAAACCGGCAGCTAAAAAGAAGCCGGCAATGAAGAAAAAACCTGCTGCTAAGAAGAAGCCTTCTAAGGCAACGACAGCAGCTAAAAAAGCAACGACCGCAGCAAAGAAAAAGCCTGCTGCTAAAAAGAAGCCGGCCGCTAAGAAAAAGCCTGCTGCTAAGAAAGTCGTAGCGAAGAAAAAGACAGCGGCTAAGAAACCTGTTGCCAAGAAAAAGCCGTCTACTAAGAAAAAAGTAGTCGCTAAGAAAAAGGTAGCGGCCAAGAAAAAGCCGGCAGCGAAAAAGAAAACTGCTGCTAAAAAACCGGTTGCTAAAAAAGCTGCAGTGAAGAAAAAGCCTGCGGCTAAGAAGAAACCAGCGGCTAAAAAGCCTGCAGCGAAGAAAAAACCGGCCGTAAAGAAAAAGCCGGTTGCTAAAAAAGCGGCAGCTAAGAAGCCTGCGGCAAAGAAAAAGCCTGCTGTTAAGAAAAAAGTAGCTGCGAAAAAGAAAGTCGTAGCGAAGAAAAAAACAACGGCTAAGAAGAAGTAATTTTTTTTGCAAGGAATAAAGAAGCGGGGCGTTCAGGCGCCCCGCTTTTTTTATATGATTGTTTATCCGTGATTAGAAGATTTCTTCTAAAAACCCTATGGTCGCATCCCATGATCTTTTGTCGGCTTTTTCATTATATGCCACGCCAGTCGATGGATCGTCTCCGGCTTCTTTTTCCGTGAAGGCGTGAACGGCTCCTGCGTACTGGGTCAGAATCCAGTCGGCGTTGGCCGCATCCATTTCCTGCATGAAGGTATCAACATCGGCCTGAGGCACATAAGGATCGGCAGCGCCGTGATGAACCTGTACGGATGCGGTGATGATACCAGGTTCTGTGACAGGTTTTTTTGTGCTCAGCCCGCCATGAAAGCTGATGGCGCCTTTAATGTCCGCGCCGCTGCGGGCAAGTTCGAGAGCCATGGTGCCGCCGAAGCAGTAGCCCATGACGGCCACGGGTGCTGTTTCTTTGCCGGCTTTTTGACGGGCGAATGACAGGGCGGCTTTTAACCTGTTTCTTGCCAGGTCGGGATCATCTTTGTAAAGGGATGATTGTCTGGCGGCATCTTCCCGCGTTTCCGGGCGGATATCTTTACCATACATGTCGATCGCGAAAGCATCGTAGCAAAGGCCGGCGAGCTGGTCGGCGCGGCCTTTCTCGTAATCACCGAGGCCTTTCCACTGGTGAACGATCATGACGATTTGTGACGGGACCGTTTCAGCGCAGCTTGACGGTGCCCAGTATCCTTCCAGCACGGTATCGCCGTCCTGATAAGTGACATTTTCACCGGCAATAGCTGGTGCGGATATTGTGGCTGTAAACAAAAACGCAGCGGATAAAAGAAATCTACGCATGGTAAAAGACCTCGTTATTTAATGTGTCGGGAGGGAAGGGAAAATCAGTCGTTATAATGATAGGACGTTTCGGTATTGGGCTGCCAGCCTTCATCTTCTTCACCGGCCGCCGGTTCGAGCGTGGCCAGTTCCAGCGGACCGAAGCAGGAGCGGGCATTATAGACGCCGACCATAAAGCTGCGGCGTTGTTCGGCGAGGTCCTGCCATGATTCAGCGGTCTCTGCGCGGTCGTCTGTGGCTTCGCTGACGATATAGCTGGCGGCCATGATGCCGATAGCACCGCCAAGGGAGCCGACAAGATATGAGGCAACAGTTTTCGCGGCACCAATGCCCGTACTGGTCATGGCGGCGTCTTCCTGGGTTTCCTTGGAGCGGCGAATGATTTCTTCCATCAGGCGGACTTCCTGAGAGATCTCAGAGCAACTCATGCTCAGGTCTTCGGGACGGCTGATTTGAATATCATAGTAGTCAATTGCATAGGCCGGTGCCGACAGCATGGTTGCTGCTGTGGCGGCAGTCAGGATTATTTTTGCAAATGACTTCATAGAGCTAAAATTCCCTTTTTACTTATTATAGTTTTATGTGCCGCAATAGCAATGAATTTGCGGCTTTCAGGAGATATTAGCAGGGGACAATAAAAAAAGCACGGCAGCGGGGCCGTGCTTTAAATCTGGTATGGCATCCTGGGCTATCAGGCTGCTTCCGTCAAATTGGAGGCAAAAGTTTTTCCTTTGTCCTGGGTCAGCTCGTAGCTGATTTTTTGACCCTCTGTCAGGGTTTTCATGCCTGCCTGTTCAACAGCAGTGATGTGAACGAAAACATCGTTGCCGCCTTCGTCAGGAACGATGAAGCCAAAGCCTTTGGTGGGGTTGAACCATTTAACCGTACCGGTTGCCATTAGAGTCTCCTTTGATAAGTAAGTCATCGTATTGCCAGCCTCCAGACCATTGAAAACCAGCACAGAAAGTAGGCCATAGTCCTTTGATAACGTCAATAAATTTTGTTGATTTACAGCAGTTTGTCGTGTGCCGGGATGCATGATCGTAAAGGCCGGGCGGGCAAATTTGACAAAGGTATATTTATTATGGCAAATATAGTTACTTTTTTTTAAGGGAAAGGCGTTAAAAATGGCTACAAGACGAAAGCATAAATCGTCATCTGTACAATTTTTTTCAGAGGGTGGGCCGATTCCGGTCCTCCGGTTTCCGGAGAGAGATAACATTATTGTTCAAAACCAGCTTACGCGCAGCAGCGTGTGAGGAGGAGGGAAATATGCGTGTATCATATCTTAAACTGGCAGGGTTGATCCTCTGGAGCCTGTTCCTGTTTGTGCCCTTCATTGCCAGGGCTGATGACGGGTTTTATACATATCTGTCAGATTCATCGCCTTCCGTGCCTCAGGCAAAACAAGGCGTCCTGTTTTCGTTTGGGGATCATGACGTTGTCCTGCAGGCCGCCGATGATGGGTTTAAGATGCCTGTTGAAGATAAGTGGGCGATTAAATTCAATGCGGGCAAAGATACGGTTCTGACGGATGATTTTTCTGCCGATGTGCGTCATGATCGTTTACCGCTTGATGACGGCGAGCGCGAGGCTTTCCGCTTTGGTGTTGGTCTGAACTACACGTTTTAATTCAAAACTATTGTTAATTTTACAGGCTTGCTTTGTAAAAATAACCACCCTTTAAACATCATTATTTAACATAATAATTATGGACCCCGTATTGTGACTGTAAGGCGCGATCCGTAGACCTCCTCCACAGGTCATGTCCATAGACTTGTTAAACTCCATGATACCAATGAAAGGAAAGGGTGGGCCTTATGACTCTATCTGTTGAAACCCTGCTTGTTGTTTCCCTGTTGATGGCGGTGTTTGCTGCTGTCTCTACGGTTGGCACGAGCTTGTTTTTAGGCGCCGGTTATGAACGGCTAAGAAACGGATTTGAAAATATCAGAAAGCAAACCGCGTTTTTTAGTGATGCAATTCATAAGCTGGATGGCCGCGTCGAAGGAATCGAAAAACAAAGCACCTACTTCTTTGAAGCAATCAGCGAACTGGAACAGAAAGTGGACGCGCCTGTGCCACATGATGCACCGGTTATTGAAGCGGCAAGAGAAGAAGTGCAGGAAGACATCGACGTACCGAGTTTACTCTCTGCAACAAAAGATGACGTTCTGCATACGCAGACGGATAACCTGCTAACGGCGAACGGCTTTATTGAGAGCAGCCCAAGCTTTCACTAATAGCCCATGAATCCCTACACCTTGTAAGGCAGGCCAAATCTTTCATAGACACTTTAGAACTGGCGGCGCGGCGTAAAAGCTGCGCCGCTTGTTTTGTGCTGTGCAAAATAAGCGCAATAAAGTTTCATTATTTTTTGCTGCAGGAAAATCATTCTAATTTTTTTGTGCCGTCTGCTTTTATATTCAGTCTTATTTTTCAGGGTATGGAAAATTCTTTCCGGGCAGCCGGGTTTTAATGGTAAAACCTTTGGTAAGACTAATAATAAATTGTGCAATGCAAACAAAAGCTTATCTGCACAAGCTGGTGAAGGTTACACAACGCAAAAAAGGGAGACTTCTGTTATGTCAGAGCAAATGATCGATCCTGTGGTTACGGACATTACGGCGGATGTATCGGCGCATCCGGAATTCAGCAATCATGAAAAAGTTTTTGAGGTAGCGCATGAGGCCAGCGGCCTGCGCGCCCGGATTTTTATTCATAGCCTGATCGAAGGACGGGCGCTTGGCGGTTGCCGCCGCTGGACTTATGACGATGATGCGGCATGGAACGCCGACGGCTTGCGCTTGTCGCGCGGGATGACGCGCAAGTCTGCTGTAGCGGGGTTGCCGCTCGGTGGGGCGAAGGCGGCGATCTGCCACAGTGATCCCAGCCCGATGATGATGCGCGCTTTTGGCCGCGGTATTGCGATGATCGAAGAGCAATACGGCATGACGTATATTACGGCAGAAGATGTCGGGATCACAGAAGCGCTTCTCAAGGAAGTGAAAAAGGAAACGCAGAATGTGCGCGGCATTACCCCGGAGCAAGGCGATGTTGAACTGTCCGGCGGCGATCCGGGGCCGTTTACGGCTTACGGGGTGTTTGTCGGCCTTCAGGCGGCAGTGAAGCACAAGATGGGCCGGGATGATCTATCCGGTATTTCTGTCGCGGTGCAGGGGCTTGGTGATGTCGGTTATTATTTGTGCGAGTTTCTGCATGAAGCCGGGGCAACGTTGTATGTTGCCGATCTGGACCAGGAGCGCCTTAACCGCGTTGCCAACGCGTTTGGGGCAAAGCCGGTGGACCCGGCAGATGTTATCAGCATGAAAGTCGATGTATTTGCGCCGTGCGCTATGGGCGGCGTGCTGAGCGAAGATATCCGTGCACCGATCGTTGCAGGCTCCGCAAACAACCAGCAGAAAGACGAGATCGGAAACGGGGAAAGCAAGATGCTTCGTGCGCGGGGTATCCTGTATGCGCCGGACTATGTGATTAATGCCGGCGGTTTGATTTCGGTCTATTATGAAGGTGAGACGAAAGACAAGGTAATGGACATGATCGGGATGCAGGTCCAGACTGCGCTGGAGAAAATTTTCACGATTGCCGACAAGGAAGATGCCGATACGGCGAGTGTCGCGGATGCTTTGGCGAAGGAAATGCTGCTTGAAAAAAAGTTGCAACCTGTAGCTGAGCAGGAGAAGGCGGCAGCCTAACCTGTTGGTTGCTATGAAATATAAATAGGCAGCGGCTTTGCGGGCGCTGCCTCTTTTCTTTTAAGTTGAAAAACCTTATAATAATATGAAAAAAAGCTTGCGCCCCGCCCGTGACTTGTATTAGCATCTTTGTCATATGGAAAACATATTTGTGTGTGGAGTAAGACTAATGAAAACTAATACTGCGTATTCTAATGCCGTAATCGTAAGCCGGCTTTCTATTGAACGTTGCCAAAACTACCTGGCGCATATGCATGCACTGCTTTACCTGTGCGAGCCTTCTAATATGGGGCTTGATAAAACAGTAAGCGGCAGTATGCTCAAGTTAATGGAAAATATGGAGCGTGAGCTGAACCAGAGTGTGGCTGCTTTGGGAACTTACAGTTAGGTGCGTTTTTTAAGTTTTGAGCAAAGGGCTTTGCCAGCCTGAGTGATCGGTATGTCCAGGTGGGGGACATGCCGTTTTTCATTTTTGGGGTGATTATATTTTGATGCGCAGTGCGGTTTCATAAGCCTGCAGATAGCTGGTGATCGCTCTTTCGGGACGGTGCATGGTCTTGAATTTTTCCTGCCCGGCTTTGGCGATCGCTTGCCGTTTTTGCGGATCATTCAGCAGGGCTTTGATCTTTTCCCGCCATGCCATGACATCGTCATTTCCAATCAGTATGCCGTCTTCTTCATCGGTGATCGGTGACCGCTCCGGCGGCATGGCGCTGAGCACACAGCAGCCGCAGGACCAGGATTCGAGCGTGACCCTGTCGATGCCTGCTTCCCGGAACGGGACAACGCAAAGATCAAGATTTTTGAAAAAATCCCGTGGCGTCGTTTGTGTGTCAATCAAATCTATACGGTCGTGGATAGCCTGCTTCTGCGCTTTTGTCAGCAAGGCCTGTTTTTCCGGGCCGTCTCCCAGGATGTGAAACCGGGTTTGCGGGATATCGCGCAGCGCTTTGAAAACGGTGTTGATATGGTTGCCGGGGACCAGGTCGGCTACGGTGCCGATAACATTGCCTGCTGCGGGTTGATCCGGGGCGTTATTGCCGCATCCTTTGACAAGAGGAGGGACGGGAAGGATGTCGTAATCTAATGGCGCGCCTTGCTGCGGATAGCTGACGGAAAGGACGATGTCGCTGGCACCCGCTACTTTTTTGTGTTGTTCCGGGTCGTCTTCGGCAAAGCAGACCCGCACGGCATTAAAACGGATTTTTGCAGAGATGGTTGCCGAGTCCGGGGAATGGGTCTGGATGATGTGCGGGCCGAAAGATTCCGCGATTTGTTGCGCGGCCTGCTGGGTTCTGAGGTCGAACAGGCCGCTGAATTTCTGTACGGAAAAAGGGATGCCGGCTTCCTGGAAGCGGGCTTCTATGATTTCATTGGCATCCATCACGACATATTGCCGGATTCCCAGTTCAGCAAGGCTCAGGACAAGGTCGGCGAAGCGGCGCGTGGCTTCTGCCGACGTATCTGTGCTTTTGATATGAAAAACTTTCATATGACGGTTCCCGGCCTTTTATACTCTAAAGAGTTTAAGATTTTTCAGAGTGTATGCCAATGGCGTTTGCACAGGATGGTGATAAGACTGTAAACTATAAAGATGATTCGCCGATTTACGCGTCCGGGGTGCTTTTTCTATGTGGTTGGTTATCTGGTGTCTTTTTGCCGTTTTTATCTTTGTCTTTGTTGGCTGGACCGCTGTGATCCTGTTTCAGCAGAAAAAGACATGGGCGAATTTTGCCAAGCGTCATAAGCTGGAATATGAAGCCGGGACGATTATGGGCTCGCCGGTCGTTTCCGGGATGCTCAATGAGCGCCGCTTTTCCCTGTATACCGGTGCGCAGCAGACGGATGACATTCGTGGCCAGCGCTTTGTGACGATCATCGAGTTCCAGATGGGGCAGGGGATGCCGACCGGTGCGGCGATAGCGACGATGGAGTATCTTGGCTTTGTTGACGGGCTGGTATTCGATGAGTCTTATGATCCGGGCATACCTGAATGGAAAAGCAGTTATGTGGTTCGTACCCGTGATTCAAAAAACCTGCAGGCATACCTGACCGATGAGCGTTTAAAGTTGTTGCAAGGGTTGTTCTCGATGAAAGGAGCGTCTGTGCTACTCTTTTTTGACGAGCTTGAAGCCGTGTTGCGGATTGAAACATCTGATCCGTTGCGGGAGGGCGCGCATCTGGACAAGATTATCAAGCGCCTGTCCGATGCCGCCGATAAGCTGGTGCCGTCGGCTGTGGAGAAAGAACGGTTTAAGACGCTGATCGAAGAAGAAAAAGCGCGTCATAAGGCGGTTGAGAAAGTAGCGCAGGTTGAGGATGAGGAAGTCGAAGACGATGATGCGGATGATGTCGATTTAGGCGTCGATCTTGAGGCGTTGACGGGAGATGATGATGACGAGCATGAAATCATTATCATCAAGAAGAAAAAGTCCAAGAAGAAAGCCCCGGCTAAAAAGGCTTCCTCGAACAAGAAAAAATCTTCCGACTAATCTGTGAAAGAGATATGGCAGAACCCGAAAGCGGGGAGCGTGATCTGCTCGTGATCGATGGGGCCGGTCTGTTTACCCTGGAGTGTTATATTTTTTTTCATTTTAACCGGCAGGGATACAGTTTTTTCCGCATCGCTCAGGTTAAACAGGCAGAAGATTTTTTCGCTTTCTGTTGTCCGGGAAAAACCGAGAAGGGCATTATCACCAAAATCATGAAACGCGATATCACCGGATTTTAAGGCCGGGTAATTTTTGCGCCATTTGAGAAGGGCGCGGGTGAAGTTGAGCGTAGAGTCGCCGTAATGTTCCTGAAGATCGGCGGCAAGCCCCTGGTGCTCATCGGGAACGGGCAGCCATGTTTCTTTTGCTGCGCTAAAGCCTGCGTGTTTTTTATCGCTGTGCCACGGCATGGGGGTACGGCATCCGTCCCGGCCCTGCCATTCCGGCCAAAGATATTTGCCCCACGGGTCCTGCAGGCGCTCGAACGGGATTTCCGCTTCGGGAAGGCCGAGCTCTTCGCCCTGGTAGATAAAGGCGGTGCCGCGCAGGCTGCACAGGATTGCCAGGATCAGTTTTGCCAGGTCAGGTGTTGTGTTTTTTGTGTTAAAGCGGCTGGCGCTGCGGACGACATCGTGATTGGAAAACGCCCATGACGGCCAGCAGTTGCCTTGCTGTGCGAGGTGGTCTTCGATGGCGCTGCGGATTAGTGATGCGGTCAGTTCTGTCCTGCGGCCGTGCATCAGTGAAAAGCTGTAGGTCGTATGCAGCTTATCATCGCCGCTTGAATATAATGCTGAAATCTCAGTGCCGTTATCATCACCGATTTCACCGAGCAACATCGTGCCTTCATATTCATTGCTCAGGGCGCGCAGGCGCTTGATGAATTCAATATTTTCGGGCCTGGTCTTGTCGTAGACATGCCGCTGCATGGCGTAAGGTTCGATAAAGTCAAGCTGGGTTGCCCCAGCGATCCCGTCTGTCTTGGGCGGGTTATCGCGCAGTTCTTTGTCATGGAAATAAAAATTAGCGGTATCCAGGCGGAACCCGTCTACACCGCGTTCAAACCAGAAACGGCATTCTTCCAGAATAGCATCCTGAACGGCCGGATTGTGATAGTTCAGGTCCGGCTGTTCCTTGAAAAAGTTGTGCATGTAGTATTGGCCGCGGCGTGTGTCGAAAGTCCATGACGGACCGCCGAAAATGGATTGCCAGTTATTAGGCGGCGTACCGTCCGGTTTCGGATCGGCCCAGATATACCAGTCGGCCTTGGCGTTCGTGTTGCCGGTGCGGCTTTCAACGAACCATGGATGTTTGTCCGATGTATGGCTCAGGACCATATCGACTATTATTTTCAGACCCAGGTTGTGGGCCTTGCGCAGAAGCGCATCGAAATCTTCGTTGACGCCGAAAATCGGATCGACATCGCGATAGTCGGAGACATCATAACCGAAATCGATCATCGGGGATTTGTAAAAAGGGGAGATCCAGATCGCGTCAACGCCAAGGCTTGCAATATGCTCAAGCTTGGTCGTGATGCCATAGAGATCACCTATACCATCACCGTTACTGTCAAAAAATGAGCGGGGGTAGATCTGGTAAAAGATACCCCCGCGCCACCATTCATTACTCATTTAGATAGATCGCTCTAAAAATTATTCAGCAGCTTCGCCTTTGTCGGCATCACCGGCAGCAGGCTCTTCCGCGCCTGCCGCATCGGCGGCAACCTTCATGGAAACGATCTTGTCCGGGCTGGCAGGCGGCTCGCCGCGTGCGATGCTGTCAACATGATCCATGCCTTCGGTGACCTGGCCCCAGACCGTGTATTTGCCGGTCAGGAAGCTGCAGCCATCGTCGGTGAAGCAGATGAAGAATTGTGAGTTTGCGCTGTTCGGGTCAGCCGTGCGGGCTGCACCGATCGTGCCGCGTTTGTAAGCGTAGTCGCTGAACTCTGCCGGAACGTCCGGGTAGTCGGAACCGCCGGTGCCTGTGCCGGTCGGATCACCGGTCTGGGCCATAAAGCCGTCGATGACGCGGTGCCAGACGACGCCGTCATAAAAGCCTTCGCGGGTCAGTTTTTTAATGCGCTCGACATGTTGCGGCGCGATGTCCGGCATCATTTCGATCACAACGCGGCCGGAATCAAGTTCCAGGTATAGGGTGTTTTCGGGGTCTGCGGCTTGTGCCGTACCCGCTGCGGATGCTGTCATAATCAATAAACTCCAGGCAGTGAGGGTTAATTTCCTAAGCATGTTTTGCTCCTTGATAAGTTATGCCTCACAAGTCGTGCCATAGCTGGCCAGTGATTGCAAGACAGAGTTTAAATCTGGTTTAAGCGGTTGATATAGAGCCGTTTATAGGCGGGTAAGTCTGTGTTGCCGGGCTCTTCTTTTGCGAATCGTTCGCCGAGGCGTTTTTCGGCGTCCTGCTGCTCTTTCTGGCTGACATCCATCGGATGCGGCGCGGCACCGTCGGCTTTGTAGCGGGCGATCATGGCATCAACCAAAGACAGGCAGCGTCCGCATTTGGGGTTTTCGCCTTTGATGTGCTGGTGAACCTGCTCCGGGTGTTCCGGCTTATGTGTTTCTATGGCCTCGCGGGTGGCGCAGCAGTCGAAATCACGGCACAGGCAGACTTTCATCAGACCCCCTCCGCCGCTGTGTCATTATGGTCGGAGAGCATGTCTTTCAGGGTCTGGATACAGGTGCAGCACTGGGGTTTTTCACCGTTGCTGCAGGCTTTATAGACTTTGCCGACGGTTGCGGACTCGCCGTTTTTCGTCAGGTATTCCCTGACATCGCGGTCGCTGAACGGGTGGCAAAGGCAGATATACATGAAGGCCCCTGTGTTGATTTTTAATGTTATGAAGACAGGGTAGTGTAATTGAAAATCATTCGCAACAAAAATCTGGCAGGATGGGAAATTGACAAAACCTTTTGGAAACTTATTCCTGCGCGTCCTGCGGTTTTGATTGCAGTTGCAGGTAGTTTTTCAGGCCCTGCGTTTCGATCATATGCTGCTGGGTTTCCAGGTGATCGAGATGGCCTTCTTCGCTGGACAGGATATCGACGAGCAGGTCGCGTGTGACGAAATCATGCGCGGCTTCGCAGGCGCCGATCGCTTCCTTGAGGTCGGGGATGGCCAGTTCTTCGAGTTTCAGGTCACCTGCGATGACTTCAGGGACGGTCTCACCGATATGCAGCTTGCCAAGTTCCTGCAGGTTCGGAATGCCGCCGAGCATAATGATGCGTTTAATCAGGGCATCGGCATGCTCCATTTCTTCGATGGATTCTTTGTATTCATGTTTGGCCATACGATCCGCGCCCCAGTCTTCGAGCAGCCGGGAATGCAGGAAATACTGGTTGATTGCCGTCAGCTCGTTTTTCAGGATTTTATTGAGGTGCCGTAAAACCTGTTTATCGCCTTTCATCGCCCTGTCTCCTTTGCGTGTTTATTCCTCGTGCCAAGGATAAAGGGTGCGGCGATGATGGCAAGGGTTAAATTTCACCAAAGACGCGGCCGAAAATTTTATCGCGGTGTTTGATGTAATGTTCGTAATCGAAGATGTCTTCAAGCTTTTCCTTGCTGACGTAATCGGTGACAGAGGGATCTGCCAGCAACAGGTCGAGGAAGGATTCCTTCCCGCCGCTTTCCCACACCTTCATCGCGTTCGTTTGCACGATGCGGTAGGATTCCTCGCGGGTGATGCCGACCTGCGTTAAGGCGAGCAGGACACGCTGGGAGAAGACCAGGCCGCCGAGTTTTTCCAGGTTGGCTTTCATCGTGTCGGGGTAAACCAGCAGGTTTTCGATCAGCCCGGTCAGGCGGCTTAAGGCAAAGTCGAGCGTGACGCAGGCATCCGGGCCGATATTGCGCTCGACAGAAGAGTGAGAGATATCGCGCTCATGCCACAGGGCGACATTTTCCAGTGCAGGCACGACGGCGCTGCGGACCAGACGGGCGAGGCCGGTCAGATTTTCGCTGAGGATCGGGTTGCGCTTGTGCGGCATCGCGGAGGATCCTTTTTGCCCGGCGCTAAAATATTCTTCGGCTTCGCGGACTTCGGTGCGTTGCAGGTGCCGGATTTCGATGGCGATATTTTCGATCGAGCTGGCGATGATGGCCAGCGCGGCAAAGAAGGCGGCGTGCCGGTCGCGCGGAATGATCTGGGTCGCGATGGTTTCCGGGTTCAATCCCATTTTCGCGGCAACATATTCCTCAACTGACGGATCGACGGTGGCGAAAGTGCCTACGGCGCCGGAGATCGTGCAGACGGCGATTTCTTCGCGCGCTTCACGCAGGCGCTGCAGGCCGCGGTTGAAGGCGGCATAATGGGTCGCCAGTTTCAGGCCGAAGGTGGTGGGCTCTGCGTGGATGCCATGGCTGCGGCCGACGCAGATCGTGTCTTTATGTTCGAATGCGCGTTTCTTAAGGGCTTTGAGCAGGGCTTCCATATCTTTGATTAGCAGGTCAGCGGATTGTGTCAGCTGGACGGCAAACGCGGTATCGACAACGTCCGAGGAGGTCATGCCCTGGTGGACGTAGCGGGAGTCCGGTCCGATATGTTCGGCGACACTGGTCAGGAACGCGATGACGTCATGTTTGACTTCGCGCTCGATTTCATCAATGCGGTCGATATCAAAGCCGCCCTGGTCGCGCAGGACTTGGGGAACGTTAGTAGGGATAATGCCAAGCTCTGCCATTTTCTCGCAGGCGAGCGTTTCGATCTCCAGCCAGATTTTGAATTTATTTTCCGGTTCCCAGATTGAAGCCATTTCAGGGCGGGTGTAACGGGGGATCATGGTGCTCTCCTGCTGTGCAATACTGTGCTGAACCGTAAGGTTTTTTTGTTCAAGGATCAAGGTTGGTTTTTTCTTGTTATTTACGATAATTGTGTGATATGTAAATATCCCATGAGCGTACCGATTTAAAAAAGGAAAAAAGATGTCTGAGATTGATACGAAGTTTTCTTACCAAGCCTCTTTAAACGAGGACTTTGTTGAGGCTATGGTTCGGCTTAACCGTGACACAGACCCTAACTATATTGAGGACCGCTATGATGATTATCTTGAGGGCCTTGTTAACGGAGATATATCTGTCGTTTATACTTATGGGGACCCGGAAGAGGCAGAGCGTACAAAAAGAGCGGAATTAACCAGACAAAAGAATAAAGAAGATCAGAAGCTTAGAAATCGCTTTAATCGGGAAAAACGAGCGGCTGAACGACAGGCCGCAGATAGAAAGCTCACTGCCTTTATAGACAGACTTGAAGATAGCCCAAACCTTGAAAACAAGAACGTTCGTTGGGTTGAGAAAGAAGTAGATGGCTTTCTCCTGGAAACATTTAAAGCGTCGCAATGGAGCAAGCTATTGATAGCGCTTGTTAAAAAGCAGGCGGCAGCATCTACAGTGAAAAAGGTTTTTGAGTGTAATTTCCGTTATGGGCCAAATTCGGAAGGCCAACACAGGGCTCTTAATAAACAGTTGCATATTGCTGTGCTGCGTGAAGCCGCTAAAAACGATGATGATGTTTTAATCAATGTTTTAAAAGAGGATGCTGGTCTGAATATTTTGCAGTGGCGGTTTATTGAGTCTATGCGAGGAAACGACTATTTAGCGTTATCCCTGCCGGAAATGCGCAGAGTTGCAGATCAGACTACGGATTCACAGCAAACTGTTTTGATTCGCGACAGTATGGTAGCGGCGACCATGCAAAAAGATGTGGCATCGTTTAGGAAGGCCATGGGGGAGATAGAAGATATGTGCGCGCTGCTTAGAGGTGTTGAGGGTAAGCCGCAGGTTAAAATTGAAATAGGGTGGGCGATACGTCGTGGTTATCGTGGCGGTGGTCAGCATCCGGTCAATATTGCCGCCCAGCACGATGATTACGATACAGCAAAAGAAATGATCCGGATTTTAAAAGATGAATACGGTTTACAGATTCCTTTTGAAGCGCAAAGGGATATGACGCTTAAGGCTGAAAACTTTGCGCTTTAAAGCAACCCCATTGTCTTAAAACTGCTGGTGCCGTTTTTTGAGACGATGATGTGGTCGTGGGTAACGATGCTGAACGGTTGCCCGGCGGCGGCTATGGCGCGTGTCATATCGATATCGGCCTGGGACGGGGTTGGGTCGCCGCTGGGGTGGTTGTGGCACAGGATGATCGCGGTGGCGCCAAGTTCAAGCGCACGTTTCATGATTTCACGTGGGTAGGCCGGGGTGTGGTCCACGGTGCCGGTCTGCTGGATCTCATCGGCGATCAGTTCGTTCTTTTTATTCAGGAACAGGATGCGGAAGCTCTCCCGCGTTTCATGGGCCATGGTCGCCGCGCAGTAATCCAGCAGGCGCGACCAGCTATTCAGGATCGGCTTGCCGATGACTTCCTGTTTTAACATGCGGTGGGCGGTGGCCTGGATTGCCTTGAGCGCGGTGATGGTGGTGTCCGACAGGCCGCTGAATTTCTTAAGCTCCCCGACCGGGGCGTTCATGACGCCGGGCAGGTTGCCAAAACGGGTCAGCAAATCTTTGGCCAGCGGCTTCACATCGCGGCGCGGGATCGCCATGAACAGGATCAGTTCGAGTAATTCGTAATCGGCCAGCGAGTCCGGCCCGCCGTTGATAAAACGCTCCCGCAGCCGGTCACGGTGACCGTGATAGTGGGGTTTGGATGCGTCTTTTTTAACGGCTTGTGTCATGGCTCAGCTGTATGGTGGTTTTGTCCAGCCTTTGGGCGACAGGGTAAATATCTCAAACCCGTCTTCTGTGACAGCCAGGGAATGTTCGAACTGGGCCGATAAACCGCGGTCGCGGGTGACGGCGGTCCAGCCATCGCTTAAGACTTTGGTTTCCCAGGTGCCGGTGTTAATCATCGGTTCGATGGTGAAGAACATGCCGGGCTCTAAACGGATGCCGCGGCCCGGTTCGCCGTAATGGACGACAGACGGGGCGGTGTGGAAGACCTGGCCGAGGCCGTGGCCGCAGAAATCACGGACGACGGAAAAACCAGCGCTTTCGGCAACGGTCTGGATGGCGTGGCCGATATCGCCCAGCGTTGCGCCGGGGCGGACGGCTTCAATGCCAGCCATCATGGAATCGTAGGTGACGTCGACAAGCCTTTGGGCTTTGACCGGGATTTTATCGCCGACCATGAACATGCGGCTGGTATCGCCGTACCAGCTATCCAGGATCACGGTGATGTCGATATTCACGATATCGCCCCGACTCAGCTTTTTGGGGCCGGGGATGCCGTGGCAGACGACATGGTTGATCGAGGTGCAGATCGATTTCGGGAACCCCTTGTAATTCAGCGGTGCCGGGATGGCGTCATGCTCGAGGATGTAATTATGGCACAGCGTATCCAGCTCTTCGGTCGTCACGCCGGGGACGACATGCGGGGTGATGAAATCCAGAACCTGTGCAGCCAGCTGTCCGGCCTTGCGCATACCGGCGAAGCCTTCGGCGCCGTGGATCTGGATACCGTCGGGGGAATATTTGGGCTGTGCATTTCCTGTCATAGTTATTCTTGCCTATGCGTCTTTAAAGGATTACTTATATTCTGCACCAATGACTTAGCGGTCATGGGCTTCAAAATCAACCTATTATAGGGATAATTTAGAGGTTATGGCAAAATCTGACGATCCGGATGTGTTTTCAGCCGCCCTGGTGATTATCGGGAACGAGATCCTTGCGGGCCGGACCCAGGACACCAATACGCCATGGATTGCCGAGCGTTTGACGGCGCACGGCATTTTATTGAACGAAGTGCGGATTATCCCGGATGAAGAGCCGGAGATTATTCACGCGGTCCGCTCGCTTTACCCGAAATATGATTACGTGTTTACAACCGGCGGGATCGGCCCGACGCATGATGATATTACGGCCGACTGCGTGGCCAAGGCTTTTGATGCTCAATTGGTTCGTAATGAAGAAGCGTTCCGGATGCTGGAAGAGCATTATGGGCTCGAAGAGTTGACGCCGCCGCGGGCCAAGATGTGTATGATCCCGGCGGGAGCGTCGTTAATCCCTAATCCTGTGACGGCGGCACCGGGTTTTATCATGGAAAACGTGCATGTGATGGCCGGGGTGCCGCGCATTATGCAGGCGATGCTGGATCATGTGTTGGGGATGATTAAGGCGGGTAAGCCGATTTTGTCGAACACGGTGGCGTGCTCGTTGCCGGAAAGTGCCGTGGCTGAAGATGTGACGGCGCTGCAGGAAACTTACGCGGAAATCCAGATCGGCAGTTACCCGCATTACCGTGGCGGGGTTCTGGGGCTTAGTCTTGTTTTGCGCGGGACGGATAAGGACCGGCTCGAAGCGGCGACGGCAGAGTTGCTGGAGATTATCCGCAAGCATGGTGATGAACCGCGGGCCCTGAGTATCCGTACGGTTGATTCCTAAGTTTCTTTACCCAAGCCCAGTGTTGCCAGCATGTCTTCTAAAAATTGATGCTGGAGTGCTTCGTCCGGTTTGAAGATTGAGGCCGGTGAGCCGGAGTCTGTTTCTTCCAGCTGGCCAAAGTCGGGGGAGAATTCATCCGCATTGATGCTCAGTGTCGTTTCAACAAAGCTTTCCGGGGACAGGCAGGCCATAATGACCGCCGGGTCATGGAAGCGGAACACAGGTTCCGGGGCGAAATTGCGGCAGTGGGCAATCATCAGGTTTTTCGAGACTTCCCCGATTTCCGTTTGCGGGCTTAGGGCTTCAATATCTTCCAGATTAATGGCAATAGGCCATGTGGCGTTCATCGGGACAAAACGGATTTTTATGCCGTGATCGAAGATGGTCTGGATCGCAAACGGATCGCAGGCGAGATTGAAGTCTGCACCGGGCATGTCCTGCCACAGCGGATCGAATTTCCCGCCCATCATTGTGACGGTATTAATCTGTTTGGCTAAAGGGGCGCCGTGGTTGGTCAGCATGGACGCAAGGTTGCTGGCCGGGCCGGTGATGACGTAATCCAGCGGCTGGGGCGCTTCCATGATGCGCATTTCCAGGTTTTTCAGCGGGATCGATTTGAGTGACTCCCCGGCGGGCGGCAACTCTACATTGGCGAGGCCGTTGCCGGATTCGCGTTGGCGCGGCAGGGTGATTTCCTGATAGGCGCTATGATAGGACTGCGGGCTTTCCATACCGGTATAAAGGCGCGGGGCGTCTGCCGGGACATCACCGGTGTAGAACAGCCGCAGGACCCGGCGGTTATTTTCAACGACGTTTTCCAGGGTCGTATTGCCGTAGGATGACACGACGGTGGTAAGCGGCAGTTTCTTTTGAAGGGATATCCATATGGCTAATGCATCGTCACGTCCGGTATCACAGTCAATGACAAGCGGGTTTACAGTCGTCATTACGGGCGGCTCCTTTGATTAAGGATATGGTTTAACGGTTCGGGCCGTTCTTTGCCGCAATCGGGATGACGGATGCCGGTGCGTTATCATTGCCCGGTTTGCGGCTCAGTTTCCGGCGTAGTTCTTCCATGACATCCGCCATGGGAGTTTGTTGTGTGGCACCATAAATATGTTCAATGGCATCAGCACCCTTAAACCATGCAACAGGAAGTTTGAGTTGGAAAGCACTTTCTAGCGTCTGACAGAACTCGATATTCGCGTCAATGACGGCAGCATTGAATTTGTCGACTTTTTTAGGATTTATTTTGAAACGCTCAATTACATCCGCGAATATGCCAGGCAGGCGTGTGACCTTGTTATTGACTTCAACGACGAATCCATCGAGCAGCAAGTCGCGCGGTGTGCAAACATCGACTAGATTTTGTTCGTAATCAATAACGATCGCCAGCGGGATCGTTTTACCGTCATACTGGATCGCGGCGCGCTCTTCCTCGGATGCGCAGCAGAAGCAGGTTGAGATCCCGGCCAGATCGGCATAATCGAAGAAATCTTCCTGGTCCAGCATATCGATAACCCAGTTCAGCATCCGGGCGTGACGCACATTATCTTCGAGTAATACGACGGAAATTTTACCGCCATGTTTTTCGGACAGCTCTTTGAGCTGCGCCTTGGCGTTTTTAATTTGTTCGCTGAGCGGGAGCATGCCGGGGCGGCCTGTATAACCGAAATGTTCCTTGCCTTCGTGATCGAACAGGCGGGAAAAGCCAATATCGGCCCAGGGCTCGCACTGTTTCTGGATCATATCGTCCAGAGAAATAAACATGGTCGGTTTGCCGGCGTCGTGATCCGGCCGCGCCGCCAGCATGGTTTCGGCCATTTCGATGGCGCGCGTTGTCAGGGTCGCCGCGTTATAAAAATGAACGTGCAGGGATTTGTCTTCGGGTTCTTTTAAATGATACTTGCCGTAGTCAAGGCACTCAGCCTTGGCGGTCAGGACCGACTGGCCCCATAGCTCGTATGCGCCGTGGGTGATCTTTGTGATGTAGTTGTCCAGATTTTCTTTGCCGTGCAGCGGATGTTCAGGATCTGACTGGATATGGGCAACGATATTCCTGCGCAATTTAGCGGTGGCAAACGCAGCATCCGTGCGGATAACAAAAGTCAGACCACGCTCCGGGACCGGGGAACGGTCATTGGCGCATTCGTTAAAAACAAACGACGGTGTTCTAGGGACCTTCTTAGTCATTCAAAACACTTTAGTTGACGAATAACAGTTTTGTAGACATTTCCACGTAAAGAGTCAATGTAAAGCCCTTAAGTGTATGATTTTACATCATAAATTTTTTGCCGTGTTTTTTTCAGGGGGATGAGAATCGGTGCGGTGGTGGCCCCTCCCGGACTTGAACCGGGACGTCCGAAGACTCACGATTTTAAGTATATTGAGTCTAGTTATATCTATTTGATTTTGCTTATATATTTTTTGATTTATGCGCATATGTGTAAGAAAATGTGTAAGGATTTGTCCGTTTCAGGCCAGCAAAATTAAATTTCAGAAATTCACAGCATTCTCTCCAATTCTGGCTGCGTCCTTGCCGGTTTATAGGGAATCATATACGGATTTACCTACGGAAACCTAAATTCCGTAGGGGATCATTTTAAAACCCGCCCCCGTCTCGGTTTACAAGAGTTCACCGTTTCCTGACCACAATCAAACATCATGGAGTTAGATTGTGGTCAGGAAAGCGGCGGGGGCTGGTTTTAAAATGATCGTAAAGAAAGAAGACAGTGGTGAGGAATGATGTTTGATTTTTTGGAAGTGGGCGGTAGGAAGGAAGAAGTGAAGAAAGAGAACAGAGAGCAATATAGGGAAAAGTAAGAATAAGAGATAAAGAAAGGAAGAGAGAAGCAGGATGATATTTCAGGACAGGGATAAAGAGATATTGCAATGGGTGAACGGGTTCGGGTTTGCAAGTGTGGAGCAGATCGGAAAATGGATGAAAGCGGGCAAGTCGGTTGTTTATTCAAGGGTCAAGAAGCTGGTGGGTGGCGGTTATCTGGAACGGGAGCGGATATTGCACGGGCAGGCCCGAATACATAAAGTCACCAAGAAAGGTACAATTGCCAGCGGCGATGCGATATTGCCTATGAAACAGATCAGGCTTGGCACGTTCCGGCATGATTTGATGCTGGTTGATCTGGGACTGCAACTGGAACAGGAAAGCGGCGGGCGGTTCGTCCCGGACCGGCGCATCCGGCATGACGAAGGGTTGAGCGGCGTGGGGCAGATCGGCCATATCCCGGACGGGTATTTATATATGGACGATCAAAAACCGGTTGCGGTCGAGCTGGAACTATCTGTAAAATCGAGGGCAAGGCTCAAAAGCATTATTGAAGACTATAGCGGCAATCTGGGGGTCCGCGAGGTCTGGTATTACACGGATCAGGACGAGGTTGCACGGGCCATTCACAAGAGCATCGGTGATTATGATTTTATAAAGGTCAAAAAACTGGCCGCATAAATAATAAGAACAGGGAGAGCGACTATGGCACAGGCAGCACAAAGCAAAGACAATGAAATGGCGCAGCTTTTTATAGCGAGCCTGCTGTTCTTATGGGTGATAATATCCATGGGGCCGCTGGCCTTGCTGGCCGCGCTGCTGTCTACAGCCATATTATTAATGATCGGCGCGAATGCCGCCATAGCCGCCAGCGCCGCTATCGTGGCCGCGCTTTGCGGCATGGCTGTTCATCATGACCTGCTGGCATGGGTGTCTGTGCCGGTCTCGGAAAGCTGGCGGTTTTACGGCGCGGCCTTTCCCGGCGGGCTGCCTTCCCTGCTGCTGGAAGCAGGGAGTTTTGAGCGGGGGATGGAAGTGATCGGCAAGAGCGTTCTTTACTGGTTTAAAACGCCGATGATCTGGGCGCAGAATGCGCCGCTCGGGATATTTGCCGGGTCTGCCGGTTATGCCGCGTTTGAAGCATGGCGCGGCGGGCCGCTTGGCCTGCTCAAACGCCGGAGATATAAAAACATCACCCATAAAAGCGTTGGCGCTTTGCAGGCTGCCCTTGGCAACGGCAAGGACGCCGACACTAAAGACGGGACTGTTATAGGAACGGACAGCTACGCCAGAGCTGTCACCTTATCCGATAAAATGGCGAACCAGCACACGCTGGTTCTTGGCACCACCGGGGCGGGGAAGACCGTCACGGTGTGCAACATCGTAGAAAGCGCTGTTAACCGGCAGTTGCCGGTTATCTATATTGACGGCAAGGGCGATTACGCGCTTGCAAAACGCATAGAAACCTATGCGCAATCTCATGGGCGCAAGGCCCATATATTTTCTATGAAGGATGGAAGTATTGCTTATAACCCGCTGGCTGTTGGCGGGTTCACGTCCAAAAAAGACCGCATTATCGAATTGCGGGAATGGACGGAAGAACACTATAAAAAGCTGGCCGAAGGCTATCTGCAAACCGTCTTCAAGATCATGGAGCAATGCGGCATTGCCTGTAACCTTGTGAGCCTTTCGCAGCATCTTGATTTTAAGCGGCTCAAAGCCCTGATAAGGGAACATGAGGCGCACTTGCCGGACGCGCAGGCGCTTATGGATGAACTGCTCGGTCAGCAGGAAGCCTCGGAACATATTTCCAGCGTTATCGCCGAGATCAGGAACTTCACCGCATCGGAGATCGGTGCCTTGTTCAAAATTGAAGAAGGCAAGGAAACACTGACCTTGCAGGATATATTAGAAAAAGGTGAAATTGCTTACTTCTGCCTGCCCGCGCTGGAGTTCCCTTCGATGGCGCAAACATTGGGGCGGCTGATTATCAATGACCTTAAAGCGACGATGGCCCAGCAACTGACCACCGGTGGCCCCAAGAAACTTTACGCGATTTTTGATGAGTTTTCGGTGTTTGCCGGTGAGCAGGTCTTGAATGTCATCAATATGGGTCGCAGTGCCGGTATTCATGCGGTGCTGTCAACCCAGAGCCTTTCTGACATTGCATCCGGCAGAAAAGAAAACGCCGATCATTTTATAAATCAGGTCGTCGGCAACTGTAATAACTTCATCCTGCACCGTCAGAACAGCGCCGATGATGCCGAAAAACTGGCCTCGATCATCGGCACCACCAACCAGCTTGAATATACCGCCCAGGTCAGCCAGGCCGGGCCAACCCACATGGGAACGGTCAGGCGTACAAGAGGCTTTATTGCACACCCTGATGAGATCAAGGCGCTGCAAACCGGCGAAGCGTTTTTCTTCACCAAGGAAAGAAACAGGATTAGCAAGATGAAGGCGCGGATGAGCAGGATATGATGCTTTATATACCGGCCTTTACTTGACAAATTAACGGGTTCCATGATTAAATGTCCTTAGTCCTAGGACAGAGGACGCTATGGAGGCCGGATGAAAAGTCAGGATATTGTAATATTACTCAAGCTTGTGAGCCTGCGGGAACAGGAAGAAAACGGCTGTTTTGTTCAGTCCGAACGGGCATCAAACCGTGAAGACCCCTATTCTGCCCGGGGGCTGGAATCTTCCCTCGGTATCAGCAAAACAGAAGTAAATGCCTCAATCAGGCGAAGCATATCCTCAGGGCTTGCTATTAAAGACAGCGAGATGGGCCATGCAAAGCCCAGTAGCCGCAATCTTTACAACTTTATCATCAACGGGCTGAAATTTGTGTTCCCGGCCAAACCCGGCGCCATTACACGGGGCGTTCCGACCGCTTTCGCGGCACCAATGCTAAAAAATCTGCTTATCAGCGCGGGTGAATATATTTACGTATGGCCATATGCCGAAGGGAAGGATAAAGGGCAATCGGTAGCCCCCTTGTTCAAAAGCGTACCTAAAGCCGTTCAAAAAGATGAGCGGCTCTATGAATACCTTGCGCTCGTAGATGCTATAAGGCTTGGAAATCAGCGGGAGGCAGGACTTGCTGGGGAACGTCTTTCAGAAAGGCTATTGAAGAAATGACCACGGTTAAGGGCCAATTGCTGCATATGCTGGAAACCGTCGCAGAGGCGCTGGGAAGCGACCTTCGTGAACGGCTGGTTTTCGTCGGCGGATGCACAACCGCCTTATTTATAACGGATGAGATTACGCTCGAAGATGTGCGGGCAACCGATGATGTGGACTTAATCGTAGACTTGGCCGGATATACAGAATACGCAGCACTACAAGCGAAGTTGCGTGAAAAAGGGTTTACCAATTCGCCGGAGGATGAGGTGATTTGCCGGATGCGGCTTGGCGATCTGAAAGTTGATTTTATGCCTGATAACGCCGATATTCTTGGCTTTAGTAACCGCTGGTACGCAAGGGGCATTGAAACAGCGGTCACGCATACTCTTACAGATGAATTGAATATCAAATGCCTTACGCCGGAAATCTTCGTGGCGACGAAACTTGAAGCCTACCTTGGACGCGGCGAAGGTGATCTTCTTATGAGCCGTGATCTGGAGGATATTTTGCTTGTTGTCGACGGGCGGGAAGTGTTAGCAGCAGAAATTCAGGCCGCGAATGATGATATACGGAATTTTATCGCGGAACAGTTTAAAGCCATTCAAGAAAATTACGACTTTGAGAACTTTTTGGCAGGAAATATCAGGGGCCCGGAAGGAAGGGTTGATATCGTGCGGGAGCGGTTTTCTTCCATAGGCAATTGCAATGGCGGTGATTGATATGAGGGTTACAGCTAGCTGGCACAGTCAGCAAGGGAAAAGAACTGAGGATAATCGTGATTATTGCGGCGTTGGCCTGCGTGCTGACGCCGCGTTATTTATCGTGCTGGATGGCTCTACATCCGGACAGAGGAGCGGCGAACTTGCCCGGCAGATTGCCCGCGAATTTATCGACTGGTTTATTGACGATGCGCTCGACGTGACAGCGGATATTCTTACTGAGAAGCTGCGCAAGATTCATGAGACTCTGTCCTCCAAATTTTCGGCTGATTCAGCAAGCTATGTAATAGCATATATTGAGGATGAAAAACCGGTTCTTGTTTTACATGCAGGCGATTGTTTGCTGGGGCAGTATGATGGCGAAAATCCTGTTCAGTGGCAGACCCGGCCTCACACGCTTGCCAATATTACGGAAGAAATACCGATTGCCGAACTTGTAAAATACCCGGCACGAAATCTTTTAGTGCGGAGCTTTAGAAGCAGTGAATTCATGCCACCTGAGGTGACCGGGATCGAACCGGCTGCAAGTCATTCATTGATTTTGGCGACAGACGGTTTCTGGGCAGAGCTTGATGCCGGACAGCAATTTTCGTTTCTTGATGGACATGCACCGCCGATAGAAGATGACGGGGATGATAGAAGCGCCCTGCAAATCACGTTCCTTGATAAAGGGCAGAATTCTAAAGCCGAATGCAAAAAAGATAGCGCGCTTGAAAATTTCTACTTGAAAACTTCTTCGTAGAGAGAACTAAAACTGTCTGGCCAAAAGCCGAAAAACAAGTAAACTAAGCAATACACAAAAGACATAAAATCATAACAGGGAGCAGGAAATGATTACCTTTGCCCGTTTTGCTCTGCTTGTCGGAATGACGGCTTTTTCATGTTTATTCGCAGCGGCGCTGGCCTATTCGGTCCGCGATTCACTCCAAGGCGGCAGCATTGATTTTAATGTGCCGCTGTTTCTGGATGGCCTGCTTTGGTGTTCCGTTCTGATCGGCGGCATGGTGCTTGCCGCCGGTTCTGTATACGGTGACAAAATCGCCGGTTTATTTTTTCCAATCCGGCGTATGAGCCTCCGTGAGGAACAAAAAGTCATGCCCGCACTGGAACGTGTACGGCAACTATACCGGCAGCATCACGGACAGGACATTGATATTGATGTCACGGTCATGGATTTGCCGCATATCAACGGCATTGCACTTGGCCGCAAAACTGTCGCGCTTTCAACCGGGCTGCTTAAAATAGCCGACGATGATGAAATGGCAGCGATTATTGCGCATGAAGCGGGCCACCTGCATAACCGGGACGGATTTTTCAATCTGGCCCTGCTGACGGCCAGTCTTCCGGCCATACTTCTCAATCACCTGTTCCGGCTTTTAATCTTTTTTGGCCCCAAGCCAAAACTGATGCCATCGGGCGGGCAGGATTTCGGCTGGGCTGCCGGGGTCGTTATTCTCTTCATGTTCCTGATGTTTTTTGCGCATACCATAGTATGCTGGGTGTTGAGCTTTCCCGTGCTCTGGCTGATGCGCTCTGTTGAAAAATTCACAGAATGGCCGATAGAATACCGCGCCGACCGGTTTGCGCACGAGCTTGGCCTTGGCCCCGCCATGATAAAACTGTTCGAGCGGATCGAGGATGAAGATATCAGGGGCGACACCGGCTTTTTAAGAAAATACCTGTATTCACACCCGCCGACCGCGCTCAGGATTGATGAGATCGAGCGCAGCCTTATGGGCGGCGTGAAAGAAGCGGCTTAAGTCCCCTGATTTTACGCTTTCACTCGTGAATACAAATCTCTTCAAAACCTATATAGCGGTTGACGGCATCCTTGAGATATTGCGGCACATATTTATAGGGTTTCATTTTCACCCTTTGAAAACAGCCGTAAGACTGTGATCCTGGCTGATATGTATCTTGATTATCATATGCCAGAATATGCTTGATAAAATCTTCACGCGGAAGCGCGTCGCCGGACATGAATGTATGCGTGTAAAAGTGATAGGCTGGAAAGGAGCGTTGTTTTCTCAAAAGACGGGCAATAGAAAACCCGGCTTTTTGCGCCTGCGCTTTGGCAAATTCATCAAAATCATTACCAAGATCGTTTGCAATAAACTGAAAAGCCAGCTGACCGATGCGCGGCATGATTAACATGGCGTTGCGGCTTTTGTCCTGGTCTGCGTAAAAACAGACATGTTTTTCGTTTTCGCGGGTATCAACACTGGTCAGGACAATAAAATCATCCTTGCCGGACGAACCAAAAGCACAACGCGTTTTGAAGTTCATCCACTCCGTCGTCATTGTGTTTGCGCCTGTTCTATCAAATATATCAAGACCGTCAGGCTGCCCGGCGGGGCATGATTTTCCGCCTGCTTTATTGTTCAGGAAGTTATCTTTGGCCTGAAGCTTATAAAGCTGAGAGATAATAACTTTCGCCTGATCTATCGTCTGGCAATGATCGAAGCTGATATGCGCGGCATAATCCTGCTCCAGGATTTCAGCGAGATTTTCTGAATTTTTAAAAGCCCATTGCACAAATTCCCGGACAGTTTTGTGCTGATAGCTGTCCAGACAGCGAAGACAGGTCTGGTGATGAAAATCCCGTTCTTTTTCCAGCTTGTTTAATTCATCATTGCGACCTGATGAAGAAGAATGGTTTTGATGCCATGCATCAATATCATTTTGCAGGCGCGTTCTTTGGCCGTGATGATAATCGTGTACGGCCTCCCAAGCCGGGTTGTAATCTTGATTGAGAATAGTCATTTTTTCTCCCTTTCTCTAAATCTGCTTATAAAAGATGTGCAATGTGTAAAATAAATCTGCAAGGCATTTCCCTTGTTGCGGTTCATTTGGCTACCGTGAGTTTACATTTTCAGCCATTCTGGCAACTTGTCGTTGCCTCTAACCTTACCGGCGCACAACCTGAAACTTCTTTTTTGAAAATACAAGACCCCAAGGTCATTTTACAACTGTGTGGCTGTGTTCTGGCACCAAAATACAGCCATACAGTATATAGTCGCTATTTCGGTTTTGTGACGGAAGAAAAATCAATCCGCAAGGCTTTTTCCTTGTTGCTGGTCATTTAGGGTCTAAACACGCAGGTGTTTTTATGATTCAATGGTTTGGTGATTTGCGAAAGGAGCCAAGCCATGTCCCGTTTTTATTTGTCCGATGCCCAGTGGGCCGCCATTCAGCCGCATCTGCCGCCTGACCGGGGGCGCAAGCCCCGCGTGGATGACCGCCGGGTGATCAGCGGGATTATTCACGTTCTGCAATCGGGTTGCCGTTGGATTGATGCGCCGAAGGAATACGGCTATCACACCACTCTTTATAATCGCTACAACCGTTGGTCAAAACGGGGCATCTGGCAATATCTGTTCCGCGAGATTGTAAGCACGTTGTCCGATGAAACCGATATGGCGGCGATTGACTCAACGCATATCAAAGCCCATCGTTGCGCCGGGGGCGGTAAAAAGGGGCTGCTGGTGAAGCCATCGGCATAAGCCGGGGCGGGCGCAACACCAAACTTCACGCAATCAGCGATATGAAGTGCCGTCCTTTGGCACTGTATATCACGCCAGGGCAACGCGCCGATATCAAAGGCGCCGTCGCACTGGCCGGATCATTGCCGCCCGTACAATATCTTCTTGCCGATAAAGCCTATGACGCAAACCATTTTCGCGGGGTATTGATGAACCGGAAGATTGAACCTGTCATCCCGTCAACAGCCAACAGAAAAACCAAAATCCCGCACGATGAAACACGTTATAAACACCGCAATACTGTCGAACGCATGTTCGGCAGGATCAAGGATTGGCGCAGAATTGCAACCCGCTACGACAAAAATGCTGAAAATTTCTTCTCAGCAATCTGCCTCGCAGCGCTCCTGTGCTTCTGGATTTAAGCTGTGAGTCTGGAGCCTAGTAACCGTAGGTTTACACTTTTAGCCATTATTCGTAAACCTGCGGTTACATTCCACCTGACAGGGCTACCCTGCAATACCAATTTTAATTGGGGCAAATCGCTTTAGTTCATATTTTGTTTATTTAAGGTGCTTTTAGTACCTTTAGGCTCTATTTAATAAACCATTTCTTTTAGCAAAAATCCCTAAGGGCATTCTGCCCTCGCGCCGCAAGGGTCTTTGATAAACGGCGCATGCCGTATCCCCAACCTTCCTTTATTTCCCCCGGAACAAGTCCGGGGTTCATTCCGTGCAGGCCGGGTGACACCCCTCGGCATGCGCCGCCCTTGCGTTTGCTACCCCCACCCTCGGCGGGGGCCAAGGTTGCATGAACGCAACCCAAACCCAAAGAGGAAGAACATGAACAAGCAAGACATTTACCAGAGCGTGACCAACGCCATCATTGAAGCGATTGAAAACGGGCAGACCGCCGATAAATTTGAAATGCCGTGGAGCGGGTTTTCATCCGTTCCGGTTAATGCGCACACGGGAAAAAGCTACAGGGGCGTGAATATCCCGGTGCTGTGGGTAAACCAGATGCAAAAAGGTTTTAAGTCCGGCTACTGGGGAACCTACAGGCAATGGCAGGAGCGCGGGGCGCAGGTAAGGAAAGGGGAAAAAGGTACGCAAATCGTTTTCTGGAAGTCCTTTGATGTTGAACCGCAATGCGATAATGAAGAGGCGGAAACGCGCATGTTTGCTCGCTGGTCTACTGTATTCAATGCCGATCAGGTGGAAGGCTTTACGCTGCCCGCTGATGAAAAGGCAACGGGAGAAGCCAAAATTATAGACACCGCCGAGAAATTCATGGAAAATACAGGCGCAACGATCAAAAGAGGCGGAGCCAGAGCCTATTATGACCGGATAGCGGATTATATCGCCCTGCCGGATATGTCCCTGTTTCATGACACGGCCACCAGCACGGCAACGGAAGGATTTTACTCTACGGCCCTGCATGAATTGACTCACTGGTCAGGATCGGAAAGCAGGCTGGACCGGGCAAAGGGCCGCAAGCACGGCGATGCCGACTATGCCTATGAGGAACTTGTCGCGGAGCTGGGCGCGGCCATGTTATGCGCTGCCCTGGGCATTACCTCCGCCACCCGCGCCGATCATGCGCAATATATAGACGGATGGCTGAAAGCCTTGAAGAGCGATAAGAAATTTATTTTCTCCGCCGCCTCACAGGCCCAGAAGGCCGCCGATTATTTGACGGATTTACAAAACAGGGAGGCCGCCGCATAAGGCGGCCCTTATTTTACAATACCGCCGTCTTTCAGAAAGCCGCCGCACAGGCGGCTTTCGTCTATAGCCACCTCTTGGGGGCCAGCCCCCGCCGGTTGCGAACCCGCCCGCCCGGCATCCCCACAATTACAAGCATAGTGGTATTAGCGCTTGAGCCTTACCCGCTTTTCCTCTATTTTCTCACAGGTTATCTGGGGGGATTCTTTGGAAACAGACATACTGACTATTCGTGAACTGGCTGCTTATCTGAAGATGGCAGAGAAGACGCTTTACCGTTTAGCGGCAGGAGGCTCCATTCCCGGCTTTAAGGTCGGCGGGTCTTGGCGATTCCGCAAAACTGAAATTGATAAATGGATTAAGAAGCAAGGGAACAAAGCGAAATAGGTATGGGAAAATTAACTGATACAAAATTTTTTACAAACGCTGAAAGCGATTCTCTTTATGAGCGCTTTCTCTCTACGATCAAACACGCCCAACATTTTGATGTTTTAGTTGGTTATTTTCGCACAAGCGGCTTTTTCAGGCTTTATCAGGAACTTGAGAAAGTGGACAAAATAAGAATATTGATCGGTCTAAATACAGACAGAAAAAGTTTTGAATTGCTAGAAGAAGCGCGCGGGCAGGCAGATATGGATTTTGAATCTCATAAGCGCTGCCGTGAAATATATTCAGAAACGCTTGCAAGCGAAATGGAGTTAACAGAAGACTCCCATCAAATCGAAATTGCAGCACAAAAGTTCATAGAATTTATTAAGTCCGGAAAATTGGAAATACGCGCACATCCTAGCCGAAACCTCCATGCAAAAGTGTATATTACGCGCTTTCATCAAGATGATAGGGATTTTGGCCGCGTTATTACCGGGTCAAGTAACTTCTCTGAAAACGGCCTTATAGCGCAACGTGAATTTAACGTGGAATTAAAGGACAGCGCTGATGTCGAGTTCGCCTTGGAGCGCTTTGAGGAATTGTGGGCTGATGGAGTGGATATTAGCGAGGAATACGTTGATACCATCCGCAATAAAACGTGGCTCAATGATCGAATTACGCCTTATCAGATTTATCTGAAATTCCTCTATGAGTATTTCAAAGAAGATATTAACGCAGACGAGGAACTCGAATTTAGCTTGCCTGACGGGTTTATGGATCTTGCCTATCAAAAGCAGGCTGTCCTGTCTGCCCGCAAAATTCTGGACACCTATAACGGCGTGTTTCTGGCCGATGTTGTGGGTCTGGGAAAAACCTTTATTTCAGCCCTCTTGCTCCAGAAACTGCCCGCCGGGCGCAAGCTGATAATATGCCCGCCCGTCCTGATGGATTACTGGCGAGAAACGCTGCATCAGTTTTACGTTCCGGGGTTTGACGTGGAATCTCTTGGCAAGCTTGACCGTATCCTTGAGCGCGGCGTTGATAAATACACGTATATCGTGGTGGACGAGGCGCACCGGTTTCGTAATGAATTGACGCGCGGCTATGAGGCTCTCCACAAAATATGCCGGAACAAAAAAGTTATTCTTGTTTCTGCAACGCCCCTCAATAACAAGCTGGAAGATATAAGTACGCAGATAAAACTCTTTCAGCCTGCCAAAAACAGCTCGATACCCGGCGTTCAGAATTTGGAGCTGTTCTTCAAAGCCCAGCAGAAGGAACTCGACCAATACGAAAAGGGTTCCCCGGAATATTTGGACGCGGTTAAAAGAACATCTGAAAGGGTACGGGACAAGGTTCTCAAGCATGTCATGGTCCGCCGTACCCGTTCCGAGATCAAAAACTACTTTTCGGAGGACATCACCAAACAGGGGCTGCAATTCCCTGAAATGGCTGAGCCGCAGAGGATCATCTACCAATTTGACGCCAGAACAGAGAAAGCCTTTAACGAGACAATCGCTCTTTTGAAAGGCTTCTCTTACGCCCGCTACACGCCGCTTCTGTATCTGAAAAAGCAACTAAGCGAATTTGACCAGCAATCCCAGCGGAACGTCGGCGGCTTTATGAAGGGCATTCTCGTTAAACGGCTTGAGAGCAGTTTCCACGCCTTTAAAAATTCCTTGCGGCGTTTTATCCGATCCTATGAGCGCTTCATAGAAATGTACGATGAGGGCACCGTCTGGCTTAGCAGCAATGTTGACGTTTTTGAGCTTCTCGACGCCGACGATGAAGGCAAGCTCCTTTCCCTGCTTGACGAAGACAAGGCGCAAAAATACAAATCCGCAGATTTTCAGCCTGAATACAAAGACGAGTTGTGGAAAGACCTTTCGACGCTGCAACAAATCGCAAAGCTTTGGGAAGCGATAGACGACGACCCGAAAGCGGATTATTTCATTAACGAATTAAAGAAAAATCCGCTGCTCTCCGGCAAGAAAATTCTGGTCTTTAGCGAATCCAAGGAAACAGTCGAATATCTGCAAGGCAGGCTGGACGAACATTTCTCCGGCAAGGTGCTTTCTTATTCCAGCCATGGCGGGACTTTCGTCGGTTCTTCCCACAAGGGAGAATATTTGCGGGAGATTATCAAAGCCAATTACCAGCCCAAATATCCTAATCCGCAAGATAACGTAAATATCCTTCTCACCACAGATGTTTTGGCCGAGGGTATTAACCTGCACCGCTCCAACATCATTGTAAATTACGATTTGCCATGGAATCCCACGCGGGTTTTACAGCGTGTAGGGCGCGTCAACCGTGTGGGGACGGAGCATGACAGGGTTTTTGTGTTTAACATTTTCCCGACCTCACAATCTGACGAGCACCTCGGTCTGGAAGCCAATATCAAAGGGAAAATTCAGGCTTTTCACAACACGCTTGGCGAGGATGCAAAATACCTCAGCGACGATGAAGAGCTTTCCACTCACGAACTTTTCGGGGAACGTCTGTATAAGAAACTGAATGACAAGCAGACCTTTGATGAAGATAACGAGATGGACTCGGAACTTCGGTATCTAAAAATCATCCGCACGCTCCGCGATAAAAATGCCGACCTGTTCGCCCAAATCAAGAACCTGCCCAAAAAGGCCAGAACGGGGCGGACTCCGCCGGAAAACTATACTTCCGCAGATGAACGGCTGCTGACATTTTTCCGCAAGGGCCGCCTGAAAAAATTCATCCTGACGGACGCAACCAGCCCGCAGGAAATGACTTTTCTGGAAGCCGCCAGATTGTTCGAGTGCAAACCGGACACGCCCGCGCACAGAATTCCGCAGGACTATTTTTATCTGTTGCAAACCAACAAGGATTATCTGGAAGAGATTACCGGCGAGGATAACATCGAGATGCACGCCACACGCGGCGGCTCTTCCAACGAGGCGCATATTATCAAGACCATAAAGGCCGTCATTAAATTCAAAGGCTTTACGGATGATGACGAGGAA
Source organism: Rhodospirillales bacterium (assembly GCA_020638155.1). Classification (GTDB taxonomy): domain Bacteria; phylum Pseudomonadota; class Alphaproteobacteria; order Micavibrionales; family Micavibrionaceae; genus UM-FILTER-47-13. The sequence goes on from JACKJB010000001.1 coordinate 354,510, forward strand.
TATTTGAAACTGGTTCGCCATGCGCTGGAAGACGGCTCAATTCCCCGGAACACCAGTAAAAGAATCAAGCAGGCTCTGAAAAACAACTTGCAGCCCCTGAACGTGCTGAAAGTCTTGCGGGATCATATCAGCTATGACGATCTTTACAGGGACAGCCAAAAACCCAAAGAGCGCGTGGCACGTGAAGTGATATTGTCGGAGTATCTTGCGGGGCAAGACAAATGAGCATGAAAAAGAACGAAGCAAAAACACTGGTAGACGCTACGTTTTCAAAGCCGTACGAGGAGGAGCGTTACAGATACTTTATTCGCAACCTGCTCCCTGATGGAGAAGAGGAAAGGAAAGCGTCCCGCACAGGCCAATACATTGCAGAGGCTTTTGAAGATAAAATTGAATCTTACAAGAGAATTGCAAAATACACTGATCCAGAGGGGCTAAAAATTGACGTTCTGGCTGTTGAATTACGCTCAAACCAGACTTTGGAAAACGCCAGAACGACACAACGTAATTTTATCGGAAGATACCTGAAGAAGAGGGATAAATATGCAGCATTGGTGGCGTTCTATAGCAAAGAGGATAAATCCAACTGGCGTTTTTCTCTGGTAGTTCTGGATTACGATATTCGAGGTGACAAGGTCGTTGAACAGCTAACTCCTGCCAAAAGGTATTCCTTTTTAGTTGGTGAAAACGAAAATACCCACACCGCTCAATCCAGATTATTGTCACCGCTTACTACTCCGTCGGGTAAAGTCTCTCTCGCCGAGCTGGAAGACGCCTTTAACATCGAAACGGTCACGAAGGAATTTTTCGAGCAGTACAAGACCCTTTACCTGCGCCTGAAAGAGGCGCTGGACAAACATTTGGAAAAAGACCCGGTCACGAAAAAAGAATTTACCGCTCGCAATATCGGCACACCTGATTTTGCCAAGCGCCTGCTGGGGCAAATCGTATTTTTGTATTTCCTGCAAAAGAAGGGCTGGCTGGGCGTCGAAAAAGGCAAGGAATGGGGAACCGGCCCGAAAAACTTCATGCAGAGGCTTTATGAACAGGGCAACTACGGCAATTTTTTCAATGACGTTCTGGAGCATCTTTTTTACGACGCGCTGGCGACGGAACGCCAGACGCAGGATCATTTTTATGCCCCTCTAGGCTGTAAAATCCCGTTTCTGAACGGTGGCCTGTTCGAGCCGTTCAAGGGCTATGCGTGGGACAATACCGATATTCTTCTGGACAATGCGATTTTCTCTGAAATTTTCGAGGTTTTCGATCTCTATAATTTTACTGTGCGCGAGGATGAGCCGCTGGATAAGGAAGTCGCGGTCGATCCTGAAATGCTGGGGAAAGTTTTTGAAAACCTGATCCCGGAAAATGAGCGCAAGGGCAGCGGCACCTTTTACACGCCGCGCGAGATCGTCCATTATATGTGTCAGGAAAGCCTGATTGGCTATCTGGACGCCAAGCTGAACATCGAAAGCCGCCCGGTGCAAAAACAGGGACAGCAAGCCCTGTTCAGCGATACGGTCGAAACCGACCTCCTGACGGAATATGAGGATACATACACGCCCCGCGTCCCGCGCGACGATCTGGCCGAGTTCATTTATCACGGCGACGTGGCGCAGGAACATGACGCCACCGCGCAAACAAAAAACGCGAACGGCGATTACAAGGGCGATTACCGGCATAAAATCCCGGCCAGCGTCCGGGAACACGCGCAGGAAATCGACGACGTCCTGGCGGCGGTAAAAATCTGCGATCCGGCCATCGGTTCCGGCGCGTTCCCGGTCGGCGTAATGAACGAGATCGTCCGCGCCCGCTCCGCCCTCAACGCCTATCTCGGCGATCAAGACCGCACCCCGTATGATTTCAAACGCCACGCGATACAGGAATCCATCTACGGCGTGGATATAGAACCCTCCGCCGTCGATATTGCAAAATTGCGCCTGTGGCTTTCTCTGGTCGTCGATGAAGAGGATTTTGGCACGATCAAGCCCCTGCCGAACCTTGAGTATAAAATCATGGCGGGAAACTCTTTATTGAGTGTTGAAAAAAATCTTTTTAATAACAGCCAATTTGAAGAGCTTGAGCGTTTAAAAGATAGTTATTTTGACGAAACAAGACCCTCTGAAAAAATCAGTTTAAAAAACAGGATTGAAGAGCTGAATCTTAGCCTCTCTCAAGGGCAGAAAAATTTTGATATAGCATTGAATTTCAGCGAAGTCTTTAGACAAAAAAATGGATTTGATCTGGTAATTGCTAATCCGCCTTATCTTAAAGAGCGTGATAATAAGCATGTTTTTGAAGAGGTGAATGCATCTGCTTTTGGCAAAAAATATCATCAAGGTAAAATGGACTATTGGTTTTATTTTCTTCACCTTGGAATAGATATAGTCCGCAGGAACGGGACAATTTGTTTTATTACATCAAGATACTGGTTAAATAGTTTTGGCGCAAAGAACTTAATTAAAAGAGTAAAAGAAAATCTTACTTTTCGAGATGTTGTTGATATTGGAAAACTAAAGGTTTTTGATAGTGTTGCAGGGCATCACATGGTGCATCTTTATTCCAGAAATCATTTGCATGATAGATTCAGATATAAAAAACTCGAAAATGACGTTCGAGATATAAATGAGAGTATAAGTGTTGAGAATGTCAAAATTTCTAGTCTTACCAATTCTGCTGTTTTTTCAAATGGGGAAATTATTTTCGCGGCAGATGATGTCGAGTTTCAAGATTGTGTACATCTTGGTTTGATTACCGAATCCTCCATTGGCGTTCAAGAATCGGTAGATAAAATATCCAATAAGCAAGCAAAGAACTCACAAAGAACAGATATTCAGGCTGGGTCAGGAGTTTTTGTCTTATCAAAAAAAGAGCGCGAGGCTCTTAACGCTAACAATGCTGAGCAGCTCTTGTTAAAGCGTTATTTAGACCCTAATTCCGTTATACGGTACGGTATTAAATCTGATTCTGAACAATATTTAATTTATTCTGATGCAGCTGCCCGCGATTTAATTGCCAACAATTCTGGTTATTCGAATCTAAAGATGCATCTCGATTTTTATCGTGAGTTCATTACTTCTTCAAATGCACCATACGGTCTTCACCGATCAAGAAAGCGGAAGTTTTTCGAACAGCCTAAAATCATATTCAAAAATATGTTTGTAACGCCTGAGTTCACATATGATGAGAAAGGCTTCTATGTTGGTTTTTCATTTAGTTTAATTATTCAAAAGGATAAAGAATATAGCCTGAAGTACATTCTTGGAATTATAAATTCTAAATTGGCCATGTATTGGTTTTCTACAAACGGGAAGCAACGTGGTGCGGGTTTAGATATAGGTGTTGAGAAACTTAGATTGTTCCCTGTTAAAAAAGCCGACGCAGCACAGCAGAAACCCTTAATCGAGATTGTTGAGAGACTTATAGCAGAGCCGGAATCATCAAATAGCGCACCATACATTAAGAAGATCGACCAATTAGTATATCAATTATACGGCCTCACACCGGAGGAAATTGCCATTGTCGAGGAGGCCGTATCGTGAAGACGAAAATCCCCGCCGCGACAATCGGCCTGCTATCACAGATTTTGCCGGATTATTACACGCATAATGATATTGACGGCCTGTTCCTGACGGCTTCGGCCCCGGAAAACATTCCGGAGGGGAGCAAATCCAGCAAGGTTCTGACGTGGCTTCGGGCGGTGAATGCCGAATCTCCTGATCCTCTCGCGGTTCTGGGGACCATCATTGAAGATTTTATGGACAAGGAACCATACAACCCGAACAAATTTTTCGACAAAAAATCGGATGACGAATACGCCCGAAAACTGAAAGACGCGCAGGAAAAGATAACGCAGTCTCTCGCCAAGGACGGGCTTTCTTACACGCGCGGCGGATATATAACCAAGGGCGGCTCCATCCCCACGCTCTCCTTGCAGGAAAATGTCGAAAAACGCGGCCTTTCGGCTGTCGAGATTGAGATTAAAAGGGCGCTGAACAACGTCGAAAGCGACCCTCTGGCCGCCGCTCATAACGCCGGTTGCGTTCTTGAGGCCGCTCTGAAAGCCTATCTGGCGCATTACAATATCGCGTATAAAGAGGATTCCGATACGCTGTCCGCGCTATGGCAGAAAGTTGTCGAGCATATCGGGATTCATCCCAAAGAGATGGATGATAAAGACCTGAAAAAGATTGCTTCCGGTCTTTTCAGCATCGTGGACGGCACGATGCACCTGCGAAACAAGAAAAGTTCCGCGCATGGCCGTTCGGAAGAACAGATGAAGCAGAGCGCCATACGCCCGCGCCATGCGCGATTGGCGATTCATGCCTCGCATACGGTTTCGGCTTATATTCTGGAACTGCTGGAAGGCAGCAAAAGCCAGAACACGGAGGCCGCCGCATGACCGCAGCGCGCAGGCAAAGAGAGGGTTCCCTGACGGAAGATGAAGTCGGCGTCATCCGGAACCTGCTGGCGCGTGGCGGATATAAAAATCAGGATATTCTCGGCCTTGTCAATACAGTGCGACGGCTCGAAGGCCGTGCCGACACCAACGGCGGGCGCGTTTCCGACGTTAAAACCGGCAAGCCGCGATACAAGGGGATCAAGCCAGCCCCGGATCAGGATACCGACGCCTTTATTGCCCGCGCCAAAAATCCGGCGGGCTTTGACAGGATTGATACCGACCCGCTGCGCGCGGACGTTCTGGCTGCCCTGTTCCCGAAAAACAAGGGCGACGATAGCCTGAACATCACCGAAACGGACCGGATCGAGTGCAAGGAATCCTTCGGCGAAAAGCATTTTATCAGCAACTGCATCAGGGCCATTGTTGCTTTCGCCAATAACAAGGGCGGCTATATCGCCTTCGGCGTCAAGGACGGGACATGGGAGATAACCGGCATCAATGCCTCGACATTCCGGCGTTTCGACCGGCGGAAGATCAATCGGGCCTTCCGGGCGATTTTAAGCTGCGGCATAGATTTTGACACCACGGTTCTGCAATATGGCGGAAAATCGGTCGGGATCATGTATATCCGCCCGGCGAAAATGAAACCCGTCATGTTCATACGGCAGGACAACGGCGCGACGGAGGGGCATATCTATTACCGCTATCAGGGTGAAAACCGCCTGATCGGCCCGTCGGAACTGCAACAGATCATCGAAGAGCGCATTCGCAGCCTGTCCGAAACCATTTTGACAAAGCATATTCAAAACATCCTGTCGAACGGAATTGAAAACTCCGCTGTCCTGAATCTGGATACCGGGGAAGTGGACGGCAAGGCAGGAAGCTTTGTTATTGACGAGGAGCTCCTGCCGCAAATCAGCTTTGTCAAAGAGGGTGAATTTGTCGAAAAATCCGGCGCGCCTGCCCTGAAACTGATCGGGGAGATCAAGAGTGCCGCTAAGGTCGTGGCGACCAAAACGGAGCCTCTTACGACACGATACCCCTATTCATGGCGGGAAATGATGGCAGAGGTCAAAAAGCAGGTTCCCGGCGCGACGCCGAACCAGATCAATGCGGTGATTAAGGCCGAAAACATGAAAGAGAACAAAAAGTATGCGGCATACAATTTCCGCAACAAAAAACATGCCGACGATCACAAAAAAACCGGCAATGTGCCGAGTGTCACGCCGTCGATATACAATCAGGCCGCAGTCGATTTTGTAGTTAAGAAGCTGAAAAAGAACGGGACGTGATAAGGATGAATAGCGCTACCACAAATATTGATCTGCAAGGAGCAATGGACTTAATTGGAAAGTCCCGGCACACGTTTTCTCCGCTTTATGAAGCCATTACCAACTCCTTAGAGGCAATTTTTCAAAAGCAGTATGCCAAAAATGAGAAACCAGAAATAACGGTTACGTTCTATTTCACAGGATTAACAAATGAGGTTCAGAATCTCGACCGTATTGAAGTAACCGACAACGGCATTGGATTTAATGAGCTAAACTATAAACGGTTTCAAACATTACTGGATAAAAGCAAAGGCTACAACAATCGCGGTTCTGGTAGAATCCAGCTTTTGTATCGTTTTGATAAAATTGAAATTGTCAGTTATTATGTGGAAAATAGCCAGCATTATAAACGCAGTTTTTCATGCAATACATCCCAGTTCATTTTTAACCATAAAAATGAAGCAGACGAAGATCAAAATTCCTCTGGCTCAACAATTGCGCTTATTGGAAGCGACAACCTCGACGTGGAGAAAGAGTACTTTGATAAGCTGGAAATCACGGATGTTGTCCGTGACCTCAAAAAGTATTTCCTGTTAAGGTTCTATCTGGATATAGAAAAAAAGGAGTCCAATCTCCCGGCGATTAACATCGTTTTCTTAAAAAATGAAAAGCCTCTTGCTACAGCCGCTGTGAAGCCAGAAGATGCGCCGAAACCACAAGCCACTGGAGAAATAAAGGTTTCATACGTAAAAATTAAAGATCAGAAATCCGATGATATAGAGTGGGTTCCGATTCCTAAAAAAGCAGAACCTTTAAAATGGGCGCATTTTAGGTTGCCTGAAAATGATCTTGAACAAAACGGCATTTATCTGTGCAGCAAAGATGTTCCAGTCGAGCAAATTCCTGCCGGAAATATAAAAAAAAGCGAAGCCGTGGATGGACACCGTTACCTGACGGCATTTTACGGAGATGTTCTGGATAAGGATAAATACGTGAATCACCGTGTAGATAGCTTCTGTTTTCCAGATCAGGCGGAAACTGAAAAGAAGGCTAAAAGCGATCTTTTCTTTGACCCGGAAGAAGAATTTTTATTTTTTGATAGTATAAGGCAGGAGATCGAAAAAGTTATTCCGCAAATCTATACCGATGTCGTCGATCTCAAGAAACAACAGGAAAAAAATATAGAAGCTATAGCAAAGGCACACGGAATTTCGCTTGAGATTGCTAAGGCTGCAAAAATTAACTTGAGTGATGATGAAGAAAAAATTACCGACAAGCTATACAAGAAACAAGCAGAATACCTATCAAAAGAAAACCAGCGGATTCAGAAAGTTTTTGAAGAGTTAAGCAGACTAAACCCTGCGTCTGATACATATCAGCAAGACTTGGAAGGAAAAAGCGCTGAATTGCTGGAGATGATCCCTCAGCAAAACAAAGAAGAGCTTGGTCGATATGTTATCCGGCGGGAAATGGTTACAAAAGTCATCCGAATGATATTAGATCAGAAACTGGAATCTCAGTCTCAATCAATTCCAAATGGGAAAAGAAGGGATAAAGAAGGGCTTATTCACGATCTTATCTTTAAGCGAAAAAGCAAAAATACAGATGGCTTGAATGACCTATGGATATTGAATGAAGAATATGTCCATTTTGAGGGATGCTCAGATTTGCCTCTCAATCAGATCAAAGATGCTGAAGGTAATGATTTGTTACGTAGTATTAGCGACGCGGATCTCGAAAAATACGGGATAAAGCCAGATAGAAGGCCTGATATTTTTCTATATGCCGAAGAAGGAAAATGTATAATCGTTGAATTAAAAGAACCCAACACTGATTTATCAGAATATCTTCATCAGCTCCCGAGGTATTGTAATTTGATTGCAAATTTCTCGGTTCAAAAAATTGAGAAGTTTTATTGTTACCTTATTGGAGAAAGTATAAACAGGATTGATCTTACCGGAGACTACAAAACGACCGTTAACGGGGACTGGATAAAATTTGATTTGCCCGTAAATTCCTACGAAGAAGGCAAGCAGGATATACAAATTGCTTCGGCTCAGATCGAGATTGTCAAACTTTCCTCTATATATGCAAGGGCTCACAGAAGAAATAAAAGTTTCGCTGACAAACTAGGAATTTCCGACATTCTTGAAGAGTAAAGAACTTCTGAAAATCGGAGGCAGATAATGCGTTAACCGACGGCAACCTTATTGCTTTTCTTCTGATTATGATAGGTGCATAGAACCTGTCCGTTATCCATGACCGTCCGCCCGCCTAACGAATGCGGGAAAATATGATCAGCTTGGTACTCCGTCCAGCTTACCTTTGCCTCCTGCTCCGGCTTGCCCTCGGCGAGGCATTGTTGGCACAGACCTTTATTGTTCCTGTATATGCTGATTTTTTCGGCTTCATTAAAGGCGCGTTTTTCGTCTTTTAGTACGATTTCGACGCCGTTTTCCGATAAGTAATCGAAAAACAGTTGCCGGATGATCCTGTCCCTGACTTCCAGGTTATTGATGCTTTGCTGCCGGTTCGTGCTGAAAGCCATGATGTCAGTATCGGCTTCATCCGCAGCTTTCCAGCGCTCATGAAATTTGTAGAAGAACTCTTTAACCGCTTCTTTTTCCCTTTCTTGCAGGGCATAAAATTTTCGCAGGTGCCTGACGAGCAGATAGAAGGAAATGATAAAATATTCTGTGCTCAGTTCCTTGATGCCGGAATTTTCATCGGCCATTGGATCATCTTTGAAAATATCGCAGACTAGATTCAGAGTTGACAACGTATCCCGTACAAAGCCCTCGTTTTCAAGCGAATAATTGCCGATGCCGTCTTCACGGATATAATTCTCGATAAATTCCGTAACTGCTGTATCTTTAACGTCCGCATAGCCGCCCGCCTGTTCGATGATGAGAAAGCGGGTCAGGAATTTCAAATGTTCCATCCGCTTGTTATCTTTATCAATAAGGTTAAAGAACGGGTGCTTGTGTGCATTGCTGTCAACAGGCCGATATGACTCGTAATCAAACGTAATATCGTCGCTGTACTTGACAACGACATTCCGCGACAAGCTGGACAGTTTAGCGTGCGCAACTTCCATGAAATTTAGCGTTTCGCCTTGCTGTAAGCGCCAGAAAATATCTGTGGCAATTTCCTGATGATTGACGTTGCGCGGATCATTTATGTTCTTGATAATATCCGCCGAGAAAACGATTTCCTTGTCAATGAATTGCCTTATGTCAGAAGATAGTTCTTTGTACCTTTTACCGGCTATAGCTGGGTGAATGTCTTGCAGCGATTGGGGAAGCTTAAATTCGCCCTTGAAAAAATCCTGAACCGTGGTTATGCGCTGTTGGCCGTCAATGATCTCGTTTATGGTCGTATTCTGGTCGAGGCGTACTTCCCTGATAACCAGCTTTGGCACGTAATACCGCCTGAAAAGGCTGTCCATCAGGTCTTGTTTCTTTTGAAGATTCCATACGTTTTTACGCTGGTAGGGCGGGCGCGTTATATATCCATCTGCATATTCATGGAAATCCTTGATATGAATATCTTTGGGGACGACTAAATATTCAGGCTCCGGATTAAACCCCATTGTAAAAATCCTTTAACATTCGTTTTAATGGTGCGGGCGGGGGGACTTGAACCCCCACGACCATACGGTCAACGGATTTTCTTACCAGCTACGGTTTTCACCGCTCGCGCCATAGCGCTTGATGCGCAAAGGCGGATTTGTGGTCTGGACTATCCCTTCATCATAGCCATCCGGCCTTAGATGCTGCCCGTCTAGTCTCTACACCTTCCTGATTTTTCAGGCTTGGCTCGGGATTGCCATTTTACAGGTTTCCCCGACTTTGAGCAGTTCTACATTCCGGGTTTCCCCGGAAGCACTCAAGTTTCGTTTAAGTCCGCAGCGTCTACCATTCCGCCACGCCCGCTTGTTAATGCGTTTATTAATAGCTTTGATAGCTATGATAGCCAAGGGAAATTTACCAATGAAGGGAAAGCTATGCCGCCTTTTCTTTGTTCTTATTCGGTCTTGGCCTGCGCACATTGATGGCTGCCGCATCAAGGTTGGTTGAAATGTGGGAGGCATAATATTTTTCGATCATTTCAACACTGGTACGGCAGTTTTTGGCGATCTGATATATGTCGGCACCTTCCATCAGGCGCAGGCAGATATAGGTGTGGCGCAGGCTGTAGGCGGTGCGCCGCTGGCCTTCACGGTCAAATTTAAGACCTTCTTCTTCAAGGATGGCATTGAAAAGCTGGCGGTGCGTTTTTGGGAAGAGCAGGGCGGTAGGCTCCGGTTCTTCCTGACCCTCCGGCGCATTGCGCTTTTTCAGCCTTTCAAACGGCCTGACAGCGCCGGTTGTACTTTTGCAGTAGCCAACCCCGCGCTTGCCGCGCACGCTGATTTCAAGAATGGTATCGCCGGTGGCATCATCATCCACGATCATAACGTCCCTGTATTCAAGCCGTTTGGCTTCATCCGGGCGCAGGCCGGTATTGGCCATGAACAGCACATAATCATGAAGCTGTTCACACTCCCACTGATAGCGGCTTCGAATAGGCGCTTTAGCGCGGCGGCGCGTAGCTTCGTAAAGCTGTTTATATTCTTCCGGCGAAAACCATGCCCGGTGGGATATTTTGCCGGAACTTCTATATGGCTCTGAAAAATCCGGCAGGTGTTGCATCCAGCCATGCCGGATGGCCGTTTTCAAGACCTGGCGCAGAGTCACGATTTCCTGATGCAGCGTATTGCGGGCGGGCGGCTTGCCGCGTTCCGCCATCGCTTTTTCCCGCCGGTGTATGCGGTATTCCTGCAACTGGCCCGGCGTAATCTGTGAAAGCCCCATATCTCCGAAGAACGGAATCAGGTGCACCCGCAGTCGCGTCTTATGTCCTTCTACATAAACCGGGTTGCGCTGTCCTTCGGTAATGATTTCATATTCACGCTCAAACTGCTTCGCGGCAATACGGAAAGTTTTTTCATTGGTGACTTCCCCGCGTTTATGTTTGCCGTGTAATTCCAGATACCAGTCTTCTGCAAAATCTTTTGCTTTGGCCAGGCTTTCTTCTTTGGTACTGACCCGCCGGTTTTTTCCGGCCAGATATGTAGAGCACTGCCAATAGTTACTGTTTTCCCTTTTATAAACGTGGAGTTTTCCGCCCATTAAAATGTGTGTTGTCATTTAAAATCCCGATATCTGAAAATGTACATTTTGTGTAAGTGTTGTGTAAGTATATTTTAGCCACAAAAATGTGTCAAATTTCAAGATAACTTATTGATATATAATGATTTTAAATTTTACGAAATATATGGCATGACGGATTTTAAGTCGTGTGCGTCTACCAATTCCGCCAAGGGGCCTCCCAAAGCAGGACAGTAGATAATCATAGAATAGTCAGGCGCGCAATCTTTGATCGGCGTTATTGCCGATAATAATCGAAATGTCCTGCATGATGGCGCGTCCGCGGGTGGTCAGGTACAGCTCTTTTTTGCGGCGTTCCTGTGGCGAGACCGCAACGCGGACAAGACCGTAGGGGGTTCCTTTTTGCCGCTGGCGCGACAGGGCCCCGACGATGCGGGAAACGGTGGATAGCGGCATACCGGTTTTGGTGGACAGGGCGGTCAGGGACTGGCCTTCGTCCAGTGCGATTTCGCTAAAGCATATGGCGTATTGCAGAGGGAATTCCGGGTCAATCTTTTGCAACTCGCGGAGAAGAACCAGAAAAACAGCGACTTCCTTTTTCATTACAGTGTGAACCCGTTCTCTTATTAATCAGTGTCCCCGGCGTGAAAATCAGGCGGCAATAGGGGAGATCAAAAATCCATTCCCCATTGAACCGTTCCCATTCAAACAAGGGCCAAAATGAAAACGCCAAAGCGCACTCCCCATAGAGGGCGCACAGGCATCCCAGCCTAAAATAAAACATCATGTTACTTTCCCACACACATAGAAAACAATTTTAAGTGGTATTGCGCTTTTTTGATACAACTATATTTTGCCGTAAGTCAAGCAAATCCCTCCTGCAGGGTTTCAAAATGACGGGACGGTTTCAGGTTGCGGCGTAATTGCTGCAACAAATCCTGGTACTTGCGGAAGAACGTATAGATATGGCTGCTGTCCGGGCGGTCTGCCGGGATATTGTCGTTGGTGCAGCGGGACCAGTCTTCATATGTTTTGACGCAGGTTCCGATTTTCAGGTGTCTGTCCATGAAAACGACCGGCAGGGGCAGGCCTTGGAGCAATAGCGGCGGCTGTGAAAAGGCGCATGACACGCCAGTGCTGGAATGATAAATGCAGCCATTTAGTTCCGCCGTATCAATAAAATTCAGGGAAAATGCCGACAGGGTTGAAAAGTTGGTGCCGGAGATCGTACACCCGGCGATATCCGTGCCCCCGAACAGGCTGCCGGTGAAATCACATTGTCTCAGATCCGAAACGCACAGGCAGGCCCCGTGCAGGACCGTGCCGGAAAAGCGCGTTCCCTGCAGGTGCGCTTCGGACAGGTTCGCGCCGGTCAGGTTTGCGTGATCGAGCCGGGCATAGCGCATGACAACATCATCAAGCCCGGCATTGCATAAATTGGCATGGCGCAAGTCGGCGTAATCAAGACAAACCCGGTCGGCCACGGCCTGTTCAAGGCAGGCTTTGGCGGACGTGAAATGTCCTGTGTAAATGATCTCACCTGTTTTGTGGTTTTTGATTTCGAGTTGGGGCATAGGGGTACTCCTCCGTTTCGGATGCTGTTTTGCCGGATCTTTTCCCGGTTGTTTATGTTGGTATTTAGACAACCTATAGTTGATATCTTGAAACAATTGTCAAGCAAAAATTGTGGGTAAGTCTGGGGAGCGTTTGCTGCGGCAAAGAAAAAGCCCCGTTTAGGGGGCTTTGTTGTTATTTTAAAATCGATCGCTGTTTTACATGCCGAGCTTAGAGACGGCGTTTTCTACCCGGCTGCGCAGATCCTGACGTGTTTTCAGATCACCATACATCATGACCAGATCCGCGGTTGCTTTTTTCAGTTCCGGTGAAAGGGTGCTTTGCAAGTAAGCGTTATTAAGGTCTTTTCCGTCATGGGCGGCTTCCCAGATTGCTGCAAGTTTTTGGCTGTCGGGTGCCGACATTCCCTTTGATTGAAACTTGTCATCAAGCGCAGAGACTTGCGTTTGTAATACTGCAACTTGTTGTATTTTGTCGCGATTGGTGCCTGTGAAAATATCGCTTACATATAGGTTAAAACGCGAACCCAAAATGGCAGAATTTCTGAGAAATGTTGCTGCTTCTTCAAATGTCGCCTTTTTTTCCAGCGCATCTTCAAGGTCGTTAGCTATATTTTTGAGGCCTTGAATGGTGTGCTCTACAGTTTGTTCTTGTTGCATATTATTTAACTCCGATGTTAACTTACAAGTTTTTTAACATAACATCGATTTTTATGCAAATAAAATTACCTGCGATTGCGGTCACGCATCGTTTGCACTAGATTTTCCGGTATGACTGATTGCAAGCAGACATCGCTGGAGCGCGGGGCGGCTTTAATTCGCCGCTTTGCCAGGACCCTGCCGGAAACGCCGGGGGTGTACCGGATGCTGGATGCGGACGGGAATGCATTGTATGTCGGCAAGGCTAAGGCGCTGAAAAAGCGGGTGGTGACGTATGCGCAGGTCGAGCGGCTGCCGGTGCGGCTGAAGCGGATGGTCGCCGAAACGCAGGATATGATGTTCATTCATACCCATACCGAGGTTGAGGCGCTGCTGCTGGAATCCAACCTGATTAAAAAGCTCAAGCCGCGCTACAACGTTTTAATGCGCGATGACAAGTCGTTTCCTTATATTGTGATGACTAAGGACCATGACTTTCCGCTGTTGACCAAGCACCGCGGGCCGCAAAAGCGCAAAGGCGATTATTTCGGGCCGTTCGCCAGCGGCGGAGCGGTGAACCGGACTATCCAGGCATTACAGAAGGCGTTCTTGCTGCGGAACTGTTCGGATAATGTGTTCAGCCAGCGCTCGCGCCCGTGCCTGCAATATCATATCAAGCGCTGTACTGCGCCCTGCGTCGATTATGTCAGTAAGGAAGAATACGCGCAGCAGGTCGCGCAGGCGCGGGCTTTTTTGTCGGGTAAAAGTACGGAAATCCAGGAAGCTTTGGCGGCGGACATGCAAAAGGCCAGCGATGCGCAGGATTATGAAACGGCAGCGAAATTCCGCGATAGGATCAGGGCGCTGACGGCGGTGCAGGCGCAGCAGGATATCAATATTAAAAATCTTGGCGATGCCGATGTGATCGGGCTGTATAAGGACGGCGGCAAGGCGTGTGTGCAGGTGTTCTTTTTCCGGGGCGGACAGAATTTCGGCAACCGGGCTTATTTCCCGCGCCATGCGGCGGATGAGGAGGAAAGCGCGATCCTCGGGGCGTTTATCGCCCAGTTTTACGAGAATAAGCCGATCCCGCCGGATATCATTACAAGCCATGTACTGGCAGAGAAAGCGTTATTGGAAGAAGCTTTCAGTAACCGCAAGGATGTACCCCGGCAGGTGAAGATCACGGCGGCGCCGGGGCGGGGAACGCGCAAGCGGCTTGTGGAGTTTGTCGTCAATAACGCGCGCGATGCGCTGGCGCGGGAGACCTTAAAGCTGGCATCGGAGAGAGCGTTGCTGGAGCAGGTGGCGGCGCTGTTTGAGCTCGATGACATTCCGCAGCGGATCGAGGTTTATGATAACAGCCATATTGCCGGCACGAACATGGTTGGCGGGATGATAGTTGCAGGGGCGGAAGGGTTTCGTAAGACGGCTTACCGCAAATTCAATATCCGGCAGGCGGCGGAGTCCGATGATTACGGGATGATGCGCGAGGTGATGGAGCGGCGGTTCGGCCGGGCGCTGAAAGAAGGGCGCGGGCCGGGGAGCGAGGACTGGCCGGATGTGATCCTGATTGATGGCGGGCTGGGGCAATTGAGTGCGGTGATGGAAACGCTGACGGAACTCGGAATCCAGGATGATCTGACGGTGGTGTCGATTGCTAAAGGCCCGGACCGTAATGCCGGGCGCGAGAAATTTTTCATGCCGGGGCGGGCGATGTTCCAACTGCCGGAAAACGATCCGGCGCTGCATTACCTGCAAAGGCTGCGCGATGAAGCGCACCGCTTTGCGATCGGCGCGCACCGGACGCGGCGGACGAAGGATATTTCCAAATCACCGCTCGACGGTATTCCGGGGATCGGGGCGAAGCGCAAGAAAGCGCTGCTTCATCACTTTGGGTCCGGTGAGGCCGTAGCGCAGGCAGGCCTGAAAGATTTACAGGCGGTGGACAGGATATCGCAGGCGGTGGCGGAGACAATCTACGCGCATTTTCATGAGACAGAGTAGAGAGGATATTCCTTCTCCCTTTAGGGAGAGGGATGTTGAAGGCTTAATGAGCCGTAGGCGAATTTAGCCGAAGCCGGGTGAGGGAATTGCGGGTTTTGCCCTCACCCACTGCAGCCGAGACTTTTCTTTGCAGAAAAGTCAGGCTTCGTTGCCCTCTCCCTAAAGGGAGAGGGATATCAGTGATGCAGGGCGATTAATATCATCAGTCCCAGTAAAAGTCCGCCCCAGAAAAGCAGGTTCGCTTTTGCCGACTGTTTCGATTTTTTGCGCATATACCAGGTGCGCGGTTTAAATCCTTTCATCACAAAGACAAGCTGCGCGGCGATGGAGATGCTGACGATGTTCGCGGCCAGTAATAAGGTTGCGCCGTAGGCTTTGTCCCAGTCGCTCATCCCCAGCATCAGGCCCAGTGTAACCGCGGGCGGCATCAGGGCGACGGCGACCATCACGCCGACAAGGGTGCTGGACAGCCCGGTGGTCAGGGACAGGACGGCGGCGGCCCCGGCGGCAAGGGCAAGGGCGATGCTGTCGTAGCCGACATGGGTCCGGTCCAGTAGCTCAGGGCCGATAATTCTTTCCCCAAAGACAATGTTCAGGAATATGCCGGTGACGACCGCCATGCCAAGGGTCAGGCCCAGGCCGATTATATTGCTTTTGATGGAACCGAAAATCAGTTTGCGCTCGCCAAGGGCGGCCCCGAAGGCCAGTGCCAGGTTGGGGCCGAGCAGCGGGGCGATGACCATGGCACCGATGATAACGGCGACATTGCTTTTAATCAGGCCAATGGCGCAGACGATGGTGGAGAGAATCACCAGCAGGACAAAATTGAAATCGGTGCGGGCGCCTTTTTCGATTTCGTTATAAAGCTCTTCGCGGGTAATGGATCCCCGGACGATTTTATCAGCCGCTTTTTTGTCATTTTGTTCCTGGCGCGGGATTGTGGCTTCGACCGGCTGAACGATGATGCGCCAGTCTTTTTCCTTGGACAGGATTCGTTGCAGGTCATCGGTGAGTTCCTGCTGGTCCTCAACATGGATCAGGACTTTGATGGTGCGGCGGCCATCGGGGTTTTTGGCGCTTTGCCATGTGTCCAGGCAATGGTGCGCTTCGGCAGTTTCCTTAATCCGCTGAGTGTTGTCGGCAGGGGCTATGATTTCGACGCTTCGCAAAGGCATGAAAAAAAGTTTTAGGCGAAATGCAAAAGGAATCAAGGACTTTTGAAAATTTGTTGAAGAAAGATGAGATTCCCCTCTTGCGGCAAATCGGAGTCGCTGATATGGTTCCGGTCAATCCAAAACATTGCGGAAATAATTTTTTGAAGGCGTCGTCTTGCGCCGCCGATGACAGGTTTTAATAGAGAGAAAAAGAGGAAGAACGCGGTATGTTTCATCGTCCTAAAACCGAAGAAAACACAGTCAAACAGCAAGAAGCTGAGCAGCCTAAGCCTGCCGAAAACGCAGGGCACAGCATGCAGGCACCGAATAATATGCAACAGGTGCATTATGCACCGGTTGAAACCAAGGAAATGACCGGGCAACCGGAGCAAAAATCTTACGTCGAAAAAAAGGAAGAAGTAGCTATGAACAACGATCACTCTGACAATCAGGACCACGCAGACCGTTCTATGGAAGCTCCGGCTGCCAGCGCGCCGTTCCAACGCCCGCCGCAAATGCAGCGCAGCGTTCCGGGCAATTTTGGCGGGACCTATGTCAGTACACAGGGCCAAAGCAGCGGCATGTATGATTCCCGCGGATCTTCTGAAGATCGTCGTCTGGTGATCGGGCGCGGCATTACGATGTCCGGTGAAATCGAAGCCTGTGATTACCTGCTGGTTGAAGGCACTCTGGAAGCGGGCCTGAAAGGCGCGAAGGTTCTGGAAGTTGCCGAAAGCGGCACGTTCTATGGCGCGGTTGAGATTGAAGAAGCGATGATCGCGGGCCGCTTTGAAGGCGAGCTGACGGTTAACGGCCGCATCACTGTGAAATCAGGCGGTTCTGTCACCGGCACGATTGCTTATAAAGAGCTGGCTGTTGAAGCCGGTGCCGTTGTTGACGGTAAAATCAGCCCACTGGCTTCCGGCATGGCGCAGAGCGCACAGCCGAGCCAAAAGAAAAGCATGGCACCGAAAAACGATAATGCCGGCGAGCAAGGTGGCGAACTGCCGTTCTCCGGTAACGCTGCCGCTGCAGAGTAATTGAGCTAAACGAATTAAGGCCGCGGGCATCTTGTGAGACTTTTACCGCAATGATGTCCGCGGATTTTTTATGAGTACACCCAGATTTTTCAAAATACCGGTTCCTGTCTTTTACCGCTGGTTGCGGCGGCGGCATTATCTGGGCTACGCCGCGCTTCTGTGCTGTGTGGTGCTGGTGCTTCCCGCCGGGATTGTTGGCGGGGTCAAGCTTGCCGATATGATTGCGATGAACCGGGCGCTTGCGGCAACCCGTGCTTTGGCACCGGAGCATTCCGCGCTTGAAGCGATTTCCGAAAAAGAGCGCATGGCTTATGCGGCGACGCTGAGCGGGCTTGTGAGCTCGGATCCGGATAATATGTACCAGTTGATCGGGGCGGATTTCGAAGTCATGTTTAGCGCGCCTGATCTGAAGCGGGCGGAAGGGCGGCATATGGTCTGGCAGTACCAGGCGGACGGATGTGTTCTTGATATTTACTTCTCCGCCAGCAGCGGGCAGGTCATGCACTACGAAGTGCGGCAGCGCAAGGTGGCGGCATTTATGTCGGACCGGGAGCATGAAGATCCTGTCGAAGACCGGGCCTGCCTTGATGAAATTTACCGGCAGCGGGCGATTTAACCGTCAGGCAGTCTTTTCCTTAAACGCGCATAAATCATAAACCGGGCAGCCGTCGCATTTAGGCTTGCGGGCAACGCAGGTATAGCGGCCATGCAGGATCAGCCAGTGATGAGCGTGCAGTTTAAATTCGTCCGGCACGACTTTCTCCAGCTTTTCTTCGACTTTATCCGGGGTTTTGCCGGGGGCCAGGCCGGTGCGGTTGGAGACGCGGAAGATATGTGTGTCCACGGCAATGGTCGGCTGGCCGAAGGCCATGTTCAAAACGACATTCGCGGTTTTACGGCCGACACCGGGCAATTGGACCAGTGCGTCCCGGTCTGCGGGGACTTGCCCGTTATGCGCGTCGATCAGGATCCGGGATAGGGCGATGACGTTCTTGGCTTTGCTATTGAACAGGCCGATGGTTTTGATGAAATCGCGGACTTTGTCTTCGCCCAGGGCGACCATTTTTTCCGGCGTGTCGGCGGCTTCGAACAGGGCCGGGGTGGCTTTGTTGACGCCTTTATCCGTGGCCTGCGCCGATAAGACGACGGCGACCAGCAGCGTATAGGGATTGGTGTGGAGCAGTTCCCCCTTTGGTTCGGGGTTCAAGGCTTGCAGGCGGCTGAAAAATTCGTGGATGTCCTGTTTGGTCATGGGTATAGGACTTAGCGGATCCTGGCGGGCAAGGCAAGAAGATGGAGCTTGACATATTGTTTTCAGGTTTTACTGTGCAGGGATACAGGGAGAAATATTATGTCTGATAAAAGTCTTAAGGATATTTTCCAGGAAGAAATGGGGAAAGCTGCGCCGCCACCGGAAAGCCTTGCGCAGGTCTATGGCGGCCGGGAGGTTAAGGCGATTGTCGCGCAGATCAACCGGGACGGCTTTTTAAATGCGTCTATTGATACGCAGTTCGGTCTTCGGGATGGGCGCTTTACGTTGATGATTAGTTGCGACCGTCCTGCGCATGTGTCTCATATCAGTCTGTTTGCTGATAAAAAGCGGTTTACGCAGGCTGAAGATGGGGGGCCACCCGGGGTTTATTTCTCGTCTGGCTTTGGTCTGGATGGCTGCGCTGATATTTCCACGCCGGAAGGGCAGCGTATGCTGATCGAGAAAATTGTCCGTGAAGTCGCGCAGGATGTGGCTGAAAAACGTTACGGCGCTGCGATTAAAAAACATCTGCAGTCTTCCGATCCCGGTTTTACGATTGTTAAGTAGCGCTTTATTTCAGGAGGTTTTTATGGATTTACGAAAAATTTTTGATGATCGGGTGAAAGCCGAAACCAGGCCGATCGACCCCGGTTTTGAAGCCAGCATCTGGTCTGTCAGGGCGGCGATTGACCTGATTAATCAGGGGGATGATTTTAAGGCAACACTGGTCTTTGCGGAGGAGCAGCTCGGTGTGGGGATTAATGTTGAAGACAGGGCAACGCCTTTTTCTCGTTATGTCACCCTGCCGCCCGGCGAAATAAATCATGGGTATGATAAGGCGACCGGCCCGGAGGAAATGATTGCGCAGGATATTGCACATAAGATTATAGAAAAATTTGCTGTGGCCAGAGCGCAATGGGAACGTGAAGCGCAATATATGCAATCCAGATTTGATCCTCCGAAGTCTGTGCGCTAGACGGGGGTCCCAAGAAACGGGTTGGCGGCGCAGCTGCGCTGGGGTATGGCTTGGGTATGGATTTCACCGATCAGATTATAGCCGAGTCGATTGATTACCTGGTGGCGCATTACACGGCGCAGCCGGACCTGCATTTCCTGGCGCAGCGTGCCGGGTACGAGCCGACGCATTTCCAGAAACTGTTTAAAGACAAAGTCGGGATCAGTCCGAAGCGGCTGGTGCAGTATATGAATATGCGCTATGCGCGGGAGTTGCTGGCATCGGGCATGCCGCTTTTGGATGCGGCGCATGAAACCGGGCTGTCGGGGACGGGGCGGCTGCATGATTTATTTGTCTCCTGCGAGGCTGTTACGCCGGGCGATGTCCGTCACAAGGGGCGGGGGGTGACGATTTTTTATGGATATCACCCGACGCCGCTGGGGGAGGTTATGGTTGGCCAAACGCCTCGCGGAGTCTGCTATCTGGGGTTTTTGGTTGATGGCAATCGAAACGTACCGTTTCAAAAAATGGCCGGCCATTTTCCTGAGGCTGCTTTTAAAGAGGATTTCCAAGAAACAAAGCAAGCTGCTGATTCTATTGTGAAAATATGGTGCGGACAGGGAGATGCCGCCCGGACGCTGGCTTTGGATGTCCATGGCACTAACTTGCAGATACAAGTCTGGAAAGCTTTGCTGCAAATTCCGTTGGGCCAGACCCGGACATACCAGCAGATCGCGCAGCAGGTGGGACGCCCCAAAGCCGCGCGGGCGGTGGGGAATGCGGTTGGCGCGAACCCGGTTTCCCTGCTGATTCCGTGTCACCGGGTGATCCGGGCGACAGGGATCATCGATAATTACGGCTGGGGCAGTCCGCGCAAAAAGCTGATCCTTGGGATGGAAGACCGGTTACTGGCTGCGGATTGTTAATCTTTATCCGGGTTTTCCTTGGCAACGGGCCGGAAATACGGTATTTTCTTTATAATTATGGCAATAAAAACCGCGACGATAAAGACCTCAGCAGGGTCTGCGCAGGGACGGGCGTATGGTTGATGTGCGCCCTCAGGGCACGTTTGTGCCATCAAGCCTTGATGAACTGCTTGAGCTGACCGCGGCGGGGCATAACCGGGATATTGCGCCTGTTTATCTTAAAGACAAGGACACGGGATTGCTGGCGGTTTACGGATCGCACGGTATGTACCGGTTCGGGGTCCATGCCGGCGGTCAGCCGGTCTGGATGTTCAGCGTCAATCCGGATGCGATGCGGCCTGCGATACATACCGATCCGCATTTCCGGGATGCTTATGCGCCGGGCTATTATATCGATCCGGACGGCATGGATTATATCGATGTGGTAGAAGCGCGCAGCAAACGCACCCCAAAGCCGTGGAGCCGTCAGGCAATCGACACACATAATTATTACCTGAATGAAGTCAAAAACGATTACGGCTTCCTGCGCAAGCTTTCGGATAATTTGTGGTTTAGCCGTTCTGTCGCTTATACGCTGGACCCGGCAACCAAGGGGCGGGGACAATTCCTGTTCACGGATAAGGGTGAGCCGCTTTATGAGCTGCGCTGCTATACCACGGCGGGCAAGGGCTGGCCGTTTTCGGATAAGGAGCTGGAGTCGATCCGTGAGCGTAAGACGATGAGCTTTTCGAACAAAAAAGCTTATGTCACGTTGAAGGAAGCCGAGCGCGCGATCCGTCATGATTTCCATGGCCGGGTTGACCTGGTGATGCGGGATCATGATCCGAACAGGCTGGGGCATATTAAGGGCGAAACATATAACGAGGACGGTAATCCGCTGGTGCGCGGTGGTAAAGGGATTCACCGGAAGGCTTTCCACGCGGCAGGGCACTATTTTGTCCGAACGATGCAGGCGCTGGGCGCGGCATTCCGCGATATCAAGGCGCAGGTGCTGGTGATGGGGTTTGCCAAGGCGGCTGCGTTTTCTATCGTTAAAGTGGCATCACAGGGCTGGCGGGCCGGGGTCGGACAGTTCCTGGTGGGCGCTTTCAAGCCGGTTATCGATATGGTCAAGCGGGTCGGGATGTATATGTCCGGTAAGGAAGATATCGGTTACCAGTTCTGGAAACCGAACCGCAGCCTGATTACCGGGAACCGTCATTATTCGCTGCTCGATCCGGATAAAGGGCGGCTGATCCGGTATCTGGATGCGGATGAGAGCCGTATCAAGCCGCCGCGCGGGACGGCGCTGCGCAGTGAGCTGCCTTCAGACTGGGCCGAAGAATATTTGCTGGGCAGTTATTATGCGCCTGCCGGATCGATTGAAGAGCGTCGGCAGATCGGCGGTGTTGATGTGCGGCATGTGGTTGAGCCATCGGGGTTGGAAGTCTATTATATTCCGTCGCGGAAGACGGCTTATGCGATTATGCACCCTGAAAACGCGGTCGATGGGGCGATGCCTTTGCCGGGGCCGGTTGAGCGGCTTCTGGCCCGGAAGGGGCCGGTGATTAAAATCCGTGAAATGCCGGATGACAGCCTGCACAGTGAGCGTATTGCACCGGAACATTTTGAAGCGGATCTTCAGGCGGCAATTGCGACGCCGTCAACGCGGCCCTGCCTGCCGCCTCTGCAATATGATTTGTCGTCTCTGGATCAGTTTAACAAGCGGGCCATGCGGCAAATCCCGGCCGTCGGCAAGTTAAGTGCTGCCTTTGCTGCGGTGACCAAGCCGCTGCGGGCGCTGAAATTAATGAAGCCGCTGGAGCAGGCGCAGCAGCCGCTTTCAATCCGGACGCTAGAGCAGAAACTGGCGGAACGGGAAGTGGTTAAAGCCCCAGAACATCCCGCATCGCATACAGGCCCGGAGACTGGTCCTTCACCCACAGAGCCGCGCGTATAGCGCCTTTGGCAAATAAGGAGCGGTTACTTGCCTTGTGGCCGAGTTCCAGCCGTTCGCCTTCTGCGTAAAAGGTGACGGTGTGTTCGCCGACAACATCGCCGCCGCGCTGGACGGCAAAGCCGATATCGCCGCTTTGGCGTTCTCCGGTCCGGTCGGTGACCGGGTCCAGCGTTGTTTTACGGCCGCTGGCTGCGGCTTTGCCTAAGGCCAGGGCGGTGCCCGACGGGGCGTCGATTTTGTGTTTGTGGTGGGTTTCGGCAATCTCGATATCCCATTCCGTGCCAAGCCGGGCTGCCGCCTGTTCGACCAGCGCCAGCAACAGATTGACGCCGACACTCATATTGGCGGCGTAAACGATTGGGGCTTCTTTGGCGGCGTCGGCGATTTCCTGTTCCTGGCTGTCATTCAGGCCCGTTGTGCCAATGACCAGCGGTTTATGGTGCTTTGCCGCCAGCCAGATATGTTTTGCCGTTGCGTCTGGGGTTGTAAAGTCGATCAGGACGTCCGCCATCTCAAATAATGTGGCCGGGTCTTCGGTTGTGAAAAAATCGACATCTGCAGGATAGCCCGGTTTTACTGTGCCGCCGGCCAATGAAATTTCCGGGCCGAAATGACGGGCCTGTATTTCCTGCACGATCAGCGCGCCAACGCGGCCTGTGCATCCAAGTACACCGATTTTGGCGTGGGTGTTGAGCGGCTGGGCGCCTTCACTATCTGAAGCAGGACGAGTCATGAGATTTTATATAGCACGGTTATCCCGGCTTTTTAAGGTGAATCTCACCGTAGCAGGATGTTCATGGCCTGGTTGATCTGGTCATGAACGGCGCTGGTGAAAGGGGGACGAACGAGATCGTCAGAGGCGGCACGCAGCAGACTTTGGATATCCCCGAAGAAATACCACTGGCTGTCGAAGTGGCGGTTGCTTTTGGTGACCAGTAGTTCAATGCCGAGGCTTTTACAATTCAGGGCGAGTAAGTGGCACATCTGGTCCAGCTTGTCTGCTGTCATGCCGCTTTGCTGGATCCCCAGCAGGATATCGCCGTATTTGTTGCGGTAGGATTCGTAATCTTTTGGCACGCTGGACAGGCGGCCCAGATTAATCCGGACTTCCGTTTTTTTATCGACAAAGCTGTGTGAGGGCAGCCCGTGATAAAAGTCGATATCTATAAACGTATCAGCCATAAAGCGGGTTTACTCAGTCAGATCGTCCCAGAATTCTTTCATTTTCGACATGAACCCGCTGGACTCGGGGTTGTGTTTTGTTGCGGCGCTGCCGCCAAGGGTCTGGTCTAGCTGCTTTAGAAGGTCTTTTTGTTTGGCAGAAAGGTTTACCGGCGTTTCAACGGCGACCTCAATATACATGTCGCCTTTCGAATCGGATTTCAGGACCGGCATACCTTGTTCCTTGAGGCGGAATTGCTGGCCGGACTGTGTGCCCGGCGGGACTTTGATCTTCGTTTTCTTCCCGGCGATCGTCGGCACTTCGACATCGCCGCCCAGGGCCGCCGTGGTCATCGGGATCGGGACCCGGCCATACAGGTTTGCCCCGTCACGTTTAAAGAATTTGTGCGGTTTAACGGCCAGCAGGACATAAAGGTCGCCACTGGGGCCGCCGCGCAGGCCGGCTTCGCCTTCGCCGGTCAGGCGGATGCGGCGGCCTGTTTCGATACCGGCCGGGACTTTGACTTTGAGGGTTTTTTCTTTCCGGACCCGGCCGCTGCCGCTACATTTTGAGCAAGGGTCGCGGATGATTTTGCCTGCCCCGTTGCAGGTCGGGCAGGGACGTTCAATCGTGAAAAAGCCCTGCTGCGCGCGCATCCGTCCGGCACCATCACAGGATGTACAGGTTTCTTCGCCTGTGCCGGGTTTTGCGCCGCTGCCGTTACAGGTTTCGCATGGTTCGTTGACGGGGATTTTGATGGTCGCTTCTTTGCCTTTGTAGGCGTCTTCGAGTGAAATTTCCATCGTGTATTGCATGTCGGACCCGCGTCCCGGACCGGATTGGCGGCCACGGCTTCCGCTTCCGCCGCCCATGAAGTCGCCGAACATGTCTTCGAAGATATCGGAAAAAGCGCTGCCGAATCCTGCGCCGGAAAATCCGCCCGGTCCGCCGGGACCCCCGCCTTCGAATGCGGCACTGCCGAACTGGTCGTAGGCGGCGCGTTTCTGGTCGTCTTTCAGAATATCGTAGGCTTCGTTGATTTCCTTGAATTTTTGTTCGGCAGAGCTGTCACCCTGATTACGGTCAGGGTGGTATTGCTTGGCCAACTGGCGGTAGGCTTTTTTGATATCGTCCGATGAGGCCTGCCGGTTAACGCCCAGTATGCTGTAATAATCTTTGCTCATGATCCTGCCGGGAAAGCGTTAAAGGAACAAGGCGGACCGGGATGGCCGCCTTGTTCATATTGATTTATTTCTTGTCGTCGTCGTCTTCAAGAGTGAAGTCCGCGTCAACGACGTCATCGTCATCAGCGTTGTCCGCAGAAGGGGCCTCTTGTTCGGTGGCCTCTTCATTATCGGCTTCGCCTGCGGCTTCTTCCTGGGCGGCGCGATATGCCATTTCACCGAGTTTCATACTGGCTTCCATAAGGGCTTGCGTTTTTTCCTCGATTTCGGATTTGTTATCGCTGTCCATGACGGCTTTCAGGTCTTCCAGAGCGGACTCTGCCCGGGCTTTATCGCTTTCCGGAACTTTGCCCGCCAGTTCTTCGAGATGTTTCTCGGTCTGGTGGATCAGTGATTCCGCCTGGTTTTTGGCTTCGACCACTTCACGCCGTTTTTTATCTTCATCGGCGTGAGACTCTGCGTCTTTAACCATTTTGTCGATATCATCATCCGACAGGCCTCCGCTGGCCTGAATACGGATTTGCTGTTCCTTGTTGGTCGCTTTGTCTTTGGCCGAAACCTGGACAATACCGTTGGCGTCGATATCGAATGTGACCTCGACCTGCGGTACACCGCGTGGGGCCGGGGGGATGCCGACCAGATCAAACTGGCCGAGCAGTTTGTTATCGGCGGCCATTTCCCGTTCGCCCTGGAATACGCGGATGGTCACGGCATTCTGGTTGTCTTCAGCCGTTGAGAAGACCTGCGATTTCTTGGTCGGGACCGTCGTGTTACGGTCGATCAGGCGGGTGAAGACCCCGCCCAGCGTTTCAATCCCCAGGGAAAGCGGGGTCACATCAAGCAGCAGGACGTCTTTCACATCGCCTTGCAGGACCCCGGCCTGAATTGCGGCGCCATCGGCAACGACTTCGTCCGGGTTCACGCCTTTGTGCGGTTCCTTGCCGAAGAATTCTTTCACCGTTTCGATGATTTTCGGCATCCGGGTCATCCCGCCCACCAGAACGACATCGTCGATTTCGGACGGTTTCAGGCCGGCATCTTTGAGCGCCGCTTTGAGCGGGCCTTCGGTGCGTTTAATCAGGTCTGCGACGAGTGATTCCAGCTTCGCGCGGGACATTTTGACGTTCAGGTGTTTCGGGCCTGACGCGTCCGCCGTGATAAAGGGCAGGTTTACTTCGGTCTGCGTGGTGGAAGACAGTTCGATCTTGGCTTTTTCGGCAGCTTCTTTCAGCCGTTGCAGGGCCAGTTTGTCTTCGCGCAGGTCGATGCCTTGCTCTTTTTTGAATTCGTCGGCGAGATAATCGATGATGCGCAAATCAAAGTCTTCCCCGCCGAGGAACGTGTCCCCGTTGGTGGATTTGACTTCAAACACGCCGTCCCCGATTTCAAGCACGGAAATATCGAAGGTCCCGCCGCCAAGGTCGTAAACGGCAATCACGCCGGAATCGCGCTTGTCCAGTCCGTAGGCGAGGGCGGCGGCGGTCGGCTCGTTGATGATCCGCTCGACTTCCAGACCGGCGATTTTCCCGGCGTCTTTGGTTGCCTGACGCTGGGAGTCGTTAAAGTAAGCCGGGACGGTAATGACGGCTTTGGTGACTTTTTCGCCGAGATAGCTTTCGGCGGTTTCCTTCATTTTCTGCAGAACCATCGCGGAAATCTGGGACGGGGCGTATTTTTCGCCGTCGATTTGAACCCATGCATCGCCGTTTTCGCCTTCGATAATGTTGAAGGAGGCTTTGCTGGCCATGTCTTTAACGGCAGGATCGTCAAAGCGGCGGCCGATCAGGCGTTTGATCGCGTATAGCGTGTTTTCAGGGTTGGTCACGGCCTGGCGTTTTGCAGGCTGGCCCACGAGCCGTTCGCCGTCCTTGGTAAAGGCGATCATCGACGGCGTGGTGCGCGCGCCTTCTGAATTCTCGATAACTCTGGGTTCTTTGCCGTCCATAACGGCAACACAGGAATTGGTCGTTCCAAGGTCAATACCAATGATTTTGCTCATATCAATACCTCTTTTTCGTTTGGCAAATCCACCAGGCAGCCCTGTAGCAGGCACTGCCCCCCGGTTCCCTTAATGCATTTGCGATCTAACGTAACGCTGGAATATAGCACATCTTTTCGCAAATGCCAGAGGGCGATGACAAAAGACTCCCAGCTTTTGGGCCGTTTTTTGTGCATCTGACCTTTGTACGCCAGGGGGCGGTGTTTGGATCAAAGTTTTATTTAGGCTTCCGTGTCAACCTGATGCTGCGGTCCGCCCTGACCTTCGTCTTTGGCGACGCCGACGCGGGCGGGTTTGAGCAGGCGGTCGTGGAGCATATAGCCGGGTTCGATCAACTGGATGATCGTGCCGGCGGGCTTGCCTGTGCCGGGGGCTTCGAACATGACTTCGTGGAAATTCGGATCGAATAGCTGGTCCAGCGGTTCCATTTTGGTGATACCGTGCTTTTCGAAGTTTTTCAGCAGTTCTTTTTCCATGGCTTCGATCCCGGAAATCACCCCGGCGATGCGCTCATCAACCTGGTGTATATCTTCAGGAAGGGAATCGAGCGCGCGGCGGAAGTTGTCGGCAAAGTCCAAAAGGTCTTTGGCAAAGTCCGATACGGCGTATTTACGGACATCTTCGCGGTCGCGCAGCAGGCGTTTGCGGGTGTTTTCCGCTTCGGCCATGGCACGGAGCATCTGGTCGCGGGCTTCGCTCAACTCGGCTTGCAGGGCGTCCACTTTTGCTTCGAGATCGTTTTCCGCTTCAACAGGATCTTCTGTGTGCGTTGCTTCCGGTTCCGGGGCAAGCGGATCCTGTGCAGGAGCCTGTTCCTGTTCCGGTGTACCGGAAAAATCATCGTCAGGTGTATTGGGATTGCTGTTCTGGTCGTTCATGGTTATTCGTACATCCCCGGTCGTTTGGCGTAGACAGTCTTTTTATCTAGCACGGTTTCATCTTTTTCAAGGCCGTATACGGTTTTTTCAAATGAGACGTCACCGATAGCCATACCGTCAACCAGTTCATCCTGATTGTCATCGAACGTACCGTCCGTATCGATGAAATACTGGTATTCGGCTTTTGTCATCGGTGATTCAAAAGCGGGCATCACGGTTTCCAGCGGTGCCAGCCCTTTTTCTTTTGCGAAAGCGCGCAGCGCTTCAACCGATTTTTGCGTATCATCCATTCCCGGTACCCATAGCAGGATTGTGCCGACCGGGTAGAACCAGTAAGTCAGAGTTGTTTTTCTGCCTGGAAGCGCCTGCGGGATAAAGCGCTTTATCATGCCGCCATAGGATTCATCCGGCAGGATCATGACATTGTCGTCCGTCAGCGTAATGTTGTAGTAATTGGTATCGGATCCGTTATGCATCCGGATAACCTGGGTCTGGTTTTTGACCAGGTCGTCCCGGTTCAGGACGATATCGGCCATTGGCATCTGGGCCTTTTGGCTGCATTCATAATGGGCGTATTGCGGCTGGTCGCGCATATCGACCGTCATATCTTCAATTGATATGTCGAGGTACCCATCTTTGAATTCTGCCATATAGCCGAAGTTGCTAAGCTTCATGCAGCCATTGACGAGAAAAGGGCTGGCGATCCGCAAGGCAAACTGGTTTTCCGTCAGTCCGGGTTTGCGCACCAGGGAAATCGTACTTTGTTCCGGTGCGCCTTTCCAGTATTTGCTGGAGTAGGGAACCCCTTGGGAGTCAAGTCCGGTGCTGCCGCCGGAGCGACCGGGAAGCTGGGCATAAGCCGCGCCAGCGGTCATGATTACCGCGATCAGGAATAATGGTAACAATTTTCTAAAAGTCATAGCCCCTCGCACAGACTGGTCACAAACCCGATAAAAACACCATAGTGTAACGGCAAATGGGATCGTCCGTAAATCCTTTGCGTAAAGTTATCAAGAGCCGTTCTTTAGTCAGTTGGATGGTCAGGATTTATAGAAGTTTTTTACCGTGATTCTGGAGACGTGTTGGTCCGGACCAGATACGGTGATGATGCGGTCGTTATGTACGAACATAACGTTTTTATTGGTTTGCCGGGCAATTTGGCAAGCTTCTGTTGTGGCCTTATCTATATGACCGCCGGGTTTGACGAAAGACAGGAGATGGCCGGCGTTAAGATGCGTGTCGCGTTCAGCGATGTGCTTATTGCGGGCTGTTTCGTCCCAGGCGGCTTTCAGGTTAGAGGCCGCATCGTTTATCAAAGTATCGTCCTCTTCGATCAGGCCGCCTTTTATGGCGATGTATTCACCGTCTTTGTTGCGCGTTACACTGGCGACAAACGATGAGCCAAGCTTGCAACATAAGGCTTGCATGACCAGTTCATTAAGGCTTTTTTCTTTATGGTTCTTCATGCGAAGACTATAGACTGGGTATGTTTTTATGTCAATAATTTAGGATCCCAGGATCTTTTCCATGACCTTGCTGGTGTAATCCAGTAAAGGGATGACGCGGCTGTAATTTAAGCGGGTGGGGCCGATAACGCCGATAGCGCCGATGATCTGGTTTTCGCTGCTTTTATATGGAGATATAACCATCGACCAGCCCGAATGTTCGAACATCCGGTTTTCCGTGCCGATGAAAATCTGGACGCCGTCGGCACCTTGTGCTGCTTCTAGCAGGCGGGACATGGTTTCTTTTTCTTCGAGCGCGGTTAAAAGCTGCCGGGCGCGCTCCATGTCTTCAACGGCCCGGACATCGGCCAGAAGCTGCGACTGGCCGCGGACGATGATGTGGCCGTCCGGGCTGCCCGGCGGCATCAGGGCGATGCCCTGTTCGACCAGTTTTGCGGTGATGATGTCGAGCTGGGCTTTGTGGGTTTTGATTTCTTCCTGCACCATGGACCGGGCCTCGGGAATGGTGCGTCCGGACAGGCGGTCGTTCAGGTAATTGGCCGCCGCCTGCAGGGCCGCCGGGGTGGTGTCCGGCCCGACTTCCATGACCCGGTTTTCCACCAGCCCGCCTTCCATCAGCATGACCACGAGGATGCGGCCGGGATCAAGCTGGACGAACTGGATTTGTTTCAGCGGTTTATTCGATTTTGGCGCGACGACCAGCCCGGCTGCGGAAGACAGACCGGACAGCATGGTCGTCGCCTGGTCGAACAGGGAATCGAGTGAGTGTCCGGCGGTCTTGCAGCGGACTTCGATCTGTCGGCGTTCTTCTTCGCTTAGGTCGCCGATTTCCATCAGGCCGTCAACGTAAAAGCGCAGGCCCTGCTGGGTTGGCAAGCGTCCGGCAGAAGTATGCGGAGCAAAGAGCAGGCCTTCACTTTCAAGATCGGCCATGACGTTGCGAATGGTTGCCGGGGACAGGTTCAGTCCCAGCATTTTCGAAATCGTGCGCGATCCCACCGGTTCGCCCGTTTGCATATAGGCGTCGATAATATAGCGCAGGATCGCTTCGGATCGTTCGTTGAGTTCCGGTATCATACCGGAAATATTATTTTTTTAACGGAAAAAAGCAAATCACAAAATGCTTTAGTACTTATTTTGTGATGGCAGACGCCGCTTGACTTTGGCCCGCGTAACCTTACAGTCGGGGCGTTGAAATTCTAGCGAGTGAGGGACTATGCAAAGACCGTCCGGCCGCAGTGCCGATGCCATGCGCCATGTTGAACTGATTACCGATGTATCCAAACATGCGGAAGGCTCGTGCCTGGCCAAATTTGGAGATACGCACGTGTTGTGCACGGCGACGGTTGAAGAGAATGTGCCGCCGTGGCGGCGGAGTTCCGGGCTGGGCTGGGTGACGGCGGAATACGGGATGCTGCCACGCTCGACCGGAAAGCGGATGGACCGGGAAGCCGCACGGGGCAAGCAAAGCGGGCGGACGCTGGAAATCCAGCGCCTGATTGCGCGGGCGTTGCGCGGGGTGGTTGATTTGTCGGTGCTGGGTGAGCGGCAGGTGCGGATTGACTGCGATGTCATCCAGGCCGACGGCGGGACGCGGACGGCATCGATTACCGGGGCTTATGTGGCGCTATACAAAGCGATGCAATATATGGTCAAAGTTCGGCTGTGCGAAAAGCTGCCGATCATTGACAGCGTTTCGGCGATTTCCTGCGGTATTTATGAAGGTGTTCCGGTGCTTGATCTGGATTATGCCGAAGATTCCAGCGCGGACACCGATGCGAATTTTGTGATTACCGGCAAGGGCGGCGTTATCGAGATCCAGGGGACGGCAGAAAAAGAGCCTTTTAGCGAAGAAGAGTTCTTTAAGCTGTTTGATCTGGCCAAAGCCGGATGTGCCGATCTGTCCCACCTGCAGAAGGTGGCGCTGGGGCTGGAAGGGTAAGGCGATGCTGGCAAAGATCGTGACCATCGGGCGCAACAGCCTGAAGCGGCATAATTTTTCGGTGATGGCAGAAAAGGCTTTGTTGCGTTTTAAGGAAAAAGATTACCAGAAGCAATCGGAGTCTGTGCGAACGTGGTGCGCCGCGCATGCGATGTCCTGCGATGATTTCATGAGATCACTGGATCTGAAGCTGTATGAGGAAACGCAGGCGGCGGCGGCCGAGATCGAACGGCATTGCCGCTTAAAGCTCTCGACGATCGAGCTTGATCT
This sequence comes from Rhodospirillales bacterium, assembly GCA_020638155.1. Taxonomy (GTDB): domain Bacteria; phylum Pseudomonadota; class Alphaproteobacteria; order Micavibrionales; family Micavibrionaceae; genus UM-FILTER-47-13. The sequence goes on from JACKJB010000001.1 coordinate 385,723, forward strand.
GGGCGGGGGCGGTAATTACCCGCTTTTATATTTCCTGGTCCGTTACCTGCAGCCTGAGAATGTTATTGAAACCGGCGTTGCGGCGGGCTGGTCGAGCCAGGCGATGTTAACGGCGCTGGCAAAGAACGATGGTGACGGCAAGCTTTACTCCAGCGATTTCCCTTATTTTCGCTATGAGGAGCCGGAAAAGCTGGTCGGGTTTGTGGTTGATGAGTCCTTTAAGTCACGCTGGCGATTGTTTATCGAAGGGGATAAATTCAATCTTCCTGCCATTATGAAAGAAACAGGGGCTGTGGACCTTTTCCATTATGATAGCGATAAAAGCTATAGCGGGCGGCGGTTTGCATATGAAACGGTGAGAAAGAAGCTGAGTGACCGGGCTGTCGTGATTTTTGATGATATCCAGGATAACTTCCATTTCCGCGATTTCGTTACCGCGCAGGATGTGCCGTTTTGTGTGTTTGAGTTTGAAGGCAAGTATATCGGCCTGACCGGCAGTATCGTCAAAGATGCGTAAGTTTGACGGTAAGACTTTGGTCCTGGCGACCCATAATCAGGGGAAGGTCAGGGAAATTTCCGCTTTGCTGGAACCTTATGGCGTGTCGTGCGTTAGCGCGGCGGCGTTGCGGCTTGATGAGCCGGAGGAAACCGGGGGCAGCTTTGCGGATAACGCGATTTTGAAGGCTTTGGCCGCTGCGAAAGCCAGCGGGGAAATTGCGCTGGCGGATGATAGTGGGCTTGCCGTCAATGCGCTGGACGGCGCGCCGGGGATTTATTCCGCCCGCTGGGCCGGGCCGGAGAAAGATTTCGGCATGGCGATGCAGACGGTTCAGGACAGGCTTGGTGAGAGCGAAGACCGCTCGGCTGCATTTGTCTGTGTACTCGCACTGGGGTGGCCGGATGGCCATGCCGAGGTGGTTCAGGGACGTTGTGACGGGCAGATTGTCTGGCCGCCGCGCGGGGAAAAAGGATTTGGCTATGATCCGGTTTTTGTGCCGGACGGGTTTGATCGCAGCTTTGCCGAGATGACTCAGCAAGAAAAACAGCGGATTAGCCACCGGGCGCGGGCCTTTGCAGAACTTGTCAAAACCTGCTTTGAAGAAGTATAACCTGATTTTTCAACGGGTTTTATCGCGTAAAAGTGCTCCGGACCTTGTTTATTTGACGGAACGCTTTATATTGGGCCGCAAAAATATTATCAGGAGGACCTAATGATGTTTAGAAAAGCCGCACTTCATGTTTATGCCGGGATGACGGTTGCCGCCCTGGCCGGGATTGATAGCGCTGAAGCCAATGACTTTAGCGATATTGCCGAGAACATTACCGACTCGATTGCCATGGTGCCTGGTCTGCTGACCGGGATTGCCTATATGTTCGGCCTGTTGTTAGGGGTTCTGGGGGTTCTTAAGGTTAAAGACCATGTTGAAAACCCGGGCCAGACGCCGCTTAAAGACGGGGCGATCCGGATGGCCAGTGGCGGCGCGTTGTTTGCTCTGCCGATTGTCTATGAAGCGATGTCGAACACGATCGGGAGCACATCGAACGCCGTGAGCCCGGCAACGCTTAGCCCCGTGACTTTTAACGTCGGGTAAAGCGCTTGGAACCGGCCGGTGATCTCCCGCTGTTCGGGGTTTATGTTCATTGGCCGTTCTGCGCTTCCAAATGTCCTTATTGCGATTTTAATTCCCATGTTAGCGAGTCGATCGATCATGGCGCGTGGCGCGATGCGTTTTTGCGCGAGATTGACTATTATGCAGCCCTGACGCCGGGGCGGCGGGTCACGTCGATTTTTTTCGGCGGGGGGACGCCGTCGCTGATGGCGCCGGAAACCGTGCAGGCTGTGATCGACCGGGTGCAGCAGCGCTGGCATATTGCCAATGATTGCGAGATTACGCTCGAAGCCAATCCGACTTCGGTTGAGGCCGATAAATTCAGGGCGTTCCGGCAAGCCGGGGTTAACCGGGTGTCGCTGGGGGTGCAGGCGCTCGACGATACACAGCTCCAGTTTCTGGGACGTAAGCATAATGTCAGTGAAGCCATTCAGGCAATTGATATTGCACGGAAAAATTTTGACCGCTTTAGTTTCGATCTGATTTATGCGCGGCCGAAGCAGTCTGTTAATGAGTGGAGGCAAGAGCTTGAAATTGCTTTGACTTTATCTGGCGGACATCTTTCTTTGTACCAGTTGACGATTGAGCAGGGGACCCCGTTCTTCGGACAGCATGCGCGCGGGGAATTTACGATCCCGGATGACGATCACGCCGGGGAGCTTTATGAAACGACTCAGGCTGTATTGGAAGATGCCGGGATGCCGGCCTATGAGATATCCAATCATGCGGTGCCGGGGCAGGAGTCGCGGCATAATCTGACATATTGGCGTTATGATGATTATGCCGGGATCGGGCCGGGGGCGCATGGCCGCCTGACGATTGATGGCGTCAAACAGGCGACGCGCGGGCACCGGGCACCGCAGATCTGGCTGGATCGGGCCGCAAATGACGGGCATGGCGGGCATCCGTTTGAGGAGATCGATCCGCAGCAGTGCTTTTCCGAGGCGCTGATGATGGGGCTGCGGCTGCGGGACGGGGTATTGCTGCGGAAACTATCCGAGGCAGCCGGGGGGCAGTATGATCTTGATGAAGCCAGGCTTGCGGCGCTGGAGCAGGAAGGACTGATCTGGCGCACGGATGAACGGCTGGCGGCTACCGCGGCGGGGCGGCAGCGGCTGAATGCGCTGCTGCGGTATTTGCTTTAGTATCTTAAGTGTCTTATTTCCCGGCTTGCATCACCATTTGCAGGTCTGTGCCGTTGAGCAGGGCCTGGCCCTGTTCATTCAGTTCCAGGTTATAAACCCGGATATCCTGCCCTTTGTCATCCTTGTCCATTTGTCCGGCCATCTGGAGTACTGCCAGCATCGACAGGGTTTTCTGCAAGCTTTGCTTCTTCGTGGCATCAAGGTCCGGGTTGGTAGAGGATTGTTGCAGCGCCTGGATCAGGTTTTCCAGCCCGGCGACTTCGGTTCGGGCTTTGCCGGTAGCGCCGGTGACCGCTTTGAGGTTTGCTGTCATGTCGCCGTTGATTTTGACGTTATAGTGGGTGTTGCCAAAAGCGGTGTTTTTTAACGCCAGGCTGGTTTGCGCTTGAGTTAGCAATTGCGGCAGGGTCATGATGGCTTGGAGTCCTGCCAGTTTTCCGGCTTCGGGCGAGCCTTGTGTCGCCATGGAGATTGAATTGCGACCGAGATTGACAATCTCTTTGTATGGCAGGTTGTTGACCGACAGGTCGATATCGACGTTATTGGGCGTCGCTTTGCTGTAGTCTTCATTCAGCGGGGTCAGAGCAAAGTCGTGATAGCCTGTTTTCAGGCTCATATTGACAGAGCCGCTGCGAAAACCTTCCATGCCGAAAGCCAGGCCCGTATTCCCGATTTTGACCGTTTCGGCGGGCGTGGCGCTGTTTTCGGGTTTGCCGATCTCGAAGCCCTTCATTGTGACGCCGACGGAAAAGCCGTCCAACCCTTCGCCAAGAAAACCAAAGATCATGTTGTAGATGCCAAGGATGTGGGAACTGCTGCCGCTGGGGTTGTCACCGGAATCGTAGCTTTCACTGAGGGCGTTGATCTGTTCCTGGTAGTTAATAGCGGCATCCAGGGAATAATCGGTAATGGCCGATGTCAGGGCTATGTCCTTGACCGCGGCATAGCCGCCATTCCCGGCATCGATTTTAAGGTCGGATACCATCATGTTTGCCGGACCGGACCACAGTCCGTCTTTGCTTTGATCCAGGCTGGATGTGATGACGACATTGGGAGCGGACAGTTTGAAGTTATCGAGATTGCCGTTAATTTCAACGTCTTTGTACTGGGCGTTGATTTTCAGGAAATTTTTGAGCGGTTCATGCCATACGCCGGCGAAATTCTGACTGCCGATATTCGTTGTGATGGCGCGGGCCCCGTTGCCGTCGTAAAAGACCAGCGGCGTCGGGATGGCGAGCGTCATTTTCCATTGTTCCGGGGTGTCGCCCGGCATGACGTTTAAGGCCAGCATCCCGACTTCCAGTTTACTGCCGTCATCATATTTCAATGTCAGGTGCGGCAAAGTGGCTGCGTAGTAAAAATCGTTCGGTTCGACCAGGATTTCGCCTTCGGCGATCAGTTCTGCTTCGCTGTCTTTGGCGACGGTACTGTATTCGGTCAGAAGTTCCTGGAATATGCCCTTCAGTTTTTCAGCATCCTGCGCGTTTATGGCGGCGTTAGCCGGGGTATTCAGCAGGAAAAATAAGGCGGTAAAGGTAAGGAAAACGGTTTTGATGGGGGCTGGGCAAAGCACGATATGATCTCCGGCGGTGAATTAAATCCGCTAAAAAGCTATCAAAAAAGCACGATGACTGCAATGCGGCTTGCAGCCGGGCGCAGAGAGTCATATAGTACGGCCTATGCTAAATGCGAAACCGACGCAATTTAAGTTGACGGATGAGGGTGTCATCCTGTTTCAACCAGACGCAACCAACCCGTTGCCCGGCCAGCCTGTCGCCAGGATCAGGAAGGGTGAAGCGATATTGCGTCCTGCCGCCGAGGTGACTCTTGAGATCGCCGAAGCCGATCAGGAAAAAGTTTCCACCGAGATTACCGCTTGGCTGCACGGCCATATCGACGAGGTTTTACAGCCTTTAACCGTTCTCAAAGACGAGGAAGAGATTCAGGCCCCGGCCCGCGATATTGCGAGCAAGCTGCATGAAGCGTTCGGGATTTTGCCGCGCGCGGCCCTGGAAGAGCCGATTTCCGGGCTTGACGAGGAAGGCCGCCGGGCGCTGCGCTCCCGTAAGGTCCGGCTCGGGCCGGTATTGATCTTCCTGCCGCTGTTGAATAAACCTGCGGCCGTGCGGTTGCGGGCGCTGCTGTGGACCTTGTGGAATGATAAGCCGCTTCCGGCTGCGGTGCCGCCGGACGGGGTGACCTCGATTTCCGTGGCCGAGCAGGCCGATATCGATCCGGTATATTACCGTGCGATCGGTTACCCGGTTTATGGCCCGCGGGCGATCCGGGTGGATATGCTCGACCGGCTGATTAGCGCGGTGTATGACAATGCCGATAAAGGCGTGTTCAAGGCCAAACATGAAATGGCCGAATGGCTGGGCTGCCCGATCCCGGATCTGTATGCAGTTCTGGAAGCGATGGATCATAAGAAAATCCATGACCCGGCAGAAGAAGCGCTGAAAGATGAAGAGGCTGCGGCGCAGGAGTCCAAGGTGGAAGCCGAAGAAAAACCTGCTGCGCCTGCCGAAGAAAAGACAGAAACACCGGTGCCTGCTGCGGCTGAGCCGCAGGGACAAATGTCGTTGTTTGATGCGCCGCCTGCGGCAGCAGAGGACAGCAAGGATGAGAAACCGGCTGAGGCAGCCCCTAAGGCTGAGCAGGCCGCACCGCCTGAAAAGCCGGAGCTGGCGACGTTCCGGCTGCGCAAAGGGAAGGCTTATGGCCGTCCGCCGGAGCAGCGCAAGAAGCCTGAGTTCAAAGATAACAAGGACAGGCCGAAACGGCCGCACAAGCCGAAAAAAGGCGGGCCGCGCAAAGAGCCGCGGGAACGGGTGATTTCGGCGGCAGCGAAGAAAAACGTGGAAGACTCTCCCTTTGCTGTTCTAAAAGGCTTAAAAGTCCAAAATAAAGAGTAACTTATTTTCATGCAGATCCTGAGATTGACGCTGTTGGCTGTGTTAACCGGGCTGGCATTGTTGCCGGTGCGGGCGGATGCTGCGCGTTTTACAGGGGCTTACCTGCTGCAGGTTTGCGATATGGATGAGCAGGGGCGTGAGAAAGTCAAAGGCGGGCACACTACGTGCCAGTCTTACATCAGCGGCGTGATGGACTATCACAATGTGCTGCGTTCGCTGAATATCGCCCCGAAGATTGATATCTGCATTCCCCAGTCAATGACGCTCAACGATGTACATGATGTGGTGCTGCGCTATCTGCGCAAACATGGGGAGCATGATGCCTTTATCGCCGCACCCGCGGTGACGATGGCGCTGTACGAGGTTTATCCTTGTAAGTAGGACGTTAACCGATATTATTCATGATCCAGCCGAGCAGCAGGATTTGCGGTACGGTGATGAGCGGCAGGGAGAAGGCGATCAGCCAGCGTTTTGTGAATTCCTTAATGACCATGATTTCAGTGTAATCGGTGGCGACCCCCGCCATCAGGAAGGTAAAGCCGTTGCCCGGCGCGGCGGCGCGGGTGACGAGTTCCGCGCCGATCGGGGCGGAGCCTTCGGAGCAGACTTCGATGATCGTGGTGGCCAGCAGGGTCAGCAGCAGGCCGATCATGGTCGGGCCGAAATAGGTGCCCAGCGCTTCGGTCGGGACATAGGCGCGGATCAGTCCGGCAAGGATCAGGCCGAGGAACAGCCAGCGCATCACCATTTTGCCTTCGCGCCAGCCATCGGTGAATGTGGTCCTGAAGAAGGCGGCGTTTGGTTTGAATGTTTTCAGCTTACTTTTGGCATCTTGCCAGACGTCGAGTTTTTCGGTGCTTTCCGGCAATTTGTTGGGGTTGTCGGGCAGGATGCCGCGTTTAACCAGCGCCATATAGATCATGCCTGTCAGGACGGCGATGAGTGCCGATCCGGCAATGAAGGCCAGCGTCCAGGGCAGGCCGATCAGCGCGATCAGCACCAGTGTCAGGGTGAAGGAGTTCCACGGACTGGCGATCAGGAACGTCATGACCTGCGCCAGCGATGCGCCGCGTTCATAAAGCTTGGCGCCGACCATCAGGATGCCGTGCGAGCATAAGTCCAGAACCAGCCCGGCGAGCGCGGCGCGCAGCAGCCCGCCAACCGTATCGCCCCGTCCCAGCAGGGCGTTAAAATATTCGCGCGGGACTTTGTTCATCAGGCCGACGGCGAACAGGCCGAGCAATATCCCCCACCAGACGGTTTTCAGCAGCCCGGCAACGGCGTGCGTGAACGGGGTAATGTAAGGCAGGTCCAGCGGTACGAAATGCAGGATAAGCGCACAGAGGATAATCCCCATCGTGCCGGTGAGCAGCAGGTCGCGTTTTTGATCCTGTGGATGACAGGCATCGGCTTTTTCCGCGTGGCAGCAGCTTTTCATTCGTAGAACCTTTTATACAGCTCTTTAAGCTCGGCAATTTTCTGTTCGGTATCCTGCGCATCATTACCAGACATCGCATCGGCAACGCAATGCTGCAGGTGCGATTCCAGGATGTCGCCTTCGATCCGGCGCAGCGCGGCACGGGCGGCGCGAAGCTGGGTGATGATGTCGGGGCAGTAACGGCCTTCTTCGATCATGCGTTTCACGCCTTCGATCTGACCTGCGGCGCGGTTCAGCTTGGGAAGCTCTGCATGGTGACAAGGATGGGGCGGAGGGCTGTCTTCAGGCATGTCATTTCTCCAGAACGTAAGGGGCGATAAAGGCGAAAAAGAACCCGGTGGCAAAGGCCAGCACGGAAAAACCGTAGATCCACAGGCTGATGACGCGCAGGCGTTTGCAGGCTTTGGCCTGTTTCGGGTCCGCCGGGCAGGGCAGGTTGCGGGCTTTATAGATCATCAGGCCTGCGAAGGTTATCATGACGGCGGCTGTGCCGAAGACCCCGAGCTTGTGCTGGGACAGCCAGACAAGCTGCGGGAAGTCCGTCATCATCCCGGCCAGTGCCGCGCCCATCCCGAGCGAGACCATCAGGGTGGGCAGCGCGCAGCAAACCAGCGTCCCGGCCGATGTAAACAGGCTGATGAACGGGACGAGGGTATGTTTGATGCTGAAATGCTCACTCATGATATTGCGCCTTTAGCCGTGCGGTCTTGTGATGTCGTTGACGGTGTAACCGGAGTCGGTGATGAGTTCGGTGATCGTCTCATCGTCGATATCGGCCCCGTCTTTTAAGTCGATCGTGACGAGAAAATTGTCGAGGTCTACATTGACGCCGTTCACTTCCTCGCGCTTCATAAAGACTTTTTCAACCGCGCGGGCGCAGAAATCGCAGACCAGGCCAAAGACATGGACTTCGACATCGTTTTGCTCCGGCGCGATGGCTGTGATCTGTTCACTGTCATCCATGTCGTGATCGTGCGGTACGCCGTTATGCATGGCGAAGGCCGGGGTGACCGCAAGGGTCAGGAGTGTCAGGGCTGTCAATACAAGATGTTTCATAACGGTCTGTCCTTTCGTTAAAATCTTTGAATGAAATTCAGCATGCCGCCGCCGTCGAGATTGATGCCGGCTTCGAGCATTGACGGGCCTTTGAAAAAGCGCACCATCGGGGTCAGGGAGAAATCATCGCGCTCCCCGGCATCATAATCGGCCTGCAGCATCAGCCATGTATGCAGGTCGCCGTAATCGCCGATATAGGGCGCGACGCCGGCACGCGCTTTGTGCCTGGCAAATCTGGCGATGTCCCCGGCATAGAAGAAGCGGTTTTCGTAGGAGGTGAACCAGCGCCGTGTTTCCCAGTCGGCGGCCACCCCGGTAAAGGCGGCCGCTTCGGTTTCCCCGTCATCATAAGCAATGCCTGCGCCGCTTTTGATGTAGAAATTGGCCTGTGCGCCGGGCTGGTTCCAGCGTTTGAGCAGCGTATTCCACTGCAGCGCATCCATGTGCGCCTTGGGATCGCGCAGATATTCATGCCGCCAGCCGAGCGAGTTCCTGGCGTTTGGGGAGTAATGGATGTGCAGGGCGTTGCTGTCCACGTCATTCATCGTCATAGCGGTCCAGCCGCCGGGATAAGAAACCGGGCGGGCCTGGGCGGACGGGGCCAGGGGCATCAGCATAAAAATCAGGATATTCAGGCTATAAAACAATGACTTCATAATATTTTCCTTGGGGGTATATATAAAAATTATATACCCCTATGGGGTATAAAGGCAAGCCCCTTGTCGTTGCTGTGCAGCAGGAAATAAGGCGTTGCGGGGAGGGCGAATCGGGAGCTTGTTTTCCCGGATAAAAAAATAGATAAAATGCAATCTATTTTTTACATAAAGTTAAATGCGCTCAGGCAAGATATCTTTACGTAACTATAAAAATGTGTGTGGGTGAGTAATGAAAGTCTGGGAACGTGATCTTCTCGATCAGAGAGAAGAGCTGCGCGCGCGTAACGAGCAAGAGCAGCGTTTAGCCGATATTACCGAGCAAAAGGATGCGCAGGTTGACGCCCGCGTGTCGCGGATTGCCGAAGAAAGCCGCGAGCCGGTGGAAGCTGTGCGCGAGGATTTCGACCGCGAAGGCTTTGATGCCGGGCTGGCCTATTTCCCCGAAGCCCAGCATGCCACTCTGGAAGAGCAGGAAGCAGCCGCGGCCGCCATGCGTCTCAATAAAATCCGTGATGAAATTAACCACGCCTACAGCGATGTCCTGAAAAAGGGCAATCTCGGCCTGAAAGAAGGCACACCGCGGACCAATATCACGTCCATGAACCAGCGCGGCGCGATGATGGACATGATGGTGCAACAATCGTTCCAGGCCGCTTATAACAATAACGTCTCCTTTAATATCGGTGGTGAGGATGTTGAGTTCAAGCAGGGGGATTTGCATGAGGATGCTAAGACGTTAGCGCAGAGAGAAAAAGAAAGGCTTGAAAAGCTAAAGCGTGATGGTGCTAGCGTAGAAAAAATTCATGAAGCGGAAATGCGCTTGCTGAATTATCAGCGTATTGCTGATCTCACAAGCCCCCAAAGTGGGCCGATGGATGATGAAAAAAGAAGGCAAGTGCAGAGCATTTTGGATTCAGATGAGGCGATTGGTCAAAATTTCATGCAGATGTATGACGCGCGGGAAGAAGCAAAGCTACAAGCTGCAAAAATTGAAGAAATTAAGTTAGAAGGCAAAGTTCAAGGGCTGCCTGCAGATCAAATTAATGGACGTATAAATACTATGATTTCCAGCATGGCACCTGAGGTGCTAGAGAGATATAAAGATCTTCAAAAAACACCAGAGCAAATTGAGGCCGATATTGCTGGTGCACGTAATGGTTCAACTATTAATATAGATATGAACGGTGTGTTGTCTGCAGAGAGAACAGTTTCTTTTGCTAATAACGTTGAAGGTAAGGCTTTTGCATCTGTAGAAAATATTTCAGGACCCTTTGCCTTGGTTGCGGACGGGAATCAGCAGCAACGTGCTAATAGTAATCTGGATTTGGTGGCGGGGCAGCAGGTGCAGAATGATACTCTTGATGATGAGGTGAAGACGTTACCTGGGCGATCTTTTCCGTAATATTATTTTTCTTTTATATCGTTTTATGATGTGCTAATATACCACCGAAATAATTTCAGGAGGCTCATCATGTCGATTAAAAAGATTCTTACCAGTGTAGGTTTGGCGCTCTCGTTATCATTTGGCGCTGTTTCAGGTGCTTCGGCTGTAAGCCTTGAAGAGTTTGATGGTGTTGAAAAAGACAAACAAAGCAAAGTCATCGCTGCCGTTCTGAATGCCTATTACAATCACTATAGTAGTGATAAAAGTACGGCTTATAAAGCTCAGTGCATGGCCGAGCTTTATAAGCCTGCCAGCAATGGGAGTGGGTCACGTTTGTTAGGTTTTATTGTCGATGATCTTGATAAAGCTCGTCAAGATAAGTCTCATACCTATACTGTAGAAAGTATTGTTGAGAACATTATCTCACGTGAATGTTCTACTAACATTGCCGGTACGCCGCAACCGCCGAACGGGCCGGGTTGATCTGGTCTGATGATATCAGAAGACAAGCGCGGTTTATGGCCGCGCTTTTTTTATGTGCGCTATTAAAAAACCGCCCGTATAGGGCGGCTTTTTAAAATGGTCGGGGCGAGAGGATTCGAACCTCCGGCCTCATCGTCCCGAACGATGCGCGCTACCAGGCTGCGCTACGCCCCGACTTTTTGTAATAAGGGGAACTTATAAGGGATGCCGCGGGGTTTTGTCCAGTATTTATCTTGATGTGAGTCGTTGCTTTTTAAGATTTTTATTTACAGAAGAATTCCGCGGATTTATACAGGGGCATTCTATTTTAAAAAATTTTAGGGAGGAGACAAAGATGTCTTTGAAAAAAGGATTTGCTGCGGCGCTTGCCGGTGGGGTTTTACTGTCTGGTGCTGCGTTGGCGGAAGACGGTGCCGCGCCGCAGACATTGACAGCACAGGAAGTCCAGGTTGCTCGTGATTTTCGGGCTATGATTCAATGCACTGGCACTCTGGATGCTCAGGATCAACAGCTTTATAATCAGGGTACGATTGCTATGCAGGAATTACAATTCAGATCTATGCAGAATGCTGCGGACTGTCGGGATCGGCTTGGGATTGATCTGGGACAGATGTTAACTTCTTTTTCTGAGATGAATGAAAAATATGGTGATGCGTTGGGGACGGTTATTAAAAACTCACGTTCCATGATTGTCGCGCCATAGCATCCTGATATCACTTTAAAAAAAGGCCCGCAGGACGATGTCCCGCGGGCTTTAACAGTTTAGGATTGGTCTAGTTTACGGCTTTGCCCTGTTCTTCAAAGCCGTGGTCCAGGTTATAGGCACGGATACCAAGCTCGGCGATATCCCCGCCCATATCTTCGTGTGACCAGTGCAGGCGGATGCCGTAGGTGTATTTCATCGCGGCCCACAGCGCGAAGCTGAGGGAGGAGACGAAGGCCCCTACACTGGTGATGCCGATCAGCTGGGTAACCAGGCTGGCTTCGGGGTTGGACAGGACAACGGCCAGCGTGCCCCAGATCCCGGCGGCCAGGTGAACCGGCACTGCCCCGACGACATCATCAATTTTTGCGGTTTCCAGCGCTTTGGAAGCGCTGAGCATGACGATTGCGCCAACCGATCCGATTCCGACAGACATCAGCGCGCTAGGCATCAGCGGTTCGGCGGTAATTGCCACCAGTCCGGCCAAGGCCCCGTTCAGGGCGGCGGTCAGGTCAACTTTGCGGCCTATGGCGAGATAAAACGCCAGGACGGTTACAACGCCTGCGGCAGCAGCCATATTGGTGTTGGCAAAGATTTTCGCAACGGCCAGCGCATCGTCGGTGGTGGCGATCGAGAGCTGGGAGCCGCCGTTAAACCCGAACCAGCCAAACCACAGGATAAACGCCCCGAGTGTGGCCAGCGGCATCGAAGAACCGTGCAGCGCTTTGGGTTTGCCGTCTTTGCTGAAGCGGCCCCGGCGCGCGCCGAGCAGAATCGCCCCGGTCAGGGCGGCCCAGCCGCCGACAGAGTGTACCAGGGTCGAGCCTGCGAAATCCTTAAAGCCCATTTCCGACAGCCAGCCACCGCCCCAGACCCAGCTGCCTGCAACCGGGTAGATAAAGGCGCACAGGATGGCGCAGAAGATGAAAAACGGCCAAAGCTTGATCCGTTCGGCCAGCGCGCCAGACACGATAGAGGCGGCTGTGGCGACGAAAACCATCTGGAAGAACCAGCCTGCGGCGGAAGCGTAACCGGCGCTGTAATCGCCTGCGATGGCGGCGTGATCGTCCGGGTGCCACATGGCCAGCGTACCGATAAACCCGCCGTCAACGCCCAGATACATCAGGTTATAGCCGGCCAGGAAATACATGATCCCGGCAATCGCATACAGCCCGATATTTTTAACCAGGATGACCGCAACGGATTTGCTGCGGACGCTGCCTGCTTCGAGCATGGCGAAGCCTGCGGCCATAAACATGACCAATGCCCCGCAGATCAGCAGGAAGAACGTGTTCATGATAAAGGCGGTTTCTGTGATTTCGATCATCGTATGAGTCTCCAGATATGCAATTTATGCATATCTATTATGCACAAGGTGCTTGTGTCAAGAAAAATATTGCACCTGCACACAGAGGATTTCCTTGTGCGCACTATAAGCTTTTGTTTTTACGTAATATTATGGATTGGGATAATTAATAAGACCGGTCGACCGTGAAGCGGGCGAGGTCTGTCAGGCAGCTTAAAAGCGGGCTTTCGCGGTGGCTGGACAGGGCGGCGACGGCTTTGTCGCTGTATGACCGGGCCAGCGCCAGGGCTTTGCCGTTAGCGTCGTGGCGGTTCAGGATATCCTGCGCCTGCGCAAGGTCGGTTTCGGTTTGTCTGCGTTCACCGACGGTGCGTTGCCAGAAGGCACGTTCTTCATCATTGGCGTTTTCCAGTGCGAACAGGATCGGCGCTGTCATTTTGCCTTCGCGGAAGTCATCGCCGACGGTTTTGCCGAGTTTTTCGCGGTTCGCGCTGTAGTCCAGCACATCATCGGCGATCTGGAAGGCGATCCCGAGATACATGCCGTAATCGCGCATCGCGGCGGCTTGATCGTCCTGTCCGGCGATAATCGGCCCGATTTCGCAGGCTGCGGCGAACAGGGCTGCGGTTTTGGCACTGATGACTTCGATATAATCTTCCATCGTGGTGGCAAGGTTATTGGCGGTAGTGAGCTGTTTAACCTCGCCCTGTGCGATGATGGCGGACGCATCGGAAAGAATGCGCAGCACATCAAGTGAACCGTCGGCGACCATCAACTGGAACGCGCGGGAAAACAGGAAATCACCGACCAGTACGCTGGCCTGGTTGCCGAAAACGAGATTGGCGGCGTCTTTGCCGCGGCGCTGTTTGCTTTCATCGACGACATCATCGTGGAGCAGGGTGGCCGTGTGGATGAATTCGACGGCGGCGGCCAGCGCATGCGGGCGCGGGCTGTCTGTACCGTAAATCCGGGTGCAGGCCAGCGTCAGCAGCGGCCTGATACGTTTACCGCCCGAGGCGATCAAATATCCGGCGAGTTGGGGGATCAGCGGGACTTCGGACTGCATATTGTCGATGATCTGCGTATTGACCTGCAGCATATCATCTTTGAGCAGACCCGATAGCGTGTCGAGCGGTGTTTGCGGTGCTGTATCCTGCTGTAATGCTTGCGTAGACATGCTACTGGATTAAACCAGCTGTTCCGAAAGGGCAAGAAGATTTGTGTTTAGCGGTCCTGTCGTGCCTTGATTTTTACCGGGACCGGTTGTGTTTGCGGCATTATAAGCGTGGCTACGGTCTCGAAACGGACATATTTGTTATAGACGATCAGGGCCGTTGTCAGAAAAACCAGCAGCATATTCAGGCCCGTGGTGAAAGACAGCAGCGCATCATGAATATGGCAGTAGGCATAGCCGAACGCCAGAAAAGAACTAACGCACCACATGATCCATGAGGGCAGGGAGATGCTGTTTGGCTTTGTTTTTGCAAAAATCAGCGATTTGAGCTGCGGAAAATAGGCGACGATGGAAATCACCGTCACCACAGGATATAAAAATACAAAGAGCTGGCCCATATTCATGTCCCCAAGAAGGTTTTACTTGGTTAATGTTATGTGAAAATATATAAAAATACCTTAATGATTATAAAAGGATGCGTGTTGTGGCGGGCAATGTAAATGCCGTAGAAATCCATGTGCTTGATAAGCAGGTCCGGCTGCTGCAGCCGGAAAAAGGGTTCCGGACATCGCTGGATACAGTGCTGCTGGCGGCGGCCTGCCCGGCGCAGACGGGGCAGAGCGTGCTCGATATGGGTTGTGGCGTTGGCGGTGTTCTTTTTTGTTTGGCGCACAGGGTGCCCGGTCTTGCGCTGACCGGGGTAGAGCTGCAGGAAGGGTATATTGCGTTGGCGCAGGAGAACAGCGCGTTGAACGATGCCGATCCCGTGCCTTCTTTTATCCAGTCCGATATCCGTGATTTTAGCGTTGATGAACCGACGCAGCGTTTCCATCATGTGGTTTGTAATCCTCCGTTTTTAGAAGCCGGGCATCATGTGCGGGCGCAGGATGACGGGCGGGCAAAAGCGTTGGGGCATGAGGATGCAGATATGGACGTTGGGGGCTGGGTTGATGCGGGGTTTCATAATTTGAAATCCGGGGGCTCGCTCACGATGATCCACCGGGCGGACGCGGTTGACCGGATTATTCAAGCGCTGGGGCGGCGCTTTGGCGCGGTTGAGATTTTTCCGGTTTATTCGCGGGCGGGCGATGCTGCCAAGCGGGTGATCGTACGGGCGGTGAAAGATCGCAAAACTCCGGCAACGCTTCATGCGGGACTTGTTTTGCATGAGGCGGATGGATCTTACACGGCGGAGGCCGATAAGATCTTGCGCGAGGGCAAAGCTATATTATAGTGGCCTTATGAAAGAATACTGTAAAAAGACAATGACTTTTATACGCGGCCTGCCTGTGGTGGGGCCGATGCTGGAGCCGTGCGAGAAGGTCGCTGTGATCCGCTTTGCCGGAGTGATCGCCGATGCGAGCATCAGCAAGAAAGGGATCAGCTATCACCGCTATGCCAAGGCGATTGATAAGGCTTTTGATAAAGGCGGCGTGAAGGCGGTGGCGCTGGTGATTAATTCGCCGGGCGGCTCTGCGGCGCAGACATCGCTGATTGCCGGGCATATTCGTCAGCGCGCCGAGGAAAAAGAAATCCCGGTCTTTGCGTTTGTCGAAGACGTTGCCGCGTCGGGCGGGTACTGGCTGGCTTGTGCGGCGGATGAGATTTATGCGCAGGAAAGCTCTATCGTCGGTTCGATCGGGGTGATTTCTGCCAGTTTCGGATTTGAAGATCTCATCGAAAAATACGGTATTCACCGCCGCCTGTATACGAGCGGCGATCAAAAATCCTTCCTCGACCCGTTTTCCCCGGAGAAGAAAGAGGATATCGCTCGTCTGAAAGCAATCCAAAAAGAGATCCATCAGGCTTTTATCGATTGGGTGACCGAGCGGCGGGGGGATGTGCTGAAGGCAAGTGATAAGGATGTGTTCGACGGCAGCTTCTGGACGGCCGGTCCGGCGCAGGAGCGGGGGTTGATTAACGGGCTTGGCGATGTGCGTTCGGTGATGCGGGCGCGGTTCGGGGATGAGGTTAAGTTTGCCGAAGCCACGCCGGATAAGGGGTTGCCCGTCCCTGTGCCTTTTATAGGCAAACTGCAGGCCGGGATGGCTGACGGTTTCAGCGATGAACTTGTCGATACACTCGAAACCCGTGCCGTCTGGGCGCGTTACGGGCTGTGATGTGAACGTCCCTCTCCCTTTAGGGAGAGGGCAACGATGCCCGGCTTTTTGCAGCAAAGCCGTTGGCTGAGTGGGTGAGGGCCAGTATCGTTCTTCCCTCACCCAGCTATAGCTAAATTCGCCTTACGGCTCATTAAGCTTGCGCAACCCTCTCCCTTCAGGGAGAGGGGAAGAATCAGCCTTGTATTCACCTTCAATGACGGTGCCTGATGGCGGCTCAGGCTCCTGCGGCGCATCATAGCGGGGATCGAAAGGGATGACTTCGATGCCGTCGTCTATTGTGACCGGGCGGATGATGTTGTTTTCTTGATCGTATTGTTCCTGTTCTTTGCGCTCGCGGCGTTCTTTGTAATCAAAGACAAGATCGCGCCAGCGGTCCCGCAAGGGCCGGGTGAGATGCTTGTTAAAAGCTACGCTTAAATTAAACCATGCGTCGCCTGTTTCTTCGCAGACAATCCGGCCTAGCAAGCGGATGAAACCTTCCTGTTCTTTAGGCATAGAACCAATATAAGAACAAGTCCGGGGGCTGTCAAAATTCTACCCCGCCATCAGGGCCATTTCTTTTTCCATGTAGTCGCGGATAGTGTCGATGGCGATGCGGTCCTGTTTCATCGTGTTGCGGTGGCGCACGGTGACGGTGCCGTCTTCGTTGGACTGGTCATCGACGGTGAAGCAGAACGGGGTGCCAATTTCATCCTGGCGGGCGTAGCGCTTGCCGATATTTTGTTTGATGTCCAGATCGACGGCGTAATGTTCGCGCAGATCCATATAGATTTTGGTGGCCAGCGGCACGTGATCGTCTTTCGCGGTCAGGGGCAGGATGGCCGCTTTCTTCGGCGCGATCGACGGGTGGAAATTCAGGTACACGCCGGACGGCCGGTTCGGGTCCGGGGTGTAGGCTTCGCAGATCAGCGCAAGAACGCCACGGGTCAGGCCTGCCGCCGGTTCGATAACGTGCGGGATGAACTTTTCCTGCGTTTGCGGATCCATATATTCGAGCTTTTGTTTGGAATGCTCCTGATGCTGCGTCAGGTCGAAATCGCAGCGGTGCGCGATGCCTTCCAGTTCGCCATAGCCTGGCGCGGTGAACGGGAAGCGGTATTCGATATCGGATGTGCCAAGGCCCGCTTTGGCGTAGTGCGAAAGTTCATCATCGCCGTGTTTGCGCATGATTAAATTGTCGCTTTGCAGGCCGATGGACTTCCAGAATTTTGTGCGTTCTTCGAACCAGAAATCGCGCCATTTTTCGACTTCGTCCGGATGGCAGAACCATTCCATTTCCATCTGTTCGAACTCGCGGGAACGGAAGATGAAATTCCGCGGGGTGACTTCGTTGCGGAAGGCTTTCCCGATCTGCGCGATCCCGAACGGGACTTTGACACGGGAGCTGTCGAGGACGTTTTTATAGTTCAGGAAGATGCCCTGCGCCGTTTCCGGGCGCAGATACGCTTTGTCTGCTTCGGTTGCATTGGCGCCGACGAAGGTATGGAACATCAGGTTGAACTGTTTGGGTTCGGTCAGGGTGCCGGGATCGTTGACATCGGGGCCGACGATTTTTGCATAGGTGCTGACGTCCAGTTCGGTCAGGTTGACTTTTTCAAACAGGCCGATGTCGCTCGGCATGCCGAGCTTTTTGAGTTTTTTGCTGATCTCGCTATCTTCGGCTTCTTCGTGGAACGCGGGCCAGCGGTCGGCTTTATCGGAGGTCAGGACAATCAGGTGATCCTGGCGGTAGCGCAGCTTGGTCGCTTTGCAATCGACCATCGGGTCTGAAAAGCCGCCGACATGGCCGGACGCTTCCCAGGTTTTCGGGTTCTGGAT
Source organism: Rhodospirillales bacterium (assembly GCA_020638155.1). Lineage (GTDB taxonomy): Bacteria > Pseudomonadota > Alphaproteobacteria > Micavibrionales > Micavibrionaceae > UM-FILTER-47-13. Next base: position 403,534 of record JACKJB010000001.1, read on the forward strand.
GATCGAGCTGTCCAGCCCGACGATCTGCACCGGCTGGCCGTCCGGCCCTATCGGCGGGGTAGTGACCATCTGTTTCCACCACAGATCGCGTAGATTATTCTTTAGCTCCACACCCAGCGGGCCGTAATCCCAAAATCCGTTGATCCCGCCGTAAATTTCAGAGGCCGGGAACACGAAGCCGCGGCGTTTGCACAGGGCGACGATATCTTTCATATCCGGTGTTGTGTTTTCGCTCATCTGGGTTTCCGCTGTTTGGGGCTGTGACATTGCTTAAAAATCCTTTTCCTTTAAAACCGCGGACTCAAAGTAACGCGGCTTTTGCAGCCTGTAAACAAAACATATTGCATAAGTATGGAAAAGCTTGTTTTTATTTACATAATTTGATAAAAGGTCTTCGTTTTACCATTTAAAAGAGGCTTCTGTGGACGATAAACGTTATATCACTTTGCTCGGAGAGAGACCCTATGCCAGCCTGACGTCCAAATTTATGGCGGCGGCGGATCATAAAGCTTTTGCGCTTAGCCTGGGCGCGATGGCGGCGCTCTATGCTGTGTTGGTTAATCCTGATACGGTGTTTTCCGTTATCATGGGCGGGGCTGTGGGAACCGGTATCATCAATGTGGGTATTCGGAGTCTTGAAAATCATGTCTTGTTCGGAAAAGAAGGCTCTGTTTATCCTGCTTTCGGGCGCAGGGCGCTTGAAGAAAAGGCGATTGATAAAAGACCTTCTGCTGAAGTTGCTACACGTAGTCGTGTTAAATATGCACGGCAGATTGATTTTTCACAGGACGTTTATAAAAGCGCCTCTCAATCCTTACCGGTGACAGCGGCGTTGTCATGCCTGATTGGTGTGACGGCTGGTGCGCCGATTTTAACAGTCATGTCTCTTGCTGTGGTCCCGGCAACGGTGCGTTGCCTCTCCGGCTTTTACCGTTTTAATAAACTGGCTAAAGGGGAATGGGCTGTCGTCGATATGCCTGCAGAAAAGCAAAAACAGGAAACGCCGTCGCGGGCAATGCCGCAAATGTCTTAAAAATAAGCACCGGATATAGGGCATATCCGGTGCTTATCTGATTATGGAGGGCGTTTGTTGGTTCAGTCTGTTTTTTCGTCCTTTCAGACTTTCTGATTTTTGGGCATTGCAGTAGGGGAGAAGACAGTATCGCACCAGGACTGAACCTTGCTGCTGCGATAGTTGTCACGGGCATAGGCTTCGCACAGGAGACGACCGCCGTCCTGCCCGTCGATGGAAGTATCATATTTCCAGAAATTCATGCCGAACGTCTTTGCACAAAAGTCCCAGTTATTGATTTTTGTCAGGTTAATCGGGCCTGCGGATACTGTCCGGTATTCCGCGGTGTCCGCGCCGTGCATTTTAGCTTGCACGAATTCTTTGCACTGGCGGATCTGGTAGCGCGCTTCCTGTTGGCCTTTGGCGTATTCCATGTTGGCGAAGTAGGAGAACACAAGATTGTGCTTGAAGTTTTGCTGTTGCATAACCCCGAGCCAGCCGATCAGGCTAAGGCTGACAACGAAGCCTACCAAGCGCCAGTTCCGGGTGAGGGTATAAACAAAGTCGCCCCACAGTTTGTAAGTCAGCAGCGCAGCACTGACCCCGGCGCAGATAGCTATGTATAAATTCTGATCGTCCCACATGATTACATTTTACATAGAAAATGTTTGACGAATTATTATTTATTAGGGGAGATTGAGACGAAGTTTTACTTTGTTATAGTCAAAATAAATGAAAAGTTTTCAGGTGTTTATATAAAAAGCAATGTGTTTGTCATTGCGAGGAGGCAACGCCGACGAAGCAATCCAGTTTCTTACGATAAAGAGTCTGGATTGCCGCGTCGCTTTGCTCCTCGCAATGACGGAAGGGAAAACAGATTATGACGCTGATACGGCAGGCAGGACAGCAGGATATTGGGGCGCTTTACGGGCTGATCGACGCTCTGGGCTTTCACAAAGAGCAAGGTTATTTCGAGCGGTGCCTTGCCGAGCAGGACGAAGGGCGGCGGCAGGTTTTTATCGTACAGGACGAGCAGAAGCAGGATGCCGGGTACGGGATGCTGAACTGGAAACCGCAATATGCGCTTTATAAGAAGCTGGAAATTCCCGAAATACAGGATTTAAATGTCATTCCGGCGGCGCGGCGGCAGGGTTTGGCCAGTGCGGTGATCGGGCATTGTGAGACGATTGCCCGGGCGCGCGGGTGCGATCATATCGGGATCAGTGTCGGGCTTTACCCCGGATACGGCCCGGCGCAGCGGCTTTATGTGAAGCTGGGTTATGTGCCTGACGGAAACGGGGTTACGTATGACCGGGAGCCGGTCTCGTATGGCGAACTTCGGCCGGTTGACGATGAGTTGTGTCTGATGATGGTGAAGGATATTTCGCCCCTCTCCCTTTAGGGAGAGGGGTGCGTAGACTTGGCAAACTTGTTTGCCTATGTCGCAGCCGGGTGAGGGCCCTCACCCACTTTGCTATACCCGCCAAGGCGGTTAAGCGCCGTTGCCCTCTCCCTGAAGGGAGAGGGGGGATTGCGATTGCATTTGGCTCTTTCAGCCGCTAAGCTCGGAATCACTTCAGAAAACATAGATTGCGGGGACATGATTATGGCTGAGCAGTGGGTTTATAGCTTTGGCGGCGGACTGACCGAAGGGCGCGCGGATATGCGCGAATTGCTGGGGGGCAAGGGAGCGAACCTGGCGGAGATGTCATCGATTGATTTGCCGGTGCCGCCGGGGTTTACGATCACGACCGAAGTCTGCACACATTATTACGATCATGAAAAGAATTACCCCGATGCGCTGAGCGCGCAGGTCGAAAAAGCGATCAAGCGGCTGGAGCAGGAAATGGGGATGGGGTTCGGCGATGCGGCGAACCCTTTGCTGGTTTCTGTGCGCTCGGGCGCGCGGGTGTCGATGCCGGGGATGATGGATACGGTTTTGAACCTTGGGCTGAATGATGAAACGGTGCAGGGGCTGGTGAAAAAATCGGGTGATGAGCGTTTTGCGTGGGACAGTTACCGCCGCTTTATCCAGATGTATGGTGATGTCGTTCTGGGCGTACCGCATCATGATTTTGAAGATATTCTCGACAGCCATAAGCGCGACGAAGGTATTACGCAGGATACCGATGTGACCGCCGCAGGATGGAAAGCGGTTGTTGCTGAATATAAAGAGCTTGTGGAGCGGGAGTTGGGCAAGCCTTTCCCGGTCGATCCGCAGGAGCAGTTATGGGGTGCGATCAGTGCGGTATTTAATTCGTGGATGGTGCCGCGCGCGATTACTTATCGCCAGATTCACGAAATTCCCGAAAGCTGGGGCACGGCGGTGAATGTGCAGTGCATGGTGTTCGGGAATATGGGGCAGGACTGTGCGACCGGGGTTGCCTTTACCCGCGATCCGTCAACAGGGGAAAATTATTTTTACGGTGAGTACCTTGTGAACGCGCAGGGCGAAGATGTTGTCGCCGGGATCCGTACGCCGCAATCCCTGACGATCAAGGGGAAAGAAAAAGAGGGTAGCGACCTGCCGGCGATGGAAGAAGTGATGCCTGAAGTGTTCGGGCAGCTTAATGATGTGCGCCTGAAGTTAGAGCAGCATTACCGAGAGATGCAGGATATCGAATTTACCGTGCAGCAGGGCAAGCTGTTTATGCTGCAAACAAGGACCGGGAAGCGGACGACGGCGGCGGCGCTGAAGATCGCTGTGGACCTGGTAAGCGAAGGCGTGATTACGCAGGAAGAGGCGCTGCTGCGGGTTGATGCGCAGGCACTCGACCAGTTGCTGCACCCAACGCTCGATCCGATGGCGCATAAGCATATTGTGGCCAAGGGGCTGCCGGCATCGCCGGGAGCGGCTTGCGGTATGGTGATGTTCTCTGCCGATGACGCCGAGGCCAAAGCGGCGGAAGGTGAAAGCGTGATCCTTGTGCGCCGGGAAACCAGCCCGGAAGATATTCACGGGATGCATGCGGCGGCCGGGATTTTGACATCGCGCGGCGGGATGACCTCTCATGCCGCCGTGGTGGCGCGCGGGATGGGGCGGCCTTGTGTCGCCGGTGCGGGCAGTATCCAGATCGATTACGAAACGAAGTCGATGATTATCGACGGTGAAGAGATCAAGGAAGGCGACATTATCACGATTGACGGTGCCGCCGGTGAAGTGATGATGGGCAAAGTCCCGACGATCCAGCCGCAACTGTCCGGTGATTTTGCGACGGTGATGGACTGGGCCGATGCGCACCGCCGCATGGTCGTGCGCACCAATGCGGAAACGCCGCTTGATGCGGAAACAGCGCGCGATTTCGGCGCGCAGGGGATCGGGCTATGCCGGACCGAACATATGTTCTTTGATCCGGATCGTATCCAGAATGTACGCGAAATGATTTTCGCCTCCGATACGCAGGGGCGGGAAAAAGCGCTGGCGAAATTGTTGCCGGAGCAGCGGCAGGATTTTGCATCGCTGTTTCATATCATGCAGGGCCTGCCGGTGACGATCCGGCTGCTCGATCCGCCGCTGCATGAATTTCTGCCGCAGGGCGATGAGGACATTCAGAGCTTCGCTAAAACGGCGCAGCTTGACGAAGACACGGTGCGCCGCCGTCTGGGTGAGCTGCATGAAACCAACCCGATGCTGGGGCATCGCGGGTGCCGTTTGGGTGTGACCTATCCGGAAATTTACGCGATGCAGGTGCGGGCGATTATCGAAGCCGCGCTGGAAGTGCAGGATAAGGACGGCAGCACGGCCTCACCGGAGATTATGATCCCGCTGGTGGCGACGGTGAAAGAACTTGCGATGATGAAAGCGCTGGCTGAACGTACGGCAGAAGATGTGTTTGCGGCCAAAGGCAAGCGCACGGAATATATGATCGGTACGATGATCGAATTGCCGCGCGCGGCATTGACGGCGGATGAGATTGCCGGAGAAGCGGCATTCTTTAGTTTCGGTACGAACGATCTGACCCAGACAACGCTGGGGCTGTCGCGCGATGATGCGGCGAGCTTTATGGCCGATTATTTGCGCGAAGGCATTTTTGAGCGCGACCCGTTTGCCTCACTCGATCAGGACGGCGTCGGCCAGCTTGTGCAGATGGCTGCGGATAAAGGCCGCTCCGTTCGTCCGGATATCAAATTAGGGATTTGCGGGGAACATGGCGGTGACCCGGCATCGATTGCGTTCTGTGAGCGTGTCGGGCTGGATTATGTATCCTGTTCGCCGTACCGGGTGCCGATTGCAAGATTAGCTGCCGCGCAGGCCAGCATTCGCGCGGGGAGCGCCGGTCGCCTGGGAAAGCCGCAAACGCAGATAAAAAGGAAAGCCGCGTAGCATGAGTGAGAAAAAAGACATGCCCGAAGAAAAGGGCGCAACGTTCGACATGTACCACTTTTTCAGCCGCAAGGATGTTTTGCTGGCGGCGGCGGTGATTGTTGCGTTGCTGCTTTATGTGCTGTTCAAAGTGCTGACCAGCGGGCATACGGTTTAAGAATTAATAATATCCTCTGTCATTTCGAACGCATGTGAGAAATCTCATGCCATGTGGGGGGAGATCCCTCCGCGCGATGCGCGTTCGGGATGACAGTTTTGGCTAAGACCCTGCCTTCGGTGTCTTTAGCTGCGGGTAGATCCGCTCTATTTCCCCTTTGACTTCCAGCGCGGCTTTTTGTGTATCATTCAATGTGCTTTTATCCCGCGATGATATATTCATAGCCGCTGCTGTCGGTAACAGTGTTGGTGCAAATAATAGAGAAAATCCCATCATCATAAGAGGAAAAACATCGCCTTTTTTGAAGGTGGTAATAGGATTGAGATCTTTAAAATCAATCGGCTCTACCTTTTTAAGCTCTTTGGCGATTGGCTGCAGGTAAGAGTGAGCATCAGGCGCCATGTCTTGTGTCACTTCGTTAAAGATGCTGCTCAGGCGCATGTTATCGGCCCGCATTTTCCATGCCAGGTAAGCGAATGTGGCATTGATGGCAAGAGCGGGGATCATTGTTGTGGCTGGCGCTAAGACGATCACTCCTAAACATGCGGCAGAGCCGAAAAGGGCTTTTAGGGCCGTATCTTTACGCTTGGTGCTGATGAACTGATAAACATTTGCGCTCGTCTCGTAGCTGTCCTGCGCGGCTTTAAATTTTTGGTTTTGCTGGTCGTTGTTCATTTGTATCGCCCCTGTTTATGTAATCAGAGAAGTTCTAGCAAATGACTTTAAGATCGGCAAGATGTAATTGCGCTTCGTCTTTAATCTGGGCAATGCCAACCGCTCCGCAGGATGAGCGCATTTCCCCGGCTATTTTGCTGTTTTTATCGGTGATTTCCGTGCCGGGGGGCGGCAGGGCGTCACTTTCGACGGCGTAAAGGTGCTTTTTGGCAAGGCCGCGGTGATGCATGCGGGCGGTGAGTTCCTGGCCGACATAGCAGCCTTTTTTAAAAGAGACGCCGTTTAAGGTATCGATCCGGCATTCGATCAGGGTTGAGGATTGCGGGATCATGTCGCGGCTGCCGTCCGGGACGCACAGGCGGATGCGGTGTTCGTCCCATGCGGCGAAGGGCTGCTCTTCCATATCAACCGGCTTTTCAAAGCTGCGGAACCCCATGTTCGGGTGCCGGGCATCCGGGACGGCATGATTGGCGCTGGCACCAACGAGGGCGTAAACATCATTGTTGTTTTCGACCGAGAGTGTTACGGCGGCGCGCAGGCGGTAGAGATTGAGACGCTTATATAAGTCCTGCGCCCGGTCGCCACCTTCACAGTCGATCAGCAGGAAGTCATCGCCTTTAATGACAAAGAAATCGTGCAGGAATTTTCCCTGCGGGGTCAGCAGGCAGGCATAAAGAGAAGGCTGGCTTTCCAGCAGGTTTATATCGTTGCTGATGAGGCCCTGCAGGAATTTAAAGCGGTCTTCGCCCTCAATGTGGATGAGGCCGCGATTCTGTAATTTTACAAAAAATGCGTTCATGTGTTTATTTTAACCACGAATAGACACGAATGAACACAAATGGGGTATAAAATAATGTAATTATCTCTTTGATATATACTTTGTTAAGAGCGGGAAATTTTTAATATACGTCATCCCGAGCGCAGTCGAGGGATCTTACCCGCTGTCTTATTGCGAAGATCCCTCGACTGCGCTCGGGATGACAAAAAAGGCTGCTAAATTTCAAGCGCCGAAAAATGCGCATACGTTAACGGGACAATGGCTTAAAATAATTCGTGTCAATTTGTGTTTATTCGTGGTTAAAAAATACTATGAAGGTTCTTTTTATCACATCCAGCCGTCTTGGCGATGCTGTTTTATCGACGGGGCTGCTGGATCACATTATTAAGACGTATCCGCAGGCCGAAATTACTGTGGCGTGCGGACCGTTGCCTAAAAGCCTGTTTGACGGGATGCCGGGGCTGGTGCGGGTGATTACCTTGAAGAAGCAGAAATATCACGGGCATTGGGTAAATTTATGGAAGCAGGTTGCCGGAACGCGGTGGGATCTGGTGGTTGATCTGCGGGACAGTGCTGTATCGCGGTTGATCCGGGCGCGGCAGCGTTTCATTTACGGCAAGCATATTGATGGCCAGCGTCATAAGGTCGAGCAAGGGGCGGCGGTGATGAAGCTGGATTCTGTACCGTCACCGGTGATTTGGGTTTCTGCGGAACAGCAGAAAGCGGCACAGGCGCTCATTCCGGATGGCGGGCCTGTACTTGGTGTGGGGCCGACGGCGAACTGGATTGGGAAGACATGGCCTGCTGACCGGTTTATCGCTGTTGTTGAGAAACTGACCGCGGCAGACGGTATCCTGCCGGGCGCACGGGTTGCCGTGTTTGCAGCACCGGGCGAGGAAGAGGATGCGTATACGGTCTTGAATGCCGTGCCGCAGGACCGCCAGATTGATGTGATCGCCAAAACCGATCCGGGGACAGCGGCGGCGGCGTTGCAACGCTGTGCTTTATATATAGGAAACGATTCCGGCCTGATGCACTGTGCGGCGGCAGCCTGTGTGCCGACGGTGGGAGTGTTCGGGCCGAGTTACCCGCATTTGTACCGTCCGTGGGGCGATCATACGGTTTATGCCCGGACGGCGGAAAGCTATGATGAGCTGATTGACTTTGACGGGTACGACCCGAAGACGCTGGAACGGTCATTGATGACGTCATTGTCTGTGGATGATGTGATGGAAATGATTACGGATTTCTGGCAGGCACGGAAACAGGCCGCGTAGATTTTACCAGTTATAGCGCAGGCCGACCTGCATGCCGTAGGACTCGTTATTGACTTCGTTAAATTTTTGAATGCTTTCAGTGTTGTCGGCAAAGAACGTTTTATCATAGCCGTCTTCACCGCTGCGTTGCATATAGGTGGCATCAACGGTCAGGGCGTAATCGTCACCTAGGGCGTAGGCATATTCCGCGTTAAACAGGAACCCATCGGCGTCGGCTTCCTGGGTGTAACTTGGGTCTTGTCTGAAGGCAGCCCGTCCGCGCCAGTAGCCTTCGCCGTAAAAGTCGAGATCATGATATTGACCGCGCAGGCGCAGCATGTTTTTCTGTCCCCGGACTTCCCCTTCAAGGCCAACGAACGGGCCGTACCAGTTTGCCTGGTAATGCCAGTCGAAATCCGTAGGGCCAACAGGGCCAATTGCGGGAATAATCTGGTTGACGTTGGTCATCGTGTATTTTTGCTGATCTACGGCGTACCCGATTAGCGGCATGACCGTGACGGTCGGTGTGGCTTTGTTCATGGCTTCCTGGAGCGCGCGCATGCGGCGGGCTTTTCCTTTTGCCGTGCGCGGCGTTTTTGAGCGCAGGATTTTTTGGGCGCGTTTTTGCGGATCTCCGGTCAGGAAAAATTTATAACCGACAGCCGCGGAAATTCCTGCCGCGTAACCGCCGTCAGAATCTGCCAGTGTGCGGGAGAATTCATCCATCCGGTTATCTTCGTTGTAATCCGAGTCCTGGTTTTCCCCGGCGATCGGCATGCCAAGGGTCAGGGTTGCTTCGAGATGCAGGTCGCCATTGATTACGGAGAGGTCAACAGGCTCTTCGTGGACAACGCCACCGGTCACTTCGAGTAGTGTAATGTCGCGCCATGTCAGTTCGGACAGGATGTTTGGCGTGGCCTGTCCGGTGATGTCGGAGGCAATATTCCAGTCAAAATTATCAACGCGAACCCCGGTGCCGACAGACCATGTTGTTTTGCCACGGGTCAGGAATGGTTCAAACCCCTGTTTGGCCAGCGTTGTCTGCGCAGAAGCCGGGGAGGATAATCCGATCCCCATTATCAAAGCCAGTAGCGATGCCGATTTCCTTAATCTGTTCATATCAATCCCAGTTGTACCTGACCCCCATGCGCAGGGCATGAGATTCATCGTCGAGTTCGTAAAGCTTTACGGTTACCGGGTCGGCACCCTGAAACGAGTCGACTTGTGTCCCTTCGTCGGTTGTGCGGCGCTGGAAGAATCCTTCAAAGGTCAGGGCGTAATCTTCGCCGAGAGCATAAGCATATTCCGCGTTCAGGGTGATGCCCTCACCGTCGGCTTCCTGCTCCCACGTGCTGTTGCCAATATGGTCGGTCAGGACGGCATCATAGCTCAGGTCATGATATTGGCTGCGCACACGCATCATATGTTTTTTGTTTTTGATTTCAGCTTCCGCGCCGAAGAAGGGGCCGCGCCAGTTTGTTATGTAGTCCGCTTTGAATACCGTGTCTTCAAAGTCAGGAATGATCTCGAACCCTTCTTCGATGACATAGTTTTGCTGGTCTATTCCATACCCGACAAGCGGCGTCACGCTAATATAAGGGCCGGACGATTGCAGGGCTTTTTGTAGGGCGCGGTGCTTTTTCATGCGCCCTTTTGCTGTCCGCGGTGTCGGCGTATTCATGATTTTCTGGGCGCGGTATCCCGGTGTGCCGGTCAGGTTGATTTGATAACCGAGCGATACCTGAGCGCCAATGGCATCGCCTTTGAGCTGGTTAGTGGCCTGGCGGTTGGCCTCCAATGTACGGTCATCTCCGGCGAAAGCAGAGATCTGGCTGTAGCCATCAACTATAATGCCGCCCCTGATTTCGGCGTCGGCATGAATACCACCTTTAATAAAGAGAATATCAGCTGGCTCTATATGACGGACATTCGCTTTGGCTTCGATAAAAGAAACATCGTCATAGCTGTCTTCAATGAAAATATTGGGAGTTACTGTGCCGGTGATATCGGAGGCAGAGCGGAACGTTGTTTTGTTGTTCCTGAGGCCGCCGCTGATACTCCATGTTGTCTCGCCACGGGTCAGAAAAGGCTGGAACTGCTTTTGTGCAGAACGATTTTGGGCGCCGGCATCCTGTGAGACAGCTGAAAGAAGTATTACTGCAGATGCCAGATAAAAACGCCGCATGGCCTGTTCTTTAAAAATCCCCAATTGAAAAACTAAAAACAACAATAAAAGGCCGTTACGGCAAGACCTAGCGTTATTGCCTGTAAATCAAAGCTTTTCTGTGGATAGAGCGGTTGACGGCTTAGTCGTTCAGATTATCGTCTTCCTGCTGTGACATCGGGTAAGATGTGCGCTGCAGGGTACGGGTCTGGTATTGTTCGCCAAGAATCGCGTCAATGTAGATTTCACGGCTTTCATCGGCGACATCGTAAGGGGCGTGTTCTACACGTTCCCAGCCTTTTGAAACCATGCAGGTCTCAAAGTCATGATATTCAAGATGTTCGGCGCGCAGGTAGCCGTCGCGTTCAGGGTAATCCCATTCCGCCAGATCGCCGCTCGGCAGGGTCGGGTCGGGAACTTCGTCATAATCGGTGATTTCGCCGGGAGTGACATAGCGAATCGCACTCAGCCGTTCCAGTTCACGCAGTTCGGTGACGCAGCGGGAAATATCGCGGTTCAGCATTTGCTGGGCTTTGGGGCCGCGCTGGTAAATGGCGTCTGTGGTATCGACACGCTGCCAGAAATGCGGCTGGGTCCGCAGTTCCATTTCATCTACGGGCTCGTAGTCGGATGAGCAGGCGGCCAGGCTGAGCAGCAGCGCGCTTGAAAGAACCAGGTATTTACGTGATTTGAACATAAAGCTTTCCCGCAAGATAAGATAAACCGTGCAGAGTCAAAGATACCAAGGCCGCGCAGGCGGCTCAATGGTCTTTTGCATTTATCCACCATGTTTCCAGTACCATGCCGTAAAGCGGGGTTTTATCCGGGTGGCGCAGGAAATTCCGGTACGCGGCATAGTCTGCCCCGGCGTAATAGAGAGGGATCGTGTAATAGCCCCAGGTCAGTATGCGGTCGAGCGCATGGGCGTGGGCGGTCAGGGCGGCATAGTCTTTGGCGTTAGCGATCCCCTGCGCCAGCGAATCGACTGCCGGGTGGCAGATTCCGGGAAAGTTCCAGCGCGCAGGCTGGTTTGCCGATTCGCAGCTCCAGTAGAGCATTTGCTCTGTGCCGGGGGACAGGCTGTTGGTCCAGTGATACAGGACCATATCGAAATCATATTCATTTAAGCGCCCCCGGAAGGCGGCTGTGTCCAGAACGCGGACATTGGCGTCGATCCCGAGACGTTTTAAGCCGTTTATAAAGGACAACGCCAGTTTTTCATCTTCGGGGGAGTCGAGCATGATTTCAAACTTGAAAGGCGCTCCGGTATCTTGGTGGACGCGCTTGCCGTCTTTGACGATCCAGCCTGAATCCTGCAACAGCGTGTCAGCCTTGCGCAGGTTTTCCCGTTGGGCGCGCTGGTCTTTTGCGTGGGGCGGTTGCCATGCGGGGCCGAATATGTCGGCGGGCAGGGAGTCTTTCCATGGGGTCAGTAATGCCAGCTCCGCTTCGCCGGGCTTTCCTGAAGCGGCAAGGGATGCGTTCGGGAAGAAGCTGGAAATCCTTTTGTATTGGCCGTGATACAGGTTGGTGTTGATCCAGTTGAAGTCGAGGACGTAGCCCAGCGCTTCACGGACGCTGCGATCATCGAACGGTGGGCGACGTGTATTGAAAATCAGAGAGCGCACCCGTTCCGGGCGTCCGTGCGGCAGGGCCTCTGCAACGATATCGCCGCTTTTGATTGCCGGGAAGTCATAGGCTGTGGCCCATTTCCCGGCATCGGATTCGCGGCGGAAATCGAGATCGCCTGACTTGAAGGCTTCGAAGGCGACGGTGTCGTCGCGGTAATAATCGTAGACAATTTTATCGGCGTTATAATGGCCGACATTGACGGGCAGATCTTTGGCCCAGTAATCGGGGACGCGCTCATAAACGATGCGGCGGCCCGGATCGACTTCGGCGATGCGGTACGGGCCGTTGAGTACTGGGATTTCCAGCAGCGTTGAGTCGAATTCTTTCCCAGCCCACCAGTTTTTGGACAGGACCGGCATCATGGCGAAGATCATGACGGTTTCCCTGTCGTAGCCGTTGCCAAAGTGGAAATAAACGGTGCGCTCATCAATGATCTTTGCTTCATCGGCAAGCTTGTAAATACGCCGCATATTCGGGCGTCCTGACTCGCGCAGCGTTTCGAAGGAGAATAAAACGTCTTCGGCGGTGATCGGGCTGCCGTCGTGAAATTTTGCGGCGGGGTTGATATAGACGGTCAAGGCGGAACGGTCTTCGGGGATGTCTACTTTTTCGGCGATCAGCGGGTACATCGTAAACGGCTCATCCCAGACGCGCTGCATCAGGCGGTCATAGACGAGGTTTAGTCCTTGCGCGGCCTTGCCTTTGATGGCGTAAGGATTGAGATTGTAGAATGTGCCGATGGCGGCTTGTTTATATGTGCCGCCTTTGGGCGCGTCGGGATTGGCGTAGTCCAGATGGGTGAAATTCGCGCTGTATTTGGGATTTCCATGCATGGCGAGCCCGGTCAGCTCTTCAGCCTGCGCAGGTACGACCAAGAAGATCGTAATAATAAATTTTACCGCGAAGATACGAAGGGACGAAAATACCGATCTTTTATTGTCATTCCGAGCGAATGCGAGGAATCTTCGCAGGCGGGCAAGCCAAAGATCCCTCACATACGTTCGGGATGACAAGAATAATAGGGGGCCTTCGTTTCTTCGCCTCTTCGCGGCTTTTAAAAAGTGGAGTATGTTTTTCATCATGAGTGGATTCTTATCAGAGCAGCGCGACCGTTCCAATGCCCTTTTGATTAAACGCGTTGTCGTTACTAAAGGAGATATCACAAAACAGACGGATGTCGATGCTATTGTGTCGTCCATAGAAATGAATATGGATATCGGCGGCACACTTAACCAGAGGCTAGTTGCTGCGGCAGGGAATGATTTTGATGATTTTATCCTGGCGAATATTTATAAGCCGCGCGCCAACGATGTTTATGTCGTGCCGGGTTTTAACCTGCCTGTGAAGCATGTCATTTTTGTGGTGACGCCGTTGATGAAGGACGGGCTGGCCAAAGAGGATGTGATCCTGTTGCGCCGTTACAGGTTGCCGATGAAGATGGTATCGCAGATGAAATTAAAGAAAGTCGCGTTTCCGGCTTTTGGTACGGGGCGGAACGGTTATCCGCTGGATCGTGCTGTGCGGTTGGCGCTTAAGGGGATTATGGACCGTATGACTCCGGAGATCGAAGAAGTCCGGATCGTGTGTGACAAGGATAAAGTTTTCGATGCGTTTTGTGCGCGGCTGCAAAAATACGGGCAGGTGAGGAAAGGGGTTTAGAGCATTCCCTGGTAGTGACGCCGGGTCATTTCATCGATTTCATCTTCGGAGAAGTCGAAGTTCTGGCCGAGCTCTTCAATCATAACCTGCCGGACAATATCGTTCAGCTCATCACAGGTCTCACACCACAAATCCAGAAGCGGGCGGCGGAACAGGATCAACAGGTCTTCGTCGTTGGCGACTTTCTTTTCAACGCCGGGGGCAATCTGTCCGCCGCTGCGGTATAGTGCGACGAGATCAAAGGCGTCTTCGAGATCAAGATCGTTTTCGAGGGACTCGTCGGCGAGCTCTTCAATCTGGATTGCAAGAGAATCGCAGAATTCCATTAATTCTTCCGGCAGCGTGTCAATGACAGCTTCGGCGATGACAGCAAGGTCGTCCGCAGAAGGCGGTGCGGTGAAGTTCATAATTATCCTTTGCTGGCTCATGGAAATTACTCCCAACCATGGTATATACAATGCTTAAAGCGATTCACTTTATTAACTTACGCTGAAACGGAGCATTCGACAATGGTAGAAAAACTATCGGACGCAGAGATTGAAAGCGCCATGGGCGAGCTGGGCGGATGGGAACTGATAAAAGATGGCGGGGCGATCCGTAAAAGTTTCCAGTTCAAGAATTTCAGTGCGGCGTGGGCGTTTATGAGCCGCGCGGCGTTGCTGGCCGAAAAAATGAACCATCACCCGGAATGGTTTAATGTCTGGAACAAGGTTGATGTGACGTTGAATACGCACGATGTCGGCGGCTTGTCAGAGCTCGACTTTAAAATGGCGAAGCGGATGGATCAGTATTCTTCCGGGGCTTAGCTTTCGCAATGTCCTTTAGAAGCTCTTCATCCCGGTAGTACAGGTCGAAGCCATTGCCGGTTATGGCCGCAAAGGCGGCATTGTTGTCAGAAACAAATTGTTTGATGTCCTGCTCGTGATGTTCGAGCAATGCCAAGGTGTCTTGCGGTGAGACGGACACGCTTTTGCTGATAAAGATCGCAACGGGTACAGGGGTTGGGCAGTTTTCTACACTGCCGTAAGTCTCAAGGATTTTTTTGCGGTATTGCCGCGCGATTTTCCTGAAGTCACTATCTTCTGTCAGGATGGCTTTGTAGTTGTTCTCGATCATGTGCGCCCAGATATGGGCTTCATCATCGTTGTTTTCGTCATATAAGCCTTCGGCGAAAACGTGCGAAGACCATCCGAAACGCCGGGCAACATGATGCAGCAGCATGTAAGATACGTTTTCATCGAGCATAAAAAATTTGTCGTTTTCATCCAGATGTTCAAGATCCGCCTGCGTGTGAGCCAGGAACCTTGCCTGATAGGCGCGGCAAATCTCTATGTGCTGCTGTTCAAGCCCGTCCAGTTTTTCGATCGCTTCGTTATCATTCCCGCTTTTGTCCAGCAGGTTCAGGACTTGCTCGACTGTAATGCCGGTCCCGTTCAGGAACGGTGCACCATTGTGCCTGTTCGGGTGGCTGATAACCCGGCCAAATTCGTGGCGGAGTTCAATTTTCTTTTTTGTATTGTCTTGTTTCATTTTTGCACCATCGTCAGCACATTGTCCCATTTTTGCGCCCGGCCAACGGCACGGGTGGTTATGACCGGGATAACGCCGTGTTCTGTGATCCTGGCGAGCGGGGTGTGCCCGAGGTGCAGTAGTTTATGGATGTCGTTCTGGTTGCGGCGCATTTTCGGCCAGACGGTTTTATCGCTTTTTGAATCAAAGCCGATGACGATGGGCTGGCCGTTTAGTTTGTATGGCTTGCCGTCCTGGTGGTTGTTTTTTAAATGATCGTAAGCGTGACGCAGGGCTAGCAGACTTAAATCTTTCGCTTCTTCGACCAGCCGGATGTCGCGGGTGATGATGGCGTCCATTTTGTTCTTTACGGCCCAATTCCAGATTTCCGGGTCTTTTGCCTTCCCCATGCCGATGAAGTTCGGATGGGTTGCCGCGCCGAAGTCATGCCAGAGTTTTGCGCTTAAGCCGGGCGGCAGGTTTTCATCGATCAGGAAACTGCGTTTTGTGCCCGGCGGTCCGGCGGCTTTCTCGTACAGTTCCGGCAGTTTTGCGATCATATAAGCTTGTCCGGCTTCCAGTACGGGGACGGGAATTTTGTGCCGTTTTGACAAGTTTTTGATCGGGGCGCGCGGATCTTCGGCCACGGCATTAAAAACATCCTGCAAGGTAAATCTATCGAGCGTGATATGCGAGGCTTTGGTGTCGTACAGGACAAGGTGGGTTAACGACAGGTTTTGCCGCAAATCCTGAGAGACTTGTTCTATGCGTGCGCGTAAAGACATGATTTTCTATAATACATGGAGTGGAAAAATGCAAGCTTTTCCGTGGATTTAGGGTCTAAATGACCAGTTTCCGTTGGTCGTCCATGCCCATGGCGATGATGTACGGGTCTTCTTTCTGGCGGGCGATGAAGTCTTGTTTGCTGTGCCAGCCTTGCCATCCGATGGCGATCAGGCTTTGCGCGACTGCGCCGCCGAGGGTGCTGCCGGGGCCAGTGATGATGACTTTGTCGGGGGCGAATTCCTTGACGCCGACCTGTACGGCCTTGGTGAAATCGTAGTGGGTGTGGATCTGGTGGCCGAGCGTATAGTCCCAGAGCGCGTGCGGATCGGTGGACCACGGAGTCCAGATCTGGCCGCGCCCGTCGATCAACGGCACGGCGGGGGCGCTGAACAGCTCGTCACCCAGCATGTCGCGCGCTTTGTCGGACATGCCCTGTTGCAGCGGCGTGTGGAATGCGGCGTGATTTTGCAGGCGCATCGGGAAACGGCCTTCGGGCGGCAATTCGCCTTCGAGCGTTTTCAGGGCGTCATCACTGCCGCCAAAGACCAGCATGCCGCCAAGCTCGATCGAAACGTAAAGATCGTCGATTTCATCGATCAGGCTCATAAGAAAGTCACGCCGTCCGTCGATTGGCTGCCAGTTGTCATCAACAAGGCTGTAAATAAGCTGCCCGCCGATCAGGCTTTGCTGCATCATCGTTCCGGTGGTGTTCAGGATATGCAGCGCATCCATCGACGCCGCCGCCCCGCCGCAGGCGAGCGCGAGATACCAGCCCATCGAATTACCGGTGACAGCGGCGATATCGTAACGTTCGCGGTCGATGGCGAGATAATCGAGGTAAGAGCAGGCGAAAATCAGCGGTGAGGCATTATCGCCCCGGCTGTGCTCGGCAAGCGAAAACCGCTCCGCCCCGTCCAGCGCGCTGACGGTGGTCTGGTTTTGTTGTTCGCGGTAGGTATCGATGGCGGCGATAAACTCTTTTTGCCCGGCGTGATGGCGTGACAGATAGCCAAGCTCTTCCTTGTTATAGGTCCCGCGTCCGGGGCAGATGATGAGGGCGGTTTGTTTTGTCATGATGTTTTTTACCACGAAGACACCAAGGCACGAAGAGTCTTTTTCTTATTCTTATGCCTGTCATCCCGAACGTATGTGAGGGATCTTGGGTTTGTCTTTTTGCGGAGATTCCTCACATACGTTCGGAATGACAAAAGGAGAGAAAAGGGAGAGAGTGTTTATTTTTGACATAATGTTTGGTTTTGGTTATCTTGTCCCGGCTAAGGACACCGCACAGGAGAAATGCAATGTATTTGGATGGTTCGCAATTAAGAGACGTCGCCGATGATTTAACCGGGATTACGGATGCCCTGGTCGGTGCGGATACGCAGCTCCTGCCGAGCCGGGCTTTGTATAATCTCGTGGATGCGTTTGATAAAGTCGCGGGGAGCAGTGTACGGCATAATATTGCATTCAATAATTCTGCCTTTGTGGTTTCAATGGACCTTGCCGATCTGTTGAATGTCGAGGGCCGGGTCGAAAAATTCTATGATTTCGTACCGGGCTACCTGGCGGCGCAGAATGTAACTTGCGCGTTGAAATTCAAGCCTTAGGCATTATCCGGGAATAAAGCCTTTGATTTTTCTTCCTGCTTTGTTCAGCCAGTGTGGGGATTCATGGACAAATTGTGTTGCGCTAATGCCCCATGCTTTTGGAGGCTGTTCTTCTATGGCCGCGGAAACGAGTTTGCGGAAGGCTGCGTCTGATTTTTCGCCGGTGGTTTTGTTTTTCCGGCACAGGATGTAGATGCTGGAATAAGACATGTCTTTTCCGCCCAGAAAGGCCGGATGTTTGCTCCAGAGGCCGCCTTTTTCCGGCGCATCGTTTTGCAGGCGGACGGAGCCCGTGATGATCTCGGGCTTATAGCCTTTGGCAGACAGGCGGTCGATGATGCGCTCATATAAGGGGATCAGGTCTTTTTGTTCGTCGATGCCTTTTAACGCGAGCTGGATTTCCAATCCGAAACGGGCCGGGCTTATTTCTTCCGCGGCGGCGTTCATCACGGCCTGATCGTCAAAGACTTTTGAAAGTTTGAGCATAGCGATTTCCCTGTATCTGCTTTTGGGAGTGGAGATTATAGAAAGTTTGCGGGCGTGTCAAAAGGGTGAGGGGGCGTCATTGCGAGTAGGGGGATAGTTTAGCCATTTTGTTTTTCACCACAGAGAACACAGAGTTCACGGAGGTTTTTTGTTCGGGATGGCAATAAAGGAAATGTCATCCCGAGCCTAGCGAAGCAATCCAGAACTATTTGGAAAGAGTCTGGATTGCCGCGTCAGGCCTGCGGCCTTCCTCGCAATGACGGAAAAGAAATACCATCGTCACCCGCGTAGCTGCTCTTCGTAGCTATAGCCAAGAAGATTTTGGACGTTTTTGTTTGCATAATGAGATTCTGTGTTATAGAAACTATGAAGTGATGAATTAGAGAGATTAATTTTAAGGAGAAAAAAATGACTCGTTGGGGAAAAGTATTATCTGCGGCTATTGTCGGCGGTGCTACCTTAACAGGTGCGGCTTCGGCACAAGAGGAAACTGATCCGTTGATGTTGACACAGGACGAATTGGCAACCGTTGAATTGGCGAAAGAGTTTCATCAGTGTATGTTTGACAAGCTACGTATGGTAACGAGAGAAGAGTTTGATGCGGAAGTTCAAAAAAGACTGGAAGGACTCCGTGATTTAATTAAACGAGATTATCCTGATGCTTCAGATCAAGATATCCAAGACTATATGCGTAGATTAAACGCCCAATCCTTGGGAGAAAGCGCTATTAGAAAAGGTTTTGAAATGGGTGCCACCCAAGTGTGCCTGCGGGAGTTGGGCACAAGCGAATATGAAATGGCGCAACAGGTCATGAAATTAGGAAATTTAGCAGATAAGTATGGCAAAGACGCTCTTGAAGAGCAATTTGGGCTTGATAGTCTTCCAGAACCCTCTTTGCGGTTCTAAATATATGGTTCTGGTATATCTGCGTTGCTTGCAGATCGATGGCTGCTCTTTTATGTGAGGGCAATGGTGTTGTTATGCGGTTTTCCTCACCTTCGCCTTCCCGTTCACCAACCCCACAGCCTTCTCCACAATACTCTCCTTCCCCGGCATCGTTACCGTGGCGACGCGGCCTAGCGGGATGAAGCTGTCTTCGGCGCAGAGGGGGAGCAGGTTGTGGTCTGGTAAAGTTTGGCTGAGTTTGGTGTAGAGTTCGTGGGCGAGGCTGCCGGTGGTGCGGCATTCATCGACGATCAGGATGTTTTTGCAGGGTTTGGCGGCGGCGGTGATTGCGTCGATATTGACCGGGTTGAGCCAGCGGATATCTAACACACGGGTTTTTATATTGTGCCGCTCTTCTAAGTCTTTGGCGGCTTGCCTGGCGAGGTAGTGGCCGTTGGCGTAGCTGATGATGCATAGATCTGTGCCGTCGCCGTGCTGCCCGATCTCGCCGAGTGCAATCTGGTTTGCCGGGTCGTAGGTGCTGGCCCAGAGATTGTCTTTGGGCTCGTGCAGGTCGCGGGTCATGTAGAGCGCGATGGGTTCTAAAAAGATCACGACGCGCTGCTGCTCCCGGGCCAGTCTTATGCATTCGCGCAGCATGGCGCTCGCGTCCGCGCCGCCGCTCGGGCAGGCGATGATGATGCCGGGAATGTCGCGCAGGGCGGCGATGGAGTTATCGTTATGAAAGTGCCCGCCGAAGCCTTTCTGGTAGCCGAGGCCCGCGATGCGGACCACCATCGGGTTGGTGTACTGGCCCGATGAGAAAAAGCTGAGCGTGGCGGCTTCGCCGCGGATCTGGTCTTCGGCATTGTGGACATAGGCGAGGAACTGGATTTCCGGGACGGGCAGGATGTCGTTATGCGCCATGCCGATGCCAAGGCCGAGAATACTCTGCTCATCAAGTAATGTGTCGATGACGCGGTGCGCGCCAAATCTTTGCTGGAGCTTTTGCGTGACGGTGTAAACGCCGCCTTTGCGCCCGACATCTTCCCCGGCGGCGACCATGTTCGGGTTCTCTAACATTAAATCGGCGAGCGTCCAGCTCAGCAGTTTTGCCATGTGCTGGGGCTGTTTCATCAGGGCGGCATCGTCGGCGAAGAGTTGGTCGCGGGTCAGGCCCTCACCCACTTTGCTACCGCCGCTTTGCGGCGAAGCTTCGTTGCCCTCTCCCTGAAGGGAGAGGGAAGGGCGGGGAGGCGGGATGATGGAGGCCATGACTTCTTCCGCCGTGGACATTTTCGGGCGCTTGATCGCTTGCTCTGCGGCGCGTTCGACGCGGGTGCCGATGCCGTTATAGAGGGTGAGGATTTGTTCGGCGCTCAGGATATTGTCGTTTATTAAAAGCGCGGCGGTGTGGAGCAGGGGATCGTTCGCTTCCATCGCGGTGATTTGCTGCTCGCTTAGATACATATGCTGCGCGTCCGGCCCGGCGTGGCCGAACAGGCGGACGCAGCGCATATGCAGGAAAGCCGGTTTGCGGGTGCGGCGGATATAGTCCTGCGCTTCGTTCGCGGCGCGGAAAGTGTCGAAAATATCAAGGCCGTTGGCGGCAAAATATTTGATGCCGGGGCGCTGGCTGATGCTGGCTTTGACCCAGTCCGGCGGGGTCGGGACGGAAATGCCGATGCCGTTATCTTCGCACACGAACATTAAGGGTAAGGGCACGGCCTGGTAACTCGTCCAGCCGGCGGTATTGATCGCGCCCTGCGCGGTGGAGTGGTTGAGCGAGGCATCGCCGAAGCTGCACAGGATGATACTGTCCTCGGGCAGCGGGGTGCCGGTGCGGTTCAGGCGTTTGTTGATGCCGATGCTGTGCGCCGCGCCGACCGCTTTGGGCAGGTGAGAGGCGATGGTACTGGTCTGCGGCGGGATGAATAAGTCTTTGGAGCCGAGCACTTTGTGGCGGCCGCCGGAGATCGGGTCTTCTTTGGCAGTGGTGAAGCTGAGCAGCATATCCCAGAGCGGCGTGCTGCCGGGGAGCTGTTTGCTGCGCTGGATGAAAAAGGCGGCATCACGGTAATGCAGGAACGCCATATCGGTGCGGCGGCAGGCGGCGGCAATGGCGGCGTTGCCTTCATGGCCGGAGCTGCCGATCGTATAAAAGCCTTCGCCGCGGGCCTGCAGTTTGCGCGACGTATTATCAAGCTGGCGGCTTAAGCACTGGGATTCGAAAATCTCGACAGCCTGCGCGGCGGTCAGGCCGGAGTCTTTGAGCTGCGTTTTTGTCGCAGGCAGGTCCCCGCTTTTGACGCGGGTCAGGAAATTGTTATGGACGATTTCGGCTCTATCTTGCATCATTGGCCTGCATGTACGAAAAAAATCCCTGTTTCTGTTAGTTTTTTTTAATTAACGCTGATTTTTTGCGCTGGCAAATGCTATATTTTAAAAAGTATAATTTTTTCAAAACCGCTTTTCTGGTTTGTCTGTAATATTTCAATGGTTTATCAACTAAGTAAAGCTTCGATCCTTGTTGTTGACGATATGCAGCCGATGCTGGCGCTGACGTCTTCGCTGCTGAAAATTTTCGGGTTTGAGAATATTATTCTCGCTCATGACGCCGAGGAAGGGTTTCGCAAGTTCTGCGAACATAACCCGGATATCGTGCTGACCGATTGGCTGATGGCACCGTATGACGGGACGGAGCTGATCCATAAAATCCGCAATGATGATGCATCGCCTAACAAGTTTGTGCCGATTATCATGATGACCGGGTACAGTCATAAAATCCGGGTCGAGCAGGCGCGGGATTCCGGGGTGACGGAATTTCTCGTCAAGCCGTTCCGGGCGAAAGACCTGTTTGCGCGGGTGGAACAGTTGATTGAAAAGCCGCGGCGCTTTGTTGACGCCCGGAGCTTTTTCGGACCGGATCGCCGCCGTAAGAAACCTGCTGATTATATGGGACCGTTCCGCCGGGGTGCCGATGAGTTCCAGGAAATCGCCATGATGGAGAAAAATGAAGCGGTTACCTTGCTGCGTGAGCTAAAGAAGAAAGCAAAAGAAACGGCCCGAGACAAAAAGGATAAGGAATGACCGACCGGAAGGCTGAAAGCGAGAATTCTGATCCGAACGTAAGGTTTATCGACCCGCCGAATATCCTGCGTCAAAAAGTCGGGATTGGTGGGATCGAACCGATGCGCGTACAGCGCGCGGAAGATTTTATCGATGATAATCAGCTTGATTTCGGGCCATATGCGCTGGACCTTATGGCGCGGCTGGACAAGATTGTTGCCGACAGTAAAAAGGGTACGATCAAGGGTGATAAAGCCATTGACGACATGACCAAGCCGATTATGGAGCTGAAAGCCAATGGCGGTATGTTTAAATATATGCTGGTGTCTGAAATTGCCGATATCGTCCTGAATTTCCTGGAGAATATTTCCGAGCTTAATGACGATGTGTATGAGATTATCGATGCGCACCAGAATACGTTGCAGGTGATTATCGGGAATAAGCTGCGCGGAAGCGGCGGGCGTGAAGGCAAGGCGCTGGCAGAGGCTCTGTATCAGGCTTGTAAGCGTTTTTATAAGAAGCATAATATCAAGCCGCGTGGCTAGGGGCGTGTTAACCGCGGCTTAAGGGGATTATGCTATGCTGAAATTTAATGTGATATCAAAAGGTTAAGGAAGGATTCCGAACCGATGGCAGGCGTATCTGCAGGCATAGCCGCCCAGGTGGCGTTAACACAACAGGCGATCGCGCTTGAAGTTCTCAAACAAAGTGTAGAATTACAGCAGCAGGCTGCGGCTGCATTAATCGATGCCGTTGCCAGTGTCCCCGTGTCCGGGTCATTGGGTGTGAATATCAATATCTCTGCTTAATGAAAGTGCTTAGCGGTAGGGCCTGATTACTTCATTTAAATCTTTTGGTCTCAGATTTCGGGCTTTTTCTAAATCATCTTCGGGTAAGGCGCGTGCCAGATTCCAGGCAAAGCGTTGCGGGTTGAATGTGGTTACGGATTCAATTGTCGCAATATGCGTTTCGTCTGCACTGACAAAGCACAGGCCGTAATGGCCGTAGCCTTCGTAATGCGTTGCCTGCATCGTGGTCTTAATGCCTGCGGCTTTAAAGGCGTTGTTGAGGTCGCTGCCAAAATAATCGCAGATTGCTTTCACGCCTTCCGTCTGCCGTCGCTTCTCTGCGCGTGTTTGCCATTCTTGTTCGGCCTGCTGTGATAACAGGGTTAGGAAATCATGGTCCGGCGCTGCGGCCGCTGTTGCAGACAGCAGGCCTCCAATGGCTGCGGCGGTGAATATCGGTGTGGCCCTTTTCATACTTATCCTTTTGTTTCTGGATAAGTTTATAGAGCATATATTTATCTTATGTCAATTTGTGGCGCTAGGCTTTGGTCTGGGTGACTTCGCCGACAAGGTGCAGGTTGTCCTGGATGTCCCCCAGATAGGCATAGGAGTCCTGTGCACCCTTGGCGCGGCAGGCAAGTGATCCGGCAACAGAGGCCATTTTCATGGCTTCGATGATACCGCGTTTGTCATGGATGGCGGCGGCGAAGGTGCCGCAATAGGCGTCGCCTGCGCCGGTGGTATCCACGACATTTTCTTGTATGACGGCAGGGACGGTAATCAGGGCGCCGTCTTTGGTACAGGCGACCGAGCCTTGTTCGCTGAGCGTGATAATGCAGGTCAGCTTGCCTTGCTGTGAAAGCGCCCGCGCCAGCTTCATCGCGTCTTTTTCTACGGTCAGGCCAAACATTTCGGCCATTTGTCGGGCCTCCAGCCCGTTGACGATCAGGTAATCGAGCTTTTCCAGCGCGCTTTGCGGGATATGGATCGCCGGGGCAAGGTTCAGGATCGTCGTGGTGCCGTGGTCGTGTGCGCGGCGGATCAGCTCCCAGTTTTCTTCCGGGGGCATTTCCATCTGCATCAAAACGGCGTTATCCGGTTTCAGGATTTCATCAGGAACCTGGTCGGCTTTGGCCTGGCTGTTGGCACCGGACGCAACGACAATCTGGTTGTGTCCGGCCTTGTCTGTCACGATAACGGCGCAGCCTGTGGCAAGATCCGGGGATTCCGCGACACCTGTTGTCATGACACCGTCGCGGCGCAGGCTGCGCAGCATCCGCAGGGCCGGGCCATCGTCGCCGACACAGCCGACAAGCGCAACTTTTGTGCCGAGGCGGGATGCAGCCAGGGCCTGGTTGGCCCCTTTGCCGCCGGAAGTGATTTCATAGTCGCCGCATAAGACGGTTTCGCCCGGCTGCGGCAGGTGATCTGCCGGGAAAACCATGTCCATATTTATCGAACCGAATACAATAAGCATTAAGTGTTGCCCCTTAGCTTTATAGTCTATATTAAATTAGAGTGATATTATAGACGGAATAAGCGCAATCATTCGCCGGGGTATAAGCTATGGATTATAATGAGTTTTTTGCCGGAAAGGTCCAGGATCTAAGGGAAGAGGGACGGTACCGTACCTTTGCCACGCTGGAGCGGATTGTCGGCGAATTTCCCCGCGCTTTGTATCATGCTCCCGATGGATCCGCCCGTGAAGTGACGATTTGGTGCAGTAATGACTACCTGGGTATGGGGCAGAATCCTGTTGTCCTGGATGCGATGAAGGACGCGATTATGCGCTCCGGCGCCGGGGCAGGCGGAACCCGCAATATCTCAGGGACAACGCGGTATCATATCGAGCTTGAGCAAAGCGTTGCCGATCTGCATCACAAGGAAGCCGCGCTGGTGTTTTCTTCGGGCTATGTTGCCAATGAAGGGGCGCTGAGTACGCTGGTCAAGCTGATGCCGGGCTGTATCGTGTTCTCCGATGCGCTGAACCATGCGTCGATGATCCACGGGATGAAAAGTGGCGGGGCGGAAAAACGCATTTACCGTCATAACGATGTAGAGCATCTGGAAGCGCTGTTAAAGGCTGCTGATCCGAAAGCGCCGAAGATTATCGCGTTTGAATCCGTTTATTCGATGGAAGGCGATATTGCGCCGATGGCGGAGATTGTCGCGCTGGCCGAACAATACGGCGCGATGACGTATCTGGATGAGGTCCATGCCGTGGGCATGTACGGCCCGCGCGGGGCAGGGGTTGCCGAAGAGCGGGGCCTGATGGACCGGATCGATATTATTGAAGGGACCTTTGGCAAAGCGTTTGGCGTGATGGGCGGTTATATCGCCGGGAAGCGGGAAACGGTGGATGCTGTGCGCTCTTATGCGTCCGGCTTTATTTTTACGACGGCTTTGCCGCCGGCGCTGCTGGCCGGGGCGCGGGCGAGTGTTGAGTATTTGAAAGTTTCCGATATCGAGCGCCAGCGCCAGCGCCGGAATGTTCGTCACTTAAAAGACCTGCTGGAAGCTGCTGAAATGCCTTATATGCAGGGTGAGAGCCATATTGTCCCGCTGGTGGTGGGGGAGGCGACCTGCTGCAAGATGGTGACGGATATGTTGATGGATGAGTATGATATCTATGTCCAGCCGATCAATTATCCGACCGTTCCCCGTGGCACCGAACGCCTGCGCCTGACCGCAACGGCAGCGCATTCGATCGCACAGATCGACCACATGGCCGATGTGCTCAAGCATCTCTGGCACGAGAACCACGTGTTCCAGTATGCTGCGGCGTAACGGAAAGTTTTTTTCTTAAAAAAAGTGTCTTACCGGTTTTTTCAAGGCCGCTTGCCAGGCTTCGGTTTCGGTTTCCGATTTGCGAACCCATTGTCCGCCCAGAGCCATCTTTGTATCCCGTCCCCGGGCATCACGGAAATGCGCGCGCAGCATAATATAGTGGTGCGGCGGCATTATTCTGTAAGATCCTGAGGCTGTAGGCTTGCCGTCATCAAAATCTTCGACAAGTTCGAAACGAGTCCATTCTGCACCACGGGGAATTAAAGCGGCACCGCTTGCAAATCCGTAACCGCTTTTATCATCTGCTCCTATCGTGAATCGGGCTTTCCACGGTTTGTCTTGTGCGGGGTATTCACGGTTCTTTCCATTTGGGGTGATAGAGACTTCATAATAGTAATCTGCCGAGGCAGCCTGCGGCTGTGCATCGGGGCGGTCTTTTGGAGTAGAGGTCAGCAGGACACCCTGTTTTTTCTCTACGTCAATCGTAAAGCCTTTTACTTTGGTTACAGCCTTTGGACCTTTGCCCGGTAAGACACTATCCATGAATGCTTTAAATAGTTTCATATCGTTTCCTCACAATGAATTTTTAAATAGCGAGCAATCAAGCTTGCCGTTGTTAATAAACGGATGACCATCACCATATCCGTGCAGTTCGTTGGCGGTCAGCGGTATCTGACTTTCTTTGTCATCTTGACCCAGAACCTGGTAACATTTTTCTGCGGCGTGAGCGGTAAGTGCCTCTGTTGTAATGTAGTTGGCGCAATGTAATGTAGCGTTATCAACATGGGGGTGCGTGGCCAGAAGGGTATTTTGCTGCTCTGTCAGCGGGACATCGAGCGGATCTCCGCTCTCCCGCAAAGCTGAGAGCTTCAATGATGCGACCCGTCCTTCATTGACGGCTTGTTCGAATTGATACATGCATTCACCCGCAGGGATGGTTTTTTGTTGCAGGTAGGGTGTGCAGTTAAGAGAACCGTCTGGCATATCATCTATAAAAAGTTCTGCACCTTGAAGATCTGAAAGGCGCCAGTCTTTTTTAAGTTTACCTTTTTCGATTGCAGCATCCTTAGCGTGAGCACAGAGTATTTGTGTGAAGAGACTCTTCGCTTCATTCATTCTATCTATCTGTTGTTTTCGGGTGTCTTGTATCGTATTGCCCAAGCTGTCGATCTGTTTTTCAGTGGCACTTAATTCAGAATCAAATTCACCGAACATTTCATCATTCATTTCTTCATATTTGCTTTGTATTGCGGCAATGGCGAGTATCCAGCCGACCAGTGCTGCTGCGGACACGGCAATAAACTTTTTAGGAGTCATGACTTTTTCTCTGGTTATATAAATTTTCTTGAAGGAATATACAGAACTGTTTTTTAATATGTCAAACTTTTGAGGGGTTATTTTTCCATATTTTTGTTGACTTCCCTTTTGGTCGAATGCTAGGCGTTATGTCTTATTTTGGGCATTGCCAGTATTTGAAAAAGGGACGGTTATGGTTAATCTGGGACAGACAAATCCTCTCCGTGAAGTTATTGATAGGGCTAAAACATACGCTTTCCAACGTGGCGCGAAAGAGGCCGATTGGACAGATGTGTGGTTGGCGGTTGCTAAAAAGCGTGAATTTGCCGATATCCTGGCCGAGCGCGGGGTGATGACTCATGGCTTGGCTAATGACCTTGATTATTGTGCTAAGTACGGAATCAAGGATCCTTGGATTATAAAAGATACAGGCAATTCCATAGGCAAAATGGAGCAGATTCAGGTCGATTTGATTGGTGAGCTCAGTAAGGCTATTCGTAGTCTTAAAAAAAACGATTACAATTCTTTCGGTATGCCGCAGGATGATGGTTTTGATGCGCCTGTAGAAAACGATGATCTTGAAAGAAACGCCAAAGATAAGGCGAAGCAAGAACTTTTACGCGAGATCAGCGCTACGATGGATGCTCTTCATCGCGATACAGAAAATCGTGATGATCCGGAATATATGGCACTCCGGAAATACCTATCGGAATCTTTGATACAGGAATTAATTGATGAAGGAACATTTGCGCACGGCGTTACTGGCGCGGTTGATGAGGAGTTGCTGTCAGAAGTGATGCATATCATTTCTATGAAAGTGCTGACGCCGGGAGAAAAGAAGCCGCTGCATATCTTGGAAAAGATGGATGCCAATCCGCTGGATAAGCCGTCTCCGTTGAAGGTTGTTGACATGATGTTGATGACGGCACCGCCTTTTTACAAAAAGCTGCTTCACCGTAACGGGTTGCTGACAGACGATACTGAAATGCAGGATGAGCTGGCATCACAGTTCCCCGGTTCTTTCATTGAACGGGTGGCGTTGTCTGCGCTTGAGGTCGCTAAAGATGCCGGCTCACGCATGGTTGATGAGCGTCATTTAACAATGGCGCTATTCTCTGAGCCGGAGCTGCAGGTTCACCTGCATGATTTGGGTGTTAAAGACCTGCTGGAGTTTCGAGATACGCTCGCTAAGAAAATGTTCAAAGCAGAGCTTGAAGATGAATCCAGTATTCGCGTTTATCCCGAAGTCACCTCTGAATTTAAGGGTTATATCTGGCAGCTTGAGAAATTTTGTAGCGAGCATAAAAAAGACAAACATTTGCCCTCTCGTGTTTTCCGGGAGGTTTTTAACGACTCTCCCGAGGTTGATACAGCGCTGAAAGAAAGCGGCTTGTTGCGCCGGATGGTTCGCGGCTGGGTAAAACCATATGGTCAGGAGTCTGTTTCCGAGGAAGAAGAAAAAAAGCAAAAGCCTTTTGAAATTGATGATGAGCAATTTGAGGCCCTTGTTGCGGAATATTGTGTTGATTTCACCAGGCTTGCCAGCCAGAAAAAATTCGATCCTATTATTGGAAACGATCATGTGCTGGATGATGTTGAAACCACCCTTTTGAAACGCGGCAAGAAAAACCCGATTGTGATCGGTGAAGCCGGGGTGGGTAAAACCAAAATTATGGAAGGTCACGCCCAGCGTGTGGTGTCCGGGAAAATTGCTAAAAAACTGATTGGGTCCCGTTTGCTCTCGCTTGATCTTCACAGTATTAACACATCGCCGTTTGTCGGGGTGTTCGAAAGCCGTATCCTGCCGATCCTGAAAGGGGCAGCGGAGCGGAATGCTTCGGGCCGTTTCCCGCCGATCCAGATTGCCATTGATGAAATGGGCAACGCTATGGATGCCGGGGCGCATTCCAAAGGCGAAGGCATCAAGGGGATGATTAAGCCGTATCTGACGACGGGCGACCTGTTCGTGATCGGTGCGACGACGATGGATGAGTACCAGACCAAGATTCAGAAAGACGGCGCCCTTGCGCGGCGGTTTAACAAGATTATCGTTAATCCGCCATCTGTTGAAGAGACGGTGCAAATTCTGACGCAGCTGAAAAGCAGATTTGTTAAGCACCATGGGCTTCGTATCCCGAATAAGCTGGTCGCAAAAACAGTCGATTTTGCCGAGCGCTACATCCATGAAGTTAATCATCCGGACAAGAGTCTTGATTTGTTTGACCATGCCTGCGCGATTGCGGTTAAGGCCGGCGCAAAGACTTTAGGGGAAGAGCATCTCGTTAAAGCCACGAGCGTTGCCAGTAATATCCCTGAGAATTTCCTGAAAGGGGATGAGCGTATTCGTTTTGCGAACCTTGAAGGGGATCTTAATGAGGTTGTCTTCGACCAGCCGGAAGCTGTTAAAGCGGTTTCTTCTTCATTGCAGCGCGCAAAGGCAGGACTACGCAGTAATCCGGAAGCGCCAATCGGGACATTCCTGTTTGTCGGCCCAACGGGGGTTGGTAAAACAGAACTGACGCGGGCGGTGACCCGAAACTTATTCGGCAGTGAAGACTTTCTGACCCGGTTTGATATGGCCGAGTTCCAGGAAAAGCACACGATATCACGCCTGATCGGTTCTCCTCCGGGGTACGAAGGGAATGCCGAGGGTGGCGGGCTTGTTAATGCGGTGTTGCAGAAGCCTTATAGTGTGCTGCTGTATGATGAAGTGGAAAAAGCACATAAGGATGTGTTTAACGTCCTGCTGCGTCCGTTCGATAGCGGTATGGTGACCGATGGCCGGGGTAGAACGGCGAATATGCACAATACTATTAACATCATGACCAGCAACATCGGCGCAAAAGAAGTCATGGAGCGTGGCCGCGAACTTGGTCTGAACCCGGTTGACGATGCCGAAGAATGGCAGGCGATGGCGCGGCCGATATATGAGGCGGCTGTCGAGGCTTATTTCAGTCCTGAATTCCTGAACCGTCTTGATGGCGTCATTTACTTTAACAGCCTGAGTAAGCCGACGATGGAAAGGCTGGTTGATATTCAGCTTAAGCAAACCACAGAACAGGTTCGTGCCAATCATCATGGTCTTGAACTGGAGTTGGCTCCGCAATTCCGCACGGCTGCGATGCAAAAAGGCTATGATGTGCGTTATGGCGCACGGCCACTGAAACGTGCCTGGCAGGATATTGTTTCCGGGCCGCTATCTCACTTCCTGCTTAATCAGAACGAGCGGAGCCTGAAGCGGAACAACAAACTTATCGTGTCTTGCAACGATGTTCCGCCTATCGATTATGATGCCATGCTGGAGCAGGCGATTAATGATATGGATGACCGTGGCAATATCCATGACCGTGTGCACCAGTTGCATGCTGAAATTGAACGTACGCAGGCAATTGTGCCGCAATTCAAATTAGAGCGCTAAATCCCGAAACTTCCTGCCCACTGTTCCGCGCGGCCGAGGCTCTGATCCAGTGCAGCCATGGTTTTGCCCATGTCCGGGCTGTCGTCGGTTGACCATGTTTTGAGCGTTTTCAGGTAAAGCGCGGTCAGTCCGGCGATTTTTATCGCCCCGCGTATGCCGGAGGTTTCGATGCCTGCGGCTTCCAACATCCAGCTCATGGATCGTCCCAGATGCGGCAGGTTGATGACGGCCTGTTTCGGGTCGCACCACAGGCTGTTCAGGATCGAGAGCACGCCGTCCCGGTCATCGTTCAGCGCGTCAAAGCGTTCCATCAGCAGGTCAAACAGCCGGTCGCGCGGCGACAGGGACGGATCGGGTTCGCCTGCGGCTTCCAGCACACGGCGGTCGAGCATACGGCCATAGGCGGCAAGGATATCAAAGCGGTCTTCAAACACATCGTGCAGGTCAGTCATCGGGATTTTGGCATGGGCCGCGATATCGGCAAGGCTTGTGCTCGCCCAACCTTGGGAAGCGGCCAGTTCTAATGCGGCTTTGAGCGCTTTTTCTTTCACCGGTTTTCTTGTGCTTTTTGCCATTTCGCCTTGGCCTTTGTGGTTGTTTCCTATACACATAAGGCGTTTAAAGCCGAAATACAAATAAGGAATTTTGAATTATGTCCGAACCAATGTATGACCTTGTTGCCATCGGTAACGCCCTTGTTGACGTGCTGGCCCATGCGAGCGAAGAGTTCGTGGCCGAGCAGGATAAAGCGCACGGCATGAAAAAAGGCACGATGAGCCTGATTGATGAGCCGCGCGCGGTGCAGCTTTATGCCGCAATGGACAGCGGGGTTGAAAGTTCCGGCGGGTCTGCCGGGAATACGATGGCAGGCTTTGCGTCTTTCGGTGGTAAGGGGGCTTATATCGGTAAGGTTGCCGATGACCAGCTCGGCGAAGTTTACCGCCATGATATGAAAGCGCAGGGTGTCAGCCATGAGACTGTGCCGCTGGCGATTGGCGCACCGACCGGGCGTTGCCTGATTTTGGTGACGCCGGACGGGCAGCGGACGATGAATACGTTTCTGGGCGCATCGGTCGAGCTGGGGCCGGATGATATTGATGCCAATCTCGTGGCGTCCGCGCATATTACGTATCTGGAAGGCTACCTGTACGATCAGGAACAGGCTAAGCAGGCTTTCCGCAAGGCCGGGCAGATCGCGCATGATGCCGGGCATAAAGTGTCGCTGACGTTGTCCGACCCGTTCTGCGTTGACCGTCACCGCGCCGATTTTGCCGATCTGGTCGAGCAGCATGTCGATATCCTGTTCGCCAATGAAGACGAGATCAAATCGCTGTACGAGGTCGATACGTTCGAGCAGGCCGCGAAGATCGTCGCCGGGAAATGTGAGATTGCCGCGCTGACCTGCAGTGATAAAGGCTCTGTGATCGTCACGGGCGACCAGTTCATCGAAATCCCGGCACAAAAAGCCGATGTGATCGATACGACCGGGGCAGGCGACCAGTATGCTGCCGGGTTCCTTTATGGTTACACGCAGGAAATGGATCTGCGGATGTGCGGCGCGCTGGGGACACTGGCTGCGACCGAAGTGATCGCCCATATGGGCCCGCGTCCGGAAATTAAGTATGCGGATTTGATTGAGAAGGCGAAGGCGGCTTAACGAAATATTATCTTTTTTCCGTAAAAATAAGCGTAATGTTTTTATGAGGAGAGATTTTATGTCGGATCAGGGGCCATTTTCCCATGTAGATTCTTTGCAGGGGCCGTTTCAGGGTAATGCTGATGTTACACCGGGGCAGCGAATGTTAGATGCTGTTCAGGATTATGCGCAAAAAATATTTCCAGATCTGGATGGTGCAAGGTCTAATGCGGCCTCAGCAGCAGGGCAATTTTTAAATAGCGAAGCGCAAGCTGGAAGACCTTTGGATGAGAGTATCAATGCGCTCAATGCGATAGGGCGTTTTGTTTCAGGTAACTTTGATAATTCTGCCGATCGTTTCGACGCCGCGCAAAGAGCGATGGATGGATATACCGGTCTTCGTGATATGGGGATGCCGGCCAATCAATCCCTGCGAACCATTGTGGGCGATCAATATCTCAATAATGATAGTGCCGCTCCTAAGGCAGACGATGTAAAACCATCTGATATCGGGCAGTTTAAAGTTTAGCTTTACAGTCGATATGCCGATTTGATTGAGAAGGCGAAGGCGGCTTAGGTTTATCTATTCGTCATTGTGAGCGTAGCGAAGGAATCCAGTGATTGACCTCTGTGGTTTTCTTTTCTTTTGACATCGCATTTTCCCTTTCCTGCAGGGTGAGGGAGGTTTTATGCCGCCAAGCCCCGTTCCATGAACCGGCTCATGCGGCGGGCGAAGCCGGAGGGGTCGGGGATGGGCTCGCCCTGGATGATGCGGGCCTGGTCCAGCAGCAGCCAGGCGGCATCAGATAGTTCGGTGTCGGCGGCGGCGCCTTCGGTGAGCTGGGCGAGGCGCTTAATCAGCGCGTGGCCGGGATTGATTTCGAGGACGCGCTTGGCGCCGCTGTCATATTGCTGGTTGATGCGCAGCACCCGTTCCATCCGCAGATCGACTTCGTTATCCCCGGCGATCAGGCAGACGGGGGAGTCGGTCAGGCGTTTGGAAAAGCGGACTTCGCCGACTTCTTCTTCGAGGGTATCGGCGATGATCTTTTTAAGCGCTTCTAAATTGCTGTCTTGTGTTTCGTCTTTATCGCCTTGTTTTTCTTCTGATTTTTCTTTTTCGAAACGGTCAAGGTCGATATTGCCTTTGGTGACGGACTGGAACGGTTTGCCATCGTAATCCAGCACGGTCTGCAGCCAGAAATCATCAATCGTGTCGGTGAAGAACAGGACTTCGATCCCGCGGGCTTTGAAGCCTTCAAGCTGGGGCGAGTTTTTCAGCGTGTCGAGTTTTTCACCGCTAAGATAATAAATGGTTTCCTGTCCGTCTTTCATCCGGGAAGCATAATCGGATAAGGAGGTTAGAGCACCATCTTCATGTGTTGAATAAAAGCGTGCGGCTTTCAAAAGCGCATCGCGGTGCTCGAACGCATCGTACAGGCCTTCTTTGAGCACGGCGCCAAACTGGCCCCAGAACGCGCCGAATTTATCGGGTTCGTTTTCGGCCATTTTGTTCAGATCGCCGAGCACGCGCTTGGCGATGCCGCTGCGGATCTTATCGATCATCGGGTTATGTTGCAGCATTTCGCGGCTGATATTCAGCGGCAGATCTTCGCTGTCAACGACGCCGCGCAGGAAACGCAGCCACGGGTAAATCAGCCCTTCGCAGTCATCGGTGATGAAAACGCGCTTTACATACAGGCGGACGCTGTGGCGGCGGGACGGATCGTATAAATCCATCGGCCGCATCGTCGGGACATAGAGCAGGGACGTGTATTCCATCTTGCCCTCGACGCGCCAGTGCGCGGTCATCAGCGGTTCGTCAACGCCGAAGCCGATATGCTGGAAAAATTCCTTATGCTGTTCTGCGGTGATCTCTTCTTTGGGGCGCATCCACAGGGCGGTGACGGCGTTTACAGGCTGCTCGTCCTCTTCATTGCCGTCCGGTTCACCGAGATAGATCGGGAAATTGATGTGATCGGAATAGGTTGAGATGACGTGTTTAAGTTTGTCGTCGATCAGGTAATCGCTGGCATCATTATTGATGTGCAGCATCACAGCCGTGCCGCGCGTACCGGGCAGGATCTTGCTTTCCTTGCCTTTGGCTTCACGGACGGTGAAACCGGTCTTGCCGTCGGATTCCCATAGCCATGTTTTGTCTTCGCCCGCTTTGCGGCTGATGACGGTGACTTTGTCGGCGACCATGAAGGAGGCATAAAAGCCGACGCCGAACTGGCCGATCAGGCTGACTTTATCCGTGCCGGCGGCGCCGTCGATTTTTTCCATCAGGGCGGCAGTGCCGGATTTGGCGATGGTGCCGAGATTTTCGACCAGCTCGTCATGGTTCATGCCGATGCCGTTATCGATGATATTCAGGGTGCGGTCTGTGGTGTCTTTGAAGACGCGGAT
Organism: Rhodospirillales bacterium; assembly: GCA_020638155.1. Taxonomy (GTDB): domain Bacteria; phylum Pseudomonadota; class Alphaproteobacteria; order Micavibrionales; family Micavibrionaceae; genus UM-FILTER-47-13. The sequence continues at coordinate 437,867 of JACKJB010000001.1, forward strand.
ATTGAAATCGGCGTTATCCTGAATTAGTTCTGGCTTGGCGATCGCTTCGTAACGCAGCTTGTCGCAGGCGTCGGACGCGTTGGAAATCAACTCGCGCAGGAAGACATCGCGGTTGGAATAGAGCGCGTGTGCCACGATATCCAGAAGGCGCGAAACATCCGCACCGAAATTCAGTTTTTCTTCTTTAGCCATGTTCAAAATCTCCGTTAACCTGAGAACAAAATAATCAGGTCAGGCGCGGTTTTCAAGGGGGATTGCGGATCTATCCCCTCTCCCTTCAGGGAGAGGGCAACGAAGCCCGGCTTTTCTATGAAGAAAAGCCCCGGCTGTAGTGGGTGAGGGTCGCCTTGCAATGCCCTCACCCAGCTTCGGCTAGGCTAGCGCCAAGCCTGCGCAACCCTCTCCCTGAAGGGAGAGGGGGGAGGGAGAATTCAAATGATTGTTTTGTAGCCGTGATCGTCATATTCGAATTTCACCAGGCAGCAGTTAGGGGTTCGGATCACTGGCGTTCCCAAGGCTTCGCACAAGCCTACACAAACGCCGCCATGGGCAACGATCAGGGGCATTTCGTGACGGCCTGAAAAAACCTGGTCCAGACCGTCTTGAATTCTTTGGATAAAGCTTTCCGGGGTTTCCGGGCTGTCGGGCATTTGTTCAAAAGACGGCAGGTCTTTGATGCCTTTTTTGTCGAGGACGAACTTTGCCGCGGCAACGGACTGGCATTCCATGAATTCCGGTATATCAACAATATCCAGGGCCGGGTTATTTTCATTCAGGGCGTTTAGCAGGATATCGGCTGTGTGCCGGGCGCGCTTGAGCGGGCTTGCGTAAACGGCATCAAAGGCGAAGCCTTGGATATGCGCAGCGCGGTCCTGCGCCTGCCTGATGCCGTTGTCATTCAGCGGAATATCATTTTGTCCTTGATAGACCCGGTTTTTATTCCAGTCGGTTTCGCCGTGGCGAACGAAATAAAAGCTTTGCATGTGTGTCTCCTGACCCTAGGGGAACAGCATTTGTTTTGCCCAGTCCCCGCCTTGCTTTGTATAGATAAGGCGCGTGTGCAGGCGGTACTGGCCTTCGTGCCAGAATTCGATCCTGTTCGGAATGACGCGGTAACCGCCCCAGTGTGGCGGGCGCGGGATGGTTTGGCCTTCATATTCAGCGGTACGGTCTGCCACGGCTTTTTCAAGTGTGCTGCGGCTGTCCAGTTGCCGTGATTGCTGGGACGCCCAAGCGCCGATCCGGCTGCCTTCCGGGCGGGTGGCGAAGTAGGAATCGGCTTCTTCATCGCTGACATGCTCGACCGTGCCTTCAATCCGGACCTGACGGCCCAGGCTTTTCCAGTGGAAGCACAGGGCAGCGAGCGGGTTTGCGCCCAGGGCATCGCCTTTACGGCTTTGTTTGTTGGTGTAGAAAACGAAGCCGCGGTCATCAAGCGCTTTGAGCAATAAGATCCGCACGCTGGGGGTGCCGTCGGCATCGATGGTGGCGACGGACATGGCGTTGGCGTCTACGGGTTCGCTTTGCTCCGCTTCGGCAAACCACTGGTGAAACAGCGCCAGCGGCTGATCCGGGGCATCGTTTGCCGTTTCCAGCGCTTTAATCGGATCGGGATTACTCATGACACACCATCTTTCTCTATGGCTTTTATACCTGTCTTGTCTTATATCTTGCGGGAACTATTTTTTGCAAAGGATTGTTTATCCTTTTGCGTATATCAGAATACATAAACAAAAATGAGGGCTCTAGATATGAGAAAATTGGTTTTAACAGGTTTTGTTGCGCTGGCTATGGGGCTGACCGGGTGTCAGACCGATAACTGGGGGTCGAAACAGACAATGGGTACGGGTGCTGGCGCTGTTCTCGGCGGTCTTGCCGGGTCGCAGGTCGGCAGCGGTTCTGGCCGCCTGTGGGCAACAGGAGCCGGGGTCTTGCTCGGTGCGCTGATGGGGAGCGAAGTCGGTGCTTCTCTGGACCGTGCAGACCGGATGTATATGCAGCAGGCCCAAGGTCGCGCGCACACCGCGCCGGTTGGGGAAACGATTGCATGGAACAACCCGGAATCAGGCAACCACGGGACATATACCGTGCAGCGTGACGGGACCAGTACAGCGGGCCGTTATTGCCGCGAATACCAGCAAACGGTTTATGTCGGCGGGCAGAAAGAAAGTGCTTACGGCACAGCATGCCAACAGCCTGACGGCAGCTGGGAAATCGTTAACTAATACGGTTTTACAGGATAAAATTTTAAAGCCGCCTTTCGGGGCGGCTTTTTTATTCGTTTGATCCGGTGGTTTCGGTCTGTGTCTGCTGCGTTGCCGGCGGGATAGCGCGCTGGCCGCCGCCGAGCCCCGGTGCGGTAAAACCAAAACCTGCGGCCGGGATCGAGGGGCCCGCTTTGGGGGTTGCGGCGGCGAGAGCAGGGCCTTTCGGCGCATGAGCCGCCGTATTTGCCAGTTCGTTTGCCGCAGCCAGCTTGTACTGGTAATGCGGATCTTCCATGGTTTTTGTCAGGGATTCCTGCAGATGCTCCAGCGCTTTGATATCCTGCGCCAGTTCGCGAACATCGCTCATCGTGACAAGGTGACCTTCACGCTGGTAACGGACGATCTTCTTGCCAAGGTCTTTCAGATCGTCCCACTGTGTTTTTTCCCGTTTGCTGCGGAATTCTTCGCGAACGACTGTTTCTATCGTATCGCTGTTCCTGTCACTGGAAAGGTAGGCTTTTCCTGCCGCATGCAGGGCAGAAGCGCACCAGCCCAGTGTCTTGCCTTCGGTCAGAGCGTTGTTTTGCTGGTTGGCCATGGTCATAAACGGGGCGGCGCTGTTTTGTTTTATTCCCTGTGCGATGACATCCTGGAAAATCTGGTCGACGACTTTTTCATGCAGGCTTTCGTTAAAGTCGTTATCGGCAAAGGGGCTGTAATTCTCGCGGATTTGCAGGATGGGTGCCGGAGTGATCTTAGCCAGTTCGGCAATCAGGTAGCCGATGGCCCGGATAAAAGTATTCTGGCTGGTGTTGATTGCGGCGCTGACGATTTCAGGTTCGCTGAAGCCACGCCAGGCCATGTCCTGTGCCGGTTCAGCAAACGCCAGCCAGCTTTTCAGGTTAATCTCATCGAAGCTCATTCCCACATGGTGAGCGATTTTCAGGGCGCTATGGATTTTGCGCTTTTTGGAAATGTTGATCGTGTCGATCTGATCGAGCGCGTATTCGGTTGCTTCCATTGCGATGACGTAAGGAAAATATTCGGGGCTGTAAAGAGAACGGGTATGGAGCGCGGCTGTGCCGCGTTTCAAGGCGATATCACGGATGCCCGCTTTGTCACGGTTAAAAGCCGACATCGCGGCGCTGAAAACATCAGCTTGCAGGTTATCTGCTGCCAGTTCCAGCGCATTACGCTTACGGATGATAAATTCCCGCGCTGCCCCGGTCCGGTTGACTGGGTTGCTGTGGTAATTTGCCGCGTCAATGGCATGCCAGGCCAGGTGATGTGCCTGATGTTTGACTTCGCGCAATGTTTCAAAATGGTCGAGATTGATCGTGCACAAGGCCAGCAATATATCGCGTGTCGCCAGCCCGAAAAACAGGTTGCGTTTGGCAACGGCTGTACCGAGCAGGGCGGATTGTTCCGATCTTTTGGGTTTTTGCAGGAAATGCAGAGCTGTTTCCGCTGCCGGGTGGACGAGGATATCCTGCGCCGCCAGACCCAGCGCTTCTGTGCGCTGTCCGTCATGGTGGACGATAAAATGGATTGTCAGATTTTTTTGATAGTCGCGCACTTCGCGGGCTATCAGGTTACAGGCTTGTGTAACCGCGTCTATTTTCAATCCCATTTTGTTCTCTTTCCAATGGGCTTTTTACCGAAAATCGGTCAAAAGCCTTAAGTCTTACGGTACTTTAGCAGTTGTTCGTTAATATTTTATCAAAGCCAAAAAGAAGCTGTAACGCGCTTCGGGCTGGACGCCCGCCAGAAAATGTGTAGGATGCATAGGTTAATGCTTTTTCTTTTTCATAATTTGAGGATTTTTGGGATATGAGTGACGCAAGCAAGATCATGGCAGGGAAAAAAGGCCTGATTATGGGGGTGGCAAACGACCGCTCTATCGCTTGGGGGATTTCAAGCATGCTGGCGGCGCAAGGGGCTGAACTGGCCTTTACATATCAGGGTGATGCGCTGGAAAAGCGGGTCCGTCCGCTGGCAGAAGGGATTGGCTCAGAGATCCTGCTGCCTTGCGATGTGTCCAATGATGCCGACCTGGATAATGTTTTCGGGACGCTGGAAAAAGAATGGGGCGGTCTTGATTTCGTGGTCCACGCGATTGCGTTTTCGGACAAGGCCGAGCTTGACGGGCTGTATCTGGACACGACCCGTGATAATTTCTGCAAAACCATGGATATTTCGGTTTATTCCTTTACTGCGGTGGCGCAGCGCGCCGTGCCGTTAATGAAGGATGGCGGCAGCCTGCTGACGCTGTCTTATTACGGGGCGGAGCGCGTGATGCCGCATTACAATGTGATGGGCGTCGCCAAAGCCGGGCTGGAAGCTTCTGTGCGTTATCTTGCTGCGGATCTGGGGCCGCGCGATATTCGTGTGAACGCGATTTCCGCAGGGCCGATCAAAACGCTGGCCGCCAGCGGGATTGGCGATTTTCGTTATATCCTGAAATGGAACGAACTGAACTCCCCGCTGCGCCGGAACGTTACCATCGAAGATGTGGGCCGTAGCGGCCTGTTCCTGCTGTCCGATCTGGGCAGCGGTGTGACCGGTGAAGTGCTGCATGTGGATTCCGGCTATCACACGGTCGGGATGGTCCAGGTTGACGCAGCGGCGGAAACAGCGGAACTACTGCAATCCATCGCGCCGAAGAAAGCGTCTGAAGCGGCTTAGGTCTTTATGAACGCTACTACCGATCAAAAAATATGCAGGACGGCTTCGCGTTTACACTACCCTTTTCAATTTTTGAAATCAGCTTCCGAGTATCAGTTTGAAGAGAGCCGTCGGAGATGGGATTCACAAGACCCTTTAGTCGCATATGGTTGGATAAAGTTTAAAGCTGCAGGCTTTGTTTTTCTGGCATTCTGGGTTGAGAGCTATCTGAATTACTGCCTGGAAAATATATATTCGGCTTCAGAGTATGATGCGTTGGAAAGACTATCTCCGAAGAAGAAAGCGGAGTTGATCGCTGAAAAGTTGAACGTCAAATACGCTGACTATAAATCTGTAGTAAATGAACTCTTTAAGTTTCGTGATAGTTTGGCGCATGGAAAAAAGCGCTTATTTGATGAAATTCAAGATAATACGATGACTCTTGAGAAATTTCATACGGCTGGCGAAAGCTTGTCAGAATTTGCTGATTTGGAGAGATATCTGCAAACTTTTTATGAGCAGTACTTGAACAAAGATTCAAAAAACACTGTAAAGTTGCTCGAAGAGTTATTAGACCATTTCTATTTATCCGCACAGTTCCAATTTCATCCATGTGGTGTTTCTGATTTAACATCTTTTAGCGCTTCTTCTTAGTATCAAAATCTTATGATATTTTTGTCATAATATTTGGGGTGGCGCAATTTTCAGAGATAATTTGTTTATGTTGGGAAAAGGCATGTGCTTTAGGAGGTTGAATCTATTAGAGGCAGCTTGAGCGTTTTGTTTGACATAATTATGCGGCGGCGGTATTATCTCGCATGACCGATCAGCAGGATAAACAGCTTATTATTGATGTGATTGAAGACTGTCGCCGCAATTTGCCGGAATGGGTGACGGATAATTGTGTCATGTATATAGATGTGTTTCATAACCTTAATGACGTTGAGGCGTATAATAGCAAAGGCATGAGTGTTTGCGGCATGGCGTCTGATGTCGTTGAACAGGTACTGACGGAGTACTTCTCTGACAACGGGATTGATGGAGATGCGGTCAGGGTGACGTCTGCTGTCAGTAACGGGACATTCCATCATTATAATGTGGTCAGGATTGGAGATCATGAGCCTTTGCTTGTTGATCTGACCGCGGCGCAGTTCTTTTTCCGGCCCATGGATCATTTTGACGGCAGGCCTTATTTCGTCGGGACCCGGCAGGAACTTAAAGATATCGTCGATGCTGCTGCTGAAAACGTTTGGGGTTTTGTGCAGGATCATATGCCCGATGCCGGTTATCGCACACTCTGGGATGTGGATTATAAGATATACAGTGACCGTGATTTTGGTCGGGAGTTTTTTAATGCGTTGAAGCGGGCGGACGCTCCGTGTTCCTTTGTTGAAAGCTATTATTACGGCTGGGATATTACCTGGGGCGACCAGTCGCGTGTGCTGGAGATGGGGAACGATCTGAAAGACAAGTTTGCTGCGGCATGTACCGTACCTGGCCTGATGGCGGGGCGGTTGCCTGCTATCCCTAACCTGCCGTCCTGTCTGACGATTGATACGTTGAAGCTTGCTGACGGACCATCATAAATCTTAATGCTTTGTCTGCTCAGGCGATAATGATAAAACATATCTATGAGCGGTAATCATTTCGGGACATTGTTTCAGTATCTTACGTGGGGCGAGAGCCACGGCCCGGCGATTGGCTGTGTGGTTGATGGCGTGCCGCCGAATATCGCGCTGAGTGAGGCGGATATTCAGTGCTACCTGGACCGGCGCAAGCCGGGGACCTCGCGCCATACGACGCAGCGGCGGGAACCGGATATGGTGGAAATCCTGTCCGGCGTGTTCGAAGGCAAAACGACCGGGACGCCGATTAGTCTGGTTATTCACAACCAGGATGCGCGGTCCAAGGATTACGGCGACATCAAAGACAAATTCCGGCCCGGCCATGCCGATTATACCTATCATGCCAAATACGGCATTCGCGATTATCGCGGCGGCGGGCGTAGTTCGGCTCGGGAAACGGCGATGCGGGTGGCTGCCGGGGCGGTGGCGCGCAAAGTGCTGGAAACGCAGATCGGGCGCAAGGTGAAGATCCGCGGTGCGGTGGTCCAGATCGGGCCGCATAAAATCAACCGTAATAAATGGTCGTGGAAGGCGGTGGATGAGAATCCGTTCTTTGCCCCGGATGCATCGATCGTGCCGGTATGGGAAGATTTTCTGGACCAGTGCCGCAAATCCGGCTCCAGTGTCGGCGCGGTGGTCGAAGTGCAGGCTTCAGGGATTCCAGCGGGGCTGGGCGCACCTGTTTACGACAAGCTTGATGCCGACCTTGCCAAGGCGCTGATGTCGATCAATGCGGCCAAGGGGGTTGAGATCGGGAACGGGTTTGATTGTGTCATGCTCGGCGGCGAAGACAACGTCGATGAAATCCGTGCCGGAAAAGGTAAGGGGAGTGATCCTGTGTTCCTGTCGAATAATGCCGGCGGCATTCTTGGCGGAATTTCTAGCGGGCAGGATATTGTCGCCCGCGTTGCGTTCAAGCCGACCAGCTCGATTTTAACGCCGCGCCGGACGATTGATATCAAGGGCAGGAATACCGATATTGTAACCAAGGGCCGTCACGATCCCTGCGTCGGGATCCGCGGTACGCCCGTGGCCGAAGCGATGCTGGCTTGCGTGCTGGCCGATCACTGGCTGCGGCATAAGGCGCAGTGTCTTTAGACTATGATTGTTAGAGGCTGATAATGATGAGTAATAATCGGTTTCGTAGCCGTTCTTTATTTGGTTCCCCGAAAAAGCCGCAGCGCCCGCATAAAAAATGGCGGGTAAAGCATGTTGTCGTTACGGCGCTGAAACGGACCTGTATGGCGATCGGGGCGATGGTGTTGATTAGCTCGCTGCTGAGCCTGACATTTTCTTCGATGCTGATGAAAGAATCCGAAGCGCCGAGTTTGCCGGATGAGATGGTCCTGTTTTTACCGCTTGAAGAAGATATTGTCGAGCATGAGGATTTGTTCGCGTCTTACGGGTTCAGTGAAAAACACCTGACGATCCGCAAGCTTGTTGATGCGATTGATTCCGCCGGAACGGATGATCGTGTGAAGGGGCTGGTGTTCAAGCTTTCCGGGGGCGGTATGAACCTGACGCATCTGGAGACGGTGCGAGACGCCGTGGTGCGGTTTAAGAGCAGCGGCAAGCCTGCTTATATCTATGCCTCGGCCTATGAGGGGGTTGGCGAATACCAGCTTGCCAGCGCGTTTGATGAAATCTGGCTTCAGCCGATGGGAATTGTTTCTATCCCCGGTATGGCGGCGGAGATGCCTTATGCGCGGGAAGCGCTGGATAAGATCGGGGTCGCGCCGCAGATTTTTGCCCGGAAGGATTACAAGAATTTCTTCGAGAGCTTTACGCGCGATAAAATGTCCGATGCCAGCCGGGAAATGATGACGGCGATTATCGGGGATATGTCCGGGCGGGCCGTGTCTTCGATCGCTGCGGGACGCGGGATGGATCCGAAGGCTGTGGAAGCTTTGGTCGATAAGGGGCTGTTTACCGGGGAAGAGGCCCTGACGGCCGGGCTGGTGGACAAGCTTGATTACACCGATACGTTTAACCGGATGATGCAGGAAAAAGTCACGGGCGATCCTGAAAGCGATGAAGCCATTTATGCAACGGTGCAGGCCTATGCCAAGGAGACGTCCCGGCAGAAAAAGCTGGCTGCGGTCGGTGATAAGAAGAAGCCCAGGATTGCGCTTGTTTATATGGTCGGGCAGCTGGTTGAACATGACCAGGGTGGGAACAGCCTGGGGGCTGCGGATGTGCTGACAGAATATTTACGGGATACGGCAGATGATGAAGACATCAAGGCTGTTGTTCTGCGGATTGACAGTCCGGGCGGCTCTCCTGTGGCGGCGGAAGCGGTGCGCCGGGCTGTAGAAAAGGTCAAGGCGGACGGCAAGAAAGTGATCGTATCGATGGGGGCAAGTGCCGCTTCGGGCGGGTACTGGATTGCGGCGCCTGCCGATTATATTTTTGCCGGACCATCGACCATGACCGGGTCGATTGGTGTGACCGGCGGGAAGTTTGCGTTACAGGAACTATGGGGAAAAATCGGGGTTAACTGGGACCGGGTCAGCTGGGGTGATAATGCGGGGCTGTGGTCGTTTAACGAACCATATAACGCATCGCAGACCGAGCGTATGAACGCGATGATGGACAGTGTTTACGACCGCTTCATTGCTGTCGTTGCAGAAGGACGCGGGATGACCCCGGCGCAGGTCGATAAGATTGCCGGGGGCCGCGTATGGACCGGGAGCCAGGCTTTGGATAAAGGGCTTGTCGATGCGCTGGGCGGTTTGAACGATGCGCTTGATTATACGGCGAAAGAAGTCGGAGCCGCTGACCGTCATGGGGTGCAGGTTGTGGTTCTGCCGCATCCGAAAAGTCCGTTTGAGCGCGTTGTTGAATTGCTCGAAGGGCAGGTACAGGCCGGGCAATTCCTGAGCCGTCACGGTGAGCAGATTAAGGCGCTGGATCATGTGCTCCAGAATTTTGAAGCGCAAGCTGTGAATGGTGTTACTGCGACTGCGCCCGGATGGGTGCTTGCAGAGTAGTCAGGGCCGGGCCGTTATGCTCGATCCAGCCGCAGCGCATTACCGTGGCATTTTGAGCAATGGCGACATTGCCGTCTTTATCCACCAGAATGAAAGCACCGTCCGCTTTTACTTTTTCTTTGAGACGGTTGATCGTTTTCTGTGCGGCCTGCTGTGCGTTTAATCCATCATGTTCGATAAGGAATGCGGCGTAGGCTGCCGCGCCGGTGCGGATAAAGTGTTCGCCGATGCCTGTGCAGGAGATCGCGCCGCTGGCGTTATCGGCATAATTTCCTGCACCGATCAAAGGGGAGTCTCCGATCCGGCCGGGCATCTTTTTATCATAGCCGCCTGTAGATGTGGCGGCGGCGACATTGCTTTTGATATCGCGGGCGACCGCTCCAACGGTGCCGTGCTTGCTGCTTTTATCGACAAGGTCTTTGACTTTCGTCTCTGCGCTTTTGAAATAGCGCTGCGTAACCGTGGGGACGTCCTGGGCTTTGGCGAAGTCGATAGCGCCGGGACCGCAGAGCAGTACATGAGGTGTTTTCTTCATGACAAGGCGGGCGAGATCGACCGGGTTTTTGACATTAACGACGGCAGCAACGGCCCCGGCCTGAAGCGTTTTACCATCCATGATTGAAGCATCAAGCTCATATCGTCCGGCGGCGTTGGCAACGGCACCGCATCCCGCGTTAAACAGCGGGTCGTCTTCGAGCATCCTCACACATAGATTGACGGTATCAAGAGCGCTGCCGCCTTTGGCCAGCAAAGTCCGGCCTGCTTCCAGAACGGTTTCAAGATGGTCGTAGATCAGCTTTTCCTGCTTTCTTACCTTGCTGTAAACGCCGCCCGCGCCGCCATGGATGGCCAGGCTAAAAGAGTTTTGTGACTTTTTGTCCATGGTTTTCTTCGTCCTTGAAAAGGCTATGCAGAGTCGGTTCCAGATCGGGCCAGCCCATGATGATGTGATCGGGGCCGATATTATGTTCGAGTACGGCAATGGCTGCGTTCAGTGTATAGGCGATCGGCTGGATATCGCAGGGCAGGTAGAATTCTGCTGCGAGCGCGGCCTTGATATCTTTGTGGCGGTCGCCGATATACCAGATGACATCATCCTTTGTCGGTTTGGGGGTGACCTCTTCCAGGGCTTTGAGGATCGGGTCGGGCCAGGGTTTGGCGCGGTTAATGTCTTCGCGGAATATTTTTACTTCATAGTAGGACTCCAGCCCGAATTTTTTCAGGACGTCGTGGCCGTAGCCTTTGCCCAGGCCATTACTGATGATGCCCATCCTGACACTGTTCTGCTTTAGGAAATCAAGGATATCGTAAATGCCGGGGCAGGGTTCGACGATTTCTTCGACCGGTTTGCGGCGGAATTTGTGCATGGCGCGGTGGACCAGCAGTTTTTTTCGTTTGCCGTCGTGGAACTCAACCAGCGACGGACTTTCGATCCTGCGGTTAAAGATACGGGAGAACAGCGCGGCGAGCTTATGTGAGATATCGTCAAGCCGCTCCAGAACATGGAGCAGCCACGGATTGATATGACGCACAGTGGTGCCGTCCATATCAAATAAAACGATGGTTGGTTTTCGTAAGCTCATAGCCTCTTCATCATAAAGAAACCGTGCCGGGAAGGCGACTATATTTCAATATTATACGCCATTCATTATTCGGTGTCTCGGCGGTCTGGGCTTTTGCGGGTAAACAGCCTTCTGTCGGGGGTTGTCCGTCTTTCAATGTTAAATCTGCGGTACAGGACGTTTTTAATGTCTGTCCGTGAAGGGATGCTCTGAACCGCTAAGAGGGTTAAACCAAAGCAGATTGCGGCAATGATGATTTTATCCAGCCCTACAACATCGCTGACAGCGTGTGTAACCAGAGGCAATACAAACACGGCAAACAGAGTCGTCGCGATGAGGGTTAATCCGATGGTTATCGCCATAAAAAAATCGTCATGTGAATTCATACGCAGTCCCTCCAAAGATAAAAGCCAAGTATTTATCTAAAATTTTATCTATTATTCATATTACTCTCATAATTATTATGAAAAAGTTAACGGGGCCGGGAAACTTTACATGGTTCTGGACCGGTCTTTGGTATGGATGTCGTTTTAGAACAGGCTGTTATAGAGATTTTCCAGGAGCAGAAGCGTTTCTGCCTTCGGATTCCCGGTCTTTGCGTTCCATGTTTCTCTGGATTGTTTTGGCGATCACGGTGACGTCATCTTCGGTGAAGCCTTCTATGACGTGATTTAAAAGCTGGTTTTCACTCAGCGGGCCGCGTCCATCGGCCTGGCGTGCCGTATTGACCATTTCTGCGTAGTTATTGAAGCATTTTACGGCGCGTGTATATTGCGCACAGGCTCGGTGCGGCCTTCTAATCATATTTTCTTCGGCCTGTTCAAATGCTTTTTTAGCAGCATCCAAAAGTTTTTGGGCATCGTCTGTACGGTAGGGGCAGTCCCTTTTCTTTGCCATTACGCAGTATCCTTTGTTGTCTTGGGCATTTACTTATATATCTTTTTAATATGAAAATATAAAATAAATGTAAACAGGCTAAAGATAATCTTTAGCCTGTTTGAGAGAGTATGTTTTACGCAGAAAGAGCGGTATCTCCCCTTATTTTCATGTGCCGATCACTTTTGTGACGACCTGTTTGAATTTTTCCGGACTGAATGGTTTAACGATCCAGCCGTTGGCACCCAGGGTTTTGGCTTTCATAACTTTTTCAGAGTCCGATTCTGTCGTGAGCATGACAATGGGCGTTGCCGTATTGATGCTGTTTTGCCTGATTTCCCCGACCAGGGTCAGCCCGTCCATATTCGGCATGTTCAAATCTGTAATCACCAGTTTAACTTTGTACTTGGTAAGGATTTTCATCGCTTCGACGCCATCTTCTGCCGTGACGACTTTATGGCCCAGGTTTTTGATGTTCATAGCTACGATGTTGCGCAGTGTTCTCGAATCATCAACGCAAAGGATGTAGCTCTCGTCAATTGCCGGTGCGGCGGCTGGTATTGCTTGTTGTTGAACCTCAGACATTATGTTGCTCCTTATTCGCTCTTAATTCCTATATCCGCTTTTTAGAACAGAAAGACCTCATCGGCGCTTTCCATTTCTTCAAGTTTGCGTTTGTCGCCATTGATGTAGTTGGATCGTTTGATTGCTGCGACAAAACGTTTCTGGTTAAACGGCTTTTTTAAGAAATCACTGGCGCCGCTGTTGAAGGAGTCAATGATTTGCTCTTCGATGACGTCTACGCTCATCATGATGATGTGAGCGTTCAAATCGATGGCTTTGATGCAAACAGAAACATCCATGCCTCCCAGCCCTGGAGGGGCGAGATCGAGAACTACGGAGTCCGGTGCCTTTTTCATGTATTCGATAATGGCTTCGGGCCCGCTGCTGACTTTTAGGACATCGAATTCCGTTTCAATCAGCTTGCAGATAAAACTGGCATTCTGCACTTCGTGATCGGCGATCATAACAAGAGGGCGCCGTCTGTTTTTGCGGGCGGCTTCCATTTTTTTTGCCAGATTATGGTCGGCCATCATGATATAGGCTTTGACCATCATGACATTCATCAGGCGCTCTTGTACAATGCCTTTGTACCGTTCAATGGTCTCATCTGTCAGCATGCTTGTTTCGCTGACACCGGTACTCAGGCATTTGGCGATGCTTTGGTAGGTTTCTTTGAACGTGTTGGCGTCATCTTGATTCTTAAAGCGGGCTATTACAATAATGTCATTGTCCTGACACAGATAGATATAGCCTTGCTCAATCGATTGTAATTTTTCAAAAATGGCATTGCAGACTTTTTCTGCGCGCCCTTTGTTCTTTCCTAAGGTCTCAAGAATTTGCTCCGGATTATAAATCAGCGCTTCCCGATCCAAAAGCCGGGATAAGGCGAAGCGCATAATACCAATGTTTTTTGCCCCCTTGACCGTGCTCCCGCTAATATAATTTTGAATATGCTGTTCCGGATTTTCGGTTATTTTATGCATTTTTTTATACCTTCACTACAACGATGTGTTGGCCCCAATAAACAACTCTTAGTTTCTATTATTATACGCTTATATTAATTAAGGGTTATTGATGTAGGTCAATATGAATTTCCCGAAAGTTGATAACTTGTATCTACAAGTATTGGGAAATATAGGAAAACAAAGGGATTCTGTTTTTTTGTGGGGTTTGTTTTTTCTATTTGGTCTACTCGTAAAACTTGTATTTTGTTTTTATTTTTTAGAAAAACGTCATATACGCCAACGAGTTTGGCGTATATGTTCATCGGGAGCTATAAAATGTTGCGGGTGTGGGCAGTGGTATGCAGGTCCCTGTCAGGAGTCGCGAGTCCTAAAGACTGCATCTGCTGCGTTGAAGATATTCTGGTTAAATAGATATATTGACGCTTTCAGGGTCTATTTTTGACATTGCTACAGCGGTGTCCATCGCAATGATTGCAGCGGTAGCCGGATCGAGAACGTCTTTACCCTGACGGATCATATCCTGTAAGGCGATTCCTAACAAAATTGGCTTTTCTGCCGGGGCACCACAAAACTTGTCAGCCAGAGGAGATATAAGGGGCCAGAGGTCGCGGATATAGTTTTGCGCTGTGTCGCCGGATTTATGTTGTTCCTGAGAGACTCTGGGGATACCGAAATTTTCAGTACCAATAGATTGTGTGCTGTAGGTTGCTATTTCTGCGAGATCAGGCAGTTTTGTTCCTGTTTCATGAAGAATGCCTCCCACTAAATGCCATATTGAAAGCCGGTCTTCTATCAGTGGCCTGTTCAGTAGTCCGCCCATGAAATATTTTTGATTGTCTGCGGCCTTTATGACGTGAAAGACGTCTTTCTCCGCCGCTTTTCCGCTTTTAATGACCGCTTCACGGATAGCCATCTGGCATGCGAATCCGGCCAAAGCGGATAGCAGGGTTATCAGGGATTCTATATGGACGCCTTCACCTTTCTGATTGAACGGAGATACGAGCCTGTTTGTGATTTCCAGTGCGCCCATTTTGACTCCTGCCAAAGGGTCCTGTTCTTTTCTTTTTGCAAGGGCGCGAAAAAAAGCATCTTCTTTCGGATCAATATTATCGGAGGGTTCTGAAGAGGCCGCACTGTCGTTGTTTTGTTCGGACATGATCTGTTTTTACTCTGTGATGGCCTTAATGATATCTGCGGCAGTCAGTTTTGCTTCTTCATATTGTTTGCCGGGACTGTCCTGATCCTGGAAGAGGTCAGGCAGATGCAGGGTTTTGACGCGGCACTCGCCGAGAAGACTCTCGTTGTTCATGTGTTCGAGGACCAGGGAGCCAAAGCCGCCGCGGCTGCCTTCTTCGATGGTGATGAGTGTCGAGTGCTGGGTGGCGAGTTGCTTAATCAGGTCTGTGTCCAGCGGTTTGGCGAAGCGGGCGTCAGCGACGGTGACGCCGTGGCCTTGTTCTTCCAGCGTTGCCGCCGCTTTCTGGCATTCTTCAAGACGGGTGCCGTAAGAGAGCAGGGCGATCGCGTTGTCTTTGACGCCTGTAGCTTTTTTGATGATACGGCCTTTACCGATTTCAAGGACCTTGCCTGTTTCCGGCAGGTCGATGCCTGTACCTTCGCCGCGCGGATAGCGGAAAGCGATCGGGCCGTCATCATAGGCGGCGGCGGTGGCGACCATGTGCATGAGTTCTGCTTCATCGCTCGGGGCCATCAGGACCATATTCGGCAGGCAGGCGAGGTAGGCGATATCGAACGCGCCTGCGTGGGTGCAGCCGTCTGCGCCGACCAGTCCGGCGCGGTCCATGGCAAAACGGACGGGCAGGTTCTGGATACAGACATCATGCACGACCTGGTCATAGGCGCGTTGCAGGAAAGTCGAGTAAATGGCGACGAAGGGTTTGTAGCCTTCGGTAGCCAGACCGGCGGCGAAAGTGACGGCGTGCTGTTCGGCGATGCCGACATCGAACATGCGGTCAGGGAAGGCGTGGCTGAAAAGATCCATGCCGGTGCCGCTGTCCATTGCTGCGGTGATGCCCACGATCTTCTCATCGTTCCGCGCTTCGGCGATCAGGCTTTGTGCGAAGGTTTTTGTGTAGCTCGGCGCGAGGCTTTTCGGTTTTTTCTGATCGCCTGTGACGACATCGAATTTTGCAACGCCGTGCATTTTGTCGGCAGAGTTTTCTGCCGGGGCATAGCCTTTGCCTTTTTGGGTCAGGGCATGGATCAGGACCGGGCCGCGATGTTCTGAGTCCCGGATGTTACGCAGGATCGGCAGCAGGTGATCGAGGTTGTGGCCGTCTACCGGGCCGATGTAATAAAAGCCCATTTCCTCGAACAGGGAACCGTGCCCCATCGCAACGCGGGCGCTTTCTTCGGCGCGCTTGGCGGCGTGGCGCAGTGGCGGAGGCAGGATCTCGGTGATCTTCTTGCCGGTTTCCCGGGCCATAAGGTAACGGCGGCTGGAGACGAGCTTGGGCAGGTAACGGCTGAGCGCACCAACGGGCGGGCTGATCGACATATCGTTATCGTTCAGGATGACAATCAGGCGTGATTTCAAATCTCCGGCATTATTCATCGCTTCGTAGGCCATCCCGGCGCTCATCGAGCCATCGCCGATCACGCAGATTACATCATTGTCTTTGCCGGATAAATCGCGGGCAACAGCCATCCCGAGACCGGCCGAAATGCTGGTGGAGCTGTGTGCGGCCCCGAACGGATCATATTCGCTTTCGGCGCGCCTGGTAAAACCGGACAGGCCGCCACCCTGGCGGATCGTTCTGATCCGGTCGCGCCGCCCGGTCAGGATTTTATGCGGGTAGCACTGGTGCCCCACATCCCAGATCAGGCGGTCTTCCGGTGTGTTAAAAACGGCATGGATGGCGACGGTCAGCTCGACAACCCCCAGCCCTGCGCCCAGATGGCCGCCGGTTTGGGAAACGGCATCGACTGTTTCATCGCGCAGCTCGTCAGCGAGCTGTTTGAGCTCGGCATCGGAAAAACCACGCATATCCGCCGGATAGGTCACACTATCCAGCAGGGATTTTGTCTGCGCTTTTTCGCTCTGTGCGCTGCTTAGCTGCTTTTCTGCGGTCATGGGGGACTATTTATAGACTGCTCCGGCGCAAAGGGCAAAAAATTCTTTGTGATATTTTCAGGGCGGCGTTGACATAAGGTGGAAGTGCTTTATAAAGAACGGCTAATTATAAAAAACATATATAAGGGAGGAACTTATGAACATCATCGATAAAATCCGTAATATGTCCCCGTTGGGACGGCATTTCACTTCGGCGGCGATCGGGGCGGGTGCTTATGGTGTAGCCGCGGCTGCCGGAATACCGTTTATGGGGTTGGTCGTCGGGCTGGGCGGAAGCTTTCTGACCAATGCCTATTCCGATCCGTCCCGTGGTAATTTTTACGGTTACTCAACGGATAGCCTGAAGAATTTCGGCAGTTTGATTGCCGGGTATTTCCTTGCCGGGCCGATGTTGGCCGGAGCTTTTATGAATGCCGCGCATGCGGGTGAAATGCCTGTGAACCAGATTGAAAGCCCAACACCGATTGTTGAAAAAGCCCCGGACTTTAAGCCGCTTGCGTTTAAGCCGTCCTGATCTCCAGGGACTTTTTTCTTGCCATATTGTTTCAATCTCCCTTAAATCGATTTCATAATCATAATTAAGGGAGGTTACTATGGGGCTTCGGCTCGGCCAGTCAAAGGCCGTTAACGGGCATATTGACTATCGGGAACTGCCCCCGGCGCAGCGTCATGAAGATCTGGCGGACCAGCAACTGGCGGTTATTTTTAACAGGCCTTTGTTTCTAGGCGGGCGATGGCATACGCACTGTTTTCTTACCTATACATTTGATGTTCATGCCGGGCTGGATAAAGAGTTTCCGGGAACGCAGGAAGGGCATCGGTTCCATGTTGGCCAGACGGTTAGCGGTTATGTCGCGCCCTTTATGAGTGGCGCTAACCGGGGTGAGTTGATGTTCACCGCGTTGTTTGATGGCCATGAGGATAGTTTTGAGCCTGTGAAGCGCGGGCAACCTGCACAGGTGATTGACTTTGCCTCACGGACAACCAAGATACAGCTTTAGGAAAAATGTGTGCCCCTATAGTTAGCCGTGTCAGGTAATTTGGTATCTTAAGCCCGGCGGCTCAGCACGTAATCGGCCAGTTCTTCCAGGGTTCTGCTGCGGGCGCCGAAGACTTTGAGGTGGCGTTTAGCTTGCCCCACCAGCATTTCAGCGCGCATTTTCGCGGCGTCTTTCCCCATGGTCGAGACGAAGGTCGATTTTCCGGCCTGGGCGTCCTGATTGGCAGGCTTGCCGGTGGCGCCGGGGTCTGCTTCAACATCAAGCACGTCATCGGTGACCTGGAACGCCAAGCCTAGATCGTGGGCGTAATTGCAGAGCGCTTTGCGGTGCGGCTCATCTGTTTTGCCGAGGATTGCGCCGGCTTCGCAGGCGAAGGCCATTAGCTTGCCGGTTTTCATGCGTTGCAGGCGGCTGATTGTCCCGACATCAAATTCTTCTTTTTCGCCGAGCAGGTCGAGCATCTGGCCGCCGCACATGCCGTGCGGGCCGGAAGCTTCGGCCAGTTTTGCAACCAGTTCGATCCGGACATGCGGGTCGCTGTGGGTCTCCGGGCTGGCGAGGATTTCAAAGGCCAGCGCTTGCAGGGCGTCCCCTGCGAGAATAGCCGTGGCTTCATCGAATGCCTTATGGGTCGCCGGCTTGCCACGGCGCATGTCGGAATCATCCATGGCTGGTAAATCGTCATGGATCAGCGAATAGCAATGTATGAATTCCAGTGCCGCTGCAACGCGTTTCGAGCGTTTCGGGTCAACGTTAAACAGGTTGGCAGATTGTACGACCAAAAAGGGGCGGAGGCGCTTGCCACCGTTCATCGTGCCGTAGCGCATGGCTTCGAACAGCTTGTCTTCGGGCAGGTCGGTTTCGGGCAAGAGTTTAGCTATTTTTTTGTTAACGGCCTCGACGACCTCGTCCATCTCATTTTGCAGGCTCTTGGGCGCTTCCCTCGGTGAAGGCATAGGTTACTCCTGTTCTTCAAACGGTGCGGTGCTAACCGTGCCGTCTGCGTTGACGCTGATTTTTTCGATTTTTGCCTGGGCTTCGCGGAGTTTGCTTTCGCAATGCTTTTTCAGGGCAATGCCGCGTTCATAGGCTGCAATGGAATTTTCAAGCGGGGTGTCCCCTTTTTCAAGGTCGCGCACGATGCTTTCCAGCTCGGTCAGCGCGTTTTCAAAGCTCAGTTGTTCCACTGGTGCGGGGCTATTCATAATCTCTCACTTATTTGTCGGACAGTCATCCAGCCGGGGCAGTCTATGCCAGTTTGCGCGATTTCACAAGATCGTTTGGCCGGACGGCGTTAATAAGCTGTTAATCATGCTATGCAAAATCAGGGGGGCTGGGGCGAAATCTTTGCAATCCGCAGAAAACCGGGGATGACGTATAATATAAATAGACATAATAAATAAATTCATATCCGGAGGTTTTCAACATGAAACAGAATCAATCCATTAAGCATGATGCGGGCCTGAACACTGACGTTCTGGCGTGGCGTGTCCTGAACGCGAAGCGCCGTGAAACGATTATCCAGCGCCATAAGGAATATAACGAGCGGCCCCGCCTGCGTAGCGACGCGCATCACTAATTAAGCGTGGTTTATAAAGAATTCTAACCCCGGCGGGCTGAAGGGCTTGCCGGGGTTTACCATTCTATAATGGTTACGTCAGGCCATCGTTGACCGAAGCTTGACGCCATTTGTGTATAAGCGGATTGAGGCATAACCCTTTTGTTGGGGCGGATAACCATGGAAAACGCATCCTCCAGTCCGAATGGGCAGAACAGGTCATATTCGCCGTTATCCTGTAGTCTTAGTCCTATGGCAAAGGCGGGAAGCCATGATGAAATGGCATCTTCCGTGTTTTTGTATGGCGGGATTACGGCACCAAATTTGTCAGGATACCATTGATGTACGAAAGCCTGGTTTTTGACATCGATAACGTATTTGTTTTTTAGATCGTGGCATAACTGATTTTCATGGGTGCGCTCTGTGTCACCCGTTTCATTTTCTGCAAAATACACGATATCGAGATCTTTGATGCCCTGCATCAACGGTTTGCCGCCGATGTGATTCCATATGGTCTGCGTAATGGCGCCTCCAGCTAAATAGTAGTGGGGTAAACCATAATCGAAGCATGCGTGAATTGTTTCTACGATCGCGGGATTTTGTTGCAGGATATTGAGCGCGGTATTGGGGTCCATAGCTATATAAGTGCTTTTAAGTGTGCTGCTACAGCTGTTTTCAGGGCGTCCAAATTATAGCCGCCTTCCAGGACGCTGACGATTTTGCCGTCGCAATGAATGTTCGCGAGATTGCAGAGTTCTGCGGTGACCCAGCCGTAATCCTCGTCGGTTAATTCCAGGGCGGCGAGCGGGTCGTCTTTATGTGCATCGAACCCGGCGGAGATCATCATCAGGTCTGGTTTGAATGCGTCGATGGCCGGGAAAACCCGCTGTTCGTATGCTGTGCGGAATGAAGTGCTGCCGGTTCCGGCGGGCAGGGGGATGTTCAGGGTTTTACCGGGCACATCGTATTTGGGATCGCCTGTGCCGGGATAGAACGGGGCCTGGTGCGAAGAGATATAGAATATGTCTTCGGCTTTGCGGGTCATGGCGTCTGTGCCGTTCCCGTGATGGACATCGAAATCGATGATCGAGATGCGGCGAACATTATGGCGCTCCTGTGCGTGGCGGGCGCCGATAAAGATGTTGTTGAACAGGCAGAACCCCATCGCCTTGTCCGGTACGGCGTGGTGACCGGGCGGACGCACGGCGCAAAAGGCGCGGGTGGCGTTCCCGGCGGCGATATCATCGACGGCCTGGCACACGGCTCCGGCGGCGGACAGGGCTGCATCCCATGAGGCCGGGCAGATGACGGTATCGGCATCCAGATAGGCCGTCCCCTGGTCCGGAAGGCTGTCGAGCAGGCGGTTGATGTAAGCGTGGTCATGGGCAAGGGCGATGGTGTCTTCTTCGGCAGGCTGCGCTTCGATCACCGGCAGGGCATCAAAAGGCGGCGCATCGAACAGCGCCAGTACGCTTTCCAGCCGGGCGATACATTCCGGATGGTTCGGGCCGGTATCGTGCCGCAGGCCGGGGGTGTTTTTATAGATGTTGGTTTTCATGAAAATTTTTTACCACTAAGACTCTAAGACACCAAGGGATAAGCTTTTACGACATGAAAAGAAAATCCCGCTTCATAATCAAAATAGAAGCGGGATTCTATGTTTATGCGACGGCCTTAGCACTACTTGATAGTCGGTGGTGTGCCATAAGTGAGGTTTGTGCGGATCGACCCATTATTGAGGATCGGGGTGCCGTTATAGTAAGCGTCGAAGGCTGTGCTTTTAGCAGATGATACGAACATTTCCCTTTCCTTTGCCATATAGCTATTGGCCTGGAAAGCGGTGGTGAATACGGTAACTTCGTTTTCATTCAGTGCGGCGCATTCCGTGTAGCCCATCGCCGGCCAGTTGCCCAGATCGTATGCGACCGGCTCTTCCGGGCTTACAAAAGGCATCATGGTTTTGAATGTTCTTGAGAACGCTGTTTCCGTGTCTGCTATATATGTTGCTTTGTAGACTTGGAACGGCTTGATATACCCGCATGTCGTGTCAGGTGTTAGCGTTCTGAAGGTATAAAAATGAGTGCCTGCAACCATGTCTACGGCGTCTTTATATGTGGCGGGTTCGCCTTCAAAGACGGATGCAACGGATGCGAATAAGAGCGACAGGGCGGTCCATCCTCCGGCAATCGCGCCGCCAACTTTATAGGCTTTTTTTGCAGAGTCAGACTGTATTGCGGTTTTGAAATTATTGGCGAGGTCGGCGCGGCCTTCGCTGGTCCGGGCACCAGCCAGAGAGTCTATCGCCGTATTACCTGCGCTTTTCAGGCGTTCCCAGCTTTTTGTTTTCCAATCTTGAGGCGGCATGATTTTTCCTTTTCTGTATTCAGGGGCTGAAATTCTGGTGTTTTTTACCATATTGCCTAGTCGAGCGCAATAAATTATGAAAATAATGTTGGGTGGTTTGTAGGGGCGCTGATAAGCCGCTCTGGATGACAGGAGGCAGGTTATATGCTTAAATAGCTTCCATGGCAGGTCTGCATACAACCATCGAAAAATTGTCTTTTAAACTGCAGCAGCGCTGGGTGCCGAAATGGTATGAGGCGTTCTGCGATCCGGCGGGCGGGTTTTATGAGCGGCTGGGGCATAGTTTCAAGCCGGTGATGACCGGGCGCAAACGGCTGCTGACCCAATGCCGTCAGCTCGCGATGTACAGCCATGCGGGTTTGCAGGGGCGGGCGCGTGACTTTACGGCGGATCTGGCGGCGCGGTTTGATTATATGGTGCGCACCTATCACGTGCCGAAGACCGGCGGCTGGATTTACAGCGTCGATGATGACGGCAAGGTGCTGGACGGACGGTATGATTTGTATACGCAGGCTTTTGTGATTTTTGCCCTGTCGCAATATTACCGGGTTAGCGGTGATGAAACAGTGCGTGAATTGTCATTAGAGACATTGCGCTTTGTCGATAAGAATTTTCGAAAACCAGACCTGCCCGGTTTGGTCGAAGTGCTGGATGAAAAGCTCAAACCTCTGGATGAAGTGCGGCGGCATGAAAGCCATATGCACCTGCTTGAGGCGTGCCTGTTCGCGGCGGAAAGCTCCAGCGACATGTTGTACCGGCAGATGGCGGACGAGCTTGCCGATCTGTTCCTGAATTACTTGTATGACCGTGAAGCGAATTTGCTGAGCGAGTATTTCACCGACGAGTTGAAGCCGAAGAAGCAGCACGGCGCGATCGTGGTTGAGCCGGGGCATTATTGCGAGTGGATCTGGCTTTTGAAAAAACATGCGGTGCTGCATGGCGACCCGGCGCGTTATGATGATTTGTGCAAGCCTCTGCTGGAATGGGCGAGTGTGCGCGGCTGGGATGGAACTTATGGCGGGATTTATGACGAGCTTGATCCGGACGGGGCGGTGATTGCCGATACGAAACGGATCTGGCCGCTGGCCGAAGCGCTTAAGGCGAATGCGCTGATGCTCGATAGCGGGGTGGATAAAGACGCGGTGAAGCAGCGCATTCATAAGATGATTAATGTGTTTGATGATCATTACATGCAGGAACGCGGATTCTGGACGGAATGGCTGCGGCGGGACTTAACAGCGGAAACCGATTATATGCCGGGGACGACGCCGTATCATGTCTATTTCGGGATCATGGAAACGCGGGAAGTCGTGCTGGCCCGCGGGAAGACCCGGTCGATCAGTGCAGGGCCGCAATTGCTTGTCTACAGGTTGCGGCGAAAAGTTTCCGATGCGGTGCGCGCCGTGCGTCTTGGCCTTAAGGCGTTTTAGGGATGATATCGTTTTACTTAACAATTAGCCACAAGCCAACAAGGTCATTTCGAAGCGAAGCTGAGAAATCTCCAGATTGTCGGGAGATCCCTCACATGCGTTCGGGATGACATTTGGGGAGGTTCGGGATGACAATCCAGGAAGATTGTCATTGCCGCGCGGCCTTCGGCTTTCCCGCAATGACGGAAGATTGATTATTCCGGTGCTGTCACGTCTTCGATAATTTTCATGACGTCGCTGGCGGGGGTATTTTCGTCAACGCTCATATAATCGATCTTATCTTTTTGTTCTTCCGGGATGGCGGGCGGCTCGATAGCCAGGTCTTCGGACAGATTTTCCGATACGCCTTCAATCAATTCCCGTTCTTTTTGCAACAGGGGGTCTGTTAGCGTTTCGGTTGCCTGTTCTTCCGGTTGGCTCTCTACGGGCTCAGGAGCCGGGGTGGGCGCGGCTTCTTCCGGGGCCGGTTCAGGCGCGGCAGCCGGGGTGTTTTGTTCGACGATAATGTCCTGTTCTTCGGTGATGGTAATTTTTTCAGCAGGTGTGGCTTCCTTAACTGCTGCGGGAATTTCCGGCTTTGCCGACGGCAGGACGGTCATCGGTTTGGCCGCGGGTTTTTCTGCCGGTTTCGTTTCGGCGGCGGCGGGTTCGGTTTTGTCCATATATTGTTCGGAAATGCCTGTAGCATCATGTCCGTCTTTGTGCAGGGCGCGGTTATAGGCCAGCTCGCCTTCGTTAAGCTGGAAGCCGATCAGGATTTCGTGGCCGTCTTTATACTGGCCGGCAACCGGGATGATCTGGCGCAGGCTGTCTTTGTAGATGGTTGTATCGCTGTCTTTGTCGTAGGTGACTGTGGCGGCAAAGATTTCCTTTGCGGCGACTGTGCCGTTCGGGGCTGTCAGGGCGATAAAGTAAGGATATGCAAAGCTCGGGCTGTCCGATGACCAGATGCGGGCGCGGGGGCCGAGTTTGCCTTCAAAAGTCAGGGTGAATTCGATCACAAGATTTTGTTCGTTATAGACGCACTCTGCGGCGATATTTTCAAAGACGATTGACGATATCCGGCTTTCCGGGCTGGGGTGATCGGGGTTGGTGAACTGGTGCAGTTCCCCCAAATCATCAACGATAGAAATTGGCGGGCAGGTTTTATCGATGCCTGCCGTTTCATTTGTATTCTGACGCGTTTCCGGTTCGAAGGCCGGAGGGGCGCTATCGTCAGTTTCGCTCTGGCCCTGTGTTGAGGCCATCGGCGGGGCCTGATCGTCGTCATCCCCGAAGGCGCTGCGGGTGGGCTCCTGCGCCTGCGGCAGTCGATCGAAGGTCTGTTTGACCGTTTCCATCGTCGAATCAAGGGCCTGGCAACCGGTAAGGGGCAGGGCCATAGTCATCAGGGTTGCCAGCAGCAACGCTTTGTGAGAACGGGGCATCAAAAGACCTCTTCGTTTTATTCTGTCTGTAGTGCGGAAAATGCAGCACAGCGTACGAAAGCTTGACGGTCATGGCAAGGGGTAACTATATAGACCGTATGGAAAAAAAGGCGCTTACAATTATTTTGGCAAGTCCCCGCGGTTTTTGCGCCGGGGTGGACCGGGCGATTCAGATCGTTGAGAAGGCGCTGGAGAAATACGGCGCGCCGGTCTATGTCCGGCACGAAATTGTGCATAACCGTTTCGTGGTCGATTCGCTTAAAGAAAAAGGCGCGGTTTTTGTCGAGGAACTGGACGAAATTCCCGATGACGGGCGGCCTGTGATCTTTTCCGCGCACGGGGTGCCTAAATCCGTGCCCGAAGCGGCCACGCGGCGGGAAATGTTCTATATCGACGCGACCTGCCCACTGGTGAGCAAGGTGCACCGTGAGGCGGAGCGGCATCATAAGAACGGACGCCAGATTATCCTGATCGGTCATGAAGGGCATCCGGAAGTAATCGGCACGATGGGGCAATTGCCTGCCGGGGCGGTGGTGCTGGTGGAAACGGCGGAAGATGCGGCCGCTGTGGCGGTTGATGACCCGGATAACCTCGCATTTTGTACCCAGACAACATTGTCGGTGGATGATACCGCCGATGTGATTAGCGCCCTGCAGGCCCGGTTCCCATCGATTGAAGGACCGCATAAGGAAGATATCTGTTATGCCACGACCAACCGGCAGGAAGCGGTGAAGGCGATTGCCGGGCGCAGCGATGCTATGATCGTGATCGGTGCGCCCAATTCATCGAATTCCAACCGCCTTGTCGAAGTCGGTAAGGTTTACGGCTGTGGTAAATCCATGTTGGTGCAGCGGGCGGCTGATCTGGATTGGGACTGGTTTGACGGGGTGGGAACTCTCGGTCTGACGGCGGGCGCTTCGGCACCGGATGTGCTGGTGGAAGAGGTGATTGCCGCGATCAAAGCCCAGTTTGATGTGACTGTCGAAGAACATGCGATTACCAACGAGAATGTAATTTTTAAAATTCCCCGTGTTTTGGCTTCTTGCTAAACATTTTGCTCTTATGTTAAAAACCGTGGAGCTTTTAACCTTTGAAAGGAATATTTGTTATGAATCAGGATAACGACAGCACAACTGTACCCGGCGAAATTACGCATGTTCGAATTGAGGCATATCCTATTCGCTTAAGGGATATTGTTAATGCTGCTTTTCACTATCTTTCCGGTAACAAAGAGACTGCGCGCCATCTCATGACCAGCGAAGTTTCAGCGACTGGCTTAGATAGTAACGACAAACCGATCCGCGGCGTTGTTGGTGGTCAGCCAATGACTTTGAATATAAAAAGATAAGTACCTTTAACCGCCTGTTAAGCGCGCTCACGTAAGATAATCCGGTATGTTGAAGGGAATGCCGGATGATTTTTGAGTGGGTGCATATCGTCTTTCTTGCCGGATTTGTCGGTGGGCTGGCACAGTTTCATCTTAATTCGCGCCGCCATATGATGGCTTTGCGGGTGTTTAATTGCCTGATGTTCGTGCTGTATTTCCTGCTACTGGGGAAAATGACGGCGGCGGCGGCGTGCAGTATCGCGATGCTGGGGAGCCTGATGCAGGCCGCGTTTCGGGATGACCTTTTGCAAAAAACGATGTGGCTGCGCACCGGGACGGCGGTTTTGCTGGCGGCGGCGGGATGTTATCTGTTTGCCGGGTCTGCGGGGGAGATGTTGCCGCTTTTTGCCGTGGCCGGAGCGCGGATGATTGAATGTTTTTCCAGTCCGCAAAATATCCGCATGGGGCTTCTGAGTACCCAGCTTTGCTGGCTGACCTATCATTGGCAGCAGGGGTTGATTATGCCGTTCTGTGCCGAGGCGATCTTTATTCTTTCCAATTTAACGTCGATCTGGCGGTACGAGCAGGCGCGCAAGCGCGAGATGCTTGTCCCCGTTTATGCCCCTCTCCCTTCAGGGAGAAGGCTGCAAAGGCTTAATGAGCCGTAAGGCGAATTTAGCTGAAGCCGGGTGAGGGGATTGCGATATCGGCCCTCACCCACTGCAGCTATGGCCGCTGGCGCGCCCTAGCTTCGTTGCCCTCTCCCATAGGGAGAGGGGTAAAATTGCAGGATCGCTTGACCTAGCGCCAAAGCGCTGTAATCTGTCAGTCCATGGCAGTCTATACGCAAGTCACACAGGCCGATCTGGAAGAATTTTTACAGGGTTACGATCTGGGATCTTACCTTGCGCATGAAGGTATCGCGCAAGGGGTGAGCAATTCCAACTTTCACCTGTTTACCGATAAAGGCCGCTATATCCTGACGCTGTTTGAAAAGCGCCGGGTGAATTACGATGACTTGCCGTTCTTTTTTGCCTATTCCGGGCATATGGCGGACAAAGGTATTGTCTGCCCGCATGCGTTGCCTGACCGGGGCGGCAATGTCGTCGGGACGCTGGCCGGGCGGGCGGTGGCGGTTCTTGAATTCCTGGAAGGTGTGGATGTGAAGCCGGGCGATCTGACCCCGGATCATCTGGTGCAAGTCGGCGAGGTTACCGCGCGGATGCATGTGGCCGCGCAGGATTTTGAGCCGCAGCGTGAGAATACGATGGGAATTGCACACTGGCACAGGCTGGTGGATAAGGCGGCGGATTATGCTGATGAGTTTTCGCCGGGTCTTTATGCGGAGTTGCAGGCCGAGCTTACGTATCTCAAAGAAAACTGGCCGTCCGGTTTGCCGCGCGGGGCGGTGCATGCGGATATTTTCCCGGATAATGTGTTTTTTACGGACGGTAAGCTGAGCGCCGTCATCGATTTTTACTTTTCCTGTACGGATTTTTACGCTTTTGATCTGGCTGTGACGGTGAATGCCTGGTGTTTTAACAAGGAAGACCGGTTTAGCCCGGAGCGCTGCCGGGCTTTTATGGCGGGGTATCAGGCCGTACGGCCTTTGCCGGATGAGGAAAAAGAAGCACTGCAAATCCTGCACAGGGGTAGCGCGTTCCGGACCCTGATTTCCCGGCTGGAAGAATTTCACGAGCATGATCCGGAGAATACCATGATGGTGCCGCACGATCCGGCGGCTTATCTGAAACGGTTATATTTTCACCAGGAGTTTGATATTGCCAGCTTCGCCTGAAGAAAACACTGTAACGCTTTATACAGACGGTGCATGTAGCGGTAACCCCGGACCGGGAGGCTGGGGCGTGGTGATGCGCTGGAACGGGCATGAGAAAGAACTGTCGGGGGCCGAGGCGGACACGACCAATAACCGCATGGAGCTTATGGCGGTGATTCAGGGGCTGGAAACGTTAAAACGGCCTTGCCGGGTTGAGGTTTATACCGACAGCAAATATGTGTTGCAGGGGATCACCGAATGGCTGGCAGGCTGGAAAGCCAAGGGCTGGAAAACGGCGAGCAAAAAGCCGGTTAAGAACCAGGATCTCTGGCAACGGCTTGATGAGGCACAGGCGCGGCATGAGGTCGCCTATCACTGGGTCAAGGGCCATGCAGGCCACCCGGAGAACGAGCGGGCCGATTCGCTGGCGACCGGGGCGATTAAGACCCTGTAGGCGATAGAGATACTTATCCACAACCAAATCGGGCCTTTCCCTTTCTTCTTTTCGTTTTTAAGACTCCGTTAATCATTAGCGGCGATGGTGGAGTCATAAACAAAAAGAATTGCGGACTGACACGACCATAGAAAGGGAGGACCGCTATGAATAATAATTATACAGACAGTACAATTGGCTTTAACGACGAACAGGATTTCAGTGTCTCCAATCACAATGCATCGGTAAACCCGCAACGGATCATGCTTCCTCTCCCGCCGCAGGGAGAGGGGGATATCCGGATGGAGATGGATATTTACGCCCGCTTCATGCGGCATCTGCGCCATGTGCCGAACAGCCGGATGGAGATCAAGATCCTGTCCGCGATGCAGTTTACCGCGGATATGATGGATCTAAGCGATGCGCTGGTGGCCAAGATCCTTGTGGATTGCGGACTGCGCGCGCCGCGCCGGGCGTTCCCGGTATCGTTCCTTGATTTTGCCGATAAAAGCGTTGCCCGTTCATACTGGGATGCCGGATCGCCGCCGGTGAGTGTAATCAAGCTGCGCGATCACTGGGATAAGATCGGTGAAGAGCGCTTTGGCGTCAGGCAGGATCAGTACGCGCTGTATCCGGAAGGCGGATATGTCAGCGCTTAAGATGAAGTTTCCCTCCCCCCCCTGTGCTTTGCTGTAAAGGCCCGGTTATAAAAGAAGGCTCTACGGTAAAAGCATGACTACCTGATGTGGACGGATAATGAGAGGATGTGTCAGAAAGGGGCTTGCTGCAGCCCCTTTCTTCGTTAGTCCCTGAAAATGCTGCTGAAGAAGCGCGTGTCTTTTTTAGGTTCTGTTGCTGTGCGGGATGATGTTTTGATTTCTTCAGGACGGTCCGAAGCTGTGTAGGCTCCGCCCGTTTTATAAGCCGCCATCATCGTGTCGCGCCAGACGAGGGCGGGGAGGCTGCCGCCGGTGACTTTTTTCATCGGGCTGTTGTCATCGTTCCCCATCCAGACGCCGACAATATAGTCATCGGTAAAGCCGATGAACCATGCGTCGCGGTGTTCCTGCGAGGTGCCGGTTTTCCCGGCGGCCAGCATCGGCAGGCGCGCGCCGCGCCCGGTGCCGTTCTCGATAGTTTCCTGCATCATGCGGCGCAGTTCGTGGACGCTGCGCTCGTCTATCGCGCGGCGCAGCCTGCGGGCGTCCGAGCGTATGTAAAGCAGCGATCCTTCTTCATCGGTAATTTTTTCAATGCTGTACGGCGTAACGGCAAGGCCGTCATTGGCAAGTGTGCAATAGGCGCGCAGCATTTCCAGCATCGGGATGCCGCTGCTGCCCAGCGCGATGCTCATGTCGTATTCAAGCGGGCTGGTGATGCCGAGATTGCGGGCCGTTTTGATGATTTCATCAATGCCGACATCCTGCGCCAGTTTAAAGGCAGCCGAATTCAGCGAGCGTGACAGGGCGAAGATCAGAGGGACTTCGCCGTAATACTGGTTCTTGAAATTCTGCGGGCGGTATTTGCCCGTGGTGATCGGGGCGTCATCGATCAGGTCTTCCGGGCTCCAGCCATGTTGCAGGGCCGTCAGGTAGACCACCGGTTTGAACGACGATCCCGGCGGGCGGCGGGCTTGCGTCGCCCGGTTGAACTGGCTTTGTTTGTAATCGGCGCCGCCGACCATGGCGAGGATCGCCCCGTCACGGCGCAGGACGATGACCGCGCCTTGTGTGACTTCATGCTCTTCCCCGTTCTGGCGCAGGATTTCGGCAAGGGCTTGTTCCGCCGCGCGCTGGATCACGGGATGCAGGGTCGTTTTGATCGTCAGGTTGTTGCCCGGTGTGCCGATCATGTTGTCGATATTGCTGATGATCCAGTCGGTGAAATACCGTTCTCCTTGCCCCACGGTTGGTTTGGGCATGGCGGCCTGGCCTTTGATGCTCTGGGCTTTGGCTTCTGCTTCGGTGATATATCCGGCATCCTGCATGGCCCCGAGGACGACCTGTGCCCGGCTGGCGGCAAGGGTCGGGTTGCTTTGCGGGGAATAGCGGGATGGTGCTTTGAGCAGTCCTGCCAGCATCGCGGACTCATACAGGGAGATATCCTGTGCTTTCTTGTTGAAATAAGTCTGCGCGGCGGCATCGATCCCGTAAGCGCCGGAGCCGAGATAGACACGGTTCAGGTAAGCGGTCAGGATTTCATCTTTGGTCAGTTCATGTTCCAGCCACAGGGCGAGGATCGCTTCCTGGATTTTGCGTTTCAAGGTGCGTTCATGACTGAGGAACAGGTTTTTGGCCAGCTGCTGCGTGATCGTGGAACCGCCCTGGGCCACACGCCCTGCGGTAACGTTGCGGACCATCGCGCGGGCGATGCCCAGCGGGTCAATGCCGAAATGCTGGTAAAAGCGGCGGTCTTCAACGGCCATTACGGCGTAGATCAGGTGGTTCGGTACGTCATCTATAGTCAGGTTGACGCCTTTGAGTTCGCCATAAACGGCAAGCGATGAATTGTCGCGGGCCAGGACTTTGATTGCGGTCTGCCGCTCAAGTTTGGGATTGTCGATGATCTTTGGCAGTTCCGCCGCGTACCACGCCGTCAGCAAAACAATGCCAATGCCGAACCATAGTCCGGTGACGAACAGCCATTTAACAGCAACGCGGAGCAGGGACTGTTTTGCTTTTTTGTTCCCGCTTTTGCGTTTTTTGCCGGTCTTTTTCTTCGGTTTTGATTTCTTCGTAGCCATTTACGTACAATCCAGCCAGTAACGACGGCGGGCGGGAAACTGGTTCGTGGACGGCAGCTCATCAGAGAATTGCGCGCCGCAGGCTTCGATGATCCGGATCGCGGCCTGGTTATCCGGCCCGACCGTCAGCAGGGCCGTTTCAATCCCGAGATAATTGGCAATCGGCATGGCTTTGAGCAGGATTTTCCGGCCATAGCCCATGCGGCGTTTGGAAGGCCTGACGATGAAATGGATGTGCCCGCCCCATTTTTCAAGGTGCCAGTTCAGGCGGTGGCGGATATCGGCGGTGCCGAGGTATTCCCCGTCCTTGACCAGCCATGTGACCGTTTCCGGGACAGGTTCGACCCATTCCTGATAGGGCTGGTGCGGATAGCCTTTTTCGGTGCGCAGGGCTTTGACAAAGCCTTTGAAATCCGCGCGCAGCTCCGCAATGTTGTTGTACAAATAGTGGCCTTCTTCGTGATACTCACGCAGGGCGGCCAGGAAGCTATCCTGGTATTCAACGGAGGGGCGGACAAGTTTTGACGCAGACATAGATACCTTACATAATTTGACGTTATGTTTTTGGAAAAACGATAACAGCCTAGACTCTCTTATTTATCGCCGTATGGCAAGTCCGTCCTTGCAAGTCTGTTCTTGCAAATCGGGCAGCGCATCGCTATACCATTACCATAAAAATTAAACAAGGAGGTTCTGGTGGCAGGCGCAAGAAATCAAAAAGGCAGTTTAATGGAGGCGTTTAAGGCCCGGATGCAGCTGGATCAGGCCAGCAAGCGGCAGTTCAAAGCCGGGCTTGTCGGGACTGCTGTCGGGTATGTGGCGCTGGGGGCTGCGTGTGCGGCGGATCCTGCGATCTCTCATCTGGTGCTGAAGTCGTTTACGTGGCAGCATCTGCCGTTTCATGCGCTGTTTATCATGGGGACAAACCTGCTGGGCGCTTCCGCGATGGCTTCTTATGACAGGGCGACGGGGAAAAACAAGAATGCGGCTGAAAACACGCCGGAACCGCCTGCGCCTAAAGTTTAATTAAATCAGGAAAATCGCGGCCAACCCAAGGAAGGCGAAAAAGCCGACAATGTCGGTGATGGTCGTCAGGAAGACGGTTGAGGCGACGGCCGGGTCGCTGCCGATCCGTTGCAGGACAACCGGGATACCCGCGCCGAACAGGCCGGCGGCAATCAAATTGACAACCATTGCGATGGCGATGACGCCGCCCAGCATCGGGTTGCCGAACCACAGGGCGGCGATAACGCCCATAATGACGGCGAAGGCGGCACCGTTGAGTGTGCCGACGATAGTTTCCTTCCAGATGACGCGCATGGCGTTGCTTTGTGACAGCTCACGGGTGGCGAGCGCCCGTACGGCAACGGTCAGGGCTTGCGTCCCGGCATTGCCGCCCATTGAGGCGACAATGGGCATCAGGATCGCCAGCGCCACGACTTCCTGTATCGTCGCATCGAACAGGGAAATTACGATCGAAGCGAGGATCGCTGTCAGCAGGTTGACGAACAGCCAGCTAAAGCGCGAGCGTGTGGTGGACATGACCGCGCGGTACAAGTCGCCGCGTTCCACCCCGCCGAGGCGCAGGATATCTTCCTGGTGTTCTTCATCGATCACGTCAACGACGTCGTCAATCGTGATGACGCCGATCAGGCGGTCTTCGTCATCGACGACCGGGGCGGAGGTCAAATCTTCGCGCCGGAAAAGCTGGGCTACATGCTCCTGGTCCATGGTTGCCGGGATCGGGTGCGTTTCCTCCAGGGTCAGATCTTCGATCTTTACGGTACGGACCGAGCGGATCAGGCTGCTGAGCGGGACCTCGCCGACAACGTGATAGGTCGGGCTGATGACGAACAAATCGAAGAAGCTCTCGGGTAGTTCATCGGCGGCGGCGCGCAGGTAATCAATCGCCTTGCCGACGGTCCAGTATTGCGGGATGGCGACGAATTCGCGCTGCATAAGACGGCCCGCACTGTCTTCGGGGAAGTTCAGGCCTTCTTCGAGGGTGACCCGCAGCTTGGCGGAAAGATTGTGAATGATTTCCTGCTGGAAGTCCGGGGGCAGGCTTTGGATGATGGTGATGGCATCATCGCTTTCCAGTTCCGAAATGATCGCGGCGACTTGAGCGGCGGGGAGTTTTG
This sequence comes from Rhodospirillales bacterium, assembly GCA_020638155.1. Lineage (GTDB taxonomy): Bacteria > Pseudomonadota > Alphaproteobacteria > Micavibrionales > Micavibrionaceae > UM-FILTER-47-13. The sequence continues at coordinate 470,615 of JACKJB010000001.1, forward strand.
CCAGTGACTCTCTGCACAGTGCAGAGTCCATTTCCGTGAACACTTCCGGTTCGAAGGCCGGAGTGTGTTCCTGGATCAGTTTCAGGCGGTCTTCTTCGCTGACCTTGGCCAGCAGTTCGGCGGCATCAGCGGCACCGAGGTCGGCGATGGCATTAACGACAGCCTCTTCATAACCGCTATGCAGGGCGTCTTCGATTTCGTGGATGGTGTCGTCCGTAAGACCATAGGCCGCTTCCGGCTCTTCCTTTGCAGGGGGAGCCGGAAAATCTTTTTCAAGAAGGTCCGTATCTTCCGGTGCCGTCATGGCGTTCCTTTTGACAGTTCTTAGGCTTCGTCAACCTGTGCCGCAACGCTGGCCAGCGCGGTGACATTCATAATACCACGTGGCGTGACAGAAGGGGTTAACACGTACGCCGGGCGGGCGACCCCGAGCAGGATCGGGCCGATCGATATTCCGCCGCCGAGGACTTTGAGCATGTTAAAAGCAATGTTTGCCGAGTCGATGCCCGGCATAATGAACAGGTTCGCTTCGCCGGTCAGGGTGGAATGCGGCATAATGTCTTCGCGGATTTTTTCAGATAACGCGGCATCGGCATGCATTTCCCCGTCGATTTCCAAGTGGGGGGCGCGCTGGCGCAGATCGGCAACGGCGGCGCGCATTTTAAAGGCGCTTTCGTTGTTGTGCGTGCCGAAGTTGGAATGCGAGAGCAGGGCGATTTTCGGTTTGATCCCGAAGCGCTCGATTTCTTCTGCGGCGAGCACGGTCATTTCACTGAGCTGGGCAATGCTCGGGTTTGGATTGACCTGCGTATCGCAGAAGAAATAAGCCCCGCGCGGCAGGATCAGCGCATTCATCGCGGCGGCTGTTTCAACGCCGGGGTGCAGGCCGATAATGTCGACAATGTCTTTCATGTGATTGCGGAACAGGCCGACCGTGCCGCAGACAACGGAATCCGCATCGCCTTTATAAACCATCAGGGCACCGATAATCGTTGTGTTCGTGCGGACGGCGGTACGGGCCATGGCCGGGGTGATGCCCCGGCGCTGCATGATTTCGTGATAGGTCGTCCAGTAATCGCGGTAGCGCGGGTCGTCTTCGGGATCGATCAGTTCGAAATCCTTGTCGATTTCCATGCGTAAGTGGAGCTGGTCAAGGCGCATCTGCACAACTTTGCGGCGGCCGATAATGATCGGTTTGGCTAGTTTGTCATCGCAGACAGTCTGTACGGCGCGCAGGACTTTTTCTTCTTCTCCCTCGCAATAGACGATGCGCTTTGATTCCTGACGGGCGCGGTCAAAGATGGGGCGCATGACCATGCTGGTGCGATAGGTGTAGCTTTGCAGTTTCTGTTTATAGGCATCCCAGTCCGTAATAGGACGGGTAGCCACACCGCTTTTTATGGCGGCTTTGGCAACGGCGAGCGGCAATTCATAAATCAGGCGCGGGTCGAACGCTTTGGGAATCAGATACTCCGCGCCGAATTCCAGATGTTCGCCGCTATAAACGGCGGCAACTTCGGCAGAGGCTTCGAGACGTGCCAGCTCGGCAATCGCCTTGGCACAGGCGAGTTTCATTTCTTCATTGATCGTTGTCGCGCCGACATCCAGCGCGCCGCGGAAGATGAACGGGAAGCACAGCACGTTATTAACCTGGTTCGGGTAGTCCGAACGGCCGGTGCAGATAATCGCATCCGGTTTTGCTTTCCTGACTTCTTCGGGCATGATTTCCGGGGTCGGGTTTGCCAGCGCCATAACCAGCGGCGCTTTACCCATTTTCTTGACTTCTTCGCCGGTCAGCGCGTTCGGGCCGGACAGGCCGAGGAAGACATCCGCGCCTTTGAGCGCTTCGCCCAGTGTGCGGTGTTTTGTGTCGGCGGCATATTGCTCCTTGGCGGAGTCCATGCCTTCGTTGCGGCCTTTGTAAATGACGCCGTTACGGTCGCAGACGGTGATATTCTTTTTCGGCAGGCCAAGTGAAACGAGAATGTTCAGGCAGGCAATCGCCGATGCGCCGGCACCGTTACAGACCAGTTTGATATCCTTGATCTTGCGGCCGGAATAGTGAATCCAGTTGGTCATACAGGCACCGACGATAATGGCTGTGCCGTGCTGGTCGTCGTGGAAGACGGGGATTTTCATCCGCTCTTTCAGGCGGCGTTCGACTTCGAAACATTCCGGAGCCTTGATGTCTTCAAGGTTGATCCCGCCAAAGCTCGGCTCCAGCGAGGCGATCGTATCGACAAGCTTGTCTACGTCGGTTTCGTCAATCTCGATATCGACGGCGTCGATGTTCGAGAATTTTTTGAACAGCACGGCCTTGCCTTCCATAACCGGCTTGGAGGCCAGTGCACCGATATCGCCGAGGCCGAGAACGGCGGTACCGTTGGAAATAACGGCGACGACATTGCCGCGGGCGGTGTAATCAAGCGCCTTGAGCGGATCCTGCTGTATTTCCTCGCACGGGATGGCCACGCCAGGCGAATAGGCTAGGGCCAGGTCGCGCTGGGTTTCCATCGCCTTGGTGGCGCGGATCTCCAGTTTGCCGGGTTTGGGAAGGCGGTGATAGTCAAGGGCTGCTTCGCGCAAATCGTCTTTCATGTGCAGGATTCCGGTTACAGGTTAAATCGGCGGTCATTTTAGAGGTGAAGCGTATGGGGAGCAACCGGTAAGTCGATTATTGAATGCTGTATTTGTTCATAGTTTACATGGAGACTGTTTTAATTGACATAACTTTAAAAAGTATGGTTTAACTACTAAGATTTTTTTAGGAGTGATTTTCTATGGAAGACAAATACGGCAAGAATGGCGATCCGTCCGGCAGTCACCCGGATTTTCCCAATAAAGGTGACGGTCCCCGCCAGAAGGAGCCCGTCGAAAAAAAGGAAACCCGTCGTCCACAGATCATGCGTCCTGCGCAGAAAACCGCACAGTCTCCCAGACAACCTTCCGGCCCTTCTTTGACGGAGAGATTCCGCAGGCTCGTTCTTGATACGCCGATCGAGGTTCTTATCGGCGGGGTATTGGTCGGGGCGCTTGCGGGCGGTGTCGCTTACGATCATGAGGCGTCCAAAAAAGGCTCTATCCCGGTGGCGTTCTCTGAGATCGGTAAAACAAAAATGAGATTTGCCCGTCAGGACAAAAAAGTCCCGCCTCTGACTTTATTTTACAGTACCCTGAATGACAGCGTGATGCAGGTGTTTGAAGCAAGTAATCTTGCTTATGCGAACGGGCAGGGCAGTGACGAGGCTTTTGCGAGCGAGCTTGAGGCAAAGATCAGTTACCGGAAACGCTATAACAGTATTACGGAGTATGCGCAGGACATGCCGATTTATGCGCGGGATGCGTTGGCCAGTGTGGCAGTGCTGGAGCAGGCGCAAAAAGATATCCGGCCGGCTATCAATGCTCTGGGTAAAGCATGGGATGAACATCACCGGAATGTTTATAAAACGGTATATGAAACGAAAAGAGAGTGTGACACTGACGGTAAAAACTGCCGCAATGTGACGACGTCGCGGGAGGAGTATGATTATACCGTCCATACTTACAATTATGACGAAGATCATGGGAAGCGCGCGGCGCGGCTGCTTGAAGACTTTATACAAAAATATCCGCATTTACGGATAGATGAACAGCTTATCTTCGCGGGTGAAGTTCACGAAAATAACCGCCAGGCCATGAGCCAGAGTCGCCAGAACACTGATGAAGGGCAAGAGATCAGCGAAGATCAGTATGTCGATTTCGCCAATGTCTGGGCGACCGGGTCGAATTACTTTTCCCTGATGCCCAAAGTGAAGGACGGGCATGCGGGCGTTAATAAAGTGACCCCGCAATGGTCTGCCGCGTCTGTAAGCGCAAATAATTACTATCGTTACAGGACCTATAGCCGCTCGGATTCCGGTCCCAAAGAATTCCAGATTGCCGAAGCGGCGCTGGATTATGCGGCATCGATGGCTAAAAATATCAACAAGATCACAACCGGTATACATTATGCTGGCACGGCCCTGCCGGAGCTTAGCCAGAAAATCACCCGCTATGTCAGCAGCGTACAGTCGATCGGGCAGGATGACCCGGAGGAACTGCGCGAAGAGATTATGGATATGGCCAAGAAGCTGTATAGTGAAAACTACGCCAAAGGGTTCGATGTCTATCCGTCAAAATGGGGGATGGTGTTGTTATGGACCGTGCTTGGAACGCTGGCAGGCGGCGGCGCCGGTTTTGGCGTGGACCGCTATATCGATAAAAACCGTGACAAGTTCAGGTCTGGCTTTAAGCCCTGATTTCCAGCCCCGTGGCTGCGCCACGCGTAGCCCGTAAGGGCGAAGCGTGGTGCGGTCGAGAAGAGTCGAACTTCCACGGGATTGCTCCCACAGCGACCTCAACGCTGCGCGTCTACCATTCCGCCACGACCGCACTTTTGAAGGGTAGAGCAGGTTCTTAACAAAAATTGATAGGTTACGCAAGCGGGAAGAACGGGGGAAAATCTTGATCTGCTACGTAGATCGTGCCAAGAGATGGTATGGATATTGTTACAGCTTCAGATTTAATCGATTACGAGCACGCGCTTTCAGAGATGGAGGCGCGTGTTGCTGCGATCCGTGCCGGGGAAGCGGATGAAATGATCTGGCTGCTGGAACATCCGCCGCTTTACACTGCAGGGACCAGCGCGAAGGCTTCTGACCTGCTGGATGCGCGGTTTCCGGTTTATACCGCCGGGCGGGGCGGAGAATATACCTATCACGGGCCGGGGCAGCGCGTGGCCTATGTCATGCTGGATTTGAAGCGCCGCGCCCAAAGGCGTCATTCCGGCGAAAGCCGGAATCTTCCGGGGCGGGGGCAACAAGATCCCGGCTTTCGCCGGGATGACGGAGGGGCGGTGCCGGATATCAGGCGCTATGTCTGGCAACTCGAAGAATGGATTATCCGGGCGCTGGCGCGCTTCGAGATTGCCGGGGAGCGCCGGGACGGCCGCATCGGGATCTGGTGCGTAAGCCCGGACGGGCGCGAAGCCAAGATTGCGGCACTCGGGGTGCGGGTGCGGCGCTGGGTCAGTTATCATGGCGTGGCAATTAATGTCGATCCTGACCTGTCGCATTTCTCCGGCATCGTTCCCTGCGGCATCCGCGATTACGGGGTGACCTCGATGGCGCAGATGCTAGGGCGCTCTGTGACGATGGCGGAGCTGGATGAGGCACTTATTGCCTGCTGGGACGAGGTTTTCGACGTGCCGGAAAAAGCCGCCGCCTAGCGCTTAAAGCCCCAGTTTGATTCTTACGGCATCCACGGCATTGTCGGCGATATGTGTTCTGACATCGTGGCAACGGTCTAGCAGGCAATCGCCCTCATGCTGGCGGATGATTTCTTTGGTGCGCGCCGTGATATCCGGCAGTGCCTGATCGACAGCCTGTTTGAAAATCTGGCTGACATCCTGTAGCCCGGTCAGGGCAGTGCCGATATCGTTTGCCGTGGCGTCGGCGAGGTCTGACAGGTTTCCTTTATGGGTGCCCAGTTTTCTGGCTGCTTTGTAGGTTTGGAAATGCAGCATAAGAAAGTTGCCATCGAACGGCGGTTCGATAATCAGGCGGTGCGTTTGCGCGCGGGCTGTTTTTTCTTTGATAATAGCCATCAAAAACTGTCTTTAATATGCTGATTTTGATTACAAAAGCATATGCGGGTCAGGGGGCGCAAGGAAAAATTATGTTAATCTGCGGCCATGTCGGTCAGGTTGGCGGCGATATAGGTGGCGCAATACTGAATCATGTTCTCAATATCGATCTTTAACCTGTTGTAATTTTTTGATTTTTCTTGCTCTGTTTCGTCCCAGTACAGCCCTTTGTTGATTTCCAGTTGCAGGCTGTGGCGGCCGGTGGCGGGGTTGCTGTAACGGCGGACCAGTTCGACGCCGCGATAGGGGTTATTAATCGCAACGCTATAGCCTTTGTCCTTCAGGAAATCGCGGATCATGTGGGTGAACTCAAGGGCGCAGCTGGTGCCGTCACGGTCGCCGAGGACGAAATCCGGCAGAGCGCTGCGGGTGCCGTAGGCCAGAACATGCGATATGCCCCGGCCTTTGGGCATGGAGTGGCAGTTAATATGCCAGACCTGCCCGAAACGGTAATGGCTCTCCTCGATCAGCGTTTCAAGCTGGGTGTGATACGGGGTGTAATACCGCTCGACCCGGTGGCGGATTTCAGCGATGGACAGTTTGCGGTCGTAAACGGCGATACCGGGCTTGACGATCCGGCGGATCAGGCCGATCCCGGCGTGGGAACGCGAGGTCGGGTTGATCGGGTGCGGCCAGTGGACGCGGTCGTGATCGTCCAGCACATCCGGGTCTATATCGTCTTCGGCGCGGTTGACGTCGATGTAAGTGCGGGGGAACAGGGCGCAGAGCAGGCTGGCGCCATAGTCGGGGGCGGTGTCGAATAATGTCTCGACATGGTTGTCCTCGGCTTTTTGCAGGATGCGGTGCGGGCAGGCATAGCGAAAATCTTCGGGGTATATGCGCCCGCTATGCGGGGAATCCAGGACGAGCGGCACCGGGTTTTGTGGCCGGTAAAGCGTTGTTATGCCGTCATTTGTGATGCTTTGGGTCAAGACTTACCGCGGTTTTGTTGACATAGTACGTTATTTTTTATAATTATACGCTGGGCTCAAAAAGGGAGGCGCCGCTTAATGGCCGCAATCAAAGCTTATTTTTACAAGCTTCGCGAAGATATGCCAGATGTTTGTGAAGGTGTCGATATACGTGGTTATATCGACGGTCTCTGCCGTACCTTTAACAGCAAGTCTTTGGCCGATATCGATCCTGCAAAACCGCTGCCTGACGGGCCTGTGTATTATTCTGATGCGCCGCGGAACTGCCATGAAAACTCTACGAAATACGAAATCGAAGATGCTATTTCCGATTGTTTGCGGCTGTTTGATAAAAAAGGGGCAGCCAAACAGGCGCTGGCCGAATTGATTGCCGACCGGATCATGGCGGACAGCGAGTTTCGCGGGCGTGTCATGGCGTATAACCGGGTGCCGCAATCCTGGTCCGAGGTGCTTGATCCGATCGATCCGGAAGAGCTGCCGGACCGCGATAAGCTTGTTGAAATGCTGACCGGGTTGCAGGACCGCGATTTTCGTCATCCTAACAATGCCAGGGGCAAGCGCCATCCGCTAGCACGGATCATGGAAAGCAAAGTGATAAAGCCGCACGAAAAGCTGGATTTTGTTGCCGATTATTTCATTGGCCGTAAAAAAGGTAATGAAGCGCCGTGGGCGGTCCGTCTGGGCAGCCGGGGGAATTACACCGAGCTGAACCGGGCGCACTGGCTGGAACAAAATGGCGCGTTTGTGCTGGAAACGGTCGGGGATATCGCCCGCCTGAAAGAGCATTTTACGGCAACCAACAAGCTCAAGCGCGGGGCGTTTCCTGACCTGCCGCAGCTGGAGCCGGGTGCGCTGAAGCTTGGTCTTTAACCCAAATACCGTCCTTTCCGTTAAGAATCGGATAAAATCTAACAGTGTCATTTCGAGGCGCAGCCGAGAAATCTCCAGATTGTCGGGAGATCCCTCACATGCGTCCTGCCTTCGCCGAAGCGTAGCTCCGGCTACGCGCAGGCAGGTCGGGATGACGTCCAAAGGCAAGCTGTACGACTCTTAATTGAAATGACGATTGATACGCTGTTATATTAAAAAATCCTTGTTTCATAAGGATTTTGCGGTAACATCTGCCGGAAAATGTCAGGTATATATTTGGACAATAGAAGGGCTGTTATGCACGATATCCGCGCGATCCGGGAAAACCCCGAACGTTTTGATAAAAACTGGGCGCGCCGCGGGCTGGAACCGCAGGCGGAAGCTATCCTGAAGCTGGACGAGGAGCGCCGTTCGGCGCAGACCAGCCTGCAGGAGCTGCAATCCGAGCGCAACACGATCTCCAAGGATATCGGGCCGATGAAACGCGAGGGCAAGGATACATCTGCGCTGGAGGAAAAAGTCTCGGCGATGAAAGCGGAGATGGCTGAATTGGAAGAGCGGGAGAAAACGATTGCCGAGAGCCTGAATCAGCATTTGTCGAGCATCCCGAACTTGCTGGCCGATGATGTGCCGGATGGCGCGGATGAAAATGATAACGTCGAAGTGCGGAAATTTGGCGAACCCAAGCGAGGCAATGCAGAGCCGAAAGAGCATTACGAAATCGGCGAAGCGCTGGGGATGATGGATTTTGAAACCGCAGCCAAGCTGTCCGGGTCACGATTTGTGATGCTTTCACACGGGATTGCCCGGATGGAACGGGCGCTGGCGCAGTTTTTTCTTGATACGCATACGATGGAGCATGGCTATATCGAGGTGTCGCCGCCACTTATGGTGAAGGATCATGTACTGTACGGTACGAACCAGCTTCCGAAATTCGCCGAAGACCTGTTCCGCACGACCGGCGATCACTGGCTGATCCCCACCGCCGAAGTGCCGCTGACCAATATTGTCGCGGACCTGATCGTGGACGAAGACTATCTGCCGCGCCGTTATACGGCCTTTACGCCGTGTTTCCGCTCCGAAGCAGGGTCGGCCGGGAAGGATACGCGCGGGATGCTGCGCCAGCACCAGTTTTACAAGGTCGAAATGGTCAGTGTCACCACGCCCGATAAAAGCGTGGAAGAGCATGAGCGCATGACGCAGTGCGCCGAAGCCGTGCTGAAGAAGCTGGAGATCCCGTTCCGCACGGTCGTACTGTGCGCCGGGGATACCGGGTTTGGCGCGATGAAGACTTATGATATCGAGGCCTGGCTGCCGGGACAGCAGACCTACCGCGAGATTTCGAGCTGCTCGAACTGCGGTGATTTCCAGGCCCGGCGGATGAAAGCGCGCTCTCGCCGCAAGGGCGAGAAACAGACCGATTTCGTCCATACGCTCAATGGGTCCGGTGTGGCCGTGGGGCGGGCACTGATCGCGGTGATCGAGAATTATTACGATCCCACCGATGGCGGCGTGTTCGTGCCGGAAGTCCTGAAACCCTATATGGGCGGGCTGGAAAAAATCATGCCGTTATCGAGTAACGATGATGTGTTGCTGAAGGCTAGCGGGTAAGCGGCTGCCGTTATTGTGACCCCGATCTTAAGCCGGAGGAAGCAATCCAGAGAGGTATGGAAAAAACTGGATTATTGCTTCTCTCTTTTTAAAGTTAAAATTGCGGGCCGCGTTTTTTACCAGCCATTTTGTCCGTCATAATCCGGATTGAAAAGCCTTTGTTGATCAGAGATGTGCTGCGATCTGTGACTTCAGTGCCCGTCTGTGTTTCGCAGCTTTTTGCAAGAAGGCTTAGGCTTTGGGGGCTAAAATTGTCCTGCAGGCTCCTGTTCGGGTTGTCACCAAAAGCGAGATAGCGTTGCCAGCTTTCTTCCCTGAGTTTGTCGATCGTCTGGAAAAAACATTTGTCCGCGTTGGTCGCAGGCTGTGCGGTATTATCCGGTTCTTCAGCCCATGCATGTTCTGTCCAGACCATGGAGGCAATGGCGAACATGACGCCAATCGCCGCTATGGCGGCCCATTTTGTATTGGAGCTGTCTCGCTTGTCACGTGTTTGGCGCTGTTTCAGGATTTCCTTGGCAAGCTCTGCCTGCTCTTGCGGCGGTAAAGACTGGAATGCTTCTTTGGTCATGCCTGCAGCGTTCCAGAGGGCATTGTTTTCGCCCCGCGGTGCAGCGTTTTTATCTGTTTTGGAAATGACTTCACTCATAATGATACCTCCCGTGAATATAAAATCGGTTTTTTTATACTCACGCGACGTCTTTATGTCAAAAACATTTATTCGAACCGGAAAGATACGCCGTTCTGGCTGGTTTCGTAGACGGGGACGTCTTTGAAGCGGCTGAGGTCTGTTTGCGTGGTATCGACGCACATCCGTTTCACATCGGCAAAATTTTTGGCGACGATAGCCGGGAAGCCGCGATTGGCGAAATTCAGTTTAGTTTCATCGATATATTGCTGCACGCATTGATCTGCAGGGGTTTCCGGCGGTTCAGGCAGCCGGTCGGCGGTTATGGTGGTGCTAAAGCCAATGGTCAGGGCTGCCAGCGCCCCGCGCGCAGCACCGGTCAGGCTGGCATTGCCGAAAGCGCTGCTGATGGATGGTTGCTGGTCTGGTCCGGATGTCACGAGCATAACACACTCTTTCTATTTACATATTTTTGCAAAGTGTGTGTGTTTTGTCAAGCACTGTCATGTGGCTTGAGCAGACAAAAATCTATGGATTACATGTTGTTACGAATGATATTCGCCGGGTTGCCCAAACCGGGGTGCCAGCTTCTTTCGCGGCGGAGCTGGTCGCTGTTGGGAACTACAGGCTCAAGGCGCGGATCAACATGGTTGTTGAATGCTTCGGTAGGACGGCGCGGCTCTTCTTTTTTGCCGTATTCCGTATAATCACTTTTACCGATTTCGTAAGTTGCTACGCCCATTTTGAACTCCTGTTAATTTTATTATTTTTATTTATTGATTATGATAATAATCAAACTCAATCGGGTTTGTCAAAGATAATAATCAGAATGCTCACTGATTTTTGTGAACAGGAGTGCCCCGAAAGCTATTCAAAAATGAAATTAACGCCCTGAGCAGGGATCGTGATTTTCGATCCTGGGGTGAGCAGTTTGGGGTCCTGCCCGGTCATTTCTTTGCACTGGCGGGTGGCAATATCAAACATGCCGGTGATTTTTCGGTTGTCGCCAAGATAGTCTGTGAGTTTTTTGGTTACCGGTTGCTGCGCATAGCTTTCCAGCATGCCGTAGACGCACTGATCTGCCTTGTTCCCTGGTTCCATGACAGGATCTGCTTGTGAGGCGGCGCTAAAGGCCAGCAGGACTGAGGCGCTTATGGTTGAGGACAGGTTTTTCATGATAGCTCCCTTTATTCATAATCTTTTGTTTGATCCTGCTTAGGCGTTTTTCTTTGTGCTGTCAAACTTGGGCTTTGCGTTTACGGGAAATGTGGGTAGAATCGAGGGGTCATGAATTCTGCTGATACCCGTAAAATAAGACTTGTTATGCATCTGCGCTCGATGGGCATTTCGGATACGAATGTGCTTGCGGCGATGGAAAAGGTGCCGCGTGATGCGTTCATCCCGGCACAGATGCAGGATCAGGCTTATGAAGATATTGCCGTTCCGATCGGGCGGGGACAGACGATCAGCCAGCCTTTTGTTGTCGCAACGATGACGCAGGCGCTGGAAGTCTCGGACAGGGACAAGGTTTTGGAGATCGGGACCGGGTCCGGGTACCAGTGCTGTGTGCTCGCCCATCTATGCCGCCGGGTTTATAGTATTGAGCGGCATAAACCGTTATTGCTGCAGGCGGAGAAGATGTTTGATTTTCTTAAGCTTCGCAATATTACCGCGATTGCTGGGGATGGGATGAAGGGCTGGCCGGGTCAGGCGCCGTTTGACAAGATTATATGCACGGCCTGTGCGCCGGGAGATCCGCCTGCGGCGCTGCTGGACCAGCTCAAGATCGGCGGGATTATGGTGATCCCGGTTGCGACCGGGGAGCAGCAGGTTCTGCGGCGCTACAAAAAAGAGGGTGAGGATACGTTCGCTGTCAAGGACCTGATGCCGGTACGGTTTGTGCCGTTGCTGCCGAACCTTGCCCCGGCAAGCGAGAATGCGGATGATGAATATGGTTTTGCTGCCGGGTAAAATGAAACAATTCTGTCATCCCGAGCGCAGCCGAGGGATCTTCGCACTAAGACAGCGGGTAAGATCCCTCGGCTGCGCTCGGGATGACACGTTTAGATGTTCGTTTTCTATCGTTTGCCGCTGTTTTTTATTTTGCTTTCTGCTGGCCTTGAGTGCCTGCGGCACAAGCAAGCCTGCGCCTGTCATCAATTACGGGATTGACGGCGGCGCGACCAGTGCCGGGGTGCATACGGTTTCCAAAGGGGACTCGCTCTGGAGTATTGCGCAGCGTTACCGGCTGGATATGAAAGATGTTGTCGTCGTGAACAACCTGCATGCACCGTATTTCCTTGAAGCCGGTGACCGCCTGACCCTGCCGCCGCCGAACAGTTATAAGGTGAAGGCGGGAGACAATATTTATGACGTTTCCCGGACGTTCAACGTTAGCATGACCCAGCTGGTGCGGCAAAACCAACTGCGTGAGCCTTACCGTATTCGTCCCGGCGATATGTTGCGCCTGCCGTCCGTACAGCCTGCTTACCAGCCTGCACCCGCGGCCCGGACCCAGGTGGCGATGGTGACGCCGGGACAAAAGCCGGACGGCCCTGTGGTGCAGGCAAGACCCGTGACGCCTGTACAAAAGTCACTGCCCGTGACAACGAAAACGCCGCCACGCTCCAGCGGCAAGTTCAGCTGGCCGGTGGATGGGCCGGTTATTTCGACTTACGGCCCGAAGCGCGACGGGCTGCATAATGACGGAGTCAATATCCGCGCGGCCAAAGGCGCGCCGGTGCGGGCGGCGGAAAATGGCGTGATTGTTTATGCCGATAACCAGCTGTCCGGCTTTGGCAACCTCGTTCTGGTGCGTCACGCGGACCGCTGGATGACGGCCTATGGCCATATGGACCGGACGACGGTACGGCGCGGCCAGCAGGTGCGGCGCGGGGAAACGCTGGGGCTGGTCGGGGCCAGCGGGTCAGTGGACAGTCCACAGCTGCATTTTGAAATCCGGCGCGGTACCGAAGCCCTCAATCCCGAGCTTTACCTGGCACGGCAGGGGAGCTAAAGGCCGGAAATCAGGAATTCCTTGCTTTTTATTTTTCATAATATTATTATGCGGCAATGTTAATCGATTGTAGTTTTAACCAAAGCCGGGGATACCCGGCTGAGCGGGCGTAATATGGTTCCTGAAGACGATATAGCAGCAAATGATAATGGCAACTGGTCCCTGAGCCTGCAGACTCATACGCGGGAAGCGTTGATCGACTTGTCGCAGGCGTTGGCGCATGCTTTTGATCCGCGCTTTTTTATAGATGATTCAAACTTACCGATCATTGCCGTCAGTGGAAGTGGTGAAGGCGGTAAATCCATGGTGATTGAAGCCATGATGAAAGCCATCCTGGATGAATATGATCCGCGTGATATGAAGCGGCCTGATTCCAAAAGGGAAATGTTTATTGAGAGCAAGCCATGTGATGCTATCGACAGATATTGTCAGGCTATCGGTCATGTCAAAGGGGTGCCGATTATGTGCGGCTTTGACAGGATTACACATATTTATGGTTCTAAGGCTAATGATTCTTTAGCCAAGGCTTTTACCGATGCCGCGAACAATAATGGTGTAAAGCCCGTGGGGGCAATTTTTGTTTCCGGTTATAGATCTGGAGAAATGAAGCGCTGGCTTACGTTCGATGTGCATTCCGGTGATGATTGGGAGCGATCTGTTGAGTTGACCGTTCATAGTAAGGAATTACTCTCCTCTGGCAGGTTTTCCTTATACTGGAACCTGTTAAAGGAATATGCTCAGACTGGTGTTATGCCGCCGCAGGCGTTGATGAGCGTGTACGCATTTCCCGCAGATTTATTTTCAAGAAATATCACGGTAGATGCCGGGATGAAGGATGCGGCGCAGGCGGATGAACTGGAGATGCTCAAATTCCTGTACTGGCATCATGATGCTTTTGGCATATCTAAAGAACAGTGCGCCGTTATTGCGGTTACGATGTCTGATATGGGGCACGATAAGACAGTTGACCGGTTTTTATCATGGCTTGAACCTCATGATGATGACTTTGCTTCAAAAATCACGGGAGAGCGGTCCCGGTTTAAAAATCTCTTTAACCGGTATCTTTGTGCCGGGCAGTACCACCTTAATGTCAGTGGACTGATTTCTCATTGGGCTAATATTGATAAGGTCTTTTGGTTGGTCGACAAACCGAATTTACAGGAATTGCGGAGATATTTTACACGCGTGATTGCAGAGTCTTCTGCAGAAAAGCAGGATAATATGCTTTCGGTTTTCTCGGCGGTTTTCTCGGACAAGGACATGAATTTCGTCTTGAATAAACGTCCGCAGGATAAAGGGGCGCAGTCCGTGGTGCGGACGTTGATTTCACAAGGGCACGGGGCCGCTTTGGGCTGGTTTTATGAGGCGCTTTCGGAGGATGCTTTTCCACAGACGAAACAGGGGATTCAAAGAGCGCTTGCGGCAGACGGCCTCAGGATGCGGGCCAATGCCGGGTATGGCGCCGTCAGCCCCGCCTTTGTCTAAGGTACCTTGTCGTGTGTAAGCTGTTAGCTTTTCGGTTTTAGTTTGTCTTGATATGTTTGCTTGAAGAAGCCCATACCACGGGTCATGCCATCCGGTACCCGTGCTAATATTTGATGGACGAGTTCCTGACCTGTATTGAGGCGGATTTCTGTTTCACCTTGTTCTTTTAAAGCTTGCAGAACAAGGATGGCGTTTTGGCGTTCTGCGATCGTTTCTATGGATCTGTGGGCTATACGCATAATGTCTATTGGTTTACCCTCTTCTATGGCCTGTACGGCTTTTTCAAAATCACTTTTTACTGATTTCGTTATCATGTCTCTCTTTCTGCTGAGATCTTCAATAACGTCATCAATGAAAAAAGTTTGATGTTTTGCCAGGCTGTAGAATGACATGTGCATGTCTTTGCTCATAAGAACCTCCTTTTTTATATTTTTTATAATTGATTCCTAGTTATCATGGATTTCATGCCGGGACAAGAGGACGGATTCTGCTATAGTTTAAAGCGGTAACCGGTGCAGGGGGGATATATCCATGTTCGATTTTATGTTTGATGCCATCTCAACCTTTCATGCTTTTGGGTTTATGTTTGGTGGGCTGATTATGATTGCCATTGGCGGCGGGTTGCTGGCCTGGTGGGTGTCGTGGCGGGTGCGCTCTGTCCGGGTGAGAGGGCGGATTGTCGGTGTGAAATCAACAGGGGAGCGCCGGACGGATGAGGAATGGTACGAAGATTATCAGGATAGTGCGGCGGTAGAAGCCGATCAGAAAGATTTTGATGAGTTGAAGGCTGATTTCGTTGCCGATTTTAAGAAGAACCCTGTGAAGACGTCTTTCATGAGCGTCATGATGGTGGTGCTTGCGATGGTGCCGTTCCTCTTTTTCGGGATCGGGGCGTGGTTCGCCTATGATTTCCTGAGCATCAAGGCTGGCGGTTACAAAACCACGGGGACGGTCAGCAGTTATGAGACTACCTATGACAGCGATAGCGGGACGATGTATTACCCGGTTGTCAGTTTTAAGGATAACCAGGGGCGCGGGCATAGTGTAAAAGACAGGCTGGGGACCGGATCGGAGCCTTATTCCCGCGGTGAGAAAGTGCAGGTCTATTACGATCCAAACGATCCGGAACGGTTTGTGATCGATAGTTTTTGGCGCTATATGGGGTTTGCCTTTGCCTTTATGGGGATCAGCAGCGTGTTTCTTGTGGTGATGTTTCTCGCCCTTTTCAATATCCTGAGTGACAAGGAGCTGAAAGGCAAGCCGGCGCAGAAACGCAGGGAAATCGCCAAGATTAAACACAATCATTATATCAACCAGCATTATACGCCGATCTATGAATTTCGCGGACCGGGCGGGGAAATGATCCGGGCGGAAGGGTATGACGATGCGACGAACTGGCTGGCTGACAAGCTGCCGGGGCGGGAGGTCCCTTTGATGGTGATCCGCAATAAGAAAACCGGTGAAGTGAATGTGAAGAAGCCCGGTAAGATGCTGCTGGTCATCGGGCTGATTTTCCTGCTGCCGGGGATGTTCCTGATGAAGATTGCTTTTTCGCAGCTGAGCTGGAGCCTGGGATCTATGGCGGTGGTGCTTGGCGGGATCGGGTTTATCGCGTTTAAACTCCGTACAGCATTAAAAGATAAGGCTGACGTTATAAAAGAAATTAAGGATGATTTTAAAAATTTCGATTTAGCCGAAATACGCAAGATCGAGGTGAAGAAATCCCCGCGTGCCGGTTATGAAATGACGCCTCCTGAAATCCGGGAGAGGCTGCGGGCTTTGGACCGGAATACCCTGATCGGGGTGCCGTTTGTGCTGCTGTTCGGGATCGGGATTATGGTCGGCGGGTACGCGCTGTTCAAAGATATGAATAATCTGTCCGGTAAAGCGATGATCGCGCAGGGCGAGGTTGTCGATTTGCGCAGCCGGTCGGATTCAGACGGGGGCTATACCTATTACCCGGTGGTTGAATATCACACTATTTCCGGTGAAACGGCCCGCTTTGAAGGTAAGACAGGGTCCAATCCGCCGATGCATAAAGTCGGTAACAGGGTCATGGTGCTGTATGATCCGGAGCGGCCATCCAAGGCGATCATCGATCATGGCATTATGAACTGGCTGCCGTCGCTGGGGCTGATGCTGCTTGGGGCGCTGATGGTGTTTCACTCCCTGAAATGGCTGGTGGGGATTATGGGCCGGGCGCGGCGGGTGCTCTAGTCTGTGTATAAGTGGCGCTAGCCCCCCTTGTTTTTAGTGTGTACAGCGCTATAGTCCTCTCTGGTTCAATCCAATTACCGTGAGGGTTTATACATGCTTATTTCACAAGCCATGGCACAGACTGCCGCTACCGCAGCGACTGCCGCCGCCGATGCACCCAGCCCGTGGGAAGCGTTTGCGCTGAACATGGTGCTGATCCTGATTTTGGTGACGATGTTTTATGTGCTGCTGATTATGCCGCAGCAAAAGCGGTTCAAAAAGCACCGTGAAATGATCGATCAGCTGAAAAAAGGCGATAAGGTCGTAACTGTCAGTGGTTTCATCGCTACGATCGATAAGATCAAGGAAAAAGAAAACGAGGTCGTGCTTGACCTTGGTGGCGGTGTCAAAGTGACGGCACTGCGTTCCGCAATTCAAAACAAGGCTGATTAAAACGGACACAGCTTGTGCCGTTGGAAAGAGTTTTAGATTATGCTTCATATCGCCCGCTGGAAGATTATCCTGATTATCACGGTTTGTGTGCTTGGTGTGTTTTACAGTGCGCCGAACATGGTAGGAGCTCAGGCCCGGTCATGGCTGGAAACGCTGCCGGGCTGGTTGCCGACCAAGACGGTTAATCTGGGGCTTGATCTTCAGGGCGGGTCGCACCTGCTGCTGGGGGTTGATGTCGATACGGTGATCCGGGAGCGGTCTGACGATCTGGTCCAGACGGCGCGGCCTGAGTTGCGGTCTGCAAAAATCGGCTATACGCGGATGGTTGCGATCCCCGGCGGGATGCGGTTGCAGGTGACGCAGGGCGCGGATATGGATCAGGTGAAGAAGATCCTGCGCGGCCTGGATAACAAGCTCGATGTGATTGTCAGTGAAGACGGCCAGACGGTTGAAGCGACCTATACCGACATTGCTCTGAGAGAAATGCGCGACCAGATTATCGGACAGTCGATTGAAATTATCCGCCGCCGGGTTGATGAAACCGGGACGACCGAACCGATTATCCAGCGGCAGGGCGATGACCGGATTATCGTTCAGCTTCCGGGTGTTGATGATCCGGAGCGGATTAAAGATATCCTGGGGCAGACGGCGAAGCTGTCGTTCCACCTTGTTGATATGGGGACATCGGCGCGTGATGTGCGCTCCGGTGGCGGAACACGCGTCCTGCCGATGGTTGACCAGCCGGGCCAGACGATCGCGATCCAGCGCCATGCGCTGCTGACCGGGGAAATGCTGACCAACGCCCAGCCTGCTTTTGACCAGGGGCTGCCTGTGGTGAGTTTCCGTCTGAACGGGATCGGGGCCAAGAAATTCTGTACGGTGACCCGCGATAATGTCGGTAAGCCGTTTGCGATTGTGCTGGATGATGAAGTCATCAGTGCGCCGCGGATTAACGGGGCGATTTGCGGCGGGGCTGCGATTATTACCGGGCAGTTCTCCGTGCAGGAAACCAACGACCTTTCCCTGCTGCTGCGGGCCGGGGCGTTGCCTGCGCCTTTGAACATTCTCGAAGAACGGACTGTCGGGCCGTCTTTGGGGGCGGACTCTGTTGAGGCCGGGAAGATCGCCAGCCTTGTCGGTATGGCTTTGATTGTCGTGTTTATGGCTGCGTCTTACGGGCTGTTTGGGGTATTTGCCGATATTGCGCTGCTGGTGAACGTGGCGCTGATTTTGGCGTTGCTGTCGGCACTGCAGGCGACACTGACCTTGCCGGGGATTGCCGGGATTGTGCTGACGGTCGGGATGGCCGTGGATGCGAACGTGCTGATCTTTGAGCGGATCCGTGAGGAGGTCAAGCAGGGGCGCAGTGCCATGTCTGCCATAGATTCCGGCTATAGCCGGGCGATGGCGACGATTATTGACTCGAACTTAACGACGCTGATTGCGGCGATTATCCTGTTTTCATTCGGAACCGGGCCGATTAAGGGCTTTGCGGTGACGCTGGGGATCGGGATTGTGACGTCGTTCTTCTCGGCGATTATGGTGACGCGCCTGATGGTGCTGACCTGGCTTAAGAACAAAAAGCCTTCGGAGCTGAAGGTTTAAGCTGCTCTCTTTTATGCGTTTCCCGCGAAAGCGGGAATCTTTTATAAAGGGGAAGCTAAGAGATCCCCGCTTTCGCGGGGAAGGCAACAGATTGGCCGTTGGATAAATAGTATGGATTCCGGCTTTTGCCGGAATGATGAAGTTAGAGGGACTTATGAAAGGCATTCGTTTAATACCGGAAGAAACCAGTGTTGATTTTATCGGCAAGCGGCATCTGGCATTTGTCCTGTCGCTGGTGATTGTGATCGGGTCTTTGTCGATGGCGTTTACCAAGGGGCTTAATTTCGGGATTGATTTTACCGGCGGGACGGTCATGGAAGTGCGTGTGCCGGAGCCACCTGTGCTGGCTGATGTTCGCGCGTCGTTGAACGAGCTGGGGCTGGGGGCAGTATCGCTACAGGAGTTCGGTGAAGAAACGGACCTTATGGTGCGCTTCCCCGAGCAGCCGGAAGATCCGGAAGAAATGAAAGCACGGCTTGAATGCCAGGCAACGGCAGCTGATGTGACGACATGCCCGGTCAGTCCGCAGCAGATTGCCATTAACAAAATCCGGGAGAGCCTTGATGCCAGCTTTGGCGAGGGCACGGTTGATTACCGCCGAACGGAATTTGTCGGGCCGCAGGTTGGGGCAGAATTGAAAAAGACAGCGGCGTTTGCCGTGCTGTGGTCGATGATCGGTATTCTTGCCTATGTCTGGTTCCGGTTTGAATGGCAGTTTGGTGTAGCTGCTGTGGTGGCGTTGATTCACGATGTTATTGCGACCATTGGCTTTTTTGCTTTTACCCAGATGCAGTTTGATCTGTCTACGCTGGCGGCGGTGCTGATGATTGCAGGCTATTCGATTAACGATACGGTGGTTGTGTTCGACCGTATCCGCGAGAATTTGCGCAAATACAAGAAGAAGCCTTTGCCGGAAGTGTTCAATATGGCGATCAACCAGACGCTGTCCCGGACGATCCTGACCGGTTTGACGACGTTGCTGGCGCTTGTGGCGCTGTGGGCGTTTGGCGGTGAAGTGATCCGCGGTTTTGTTGATGCATTGATTTTCGGCATTGTCATCGGGACGTTCTCTTCGATCTTTGTCGCTTCACCGCTGCTGATTTACCTGAACCTGCGGCGAGAAGCTGCTGTTGCAGCTGATGTGGATGCTGCTGCGGCCAAAAGCTAATGGACATTACGCCGCTGATCGGGGCGGATCGCCAGGTGATCCAGAGCTATGGGCCGGGGATGTTCAAGGTCAGCGGACAGTCTTATGACGGTGCGGTGATTGTCTTTCCGGATAAAGTGATCCCTTGGGACTTTAGTGGCGATGTGTCGGCTTTGCAGGCGGACGACTTTCCGGCGTCCGTAATGGCAGAGGCGGGGGTTGATGTCGTCCTGCTTGGCGGCGGCAAGGGGATGCCTTTTATCTCAGCTGCATTACGGGCGTTTTTCAAGGATCAGGGGTTGGCGCTGGAGGCGATGGATAGCGGGGCGGCCTGCCGGACCTATAATGTCCTGATGGCCGAAGGGCGTCGTGTAGCGGCGGCGATGCTGCCCGTTTAAGGCCGGAGCGGCTTAATATCCAGATCGTATGTCTTTTTGGGTTTGCCGTGGCGTTGCACTTTGATCGTATCATCATTGATTTCAATCAGGCTGAATGTCCCACTGGGGACGCGGTAATGTTTGCGCCATTGGTTGACCAGCGATTGCTGGGTGATGTAATGAATGCCATTGATATCACGGTGTTGGTTTTTGTGTCGGTGGCCGTGCATGCATAAGATGACGTTACCGGCATCTTCAAGGATTTTCCGCACGTTTGCCCCTTCGTTCCAAAAGAAATAGCGCTCGACCCGGTGCTTCTCTTCGCCGTGAATATTATCCAGTGGGACATGCGAAAAGAGTAAGGTTGGCTTGTCTTTGTTTTTGGCCAGATCGTCGCGC
Source organism: Rhodospirillales bacterium (assembly GCA_020638155.1). Taxonomy (GTDB): domain Bacteria; phylum Pseudomonadota; class Alphaproteobacteria; order Micavibrionales; family Micavibrionaceae; genus UM-FILTER-47-13. The sequence goes on from JACKJB010000001.1 coordinate 490,996, forward strand.
AGCCAGTCCATATCACGCTGTTCCAGCGACAGGCCTTCTTCACTGCAATGGTGATGCGGGTTCCAGAAAATCAGATGATGCCCGTTAATGTCCCGGCTGTAGGACTCTGCCGGGCAGCCCATGATTTGCGCGTTCTCTTCACGGGTCAGGAATTTGACGTCATGATTGCCAAGAACGCTGAATAGCGGGGCTGCGATTTTATTATAAAGCGCTTTCAGGCCTTTCATATACCGGGTGTCGGTGTTCTGGTCCTTAAAGGAAATCCGGTCGCCAATATCGATCACGCAATCAACGCCAAAATTGTTCGCGGCTTTGGCAAAGGCTTTCATCAGCCGCGGCGCTTTACTGCCGAGTTTGTCCTTGGTGTCCGGGCCGTTATGGATGTCTGTTGCTACGGCAATGCGTAAGTTTGCCACTTATATCTTCCCTGTTTTTATTTGCGGGCAATGTAGCGGAAAAGGCCGGACTCGGGAATCTTTTTTTGCGAGAGAGTTATTTGATATCGTCATTTCAGTTAAGAATTGGACAGATAGATAGTTTGTTTTTGAACCACAGAGGCACAGAGAGATAAGATGCTCTGCACCTCTGTGCCTCTGTGGTAAAATATCAAAGTTTTGGAAATGTCTGGTTTTTAATTGGAAGTACTATACAAAGCCGTTCCAATTAAGGATCGGATAAAATCCAACAGTGTCATTTCGAGGCAAAGCCGAGAAATCTCCAGATTATCGGGAGATCCCTCACATGCGTTCGGGATGACATCTGGGGGGATATAAAAAGGCCCTGTTTATCAGGGCCTTTTGACTTATGTTGCGTTGCGAGACTGATTAAGCCGCAATCTTCATTTTAAAGAAGTATGAAAATCACGCCGCGATTTTCATGGGGCCTTTTTCGACCAGCGATTCAACGAATTCCCAGTTAATCATGCTGTCTACGAACGCTTCGACGTATTTCGGGCGGGCGTTGCGGTAATCGATGTAATAGGCGTGTTCCCACACATCGCAGGTCAGCAGCGGCGTTTTGCCGTCGGTGAACGGGACGCCCGCATTACCGGTCTTGACGATTTCCAGCTTGCCGCTGGCGTTATCCATGGCGAGCCAGCCCCAGCCGGAGCCGAACTGCGTGACGCAGGCGTCAACGAATTTAGCTTTGAAGCTTTCGTATCCGCCCAGATCGCTGTCGATCTTACCCGCGATATTGCCGGGTAGAGAGGTGCCGCCGCCATTCGGCTTCAGGCAGTTCCAGAAAAAGGAGTGGTTCCAGTGCTGCGCCGCGTTGTTAAACAGGCCGCCTTGCGCTGCAACAACGATTTCTTCGAGCGACTTGCCATCCATCCCGGCACCGTCCAGCAGCTTATTGCCGTTATCGACATAGGCTTTGTGGTGCTTGTCATGGTGAAACTCAAAAGTTTCCGCTGACATATAAGGCTCCAGCGCGTCATAGGCAAAAGGCAGGTCAGGCAGTGTAAAAGTCATTCTGTATCTCCTTTATTAAATTGAAAGTATGAAAATCTGTAACAAACATACACTTTCGTTAGCCAATGGCAACTCCGGGGATAGGGATTCTTTATTTTACAGAACCTGTCTTCTTTTGGTATAAGCATAGAATGCAAAACACATTTAATCATGAAGCGCCGGGGCAAAAGCAGATATGGCTGCTGCGTCACGGGACCAACGAGGCCGGGCAGGCCGGTGAAGACCCTCCCTTATCGGCGCAGGGGCAGCAGGAGATTGAGGCTGTCTCCTCATTTCTTGCCGGGCGTGAGCTGTGTTCCCCCATCATGATTTTATCATCTTCTTTTTTGCGTGTGGTTCAGACGACCGAGATTCTGGAGCAGGCCTTAGGGCAGGCCGGTTATGACGAAATATACCGTTTCCAGGCCGATGAAGTTGCCGGCGGTTCTCAGGATATTGTCAAAATCCTGCAGCTGATGAATGTACTGGATCAGCCCAAACATAAGGGGATTCCGGTTAAAACGGACAATCCTATAGGCACATTGATTTTGGTGGGGAACAAGCGCAACAGTTTGCTGGAAATGATGCGGATTATGATCGATCCGCGCTCTGAAATCGCCATGATGCGCGGCGATGGAACGAGGCCTGATGAGATTGATATGGATTATGTGATGGATGTGTTAGGGGATGAGGAGGCTCTGCAGGCTTATTTAGGCAATGATGATGAGTTTAAAATACTGGAAAAAGCTCACCTGACCGGGTACAGCTTAAATGTCCCCAATTGGTGCGCCTGCCATAAGCCCGGCTTTGGAACGCTGATAGAGGACAGGGCATCGGCAGATATAGTAGATGCCCCGCGGTTTCATTCGGTTGTTAAGCCTACGTAATCATTCTAAGTCATATGCACCCTGTTAATACCCTTTCTTATTGCGGCGATTTGCTGCGGCAGCACGACCCGGACCGGTTTTTGGTTAGTTTGCGGATGAAGCCCGCAGTGCGTCCTGCGCTGTGGGCGCTATATGCGTTTAATTACGAGATTGCCAAGACGCGTGAAGTGGTCACGGAAACGACGATCGGGCTGATGCGGCTGCAATGGTGGCGGGATGCGCTGGCGAGGATTTATGCGGGCGATGCTGCGTTCGAAAATGAAATCCTGCCGGAGCTGGCGCAGGCGATTAACGCCTATGATTTGCCGCAAGGATTGTTCGGGGATTTGCTTTATGCACGGGAATTTGACCTGGAAAACGTGCTGCCGTCGCATCTGGACGGGCTGTGCCGGTATGCCGGGTTTACCAATGCGCCGCTGATGCGTCTTGGCTTAAGGGTAACGAGTGAGGCAGAGGACGATGCGGTGATTGATGCTGTGGCCCAGGCTTACGGGCTGACGGGGCTGCTGCGGGCGGTCCCGTTTCATGCCACGCAGCGGCGCTGCTACATGCCCGAAGATTTGATGGTAGCGCAGGGGATTTCCGCGCAGAAGCTTTATGAATTTAAGCAGGGCAGCGATTTTACCGCTGTGAGTGCTGCCGTAGGGCGGCAGGCACAGGCGCTTTTGGAGGGTGTTCATCCCCAAAGCCGTCTTTTGAAGGCGCATATACGGCTGTGCCGGCTTCACCTGGGGCAGCTGCGGGGGCAGGGGTATGATGTGTTTTCCAGCCGGATGGCCCTGCCGCCGCCGTTTTTCCATTTGCGTTTTGCGCTGTGGCCGTTATAAACGATCAATAAACATAATAAACAGGGGTAATTGGTTTTGACGTCATCGTCAAAAAAGCGTGTGCCGCGCCGCCGCAGCAGGGCCCGGCAGATTTTTAATGAAGTCGCCCGCGGGACGATTTTAGGGGCTATTCTGGTTAATGTATTGGCAGAGGGCGGTGTTTGGTACAACGATAAGCACCTGGTACAGGGCGGAACACCGCTATCTGCAGGCGAAACGCAGATGGTGCGGGATATTTTCGGGGATGCGGTAAACACCGATATTGTCCGCAAGCATGTGGGGCGTCCGTGCCCTGATCTGAACGGCAAAAAAACAGCAGCCTGTGTCATGCATGGTAGTGACCGCCACATCTTTTTTGACGCTGAATATACGCATGCTAATGATTACGCCAGCGCAGATCGCCTGCCACGTAATGTGTTCCTGCATGAAATGACCCATATCTGGCAGTATCAAAATCACCTGACACTGTATGAGCATTATTGGAAGTCCTGCCCTACCTATGATTATGATTTAAGCGGTGATGTTGAATTCGATGATTTCTGTGTCGAGCAGCAGGCCAGTATTATCGCCGATTACAGTAATTTCGTCCTGCGCCCTGCGTTTTGGCCGCCGGGCAGGTATAAAGGGGCCAGTCTACAGCTGCAGGTTATGTCATCGGCCCTGATCCGGGTCGTGGAGGATAAGTTCCCGGAAGCACGTAATACGAGGAAGAGACTCGAAGCGGAAGATGACTCTAACGAATTGAAAAGCAATGAAATTTATCACTTTAAGCCGAATGTTTGATTTTTGACTTTATTCAGGTCATGTGTGGTATTATAGAAAAAGGGTTTGGTTTTATGAGTGTAAAGGTTAGGATAAGCGTATGACTATACCGCCAATACTTGCCAATAATCCGCTATTAAAGCTGTTTCGTAACGATCAGCAGGGAACGAAAGCTGCCGTGCCTGCCGTCAGTCCGCAGACACACGAGGATATCGTTGAGATTTCGGAAGCTGCCCAGCAGCACTTAAACGGGGTGCGGGATATTGCCGGGGATGGCGAAGCCCGTGAAACCGCGAAGGAAACTGCAGATATTTTGCAGGATAGCGAATATACGCTGGGGCTGGATCCCGGTTTTCCTTCCTAAGTGTCTTTTTAAAAATCCCCCTCGTCGTCATTCCCGCGGCCTCGCCGTAGCGTAGCGCAGGCGGGCTAATCGGCGGGAATCCACAAAAGACGGCGAACATAGTTCGCCGACACTATGGATCCCCGTCGGTTAAACAACCACCTTGTTTCACAAGGTTTTTGTCACGGGGATGACGATTTTTAAAAAAGACACTAAGGACGTTTATTGCGCTTGATATGGCGCTTTTCCTGTAGTTCCAGATCGTTCGCCGGGTTGCCTGTTGTTTCTACCGGTTCTTCTTTTTCGGCCGGTTTTGCCATTTTGCGCGGGCGGTTTTCCGGCGTTATACGTTTTGAACCGGTTTTCGCCTTTTCTTGCTGGCGTTTTTGGACGTTTTCACGGAATTGCTCGCGCTTTTCTTCTTTTATTTCAGAGCGTTTTTCCATGGCTTCCGGTTTTACAGGGCGGTGTTCCTGGCTTTTTTCGCGGCGGTTATCCTGTAATTGTTGACGGTTTTCCTGCTGGAGATCGCGTTTTTGCTGGATTTTATCGAGGATGAACGCGCGGTGTTCTGTGCGCATGGCCTGGTGTTTTTGCTTGAAGGCGGCAACACGCTCTTTTACACGTTCTTGGTTTTTCAGGGCGACGGTCTGGGTGGCGCGGCCGATCTTGGCTTCACCCCATTTCCTGGCCCGGTCGGGGATCGCGCTGCGGCTATAGACCTTTGTGCCTTCGCCGGGCCGGATACGGACGCGTCCCCGGTCGGTCGCGAAGCTGACTTCGCCGTCCTGTACGAAGACGTTATATTCATCATCAATCGGGCCGCCCCAGACGGTCGTGCCGCGGATACCGATAGAACCGTAAGCTGTTTCAATCTGGACATCGGGGGTTTCCTGGCCTTTTTTAATCAGCCCGGTTGTGAAAATAAATGCCCCGCGCAGGACTGAAAAACGGCCTTTATTATCCGCCGGGTCTTCCGGGTCGAAGACATACTCATCAACGGTCAGGCGGGATTCTTCGCCTAAAGTCAACTCGGTTTCATCGATAAACAGGACCATCAGCTTGGAGTCCGGGCCGGTTTCGATGATATCGTTCATGTGAACGTCCTGTCCGACTTCGGCGATTTTTGCCTGTCCGCTTTGCTGGATTGCGGCGGCGCCTTCAACTTCGGCGATGGTGCCGATGGCGGGGCTTTGGTCTTGCGCGAAGGCCGGTGTGATGGCTGTCACAGCAAAAACAAGGATAAAGAAGGTCAAAGATCGGATCATGATGGTGTTCCCGGTTCAGGAGTCTATTGTCTTCTGACAGGGTACACGGGTTTTAACCGGAATGGCAAAAGCCTTCTGGGGCTTGTCAACAGGGCTTTGGCGGCGCGTGGTCGAACCGTTCATGCCTGAGGAAGTGGACGACCTGGCGGCGGACTTCGTTATTGAAGACCATCATCATGTGCGAGGTCGGCAGGACGATCATGTCTTTCATGCCGTCGATTTTCATCCGTTCGATCGGAACGACGCCGTCATGGTCGTTCCCCCGGCCCAGCACCCAGGGGGCCAGCGGGTTAATCGATGAATTCCCCGCAATGACGCCAAGCGGGAAATCTACGGCCGGGGCGACATTATGCTCATGATCGGTACGAAGCTGGGCACCCGCAGGACCGTAAACAACGTCGAAGACCCTTTTGAGCGGGTTTTTCTCCGTCAGGCGCTCAAGGGTTTTCGCGCCTTTTTCAGCCGCGTCCTTGCCGAAGACGTCTTCGTAAAGTTTGCGGATAGATTCCGTTTCGGTCATCCAGTTGGCAAACTCGCTGCCCTGGTTCGGCGGGCTGAGCATCACGACCCGGCCAAGGTTGTCAGGCCTGTGCTTGTGCAGCAGGTAGCGGGTGACAAGGCCGCCCATCGAATGGGTTACAAAATGGACTTTTGCCGCGTCATTAAAATCCTCGGAGAGCTTCAGCGTGTCATGGACAAAGTCGCTCAGTTTGTCGAGATCCATCGTGCGCGAAGGGTAACTGATGTTAATGACCTGATAGCCTTCAGTTTTCAGGCCTTTCGAGAGTTTGGCCATATCGAATTTGTTTTTCAGAATGCCGTGCAGCAGGACAACGGTTTCTTTTTGGGAAGGGGGGCGATCGGTCATGGTTTCGTTTCTCAGCGCAGTATGGTTTTCCAGGCTTCAAGCTTTTGCTCATAGGTCATAGAGGCATGGGCCGGGCTTGTGGAGGGGAGCGGCGTAAAGCGGAGTTTGCCGTCTTTGAGGCCGGAGAAATGGCGTTCAAACACGTTCTGCGCCTTCTGGCCGTTGAAGCAGATCCGGGTAATGTGCGGGTGCTGTGCCAGGAAGGTGGCCATATCGTTCGGGACTTCGTTCTCAATATTGCTGTCGAGGCTGCCGTGCCGGGTGCAGGATTTCAGGACATCCCACAGGGCAACGCCTGATTTTTGCAGCAGGACCAGCCGGTTTTCATAGGGAAGCTCAGGGATCGCGCCGGTCAGCTGGCCCATGATTGGCCAGAACAGGTTGCGCGGATGAGCGTAATATTGCCCGGCATCCAGCGAGGCCTTGCCCGGCATGCTGCCGAGGACCAGGATTTTCGCATCCCGGCGGGAAACGGCGGGAAAGCTGTGGATCTGCGGTTCTACGCCGCGTGTTTGTAGGTTTGTGTAAGCCATATATCTATATCCTGTAAGGCGCGGCGGCTCATCGCCGGTTTGCGCTCTTTCTTCTTGGTTTTCTGGTCCAGCGGCGGGAACAGGCCGAAATTGACATTCATCGGCTGGAACGTTTCGGCGTTCGCCCCGCCTGTGATGTGGCCGAGGATTGCACCCAAAGCCGTTGTTGGCGGTGGGGCCGCCATGTCTTGGCCAAGAATTTCCGCGGCGGCAAAGCGGGCGGCCATAATGCCGACGGCGGCGCTTTCGACATAGCCTTCGCAGCCGGTAATCTGCCCGGCAAAGCGCAGGCGCGGCATGGCCTTCAGGCGCAGTGTGCTGTCCAGAAGCCGGGGCGAATTCAGGAACGTATTGCGGTGCAGGCCGCCAAGCCGGGCAAAGGTGGCGTTTTCAAGGCCGGGGATGGTCTTGAAGATATCACTTTGCGCGCCATATTTCATCTTGGTCTGAAAGCCGACCATATTATAAAGTGTTCCCAATGCGTTATCCTGCCGAAGTTGAACCACAGCATAAGGGCGCTCTTCGGTGTGCGGATTGGTCAGGCCGACCGGTTTCATAGGTCCGAAACGTAGCGTTTCAATTCCGCGGCTCGCCATAACCTCAATGGGCATGCAGCCTTCGAAGTACGGGGTGTCTTTTTCCCAGTCTTTGAACTCGGTTTTATCGGATGTCAGCAATGCGTCGATGAATGCTTCGTACTGGGCCTTGTCCAGCGGGCAGTTGATGTAATCCTTGCCCGTGCCGCGCGGGCCTTCCTTATCGTAGCGGGACTGGTACCAGGCTTTGTCCATATCAATGCTGTCTTTATAGACGATGGGTGCGATGGCATCGAAAAAGGCGAGGGCATCTTCGCCTGTGAGTTCTTTGATCGCGCCGGCCAGTGCCGGGGAGGTCAGGGGGCCTGTCGCAATAATCACGCTTTCCCAGTCTTCGGGGGGCAGACCTGCGATCTCGCCGCGTTCCAGGGTTATACGCGGGTGGTCATGCAGGACTTTGGTGACGTTCTGTGAGAAGATATCGCGGTCAACGGCCAGTGCCCCGCCTGCCGGGACGGCGGCTGTGTCGCCTTCGCTCATAATCAGCGAACCACAGCGGCGCATTTCCTCGTGCAGCAGGCCGACAGCGTTATTTTCGGCATCATCGGACCGGAACGAGTTGGAGCAGACCAGCTCCGCCAGCCCGTCCGTTTTATGGGCGGGCGTCTGCACGGTGGGGCGCATTTCGTGCAGGATTACGTTAACGCCCATTTCCGCGGCTTGCCACGCGGCTTCGGACCCGGCCAGGCCGCCGCCGATAATATGTAGTGTTTTTTGGTTCATCCGCATGATGTAGCAAATTGTGGAAAATAAGACAAATGTTTCGTGCCTTGTCAGGCTTAGCGGAATCCGCTTTAATAACCCGATAAAAAAGCGATCACCTTAAAAAAACAAAATCAGATCGCATTGAACAGGGAGTTACATTGATGAAGAAAGGCTTATGGTATAAGTCTCTGATACCTGTTTTTCTGGCAGGATGCGTGGCTACTGGGGGCGGGCATAAGCCTGATAAGCCTGACGATACGGACCTTAGTGCTTTATTTAACCGGCAGGCTGTGGCTGAAACTTATGCGATCAGTTGTGATATGCGTGATTTTGTCCGGGAGGCCAGCTACAGGACTCCGTCGAGGCGGTACACATCTGATGATTTTCGCGGCGGTTCGGCCAATATAACTGCGATTTATTCGCCGCATCTTTCCGCAGAAGACCGTCTTAAAGCAGAACAGTTCCTTGACACTATTCCGGGGCATGTCGGCGACTTGTTCTATAAGCAGGGCGGGGTATTTGTTTTTACCTCGCAATCCCTGGCAGAGGCCTTGCCGGGTTATGCTGACCATAAGGATAAACACGGCAATTACCCGTACCAGAATAATTATGTCGGGCTTTACCGTGGCAACGAAAAGCGCGTTTTCGTGACCTTTGGACTGGCGAATATTGAGAAGACGGATGATGGCTTTGAGATCAAAGGGTATCGCCCTTATGGCGGGAATAAGATCGGTGTTTTCCACCATGAATTAGGGCATTACATTGACGATATGCTGGGCGGGCTTGGGCGAAAAGAACGCACCTCTGACCCGAATGATATCCTGCAGCATTTGCAGGCGCATCGGCATGACGACCGTTTTACCGATACGGCAGCTTTCAGGGAGGCTCTGGAGGCTGACTTTGAGGAACTGGTTAAAAAACCGCATGCTGATTATGCGCTTAAATTCCGTTCGTATTTTCTGCCGGACTCTTACAAGGGAACCAAGCTGTACGGGCAGAAAGACAGCTGGGACGATACAGGGAGCGAGGTTTTTGCTGAGCTGTGGAGCGAGGTGCATGGTTACGGGACGTATGATCTGGCGTACTATTTCCCGCGGACATACCAGATTGTGAAGGATGTGGACCGCGAATTACGGCAGATTTACGAGCAGAACAAGCGCGAGTGCGAGCAGCAGTTCTTTTCACCCGACTTCAGGTTTGCGCTGCAGCCTATTTAATTTCGGCCATCAGGCGGTTCCAGACAAGCTGGCGCTGCTCTTCATGGGCGGCCAGTTTTTTCGCAAAGCGGATGCCGGTTGTGAAATGATGCCGGTTCGGCGTGTGTTTGGGGATGCTGTCTTCATCAATACTAGCCATAGCATGGCCGGTGATTTCGGGAAGGACGCCGGAGAAAATGGCTTTGCCTTTGCCGTAGCGGCGTGAGGCGATGGCGATCGGTTTATCTTTGATATCGCTGAAACGGGCGATGATGTTGTATTCTTCGGCCTCGGCACTGTCGGACAGTTTTAGCCAGGGGCCGTGATCGTAACAGGCCGCACCGCGGGCGGCGTCATTAAATTCAAGCCGGGCGACATTGTAATCGATAAACGGGTTTTCCCGCTCTTCCCAGTCGATGTAATCTTCCACGGGGCCGTAGGCCGTGCCTTCAAAAATGCCGGTGGATGGATGGATGGTGCGCACGGCCTTGTTGTTGTGCTTGTCGGTATATTTAAAGGTTTTTGTCAGCAGGTATGCGCCTTGGCATAGACCAACCGCCGTCCCGCCGTTTTTGACCCAGTTTTTGATTTTGACGCCACCTTCGTACCCCAGCCTGTGGCGGTAATGCTGGCTGGTTCTTTTGACGCCGGGGATAAACAGGACATCGATATCGTCCAGAGCGTTGCGGAAACGGATGTCGTTGCTGTCTATCGTGATGATCCGGGCTGTCCTGTTGAAGGTTTCGTGCAGGCGTTCAAGCAGCGCGCGCGTGGAACCGTCCTGTTCCATCAGTACAGCAATCGTCCTTGGTTTATGCCCTTCTTGTGTGGCGCTCATATAATCCCTGTTTTTTTATAGCCGGAGGGAATTTTTAGCGCATTTTTATGCGTTGGGCAATTATTCCGGTTTAGGGGCCGGTACGGCTGTCAGGGCTGTTTGCGCGCCGAGCTTTTTGACCGAGGTTTTACCGTCCTGATTGCGGGTGACAAGAGCTGGAACGGTCTGGATTTCAATCGGCGGGATGACTTTTTCGTGCTCGTATCTGTGGCCCGGCAGGCGCAAAGCCCAGGTTACAAGGTCGTTTGAATGAACTGATTCATACCGGCCTTCAAATGTATACTGGTCCGGCACTTCCTTATCCGGGTCAAGTGACCAGGTAATGTGATATGGCCATCCGTCCGGGCGGGATTGTTCGCCGTTTACGGTGACAATTAAAGCCTGCAGCCCGTTTCCGTCATCGACCATACCGACGACTTCGATTTTTTTAGGCTGGAACAGGTCGCCAAAGCCGTCCGCGCCGTAGCGGTGTGTGATATGATTGGCTTTAACCACCGGGTATGCCGGGGGAAAGCGATCGATCAGCGCCTGCCGTGCCTCTTTGGTCAGTATGAAAGCGGTATAATCCTTAAGCATTTTCTTGTCATAATACAAAAGTGTGGGATAGGCAAGAAATATTTCGTCTGGTATTTTTTAAGGGAACGAATCCTTATAGGGGGAATCAGGGTTAATGGACCATCCGATTAGCGAAAGCCGTTTTAATATGTGGCGGGCCGTGTTTGCCATGGCACATGCCGATCATGTGGTGACGGCAGAAGAAAGAGCGTTCATGGAAAACTACCTGAACCGGGTCGCGTTTTCCGAAGAGCAGAGGGCCGTATTGCGGCAGGATATGATCGAGGCGCAGGATATCTATGAGTTGTTTGCCGAGATCAGCGATGCGGAAGACCGTGGCGCTTTCTTCCAGTTCGCGCGGGAGCTATGTTGGTGTGACGGGGATTTTGACGCGCAGGAAGAGATGATTAAAGAGCGGCTGAAAACGGAAGTTATGGGTGGGATGAATCTTACGCGGATTGATCTTGAACTGAAAAAATCCCGGGCTGAAATGAAAATGGAGCGTACGGCTGAAGATCGTGCGCATAAACGGCAGGCCGGCGATGCTATTGGTTTGCGGGCTTTTGTCAAAGGATTGATAGGAAAGAGAGAACGGCGATGACAATTGGTGTAAGCGAAAGCCGCTTTTATATGTGGCGCGCGATTTTTGCGATCGCTCATGTCGATGGCAAAATCGACAAGCAGGAAGAAGCCTTTATGGATACGCACCTGAAGACGGTTGATTTCTCACCGAAACAGAAAGCTGTTTTGGAAGATGATATTATCCATGCCAAGGACCCGGGGGAGATGCTGGCGCATGTGACGAGCTCTGAAGATCAAGGCATGTTCTTTGAATTTGCCCGGATGATGGTCTGGAGCGACGGCAATTACGATGTGCAGGAAAAAGAAATTATGCAGCGGCTTTTAGGGGCGCATATGGAACAGCTTGATATGGGACAGCTGACCAAAGCACTCCATGAGTCCCGGGAAAAGGCGCAGGCGCGCAATGAAGAGGATAATGCCTATATCAAGGCGCAGGCGCAGAAAAAAGTTGGTGTGGGGCCGTTGATCGGACGGTTGTTCGCTTCACCGAGAGATAAAAAGCTGCCCCGGCATGAGGTGACGGAAAGCCAGTTTTATATGTGGCGGGCGATTTTTGCGCTGGCCCATGCCGATCATGAAGTGACGACGGAAGAGCGCAAGTTTATGTATGGCGTTCTGAATAATGAGAATTTTTCCAATAAACAGCGTCTGACGCTGGAAAACGATATCGAGCGGCCGCAGGACGTTGCCGAAATGTTTATGAGTATCGCTGAACAGGAAGACCGCAGCCGCTTTTTCTATTATGCGCGGATGCTGTGCTGGGCCGACGGAAATTTTGACGAGCAGGAACAGGAAATCATGCTGGTCCTGAAAAAGCTGCATGTCCGCAATGTCGATTTTGTGAAGATGCTGGATAAGGTCGATATGGAGCTTGATGACGGTCAGAAGGATATGCTGACGGAAGATATGAAGGATGGCAATCCGCTTATTAGCTTTTTAAAGCGGATGCGTTCATAGCTTACGGGAATATTTTGACGCCGCCATAATTGTTGTAGGCGTACTGTATGGAAGGCTGGTGTGCGGGCTGCGTTGGATAGGTGTTGCCGTTGAATTGCAGGGCGACGTCTTTGGTGTCCAGGTTCATGCGGCCTGAGACACGCACAACGATATCATTCCATCCGTTGGTTTTCTTGTCGCTGACCATCAAAGGGCCGCGTACCGGGGCGATTTCCGATTTTAATTCAAAATGATCGTTGTGGGCCTGAAAGACGACCATGCTGCAACCGTTAAAGCCGCACCAGTATTGATGGGGTGATTTCATCAGGACAATCCCTTCGCGGCGACCGTCCCCGTTCAGGTCGATACGGGTGAATTCATATTGGGTGTTCCCCGGCGCGCCGTGCGCATGGATATATTCGGCAACGGCATTCATGAAACGAGCGTTGTCAGGATCGTTAAAGGTTTGTGTTACCGGCATCGGGGTAAGCGGATCGTCCGTATTATCCTGCGTCGAGGCGCATCCTGAAACCAGGATCATGCATAGCAGGGCCAGGATGTAGAAAACATTTTTCATACGGTCTGTGCGCTTTTGATGGGTGAATCTGATATTTATTATCAGCGGCCAAAGGGACCGGTGCAAGGCTCCGGTCCCAGTTACGCACAGAGTTTTAATCTGACGGTTAGATCAGTTTCATAACGCGGCGGATGGAGTTGAGCGTACGCAGGGGCTGTAAGTCCCCCGGCTTGCCGCGCAGGCCGTTTTGTTTGTAGAACTCACCCGTCATATCGGCCATGGCTTTGAGCTTTTTGGCATCATCGCCGCTCAATGGCTGGCCGGTGACGTCACGCCGCGGCATTTCAAGGCGCTCTACGGTGTCGCGCATTTCTTTTGCGGTTGGTGGATTTTCCGGGATTGGTTCGCGCAGGTATCCGCCTTTTGCCACTGTGTAATGAACGCGCGGCCATGTGTATTGCTTGTCAAAGAACCCGGTCATGAACCCGTCCCGCTCAAGCTGCATCATGCGGCTATAGTTGAACTCGATCGTTGGATTGACCTTGAGATGACCGCTAGGGCTTTGGGATGCCAGGTCCTTGATTTGTTGTTGGTTGCTGGCCACGTGATGATCGACATCTTCAGGTTTTAGCGTATCGCCGCCTGTGAGGACGCGGGCGAGACGGTCTGCCGAGCGGATGTCAACATGGTTGACGTTGTTCGGTGACGGGTTGTCTTTTGCCGCTTCGTACATGCGTTCGACATCCTGACGGATCATATTGGCGCTGCCGGAACCGCCGAGGCGGAACGTCGGTAGCGGTTCAGGTTTGTAGTCCGGTGCCATTTCAAGAACTTTTGCCTTGGCTTCGGCCAGAACCCGGTCGGGGTTCATGACAATGGTGTCATCCGGGCGCAGCCACATTTTTTTCTTGGCATCCTGTGCGGAAGTCGCGGCGCCCAAGGCTGGGTTGCCGAGAGTTGCTGCCGCTTCTTTAACAGGTGCCATCGGGCCTTTAAACTGGCCTTCGCGGTTGAAGCTGCGTTGCAGGTACCGGGTGCTGCCGGTCCATGCCGGGAGAACGCCAATGGCGATTTCCGGCAAGGCCATAACCTGATCCGGACCGGAAACGACAGCATCGCAGTTCAGCAGGACTTCGCAGCCGCCGCCAACGGCAAGGTTGACCGTTTGCGCGCTTTTCGGTGCCTGGCCTTTCGGCGCGCCGACAACGGGGAAGGGGGCTTGCTGCAGGGCGGTGTATACGGACTGGCCCTGATACACAAGCTCATGAACCAGAGGTTTCAGGGCATTGTCTGCCGCTTTGTCGATACCAAACATATTGGCGTATTTCTTGATGCGGTTTTCCCATTTCTGGTCGAGCTTGCCGGGGATGATTTCTCCCCAGTTACCTTCTGCCGCATGCATAAAGACTTCGACCAGCGCGAGGTTCGCACCGACCGAGAACCGAACGCCGTCGTTATAAATGACCATGCCTTTATATTCCCCATCGCTTTCGCTGATGAGTTTAATGCTTTCATTCATGACATAAAGGACGGACGGGTCGATGGTGTTTTCTTTAGATGTAAACTCCAGACAGGCAACCCCGTCGCCAATATCCCACAGACTGGCGGAATTGTGCGTAAGAAGCGGTTCGCTTTTGCGTTTGATGTCTTCGAGGCTAAGGACGCCTTCTTCGCGGCGGATCGGCAAGAAGCTGCCGTCAAAATGCCGTACCATCAGGTCTTTGCCAACGCCATCGAGCGCGTCAAGTTCCTGATAGAAAGGCTGACCGTTCGCTTTTTCAAGCAGGGCCGGCGCAGCGATGCCTTCTTCTTCCAGCTTGTTTGTAAACCATTCGACGCCGAATTTGTCGAGCAACTCAAACGGGCCGTAGTTCCAGTTGTATCCTGCGCGCATCGCGTCATCGACGGCCTGCACGTCAAAGGCCAGTTCTTCGGCGTGATCCAGAACATAGATCAGGCTGTCACGCAGGATCGGCCATGCGAATTCAGACGCCGGATCGCCGGAGTCGAAGAATTTATCAAAGCCGCGATATTTTTTGATCTGCTTGTCGAATTTGTAGAAATCGCTTTTTTGCGAGTCGGCGTAATCCCCGGTTTCAAGGTTGCGGGCCTGAATGATTGTTTTTCCACGTTCGTCTTTGACAGGCTTACCGTCTTCAGTTTTTTTGCGGTAGTAGCCACCTTTGCTGTCGGCTTTGCGGTTGCCGACATAGCCGTCTTTGAGCATCTGCCGCAGGTCGTCATTCCCGGTAAAAATTTCCTGGAAGTGATCGCCTTCGGGCAGGCTTTCGTGGAAGTCGGAGCGGACGTGATCGACGACATCAAGGCCAACCTCATCACCCAGGCGGAACGGGCCGAGCGGGAAACCGAAAGCCTGGCTGAGGATCGCGTCAGCGTCTTCGATACCGAAGTCGCTGTTTTCCATTTCTTTCAGAACGCGTTCCAGAAAGAACATACCGATCCGGTTGGCAATGAATCCGCGTTCGTCTTTGCATTCGACAACTTTTTTACCGAGGACTTTGTCGCCGAAATCTTCTAGGGCTTTGACGACATCCGGGTCTGTTTTTTCGCCGCGGATAATTTCCAGCAAGGCCATTGTCGGTGGCGGGTTGAAGAAGTGCGTGTTGGCAAAACGGCTTTTGAAATCATCATCCTGATCGACGGTCATTTCACCGGTGGTGTCCATCGAGGTGTTGGATGAGAAAATGGCATCCGGTTTTGCGATTTTCTGGACTTCTTTATACAGGTCCTGACGAATTTTTGGATCAGGGACAAGGATTGTTTCGATGATCCAGTCGCAATCGGCAAGGTCTTGCAAATTATTATCCGTCGTGCCGGTTTTGATGAATTTGGCGTGATCCGCCGTCATGAAACCGGCGTTAAAGGCATCTGTGACTTTTGCTTTGACCATGCGGTCAACGGCTTTGTCTGCGAAACCTTCAAATTTATCGAGCAGGACGACTTCAACGCCTGCCTTGGCGAGCAATGCGGCTATGCCGCTGCCCATCGTTCCGGCGCCGAGGACGCCTACTTTTTTGATATCTCTGGCCATTGTTTACTTTCCCTGTTCCTTACATGCCCGGCTTCGGTGCTGCGTTCGGGTTTTCGACAATCATGGCCACGCCTTGGCCGCCACCGATACACATCGTGGCAAGGCCATAGCGTTTATTTTCACGTTGCAGGACTTCGGCAACGTGACCGACGATCCGTGCACCGGATGCGCCGAGCGGGTGCCCCATGGAAATCGCGCCGCCATCGACGTTGACTTTGGCCGGGTCAATACCCATGCCCTGTTTGTCCCATTCCTTCAGCACCGCAAGCGATTGCGCGGCGAAGGCTTCGTTCAATTCGATAACATCCATGTCATCCATGCTAAGGCCTGCTTTTTGCAGCGCGTCTTTTGCGGCTTCAACCGGACCAAGGCCCATGATTTCCGGTGCCAGTCCGGATTCCCCGAAGGAAATAATCCGGGCAAGGACGGGCAGGTTGTTATCTGCCGCAAAGGCTTCGGACGTAACCATGACAGCGGAAGCGCCGTCGGTGATTTGTGAAGAGGTCGCTGCAGCAAATGCGCCCGGCTTTTTAGCCCTGAGGGATTCGAGGCTTTCGGTCGTTGTATCGAAGCGGCCACCGTCGTCGAGATCAAGACCTTTGAGTGAGACGATCTCATTTTTGAAATGACCGTTTTCTTGTGCAGCCTTGAGGCGGCGATGCGATTCAGCGGCGAAGCTGCTCATCTCTTCACTGGAAATATTGTACATCTTACGCAGGTTTTCCGCCGTGGTCGGCATGTCCATAAAGGCGGCAGCGTTGCCTTCCATGACCCCGTCGGCAAGGTGCGGGTTAATCCCGCCCATCGGCACCTGGCTCATGCTCTGGACGCCGGTGCAGATATAAACATGGTTAGGGTTGCGGGCGATAAAGCCGTCCGCCATTGCGATGGCTTCCATAGAAGAGCCGCAGAAGCGGTCAAGCGTTGTACCGCCTGTTGAGTTTTCCAGCTTGCAATCTTTGTGCATGGCGATCAGGCGGGCGATATTCAGGCCCTGTGTGTATTCCTGGTGAACCGCGCCGGTCAGGATTTTTTTGACATCTTTCGGATCGACGCCGCTGCGATCAAGCAGTTCATTGACCAAAGGCACCTGCATATCAACCGGATCAACGTCCCCGAAAACGCCGGGTGCTTTGCCAGAACCGGCCATGGAGGTTTTGGCAAATGCTGTGCGGCAGTAACCGACGATAACGCTGTAGTTTGTTGCTTCTTTTTTAGTACTCATAGGTGCCTCCGATGTTTAGGTCAGTATTAAGGGCCGCTTGGCGCAGCAGGTTGAACTTTTACAGTCTCTGCTGCCACTTTGGCAGCTTCCATGTCTTCGAGTTTTTTCCAGTCCGGTTTGTGCGTTTTGTTCAGCGGAATTTCATCCAGGACTTCGAACATGCGCGGGATCGCCAGGCGGTTCACTTTGCCGTCCAGGTGTTTTTGCAGGTCTTCATTGGATACGGTTTTGCCTTCTGCGAATTTCAGGAATACTTTGGCCTGTTCGTTTTTGGTGTTTTTGTAAACGGAAACGACAACGCATTCTGCAACGTCGGGATGCTCTAAAAGCGCGTTCTCAACTTCTGTCGGCGAAATTTTTTTACCGCTGCCTTTCAGGTTAATCATCCGTTTCATACGATCGGTAATATTGAGAAATCCGTCTTCGGTAACGTGACCGATATCACCGGTGCGAAACCAGCGCGTGCCGTTTTCATCGACGGTCATGACTTCGGCGGTTTCTTCAGGCCGGTTCAGGTAGCCTTTCATGATGTTGTCACCGGCGGCCTGGATTTCCCCGGTCTCACCCATATTCAGAACTTTATTCGGTTCTTCTACATCGCAGATACGGATGGAGACGCCGGGGATCGGTTTGCCGGCGCTGCCATATGTTTGCGGCCCGAACATCGGATTGACGGTCAGCACCGGGCTTGTTTCTGTCAGACCGTAGCCGGGGCGCATCCCGATACCGAATTCTTCTTCCATTTCTTTTTGCAGAACCGGGGGCATAGCGGAGCCGCCTGTGACGACGGTCTTCAGGCTGGTGTCTTCAAAATGCCCAGCGTCTTTCATCTTCGCAACCAGCTGCGGAACGAAAGCGGCCATGTCCGGCTGTGTCCGTTTCAGGGTATCCGCATTTGTTTTCAGATCGCGTGGGTCCATGACGATGATCGACTCCATGCCCTGCATGACCGGGACCAGGATTTCGATGGTCAGGCCGAAAATATGCGAAGTCGGTAGCGGGCTAAAGATGCTCGTTTCGCCGGGGTTGATTGTATACGGGTTGTCCGGCGTGTTGTCGTTTGTGACGGCATATGCGGAAACTTGTTGCGCGTTTGAAACAAGGTTTGTGTGCGTAAGCTCTGTGCCTTTGGGAACTCCCGAAGAACCGCTGGTGTATTGTAGCAAAGCGGTGTCTTCAGGTGAGGTCTGCACGGTTTCATACAGGCCGTCATTGTTCAGGAATCCTTTCATATAGGAAATTTTTCCGCGGGCGGTAAAATTGAAGAAGTTTGTTATCCGGTTGAGAATTTTGACTAGCGGCAAACCTTTTTTCATTTTTGCCGGAACGGCCGATTTATCATCGGGCAACGTATCGGCCAGATTGAAGACCACCAGCCTGTCGAACGCGCCTTTTTTCAATAAGCTCACAGAGTTTTTGTAGTTATCTGATTTACCGTCTTTGGGTTTATCAGAGGTGATCATAATTTTTGTGCCGCTGTCGGCAATTTGATGTTCCAACTCTTCTTCGACATAAAGCGGGCTGTAATTAACGATTGTTGCTCCGGCTTTTACTGCCCCCCAAAACAGGACACGCTGCATATCCGTTTCTGGCATCAGGAAGCCGACCGGTGTGCCTTTTTTAACGCCCATATTCTGGAAGCCTTTGGCTGCTCTGTCCGACAGTTCGTCTAGTTCGCGGAATGTGGTCTTTTTGTTGTAAAAATCAATACAGGGCAGGTCGGCGTATTTTTCAACGGCGCGTTTGAATAATTCAACAAGGGTGATTTTTTCAAACGGCGTGTACCAGTCGACCCCTTGCGGATAATGGGCTTGCAGGGACTGGCCATTCAAAATTGCCGGTTTGGGCGCATGATCTGTCATAATATGTAACTCACCTGTTTCAAAAAGGGATAATTTTTTCCAACTGCGTGGAAATCTCAATTTTTTGTATAGGGCATTTTCATATCAGTGTTATGCTAATCAGTAAAGTCATCATTTATGCTGCACACGCTAAATGGTTATGTCATTTTATTCCGGAGAGGATCGATGCGCTTCAACGCTTCTTTCAAAATTTTGTTTGCAATTCTGGCTGTTACGATTTCGGGGAGTGGTTCCTTGCGGGCTGCGGAAGACGGGATTGTCGCGGAGATCGTGAAGTCGAGAACATTGAAGGAAGGGCGCAGGACACCGGTCATTGTAAAGTTGGCGCATGACTCGGGATTTCCTGTGATGGGCGAGGAACTGCAGGGAAATGATACGGTACCGATGCATTTGCTGGCGGTGGATCCGTCCTTGAATGATTTTCATCATTATACGCCGCAGGCCATGAATGTACCGGGGCAATATATTTTTGCGATGACGCCGCGCACGGCATGCACGTATAAGGCATGGGTTCATATTGTTCCGGCTAGCGGCAGGCAGGAATATGTTGCGATCGATATTCCGGGAGCGGAAGATTGTAAGGATGCGCCGATCAATGCCATGCCGCAGCTGGAATATAAGGATTCGAACCATAAATATACGTTGTCCTTAGACAGCGGGCTTTTGATGAAAGGGCAGGAAGCCACGGCAAAACTGACGGTGCGCAGTCTGGGCGGCCGGTATATAGATGAGTTGCAGCCGGTGATGGGGGCTTATGGGTATATGGTTGGGTTTTATGATGACCGTGCGACCGTTGCCGCGGCAGAGGCCGTTGACCAGGATCCTTCATCATATCACGACCGGGGTGGTCCCACGCTATCTTTCCATTTTACGCCGGGGCAAAGCGGCTTTCTACGCCTGTTTGTCCAGCTCCGTATTAACGATAAGGATGTCTATGTGCCGTTTGGTGTAACGGTTGGCGGAGGAGCGGTTATGTCTGATTATTCCGATGGCAAAGCGCCATGGGAAATGGATGCCGATGTCGAGGATCAAGATACATTGGATATTGATCCGTTCGAAGATGAAGAAGATGCTCTTGCGCAAAGTATATTGGAAGATGCTTTGAAGCGTCACGACAAAAGCGAGCAACAGGACGCTTTGAAGGACCTTTTCAAAGAACCGGAGCCGCAGGATAATAGCGTCTACGAGAATACTGAAAAGAAAATCCTGCAAAACGATGCGAATATTCCGCCTCAGCAAAAGCAGATATTTGATGGGGGGAAGCTGCTGGTTCCCAAGCCGTATTAATCCCCGTACATTAACGACAGGTACTTTTCTCCGCGGTCGCAGAGCAGAGTCAGGACATTCTTAATCGACGGGTTGTCCTGTTTGATTTTGCGGGCAGCCCAGAAATTCGCGCCGCTGCTGGGGCCGACGAACAGGCCGCTTTCCCGCGCCATTTTTTGGGCTTCTTCGATGGCGATGTTGCTGTCTACGGAAATGATATCGTCAATTTCATCGCGGTGGCGTTCGTATATTGTTGGGACGAAGCCGTCCGAGATGCCTTCGATTTTATGATCGGCGACCATGCAGCATTCAATCGTGCGGGATTCTGTCGGTTCCATCGCGAAGGCTTTCAGATCGGGGTTGTGCCATTGCCTCAAGGCCTGTGCTACGCCGATCAGTGTGCCGCCGGTGCCGACGCCCTGCACAACGGCATCGAATTTTAAGCCTTCGGGGAGCTGGGCAATGATTTCCCGACCCAGCCATTCACGGTTTTCTTCAACGTTCCATTCATTATCAAACTGGCCGGGGCAGTAATAGCCGTCCTGCTTGCCGAGCTCAATCGCGGCGGCGCGGGCTTCGTTGACCTGGAAGTGGCCGACAAAGCGGACTTCTGCGCCGAATCCTTTGGATATGCGGACACGCTCGTTGGTGTAACCTTCGGGAATCATGACGATCATTTTATAGCCTTTGACGGCGGCAATCATGCTGAGTGCGTTGCCGGTGTTGCCGCTGGTGGCTTCGACGATGGTATCGCCGGGTTTCAACAGGCCTTCTTCTTCGGCTCTTTCGATCATGTAGTTCGCCATGCGGGCTTTGATCGAACCGGACGGGTTCATGAACTCCGCTTTGGCGTAAATGCCTTCTGTCAGAGTCAGAAGCGGCGTGTTCCCAATATGATCGAGAATAGTACCTGTCTGTTTGTTCATGGCATGATCCCCAATGGCGAGATTATGGTTCATTTGTCTGGTTCCCTGTTTTTGTCCTGCAACCGTATGCGTTAACGCTTTGGTGGTGCATGATCTTTATAATTTAATGGTGCTTTTGTAGCAGGGTGAAACGGTGGCGACAATAAGTTTTATGGTTACATCATTTAACAAAATCAGAGATGTGTTACTGATAGAAGATAGCGAAGGCGATGCTTTTATTATTAAGCGGTACTTGTCCCGGGTGGAAGGCATCACACTTGCCCTGCATCATGCGACATGTCTGAAAGATGGATTGCAGTTATTGATGGAACGGCAGTTCGATATTGTCTTGCTGGATATGAACCTGCCTGATTCAGAGCGGATTGAAACGGTGCAGGGAATTGTCAATGCAACGGATGCCGCGATTGTCGTGCTGACGTCTCAGCCGGACGACAAGCTGGCCCTGTCTGCCTTCAAAGCCGGGATCCAGGACTTTATCGCTAAAGACAAGATTGACGGGACGGAACTGATAAAAGTTATGAATTTCGCGCTGGAACGCCAGAAACGCCGGAACAGGCTGGCGCAGCCCTGTGACAATCGTGACGGGCTGACCGGGCTGCTGGACCGGGACAGTTTTATCGATACATGCTGTAATACGATCCGGACTATGAATGATGGTGACCGGCTGGCTTTTTACGTTATTCACATTAGAAATATGAAAGATATTATTATGGAGCACAGCCTGCACGTCGGGGAGGCTGTTCTTAAAGCCGTTGCCGCCCGGTTATATGGCGCGTTCCAGTCGGGAAAAGTTTTTTCGCGGCTGGAAGGGGATAATTTCGGTCTCCTGCAATCGGACTTAACTCATGACGGTCATGCCTTATATACAGCCCGCCGGATTGGTGAGAATTTGAGCGAGCCGATTGATGTGTCCGGAACGCCTGTCCTGGCCGAGGTCCGGATCGGGATTGCGTTCTGTCCCGATCATGGGCTCCGCTGTGATACGCTTTATGAGCGCGCATCTGCCGCCGTGAAGAAAGCGTGTGATCTGCCCGATACACATTACCTGATTTATGACAGCGCTATTGCTCCCCCTTGCGAATTGCTCTAGCCTTGCTCTGTGATGTGACAGAGCAGGAGTCTACGGATTATGAGCAAGCTGGCTGTAAGCGTAAAAGCTTCGGATAAGGTTTTTCAGGCGAACCGGGAGGCGATGGAAGCGCTGCTGGCCGACCTGAAAAAGAAGGTCGCCAAAATTGAACAGGGCGGCGGCGATAAAGCGCGGGACCGTCATACCAGCCGGGGCAAGCTGTTGCCGCGTGACCGGATTAACAGGCTGCTCGATCCCGGCTCGCCGTTTCTGGAGTTCTCCCAGTTTGCCGCCTACAAAGTTTATAAGGACGATGTGCCTGCCGCCGGGATCATTACCGGGATTGGCCGGGTTGCCGGGCAGGAATGCGTGATTGTTTGCAATGACGCGACGGTGAAGGGGGGGACTTATTACCCGCTGACCGTGAAAAAACACCTGCGGGCGCAGGAGATTGCGCAGCAAAATAACCTGCCTTGCATCTACCTTGTCGATAGCGGCGGGGCGAACCTGCCGAACCAGGATGAAGTCTTTCCCGACCGCGATCATTTTGGGCGTATCTTTTACAATCAGGCGAATATGTCGGCGCAGGGTATTCCGCAGATCGCCGTGGTGATGGGAAGCTGCACCGCGGGCGGCGCTTACGTTCCGGCGATGAGTGATGAGAGTATTATCGTTAAAGAGCAGGGGACGATTTTCCTGGGCGGGCCGCCGCTGGTGAAAGCGGCCACGGGCGAAGAAGTCAGTGCCGAAGATCTCGGCGGCGGTGATGTGCATACGCGGATTTCCGGTGTGGCCGATCACTTGGCGGAGAGCGACGATCACGCGCTGGAAACGGCGCGGCGGGTTGTCGGTAACCTGAACCGTCATAAGCGCGGGGCGCTGCGGATGCAGGAGCCGCAGGAACCGCTATATGATCCCAAAGACATATACGGCATTATCCCGCCGGATTTGAAAACGCCGTTCGAGGTGCGTGATGTGATCGCGCATCTTGTGGACGGCAGTGTGTTTGATGAATTTAAAAAGCGCTATGGCACGACACTGGTGACGGGCTTCGCGCATATTCTCGGCATGCCGGTCGGGATCGTGGCGAATAACGGTGTGTTGTTCAGCGAGAGTGCCCTTAAAGGCGCGCACTTTATTGAGCTGTGTAACCAGCGCGGCATTCCGCTCGTGTTCCTGCAAAACATCACCGGTTTCATGGTCGGGCGCAAGTTCGAGCAGGGCGGCATTGCCAAGGACGGCGCGAAAATGGTGACGGCGGTAAGCTGCGCCAAAGTGCCGAAATTTACCGTCATTATCGGCGGTAGCTTCGGGGCGGGCAATTACGGCATGTGCGGCCGCGCCTTTAACCCGCGCATGATCTGGATGTGGCCGAATGCAAGGATCTCCGTGATGGGCGGCGAGCAGGCAGCAACCGTGCTGGCCACCGTGACCCGGATGAAAAAAGAGCGGGACGGCGAGCAATGGAGCGCCGCAGAAGAGGAAGACTTCAAACAGCCGATCCGTGAGACCTACGAAAAAGAAGGACACCCTTATTACGCGTCTGCGCGGCTGTGGGATGACGGTATTATTGATCCGGCGGATACGCGGAAAGTTTTGGGGCTTGCGTTATCGGCGTCACTCAACGCGCCGGTCGAAGAGACAACTTATGGCGTGTTCAGGATGTGAGTTCAGGCAAACCCTCGCCCCAACGGGGAGAGGGATGCGCAGGCTTGGTAAGCCAACGGCGAACCTAGCCGTAGCTGGGTGAGGGGGTAAGCGGGTTATTTTAACGCGAAGAGGCGAAGGGCGCGAAGTGTCACAAGAAGAATGGCCAAATGCATACCGTGTTGTGCATCTTACAAATGGGGTAGCCGCTATAAACAGTTCTCAATCAGCAGAAGTTGAGATAACACCGTATATTCCAGATCAGAAAAAAATTCTAACAATCAATAAATATGGCGATCTTTACAGTGATCTATATAAGGCAGGGTTCAAAATTATTGGTGTAGATTTTTATGAGCATGCCATGCAAGCAGATGGTCTATACCCACCTTCATGGCGACCGTTCCATAAAATTGGTGAAAAGGGTGCGAAAGGTGAGGTGTGGCCCGTAACCATTTGTGAAGAGGTTTGGGGAAATCTTTCACATGCTGCTTTTAAAAAAGATGATTGGTATTTTCAAGATTTGGCTAGGCGAGTTCAATTTCAAATTACATCGTGCCTATGGGAGTTAAGAAGTATATCAGAAACCTATGCTAGGGAACTTAATACATTTTGCCGTTTGCAAAGTTATAAGGATAATCAGAGGTTTGAAACACAGAACTCGCTTTTTATTTACATGGCCATCCATGCATTTTTATCCAATATAGGCACATTAAGAGATTTCTTGGCTGAGTTTATAGCTGCTTTTTTGATTAAAGAGATTTTGCCGGAAAAACGAATAACTAAAATGAATTCTTTGATTAAGGAACTAAGAAAGTTGGATGATAAAAGCAATCCGATTGTTATAGAAATTCTTATGGCAGCAAATCATAGTGGTGACAACGGTTGGTTGGCTCAAATGAGTGCTTACAGAGATTTAGTAGTTCATTATGCTCCTATATCCCATACTGAGAAAAGAGGGTTTTTAACGACAAAATCAATGTTCGTGAATGGTATGGAAGTACCGGGTATTTTTTTGCCTCTACCCGTAAATCCTCATGAATTAAGAAAAAAACGCTCTACTAAAGGGGCTTTGCATGAAAGTGTGAAAGAGTGGATTGAGGAAAGTGTAAGTACAGATACCCCACAAGACGCTAAAGATGCTCTCGATTATTGCCATTGGGTTTTATTCAGGATTTGTTTTTTGGCTGCTCAGTTGGCAGGGTTCTCTCCATATAGGCCTGAAATACCCACTTTTTCTAAAAAGGATTTGATAGGGCCGATTGTTACAGCGCACTACAAGTCTGGCACTTAGTGTCTTTTTTAAAAATCGTCATCCCCGTAGCACGGCTTTGCCGTGCCGCGGGAATGACGGCGAGGGGATTTTCAAAACAGACACTTAGGCAATTCAGGCATGACTGAATTGCATAAGTGCCACAAATTTCACACCCTCAATCTCCCGCCAATCTCTCCTCAATATCCATCCGGCCATGTAGAATGCGGATAATCTCGATATCGTCATTTTCAATCAGGCGATAAAAGATCAGGTGTTTGCCGACGCCGTGTTTATGATAGTCGGGCCGGATATAATCGCAATTCCGGCCTTTGCCCGGCGTTTCGGCAAGCGCGTGAAAGGCGTCATCCAGATCTTTCAAATACAGGTTACGCTGGTCTTTGCCCCACGTTTTTTCGGTGTAGCGGGCAATGTTTTTCAAATCGGCCTTGGCTTTTTGTGTCAGGAAAAAAGAGGGCAAGGGTCTTATTCTTTATCAAGTTCTTCGATTAAGCTGCTTAAGGAGTAATCGACCCTACCGCTTTCTTCGCCTTCTATCAAGGCTTGCCGTAAAGCCACAAGCCGTGCTTCGTGTTCTTCCAGTAAACGCAGGCCCGCCCGCACAGCTTCACTTGCAGAAGCATAGCGTCCGCTCTCGACCTGCCGGCTGATGAACTGCTCGTAATGAGAACCTAAAGTTACGCTGGTGTTTTTTTGCATGTGTTTTCTCCAATGATTTATTATACCAATAAATATTATTTTTTGGTATTTAAAATCCAATCATCCGGGAAATTTGCGTTAACAGGAATAAAATCCTATAATATCCCTTGGCACAACGAACGGGAAAGGACCGGTATGGCCAAAGGATGGACCGAAGAACGGCGCAGGGCGCAGGCGGAACGGTGCCGTAAAAACAAACCGTGGGAAAAATCGACCGGGCCGCGCACGGCGGAAGGGAAGGCGCGATCATCGATGAACGCGTTTAAAGACGGGCACAGCAGGCATCTTCGTGAATTGATGAGCGATATGATCCGCGCAAACCGCGAATTTATCCGGGCGGCGATCTTGCTTAACCATATCAAACTAAGTAAAGATGAATTGAAACAAACACTTATCATTGAGAAAATTTTAAAATCGAAACAAACTGAAGACATAGGCGAATGAATGTTATGCTATTGTGTAAAAAAACAGGTTTTCTATTCGCAAGTTTCCGTCATTGTACGCTATATGCGTGCAATTCATTCAGCGTTGCCGGGAGTTGGACATACATGTAGATTACACGGACAGGCCGTGTAATGACGGCGTGGGCTAAAGCATTTGAACAGGGCGTAAGAGGCCGGAATATAAAATGACCGAACAAGAAATTGTATTGCTGGATATTAAAGACGCTGTCGCGACGGTAACGCTGAACCGTCCGGATCGTCATAACGCGTTTGACGATGTCATGATTGCGCGTTTGAGTGCGCTTTGGGATGAACTGGCCGCGCGGGATGATGTTGGTGTGGTTGTCCTGAAAGGAAACGGAAAAAGTTTTTCTGCCGGGGCTGATCTGAACTGGATGAAACGCGCGGCGGATTATAGCTGGGAGCAGAACCATGAGGACGCGCTGAAGCTCGCGCATATGCTGCGCAAGTTATATGAGCTGCCTCAACTGATGGTCGCCTGTGTTTTTGGTGCGGCGATGGGCGGCGGGATGGGGCTTGTGTCGTGCTGCGATATTGTTATTGCCGATAAAGACGCGAAGTTTGCCCTGTCCGAAGTCAAGCTGGGCCTGATCCCGGCGACGATTGCGCCTTATGTGCTGCGGGCTATGGGAGAGCGGCATGCGCGGCGCTATTTCCAGACCGGGGAACGGTTTGACGGGGAGACCGCTTATAAGATCGGGTTCGTGCATGAGCTAGCCGAGCGTCCGGAAGATGTTGAATATATACTGCACAAAATTTTGCAGGACGTTTCTAAAAACGGACCAAAAGCCATGCGGGCGGCGAAAGCGTTGTGTCTTGATTTTGGCGGTCGCGATTTGAGCGAAGATATCTTAAAAGACAGCGCTAACCGGATCGCCGAAATCCGCAGCGGGGATGAGGCAAAAGAAGGGCTGTCCGCATTCCTGGATAAGCGGGCAGCACACTGGGCCAAGAAGGGGTGATCTTGGATGGCAAAGGATGATGCTGAGGGCCGCGTTTATTTCACAGCGTCGTCTTTGAAGCTTGTCCTGCTGTCGGTTTTCACGTTTGGCTATTATGAGTTTTACTGGTTCTACCGGAACTGGCTCTTGTTTAAAGTGCGAACCGGGCAAAACATTATGCCGGTATGGCGGGCGACCCTTACGCCGGTTTTCGCATACAGCCTGTTTAAGGATATTGAAGACAAGACGGCACTCTATGACAGGCTGCCATATGCCGGTGCCGCCGCTTTGGCGGTCGCTTATTTTGTGTTGTTCCTGCTGCATTTTTTGCCGGAACCGTTTGATCTTGTGTCTGTGCTCACGATTGTGCCGATGGTGCTTGCTAACCGGATGGCCGGAGCGGTGAACAGGGCGCATATTTCCGGTTACAAAGAGAATGGACGTTTTGGTGTGCTGAATGTCGCGGCTCTGTTTTTCGGTGGCATTTTTGTCGCTTTGTCTGTTGCGGCCAAATTTTATGACGGGCCGTCTTTGTTCGAGATTTCACAGCAGTCCGGATTTTCGTTCGGGACGCAAATGCAGTCGAGGCTTGGACAATGAAGAAATGGGTGATTTCTGCATTGTCATCCCGAACGTGCGTAGCGCGGAGGGATCTCCCGCCTTTTGGCATGAGATTTCTCACATGCGTTCGAAATGACATAGAATGTAATTTATTCCGTTGTTTTGATTTTGAAAAACGGCATGACTCGACAAAACGCATTTATCCCGTTATTGGGGTGGATATGAAAATAATTTGGGGCATTTTCCTGGCTTTATCGATCTGGACTGTTTCTGCGGCACCTGTGCAGGCGGGGGAGCAGAACTGTAAACAGGCGCTGGCGGATTACATCGCCGGGCCGCTGGATATCGTCAAAGGGATGGCGGATTACAAGGCGGCGATGGATGCCGGGTATGCCGCATGTATGGCGCATTACCCGGAAGAATTTGCGCCGCTTCAGCCCGTGGGCGATTTTATGCAGACCAATATGCAGACGGAAATGACGCTGGCGCGTGAGGTGCTGGATTCAATGCTCGGCTCTCCCGACCCCAAATTTATTTCCGAGGCCTGTGCTAAAGATGAAAAAGCGCTGAAAGCGCTGGGCGAAGATATGGATGCTTTGCTGGACGGCCAGTATGACAAGGCTTTTGCAAGGCGGCGCAAGGCGCTGGCGACGGAAGACCTTGTGTCACGCGACCGTGACAGCTGCCTGATCGTGCTTGAGATGGTTGATAAATACGAAGAGTATTATAACCGTTACGAGCAGCGGATGGAGAACGCGCTTTATGAAGCGTCCAAGAAGCAGAGCAAAGCAAAAGGCACCGTTCCACGCGGTGCCTTTAAGGGGTTCGAAGTTGTTCGCGAACGACTGGTGAATCAGGCTTCCCAGGATTCCGCTTCTAAAACTCCACTTTCGGTGCCGCAATAATTTTTTGTGTCGGGGCGCGGACGACAGCTTCAGCCGTTAAGACGGTTTCCCCGTTCTGGTTGACGCAGTCGCAGTCAAATTTGACGATGGGCTTGCTGTCGTGTTTTTCCCTGACCGTTAATGTGGTCGTGATGGTGTCGCCGGGTTTGACCGGGCCTTTGAATTTCAGATCGTTCAGGCCGAGGAAGATCGTCCCCTGGCCGGGATATTTCGTTCCCAGGACGGCGGAGATATAAGAAGCCGTGAGCATGCCATGGGCAATGGTGCCGCCGAACTGTGCGCTTTTCGCGAACTCTTCGCTTAGGTGAACCGGGTTGTCATCGCCGCTCACCCCGGCGAATTTATCGATATCTTCCTGCGTGACGGTTCTGGTATAGCGGCCAGTATCGCCGATTTCGATTTCATCGAAGGTGATGTTCCTCATGGTGTTTTTGCTCCCTGAATTATGGTCAGGCGATAGCATGGCGGAGCATTTCTTGTCAATGACAGGAAAAAGTTTGCATTTACGGATCAGTTTACCTATTTTGCGTTATGGCAACAGGAGGGTGGTTTTATGAGCAAGAAACCTTTAAGGACATTTTTTGATTGGGCTTCTAGCAATTTCGGGGACCCTGAAGAACAGGGCCTCGAATTCAAGGGTAATGTGCGGTATTATAGTGATCTACGCTTGCCTAACGAAAATTACCGTCTTGGGCGGCCTAAAAAGCCTGAAGGGTCGACGATTTCGGATGAACAGTTCCGCACTACGGCGAATGAACGTCAGTTAATCGGTTTGTACGGTCCTAAATAATTCCGTTTTTAGAGTATGGCCCGCAGATCCGGCAGAGACGGGTGCTGGCTGATGGCCTTTGCCGGGATACGCTCGCCGGTACATCCGCCGAAGACATCGCGGATGGATTGTATTGAATGCAGCTTCACTGCATCATTAATATCAGGCTGATCCCGAAACAGGGTGGGAGCGATTTCGTCCATCATTTCATCAACCGATAATTCGTACGGCCTGAAGGCGTGATTAAAGTTTTCCCTGCGGCGATCATATTCGTTTGCGACAATGCCGTTTTGCAGGCGTTCAATATATTCCTGCGGCAGGCGTAATTTTTCTTCAACACAGATATCTGCGCGGTAGCCGCTATACATCCTGATTTCACCGTCGGGCAGCGTATGCATCAGGCGGACAAGGCCGCTTTGGAACATATCGAGCCGTGTATTCCGGTCCGGCAGGACACAGGTTGAGGAAAAGCCGCGCTGGTGCATCGACAGGACTTGGTCTTTCAAGGAGTCCGGGCGGAATCCGTCGGTGATAAATTCATGATCGCGTAGTAGTCCCGCGCGCTTTGAGTCCAGTAATTCAAACTCTTCCGCCGGAAAACGGTCCAGATCAAGTTTGGCACAAAGCCTGGCGATGTTGTCAGGTGTCTGGATTTTGAAGTGGTTGGAAACATCTTCGTTAAATGGATAGGAGTCGATGTTCAGACGTTTGCGGGCTTCGTTTGTGCGTTTGATGAGTTCACGGGAGGTCGAGTAACTTTCATCGGCGATGTGATCCATGATGGTATGGATCGTCGCCGCGACAAGGCCCCCGATCAGGCCGTATTTCGGGTTAAAGGCGCCAAGTGTCAGGCCAACCGCCGTGGTCACAAAGGCAAGGCGTGGGCCGTGGTCACTCATCTTGTCGATGAATTTAGCAGCGTGATAGGACGTGCGCATGCCAAGGCCTTCACCTTCATAGATGTTCTGTTCATCCCACAGGCGCGAAGAGATTTTTTGCCAGTGTTCAGCCATGTCTTGCCGGGCCTGAGCGTAACTGTGGCTGTTTGATATGACGCGGGATACTTTGGCAAAGCGGTCGGCCAGCTTGTTTTTTCCCAAGGTGACCGGAACGAAGCTGCCGTCTTTACGGCGTACAGGTGCGTAAAACGTCACGGTCCAGCGGCCTTCTTTTGTCTGGTCGAGTAAGTAAGCAAGGCGGCCGTTTGTCCAGAGCTCGGTCGGGGTATCGGTATTAAAAATGCGCGTATCTGAATCCGGGTTGGTCAGGTTTGCCCCGTAGAGCGTAAAGTGTTTTTCGCAGCGCTCGCCGAGATTTTCGCCGTATCTGAACATAGCGCGGCGAAGCTGGCTGGATATTTTATAGGTATCTTCGTCTTTGCCCGAGCTGCGAAAGGCAGCGACAATGTAACTGTAGTTCAGCCCTTCTTTGGTCGCGATGATAGGACCTTTGTGTGACTCGCGTTTGCCGCGAAGGTTCTGCGGAGCTTTGGAAGATAGCAGGCACAGAGTCCCGGTGGGGATGTGGCGGGCGATGCGGAAGTAACCGGATGTCGTTACCGTTGTGCCATCGTAAATTTCCGGGTCTTCTCTGTGGGCCAGTGTCGAGCGGCCGACTGTGATCGGCGGGCGCGCGAAATCGAATTTTTTGACAGTTGCAGGAACATGTTCGTTAAGATCAGTGAGCGGATCTTTAATTTCAGCTTCCATAGTCAGTACTCTTTTATAAACACACCATTACCATGCAGCTATGCTGCGGTGCGATATATATTATTAATATGAAAAATGTGCAAGTTTTTTATTTAAGGCTTACGAGCGGGGCGGTTTTTGGGGTAATATCCGGGCCAAAAGAAATGACTGAACGGGTAGCATAGTAAAAATGTTCAAGAAAATACTGATCGCAAACAGGGGTGAAATTGCCTGCCGGGTTATTGAAACGGCCCGGCGGATGGGGATTTCCACGGTAGCGGTTTATTCTGATGCGGATGCGAAGGCGCGGCATGTGCGGCTGGCGGATGAAGCGGTGCATATTGGCGGGGCGGCTTCGGCTGACTCTTACCTGAAAGCCGATGTGATTTTAAAAGCCACGAAGGATAGCGGGGCGCAGGCCGTGCATCCGGGCTATGGGTTCCTGTCGGAGAATGAGGCTTTTGCCAAGGCTTGCGAAAAGGCCGGGATCAAATTTATCGGGCCGTCTGCGCAGGCGATTAACGCGATGGGGCTTAAAGACAAAGCCAAGGCGTTGATGGACAAAGCCGGGGTGCCCGTGGTGCCGGGCTATCAGGGCAAAGTGCAGGACCCTGCGCATTTGTTACAGGAAGCGAAGGCCATCGGGTTCCCGGTTTTGATTAAGGCGGTTGCCGGTGGCGGCGGTAAGGGGATGCGGCTGGTTGAGGCCGAGAAGGAATTTGCTGCGGCGCTGGAGAGTTGCAAACGCGAGGCGAAGGCAAGCTTTGGCAACGATCATGTGCTGATTGAAAAATATATTACCAGACCTCGCCATGTGGAAGTGCAGGTTTTTGGCGATAGCCACGGTAATGCGGTGCATTTGTTCGAGCGCGATTGTTCGCTGCAGCGGCGGCACCAGAAGGTGGTGGAAGAAGCGCCTGCGCCGGGGCTTAAGGACAGTGTGCGGGCGGCGCTCGGTGATGCGGCGGTTAAGGCTGTGCAGGCGCTGGGCTATGAGAATGCCGGGACGATTGAGTTTATTATGGACTCCGGTACGCAGGATTTCTTTTTCATGGAAATGAACACGCGCCTGCAGGTCGAGCATCCTGTAACGGAGATGGTCACGGGGCTTGATCTGGTCGAGTGGCAGTTGCGTGTGGCTGCGGGTGAGACATTACCGCTGTCGCAGGATGAGATTGCGCTGAACGGGCATGCGTTCGAAGTCCGGCTTTATGCGGAAGACCCGGCGGGCGAGTTTTTGCCGCAAACCGGACGGGTTATTCGTTTCGTGAAGCCCTCCCCCCTTTATCCCCCCGCAAGCGGGGGGAAGGAGCGCAGCGGGACGGGGGGAGGGCCTTCTTACGTTCGTATTGATACTGGCGTTGATGAAGAGGATGAAGTCACCATTCATTATGACCCGATGATTGCCAAGATTATTGTGCATGGGCAGGACCGCGATGATGCCGTGCGTAAGATGCAGGTGGCGCTGGCGGAAAGCGGTGTGGCCGGCCTGCGCACGAACCAGGAGTTCCTTGGCAATATTTTTGCGCAAAAAGATTTTATCAAGGGCAAGGTCGATACCGGGTTTATCGCGCGTTACATGGATGATCTGGCGCCGGAAACTTATGGCCGGGCGGATCAGATCGATCAGGCACTGGCAGCTATATTTTTTTTAAAAGGGCTGAACGACTTATATCGTCATCCCGGAAAATACGACAGTATTTATCCGGGATTTATGCCGCAGCATGGCGTGTTGGCACAAACCCCGGATCAAGTCCGGGGTGACGGGTTTGGTGGTGGTGACCCGTGGGCGTCACGCGATCACTGGCGGATGAACGGGACGGCAACGCAAAGCCTGACCCTGATGAACCGGGGAGAACCGGTTGAGATTGTTGCGCAGTGCAGCGGTGATGATTTCATTTTCGCAGGGACGAAAGCGTCTTTCGTTTCGTTTTCCGGCGGAGTTTTGACGGCGGCTATTAATGGTGCCGAGCACCGGGCCGTTTTGGCAGCGCATGATCGTGATCTGACGTTATTCCGTGGCGGCCGCGTCATTGATCTCCATCTTTTTGTGCATGGCAGTGACGATGATGCCGAAGGCGGGGAAGGACGGATTGTTACCCCTATGCCGGGCAAGATCGTCGAGGTCTTCGTCAAGCAGGGCGATAAGGTCGATAAAGACCAGCCGCTTTTAATCATGGAAGCGATGAAGATGGAAATGACCATCCGCGCCGGGTGTGCGGGCGTTGTTGAAGAGCTTCCGGTCAGTGCGAATGACCAGGTGCAGGATGGCACGCTGCTTGTGCTGATTACGGGGGAGGATGGGGCGTAACGATGGCTATTTCTTCGCATGTGAAAATTTACGAAGTCGGACCGCGGGACGGGTTGCAGAATGAGAGTTCTGTAGTGCCGACGGCGGTGAAGGTGGAACTGATCGACCGGCTGGCCGCGGCGGGGTTGTCTTACATTGAGGCGACCGCGTTTGTGTCGCCGAAATGGGTGCCGCAGATGGCGGATGCTGCGGATGTGATGGCGCGGATTTCGCGCAAAGATGGCGTGACTTATCCTGTTCTGGTGCCGAATGAAAAGGGCATGGACGCGGCGATCGCTGCGGGCGTTGAAGAGGTTGCGATTTTTACGGCGTCGTCGGAAAGTTTTACGCAGAAGAATATCAATTGTTCGATTGATGAAAGCCTTGCCCGGTTTGAACCGGTGATGGCAATGGCGCAGGCGCATAACATCCGGGTGAGGGGGTATGTTTCCTGCGTGGCCGGATGCCCTTACGAAGGCGAGATTGCGCCGGAAAAAGTGGCGGATGTCTCGGCGAGGCTGGCGGCGATGGGGTGTTATGAGATTTCGCTCGGCGATACGATCGGTGTGGGAACGCCACTTGTGATGAAGCGGATGCTGGGTGCGGTGATGGCAGATGTGCCGGCGGCAAGACTGGCGCTGCATTGTCATGATACTTACGGGCAGGCACTGGCGAATATTTATGCCGGGCTGGAAATGGGCGTTGCCGTGGTCGATAGCTCTGTCGGCGGCTTGGGCGGCTGTCCATATGCGCAGGGCGCGTCAGGCAATGTGGCGACTGAAGATGTGCTGTATATGCTGGCCGGGATGGGTATCGAAACCGGGGTGGACCTTGAGCAAGTGATTGAAACAGCTTGGTTTATTTGTAATGCTATTGGGCGGGAGCCTGCGTCCAGGCTGGCTTATGCGTGTAAGCCGGGATAATCAGCTTTTTATTCCCATAATTTGTTGACATAGAAAGTGTGGCCGTGTTATGCATAATGGCAGGATCATTAACTTTTTGTTAACATTTGAAGGATGGAAGTATGCTTAACGGTTCCGACGATCACAACACAGATCAAACAGAAGGGGCAGACAAAGAAGCTCCGAAAGCTCCAGAAGCGCCTAAAGGTGCATTAATGCGCGCATGGGAAAAAGTATCGGGGACAGCTTCGGAATTAACTGATAAATATGCGCCGAATTGGCTGAAATCTACATTTGGCGTTGCCTCCGGGATCGGCAAAACGGCTTATTATCTTACCAGTCCTGTTTGGTGGCCAACTAAAAAGGCTGTTGAAATGAGTGTTGCCGGTTTTAAGACGGGGAATGCGACCAAAGGCATATTGGCAACTTCCTTTGCTGGCGCAGCGTTGTTCACTTATTTGTCGGCGGTATCTTATGGCGCATTGTATGCGTCTGTGGCTGCTGGAGACTACTACTGGTTTGGTCAGCCTTACAAGAAAGCAACAGTCACGGGTACTATTTCCGAACTAGGGAAACAGGGCAAGTTCCCCTGTGATACGATTGAAGGAAAGCTGGCGCTGCCGAACCTTAAAAATGACGGCAGTTCAACGTTTAACTTTTCAGTAAGACGCGGTTTTCCAGGCGTGTATGAAAAATTGGATCAGCTGTATAAAGAAAAGAAGCCCGTCGATCTCGATTTCAAAATCTCTCACTGGCCGACAAAATGGTTTGACCCCGAAGATGAGGGATACTGGTTGCCGGGTGTAAAACTGGATTTTGGGTGTATCCAGAAAACGGACACAAATATTTTCAATGCTTCGAAAGCCGAGGGGCCGTCACAGCTTGCTCCGAAATTCCCAGAGGCACGATAAGTTTTTTAATCTAATCAATTTAAAAACCTCCCCTCCAGCGGGGGGTTTTTTGCATTGGCGGAGGTCCATATCCGCGATAGACTGGAAGCCTCTGTTAACGGGGAGTTTTCTATGTCCTCTGATCTGCGCCGTCATTCTTCCGGGCTGCTTTTAATTGTGTTTATGATCCAGCTTTTTGCCTTCGGTCTTTGGGCTGGCGGGCCGCGCACGGATACGAGCAGAAATTGCGTGTTTAATATCCAGCTTGGTGAAAAGGCCGGGCACAGCATTAACTGCGACTCTTCCGAATTTCTGTATGCGGTCGCTGTGCCGGAACAGGTGCTAGAGTATGGCAGCAAGCGGCAGAGCAGGCCGGGGACGGTGTTGTTCGTCCATGTGATGACGCGGCCTTTTGTGTTTGCGGTTGAGACGCTTGCGCCTGCATCGAAAAAGATGATGACGTTCCGTGACCAGCACAAAGATAACGAGATCGCGTTTGAAATCCCGCGCAGCGAATTCCTGATTAGTTATATGGGGTATTTGTTCCTGCATCTGCTGATCTTAA
This sequence comes from Rhodospirillales bacterium, assembly GCA_020638155.1. Taxonomy (GTDB): domain Bacteria; phylum Pseudomonadota; class Alphaproteobacteria; order Micavibrionales; family Micavibrionaceae; genus UM-FILTER-47-13. The sequence goes on from JACKJB010000001.1 coordinate 526,851, forward strand.
TGGGGACGTATGCGCTCTATTTGCGGCTTGCCGGGCTGGGCAAGGACGTGCCGGGGCGGCTGAAGACGGCGGCGGCGATTGCCGGGCTGACGGTCTTTATCAATAATGTGAGTAAGCAGTTTTTATGGTCGCCGCATACGCAGCTGTTCAACCTGCTGACGCCGCTGCTGGCGATGTTCCTGTTTGTGCGGATGTTAAAGGCCGACCGGCCGGACCGGATGTTTGTGCTGGCGGCATTGGGGTGCGGGATTGGCGGGCTGTTTTACGGGACGTTTGCGCTGCCGATCATTGTATGCGGGCTGGCGTGGTTGTGGCGGCGGAAAGACTATATTGCGGATATGAAAGAGAATGCCCGGACGCTGGCGACCGGGCTGTTTGCAATGGCTGTTTTTATTCTCCCCTATGCGCTGTGGTACGGTTTTATCGTGCTGCGTAACGGGACGTTTTACAATTATGACGTCGAATATTTTCGGGGCTTTGTCTGGCTGCCGGAAGTGATCGACGAAAAAGGGATCGGCGCAGGCGTGACGCTGCTGGTCCAGAATTTTGCGCTGATGTTCAAGGGCGCGTTAGTGCAGGGGTGGGGCTATGCGCTGGTGCTGGCCGGGCTGGTTGTTGCTGCGCTGCGGCAGAAGAAGGCCGGGGGCAACGCGATGACGGATGTTGCGGCGCTCTGGTGGGGCGCAGGGCTGTATAGCGTGCTGGCGGCGGTGTTCTTTGCGTTTTACGGGTTGCCGATCCTGCGGCTGGCTTTTACGATCACGGCGGTGATGCTGCCGTTGCTGGGCTATTATTTGCATTATGTGGAGCGTCATACGGCGCGGCCCGGCTACCTGAAAGCCGCAACAATCATCTCTGTTTGTGCTTATACCCTGTTTATGCTAATAAAATTCGGACCGTATAGTTAATAAGCATAATTCAGGGAAGGGTTTGATGGCAATATACCCCACATTGAAATTCGGGCATCCCGAAGAGATTCAGATGATCCGCGAGGAAGTTTCAAAATTCGCGCAGGCGGAAATTGCGCCGCTGGCGGCGGCGCTTGATGAGAAGAACGAGTTCCCGCAGGAGATGTGGGGCAAGCTTGGCGCGATGGGGCTGTTAGGGATGACGGTGCCGGAGGAATATGGCGGCGTGGATATGGGGTATCTGGCCCATGTGGTCGTCATGGAAGAGCTCTCGCGCGCATCGGCGGCGATCGGTTTGTCTTACGGGGCGCATTCGAATTTGTGCGTGAACCAGATCAACCGGAACGGCACGGATGCGCAAAAAGCGAAGTACCTGCCTGACCTGGTAAGCGGAGCGAAGGCCGGGGCGCTGGCGATGAGCGAGCCGGGCAGCGGGTCGGATGTCGTGTCGATGAAATTGCGGGCCGATAAAAAAGGCGACCGCTATGTCCTGAACGGGAACAAGATGTGGATCACCAACGGGCCGGAAGCGGGAACGCTGGTGGTCTATGCCAAGACCGATCCGGATGCCGGGGCGAAGGGGATTACCGCCTTTATCATTGAAAAAGAGTTTAAGGGGTTTAGCACGGCGCAGAAGCTCGACAAACTCGGGATGCGCGGATCAAACACGTGTGAGCTGGTGTTCGAGGATTGCGAAGTGCCGGAAGAAAACGTACTCGGCCAGATCAATGGCGGGGTGCAGGTGTTGATGTCCGGCCTTGATTACGAGCGTGTTGTTCTGTCCGGCGGGCCGCTCGGGATTATGCAGGCCTGTATGGATATCGTTATTCCTTATGTGCATGAGCGTAAGCAGTTCGGCAAAGCGATCGGCGAGTTCGAATTGATCCAGGGGAAAGTCGCCGATTTATATACAACGCTGTCTTCGCAGCGCGCTTATGTGTACGCGGTGGCGCAGGCCTGTGATCGCGGCGAAGGCGCGCGCAAGGATGCGGCAGGCTGTATCCTGACCAGCGCCGAAGCGGCAGTCCGGGTTGCGGAAGAGGCGATCCAGACGCTCGGCGGGAACGGGTATATTAATGAATACCCGACCGGCCGGCTGTGGCGCGATGCGAAGCTGTATACGATCGGTGCGGGGACAAGCGAGATCCGCCGGATGCTGATCGGGCGGGAGTTGTTTGAGGAGACGAAATGATCCTTCAACTGTCATTCCTGCGGTCGCTCGCAATGACGGCTACTTCAATTGTTTTTTGTAATCTTCTTCGTTAAACCCCAGATAGGTTTGCCCGTTCTTGACCAGCAGTGGCCGTTTTATCAGGCTGGGGTTTTCTGTGGCGGCGGTGAGGGCGCTGCTGGCATCCATGTTTTCTTTTACACTGTCCGGCAGTTGACGCCATGTCGTGCCGCGGCGGTTGATGACGGTGTCCCAGCTGTGGGCTTCAATGGCTTGTTTTAAAGCTTCCGTATCGACGCCTTCTTTTTTGTAGTCGTGAAAGTCGTAGGCGATGTTGTTGTCTTCGAGCCAGCGGAAAGCTTTTTTCATCGTGCCGCAGTTTTTAATGCCGTAGATTTTGACGGTCATGGCGCGTTCCTTTAGTAATGCGGCGGTTTATCACGCGCGGCGATTTCTGTGGGGGACAGTCCTGCGTCTTCACCTGCGGAGTCGATATAGTCCTGAAGCTTTTCTTCGGTCTTGGTCAGGTGACGTTTTAAGCGCTCGATCTCTTTCCACTGTGCGCCGAGCATATCGCTCATATCCTGGATCTGGCGATCCTGGTGGGCGAGGGCGATTTCCAGTTGTTCGATCTTTTCTGCGTCACTCATGATGCTACGGTTTATAAGGGCATTGGCCGCATAAGGACACAGGCTTTGCGTCTTTTTCCACCGGTTTGACGGTTAATTGTTTATCGCGCAGGTCGGCGTGTTTTGTGAAAAACTTTATGAGGCTGTCATCATGGATGATGCCGATAATCATGCTGTCCGGCAGTTTTTGGACAAGCTTCTCATACAGGTTGTGAGCCGTTTCCGGGTGAAGCGCAGATGTGACTTCGTCAAGAAACATGATCTTTGGTTTTTGCAGGAAGATGCGGCCAAAGACCAGTTTTTGAACCTGTCCGCCAGAGAGTTTCAGGCGGCCGCCGCGGACAAGGTTGTTGTCCAGCTCGCGTAAGATGTTCATTGCCAGCTTTTCGCCGGCTTTTTTCCCGGCGCGGCGCGGTAGCATCAAGGATGATGTGTTATCTGCGGAACGCTTTTCAAACTGGGCCGTTGCGGCAGATGTCAGGTTTTTGGCCAGAAGCGTTTTTTCACTCCCGGTAAAATAGGCGGTTGCCATACGGGGAACAGCCAGGTGTTTTTCAAGAGCTGTGCTCATTCCTTTGATGAACGCATTTGCCTGCTGTGCTGTTATCGTCGCCGTGGCTTCGGCCAGTGTTTTAGAAATGACTTTTTCACAGAAGCGCATGATATTGTCGGCCTTAACGGCATTCCATGGCAGTTGCGGAATGATATCTTCGTAATCGGCTTCGCGCAGGGCGGACTCATATTGCTCCGGGGTGAACGTATCCGCTGGATGAGGATAGGCCAGCATGCCGTCGAGCATGGTGTCGGGCATCCTGGATTGCTGCGAGGCGCAGAAAATATCTTTCTGGTTCTGCCCTTTGATCTTTACCGAGCCGTTGCCACTGTTCCACAGGCCCATCGATACCCGGAATAAGGATGACTTGCCGGAGCCGTTTGCGCCGGTTAAGGCGATACGGTCGCCGGATTGCAGGTGCAGGTTGCCTTTGTGAATTAATACATCCTGTCCGCCGGGGACCTCCAGAGTCAGGTCAACGATTTTCAGGCTTGTTTCGGCGCTGTTCGGCCGTTCAAGGACCTTGATGTCGTGTGCGCCTGTGGCTGCAGGCGGTGTGAAGTCTTCTTTCAGGTTTTTATCATTCATGATTGCGTCCTCCCATTATTTCGGCGCCGGACCGGATGGCGCGGTGTTTGTTGACGGGTGGGATTGCTCTTCTTTCTCGTAATGGGCGAGACGAATGCCGGACAGAAGGGTGCCGAGGCGGTCGATATTTGCTTTCATCGAGGCGAAGAACTGGATGTTGTTCATGACGAAGGAGAAAGAGTTTTCAACTTGCTGGAAGGCATAGGCGGTTTGCGAAATCTGTCCCAGTGTAACCTGCCCGGTGAAAAACATCGGGGCGGCGGCGATGTAGGGGATGATCGACCCAAGGTTGGCGTGAACCGAGTTAAAGACCATCATCTGCTTTCGTTTGTTGATGTATTGTTTCGATATGTTCACGACATCGTTGAACTGGGCTTTTAACACTTCTTTTTCTCGGTCTTCGCCGTTGTTCAGCGCGATTTGCTCCGCGTTTTGTTCGACCGACATCAAGCCTGCACGATAGATGCCTTCTGCAACCTGTTTGTTTCGGAAAATTTTCGGCAGGCTATGGGCGATGGCTCCGAGAGCGCCCGTGCCAACTGCGGCATAGCCAAGAGCGGACCAGAACAGGTAGCCTTGTATGTCTATGTCCGGTCCGCCAAGAGTGGCCGGGTTGAACATGCCGAAGCTTGTATAGAGCAGGGTGCTGAATGCTGTCAGTTTCAGCAAGGATTCAAGCCCTTCGGTTGAAATGCTGACGACGCCATCGGTCAGCTTATCAAGGTCTTCCTGGATCCGCTGGTTCGGGTTGTCGATATGGCTGTAGGCGTGTTTGATTTTATAAAACGCTTTGTCTTTCAGCCATTCATTGGTGAACTTCCCGGTGATCCATGTCCGCCAGCGCAAGGCAAGGTGCTGGGCTGATGTGAACGCCGTAATCGCGGTTGCCAGGTATTTCGCGACGACAATCGGGAATTCGACGGACAGTTTATGGATGAAATCGTCAAACTGCTCCGACATTTCCGGCATATTGAAAAGCTTTTGTCCGACTTCGAAGGCGAGTTTTGGCGCATCATTGGCCAGATCGGGATTGGCGGCGATTAGCTCGTTTGTAATGGTTTCCTTGTTTTGCAGGACGATGGCACCGACATTCTGGAAGATATCCATGAACTGGCGGTTCCATTCACTATATTCCACGAGGACATCAACACTTAATGCAGACATGCCGAGCGTTGTGGCGGCTAGGGCGGAGGCAATCGCGATTTCATGCTTGCCGGATTTGGTCCAGTACATGCCGACCATGTCCATCAGCGTCCGGAAGGTTCCGCGCGCGGTTTCCATGGAGGTCGCCTGCTGGAGTTCTTTTTTCTTCTTATCGGACAGGACCGGCGGCGGATCGTTGTGATCCCAGCCTTTATTGGCGACCTGGTAACCAAAAGCGCGTTTCAGCATGCCTTTGAGCGGGCCCCAAAAGCCTTGCGGGTCGAGTTTTAACGATGGATCTCGCACGATATTGTTCCCTGCCGATTTTTTATGGTTAAGGGAGAGGTTTAGAACTCTGGCTTCCTTCTGTCAAATCTTTTTTCCGTAAGGGCTATATTGCTGTGCAACAAAGGCGGGGATGGATATTTGCCCTGACAATCGTTATGTTAGTGCCGTATTTTGTGTGTGCCGATAAAACAGGGAAAACGCAGGGACCGCATGGCCAAAGCAGCATTAAAACTCAAAGATGTGCGACTCGAGGACAAGTTCGAGCTGGAGGATGGCACGGCATATATGTCGGGGCTGCAGGCGCTGGCGCGTATTCCGATCGTGCAGCGACGGCATGATATTGCCGCGGGGATCAATACGGGCGGGTTTATTTCCGGATATCGCGGGTCTCCGCTTGGTGCGTTCGACCGGGAGCTGGCACGGGCGCAGAAATATTATAATGACCTCGATGTAAAGTTTTTACCGGGCGTGAATGAAGATCTGGCGGCGACCGCCGTATGGGGGACGCAGCAGGTGGGGCTGCTGCCCGGTGCGCAAAAAGACGGCGTGTTCGGGATCTGGTACGGTAAAGCGCCGGGCGTAGACCGCAGCGGCGATGTGATGCGCCATGCCAGCGCTAATGGCACAGCGCCGCAGGGCGGGGTGCTGGCGATTGTCGGTGACGATCACGGGTGTAAATCATCGACACTTTCCTGCCAGAGCGATCATGCGCTGTATGCGATGCAGATTCCGACGCTGTATCCGGCAAGTATCCTGGAGTTTGTTGAATACGGGCTGCTGGGGATTGCGATGTCGCGCTTTTCCGGGTGCTGGACGGCGCTGAAGGTGACAACAGCGACGGTGGAGACATCCGGGACGATCGATCTGGAGCGTGAGAACCATAAAATCCTGCTGCCGGGCGATGATGAGTTTGTGCCGCCGCCGGGGGGCTTGCATATCCGGTTGAACGATACGCCGCGCGATATTGATTGGCGCTTGCAGAATTACAAGCTGTTTGCGTGCCATGCTTTTGCGCGCAAGAACAAGATCGACCGGATCGTGATGGACTCGCCGAAGCCGCGCTTCGGGATTGTAACGTCCGGAAAATCATACGGTGATGTGCGGCAGGCTTTGATCGAGCTTGGGATTACTGACGAGGTCGCGAAGGATATCGGCCTGCGGGTTTATAAAGTCGGGATGACCTGGCCGATTGAGCCGCAGGGGCTTAAGGCTGCTGTCGAGGGGCTGGAAGAAGTCCTGGTGGTTGAAGAGAAGCGTGAGTTTATTGAATACCAGTTAAAGCAGTATGTTTATAACTGGGACAAGCGGCCCAAGGTGATCGTCGGCAAATATGATGAAAAGCAGCAGCATTTGTTGCCGCTGGAAAACGATCATACCGTCGGCAAGGTGACCCATGTGATCGCGCAGCGGATTAACCGGTTCTATCATAATGAGCAGGTTGAGAAGGCGCTGGAATTTTACGAAGCTTATGATAAGCGCGAAAAAGGCTATCTGCCGCCGTCGCTGCGGAAGCCTTATTATTGCTCCGGCTGCCCGCATAACACATCGACAAAGGTGCCGGACGGCAGTTTTGCGATGGTCGGGATCGGTTGTCATTATATGGTGCAGTGGATGGACCGGAATTCTGCGCTGTGTACCCAGATGGGCGGTGAAGGCGTGCCGTGGGTCGGGGCTGCGCCGTTCAGTGAAACGAAACATATTTTTGCCAATCTTGGTGACGGGACGTATTTCCATTCCGGTACGCTGGCGATCCGGCAGACCGTAGCAGCCAAGACCAATATTACGTTCAAAATTCTTTATAATGACGCCGTGGCTATGACTGGCGGACAGGCAGTGGATGGTGAAATGCCGGTCTTCCGTGTGGCGCAGCAGGTGATGGCAGAAGGCGTATCAAAATGCTGGATCGTGTCGGAACGTCCGGAGCTTTATAAGGACCGTCATGGCCTGCCGGCGGACGTGCCTGTGCTGCACCGGAAATGGATGGATACGATCCAGAAGGAAGCGCGGGAAACACCGGGCACGACGATTATAATTTACGACCAGACCTGCGCCGCGGAAAAGCGCCGCCGCCGCAAACGGGGCAAGTATCCCGATCCGGCCAAACGGGTTTTTATCAACAAATCTGTTTGTGAAGGGTGCGGGGATTGTTCCGTGCAGTCGAACTGTATGGCGGTGCAGCCGGAAAAAACGGAATATGGCCGCAAGCGCAAGATTAACCAGTCGATGTGCAACAAGGATTTCTCCTGCCTGAAAGGGTTCTGCCCGTCCTTTGTGACGGTGTATGGCGGAGAGCTGCGCAAAACCAAAGCCAGCGGCGTTGATGATGTGCTGGCGGCGGTGCCGGATATCGATGTGCCGGAACTGACCGGGGATGCTTATAACATCATGGTGACCGGGATCGGCGGGACAGGGGTTCTGACGGTTGGCGCGCTGATGGGGATGGCGTCGCACCTTGAAGGGAAACATTGCCGGATTCTGGATCAGACCGGGCTGGCGCAAAAGGGCGGGGAAGTGCTCTCGCACGTGCGGATTGCGCATGACCGCGAAGAAATGCGTACCGGGCATATTATTACAGGCGGGTCTGATTTGCTGCTGGCCTGCGATATTGTTGCGGCGGTCGGCAAGACGGCGCATGAAACGCTGAACCCCGAACGGACGCGGGCGGTGATTAATACCAACAATACGCCGGTGGCGGAATTCGTGCTTCACAACGACTCCGATTTTCATGACGCGCAGATCAAAGAAACGCTGATGAAAAGTACGCTCGAAGGCGGACAGCATTTTGTGCCGGCGACCTCTTATGCGCTGACTTTGCTGGGGGATGAGATTGCGACGAATATCTTTATGCTCGGTTATGCATGGCAGATGGGACTTGTGCCGCTGCACCGTGAAAGCCTGGAGCGGGCGATTGAATTAAACGGGGTCGCGATTGAAGCGAACAGGAAATCATTCGCGTTTGGGCGGCTTGCGGCACATGATCCCGGGAAGCTGGAAGCGATGGCTGCCGAAGTGCGCGGTGATGCGGATGTTGAAAAAGTTGCCGAGACGCTTGATGATATTATTGCCCGGCGGGCGGCGTATCTGACGGCGTATCAGGATGAAGCTTATGCCAAGCGTTACACGGACAAGATTGCGCAGATCCGTGATGCGGAACAAAAGATTGTTGCGAATAGCACAGTCCTGACCGAAGCGGCGGCGCGCTATTATCACAAGCTGCTGGCTTATAAAGATGAATATGAAGTAGCGCGGCTTTATACCGATGGTGACTTTATCAAGGACCTTGAGAAAACATTCCAGGGGAATTACAAGCTGAGCTTCCACATGGCACCGCCGATCATGGAAGGCAATGATCCCGCAACCGGGCGTCCAAAGAAAAGAGAGTTTGGGCCGTGGATGATAAAGGCCCTGAGTGTCTTGGCGAAACTCAAAGGGCTGCGCGGAACGCCGCTTGATGTGTTCGGCTATCATAAGGAGCGCAAGGCAGAGCGGGCATTGATTGCGTCTTACGAGCAGGATCTTGATTTTGTCCTGGGGCACCTGAATAAAGAAAATCTGGATTTATGCGCCGAGCTGCTGTCCGTTCCTGACGATATTCGCGGCTATGGTCCGGTTAAAGAGAAGAATATGGCGCAGGCACAGACCCGGCATGATGTACTGATGAAGCGGCTTTCCTCGCCGGTTTCCAACGGGACACCAGAGAAAAAAGCGGCGTAATTCGGCCCTTTCTTGACTTTATTTTTCCATATATATAAGGTGTTTTCTGAATAGATACAGGGAAAGCCCAATGTATACAGATAAATTCAATGATGCCGCGAAGGTTGTCAGTTATGCCGAATATCTGGCGCGGCAGCAGCAATTGCTGGACCAGGAATTAACCAGGCGTGAAAAACTGCTGGTGAATTTGGTTGAGCGTCACGTGTCAGCGCGCAGCTGGTCGGCTTTCATTCATAAAAGTCTCAGCGAGCAGAGCGAAATCGAAGGGTTCTACCGTGATCCTGAAGACGGGGAAGGGTATGTCAGTGGCGCTTTTCTTGATGCGGTGTCGAAATGGGACATGGAAAAATCATGGACTCCGGATTTGACCCGCAAGGCTCATGAGATTGGCGTGAAAGCTTTTGCTGCTTGTAAGGATCACCGGGATAAAGTGCCGGGACTCGTCCAGTTGGGCGTTAAATAAAGGACGTTTTTAATGAGTATATCAGGCGATTTTAACGATAGTGGTGTTCCGCAGACACAGACGATTAACGAGCTTGCGGAGCAATATGATTTACCCGCGCTGAAAATTATATATGCAGAGCGCCGTGAAGAAGTATTGATTGCTACGATTGGGATTAATTCTGACCCCTGGGACTTGCAGGATGAAACGTTCATGATTGTATTTTCTTATCATGACGATATCGACTGGCAGGACGAAAAGCGGAAAGGGTTCAGTTTTAATCTTGTGCGCGAGAGCACCGGAGAGAGTTATCTTTCCACGGTTCATGTGGAAGATAAAGACGGCGAAGGTTTTACTGATATTCTTGGGCATATTTATATGCCGGAAGAGCCACCCGAAGGGACTTATGTGGATCAGGTCGCGATCATGCAAGGCTTTATTCGACAGGTCTATGCTCAGGCTGGGGATGCTGAAGTCAGGGATCTGCCGCCTCCTCCCAAAAGGACCCTGCATTAATCATGACGGACGGAAAACCCAATCATAAACCGCTTAAGGATCATGTGTTGCTGGACGCGCCGATGCCGATTGTTACGGAGCATTTAACGATCCGCCCGTTGCAGGAAGGTGACGGGCCTGATTTGCATGCATCCAAACTTGAGACATGGGATAAGCTGAGCCAGGTTTTTCAGTGGGCTTCGGGAACGCCGGATGCCGATCTGGATGAAGCTTATGCACGGAAGGCACATGCCGATTATATTTTGCGGCGGGATTTTAACCTGGTCGGGATTGATAATGCGACAGGCGAGCCTGTTCTTTATACGGGTATTCACGCGCATAACTGGGGCCTGCGTGAATTCCAGATCGGGTACTGGGTCCGTGAAGGCGCGCAGGGGAAAGGGTATGCCAAGGAAGCGGCCAATGCGCTTGTGCGTTATGCGTTTAACCAACTTGGCGCGAACCGTCTTGTAATGTGTCACGTTGACGGGAATAAAGCCAGTCAGCATATTATCCGTTCGCTCGGCTTTGAGTTTGAAGGCGTGCGCAAAAACAGCCTGCTGTTTGCCGGGAATGTTGTTCGTGATGCGCTGTGGTACAGCCGCGTGGATGCGAAAAATTTACCCGCGCTTAAAGTGCGCTGGTAACCTGTTTCCCGGAGAAGAATTTTTCCAGTCGGCTGAGAGCCTCTTCTAAAACTTCACGTTTTTTTGCGAAGCAGAACCGGATCAGGTTTTGCGGGGCAGGGCCGTTTTCTTCGGCGTAGAACGGGCTCATCGGGATGGCTGTGACTCCGGCTTCTTTAGTCAGGTATTCGCAGAACGCGTAATCGCCGCCGTCAAACCCTAACGGTAAAAAGTCAACGGTCAGGAAGTATGTGCCTGCGCAGGGCAGGATGTTGAAGCCGAGTTTTTCCAGTCCGTCTGTCAGGATTTTCCTGCCTTCATCCATTTGCGCGGTGAGCTCTTGATAATAGCTGTCATCGGCATTCAGCCCTTCGGCGATGGCGAGCTGTAAGGCGGGTGGCGTTGTGAATGTGACATATTGGTGTGCCCCGGCGATGGCTTTCAGCAGTGCAGGACATGCGGTGATATAGCCGACTTTCCATCCTGTGAGAGAGAAGGTTTTTCCAGCGGAGCCTATCCGAATGCAGCGCTCCCGCATGCCCGGAAGGCTCATGAGCGGGATATGTTTATCGCCATCAAAAATCAGGTGTTCGTAGACCTCATCACAGACCGCATAGGCGTCATATTCGATCAGCAGTTTTGCGATGAGTTCCAGCTCTTCTTTTGAGAAAACTTTTGCTGCCGGATTGAGTGGGGAGTTGAGCATAAGCAGCTTTGTTTTATCCGAGAACGTGGCTCGCAGTTTTTTTTCATCAAGCGTCCAGTCCGGCGCGTCGAGGCGGACATAGCGCGGCGTCGCCCCGGCGGTCTGGATCTGCAGCGGGTATGAATCATAAAACGGCTCGATCACGATAGCTTCGTCACCGGGGTTGAGTAAAGCCAGGCAGCAATCCATCAGGGCTTCGGTCGCGCCGCTGGTGACCATGACTTCGGTGCCGGGATTAATCTCAAGCCCGTAAAAACGTTTGTTGGCATCGGCAACCGCCTGCCGCAGGGCAGGGACACCAAACATCGGCGGGTACTGGTTCGGGCCGTCAATGATGGCTTTGGCGGCAATCTCGCGGATCCATGCAGGGCCGTCTGTGTCTGGAAATCCCTGCCCGAGATTAACCGCGCCGTGCTCGTTCGCGAGCGCGGACATCACGGAAAAAACGGTGGTGGGGATGTTGGTGTAAAGCTTGTTGGCCGTCTTCATGATTTAAAACCACTTCAGCTTTTTGAAGATGATGACCTGTAACGCAACCAGCGTTACTAAAATGCCGCAGAAAATATAAAATGCATCGCCGTTGTCTGCGCCGGGGATGCCGCCGACATTAATGCCGAGCAGGCCGGTCAGGAAGCCGAGCGGCAGGAAGATGGCGGCGATGACCGAGAGCACATACATATTGCGGTTAAGGCGGTCGGACAGGGCGTTGGTCAGTTCGTCTTTGACGATCTGGGCGCGCTCGCGGATCATGTCGAGGTCTTCGATATAGCGCATAACACGATCTAACGCTTCTTGGGTTCGGCGTTTATGCATGTCATCCATGAAATTAATGTCACTGGTGCGCAGGTGCACCATTACATCGCGCTGCGGCGCCATATAACGGCGGTAGGTCATGGCTTCTTCGCGCAGGTCGATAATGCCCTGGCGTTCACTGATATCCGGATCGTCGAGAATTTTTGTTTCCAGGTCATCCATTTTTTCGTAGAGCGCGGTCATGCTTGGCTCCATGCGTTCAAACAAACGGTTGGTCAGGGTGACCAGAAAGTCGCCGGCATTTTTAGGGCCGCGGTTTTCTTCCAGGGATGTACGGATATCGTTGACCGCGCGTAGCTTGCGGCGGCGAATACTGATGATGCGGTGTTTGTCGATCCAAAGGCGGATGGACACCATATCTTCCGGCTCGGCGTTGTCGTTCAGGTTTACGCCGCGCAGGATCAGCATCGCTCCCTGATCGAATTCAAGAATGCGCGGGCGGGTTTCTTCGGCGAGCAGGGCGTCGATAATGATCTGGTCAAGATATGTGATTTCCCGCTCCAGCCATTCGCGCGCGCCGGGATTGGTCCGGTCCAGGTGAACCCAAGTCAGGCTTTTGCCTTTCAGCTCTTTGGAGATCTCCTCGCCCTGAAGGTGCGTGGCACCCCCTTTCCCGTCGAGTTTAAAGGCGTAGATAATGCCGTTTTCATCGCTTTTATCTGTGTCCATATTCCTGATTACCCTTTATCTGTGACCATACAAGTCAATTCGCATTTGGCGATAAGCTTACCATTATCCGCATGGACAGGAATATCCCAGACATGTTTGCGGCGGCCCAGATGGATCGGGGTGCATGTCGCGGTGACGAAACCGTCACTGACCGGGCGGAGGTGATTGGCCAGCAATTGCGAGCCTACGGCGTAATATTTTGTGGGGTCTATGACCATCAGCGAAGCAAAGCTGCCTGCGGATTCGGCCAGGACGCAGGTCGCGCCGCCATGCAGGATGCCGTGAATCTGGTGGGTGCGTTTATCGACCGGCATGCGGACTTTGACGTAATCCGGGCCGACGTCGAAAAATTCGATGCCAAGGTTATCGACAATATTTTCGTGGGTGATGAAGCCTTTTAGCTCTTCGGCCTTGTAATCTTTGAACCAGATCATATCTTATCCTCAGTACGTTTTATTGGGGAGAATATTCATATGACTATAGAGCAGACCGTCATAAAACACTATGCCCGAAAAAATATCGCCGACAGTATTCTTGCGCAGGCGCGGGAAAGGGCGGAAGAGCCTGAAACGCTCAAGACGTCCGATCTTGCGGCATTTGATGAAATGCATATTGGCGGGGTGAAGGCGACAGCGCACCTGATTGACCGGCTGGGGTTGACGGCAGGGATGAGTGTTCTTGATGTCGGCTGTGGCATTGGCGGCCCTGCCCGGTATGTCGCTGAAACAACGGGTGCAGCGGTTACCGGTGTTGATTTGACCCCGGAATATAAAGCGGTTGGCGAAGCGTTAAACAAAGCCGTGGGACTTGCCGGAAACCCTGAGTTTGTAACCGGGAATGCTACGGCGATGCCGTTTGACGAGGGTGCGTTTGATGCGGCGTATCTGATCCATGCCGGGATGAATATCCAGGACAAGCAGGCGCTTTGCCGCGATGTGTTTCGTGTGCTCAAACCGGGCGCGCTTTTCGGGATCTATGATGTTATGGGTGGCCAGGAGACCGAGCAAATGGCGTTTCCCGTGCCCTGGGCCGATACGCAGGGATCAAGTTTCTTGTTGAGGCCACGCGATGTAGAAGCGATTCTGGTTGATGCCGGTTTTGAGATTGTCGAAACGGAAAGCCGCTGCGAGTTTGGTGTGGCGGCGCTGGATAACTTGCTGCAACATCATATTGAGGTTGTTCGCGAAGACACCTTCAGGCCGAAAGCCATGAACCTGAAAAAGAACATCGAAAACGGGTATTGTGTGCCGTGGCAGATTGTTGCGCGGAAAAGCTGATTTATGGCTGGTAGCCTGTAATATGGCTGAGCTTTTTTAATCCATCTTCTATTTCGGCCTGTACGTTGATTCTTTGCTGCGCATTGCGCTCTTTGCGTTTTTCGTGGCGGGGGTCGTTTTTGTCTGTTTCTTCTTCAAATTGCGTCAGGTGATACATGTAATTCGCGCTGGTTGCCAGACGCGTTACGGCAATCATGTCTTTGTCGATTTTTGTGCCGGATGCGTCTTCGTATCCCCGGATAAAATCATCACGGTACTCTTCATTGCTGGTGGCAAAATCAATGTAAATATTCGGTGCCTTGCCCGTGTAAGCCAGGTCGATGATTCCGACGGCGTTATGGTCGTCATCGAACAGGATGTTTCCGGCATGATAATCGCCGTGAATGATTCCGGATTTCAGGTTTTCCTGCAGGTATGTGTTTGCGTTTGCCAGGGCCTGGTTGATCGTTTCGGACAGGTCTGGAATCTGTGTTACTACTGTGTGAGCTGTACTCTTTACACCTTCGGGCCTTTCATAATGCGCCAGTGGTGTTTTGGCTGCTTCTTTGTGGAATATAGCTAAAGCCCGGCCTGCGCTTTCATGGATTTTTTTTGTAACGTCGGCGGGAACGAAATCTTCGGGATAGTAGAAACTGCTGGTGCGACCTTGTATTCTTGTCATGTGAAAGCGCCCGATAAACTTTTTATTGTCCGGTGTCTCTTCCGGTTCGCCAATCAAGGCCGGTGTCTGTACGCCGTCCAGCGGATTATCTGCCAGAATGCGCAATACATTGACTTCGTTCTGAAAAGAGTCTTGTGCGTAGGCGGTCCACTTAGGGTCGGGGCGGTACAGGATTTTTGTGATAGTGCCGTCCTCATCTTCGGTCAAAGTCAGGCCGAAGCAGCCCATGCCGATGGGTTTGGCGCTGCGGCTAAAATCATCAAAATGCTTTGCCGCTTTTCGAAATGCTTTGCGCAGTTCCAGCTCATGCTTTTTCTGCCAGTTGGTTTTACTCATGACACGCCCAATATTCTTTTATGCGAATATTGTCGCTCAATACTATTGTTTATGTCAAATTTAAGGATCAGGAAACAGCTGGATGTTTTTAGCGATATTACGGCGGTAATGCTCGGAAAGGACAGAGGGGGTGCCGGGCAGGGTCATGTAATTGACCGGGGATAGGTCACCAATACGATGCAGCCATTCTTCGGTCAGTGTGCCGGGGCGGATCGTATGATTAGGGCTGTCCCATATAATTTTCTTCAGGAAGCTGACCTGGTTCGTGACGGCGTCGCGGTCATAAAATCTTAGATTGGCATTATTCGTGAACCATGAATCAAAGGCGGCCCGGTCTGCCCGCCCGTCATACAGCGCGGCTTCGTCTTCCTCTGCAGTCGCTTCAAAAGGGTTTAGCATATGAGCGAATTCGGTTTTTTGTACTTCCCGATAGGGGCCGTCATCGCCAATCCGTTTTAGCAGACAGGAAATACGTGTGGCCATGCGCTGCGCATCGGCTTCCTGTACCCGGCGGATCAGGCAATGGTCTTCATCGCTGGGCCAGAAATCCGGGTTGCCAAGATGATTGATATGATGCATCAGGTGCTGGGCTTCGTGGGCCAGGGCCTGGATGATATTATCGTCGTTCAGCTTGGTATTAAAATGTACGGAGTGGTCCGAGCAGATAAAGGCGGTATCTTTAATTTCATGGACAATGACGACGTTTTGGGCGAATCCCACATCCTGTGAATTAAATTGCACTTTGATATTATTGTCATGAATAAAATCGACGATGGCGCGGCCTTCATCTATCTGGCTCAGCCTGTTGAATATCGCCTGAAGGCGTTCCGGATCGTTGGTGTTTAAGGTCGTCCCTGTCATTATCGTTTTTCTTGTTATGATTACGGATTCATAGCATGAGATTTTCAGCTATTCAATATTTGCATGCGTGGTGCGAAAAATACGAATGGCTGCAAAGGGTTAGCCCCATGACTGGACCTGCTGGGAAAAAGCGTTATGATCGGGGCTTACAGAATCAAATGAAAATGAATAAGGGAGGCTTATAAAATGGAAAAAGGGGAGCTACAGCTTACATTTACTTACAGCGCCAGAGGGTATCGCGGGGAATTTGGCCCTGCTGTGGAATATGTTGTTAAACCGGCTGGCGAGACTGCGGCGCATTTTCCTGACGATTTTGAAATGAGAGCTGATTCTATTGCTCGTGCGGATGAGCAGGTGACGCTTAGTTTTATTGCGATGGAATTGAAGTCTGCCGCTTCTGCTTATTTTCAAGACGGTCAGGCATTAGCTGAAAAAGTGAAATTTATTGATGCCGATAGTGGCAAGCAAAAAGAAGTCACCCCGGCAACATTTACGCCGCACTAATTGTAACCCAGGAGTTGAGAAATGGATAAGCAGAGCGATCCTATTGTTATTGCCGGGATGGCCCGGACCCCTATGGGCGGGTTTCAGGGGGATTTTGCCCCGGTAACTGCGGCGCAGCTGGGAGCGGTAGCTATTCGTGGCGCAGTCGAGCGGGCGGGGCTGGCTAACGATAATGTGGAAGACATCATTATGGGCTGCGTACTTCCGGCAGGGCAGGGGCAGGCTCCGGCCCGGCAGGCCGCACTTGGGGCCGGACTACCGCAGAGCACCGGGGCGACCACGGTCAACAAGATGTGCGGTTCGGGGATGAAGGCGGTGATGTTGGCGCATGATGCGCTGCTGGCCGGAACGCACAGTGTGATGGTGGCCGGCGGAATGGAAAGCATGAGTAATGCGCCGTACCTGCTGCCCAAGGCGCGGGAAGGGATGCGCATGGGGCATGGGCAGGTGATGGACCATATGTTCCTTGACGGGCTTGAGGACGCTTATGACCGCGGCAAGCTGATGGGCGTGTTCGCCGAAGATTGCGCAAAGCATTACCAGTTTACCCGCGAGGCGCAGGATAGTTTTGCTATTACTTCGCTGGAGCGGGCGCAAAAAGCGATCGCGGACGGCAGCTTTGCCGGGGAGATTGTTCCCGTGATGGTCAAGACCCGCAAAGAAGAAATTGAGGTTTCCATTGACGAGCAGCCGGGCAAAGCCCGCCCGGATAAAATCCCGACCTTACGCCCGGCCTTTGATAAGGACGGCACGGTAACGGCGGCGAATGCCAGTTCGATCAGTGACGGAGCGGCGGCGCTGGTGCTGATGCGACGGAGTGAAGCCGAGAAGCGCGGCTGTAAAGTGCTGGCCACGATTGCCGGGCACAGCACACATGCGCAGGCTCCGGAGTGGTTTTCTACTGCGCCTGTCGGGGCGTTACAGAAGCTCGCCGAAAAAACCGGATGGGATCTGGGCGGCGTTGATTTGTTCGAGGTCAACGAAGCGTTCGCCGTTGTGACGATGGCGGCGATGCAGGAGCTTTCCCTGCCGCATGACAAGGTCAATATTCACGGCGGCGCCTGTGCGCTGGGCCATCCGATCGGGGCGAGCGGCGCGCGTATTCTGGTGACGCTGCTGGCGGCGATGGAGCAGAATGACCTGAAGCGCGGCATGGCGACGTTGTGTATCGGTGGCGGTGAAGCTGTCGCTGTGGCGGTGGAAAGAGGGTAAGAGATTAATATAAAAACATATAGGGAAGGATAGATTATGACTCAAACAACGAAACAAAGAAGTTCTTGGGCAGATGTTGTTGTCAAAACGGTGAGGGATACTTTTTTAGCCGCGGCTATTGGTGGGCTGGGTGGTGTTGCGACCTATGGGATTGCAATGAATGTTAGCCCGGACTATCAAGAAAGATATCCGTCTTTATCCGTAACAGATGCGGAGGCTCTTAAAATGGATAATGTCGAAAAATACTCATGGCTGGTTGGCGGGTATTTGTTTATTGGGGCTATGTCCGGCCTTTCCATGGCTGGCAGGAAACAGGAAGGCCCTAAGCCGTAGTTGTGTTTTCATCCCTCTCCCTTCAGGGAGAGGGCAACGAAGCCAGGCTTTTTCTGAAAGAAAAGCCGTGGCTGAGTGGGTGAGGGCAGACATTGTAATATCCCTCACCCAGCTACGGCTAAGGCGCTAAAGCGCCAAGCCTGCGCAACCCTCTCCCTGAAGGGAGAGGGGGGGCTCTGTTCAAATGGCTATAACGCCGTGATAGACTGCTGCAAGAAAAAGGAAGAATGATGAAAAGCTTAAAAGACATCGCAGTGATTGTGACCGGCGGGGCTTCCGGGATGGGGGCGGCTACGGCGCAGGCGTTGGCGGAAGCCGGGGCGAAAGTGGCGCTGTGGGATATTAACGAGGATGCGGTTAAGGAACTGGCCGGGGAGATCGGCGGGCTGGCTGTTGCCTGTGATGTGACGGATGAAAAGAGTGTTGAGAAGGCTTTGGCCAAGTCGAGCCAGGCGCATGGCACGGCGCGGATGTTGGTCAATTGTGCCGGGATCCTGATCGGGCAGAAGGTTGTCGGCAAGGATGGGCCTGCGGATCTCGCGCATTTTCAAAAGACGATCAATGTGAACCTGATCGGGACGTATAACACGATGCGGCTGGCGGCGGCGGATATGGCGCTGCAGGAACCGCTAAGCGATGACGGGGAGCGCGGCGTGATTATCAATGCGGCTTCGATTGCCGCGTTTGAAGGACAGATCGGGCAGGTGGCCTATAGCGCGTCCAAGGGCGCGATTGTGGCGATGACTTTACCGGCGGCGCGGGATTTATCGCGTAACGGGATCCGCGTGATGGCGATTGCGCCGGGAGCGGTCGAAACGCCGATGATGGCGGGGGTGCGGGATGATATCCGCGAGGCGATAGAAAAGAATGTGCCGTTCCCGTCCCGTATGGGCAAGCCGGAGGAGTTTGCCGGGCTGGTGCTGGAGATTGTGCGGAACAGCTATCTGAACGGGTCGGTGATCCGTCTGGATGGCGGGGCGCGGCTGGCATGAGTGATTTGAACCACGAAGAACACGAAGATCACGAAGACTTTATAAGCAATAAGACCGTAGACATTAAAAGCGCAGACCTTTATTTTTTGTATCTTCGGTGCGGCTTTTTATGACTCTTCGTGCGCTTCGTGTTCTTCGTGGTTAAACTTTTGGTGAGAAATGAAAACAGCAGGACAAAAATTCCGTAAGGCTCTGGAGGCTGAGAAGCCGTTGCAAATCGCCGGGGCGATCAATGCTTACAGCGCGATGCAGGCGGTCAAGGCCGGATTTAAGGCGGTTTACCTGTCCGGCGGCGGGGTTGCGTATGCGAGCAACGGGTATCCTGATCTGGGGATTACCGACATGCATGATGTGCTGGAAGAGGCGCGTAAGATTACCGGGGCGGTTGATGCGCCGCTGTTGGCCGATATTGATGTCGGCTGGGGCGGGGCGTTTAACATTGCCCGGACGATTAAGGAAATGACCCGCGCCGGGGTGGCGGCGGTGCATATTGAGGACCAGGTCGCACAGAAGCGCTGCGGTCACCGCCCGAACAAGCAGCTTGTGACTAAGGAAGAAATGGGCGACCGGGTGAAGGCGGCTGTGGACGGTAAGACTGATGCGGATTTTGTTGTGATGGCGCGCTGCGATGCGCTGGCATCCGAAGGGCTGGACGGCGTGATTGAGCGCTGTGTGCATTATGTGGAATGCGGGGCCGATGCGATCTTTGCCGAGGCGATGACGGATCTGGCGCATTACCAGCAAATCAAGGATGCGGTGAAGGTGCCGCTGCTGGCTAATATTACCGAATTTGGCAAGACCGATCTGTACACCACGGAGCAGCTTGGAGCACATGGCGTTGATATGGCGCTGTATCCGCTCTCTGCCTTCCGCGCGATGGCGAAGGCGGCGGAAACGGTTTATGGCGCGATCCGTAAGGACGGAACGCAGGCCGGCGTTGTTGACCTGATGCAGACACGGAATGATCTGTATGAGGTTATTGATAACGCAACCTATGAAGACAAGCTGGATAAGCTGTTTGGGAAGGCATAATGGAGCAGCGTATTAGCCTTATAACGCTTGGGGTGCGTGATGTGAAAAAGGCGCGGGCGTTTTATGACGCGCTGGGCTGGAAGGCGGCCAGCGAAGATTTTCCTGATACGCTTATTCCTTATAACCTGAGCGGCTTTGCGCTCGGGTTATATGGATGGGATGCCCTGGCTGAGGATGCGCAGGTTCCGGCGGAAGGCACCGGGTTTCGCGGTGTGACGCTTGCTTATAACGTTCGGACTAAAGAAGAGGTTTCTACGGTTCTTGCCGAAGCGGCGCAGGCAGGCGGTGCTATCGTAAAGCCTGCGCAAGATGTATTTTGGGGCGGCCATTCGGGTTATTTTAGCGATTCTGACGGCCATCTATGGGAAGTTGCCTATAACCCGTTTTCACCGCTGGGAACCGACGGTGCGTTTCAATGGGGCGGGGCAGAATAAAAAAAGGAGAGAAAAATGGGAGATGCAGCTTTGAAAAATGATGCGCCGAAAAAGAAAACCGGCGGGTTGGCCGGGATCGTGGCCGGGGAAACGGAAATCTCGGCGGCGGGCGGGGCGCATAATCTGGAATATCGCGGCTATTCGATTTATGATCTGGCCGAACATGCCACATTTGAGGAAGTGGCTTATCTGCTGGTTTACGGGTATTTGCCGAAGCAGGCGGAGCTGGACGGGTATAAGAACAAGCTGCGGGCGCTACGCGATATTCCGCAATCCCTGAAAGAGGTTTTAGAGCGTATTCCCAGAGACGCGCACCCGATGGATGTGATGCGCACGGCAACCTCGTTCCTCGGCAATGTCGAGCCGGAAGGGGATGACAATTGCCAGGAAGCGATCACGGACCGTCTGATTGCTGCGTATCCGGCGATTCTGGTTTATTGGTGGCATTTTGCGCAGACGGGGCAGCGGCATGACTGTGTGACCGATGCCGATACGCTGGCGGAGCATTTCCTGACGCTGCTGCACCGGGGCAAGCCTTCGGACCTGCATATCAAGGCGATGAATGTATCGCTGATCCTTTATGCGGAGCATGAGTTTAATGCCTCGACCTTTACCGCGCGGACGATTGCCTCGACACTGTCTGATTTTTACAGCGCGGTGACCGGGGCGATTGGGGCGCTGCGCGGGCCGCTGCATGGTGGTGCGAACGAGGCGGCGATGGAACTGATCCGCAAGTTTGATACGGCTGAAGCGGCGACAGCGGGCGTTAAGGAGATGCTGGCGACTAAACAGCTTGTCATGGGCTTCGGACACCGGGTCTACAGCGAAGCAGATCCGCGGAACAAGGTAATTAAGGAATGGTCGCGGCGGCTGTGCGAAGAGGGCGGCAAGCCGGAACTGTTTGCTGTGTCCGAAGCCATTGAAACGTTGATGTGGGATGAAAAACACCTGTTCCCGAACCTTGATTTCTATAGCGCCAGTACCTATCACATGATGGCGATCCCGACACCGATGTTCACGCCGATCTTCGTGATGTCGCGGATTACCGGCTGGGCGGCTCATATCTTCGAGCAGCGTAAGAATAACAAGCTGATCCGTCCGAGTGCCGATTATACGGGGCCGGAAAAGCTGGATTATGTGCCGATTGAGGCGCGGTGAAGCAGAGGAGACAGGTTATGAGTTTTGAAAAAAGCGGTCTAAAAGAAGCCTTTCGTAACGCATACGATGCCGGGCGAAAAACCATGCAGGAAAGTTTTGTTCCTGCGTTACACGCAATTATGGGCGATACGCCACAGCAGGCCTATGAAAACCTAAATGTTCGGGCCGTCCAGATTTTGGATGAGACTTTTCCGAAAGAAGATTTGGATGCCGAAAAGTCTTTTATTTTGCTGGGCTTTTCAGATACGGGGCATGCAGATATTCCTGCCGACGTTGTGGCCCTGCAGCAGGAGGCGATTGCTGTAAATGAAGGTGAAAAAGACTTCTTCAGTATGAGTGAGCGGCTTAGCTTGTGTTTGAAAGCCTATGTCCTGGCGTATACCGAGTACTATACCAAGCCTGAATGCCGGGAAGCGCATACGGAACAGAAGAAAGACCATCTGAAAATGCAGCGCGGGATGATGGAAATGTTTTCAAAAATTCATCCGAAAAACGCCCTTGATGAACGGTTTGAAAAATTTTATGGCAAAGCTGAGGCTGTTCTGAACCAAGGAGGTCTGTCCGTAAAGCCGGATATGAAATAATTCCTAATGCTAGAGCTGTTCCTTTCTGCCTTTGTTAGTTTGTTTGTGATCGTCGATCCGTTTGGGACGGCGGCGGTTTATGCCACGTTGATGAGCAAGGCGGAGGAGGCAGAGAAGCGGCGTGTTGCCTTCAGGGCCGTAATTATCGCCGTTTTTATCCTGATTGGTTTTTGCCTGGTGGGACATTTCCTGCTGCATTACATGCATGTGTCGTTATCGGCGTTCCGGGTGGCCGGGGGCTTGTTGCTGTTTGTTACGGCGTTCCGGATGATTATGGGGATCCATGATCCGGATGAGCTGGAGTCAGACAAGTCCGTTTACCGGGATCGTAGCAATATCGCAATCTTCCCGATTGCGATTCCAATGCTGGCCGGGCCGGGCTGTATGACGGCGGCATTGATGTTTGCGACAGAGGCTAGGGACGTTGTCGAGTACGGCGTTGTTATTGCGGTGATTATCGCGGTCCAGTTGATCGCGCTGGCCAGCTTGATCGGGGCGGGGGCGCTGAGCCGCTTTTTCGGGCCGAGCGGGAACGGAATTATCGCCCGGATTATGGGTATTTTACTGGCGGCGATGGCTGTACAGTTTGTCGCCGATGGGGTAAAGGAACTTCTTTGAGTTTAAAACGTTAGAGTAGATGGAGCAGATAATATGAGCGAAGAAAAGAAGCTGGATAGTAATAAAAATATTTTGATCCTGGGCGCTGTTGTTGCGCTGATCGTTGTTGTCGGGGCATATCTTTATAACCAGCAGCAAAAAGAAACCGTCAGTATTAATATTGGCGGCAAGGAAATCAGCGCGACTTTCGAAAAGTAAGATTTCGCCGCTGGATTAAGACCTAAAGGCCCGGCTTAATGTTTAGGGCCTTTTCCTTTGTTTTTGGCTTTTGAAGATGGGTGGTCGGTTTTTGTGCCGAATTCATTGCTGATTTCCTCTTTGGCGCCTTCCTCGATTTCTTCGATGATGACCTCGATCAGTTCTTCGGTGTCTCCGTCGCCATCAATATCGTCGACATCTTTTTTCATGACTTTGCGCCGGGCATTTTCAAGGCCATGGTGTTCTCCGCCATGTTTGTCGATATTCTTTTCGATCTGGTTGACGGCATTCTGACGGCCGTGAGCGCCGGGGGCACTCTCGTCTATTTTGTTCTCGTCTTCATCACCGGTGAAGGCGTCTACAATCTCATCAACGACGTTTTCCAGTGCGCCGGCCAGAGTCCGTCGCTGCTCTCGCCTTTTTTCGGGTCGGCATAGGCCGGAGCGGCCAGAAGCAGGGTGGTAGCGGTTATTGTCAACAAAGTGTATTTCATCATGGTTTTTCCTTTGTCAGGTTATACGCGCAAAAGCGTCTATCCCCCTTGGCGTTTGTTTGCTAGATTCTTGCCTGAACCGGATTCATCAGGCAAGGGAGAAAATGATGGGACAGGCAATTTTAGCGCACGGCAATACCGATATAAACGAACGTCCGGCGTTCGATAAAGTTCTGAGCGATATCGCAGATTATGTATGCGGCTATGAAATCGACAGCGAATTAGCATACGAAACGGCGCGTTATTGCCTTCTGGATACGCTGGGGTGCGGGATTCTTGCGTTGAAATTTCCAGCCTGTACCAAGCTGTTAGGGCCTGTTGTTGAGGGGCTGTCTATGAACAAAGGGTGCCGGGTGCCGGGGACGGATTATGAGCTCGACCCGGTGCAGGGGGCGTTTAACATCGGCGCGATGGTGCGCTGGCTGGATTATAATGATACGTGGCTGGCGGCGGAATGGGGGCATCCGTCTGATAATCTGGGTGCTATTCTGGCAGTGGCCGATTATCTGGGGCGAACCGGGAAAGCCGATTTAACCATGCGCGATGTGCTGACGGCGATGATTAAGGCGCATGAGATCCAGGGCTGTCTGGCGCTGGAGAATTCATTTAACAAGGTCGGGTTGGATCATGTCGTGCTGGTGAAATGCGCGTCTGCTGCCGTGGTGATGCATATGCTGGGCGGGACGCGGGATCAGATTGTCGATGTGCTCTCGCAGGTCTGGGTTGATGGGCAATCGTTGCGCACCTATCGTCATGCGCCCAATGCCGGGCCGCGCAAAAGCTGGGCGGCGGGGGATGCCTGCCGCCGGGCGGTGCAGCTTTCATTAATGACGCTGGCGGGGGAAATCGGGTATCCGTCGGCGCTCACGGCACCGAAATGGGGCTTTTACGATGTGCTGTTCGGTGGCAATGCGTTCAAGTTCCAGCGGCCTTACGGCAGCTATGTGATGGAAAATATATTGTTCAAGATTTCTTATCCGGCGGAGTATCACAGCCAGACTGCCGTGGAGTGCGCGGTGCAGCTTCATCCGCAGGTCAAGGACCGGTTGGATGATATCGAGAAAATCGTGCTGAGCACCCATGATGCGGCGATCCGGATTATTTCCAAGACCGGGCCGCTGCATAACCCGGCGGACCGCGATCACTGCCTGCAATATATGGTGGCGGTGCCGCTGATGCTGGGGGATCTGACGGCAGATCATTATGAGGATGATTTTGCCCGCAACGCCCGGATTGACGATCTGCGCGGCAAGATGGAAGTGGTGGAAGATCCGCGCTACTCCCGCGAATATCACGAGCCGGAAAAGCGGGCTTTTGCCAATGCGATCCAGGTGTTTTTCAAGGATGGGACCAGCACCGAAAAAGTTGAAGTCGCATACCCGATCGGCCATCCGCGCCGCCGGGAAGAAGGGATTCCGCTATTGCTGGCCAAGGCGGAAGAAAACTTCAAAACCCACTATGACAGCGGCCATACCGATAAGATTATGGCCATGATGTCCGATCAGGGATATCTGGAGGATATGAAGGTCACCGCGTTTATGGATGCGCTGGTTTAAGGTCGTTTAGTGCAGCCTGGGTTTTGGTTCCAGTATGAAGGACACTTCGGCTGAGTCTTCTGCGTATTCAGAGAATCCTTCGACTGTATCCAGGTAGTGGCTGTAGGTTGTTTGTTCTGACAGGGCGTCTGCCGCCTTTGCCAGTTGTTCCGGTTCCCCGGCCAGCATAATCATGTCATTGCCGAAGGTATAAATTTTAAGCCCCAGCGGTTTGCTGATGTCATAGACGGCCAGTTTGAATTTCCTGAAGTCCGGGTCGGCTTCTACAGCCCGGCGGAAGATATCTTCGATTTCATCGTCCGATGTCAGATCATCGGACAGGATATCGCATTCGTCATCGTCAAACGGCTGGACGATCAGGATCGTTGTGTCAGGGGTCAGTTCGCTTGGAAATTCTATGTCCATGGTGTTTCTATTCTTGTCTCTAGTGAACGGTCGGCTTTATGCCCGGCAGGTCAACCACAGTTTCCTCCTGTGCCAGAACAGACCGGAAGTGATCGAGCGGACCTATATCGCAGACATATTGCTGGTGTTCAAGTTCTTCCCGGGCGCGTTGCAATTTGTCGTCATCACCGCACAGGACATACAGATCCTCTCCCACGCCGTACCCCCTAAGTCCGTTAGCGGTTTTTACTGCGGCGATTATGTTCTGAAATACCAGAAGGCCGGGATCTTTTGCGATGGCGGCGTGAAACAAATCACGCAGGATATCTGTGTCGCCCCCTGCCTGTTGCAGGTGCTCAAAGTCTGTGGCGCTATATGGCCTGACAAAAAGAGCGTCTTTGTCTTGCAGCAGATCGTCGGGCCAGTCGATATTGTTGGTCATGATGTTCTCCTGTTATGGATATTTACATGGATATATTCTGTAAATCAAGCTTTTGTCATCTTGCCGCATGGTTTTAAAGTGCTTAGACTTGCCGGAAATTCAGAACAGTAGAAAGTACAGGCTATGAATTCACAATTGGCGACTTTGGGGGCTTTGCTGGCACTGTTGGGGAGCGCGGTGCTGCTTTTCCTTGGTGTGCTTTGTTTTATGGTGGTTACGGCGCCGCAGGATGTGACGCTGGTGCAATTCGTGCTGGAACATGTGCGGGCGGGAGATACCGCAATTTATGGCCATATGACCGATGTCGCGACCGGGCGTAAGATGGATTTCCAGCTGAACTGGTCCGAGTCTGTGCGTACGATCAGTTTCCTGTTCCTCGGGGTTGCGATATTGGGGGTGCTGGCCGGGATCTCGAAAATCATGATTAGCAGCGGTGTCAGTTTAATGAAGACGGCGTCTTCCCGGTCTGAGGCAGGCCGGTCTGAGGCAGGTGAGTGATGCTGCGCGCTTTTATCCTGCTGTGCGCAGGGTTTCTTATGATGCTGCCGCAAGGGGTGCTGGCCCTGGATGAAACCGATTTCTGGGCGGCCGTCCGGACACAATGGGGGACGTATACTGCCCCGGACGGGATTACGGTGATCCGGGAGGACGTGACCTGTGATGGCGAGCCTGATTATATCGCGTCCCGCACCAATCTTGATGATCCCGATGGAACGTGGTTTGAGCTGCTGGTCGTTACAACGCAGGGCGGGCGGCCGCACAGCGAGCCGATTGGCATTCCTTACGGGATGGAGGCTGATGTGGCGCTTTGCGGAACGCCAGGGGAAACGCTGGCTCCGCTGGTGCGGGTCGAGCGCTGGGATACGGCCAGCCTGATCGAGACGTTCGGTGACCAGGATACGCTGTGCCCGGCAGCGATTACCGTTGACGATCATCTGTGCGATAAAATCTCGTTTTTCTGGCTGCCGGACTCTGCCGAGGGGCAGGCCCGTTTCGCGATGCACCGGAATTAGGTCCTGACCCTAAGTGATCCAATCCGGACTTCTTTCCGTATAATAGAACAAAAGCTTTGTTTTTATTGTGATTTACTCAGATTTTTAGAGGAGGTTTCGATGAAGACGATTACTGCGCAAATGCCTGAGACAGGCGATGTTCAAACCGTTCGCGATATTGTTAACCAGCGCCCGTGCCTGACCTTCTATCCGAAGGAAAGGGTCAGTGATATCGTACGGGAAATGCATGGTCATCATTCCGGTGCGGCCGGTGTCATCGATGCGGATGGCCGTTTTATCGGGCTGGTGACGGAGCGGGAGATCCTGCGCCGCCTGTTCAAAATGATCCCGGAAACAGAAGAGCAGATCCGCTTCGCCGATGATGATAAGCCGATTATGGGGTTAACGGCGTGGGATGTGATGATTGCCACGCCGGACCGGTTGCCGGCCGATATGCCGGTCGAGGAGGCTTTGGAGGTCATTACGCAGGCAGGTTATCGCTATATGCCTGTAATGGAAGGAAAAAACTCCCAAACGCTGGCCGGGATCATCGGGGAGCGGGAATTGTTCCTGTATGCCCAGGGTCTGATTAACCGAAAACTGGCAGCTAAGGATACGCTGCTGTCGTACCTGATGCATCATGAACCTTATGGATGCGGGGCGGTCGTTTAGGGAAAGCTGTACACAGCTAATCGGCGGTATAACAGGGCTTCGTTATACATTTGCTAACCATATGTGTTTAGACTGGTAAGTGACAAGAAATGTCACTTTACAGAAGGATTCTGTATGGTTGGTACAGACTTTAATATCCTGGACCCTTCGCGGAGGGCCCAGCTTACTGCTATTCAGAGGACACAGAGTGCTGTGGACCTGACGCAGTTACGTCTGGCTACAGGAAATAAAGTCAATTCCGCCATAGATAATCCTCAAAATTTCTTCACAGCACGAGCTCTGGGACACAGGTCAGACGACCTGCTGCGCCTGCTGGACCAGATCGGGCAAAATATCCAGGTTATCAAGGCTGCCGATAATGCGCTTAAGGTCACAGAAGTGCTCCTTAACCAGGCGGAAGCCTTGATGAATGATGTCGCTATTGATCTTACAACCAACCAACAGAATCTTTCTGACATCATTCTGGCCGACGCCCCGGTCGCTTACTGGCGTTTAAATGAAACCAGCGGCAATGTCGCTGAAAACCTCGGGTCCGGAGGGGCCGCGATTAACGGAACCTATAATGCCAATATCGAACTGGAGGCCGACCCGCTTTATATCGGCGGCGGGAATGAGTCTGTTGCCCAGTTCAATGGCGGCAATAACCACAGGGTCAACATTCCGGACAGCAACCTGATTAACCTCGGTACCCACGCGGAGCGGAGTATTGAGCTTGTCTTTAATGCGGATTCTACTTCTGGACGGCAAGTTCTTTACGAAGAGGGCGGCGCGACCAATAGTTTGACGTTATATGTTGAAGATGGCCGCGTTTATGTCATGGGCCGTGATGCCGGGGCCTGGGGGCCGGTCGATATCAGTGCTGAAATTGAGGCTGGGGAGACCTATCATCTCGCTCTGGTCTTTGATTTTCCAAACCGCACATTTACCGGTTATTTGAATGGTGAGGAAATCGGTGAAGAGGCCGTCAACGCAATCTTCCCGGCGCACAGTGCCAATATCGGGATCGGTGGGATGTGGGGGGATGCGTGGTTCCATGACGGATCTGCTGTGGGGAATGATTTCGAATTCCATGGGCGGATTGGGGAGGTCGCCATTTATAACGATGTCCTGACGGCGGAAGACATTCAGGAACGATACGACGCAACATTCCTGCAGAAATCCAGTGATGCCGAAGATGCGCTGAATGAGCTGCTGGCGCAGCTGGACCTCGTGGCGGCGGATGCGACGTACCGGGGGACGAATCTGCTGGACGGGGATAATCTGATTACCGTGTTCAATGAATTCCGTACATCCAGCCTTATTACCGAAGGCGCGTTCTTTAGTGCTGCCGGGCTTGGAATTAGTGATGATGCCGACTTCCTGACGACAGGTCATATCGATGGCACCTTCGACCAGATACGCACGGCATTGGAAACGGTGCGCGCGTTTGGGGCGACCCTGGCAAATGACCTGAGCGTCATGAAAATCCGGGAAAGCTTTATCAAGGGGATGGTCAATACGCTGGATGAAGGAAAGCAGCAACTCACAATTGCGGACCAGAATGAAGAAGGAGCAAAGATGCTGGCGCTACAGGTACGGCAGCAAATGCAGCTTTCTGTCCTGAGCTTCAGTAATTTTAGTGTGGCTGATGTCCTGTTTGCGTGAATTATACGGAAATATAATGATAATTAAATGTCCTCTGTGGATTCTTTATTGAAATTTTATTGACAGGATTGCGGGCTGTCTGTAAGGTGAATTTATCTTACCTGAATGCGTTAGCAGTTTTTTGCTTCTAACATATGGAGGTAAGTTGATAGATCCCCAGAATGTGCTCCGGCCTTGTTTGCCCGTTATGATAGCACGTTTTCTGTGACCTTATTTCCTGACACGACCGGTTTGTTTTTTGCCGCCGCATGGCTTTGTGGCTGCAGATGGTTTTGGTACACGTCGTAACTAGCGAACGAGGAGGAGAAGAGGAAGGAAAGCGTATGGGTCAAGAGCCGGTTTCGAGCGACGCCTGACATAAATGCTCGCTTGGCTCTGGTTGCAGGCTAAGGTTGCGGTTTATCATTCCAGTCCCCACATCAAACCGCAATGGGCTGGCCTTGACACAGCGCTGCTTCGTGTCCAATCAGTTTATGGCAGGTTGCGATTGTGCTTATCGTCAGGGAGGCACTATAAAACGGTAAGCACGTCGCGCCTGTCCATATCAAATGTCCATATCAGATGAGATCAAAGCGCGGTTTATCGCCCGGATTGTTTACACCGAAATATTTCTTTTTGATCTCGTCCGCATCCATTTCCGGTTCGGGGTATTTCATGCCCAGACTTTCTAGATGATCGATGAGAATTTCTGAAACGGCCAGGCGGCTGAACCATTTATGGTCTGCCGGGATAATGAACCACGGCGCCTGTTCAGTGCTGGTCGCGGAGATCGCGGCTTCGTAGGCGGCCTGGTATTTTTCCCAATATTGGCGCTCGGAGTAGTCCATATTGCTGATCTTCCAGTTTTTCTCCGGCTGGGCGACGCGATCCCAGAAGCGGCGGAGCTGTTCGTCTTTGCCGACATGCAGGAAGAATTTCAGGACTTGTGTGCCGTTGCGGGCTATGGATTGTTCGTAGTCGCGGATCTCCTGCATCCGGGCGGCCCAGAAATCTTCGATGTTATCGAAGTGCGGGCGCCATTTTTCTTCGGATACAAGATCGTGAACCCGGACGATTAAGACATCTTCATAATGGGAACGGTTGAAAATAGAGACATGACCTTCTGACGGTTCATGCTGGCGGACGCGCCAGAGGAAATGGTGGCTTAGTTCGCGTTCGGTCGGCTTTTTAAAGCTGACAGTATGAGTGCCCTGCGGGTTCATGGCGCCGAAGACTTTTGAGATGGTGCCGTCTTTTCCGGCGGCATCCATGGCCTGCATGATGAGCAGGACAGAACGTTTATGTTCCCCGTAAAGCTGGGTTTGCAGTTCATTCAGCTTTTTCTTGTTGTTCTTCAGCTGCTTCTTTGCCTTTTCGGCATCTTTTTCCGTTACATCAAATGCGCCCGTATAATCGGTGAGGATGTTGCTTAAATCTACTTTTGCGCCGGGGGCTACGATAAACTGCTTGCGCCAATTCATTTTCTTATCCTTTTTCAAAAAAGAAATGGTTACCATAATGAAAATACGGGCGTCAAATCTTATATGAAAAATGTTGGGGACTGAAAGGCTGCAAATTCTTGCTTTTGGAACCGTTCACATTATAGTGAGACGGCATTTTACAAGCATTAGGAAGAAACGGGCTTATGAAAGAGTTTTTACCGCAATATCTGAATTTAGACGGCAAATCCATCCTCGTGACCGGGGGGACCGGGTCGTTCGGCAAGCAATTCGTTAAAACGGTTCTGGACCGTTATAAACCGGCGCGCCTGGTGGTGTATTCCCGGGACGAATTGAAACAATATGAGATGCAGCAGGCGTTCAGCGCGCATCCGAATGATGCCGTTCGCTATTTTATCGGTGATGTGCGGGACCGGGATCGCCTGACGCTCGCGATGCGCGATATTGATATCGTGGTCCATGCGGCGGCATTGAAACAGGTGCCGACGGCGGAATATAACCCG
The DNA here is from genome assembly GCA_020638155.1 of Rhodospirillales bacterium. GTDB lineage: Bacteria > Pseudomonadota > Alphaproteobacteria > Micavibrionales > Micavibrionaceae > UM-FILTER-47-13. Next base: position 557,921 of record JACKJB010000001.1, read on the forward strand.
ATGGAATGTATCCGTACCAATGTGGATGGGGCGGAAAATGTCGTGCGGGCCTCTATGGATCAGGGCGTGGAAAAAGTCATTGCCCTGTCTACGGATAAGGCTGCGAACCCGATTAACCTGTATGGGGCCAGCAAGCTGGCGTCGGACAAGATTTTTGTGGCCGCGAACAATATTGCCGGGACGGGCGGGCCGCGTTTTGCCGTTGTGCGCTATGGGAACGTTATGGGCTCGCGCGGATCTGTGATCCCGTTTTTCCAGAAACTGATGGATGAGCAGGCGCCGCACCTGCCGATTACCGATGACCGGATGACGCGGTTCTGGATCACGCTGCAACAGGGCGTGAATTTTGTGCTATCTTCGCTGGAGATGATGGCGGGCGGCGAGATTTTCGTCCCTAAAATCCCGAGCATGAAGATTACCGATCTGGCCAAATCCATGGCGCCGGATATGCCGCATAAGGTTGTCGGTATCCGCCCCGGTGAAAAGCTGCACGAGATTATGGTCACGGTGGATGACGGGCGCCATACGCTGGAAATGGATGACCGTTATATCATCGAACCTGCTTTTGCGTTCTGGGATCAGAAGAACGGGAAGTATAAGAATGCCAAGCCTGTGGCAGAGGACTTTTCCTACACGAGCGATGCGAATACAGAATGGCTTGATGAAGCCGGGTTGAAATCTTTCCTGCATGAAATGGCGCTGGATAAAGCGGCCTAAAAGGTCATTTCCCTGATGTTGCCTTACGGACGACAAAGCATTGATGAAGACGATATCGACGCCGTGGCGCAGACGCTGCGGAGTGACTACCTGACGACCGGGCCGCAGGTTGCCGCGTTTGAAAAAGCGTTGTGTGAGGCGACCGGGGCGGCGCATGCCATTGTTTGCGGTAACGGGACGCAGGCGCTGCACCTTGCGATGCTGGCGCTTGATCTGAAGGAAGGCGATGCGGTTGTTGTGCCGACGCTGACATTCCTGGCGACGGCGAATGCGGTGCGCTATTGCGGGGCGGACGTTATCTTTTGCGATGTCAGCCCGGATACCGGCCTGATGGAAGATGTTCATCTGGAAGAAGCGCTGGAGCGGGCCGGGGATAAGACAGTCAGGGCCATCGTTCCGGTTCATCTTAAAGGGCAATGTGTTGACAGTGCTGCGATTAAAGCGGCCGCGGACAGGCATGATTTGCGGATGGTGATTGATACCTGCCATGCACTGGGCAGTACCTATGGCGATCATAAGGCCGGGTCCTGCGATCACGAAGATATGGCAGCGTTTTCTTTCCACCCTGTGAAGACGATTGCGATGGGCGAAGGCGGGGCTGTGACGACGAATAACCCTGTTTGGGCTGAAAAGATGGCGCGGCTGCGGACGCACGGGATGCGCAAGACACCTGATATGGCACCGTGGGTCTATGACATGCCGGAGCTGGGCTATAATTACCGGGCGAGCGATATTCACTGTGCGCTTGGCGTGTCGCAGATGAAAAAGCTGGATGCGTTTGTCGAAAAGCGCCGGGCGCTTGCGGCGCTGTATACCTCTCTTCTGGAGCCGTTTGCCCCCGTGATTACACCGCCGGCGCGCCTGAATTACTGTAACCCGGCATGGCATTTATATGCAGTGCAGATTGATTTTGCGGCGCTGGGGATCGACCGGGCAGCCCTGATGACCCGTTTGATGGAAAAAGATGTGGGAACGCAGGTCCATTATATCCCGGTCCATCAACAGCCTTATTATACGGACCGTTACGGCAGCCTCGACCTGCCGGGGGCGCAGCATTATTATGATCGCACTTTATCCTTGCCGCTGTTCCCGGCGATGGAGGAGAAAGACGTGCGGTATGTCGTGGAAATGCTTTCCGGGATTGCGGGGATCAAAGGATGAGCAAACCGATCGCCATCATCCCGGCCCGTGGCGGATCGAAGCGGCTGCCGCGCAAAAATATCCTGCCGATTATGGACGCCCCGATGATTTCCTGGCCGATCCGGGCCTGTTTGGAGAGCGGCGTGTTCGAACAGGTGGTTGTTTCGACGGAAGATGAGGAAATCGCAAGCATTGCCGAAAGCTATGGCGCGCGGGTGATTATACGCCCGCCGGAGCTGGCGACTGATGAAATTCACGAAGGGCATGCCCATAACCAGGTATTGGATACGCTCGCGGCTGAAGGGATCGCGCCCGAATTCTTCCTGGTGATTTATGCAACGGCGATTTTGGTCAATGCGCAGGACATTGTGAACTCTGAAGCGATGACAAGGGCGGAACCGCTGCCGGATGCGGTGATGAGTATGTCGCCTTATCCGTATCATCCTTATAAGGCCTTTGTGCGGAATGAGGGCGGGTTCTGGAACTCGATGTATCCGAAAGAATGCAAAATGCAGACCCAGACATATCCGCATGTGCTGGCGATTAACGGGACGTTTTGCTGGTGCCGGGTCGATGTATGGCGCAAAAACATGCATTATTTCCCGGAGAAATTTGCCTGTTACGAGATGCCGGGCGAAAGAGCGGTGGACATTGATACGCCGGAAGATTATGAGCGTGCCGTTGCGTACACGAAATTGATGCATGCCGGAGAAGGGGATTAAGTTATGTTGTGTGGGCCTGATGATTTTGAATCGTCTCTTTCTTTTGAAAAATTACAGTCGTATCTGTGTATGCAACTAAGCCATATTATTCCTGATGGTTACAATGTTGAAATGTCGGCATTAGAGGCTGCGGCTGATCATGCAATGAGGCGATATCTTTTGTGCGGCCAGCATGTGAACAACAAGTATTTTACTGCGAATGGAAAGGTTTTTTTTAATCACCTGAATGGCGATCATTATTCTATGTATCTTTATTTCCTGTCTAATGAGCTGCATAAGCGGGGGGTAGAAGACTTGGCGATCAGGTTTTATTATCTGAATAAAATTCTGCATAGCGTAGACGTTTTTTATGAAATGGAAATGCCGGATATCTTTTTATTCGGTCATGCCTTGGGAAGTGTATTGGGGCGAGGACGTTACGATAATTATTTTGTTGTCTCGCAGAATTGTACAGTAGGTAATAACGACGGGGCCTATCCTGTTTTTAAAGAGGGTGTTGTTATGTATGCGGGGGCTATCGTTGCCGGAAACTGTACCATTGGTGAAAATACACATATTGCAGCACAATGCTTTATTCGCAATCAGAATACCGAAGGAAATTGTGTCGCATTTGGTAGTGCAGATAGCATGCAGACCAAGCCGACAGATAAATCCGTTAAGGAAATCTATTTCAAGAATTGCTGATGAATGTCTGAGCCTGTGAAAATCGTCTTTCGCTGTGATGCGTCGCCTGAAATCGGCAGTGGTCATGTGTCACGGTGCCTGGTCCTTGCGGATGCCCTGGCTTCGCTCGGGGCGGATTGCGCGTTTGCAACGATAGACGATAGCTCCAACGTTGTTCCGGCCCTGGCTTCTTCCGGCTATGAAATTGTCGAGCTGGCAGAGCTTTATTCTTCCGCGCCTGATGTGGTTGTGGTCGATCATTACGGACTGGACTGGGATGATGAAAGCCGCATCAAAAAACAAACCGGGGCGATGATCGTCGCCATCGATGACTTATGTGACAGGTTCCGGGCCTGCGATGCGTTGCTGGTCAATAATCTGGGGTTTGAGGCGCAGGATTATGAGGCGCTTGTGCCGCCGGACTGCGCTGTGTTTGACGGACCGGAATTTATGCTGCTGCGTCCTGAGTTTTTAAAGCCCGGTCTAAGAAAAGCGCCGCCTGCCGTACCGCCGCAACATTTGTTCCTGTTTTTTGGCCGGACCGATCCTGCGCATTTAATGGTGCGGGTTTTGCGGGTGTTAAAGGGCATGTTCCCGAACGCTCCTTCCTCTCGTCATCCCCGCGACGAAACGCTTGAGAATCAAGGGTTTCGTTCAGACGGCGGGGATACATATGCCGACGAACAAAGTTCGTCGTCTTTTCCTGGATTCCCGTCGTGCGAGCGCCCTGACGGGCGCGCCACGGAAATGACGGGTAAGGTTCCAAAGATTACCGCTGTGATTGGTGCATATCTCCCCGACGAAGCGGAAATCAAGGTGTTGTGCGATGATCTGGGTGCAACGCTGTATATTCAAACGGACGATATGGCATCGTTGATGGCGGCGGCTGATTTGGCTGTCGGCAGTGGCGGGACGGCGATCTGGGAGCGGCTGTCTACGGATCTGCCTGCGCTGGAAATTTCACATTCGGACTGGCAGCACCCGACATTGCGTAAGCTCCACGATCAGGGCTATCTGGTATATATAGGCGATTGCCGGGACTTAACGGACGAAGATATTGCCGGGCATATCAGGAATGCGCTGGAAAACGGCCTGAAAACGCGGCATTGCCCCTGCGGGAAGAACATATTAGAGTTGGCCCGGTACATTATGGACATGAAATCATGACGGATAAAGCCATAGACAATATAACAGAAAGCCTTGATGCGATTGCTAAAAGCTACGGCGAGCGCGTGAAGACCATGGGGTCAACCGCCAAAGCCGCTGGGTGGCGCGATACGCAGACCCAGCATCTGCGCTTTCAGCAGCTTTTTCACCTGTTCGGTGACGGGGATGAAGCGTTTAGCCTGATCGATCTTGGGTGCGGTTATGGGGAAATGCTCAAAGCCGTGCCGGAGCAGCTTGATGAACGGCTGTATCGCTATGTGGGCTATGATATCAGCATGGAGATGGTGGAAGAAGGGCGGCAACTGTTCGCCGATGATGAACGGATCAGCTTTGTCTGCGAGTCCGAGATTGAAGATTCTGCCGATTACATTGTGGCTTCGGGGATCTTTAACCATCATTTCGGGACGGACCCCGCGGTGTGGCAGGAGCATATTATGAATACGGTGGCACAGATGGTGGATAAGGCTGCCAAAGGGGCGGCATTCAATATCATGACCACTCATGTCGATTTTCAGGAAGATTATATTTATTACGCCGATCCGGCCTATATGCTGGATCAATGTTTGGAACGTTTTGGGCGGCATGTGCGGCTTTTGCACGATTACCCGTTATATGAATTCACCGTTCTGATCGATAAGAAGGATTAGTGGTTATGAGTGCGGTATCTTTTGATCCGGTATGGGAAGATTTGTATGGTGGTGGCTCTGCGGCGCGCGCACCATATGCGTTTGTCGCCAGCTTTATTTACCGCAATGCCCCCAAAGGTGTGCCGAGAGATCAGGTCAGGGTGCTGGAGATTGGCTGCGGGGCCGGCAATAATCTGTGGTTTGCCGCTATGGAAGGGTTTTCTGTTGCCGGTGTTGACGGCAGTGAGAGTGCCATTGCTGCGGCAAAGGCAAGGCTGGCAGAGCATAATCTGAGCGGCGATTTGCAGGCAGCCGATTTTACGGACTTGCCGTTTGAAGACGGGGCGTTTGATCTGGTGGTTGACCGGGGGGCGCTCACGTGCTGCGGGACCGAGGCTATGGGTAAAGCGATTGGTGAAGTCCGGCGCGTCCTTAAGCCGGGTGGGGCTTTCCTGTTTAACCCGATTGCGGATTCCGATACCAGTTTCCGGGCGGGAACGCTGGGTGAGGACGGGCTGAGCTACGATATTACCGAAGGCGATTATGTCGGGGTCGGCCAAATTCGTTTTGTCAGCCGCCGGGAAATTAACGGTTTCCTTCCCGCGGCAGACTGGGATTATCAGCGGATAGAACGTGTTGAGATTACCGATATGTTGCGTCCGCATGGAAAAATCGTCGCCAGCTGGCGGGTCGAAGTCAGAAAGAAATAATGAGTGCTCCATCATCAAAAGCAAAGCGCGTTGCATTGATGCAGCCGACTTTCCTGCCTTGGCAGGGCTATTTTGGTTTGATTCATGATGCCGACCTTTTTGTTTTTCTTGATGACTTCCAGTTTGTCCGCCGGAGCTATCACCAGCGCAACCGTTTGTTTTTGAACAAGGATGATGCCGGTTTTATTTCCGTCCCCGTGGCGCATAAGGGCGATCAGGAGCAGTGTTTAAATGAAGCGCAGTTGCAGATCGACCCGAAATGGGTGCGGAAGACCGTGTCGGCAATTCGTCATAATTACGGTTTTTCCGAGAGGCTGGATCATTATGCGGGCTTTGTGGAAGATTGGCTGGGACAGGATTTCCCGCATCTGGCCGCATTTAACATGCATTTCATCCGCTTTGTCATGGATGAGTTGGGGATTGAAACGGAAACAGCGCTGGGCAGCAGTTATAGCGTTGCCGGGCAGCGATCGGAGAAGATCAAAGGATTACTGGCCGCGACAGGGGCGACGACCTATCTGAGCGCCCGCGGGTCCTATGACTACATGAAAGAGGACAGCGTTTTTGAAGATTATGAAGTTGAGCTGCTGTTTCAGGATTTTCATCCACCGTTTTATCCACAGCGGCAGGCACCAGAATTCGTTCCTTACCTCTCGATCCTTGATTCCCTGTTACAAAACGGCCCTGAACGGACAAAAGAGACTGTGTTGCAGGGTGCGGGATGCTACACTTCGTGGGATGAAATGGAGTAAAAATGGCCAAGCGTTTTCAAATCGGTAACCGCGAAGTCGGGGAAGGTTGCCCCTGTTACGTGATTGCGGAAATGTCCTGCAATCACGAAAACGATTTTGACGAGGCCAAACGGATTGTCGAGGCTGCGGCGGAAGCCGGGGCGGATGCTATTAAAATCCAGACCTATACGGCGGACACGATTACCCGTAATTTCAAAGCCGATTGCGGTGATACGATGTGGGGCGATCTGGATCTTTATGATCTGTATGATAAAGCGCATACGCCATGGGACTGGTATGACAGACTGGACGAGGTTGCCAAAGTGTGCGGGATTGACCTGTTTTCTTCCGTGTTTGACGAGACATCGGTCGATTATCTGGTGGAGCGTAAAACGCCTGCGCTGAAGGTTTCCAGTTTTGAGATTGTTGATACAAAATTGTTGCAGAAAGCTGCGTCTTCGGGGACCCCTGTTATTATTTCGAACGGTATGACCGTCTTTCAGGAAATCAAGGAGGCGCACGATATTATTCGGGCGGCGGGGTGTGAAAATTTTGCGATCCTGCACTGTAACAGTGGATATCCGCCGCCGTTTTCGCAGGCGAACCTGCGGACGATTGCGGCGATGGACGGCATCTTTGATTGTGTGATCGGGCTGTCGGATCACACGCTGTTCGCGGACACTGAGAAACTGGAGCGGCCTATGGCTCATATCAGCCCGCTGGAATCCGTAAAGCTTGGGGCGAAAGTGATTGAGGTTCACCTGACGATGGACCGTGCAAAATCCAAGGCGCTGTTTGATAAAGATGAGGGCGGTTATGATTGGGCTTTCTCGCGTGATCCGGCAGAGCTTAAGCACAGTATAGAGCTGATCCGGGCCTATGAGCGCGGTGAAGACGTTTCTTACAGCGATCCGCTGGAAGAAGAAATGGCGGCGCAGGCGCGAGGTACGGTGTGTTTCGAGCCGACAGAAAAAGAGCAGGCCAGCCGTGTCTTCCGTCCGGTCTTGTGGGTCGTCGAAGATGTAAAGAAAGGACAGCCGCTTCAATTCGCGGGAGGAAAGCCCGGTAACGTCGATTCCATCCGGGGGCAGAATGCTGAGATGACAGGGTTGCATGTCCGGTTTGCCGATTTTATTACCGGCAAACCTGCGGCCCGTGATTTGACGGCGGGGACTCCTTTGAACTGGGACATGGTGCAGGTTGAGGCTTAGATCGTTATGACCGCAACAGAAACATCCAAAGGACCTTTTGCACTGCTGGCGTATTTTTTCCGGTCTTATCCGGTGCAGAGTATGGCCGTTATCGGTGCGCTCCTGCTGGCGGGCTTTGCGGAAACGCTTGGGATTGGCGCGCTTTTGCCGCTCTTGAATACGATCCTTGGCGAAGGGCAGGCTTCCGAAGATAATGTCCTGCAGCAATTGATCGACCGACTTTTTGCGTTCTTTAGTGTCGTGCCTACATTGGAAGTGCTGTTATCGACGATTGTCACGATGGTTGTCCTGAAAGCGGTTATCGTTTTCTTTGCTATGCGCCATGCCGGATTTATTGCGGCGGATATTGCGCGTGATTTCCAGCTGCGGTTGATTCATTCATTGATGCATGCCCAGTGGCCTTACTTTTCCAGCTTGTCTTTAGGGATGGTGTCGAACGCGGTGGCGTCTGAATCGCAACGTGCCGGGCATAGCTATATGCTGGCGGGGAAAACGCTTGCTTCGTTGATGCAGTCGCTGATTTATCTGGCGGCGGCGTTCCTGGTGCTGTGGAAGCTTAGTGTGTTGGCGATTGTTTTGGGCGGCGTTCTCGCGTTCCTGGTAAAAGGAATTATCCGTATGGCGCGGACATCAGGAGCGGATCTTTCGCGGACGATGGACGTGCTGTTATCACGCTTAAATGACTCGCTGGCCGGAGCAAAACCCCTTAAGGCGATGGCGCAGGAAGACCGCTTTTGTGAGCAGCTTGAAAAAGAAACCGCCTTGGTTGTTAAGGCGCGCAAGCAGCAATATGTTTCAGCGTTGCTAATGCAGGTGATTTATGAGCCTGCCCTGGTTGTCTGTCTTGCGTGCGGGCTTTATTACGTACTCACTTTTTCACAGGTTCCTGTTGCCGAAGTGCTTCTGCTGGCTTTCCTGTTTCATCGTTTGATGGGCTATATCAGCCTGACCCAGAGCCATTATCAAAATATGGTGCAGAATGAAAATGCCGTATGGTCGCTGGAGCAGCAAATTAAAAATGCGCAGAAGGATGCGGAGACCTTACGTGAAGGCAAGCAGGTTGAGTTACAGCAAAAGATTTCAATTGAAGGCATAACCGTTGCTTATAGTAATGGAGTCCCGGTACTTGAAAATTACAGTGCTGAAATTCCTGCCGGGAAACTCACGGTTTTGTTTGGTCCTTCCGGTGTAGGCAAAACGACCCTGATTGACTCTGTTTTGGGGCTTTTGCCGCTTTCTGATGGAAAAATTCTGGCTGACGGGCAGGCGCTGTCTGACCTTGATATGCTTTACTGGCGACGGCACACAGGGTACGTACCGCAGGAAAGTTTCCTATTTCATGACACGATCAGGAACAATATCACATTGGGGGAAGACGGGTTTTCTGATGATGATATTTTCGCGGCGTTGAAGAAAGCTGCGGCCTACGATTTTGTGATGGAGATGCCGGAGCAGATGGAAACTGTGGTGGGTGAGCGTGGAGGGCGTTTATCCGGCGGGCAACGGCAGCGGATTGCTCTTGCCCGTGCCCTTGTGAGGAGGCCGCGTATGCTCGTCCTGGATGAGCCGACCAGTGCCCTTGATAAAGATAATGAAGCAAGTATCCTTGAAACCATTAAGACTCTGTCCGGGGAGATCACGGTTGTCCTGATTTCTCATGATGAAAAAGTGCTGGATATTGCCGATCATGTTCTCCGCTTTGAAAAGAAGTGATATGCCATGCCTGAATTAGTCCATAAAACGGAAGAAAGGCAGACGAATTTAAAAGCCGATATTGATGATATCGCGCTTACTAAAGAAGGCATTTCTGATTTTTACTGGCCGATCAATCCGGCTGAAACCACGGCATTTGGCAGGGCGCTGATTGAGGCTCTTGTGTCGTTTTTTGACAGACACAAAGATCAGGGGTCTGAGATCGATCTCTATAAAATTGTTATGAAGTATATTGTTGCGGAGACGTGTGGCCTGTTTTTAGGCGATTTGCTGCGTGTCCGGCTTGAACGTGACGCCATGGTTCTGAATGTGCCGGATCATTGGGAAAAATGGCCTTATCTCCTTCACAAGAAAACACCGCCGCCGCCGAAATTTTTGTCCATGCTCTATGCCAGAAAGCAGCAAGGCAGCCTTTATAAAAAAATTTTCCAGCCGCGCCGTGTGCTGAGCCTGCTAAAGAAAATGCAGTTTCGGCCCGGTGCCATGGAGTTGGACGGGCTGAAAGTGGCTGCGCTGACGCCGGACATTCTTGCAAACGGTATTATATGCACACAGCGGACGCCGCTGATAACGGCTCATGCGGATCAGTGCGACGAAGACGTGATCTTCTGCAGGTCCCATCGCTGGTTTTCAGAGGTGAACGAAAACGATCTGGCTCAGGCTATGGCAAAGCGCTCTGATGCTGTCGAAGACGATTTGATCTCCACGGTTCGTGATTTGTATGCCAAGTGGGATGTAACCTTCCTGCCGCATGATGAGGCGTATATGCGGGCTTATGTGCGGGATGCTGTTGCGAGTATCCGGGTGCATATGGAACGGCTTGCAAAGCGTGATGATCTGCCCCGGCGTTTATGGACGGGGTCCGGCGGAAATATCTGGGATCTGATGCTGCGTTCTGTTGTGTTTGACCGGGGCGGCCGCGTTACCGGGCATGACCACGGGGCTGGGTCCGGGCATGTTGACATGTTTGTGATCGGGCATATTGAATTTTGGAAGTGCCATAGCTTTGTGACTTATAACGATGTCCAGGTGCGCGAGATTTCAAAGGCAGCCAAAGGGTGGCCGGTAATTGACGGACATGTTCCGCAGGTTGAAAGCGTAGAGGGGAGCCGTCCTGTCTCTATTTTGCTGAATGAAAAATTTTCCAGTCCTGATGCCGCAGTTAAAAAAATCTTCCTGCTGTCCACAATCTATGACCGGGATCGCGGCCGCAGCATGCCGCTGTATCCGGACCTGACATATATTGACTGGCAGGCGCGGTTGATTGGCCGCCTTAAAGAATGGGGCTATGATGTTTATCTTAAGCCGCACCCGGAAAGCCCGGTGATGCCGCCGGCCTTTTTTGAAAAGGAATTTGGTGTGAAGATTGCGCAGGCGCCTTTTGAAGAAATAAGGGGGCAGGCAGATTTATTCCTGTTTGATTATACCTATACTTCGGTGATTTTCCCTGCGTTGCAGAGCAATACGCCGATGATGATTATCGATTTTGAAGGAATGAACTGGTATCCGGAAGCCTATGATCTGGCGCAAAAAAGGTGCAGCATTATCCAGGGTGGATATGATGACCATAACCGTATTTTCGTGGATTGGGATGATGTCAGGCAGGGCATTAAAGATGCCGTTATGAAATGCAACAATCACGAATTTGTAAAAACATATTTTATGTAAGTCATGAGTGATCGCAAGGTTGAGATTTGTTTAAGTCCTGTGTCCGGATGGGTATCCGAAAACGGCATTCATGCGCGGTGTCATGACGGCTTTGCGAAAAAGCTTGCTGCACCTCTGAGGCAAACTGATTGTGCAGAAAGCATTGCTGAAATGCTGCGGCAATCCGACGATTATTCCGGCGGTATTATTGAGACTGAACAGCTCGTTTTCGCGTGGGCGGATCATATTCGCAGTTATCCGGTTTATTATGCTGTGCGGGATGATGTCCTGTATATCGGGAACGAGGCACGGAAGGTCCGGGATCGGGCTGGTGTGAAGGATGTTGATCCGGTATCTGCTACTGAGTTTTCTATGGCGGGGTATATTGCAGGCGCCCATACGCTGTATAAGGATCTTCGCTGCCTGCAGCCGGGGGAATTCCTGGTCTGGGACAAAGATCAGGCGGCCTTGTCGCTTCATCGTTATTACCGTTATATCCCCAAGCCTTTGGACGAGGTTTCGTTCGAAGAGTATGCCGATCGTTTTGATGCGCTGCTCAACCGGATTACGCAGAAAATTATTGACCGCTATGACGGCAGAACTTTTGCATTTCCATTGAGTGCGGGGCTGGATTCCCGGGCGCTGCTGTGCAAGTTTCATGAGCTTGGTTACGAGCACATCGTGACCTTTACCTATGGGCCGTCGTTTAATTTTGAAGCGCAGCATGCGAAGAAGATTGCTGCGCATCTGGGGGTGCCGTGGCACTTTATTAAATTGTCCGGTAAGCAATGCCGCACGATGTTCGATAGCGAGCAGCGCAAAGGCTATTGGGATTATGCGGTCGGGTATAAAGCGGCGGCGAGCATGCGCGAATATACCGCGCTGAAATATCTGTATGACAGCGAAATTATACCGCGTGATGCGGTGATGATTAACGGGCAGTCCGGGGATTATATTACCGGCGGGCATATTGCGCCGCGCTGGCATAAGGAACAGGAGAAGCTTGATAAAAGCGCACTGCTGAGCGTGCTGTATGACAAGCATTACAGTTTGTGGCCGGCGTTGAAGACGCCTGAGAACCTGGCCGTCATTGCCGAGCGGATCGAGAAATTGTCTCCGCTGCCCGAAGGAAAGCTGTCTGCGCCTGAATGGGCTGTGTACGAAGAAATCTGGGAATATGATGCGCGGCAAATCTGCCTTGTCGCGCATGGGCAGCGTTCTTATGAGTATTTCGGGTACGAATGGGAAATGCCTCTTTGGGAAAAATCGCTGGTTGATTTTTTTGAGCCGATGCCGATGCCGATGAAATACGGGCAGCGTTTTTATAAAGAGTATCTGCGCCGTTATGATTATAAGGGGCTGTTCTCAAAGCCGGAGCCGCATATCTGGCGCTGGCCGGTGCCGATGCTTTGGGTGGTGCCTGCGGCGCGGATTATCGGGATGCTCGGCGGGGCGCAGGCCAAGAAAGATTTTTATGCGCGGATGAAATATTTCGGCCATTACGCGAACCAGTATGCCTTTTTCCCTTTGGGGCTGCATCTGGAGACGGCGACGAAAGCGCGCAATATTTTCTCGCTGTATGTGCGGCGCTGGATTGAAGAGAACGATGTGCCGTTTCCCGAACATTTAACCGGGGAGATGGATCTTTGAACATGCCGCTGCACAAAGCCGTAGAAGTCGTTGGGCTGCCGGGATGCGGTAAGACGACTTATATCCGGGCGCAGATGGCGCAGATTTCGCAATATTACACGGTTGTTGAGTCCCGCAAGCGGACGCTTGCCAGCCGCCTGCGCACCCGCCTGGGGGCGATAGTCCTGCGAAAACGCTATCCGGATTTGCCTGACGATTTCATTCAAAAGCTGTCTTACCGGCTGTCTTTCCGGCTTTCACGGCATAAGGATGCCTGTGTGTTTTATTTTGATTCCGGGTTTTGCCAGTTTGCGCTCGAATATCTGATCGCGACAGACTTTAAGGACCGGCTGGCCGTTTTAGAGGCCCTGAAAGGGTTGCCTGTGCCCGATGCCCTGATTTATATGTATGACGATCCGGACGCGGTGATTGACCGTGAAATGCAGCGACCTGCGCGCCGTTACCCGGATCTGGACCGGGCAGAGCTGGCGCGGCGCTATAAAAAGGCGGAAGAAGTGCTTAAAGAAGGGATTTTTCCCTTGGCTAAGGCGGTTTATCCTGCCAATCTGGCGGCTGAAAACGACTTTGAAGGGATTATGAAAGCGTGAAACATTACTGGAAAAAGCTGTATGCCGGGCTGAGCTGGGCGTTTTACAAGCTGCTGCTGGTGGTTCTGAACCTGTTGCCGATGAAGCTGTATCAGCCGCTTTACGCCAGCCCGAAGGCGTATACGACGCGTGATTGTCATGATCGCTGGACGGCGATTGAGCCGCATCTGCCGCAAGGGCCGGGATCGCTGCTTGATATTGGCTGTAATCTTGGGTTTTTCACGTTCAAGGCCTCTGAAAAAGAGATTATGGCGTTCGGGGTTGATGCCGATCCGTTTTACCTGATGACCTGTAATGCGATTAAAACGACAGAGAAGATCGATCATATCTTTTTCCTGAAAGGGATGATTGATAAAAAATATTTAGAGCAAATGCCGTCTTACGATACGGTTTTTAACTTTTCCGTTTTTCATCACTGGGTCAAAGCGTATGGGGCGGAAGAGGCGCAGGAAATGATGCGCATTCTGGCCGGGAAATGTAATACGATTTTCTTTGAAACCGGGCAGCCGGATGAGGCCGGGACGAAGTGGGCGGAAAAGCTTTCTTTTATGGGTGATGATCCGAAAAGCTGGATCGCACAGTTTTTGAAAGAGATCGGGTTTAAAAACGTCGAAGTAATCGGCACGTTTTCAACCGGGCTGACGGCGGTTGACCGCTATCTTTATTGCGGGAAGAAGTAAGGAAGAGGACTGATAATGATGATTCAGGATAACCTTCATGTTTTGGATTTGTTAATGCTGGACCAGCAGGCACAGACCGGGGTGTTTCGGCCGGGTGAATATTGGAAGCCGTATACGGAGCGGATTAATTATTATATCCGCAAAGACGGTCTTGCATCGTTTCGTGCGCATGAAGGGATTGGTAAGGGCTATACGGACACGGTAACAAAGGACCCGTTTGTCAGTTTGCCACTGAAAAGCAAGACGCAAATGCTGCGGCGTTTTGTGCGTTATATACCGCTTGTCGATCATTATATTATTGGCCAGTACAATGAGCTGATTGAAAAATATTTGCGCCGGGTGACAGAGCTTGAGGGGAAATACCTGCTGGCCGAGAACCAGAACCTGATCCAAAAATATGAAGACGTGCTGAGTACGATTGATAGCATTGCCGGCGATGCGCAGCAATATATCGATTATAAAGGGCAAAAAATTGCTTTTTCCTATGTGGAGGTTCTGAAGCGGATTGAGAATGTTTCTGCTGCGGTGGATTTATCTTCCAAGTCCAGCTTTATGGAAGTCGGCGGCGGGTTCGGTGCGAATACGCATACGATGCTGACCATGTTCCCGAATATCAAGACCTGCATCTATGTCGATTTGCCGCCGATGCTGCACGTATCTACGGAATATCTGCGGCATCATTTTGGTGATCGTTTGATGGATTATGCCGAATTTAAAAAGCAGAAAGACGCCGGCAAAGTGGATATTGAAGGACGGCTTCTATGCATTCCGCCATGGGCTTTGGAAGGTTTGTCACAGCCGATTGATTTGTTCTGGAATTCCTGTTCGTTCCAGGAAATGGATAGCGGGCAGATTTCTTATTATGGCCGCTGGGTTGCCGCTAACGCTGTGCAGGGGAAGGCCGACATTCTGGCTGTTTTCTACCCGTTCGATACGGATGAGCGCAGTGAGAAACGGTCTTTGGAGTTGTTGTCTGCTGAAGGGATGGAATTCAAAACCCTTCCGGACAAAGACAAGCTTTGTGCTGATGATCTCATCTATGGGGTCGGCCAGCCTACCGGCTGAAGATTTCATCGTAATGTTTGTCCGGGGTTAAGCCGATGGTTGCTGTAAAGCCGTCGGCTTGTAAAAACGCGTAAAGGTCTTTTGCGCTTGATCTGAATTTGCGGATATTTTCATCGTCAATTTCAACGACAATCGATTTGATGTTTTGATACCAGGATGCCTGTTTCAGGGTCTCAAGGATTCCGACTTCGTAACCTTCAACATCAATTTTAACATGGATGGATGCTGCGCTGTTCAGCTCATCTAAAACTGTCCAGTTTGCAATATTAAAGACCGGAACAGTGAACGACTTTCCTGCGTTCTCGCCTTGCGTGTTCAGGCTGGATTTTCCGCTGTGACCGCTGTCGTAACGCAGCGGTAGAAGGCCGTCTTCGGTGCCGATGGCGCAGTGGAACGGGACGATATTTGCTGCGTCATTGAGCAGCATCGCCCGCACAAAAAACGGGTAGATTGCGGGGTTCGGTTCGAAGGCATAGACCTGCTTCATGTGCGCAGCGGCCATAAAAGAGAACAGGCCGTAATTCGCGCCGACATCGATGAAGACCCCGTCACCCGGCAGGCTTTTGACATGGTCGCTGACAACGTGACCGTAATCGCCGGAGATTGCGTAGACATTGGTTTTGTCTTTGGGGTTGCAGCAAAGGACCGGGCCGTAATGGGTGCGCAGCGCCTGGAACGGCAGGAGCCGCATCAACAACCGCATGACCCGGCTTTTGCCCCGGTGGCGTTTTTGTGCAAGATAATACTCGATCGGGGCTTTCATCATCGGGCTATGCTTTCAGGACATTCTCCGCAGGCGATTTGATTGCGTTGCGTGTGTCGATGACCAGCTTGGCGTTGTCACGGACTGTGCCATAATCCACCGTGTCATGGTCGGTGATAATCAGCACGGCATCATAAGCGCCCAGCGCCGCAGGATCCCATGTGATCGAGCTTTTACCCGTCAGGCCGGGATGGTGACGCGTCGGCAGGATTTCCGGGATGTGCGGGTCGTAATAATCGACTTGTGCGCCGCCTTGCTCCAGGATTTCGATTAACGGGAAAGCCGGGGTTTCGCGCTGATCGTTGATGTTCTTTTTATAGGCAACACCAAGCACCAGCAGTTTTTTGTCTTTCAGTCCGCCCAATGCCGCCGCGGTTTTATCGCAGACATATTGCGGCATGCTGTGATTGATTTCCCCGGCAAGTTCGATGAAGCGGGTCTGGACATCATATTCGCGCGCTTTCCAGGTCAGGTAAAACGGGTCGATCGGGATGCAATGTCCGCCAAGGCCGGGGCCGGGGTAAAAGGGCATGTAGCCGAACGGTTTTGTTTTTGCGGCTTCGACGACTTCCCAGATATCAATCCCCATGCGGTCGTAGATGACCTTCAATTCATTGACGAGCGCGATATTCACGGCGCGGAAAATATTTTCCGTCAACTTGACCGCTTCGGCCGTGCGGGAGCTTGAGACCGGGACGACATGCTCGATAAAGCGGCCGTAAAAATCCGTGGCGATGTCGAGTGCTTCCGGGCTGTCGGCACCGATAACCTTGGGCGTTGATGCGGTGTGGAAATCCTTGTTGCCGGGGTCTTCACGCTCCGGTGAGTAGGCAAGATAAAAATCGGTTTCCGCTTTCAGGCCGGTTGCTTCGAGGATTGATTTGACGATCTCATCCATCGTGCCGGGATAGGTCGTGGATTCAAGAGAGATCAACTGGCCGGGGCGCAGCGTTCTGGCGATGGCGTGCGCGGTGCTTTCCACATAGCTCAGGTCCGGCTCGCGGTTGGCATCCAGCGGGGTCGGGACACAGATAATAATGAAATCCGCTTCCTTGAGGCGGTCCATATCGCTGGTGGCGCTGAACAGGTTTGCATCAACCCACTGTTTGACGATATCCCCGGGCACCGTGTCGAGATAGCTTTCGCCTTTATTCAGCCGCTCTGCCTTGGACGGGTCGATATCAAAGCCGAGCACTTTAACGCCCTTGCTGCACATCGAGTGCATCAGCGGCAGGCCGACATAGCCCAGCCCGATGATCCCGGCCAGAATATCGTTTTGCGCCAGCTTGGCTTTTAAATCTTCATATAGCGGCATTCAACCCTCCATTGTCATTCCCGCGGTACGCCGAAGGCGTCAGCACGGCGGGAATCCACAAAGTCAGCAGGCCGTGCCTGCTGGCATGTGGATCCCCGAAGTTAATATAAAATCCTTGAAAAACAAGGATTTTATCTCGGGGATGACGTGTTACCGACAAGCTTGTTTATCAGATTGACATAGGTTTTATAAATGTTTTTTTGCCCTGCGGCGGCGGTAATCCGTGCGGCTTGTTCATGGCGCTGCTTTTCCGGGAATTCTGCGGCTTTGCGGCAGGCCTGCGCCCATTTTGGGGCATCCAGCGGGCACAGGAAGCCGTTTTCCCCGTTTTTGATCCATTCGCCGAAGGAATATTCGCCTTCATTCGCGATCACGGGGATGCCGCAGGCATTGGCTTCCAGCATCGGTGTGGCAAAGCCTTCGTTATAGGCCGGGAGCATATAGAGATCGGCCAGCTTCATGAAATCGGCAGACTCGACATAATCCGGAACGATGTGGACACGGCCGGTTAACCCATAGCTTTCGATGCTGTCGTAAATATCCTGCAGGTAGTTTTTGTCGCGCTCATAGAGCGGGCCGTCAACAACCTTCGGCCCGGCGATCACCAGCTTGTATTCTTCGGGAAGTTCGCGCAGGACATCCAGCAGGAAACGCTGGTTTTTCTGGGGGATGATCTTGGCGACGCTGCACAGGACGATATCGCTTTCTTTAAACGGGGTGTGGGCAGCGCGCAGGGCGGCTTTGCGCTCCGGCTCCAGCTTATAGATTTCTTCGTTGATCGGGTTGGGACGTTTCCAGATTTGTGTATCGAATCCTGCTGCCCGGCATTTTTCCTCGGTGTCGGAGCGAAACGTCATAATGACCGAATTCTCAGGCGGGCAGGCTTTGCCAATGAAAAAGAGCTTTTGGCACGGGCGGGCCTTCGCGGTGACCAGTTCGATCAGCACCGGAATATCGTGGCATTTGGCCCATGACAGGGCGGCGGCCGTCAGGCCGGAATGGCCGAGAATGTGGATGTAATCAATGTCCTTATATTGTTCCAGCATCTTCAGCCCGGCAACCGTTTCGGCGAAATAGGCAAGGTTGCCGTTCACGGCGGAGGGCAGCAGGTTGAACGGGAATTTTCTTTGCCGGATGTAAGAAGCCACGCGCCGTTTCACCGGCCAGCCTTCATGCTCGTAGTCTTCATCATACGGCTTTTCCAGACCGTTGCAGAGGACTTCGACGCGTTTAATGCCGAGTTCTTCCCCGATGGCTTTGTACAGCCGGGGGATCCGGACGCCGGGGCCGGAATATTCGGGAGGGAATTTGCTGGCGATAATCAGGACGTTCATCCGTCTTCACTCCGTTTCGACAAGACAGGCAGGCTTTCAATGACGCTGAGATATTGGTTACAGATATGCTCGACGGTAAAATCCATCGCGCGGCGTTTCTGGCGTTTGGGATCGTGATCGGCATCCAGCGCGGCGGCCATGGCGGCGGCAAGGGCTTTGTAATCGCCAACGGGGACGAGGGTGCCGTATGTCCCGTTATCCAGGATCTCCGCCGGGCCGGACGGGCAGTCGGTTGCGACAACCGGCAGGCCGCAGAGCAGGGCTTCGACGATGACGTTACAGAACCCTTCCCAATGTGAGCTCATGACAAACAGGTCTGCTTTTTTCATGTAAGGCAGCGGGTTTTCAACGAACCCGGCAAAGTGGATATATTCGCGGATATTAAGGTCGCGCGCGAACTCCCCCAGCTTTTCACGCAGAGGGCCGGTGCCAAGGATCAGCAGTCGGACTTTGCGGGTTTTGACCAGTTCCGCCATCGCCCGGAACAGCGTTTCATAATCCTTTTGCGGCACAAGGCGTCCCGATGTGACGATGACCGGTTCTGTGCCGTGTTCAAACCATGGTTTCTTAATAGTTTTTTTCAGGTCTTCCAGCGTATCGGCGGTGACGACAGGGTTATGAATCCAGTCAACCTTGTTTTCCGGCAGGCGGGCGCTCTGGCGGATATCGTCGGCAACGCCTTTGGAGATGCCAATAACCTTGTCGGCAAAGCGGTAGAGCAGGAATACGAGCGGCGGAAAAAGCTTATCCAGCGACCGGTCGCTGTTTTTGACCCGCATGGAGAAATGATTGCGTTCTGTCACGATGATTCTGGTTTTCAGACCCGGCAGACTGAGCTTTGCCAGGATCAGCAGGATATTGACATGAAACAGGGCCGAAATGACAACATCCGGCCGGTTTTCCTTTAAATAGCGGCGGAGCTTAAAGAATGCTTGAAATGCCCGGTTTTTCTCAAAGCTTGTGATTTTTACGTTATGAGAGACTTTGTCTTGATAGGGGCCGTCGCGATTGAGCAGCAATAAAGTGGTGTTATGATCGCGCCGGGCAAATTCATTTGCCATGTTAACGATCATGCGCTGCGCGCCGCCGCCTTTGAAATCCGGTATGAAAAAAGCAATCTCCATAGGGGGCAGTGTCTTCTGTTTTTGGTGTAAAAACAAGTCCCTGTATGGAGCAATGAGCATCTCTATCCCGTCATTTCGAGGCGAAGCCGAGAAATCTCCAGATTGTCGGGATATCCCTCAGTGTCTTTTTTAAAAATCGTCATCCCCGTGACAAAAGCCTTGTGAAACAAGGGTTTTGTTTAAACGACGGGGATCCATATGTCGGCGAACTATGTTCGCCGTCTTTTACTGGATTCCCGCCGATAAGCACGGCTTTGCCGTGCCGCGGGAATGACGGCGAGGGGATTTTCAAAACAGACCCTCACATGCGTTCGGGATGACGGTAAGGGAGCAAAAACGTTGTGAACAGGATGGCTTTTTTTACAGTGTTAAAGACTTTTTTGCTTTTTTTTGTTAATGTTTTAAGAGAGCTATTGTTCGTTTGCTGATCAATAAAGGATCAACATATTGAAAATAAACAATATAATTGCAGGTGCTTTTGTTTTTGCTATGCTGGGGGCGGCTGGTATCGCCATCGCGCAGGAAATGTCCGGTGATTTTAACGCCGGGTCTATGATGGTCGGTTATGACGGGCGGACCTGTGATGGGTCGCTGGAAGGGGCTATCCGTTATGACAGTTCTTCCAACAAAATAGAATTCTGTGACAGCGGCACTTGGCAGGAAATGTAGGGATATAAAGGCAGGGAACCATGAATCGTAACGCTTTCATCATTATGCTCTTTTTCGTTTTCGGGTTTGGGTTGTCCGGCCTGGTGCATGCGCAGGAAAGTTCTGCTGTGTTTAGCGGCGGATCGGTAAAAATCGGCTATGACGGGAGAACTTGCGATGGATCATTAGAGGGATCAATTCGTTATAACAGCAGCGGTCCGGCAATGGAGTGTTGCGACGGGGCGTCTTGGGCGTCCTGTGGCGGTGGTAGCACCTGCGGGATTTATGCGATCAGCTTTACCGATCAGGTCGATGTTGCCAAATCGACGGTGATTTCTTCTGATATTATTCAGGTCAATACCGATTCCTGTACCGCCGATGTCGCCGTCAGCGGTGACGGGTCGCCGCAATACCGGATTTGCTCTAACAGTTCCTGTTCGGTTGTCGATCAAACCTGGGGTAACACTGCCGGAACAGTGGCCGGGGGTAAATATGTCCAGATGCGCCTGACTTCTTCCGCCAGCGGCAATACAACCCTTACCGCTCGCTTGACGCTTGGCAGCGCTACGATCACTGATTGGGATGTGACTACCGTTCCAGATGGCAGACAGGTCTTTATTACTTCTGCTTCTTGGGCTGGTGATTTAAAGGGAATCACTGGAGCGACGTACAAGTGTCAAGATGCTGCAGATACTGCTGGTCTAACAGGGATATTTCGTCCATGGCTAACAGCTTATAGTACTAGCCTGGAACCGCAAGATATATTCACGCAATCAAGCATTCCTTATCTGCTCGTTACAGGAACAAAGATTGCTGATAATTGGACTGACCTGGTTGATGGTTCGATTGATGCGATCATAGATCGTGATGAAAACGGCACACAACAAACAGGCAGAGAGGTTTGGTCGAATACAACAACAAGTGGTGCTCGAAAAAATTCAGGTGGTAATAACCACTGTTTTGAATGGACGAGCGGTAATGGTGGTCATGGTGGTGAAAAAGGCGATAATACGTATGCGGATTCAAGATGGACGGATAATGGAACAGCAAGTGCTTGCAGTGGTTTAAAGCGTTTATATTGTTTCGAGCAGGCACCAGATCCTGTGGGGGCTCATAAAAAAATATTTATCACTTCGAGCACATGGAATGGAAATCTTGGCGGATTAAGTGGAGCAAATAACAAATGTCAAACAGCCGCGGATAATGCAAGTCTTGGTGGTACCTACAAGGCATGGATAACCGATACGAATAGCTCGAATTCACCATCTAACACATTTACTCAGGCAAGTATTCCATACCGCAGAATTGATGGATATCGGATCGCTGATAACTGGTCAGATTTGACAGATGGTCTATTGGATAACGGAATTATCATCGATGAAACTGGAGCCGTCCGCCTTGATCAAGAAGTTTGGACGAATACAACGACAAGTGGCACTCGAACAGCAGGAGGTGGTAATGATACCTGTTTTGATTGGGCGAGCGGTAGTAGTGGTAATAGTGGTCAAAGTGGTAACAATCAGTTTATGGATTCCAAATGGACGAATGAGACTGCGAGTGCTTGCAATGGGGCTAAAAGGTTGATCTGTGTAGAGCAGTAGGCTCTCTAGGCAGAGTAGGGAGATAGGGTTCGATCTCCCTATAATGCCGCCAGCTTAGGCGGGACATACAAAGCATGGATTACCGATGGAACGGCGTCCAATTCTCCGTCAAACAGGTTTACGCAGGCAAGTATTCCTTACCGAAGGGTGGATGGTTTGAGAGTTGCTGATAATTGGACCGATTTGACTGATGGTGTATTACATCATGGCATCATTATAGATGAGTTAGGGAATGTTCAGCTAAATCAGGAGGTGTGGTCTAATACAACCTCGTCTGGGGCGCAGAATAGTTCGGCAAACGATGATCATTGCACCGATTGGACAACAAATACAACAAATAGCTCGTGGAGTGGTCTGGAAGGCAGTACTTCCTATGCTGATTCCGGTTGGTCATATAAAGGGAATTCCAATAACGATACCTGTGATTCCGTTAGCCGTCTCATCTGCGTCGAACAATAACCCCTAATCCCCTTCACCCGGCTTCGGTCCCGGCCTTTTAACCTTCACCATCGTCGGGCCGGGTTTGGGTGGTTGCTGTCCTTTGTGGCCGGCGTTAAAGAATTCCTTTTCGATCATCATGTTCAGCAGTTCCGCATCCGTAATGTTGATGAGGAAGTAATCGGGGATGTTGGGCGCGCCGCCGGAAAGCTCTAAAAAGTGGTCATGGATGATTTCTTTCAGATGCGTTTCTTCGCGTGTTTTCTGGTGGCGGTATGCATGGTCGTGAATGTGTTTGAGTTCGACGTCCTGTCCTTCCGGGTGCATCATTTTTCCATGGGACAGCGGGGTGATAAAAACTTCGACCATTGCCCGGTGACCGCCCCGGGGCAGGGCGGTCAGTTCCAGCATGGAAATATGTGTGTCGTGGGCTTCGGAAAAGTAGCAGGAGGCTTTGTGCAGGGCGTCGCTGAATGCTTCATGCGCACTTTCATCTGAGAAGCCTTCGATAATCAGCCGCCGGGAATCCTGTTGTTCCTTACGGGCGTTGCTGCGCCAGGATTTGAGTTCTTCGAGCAAGGTGATTGTGACAGGCGCATGGATGCCGGCGAAGCGGCAGGCGCGATCGGCATCTTCCGGTTCCGTGTTCAGGTGCTCCAGTTCGGTAATGATCTGGTCGATGTCGTTGTCTTGGTTTTGCAAAATGGGCCCCCTCCCTAATGCGACTTTAGTGTCTTTTTTCGCCGTCTTTTGTGGATTCCCGCCGATAAGCCCGCCTGCGCTACGCTACGGCGAGGCCGCGGGAATGACGGTGAAGGGGTATGCAAAACAGTCTCTAAGAAAATAAACATACCACATGTAAACATTTAGGCATCCCTGCGCTTGCTTTGCAAGCTTCGGGAGCCACTCCTGCGGCCTAACGGTTTCCGGGTGGCGGTGCATGGCGTCGAAATAAAAAACTTTTCTCCATGTTTTATTAATTAAATCAAATGGATGAATAAAGTTTTCCACATTTTTTATGTCTAAAATTTAGGAATTAGTAGTATATAGTAGCAATAAGTGCTACCATTAAAATAGAAGGAGATTGCTCTATGTCCAATGTTGAAAAAGTCAGCATCGCCCTGACGCCTGAAATGGCCACCGTTGTGCGGCAGGCGGTGGAGAGCGGCGAATACGCCAGCAGCAGCGAGGTTGTGCGCGAAGCCCTGCGCGAATGGAAACTGAAAAGAACCCTGCTGCAATCCGACATCGACGAGCTGCGCCGCCTGTGGGTCGAAGGGCTTGAAAGCGGGCGGGGCGTCATGCAGTCTGTCGATGCCATCAAACAGGAAGCGCGCAAGCGCCTCGGCAAAAGCAAGAAGTAATTTCCCATGGCTTCGATTATTCTGACAGCGAAAGCAGAAGAGGATCTGCTCGATATCTGGCTGTATATCGCGGCGGACAATCCCGATGCCGCCGACCGCGTTCTTGACGATATTGATTCAAAATTTCGTCTGCTCGCCGATAACCCGCAGATTGGCCCCGCCCGTCCGGACATCGCGCCGGAGTTTCGCTATTCTCCTGTCGGGAGCTATTTGATTTTATACCGGATTATTGAGGAAGATGTTGAGATTGTCCGGGTCGTACACGGGATGAGAAATCTGCTTACGCTATCATAGCGTCTCAAGAAATCCGCGTATATATCACTATCTAGCCAAGAAGTGTTGTTGTTATATCCATTTCCGAAAATTTGTCGATGGTTCTTTTCTGATCTTTCTTGTCCTTTTTCCAATCAATCCATACCCATGTTTTTGGAGCGTCTTTGCGAAGATAAATTCTAACTCTGTCACCACCACTTGTGCCCGTTGCTATGTGTCCCTTACTATCGCCCCTGTATTCAAGGACATCAGCCTTGGGCGTACCCTCACATTTTTCGAAACGGTAGTGGTCTTCGCCTTTGCTTATTTCAGACAGGGCACCTAGCAGAGAGTCATGTTTTTCAAATCTATCAATGATCGTTTCGTAAGAATCTTCATGAAATTGCAAATTGGGGAAAAATGTTTCCAATAATGATTTTAAAAAATTTTCATTGTAACCCTTGCGTTTAGATTTAACCCATTTCTCTTTATATTCTTGACTTTCCTTTAGCTCACTTTCTAACTGGCTTATTGTTTCAATTTTTCCTTCGAGTTGACCCTCCAAGTTCTCAATTTTTACTTTGTATTTTTTGTCATCCTTGCCAATTTCTTCATACAGGTATTTTTCGTTTTCTTGCAGAGTTCTAATTTCTTCTTCTGCCTTTTGCAGCAATCTTGCATCTTCCGGCGATTGTTTTTTTCGACTCAATTCTTGTTTATATGCTTGTATGCGGATGTCCAATTCTTTCAACTGCAGTTCAAGCGTGCCGGTATGCCGACGAAGCTTCGTATTCTCATCCAGCAGCTTAAAATTTTCAGCTTTTATAGCATTGCTGTTATTTTCCAGGTCTTTGATTCTGTTTTGATCGTCATCGATTGTTTTTTGAAAAGCGCCAATTACGTCTTTCAAAACATCTTCGGAGATAAAATCACCGCTAGAATCATCGTTTCTTTCTGGCCGACCCGACGGTATGCAAAAAGCCCGTTGTACAAGTTCCCGGCATTCCTCTTTACTGTTGGGGAGGTTCAGCCGGACAAACCAGTCATATTTGCGCCCATCATCTGCCGGTCTGATACTTTGACCGTATCGGCGGACAGGAATCTCTGCATCATCCAGCGCATCAAGAACATTTTCGAGCAAATTTTCATCGCCATCAAAAACCAAATAGTTTCCAAATTGATTTTTCTCTATGTACCAGCTCTTGTCTGGAAGTAGAGTTGATGGCTCTTGGTTGCGCGCAAAATCTTTTTCATCAGCAAATCTAACTACATCGCTTGTACGGATATTAGGACATTCGCCTTTAGAAAATGGAGGGTCGTTTAAATTTATCGAATGGTCGGAATACAGAGGATAGACTTTATAGTTGTATGCAACAGCCAAAATATTCTGCGGTGTCCGCCGCAAAGGCCATTTTTCGCGCGTTCCAATGACGTTCGTTCCTTGTCTAATTGTAAGTTTTTCGACAAAATTTTTCATTAACTTGTAACCACGCATTATAAACTACTGTTCCGCATGCCCCAGCATAGCGTCTACAAATTGGTTAATGAAGCGTCTTTATCAGCATATTGAAAATGAATAACAATGTGCCTCCACTTAATCGCTATGTCGGTGGGGTGGGGCTGGAGAAAAATGCCTTTTTGGAGACTGAATAGGGCTGTTACGGCAGAGAAAATTTTGCAAATGGTGGAGGCAGAATGGGCCGCAAAGCCCACGCTTTATGGCCTTTTCAGGCCGCGCATCAAAACGGAGACTTTTGTTTGGAAAAGTTAAATGGCGGAGAAGGGGGGATTCGAACCCCCGATGGGCGTGAACCCATACTGCTTTTCGAGAGCAGCGCATTCAACCACTCTGCCACTTCTCCAACTTTTCGTCATCGCGAGGTCCGAAGGGCCGCGGCGATCCAGCGTTATTTGCGCTACAGGCTTCTGGATTGCTTCGTCGCTTTGCTCCTCGCAATGACGATTTCAGCTATCCATAGCGGAAAGTTCTTCTTGAATCAACGAAATGAAGCGGGGGGCGTATTTTTCCAGTTTTGAGGAGCCGACGCCGGGGATCTGGCTGCATTCATAGATGTTGGTCGGTTTTTGCACGGCCATGGCCTGCAGGGTTTTATCATGGAAGATGACGTAAGGCGGCAGGTTTCCGGCTTTGGCAATCTCAAGGCGCAGGGCTTTGAGTTTCTGGAACAGTGCGTCATCTGCCGGGTTTTCAAGGATCGGGGGGATGGATTTCGTGCTGCGCCGGGCTTTTTCGCGAGGCAGGCGCAGGGCGAGCGGGGCGCTGTCCTTCAGGAACTTGACGCCGTCCTGTGTGATTTTCAGGCCGTTATGGTTTTCAAAATCGACTTTCAGTAGACCCGTGCCGACCAGTTGCCGCAGGAAGCTTTGCCATGCCGGGCGGGAGTATTCGGTGCCGATCCCATAGGTGCTGACATCTTTGTGGCGGTGTTTGTTGATGCCTTCGGTATCCGCGCCAAGAAGCACATCAATGACATGTTTCGCGCCGAAAAGCTGGCCTGTGCGGTAGATGCAGGATAGCAGCTTTTGCGCCGGGACTGTCCCGTCGATCGTTTCCGGCGGGCGGGTGCAGGTGTCGCAATTGCCGCAGGGCTGCGAGTCATCGCCGAAATAATTCAGCAGGATCTGGCGGCGGCAGGTGGCCGCTTCGCAATATCCCAGCAGCGCAGTCAGCTTTTGATGCTCGACGCGCTTTTGTTCGTCCGGGGTGTCGCTGCTTTCGATCATGTGGCGGCGCAGGGCGACATCCTGCATCCCGTAAGTCATCCAGGCAACGGACGGCAGGCCGTCCCGCCCGGCGCGGCCGGTTTCCTGGTAATAGCTTTCGATGTTGGCGGGCAGGTCCAGGTGTGCGACGAAACGGACATCCGGTTTGTCGATGCCCATGCCGAACGCGATTGTGGCGACAATGATGATGCCCTCGTCTTTGAGAAAACGCTCCTGGTTTTGTGCGCGGACATCTTTCGGCAGCCCGGCATGGTACGGCAGGGCAGTGAATTTTTTCTCGCGCAGCCAGGCTGCTGTTTCTTCGGTTTTCTTGCGGGACAGGCAGTAAATGATGCCGCTTTCTCCCGGTGGACGACTTTCAAGGAAATCGAGCAGTTGCTTTCTGGCGTTGTCTTTGACGGTGACTTCGTAAGTGATGTTGGGGCGGTCGAACCCGGCGACGAAAATCTGCGGCAGGTCCAGATGCTGCATGATGTCGCGGCGGGTCGGGGCGTCTGCTGTCGCGGTGACGGCGATGCAGGGGATATCGGGGAAGCGCTGGCGCAGCAGGGCGATATCACGGTATTCCGGGCGGAAATCATGCCCCCATTGGGATACGCAGTGCGCTTCGTCCACCGCCAGCAAGGCTATCTCGATACTATCGAGCAGGGCCAGCATCGGCCCGGTCATCAGCCGTTCCGGTGCCATATACAGGATATCGATCTCGCCGCGCTTTGCCGCATCGACGGTTGCCTGTATGTCCTGCCCGTCCAGCGCGGAATTCAGCATTGCGGCGCGTACGCCAAGCTCGCGCAACGTGGCCACCTGGTCCTGCATCAGGGCGATGAGCGGGGAGACAACGATGGCTGTACCGGGACGGCACAAAGCCGGGATCTGGTAACACAGCGATTTCCCCGCGCCGGTCGGCATCAGCACACAGCAGCTCTCCCCGCGCATGATTGTGTCGATGATCTCTTCCTGCTGGCCGCGGAACGTATCGTAGCCGAACACCGTTTTCAGGATATCGTGCGGGGTCGGGGCTGTGCTGTCTTGCGTTAACGCGTGAACCATAAGGGCAAAGGTAAAGACATAATGGCCGGGCGGCAAGATACGGCGGACGGTTATGCACGGCTGAATAATGGTATTCAGATATTTTTAAAGCTTTGCGAATAGGGTACACTTCTTTGTCTTTGTCGTTTTGACTTCTTACCCATGGAGAACCATTCATGAAAATCAGACATTTACTTGCGATGACCGCCCTGACGGCTCTTATGACCCCGGCGATGAGTGCACGGGCTGACGATATCAACCCGAACCTTGCCAAGCTGAAGGAAATACAGGCGCAGATGGCGGCGCAGGGTGTGGAAATGAAACTGCCGATGGCGACCGAAGCGCCGGAGGATGCTTATCAGGGGGAAGATAAAGCTAAAATTCTTGAGATGGTAGATCAGGCATGGAAAGAAAAGCACCCGGATGATGAAGTCCTTGGGATGCGTATCCAGATGGAAGAGTGGGACCGGTATCAGGATAAGCGCTGGAGCGATGCGGATGAGGACTGGTATCCGGTTGATTATTCCGAGCTGCAAACCTGGGTGATCGTCAAAAAAGATGAGACGACTGCGACGATGTGGCCGGTCAATGTCACCAAGGATCATTTGGATGGTGAGAAGCTGGGCGTGGATGTCACCGGTGTCAAAGATGTTGATTTGATGAGCCGGGATATCCTGCTGGAGAATCTGCATCTTTAAATTTGCATAATATAGAAAATTTGGTTAAGGATAGGGCATGATGAAAAAACATGCCCTATCTTCTTTTTTGGCCGTGTCTTTAGCCGCTGTTTTTAACAGTAGCGTTGTTGCTGATGATGGCCCGCTATTGGGAAACTATGGACTTGTGCCAATGCCCCATTGTGTTGACGGACATGGCCGTACGGTTAAGTATTACGGGGTTTCGACCCAGACATTGCGCCAGGCTAAAGCTGGCTTGGCCCGCGCTTTTTTTGATGGTGGTCAGCCTGTGGTTGAATATGATAAAGAGCGCTTGCCCCGGGCAAATCCGGAATTCCAAAAACATGTTTTGTGGCATGAGTGTGTACATCACCAGCGTGACCATTTCAGGCCTCATATCTCTGATGAGTTTGCCGAGCGTGAAGCCGATTGCGGCGCTTTGAAAATAAATGGCTATGATCTGAAAACGGCCATGCGGATCGCTGATACAATGGATGCGCTGTACCCATATGATCCTAATGCCATGATCCAGGCTGTTGCGACGGATATGCATCCGGTTCTCAAGCGTTGTTTTGAATAGTTGCCTCTTTGTTGATGACCTAAAACCCGGTATAAAGGTAAGCGGGTTATTCGGGATTTTATGAGAGGACTGTCATGATCGACGAGGAAGAAGAACGCAAGCAGGATCTTGAGCCGATGGAGGCGTCCTTTGACATGACCAAGCTCCAGGGCAGTCATGCGAAAATGTCCTCTATTCCGAACGTGACCTATAATGCCCGCGAAGTGTTCGGGATTGATCTCGACTGGGATGTGCCGGGATTTAAGGAAGACCATCCTGCGGTGCCGACGGTTGATCCGACATATCAGTTCGATCCGGATACGACGGCGGCGATCCTGGCCGGGTTTGCGTTTGAAGCGCGGGTGATGGTGCAGGGTTATCACGGCACCGGGAAATCAACTCATATCGAACAGGTTGCCGCGCGGCTGAAATGGCCGACGGTGCGGATTAATCTTGATGGGCATGTGTCCCGCGATGACTTTCTTGGCCGTGAGATCATGGTGGTCAAAGAAGGCAAGGAAATGACCGAATTCCGCGAAGGGATTCTGCCGTGGTCGATGAAGAATGCGACGGCGCTGATTTTTGATGAATATGATGCCGCGCCGCCGGAGCTGATGATGGCGATCCAGCGGATGCTGGAATCCGACGGGCGGCTTGTGCTGGTCGAGCAGAATATGGTTGTGCGGCCTCATCCTGCATTTAGAATGTTCGCGACCGGGAATACGCTGGGACTGGCGGATGATAATACGCTGTCCTATAGCGGGGTGCAGCGGATCAACCAGGCGCAGCTCGACCGCTGGACCATTCTGGCGACACTGAACTACCTGCCGATTGACTCAGAGCGCAAGATCATGCTGGCCAAGTTCGAGGATATGGATACGCCGGAAGGACGTGAGGTGATTGATGCGATGATTCACCTCGCCAATATGACGCGGCAGGCCTATATCCGGGGTGAGCTGACGGCCCTGATGTCGCCGCGGACGCTGATTAGCTGGATTCAGAACGAGCATATTTTCAAGGACCGTGCCCGCGCCTTCCGCCTGACTTTCCTGAATAAATGCTACGCCAAGGAACGGGAGGTCGTGGCGAAATATTACAAGGAATGTATGGGCGAGGAACTGGAGTATCAGGGGCTTGAAGTGGCTTAAGTCGGCGCTGTGGTGCCGTGATCTTCCGCTTCCATAAAGACCCGCTTGATTTGCGGATGGTTCTGCTTGATGGCGCGGGTCAGGTCGTCGACGATCTTTTCAACTTCGCCGACCTGCAGGTTATCTTTAAATTCTATGCTCAGGTTCGCAAGGATATAGTCTGGACCCATATGCAGGGTCAGAACGTTATTGACCTTGTTGATGCCGGGGTGGGCGGTGGCCAGTTCCTTGATCTGCGCGACGGTCAGCGGGTCGGCGGCTTCCCCGATCAGCAGGCCCTTGGTTTCGTAGGCAAGCCAGATCGCCGTGCCGCCAAGGATCAGCCCGATGATGATTGATGCTGTGCCGTCCCAGAAAGCCATGCCCGTGACTTGCGTTAAAAAGACACCCAGAAAGGCGACCGCAAGGCCGAGCATCGCGGCGGAATCTTCGAACAGGACGACAAACAGGGACGGGTCTTTGCCGCTCCTGACGGCTTCGATATAGCCTGCTTTACCTCTGGCTTTATTGAATTCTGTGACGGCGAAGAACAGCGCGCCGCCTTCGAACAGCATTGCCAGTCCAAGGACGATATAGTTGATATACGGCTTTGTCATCGGGACCGGGTGCTTGAGGTGCTCGATCCCTTCATACAGGGAAATCCCGGCGCCGACCGCGAAGATCAGGATCGCGACGACGAAGCTCCAGAAATAAATCTCTTTGCCGTATCCGAACGGAAAGCGCGCATCAGGCGGCTTCTGGGACTTTTTCAGGCCGTAGAGCAGCAAGACCTGGTTTCCCGTGTCCACGACCGAGTGAATGCCTTCGGATAACATGGCGGAACTGCCGGTCATCGCGGCGGCAATAAACTTGGTCACGGCAATCAACGAATTGCCGACCAGTGCCGCGTATATGACTTTTTTAGAACCGGATGCCATGAGGGGAGTTTTACCATTAAGGCGTGAAAAATGCCATGATATTCGGCTTTTTCCGTCATAGGGGTGTCGCTTTGAGCGACACTTTTGATAAACGATCGTTTCTTTTCTTGCGTAATCGGTTTAAATTGATAAAAGATCATTGACTTTTTGTGGGATTTATTCACAATGGTAAAAGATCGTTTTCTTTTTATGTTGGATTTAACCAGTAAAACAACGAGCGTTTATCATGGCGGATTTACGATATGCTTTTGTCCTGTTTAAAGGCAGGCGGGCCGGGATTCTAAAAGAAGAGCCGGATGGCGGGACTTCCTTTTCCTATGGGGAAGGGGGGGCGGAAACTATTGCCTGCGCTTTGCCGTACCAGTCCGGCGCATCGTTTTCATGGCCGGGCGGGTTGCATCCGTTTTTCCAGCACTTAACCCCGGAAGGCTGGCTGCGGAATACCCAGGCGCGGACGGCCGATGTGGAGACCGAGGATGATTTTGGGATATTGCTGGCTTACGGCTATGACTGCATTGGGGCGGTATCCATTCAGGCGCCGGACAGCCGGTGGCTGAATATCGACGATGACCGGCTGGATGCATTGACGCGGGCGGCGGTCAAAGTGAAGAAAACCGTTTCCGGGATTCAGCCCAAGTTATTTGTCGATGAAAAGGATGGCCGCTTTTTCCCGGCGGAGGAAACAGGGCTGGCAAGCTGGATTGCTAAATTCCCGGCCGATGCGGGGCGGGTGGAGCATATCATCCTGAACGAGTTTTTATCCCTGCGGGCGGCGAGCGTCTTGCTGGGGGCGGAAGAAGTGACCTATTTTGACCGGGCTGTGATCGAAGGGGTGCAGGAACCGGCTTTGGTCGTGCGGCGGTTTGACCGTACGCCGGACGGAGGGAAGTTAAGGCTGGAGGATTTTGCCCAGATTCTCAGTATTCCCCGCGGCCGGGATTTCCAGGGCAAATATAACGGCAGCTTTGAGCAATGCGCGGCAGTCATCAAAAAATACAGCGTTCGCGCGCAAATCGACCTGTTCCAGTTTTTCCGCAGGGTGGTGGCGTTTGCCTTGTTGGGGAATTGTGATTGTCACCTGAAGAACTGGTCTTTGCTGGAGACGCCGCAGGGATTACGGCTTTCTCCGACCTATGATGTCGTGAATACCTATATTTACGCGGCGCAGGGATATTCGACCGAATTCGGCCTGGATATCGGCGGGCGCAAACGCGAATGGGAGAGTGTTGACCGGGCTGTGCTACGGCAGCTCGGGCGTGATATCGGGCTGACCGGGGCTGCGGTGGATAGTGTTTTCGAAGAATTCACCAAAAAACGGGATTTTGTCCTGCACCTGATTGATCCCGGCGATGCGCAGCAAGCGGCTTCCGCCGAATTCCGAAAAGGATATGCCGATGCGGTGCGGGCAGCTTATGAAAGGATTGGATCATGACGGATGAGATTTTTCCTGTATTGGACTGGGCGCGGCTTGTCGAGGAAGCCATCGCGCGCCGCAAAGCCGAAAACCTGACGCAGCGCACACTGGCCAAGCTCGCCGGGGTTAGCGCGCCGACCGTGGTTAAGTTTGAAAGCGGGAATACCGAGATCAAGCTGACCGGTGTGCTTGCGATCTTGCGCGTGTTAGGGCTGGCGCTTTAAAACCGGATTTCTGATGATTACTGTGGGTGTTGCTGGCTTATGGGTTGGTTGTTCATGGTTCTGCCGTTACAATGGAAGATAAGTGTAATGATATCTAGGAAATTTGATGGCTACTGCTCTTCCGGCCGATGACACGGTCAAAGCTCTTGTGAAAGATTTAACGCGGCACTGCCGTGAATATAAACAAGCCGATCCGGGCCGCGCGGCGTTTCAGCTTTTTGTGACAATCCTGCCGTTTTTTGCGCTCTCGGCCTTTATGATCTGGGGGATGGCGCAGGGGATCTACTGGCCGCTGCTGGGCGTGATCCCGGCGGGCGGCTTGCTGGTGCGGCTGTTTATCGTTCAGCATGATTGCGGGCATGGCTCGTACTTCCCGTCGAAGGCCGCGAATGAGTGGACCGGGCGGGTGCTGAGCGTATTTACATGGACGCCGTATGATTTCTGGCGCCGGGCGCATAACATGCACCATGCCAGCTCCGGTAACCTTGATAAGCGCGGGATCGGCAGTATCGATACGCTGACCCGGCGGGAATATGAAGCCCTGCCGCCGCGAGGGCAGCTTATGTACCGCCTGTACCGTAATCCGTTCTTATTGCTGGTGCTCGGGACGCCTGCTTATGTGATGGTCGGGCAGCGGTTCCTGCATGGTAGCGGTTCACCCTTTATTGATAGCTATAACGGGCTTGCCGGGCGCTCGGAATGGAAAAGCATCATCGGTCTTGATGTCGCGCTGGCGGTGATTTACGGCGCGCTGGTGATGGCGTTCGGCTGGGGCGTGCTTGTGCTGCTGCTGCTGCCGGTCGTGATTGCGGCGTGGGCCGGCGGCTGGCTGTTCTTTATCCAGCACCAGTTCGAAGACGCTTACTGGGAAGCAGGCGGGCAGTGGGAATTCCACGAAGCCGCCGTGCTCGGCAGCTCTTATTACGCCCTGCCCAAAGTGCTGCAATGGTTTACCGGCAATATCGGGCTGCACCATATCCACCATCTGTGCTCCGCCGTGCCGAATTACCGGCTGCAGGAATGCCTGGATGCGCATGACGCCCTGCAAACCCTGAACCGCATGACGTTTCGCGATAGCCTGCAATGCGTCCGCTGGGCCCTGTGGGACGAAGGCGCGCGCAAGATGATCGGGTTCCGCGAATTGCGGGCTGCGGGGTAGGGTGGTTTAACCGCGAAGGTGCGGAGGCACTAAGGGCTCATGTTTTGCCTGATCCAGCCGGCAAATTCTTTTTCAGAGATATCAGCGGATGCTAGTGCCAGAACAGCTTTAATCGCTTCGGCGGGGGTGGCGGTCAGGCGGTGACCATTTAATCGTAAAAACAAACCGACCGATAAAAAAGCTATGCGCTTGTTTCCATCTACGAAAGGATGGTTCTTTGCCAGGCCGTAAGCATAGCCAGCGGCCAGATCGGCGATATCGACGCTTTCGTTATAATGAAGCAGCGTTTCAGGACGGGCTAGAGCGGATTCAAAAAGGCTTTCATCACGCATGCCCCGGCGGCCGCCAAAAGTTGCAAGGCTTTCTTCGTGCAACAAGCGCAGCGCTTTTCCGTTAATCCATTTATAGGGTGTCATTATTCCGCAAGAACCTTGAACGTATCCTTATATTCGCTCATAAAGTCGAGCCCGATATCAAGCTGTTCCTGTATTGTCGGATCATAAGGTGTCAGAAGCAGGCCATCCGGTGTTTCAACGGCATAGACTTTATCGCCTTTGCCAAGTTTCATTTGGGCCAGCATTTCTTTGGGAAAGATTGCGCCCGTGGAAGAGCCGATCGTTGTGAGCTTTAGCGTGTGCATAGCCGTTTCCTTATGACGATTTATTATAATATATATTATAATAAAAGGCGTGTTTTGTCAAGGTGGGGCTGAAAAGGTGTTGTCACCACAGAGATCACAGAGGGGCGCGGAGGAGCAGACATCACTGCATTTCTCGTACTGACGTTTAAATTAAAGCCAGTCAGGAACGGGCAAACCGGCTTGTTTGCATATACCTCTGACGGTCATTCTGTTGTTGCAATGGCCGCCGGAAGGCACTGTAAAGTTTATGTTTGTATGCGGACTGTACCAGATCTCATGCGAACCGTTGCCTTCTCTTACGAACGCACAATTATGATCTCTCAGGTATTTTATAAGCTTACGGTAATAGGATGCCACTTATTCGGCCGCCATGGGATAGCCCACCCGCATGGAATGTTGCGCGGTGATGTTTATAGGGATGTCACCACCGCCATCTCCGTTGAGTTCCAGCAATTGTGGAGCAAGCTCGCTAACGTTCTTGCTGAGTTGTTTGAAATCTTTTGCTTCGACAACAAGACCAGGAATATCATCAGACACGGCAGTCCACCTGCCGGTATTTTCGTCCCAATATGCTGTTATTTGATATACTGCTGTCATAATACACCTCGCAAAAACCCCCTGAACGGGGAGTCTGCCCTACTTATATAGTGGGACATAACCTGTTAAGGAAGTTTTAATTTGTTTTCGATAATACGTAATGGCGGGAGAAAGTTCAACACATTATAATAATCACTGTATCATAAATAGAATTATATTCCTAAAGGTTTTCGTCACTGCGGTCCTCTCAATGACGGTCGGTTTTTAGCGTCATCCCGGACTTGATCCGGGATCTATATGGCGGTGCCGATCGCCGCAATGATTCCGGCTTTCGTGTTTTTCAATGTAGGTTACAATTCTTCTTGCTCCTGTCCGGGCTTTGCCGTACTGTCGGTTTCGTAGTCGTGCGGGTGGTCTGTACGACTCCGGGGCGTCGAAACCCCTTATATCTACAGCGGCTGGCATCAGTCGTGACTGATGCCTTTCTTAATATTTTTCAGAAAAGCATCGGAGATGTCGCTTCCAGGTCTTAGGACCGGGAGGCGGTGGCGCATGTCCAGGACTCCGGTCTAAAGGCTATCGCGCCGTTACTGTAGATAGCGGTTTCGAACTCCCGGTCGCCAGAGCCACCTCTGGCGGCTTTTTCTTTGGGTTTAGAAAAGGAGTAAAAACCGATGAGAAAATTGCTTTGTACTGTGGCGGCGCTGGCCGCGTTTAACTTTCCGGCGCAGGCGGAAGAGTCCTTGCCGTTCAAACCGTATGTCGGTGTTGACCTGATGCGGGTGAATGCCGATTACAATAACAATTATGACGCGGGCGGCGGCGTGACGCTGGACGGGAATGCGCTGCTGGAAGATTCTCTGAACGGGTTCGGTATTCATGTTGGCAACCGCTTTCATAAGAATTTCGGGGCGGAACTTGGGTATTTCCGGACACGGGAAGAGGGCAAGGATATTGCCGCCGGGGAAACGGTCGGCCCGGGTGTGGTTGCGGCCGTGCCGTTTAGCACCGATGTGAAAATCCACGGCTTTACGCTGGATGGTCTGGGGTATCTGCCGCTGGATGAAGACAGCACCGTGGAACTGGTAGGGACAGCGGGCCTGTCCTGGAACAAGGCTGAAGCTCAATTTACCGTTCCAGGCGTCGGGGCGACCAGTGAAGATGAAAGCGAAATCGGCTTTCGCATTGGTGCCGGGGCGCAAATTAACCTGACCGAACAGATCAGCGCCCGCGCTCTGGCCCGTTACCAAAGCGCGGATTTCGACGATGTCGCGGATAATCTGTGGATCTATAGCGCCGGGCTGAATTTTAGTTTTTAACGCGCAGGATCTCCAAATCCCTCTCCCTGTGAAAAGGGAGGGGGATTTATTGCTTACAATAGTGAGCCACTTTTAACGTCATTTCGGATTTGATCGGAGGGCTGTTTTTTGTTTTTAACCCGAAGGGCGCGAAGGAAACACAAAGAACACGAAGCATTGCGAGGCGGTTTCTGTCTTCTCATTCGTCATTGCTTCGCTGTGCTTGCAATGACGGTTTGGTTTTAATTTCTGTTTTGTTCTGATGCATTTTTCAGCCCATACAACAAATCCAACGCCTCCCGCGGCGTTAGCTCATCCGGATTAATCTCTGCCAGTTTCGCCTCAACCGCACTCGGCGCAACCGGTTCCTGCGTCTGATCGGTCATGGCTGTGAATAGGGGCAGGTCGTCGGCGAGTTTGGATAGGTTTCCGGATTGTTCGCTTTTTTGCAGGCGTTCCAGCACCTGCGTGGCGCGGGTGATGACGGCGGGGGGGAGGCCGGCGAGTTTGGCGA
Source organism: Rhodospirillales bacterium (assembly GCA_020638155.1). Taxonomy (GTDB): domain Bacteria; phylum Pseudomonadota; class Alphaproteobacteria; order Micavibrionales; family Micavibrionaceae; genus UM-FILTER-47-13. The sequence continues at coordinate 594,650 of JACKJB010000001.1, forward strand.
CGTGGATGCCGTAGGAGCGGTCGGCGCTGCCTGTGATGACGCTGTGCAGGAAGATGATGTCGCCCTGCCATTCCTTGACCGCCATGGAGTGGCAGGACAAGCGGCCGAGCTTGCTTTGCAGGCTGGTTAGTTCGTGGTAGTGCGTGGCGAACAGGGCGCGGCAGCGGCTGGTTTCGTGCAGGTGCTCGACGGTGGCCCAGGCGATGCTCAGCCCGTCGAAGGTCGCGGTGCCGCGGCCGATTTCATCGAGGATCACCAGCGAGCGTTCTGTCGCCTGGTTCAGGATCGCGGCGGTTTCGACCATTTCGACCATGAATGTGGACCGGCCCGAGGCGAGATCGTCCGAGGCGCCGACGCGGCTGAACAGGCGGTCCACCATGCCGATATGCGCGCGCTCCGCCGGGACGAAGCTGCCGATCTGGGCGAGGATCGCGATCAGCGCGTTTTGCCTCAGGAAGGTCGATTTCCCGGCCATGTTCGGCCCGGTCAGCAGCCATAACCGGCTCTCTTCGCCAAGATCGCAGTCATTGGGCACGAAGCTTTCCCCGCCTGAGCTGCGCAGGGCCTGCTCGACGACCGGGTGGCGGCCGCCGGTGATGGCGAAAGCCGTTCCTGTGTCTATCTCCGGACGGATGTAGCGCTGGTCCACGGCAAGGGTGGCCAGCCCGGCGGCAACGTCGAGCGCGGCCAGCGCGCGGGCATGGGTGCCGATGGCTTCGGACTGCGCGTTCACGGCGGCGACGATGCGGGTGAAGTGCTCCTGCTCCAGCGCCAGCGACCGGTCGGCGGCCTGCGAAATATCACGCTCCAGCTCGGCCAGTTCGGGGGTGGTGAAGCGAACCGCATTGGCCATGGTCTGGCGGTGGACGAACGGATTATCGGCGGGTTGCTCCTGTCCTTTGCGCACGATCAGGGCATCGGCTTTCTTCGCCGGGACTTCAATGAAGTAGCCCAGTACATTGTTATAGCTTATTTTTAATGAATCGATACTTGTCGTATCTTTATATTTGTTCTGGAGCGCGGCGATCAGGCGACGGCTTTCATCGCGCATGGTGCGGAGCTTATCAAGCTGCGGGTCGTAGCCTTGCCGGATGAACCCGCCTTCGCGGTCCAGCATCGGCAGCTCGTCCTTCAGCGCGGCGCGGAGGTCATCGGCGAGCTTCTGTGTTTCCGGGGACTGGTGGAGCTGTGCGGTGAGGGGGCGGAGCGGGTCGGCCTGCGCCAGGGTCACGCCAATCACCTCGGCCTGTTTTAACCCGTCACGGATGACGCCCAGATCGCGCGGGCCGCCGCGTCCGACGGTCAGGCGGGCCAGCGCCCGTTCCATATCCGGGGTTTGTTTCAGGGCGGCGCGGAGGTCTTCGCGCAGGCGGGTTTCGCCGACAAAGACTTCAACCTCGTTCAGGCGCTCATGCAGGGCGGCCTCATCGATCAACGGGGCAGACAGGCGCGATTGCAGCAGCCGGGCGCCCGCGGCGGTCACAGTGCGGTCGATACAGGCGAGCAGGGATCCGCGCTTTTCCCCGGATAGGGTCCGGGTTAATTCCAGCGATCTGCGGGTGGCGGCGTCGATTTCCATGATCGCGCCCGTGGCCAGCTGCCTGGGGCGGGACAAATAGGGCATCTTGCCGACCTGTGTACGCTCGACATAATCGATCAGCGCGCCTGCCGCGGCGATTTCCGCGCGGGAGAAGCCGCCAAAGGCTTCGAGCGTACCGACGCCGAACATCTGCTCCAGCCGCTTCTGCGCGTTCTGGGAATCAAACAGCGAACCGGGCTGCAGGGTCAGTAAATCCTGGACGAGGGCGAGCTGGTCATACAAATCTTCTTTTTTGGTGAAACTATCCGGTAGCAGGATTTCGCGCGCCTGGATGCGCTCGAGCGTTGCGCCAAGCTGTGCGGGTTTTGCGGGCTGGACGAGGAATTCGCCGGTTGAAAGCTCCAGCCATGAAATGCCAAGCTGTCCGCCGATTTCGACCACGGCGGCAAGGTAATTGTTATCGCGGGCGTCCAGCAGGTTTTCTTCGGTCAATGTGCCTTGGGTGATGACGCGGGTGACTTCGCGCCGCACCAGCGCCTTGGAGGCGGGCAGGCCTTCACGTTTGGCGCGGGCCTTGGCTTCATCGGGGTTTTCGACCTGTTCGCAGATCGCGACTTTGTGCCCGGCGCGGATCAGCTTGGCCATGTATGGCTCGTAGGAATGGAACGGCACACCCGCCATCGGGATCGCGGTGTCCTGTGTTTTGCCGCGCTTGGTCAGGGTGATGTCCAGCACGGCGGCGGCGGTGACGGCATCGTCAAAGAACATCTCGTAGAAATCGCCCATGCGGTAAAACAGCAGGCAATCTGGATGCTCCTGCTTGATCGCATGGTACTGCGCCATCATCGGCGTGTGGCCGTCGGCGATGAACTCCTCGGCGGTTTTTAGGGCGGCTTGTGTCATAATCTGGAAAGCTTACGATACTGCGGACCGAAAAAAAAGCCCGGGATCGCTAGATTACGAAGTCATAAACAAGAACTGTGCGGTCTTGAGAGGGTTGTTTTTCTGGGGTGGTCGCTTCGGAATGGACGATCGCGCGGTTGACGTGTTTGTCCCCCATAAGCAAGGTTAGGGCGTTGGTCGGGACTTGCCAATATGTAATTTCCCGGTCGGGTTTAAAGAACCAGTCGATTTCTCCCGGTTCGGGCTGAATAACAAAAGCTTTTGCTTTATGTCAAATAATACTGTATGTTGTACGGGAATAATTGAGGTGTTCAATATGTTTATTAGTAAAAGAGCCGGGATCGGCATTGGGATTACGCTGGCGGCTGCATTTGGATTGAGTGTTCTTGCCGTAACGTCGTCATCAGGATTTCGTTCTGTGGAAACCGGTAAAAACTGGCTTGAAGGCCAAGGCTATACCGATGTTACCGGTGGGGAAAGCCTGAAGCGCGGGCTTAATGGATGCGGTCCACTGGTTGCCAGTCGGGATTACCAGGCGACAAGTCCCGATGGAGAAACCGGGCTGGTTTCTGTGTGTCTGAGCGGTTTTGGGCCGCGTTTTCCAGCTTATTAAGTTATTGGCCGGTTGTGCCGGTTGAACCGAAGCCGCCTTCGCCGCGTTCGGTTTCGTTCAGTTCCTTGACGACTTTCCATTTCACATTGGCGTGAAGCGCGATGACCATCTGGGCGATGCGCATGCCGCGCTCGATGGTGAAGTCTTCCTGGCCATGATTAATCAGTACGACTTTGATTTCGCCGCGGTAATCGGCATCGACGGTGCCGGGCGTGTTCAGGACGGTGACGCCGTGTTTGACGGCCAGACCGGAACGGGGACGGATTTGTGCTTCGTAGCCCGGCGGCAGGGCAATAGAGATTCCTGTCGGGATCAGGGCGCGCTCGCCTGGGGCCAGCTCGATGGCCTCTTCAAGGGCGGCGGTCAGATCCATACCCGCGGACTGCTCGGTCGCGTAAGTCGGCAGGTTCAGGCCAACGGCGTGCTCGTGCGGGGTCAGTTCAATTTCAATTGCTGTATTATCCTGGGACATTGATTTTACTCTGCTGCCATGGGGGCTGGTTGTGTTTGTCTGGTTTCGGTAAACCACCGCGCAATGTAATCCGCCAGTTTGTCGGCGATCGCTTGCTTGCTGGTTTTCTGCCATTCCTCTGTGGTTTGGTCAGTAATCAGATATACATGATTCTCATCACGGCCAAAGACCTTTTCCATGCCATCGTCTGCAGGACCGACCTGATTGGCGATGATCCAGTCGCATCCTTTGTTCCGGCGCTTTTCTGCCGCGGCTTCGATCAGGTTTTCCGTTTCGGCGGCAAAGCCGATCACCAGTTTCGGACGCTTGGGTGTGGCCAGTCCGGCAAGGGCGGCAAGGATGTCCGGGTTTTCCTTGAGCTTGATATCGGGGGGCTGGCGATCGCCGCGTTTCTTTATCTTCTGGCTCAGGACGGCGGCCGCGGACCAGTCGCTCACGGCGGCAGCACAGATTGCAATATCCGCAGGCAAAGCCTGACGGCAGGCATCCAGCATTTCAACGGCGGTTTCGACATGGACGGTTTTGACGCCCTGTGGATCGGGCAGGGATACCGGCCCTGTCACCAGGGTAACGTCTGCACCCTGTGCGGCGAGGCTGGCCGCGATGGCATGGCCCTGCTTGCCGGATGAGCGGTTGCCGATAAAGCGGACCGGGTCGAGCGGTTCGTAAGTCGGGCCGCTGGTGACAAGGGCGCTTAGTCCGCTTAAAGGTTTGGATTGGTAAAAGAAGCCCATGACGGCGCCTAAAATTTCCTCGGGTTCGGCCATGCGGCCAAGTCCGGTTTCCCCGCAGGCCATGTCACCGGATGTGGGACCGATCAGGGTGATGCCGCGTGTGGCCAGCGTTTCAATATTGGCCTGCGTTGCCGGGTTCGCCCACATCATCTGGTTCATGGCCGGGGCGATCATGACGGGTTTATTCGTGGCCAGCAGGGTGGCGGCGGCAAGGCTGTCGGCCATGCCATGGGCCATTTTTGCGATCATATTCGCGCTGGCCGGGGCGACGAGGATAAGGTCTGCTTCACGGGACAGGCGGATATGCCCCATTTCGGTTTCGTCTTTTAAGGAGAATAAATCTTCGTAGACAGGCTCTTCGCTCAGGGCCGCGACGCTTAGCGGGGTGATAAACTGTGCGCCGCCTTTGGTCAGGATGCAGCGAACCCGGCCTCCCGCTTTGCGGATCAGGCGGATCAGTTCCAGCGATTTGTAAGCGGCTATGCCACCGGAAATCACCAGTAATATGGTTTTTCCTGTTAAATCCTGCATCGTCTCATTGCCTTGCTATGGCAGCATCCTAGCCTATGTGATGCGGCTTTGTCGTGCAAAAAAACAGCCCGGCGTAAGGGCCGGGCTGGATTTAATCTATGATCGCTCGATTAGTGAGCAGATTCCATTTCTTCGACAGCTTCCTCAACGGCAGCTTCAGCAGCGTCTTCAGCGTGCTCTTCAGCAGCTTCCGCAGCGTCATGTGCTTCTTCAGCCATGTCTTCAGCGTGTTCTGCAGCTTCGGTTGCTTCTTCAGCAGCTTCCATTGCGTGCTCAGCAGCGTCCGTAGCTTCTTCAGCCATGTCGTGTGCAGCTTCCATCGCGTCATGTGCTTCTTCAGCGTGCTCAGCAGCAGCTTCAGCCATGACTTCTTCACCGGCAGCCGGTTCGAAACCAGCATAGTCGGTAGCAACGCGGTCGCTGAAATAAACGTTGTAAACGAAATAAGCGCCAACCAGGCCGACAACCATTACAGAGACGGAAGGTGTGATGTTGCGCATAATGCTTTTGATATCCATTTTGTTTTTTCCTTTAGTTACTTAACGTCAAAGAATTCCTTTGCGAGGGGTATATAAAGACCTTTCCTGCTGTGATGCAAGATTTTTCTTTTCATATCCCTTAAATTGTTCGGGATGTCTGGCCCTTAAGCTTTAAAGCCCTGATGAATGGCTGCAATCCCGAAGCTCAGGTTCGTAAAGCGGGCATAGTCAAAACCTGCTGCTTTCATGCGCTGAGCCAACTGCTTTTGCGTTGGGAATTTGCGAATGCTTTCGACCAGGTATTGGTAGCTGTCGCGGTCTTGGGCAACCATCTGGCCGATTCTTGGAATAACCGTATAAGAGTAGCCGTCATAAACGCGCGCCAGGAACGGTTCGTCAACATGACTGAATTCGAGGCAGAAGAACCGGCCGCCCGGTTTCAGGACGCGGTAGGCTTCGTTCAGGGCATCGTCAATTCGTGTTACGTTCCGCAGGCCGAAAGCGATGGTATACACATCAACGCTTTCCGATGCTACCGGCAGGGCTTCGGCGTTACCGGTAACCCAGTTGAAATCATCGAGCCAGCCGCGGTTAATAGCGCGGTCACGGCCGACATTGAGCATGTTTTCGTCCAGATCGCAAATCGTGATTCCGGCGTAAGGGCCTGCTTCCTTGCGAATCCGGAAGGCAATGTCACCTGTGCCGCCGGCAACATCGAGGTGGTGATCCTGCGGTTTGGGTCGGATCATGCGGATCAGCCGGTCTTTCCACAGACGGTGAATGCCGCCTGACATCAAGTCATTCATCAGGTCGTATTTCGGAGCGACCGAATCAAAGACACCACGAACGAGTCGGGTTTTTTCGTCCGCTTCGACTTCCCGTTCGCCGAACCATTTGCTTTCCGGATTTTGCATCATGATTTGTCTTTGCCTCTAATTACACAGTTAAACCGTTCGCTTGAGTACTAGCCTTACGATGGTGCGCCGGATCATAGTCCTAACTTTTTCGTCTGACAAGGCTTCAAACGTCAAGCGATATGTAAAGAATAAGTTTCGGTTTTGTCAAATTTCAGAAAACGAATAAAGTGGCAGCCATGAAACTGTTTAAAGCCATGGCGACGGTCGCAGGTTTGACGGGACTATCCCGCATCGCCGGATTCGTGCGCGACATCCTGACGGCCTCTATTTTGGGGGCGGGGCCGGTGGCGGATGCGTTCTTTGTGGCGTTGAAGCTGCCGAACCTGTTTCGCCGCGTGACGGCAGAGGGGGCGTTCAGTGTTGCCTTTGTCCCGCTCTATAGTGAGGCGCTGGAAAAAGACGGGCGTGAGGATGCCGACCGGTTTGCCAGTAACGCGTTTGCTGTCATGTTATGGGGCTTGTTAGGACTTACGGCGCTGGCGTTGCTGGCGATGCCGTGGATTATTTATGTGATCGCGCCGGGATTCCAGGAAGACGGCCAGCGCTATGACCTGGCGGTTGAACTGTCACGGGTTACATTTCCTTATTTGTTGCTGATGTCCTTAACGGCGCTGATGGGCGGGGTGCTGAACGCGCATGAGCGGTTTGCACCGTTTGCTGCCGCACCGATCTTTTTTAACCTGTCGCTGATCGTGGCGTTGCTGCTGGCGGGGGGATTTGAAACGCCGGGCCATGCGATGGCCTGGGGGGTGCTGGCAGCGGGATTTGTCCAGTTTGCTTTGTTGTTTGTGTTTATTCGGCGGCACAAAGTGGCCCTGCGGCTTGTCAAACCGCAATTGACGGGCAGGATCAGGCGGCTATTCAAGCTGATGGGGCCGGGTGTGATCGGGGCCGGGGTGATGCATGTGAACTTGCTGGCCGACCTGATTATCGCTTCGTTTCTGGCGACGGGCTCGATTTCTTACCTGTATTATGCCGACCGGCTGAACCAGTTACCGCTGGGGATGGTTGGGATTGCCGTGGGGACGGCGTTGCTGCCGCTGTTATCCAAGGCAATTGCCGGGGGGGATATGCGCGAAGCCAATCACCTGTTCAACCGGGCGCTGGAAGTTTGCATGTTGCTGGCGCTGCCGGCGGCAGTCGGGCTGTTTACCGCATCACTACCGATTATCGTGACTTTGTTCCAGCACGGGGCGTTTAGCTTTGAAGATGCCGGGATGACAACGGCGGTGCTCTGTGCCTATGCGTTGGGGATGCCCGCTTATATCGCTGTGAAGGTGTATTCCACGGCTTACTGGTCGCGGCAGGATACGCTGACCCCGGTGAAGGCATCGGTGGCATCGACGCTGTTTAATATCGGGATCAGCCTTTACCTGGTGATGATTGCCAATGTCGGCGTTGTCGGGATTGCCGTGGGGACGGCGATGGCAGGGTGGCTGCAGATTGCCTTGCTTGCCTGGGGGCTTAAGGGGCAGGATGTTGCGCGGCTGGATGAACGATTTAAAAAGAGTTTCTTGAAAATTGTCGGCGCCTGCGCAATATTGGCGGCCTATTTGATCCTGATGAAAGGCCCGCTGCGGGGGATATATGTTCACAATGATGCCTTGTACCCACAGATTCTGGCGCTGGTGGCCCTGATTGGCGGGGGCATTATCATCTATGGTTTGGCCGTGACCTTCAGCGGCGTTATAAAAATTCACGATATCAAACGACTTTTGAAAAGAGATTAGACAATGACAACGAAACGTATTCTGTCATGTATGCAGCCAACATCGCATTTGCACCTGGGGAACTATCTTGGGGCGCTTAAAAACTGGGTGAAGCTGCAGGATGAAGGCGGTGAATGTTTTTACGGGGTGGTTGACCTGCATGCGATTACCCAGCCCTATGATAATGACACGCTGGCTGAGGCAACGCGCGAGATTGCCGCAGCTTACATTGCCGGCGGCGTCGATCCGGAGAAATCGGCGCTGTTCGTGCAATCTGCAATACCGGGACATTCGCAGCTGATGTGGCTGCTGGCGACGATGACCCAGATGGGTAAGCTTGAACGGATGACGCAGTTCAAGGATAAGGCCGGGAAGCATAAAGAGCGCGCCGGGCTGGGGCTGTTTGCCTATCCGGTGCTGATGGCGGCGGATATCCTGCTGTATAAGGCAACCCATGTTCCTGTGGGGGATGACCAGAAGCAGCATCTGGAACTCGCGCGGGATGTCGCGGCGACGTTTAACACAAGGTATAACCGGAACTTCTTCATCCAGCCCGAGCCCGTGATTATGGGCGATGCCACGCGGGTGATGTCGTTGCGGGACGGGACGCAGAAGATGAGCAAGTCTGCGGAATCCGACATGAGCCGGATTAACCTGACCGACGATGCCGATATGATTGCCAAGAAGATCCGCAAAGCCAAGACCGACCCGGAGCCGTTGCCGGAAACATTCAAGGAACTGGAAGAGCGCCCGGAAGCGCTGAACCTGGTAACGATCTATGCCGCGCTGGCCGATAAGAAGAAAGAGCGTGTCCTGCGGGAATTCGCCGGGAAGCAGTTCTCTGAATTCAAGCCGGCTCTGGTTGATATAGCGGTGGAACACCTGGCGCCGATTACGCAGCGCATGAATGAGCTGCTGAAAGACAAGGCCGAGATTGACCGTATCCTGCAAAGCGGGGCGGAGCAGGCCAGGGAAGTTGCCGATCCGGTGATTGAAGAAACCATGGACATTATGGGCTTCTGGCGCTGAGTATTTGACATACTGAATTTTAAAGTGCTAAATCCTGATCTTTGATTATTGTCATAAGGTTCAGGGGATGGGCGTTTATATAGAAATCGGGACAGAAGAGAATTCTAAAACAATTTTGGTCCAAACGTTTGAGCGCGCTTTAAAACGGCATGGCGGCGAAGACGGGCATGTGCGGATCAATTGGGATCGGGATACCAGTACTTACATTGATCTGCCGTTTTCTTATGAGGATTTTAAGCGGCTGTTTTCACGAGCGGTTTCCAATAATGAAGCCATTGATATGCGTAAAGAAAACTGGCCTGTGCTAAAAAGTCATTTGAATGGTGGCTTGTGGTTTAAAGGATAAATATCAGGGGTTTAAGAATGAGTGCAAGTCAATCAGAACAGAATGTTAAAACCAGTCCGGTTTTAAAAGTGTTGTCTGGGGCGGCGGCTGGTGTATCGGCAATAGCCGGGTTATTCAATGTTGTTAGTGGTTCTATGGGTGTTGCCGTGCACGAAGCCATATTTGCGGCCGGGTTTGGTTATCAGTACCTGGCACACCAACGTGATATTGACAAAATCGGCTTTACCAAAAATTCAGCGATTGGGCATGGACTATTGTCTGTGGCGTTTGGAGCCGCGGCCTTTATGCCTTCACCGAATATTCCTTGGTATTTTGATGCGACAATTAGTGGGCTGACTTTTGTTTCGGCAGTGGTGTCAGCCGAAAATTACCGCAGGTTGACAACGCAGCCGCAACCAGAGGATCAGGATACAGGGCAAAAGCAGGATGCCCCAGTTAAATCTGACAAATTTGATATTCGCTAATAAGGGATAGACATTTATGGCTCAGGATTTCCTTAAGATCGTCTCGGCGCAGATCAATACCAGCGTGAATAATTTCCAGCGCAACTATCAGAAAATTCAGGACGCCTATCTCATGGCGCGGGCGCAAGGGGCGGACCTTGTCGTGTTTCCTGAATTGACGATTACCGGTTACCCGCTGGAAGATTCTGTGCGGCAGCCGGATATCCTTGAACAGTCCCAGGCGGTGCTGGCGAAGCTTAAAGAGATGACGAAGCAGGGGGATCCAGCGATCCTTGTGGGGCTGCCGCAACGGATGGAAGGCGGGCGGCTGTTTAATACGGCGGTATTGCTGCATAAAGGCGTTGAAAAGGGGATGGTGCGTAAAATAGCCCTGCCAAACTACGATGTCTTTGACGAGAAGCGGAATTACCAGGCCGGGGGTGAAACCGCGCCGCTCAGCTTCAAGGGGCATAAGCTCGGGGTTTTGATTTGCGAGGATATCTGGACGCCGGATGTGGCGGCGCAGTTAAAGCGTCAGGATGCCGAAGTCCTGATTGCCATGAACGCCTCACCGTTCCAGATGGGGAAACTGGATACAAGATTGCATGATGTCGTTGGCAAGCGGGTGCAGGAAACCGGTTTGGCGACTTTGTATGTAAACCAGGTCGGCGGGCAGGACGAGGTCGTCTTTGACGGGGCTTCCTTTGCCATGAACCCGGATAAGACCGTACCTTTCCTTAGCCGGTCTTTCAGTGAGCAAATCGATATGGTCGTTTTGAAATGCGGCGCGCGTGAGCCCGCCCGGTTCGCCCCGGCATTCAGGGCTCATATTCCCAATGTTAATAACCGCGATGAGATGCTGGAACAGGTCTGGAATGCGCTGGTGCTTGGGGTGCGCGATTATTTTGATAAAGAAGGCTTCTCTCAGGCTATTCTCGGGATGTCCGGCGGGATTGACTCTGCCGTGGTGGCGGCGTTGGCTGTCGATGCGCTGGGGCCGGAGAATGTCAGCCTTTACCGCCTGCCATCCCGCTTTACATCGCAGATGAGCAATGATGATGCCGGGGAAGCGGCAAAGTTGATGGGATGCCGGATTGATACGCTGCCGATCGCTGATATGCATCAGGCCGTGCGTTCGACATTGCAAAAACGTTTTGATGCGGCCTTACAGGAAGGGCGCGGTCATAATGTGCAGGTCAGTGATGAGAACATTCAGTCCCGCTTGCGCGGGCTGGCGCTGATGACGCTTAGTAACCTGGGTGAGGGATTGTTGCTAACAACCGGGAATAAATCGGAAATCAGTGTCGGTTACTATACGCTTTATGGAGACTCTACTGGCGGTTTTGCTCCGATACGTGACGTATATAAAACCATGGTTTATGAGCTTGCTGCCTGGCGTAACGCGTTTAAGCCTGCCGGTGCGCTGGGGCCTGACGGGCCGGTGATGCCACGGAATATCATTACGCGTCCGCCTTCCGCGGAACTGGCAGAGGATCAGAAAGACACGGACTCTTTGCCGCCATACGATATTCTCGATCCGATCCTGCAGGCGTTTATCGAAGAAGACCTCTCTCTGGCTGAGATTGCCGAGCAGACCGGGCAGCCGCAGGCGCTGGTTGAACGGATTGCCCATCTGGTCGGGAATGCTGAGTTCAAGCGGCGGCAGGCACCGCTGGGGCCGAAGATTTCACCGCGTTCTTTTGGGAAAGGGTGGCGCCAGCCTTTGGCGCAGCCAACCTTGCCGGAAGCGCTCAAGCCGTTAGATCCGGAACTTTAATTTGTCCACAGGCGTTTACGCCTCATAACAATACGTTAACTTGTTGTTTGCTTTTTGCTGCCAAGATGGCACAATAGAGATGTAAACAAGTCCTGTTGGTGTTCACCATGCGATATTTACTTTTAACCGTTCTGACCATTGTTGCCGCCGCTTCTGCGAGTCTTCCGGCCCGTGCCGATTATGCGGTGTGGCAGGATTCCGATACCGGCGTATCGATGAGCTGGCCGGATACATGGAAGCGGGTCAGCAATGCCGACCCTAACGATGTGGTGACCATTATGCCGCCTTCGGGCCGGGCACATGCGGCCTGCCGGATGCGCGCCAATACGGATATGCGCTATGCGGTTTACCCGCGCAAATATGCGTCTTCGATCCAGCGGGTCGGGTACAGTCTTGATTTCTGGAACCAGTACCTGGCGGAATATGACGATTACAATATCGAAAAAATGCAGGATGGCGCCGGGCTTGGCCGCGGGTTTGCCGGTTACGTGATCGCGAATTACACCAGTGCCGTGCAGGGACCTGAAATGCAGCGCCGGGCGATCATCTTTGCCGCGAATTACGGGGATCGCCTGTTTGTTCTTGAATGCTCTGCCCACAAAGATGCGTTTGCGCAGTGGAAAGGGCTGTTCATGAGTGTTGTTGGCTCCGTCGATTTCAAAAAAGCCGATCATGAAATTCGCTCCGGCCATTACGAGCATAATTTTATGCATGATGGCCGCCTGACGTTCGAGAGCACCGAAGGTCCGGGCAGAATCGTTTATTGAAGATATTACCTTTAAAGGCACCGGTGCATAACTATAGATAATTCTCCTGCTTCCCCCGTGAAAACGGGGGTCTGGAGGCTCAATCCACGAGATTCCCGCTTTCGCGGGAAACGCAGGTAAGGGAAGTTTTCTCGAGGAAGCTATCTATGTTAGCGCAGCAAACCCCCTTTAAAACACGTATCCCTTTGACGTATGTGCACTTTTTGCGGCTCGAAATATTTGTCATCCCGAGCGCAGCCGAGGGATCTTCGTAATAAGACAGCGGGTAAGATCCCTCGGCTGCGCTCGGGATGACATTTTAATATTCCAATATTAGGTTTTCCTAAGACATTTCTTGCATTGCAACAACAGCTTCGGCATTGTAGCTCTATGCAGGTTTATCTCCCTATCGCAGAAATGGCAGTGTCCGCAGAGTCTATTTTGCTGCTTGGGGCGCTTGTCGGCTTTTTGTCCGGGGTTTTTGGGGTAGGGGGCGGTTTCCTGACAACGCCTTTCCTGATTTTTATGGGCTTGCCGCCTGCCGTTGCCGTGGGGACGCAGGCCAGCCAGCTTGTCGCCGCCAGCTTTTCCGGCGTTCTGGGCCACTGGAAGCGCGGTAACGTCGATGTGAAGCTGGGGACTGTGATGATGGGGGGCAGTATGGTCGGCTCCATTATCGGGGTTATGGTTTTCCGGTTGCTGCAGCATATCGGCCAGATCGATCTGGCCATCCCGATCCTTTATGTCGGCCTGCTGGGAACGATGGGGATCATGATGCTGGTCGAAAGCATTACGGCGGCGATGAAAAAAGGCGGGGAGGAGAAAGAGCGCTCCCGGCTTTATCACCATCCGTTATTGCTGGCGCTGCCGTACAAGATGCGTTTTCCACAATCGAAGATTTATGTCAGTGTGCTTGTCCCCGGCGGGATCGGGTTCCTGGGCGGTTTGCTTGTCTCGATTATGGGGATCGGCGGGGGATTCCTGCTGGTGCCGGCGATGATCTATATCCTCGGGATGCCGACGATGCTGGTTGCCGGGACCTCGCTGTTCCAGATTTTATTTACCACGATGTTCGCGACGATCATGCATGCGTTTGCCAGCCATACGGTTGATCTTGTGCTGGCGGGGTTGCTGATTGTCAGTGGGGTGATCGGGGTACAGTTCGGTGTGCGTATGACGCGAAAAATCAAAGGGGTGTATGCCCGGATATTCCTGTCGTTGCTGTTGCTGCTGGTCAGCATTGAGCTGGCCGGGGAACTGGTGATTAAGCCGGTTGATATATACACGACAGAGGTGCGGTGATGCGCCTGCCGGTACTGATGATAGGACTGTTCGTTCTGACCCTGGCGGCCTTGCCTGCGCTGGCGCAGGTGAATAACGGTGCGCTGACCATCGATCTTGCGGAAAAGAGCGTTAATATTACCGCGGGGTTTACCGGGGCCAATCTGTCGCTGTTTGGAACGAAGGAACAGGCCGGGGATATCGCGATCGTGATTAAGGGGCCGGAGCGGCGGATGGTCGTCCGGCGCAAGGACCAGCTTGCCGGGATCTGGATGAACCGCGAAACGGTGGGGTTCCGGAATGTCCCGATTTATTATGATCTGGCGCTAAGCCAGCAAGCCTCCCGGATTGCGCCGCAGGAAACGCTGCGGAAATACGGGATCGGTCTTGATGCGTTGTCATTCGAGCCTGTGGGGCGCGAAGACCCGGCGGCGATTGAGCGGTTTCGTGAAGCGCTGGTGCGCAACCGCCAGATCGACGGGTATTTCCCGCTGGAGCCGCGCAATATTGTGTTCCTGAGCGATGATTTTTTCCGGGCCAATTTTTACATGCCTGCGAATGTGCCGACCGGGGATTATTCGATTAAGACTTATCTTTTACGGAACGGCGAAGTCCAGAGTATCAATGAGACGCAGCTGCGGGTAGCGCAGGTCGGCTTTAACGCCCGATTATACCGCTTTGCCCACCTGCATGCCTTCGCCTATGGACTGGCGGCTGTTTTTCTGGCTATGTTGGCCGGGGGGGCGGCGTGGATGTTCCTGCGCCGGGATTAAGGAGAAACCAAAATGCCTGATCGTGCAAAAAGGGAAGAAGAACTGGCCGAAGGGACAAAAGAGAACCGCGGCCGCCGTGGCGGCGATGGCGGGGTGTATCTTGTCGTTTCCGATGGTTCCGAAGAGTTCCAGATTGCGCTGCGCTATGCGGCGCGCCGGGCGGAAACCGCGCGGGCGCATGTCGGTATCCTGCATGTGATTAACGTCGATGATTTCCAGCATTGGGGCAATGTTGAAGCCGTTATGCGTAAAGAGCTGCGCGAAGGTGCGGAAAAAGAGCTTTGGAATACGGCGAAAGCTGTCAATGACCTGAACGGGCAGCGGCCTGTCCTGTATATGGCCGAAGGCAACCGGACCGATGTGATTATCGATACGATTAACGAAGACGATCATATCCGGATGCTGATTTTGGGCGGCGGCACTACAGGCTCCGGACCGGGCCCGCTGGTCCAGCATTTTACCGGCAAGGGGCTTGCGAAGCTGCGCGTGCCGGTATTGGTCGTGCCGGGCCATATCGAAGCGCAAAATATTGACGGCATCGCCTTATAACGCTATGTGAGTTGTATGTTTATCGAATTTGAAGAGACCCCTAATCCGAATACGTTGAAATTCCTGCCGGGGCGCGAAGTGATTGCGCGCGGGACGGCGGAGTTTAAATCCGTGGAGGATGCCGGGCAGGCGCCGCTGGCGCAGCGTTTGTTTGATCTGGACGGCGTGACGGGGGTGTTCTTTAGCACCGATTTCGTGTCGGTCAGTAAGGCGGACGATATCGCCTGGGATGAGTTGAAGCCTGCGGTCCTGACGGCATTGATGGAGCATTTTACCTCCGGCCAGCCTGTGATGACGGCGGAGGTCGCTGCTGTTGACAGTGAAGACAGCGAGATTGTGCGGCAGATCAAGGAACTGCTTGAAACCCGTGTAAATCCTGCGGTGGCCATGGATGGTGGCAATATTGAGTTTGTCGATTTCGATGATGGCGTGGTTTACCTGCGGATGGAAGGCGCTTGCGCCGGGTGTCCGAGTTCGACGATGACCTTAAAGCATGGTGTTGAAAACCTGCTGCGGAAGTTTATTCCCGAGGTTGAGCGGGTCGAACAGGAAATGGGGTACTAAGCCTCAGCCGTCGGCCTGTTCTTCTGGTTCAGGCGCTTCTTCGTCTTCCCCGTCGTGATCCAGTGTTGATGTGGCATTTTGCTGTGTTTGACGCGGCACGAGCAGTTGCAGGCCGAACCAGCGCCAGCGTGGCTCTTCATAATTTTCACTTGTGGGCAGAGGCAGGGTGCAGTTGATCCGGGCGCGGTCCGCTTCCAGCGGCGCGCCAAGTCTGAGTTCGATACGCCTGGTGCCGACGATTTCCAAATCCGGTTTGTCCTGCCCGGATACAAAGCAGGAGAGTTTATCAAGGCTTCCGGCCAGAGATTCATCGATCGTAAAGCCGATGGAGGGCATGGCGCTTTGCAGGAGCGGGTCTTTGGGTTCTATGTCTGTAACCGGTAGCGGGAGCGCTGTGGCAGTCAGGTGAAAGCGGTCGAGGCCGCCGAAACTCTCGGTCATTGGGAAGCGGGGCAAGGTCAGCAAATCATCCCCTCCATAGGCGACGCCGGATTGCTGGCCGAAGGCTGCGCTAAAGCCCTGTTTTTCGATGATGCTGCGGTAGGCAGCGCTATATTCCCCGAACGGGTAAGCGAACAGGGACGGTTCATGGCCCAGTGCTTCGCGGTAACGGGCGCGGGCGCTGTTGATCTGGCGCGCGATCTCGCTTTCAGGGTCGTTATACAGGCGGGTATAGCTGGCAGGGTGCAGGCCGATAGTGACGTCTTTTGTCCGGTCCAGCTTCTTCACATCATCCCAGCTCATGTAATGCGGGGTGTTGCGGTCAATGTGATCGGTGGAAATGAAGACGGTAAAAGGCAGGTTATTGGTCTGCAGCAGCGGCACTGCGTTTTTCAGGACAGAGCTGTGGCCGCCGTCAAAAGTCAGGGCAACCGTGTTCTCCGGCAGTTTTTCACCGTTTTTAAAGGCCGCGATAATGGCGGGCAGGGGCATAACGGTATATTCACCGGACGCCAACTCGCGGATATGGGATTCAAACTGTTCGCGGCGGATATTGCTTTCCGGGTACTGGTCTTCGCCGATCCGGTGGTAAACGAAAATGACGGCGGCGCTTTGATCCTGCGGAATTTGCCGCAGCTGTTCCTGCGCCGTGGCCGGGAAAGATACAAGCCACAGCAAAAGACATAAGACAGAATGTAATGCGCGTCTTGTCATCGTATTCGTAATGTGAACCTGCTGTGGGAGGGAATATAGAGTATTCCGCCCAAAAGGCCAGATAAAACGTGACATTGACCTTTTGCTCAGATTCCCTACATTCAAAGGTGTGAAAAGGGGAAGCTTATGAGCGAAGATAACAAGATCATCGATGACCGGGGACTGGATATCCTGTTCCGTAGCGCACGGACCTATAACGGCTGGCGCGACAAGGATGTTTCGGATGTGCTGGTGCAGGCGGTTTACGACCTGATGAAATGGGGGCCGACCAGTGCGAATTGCTGCCCGGCGCGCTTTGTCTTCGTGAAGTCCGCCGAAGCCAAGGAAAAGCTGAAGCCGCATATGATGGACGGCAATGTCGAGAAAACAATGGCGGCGCCGGTGACGGTGATTATTGCCAATGACCTGGAATTTTATGAGCGCCTGCCGGACCTGTTCCCGCATAATCCGGGGATGAAAGATTTTTATGTCGGGAAGGAAAAGTTTACGCAGGAAGCGGCGATGCGCAACGGCAGTCTGCAAGGCGCGTATTTTATGCTGGCGGCGCGGGCGCTGGGCCTTGATTGTGGGCCGATGTCCGGGTTTAGCAAAAAGGGCGTGAAGGAAGCGTTTTTCCCGGAGGAGCATGTCGAGGTTAATTTCCTGTGCAATCTTGGCTATGGCGATCCGGACAGCCTTTATCCGCGCGGGCCGCGGCTTGAATTTGATGATGCGTGTAAAATCCTCTGATGTCTGATCCGTGTAAAGTCCTGGTGTTTGATACGGCGCTGTTCGGCTGCACGGCGGGGCTTTATGATGCCGGAACGCAAAGCTGCGTGTCGGAACAAAAATCCATGACGCGGGGACAGGCCGAAGTGCTCGTCCCCATGATCCAGAGTGTGATGGACAAGGCCGGGCATGATTTTACGGATGTGGATTTGATTGGCGTGACGACCGGGCCGGGGGCGTTTACTGGCCTGCGTCTCGGGATGGCGACGGCGCAGGGGTTCGGGATTGCGCTGGATACGCCTGTTGTCGGGCTGTGTACGCTTGATATCCTGGCGCGGCAGTTCTTTGCGCAGCGCAGTTTAACCGAAGCGCAGGTGCTTTGTGTGCTGATTGAAACCAAGCGGCAGGATTATTATTGCCGCTTTTATAATGCGGATGGCAGCGCGGCAAGCGCGCCGCAGGCTCTGGAGAAAGAGGCCATCGAAGGGCAGGCGGAGGCGTTTGGGGATGTTCTTTATATCGGTGATGCTTTGGAACGGTTCGGGCTAGGCGAAGACGGATTCTCCCTGCCTGATCCGGCGATCATGGCAAAAGCGGCGCTGGAGATTTTTGCAGCGGACGGCGCGGCGGCGCTGGAGCCACTCTATCTGCGCAGTGCCGATGTCAGTAAGTCCAAAAAACAGCAGCGCACTATACTTGGGCAATAGTATGTCGTTGCCCGATTATTCTTGAGACGGACGAATAAAAGCTTTATCTATTAATACGGTTTTGAAATACAGATACGGGATTTAAAAGAAATGGCCGACCAACCTGACCACACTGACCTGCTGGCGCTGACGACGGAGATTGTTTCTGCGCATTTGTCCAATAACCAGGTCCAGACCGAAGAAATTCCGAACCTGATCCAGAAAGTTTATAAAACGCTGTCAAATGTAAATGGCGAAAGCAGCGTGATGGCCGAACGGCCGCAACCTGCCGTGCCGATCAAGAAGTCGGTGACGCCTGATTATATTGTCTGTCTTGAAGACGGTAAAAAGCTCAAGATGCTCAAGCGCCATCTTAAAACCGCTTATAATATGAGCCCTGAAGAGTACCGCGAGCGGTGGGGGCTTCCTGCCGATTACCCGATGGTCGCACCGAACTATGCCGAGCAGCGCAGTAAGCTAGCCAAGGAAATCGGTTTGGGAACGACGGGACGGAAGTAAACTTTAGCTGCTTAGCTCTTTACTGCGTTTTGTCGCCGCGGCGATGGCGGCGGTCATAATATCCTGCCATTTTCCATCCATCAGGATGTCCAGTGCGGCGGCGGTTGTGCCGCCGGGGCTGGTGACGTTTTCGCGCAGTTTTGATGCGGGCAGGGTGCTTTCCTGTTCGGCGAGAGCGGCGCTGCCAATAACGGTCTGGCGGGCGAGCTTCATGGCGAAGTCTGCGTCCAGTCCTGCGTTTTCCCCCGCTTTTGCCAGCGTTTCAATCAATAAGAAGACATAGGCCGGGCCGCTGCCTGATACGGCGGTTACGGGATCGAGCAGGTCTTCGCGATCGACCCATTCGACTTGTCCGACGGATTGCAGGAGGGTATCGGCCATGTCTTTGTGTGTATCGGTGACAGGCGTGTTGCCAACGGCGACCGATATGCCCTTGCCGATGGCGGCGGGGGTGTTCGGCATGGCGCGGATAATGGCTTTGTCTGCGCCGAAACGGCTTTCAAATGCACCGATGGTCTGCCCTGCGGCGATGGACAGGATCAGGGCATCGCCCGGAATAGCCGGGGCGATGGTTTTGCAGACTTCATCCATGATCTGCGGTTTGACTGCCATGACATAGACATCGGCTTTGCCTGCTTTTTCTGAAAACCGGGCGGCATCGCTGTAATGGGTTACCGGGTTCGGGGCGTAGGCAGCGAATTCTTCAGGTAGGCCCACCGGGTCGAGAACGGTGACGCGGTCTTCAATCTTGGCGCTGAGCCAGCCACGCAGCATAGCGCTGCCCATTTTGCCGCAACCGATTAACGCGATGTTGAGATTTTTTGTCATTGGTGAGTTTTAGCATGAAACGGCAGGATGTTAAACTTTCTATACGTTATCCCTCACCCAGCTACGACATAGGCAAAACAGGTTTTGCCAAGTCTGCGCAACCCTCTCCCCTTGGGAGAGGGAAAAAGGGGGGGTTAAGCCTGTCCTTCGTTTTCTGCAAGGGCCAGAGTCAGGACATCGTCATTTAGGGACGAGGATTCTGCCAGCAGGTGGAAAACGCTGTAATATTTTTCACATTCGGCGAGGGCAACTTCGATCAGATCGGCAATATGGTCTGTGCCGGAGGTCTGGGTCATGCCGCGCAGTAATGTCGTGTGACGGAAGTAAGGCGCGTTGGAATCCTCGGGGACGTCAAAATGCCCGAGCCAAAGATTTTCGTTGATGCCGCGCAGGACTTTGCTGGTCATATCAAAGCGTGATGTCGGGATCGACAGGTCGAATTCACAAAAAAACTGCATGGCGCTGTGCGGTTCATGCCAGATGAAGGTCATCGTGTACTGGCCGAATGTGCCGCTGATATGGACGGTCAGCTCGTCATCGGTTGGGCGCTGGAACGTCCAGTCATGGCCCGCCATGACTTCTTCGATACTGTCCAGCGGGTTGCTGACATCTTCATATAAATCAAAACCGGTCATTTTTTGGCCTTTTGGGTTGCGGCTTTTTTCTTCGCTGCGGGTTTCTTTTTAGCAGCGGCTTTTTTCGCAGGTGCCTTTTTAGCCGGTGCTTTCTTTGCGGCAGTTTTTTTCCCGCCTTTGTCGAGCGCATCCATACGCTTTTCCAGATCGTCTACGCGGCTGCGCAGTTTTGTAATCATCAGTTCCGCGCGCTCTAAATCTTCGCGGGGGACGAGATCCATTTTGGCGGCCATGTCATCCATGCGGCTTTTGATTTCATCGCGAATCTGTTGTTGCAGGCCGCTGAAAATATTGACGGCGCCGCCTGCGACTTTCGCAATGTCATCAAGGATTTTCGGGTCTGGCCCCATCATGTTGTTCCTAAAATTTTATGGCTGTGTTTTAACGGAGTCAGTAGCAGGAGTCGTTTGCCTGTGCAACCCGGTCCGTAAAAAAGTTTTGAAGATATCCAAAGTACGTTATAAGCGAGAAGGGTAAGATCAATCATCAAGGAATATATTATGATTATTATTACCGGCGGTGCCGGGTTCATCGGATCAAATCTTGTCGCGGCATTACAGGAAAAAGGCCTGACCAATCTTGTTGTGTGTGATCGGTTGGGAACGGAAGATAAGTGGCAGAATCTCGCCAAGCGCGAGCTGCGCGATATTGTTGCGCCCGAGCGATTGTTTGATTATCTGGAAAAGCATGCCGGGGCGATCAAGGCAATTTTCCACATGGGGGCGATTTCCTCGACCGTGGAAACGGATGCCGATTTGATTATCGATACGAATTTCGATTTATCGCGGCGGCTGTGGAAATGGTGTGCGGCAAATGATGTGCGTTTGATTTACGCGTCATCTGCGGCGACTTACGGCGATGGGGACTCCGGTTTCAAAGATTTCCAGACACCGGACGAGCTTGCGAAGCTGCGGCCGCTTAATCCTTATGGCTGGTCGAAGCATTTGTTCGACCGCCGTATCGCCCGCGTGATTAACGACCAGAGCGAAAAGGCGCCGCCGCAATGGGCCGGGCTGAAGTTCTTTAATGTCTATGGGCCGAATGAATATCATAAAGGCGGGCAGATGAGTGTGATCTGTAAGCTGTATCCGCAGGTCGTGGCCGGGGCGACGGCGAAGCTGTTCAAATCGCATGATCCTGATTATGAGGATGGCGGGCAGCTGCGGGATTTCGTTTATGTCGGCGATTGCGTGTCGGTCATGCTCTGGCTCTATGATAACCCGGATGTAAGCGGGCTGTTCAATGTTGGGACCGGGAAGGCGCGGAGCTTCAAGGATCTTGCCGAAGCCGTATTTAAGGCGGCAGGGATGGAGCCGAAAATTCAATACATAGATATGCCGCAGGAATTGCGTGGCAAGTACCAGTATTTTACCGAGGCCGATATGACCAAGTTGCGTGAAGCCGGGTATGATAAACCGTTCGCCGACCTGGAAGACGGTGTGCGTGAATATGTGCAGGACTTTATGGCGAAGGACGACCAGTATCGTTAAGTGATGGCTTTACAATTTCCCGATATAGATCCCGTAGCCCTTTCTCTGGGGCCTTTGGAAATCCGTTGGTATGCGCTGGCATATCTGGCCGGGTTTTTATTGGGGTGGCGCTATGCGCTTTTCCTTGCCGGGAAAGATGAAGGCAAAGGCCAGGCGATTACCAAAACGCAGATTGACGATTTCCTGCCGTGGGGAATCATGGGGGTCATTTTTGGCGGACGGCTTGGTTATGTGCTGTTTTACCAGACGTCTTATTTTATGCAGAATCCGCTGGAGATTTTTAAAATCTGGCATGGCGGGATGTCTTTTCATGGCGGTGTGCTGGGGATGATGGTGGCGATGGCCGCTTATTCATGGCACGGGAAATCGTCTCTTTTGCGGCTGACCGACCTGGTGAGTTGTGCCGCGCCGATTGGATTGTTCTTCGGACGGCTTGCGAATTTCGTGAACGGGGAGTTGTTTGGCAGGGCGACTGATGCGCCGTGGGGGATGGTTTTCCCGCGTGGCGGGGAAATGCCGCGGCATCCGAGCCAGCTATATGAAGCGGTGCTGGAAGGGCTGGTGTTGTTCGGTGTGCTGGCCTTGCTGGCACGGAAAGAGAGCCTCCGGAACAAGCCGGGAGTCCTGACCGGGATTTTCCTGATGGGGTACGGTCTGGCGCGGGTGATTGTTGAGTTCTTCCGTGAACCGGATATCCAGCTGGGACTGATCGCGGACGCGGTGACGATGGGACAGATTTTAAGTGTGCCGATGGTGCTGTGCGGGTTGATCCTGTTCTTTTATGCCGGGCGTAAGCAAGCGGTCTCATGAGTTTCAAAGATCATATCCGGCAGCAAATTCACCATAACGGGCCGATGGATGTGGGGACGTTCATGGGGCTGGCGGTCGGCCATTATTATAACAGCCGCGATCCGTTCGGGACTGACGGCGATTTTACGACCGCGCCGGAAATTTCACAGATGTTCGGGGAACTGCTCGGCGCATGGGTCTGTGATCTATGGATGCAGAGAGGGCAGCCGGAACGGTTTGTCTGGGCGGAATGCGGGCCGGGACGCGGGACGTTGATGGCGGATGCGCTGCGGGCGACGGCAAAGGTGCCGGGCTTTCACAAGGCGGCGCAGGTGCATCTGGTTGAGATGAGCGGGGTTTTAAAAGAAAAGCAGGTGCAAAAGCTGGCAGGGCACGATGTGCGCTGGTGTACGCAGATCGAGGACTTGCCGGATGATATGCCGATGATCCTGTTGGGGAATGAGTTCCTGGATGCGCTGCCGGTGCGGCAATTCATTTTTGACGGGCAGGCTTGGGGCGAGCGGGTTGTTGGGCTTGAAGGAGAGGCGTTTTGTTTTGGGTTTGTCCCTCTGGCGGAAGATATAAAGCGCGTATTGCCCAGGGAAGCTGAGGCTGGGGCTGTATTCGAATGGGCGCCTGCACGCGATATGATAGTGCGGCAGTTGATGCAGCGGCCGGATACGACTGTGCTGTTCATTGATTATGGCTTTACTGAAGGCCATGGGGATACGCTACAGGCGATGCGGCGGCATGGCTTTGTGGATGTGCTGGATAATCCGGGGGAGGATGATCTGACTTCCCATGTTGATTTTGCGGCTGTGAAACGATCTGCGGGTGATGCGCAGGTCTTTGGGCCTGTGACGCAGGCGCATTTCCTGCAGGGTTTAGGCCTCGGGACGCGGGCGGCGATGTTGCGCCAGCATGCCTCGCCGGAACAGGGGCAGGACATTGATGCCGCCCTGCGCCGCTTGACAGCGCCGGAGGAAATGGGGACGCTGTTTAAGGTGATTGCGCTGAGTAATATGGACGGGCTGACGCCTGCGGGGTTTTGATGTTTGTAACGGAAGAAACGCTAAAAAAGCCTTCGGTGCGGCACGGTTTTTTCGGACGGAACGGCGGAACAAGTGAAGGGATTTATCACAGCCTGAATTGCGGCCTTGGCACGGAAGATCCGGCTGTGCCGGAGAACAGGGCGCGTGTGGCGAAGGCCCTGGGGCTTGCGCCCGATCATCTGCTCAGTGTCTATCAAATCCACAGCGCGCAGTGTTTGCCTGTGACTGCGCCGTGGGCGGAACGGCCGCAGGCGGATGCGATGGTGACGGATGTGCCTGGTTTGGGGTTGGGGATCCTGACGGCGGATTGTGCGCCGGTTTTGTTTTGCGGGCAGAAAGCTGATGGCAAGCCTGTGATTGGGGCTGCTCATGCCGGGTGGGGCGGCGCGCTGCGCGGGGTGCTGGAGAGTACGCTTGAGGGGATGGCCGCGTTAGGCGCTGCGCCGGAGACGATCTGTGCTGCGGTCGGTCCTTGTATCGGGCAGCGCTCTTACGAGGTTTCGGATGCGTTCAAATTGCCGTTTATCGAACAGGATGAGGCGGCGGCGCAGTTTTTCGTGCCGTCTGATACGCCGGGGCATCTGCGGTTTGATCTGCCGGGTTATGTGACGCGGCGGCTGATGCTGGCGGGGGTTCCGGAAATTTCCGTGAACGGCAGCGACACATATTTCAATGAAATGGATTATTTCAGTTATCGCCGCACTACGCACCGGGGAGAGCCGGATTACGGGCGGCAGATTTCGGTAATCGTGATTAGCGAGTAAAATTGCAAAACAACCCTTTATCGTCATTCCCGCGGCACGGCGAAGCCGTGCTAATCGGCGGGAATCCACAAAAGACGACGAACAAAGTTCGTCGACATATGGATCCCCGCTGTTTAAACAAAATCAAAGATTTTGTCGCGGGGATGACGGTAAATAAAATGGGTTTAAAGCGCTTTCAGACAATTAAACATCAAGGCCGCGTTCTTTTAAAAACTGCCGTGTTTCTTCATTTTCACGCTGAGTTCTCTCAATGGCGCGGTCGGCTTCTTTGTTCATGTCTTTCAGGTGGGCCAGGGCATCATAACCCTCAGATTCCATATTAAATTTATTAGTCGTATCTTTTGTGCCTTTATCGCTCATTTCTTAAGTGTCCTCTTTTTTCTAATGCAGATATTTATTTATACATGTTTTCTTCCAAGAGGCAACGCGAGCTTGCTGAAGTAATCAGAAAATAAGGTTGATTTATCCGCCCGGTTTTTTATAGTGCCCGGTACAGACGCATTCAGGGGACGAGCATTGAGTAAAAATAATAACATGCAGCTTATCGCCGGTAATTCGAACCGCGCACTTGCCGAAGCAATCTCCGCCTATCTCAGTGTACCGCTGACCAAGGCCAGTATCCGCCGCTTTTCAGACATGGAAGTCTTTGCCGAAATCCTGGAAAATGTCCGGGGGATGGATACATTTGTGATCCAGTCCACGTCTTACCCGGCGAACGACAATCTTATGGAACTGCTGATTACGATTGATGCGCTGCGCCGTGGGTCGGCGCGCCGGATTACGGCGGTGATCCCTTATTTCGGGTATGCGCGGCAGGACCGGAAAACCGGTGGCCGGACGCCGATCTCGGCCAAGCTGGTCGCGAACCTGATTACTGCAGCCGGGGCGGACCGGGTTTTGACGCTGGAACTTCATGCAGGGCAGATTCAAGGCTTTTTCGACATCCCGGTTGATAATCTGAATATCGCGCCTGTGTTCCTGCCGGAGCTGACCAAGCGCTTCAAAGACGAGCAGCTGGTGCTGGTATCTCCTGATGTCGGTGGTGCCGTGCGCGCGCGCGGGATGGCCAAGCGGATTAATGCCGATATTGCCATTATCGATAAACGCCGTGAAAAAGCCGGGGTTTCCGAAGTGATGAATGTGATCGGCGATGTGGACGGCAAAGTCTGCATCATGGTTGACGATATCGTCGATTCCGGCGGGACGCTCTGCAATGCGGCATCTGCGCTGAAAGCCAAGGGCGCGAAAGAAGTTCATTCTTACGTTGTGCACGGGGTATTGTCCGGCGGGGCTGTGGCGCGGATTTCTTCTTCGGAAATCGAGCGGATGGTCATTTCCGACAGTATCGCGGCAACCGAAGCCGTGCGCGTCTCTGAAACGATCGAGCAGCTCAGCGTTGCGCCGCTGATCGGGGAAGCCATCAAGCGGATTAGTGAAGAGCGGTCGATTTCGGCTCTTTTCAAATAGGTCCGACTCTCTTATAAAGACATAAAAATATAACAACAATTATAAACAGGGACGTTTATTGTGTCCGGGGATTCTTATGTCGTAAAGCCGTTGCTGGCTGATGACGCGGATGGGCCGCGTAATGTTGCTTTTGTCAGGGGACGGAAGCCGGTATTGGCGTTGCGGCAGATGTTTGCTGCGATCAGCCGCGGGGATGGCGTTAATGCCGCTATATGGCAGGATGCGCAGTGTCATATAGAGGCGGCCGATCTGGATCGCTTGGTGCGGTGGTGCAAGTACAACGGGATATCTGTCAGCCAGGAGCCGTTAGCTTGTGATTATGAGGACCGTAGCCTTTCGCGGTTATTTAACAAACTGGCCGGCAAAAAAACAAACAGGACGTTGCTTACGCCGCTGCAGGAGCATATCGCCCGCAGAATATCCATATTAAAAGAGGCTTTTCCGGATCACCAGATTCGTCTCAGTATTGATGCTGGATATTTGCGGGGCAGCGTCAGTCCTGTTGATAACGGGATTAATCCGCATGTCGATAAGGGAACGGGGATTGAAAAGCGTTTTATTGAAACGATTGCTGACGGGGCAACATGCCTGATTGATAACGATCATGTGTCGTTTGGATCCGGTCTTGATAAAATTGTGGTGAAAGACAGCCCGGTAACACTCTGGCAGGTTGAGACAGGCAAGCTGGCCTTGCTGAGTTCTCTGGAAAATACGGAGCGGCCCGTTATGCATACGCCGCCGCCGAAAGACCGTGCCACGCCCGAATATGGGCTGCGGATTGTGCTGGTTTATGACCTGGTTAAGTGGAATTCATCCTTATGTGAGAAGTTGCGGCGGATGGTTTTGGACAGAAAAGCTTGATTTTTTTCACGTTTTCTGGTCTTTTAGCGCCTGTTTCGGGCCTTCTGCAGCACCCCTGGAGGCCGGTCCGGAATAAAATATTGTTATAAAACAAGAGGATATAACCATGTCAAAAAACTATGCTTTGCAAGCCGAAGCAAGAGACCGGGTCGGCAAGGGGGCCGCTCGTGCATTGCGTCGCGAAAATAAAGTTCCTGCAGTGATTTACGGTGACGGTAAAGAGCCGATCACGATTACCCTGCCGGAAAAAGAAATTAACCTGGAATACAACAAAGGCCACATGTTTACGACCTTGTGCGATTTGAGCGTGGGTAGTGATAAACACCTGGTTCTGGCTCGTGATGTCCAGTCTCACGTTGTCAAAGGGACTGTTGAACATGTCGATTTTCTGCGTGTGTCGCCGAAAACCAAGATTGCCGTCAGTGTTCCGGTTCAGTTCATCAACGAAGAGCAGTCTCCTGCGATTCAGGATAAAGGCGTGATGAACATTATCCGTTATGAAGTTGAACTGGTTTGCCAGGCAACAAGCATTCCTGACGCTATTGAAATTGATCTGACGCCGTTCCAGATTGGCGATACGATCAAGATCAGCAACGCAACCATGCCTGCTGGCGCTAAGCCTGTGATTGACGATCGTGACTTTACGATTGCCGTCATTGCCGCGCCGCGCCGCGCTGAAGCAACCGACGATGCTGCTGAAGGTGCAGAAGGCGAAGAAGCTGCTGCTGAAGCTGGCGAAGAAAAAGCTGAAGAAGCTGCTGCTGAAGAATAATAATTTTGCCATCAGGGGCATCATTGCGATGAGATTGTAGTATACTCTTTCTTGTTGCGCCGATGCCCCTGATGGTTTTTTAACGATGTCCGATCTTTCCAAACATAAATCCGATGCGCCGTGGCTGTTTGTCGGTCTGGGGAATCCCGGGCCGGAATATGCCGGGAACCGTCATAATATCGGGTTCATGGTTGTCGATGCCATGGCGTCGGAATTCGGGTATCCATCGTGGCGGTCCAAGTTCCAGGGGGATCTGGCCGAAGGACGGATTGACGGCCATAAAGTCATTTTGTTAAAGCCAACAACTTACATGAACAATTCCGGCCAAGCCGTTAAAGCGGCTGCAAAATTTTACAAAATAAATCCGGACCGTATCGTTATTTTTCATGATGAGTTGGATCTGGAACCGGCCAAGATCAGGATTAAGCAGGGCGGCGGTAATGCCGGTCATAACGGCTTGAAATCCATTCAGGCGCATATGGGGACGCCGGACTTCTGGCGTGTGCGCCTGGGGATTGGGCATCCGGGTGATAAAGCCCGCGTGCACGGTTATGTGCTACGCGATTTTGCAAAGGCGGAAAAAGGCTGGGTCGATGCTGTGGTGACTGCCAGCGCACGCCATGCCGGGCTGCTGGCAGGCGGCGATACGGCCAATTACCTGAGTAAAATCGCCATCGATGTTAAGGCGGCGGCCTGATCCGTTAATCGAATTTCGGGATCAGCGTATCCAGCCCTTTGCCGTTCCCGCGCTTTTTACAGATAAAGCTGTCACCGAGAGCTTGGTTTTCCCGGCACATTTCTGTTGTTTTCATCGGTCCGGCCACGGCGCTGTTCCATGTTTTGCTAATCAGGCTTTCACCCGTCCAGACATCATGGACGATGGTGGCTGTTGCTGCGGTTAGAACCAGGGCCCTAAACAGGCCTTTTAAACCACTGGCTACGTTCTGTGCGTCTTTTGCGACTTTCATCTCTCTTTCCTCCCTGAAAAAAGAAGTACATATTACAATTTCATTGTGGTAGCACTTCGGACAGCAAAAGAAAAGAGGAGCTAAAGAGTATGGGCTTTAATTGCGGGATTGTCGGGTTACCGAACGTGGGGAAATCAACGACGTTTAATGCGCTGACGGCGACGGCGGCGGCGCAGGCGGAGAATTTCCCCTTTTGTACGATCGAACCGAATGTCGGCCGGGTTGCTGTGCCGGATGAGCGGCTGGCTAAAATAGCGGCCCTTGCCAAATCGGCCAAGATCGTTCCGGCGCAGCTTGAGTTTGTGGATATCGCCGGGCTGGTGAAGGGCGCCAGTAAAGGCGAAGGGCTGGGGAACCAGTTCCTGGGCAATATCCGTGAAGTCGATGCGATCATTCACGTTTTGCGTTGTTTTGATGATTCCAACGTGACCCATGTCGAAGGCAGCGTTGATCCGGTGCGGGATGCCGAGACGGTTGAAACTGAGCTGCTGATTGCCGATATGGAAAGCCTTGAGCGCCAGATCGAGAATATCGCCCGCAAAGCGAAGTCCGGTGATAAGGAAACCAAGGCGCAGCACGATTTTATGTTATCGGTTAAAGCGGTTCTTGATGCTGGAAATCCGGCGCGGACGGTTGATGTGCCGGATGATATGGTGCGGACGTTTAAAAACCTGCAACTCCTGACCGGCAAGCCTGTGCTTTATGTCTGCAACGTGTCCGAAGCCGAAGCGGCGGAAGGTAACGAATTTAGCCGTAAAGTCGAAGCGATGGCGGCGGAAAAAGGGGCGTCCAGCGTTGTCATCAGCGCGCGGATTGAATCCGAAATCGCCCAGCTGGAAACGGAAGAAGAGAAGCATGAGTTCCTTGAAACACTGGGACTGGCGGAGCCGGGCCTGAACCGGATTATCCGGGCCGGGTATAACCTTCTGGGGCTGCAGACTTATTTCACCGTCGGGCCGAAAGAAGCGCGGGCCTGGACCGTTCGGACCGGGGCCAAAGCCCCAGAAGCCGCCGGTGTGATCCATACGGACTTTGAAAAGGGCTTTATTAAAGCCGAGGTCATTTCAATCGAGGATTACATCAATCTCGGCGGGGAACACGCCTGCAAAGAGGCCGGCAAGATGCGCCAGGAAGGCAAGGAATATCTTGTCCATGACGGCGATGTCGTTCTGTTCCGGTTTAATGTGTAGCGTTTAGTGTAGCCCTTTCAAATCATTATGAAGGGGACAATTGTTAACAGTGTCATTTCGAAGCGAAGCTGAGAAATCTCCAGATTGTCGGGAGATCCCTCACATGCGTTCGGGATGACGATTAAAGAGAATCCTGTCCCATTATTAGTTGCTTAGTGTTGCTGTGGCAGCAGCTTTCGCCTGCTGCTGGATTTCTGCGGCATCTGCGGCGGGGGCTGTGATTTCCTGCGTTGCCGGTGTTTCCGGGGTGGTTTCCAGATCAACCTTGTTTTCGGCGGCGATGGCTTCGATCTGTTTAATTTCTTCTTCAAAGGCGTTCAGAGGTTTTTCTATTTTATCGAAGCTGCGGCGGTCGTGTAGCAATTCGCGGACCGTGGCACCGCGGTGATCGTAAGTGTCTTCGATGATGGCATCCTGATTTGCGCGCAGGATGTCGCGGCCTTTTTCAAAATCTTCGGGGCCAAGGGTTTCGTCTATGCGTTGCAGGTAGGGTTGCAGTTGCTTCCAGTTGTCTTTAACGAAACTGACTTCCCGCTGGTCCATTCCGTCCCGCAGGAATGTTGCGAACTGGTGGGTTTCCTTAAGGGATTCTGTCATGTCACCGCCGTTGTGAACCTTGTCTTTCAGGTCTTCGTAGCGGTCATGCGCGTCGCTCATGAATTGCATTTGTTCGCGGGACATCACGCCATGCTGTGAGCTCAGGAAATCCATATAGGTGTCCTGTAAGCTATCAAAACGTTTGACGGTGCTTTCTTCTAAGGTTGGCAAGTCCGGCCCGTCCCATTCCTGTTCGGTCGGTGTTGTCGTTTGCGCGGTTTGCGGTTTTGTGTTGTGGCTGGCCTCCGGCTTTGGCTCTGCTTCAACTTGTGCCGCGTAGACCTGGCGTTCAGCTTCCAGGCTGTTGAATCGATCCAGCGTATTTTGAATCTGGTCTCGTGCGCCTGCGCTCATTTGTCCAAATTTGACACCTGTGTCGGCCAGTTCCAGAAATTCTTTTTGTACGCCGGGATCGCGCATAGAGTTGACGAGCCTTTCCGGGGTTTCTATATGGACCCCGATTTTTGTAAGCCTTTCCTGATTGTTTCTCAGCGTGGCCCCGTTTTCCCGCAGGATGTCTTCCGCCATCATAAGCTGCTGTTGTTCGACGTCTGCCAGCTGTTGAGCGGCGAGCGACTGGGCTGGCGGTTTAACGGAAATGTCGGCACTGGCGTCCTGATATTGCTCCGGATATTTTTGTTTGTGGGCACCGATCATCGCTTCTTCCATGTTAGAGCGGCGATATAAGCCATAGATTGCTCCGTATTTCTGGGTATAGACATCGATCTTGCTGAGATTGGTCATATCTTGTTCGTTGCCGGCCATGGTGCGGGCTTCTTCTGCGCTCAGCCCGCCGCCTTGTTTGACGTAGGCTTCTTTACGCAGCCAGCCTTCCATGATGGAAATGTCGTTATTGTAGTACACATGGTTTTCGTTCACGACGGCGTGAGGCGGTACGCCCCGGTCCATATCAATCTGGCCGCGGATGTCAACGGCAGCGCGGGCACAGGCGGTTTGCTGGTCAAGGTTTCCGCCTTCGGCGCTTTGATAGCGTTCGATTTTTTGTTTCAGCATATCTGTGTAATGATCCATGCTGTTCGGCAGGCGTCCGTGTTGCGCCCAGCTTGCGCGCATGGTGCTGACTGTATCTTCCGCCGTTAAGGTAACGCCTTCATATTCCTTCACGCCCTGACGAATGGTATCGATATCAAGGAGCTGTGTTTTGATTTGTTCTGTAAGCTGTGTTTTTTCAGTATCGCTGAGAGGTCTGTTGTTCTCAAGCGCGGCGGCGATACCCGGCTTGCTTTTGTCCTGAGTGCCAAGTTGCCCGTATAATTCTTCCCGCTTTTCAAAATATTGATTCAGGGCATCGTCAAAAGAAAGGTTGCCGTTATTCATCGCATCGTAAACGGATCGTGTGGCATCATCCATCTTCGGCATGATCCGGGTGCTTACAAAATTATCGGCGATCATTTCCGGGGTCGGGGCTACACCTTGAATAGAGGCCTCGACCTGCCGCAGGTGCCGGACGTCGCCAATGATAGAATTTTGCATGTTTTTCAGAACGGAGGCTGAAATATCCTGGCCGTCATGTTCGGCTTTGTAGCGATCGGCGTAATTCGCGATGTATTTGTCGATGGCATCGCCTGCGCTCAGCCCCTCGGCTTTCATACTTTGCCACACATGGCCTGTATGGGTGCTGATGTTCGGGTTATTCATTGCAAACATATTGATGAAGTAAATCGAGCTATCATCCATTTCCGGTTGTGGCGGCGGTTTTTGCTCCTGCTGTACCGTTTTTTTCTGCTCTGCTTCGGCATCCGCTTTTGCAGCAGGTGGTTTGGCAGGCGATATTTTGCCTTCCTCTGTCAGGGTTTGCGCCGTTTCATAAAGTTTGCGCTTTGCTGGATCGTTTGTAAGGTCACGGACTTCTTTAATTTCCAGCAGGCGGCGTTCCAGCCGTTCCATCCGTATGATGCTCATGTCCCTTGCCGTCTGAATTTTTCCGGCATTGCCGTAGTCTTTGCGTGCGCCGCTTTCGACGTCGCGTTCGATTTGATCCATTTCGGCGTTGGCATGGTCGATTTGTTGTTGCAGTTCAATCCGGCGGTCGTACATCTCGCGCACTTCTTCGCTCAGACTTTCCGGATCATTGTCCATGACCTCTTCCAGCCGTTTCAGATGATATTGCGCGGTCATATCGCGGGCCATGATCTTGCCGGCATACCAGTGCGCCGTTTCCAGGTAGTTCGGGTTGGCCGGATTAACCTGGTCTTCGGCGACGCCCATATGTTTTAAAAATGTGGAAATGGCCTGGTTCGTTGCGGAATTGGCATCCCCAAGCTGACCGTTTACAGGGTCGAAATCCATGCCTTTAAGAAATTCGGGATTAGACAGGCGTTGCATCAGGAAAAATGCCTGAATTTGTTCGATAATCTGGCTCTGATCGTAGTCAGTAAACGCCATTCATACACCTTCTATAATTTATGCCGCATATATAAGAGCAGCCTTTTCTTTTGTACTATTATTACAAAAAGATTAACAAAATGCAAACTTTGTTGCATCTTTATGGCTATAGGGTGTGTAAGCTTTTACGCAGAGGCCGCCGTTTTTGCTGCCGGTTTCTGGCGTGTCAGGTCCTGGTAAGCTTCCTGCAGGCGCTTGGTCAGCGGGCCGATCTCATACGTATGATCGTCAATCCGGCCTACGGGGGTGATTTCCGCGGCGGTTCCGGTGACAAAAATTTCCTCATACTGGCCGATTTCATCGGGCATTATGGTTGTTTCTTCTGCGGAAATCCCCATGTCGCGGGCAAGCTGCAGGACGGTCTGGCGGGTGATGCCGTTCAGGAAGCATTCCGCTGTCGGTGTTTTGATTGCGCCGTCTTTGATAAAGAACAGGTTGGAGCCGGAAGATTCTGCGACCCGGCCTTTGTAATCCAGCATAAAGGCATCATCAAACCCGGCGCGTTCTGCTTCGTGCTTGGCCATGGTGCCGATGGCATAATTTCCTGCGGCCTTGGCATGGACGGGGCAGGTTTGCGGGTCCGGGCGGCGCCACGTGGCGGATTTCAGGGCAATGCCCTTGTCTTCGCCGCCTTTCGGGAAGAAATATTTAGGCCATTGCCAGCAGGTAAAGGCCAGATGGATGGCCGTGTTCTGCGCGGAAACGGCCATTTGCTCGGAACCGCGCCATGCGATAGGCCGCAAGTAACCGTTGGAGATGTTATTGGCTTCCAGGATTTCTTTTGAGGCGTCTTCGATGGCTTCCAGGCTAAAAGGGATTTCCATGTCCAGCATACGGGCGGAGTCGATCAGGCGCTGCGAATGCTCGCGCAGCTTGAAAACGGTGCCGTCATAAATCCGCTCGCCTTCGAATACCGCGCCGCCGTAATGCAGGCCGTGGGACAGGACGTGCAGCTTGGCATCCCGCCAGGGAACAACTTCTCCGTCATACCAGATTAAACCGTCGCGATCATCAAAAGGGGCGTTTGTCATTGTTGTACTCTCACTATGGTACTTTTTAAGCTTCATTAGACCTGTATTTCTGATAGAACATTATCAGAATTGGTGAAAGAAAAAAGCAAATTAGTCGCGATGAGTGAGGCTTTGCCGCAAAGACCGTCTACCATGCCCCATGTGTTGATCGTTGATGACGATGAACGTATTCGCCAGCTTGTGTCCCGGTACCTGCGGGAAAACGGATTTATCGTCGCCGAAGCCGAAAGTGCCGCGGAGGCCCGGGATGTGCTGAAACTGCTGTCTTTTGATGTGATGGTGGTCGATATCATGATGCCGGGGGAAACCGGCCTTGTGTTCACGCAGGGGCTTCGCGATCGTCATAATAATATACCGGTCCTGTTGCTTACCGCGTTAGGTGAAGCGGAAGACCGCATTGCCGGGCTGGAAACGGGAGCAGATGATTATCTGACCAAGCCTTTTGAACCGCGGGAGCTTGTTTTAAGGCTGCAGGCGATCCTGCGCCGCAGGCCTCAGGAGCCGGAGCAAGGGCAGGTCTTTACCGTCGGGCGCTGGCGGTATGATCCGGCGCATAAGGAATTGCAGGACGGGAATGAGACGGTGCGGCTGACAACGGTCGAAGATAATCTGCTGCGCGCCCTGGCCAGTCGCAGTGGGGCGGCGATCAGCCGGGAAGAGCTGGCGCGGCTCTGCGACCTGGATGCTGGCGAGCGCACGATTGATGTCCAGGTGACGCGCCTGCGCCGTAAGATCGAGGATGACCCTAAAATGCCGCGCTGCCTGCAGACGGTACGGGGTAAGGGCTATATGTTACGGACCGGGGCTTTGTCATGAAGGGCGGGATCAAAAAAATCCTGCCGCGTACGCTTTTCGGGCGTTCCCTGATGATTTTGGTGACGCCGATCCTGCTGATCCAGATTATTAGTACGGTGGTTTTCTTTGATCGTCACTGGGTCAAGATGACGGACCGGCTGGCCTTTTCGGTGGCTGGAGAAATTGCGATGATTGCCGACAGGGTTGAAAAAGACGCGTCGGCAAGTGCGCTGAATGAGATCAAGACCTATGCCGGGCAAAATCTGGAACTGCTGATTAATTTTGAACCGGAAGCCCGCCTTGAGGATGAGCGTCACGACGGGCATGCGGGGTTGAAAGAAACCGTGATTTCGCGGACGCTGGCCAAGGCAATGGACGCGCAGGTGCGGCGGCCTTACCTGATTAATGTTGATGTGAATGAAAAATGGGTGGAGGTGAGCGTTACTGTTACCGACGGTGTGCTCCGGGTATCCCTGCCGCAGAGGCGGCTGTTTTCCTCATCCGGGTATATTTTCCTGCTGTGGATGATTGCGATATCGCTGGTGCTGCTGATGGTCGCGATCCTGTTTATGCGGAACCAGATCCGGCCGATCCGGCGGCTGGCAGTCGCGGCGGAGCGTTTTGGCAAGGGGATGGATGTGCCGACCAGTTTTAAACCCGAGGGCGCGCGGGAAGTGCGGCAGGCCGCATCCGCCTTCCTTGATATGCAGGAGCGGATCAAACGCCAGATCCAGCAGCGGACAGCGATGCTGGCCGGGGTATCGCATGATTTGCGGACACCGCTGACACGGATGAAGCTGCAGGCGGCGATGCTGGGAAACAATCCAGACGTCGAAGCCCTGAAAAGCGATATTGCCGATATGGAGCGCATGATCGATGCTTACCTGGACTTTGCCCGCGGGGAAGGTGGTGAGCAGGCTTCGCGGACCGATTTGAAGGCAATCCTCGACCGGGTGGCTGCCGGGGTACGGCGGCAGGGGGTAAAGGTCGATTTGTCGGCGGAAGGCGATTTATCCCTGCATATGCGCCCGGTGGCCTTTGAGCGCTGCTTGACGAACCTTGTAAATAATGCCCGCAAATATGGGGGCGATATCTGGATCGACGTTGTGCGCGGCGAGGATGAAGTTGTCATTACGATTGATGATAACGGTCCCGGCATCCCGGATGAGAAGATGGAGGATGTCTTTCGTCCGTTTTACCGGATTGATGAATCCCGCAACCCGGCAACCGGCGGGGTCGGGCTGGGGTTGCCGATCGCACAGGATATCATTCATAGCCATGGCGGCGAGATCATGCTCGCACACAGCCCGCATGGCGGTCTTCGTGTGAAAATCACAATGCCGGCTTGAAATTGACATAATCTTTTTGTTGTCGTAATATACTGCACGGAATTTTAAAGTCAGGAAGAATGATATGAAGCTAAGCAATATGTTCAGCCGTTTATCGGACCGCGCAAGAATTATGATGTTGGCGAGTGCTATAATTGCCGGAGGGACGGCTTTGAACACAGCATGGGAAGCTGCAACCTTTGATCTTCAGCACAAAGATGACGGAGCGTCTTATTCCGATACGCTTAAGACAGCGGCCGCTGGCGGTGCGCTAGGGTCTGCGATGGCATGTACAGGGTGCTTTTTAGCAGCTTTTGGAATGCGTAAACCCTAGTAAAAAAGCCGCCTTTGCTTTGGCGGCTTTTTGAATTTACTTGATGCTGCCCGATCAGGCGGCTTTTTTCGTTTTAGAAGCTGCGGCTTTGATTTCGTTCAGGGATGCGGTGATACGTTTGTTCAGCACTTCTGAGGCATCCTGGTTGGATTTGCTGATGAGCTCGCCGATTTCTTTCATGTCGCGGATAGAACGCTCATAAACTGTTTTCATGATTTCAGCCTGCCGGGCGATTTTTTGCTCCGGGCTGGATTCTGTCATGATTTCCTGGGCGAGCGTGGAATTGTCCTGCACCATCTGGGAAATCATGTCGTTCTGGCGCTGGATCACGGCCTGCATGCCTTCCATGGCCAGTTGCTGGGCTTCGGTGATGGCCTGCATGTTTTTGCTTTGGCTGTCCATGAATCCTTTCATGTCGAAAGGAAATCCGAATCCGGTCATGTTTTTGGCAAAGTCAGCGTCGAAAAACTTCATAAAATCGTTGGTCTGCATAGGGGCCTCCATGTTTTTGCTTTGCAGCATTATTCCTTCATATCAGTATGCTTTTTCGGGGTTTTTGTCAATTGGTGCGTTGCATCAAAGATTTTTTGAAATATTAGCAATTTCTTTATTGCTCTGGGGCATAGTGAGGTTAGGGGAAACTGTTATAAAAACAACGTTTTAAGGAACGTTTCGCGTGATTGAGGACGAAGAAACCGGGACTGTGATTAGTCCCGACATCAGAAGAGCCCCCCGTATGACGGGAAATATGGCCCAGCTGACGGTACTGTTAACCGGCATCGTGTTGACGGTTACGGCCTATGCGATCCTCAATATCCTGATCCAGCAGATGATTCAGGACGATTTCCAGAGAACGGTAAAAGGGACGCAGCGCTCGATCAGTGAGCGTCTGGTTGGGCTTGAACAATCCGTCATTACGATGGCATCCATGGCTGGATTGCTGGCGGCCAATGTGTCTGAGGCCGAGATGGTGCAGCGGATCAACTATGCCGTTTCTCAGACGCGCCATTTCGATCATGTTTTGTTTGTACGCAATAATGCGGATCATAATAGCTGGCGCGTTATCGAAGTCTGGAAGCATGAAAACAGCCCTGTATCGACTTCATCGGAGTCATTTAAAGGGTTGGTGCAGGCTGTTCTGGCGCGTCAGAACGGACGTGATGCAAAAGCCGTGACGACGTTATCTGCGCCGCCAGGGATGGTGTATTGGCAGGAAAACAGTGATCCGGTAGTTAAGGTTCAGCCCTTTGTTCTTGCTCGTAAAGTTATGATGAACGGTCAGGAGATCGGCGTGATAATCGGTATCAGCCGGGTCAGTCATGCGATTGATTTAGGATGGTTACAGAACCGGATGTCGTTGCGGCGGATTGTGATTACCGATTTGTCATCCGGGGATCGCCTGTATTACATGAACCGTAATCAAGATAACGAAGAGATGATTAATCTTGACCAGAACGGAGAGAATATTTCTTTCACGGTGGGTGGGGATACGTGGCAACTCAATCTTGCGGTTGGGCAGGATCAGCGCATTCGTTTTCTTGAAAACACGCCATGGCTGATGCTGGTGTTCGGGATAACCCTGACGCTGATCGGGACGTTTTATGTACGCAATAACCAGAGGCAATCTTATAAGCTGGCGATCATGAACCGCGAGCTGGCACAAAAGAACTACGACCTGAACAGTGAGATTTCCGAGCGTGAGCGTTTGAACCAGGTTCTGCGTAAAGCGGAGCGCGAGTACAAGGCGATTATCGATTCTGTCAGCGATATTATTTTCGAGACTTCGGTTAACGGCGAGATCGTTTTTTTAAACGATACATGGAGTAAGGTGACCGGTTTTGATATTGAACAGGCTTTAGGACGAAATCTGTTTGAGTTGTTGCATCCGCAGGATCAGGAAGAACAGCGCAGCAATTTTGAAATGCTGGTGAAAGGCAAGAAGAGCGCTTATCGCGCCTTCACCCGTTTGCGGTCTTCCAACGGGACGTTCCGTTCCGTGGAAATTGCGATGTCGATGTTGCGCCAGGATGAGAACCGCAATATGCGGGTTGTCGGTACATTGACAGATGTGGAGGAGCGCCGCCGGGCGGAAAAAGCGCTGAGTGAAGCGGAGAAAAAATACCGGACGATCGTTGAGAACGCGGCGGGTGGGATTTACCAGGTGACACCGGAAGGGCAGTTCCTGAGCGCGAACCCTGCAATGGCGCGCGTACTCGGTTATGAAACGCCGGAGCAAATGTTGCGCGAAGTGCGGAATGCGCACGACCATCTTTATGTGCGCGCGCGCGACCGGGCGCATTTTATTCGTGAGCTGGAAACGATCGGCATGGTCCAGAATTTTGAAACCGAAGTGCGTGTGCGCAACGGGAACATTATCTGGGTCAATGAAAATGCGCGCGCGGTTAAAGACGATGATGGGAACATCCTTTATTACGAAGGGAGTATGGAGGATATCACTTCACGCAAGCAGGCAGAGCAAAAACTGCGCGAAGCGAAAGTCCAGTCCGATATGGCAAACCGTGCCAAATCTGAGTTCCTTGCCAATATGAGCCATGAATTGCGGACTCCACTTAATGCGATTATCGGCTTTGCGGAGATTATCCGGAACGAAGTTCTGGGACCGCTCGATAATCGCCAGTATTGGGAGTATGCAAAAGATATTCATGAAAGCGGGCAAAAGCTGCTGACGATTATCAATGAAATCCTTGATGTGTCGCGTATCGAGGCTGGCGATCGGCAGATTAATGAAGGGCATGTCCGGATGGATAAGGTCGTACGGTCCTGTATTGACTTTATGTCCCAGAAAGCGGGCAATGCACACCTGACCATTGTGAATATGACCGAAGGTAAGATCCCGGATGTTATCGGAGAGGAGCTTGCGATCAAGCAGGTCTTAATCAACCTGTTGGGGAACGCGATTAAATATACGCCGGGTGAGGGGCGGATCACCGTTTCCTGTGAAGTGGAGAAAAACGGCGAGGTGCGCCTGTCTATTACCGATACGGGGATCGGGATGGAAGAACATGAGATTGCAAAGGCGCTATCGCCGTTCGGGCAGGTGGAGACGGCGTTGAACCGGTCTGACTCCGGGGCGGGGCTGGGGCTGACGCTTGTTGAGTCCCTTATGAAACTTCATGAAGGGAGGCTGGAGCTGTTCTCACAGAAGGGAATCGGGACGACCGCAACTGTGATTTTCCCGGCAAAGCGTATTGTCCGGGATGCCGGCAGCGATAAAGTGACCCCAGAGCAAAAAGACGGTGACGGGGACAAGGGAGCGTCTAGTCACCAAATTCATTAGGCGGGTGCTCCATACCCATTATTTTCTGACAGATATCGTAAGAGTATCCGGCGCGGGCAAAGACACCGAGCGCTTTGTTGTATGACTTTTCATCCATGTCAGCGGTTTTGCGGTAAGGGCCGATTTTCTTGCGCTGTGCCAGGCGCAGGGCGGCGGTGAGATCTGCATCACCTGAAACGTCCTCGGCATGCTCCTGAAGGGCCTGGTGAATGTGATCGCTGCCGAGACCTTTTGCTTTAAGGCGCGCCTGTATCATCCGGGCGGATAAGCCCCGCCGTCTTAAAGAAATGACCATGCCCCTTGCATAGTGCTCATCATTCAGAAGTCCTGCGGCCTGCAATGTTTCGACCAGCCTGTCGAGCATGGCGATGCAGGATTCGCGGTCCTGATCCTTGTGCCAGTCGCAGGATTTGTTGATCTTTCGCATCATGACGCTTTTGAAATGCCCGGTGCTGGCGGCGAAACGCTCCAGATAATACATGCCTGAATTCTGCAGGTAGCTTTCGGTGATCTTTTTGGGCGGGCGTGGTTTTTTTCGGGTGTCCTTTTTGCTATGGGGGCCATCCGCCTTGATCTTTTCTGCCGGTGAATTAAGTTGAGCCATAGTGCAGTTGCTTTCTTTAAAGGATAATCATGTCAGATTCACAGACCGTTCAGCAAGCCCCGGAGCCGCGGAAAATAGGCAGGCTTAATATCGAAGGGCTGAAAACCCTTATCTGGAAAGAAGTGGGGCGGTTCCTGAGCGTTTATACCCAGACGATCGTTGCCCCGGTGATTACGACATTGTTGTTTTTTGCCGTGTTCGCGCTGGCATTTGGCGGGATTGAGCAGATGGCCGGGGATATGCCATTCCTGGAATTCCTGGCACCGGGGCTGATTATGATGGCGATGGTGCAAAACGCGTTTGCCAATACGTCGTCTTCCCTCATGATTTCCAAGATGCAGGGAAATATTGTCGATGTCCTGATGCCGCCGCTGAGTGCGACGGAATTGTTGCTGGGGTATGCGGTCGGCGGGGTGCTGCGTGGCTTGTGTGTTGGTGTGACTGCGGGGATCGCGATTTCCTTTTTTGTCGAGGTGCATATTCATTCTGTCGTGGTGATCGCCCTTTACGCGTTTTTGGGAACGCTGCTGCTGGCTCTGCTGGGGATTGCCGGAGGGATATGGTCTGAAAAATTCGATCACATTTCTGCGGTGACCAACTTCCTGGTGACGCCGATGACGTTCCTGTCCGGGACCTTTTATTCGATTGACCGCTTGCCGGAATTCTGGCGGATGCTGGCGCATTATAATCCGTTCTTTCATATGATTGACGGGTTCCGTTCTGGCTTCATCGGCTATATTGACGGCGATCTTATGACCGGGATTATCACCTTGTTCGTGGTCAATGCCGGGCTGGCGGCGCTTAGCCTGCAAATGCTGCGGACGGGCTATAAAATTAAAAGCTGATCTACCGTACTGATTTTACTGCCTTTTCATTCAGCCGTTTCTTGATTATCATAGAAGATCATAAGGAGGCGATCATGGCCAGCATTCTTTCCGGTTTCAAAGGTTTTATGTTTGTTTTGTGCGGGGTTCTTATCCTGACGGGCTGTACCACTACGGTGCCGGAAGGCAAGCCCTTGCCGGAGCTGACTTTTGTGCATCTTGACCGCCTGCCGGTACAGGTCGCGCGGATTGATATTGAAAACCGTTACCAGGCGTCTGCCGATCCTAAAGATGTGTCTTCCAGTTTCCCGTCACCGCCGGATATCGCGCTGCGCCGTTATGCGGAGAACCGGCTGCAGGCGGCTGGCGGGAGCGGTGTTCTGACGTTTGTGATCGATGATGCCACCATTCATCACAGCCTTGTACAACCGGAGGGAAAAATCGCCAACTGGATGGGCGTTGACCGCAAAGACCGTTATGACGTGTTTATGAGAATCCGCATGTATGAAACCGGCGCGGACGGGTTTGAGGGGACGCATTCCGTTCTTAACTTCAAGCGCACCATTTCGATTCCGCAGCGTTATTCTGTGGCGGACAAAGAGCTTGAGAAGTTCAAGTTCCTTGAAATGCTGATGCAGGATGTTGATGAGGCCGTTGTGGCTACGTTGCGTGATAAAATGCATTTGGCCAATATCGACGGGTCGATTCCGATGGCCGCGTTATTATCGGCGCCAGAAGTTCGGTGAGAGCATAACCAGAATTGTAAAGATTTCCAGCCGCCCGAGGATCATTCCGGCGGACAGGATCCATTTGGCGCTATCCGGTAAGGGCTGGAATGTTCCGGTGGGGCCGATGATGTCGCCGAGGCCCGGACCGACATTAGAGATTGCTGTTGCGGCTCCGGACATTGCCGTCAGGAAGTCCAGGCCGACGAAAGACAGCGCCATTGCCAATCCGGCAAAGCACAGGGAATACATGAAAAAGAAGCTCATGACAGCGGAGGGGACGCCCTCGGGTAGCGGTTTATTGCCGTAATGGGGGATAAAGACACCGTGCGGGTGCATCAGCTTTTTGATCTGGATGTCGGTGACGGCATACAGGACCTGGAAGCGGAAAATCTTGATGCCGCAGCTGGTGGATCCGGCGCAGCCGCCGACGACCATCAGGAAGAACAGGATGTTCATCGCAAATCCGCCCCAGACCTGATAGTCATCACTGACATATCCTGTGCCGGTCATAATGGATGTGGCGTTAAAGGCTGATTTCAGGATGGCATGCGCTGAATCAAATTCTGTTTGCCACAGGATAACGCAGAACAGGGCAAAGGTGCTTGCGATCAGGATTGAGAAAAACCAGCGCACCTGTGCGTCGTGCAGCAGTGGTGCGGCATTGCCCCGGACGGCTTTGAGGTACAGGATAAACGGCAGGCCGCCGACAATCATGAATGTGATGGCCACACTCTCTGTCCACGGGGTGTCGTAGTGTGAAAATGACGTGTCATAGGTCGAAAAGCCGCCTGTGGAGATGGTTGTTAAAGAGTGGGCAAAGGCGTCAAAAACAGTCATGCCCGTCATGTGGTAAGCAACGGCGCAAACGAAGGTCAGGACGACATAAATCCAGCCGATACTCTTCGCGAATTCGGCAGTACGGGGCAGGGCTTTTTCGTTTTCCGACAGCTCTGTACGGAAGAGCTGCATCCCGCCGACTTTCAGGAAAGGCATAACGGAAAGGGCCATAAGAATGATCCCGATCCCCCCGAGCCATTGCAGGATCGCGCGCCAGATCAGGATGCCTGGCGGTGTTTTTTCCAGCCCGACCATGATGGTGGAGCCTGTCGTGGTCAGCCCGGAGACGGATTCAAATATAGCATCAGTGAAAGACAGGCCTATGGTCGATAGCCAGAAAGGGAGCGCGGCGAAAACGCACAGCAATATCCAGCTCAGCGCAATCATCATAAAGCCTTGGCGCGGATTAATGGCGAGGTTGTCCCCGGCGTTGCTGAGGACAAGTGCGCCGCCGAAAAAGGCAGTCGTCAGGATGCACAGGAAAAAGGTTTTCCAGTCGCTGTTGCCGTAATAAAGATCGACCAGCATGGGGACCGCCATACCGATAGCCAGCGTTAACAGCAATATACCGACAACTTGAAGAACGGGGCGAAGATCCACGAAAAACTCCTAATAACTCACGCGGGCTAGTTTAGCACTGAATGCTGGTAAGGGCTATCCAGAGAAAAGGCCGGGATATCGACCAGAAAATCTTCACCGTTATCCCTGAACATCCGGTAGGTTCCGACCATGATGCCGCCGGGGGTGGGGAGCGGGGCACCGCTGGTATATTCATAGCTGCCGCCGGGTTCGAGTTTCGGCTGTTCGCCGACGATGCCGTCGCCTTCGACCTCCTGGGTGATCCCGTTATTGTCGGTAATCTTCCAATAGCGGGAGCGCAACTGAATCGTCTCCGCTCCTTCGTTTTGGATTTTAACGTGATAGGACCAGACATAGTGGCTGTCTTCCGGGGCTGACTGGTCTTCCAGATAGGCCGGTTCAACTGATACGCGGATATTGTTTGTTACTTTGGAATACATCTCACACCTTTTGCGACTCTGCTAAAGCAAAGAAGCCGGAGTTATCATACACCCCGGCTTCCGCTATTCCAATTTGTTTACGAGCACTTATTCAAAAGTGATTTGTGCCCGGCGGTTGGCCGGCTCACGAACGCCGTCGGCGGTCTGAACCAGAAGCTCGTCTTCACCGCGGCCTTCGACACGGATCGTGTCCGCCATGATGCCACGCTCAATCAGGCCGTCACGGACAGCATTGGCGCGTTTCATAGCCAGCTTGTTGTTATAGGATTTAGGACCGGAGCTGTCGGTGTGACCAACAATAGTCACAGCAGCAATATCGGTGCGGGACTTGATCTCTTCTGCAACGGCATCAAGAACGTTCTGGCCGCCTGCGCCGATGTTGTGTTTATCAAAGTCAAAGAACACGAGGTACATCGCTTCATCCGGTGTCATTGGCTCAGCCGCGACCGGCAGTTCCATAGCCGGTGCCGGTGCTACAGGCTCAGGGACAGGCTGGTAAGGTTGCAGCATGCTTTCCAGAGCGGCAATGGCCTCCAGGTACTGGTTTTTGCAATGCATGATGTCGTCATCCTGCCAGTTTTCTTCCTGCTGTTCGATCCAGCAGTCAAAGCGGGATTGTGCGACAGCGGCTTGTTGCGGCGCAATTTCACGGGCGCCGAGGTCGAAAGCGACGATCATGCGGCCACGGGCTGCGCTCAGCTCTTCCATGTGACGCGGGAGCAGGTTCCAGTCTGCAATCGGTTCCGGCATGACTGTTTCACCAGACGCTGCGGCCAGGCCTTTGCGGGCAAAGTGCAGGGCATCCGGGTAGTCCAGCATTTCATTCAGTTCGCTGTTCGCGAAAGCACGATATTCCGCAGCAAGATGCTGGGTGAACGGGCTGCCGACCGGCTGGACCTCATTCAGGGCTTCGATTTCGCTGTGGGTTTTAAAGTTGGTACAGGCGCTCAGAGCTACTGACAGAGCCACCATCCCAAAAACCATCATTATGCCGCGCAACTTGCTCATTATCTGCTCCTTAAAAACAATCGGTGTTATGCGCCAAGAAACTTCTCGGGACATTTATAAATGACCCAATCGCACCTTTTTATAAACAGATCAAATAGAAAGTAAAGCGTCTTTACGCAAGTTTTATTTGATTTTTTCGGGAAAAAAGGACAGATTAGCGATCTTAGTGTTCAGACGCGGGTGTAGCTCAGTGGTAGAGCATCAGCTTCCCAAGCTGAGGGCCGTGGGTTCGATCCCCATCACCCGCTCCATTTTCTTCTCAAAATATCAGCGGATAAATATTTTTCAGAACGTTTGAAATCCGTTTCTTTCTGGTGTAGAAGAGAGTTGTCATTTCGAGGCGGAGCCGAGAAATCTCCCGCCAGTCTGGAGATCCCTCACATGCGTTCGGGATGACAAAGGGGCTTGTTGTCCGGGATGACGGGCTTGTAATTATATAAGAATAAAAAAACGGGAGGGCGCGGTTTTGCGCGATATTTTCAGGACATTGGC
Organism: Rhodospirillales bacterium; assembly: GCA_020638155.1. Lineage (GTDB taxonomy): Bacteria > Pseudomonadota > Alphaproteobacteria > Micavibrionales > Micavibrionaceae > UM-FILTER-47-13. The sequence continues at coordinate 639,241 of JACKJB010000001.1, forward strand.
CCGGAAAAGCGGGCTGGCTTCGGCGTTTCTGGCGGCGGTGCTGACCGGGGCCGCGGTTTCCATGCCTGCAGTTGCAGCGGATCCTGTAGGGCTGGTTGATGAGGTGACACGGACGCGGCTGGGCTATGTGCGGACCGGGAACGGGGCGCTGGATAATATGACTGAGGCGGGGCTGCGCGGGCTGGGGATTATGCTTTACGAGCGGACCGGGGTGCAGGATCTGGTGACCCTCCCGGCCCGTGAAAATTGGGAAGAGCGTAAATACCTGGCACCGGTAGAGCCTGCCGCCGCTGATCTCGAAGGGGATCGTTTGGGGTTGTTTCCGATGATTTACTGGACGATTGACCCGGCACAGTCGATCCCGTCGGATAAGGCAATCCAGAATTTGAACTCTTATATGCGGAACGGCGGGATGCTGGTTTTTGATACGCGTGAGAAAAGTACGACAGGGCGCGGGGCCGCATGGCTGCAGCGGCTGGTTGACCGCGGGCTGGAAATCGGGCCGATTGCAGAAGCCAGGGGCTGTGTGAAGAAAGAAGAGCCATGCCATGTGCTGGGCAAGTCCTTTTACCTGATGGAAGCGTTTCCGGGTCGTTATGACGGGGGTAAGCTATGGGTTCAGGAAAACCCGGATCAGGATAAAGACCGCGTGTCCTCGGTCGTGATTGGCGGTAATGAATGGGCCGCGGCCTGGGCAACGGATGAGTATGGACAATATTTATATGCCGTTGTCGGTGATGAAGAGCAGCGCGAGCATGCTTTCCGCTTTGGTGTAAACCTTGTGATGTATGCGTTAACAGGCAATTATAAAGCCGATCTGATCCATGCCCCGGCTATTTTAAAGCGCACAGGGCCGCATTAAATCGCAGGGTTTTCCCCTTCTTCCCATATCCGCGTAATAATATTTCTTGACAAGACGGGGGCAAATGGATGATGGTCTGCCCAGTCCCGCGACCGGGATTCACGGCATTTCTATTCACAGCAAAAGAAACAGGAGCATAAGAAGAATGAAAAAGAACCTGTTAGGTGTAAAAGTCGCCCTTCTGATGGCGAACGGTTTCTCCGAACAAGATATGACAACCGCGCAAAAAGCCCTGATTGAGGCTGGCGCCAATGTCCGGATCATCAGCCCGGAAAACGGACTGGTTAATGGCTGGGACGGTTCCGGCTGGGGTCACCACTTCGCAGTCGATGCGCAGCTTAGCACCGCACTTGGCGCGGATTATATGATGCTGGTCGTTCCCGGCGGGCAGCGCAGTATCGACAAGCTGAACCTGACGGGGCATACCAAGCGTTTCGTTTCCAGTTTCATGACGGCAGGCAAGCCGGTTGTGTTCATGGATGACGCGTTGCACCTGCTGATCCTGACGGACAATATCAAAGGCCGTACTGTTGCCGGTCCGGCGCAGATGGGTGATGTCGTGATGCAGGCAGGCGGGCTGTGGGATGACAGCGGGCTGTATGTTGACGGGAATATGATGACCGGTGCCGTTACGGATGAAAACCGCCGCGACTTCGTGAGCCGGATCATGGATCATTTCGCTTCGCAGATGGAAGCGGAACAAGCCGCCTAAGCCTTATTCGCAGGAGCATTACAGATGAAAGCCGAAACAGAAGCGATTGTCAGCATTGTACAGGATGCGCTGACGTTGCTGAGGAGGCATCTTTGACTGGGATAACGCCCTGCAAAGACTCGATGAATTAAACGCCCTGTCCGAAGACCCTAACCTGTGGTCCGATCAGGACAAAGCTCAGAAAATCATGCAGGAACGGACCCGTCTCGAAGAAAAAATCGAGACGGTGCGCGGCATTGAAAATACGCTGAATGACAATGTCGGTATGATCGAACTCGGTGAAGAAGAGGGCGACGATGACGTCGTTCGTGAGGCAGAGCAGGCGCTTGAAGGGTTGAAAGTCAAAGCGGAAAAGCTGCAGTTGCAAAGCCTGCTGTCCGGTCCGGTCGATCCGAACGATGCTTTTGTCGAGGTCCATGCCGGTTCCGGCGGTACCGAGGCGCAGGACTGGGCCGATATGCTGCTGCGGATGTATGTGCGCTGGTCCGAGCAGCATGGTTATAAAGTTGGACTTCTGGAACAGAGCGACGGGGAAGAGGCCGGGATTAAGTCGGCGACGATCCGTGTTGAGGGTGAGAATGCCTATGGCTGGCTGAAATCCGAAAACGGGGTGCACCGGCTGGTGCGGATCTCTCCTTATGATGCGAATGCCCGGCGGCATACGAGCTTTGCGTCGGTGGCGGTATCTCCTGTGATCGATGAGACGATCGAGATTGATATTGAGGAAAAAGATTTACGGATCGATACGTATCGTGCCAGTGGCAAGGGCGGCCAGCACGTTAACAAAACGGACAGTGCCGTCCGGATTACGCACACGCCGACGGGATTGGTTGCCGCCTGCCAGAGCGAGCGGTCGCAGCACCAGAACAAGGCCAATGCCATGGCTATGCTGAAAGCCAAAATGTACGAAATGGAAATCCAGAAGCGGGATGCTGAAAAAGCTGCTGCGCATGGTGAGAAAAGCGATATTGGCTGGGGGCATCAAATCCGGTCTTATGTGCTGCACCCATACCAGATGGTTAAGGACTTGCGGACCGGGCACGAAGACAGCCAGGCGCAGAATATCCTGGATGGGGATCTGGACGGGTTTCTCGAATCTTCCCTGGCGCACGGGGTTGAACAGGGCGGTGCATAAACCGCGCGTTTGCCGATAAAGCCGTTGCGCGTTAAACGGCGCTTTGTTTATGCTTATCCCGTTTCCGAAGTAATATTTCATTGATGTGACTGACAGGGGTTTGGGGATGACACCGGTTCGGATTTTATTCTTGGGGCTGTTCTTTGCGATGGTGGCGCTGGGCGGGCTTTATCCGTTGCAGGCGCGCGCCGGTTTTGAAACCAAAGATGTCGAATTGTTTGTCCCGACGAGCGCATGGCTGGTCGGTCTGGCAACCCTTGTGCCCATGAATGATACAGGCAAGGGCATGCCTTGCGTGATGGCAAACCAGTTCAGCAATAATTTTGTGATCCGCTTTTCCGGCGGGCGTAAACGCATGTTGGCGATGGCGATCGATTTTCGCCAGGATACATTGCAGGTTGGCAAGACCTACGATGTCGATGTTGAGATTTCGCCTGATTATATGACGCGTCTTGAAGCGGTGGCCCTGAATAACGGGACGGCGCTTATTAACCTGCAGGAATCCGGGGGCTTCTATGATGCGCTGAAAGGCGGCAAATATATGTATATGACGTTTGCCGATCAGCCTTACAACTTTGCTTTGCTGGGCGCTTCAGACGGGATTAAACGGATGGAGCAATGTTACGATCCGGGAACGGCGCAGCCCACACAAGCACAGCAAACGCAGTCAACTCCACAGCCGCAGGCCGCGCCCTATGTCCCGCATGGTTTTGGCGAAGCTATCCCTCCGTCTTACCGGGAAAAGAATGCGATCCCCGATGATACGCCCGCATCCGAGGCGATGATGCCGGGGCCGTTGACCCAGATGCCCGGTGAAGAAATTCAACAGCTGGAGCAGCAGGTTTCCGCGCTTGATGATATGTTGTCGCAGGCGGAACAAAAGCTGGCCTCTATCGCGCCTGCTGCCGGGACGCCGGAGCCTGAAGCAGCGGAGCAGCCTCAACCAAAACAAAAACAAACCGTTGCGCCGATAGGAAAACCGCTTGCGCAGGCGTGGATGGCGCCTTCGACCGTGAACCGGCGCGGTCTTAAGCAGCCCGATGTGATGGTGCCGTCTCAGAAAGCGCAGCCTGCGGCAGCGCAGCTTGCTTCTGTCCAGTCACAGGCGGCTTCAATGGAGCGGCGCTGGCGGGCAATCCGTGGTAGCAACCTGCGGGAAGTGCTTGATGTCTGGAGTGCCAGCGCGCATGTCCGGCTGGTCTGGCAGGCTGACAGGGAATACAGCGTCCTTGAATCTTTTAGTATTGAAGGATCGTTCGAAAAGGTCGTCGCCAGCCTGCTGGAGCAGTATAACGCCGAAGATGTCAGGCCCTTGGCCCGGATCTATGCCGATCCCGATAACGGCCAGAAAGTGCTGGTTGTTGAGACCTATTAAATTTTTATGGGATAGGTTGGGGAGAAAGCAGGGCGTTTTCCAAAAACGCCCTTTGCATTATGGCTACGGGGTTGTATCCTTTTGTGGGGACTCTTTTAGGGAATCACTTCAACCATCTTATTGGGATATCAGTTTTTGGAGTTTAAAATGCGGACACGACAGTGGCTATTGACGACGGTTATGTGCGGCGGGCTTGTTTTTGCCGGAGGCATGGCCAAGCAGGCGGAAGCGATGTCAGGCAAGCTGCTCCAGCCGAACAGCAACTGGGCAATTTCCAAGCTGGCTGCGGCACAGACGGGCGGTAAGCCGTATTGCGCACTGGCGCGGCGGTTCAGCAATAACATGATCCTGACGATGGCCCGCAACGGACAGGATGAAACATCGGTCGCGATTGATTTCCAAAAACAGACCCTGAACAACACCCAGAATTATTTTATCACCCTGAAACCCGGCTTTGGGCAGGAGCGCTCTTTTAATGTGCGTCCGGTATCGGGGAAAGCCCTGGTGATCCGGATGGGGCAGGATTATGCTTTCCATGATGCGCTGAACCGTTCCGGGCAGCTGGATATCGATATTGCCGGGGATAGCTACAGTTTCGGGCTGGAAGATTACGCAGACGGCCAGCATAAGCTGGGGCAATGCCTTGCCGGGCTGGTTGAACCGGCTGCCGGGCCAAGCGATATGACGCCGATCCCGCCAGCACCAGCCTATACAAAGGTCAGCAGTGAACCAATTCCTGTGCAGGCCACTCCGGCTGTTGCGCAGGCCCCCACGCCAGCACCAGTTGCCGCACCGATCCCTGTGCCGGCTCCTGTTCAGGTTGTCGATAACAGTGCGGAATTACAGACGCTCCGTGAAGAGAATATGCGTTTGCGCAACGCCCTGGAGCGGGAACGGCGCAACTATGAAGACCGTTTCATGCAGGAAGGCCAGACTAGCAGCCTTGTGGCGGAGCTGAGTGAAAAAGTGAACCTGCTGCAGATGGAAAACAAGACTTTACAAGAGCAGGTTGCTTATACGCCAGCGCCGCAGCCATTATCCTGCCCCGAACCGGTTATGCCGGATATGTCGGCGGCTGAGGCGCTTGAGCAGCAGGTGAAGAGCCTGCGCGATGAGAATCTTGCCATGAAGCAGGAAATTGCCGGGCTGCAGGCCAAAATGCAGATGCAACAGGCGCAGCTTGCGGAAAAAGCCGCAGCACCTGCTGTTGACCCTGCGGAGGCGGCTGTTGTCGATAGTCTTCGCGAGCGTGTCGGTGCCCTGGAAAATGAAAACCGCCAGCTCAAAGCGACTAACGCGTCTTACGCGCAGGGCGGCGGTGATGTACCGGTATCCCTGGCGCAGCTTCGTGTTGTTGAAGAGCAGCTGCGTCACGTGCAGCATGACCGCGACCAGTTGCTGTCCCAGATTAACGCGATGAATTCCGGCAAACAGCAAGACCGGATCGATATTTCTTCTGATAACTGGAACCTTGAGCAGGCGACACGGCGCTTTAATGAAGCGGAGATGGAAATTCGCCGCCTGTCCCGTGAGCTGGAAGAGCAGCGGATGCATTGCTCGATGGAAAAGAAAGAGCTCGAATATATGCTCTTCGATCCGTCCGTTGCGACGCAGGAACAAATTTCCCGCCTGACCAGGCTGGAAGAGCAGGTTAATCAGGCGCAAGCTATTCTGGACGAGCAGGTTTCTGTTTACGAACAGAAACTGGCGTCGATGGAAAGTAAAGCCGACGGGAATCAGGAAGCGCTGGCGGTTCAGAAAGCTGAGTATGAGCAAAAGCTTGCCGTGCTAAAGCAGGAGCTTGAAGGGCGCGATCAGGAAATGTCACAGGTTGCGCAGCAAAAAATTGCCTTGCTGGAGCAGCAGGTCGCTGGTCGCGATGCCGAGATTGTTGCCACGCGCCAGCAGATTGCGCAACTGGAAGAGCGTTTGACAGGCAAAAATGTCGCCGTGGCGCAATCCGATGCGGCGCAGCAGCAGATTGCCGTATTGGAACAGCAGGTGGCCGCCCGCACAAAAGAAGCGGCCGATGCGCGTCAGCAAATTGCTTCCCTGGAAGATCAGCTGGCTAAACGGAGTGAAGAGGTCGCCGGGACATATCAGAAAATTGCCATGCTTGAGCAAAAGCTTGCCGGTGACGGGCAGGCCGCATCAGACGCGGCTCAGCAGAAAATTGCCACATTGGAAAGCGAGCTGCAGCAGGTGAAGAGCGAGGCCGCGACAAAAGTATCCTCTGCCGCTTTTGACACGTTGCGGCAGGAGCGCGATCAGCTTGCGTCTCAGAAACAGTCAATCGAAACTGAATTGCAGCAGGCGAGAAGTGATGCTGCGGCAAAAGTATCCTCTTCGGCTTTTGATACTTTGCGGCAGGAACGTGACTTACTGGCATCGCAGAAGCAGTCCATTGAAAGCGAGAATGTAAAGCTTGGAGCGCAGATTGCTTCTCTGGAACAGCAGCTTTCAAGCGTTAACGTTGCTGTGGCAGCGCAGGCTTCTGAGAAGGAAAGCGCGGCGGAGCAGGATTATGCGGCCCTCGTCCGGGAGAATAACGAGCTGACGGTCCAGAAAGAAGCTTTGCAGCAGGAAAAGAACCGCCTTGCCGATGAGACCCATAAGCTGAACAAGCAGATTCTTGCGTTGGAAGCGAGCATGGCGAACGATATCCAGACGGCTGCCGGGCCGATTATTGATGATCCGGTACCGCCTGTGCCGAAAACGGCTGCTGTCTCTATGGCATCCATGCCAGCGCCGGTCGCGGCGGAGCCGATTGATATGCATGATGCTTATGGAGATAAGGTTGCCGTTGCGAACACGGTATCCAAAGCCGGGGTTTCCGGCGGTGCTTATCAGGATTTTGGCAAATCCGTAGATCAGACTGTAAAGTCGATAGAGCCTGCCGGGAAGCTGATTACCGCATCTGCCTTGCAGACGGTTTTGTCCGGTGCGAATGTGGCGCCGCATGGCAATGTCCAGTTGGAAAGCGAGCAGGGCCGCGATTTTGTGGCCTTTAGCTGGGATGCCGGGCCGATGTTCGGCAGCGCGGAACAGCAGATCATGGCGAAGGCGGGGATGTTTGATGAACTGTCTTCAATGTATCTTGAAAAGACCAAAAGCCGCTGCCAGGGCGATTTTGCCGCCGTTCCGGCTGTGAGCAAGGAAAGCGGCTCCATGCGTATTTCTTCGTATGAAATTGCTTGTGTGAGCGGTCAGAATGGTGCTACGGCATCGGTTATCTTCTACAGCGACGGTAACCTGTTTACGACGATTGCCCATGAAACGGGGCTGGATGCGATGGATGCCGCGATGGATGCGCGGGATAATCTGGTGCACTACTTGCTGCAAACGCAGTTGGCGTCACGCTAACTTATTGTAATCGTTTTTAATTTAGGCCTTTCCTTGTATGGGGGAGGCCTTTTTGTTTCTTGCGCTGCACAAAATAGATAAAATTTTATATAAACTTTATTAAAATTGTTTAGCAAATCGTAACCTTTTGAGTCGTAAGCTGGGATTAGGTGCGGCGTTTTCTTTTCCTTAACCATTTAAGGTCATGATGGCGAAAGGCGCACGGAACGGGTTCGTATCGACCTTCATATATAGAGTAAGCCTGATTATGGAAGCTATTCATGTCAAAATTATGGTTGGATCAGTTATCTGAAACGCTGACAAACAGTGGAATTCTTGTTTATACATGGTATGCGGACCGTGACGAATTCGTATGGAGTGGCGACTTATACAGCTTTTTGGGGCTGGAAAGCGGTGATATTCCTGTCAACAGCATGCAGTTTCACAAATTACTCAATCCCCAGCAGGTGCCGGAGCGTCTTTCCGCGCTGCATGAGGCGCTGGATAAGGATTTAAGTGGCGATGTATCCGCCAGTTTTACGGTCCAGTACAAAGTGCGCGATATCCATGAAAATCAGATTGATGTCGAAGAAACGGCCACTGTCCAGCTGGACAAGGTAACCGGCAGTAAAATCGTCAGCGGATTTCTGAAGCGTAAGCAGCAAAGCGAAGCTTTAAAGGCACCGGAAGGGCGGCCTGATACCCTGATTCCCGCTGCGTTTGATGGCGGCTACGCTATTTATGGCCGCAAAGCTTTGCTGCGTAAGCTCGAAGAGTGGTTTGATACACATGATCGTCATCATGCGACGTCGGGTTATTTTCTCGCTGTCGGCATTGACCGTATGGCGATTTACAATGATGTCATGGGGCCGCGCTACGCCGATGAGATCATCGAAAAGACAGGCGCACGCCTGCACAAAATTATCGCCGGGAACGGTGAGTCCGTGAGGATTGACGGCGATGTCTTCGGGCTGTTTTTTAAAGAGGCGCCGCACAATGAAATGGCTGCCGTTGCTAAATATATTCTGAATAATTTTTACAGCATGCCTCTGGAAACAAGCCAGGGACCGATCGGGATCGGGGTATCGATTGGCGGCGTTGTCCTGACGCAGGCGAAGGATCCGCATGCCATTATCACCATGGCGGAAATGGCGATGAATGTTGCCAAAGATAAAGGGCGTAGCTGTTTTGTCGCCTATGATGAGGCCGCGCAAAAACTCGAAAATAACCGCTTTTTGCTGCAGTCCGCCGATAATTTTATGCGGGCGTTAAAAGATGATCGCTTGCGTCTTGCGTTCCAGCCGATCATTGGTGCAAAAGACAATAGCGTATCATTCCACGAATGCCTGATGCGTCTGGTTGGAGAAGACGGTAAGCTGCTATCTGCTGGCGCGTTCGTTCCTGCGATTGAGGAGCTGGGGCTGAGCCGGTTTGTTGACCAGTATGCCATTCGCAAGGCGATTGATGAGCTGAATATGTTTCCCGACCTTGTGTTGTCGGTCAATGTGTCGCCAATGACATTAATGGCATCAGACTGGCTGCGCAGCCTTGTTGCAGCATTACGCGATCGTCCCAGTGTAGCAAAACGTCTGATTGTCGAGATAACCGAGTCAACCGTGCTTGAGAATAAAGATCAGATTAACCGGATTGTTTCGACGATTAAGGATCTTGGTTGCCGCGTGGCGCTGGATGATTTCGGTGCGGGATATACCGCATTTTGCCAACTCAAGGATTTGAATGTCGATATTGTCAAAATTGATAAATCTTTTGTGCGGAACATGGAGTCCGCAGAACATAACCAGCTGTTTATCCGGGCCCTTAAAATGCTGGCCGAAGGGTCGGCTATTGAAACCGTAGGGGAGGGGGCCGAGACGCTGGCGGAAGCAAAGTTGCTGGCCGATGACGGGATTGACCACATTCAGGGGTATGTCTACGGCTTCCCGCGTGTTGAGCGGTTGTGGTTACCAAAAGACCATCTTCATCGCCGGATTCCCCTTGGCGGCAAAGATGGTCTAGAAGAAATCCTTGAAGAGGATTACGCGCTGCTGGCGCAGTATAGCTAGGCTTTACAGGCCGCTTAGCCGGCTTAATTCTTTCTGCATCGCTTCGATATTATCTTTCAATGCTTTCATACGCTCTTCTGCGTCTTTGCCGCCCATGGCAAACGGCGTCCAGGCGCGCATGGCGTTTTCAAACATCGCCATGTTCTGGCGGGTCATTTCTTCCATCGCCGTGGCCGGGTTCATCATGCCCATCCCTCCCAGGGATTTGTTGACCTGCTCGCGGAACTGTTCCTGGTTTTTGGTGAAGGTCTCAAAGCTTTGTTCCAGGTAATCCGGGACCAGTGACTGCAGGCTGTCGCCGTAAAATCCGATAAACTGGCGCAGGAAAGAGATCGGCAGCATATTCTCGCCTTTGGCTTCCTGATCGACGATGATCTGCGTTAAAACCTGGCGCGTTAAATCTTCGCCAGTCTTCGCATCATAAACGACAAAGTCATGCCCTTCTTTGACCATGATGCACAAATCGTCGAGCGTGACATAGCTGCTGCGGCCTGTGTCATATAAACGACGGTTGGCATATTTTTTAATTACGGTCGGTTCGTTATCTTTTTTCTTTGCGGTCGCCATTACTAACCACTCCTATCCAAAAATGTTTTTATCAATATTTATAAGCAGTGCATCATTATGCATATTTTTTGCACTGCGCAAAGGGAATTGTGCTAAAAAGCAGTATGGCAGATCCGGAACAAAATAATCAATTCAGGCGTGGTCCCAGCCCGTTGCCGGTCCATCTTGGACTGGCGATGGCGGAGTATGCCAAAGCGCAGCAAAGCGGATGTGTTTCACAATCTGATCTGAACCAGATGATGGCGGGTATTCGTAAATACCAGGATCATCCATATCACCGCAGCGTAGACCCTTTGCCGATAGTATGGCGCGACGGTGAAGTGAAAGTATTTTTTTGTGCAGCAAAAAAAACGGTGGCATCGATCCTTCTGGTGCCGTCCCTTATCAATAAGTCATCTATCCTGGATTTGTTGCCGGAGCGCTCGTTTTTGCGCTGGCTGGCAGGACAGGGAATTGATGCGTACCTGCTTGACTGGGGCAAGCCCGTGCAGGATGAAATGCTGCACAATATTGACGATCTTGTTGCGCATAAATTATGTGCGGCGATCGAACAGATTGCTGCACAAAACCGTGTGCCGGGAAAAGAAAAAATTCATGCGCTTGGCTATTGCATGGGCGGAACGTTGCTTGCTGCGGCGGCGATGGTTCAACCGGATTTTTTGTGCAGTATAATCTGTCTTGCCAGCCCGTGGGATTTTCATGCCGGGGATCAGGATTTATCCGATCAGGTGCGCATGGGAACGGCATCGGCCTTACAGGCGATTGCCGATCAGAATTTATTGCCGACGGACTGGATCCAGTCTGTTTTTGCTGCGGTCAATGCCGACAGGGCGCAGCAAAAATTTTCTGATTTTTCTGCGCTTGATAATGATAGTGAAAAGGCGCGTTTATTTGTTGCGGTCGAAGACTGGCTTAATGACGGTGTCGATCTGCCGGGCGGGCTGGCGCAGACCTGTGTGGTGGACTGGTATTGCCGCAACCTGCCGGGGCAAGGACGGTGGAATGTCGCGGGGCAAACAATGGATCTGTCCCGGCTAACTCTTCCTGCGCTGATTGTGGCGTCAACAAATGACCGTCTCGTGTCGCAGGAGTCATCGCTGGCGATGGCGGGGCTGATGCCGCATGCGGATACGATGGAACCGTCCTCGGGGCATATCGGGATGATGACCGGCAGCAAAGCGCGGGCACAGGTCTGGGAACCGCTGGCGGCATGGGTGAAAGACCACGCTTAAAGCCCTTGCAATTCGCGGTATCTTGGCAATAATAAGGGCAGACTTTACGACATTACAGCATAATCCTGAAAGGCAGGTTTCATCATGCAGGAAGATCCCATTGTTATCGTTTCCGCGCGGCGGACTCCTATTGGCGCATTTAGCGGCGGTTTAAAAACGATTGCGGCCCACGATCTCGGGGCGATGGTTATCAAGGACGTCATGGCGGATGCCAAAATTTCCGCAGATGATATCGACGAAGTGATTATGGGCCAGGTCCTGACTGCAGGCGTCGGGCAGAACCCGGCACGGCAGGCAGCGATTGCCGCCGGTGTGGCGCAGGAAAAAACGGCCTATACGATTAACCAGGTTTGCGGTTCCGGCCTGCGCACTGTGGCGCTTGGCATGCAGGCGATTGCCAATGACGATGCGCAGATTATCGTTGCGGGCGGGCAGGAAAATATGAGCCTTGCGCCGCATTGCATGCATATGCGTGAGGGCGTGAAGTTCGGTAACGTCAATATGATCGATACGATGATTAATGACGGGCTGTGGGATGTCTTTAACGATTACCACATGGGGATTACGGCGGAAAATATCGCCCAGAAATACCAGATCACCCGGCAGGACCAGGACAACTTTGCTGCCGGTTCGCAGCAAAAAGCGGAGAAAGCGATTGCCGAAGGCCGCTTTAAAGCCGAGATTATGCCGGTGACGGTGAAAGGTCGTAAAGGCGACACGGTTGTCGATCTGGATGAATTCCCGCGCGCCGGGGTGACTGCCGAAGGGCTGGGCGGCCTGCGCCCGGCCTTTACCAAGGACGGCACTGTGACGGCAGGTAACGCCTCCGGGATTAATGACGGGGCCGCTGCTGTGGTGCTGATGCGCAATAGCGAAGCGCAAAAGCGCGGGCTGAAGGTTCTGGCGAAAATCACATCATGGGCGACGGCAGGTGTCGATCCGTCGATCATGGGAACCGGGCCGATTCCGGCGTCTCGTAAGGCGCTGGAGAAAGCCGGCTGGGCCGTTGGCGATCTTGATCTCGTTGAGTCTAATGAGGCTTTTGCGGCGCAGGCTTGCTGCGTGATGAAGGAAATGGGCTTTAACCCGGATATCGTCAATGTGAATGGCGGCGCGATTGCGCTCGGCCACCCGATCGGGGCGTCCGGGACGCGTGTGCTGGTGACGCTGCTGCATGAGCTGGCGCGGCGCGGCGGAAAAAAAGGTTTGGCAACCCTTTGTATCGGCGGCGGTATGGGGATTGCTCTCTGCGTAGAACGTGATGAAACTCTTGATCTGAAGGACGTAGCATAGATGACAAAAGGTGTGGCGGTTGTAACCGGTGGAACGCGGGGGATCGGGCTTTCGATTTCCCGGGCGCTGCTGGCTGACGGGTATAAGGTTGCGGCGATTTATTTCGGCAATAACGAAGCGGCGATCAATTACGAGAAAGAAGCAAACGGGAACGGCAAGGCATTCAAGTTTGACGTTGCCAATTACGAAGCGTGCGAGCGCGGCTGTGCCGAGATTGAGCAGGAGCTTGGCGAGATCGGTGTGCTGGTTAATAATGCCGGGATTACCCGCGACGGATTGCTGCACAAAATGCCACCGGAAAACTGGCATAGCGTTATCGAGACGAACCTGACCTCCTGCTACAATATGTGCCGGTCGATCGTGCCGAAGATGCGGGAACGTAATTTTGGCCGGGTCGTGAATATCAGTTCGATTAACGGCCAGAAAGGCCAGTTCGGGCAGGCGAATTATGCGGCAGCCAAGGCCGGGATGATCGGCTTTACCAAGGCGCTGGCGCTGGAAAGCGCGGCCAAGGGGATTACCGTCAATGTGATTTGCCCCGGCTATATCGAAACCGACATGACTGGCGCGATGAAGCAGGAAGTGCTGGATTCTATCGTCAAGCAGATCCCGGTTGCGCGCATGGGTAAACCCGAAGAAATCGCCGATATCGTTTCGTTCCTGGCCTCGGATAAGGCCGGGTTTGTTACAGGCTCCACGATTGCCGCCAATGGCGGGCAATATATGGCGTAGCCATATGGCGGACAAGAAAACCAGCAAGGATACGACAATTCATAACCGGCATTTTGTTCCGGCCGGTGATCTTGTGATCCGGCAGGGGGATCGCGGGAATGACGCGTATCTCATACAATCCGGCAAGGTCCGTGTTTATACCGAAAAAGACGGGCGTGAAGTCGAACTGGGCAAACTTGGTCCCGGTGATATCTGCGGGGAAATGGCGCTGATTGTCGATGAGCCGCGTTCTGCGACTATACAGGCATTAGAGAACACTAACTTCATCAAGATTACGCGGCCGATGATGATAGAGCGGCTTGCGAAAACAGACCCGCTCATCAAGGCGATGATGCCGATGCTTATCAAGCGTATTATAAATGGCAATCAAAAAGCGCTTCGGGTGGGCGGCGAACTGGATGATCTTACGCAAACCGTCCAATCGATCTATAAAAACATGGAAAACGCCTTGCCTGCACAAAAGAAGCGCAGTCTGGAGAATGCGGTTAAACCTAAAATGCAGGCGTTTCTCGACGCTGTTGCCGACTTCCGTAAACTTTATGACGACTAAAACCCTTTAAATATTTGAAAAAATTTGTCTTGATCTCTTCCCCGCGCGCTCCATTTCTGTATATATAGAAGTGTTGTCCATATTGAGATCCAAAGGGTAGTTCTGTGAAGCGCGCAGTCATTATTTTCGCCATTCTTGTTGTTCTGTTGGTTGGGGGCGCGTTTATCGCTCCCAGTTTTGTTGACTGGAATAAATATAAAAGCCAGATCATCGAACAGGTTGAAGTTGCCACCGGCTATGACGTTGAAATCGGCGGCAGTCTGGAAATGGCGGTACTGCCTTATCCGCATGTGGCCATCGGTAACCTGACGGTCGCTGCCGGGGCGCAGCCACTGGCAAAGCTCGATCAGGCTTCTGTGCAGCTCGCGCTCGGCCCTCTGTTTAGCGGTAATGTTGAAGTCAGCAAGATCCAGCTTGTGAATCCTGATTTCCAGGTTTCTATTGCCGCTGATGGGACGCCGTCATGGATGACGCCGGAACTGCAAGCCCGCATGGGTAAGAAGCAGGGCGGCGGCTCCGAGATCGCGAATGCGATTGCCCTGAATGCGATCAGTGTTAAAAACGGCGCTTTCAGCTTTAAGGACCAGCGCAGCGGGCAGGTAATTTCGCTGAAAGACATCAACCTGACGGTGCAGGGCGAAAGCCTTTACGGGCCTTACAGTGTTGATGGCGGCGTGAATTACCAGGGGCAGGATCTTAAGATCAAGCTGAATTCCGGCCGGATTGATAAGCTGGCGGAATCGATCGCAGCGCAGCTGGAACTTGGATTTCCGGCGCTGGCGTCAACTGTCAGCTATTCCGGGGTTGTTGCGTATAAAGACCATCTGGAGCTGCAGGGGGAGACCGGGGTCGATACCCAGAATCTTGCCGCCCTTATGAAGGTCTTTGTAAAAGATGCGCCGGCGCAACTGGCTAAGCCGTTTTCGTCCAAGGGGATTTTGACCCTGACCGACAAGGAAGCTGCGTACCGTAATCTTAAGATCGGGTTTGCCGGGGTTAACGGGAACGGCTATGTGGTTGTCAAAAATTTTACCAAAGATGCCAAAGGGCCGCTGAATCTTGAAGTGACCTTGGAAGCGGCGCAGCCGGTAGTGTTAGATAAACTTGTACCGGAGAGCAAGGGTGAGAAGAAGACGAAAGCGCCATTCCTGCCGGAAACTTTCACGGCGCCGCGTGAACTGAGCGGCAGCATTAACCTGAAAGCCCCGGAGCTCAGCTTTAAAGGCAAGAGCTATAAGGATGTGGCTTTCAATATTGATAGCCGCGAGAAAGGCTTTGGCGGGCAGCTTAATTTAAAAGGGCCGGGAAGCACGACGCTGGATATCAATAGTATGCTGCAGTTTGCGGCGCAGAGTAAGTCAGCACAAAACGGCGCTGTGACGTATTCCGATCCCGTTCTGGCCCTTGAAACCAAGTTGGCCAGTGCAGAGCCGATGAAGCTTGTAGAGGCATTCTTAAAGCAGCCCGCGGATCAAAAACTCATGAACCTGCTGGCGAATAATCTTGCGTCCGAGGCTAAGGTGTCGGTGAAGCCTAAGCAGGTTGATATTTCCGCGTCTTTTGTGAAGCTCGGGGAAACCCGTATTAATGCCAGCGGTGCTTATAAGGCTGGCGGCGCGCGCGATCACTTACGGCTGGCCGTTAATAATTTCGGTCTGGATGTTGATTACTGGGTTAAAAAAATTAACGGTCCGACCAATGCCGCCGTCGCGCAGCCTGCTGCAGCCAAGGATATCCGGGACGTCACCAGGAATTTTTCATTGCCGTTCGACATAGACTTCAGCGCCGATATACAGAGCCTGCATTTGAAGGGCCGGGATTACAGCAAGCTGGGCGTCAAAGGCCGCCTGATTGGCAAGCAGCTCGCGTTTGACAGTCTTCAGCTGGTCAGCAACGGCGGCGATGAAGTCGCGCTTGCAGGGTCGGTTAAAGATATTCAGGCGTTGAGCGGTATTGATCTGTCGCTCAATGCGGGGATTGTCGATCTTGAACAGACTCTGGCTTCCTTTGGGTTGAAGAACGCCAAATTGCCGTCCGGGATTGGCAAGTCTGAATTGATTGCTGAAGTGAAAGGCGAGCCGGACAAGCTGTCCTTTACGGCGAACCTGAATGCGATGCGCGGGACAATGGCTGTGTCCGGGGCGCTGGCCGATGCGGTGAGCGCGCCGAAGCTGAGCGATCTGACTTTGCGGCTGCAACATCCCAGCTATGTAGATCTTGTCCGCCTTTATCAGCCATCGTTTTCCGGCGGTGTTGCGATCAAAAAGAATCTTGATGTGTTTGCGAGCATGAGCCGTAAGGATAACGTTTACACATTCTCCCAGTTACAGGCTGTGATTGGCCCTGCGAACATCAAGGGTGATGTCGTTGCTGATGTGTCCGGGGCGAAACCTGCGATTACGGCGGCGTTGGAAGCGACGGACCTGCCTGTTGATGACTTGCTCGGGATACAGACAGGCGGGAATAAAACCCAGCCCGCCCGGCAGGTGCAGGACGTGCGCTGGTCCCGTAACGCGATCAATACCGAATTTTTGCACAAGGCGAATATCGTCCTGAAAGCAACGGCGAACTCCCTGTCTTACGGGAACTGGACCTTTAAAAATGCCGGGATAAATCTGGAGCTGAAAGACGGTGTGCTTGATATCCGTCAGATGGATGGCGGCCTTTATGGCGGGCACGCGGCATTGACCGGGACGCTTAAATCTTCTGACAAGCCGCGCCAGCCGATCAGCTTCGCCGGGAAAATTCTTGCACAGGATGTCAGTATGGAAGAGTTCGTGAAGTCGTTTAGCGGTTCACGGCTGGTTACGGCAAAAGGGCCGGTGTCGCTGAATGCCGATATCGCGACTTCGGGGCTTAGCCCTGCGGCACTCGTGTTTGATCTGAGTGGGAAGGGCACGGCAAGCGGGACTGACCTGACATTTGAAGGGTTTGATCTTGCGCGGCTTTCCCGGGCGCTGGCAGAGCCGAGCAGCAGCTTTACCCAGAACTTCACCCGTCTGCTCGATGCGTCATTAAAGGGCGGCACGACCCACTTTAAAACGCTCGACGGGGCGTATACGATTACCGAAGGTGTCATCCATCTCGATAAAATGGATTTAACCGGGGAGGCGGCGACGGTGGCAACGGCAGGGACGATTAGCCTGCCGCTTTGGTCGGTTGATCTTGAAAGCACCGTAAATCTGGCTGAGCCCGAAGATGCGCCGCCTCTGCGGGCTTCGTTTAAAGGGCCTCTGGATAAGCCCGCGCAGACTTTTGGGCAAAATGCGATGCAGCAATATTTCCAGCAGCAACTTGAAGGGCTGGTTCTTAATCCTTTGCTAGAAACGCTGGAAAAGAAAGGCGTCGTGCCTGGCGGGCTTCTCGGCGGGCCAAAGCAACAGCCGCAGCCGGCACCAGTCCAGACGGAAACACAGGACGGCGCACCTGCAGGGGATGCCGGGGCTAATAACGTGTCACCCGTGCCGCAACAACAGCAACCTGCACAAAAAGAAATAACCCCGGAAGACGCAATGTTCGGGATTATTCAAGGAATCATAAAAGATAGCGGGCAATAATGACCGCTAACTGACTTTTATAAGGTATGGTATTGCTGTCCTTCGGACGAAGGCAGCTTTAACCGATTAGCCGCCTGTCAGGCCGAGCATAAGAAGCGCCCCGACTACAGCAAGAACAAAAACAATGATGTTTCTGGTTGAAAAAATATCGTTCATTTGGATTAACACCTTCTAGTGATAAGACAATACGAAAACCATTGTACTTGAAAATCACTATCAAAAAAATGGAAAATTTTTTGTCAGAATATCGGCGGTTAGGCGCTGCGCTGCTTTAATGCGGCCAGAACATAGAGCCGTAAAGCGCTGGAGAGGTTTTTACGGCCGCGTTTTTTATCGATTTCCGCGACCAAGTGGCTGACCGGACGTTTTTGTGTCGCCGCGATTTCCTTTAATTCCGTCCAGAATTCTTCTTCAAGGCTGATGCTGGTGGCATGGCCCTGGATTTTTATCGAGCGTTTTTTCATCAGGCTGCCGGACGAGTCATGGATTCCGGATCGATCCAGTCATTGAACTGCTCTTCGGTCAGCAAGCCCAGCTCGATTCCAGCCTGTTTCAGGGATGTCCCGTCCGCATAAGCTTTCTTGGCGATTTTGGCCGCGTTGTCATAGCCGATATGCGGGTTCAGCGCGGTCACCAGCATCAGGCTTTCATGCAGTAATTTATGGATGCGGTCTTTGTTCGCTTCGATGCCGACAACGCATTTGTCTGTCAGGCTGCGTACCGAATCGGCCAGCAGGCGTGTGGATTGCAGAACGTTGAAGATAATGACCGGCTTAAAGACATTCAGCTCAAAATGGCCGTTACTGCCGGCGACGGTCACGGTGGTGTGGTTGCCCATGACCTGTGCGCAGACCATGGTCATCGCTTCGCACTGGGTCGGGTTCACTTTACCGGGCATGATCGATGATCCTGGCTCGTTTGCGGGCAGGATGATTTCCCCGATCCCGCAACGCGGACCGGAGCCGAGCAGGCGTAAATCATTGGCAATTTTCATCAGGCTGGCAGCGATTGTGTTCATTGCGCCGGAAAGCTCGACCATGGCGTCATGCGCGGCCATCGCTTCAAATTTGTTTTCTGCTGTGACGAAGTCAAGTCCTGTGATCTGGCTGACATTTGCGGCAAACGCTTCGGCAAACCCGGCCTTGCAGTTAATTCCGGTGCCGACGGCTGTACCGCCCTGCGCCAAGGCAAGAACCTGCGGGAGTGCATTTTTGAGCCGTATGACACTATATTGCACCTGCTTTGCGTAGCCGGAGAATTCCTGGCCCAATGTGACCGGGGTGGCGTCCTGCAGGTGCGTCCTGCCGATCTTGACGATATCGGCAAAGGCTTTGGCTTTGCTGCCCAGTGCCTCATGCAGTGTTTCAAGGGCCGGGATTAATTCGTGGCAGACCTGCTCAGCCGCGGCGATATGCATGACGGTCGGGAAGGTATCGTTCGATGACTGGCCCATATTGACATGGTCGTTGGGGTGGACCGGGCTTTTACTGCCACGCTCCCCACCCAGGATTTCAATCGCGCGGTTGGCGATGACCTCATTGGCGTTCATGTTGGTTTGCGTACCTGACCCGGTTTGCCAGACGACCAGTGGAAATTCCCCGGCCAGCGTCCCGTCGATAATTTCATCGGCAGCCTTGATAATCGCATCGCCGAGCGTTTTATCGAGAATGCCGAGGCTCATATTGGTCATGGCGGCGGCTTTTTTCTGAATGCCAAGGGCCCGGACGAGCGGGGCGGGCATGGTTTCCGTGCCGATTTTGAAATTTTGCAGGCTGCGCTGCGTCTGCGCGCCCCAATACCGGTCGGCAGGCACATCGATAGCGCCGATGGAATCTGTTTCTGAGCGTGTGCCGGAAGCGGTTTCTGCAAGTGCTTTATTCATAATCCTGTAATCCTGTTATGTTAGACTATAATAATTAAGACCGGTATGAGCAGACAGCAAGGATGTTTTTTCTTTTGTACAAAGGAAAGGCGTGATTATAGTATGCGCTATGACAAAAAAGACGGATGACCGCATAACGGAGCAGTTTAACGACCGCTTCAGGGGCATGGATGAATGGCCTGTGGACCAGGTGCTTTCCCGGATTCTGGAAGATCAGATCCGGGCGGTGCAGGCTGTGCGGGCTGCGGTGCCGCAGATTGATGCGGCGGTTCGTGAAGCGGCGCGCCGCCTGCAGGGGACGGACGGGCGGCTGATCTATATCGGTGCAGGTACCCCGGCACGGCTTGGGGTACAGGACGGGACCGAGCTCACCCCGACATTCGGCTGGCCCAAAGAACGTATGGCGTTTGTGATTGCCGGCGGGCAGAAGGCTTTATTCGAAGCCGTTGAAGGCGCGGAAGATGATGTCGCGGCGGCGCGGCGGGATATTGCGGCCCTGAATGTGGGTGAACACGATGTCTGTATTGCCGTGTCTGCGAGCGGTACGACCCCCTATACGGTTGAAGCCTGCCGTGTGGCCCGTGAGGCCGGGGCTGCGAGCATCGGGATTGCCTCTAATGCTAAGGCGCCGCTTTATACGGTGTCTGATTTCCCGGTTTACCTGGATAGCGGGGTGGAGCCGGTGGGCGGGTCAACCCGCATGAATGCCGGGACCGTGCAGAAAATCGCGCTGAATATGATTTCGACTGCGGTGATGGTGAAGCTGGGGCATGTGTTTGACGGGATGATGGTTGATGTGAAACTGAATAACGTCAAGCTGCGGCAGCGGGCGGAACGCATGGTCAGCAAGATTACAGGCTGTGATGAAGAGCAGGCGGCCAAAGCCCTTGATGCTTCGGGGCAGGGCGTGAATGCCAATGTGAAGCTGGCGGTGTTGATTGTCAAAGGCTACAGCCCTGAAGCCGGGCGGAAACTGCTAGATGAAACGAGCGGTAATCTGCGTACGGCGCTGAACCGTCCTGACCCGTTAATGCATCCGGGGTGATCTTTTACAGGTCGTGAACCGTGACTTTAGGCCAGAGTTCCCACCATTTTTTCTCTTTCATGCGATTCTTGTAAGCGCTCAGTTTTGAAGGGTTTGCGCGGGCAAATGGCGTGGCGTGGCACCGGTAAGACAGCAGGTCGTCCAGTCCCAGCGGCGCTTTGAGCAGAATCGTGTCATCATCGTCAAGCCGGGCGGCAATCGGCGTGACCGTCTCGCACCAATGGCACAGCGCATCATCCATGCTTGTATAAGGACGGTCGCCGTTTTTTATATGCATGCGCGCCTGGTTCTTGACCGACCAGGGCTGACCGGGCATCAGGGTGAGCAGGTGCTGTTCCTGCGCTTTTTCAAAAGGTTCGTTCTGGTTGGCGGCGTCATAATAAATGACATCGATATCGTTGAGCGGGGTCATATGCGGGAAGGCGTGCATGTTGTCCCAGACATAGTTGCGGACAAACCCGGCCCCGATCCAGCAATCCGGCAGGTTCAGGCTTTTCACGGCGCGCAGCGCATCCATGTGAAAGGAGGAGCGGCGGAGCAGGGTCACGATATCTTCGGCGCTTTGTCGGCCGGGGCGGTCAGCCATGGTCGATATCCCCTGCGACTTTGGGGCGCAGGACAGTAACGTGGCCCATTTTGCGGCCTTCGCGGATATCGTCTTTGCCGTACAGGTGCAGGCTCGCGCCTTTCATTTCCAGCCACGGTGCCAGTTTTTTGGCGTCTCCGCCGATCAGGTTAATCATCACCGCATCGGAATGGCGGTTGGGATGGCCGATCGGCATGCCGCAGGCTGTGCGCACATGCTGCTCGAACTGGGACACGGTGCAGGCATCGATGGTCCAGTGGCCGGAATTATGAGTGCGGGGCGCGATTTCATTCGCCAGCAGGCGGCCGTCCGGGGTGACGAACATTTCCAGCGCCAGTACGCCGACCAGGTCAACCGCTTCGGCAAGATGCTCGGTGATCCGGCGTGCTTCGGCGGCGGTGTGATCCGGTATTGGGGCGGGCACGGTGCTTTTTGACAGAATATGATTATCGTGCTCGTTAAGTATGGGGCCGTAGGTTGCGATCTGAGCCAGTTTGTCCCGCGCAACGATAACCGAGATTTCACAAGCAAAATCAACCTTTTCTTCGATAATGATCTCGTTTGAGTCCAGCTTTTGCCACTTAGGGGTTGGATCTTCGCCTAAATCGTAAGAAACCTGGCCTTTCCCGTCGTATCCGAAACGGGTTGTTTTCAAAATAAATCCGCTACAACCCATATCGTTAGTCATAGTCTGGATCTCTTCTGCGCTGTGCGCGAGGGCCCATCTGGCGGTCGGGATTCCGATGTCATTGAGGAACTGCTTTTCCTTGCCCCGGTCCTGCGCCATCTCCAGCAGCCTGTCATCGGGACAGACGGGGCGGAATTGTTGCAGGTAACGCACCGTTTCCACCGGGATGTTTTCAAACTCATAGGAAATGACATCGACGGATTCGGCAAAGGCTTTTAATTTGCGTTTGTCCTCATACTCGCCGATAAAGGTTTTTGCGGCGACATGGCTGGCGGGGCTGTCTTCTTCCGGGCAGTAGATGTGGGTTTTTACGCCCAGGCGTGCCGCGGCGAGGGCGCTCATGCGTCCAAGCTGCCCGCCGCCCAGGATGCCAAGAATTTTTGTTTCCAGTCTCATAGCTATGATTTATGGGCTGTGTCAGGGGGAACTGCAAGGCCGGAGAAGTTAATTTTCTTGTGTTTTTCAGTGATTTTTTGCTATGAAAAATAAAAGATGTATCAGGTGACAGATAATGACAGACGATATTACAAGTGGTGACAAAACGACGCCGATCAGCAAAGCGTCAATGGCGGCGCGCCTGACATTGGCTTTGGGGATGTTGCTAACGCTGAACGGCAAGGTTATTTATGATGACACCGATGCTGAACTCAAGCAGGCTGCGCATGATGATTGTATGGTCACGCTAACCGGGCAAGCCGCCGTGGTTCGTGAAAATGGTACAGTGTCACAGGCTTTCTCAGAGAAAGCGCTGGCGGCTTGTGAAAAAGAACAGTTCGATGAGATGAAAGAGACGCAGGCCACGATGAACGATTTGGCCAATCTCGGGATCGGGCTGATGATACTTGGCGGTGTTGCTTTGGGCGGGCAGGCACTTGTCCGCAGGCATGCGATCAAAAAAGCCGGTGGCGGGCCCAAACCTTACGTTTAATCTGCATATAAAATCAGGATGGTGTTTCGGCAACGTTGTCGGATTGCTGTTTGCGAAATGCGTCAAGCTTTTCGGCAATCCCGTTATCCGTTGTTCCTAAAATTGCCGCGGCAAGCAAGGCAGCGTTCTTCGCTCCTGCTTCACCGATCGCTAGTGTACCAACGGGGATGCCAGCAGGCATTTGGACGATGGAGAGCAGGCTATCCATGCCTTTTAACGCCTTACTTTTGATGGGTACGCCGAGCACGGGCAAGGTGGTCATTGCCGCGACCATGCCCGGCAGGTGCGCGGCACCGCCTGCGCCGGCGATGATGACTTTCAGTCCGCGTTCTTTTGCGCTTTGTGCGTATTCCCGCATCCGGTCAGGGGTGCGGTGGGCGGATACGATTTTAACTTCGTGAGGAATCTCAAACTGCTCGAGGATGTCGGCGGCGTTTTTCATGGTATCCCAGTCGGATTGGGACCCCATGATAATGCCGATCTGGGGATTTAGTGATTTAGTGGTTTGGTGATTTGAGGGGGCGGTCATAGTGTATTGCTTCCTGTAATATTGAAATCCCTAAATCCCTATATAACTAAATTACCAATCAGGCGATGATATCCGGCAGCAGCATACTGCGAATCCGTTCGATTTCGTCTTTTAATTGCAGCTTGCGTTTTTTGAGCCGTTGCAGCTGGAGAAAGTCTATGGGCGGCGTATGCATAAGCCGATCGATGACCTGATCCAGGTCCCGGTGTTCGGTCTCCAGGTCGTAAAGCCGCTCCTGCAGTAGTTCTTCTTCATCTTCCATAAACGGATAAAACCCTTAAAAGACTATCCCCAAGGGCTGAATACTAACAGATAATCCGTTGTTTGATAAGAAAGAATTGCAATTCCGTCAAATTGGCTTTAGATCATTCCCTTAACAGCAGGGTTTATGTATGGTAAAGCCTTGTTCCGGGTGTAATTTCTAACAGATGCGGTAGCGATCATTATGGCGAAAAAACGTATTGGTATTTTAACAAGTGGCGGGGACTGTGCAGGGCTGAATGCGGCGATCCGTGCCGTGGTTCACAGGGCAAACCTGCTGGATTGGGAAACGATCGGGATTATTGACGGGACGGCGGGGTTGCTGGAAGATAAGCCTGAATACCGGGTCCTGACCCCGAATGAGTTTGACGGTAACATCATGCGGATGGGCGGGACAATCCTGGGGACCACCAACAAGGGCAACCCTTTTGCGTTTCCGATGCCTGACGGTACAACCAAAAACCTGTCCGGCAAGATTGTTGACGGTTTTAAAGCGCTGAATGTCGATGCCGTGATCGGGATTGGCGGGGACGGCAGCTTTGCGATCCTCAAAAAGCTGGCCGAACAGGGTAAGATTAATATGGTCGGGATTCCCAAGACCATCGATAACGATATCGGAATGACGGAAACGTCCATCGGGTTTGATACGGCTGTGGCGGTGGCGACCGAAGCTCTGGACCGTCTGCAGCCGACAGCCGCCAGCCATGACCGGGTGATGGTGCTGGAAGTTATGGGCCGGGATGCCGGTCATATCGCGCTGAGTGCCGGGATTTCGGGTGGTGCCGATGTGATCCTGATCCCCGAGGTTAAATATTCAATCGAGAATATCGCCAAGAAAATCAAGCAGGTAAAAGAGTCCGGGCGTAACTTCGCGCTGGTTGTCGTGTCTGAAGCTGTGAAAACAGTGAAGGGGGATAAGCTGGAGCTGATGTATACGGGCGGTGAAAAACGCTATGGCGGGATTGGCCATTATTTGGTGCAGAAAATTGCCGAAGAGACGGGGTCCGAAACCCGTGTGACGGTGCTTGGTCACGTGCAGCGCGGCAGCCAGCCGACCTATAATGACCGCCTGCTGGCCTCTGCGTTCGGGGTGAAAGCTGTAGACCTGATTAAAGAAGGCAAGTTCGGGCGCATGGTGGCGTGGTCAAACCGGCAGGTGATCGATGTCGCGATTGAAGATGCAATTGCGGCCTACCAAGAAGTCGATTTGAATGGTACATTAGTACAAACAGCTCGCGCCCTTGGCATATCACTGGGAGATTAATAGGCAATGCTTTATATCCAGGAATCGCTTAGCCCTGATGAAGAACTGGTTCATGTCGGCCATTTTCACTGGATGTATACCCTTTCGGCAATCCTTGGGATTGTGTGGGGGATTATTGGCTGCATCGCTGTGATTATCGGCGGGATCTACTTTATGATGAATTTCGGTCCCGGGATGCATGCGCAGACGACGATCGGCCTGATTCGCGAGTTGCATCCTGGTATAAGATTATCGGCGTTCTTCGTATTTTTGCTGGGGCTGCTGAGCTTTGCCCAGAAGATGATTATCAAGGCGACGACTGAAATCGCGATTACCAATTCCCGTCTGATCTACAAGCGCGGTCTTGTTGCCCGTTATGTCGGGGAAATGAGCATTGACCGGATCGAAGGAGTCAACGTGTTGCAGGGGATTTTCGGCCGTATCTTTAACTATGGCCGCGTGATGGTGCGCGGGATGGGGGTCGGTGAAGTTGTTCTGCCGCCCCTGGCTGACCCTGTCGCGTTTCGTCGGGCGATCGAAAAGGCCCGCGTATCATGATTAAAGCCGGTACGAACATGAAGGCTCCGGCGCGTGACCGCAAGCAGCCGGACCCGGCTATTCAAAGCCTTATTAAACCCGATGAAAAAGTTATCCGTGTTGCGACGATCCATCCGGGGATTTACTGGAAAACGGTTTGTGTTGCTATTTTGGCGTTTCTGTTGATCCTGACGCCTGTTCGTAATCTGGGCTTCTTTCTCGCCTTTGTGGCGTTGGTGATGTACGTGCTGGCCAGCATGTATAAAAAATTCCTGGTGCTGGTGCTAACCGATAAGCGTGTGTTTTTGCGTCACGGTATCCTGCGGGTTGACACGATCCAGATACGCCACAGCCGGATTGAATCCGTCGAAACCGAGCGTACGATTACCGGTCAGCTTCTTGGGTATGCCGCGGTCGTGATTTACGGTACCGGCAGCCGTCGCACCGCGATTCCGTTCATTGCCGATGCTTTGGAGTTCCGTAACGAGCTTGATGAAATGCTTGCGGAATATGAAGAAGGCGCAGCCTCTAAACCAACAGAAGAATAAAATCATGAGTAAATGGGATAAAAGCAAACTCGTCAGCAGATATGTGACCGAGGGGCCGAAAAGCGCGCCGCACCGGGCTTATTATTATGCGATGGGCCTGACGGAGGACGAGATACACCGGCCGCTGGTCGGGGTGGCGACGTGCTGGAACGAGGCTGCGCCGTGTAACATTGCTTTGTCGCGGCAGGCGCAAGCGGTTAAGCGCGGGGTTAATGAGGCTGATGCGACGCCGCGTGAATTTACCACGATTACCGTTACCGACGGGATTGCGATGGGGCATGAAGGGATGCGATCTTCGCTGGTATCCCGCGATGTGATTGCGGATTCGGTTGAACTGACGATGCGCGGGCATTGTTATGATGCGCTGGTCGGGCTTGCGGGGTGTGATAAGTCGCTGCCCGGTATGATGATGGTGATGTTGCGCCTGAATGTGCCGAGTGTCTTTATGTATGGCGGGACGATCCTGCCGGGGAAATTCCGGGGCAATGACGTCGATATCGTCAATGTGTTCGAAGGGGTCGGCCAACATGCTGTCGGCGCAATGTCGGATGATGACCTGCATGAGCTTGAATGCGTGGCGTGTCCGTCTGCCGGGGCGTGCGGCGGGCAGTTTACCGCCAATACGATGGCGTGTGTGTCCGAGGCGATCGGGCTGGCGCTGCCGAATTCCGCCGGGGCGCCTGCGCCGTATGAATCGCGGGATGAATATGCCGAAGCATCGGGGCGGGCTGTTGTCGAGCTGCTGAAATCAGGCCTGCGTCCCCGGGATATCGTGACCCGGAAATCGTTCGAAAATGCGGCGGCGATCGTTGCGGCGACGGGCGGATCGACCAATGCCGGGCTGCATTTGCCGGCGATGGCGCATGAGGCCGGGATCGAATTTGACCTGCATGACGTTGCGGAAATCTTCAAGCGGACGCCGCTGATCGCGAATTTACGGCCCGGCGGTAAATATGTGGCCAAGGACTTATATGATGTCGGCGGGGTTGGCGTTGTCCTGAAGGAGCTGCTGGATCACGGCTATCTGCATGGTGACTGTATGACGGTGACCGGAAAGACGATTGCCGAAAACCTGGACGGGGTCAGCCTTCCGGCAGGACAGGATGTTGTCATGCCGGTCAGTAATCCGATTCATCCGACCGGCGGCGTTGTCGGCCTGAAAGGGAACCTGGCACCGGAAGGGGCGATTGTGAAGATCGCCGGGCTGGACGGGCTGGTATTCGAAGGCCCGGCACGGTGCTTCGATAGTGAAGAAGAATGCTTCAAGGCGGTGCAGGCGCGCGACTATAAAGAAGGTGACGTGCTGGTGATCCGCTATGAAGGGCCCAAAGGCGGGCCGGGGATGCGTGAGATGCTCTCGACCACGGCGGCGCTTTACGGGCAGGGTACAGGGGGCAAAGTGGCCCTAATCACGGATGGCCGCTTCTCTGGTGGGACCCGTGGATTTTGTATTGGCCATGTCGGCCCGGAAGCCGCTGTAGGCGGGCCGATTGCCTTGCTGCAGGATGGCGATACGGTCCGTATCGATGCCGAGAATGGGACGCTTGAAGTGAAGCTGTCTGATGCGGAACTGGAGGCGCGGCGGGCGTCATGGAAGCCGCGCAAGCATAATTACCAGAGCGGCGCATTATGGAAGTATTGCCAGACTGTCGGTCCGGCCTGCAAAGGCGCGGTGACGCATCCGGGTGCGTCTGAAGAGACGCATATATTCGCCGACCTGTAAAAAATACGCACAGGGTTATCCATAAAGGTTGTGCTTTGCTGTGGATAAGTTAGAATTGTCTGCAGGGAGACATTCGTCTTCCTTCCTACCGCTAATTTTTTGAAAACACATGCTTTTGGTAAAACTCTGTTAATCCTTTTAGGTCACTATGGGATTGTCGATATTTTGTTTTGGACGATTCTGGATGTCACAATTTATAGCGAATAGTTTAAAAGGTAAGTTTCTGGTCCTGTTGTCATTTCTGGCAATGGGGCTGCTTGGCTATACGCTGACCTCCAATGCGCAGCACCAGGACGGCATGGCGATTTCCAACTCCCCGGCGATGCTGCTGAAGGCGGCTTTCCAATCGGGGCTGGATGCCGGTGATGTGAAGAACGGCCTGGCGGAGATTGGCTTTGACAGCACGGCGGCTTTGGATGCGCTGTATACTTCACGCAATTATCATCCGATCTGGGTTGACGGGCGTGACCTGTCCCAGGCTGAAGAAGCGCTGGGCGTTTTTGAATCCTCCTGGACGCACGGGCTGAACCCGCAGCAATATCATGTCCGCGAGATTCGCAGCCTGATCGAACAACCGGTCGTGGACGAAAAAGCCAAGCTGGAGCTGCTGTTAAGCGATGCGGCGATCCGTTACGGGCGTGATCTTAGCGGCATGCGTTTTGATCCGGCGCGCATTAACCAGAAATCTGAATACTGGCGTACCCCGCTGACGGCGGAGCAGGTGGCGCAGAAATTTGAAGGGCGCGGCAATCCTGTGGATACGCTGAAAAGCCTTGAGCCGAATACCAAGTTATACCGCGCGTTGCAGGAAGAGCTGGTGCGGTTGACCAAGGAACAGAATGTCTATGACCATGTTCTGCCAATGAATTTTGGCGGAGACCACCATTTCAAGCCGGGTGAACGCCATAAAGGCGTCGCGGCGTTGCGAACCCGTTTGAGTGTTGATGGGAAAGAAGGCGCTGACCCGTCACTCTATGACGATGATACAGCATCGGCCGTGATGGCGTTCCAGCGCGATCATAATCTGAAGATCGATGGGATTATCGGGCCGCAGACCCTTGCGCTGCTGAACCGCGGCAAAAAGGAACAAATGGAGCAGATCGTTGCGAACCTGGAGCGCCTGCGGTGGCTGGATCAGGATCGCCCTGACCGTTATATCCTCGTCAATATCCCGCAGCAGCTTCTGTGGGCGATTGATGGCGGCAAGGTTGCGCATGAGATGAAAGTCGTTGTTGGCCAACCGTCCCGGAAAACCATGGAATTTAAGGCCGAAGTGACCGGGGTGCGCTTTAACCCGAAATGGACCGTGCCTTTACGCCTGAAGATGGAAGATTTCCTGCCGAAACTGCGGGAGGATCCGAGTTACCTCGCGCAAAAGGGGATCGAAGTTATCAAGGGTTATGGCGATAATGCTGTCACTTTCGATCCGGAAGCGATCGACTGGAACACTGTGACCCGCCGCGATATGAACGAAGTGCGCTTTGTTCAGTCTTCCGGGAATCACAATGCGCTGGGCCGGATCCGTGTGTTGATGCCGAACGTGTACAACATCTATATGCATGACACGAACCACCGCGAGCTGTTTGGCCGCGAGCAGCGGGCGTTAAGCTCCGGCTGTGTGCGTCTTTCCGAGCCGGAAAAGATCGCTGACTTTATTCTCGGTCACAATGAGAACTGGTCTGAAGAGCGCCGTTCATCCCTGATTTCTGCCGGACGAACCGTTGAAGTCATGGCTGACAAGCCTTTCCCAGTGTACATTATTTATCAATCCATCTGGCAGGATGACCAAGGCCGTTTGGTTTTCGGTCCGGATGTTTATAAACGCGACAAGGCCCTGATTTCGGTTCTTGCCAATATTGACGGCTATAGCCTGCCGGAAACCCCCAAAATCCGCCGCGCGGACGCCTCTGGGGATGAACCGGGCACTGCGCTTGCATATAACCAATAGCTAAATTACACTATAATCAGCCTTTACTTATTTTAGCACTCTGCTAAAAAGTCTCCTTTTGGAGCATATCCAACGTAAAAACGAAAGAGAGGGGTCCATGCCTCAGGACACGCAATATGGCACGTCAAAAGTGCTGACACGGCGCGATATCATTAAGGCAGGGGTTTTAGGTGGTTTACTTTTACCGGCGATGGCGGCGGTGCCTGTACAGGCTGCGCGGCTGGCTATTCCATCCAGCGCCGGGGCGATGAAGATCGCTTTTCGCAACCAGCATACGGGTGAGAGCTTTAACGGGGTATACCGTGTTGGCGACCGCTATATGCCGGAAGCGTTCGAGCAGATTAACCATGTGCTGCGGGATTTCCGGACCGGGGAAGTGTTCCCGTTCGATCCTCGCGTGATTGATATTCTGTATTCCGTGCATGAAAAATCAGGCTCCAACGAGCCGTACGAAGTTCTTTCCGGGTACCGTTCCCCGAAAACCAATGCTCTGCTGGCCCGTAACGGGGACGGCGTGGCGCAGAATTCCCTGCACATGACCGGTCAGGCCATTGATATTCGCCTGCCGGGCTTCTCGACCAAGAAACTCTCTGATCTTGGTGCGGGCCTGCGTGCGGGCGGTGTTGGCTATTACCGCAAGAGTAATTTCGTGCATATGGACACCGGACAGGTGCGCCGCTGGTCCTAAGCCTTTATTTGTGCCGTGAGGAAGGAAGAGACGATGATCTTTGTTGCTCTCGGCGCTAATTTACCCAGTCAGTTTGGCTCCCCTTTCGAAACGCTGCATGCGGCTAAAAAAGCCATGCAGAGGCGAGAGATTACGATTATCGCCGAATCACAGACATGGCTGACAGCTCCAGTGCCTGTTTCGGACCAGCCCTGGTATCATAACGAGGTTGTGCGCATTGAAACGGCGCTTTCCCCCTATGAATTGCTCGAAGTGTTGCAGGAGATCGAAGAAGAATTTGGCCGTGTGCGTACCGTGCGTAATGCGCCGCGTGTGCTGGATCTGGATCTGATCGCGTATGACCGGGAAATCCTGAATAAACCTGCGCTTATTGTGCCGCATCCGCGGATGCATAAACGGGCCTTTGTGCTGCTGCCGATGCGTGAAGTGGCGGAAAACTGGGAGCATCCGGTTATGGGGGTGAGCCTTAATGACCTCATAATGAACCTGCCGCAGGACCAGCAGGCAGTGCCGATGGAAGAGGCTGCCGTTTAGATGAATGCGCCGTGGCATTGCAAAACCCCGTGCATTATGGGCATCGTCAATGTGACCCCTGACAGTTTTTCTGATGGCGGCGCTTATTTTGAGCCGCAACAAGCGATCGATCATGGTCTGCAGCTTGCCGCAGAAGGTGCGGATATCCTTGATGTCGGCGGGGAATCAACCCGTCCAAACGCGCAGCCGGTTTCGCCGCAGGAAGAAGTGGACCGGGTGTTGCCGGTTATTGAAGGGCTTAAAGACAGCGGCCTGCTTCTTTCAATTGATACCCGCCATGCGGAAACAATGCGGGCTGCGGTTAAAGCCGGGGCGGGGATGATTAACGATGTGACGGCGCTTGAGGGCGAGCCGGGCAGTGTCGAGGCTGCGGCGAAGAGCGGGGCTTATATCTGCCTGATGCACATGCAGGGGCAGCCGCAGACGATGCAGGATGACCCGCATTATGATGATGTCATCGCCGATATTACGGCATATTTGCGAGGCCGCATTGATGCTTGCCGTGCCGCCGGGATCGACCAAAGCCGGTTGCTGGTTGATCCGGGGATCGGGTTTGGCAAAACGCTGGCGCATAACTTAACGATTTTGCGGCATCTTGAAGCGTTTGAGGCTCTGGGAGTCCCGGTTTTACTGGGGCTGTCCCGCAAAAGCTTTATCGAAAAACTCTGCCCGGATACGCCCGCATCGGAGCGTTTGCCCGGTTCTTTGGCCGGAGCACTGTGGGGCGTACAGCGCGGCGCAGCTGTTTTACGCGTTCATGACGTTGCCGCCACCCGGCAGGCTCTGAGCGTTTGGCAGTCGATCCGGGAAATCCCATAATATTCTTGACATATACAGACCTGTTGTTTAGTTACGGCAAATATATTTTGCTGGTTTATGATTTATAACAGGAGTGGATTATGAGAGACGATTATTCATGGGTAGAAGAGAGCCGAGATCAGTTTTTCGACTATTTTAGCCAGGTTTTCGAGCATTTTGAATCGCCGATCGATCGTTATGGCTCTGAATATGCGCCTTATCACCGGGAAGATGCAGAGGGTGTTTACCTGGAGAATTTATGGGCATTTAAAGATGATGCCGCTCGTGATGATCTTTTGACCGCTTTTACAAAAGTTGCTGCAAATAAAGGGTATCCCTGGCTTGTTGTTGAAGCTGGTACCGATTTGAAAAGTGCTGGAGGGTGGAATCATAGTGTTTCCCTTCGTGTTGAGGGGCAGGCGGTCTCTTCCATACGAGATGCGTTTGATAAAGCCATCCTGTTTATGCGCGATGTTGCGCGCGAGTATCCAGCCCCATACAAAGGCAAATCATGGGAAGATTATAAGGATAACCATTATGTCTCTGAAGGGATGTTGTGGAAGGACTCGACGCTCCATCAAATGCAAATGTTTGATATGATTGGTAAATTGAACAGCAAAATCAAAACGCGTGTTGTCGGCGAGCATCGTTCCAAAAGTATTTCTTTGCCGGTGGTGCAGTTTGAGTTGCCTTGGAATCGAACGAAGGTGACTGTTCGGGATAACTTTTATGACCTTGCCGTATCTGTTGACTCTAAATTCCCTGTTAAAAATACCCGTAATTTTGGAACATTGTTCAAAACAGGCAAAGTGGATGGGTTTTTTGAAGGCTTTCCGGATGATCTGGTCCATAAGAGCTATCATGATAACCGCCAGCAGTTTTCTTTGCATGTCGGCAGTTATGCCGATCTGATGATTTTGATGGGCGAATTAATCAATCAGGATGCCCGTCCGGCAGTTGCCCCGATTTATCAGCCGAAACTGGCGCGATAGCCATATTTTAGCAAATTACCGATTTTTTAATCGCTTTTCTTTACAATGACCATATTGCTAAGGAGGGGCGGTTATTGGTTGGTTTTCCTGATCAGATCTCGGTTTCAGAACAAAATGCGGGGGCTGCGGACATTACGGCAGGCTATAGCAGTTTTGACGATTTCGTGCAGCGTAATCATTATCAATACAGCGCATTAACCATCCGGGAGGATATGCCGGAGCTGGAACAGGCCGGCCGGGCCGATTTTGACCGGGTGCAGGCGTTGCATGTCGCGCGGAATCTGGATGATCTTAATGCGGACAGCGTGGCGTTGAACCAGACGATCAACACGGCGGTGGTGGCGGTTGCCGAACGTGATGTGAATGATCCCAACCAGGGGCAGATGCACTACGTTGCCTTTATGCAGGCGGGCGCGAATGCCCGGACGTATTTGTTTACCGAGAATATTACGATCAATCCGGACGGTTCGATCACATCGGAGATGGAACGCGGCAAAATGTTGATGATGAATGATTATGAAGAGCAACAGGCTTTTGGGCGCCTCGCGGATAAATTCGGCAGCATAGCGCAGACCAGTGCTGAATTCCGGGATTTTGCGCGCGACGGGGATATGGCGGTCGGCGGTACAGCGAACCGTGGCGGCGAATACAAGATTGAGCATACAGGCAGCGGTGTGGCCGTGTCATCATCGGCCGAACTGAATGACCGGAGCGGTGTGGAAATTGTCAGTGCTTATAGCCGCAGCGGTGAAGGACAAGTGCTGATGAAAATTTTCCGGGAAAGCGCCGAGGGGCAAATGCAGCAGGCGGCGTCTGCCGAAGGGCCAAGTGTTGACAGTAAAGCCAAATATAATGCGTTTTCCCAGCGGGAGCCAGGGATTGGCACGCTTGAGCCTTAAAGCTTTATTGTGCCGCAAAACGGTGCGTTGCTTTTTCTTAAAGCGTCTTCTTCAACATCGAATTGCCAGACCTGCCATGGGAAGTCCTTACGGTCCGGGTAGGGTTCGAAATAATGCAGGTGGCAGTTATCGATATGGTTTTCGTATTGCTGTTCATATAAGTGGAACAGTGAGAAAAACGTGCCGCCATGGGCGACGATCATAACCGGGTCTTCATGGCTGGCGTCAAGGATCTCTGTCATGGTTTTCTGGACGCGCATACTGAAATCATCTTTGTTTTCGCCGCCTTCGGGGCGGATGTTGGCTTTGAGCTTGGGCATGACGTCTTCCCACGGGTCGCCTTCCCATTCGCCGACCAGGTGTTCCCGCAGGTCGTTAATTTCATGCATTGCCAGCGACAGGGCTTTGTTCAGGTAAGACGCTGTGTCGCGGGCGCGGACCATGGGGCTGTGAAAGATTTTCGTCGGTTTGATTTCCAGCTTGTGAATGATATTGCCCAGGGTTTGCGCCTGTTGCCGTCCCCAGTCTGTCAGGGGAGAGTCTGTGCCGCCGCCTGCGGTGATTTTGGCAACGTTGGCGACGGTTTCCCCGTGGCGGATCAGGTAAAAAGGTTTTGCGGGTATCTTAAAGGGTTTCATGGCCTGCCCCTGTTCATTTGGAATGGTCTGCTTCATAATTAGTCGCATGGAACAGTGGCAGGATCAAGGCATAGTACTTTCTGCGCGCCCGCACGGGGAAGGCGGAGCGGTGGTTTCTGTCCTGACGGAAAATCACGGACGTCACGCGGGTTATGTGCGTGGGGCACATTCCACGAAGATGCGCGGGACGCTGGAGCCGGGGACGCTTGTGGGGATTAACTGGCAGGCGCGGATTGAGGGCAATCTCGGGACCTATGCGCTGGAACAGGACCGCGCGCTGGCCAGCGGGTTCATGGGTGATCCGCTGAAGCTGGGGGCGCTGCTGTCGGCCTGTAGCCTGTGTGATGCGGCGCTGCCGGAGCGGGAAGGGCATGAGGGGCTGTTTTACGGGTTGCTGGCGCTCATGGAGGCGCTGGATTCGGATATCTGGGGGGCGGCGTATGTGATGTGGGAAATTGCGCTGCTCAAAGAGCTGGGATTCGGATTGAACCTGACCCGCTGTGCCGGGGGCGGTGATGCAGACGGTCTGGCTTATGTCAGTCCCAAATCCGGGCATGCGGTGAGCCTTGAGGCAGGCGAGCCTTATAAAGACAAGCTTTTGCCGTTACCGGCGTTCCTGATGCCGGCACGGGGCGAAGCAACCGGCGGGGAAGTACTGAAAGGACTTGAAATGACGGGGCATTTTCTCGAGCACTGGGTGTTCACACATCACAGCAAAGGCGTACCGGAGCAGCGGATTCGCTTTCAGGAGCGGTTTTCTAAAAGAAATGCGGTTTAGGTAAGGTTTCGTTAACACTTTGCTTTTACAGTGGTTTTATAGAAAATTTTGGCGGAAATTTGCGGTCCGCGGTGTGTAAAAGGTATAATTTCACTATGCAGGTTAAACTGTACGTAAAAGAGGGATATGTGGCGTTTGAGTGTGAGGGCATCCTGCCCGAACCGCCCAGCAAAATCGTTTTTGATCGCCAGAGCCGGATTTTTACGTGGTTTTTCAAGCGTGCCGATAAGACGGTGGATGTGGATTGCCCTATTGATGATGAAATGATGGCGGCGATCGAGGATCAAAAAGTTTGTGGCGTAGGCTGCTACCAGGACGGCAAAAAACTTGCGGCGCTTCTGGTGCCTTTCGAACAAAAACAGGCGGCGTAAACGTATAATAGGAGGTATGTAATGAGTGATATAACCGATGCAATTAAAAATAACGATGCTGATGCTTATATGAATGCTTTGCGTACTAATTCGGCTTACGCAGCACTGTTTGAAAATGGGATTTCCCCGGATATTGAAGCCGGGCTTAGAGCTGATTTTGCGGCGGATCAGGGCGGCGCAGCCGGCGGCTTTAGTATGAATAACATTGGCAACGTCCTGCAAGAGGTATGGGATGCGCTGAAAACCGGCGATTTTGGTAAGATGATCGAGTCTCTGGTCGGTCTGTTTAATCCCGCCGCGAACCCTGCTCTTGGAGAGCAAAAGCTTCAGGTCAATGCAGGCTTTTCAGCCGCTCATGCCGCGGGTGAAGATGTTGAACGCGCTTATAACGCCGCGATTGGCATCAATGGGCCCGGCTAAGGATTAAATCCTTATATTGCTTATTCACGCTTGATTTCCGCAGGACGAAGGCGTTAAAGTCGTCGCCATGGCGAAGAAAGACAATCCAGCTCCCGCAGCAGACCAGGTTGTAAACCAGCCGATCGGGGATATCCTCTCTGATCGCTATCTGTCCTATGCGTTGTCTACGATTATGAGCCGGTCGTTGCCGGATGTGCGCGACGGGCTGAAGCCTGTGCACCGGCGTCTTTTGTACGCGATGTACCAGTTGCGCTTGTCACCTGATACCGGCCCTAAAAAATCGGCCCGCGTTGTTGGTGATGTAATCGGTAAATTCCACCCGCATGGCGATACGGCTGTTTATGATGCGATGGTGCGTTTGGCGCAGGATTTCGCGGTGCGCTATCCGCTGGTCGACGGGCAGGGGAACTTCGGTAACATTGACGGTGATAACGCGGCGGCGATGCGGTATACCGAAGCGCGCTTAACGGCTGTTGCCGGGCTGTTGCTTGAAGGGATTGACGAGGATGCGGTTGATTTCCGCGCGACCTATGACGGGGACGGGCGGGAGCCTGTCGTCCTGCCGGCGAACTTCCCGAACCTTCTGGCGAACGGGTCTTCCGGGATTGCCGTGGGGATGGCGACGAATATTCCGCCGCATAACGTGCATGAGCTTTTGGAAGCCTGCGAATTGCTGCTGGACGAAGATCCGGATACTAAGACGCTGGCCAAAATCGTTAAGGGCCCTGACTTCCCGACGGGCGGTATTCTAGTCGAGCCGCATGAAGAGATCGTCAAAGCTTATGAAACCGGGCGCGGGGCGTTCCGGATGCGGGCGCGCTGGCACAAGGAAGAGCTGAAGCAGGGGCTGTACCAGATCATTGTCACCGAGATTCCTTACCAGATCCAGAAATCCAAGCTGGTTGAGAAGATTGCTGAGCTGATCCAGACCCGCAAATTGCCGATGCTGGATGACGTGCTGGATGAAAGTGCCGAGGATATCCGGCTGGTGCTGGTGCCAAAGAACCGTAATGTCGAGCCGGAATTGCTGATGGAAGCGCTGTTCCGCAATACCGACCTTGAGACGCGCTTTAATCTGAATATGAACGTGCTGGATGGCGGGATTACGCCGCAGGTCATGAGTCTGAAGGACGTGCTCCGGTCCTGGCTGGATCACCGCCAGATCGTGCTGGTGCGGCGTTCTGCGTACCGTCTGGACAAGGTGTTGCACCGGATCGAGGTACTCGACGGGTATCTGGTTGTTTACCTGAATATCGATGAAGTCATCCGGATCATTCGTGAGGCGGATGACCCGAAAATGGAACTGATTGAAGCGTTCGGGTTGACTGAGGTGCAGGCGGAAGCCGTGCTGAATATGCGTTTGCGCAATTTGCGTAAACTGGAAGAGATGGAGCTGCGCAAGGAGCATGACGCCCTGAGCAAGGAGCGTGACAAGTTGCAGGCGCTCATCAAATCCGAAGCGAAGCAGTGGAAAGAAATCCGCCGCCAGATCGAAGAGCTGAAAAAACAATTCGGGCCGGATACTGAACTGGGCCGCCGCCGGACAGAAATCGGCAAAGCGCCTAGCCCGGTTGACGTTGAAGAGCTTGAAGAAGCGATGATCGAGAAAGAACCGGTGACGGTGATCTGCTCTTCCAAAGGCTGGATTCGCGGGTTCCGCGGGCATGGGCACAATCCGAAGGATCTGAAATATAAAGATGGCGATCGCGGGCGTTTTGTTATTGAAGCGCAGACGACCGATAAGCTGTTGATCTTTGGTACGAACGGCCGCTTTTATACGGTGGGCTGCGATAAGCTGCCGTCCGGGCGCGGCTTTGGCGAGCCGATCCGCCTGATGATTGATTTGCCGAACGATGCGGATATCGCGGATATGCTGGTGTACCAGCCGGACGGCCGGTTGCTGGTGGCCTCTGAGGACGGGCGCGGTTTTGTTGTGCTGGAAAAAGATGTGCTGGCGCAAACCAAGTCAGGGAAACAGATCCTGAATGTCGGTACGGACGGCGAAGCCAAGATTTGTGTACGGATTGCCCCGGATGCGGACCATGTGGCGACGATCGGAACGAACCGCAAGATGCTGGTCTTTTCGCTGGAAGAAATTCCGGAGATGGCCAAAGGCAAAGGCGTCATCCTGCAGCGCTACAAAGACGGCGAGTTGTCCGATATTAAAACGTTCAAATGGGAGAGCGGCTTTACCTATAAATACGGGGCAGGGGAGACGATGGTCGAAGACCTGAACCCGTGGTTAGGGCAACGTGCGCAAGCCGGTCGTCTGCCGCCGAACGGTTTTCCGAAAAATAACAAATTTGGTGATTGATGTTCCTTACGGGAAGTAGACGCTGCCCGGGGTCTTCTGGAAGCTGCCGTCAGGTTCGTCGCTGATTGCCGGCAGGTCCCATTCGCTGCTGTCTTCGATTTCCTGCTCGACATCATCCGGGAGTTCCCCGAACGCCCCGCGTTCAAAGGCCTGTTTGACGCTTTCACGAAGCAAGATCACGCTGATCCGGCGATTACGGGGGTCGAGCGGATTCTCAGTAATCAGGTGTTCCCGGTCGGCTTTACCCATCACATCGTTCAGACGGTCCACGGCAATGCCGTCATCGAGCAGAACCCGGCGGGCAGAGTTGGCGCGGTCGGCGGAAAGTTCCCAGTTCGTATAGGTCGCGCCCGGTGCGTATTTATAAGAGTCGGTATGGCCGCGGACCGATACATCGTTTGGCATTGTCTGTATAGCGGTGGCAACGGTGGACATCAGCTTTTGCATGTAGGGCAGCATGTTGGCGCTGCCGCTGGCGAACATCGGCCGCCCTTCCTGGTCGATGATCTGGATGCGCAGGCCTTCCGGCGTAACGTCGATTTTGACATGTTTGGCCAGTTCCCGGAGTTCTTCATTGCCTTGCAGGGCTTTTTCGATTTCCTGTTTGGCTTCTTCAAAGCGCTTGTTTTCCTGTTCGCGCAGCTGTTCTTCCAGCTGCTTCAGGTTTGAGATCTTGCCTTCCCCTGTTGCCTGCTCTCCGCGTTTGTAGCCGGAGGTCTCCGGAGGGACCGGCTTGGTCATTGTCTCGGCCATCGTGCCTTCCTTGGTCATGGTCAGGCCGCCCATAACCCCGCCGGAGCCGCTACGGCTGTCGGCGATTCTCGGGTGGGAAGGATCAAAATAACTTGAAATGACCTGAAGCGCTTCATCCGTACTGACATTCAGCAGCCAGAGTAGCAGGAAGAACGCCATCATCGCGGTCACGAAATCGGCATAAGCCACTTTCCACGCGCCGCCATGGTGGCCGCCGCCTTTTTTGATCACCTTCTTATTGATGATGACCACATTCATTTCATCCTGTTTGCTGCCTTTGGCCATGCTTTATCCTGATTTTATCCCGGGCTTGGCAATTCGTTCAGTTTTTCTTCAAGCTCGTTAAATTCCGGGCGGACATGGTGCGGCAGGAATTTACGGGCGAACTCGACTGCCACCTGCGGTGCGGCACCGTTCAGGAAGGACAGAATGGCGAGCTTGATGCAGCGGTAATACAGCACTTCGGACTCGCCTTTCGCGCCCAGCGCCCCGGCAATCGGGCCGACAAAGCCGTAAGCCAGGAACACCCCGAGGAATGTCCCGACAAGGGCGCCGCCGATCATCTTCCCTAAAACTTCCGGCGGTTCGGTAATGGACCCCATGGTTTTGATAACGCCCAGAACTGCGGCCACGATCCCCAGTGCGGGGATCCCGTCCGCCATTGTTTGTACGGCGTGGGACGGGTGCATTTTTTCCTGTTCCAGCGTTTCGATTTCCTCATCCATCAAGGCTTCGATTTCGTGAGGATTTTCGTTACCCAGCGAAATAATACGCAAGTAATCGCACAGGAAGGTCATGGCGTGATGATCGCCGTGAAAGCCGGGGAATTGTTTGAACAGTTCGCTTTCTTCCGGTTCTTCGATATGGGATTCAAGGGCGAGCCAGCCTTTGGTCCGGGCCAGTTTGAACAGCATGTAAAGGACGCTGAGCAGTTCCAGATATGATTCTTTGTTATGGGCTTCGGGCTTAATCAGGCAGTTCAGGTTTTGGAGGGTGTGTTTGATCGTATGCGTCGTGTTGGAAACGATAAAAGCGCCGATCGCCGCTCCGCCGATAATCATCATCTCAAAGGGGAGTGCCTCGATAATAGGCTTCATCTTCCCGCCGGCGAGCGTATAACCGGCAAACACACAAACGACAACGATTAAAAGGCCCAGAAGCTTCATGCCGACAAGAAATCCTTTCTTGCAATATTGCAATGGCGGCCGGAATGGCCTGCACAGAATACAGCCTGCCAGAAACTTCTTAACAGACTCTAACTATATTCGCCTGTTTTGTATTTTATATCAAGATGTTCACAAAAAAATGCATAACCGGTTATGGCGGCGTTACGGTGCGGGGGCTGGGATTTTTTCCGGGTCGAACTGCGGTTTGCTCAGCGGGTAGCCGTAATAATATCCCTGGCCCATCTGGACCCCCAGGGACAGCATCTGGTCTTTTTGTTCCTGTGTTTCAATTTGTTCGGCAATGACCCTGATATCAAGGTCCCTGCACATCTGGCTCAGGTTTTTGACCAGGACCTGGTCACGGTGAGCGCCCAGGATTTTGCGGGTGTACTGCCCGTCAATCTTGATGAAATCGACATCAAGCTGCTGGATGTACTGCAGGGAGCCGGCACCGGCACCGAAATCGTCAAGGCAGACCTGGTATCCCTTGGATTGCAGAATTCTGATAAAGCTGTTGACCATTTCCAGCTCTGTAATCATTGTGGATTCCGTAATTTCGAAAATCATGCGCTGTGCCAGTTGTGGGTTCATATCCAGTTTTGCGGTTAAGGTCTTGAAAAACTGTTCATTTTGTATGGATTGGCCGGACAGGTTCATGGCAAAGCGCATACGGTTGTTGGCAGCCTTGTAGAGCAGGTAGTTGATCACGCGTTCGCACACGGCGATGTCAAAATCTGCTGCCATACCAATATCTTCGCCGAAGATGATCCATTCCTGGGTTGAGCCTTCGCCTTTGAAGCGGGAGACGATTTCAAAATGGGACAGGGTTGTCGTTTCCATATCGACAATTGGTTGAAATTCAAAATTGAAACTGAGCTGTTCGACAACCGTTTTGAACTGGTGAATCTTCTGGGCGTTGGCGCTGACATAGGCTTTGAAGCCGGAATTGAGCGTTTCGATATTCAGGGCCGTGCCTTTGCGTTCGAACTCGTTAATCGTGTAAATCAGGGCTTTCGTCGTTTCGCGTTCGCTCAGGCTTTGCAGATCGGCGGAAACGGTTTTGCTTTCAATGCTGAAACCTTCTCCCGTCGGATCGCTCTGTCTGGCAAGGGATTCAAGTTTGTTTCGCAACGTATCGGAATCTACGGTTTTGTCGTGAATCACGCTGTAGCGACCGTCATCGATTGCCGCGGCGGCATAACCGTCAAAAGAATTACTGCTCAGGATATCGGTGACGGCCTGTGTGAATTGTCTCCATATTTCGTCGCCAAGCGTTTCTTTGATCTGTCCGGCACCGTTGATATCGAGCAAGGTGATATCGACGTCTTCGCCGAGAGAGCGGGCCAGGTTAAACGCTTCGACAGCGCTATACAGGAACGTGTCTTTGTCCAGCAGCGTTTGGGATTCATACTCCCCGGTAATCTCGGCCAGTTTCATCAGCATTTCATTCGGGAAACCAACGGTGAGATAGAAGCTGTCACTATCCGGCATTTTAATGCCGTTGACGATCACGTCACGCCCGCCGTACACGTCCTGTATTCTGACGTGGAACGGGCCGCACCGTTCGGCCTCTTTGGCCCGTTTGCGCATCCGGACCAGGGTGGGGCGGTCCTTTTCATTAAACATATCCAGCCACTCGCCACCGCTTAGGGAAGCGGGATCAATGCCGGTGATGCTCTTGGCGGCACCCAGCGCATAGACGATGCCCCCGTCTTCCGCGACTTCCAGAAACAAATCCGAAGACGCAAAGGAAAAGGCGAGAAAACGGTCTCTTTGGGCTTTTATGTCTTTTGTATCAGCCATCGTCCTGTCATGCGGTTGCATTCCTCCACATTACTACTATGCGCGATGGCTAATTTATTATTCGTTAAAGTGACTTACGGTAAATTATTGCTGTAAAATGCGCGCGGCGGCCAGCGAGGCGTAAGTCAGGATGCCGTCGGCCCCGGCCCGGCGGAAGGATAGCAGCATTTCCATCATGGTTTTATCGTAATCCAGGACCCCGGCTTCGGCGGCGAATTTGAGCATCGCATACTCACCGGAAACGTTGTAGGCAAAGGTCGGCATGGCGAATTCGTCTTTGACGCGGCGGATAATGTCGAGGTAAGGCAGGCCGGGTTTGACCATGACCATATCGGCCCCTTCGGCGATATCAAGGGCGACTTCGCGCAGGGCTTCATCGCCGTTGGCAGGGTCCATCTGGTAAGTTTTGCGGTCGCCCTGTTTCAGGCTGCACCCGGCAGCATCGCGGAACGGGCCGTAGAAATTCGAGGCAAATTTGGCGGCATAAGCCAGGATCGGGGTTTCTTCAAAACCGCTGCCGTCCAGTGCGGCGCGGATGGCGGCAACCTGGCCGTCCATCATGCCGGACGGGGCGAGAATGTCGGCGCCGGCCTGTGCCGCGATGACGGCTTGCTTGCCTATATTTTCGATGGTGTCATCGTTTATGACGCTGCCATGGTCGTCCAGCGGGCCGCAATGGCCGTGGTCGGTATATTCACAAAAGCACAGATCGGCCATGATGACGAGGTCGGGGCAGGCATCACGGACACGGCTGACCATCCGGTCCAGCAGGCCGCCGGGGCGCATGCTGTCGCTGCCGGTGTGGTCTTTGTGATGGGAGACGCCGAACAGCATCAAGGCACCCAGCCCTTCTTTTTCGGCTTCTTTCGCGGCATTCACCACTGATGTTTCCGTTTCGCGGTAAACGCCGGGCATCGCGCCTACGGGGGTACGTTCGCTGAGTTCTTCTTCAACAAAGACGGGCAGGACCAGGTGACGCGGTTCCAGTGCCGTTTCCCGGATGAGTCGGCGGATCCCTTCGGTCTTGCGGCCTCTGCGCATACGGATCTGCGGAAAGTTTCCACGGGTTCCGGCGTCTGTAGACGGTGCTGCCTGCGGCATTGGGGATAGGACCTGTTTTTTTGCCTGACTCATTTCTCTAATCCTTTTGACACGGGATAATCTTTGCTAGACTGAACGCCGCAGAACAGGAGCGACCTCAGGATTATGCCCTTCGAACCTCACGATATGGAACTGGTTGTACAGCAGGATGGGCCTGTGGTGCAAGTTACAATGAACAGGCCGGGGGCGCTGAACGCGCTTAGTCTTGAGATGATCCGGATGTTCGCCGCCGGGCTTAAGAGCTGGGAAGAAGACGACAGCGTTAAGGCGGTGATTATAACCGGGGCCGGGGACCGCGCTTTTTGTGCCGGGGGGGATGTCAAGGCGACGTACCGGACCGGCATGTCTTACCGGCGCGGGGATATTGATCCTTCGGTGATTACGCTGTTTTACGGCGAAGAATACCTTGTGAACCGCCAGCTCTTTCATTTCAAAAAGCCGCTGTTCGCCTTTATGGACGGGATTACTATGGGCGGCGGATTTGGGATCGCCGGACCGTGTGCCTACCGGATTGCGTCTGAGAAAACCGTGTTTGCGATGCCGGAGACGATCATCGGCTTTTTCCCCGATGTGGGCTGCGCGCATTACCTCAATCAATGCCCGGACGGTATTGGCCTGTATCTGGGCCTCACCGGGAACAGGCTGGGCGCTGCGGATATGCTGGCTTGCGGGCTGGCGACACATTTTGTGCCGTCCGCCGGGATGTACGGTTGCCAGGAACGGCTGATCGCGGCGCTGAAAAACGGTTCCGAAGCGATCGAAGATGTACTTATGCCTTGCCATATTGTGCCTGATGAGAAGCCCTTGCTGGATCGGCACAAAGATATGATCCGGCAATGCTTTGAGGGGCAGGACAGCGTTGAAGCTGTGATTGCGGCGCTACAAGAGAGCGGGGATGACTGGGCAGCCGCACAGGCCGAAGCCTTATTAACCCGGTCCCCGACCAGCCTGAAGGTTACGCTGGAGCATCTGCGCAGGGCTACTGATATGGATTTTGATGCGATTACAGCGCAGGATTATATTCTTGCCGGCCATTTTATGCGGGGGCATGATTTTTATGAGGGGGTGCGGGCTCAACTGATCGATAAGGACCGGCAGCCGCAATGGGTGCCGGATTCCCTTGATAAGGTTGATAATTCTATGGTTGAAGACTATTTCAGTACCTGTAGCGTATCTCTGGATGAAATTGCTGCGGAGTGAAAAATTAACTTGAGTCCTGTATATTCTCAACTATGATTTCCATGTTAAACATATCTATC
Organism: Rhodospirillales bacterium; assembly: GCA_020638155.1. Classification (GTDB taxonomy): domain Bacteria; phylum Pseudomonadota; class Alphaproteobacteria; order Micavibrionales; family Micavibrionaceae; genus UM-FILTER-47-13. Next base: position 683,093 of record JACKJB010000001.1, read on the forward strand.
TGATTCTAAAAGGCTCAGCCGGTTATTCCATAGACAGGACCATATTAGTTGGAGAAGTAAAAACGTGAGCGCGACAACACCATATTATGATGCAATTCAAATGATCGAACGCCTGCACCGTCATTTTCTTGACGTGTTGAAGGTTGAACTTGACCGCAAGGGGATTCAGGACATCAACAACGTCCAGAGCATGATCCTGTATAACATAGGGGATGATGAGCTGACCGTCGGCGAATTGACGATCCGCGGGTATTATCTGGGTTCTAACGTGTCCTATAACGTGAAGAAGATGGTTGAAAACGGTTACCTGGTGCAGGAACGCTCCGTCCATGACAAGCGCTCGATCCGGGTGAAGCTCTCTGAAAAAGGGATCGACCTGAAAAAAATTATCACCGACATGTTCGCGCGCCATGAAGCCAAGCTTGAAGGAACCGAGTTGACGCCGGAGCGACTGCATAACATGAACCAGATCATGCGTATGATTGAACGTTTCTGGGCCGGGCAGACCAATTTCTCCGGGCTTTAAAGCCTTAATATACAAACCGGACGGGAAAGTATGGCCGAACAGGATGAGGCTACCGAACAGCCGGAACAGCAAACAGAAGAAGGCCACGACGAGCCTGTATTATCTGCCGCGCCGGAAAAGCTGTCGCGTGGCGGTATTGATTTCCCTATAGAGGGCGAATCCCGTTGGGTGCATGTGATGCGGGCCCTGGCGTTCGGTGTGTTTGCTTCGCTGATGACGATCGGTGCCGTCTTCCATTTTCTCGGCGGGGATGACAGCTTTGTCGAAAGCCAGCAACTCTCGATGATCCTTGGCGGGATCGTGTTCGTGCTTTTGCTCGAGTATTTCGTGTTTCTCAAGATTGTGATCCCGCGCCAGGCGGATTATGGCCGTTTTGAAATTCGTGAACATAAAGTGGATTTTTATCCCTTATCGGCTCTGGGGCTGGGGATCAAAACCCATGCTCACCCTGTCAGCATGGGCAAGTTTATGGGGATTACCACCGGGCGCACGACCGATAAGAAAGGCGTGACCTCTTATAATGTGTTTCTGGTGCATAAGGATAATAAGGGTAAGACGATCAGGGTCAGCAATTTTGCCGATCCTGTCGAAGCGGAAAATTACGCGACTAAGCTGGCCGCCGTGTTGCGTCTGAATATGGTGTCAGGGCTGGTTAAAAAGCCGCCGGAAAAGCGCCGGGCTTTATAGACCCACCCGCATCGATCCTATGAAAAAGCCTGTATCCCCGTCTGCGCCCGCCCCAGAATCAGGGCGTGAATGTCGTGTGTGCCTTCGTAGGTGTTGACGGCTTCCAGGTTCATGACATGGCGGATGACGTGGTATTCATCGGCGATGCCGTTGCCGCCGAGCATGTCGCGGGCCACGCGGGCGATGTCGAGGGCTTTGCCGCAGTTATTGCGTTTGAGCATCGAAATGGCTTCGGGCGCGGCGCGTTTTTCATCGCGCAGGCGGCCAAGGCGGTAAGCGCTGTGCAGGCCCAGCGTGATTTCGGTTTGCATGTCGGCGAGCTTTTTCTGGATCAATTGCTGCGCGGCTAGCGGTTTGCCGAAGACAATGCGTTCCATGACGTAATTACGGGCGGTGTGCCAGCAGAATTCTGCCGCGCCGATCGCGCCCCAGCTGATGCCGTAGCGGGCGCTGTTCAAGCAGGAGAAAGGCCCGGTCAGGCCGCTGACATCCAGTTTGTTTTCTTCGGGGACGAAAACTTCATCCATTGCGATGCCGCCGGTGATCGACGCGCGCAGCGAGAATTTCCCTTCGATTTTCGGGGCGCTGAGGCCCTCCATGCCTTTTTCAAGCACAAGGCCGATGATCTTGTCGTCATCGTCTTTGGCCCATACGACGAACACATCGGCAATCGGGGAATTGGTGATCCATTGCTTGGAGCCGGAGACCTTATAGCCGCCGTCCACGCTTTTGGCGCGGGTTTTCATGCCGCCGGGATCGGAACCGCCATCCGGCTCTGTCAGGCCGAAGCAGCCGATATATTCGCCGGTTGCCAGTTTCGGCAGGTATTTTTCGCGTAAGGACTCGGAGCCGAACGTATAAATCGGGTACATCACCAGCGATGACTGTACCGACATCGCGGAGCGGTAAGAGGAATCAACGCGCTCGACTTCGCGGGCGATCAGGCCGTAAGCGACCTGGCTGACGCCGGGGCAGCCGTATCCGTCGATAAACGGGCCGAGCAGGCCGAGCTGGCCCATTTCTTTCATAATCGCGGGATCAAAGTTTTCATGGCGGTTCGCTTCGAGAATGCGCGGCATCAGCTGTTCCTGGCAGTAACCGTGCGCTGTGTCGCGGATCATCCGCTCTTCCTCGCTCAGCAATTCATCGAGGAGCAGGGGATCTTCCCATTGAAATGAAGGTTTTAAATTTGCGTCGCCCATAATTTTTCTTTCCGCTGTCATAATAAAATCCTTTTTAAACTACCCGAACACTAAGACATTAAGCACGGCATTTTTCAAGTCCTTGGTGTCTTCGCGTCTTGATGGTAAAACATATTTTATGAAAGACGTCTTGCAGGGCAGGGAAGTTATTATCGAATTCGCGCCGGTCGGATCGCTGGTCCGGGTGTCGGCGATGGATACGCAGACTTTAACCGAAGTGATAACGCAAGGGCCCGCATCGGCTGGTGAAGCGATGCTCAAACGCAATGCGCTTAAACGGCTTGAATATGTGCTGAAGAAAAAAGGCCTTATTTAAGGCTGATCCCTACAGAATATAAAGATTCCCTCTATTAAACAACGCTAATGTTTTCTTGCTTTTCCGGCCGTATCCCTGTTATCTGAAAGTACGGATTTTGCATTGCAACATGGAGTGGCCGTGGCCCTGACATACAAAACCGTCTTTCTTTCCGATACGCATCTGGGCACCGATGCAGCGCTGGCTGAGCGGCTATTTGAATTCCTGCAAAATGTGGATTGTGAAGAGCTGGTGATGGTCGGTGATATTATCGATGGCTGGTTCCTGGAAACGCACAAGCACAAGCCGATGCCGGAAATGCACCGGAGGGTTCTGGATGCGGTTTTCGCAAAGATTGAGAACGGGACCAAAGTTACCTGGGTAACGGGAAATCATGACGGTAAGTTGCGGGGCAAGGCTTTTGCGGCGTTAAGACATCGCGAAGGCGGGTTTCACGGGATTAATATCACGAACGCTTATGCCTATGCGCAGCCTGTGCCGGCGGATGAACGCCAGTCGGGAGAAGCGGATATAAGGCGCTGGAAGGTTATTCACGGGGATCATTTCGAGCCGAAGGCTTTTCGCCAGAACCGCTTTATGCGCGGGGTATACCGCGCGGTCGATTATGTCTGGGCCGGGGCGTCAATTTACGCTTCGGGGCTCAGTCGCCTTACCCATGACTGGTTCCGCATTCACAGCGCGCCGCTTGGCTGGCTGAAGCATGCGGGGAAATCCGTTATTGGCAGTTTTAGCAAATCGGCAGCCAAACCGCGCAATGACAAAACTGACGGTGTTATCTGCGGGCATATTCATAAGGCCGAGCTGCGCAAGATGGGGCCGAAATACTATGCCAATACCGGGGACTGGGTGGAGAGCTGCACCGCGCTGGCGGTGGACGCGCAAGGCCGGATGGAACTTGTGCGTTGGGGCGAGAAGCGTGAGCAGATCCCGGCGCTGCAAGGGCAGCGCTATCCTCGCGAAACCGATCCCAACCCTTATGAAGCGATGCGGGTCAAGCATACATATCCGGCCCTGCGGGCGATTGGACGGTTGTGGGCGGGGACGAACCGCAAAGAGCTGTTTGCCAAGGCTGCAAAGGCAAAGGGGACGCTGGAAAAAGGCGATCTGGCGCAGCTCTATGAGGATCAGGCGCGTAAACTGACGGCACTGAGCGATGCCTTAAAGCTGCACCAAAGCGGCGAATTTAACCGGCAGGCCATGGTTGAAGATAAGGCCGCGCTTAAGGATCTTAAAAAAGAGCTTAAGCAGACATGGAACGCGCTGTCTAAAATCGAAGACCGCGCGAAAAAGCTGGATAAATACCGCGGCGCCCTGTTCCCCGGCAAATACGCGCCCGATGGCAAACGCCTGCCGCACAGGCTGGAAATGAATTAAGATATTGATTTCCGCAGGCGCGTCCCCCTATATAGAGGGGCAAAAAAGGAGTGTCCTGTGCAAAAAGTTGCCATAGCCTCGGATCATGCAGGCTACCAGTTTAAGGAATCCCTCAAAGAAGCGCTGGATGGGCGCTATGAATGGCTCGACCTGGGTACGCACGGACCGGATTCCGTCGATTATCCGGATTACGGCCATGCCATGGGTGAGGCGATCAAGAACGGGGATGCGGATAAGGGGATCTTGATTTGCGGGTCCGGGATCGGGATTTCGATTGCCGCCAACAGGCATCCGGAAGTGCGCGCGGCGCTGTGCACCAATGACACGATGGCGCGCCTGTCACGGCAGCACAATGATGCGAATGTCCTGGCGCTTGGGGCGCGGATCATCGGGTTTGAGGTCGCGCTGGATTGCGTGGATGCGTTTATGAGTACGGATTTTGAAGGCGGGCGTCATGCGCGCCGCGTAGAGAAGATATAGATCCTGCGACAGGGTCTCTGGTTTTGTTTTGACGTGTAACGGAAGGTGTGAAAAATGAGCGAAGCAGCAAGGGAAATCATGGTAAACGATACGTACAGTTTTTATAATGGCGACCTGAAGTCGGCCGATCCGGAAATTTTCGAGTCTATCCAGAAGGAACTTAAGCGCCAGCATCAGTATATTGAGCTAATTGCTTCAGAAAACATGACTTCTCGTGCCGTCATGGAAGCGCAGGGTAGCGTGATGACCAACAAATATGCCGAAGGTTACCCGAACCGCCGTTATTACGGTGGCTGCGAATTCGTTGATATTGCAGAAGAATTAGCGATCGAGCGGGCGAAAAAACTGTTCGGTGCCGATTTTGCCAACGTGCAGCCGCATTCCGGCTCGCAGGCTAACCAGGGCGTTCTGCTGGCGCTGATCCAGCCCGGCGATACGATTTTGGGCATGTCTTTGGCGGCTGGCGGGCATTTGACGCATGGCGCGGCGCCGAATGAGTCCGGCAAATGGTTTAATGCCGTACAGTACGGTGTGCGCGAAGAAGATGCGCTGATTGATTATGATGAAGTGGCGCGGCTGGCGGACGAGCACAAGCCGAAACTGATTATTGCCGGGGCTTCTGCCTATCCGCGCGTAATCGACTGGAAACGCTTCCGCGAGATTGCCGACAGTGTCGGGGCTTACCTGATGGTCGATATGGCCCATTATGCCGGGCTGATTGCCGGTGGGGCGTATCCCAGCCCTGTGCCGCATGCGCATGTGAGCACGACCACGACGCATAAAACCCTGCGCGGGCCGCGGGGCGGGCTGATCCTGACCAATGACGAAGCGATTGCGAAAAAGCTGAATTCGGCGATTTTCCCCGGTCTGCAGGGCGGTCCGCTGATGCATGTGGTTGCGGCCAAGGCTGTGTGCTTTGGCGAAGCGCTGAAGCCGGAATTCAAGGATTACGCGCAATCTGTGGCCGCAAATGCCAAGGTGCTGGCGCAGGCGATCAAGGATGGCGGCCTGGATATCGTTTCCGGGGGCACAGACAGCCATATCGTGCTGATGGACCTGCGGCCTAAGGGATTGACCGGGAACATCTCAGAGCACGCCCTGGAGCGCGCAGGGATGACCTGTAACAAGAATGCCGTCCCGTTCGACCCTGAGAAGCCGATGGTGGCCAGCGGGATCCGTCTGGGGACGCCGGCGGCAACCACACGCGGATTTGGCACGGCAGAGTTCAAGCAGGTTGGCGAAATGATCGTTGCCGTTCTGGACGGTCTGGCCGCTAACGGTCCGGATGGAAATGCCAGTATTGAGAAAGAGATATGGGAGAAAGTTCAGGTCCTGTGTGACCGTTTCCCCACTTATGAAGCAAAGTAAGCGAGAGGTAAGGCTTTATGCGTTGTCCGTTTTGCAGTAGCGAGGAGTCTCAGGTTAAGGACTCCCGCCCGACCGAAGATAACTCCGCGATCCGCCGCCGCCGGTCCTGTCCGGCCTGCGGAGCGCGGTTTACGACGTTCGAGCGGGTGCAGCTGCGTGAGATGACCGTGCTTAAAGCCGGTAGCCGCCGCCAGCCGTTTGATCGTGACAAGATGATTAAATCGATGCAGATCGCGTTGAGAAAACGTCCTGTAGAGCTTGAAATGATTGAAAAATCTGCGAATTCTATTGTGCGCCAGCTCGAAAGCATGGGAGACCCGGAGATCGAGTCCCGGCAGATCGGGGAGCTTGTCATGAAGGCCCTGGCGCGTCTGGATACGGTCGCTTATATCCGCTATGCCTCTGTTTATAAGGACTTCAGCAAGGCTGAGGACTTTAATTCGCTGCTGGAAGAGCTTTCAGACCTGCAGCAGGAGCATCTGGCGGCTGAATAAGACTGACACGATGAATGCGCGGTGTCTGTCACCATTTTCTTGAAAAAACTATTTTATTACAGAGTTTTAACATGGCTTGAGCCATGATTGTATCCTGATGTGGATAAGTGTGCAGGGCGGGTCTTTGGGAGCCGCATGCTCTTTCCCTGTGGCTTCTTGTGAAAAGCTATATGCGTTTTTTCTGCACCTCTATATCGTCCCAAATGTCCATGATCCGTTGGTTTCACGTGAAGCAATCCGGTCTCATTCCTGCGGTGCAGATAGATGCTGCTGCGGCGGTGCAGTGATCTGATGCTGCGCCCGGCCTGTCTGCGTGTTTTTGTGATAATGGCTTTTCCACAGGCTCTAGCCATGACTTTTGTGCAAAAACAATAGGATCGTTGTTTTTAGGTGATTTTGACGGGGGTGCCTGTGAATGGTTTGGTCTCTCCCCTGTGAACGCCCATGAATGGATCATGACATTTTGTCGAGGTCATGCGTTTTCAGTGACCCTTTATTTGATATCAAAATGGAGTGTTTTTGCATTGTTTCTGCGTTTTGAGGCGGAAATGATACGGATATGGGCGCGGCAGGGCTTTGGACGGGTATTGTAATGGTTGCCGTCAGCCGGGACAAAAATCCTGATTTAGAATCGGGTCTTGCTCTGATAAGAAACGAAAACAGGTCTATTCAGGATATGACAAACGAGCGTTGACGCTTATGTGAAAAATCGGGCTTGTGGATATTTTTACTGCCAATTTTGGTCAAAACATGGTACGCATCTGTTGTTTTTAACGGCGGGGAAGTCCCAGGGGAAATCCATGACACGTGCCAAAGCCAGCGAAAGTTCACAAATTGCCCGCTATTCTGCCGCGCGTCTTGCCGCGGTACAGGCGATTTACCAGCAGAAATCAACGGATCAGAGCATTTCATCGCTGATCGAGGAATATAAAGCCTATCGCCTAGGCCAGCCGGTTGACGACCAGGCTATGGTTCTACCGGATGGCGTTTTATTTGAGAAAATCGTGCGGGGCGTGGCGGACCGTAAAGAGGATTTACGTGGTATCGTTGATACGTTTTATGGGGCGCAAAAAGATGTCAAAGTCATAGATTCCGCTCTTTCTGTGGAGCCGCTTCTGGATAGTATCCTGCTCTGTGGAACGTATGAGCTGATGGCGCATCATGAAACGGACGCGCCGATTATTATTTCCGATTATATCAATGTCGCGCATGCTTTTTATGAGGGGGGCGAGCCGCGGCTGATTAACGGGCTTCTGGATAAGATCCGTCAGGCGCTGCGGGAGGCTTAATCCAAATGAGCCACCAGGGCACCAAAGACCGCCGTAAAACGATCCGGGATATTCTTGCTTTAAAAGGGCAGACGCCAATTGTCTGCCTGACGGCCTATAGCGCGCCGATGGCGCGGGCCGCGGATGAAGTGTGCGATATTGTCCTGGTTGGTGATAGCCTGGGGATGGTCCTGTACGGTATGGACAGTACGGTGCCGGTTACACTTGACATGATGATGCATCACGGACGCGCCGTTTCCCGGGCTACAGAAAAGGCGCTTATCGTTGTAGACCTTCCGTTTGGGGCGTATCAGGAAAGCGGTGCACAGGCGTTTCGGAGCGCGGCTTATCTTATGAAGGAAACCGGTGCGCAGGCGGTTAAGCTGGAAGGCGGGCTGGAGATGACGGAAACAGTCGCATTCATGACGGCGCGGGGCATCCCTGTGATGGGGCATATCGGCCTGCAGCCGCAATCCGTCCATGCGGCAGGCGGTTATAAAGTCGTGGGACGCAGCGAGGAAGAGCGCAGCCGGATCATGACGGAAGCGCTGGCGCTGCAAACGGCCGGGGCTTTTGCGATCGTGATGGAGTGCGTTGACCCGGATCTGGCGGATCATGTGACCCAAAAACTGCATATCCCGACGATTGGGATCGGCGCTTCAGCCGGCTGTGACGGTCAAATTCTGGTTAGTGAGGATATGACCGGCCTGTCGGGGACGCGTGCGCCTAAATTCGTCAAGCCATATGCGGCCCTGGATCAGCAGGTGCGGGATGCTGTGACGCAATATGCGGAAGAGGTCCGGAGCCGGGTTTTCCCTGCCGAAGAGCACGTTTACAGGTCTTCGGACGCGCAGAAAAAAATAAAAATTCTGAAGTAAAATTTCTGTTTCGGGGCGTATGTCTAACCCGCTGATTCTACATTAGAAAATATTTATATTAGATCATCTTGATATATTTATATCTAAATTTAGCTAAAATTTTTAGTTAACCTAACCTTAAATTAAACATAGTGCCCTATTCTGAAGAGAGTAGACGGGTTCACTTGTATCTCTGGTAGGGCATTTCGATGAGATTAATCGTATTAGCATTATTGGCTATTGTGATTTTCGCCGGCGGTGGCGCGGGTGCCTATTTCTATTTCAAGCAGCCTGCCGAAGCCTCTATCGGCGATACCGACGATCATAAGGCCGCCAAAGAAGCCAAGCACGAAAAAGGTGACGGGCATGGCGGCGGCGGTCACGAATTCGTCGAGCTTGATCCGCTGATTCTTCCGATCGTCGATAGCAATGGGGTTAGCCAGATTGTCAGTCTTGTCGTCGTAATCGAAGTTGATGGCGGTAAGAACCGCGAGAAAGTCCAGAAACTGCAACCACGCCTGAAAGATGCGTACATCCAGGAGCTTTATGGGGTCCTGAACCGTCATGCGGCCCTGAAAGGCGGCGTGATCCAGGTGGGCATGATTAAAGCGAAGCTTGCGGAAATCAGCGACCGGGTCATGGGCGATGATGTGGTGGAAGATGTCCTGCTGCAGGTTGTCCAGCAACGTCCTATTTAATTACGGTCTGTTGATTTAGATATTGATCGGCGTCGCCTTTTCGAGCGGCGTTTTTGTTTTTATCCCTAAATCTTTCTGTTTTTTGCCAAAAAACTTGGAAAACAGTAATAAACGCACTTGCTTTAGCGGGCATAATTGTGCATTTTCAAGCAACTTTTGAAAGAGTAAATTTCCCAATCAAAACAAGGAAACAAGAGGGAAGCGATGATTGAAATTAACCTTATGATTTTATGTGCCGGTGTGCTGGCATTGATTTACGGGCAGTACGCTACCCGTAAAGTAATGGCATACGATACCGGAACGGAACGGATGCAGGAAATTGCTGCAGCTATTCAGGAAGGCGCTATGGCTTACCTGAACCGTCAATATACAGCTATCAGTATTGTCGGTGTGGTTGTTGCGCTGCTGCTGACGATGCTGCTCGGCATGCATGTCGGGGCCGGTTTTGTGATCGGTGCCGCGCTGTCCGGGATTGCCGGTTATATCGGCATGAACGTGTCAGTGCGCGCTAACGTCCGGACGACCCAGGCGGCAAGAACCGGTTTGGCCGAAGCGCTTGATGTTGCTTTCAAGTCCGGCGCGATTACCGGGATGCTGGTTGTCGGGCTTGGTCTTTTGGGTGTCGGCGGTTACTACATGATCCTTGATTATATGGATCTTGATGTCCGCACGATCCTTGAAGGTCTGGTCGGACTTGGCTTTGGCGCATCGCTGATCTCTATTTTCGCCCGTCTTGGCGGCGGCATCTTTACTAAGGGTGCTGACGTTGGCGGCGATATGGTTGGTAAAGTCGAAGCCGGTATCCCGGAAGACGATCCGCGCAACCCGGCAACGATCGCCGATAACGTTGGTGACAACGTTGGTGACTGTGCCGGTATGGCTGCCGATCTGTTCGAGACTTATGCCGTGACCGTTGTGGCGACGATGTTGATCGCGTCCAGCACGTTTGCGCCTGAGGCTCTGATGCCGATGATGATGCTGCCGTTGATGATCGGTGCGCTTTGCATTCTGGCATCTGTTGGCGGCACGTTCTTCGTTCGTCTCGAAAAAGACAGCACGGACATTATGCGGGCCCTTTATAAAGGCTTTATCGCCAGTGCGTTGTTTGCCGGTATTATGATCGCCATGATGCTTGCGAACTTTAATGTGTACACGCCGATCCCGCTTGCGGACGGTGCCGGTTACATTAACTGTGTTAAAATCTTCTGGTGCGTACTGACCGGCCTTGGTGTTACCGGGCTGATCGTCTGGATCACCGAATATTACACAGGCACGAACTACCGTCCGGTTAAAGAAGTCGCGAAAGCATCTGAAACGGGTCATGGTACAAACGTGATCCAGGGGCTTGCGATTTCTATGGAATCGACGGCTCTGCCGGTGATCGTGATCTGCGGCGGTATTTTCTTCGCTTATGCCCAGTGCGGTCTGTACGGGATTGCCATTGCAGCAACGACCATGCTGTCCCTCGCCGGGATGGTTGTGGCGCTTGACGCATACGGCCCGGTCACGGACAACGCCGGTGGTATTGCCGAGATGGCCGACCTGCCGAAGAAAGTCCGTGCGACGACCGATGCTCTGGATGCTGTCGGGAACACGACCAAGGCTGTGACCAAAGGGTACGCGATCGGTTCCGCCGGTCTGGCTGCCTTGGTTCTGTTTGCCGCTTATACAGAAGAGATCAAGCACTATCTGCCGGATCTGGCCGGGGTAACTTTCCCGCTGCAGGATCCGTTCGTTGTGATTGGTCTGTTTATTGGCGGTATGCTGCCTTATCTGTTTGCTTCGATGTCTATGATGGCTGTGGGCCGCGCTGCACAAAGTGTTGTGGTTGAAGTCCGCCGTCAGTTCAAAGAGATCAAGGGCATCATGGAAGGCAAAGCGAAGCCGGAATACGGTAAAGCCGTTGACCTTCTGACCCGCGCGGCGATTAAGGAGATGATCCTGCCGTCACTGCTGCCGATTTTGGCACCGGTGGTTCTGTTTGGCGCTGTTTGGGCCGTAAGCGGCAGTCTGATGCCGGCCTTCCAGGCCTTGGGCGGGATGCTGCTCGGGACGATCGTTACGGGTCTGTTCGTTGCGATCTCAATGACCTCCGGTGGCGGTTGCTGGGATAACGCAAAGAAACTGATCGAAGACGGCAATTTCGGCGGCAAAGGCTCTGAAGCCCATAAAGCTGCTGTAACCGGTGACACGGTTGGTGACCCGTACAAGGACACCGCCGGACCCGCCGTGAACCCGCTGATTAAGATCACGAATATCGTGGCGATCCTGCTGGTTGCGATTGTTGCCAAGTTCGTGGTTGGCTAAGCCTTAAGGCGATAACCGGAATAACAAAAGCCCCGCTTTGGCGGGGCTTTTTTTGTGTGGCTTTTTGTATCCGGGATAAAAAGAAAAACGCGCAGACTTATTCCGGCGCTTCTTCCTTGTTGAACTTGCCAAGGTTACCCAGTAACTGCTGCATGACCGTGACGTCGTTGCCCGTGGTCGGGGTTTTGCGGCGGACGTAAGGCAGCTCGACGCGGTCGTTATCGACATCCTTGATTTCCTGGACGACGCCTTCTTCATCAAAGAAGACGACCACGACGCGCTCATCCACCACTTTGGGGTCGAGGATGCCGCGCTTTTCGGTTTCCTGGCCGAGATAGTACCAGATGCTGTCATCAAAGGTTGCTTTGGTCGTCGGAGAGCCGAGCTTGCGCAGGACGTCGCTGCGCGTATCTTTGCCGGCGACGACTTCTTCGACCTGGTAATCCTCCAGCATGTTCCCCCGGATGGTATGGGTCGGGGTGCAGCCCGTCATAAAGGAGGCTGCGAGCGCTGTGCAGGCAATCCATCTGAAGTTTTTCATGGTAATCATCTTTCAAACCGTGTTATATCGCTTCTTGGCCTGTATACCCTGTATAGAGCCTTTAAATCAATCAATAGCAAAGATTTGTATACATGTTTGCATTATTCAAGGGAAAAAGAGCGGAATTACACGCGGCACACGCGCTTTATTGCGCAATCGTCGCGCAGGCGCGCCAGCCCGTGTTTTACGAGCGCTGCGGGGTGCCTGACAGTGTGGATGGCCGCTTTGACATGATTTGCCTGCATGTGTTCCTGGTGATGGAGCGTTTGCTGGGTGAAGGGCGGCAGGGGAAAATTCTGGCGCAAAAGCTGTTTGATACGATGTTCCGGGATATGGAGCGCAATCTGCGTGAGATCGGGGTTGGCGATCTAAGCCTGCCCAAGCATGTCAAACGGATGATGAAGGGGTTTAACGGCCGGGCGAGCGCGTATCATCAGGCTTTAAAGAGCGGGGCCCTGGATGAGGTTCTGCGCCGCAACCTGTATGGCACGGTGAAACAGCCGGATGAAGGCCATATCGCGGCGATGACACAGTATATCGATGACAATGCGGCCCTGCTGGCACGTCAATCTTATGCGTTGATTGCGGCGGGGCAGGTTGAATTTGCGCCTTTCACCGGGCAGAAAGATGAGAGTGATGACAAGCGAAACGCTGAATCCCGAATGGTCGCATAAAGTTGACGCCGATGATATCGGCAAGACCCCGATCCGCACCACGATTTCCGCATCACCGCAGGAGCGTAAAGATCTCGCTCGCCGCCTTGGGGTTGATTCTGTTGAGTTTTTAGAAGCGCGTCTGGTCATGGAACGGGTCTCCGGTAACCGGGTCATTCATATTGAAGGCAATTTTGCCGTGCGCCTGACCCAAAGCTGTGTTGTGACGCTGGAACCGATTGTCCAGGAGATTGAAGGTCCCGTGGAAGGGTGGTATGCGAACGCAGACAGCGCGGTATCGCTGGTACGGGCGCGGCATGAGAAAAAGAGCCGCAGCAACGATGCCGAGATCGAGATGCTGGATGAAAAAGACGACCCGGAGCCTCTGGTAGACGGGCAGATCGATCTGGGGGAACTGGTGACACAATATGTGTCGTTATCGGTTGATCCGTATCCGCATCAGGAAGGCGTTACTTATGAAGAGCTGGAAAAGGCCAAGGGCAAGGCTGCGGAGAACCCGGTACGCCAGAATCCTTTTGCGGCGCTGAAAGACTGGAAAGTCGGTAAAAATAAAGAAAATTAGAAAAAAACCTTGCGTGTACGGGGATTTTGGGCTATCAAGCCCTCTCGGAATTTAAAGGATTAGAACAATGGCTGTTCCAAAGAGAAAAACATCAAAAGCAAGACGCGACCAGCGTCGTTCGCATCATGCGCTGAAAGCCGAGAACTGGGTTGAAGACCAGAACACGGGCGAAGCCGTACGCCGTCACCACGTTGACCTGAAAACAGGCATGTACCGTGGTCGTCAGGTGCTTGAAGAGCGCGATTAAACAACACGATTGACATTTATTGTCTGCGCTGCAACTTTTGTGACCTGATAATTAGGCTAACAGAAGTTCGCAGCGCAAAGTTTATGTACTCATGACCAATCAGCAAACCATTGCCCTGGACGCTATGGGCGGAGATTTCGGCCCTGACGTCGTCGTGCCCGCTGCTGGGCTGGCCTTGCGGGAGCGCGGGGCGGGGCTGCGGTTTATATTTTTCGGTGATGAGGCGCGGATCGGACCTTTGCTTGCGGCCGATCCGGCGCTCAATGCCGTGTCTTCGATTCACCATACCGACAAGATGATCGCCAATGATGAAAAGCCGTCCGCTGCGTTGCGGTCAGGGAAAGAGTCCAGCATGCGGCTGGCGATTGATGCGGTGAAGGCCGGGGATGCGGATAGCGTGGTGTCTGCCGGGAACACCGGGGCGTTGATGGCAACGGCCAAGCTGGTGCTAAAATGCCTGCCGGGGATTAACCGTCCGGCGATTGCCAGTGTGTTCCCGACAACGCACGGTGACACGGTGATGTTGGATCTTGGTGCGAATTTGACCTGCGATGCGGCGATTTTGAGCCAGTTTGCGGTTCTTGGCGCGGTCTATGCCAAGACGGTGGCCGGCGTGGAAAAGCCGACGGTGGGGCTGCTGAATATCGGGTCCGAAGACGTTAAAGGGCCGGATCAGTTACGCGAAGCGGCGGCGATTCTTTCGACGGTTGAGTTTCCAGGGGAGTTCTATGGATTCGTTGAAGGCAACGATATTACCAAGGGCACCGTGAATGTTGTGGTCACTGACGGGTTTACCGGGAATGTCGCCTTGAAGGTGGCCGAAGGGGTCGGGCAGATGACCGGGCATTTTTTAAAAGAAGCCTTCATGTCCTCACTTTTTGCCAAGCTGGGGGCTGCTCTGGCTTCGGGGGCGCTCAAGCGCCTGAAAAAGCGGGTCGATCCGCGCTTTTATAATGGCGGGATGTTCCTCGGGCTTGACGGGATTTGCGTTAAAAGCCACGGGGGGATGGATACATACGGGTTTTCGCGGGCGATATTGGTGGCTGCCGACCTTGTCGAGCAGGGCTATAACAAGAAAGTGGCCCATGAAATTGCCCAGCTGATGGCACAGGAAAGCCAGCTGGCGCACGAAAACGGTAAAACAGAGGAAACTGCGCCATCATGACAATCCGCAGCGTTATACGGTCCACCGGCGCGTATCTGCCGGAACGGGTCATGACCAACCAGGATCTGGAAAAGATCGTCGATACGTCCGATGAATGGATCACGCAGCGCTCCGGCATCCGGGAGCGCCGGATTGCGGCTGAGGGAGAGACTACGGCCGACATGGCGATTGCGGCAGGCAAAGCGGCCCTGGAACATGGCGGGCTGAGTGCGGCCGATATTGACGGGGTGATTGTCTGTACCTCGACCCCGAACCATACATTTCCGGCCGTTGCGGTCGATGTGCAGGCGGCGCTTGGGATTGCGCCCTGTCCGGCGTTTGATCTGCAGGCGGTTTGCTCCGGCTTTGTTTACGGGCTGAATGTCGCGAATATGTTCGTGCAGTCCGGGCAATGCAAGCGGCTGCTGCTGATCGGGGCGGAGAAGTTTTCCTCTATCCTGGACTGGACCGACCGGACGACCTGTGTGCTGTTCGGTGACGGGGCAGGGGCGGTGGTGCTGGAAGCCGATGAAACCGGGCAGGGGACGCTTGATGACCGGGGAATCTTGTTCTCCCGCCTGTATGCCGACGGGCGGCAGAAGGGTATTTTATATACCAGCGGCGGTCCGGCGACGACGCAGGATAGCGGCTATGTGGTCATGGAAGGCAAGGAAGTATTTCGCCATGCCGTCAGTAACATGGCCTCGATCGTTAGCGAAGTTCTTGAAGAAAATGACCTCTCACCGGACCGGATAGACTGGCTCATCCCGCATCAGGCCAATATCCGGATTATCGAAGGTACGGCCAAAAAGCTCGGGATGGGGATGGATAAGGTCGTTGTGACGGTAGATAGGCACGGCAATACCTCTGCGGCATCGATTCCGCTGGCGCTGAACGAGGCTGTGCGGGACGGGCGGATCCGGAAAGGGCAAATGGTCCTGTTCGAGGCTCTGGGGGCCGGTTTGACCTGGGGGGCCGTTCTGGCCCGTTTTTAGGTGTTTTCCCTATCTTTTTTCCGTTTCCCCGTAAGAAACCCAAATTTAACAAAATCCTGTTACTCTTTGAATTGAATCAATTTTTTTCGGTTCTTAAGTTGACGAATGAACAGGCAGAAGGTAGTGTTCTAATATTCAGTTCAAATGAGGTGATCTATGAGTGGTCGTACAATAACCAGGGCCGACTTGGCCGAAGCGGTTTATGAGCAAGTTGGCTTGTCCCGGAATGAGTCCTCCGATCTGGTGGAAGCAGTCCTGGATGAGATGATGAATGCGCTGATCCGTGAAGAGAACGTCAAAATCTCCTCATTTGGCAGTTTTTCCGTGCGCCAGAAGGGCGAGCGGGTGGGACGTAACCCCAAAACCGGCGTGGAAGTGCCTATCCTGCCGCGTAAGGTTCTGGTGTTCCGTGCGTCGCATGTCCTGAAAGACCGGATTAACGGCACTGCTGAAGAATAATAATAACAATAAAAACGAAAAAAACTGCAGGGATGCAACTTAAGGGACTGGATTGAGAAAAATGAGTACAGCACAAAAACCGCACGAAAATGGTGCGGAGCAGCAGACTGAACAAAAATCTGCGGAAACACATACCGTAAATGCCAAACCCAAGAAAGCGGCTTCGGCGTTCCGGACGATCAGCGAAGTGGCAGACGAACTTGACGTGCAGCAGCACGTCCTGCGCTTTTGGGAAACAAAATTCACGCAGGTTAAGCCGCTGAAACGCGGTGGCGGGCGCCGGTATTACCGTCCGGAAGATGTGGCGCTGCTGAAAAAAATCCACCATTTGCTTTACACCGAAGGCTACACGATCAAAGGCGTCCAAAAGCTTTTGAAGGGCCAGGGCAAGCAGCAGATCATTGCCGATGACTTTATGCCCGATGTGGCAAACCAGTCTGCACCGGCTGCTGAACCTAAAGCTGCGCCGCAGAAAGAAGTCGTCGTCAAAGAAGGGCTGAGCGATAAGCAGCGTTCGATCCTGAATGCGATGCTCGGTGATCTCAAAGAATTGCGGGATATGCTGAAGGGCGAAGACCAGTAAGCCGCTTTAGTGTTTGCACCGTAATCCAAAATACGTTAAACACCTTCCTTAGTCGGGGCGTAGCGCAGCCTGGTAGCGCACTTGCATGGGGTGCAAGGGGTCGGAAGTTCGAATCTTCTCGCCCCGACCATTTAATCCTAAGTTAATCCAATGACTTAGCGGTTTCAAGTCCAATCAAAAATCTGTTGTCAAAACGACTTGCTGCAAATCTGCTGCAATGAGGTCGTTAAATGGCAACTATTCTTAAACGAAAAGACAAATATCAGGTTCAAGTCAGGCGCAAGGGTATGGCATCCGTAAGCCGTACATTTCGCCGTAGAAACGATGCGGAGGAATGGGCACGGAATATGGAGGTTAAAGCCGATAGAGGCGATCTGCCTACGCCTGTCAGGGTGCTGGCGCAATACACGGTTAAAGACGTGCTGGAGCGTTACAGGGACGAAATCACGGTAAAGAAGCGCAGTGCGGATACGGAAACCTATATTCTGGATGCGTTCATGCGTAAACCGATTGCTAAGCTGTCATTGGCACAGATAACCCCAGCGCATTTCAGCACCTATCGGGATAAGCGGCTCAAGGATGTAAAGGCCGGAACGGTGAACCGTGAGTTATCCATCATAAAACACGCCTTTGATATAGCCGAACGGGAATGGGATATACCGCTCAGGAATAACCCGCTAGGCAAGATTAAGAAGATGAAGGTGAATAATGCCCGTTCTCGCCGTGTGAGCGCGGAGGAGTATGATCTGCTGTGTGAGGCGGCACAGGATAGCCGCAATCCCTTTGCATTGTTCTTGATACGCTTTGCCATCGCCACAGGGATGCGTAGAGGCGAGATATTAAAGCTGCGTTGGAATGAGATAGATTATGAGGCCAGAACGCTGCATATCCCCGTGACAAAGAACGGTCATGCACGGACTATCCCGCTGTCTGGTGAGGCTTTGGCTGTGTTGGATGAAATACAGGGTATGGCGGATAAAGACGATAGGCTGGTGTTCCCATTGAGCGATAATGCCGCCAAGCTGGTCTGGCAAAGACTGTTGAGGCGCACAGGCATAGAAGACCTGCATTTCCATGATCTGCGCCATGAAGCAATCAGCCGCTTCTTTGAATACGGCTTATCCGTGCCAGAAGTGGCGTTAATATCAGGCCACAGGGACTTTCGTATGCTGTTTAGATATACACACTTGAAAGCGGAAGATGTAGTCAAAAAGCTGAATTAACTTGGTTTTCCACGCTATTAGATTGACTGAATTTATGAGTTTTCCTATGGTGTGTATGGAACTTTGATAGAAGTTTCGGGGCTTTACAACCTCTCACATGCGGCAATATGCGTCAGCCGCAAATGACGCTGCCTCTCGACATATGGTCGGGCTGGCAGCGAAATAAAAAAGCGCGTCAGCGTAAATACGCTGCGCTGTTCATGTGACAGTTGTAAACAGCCCGGCTACCAGAGAAATCTGGTGGCCGTTTTGTTTGGAGATGTATTATGAAACGCAAGATCGTAACAGTTGTAGCAGTGATTTTCTTATTAGTGGCTGTATCTATTGGGATAGCTATCTATATGACCCCGCCGCTGGTTAGCGGTGATTTATCTATGGCGTATAAGCAGATGGTGAAAGAGCAGGTTTTGGCTCAGTGGGAATGTACGCCAGTATCAGATCGGGAGGAATTGATGCTGTCGTTGATTGATCGTTTTTCTCCAGAAGATAGAGCGTTGATTAAGCGTGGCAGGGTTTGGAAGGAAGGCTTGAGGGCTAAGGAAAAAGCTGGAACGCTTACGGTGTCTGAGCGTGATAAACTCTATTCGGGGTATTATCACGATACGCAGGATAAATTTGAGCACTCTATTAAGGTCAGGACAGGTAACTTTAGCAAACCAATCTGTGATGAAAAGCCAAATATGTGGTGGCAACAAGCCGTTAATAATGAAGTTACGTGCAAACGTCCTTATTTGTCTGTAACGGACAGTGGCCTTATTTACGAAGACGATTATTCTCGCTGGGCTATGGATGAATGGAAGTGGGTAAAGGCTATTGAGAACGAATTAAAGGGAATGAGTAAACGCGATGCGGCTTATTCTGTATCCCATTATCAGGAAACACAGGCAGCAAATAAAAAGAAGGCACGAGAGCAAGTGCTAAGCCTGCCAGCATCACAAGCCCCTGAGGGAAGTGTTGAGCAAATGATAGAGACGGAATACCGCAAGTTGTCTTGCTCAGTAAGGTAAGTCAGTGCAGGCGGTTTTCTAATGTGAGTCCTTGTTAGAGGAATACGGGCATTTAATAGAGCAAAGGCTAATTTCAGTTCTTAATAGAGGGATATGCTAAATTGAGAATTTTTATCTAAATTTTCTACTTAAAATCAACCCCTTAATAAAAGTTCGCCATTAGTACTGGCGGGGGACTTAGATATATAGATTTATGATCTTATCCGAGTGAATATCTATCTTATTTTGTTTTAACTTCAATAGATTGATTAAAGTGTTTTCTATAGATACCCTGCATCATTCCCCTTAGTTCATTTTCGTATGGTTTAGGAATAATGAAGCTGTCATGTATGGGGAGACATGGGACTTTCTGCTTAACAAAATGTAACATGATTTCTTCTGCTATTCGAGCATCAAGATATTGTAGCGTTAAACCATAACCCGTATTCCACCAACCATTCTCTACAATCGGTTTGTGCCTGTCTTCAATCAGGCCAATGAATTTCTCCCAAGTCATTCCACACGCCTTAGGATTGAAGTCATTATGCGGCTTTACAATCCCTTTGGCGTTGAGCATGGCATTGATCGCATATTTTGTTGTGTCGATACTAACTTTCGGATGAATAACGTATGGATCATCAGAAAGGGCTAAGCCTAGCTGAGCGTAGAGGATGCTGATATGATAGCGTGAATAATCCAACTCCACAGTTGGCTCTCGATCTATTGTAATATATTTGCGGAAGTCTTTGGGCACTTGTTGCCACCAGCCACGATAGAACCTGCCACCACGATCAAACCGACCTTCAGAGAATATGCGATAAAGTTTGACTGCACTTTCATCGATGAACTTGACTTGTTCAATGTCGTAAATGGCTTTGTTCTTTAACGCCTTTACCAATGCCTTTTTCGTTACCTCATCACAGTCCAGCTTGATTTCATGCTTTGCTATGAGTTTGTTGATCTGCCTGAGGTTGTTTCTGGCCTTTTCCGTGAATTTATCGTCCTCGTATTGGAGTTTGCCAACTACGCCCTGTCTGTTGGGTAATTCACCCTTTAGAATGATTGTCTCATCCTTCTCATCAGCTTTTATTTTGCGGGTAATGTAGTCGATGTGCTGACCATTCTTTGCTTCTTCATATAGGTCTAGCAGGTGCTCTGAGGCTGCTATGCGGGTGCATAGTCCAGTGTTTTGATTGTGGTCGTAATAGCCATTATGTATGGTGTAGATGTACCCAAGACGCTCTAATCCGTCACAAGCCTCAATGAACGGGTCGTATCCCATATCATGTGGCGCATAACGATCTGTGCCAAGATATGTGTTTGCATTTTTGGACACGGCAAGAAACACTTCTGCATTGCGAATTTCAGAAACTTGTAATGCGTTAAGTAAGATGCTTCGTATAGCGGCCTTAAAACGTCTGTGAGCGTTGTGACCTCTTTTATTCTTACGTGGATTTTCTTCAAGTTCCCATTCCGATACTTCGACTTCCTTCGTAATATCCGCAATCATCAGATCAAGTATATTGCTTGCATCGCACTCATAGGCGAGAAAGAAATTTATGTATTTGGAAGATTCCGTATAATTCTGATCTTCCAGTGTTGGGGCGATCTTTATTAGTTCTTGCACATGTGCGGAATGGTTTGGTGCGTTACTCATTCGAATAGTGTATTCAAGTTTTTACACGGTGTAATCACTCAATCAAAAATTCCTCATATTTTTTCGCAGGGGTGTTAAATAGAATTGGTGGCGGTGAAGTCCCCATGCGGCGGCTTTCTGACGTGAGATTTTGATCCTTTACCATGCCGTGCGAATAAACCACTAAACCCATTACCCATAACAGGCGTTTCCTGCCCCATACAGATTCATACAGGGCGTTTAGAGGTGCGGGTAGTCTACCTACCTAAAACACCCTCAACGCGCTCAGTGATTCCTAAAATCGAAAGTAAATCTTGCTGCAATTCTGCTGCACTTCGCTGCAATTTTTGCAGCAGCTTTATGATTTTTAACTTGCGCCGAAAGATTCCGCCATGATATAGGGTGGGTAATTAGCGAGTTGTTTTTGCTTCGCTTTTTGGTTGTTCGGCGCAGCTTGGTAAAGCCGTACCGAAGGGACGGCGATCCCAGCGCACTTGCATGGGGTGCAAGGGGTCGGAAGTTCGAATCTTCTCGCCCCGACCATCCGCCTTCGCTTCGCTACGGCGTGATGAAATCTGCTGTAGCGATAGAGAAGACGGATAAAATTTCTTAAAACAACACATCCGCTATAGAAAACGTATTCAGCGTTAGCGTACTGGTCTGGATCGCCTGCCGGGTTTGCAGGGCGAGCATTTCGGCGCCGTCGCGGTTCTGGTCGGTCAGGGTTAGTTCGTCCCGGCCTTCTTCGAGGATATTAATCATCGTGCGGGTGAAATCGGCGCGGTTATTGAGGACGCCGTAATCATTGGCCAGCGAAGCGGCATAATGGCGGATAATCTCACGGGCTTCGCGGACCTGCGTGATTTTGGCTTCGACGGCTTCGACGGTGGTGAAATCTTCGCGCTCCAGCCCCAGCCCGTCGGAGCTGGCAAAGATACCTTCCGTGGTCAGGCTGCTGGTGCGGTTGGCGTTGAAATAGGTGGTCAGATCATCGCCTTCGAGCAGGTTTATACCCCGGTAATGGCTGTCATCAACGATGAGGTCGATCTGGTCGAGCAAGGCGCTGTATTTTTCTTCATATTCATCGGCAACGGTATAGTTGGTCTGGCCGTAGGTGTATTGCCCTTCGTGCAAGACGACGTTGCGGAACTGCGCGTCGCCGTCATTGCCGCCACCATCGTCGTCATCAATAAAGGTCATATGGCTGAAATTACCGGTAAAGTAGGTGCCGATCGGGATCTGGACGTGAACCCAGTCGCCGGAGCCGTCATATTGATAGGTTGCCGTGGGCGCGGAATAGGTGATGCCGCCGAGCTGTGTGCCGTACAGGAAGAAGAAGTTATTGTTGTTGGTATAGGTGTTATCGTTATCAAAGCCGATGGCGGCGATTTCCGGGATGTTGCCGCTGCGGAAATCAAATTCCAGGTAACTTTCGGCGACAACGGTGTAGTTAACGGCATAGCGTTTCCAGGCGTTATCGTCCAGCGTGACGCCGAAGCCGCCTTCGGTCAGGGTGGCCGTGCCGGCGTCCTGTGCGCCGCTGTAATTGATGAAGGCTGCCGGGTCGTCAAAGACTTCGAAAAAGCTGGTGTCCAGCACTTCCTGGACGTTGATGTTTCCGGAGTGCAAATCCTGCTGGTATTCCTGCAGGAAGGAATCTGCAGAATTGAGGATACTGTTGATGGCTTCCAGGGAATGCTGGACGTATTCGATGGTCTGGATGCTGTTCTCGATCCCGTCCAGCAGCCGCCGCAGGTCGTGGGCCTGGTAATCCAGTGATTTTGCGACGAAGAAATTGGTTGGATTGTCGAGAGCGCTGTGGACTTCTTTGCCGGTGGCAAGGCGCAGCTGCACGCCGTCTATGGCGCGCGCCGTTACCTGCAGCGCAGTGAGTTGCCTGTGCTGGGCGATATTCAATATGTTTCCTACATCACCGACCATCAGAATCCTTCTGAGGTGTTATTACAGCGGACAGAATCCTTTCAAACTTACATCATAGCAGGGAAATCTTTAGAAAATGACAATTTTACGGGCGGGATTCACGGCGGATTTATGGGGCCGAAAATCCTTTCTTCTGGACAGGGGAACAGCAAATCAGGATAATGAAAATTCGTTTTTCATATTTTTTATTTGTGCGATGGGAGAGTAACGCGTATGGCCAAGCTAAAAGACAGGATCAAGGGAATGGCGCCTTTGAAAACGGCGGTGATTTGCCCGACCGATGAGAATTCGCTGCGCGGAGCTTTTGAAGCGGCTTCTGCGGGGATTATTGAGCCGATCCTGGTTGGGCCTGAGGCGGAAATCAGGGACGCGGCGCAGAAAGCCGGGATCGATATCACGAAATTTGAGATTGTTGCCGCCATGGACGATAAGGCTGCGGCGCAGGCCGGGATTGACCTGGTGAAAACAGGGCGGGCGGAAGCGCTTATGAAAGGGCTTATCAGCACCGGAACGTTTTTGCGGCCGATTGTCAGCAAAGAAGCGGGCTTGCGGACCGGGCGGCGGATGAGCCATGTGTTTATCATGGACGACCCCGATTACCACAAGCCGCTTTATGTGACCGATGCGGCGGTGAATAACGTGCAAAGCCTGCAAACCAAAAAAGACATTACCCAGAATGCGATTGACCTGTTCCGCCTGCTGGAAGGGCGGGAGCCTAAGGTCGCGCTGTTGTCGGCGACGGAGAAAGCCGTGCCGGACATCCCGTCTTCGATGGAGGCGAAGGAGCTGAAAGAAATGGCCGCACGGGGCGAGATCACCGGCGGGATCGTTGACGGGCCGCTGGCATTTGATAATGCGATTTCTGCCGAAGCTGCGCGGCTTAAGAATATTCATTCAAAGGTGGCCGGGGATGCGGATATCCTGGTGTTTCCGAGCCTGGAAGCCGGGAATATCTTTTACAAGTCGCGGTCCTTCATGTCGAATGCTGAGCGCGGCGGGATTGTGCTGGGGGCGAAAATCCCGGTGATCCTGACCAGCCGGGCGGCAGATTCGGAAACGCGCCTGTCTTCAGCGGCCCTTGCCTTGCTGTACGCCCGTAAGGGGGCGCAGCCGTCATGAGCAAGCCGCAAGCAATTCTGGTGATTAATGCCGGGTCATCAAGCATCAAAACCAAGTTATATGCCGCCGATGATTTGCGCGTACTGGACGGGCAGAAGATCGAGATTACGGATGAGGCCGGTTATGATAAAGCCTTTGCCGATATCCTGGATCAGATGAAGCGTTATGATATTGTCGGTGTCGGGCACCGTGTGGTGCATGGCGGGCGCGATTTTAATGCGCCGCAGGTGATTACGCCCGAGGTCCTGGAGGCGCTGGAAGCTTTGGTTCCGCTGGCACCGCTGCACCAGCCGCATAATATCCGCCCGGTTGAGCAGATTGCCAGGGCTTATCCGAACGTGCCGCAGGTCGCGTGTTTTGATACGTCTTTTCACCGGACGATGCCGCGCCTGAACGAGATTTACGCGATTCCCCGCGCGCTGACCGATGAGGGCATGATTAAATACGGTTTTCATGGCCTGTCGTATGAATATATCAGTTCGGTGTTGCCGGAGGTCGCGGATGAAACTGCCGCGAAGGGCCGCGTGATTGTCGCGCATCTGGGCAACGGGGCGAGCATGTGCGCGATGAAAGACGGCAAGAGCGTTGCGACGTCCATGGGCTTTACGCCGCTGGATGGTCTTATGATGGGGACCCGTAGCGGGAGCATTGACCCCGGATTGCCGCTTCACCTGATCGAGCAGAAAGGCATGGCGCCGGGGCAGGTCTCGAAGATCTTCCAGAAAGAATCCGGGCTGAAAGGTGTTTCGGGAATTAGCAGTGATATGCGTGTGTTACTGCAAAGTTCTGATCCGGCGGCGAAAGAAGCTGTGGACCTTTTTTGTCTGCAGGCGGCGCGGCAGGCAGCAAGTCTTGTTGTGGATCTGGGTGGTCTGGATGCGCTGGTCTTTACGGCAGGCATTGGTGAGAACGCCCCGGAGATTCGCGAGAAAATTTGTGCCCATCTTGCGCATCTGGGGGTTAATACAGAGAGTGCCCCGAACAGTAAAAATGAAACAGCTATCCATGCGCCGGGCAGCAAAGTCCCGGTTTACGTGATCCCGACCGATGAAGGGTTGATGATTGCGCGCCATACCAAGGCACTTGTTTTGGATAAGACACCCGCGCCTGTTGTCACGCCGTCGCGTAAATTATAAAACGGAACTATGTATCCGCTGAATGATCCCTATGATTTCGGTTTTTTAGATGTTGGGCACGGGCATAGCCTGTATTACGAGCTGTGCGGCAATCCTGACGGGGAACCTGCGCTGTTTTTACATGGCGGTCCCGGTGCGGGGATGACGCGGGAAGCGCTGCGGCTGTTCGATCCGCAGCGGTACAGGCTGGTGATGTTCGATCAGCGCGGGGCCGGGAAAAGCAGGTTTGAGGATTGTCTTGCGGAAAATTCCCCGGCGGCGCTGGTTAAGGACATTGAAACGCTGCGGGCACATCTGGGGATTGACCGCTGGCTGGTCTTCGGCGGATCGTGGGGCACGGCGCTGGCGTTGTTTTATGCCGGGGCGCATGCAGAACATATCCGTGCGCTGGTGATGGCGGGGATTTTCACGGCGACGCGGGAAGAGCTGGACTGGCAGGCGGAAGCGTCCGGGGCGGCGGCGTTCCTGATGCCGGAATGGTATGTGCCTGTGGCGGAATTTTTTACGGACGATCTTGCCGGTGCGACGGTCTGGCACAAGATGCAGGGGCTGTTTGAGCGGGATCCTGACGGGCTGGGGCGGCAGGCGGCGCAGATTTATATGCGCTGGAACCGGGCGATATCGCGTCATGACATTCCTTATGCGGTGCTGGATCAGCTGAAGGATAGTGAAGAGGTTGATTTTCGCTGTATGCGGATCGTGGCGCATTTTTATACGCATCATTACCGCCCGGAAAACCAGCAGGAAATGTTCCGCACCGCCCAGGGGCTGGCTGGTGTGCCGTGCCATATCATTCACGGGCGGTATGATATGATCTGCCCGATGCAGACGGCGTGGGCGTTGCATCAGGTGTATCCCGGCAGTGCGTTGCATGTGGTGCAGGATGGCGGGCATAGCGGTTTGGATGCGTCGATTGCGGCGCAAATTATAGACGTTCTGAATTCAATCGAAAGTGAAGGGTGAGCCGTTATGTATCCGATTGTTGAGCCGTATAATACCGGGTACCTGTATGTCGGTGACGATCATGAGCTGTATTACGAAGAATGCGGCAACCCGGACGGCAAGCCCGTCGTGTTCCTGCATGGCGGGCCGGGCGGCGCGTTCAGTGAAGACAGCCGGGGCCTGTTTGATCCGGAGCGGTACCGGATCATTTTGTACGACCAGCGCGGGGCGGGGCACAGCAGGCCTTTTGCCAGCATCAAGGCAAATACGATCGAGCATCTGGTCGCTGATATTGAGAAGCTCAAGCTGCATTTAGGCATTGAGCAGTGGATGGTTGTTGGCGGGTCATGGGGGTCGGCGCTGGCGCTGCTCTATACGATTGACTATCCCGGCAGTGTGACAGAATTGATTGTGTCCGGGATATCCCTGGGCGATCCGGAAGGGGTCAACTGGTTTGTTGAGGAAGGCGGGGCAAGCCGGTTGATGCCGGACTGGTTTGCGCCGTACCGTGATTTCATCCCGCCGGAAGACAGAACTTACGGGCTTGCGAAGGCCTATTACAACATTTTGATTTACGGGGCGGACGATGACGAGCGGGTGATTGCGGCGGCGGAGCGCTTTGATGTCTGGGATACGTCGCTGCTGCGTCATAATGTGCGCAAAGACCTGATCCGCGAGATTGAAGCAAAGCCGGAGCAGAGTGTGGCGTTTGCGCGTATCTTTTATCACTATGTGCTACATGAATATAAGAACGGTAACAAATGGAAGATTTTGGACGGGGTGCGGCATTTAAAGCATATACCGTGTGAAATCGTGCATGGGCGCTATGATCTGATCTGCCCGGCGGAAAATGCGTGGGCGGTGCATGAAGCCTATCCGGGCAGCAATCTGACGATCATTCAGGGCGGTGGTCACTCTATTCTTGATCCGGGGCTGTCCGATCGCGTGATCGAGGTGACGGATGCCTGGGCTGAGGGGGCGAAGGCAAAGAGAAAGGCGAAAAAGAAATGAGCGTGATTTTTGTGTATGTGACCTGCGCAACGCAGGAGGAAGCCGGGACGATTTCCCGCGCTTTGCTGGAGAAGCAGATGATTGCCTGCGCCAATGTGATGGTGCCGCATCAATCGCTTTACCGGTGGGAAGGGGAGATTAAAGAGGCGCAGGAAACCGTTATGATCCTGAAAACCTATGAAAGCCTGTTCCATGAATTAAAGCGCGAGATCTGCGCGTTGCATAGTTATAGCTGCCCCTGTGTGGTGGCTTTGCCGGTCAAAGCCGGGCATGAACCGTTTCTGGAATGGATTGGTGCGCAATTGCACCAGTGACGATCTTATTGTCCCGGACCATTTGGCAGTAATTCAGGCGGCGCAGCGGGGGCGCAGCGTCCGGCTTCCTGTTTTGTCGGATGACTGGTGTGAATGGTGATGCCGACGCCGTATTTTTCCTGGATATCGGTTGCAATCTGATCGGTGGCGATTTTGATGATTTCACCAAAGCTGTCCTGATCGATCAGTGCTGATTCAGCCCGGTCGATCAGCGTACCGGCAGAAACCTGCATGGCGTTGTGGATGTTAGCGGTGATCGTGTTCAGCGTGTCCATAAAGCGGTCTGTGCCGGAAACACCGAGGACGCTGTCCGGGTTTGGCTGGACGTGACGGTCCAGCAGGCTTTTTTCGTGCGGCAGGGCTTTTTCATCGGACAGGGCGGCGACCGATCCGAAATCAACGCTCAGATTATAGGTCATGCGGTAGATATAACCGTCTGTCGAGCAGCCGCGCACTGCCTTGAAAAAAACATCGGGGAGGGCGGTTTGCTCTGTCTTGTTTTCTTGTGACGGTTCTTCGGCGACTGCCGGTGTGCCAGCCATTAAGGCGGCAACCACGGCCAATGCCACGGATGTTGATGCGCGTTTATTCATAGTGTCTCCCTGTCTTTTGCGAGACCGTAGCATTTGCATTTAAATATGCAAAGTTTTTTTATTGTTACGCGGCCATCGCTTCTGCACCGGCAAGGGCTTGTTCCAGGTCCGCGATCAGATCGTCCGGGTGTTCCAGGCCGATCGAGATGCGCAGGGCCTCGGGCAGGGCCCCGGCTTTGATTTTCTGGTCTTCGTGCAGTTCGGAGTGCGTCGTTGACGCCGGATGGATCATCAGGCTGCGCGTGTCGCCGAGATTTGCAAGGTGTGTGAACAGCTTGACGCTTTCGACAACCTTGATTGCCGCATCGTAGCCGCCTTTAAGGCCGAAGGTGAACAGTGAGCTGGCCATGCCGCCGCGCAGGTATTTTTGCGCGAGGTTGTAATAGGGGCTGCTTTTCAGGCCGGTATAGTTGACCCAGGCGACTTGCGGGTGGGATTCCAGATATTCGGCAATTTTCTGCGCGTTCTGGCTGTGGCGTTCCATCCGCAGCGGCAGGGTCTGGATGCCGAGCATGGTCAGGTAGGCGTTCATCGGCTGCTGGTTCAGGCCGAGATCGCGCAGACCGACCGCATGGTTATGCATGGCAACGGGCATCTCGGCAAAGGTTTCGGCGAAGGTGACGTTGTGATAGCTCGGGTCTTCCTTGCCGATGGCCGGGTATTTGTCCGCGTTTTTCTTCCAGTCGAACGTGCCGCCGTCAATCACGGCTCCGCCCATCGCCTGCCCGTGGCCGTTCAGGTATTTGGTGGTGGAGTGGGTAACGATCGAGGCACCGTATTCCAGCGGACGGCACAAATAAGGCGTGGCGACCGTGTTATCGATGATGAGCGGGATATTGTGCTTATCGGCGATTTTGGCGATGGCTTCCATATCGCTGACGACGCCTTCGGGGTTGGAAATACTTTCGGCGAACAGGACCTTGGTGTTTTCATCAATGGCGCGCTCGAAATTCTCCGGGTCGGTCGGATCAACGAAATTCACGTTCCAGCCAAAAGCGCGTTTGAAGGTATCGCGGAACTGGCTGGTGGTGCCGCCGTAGATCTTGCAGGAGGATACGAAATTATCGCCGGAATTCATCAGCGCCGAGAAAATCAGGAAGCTGGCGGCCAGTCCGGACGGGGTGCAGGTTGCGCCGACGCCGCCTTCGAGTGTCGCCAGTTTTTCTTCCAGCGCGGCAACAGTCGGATTGGTGATGCGGGAGTAAATGAACGTATTTTCCTTTAAGCTGAAGGCGTTAGCAGCATGCTCGGTATCGCGGAAGCGGTAGGACACTGACTGGTGGATCGGCGTGCCGCAGGCGCCTGTTTGCGGATCGGGCGCAGCTCCGGCGTGGATCGCAAGGGTTTCCATGTGCATGTCTTTTTTACCAGTCATTTCGATTTCCTTCTGTTTGTCGAGAGGTATTATTTTACCGTTCATTTATGTCCCTGTAATTTATAACTTTTTTATATACCGTGCTTTATTTTTATTGACAGTATACGTCAAATTCTGCATAAAGCATCTAATTCTAAAACACCTTAACCCGTGTAACGATGTAAGGCCTGCACATTAGGCCGTGAGAGAAAGTGGATTGCAATGAAAACTTATGCTGCAAAGCCAAATGAAGTCGAAAAAAAATGGGTGATTGTTGATGCTGAAGGCGTCGTGCTTGGCCGTCTGGCCGCACTCGTCGCTTCCCGCCTGCGCGGTAAGCATAAGCCGATCTTTACCCCGCATATCGACTGTGGCGACAATGTTATTGTTATCAATGCCGAGAAGGTACGCCTGACCGGTAAAAAACGCGATGACAAAATGTATTACTGGCACACCGGTTATCCGGGCGGGATCAAAAGCCGTACACCGGGTCAGATCCTGGATGGCGATTATCCGAACCGCGTTATTGAGAAAGCTGTTGAGCGTATGCTTCCGAAAGGTCCGCTGGGCCGCAGCGTTTTCAAAAACTTGCGTGTTTATGCCGGTACGGAACATCCGCATGAAGCCCAGAAACCGGAAGTTCTGGATGTCGCTTCTATGAACGCAAAGAATAAAAGGTAAGAACAATGGCTAAGACAGAAGAAAAAGAAATTAAGGATCTGAAAGATCTGGGTGAAGCCGTTAGCGCGGAAACCAAAGCACCGAAGGCAGATGCGAAAAAAGAAGACGCTGCTGCCGATGCGCCGCGCGAACCTAAAATTGATGCGCAGGGCCGTGCTTATGCAACGGGCCGCCGTAAAGACGCTGTTGCCCGTGTATGGATCAAGCCGGGTAAAGGCAAGGTAACGGTGAACGGCCGTGACCAGACCGTCTATTTTGCCCGTCAGACCCAGCGCCTGGTGCTGAACCAGCCGTTCCTGATTGCGGAGCGTGTTGGCCAGTTTGACGTGATCTGCACCGTTAAGGGTGGCGGGTTGTCCGGTCAGGCCGGTGCGGTTCGCCACGGGATTTCCCGCGCGCTTGAAAACTTCGAGCCGGGCCTGCGCCCAGCGCTGAAGAAAGCCGGGATGCTGACCCGCGATGCGCGGACAGTCGAACGGAAGAAAATCGGCAAGCACAAAGCCCGCCGGTCCAAGCAGTGGGCAAAGCGTTAATCCGCTTTATCTTATGTTTTTTACGAGAGGCGCTCTGGTTTACAGGGCGCCTTTTGTTTATACTGCCGCGTTATGAATGCACTGATCCAGCCTTATAAAGAGACCCTGCCGGAAATCGCCGGCGATGCTTTTATCGCGGCGAACGCGGTCATTATCGGCGATGTTAAAATCGGGACGCAGAGCAGTATCTGGTATGGTTGCACATTGCGCGGGGATGTGAACAGGATCAGGATCGGGGCGCGCAGTAATATCCAGGACCACAGTATGATCCATGTGTCGTCGTTCGGCCATGCCACGATCATCGGGGATGATGTGACGGTCGGGCATATGGCGCTTTTGCATGCCTGTACGCTGGAAGACGGCAGTTTTGTGGGAATGAAGGCCTGTATTATGGATGGGGCCGTGGTCGAAAAAGGCGCTATGGTTGCGGCCGGGGCATTGGTGCCGCCGGGTAAACGCGTCGTATCAGGGCAGCTTTGGGCCGGGACACCGGCGCGGTTCATGCGGGATCTGAGCGAGGATGACCGCAAGCATATGACCTGGTCTGCGGCGCATTATGTACGGCTGGCGCAGGAATACAAAGCTATCAATTGACATAACTTTAAAAACGCGGTATCCTATATAAGTTATTGCAAAATAATAACTTTATTGTTTTAAGGGGTGCTGATGAGCCGGATTGTTGAACCGTTTGCCCGTGACAAGATGATGCGTGACCTGCGTGATTTTATTGACGCGCAGGGGGCTCCTGAGACGTATAATCCGCAGCCTAACCCTCTAAGTAAGCTTCAGATCGCTTTTAGTCCGGCGTTTGATACGTTATATGTTGAATATCTGGAGACGGTTTTTGAAGATTATTTTGTGCAGAATATGCCCTTGCAAGACCTTCTTGAAACATTGTACCGGGAAGATAAAGACGCTGTGGCGCCTGCTTGTGAAACCCTGCGTACCCGCCATCCGGAACTTTTTGAGGACGAGGTCGTTGTTGAGGTGGCAGACTCTGTAAAAGCGCAGAATGTCATACAATCACAATATTATGACCGGGCGATTGCGCTGTTGGATGTGATTTTAACGATGGACGAAATCACTGCCGACCCTGATCCGGGGGAGCGGGAAAAGCAGGCCAGTGCTTATGTTGTGAAAACCAATGAGCAATTGCAGCAACATTTCCGGTTACAAAAGCGGTTGCTCGGCACGTTTTCAAATCCTGCCCCATCCGGGCAGCGGCCGCATTAATCCGCTTTCATCCTGACATAAGAGCCGGGGGCGTCTTCCAGGGCTTTGCCGGAGATTTTCCGGGCGACGACTTTGCCGTTATTTTGTTTTTCGATCCATTTTTGCCAGTCCGGCCACCATGACCCGTCATGGGCTTTGGCGGAATCTAGCCATTCATAAGGGGATGACGGGTTCTTTGTATTTTTCCAGTAGCAATATTTGTTTTTTGCCGGCGGGTTAATGACCCCGGCGACGTGTCCGGATGCTGCCAGTGTAAAGGTGCATGGCCCTTTGATAAGCTGGGTTGCCGCGTAAGTCGCCTGCCAGGGGGCGATGTGGTCGTCTTTGGTGGACAGGAAATAGCACGGGGTTTTAACCTTGGTCATGTCGATATCCACGCCGTTCATAGTGACGCCGCCGGGCTTAACCAGCAGGTTGTCACGGTAGCATTTGCGTAGATAAAAGCTATGCATCGCGGCGGGCATGTTGGTGGCATCATCGTTCCAGTAGAGCAGATCGAACGGGAACGGTTCCTTGCCCATCAGGTAGTTGTTAATGACAAACGACCAGATCAGGTCGTTGGAGCGCAGCAGTGAAAAGGTTTTTCGCAGGTGCCCGGCATCCAGATAGCCTTTTTCCGTCATGGATTTTTCCATGACTTCGATCTGGGCGTCATCCATGAACAGCTTCATTTCCCCGGAACGCTCAAAGTCGATCAGGGTCGTCAGGAAGGTTGCCGAGGCGATCTGGTCCTGCTTCTTTTTTGCGGCCATCCATGCCAGCGTTGTTGAAAGCAGCGTCCCGCCGAGGCAGTAGCCGATGCAGTTGCAATCGAGTTCTTTGGTGATTTTTTTGACTTGTTCCAGGGCCGCGAACACGCCTTCTTCCATGTAGTCTTCGAACCGTTTTTGCGCCAGTTTCTTGTCCGGATTGACCCATGAAATGGTGAAGACGGTGTGCCCCTGATCGACCAGCCACTTGATGAAGGAGTTTTGCTGCTGCAGGTCGAGAATATAGAATTTGTTGATCCATGGCGGCACGATCAGCAGCGGGCGTTTGAAGACTTTATCGGTCGTAGCTTCGTACTGGAGCAGCTGGATCAGGTCATTTTGAAAGATGACTTTGCCCTTGGTTGTCGCCAGGTTTTCTCCAACAACGAAGGCATCGTAATCGGTTGTACTGATGCGTCCGCGCTCCAGATCCTCAAGCAGGTTTTCAAGGCCGCGGACCAGGTTTTCACCATTGGAGTCCAGTGTTTCCTGGAGGACGTCCGGATTAGTCAGCAGGAAGTTGCTCGGCGCCATCGCGTTGATGAACTGGCGGGTATAAAAATCGAGTTTCTGCTTGGTCGCGTCATCCAGCCCTTCGGTGGATTGCACGGCATTTTCCATCCAGCGGCTCGTTAACAGGTAAGACTGCTTGATGAAATCGAATACGGCGCTTTCCTGCCACATCGCGGATTTAAAGCGGCGATCTCCCATGTCCGGTTTATAGAGTTCTTTGCCCTCGCCGCCCATGAACTTAATGGCGCTTTCCTGCCACAGGGCAACCCAGTCCTGCCAAAAGTCCATTTGCATTTCGAACAATTTTTGCGGGTTAGACATCAGGTGTTGCAGGAATTGCAGGTACGCGCCGCGTACATCCATCGGGTCGATGCTGCTGTCATCGAGTTCCATATCGTGCTGTTCAAAGAATTTTTGCAGGATCGGCTGGCTGCGCTCCGCGACATGCATCAGGACATTGCCGAGGGCGACCGGGTCAAGCAGGTTCGCTTCGGCGTTCCTGTTGTCATTTGTTTCGTCTTTTTTTGCGGTGGACACGATTTTACAGCCTTTGTCAGAAAAGCGTTATAACTCCCTAGAAAATTTACAGCTTTTGACAAAAATAGCAATCGAACTTCGCAGGCAATTTTTTATAGGGACGGCTTGCATGTTACGGCTAATTAGGCCAACATGTGGGCTTGGAATTTTAGGAATGTTGCGGGAGCATAGTCTTGTATTCACTGCGAAAAATTTTACCGTTTGTCGTCTGCGGCCTGTTGTTGAGCGGTTGTTCGTCTTTGCCTGACGCGAGCTGGGATGATGAGGAAGATCCGCGCGAGACCGTTTATTATGCCGGTGATACTGTGATGGATACGGGATACGCCGCTATGGCCCGTGAGGTTTCCGGCGGTAGTGTGCAGATCTACAGCCTTGACGGCCCGGTACAGGAGACGATGCCGCCGCCGGTATCTGAACGCATCGGGTATTCCGGCGGGCCTCGGCCTGCGATTATGGGGGAAGCGTTTAGCGGCGATCCCAACGTGACGGTGTTCCCGTTTGAGGGGGCTGAATATCCTGTTGCCCCGGTTCCGGCGCTTCGGCCTCCATCGAATAATACGATGCGCTCGCCTTTTGGTGATCTCATCGAGTTGCCGCCCGTGACGCAGCGTCCTTTTGAACCGCCGGCCCCGGCACTTGCTCCTCCAGTTCGTTCTCGGCAAGATATGTCGAGTGTTCACTTTAAGCATGGATCCTCTCGTTTGAATGGTTCTGACAAAAAAGTTATTGCTGCTGCGGCACAATCCAATGCTTCAAAAATTACGGTTGACGGGCATTCCAGCAAACGGACGGAGATCACGGATCCGGTGCAGAGCCAGATCGTGAATCTTGAAGTTTCCATGGACCGGGCACTTGCCGTGTCGAGCGAGCTGATCCGCCGCGGTGTTCCCGTTGAGCGGATCGAAACGCGGGCTTTTGGTAACGGCCATCCTGTCGGGGATGAGGCTGCGAGCCGCCGGGTTGAAATTTATACAGAGGGTGGGAGCGGCCTTCCGGTCAATGTTTCAGCGGATGAAGAGACAGACAGTTCTCCTTTTTCCGGTCAGGCTGTCGATCTGACCGAACCGTCGGAAGATGCCCCGATCCCGGATCTTGTCCGTTATTAATCCTTAAGCAGAGTTTGAAGAGTATGAGTGACCCACTTCGTATCGGTATTGCCGGCCTGGGAACGGTTGGCGCAGGTGTTATCCGTATATTACAGCAGCATGCGGACCTGATCGCGCAGCGCGCCGGGCGGCGGATTGATGTCGTCGCCGTGTCCGCCCGCAGCAAGGGTAAGGATCGCGGGGTTGATCTTTCCGCCTATGACTGGGTTGAGGCGGCGCCTGATTTGGCGTTGCGGGATGATCTCGATGTGGTTGTGGAGCTGATCGGCGGCGAGGATGGCGATGCTAAGGCCTTGCTGGAAGCGGCGCTGGGCAAAGGGATTGCTGCCGTGAGCGCGAACAAGGCTTTGCTGGCCCATCATGGCTGCGCTTTGGCCGCGAAGGCTGAGCAGGCCGGTGTGCCGTTAATGTACGAGGCTGCGGTTGCGGGCGGCATTCCGATTATCAAGTCGCTGCGTGAAGGCTTTGCCGCGAATGATATTAAGGCTGTTTACGGTATCCTGAACGGGACCTGTAATTACATCCTGACGACGATGCGTGAGACGGGGCGATCCTTTGCTGACGTCCTAAAAGAGGCGCAGGATATGGGCTATGCCGAGGCTGATCCGACCTTCGATGTTGAGGGGATTGATACGGCGCATAAATTGTGCCTTCTCAGTGCATTGGCTTTTGGGGTTAAACCTGATTTTGAAAAGCTGGCAACCTGCGGGATCAGCACCATTACGGCGACGGATATTTCCAATGCGCAGGAGCTGGGTTATAGGATCAAATTATTGGGTATTTCCAAAATTTTAGACGGTAAAATTATACAAATGGTTGAGCCTTGTCTTGTGCCGGAACACAGCACGATGGGGGCCGTTGAAGATGCGTTTAACGCGGTGTTCGTCGAAGGGGACTTTGTTGACACCGGACTGGCCGTCGGCAGGGGTGCAGGCGCGGGTCCTACCGCGTCAGCCGTCGTGGCCGATTTGATCGATATTGCCCGCGGCCATACCGGGGTTCCGGTTTTTGGCGTACCTGTAGACAGTCTTGCCGATGCACAGTGGGGGGATCCCGGCGATATGGTCAGCCGTTTTTACATGAGCATGATCGTCAAGGATGAGCCGGGTGTTCTGGCGGAAATTTCGGCGATTATGCGCGATCATGACATTTCCATGGAGGCGGTGCAGCAAAAAGCCCGCGATCCGCAAAACCCGGTGCCGATCGTGATTATCAGTCATGAGGCACGGCAGGCTGCCATTGCCGCGGCGATCGAGTCCGTGGCGGCGCTTGACAGTTGCGTGGAAAAGCCTGTGCTGATGCGGATTGAAAGCTTTTAAGATAAGCGTTGCAACCCGCCTTTCGTCCTTTTACATTGGGGCAACAGCTCAATAATGAAATAAGGATGGTTTTATGTCTGCGGATAAAGCGATGGA
Organism: Rhodospirillales bacterium; assembly: GCA_020638155.1. Lineage (GTDB taxonomy): Bacteria > Pseudomonadota > Alphaproteobacteria > Micavibrionales > Micavibrionaceae > UM-FILTER-47-13. The sequence goes on from JACKJB010000001.1 coordinate 718,897, forward strand.
AAAAATGTATACCCATATCACCCCCCACGATGAAAAATTTTCAATGGACCGGAACCTGGCACTCGAAGCGGTCCGGGTGACCGAGGCAGCGGCTCTGGCGGCTTCACGGCAGGTCGGGCGCGGCGATGAAAAAGAAGCGGACCGCGTTGCCGTCGATGCGATGCGCGAGGCGCTGAACAGCCTGCAGATCAGCGGCACAGTCGTGATTGGTGAAGGCGAGCGTGATGAAGCGCCGATGTTGTATATCGGTGAGCAGGTTGGGGCTGGCGGACCGGAGATCGACATTGCCCTCGATCCGCTCGAAGGGACGACCATCACGGCAAAAGGCGGGCAGAATGCGCTGGCTGTGATTGCGATGACGGATAAAGGCGGCTTCCTGAATGCGCCGGATGTTTACATGGAAAAGCTGGCGGTCGGGCCGGATATCCCGGCGGATATCCTCGATCTGGATGCGCCTCCGGGCGATATCCTGCGCAAGGTGGCTAAGGCCAAAGGCGCGGGTGTCGAGGATTTGCTGGTCTGTGTACTGGACCGGCCGCGGCATGAAGGAATTATTAAGGCGGTCCGGGAAGCTGGGGCGCGCGTGACTCTGATCCAGGACGGTGATGTCAGTGCGGTAATCTCTGCTGCCGAAACGGATAATCCGATTGATGTTTATATCGGCACTGGCGGTGCGCCGGAAGGCGTGTTGGCGGCTGCCGCGCTGCAATGTCTGGGCGGCGCGATGTTAGGGCGTCTGATCTTCCGCAATGACGAGGAAATTGCCCGCGCGGAGCGGTGGGGGATTTCAGACCGGGACCGGATTTATGCGACGGGCGACCTGGCGAAGTCGGACAATGTCATGCTGGCGGCGACCGGGGTTACGGACGGAACCATGCTTAAAGGCGTTCAGCGTTCACCGGGGGCGGCTGTAACGCATTCGATTATTATGCGCTCCAAATCCGGGACTGTGCGCCGGATCGAGGCCTATCACAATTTTACCCGCAAGACGGGGTTTGATGCGATGGATCAATGAGCGGGGATGGCGAGTCATCATATCGATCTCTGTGGGATTTCAAGCGTAAAGCCCATCTTAATCACGGCTCTTTTGGGGCAACGCCACGCGCAATCCTTGAAAAGCAGGCGGAATTTGTCCGCACATTTAACCTGTTTCGTGAAGATATGCTGTGGCGGCAAGGGTTTGATAAGCTCAAAGATGTTCGTCATGCCGTGGCGGCGTTTGTTGGGGTGGATACCGATGATGTGGTCATTGTGGATAATGCCACCGACGGGTTTAATGCTGTCCTGAAATCCGTGCCTTTGGGCGCGGGGGACGAGGTGTTGATTACCAGCCATGCCTATTCCAATTACCCGCCCGTCTTTCATGAAGAAGCGGCGCGGCGCGGGTTTACGATTGTTGTTGCCGAGATTCCGTACCCGCCGGAAAGTCCGCAGCAGATCATTGATACGATCCTTGCCAAGGCCGGTACAAAGACGAAACTGGCTTTTATCGACCATATTACCAGCCCGACGGCGCTGATCTTCCCGGTGAAAGAGATCGTTGCCGCCTTGCAGGCGCAGGGCATCGATACGTTTGTTGACGGGGCGCATGCGCCAGGGCAAATACCCCTTGATGTGAAGGATATCGGGGCGGCTTATTATACCGGTAACCATCATAAATGGATGTGTGCGCCGGTGGCGTCGGCGTTCCTGTATGTGCGCAAGGACAGGCAGGATTGTATCATGCCCGCTGTAGGGTCAGGCGGGGCGAGCCGGGAAGCGCCGTTTACGGAACGGTTTGCGTGGACGGGAACCAAGGATATTTCCGCATGGGCCTGTGTGCCCGAGACGATTGCGTACATGGCGTCGCTGCACCCGGATGGCTGGACGGGGATTATGGCGCGCAATCATGCGTTGGCGGTCAAAGCGCGGGATTTGCTCTGCGATCGGCTCGGCATCATTCCGCCATGTGAAGAGGCTATGTTTGGATCGATGTTCACACTGCCGCTCGGGTCCCTACAGTTTGACCCGGAAACGGAGCAAAAAGCGCCGATTTTACGCCTTTATGAACTCGTTGAAGCGCGCGCAGGCTTTGGGGTTTATGCCCTGCCGTTTGGAGATCAATATCTGCTAAGGGTTTCCTGTCATCTTTATAATGAGGAAAAAGATTATGAGCTGCTGGCCGAAGCTATGGCAGAGATCGTCAGAGAATACGAGATTCAAAGACCTGCAGCCAGTTCCTTAGCTTAAAATAGCACATCGCTGTCATCCCGAGCTTACCAGATGCCTTATTGCGAAGATCCCTCGGCTTACGCTCGGGATGACGCTTTTGTTTTTTTGCTGAGCGCTTTATAGTTAATTTATGACCGATTATGCATTAAATGTTGAGCGCTCTCTTAGTGAAGCGCGGTGGGTGTTGCCGCAGGCCGAGCAGGAACTTGTCGCGCAGATCGCGCAGCAATACGGGCTGCCGGAAATTGTGGCGCGGCTGTTAACGGCGCGCGGGGTAGCGCCGGAGCAGGTCGAATCGTTTTTATATCCCAAGCTGGCGCAGCATTTTCCCGATCCGTTTTCTTTGAAAGGGATGAGGGCGCTGGCCGATGATCTGGCGGCGGCGATTGAGGCCGGGCGTAAGATTGCGGTGTTCGGGGATTTTGATGTGGACGGGGCGACCTCGACGGCGATCCTGGTGCGGTTTTTCCGGCATCTGGGGATCGAGGTGCCGTTCTACATTCCCGACCGGCTGAAAGAAGGATACGGGCCGAATGAAAATGCGCTGCGAATCCTGAAAGAGCGCGGGACGGATATTGTCCTGATGTGCGATTGCGGGACGACGGCGTTTGATGTGCTGGCGGCAGGCAAGGAGATCGGGCTGGATATCGCCGTGATCGACCACCACCAAGCAGAAGAGCGGATGCCGGAATGCTGGCACCTGATTAACCCGAAGCGGCAGGATGACGTTTCCGGGCTGGATATGCTGGCGGCGGTCGGGGTGACGTTTATGGTCTGTGTGGCGCTGAATGCGCGGCTGCGGGAAGCAGGCTATTTTACGAAGAACGGGCTTTCCGAAGTGCCGCTGAAAAGCTGGCTGGATATCGTCGCGCTGGGCACGGTATGCGATATGGTGCCGCTGACCGGGCCGAATCGGCTCTTGGTGCGGTCCGGGTTTGAACAAATGGCGAAGCGGCAGAACCCAGGAATTTCAGCGCTCTGCGATGTGGCGGGGGTCAGTAGCGCACCAAATACGTATCATGCGGGGTTCGTTTTAGGGCCGCGCATTAACGCCGGATCGCGCGTTCATCAGGCCGATCTGGGGGCGCGGCTGTTATCGACGGATAGCGCGGAAGAAGCGAAGAACATTGCCTGGACGCTGAATGATTGCAACGAAAAGCGTAAGGAAATCCAGGATGAGATGATGACCCATGCCGAAAGCATAGTCGAAGCGCAGCGCTTGCAGGATGCGCCGGTGATTGTCGTCGGCGATGAAAGCTGGCATCCGGGGCTGTCCGGGCTGGTGGCCGGGCGGCTGCGAGAGAAGTACGATAAACCCTCGATCGTGATTACCTATGCGCCCGGCGATGATGCGCCGCTGGAAGGGCGCGGGTCGGGGCGCTCGATCCCCGGGGTGAATATTGGGGCGGCCTTTATCGATGCCCGTAATGAAGGAGTGCTGGTGAAAGGCGGCGGGCATGCGATGGCGGCCGGGTTTACCGTGATGCCGGACCGGGTTGAGGATTTGCGGGCGTTCCTGACCGCTCATGTAGAAAAGCAGCTTGGCGGGCAGACCCCGGTGAGTGAGACCACCGTGGATGGCGTGTTGAGCGCGCGCGGGGCGCAGGTGGATTTTGTCAAACTGCTGCAGGATCATGTCGGCCCGTTCGGGCAGGAAAACCCGGAGCCTTTATTTGTCCTGCCGAATGTCCGGCTGCATATGGTCGATATTGTCGGTAAGGATCATGTTCGGGCGCAGATCAGCGACTGGGAAGGCGGTCCGCGTTTGAAGGCAGTCGCGTTCCGCGCGGCGGAAACGCCGATGGGACAGGCGATGTTAAAGCAGGGCGGCAACCAGCCGTTCCACATTGCCGGGCATTTCAAGCTGGATACATGGAACGGGCAGGAGCGCGTTGAAATGCATATTCAGGATGTCGCCTTTGCCATGGAAGGGCAGCAGAGCGAGAAGCTTTCCGCTTAATGCCTTACATCTCGAGCTTTGCGGCTTTTTCGGCTTTGACGTCTTTGCGGCGGCGGGCAATACCGGCGAGGTTATCCAGCATGAACAGCAGCATTCCCCCGATCAGCAGGGGTGCTGTCAGGTTGACTTCTTTTTGCGGATTGTAGTTCTGGCGTTTGGTTCCCTCCGGCAGTGTGCCGAGGGGCTGGAACGAGTCTGACGCTGCTTGCGCTATGTTATGAGCGCGTTTCATCGTGTCGTTGCCATAGAAACCCGGCGGGTTTTGCGGGCCGATATGACCGTCTTTCATATCTGCACCTGTGATCGGACGGGCGCCAGGCAGGGGAGCGTTTAAGGTGCCGCGTGCGTTCAGGGTTAGGACCGGGGCGAGTGTTTGTTTTTCTGCCAGTTCGCCTTGCGGAATGCCCTGGCTCTGGGCGACAACGGAGCGGAGCATATCAACAAATGCACCGGAGAGCGGCAGGTTAGACCAGTCGGTGTTCGCCGATGTGTGTACCAGAACCAGCCAGCCCTGACCGCGTTTTTCCGCAGTGACCAGCGGGGTGCCGTCTTCCAGTTTTGCCCAGGTCCGTTCGCTTGATTGTTTGCCGGGCTGCGCAAGGATTTGGCGTTCAATGATTACATCATCAGGCAGGTCTATGCCGTAAAATGGCGAGCTCTTATCAAACGGAGCGAGCTTAACGGGTTTGCTGCCGGATAGTGTGCCGCTAAGATCCCTTTGTCCGGGGCGTAATCTGACCGGGAGCAGGTCGTCTTCTTTATCGGCCAGATGCGGCCCGGCGAAGCGCAGGACGGTGCCGCCTTCGTTGATCCATTGATCGAGTTTGGCGCGTTCCTGAGGCTCCAGCATGGCGTCATCGGTCATAATCATAACCGACAAATCTTTTGCCATGATGTCCTCGACCGGTCCCCGGCGTAAATCGGCGTATGGTTCCAGCGCGTTTTCAATGTAATAAAAGCCGCTAAGCAGACCGCGCGCCGCTTCCGGGGCGTTATCGTTGATTAACCCGACCGGGCGCCAGCGTTCTTCCAGCAGGGCAACGGCCCCGGCATTTTCCTGCCCGTCGATGGTGATATGCGTCAGTTCGTTTCGCAGGTTCATCGGCAGTTCAAATGCCGCGCTTGCTTCGGTCTGGCCGGGTTCAAACGTCGCGGTGACTGTATGAACGACCCGTCCGTCTTCGCCTTTTGCGGACAGGGTGATCTGCTCCGGTTTTTCCGCAGCCTGAAGCTTTTTGATTTTGATTTCCAGTACGCCGCCTTCATCGGTTGGCGGTTGCAGCAGATAAGGCGCGGTCATTGCCGGGTCTTCGAATATTGTGAGCGAGCCGAGTTGTTTCAGCCTTGCGGCGAATGCGCCAGTGTCTTCGGTGCCGAGACTGTTGCTAAGCCAGATGACGGAGGCTTTCTGCATGTCGGTGCTGTCGATCGCAGCCAGCGCAGCCTTGTGGTCCACGGGCCACGGCATGGGTTCCATTGCCAGGGCGATGCCGCGCGCTTCTGCGGCACTCATCGGGGTGCTGGCGGTAACACCGGCGGTCTCACCGGCAGGGACTGTTGAGAGCAGGACGACTTTACGGTCTTCGCGTTCGGCGCGGTCGATCAGGCTTTTGATCGCATCGCTGCGGGCTTTCCAGTGCTGCGCCGAAGCCCAGCCATTATCAACGACCAGAAGCAGCGGGCCTTCACCGGGGAGCGGTTCGTCCGGGTTGAACAAAGGCTGCGCCATGGCGACGAGGGCTATGGCTGCGGCGGTCATACGGAGCTGGCGCAGCCACCATGGCACCTGTTCCGGGGCATGATCGCTGGCCTTGGTTTTTTTCAGGATATGAATCGGTGAGTAGGGAACCGACCGCGGCGGCGGCGGGTTCATTTTCATTAACAGCAGCAATAGGGGCAGCGCAGCGCCGCCCAGCAAGACCCACGGGTTAGCATAAGTTACTGCTTCGTGAGATGACTGGGGCTGCGTGACTTGCGGCGTCGTGTTGGCTTCTTCGGCAAATGCGCCTGCGGAAAAGGCCAGAGGGGCGGCAAGCGTCGCCGCAGCAGCCAGTTTAAAAACGGGTTTCAGGAAAGAAGGGCGTTTGCTCATGACTTTAGCTCCTTCGGTTTTGCGGGTGAAGCGGTATCCCTGGTTTTGCGCGAGAAGCCGCCGCCTTCACGGTGCCATGCCGCGGCCATAAAGGCGGCAAAGATCCCCAGTCCGAGAAAGCCGGAGAGCAGGGACAGGCGTTTGGTGTCGGTCAGGATGTCGGCCTGGCTTTGCTTTACGCCAATCCAGCCTTTGCCTTTCATCGGCTGGCCGTCCTGGCGCAGTTCGATATTCGGTGCTGCCGCGCTCATGCGCTCTATGCTGCCACCGGTGCGGGTTGCCAGCGGTTTCAGCTGTTCAAGTGTTGACAGGGTTCCGTTAAATTCGACTGGTGTGCCGGGCGCGGCATTCGCGTAGCTGACTTTGTCGTCCTGCTGGATTTTGTAAAAGCCCTGTTCGTTCGCCGGGATGGATGCGCGCCAGAGGCCGGGCTGCTCCTGTTTTAAGGTCAGGGTTTGGGTTTCTCCCGAGCCTGAGGTTACGCGCACCGTGCTGACACTGTCTTTCAGGGTCTGGCGCTCGACGACGAGTTGGCCGTCTTCGATGCGGGAGCGCAGGGCTTCTTCTTCCAGACCGTCTTCTTTTAACAGCCAGTGAGCCGTGCGCTGCATCAGTTCGGCATAAGGGCCGCCGCCTTCATAACCGCGGGCCCATAGCCAGCTGTTATCCGACAGCAAGGTGGCAACGCGGCCTTCGGCTTTGTGGCTGAGGATCAGAAGTGGTTTGTCGTCCGGACCTTCCATGACGACATCGCCTTCGTTTTCGATGATATCGGCATTGATGATCCGGAACCAGCGGCCCCATTCAGGCTGCGCTTCATCCCGCAGACCCCGTGTGACCGGGTGGCGTTGCCCTACTTCTGTTACTTCCGGAGCGTATGGCTGCTCTGTGATGCTATTGGCTGAACGCAGCGGCAGGCTGGGGGCCAGCATCGTCATGTTCAGGCCTTGCGCCGTGGTGAATTCGGACCCGGCTACCACCATCATTGCGCCGCCTTTATCGATATATTCCGCGACTTTATGCATGTAATGCGGTGGCATGATGTTGAAGTTCTGGTAGCGGTCGAAGATAATCAGGTCAAATTCATCCAGCTTATTTTCAAACAATTCGCGCGTCGGCATGGCGATGACGGCCATTTCCTTTAGCGGCGTATCGTCATCCTTGGCCGGGGGGCGCAGGATGCTGTAATGCATCAGGTTCACGGCAGGATCGGATTTCAGCAAGTTGCGCCACATGCGCGTATCGTTGCCGGGTGATCCTGAGACGAGCAGGATATTCAGGTTTTCGCGGACGCCCTGAACGGTGGTAATGATCCGGTTGTTCTGGTCCGTTAGTTCGCCGGGCACTTCTTCGGTTTTGATTTCTATGACGTTCGCGCCGCCGTGATTGATAGGCGCTTGCATTTCGATGGACGTATCCGGCGTGACATATTTGCTGATCGGGCGCTGGCCGTCCACGGTCATGGTGACAAGGATGCGGTCGGCGTCTTCGGACGGGGTGCCATCGTCAACGACACGAAATTTTATTGTCGCGTCTTCTTTCAGAACGCCATAGGCTGGCGCGCTTTCAAGGACGATACGGCGGTCATGTTCCTGCTCACGTCCGGAGATCAGGACATGGACGGGGGTTTGTTCTGTTGATAAAGCGGACAACGTTTTCGGATCGTCATCGATTTGTCCGTCGGTCAGGATGATGACGGCGCCGAGTTCAGAGGATGGGATATGCGCGAGGTTTTTCTGCAGCGCTTCGTACAGGTTCGTACCGTTTGCGGCCAGCCCGTTTTGCGGGGTGCCGACTTCAATGACGCGGACATCAACCCCTTGCAGGCTGGATAGTTTTTCGGCCAGCGCAGCCTGCATTTCCGCTGTGGCGGCATCGCGGCCGTCAATGGACTGGCTTGCGCTTTTATCGACGACAATGGCGACTTGTGTCGGCAGGGGCTGGCGTTCTTCCTGTGTCAGGGTCGGGTTGGCCAGTGCGGTGACAAAGGCGGCGCTGACACCCGCGCGGATCAGGGAGCTGCGGGTTTTTTGCTGTAATCCCAGCAGGAGCAGCAACGCGGCCACGCCGCCTAATCCGCCCAGAACTTCAGGGGAAACCAGCGGATTAAAATGGACAGGGAAAGATTTGTGTGTCTGCGCGGTTACGGCTGTCGGTTCAGATGCTTCGTCCGGGGCCGCCGTCATGTCGGCGGCAAAAACAGGCATGGCCTGCGCGAGGCCGACAGCCAAAGCTGCCGCAGCGAATTTTCCGGCTAAGCGTTTTTGAAATTTCATCCCAGACCCTGACATCATAAAATTTTATTGTTGGCATTATGGCTAACAGTCTGAAGGGGCTGTGTCAATGGTTTTCCTAAGTGTGGTCTTTATTAGATTTTTAGTGTTTTTGGCGGTGGAAAAGCGGGAGCCTGGACGACTTGTAATGTGGTATTTGCCGGGGCCGCGGTGTGCTGATGCAGGGCTGTTTCGTTTCCTAAGGCAATGGATGCGCCGAGATATGCGCCGTAAGCGCCCAGAGCAACGGCCCCTTGCCAGCGTTTGAGCGCGCCTTTGCTTGCGAGCAGCGTTGCCGTCAGAATTCCTGCGGAACCTATAAAGGCACCGATATTCATGAGGCCCATCGTGGTCGATGGATTGAAGGCAGCGGGCACATCAGCGCCGGACAGGCTGAGGACGCCCCCGGCTATCAGGGTATTGGTGATGCTGCAGCCAAGGACATTGGCAACGGCGAAGTCGCCTTGTTTCTTGCGGATAGCCTTGAGGTTGATTGACAGTTCCGGCAGCGATGTGCCTATGGCCACGATTACAGCCCCGGCAACGGCCTGGCTGACGCCGAAATCGATATTCATAGCCGTCAGGTTGAATTTATCTGTGAAGCTGATGGCGCTGCGGACGATCAGGTCGGAGGCCATGACAAGCCCGGCCATCCCGCCGGTAGTTAGTGCGGCGTTCATCCATTTCGGCATCTTTTCGGCTTTGTCTTCGTGCTCGTCATGATCGTGGTCATGAAACAGGCAGGTGCTGATTTCAGAATCGCCGCAGCCACCATGGTTGTGATTGTGGTCATGCTCATGATGGTGGTCATGATCGTGGTTGTGCTCTTCTCTGCCTTTCCGGGAAGAAATCTGTTTTTTCAGATAGTACCCACCTAAAGCCAGCATCGCGGCCCCGGCCCATGGCGATAACGATCCTAAAATCATCTGGCTGCCGAACATCGCCGTGGTCCCGGCCATGACGAGGGTGTTGAATTTCCAGCGCGCGTCTTTTGCTTTCTGGATGCCCGCAACGGCGGCGGTAGCCCCGAGGATAAACAGGGTATGCGCCACATTAGAGCCGACGATATTGCCAATCCCCAGTTCAATGGCACCCTGCATGGCGGAGCTTAACGATACGGCGACTTCCGGGACGGTGTTCAGGCTGCCGATAATCAGGCCGAGGGTGGCGGAGGGCAGGTGGAGTTTCTTGCCCATAGCCAACGTATTGGCAACGGCGGTTTCCGCATTTTGTATCAATAACGCGATTGATCCGGCCATTACGGCGGCGGCACCAAGGGTTGTGGTCAGCAGGGGGGTGGCCAATGCGGTGCTGCCGAGCAGCAGCGAAGTCAGCAGCGCACCGCTTTGCAGCTTGTTTTCACGGGCATAATCGGCAACCGTGCGAAAGGCTGTGCGCAGCGAAAAATTCTGTTTGTCGTGGCGGTGTTTCCCTGTCATGGCGGGACACTAGCTTATTTTTTCATAATTTTTCAAGCTTTAAGCTTGCCGCTCATCTAATTAGTTGCATTTTTTATGGATGATGGTTAATAATCCTAGGCTTATTGAAAGAGTAAGGTATGAGCTTGGAACGGGTGCAAAAATCACTGGCTTTGGCCATTCTGGTGTCGGAAACGAGCCACATATTTTGCTGTGTGCTGCCGACTCTGTTTAGCCTTGTCAGCCTGGCCACGGGGCTTGGGCTGATTGCAGCTATGCCGACGGGACTGGAAGCGCTGCATGAGATTATGCACGAATGGGAAGCCCCGATGATCCTGTTGTCCGGCGCGATTATCCTGCTGGGGTGGGGGGCGCATTACCTGTCTGTCAAACTGGACTGCCACAATACGGGCTGTGTTCATGAACCTTGCGGGCCGAAGAAGAAGCAGGCCGGCAAAATCCTGAAGATCGCCAGCCTGCTTTTCGTCTTTAACGTCAGCATTTATTTATTCTTCCATCACGGGATGGAAGCGCTGATGGCTCACTAAATAATATCCGATTGAGACTGATTGTCTTCAAAGCCGCTTGTGCTGCTGAAGACATCACCGCCATACAGGTTTTCACCTGAGCCCCCATTGATGGACTCGTTATTGCTTTCTGCGCCGATATTGTCCAGCGTGGCCATGGCGTCATCATTATTCCCCATATCGAGGATATCTTCGGCAGCCATACCGCTGCCTGTCGTGGTGGTCAGTTTAAAGCTTTGCCATGAGGTGGTATGAACGCCGTCGGAAACCCGGATCCACAGCGTTTCATTGCCTGTGGTGGACCCCCCTACAATATTCAGTTGTGTGAATTCTGCCGCGGTCAGGACGTGGCCTCTGTTTGAAGCGAAGATCGTACCGTTCAGTTCAAAATATCCCGATGTGCCGGCATGGCCGCTATCCCAGATTTCGTAGCTCAGGGTATTGCCATCGGCATCGGCGGCGGTAATTGCCGTTGAGGCTAAAGCTGTTGCTCCCGTATTCAGTGACAAATTATTTGCTGTGACGGTTGGCGCAAAATCATTGGTGCCACCGCCGCCACCGCCGCCGCCACCACCACCAGAAGCAGAGGTTGTCAGGGTAAAACTGTCCCATGTGGTGGTATGCGTACCGTCAGAAACCCTGATCCACAGCGTTTCCGAACCGTTGGCAGAGCCGCCGACAATATTAAGCTGCGCGAACTCCGCTTCAGTCAAAGTGTGTCCCGTACCGGCGGAGAAGATGCTGCCGTTCAGTTCAAAATGGCCTGTTGTCCCGGCTGTGCCGCTGTCCCAGATTTCGTAGCTCAGGGTATTGCCGTCGGCATCGGCTGCGGTAATTGCCGTAGACGCCAGAACGGATTCGCCGGTGCCGAGGGTTAAGTCGTCTGCCGTAATGGTTGGCGCAAAATCATTGGTGCCACCACCGCCTCCGCCTCCGCCGCCACCGCCACCGCCACCAGAAGCAGACGTTGTCAGGGTAAAGCTGTCCCATGCCGTGGTATGAACGCCATCTTTGACACGGACCCATAATGTTTCATCGCCAGTGGCAGAGCCGCCGACAATATTAAGCTGCGCGAACTCTGCTTCAGTCAGGGTATGTCCCGTACCGGCGGAGAAGATGCTGCCGTTCAGTTCAAAATGGCCTGTTGTCCCGGCTGTGCCGCCGTCCCAGATTTCGTAGCTCAGGGTGTTGCCGTCGGCATCGGCGGCGGTAATTGCCGTAGACGCCAGAACGGATTCGCCGGTGCCGAGGGTTAAGTCGTCTGCCGTAACGGTTGGTGCAAAATCATTGACGCCGCCACCGCCACCTCCGCCGCCTTCGCCGGTCGCAACAGTTGTTAATTTGAAGCTGTCCCATGCCGTGGTGTGAACGCCATCCTTGACGCGGACCCACAATGTCTCATTACCTGCGGCGCTGCCGCCGACAATATTAAGCTGCGCGAACTCTGCTTCAGTCAGGGTGTGCCCCGTACCGGCGGAGAAGATACTGCCGTTCAGTTCAAAATGGCCTGTTGTCCCGGCTGTGCCGCCGTCCCAGATTTCATAGCTCAGGGTATTGCCGTCGGCATCGGCTGCTGTAATGATTGTTGATGCAAGAACAGACTCGCCGTTTTCAAGGGTCAGATCGCCTGCCGTGACGGTTGGCGCAAAATCATTGGTGCCGCCACCTCCGCCACCGCCGCCGCCCCCTCCGGAACTGGATGACGTCAGTGTGAAGCTTGTCCAGGCGGTCGTGTGAGTGCCGTCGGATACCCGGATCCAGAGTTTGTCCGTACCGTTGTTGTCGCCGCCGACAATATTGAGCTGGGCGAATTCTGCGGCGGTCAGGGTGTGTCCGGTCCCGGCCGAAAATTCGGAGCCGTTTAATTCAAAATAGCCGGATGTACCGGTTGCGGTGCCATCCCAGATCTCATAGGTCAGCGGGTTACCGTCAGCATCACTTGCTGAAATCACTGTAGAGGCCAGCGTCGTTTCTGCAAATCCGAGCGTTAGATTGCTTGCCGTGACTTCCGGAGCAAAATCATTGGTGGTTGTGACCGCCGCCTCAAGTTCGGCAAACGTATAAGTGCCGTCGGTGAAAATGAAGTTTTCGATATTCGACAGCATATCCAGCCAGCTTTCGGTCAGATGTGTAAAGGATACAGTGACGTTATCGATAAAGTTGAAGGCAAAAGCCGAAACGCTGTAGTTATAATTTGCCGTATCGGTGCCGCCTTGTCCGTTGAGTGTGTCATTCCCGACAGAGCCAAACAGGACGTCATTTCCGTTGCCGCCGAGAATGATGTTATTGGCTTCGTTGCCATAGATGGTATCAGCCCCGGACCCGCCGACTGCATTTTCAATGACGGTGTCAAAGGCTATGGCGACGTTACCGGTCATGCCGCCGACGTCGCTGAATTCACCGTCGCCAAGCCGGATCGTCTGGGCGACGCTGTAGCCGGAGAGATCAAGCGTGTCTATACCGCCACCATCCCAAATGGCGATAACCGGGTCGTCGGTTATGGTGAAGTCATATTGATCGCGTCCGGCCGTGGAGTTGAAGCCGTACGTAGTGCTGCCGCTGCGAATGGAAGTGTTTGCGCCGTAGATCGTCTGGATGGCAAGGATATCGTAAAGTGCCGGTGTGGAGCCGTATTGCCAGCCGTTTGTGTCTGAGTGGTCTGCGCCTGAGTTGTTGGCGTCAAAATAAGACATGACGGAGTATTGGCGTGTATCATTGGCCCATATAGCGTCTGCCGCGTAGTTGGCACTGCCGTTATAATTACCGGAATGCCCCAGGCCAAGTGAGTGGCCGATTTCGTGGATTGCGGTCAAAAGCGCGTAATCGCCGATCTGGTTGATGTTGGTCCAGTATGACGGGTTTGTGTCGATCGAGATTGTGTTTGAAACAATATTGCCGCCTGATGTTGTTGATCCAGAATAGGCGCTGCCATCATCCCCTTCGACAATCGTGATGTTTGCGCCGCTGCCGACTTCGGTGAAGGTCAGGTCCGCAACATCGGCCCACTGTTCGAAGGACATGCGGATGCCTTCTTTTTGGGCTGCTGTGAATTCATTTGAAATGGAGTAGGTGACGTTATCCTGGGACCATGAACGGCCGCTGCGGCTCGTGGCTTCCCAGAAACCGTTGATAAGGTAATCGGCGAACTGCTCCGGGGTCGCGGTCGGCTTGCCCGCATTATCGCCGCCTGCGCCAGTGCCGGCGCTGACGACATCATCTGTGTAAGCGCCGCCGTCCGATCCTTCATAGATGGAGGGTTTGCCGCCGGCGCAGGCGCTGCAGCCGCATCCGATTTCTGAAACGGTTTGCGCGCTGTAGGATTGCGTTTGTGACTGCTGCGCAGCCTGGCTGTAGTCAGCGGTTTCGGCCATGGCAGAATATAAATTATCGCTGCCGTACAGGGTATCGCGGGACAGGCTGTTCTGGAATGTGTTGGTATCTTCTTCTTCGGGTAGCGGCGTATATGAGTCTACGCCGCCGGAAAATCCTGCGCCCGTTATCGTTAAATCACTGGTGTTTATAGACTCTGCCACTGAACCCCCATCTTTACCCATTCTTAAAATTATAAGTTATATGGGATTTAAAGGGGCTTAATAAAAGCTACAATTTTATGCTTTTCCACTGTCGTCAAACTGGCGCGGCATCGTTTCCCAGCATTTGTAATAGTCTTTTTGCAGGGTCTTGCTGTCCAGCGCGTATTTGGTCGGGTTCATGATGTAGCGGCTTTCGAACATGAAGGCCATTGTGCCGTCGATATAGTGCGGCTTGAGTTCGGCTGTGCTTGCTTTTTCAAATACCCCGGCATCCGGGCCGTGGGCGGACATGCAGTTATGCAGCGAACAGCCGCCGGGCGCAAAGCCGCCGGTTTCCTTACCGTCATAGACACCGTAGATCAGCCCCATAAACTCACTCATGATATTGCGGTGGAAGTAGGGCGGGCGGAACGTATCTTCGGCGACCATCCAGCGCGGTGGGAAGATCACGAAATCGATATTCGCCGTGCCTGGCGGGTAGCTGGGTGAGGTCAGGACCGTGAAGATCGACGGGTCCGGGTGATCGAAGCTGACCGTATTGATCGTATTAAAATGGGCCAGATTATATTTATAAGGTGCGTAATTGCCGTGCCAGGCGACCACATCGAGCGGCGAGTGGGCAAGCGCCGTCGTCCACAGGCTGCCGCCGAATTTGGCGATCAGTTCATGTTCGCCTTCGCGGTCTTCGTAAGCAGCCACCGGGTACAGGAAATCGCGCGGATTGGCGAGACCGTTGGCGCCGATCGGGCCGAGATCCGGCAGCATAAAGGGCGCGCCGTAATTTTCGCAGACATAGCCGCGCGAGCCGCCGTCCGGCAGGTCTACCGCAAACTTAACGCCGCGGGGAATAACGATTATTTCGCCGGGGCTGGCTTCGAGTATGCCCATTTCGCTGCGGATATGCAGGATGCCTTGTTGCGGGACGAACAGCATTTCCCCGTCGGCGTTGTAGAAATAGCGTTTGCCAAGGCTCATCGACTGGTTCGCGGCATAAAGATGGACGCCTAGGCCGGTCCAGCTATGAGCGTCGCCGCCGCCTGCCATGGTTATCAGACCGTCGATGAAGTCCGTTTCTGTTTTTGGAATGTCAACCGGGTCCCAGCGCATCTGGTTCGGTGTGGTGTTCTCGTTAAACGGTGTGCTGCGCAGGGCTTTGTGCTTATACGGTTTGAACGGCTCCTGCCGGATGGACGGCATGATACGGTATAGCCAGCTGCGTTTGTTACCGGCGCGCGGGGCGGTGAACGGGGAGCCTGTTAGCTGTTCCGCGTAAAGGCCGTATTTGACTTTCTGCGGCGCGTTGCGGCCTTCGGGCAGGGCACCGGGCAGGGCTTCTGTGGTAAATTCATTGCCGAACCCGCTATTGTACTGAATATCGCTCATGTGATCCTCCCGTGTATGATTTAGAAATTATCCGGATTGATGTCAGGGTGATCCGGGTTGCGTTTATGGGCTGTTCTGATGGCCATGTCCATGGCCTTACCCATAACCACTCCGGCTGTTTTCATGGCACCCATATTGACAGCAGCAAATGTGGCGGCCAGCCATAAAGGCAAGGTTGCCCCGCCCGAGCCTATACTGGTTAACAAGACAGCCGTACTGATTAAAGCACCGCCGCAGGTGTGAACACGCTCACAGGCACGGCCGGCGCGGGTGAAGTTCAGGCGGTTATCGTCAATACTGTCCCAGTTTTTGCCTTTGGCGTAGTGCTGAAAGGCTTCGCCCAGCGTATAATTTCGCGTTGGGCGGTCTTTTGGGTGTTTGAGAATGTCTGCCAAGTGTTGGTACATATTGTTTGTTCTCCCTGTATTATTATTTAGTCCCATTCAAGGATGACTTTGCCGCTCTGGCCGGAGCGCATAGCGTCGAATCCTTTCTGGAAGTCATCAATTTTAAAGCGGTGCGTAATCATCGGGGTCATATCAAGGCCGCTCTGTAACAGTGCGATCATCTTATACCATGTTTCGTACATTTCCCGGCCATAAATCCCTTTAATGGTCAGGCCTTTTAAAACGATCTCGCACCAGTCGGTTGACACTTCTTTCGGGGGGATGCCGAGGATGGCAACGCGCCCGCCGGAGTTCATACTGTGGATCAGTTCCCTGAACCCGTTTTCATTGCCCGACATTTCAAGGCCGACATCAAAGCCTTCTTTCATACCAAGCTCTTGCATGACGTCTTTCAGGTTTTTCTTTGAAATATCGATGGCATTGTTGATCCCCATTTGACGCGCCAAAGCGAGGCGGTCGGGGTTCACATCGGTAATCACAACATGACGCGCACCGACATGTTTGCAGATCGCCGCGGCCATAATGCCGATCGGCCCCGCCCCGGTAATCAGTACATCCTCGCCGACAACATTAAAACTTAATGCGGTGTGGGTGGCGTTACCAAGAGGGTCGAGGATGGAAGCGATTTCATCGCTGATCTCATCCGGCAGCTTGACGACATTTTCTTCCGGGATTGCCAGAAATTCGGCGAATGCACCCTGGCGGTTGACGCCGACGCCGATCGTATGCGGGCACAGATGGCGCGTTCCGGCGCGGCAGTTCCGGCACGTGCCGCAGACAATGTGCCCTTCGCCGGAGACCCGGTCGCCGGGTTTGACGCGGGTGACGTCCGCTCCGACTTTTTCAACGATCCCGGCATATTCATGGCCGGTAATCATCGGTACGGGCACGGTTTTCTGCGACCATTCATCCCAGTTATAGATATGGATATCGGTGCCGCAGATGGCGGTCTTCTTAATCCGGATCAGGACTTCGTTGTCTTTGACCGCCGGAACTTCAGCGTCATCGATCATCCAGATGCCGGGTTCGGGTTTTAGTTTGGAGAGGGCTTTCATGTGTTCCATATCCTTTTTATGAACCACGAAGCGCACGAAGTTCACGAAGATATTGAGAAGAACGTGCGCGCAGCGCATTAAAATACAACGGTGATGTTACGCAAATTTTGATTTTGTTGCGCCTGCGGCGCGGAGAAGTGCCGTAGTCTTCGTGAGCTTCGTGTACTTCGTGGTTAAATGGTTTCATGCTGCCTGACCCTTTAAAACTCCCAGTTCTCTTCCCACTTCCGCAAAAGCTTCTACGGCCTTGTCTATATGTTCTTTTTCATGGGCGCAGGACATTTGGGTACGGATGCGGGCTTTGCCTTCGGGGACGACAGGATAAGAGAATCCAATGACATAGACGCCGCGTTTTAACATTTCATCTGCAAAACGTCCGGCAAGGGACGCATCATAAAGCATAACCGGGATAATCGGGTGCTCGCCGGGGAGTAGGTCAAAGCCCAGTGCGCTCATTTTCTCGCGGAAATAATCGGCATTGTTTTTGAGCTTTTGGCGCATCGCCGTTCCGTCGCGTTCCAGCAGGTCGAGCACAGCAACTGACGTGGCGGCGATGACCGGGGCGAGGGTGTTAGAGAACAGATAGGGGCGGGAGCGCTGGCGCAGCCAGTCGATCACGGCTTTGCTGCCGGAGGTGTAGCCGCCCGATGCGCCGCCGAGCGCTTTGCCCAGCGTACCGGTGATAATATCAATGCGGTCGGCCAGGCCGTAATAATCAGGCGTCCCTGCGCCGTTTGGTCCGGTGAAGCCGACAGCGTGGCTGTCATCAACCATGACCATCGCGTCATATTTTTCGGCCAGGTCACAAATGCCCGGCAGGTTTGCAAGATAGCCGTCCATTGAGAACACGCCGTCGGTTGCGATCAGGCGGAAGCGCTGGTCCTGCGCCTCTTTCAGGCAGCGTTCGAGATCGTCCATATTGTTGTTTTTGTACCGGTAACGCTTGGCCTTACACAGGCGGACGCCGTCAATGATGCTGGCGTGGTTCAGTTCATCGCTGATAATCGCGTCTTCGGGGGCCAGAATCGTTTCAAACAGGCCCGCATTCGCGTCAAAGCACGATGAATAGAGGATCGTATCTTCCATGCCGAGGAAGCTGCTGAGGCGCTGCTCCAGCTCTTTGTGAATATCCTGTGTGCCGCAGATAAAGCGAACCGAAGCCATGCCGAAGCCGTATTTATCCAGCGCGGCCTGCGCGGCCTTTACCAGTTCCGGGTTATCCCCTAGCCCGAGATAGTTGTTGGCGCAAAAGTTCAGGACATGCTCGCCGGTATTGACGGTGATGTCCGCGTTCTGGGGGGAGGTGATGACACGCTCCGGCTTGAAAAGCCCCGCGTCTCTGACATTTTGCAGCTCATCCTGCAAGTGATTTAAAAGTGCTGTTTTCATACCCGGAAGAGTATCATTTTTAAGCTGCGGTGCAAGTTTTGTACGTGCTGCGTTACAACACTATTTTTGTAGCCGGGCTGCCGGGTGTGTGGCCATGGCCCTGATGGGAAAGGTCGTCCGAAACGCCGAAAGTGATTTTTTCGATTGTGTCTTCGGGCAAGCCCCAGGCCTGCCTGTCGTCATGTATGATCTGGGCGAGCCGCGCTTTCATCTT
This sequence comes from Rhodospirillales bacterium, assembly GCA_020638155.1. GTDB lineage: Bacteria > Pseudomonadota > Alphaproteobacteria > Micavibrionales > Micavibrionaceae > UM-FILTER-47-13. The sequence goes on from JACKJB010000001.1 coordinate 737,359, forward strand.
ATCTGCATGGAACGCCGTGTCGACGTTGTCCTGCCAGAGCAGTTTAGAGGTTTGCGGGTTGACCTCTTCTTCCGGGCAATCCCAGCTGAGAACCATATCGGTTAAAATAGTCGGCTGCATGCCTTTAGCAACGCTGCTGAGCGCGGTGCACAGGTCGCAGTTGGTGGAGACAGCCCCCATGATGATGGGTTTATCCAATCCTTTTTGCTGCATATATTCCGCCATGCTGGGGCCTTCGAAGCTGCCGGGCTTTGGCAGGTCGAATTCGATATCAGTACGGTAATCGGCACGGACAATCTGTTCGAGTGCGGGGTTGTCCGCGTAGTCTTCCGGCGTCATCAGGGCGCTTTTGAAAAATTTCAGGTATATCGCATCGTCGGTCCGGGGGCCGTGCTGTTCGAGAAACTCATGGAACAGGTCATCATTGGGACCGTTTTCCGGGTAGGGACCGAAATAGCCTCTTTCCTCCAGCTCACTGATGCTTAGGGTGCGAGAGGGTGCACTATCCTCTGCCGGGTGAAGCTTGTTTTTATCACTCATGGCAACCCAGGTGATCGGGATATTTTGGTCGCGCATGGTCTGGACGGTGTCGGCCAGCTTGTCCAGGTAGGCTTTTGCGTCATCGCGGTCCATGGCATTAAAGCCCAGGTCAATGATAAAGGCCATTTGCCCGGTTGTTGCTGCCTGGGCCGCGCTTGCCTGATTAAAAGGAGCCTTTGTTTTTTCCTGCGTTTCTATCGTCATCCCGCACACCTTATTGTCGCAGTAAAATTATGACATGGGTTATTTTGTTATGTCAAAATTATGCGTGGAGCTACGTTCCTTCTTCAGGGCAGAGCGGGTTTCATACAGGGTTTTGACGGCGACGCCCGAGAACATCGCCATGGCTGTGGCAACGGCGTATTTGCCGGTTGATGCTGCGAAGATCGACTGGCCGACTCCGGCGGCGGCAGCGGTGAAGTTGATCAGGCCGTTATTGATCTCTTTGATGGCAATGGCTCCTGTCGCGGCCTGCCAGGAGCGGCGCATGGCGTAGGCGATGCTTAGCCCGTATGCGGCGGTAATGGCCATTCCGATATAGGCCGGGGGGGTGTTTAATGGCGTCGTTGCCAGCATCGCCCCGGCAAGGCCGATTCCTGCGCCGTTGTAGAAGAGGACCGGATTGGCTGTCGCAGCGTGAAAGCTGGCACGGAGTTTTGATGCGGTTGATTTTGTGTGGCTGGTCAGGGCTGCAAAGTTCAGGTTTTCAATTTTAGTGAATTTATAATCTCCGATGACACCGCAAAGCCATGCCGCCGCGCGGAACCCGTTTTCTGCCATTTTATCGGGGCCTTGTGTTGCCATATCATACACGGCATCACCGCAATTATATCCAGCCGCCAGCATCAGTATTTTGGCGGTGAGGGACGGGGACTTAAATTGCTGAATAAGCCAGGAGTCATTTGCGTTTTGCCAGGTGTGCCCTTGGCTTTCAGTGTTCAGGGATTTGTATTTGTTAAAAGTTCCGGCGACGATGGCTGTCCCGAATAACGCCGTACCGTATTCAGAACCGATTCCGTGCGATAAGGGAATGGCACCCAGGGCACTGAAATTTATGGCGTTGAACGCGGCTTTGCAGAAATTTTTGAGTTTGCCGTCTTGCATGGATGGAAGTGTAGCTTTTATATTATGAAAACACAAGAAAAGGATTGGGCTGCAAATTGACATGATTTTGTTTTAGTCGCATTTTATCCCTCTCCCTTCAGGGAGAGGGATGTGTAGGCTTAATGAGCCGTAAGGCGAATTTAGCCGGAGCCGGGTGAGGGGATACAGTAAGTCCCTCACCCATTGCAGCCTAGGCTTTTCTAAACGAAAAGCCAGGCTTCGTTGCCCTCTCCCTAAAGGGAGAGGGGGGGGTAGAGAGAAGAGGTTTTATGTCAGACATTGTGATCTATAGCTTTCTGGTCTTTTTGGGCAGTTTTATCCTGATTGGGCTGCTGTCGGTGCGGCAGCGGCAGAAATCAGCGGAAGATTACCTGCTTGCCAGCCGATCGATCAGTCCGGCCTTTGTAGGGTTGTCGGCGGCAGCGTCTACGGCGAGCGGGTTTGGCTTTACCGGGATTATCGGGTTTGGTTACGCGATGGGGCTGGCCGGGGGCTGGTTCATTTTCGGCATCATTTTCGGGTCACTGGCGGCTTTCTGGCTTACATCAAGGCGTTTCCGGGTATATTCGCAGCGGCACAAAACAGCGTCATATACCGAGTTTCTGGCATGCGGAGAAGGATCAGGCGGCAGAACCCTGCGGCTTGTGCTGGGGCTTTTGAGCATTGCTGCCGTCACGTTATATGCGACGGCGCAGCTTACCGCCGGGAGCAAAGCCTTACACGTCTTGTTTGACTGGGATTACAGCGCCGGGGCGATCCTGGGGGCGGTGATTGTGCTGATGTATTGCTGGGCGGGCGGCATCCGGGCCTCCATATGGACCGATGTGGCGCAGATTATCGTGATGTACGGGGCGATGACCCTTCTGATGATTGCGTCTTTGAAGGTTGTCGGCGGTTTTTCCGGCCTTTATGAAAGTCTTGAGGCGATCGATCCGAAGCTGGTGGCGTGGACGCCGCAGAATAACCCGTTCGGACCTCTGCTGTTTATTCTCGGCTGCCTGTCGGTCGGGATTAGTTTTATTGGTTTTCCGCATGTGATGGTGCGGTTTATGACCCTTAAAAAGCCGAAGGATACGACCAAAGCGCTGTTGTGGTTCGAAGGATCTTACGGTGCGTTTTATGTTACGGCCTATATCGTTGCCGTTTCAACGCGGGTGCTGGTGCCGGGGACGGAGTTCGATACGGAGCTGGCGCTGCCCAAGCTGGCGATGGAATTGTTGCCGGACGTGCTGGTCGGGGTGATCCTGGCCGGGATTTTCGCCGGGACGATTTCGACAGCGGATTCCTTGGTGCTGAGCAGTACGGCCAGCCTGTCACGGGATATCTTTCATAAATACAAGGAGTCCTACCTGTTTATGAAGATCAGTACGCTGGCGGTGACCGGACTTGCGCTCGGCATTGCGCTGCTGGGCAGCAAGAGCGTGTTTGATCTGGTACTGTTTGTGATTGCTATTATGGGGGCCGGGTTTGCGCCGCTGCTGCTGGTGCGGGTGATGCGCTGGCCGATCACTGAAAAGCTGGCGCTGGCGATGATTGCCGCCGGGCTGGCCGCCGCTGTTTATTGGCGGATGGCGGGGTATCACGTGCATATTTTTGATTCCCTGCCGGGTATGGTTACGGCGATGGTTGTTTACGGGGCAGGGCTTTTGATGCTGCGCCAAAGACAAAGCTTGCAAAATAAGCGGGAATCTCATACTCCTAGCGGCGGAAAAGAATAAAAATCATAGAAAGTCTGTATGAATTTTGAAGAGCTGGGCCTGAGTCCTGAAATCCTGAAAGCGATTGAGGAATGCGGTTATACGGAACCGACGCCTATCCAGGCGAAGGCGATTCCGCCGATTCTGATGACCCGCGATGTGCTGGGACTGGCGCAGACCGGGACCGGGAAGACGGCGAGCTTTATTCTGCCGATGCTTGAAATTCTGTATGGCGGCCGGGCGAAAGCGCGGATGCCGCGTTCGCTGATCCTCGAACCGACGCGGGAGCTGGCGGCGCAGGTTGCCGAAAATTTCGATCAGTACGGCAAGTATCATAAACTGAACAAAGCTTTGCTGGTTGGCGGCGAATCTGTCGCGGAGCAGACAAAAATTCTTGACCGCGGGGCGGATGTATTGATTGCAACACCGGGGCGGCTTCTGGATTTGTTCGAGCGCGGCGCGATCCTGTTGAACGATATCAAGATCCTGGTGATCGATGAAGCAGACCGGATGCTGGATATGGGGTTCATTCCCGATATTGAAAAGATCATTTCCTTTGTACCGCCTATTCGTCAGACTCTCTTGTTTTCGGCAACAATGCCAAAAGAAATCAAAGGATTGGCAGATAAACTTCTATCAAACCCTAAAGAGATATCCGTAGCGCCTGCTGCATCCCCGGCGGAGACGGTCGAGCAATTTTTGGTGTGGAGTCATCCGAAGCAAAAGCGCGAAACGCTCGAGCAGTTGATCCGTCAGGAAAACGTTAAGAACGCGTTTGTTTTCTGTAACCGTAAACGGGACATTGACGGGTTGGCGCAGTGGCTTTCGAAAAAAGGCTATGCTGTCGCCGGGCTTCATGGCGATATGCCGCAGACCAAGCGTTACGAAGTGCTGGACCGGTTCAAGGAAGACAAGATCACCTTGATGGTGTGCAGCGATGTTGCCGCCCGCGGGCTGGATGTTGCCGGGGTGTCGCACGTGTTCAATTTCGATGTGCCGATGCATGCCGATGATTACGTCCACCGGATCGGCCGGACTGGCCGTGCCGGGATGAAAGGCCGTGCCTGGACACTGGCGGCTAAGGGCGGGGACGATATCAAGTTCGTCAAATCAATTGAAAAGCTGATTAACCGCGAGATTCCGGTGGAGAAGGTCGGCGGCGGCGCTGATAAATCTGAGCCGGCGAAAACCTACAAAGCCGAGGCGGTACCGCAAAAAGCGGAAAAGCCCCGGCGTGATCAAAAGCCGCCGCAGAAAAAGCGTGATGAGCGCAGCAAAAACCAAAGCAGGCGGCAGGATCACGACGACCGGGCGAACGTGACCGGTTTCGGTGACGATGTTCCCGATTTCTTCGGCCGTTAGAGGCCTGTTTTTAAGTCACAGTTTTTCTTGATGAAACCTTTGCTGCGCCTTGACTCTCGTTATGTTTTACCTCCAAAATTTGGCGTTAGGGTTCCTCAATTAAACCGGACCGTTCGGCCAAATCTTATGTTGTTTTTTTCGCGGCGCTTCTGCGTCGTCTTCACAGCGATACTGACGATGACGACCATGGCATCCTCCGGGGCCGTGGCGCAGTATTTGACGGGGTATCAGCCTGCGTCTACCGAAGCATCTGCTTACCCGGTATCCCCGGAAATGGGAGATGATCTGGTTTTTAAACCTCTGGCGACCGGGGCGCTGGAGCATTACAACGCGTATGACGAATATGATTTTGCCGGTTATTCCGTGACGAACGGAACGACAGATGTTTTTCCGGTCGTTGTTTCCGGCTCTGATGATCCAGCCGTGCAATCCGGCGCGGATATTCCGGCACCACCGCAGCCCGCTTATGTTCCCGAAATCAGTAGCCAGCCCGTTGATCTGGAAGCGGACAGTTTACAGCATGACGAGGCTTCGGGCATCCTGACGGCCGCCGGGCATGTCGAACTGGTGCAGGGGAAGCGGATCCTGCGGGCCGATCGTGTGAGTTACAACCTGAATTCCGGGACGGTGATTGCCAAGGGGAATGTGTCGCTGAACGAGCCGAATGGCGACTTGCATTTCGCCGATGAGGTCGAGCTTGGCGATGAAATGAAAAACGGGTTCGTCCGGGGGCTGCAGACATATCTTGCCGATGGCGGACATTTTACGGCGGAAGAGGGCCAGCGGATTAATGAAACCCTGATTAAAATGCATAATGCCACCTATACGCCGTGCGAGTGCGAGGCCGACGAGGACGGCGACCCCGCCTGGCAAATCCGGGCGGAAGAGGTGACTTTGGATGAGGAAGAGCACCGGGTAAAATATAAAAACGCCCGGTTTGAACTTTATGGGACGCCGGTGCTGTGGAGCCCGTATCTGGCTCATCCGGATGGCAAGGTTAAACGCAAGAGCGGCTTTTTATCGCCCCAGGTTGGGTATGACAGCCAGCTTGGTTTCGTTGTGACTGAGAATTACTACTGGGATATTGCGCCGAACAAGGACATGACGCTTGGGGCGATGCTGACCTCGAAAGAGAACCCTGTGGCGCTGGCACAATATAGGCAGCGGTTCGAGCAGGCGGATCTGCTGATCGAGGGGAGCGCTACGAAATCAGACCGCAACGACAGTGTCGCCGGGCAGGAAGTCATTACCGATGATGAGTTTCGCGGGCATTTGTTTGCCAATTCGCGCTGGAGCATGAATGAGAAATGGCGCTCCGGCCTTGATCTGGAACTGACCACCGATGACCAGTATCTGCGCGAGTATGATTTCAGCGGCAAGGATGTGTTGGAAAACCAGTTGTTTGTCGAGCGGTTTTCCGGGCGTAATTATGCGGTCGGCCGTTTGCTGGCGTTCCAGGATGTGCGGGTTGAAGAAGAGCGAACCGACCAGCCTAACGTCCTGCCGGAAATCGAATTAAACTTCCTCGGCGAACCGAACCAGACGATGGGCGGGCGCTGGCAGGCGCAGGCCTCTGCGTTGCAATTGCACCGTGAAGACGGGCAGGACATGGTGCGCCTTGTTGGCCAGGCCGGATGGCAGCGGCAGTTCCTGACCCGCGGCGGGCTTATGAATACGGTGGATCTGAGCGTACGCGGGGACCTGTATCACGTTAATGACCGCGATGTCGCGACATTCGGCAGCGGGCGGAGCAACGAGGGGGAAGACTCCCGTGTGTTACCGCGTGCGCATTGGGTGAGCCGTTATCCGCTGGTTAAACCGATGCAGCGGCTGCAGGCCGTGATCGAGCCGGTGGCGGCGCTGACCCTGGCACCGGATATTGACGATGTGGACAGCGATATTCCGAACGAGGACAGCCAGGATGTGCAGCTTGATGCCAGCAATCTGTTTAGTCCCGACCGCTTCCCCGGCAAGGACCGGCTGGAAGACCAGAGCCGGGTGACATACGGCCTGCGCAGCGGGCTTTACGGGTATGGCGGCAGTTACGGTAGTGTATTCTTGGGGCAAAGCTATCGTTTTGACGAAGATGATAACCCGTTCCCCGCGGGCTCTGGACTGGAGCGGCGCGAGTCGGACTGGGTCGGGCAGATCGCCGGGGCGTATAAGGATGATTACGGGATTAATTACCGGACGCAGCTTGACGGCAATAATTTCACCTCGCGGCGGCACGAAGTAGACGGCTTTGCCGATTTCGGGCGGCTTGATATCAGTTCCCGCTATCTATTCGCCAAGGCGCTTGAAGGAACTGATATTGAGGAAAGCCGCGAACAGATATATGGTGCGGCAGGTTTTGATGTCACCCGCAACTGGCGTATACGGGGCAGTGTGCTTGAAGATCTCGGGTCTGATCCGGGCTTGCGCGAAGCGACGTTCGGGCTGGATTATACCGGGTGTTGCCTGTCGTTTTCTGCTACGGTTGAGCGGAATATTACGTCCGATGTGTCGGGGGATAGTGGGACTGATGTTAAATTCCGTGTGGGGCTGAAGGGGTTGGGCGAGTTCCAGAACTCCAGTTCTGCCGGGTTTAGCGGGAGTAATTAACCAGGAGCGAATGTGACCTTTATTTTTGACAGTACGGCGTTTCACATGTGGTTTGTCCTGTTCCTGACGGGATGGGCGGCTTATTCGTTTGTGCGGGAAAAGCTGCCGATTGAGGTCACTAGTGTGGCGCTGCTGACGGTGTTGCTGCTGTTTGGCCAGTTTTTCCCGGTCCTGGATGCGAATGGCCGCAACCAGCTTGATGCGATGTCGCTGCTGTCCGGTTTTGCCAACCCGGCCCTTGTCGCCGTGCTGGCGTTGCTGGTGATGGGGCAGGCGGTGATCCAGACCGATGCGCTGCGCCCGATTACGCGGATGTTCGTGACGTACGGGTCAAAATGGGCGTGGGTTTCGATTATCAGTATCCTGCTGTTTATTGCGGCGATGAGCGCGTTCATGAATAACACCCCGTTGGTGATTCTTGCTATCCCGATCCTGCAGGCGCTGGCGGCGTCTGCAAAGATGCCGGAAAGCCGGGTCATGATGCCGCTGTCTTTTGCTGCGATCCTGGGCGGGATGACAACGCTGGTCGGGTCATCGACCAACATGCTTGTTTCAACCACTATGGTAGAACTTGGTCATAAGCCATTGGGATTTTTTGATTTCTTTGTTCCGGGTGCGATCCTTGCGGCCTCCGGTTTTGTTTATATCCTGCTGGTCCTGCCGCGCCTGATCCCGGTGCGGACATCGCTGGCGCAGCAGCTTGTTGGCGATGAGCGCGAGTTTATTGCCGAGCTTGATGTCTCGGCCGATAGCAGGCTTGTCGGGATGGAATGCGTCGAAGGCGGCTTTCCGGCGCTGCCGGAGCTGAAAATCCGGTTGATCCAGCGTTCTGGGCACCTGATCCTGCCACCGTTCGAAGGATATGTTATTGAGCCGGGCGATATCCTGATTGTGGCGGCGACGCGGGATGCGCTGACCGGATTGCTGGCTAAATATCCGGGCTTCCTGCTGTCCGAGGAAGAGGAAAAGATTATGCAGGCGCAGTCCGCGCCGCCGGAAGAAAAAGTCCGTACCGAAGACGATGAAGATGATATCCCTGCGGCCGCGCCTGATCTTGAGGAAAAAGTCGCGGAAACCCGTATCCTTGCAGAGATTATGATTACGCCGGCCTCCCGGATGATTGAAATGTCGCTGGAGCAGGTCGGGTTCCACCGCCAGTTCGGAGCGATTGTACTGGGGATCCAGCGCCGGGCGCGGGTTGTGCGGCGGCGGCTTGGCCGGATCAGGCTGGAGCCGGGGGATGTGTTGCTGGTCGCGGGGAGCCGCGGGGCGATTGATTCCATGCGCGGGAACCAGGATTTGATTGTCCTGTCCGGGTCGAAGCGCGAATTGCCTGTTCCGAAGAAAGCGCCCTTGGCCGGCGGAATTATGTTCGGCGCGATTGCGCTTGCGGCGAGCGGGGTGCTGTCGATCCCGGTGGCGGCGATTACGGGTGCGGTGATGCTGATCGCTACGGATTGCCTGAATATCCGGCAGGCAACGCGGGCGATTGACCGGAAAATTTTCCTTCTGGTCGGCTCGATGCTTGCGCTGAGTCAGGCACTACAGGTCACGGAAGGGGCCAGCTTTGTCGCCGATTCCCTGCTGGGCCTGCCGTTTATTGAGACGCCGTTTGCGATGGCGTCGCTGCTGTTTATCGTCGTGGCTTTCTGTACGAATGTGCTCAGTAATAATGCCTGTGCGATCCTGTTTACGCCGATTGCGCTCAGTCTTGCGGTCAATCTGGGGGTCGATCCGTTTATTTTTGCGATTACCGTGGTGTTTGCCGCGAACTGTTCTTTCGCGTCGCCGATCGGTTACCAGACAAACCTGCTGGTGATGGGGCCGGGGCATTACCGCTTCCGGGACTTTATCAAGGCCGGGGTGCCGCTGGTGCTGATGCTGTGGGTGGCTTATATGGGCGTGATTAAGTTTTATTTCGGGCTTTAGCCGTCATTGCCAATAGCACCGGGATCAAGGCTGATGACGTTGTTCTGTATGTCGCCGTCCTTAAAGTTTTTGACGATTACCTTACCCGCAAGGTCATAGGCCGGGCCGTAAATCTGTAATTCCAGCCGGTCAAAGCTGCGCTTTTTAATGTCCGCGCGCAGGCGTTCCAAATTACCTTCGGTCAGCAGCAGCGATGTCAGGGCTTTGGCTGTGATTTCTTCGGCCTGCAGCGCCGCGAGAAAATCGATGAGATCATCAAGCTGCGCCGTTTCTATGCTGGCATCTATATAAAGGCCGTCCGTGCGGGCGGCGGCGTCAATGGTAAAGCTCATTTCCTCAAAGCCGCCGATATGGCCTGCGCCGATCAGCTTGTATTCGGTCATGGGGCCGCTGAGCGTCAGGCGCAGATTCATCAGATTGACCTGCCCGATGGTCAGCTTGCCCGCGTCAATTTGCCCGTTTACGGCAGGGACCGGGCCGTTTGTCTTATCCAGCGCCAGCCAGCCACTCATGCGGCTGCCCTGGATATTGTTCAAATTGGCTGTGCCGTCCTGGATGTCGATTTCATAGGCCCAGCGGCCGTCCGGGTGGATTTTCCCGCTCCAGTTCGTTTTTGCCTGCAACTGATGCTGTTCCGCGGTGATGGCGGCCCGCAGGGCGGTGATGCCGTCTTCCTGCCGGGTTAGTTCCCCTTTGGCGTCAAAGCGCAGGGCCCCGGCAGAGGTCAGCAGGTCGAGCTGGCCGCTTTTCAGGGTGATCCGGTCGATTTCAGGCTGCGGTGGCAGGGTTTGCGTCCAGCCGCTGATATCAAGGCCGGTTTCCTTGCTGAATTCGCCAGAGAGCTTTGCCGCGTTGATGACAGCTTCTTTCGGCTGTTTTTGCAAGATGATGTCTTGTAGCGTGGCCGGGATTTGGATATCGCTGATGGTGCTGAATTTGTCTGGATCTAAAGCAATACCGGTATAGACGAGGTAGCCGTCCCGGTAGGTCATATCTTGCGTGACGGCGTTTTCAAAGCCGTAGGCGGTCAGGCGCTGGTCCATGCGGGTCGATAACTTGCCGTAGCTATGATAGCCGTACCCGGTTATGAGCAGGGCAGGCAGGGCAAAGACAAGCAAAATTCCGGAGAGTTTTCTGATAATCACAATCGTTCCCGCTTTTTATTCTTCTCAACGGAATATAATGGGGACTTCTTATAATCAAGAGCTATATTTAAAAAGAGAATATATTTTACATAAAAAATTTGACAACATATAGGTAAAGCGTGTAACATATGCTCATACAATTTATTGAGAAACGCTGCCGGCGGGCGGCATAATATAGAGGGCAAAATAATGAAATTAGGAAAACAGTTTTTAGTTGCGTCTGCTTTGGCAACCAGTATGGCAATGGCTCCGGCAGCTCAGGCTGACTGGGGTGGCATTTTCAACAACATCGTTAGCGGCGTTTTAAATGATGGTGCCGTACAGGGGCAGATCCAGCAGCGTATCGGGGACCGTTACGGTAATTTTGCCGGGGCTGTAGCAGGTTCGGCGCTTCGGACACATGCGAACTCTATAGGCCGGTGTTATAATACTTCTGGGACAAACCGTCAGTTCCGCGTCGATAATACGACGGGGCGCGCCGATTATGATTATACCTATGGAAATGGTGTTGATAGCTGTCATTCACACAGCTACGGCAGTCCGTATGGGTCCGGTTCATCTAATGCAGGTTTTAACAGTAACCCTACCGGATACCGTTAATTAAATATCCAGATCTTCAACGAATTCAGCGTTTTCCTGGATGAACTGGTAGCGGGCGTCTGCGTTTTTGCCCATCAGACGCTCGACCAGGTCGTCCACGGCTTCTAACGGGTTCGCGTCTGCCGCGGTGTCATCTTCCGTCATTTCTTCGGTAATACCCAATGTGGCCATGGCGTCGGGCAGGCTGACACGGATCAGGGTCCGGGTTTCCGGGTTCATCGTTGTTTCCTTGAGCTGTTTGGCCGGCATTTCGCCAAGACCTTTAAAACGGCTGACATCGACCTTCTTCTTATTTTTAAAGACCGTTTCCATCAGCGTATCTTTTTGCGCATCATCCATGGCGTATTCGCTCAATGTCCCGCTGGTCAGGCGGTATAGCGGCGGTTGCGCCAGGTACAGATGGCCGCTCTCGATCAGCGGCTGCATCTGGGTGTAGAAGAAAGTGACGAGCAGGGCGGCAATATGGGCGCCGTCCACATCCGCATCGGTCATGATGATGATCTTTTCGTACCGCAGTTTATTCAGGTCGAATTCCTTGCCGTAACCGCAGCCAAGGGCTTGAATCAAATCCTGAATTTCCTGGTTGGCGCGGATTTTGTCCTTGGTGGCGCTGACAACGTTGAGGATTTTGCCCCGCAGCGGCAGGACGGCCTGGGTTTCCCGGCGTCTAGCCTGCTTGGCTGAGCCGCCCGCACTGTCGCCCTCGACGATGAACAGCTCTGTACCTTCGGCGGCAGAGCGGCTGCAATCTGCGAGCTTGCCCGGCAGGCGCAGGCGCTTGGTGGCGCTTTTGCGGGCCATGGCCTTGTCTTCACGGCGGCGCTGGCGTTCTTCGGCCAAGTCTATGATATATTGCAATAATTGCTGGCTGGCGGCGGTGTCGCTGGACAGCCAGTGGTCGAAATAGTCTTTGACCGCCTGATCGACAAGGCGGGTGACTTCGGTATTGGCCAGCTTGTCTTTGGTCTGGCCCTGGAACTGCGGATCGCGGATAAAGACCGAAACAAGGATCGCGGCGGTGCCGACAACGTCATCGGCGGTAATTACCCCGGCTTTTTTATTGCCGATCATTTCGCCGTAATTGCGCAGGCCGCGGGCCAAGGCGCTGCGCAGGCCTTGTTCATGCGTGCCGCCTTGCGGGGTCGGGACGGTGTTACAATAGGAATGGGTGAACCCGTCACCGGTCTGCGGCCATGCGATGGCAAATTCCATGCGTCCTGCGTCATCCGGGAATTCGGCCTGTCCGCTGAATGGCTGCGGAGTGACCATCTTCCTATCCTTAAGTGTTGCATTAAGAAAATCAAGCAAGCCATTGGGAAATTTAAAGTTTTCCTCTTCTGGTATTTTGCTGTCAGTCTTTAGCAGGCTGGCCGCGCACTTCCAGCGGATCTCAACGCCCCGGAACAGATATGCCTTTGAGCGGGTCATCTGGTAGAGCCATGCGGGTTTCAGGTGCGCTTTTGACCCGAAAATTTCCGGGTCAGGCTTAAACCATACGGTCGTGCCGCGGCGGTTGCTGACAGCGCCCAGATCTTCGAGCTTCCCGGTCGGCAGGCCCCGGGAAAAGCTTTGTTTATAAAGTTTTTTATCGCGGGCGACTTCGACCCACATGGATTCGGTCAGGGCGTTCACAACGGAAATCCCGACCCCGTGCAGGCCGCCAGAGGTCTGGTAGACTTTACCGCTGAATTTTCCGCCGGAGTGCAGGGTGGTCAGAATGACTTCCAGTGCCGACTTTCCCGGATATTTCGGGTGTTCGTCTACCGGGATACCGCGGCCGTTATCTGAAATGGTGATGGAATAATCGTCGTGCAGCTCGATTTCAATGCGGTTGGCAAAGCCAGCAACGGCTTCATCCATGGAGTTATCGAGAATTTCACCGACGAGGTGATGCAGCGCGCGCTCGTCCGTGCCACCAATATACATGCCCGGCCGTTTTCGTACCGGTTCAAGGCCTTCGAGGACTTCAATGTCCGATGCGCCGTAGGAATCGTCTTTTTTTGCCATATTGCTATTGAAAAGGTCTGTCATTTCACTCTGAGTCTGTTGATGGGCCTTTATAGTGGACCGCATTCGTAATAAGCTTATATAAACTAAGAGATAGCGAATACGCAATGCGTTGGAAAGCTTAAAGTCTATGGGAAGCGGTAAAAAGTTGAGTAAAGAGTTCGATAACGCCAGACGTAAGAAAATTACGGCTAAAGTCTCCCCCATGCCCGCAGACACGATTGCCGACCGGTATATCAGTGCCGGATGGCTGTTATCGCAGATGGATATTGCCGGGGGCAACCGCGCCTATAAGTATGTCCAGGGCCGGGCGGTCACGGTGGGGCTGGAGGCTATGGAGTTCAAGGCTCCTGTCTTTATTGGCGATAATGTGACGATTTATACCGAAATCGAAAAACAGGGGCGCTCTTCGCTGACGATTCGGGTGCAGGCTTATGCCGAGCGCCGCGAAGGGAAGCCGGGGCAGCGTTCTGAGAAGGTGACGGAAGGGCTGTTCACTTTTGTGCATATCGATGAAAATGGGAAGGCCAGGGAAATCGCGAAGGGATCTCCCGATAAGGCGTCCGGTAAGAGGCCTAAAGGCAAGGCGTCGGATACAGAGGTTCTGGGGCAGGAGCCTGCTTTGAAAAAAGGGCAGGAACTGTCGATCCGGACGGTCCCGTTCCCGCGCGATAAGAACTATAACGGTGATATTTTCGGAGGCTGGGTGCTGGAGCAGATGGATCTGGCCGGCAGTGTGCGGGCCCGTAAATTCGTTGGTGGGGCTGCTGTTCCTGTGGCGATTAACGCGATGACGTTTAACCGCCCGGTCTCGGTGCTGGATGAGGTGAGCTTCTACACAGAGATCGAGAAAGTCGGAAAAAGTTCGGTTACCGTGAAGGTTGAAGCCTGGGCGTTAAGAGAAGATTTAAAAAAATATGAAAAAGTAACAGAAGGTAGTTTTGTTTACGTGTCTGTCGATAAAGACCGTAAACCACAGCCTATTAACCCTAAACCCTGATAGGGGGATAATGTGTTGAAGATAAAATTCTGGAGTATCGTATTTTTTCTGACGACGGGCTTTGTGCTGGTTCAATCAGGCACGGTGCGGGCGCAGATGGAACAGCTCAATATGAGTATGGAGCAGATTCCGATGATCCAGAGCTATGCTGCGGAGATGTCTCAGGAAGACTTTATCGAGAATAGCGAAATTTTTGAAGAAGAGCCTCTGAACGACAAGCACCTGGCTTACAGGATACGGCTGCCTAAAAAATGGCATCGTGTGACATCGACAATGGCGCCTTTAAGTATGGATGAGTTGGGAATTCCGCTCAAGGAGCGCCCAGAGAATACTGAGGTTATTACCCCGACGATTCTTGGAGAGGTGGCCCGCTATTACGGGCCGGGACGTTTGGGACCTCTGAGCCATTTTGAAATTGAAACGCAAAAGCTCGAATATGAAGTGACCGCCAAGAACTGGTTTATGCGGGAAATTCTTGTGCAGGGCTACTCCCTTGAAGGGTTCAAGGAAATTTCCGAGAGGAAGGTTGAGGCTCTGTATGTCGTCGTCAAAAAGGATGTAGCATATGTTGTGCGGGCTGTGGCCGAAATTAACGGCTCGCGTATGGTGATTGCCTCTTATCATGTACCGGATACGTATTGGAAAGCAGAGCGGGCTGAGCAGGAATATGCCATTAGCTCATTCGAATTTCTTTCTCCGGAAGAGAGCAAGATTGAAGCTACACGGACTTATGCGTTTCTTGATCTGTTAAGGTTTGAATACCCGGCATCCTGGCGTTTGATCGCCCCGAATATTTATAATACCGAAGGCATGGATGCGAAGCTGGTCCATACGATTGACCACCGGACGTTAAGTGGTGAAATTGATATTTCTATCCTGTCCAATGAATATGAAGATGTTCTTGATGATGAAGTTAAATTTATCAAAGAAGAGCTTGCCAGCAGGGAGCTGGAGTTGGGTGAGTTTATTGAAACGCTTAATGGAAAATATAAGTTTCCGCCGCATGTGCTTTATTCTCATGTAGAAGCTTATAAGCTTTTTTCTCCGTATCGTAAGACGCAAGAACACGAGTTTTGGCTGGCGATCATGGAAGAGGATCGCTATTACTATGTCGTGTCGATGATTACGCCCAGCCGGACGAGGGAATTCTTTACATGGGCCCGGAATGCCGAAGCCTTTGAAGTCGTCGTTCAGAGTATCAAGCCATAAACGAAAAAACCCGGCATTTAAAGGCCGGGTTTTTGTTATCTGGTTCGTTCGATACCCCTTATGAAGAGTAGTACATCATGAATTCGATCGGGTGCGGCATGGTTTCATACATGTCGATCTCTTCCATCTTCAGGTCGATATAGCCTTGCAGCATGCCTTCGGTGAAGACATCGCCCTGCAGCAGGAATTCATGATCGACTTTGAGCGCTTCAATCGCTTCACGCAGCGAGCCACAAACTGTCGGAACCTGGGCCAGTTCATCGGCCGGCAGGTCGTACAGGTTTTTGTCCATGGCATCACCCGGATGGATTTTGTTCTGGATCCCGTCAAGACCGGCCATCAGCAGAGCTGCAAAGCATAGATATACGTTTGCCGTCGGGTCCGGGAAGCGGACTTCAACGCGTTTTGCCATCGGGGATGTCGCATAAGGAATGCGGCATGATGCGGAGCGGTTACGCTGTGAGTATGCCAGCAGGACCGGTGCCTCGTATCCCGGCACCAGACGTTTGTAGCTGTTGGTGGACGGGTTGGTGAAAGCGTTCAGTGCGCGGGCGTGTTTGATGACCCCGCCGATATAGTACAGGCAGTTTTCTGACAGGTCCGCATATTCGCTGCCGGCGAAGAGCGGCTTGCCGCCTTTGAACAGCGATTGGTGGCAGTGCATGCCGGAACCGTTATCGCCATAGACCGGTTTCGGCAGGAAGGTTGCCGTTTTGCCGTAGGCGTGAGCAACATTATGCACGACGTATTTGTAAAGCTGCATATTGTCGGCACAGTCGGTCAGGGTTGAGTATTTGATCCCCAGCTCGCACTGGCTCGGCGCGACTTCATGGTGGTGCTTTTCAACCGGTACGCCCATGTGCTTCATGACCGTAACCATTTCAGCGCGGATGTTGGACAGGCTGTCGACCGGGGCTTCCGGGAAGTAGCCGCCTTTGACGTTCGGGCGGTGACCCAGGTTGCCACCGTCATATTCGGTGCCGCGGTTGTACGGGCCTTCTTCACTGTCGATGCGGTAACCGACATGGTTCATTTCAACATTGACGCGTACGTCTTCGAAAACGAAAAACTCAGCTTCCGGGCCAACGTTAATGGTGTCGGCGATTCCGGTTTTTTTCAGGTATTCTTCAGCAGATTTTGCGATGGAGCGTGGGTCGCGTTCGTAAGGTTTGCCGGTTGCCGGTTCGATAACATCGCAGAAGACTTTCATTGTCGGCTGTGCCGAGAACGGGTCCATGCACCATTTGGAAACGTCGGGACGCAGAATCATGTCCGATTCATTGATGGTTTTCCACCCGGCGATTGATGAGCCGTCAAAGAAAATACCGGTTTCGATCATGTCCTTATCAATCGAGTCTAGGTGCTGGGCGGTGTGCTGCCATTTACCGCGCGGATCGGTGAAGTTGAAATCGATATATTCGACTTCGTTTTCCTCCAGCGCTTTCATGAAATCGCTGGTGCTTTTGCTTGTAAAACTGCTGGTATTCTTGGTTTTCAGGGTTGTCATGGACATGGAATTCCTCGTTTTGTCGTTTGCCGTTATTGCGTTGCACCTATGTATAAAATGCATATCTGTCATGCATAAAGCTGTGTAACACGCTTTGAGTGCTGCGTAAAGAAAAGTTTATAAGATTTCGACTTTTCGCGTGGAAAATCTTGACGGGACACAGTGTTACGGGGTAGACAATCTTTTCCCGACCTGTGGCGGCTGTAGCTCAGTGGTAGAGCACTCGGTTGTGGTCCGAGTTGTCGTGGGTTCGATCCCCATCAGCCGCCCCATTTTCCAGTTCATCCCCATTTTAAATTTTTGAGGATAGTAACCCTTTGTTTTGAAACAGACTCTAAGACATACGAAGACGATAGTCATTTGCGTGATGCTTTTTGTTCTCGTCAATCTTACTGCTCCGCCGGCGATGGCGGTGCGCAGTTGCGTTAATACAGGAGTGCCTTTCCTTATTAACGGACAGGATGTCGGTTACGATGTCGAAATTATACTTTCGAATTACAGCCTGGATTACGATTATATCCCGCAATTTGGCGAAGAAGGAGAAGCGCATTGGACTGTGCTGGACGACGGTACGATCCGTGTCTTTTTCCATCCTGAAAATTGTTATGATACGGGGTGTCAGTATTATCTCTATGTCGGGTTACACGATCCTATAGGGATTCAGGATAACCGGTCATGTTCGGGGTATGACGGTCAGGGCAGTGTAAAAGGAAAACAGGTAAACTTTACGGGAGCTTTCCGTTTTGTTGCAGGGGAGGAAAGGAATCGTAAATCGTTTTTTATTACGCCCGCTTATACATATGAAGATGCGGCGCACAAGGTTAAAAGGGTTTGTGCTTTTAATAACTATGGCGGCGTGAATAAGGCACTGGATCAGGCGTATATGGATCATTCGGAGCGTGACTGGTGGCATAATATTTACTGGGGTACATGGTATGATCCGGTAAAAATGTTTCCTGATGGTGTGCAAGTACCTGGAGCATGGGTTTATTTTAATGAAGATCTGAATAAGTCAAGCGCCAGAGCTGAAGCGCTGGCCAGAGAAAAATGGCCGAACGAAGCGCCCCCGCATTTCAAAACGGATAAAGTAGTTCTGATGCAGGCCGGAATAGGCCCGGAATACAAGGTAGGGGAGGGCTTGCTGGTCTTTGACGTTAAAAACCTGAATTTGGATGTTCGTTAATCCGGCCTATATCGATGAAATCAGCAGTCCGATTGAGATGTAGATCACAGCCTGCAGGGCGCCGACGGCAATGTTTTTCTGCTCTACGACTTCTTTTTTCGTGTCGACGCGCCACAGGATGATGCGCTCGGCGATCAGGCTCAGGACTTTCCAGGCGATGACGGCGACGATGGCGGCAACGAACCACGCGATAAGAATGGTCGGCAGGTCGTAGCTTTCGTAAACAACGATATGGGCGGCGGTGGCGATGGCAAAAGCCGTGCCTATTTTCTGGCCTGCAAAGCGCAGGGCGAGGGAGGTATTGCCTTTTTTAAGCTCGTCCTGCAGGTCGTTGTCTTTGTGGGCCGCTTTGAAGGCTTGACGCTTAATCAGGGTCATCGTTGTCAGGATTAACTGAGAAACGGCATAACCGGCCAGCAGGGCGATAACGCTTTCGAGATCGAAGCCAATAACCCAGATCAGGACGGTGTGCAGGATAATTGCGGCGGCCAGCACGTTGCCGGCATCTGCGATCCCTACGGCGATATTGCCTTTGACGATTTCATCGCGCAGCGAGACCGCGGGCAGGGTGATCTTGTCAAAGATCAGCCGGGTCAGGGCCATCAGGGCTATCCCCATGATCCCGAAAACGCCGACAGCCATAATGGCATATTCGACATCGATTTCCGGGCTGCCGTAAAATGTGCCGGTCAGCATGATTGTGATCGCGAAGGTCGTCGCGGCAAGCGAGATACCGAAGGCCGGATTGTCTTTGCTCAGCAATTCTTTGGTCGCATTTATATGCGCGATAGCGCCGGAGAAGAAGCGCAGGCCCGTAAACAGGGCGATAACGATCAGCAGGTTCAGCAGGATAATCTGGTTGTAATAGTGATCCCAGTAAATGGCTTCCATGACGCGACTCCTTTGTGTTCTGTTTGATTCCTATCAAAAAATCAGGGCGGAGTCTTATGGCGTG
The DNA here is from genome assembly GCA_020638155.1 of Rhodospirillales bacterium. Taxonomy (GTDB): domain Bacteria; phylum Pseudomonadota; class Alphaproteobacteria; order Micavibrionales; family Micavibrionaceae; genus UM-FILTER-47-13. The sequence goes on from JACKJB010000001.1 coordinate 756,198, forward strand.
GTGAATTTATATACAGGTTATCGTGCCTTTAAGCGTGAAATTTTGTCTGTTCAGTGTGTGCCCGACAGGATAACGTAACGGCATGTTTTTAGGACTTCAAAAACCGAAAGCCGATCAGGGGCCTCTCGCAGAAATCGTCAGCAATGCGCAGATGCGGCAAGCTGACGCGGCGACGATTGAAGCCGGTGTGCCGGGCTATAATTTGATGACGGCTGCGGGGCAGAGCGTGGCGAATATCGTTCACGAATCTTATCCGCATCATACTGTGCTGGTGTTATGCGGCCCCGGCAATAATGGTGGGGACGGCTTTGTCGCGGCGATGTTCCTGAAAGGACTGGGGCACCGGGTTGAGGTGATGAGTCTTGTTTCCGGGTGGAAGCTGAAAGGTGATGCGAAGACTGCGTATAAGGATTGGGGCGGGAAAGCGCTTGGCTTTAAAAAGCTGCCGGAACTGCCTGCGGATACGGTCGTTATTGACGCGGTGTTCGGCACGGGATTGTCGAAACCGTTGGAAGAGCCTGTGACTTCTGTTTTTCAGATGGTCAGGGAGCAGGACTGGCCGGTGGTCGCCGTTGATATCCCCAGCGGGGTTAACGGGGATACGGGCGCTGCGGATCCGGCAGTGCTGGAGGCGGATTATACGGTGACGTTCTTCCGGAAAAAGCTGGGGCATGTGCTGATGCCGGGCATGGGAATGTGCGGCCCGGTCAGTGTACATGATATCGGTATCGAGCCGGATGTGCTGGCACAGACAGACTTTGCCGTGTGGGAAAATGATCCGGCGTTATGGCGAGAAAAGATGCCGCATCCGGGTAAGGACGGGCATAAATACAGCCGGGGGCATCTTGTGATTCTTGGCGGGGCGCGCATGACCGGGGCGGCAAGGCTGGCATCCGAAGCGGCGATGCGGGCGGGGGCCGGGCTATGTACGATTGCGGCGGACCGCGAGGCGAAAGAGATTTATCAAAAGGGCGCTGCGCATATTCTGTATGAAGAGTTGCGAGGGATGGCCGGTTTTCCGGAGCACCTGGCCGATTCCAAACGGAATGTAGGGCTGATCGGGCCGGGGGCGGGGCTTGATGATGCTGACGGGCTACGGCGGGCGGTGCTTGGTGTTCTGGAGACGGGGAAGCCTGCCGTGCTTGATGCCGATGCGCTGAGCTGTTTTGCCGATGATCCCGGTGCGCTGCATAAAGCCCTGCATGAGAAGGCCGTGTTGACTCCGCATGACGGGGAGTTCGCGCGGATTTTTCCGTCCGTGGAAGGGGTGCAGAAACTGGGGAAGGTCGAACGCGCCGCGGCCTTGTGTCCGGCAGTCGTTCTGTTGAAGGGGGCGGATACTGTGATTGCGCAGGCCGGGCGCAAGAGCGTGATTAATACCCATGCGACGCCCTGGCTGGCGACGGCAGGGTCGGGCGATGTGCTGGCCGGGATCATTGCCGGGCTGATGGCACAGAATATGCCGGCCTTTGAAGCCGCCTGCGCCGGAGCATGGATCCACGGCGAGGCGGCGGAGCGTAAGGGGCCGGGGCTGGTGGCACCGGACATTATTGAAGAAGTTCCGGCTGTGCTGCGGGATTTTGCTTGAATTCAGAGCCGATATTTGGTTGATATACGGGGCGTGAATGCGCAGACGGTCCTCCTGCGCCAAGGCTTCGGAGGACGTAAGAAAACCTAAATCGCTATGCGATCGATGTTTTCTAACGCGGATGTGGTGAAATTGGTAGACACGCTAGATTTAGGTTCTAGTGCCGCAAGGCGTGGGGGTTCAAGTCCCTCCATCCGCACCATTCTTACCCTTTGATGGGGTTACAGGTAATCTTTCAGAATTTCGCTGAGTGTGTTTACGCCGTCTTTGAGGATGTAGCTTTTGACGTCCAGCTGTTCGGCGCGCTCTTTATCTTCCGGTTTGTCTGAGGTTGTCAGGATAAAGGCTGTGTTTTGTTTCAGGGTCTGATCCTGCTGCATGTTTTCAAGGAATGTAAGACCGTCCATGCGCGGCAAATTGATATCGACAAGGATCAGGCAGGGTTGGGGGATCGCTTCTGTTCCTTCGCCGCGTAGCACACGAAGCGCGTCAACACCGTCTTCCACGGCATGGACCGGATTTTCGATCCCTGCTTTTTTCAGCGTTCTTTTGACGATTTCAACGTCAACTTCGTTATCTTCGAGAAGCAATATTGGCATTAAACCGGACATCGTAATAATCCCTAATAAAAATAAAAAATATCAATGTATACGAGGGTTTGTGAGTTGGATATGCAACCCTGCGTACGTGTAAATATACAGAACTTATATATGGATTTTAAACAGGGCTTTGACAAGAGGGAAACAATCCTATTGGGGAAATGGGCTGGAAAACTTCTTTGGCCTTTACATAGCCCCCAGAAATCGTTAGAAAGAGCGAGTTTTTTTATAAATTCCCGAGCATAAGGTATGAATGATGCAGGTTAAAGAAGTCAAAAGCGAAGGTCTGAGCCACGAGCTGGAAGTTACGGTTACTGCGAAGGATATCGATCAAAAGGTTGATATGAAGCTGCAGGAATACAGCAAAACCATGAAATTGCCGGGGTTCCGTCCGGGGCATGTGCCGCTGAATATCCTGAAGCAGCGCTATGGCAAGGCTGTTCTTGGGGAAGTCCTGGAGCAGGCTGTGAATGACAGCACCCAGAAAGTCCTGATGGATAAAAACCTGCGTCCGGCACTGCAGCCGAAAATCGAAGTTAAAGAGTTCGATGAAGGCAAAGACCTGGTGTATTCGATGGTTGTCGAGGTTATGCCGGAATTTGAAATTATGGACCTGAAGACCGTTAAGCTTGAAAAGCCGGTTGCCAAGGCCGACAAGAAAGCTGTCGATGATGCGCTGGAACGGATTGCTTCCAGCAATAAGGACAGCGAAGTTGTCGAACGTGCTGCGAAGAAAGGTGACATTCTTGTCATCGATTTCCATGGTCGTACCAAAGATGACGGTGTCGAGCATCAGGGCATGCATGCCCACGGGCAGCAGCTGGAGCTGGGCAGCGGGCAGTTTATTGCCGGGTTTGAAGATCAGCTGACCGGCAAAAAAGCCGGTGACAAGGTAGAGGTTACTGTGACCTTCCCTGATCCGTACCATTCAGCAGAGCTGGCTGGCCGTGAGGCGATCTTTGACGTTGATGTGCAGGAAGTTCGTGAAACCAAGCCTGCGAAAATCGATGACGAGTTTGCAAAACAGCTGGGTCTTGAAGATGAAAAAGCCCTGCGTAAGGCTGTGGAAGAGCAAATTCAGGCTGAATATGACCAGGTCAGCCGCATGAAGCTGAAGCGCGAGCTGCTGGATCTTCTGGATGACAAGCATGATTTCCCGGTTCCCGCAGGGATGCTGGAGTTGGAATTCGGCAACATCCGCCAGCAGATTGCGATCGAGCGTCCGGATCAGGTTCAGGACGGCGAACTGAAACTGGCGAAGGATGAGGAAGAGGAGCTGCAGGCCATTTCCGAGCGCCGTGTGCGCCTTGGTATGATCCTGTCCGAAGTTGGCCGCCAGAACAACATCCAGGTGACCGATCATGAATTGCAGCGCGCTGTGATTACCGAAGCGCAGCGTTATCCGGGTCAGGAAGCGCAGGTCTTCGAATATTACAAAAGCAACCGTCAGGCTCTCGAAGCTCTGCGGGCGCCTGTGTACGAAGATAAGGTCGTTGACTTTATCGTCGAGCTGGCTGATATCAAGGAGAAGGACGTCTCTGTTGATGCGCTGACCGCCGATGATGAGGATGATGAATCCTATCTCGATAAGAAAAAGGGCAAGAAGTCTTCTTCTTCAGAAGGTGGAGAAAAGAAAGCCCCGGCCAAGAAAGCCGCAGCGAAAAAGAAAAAGGCATCCTAACCGGGATGCCTTTCCCTTCTCTGGGGGAAAGTTCTTTCGTTCAGTTTGGAATCCTCTTCGAACGTCATTCCCGCGGCACGGCAAGGCCGTGCTTTTCTGCGGGAATCCAGAAGAAGACGGCGAACGAAGTTCGCCGACATATGGATCCCCGCCGTTTTAACAAAATCAGAGATTTTGTCGCGGGGATGACGCAAGGGAATGCTTCTAAACTGTGTATGATCGCGTTTAGCTCTTGAACAAACGTATCTGCCGCGATACGTTTTGTACTGTAGAGATTCCAACCAAGCCGACGAAAGTTGCTGTCATGACCGAACGCGATCCGATTAATACCTTTTATGATTACCTTGTCCCGACCGTTGTTGAGCAAACCAACCGCGGCGAACGGGCTTATGATATTTATTCGCGCCTGTTGAAGGAGCGGATTATCTTCCTGACAGGGGAAGTGAACGACCAGGTTTCGGCATTGATCTGCGCACAGCTGCTGTTCCTTGAGTCGGAAAACCCGAAGAAAGATATTTCTTTTTACATTAACTCGCCGGGCGGGGTGGTGACTTCAGGTCTCGCGATGTATGACACGATGCAGTATATCAAGCCGGAAGTGTCTACGGTTTGTATCGGTCAGGCCGCGTCCATGGGCTCGCTGCTGCTGACGGCGGGGGCTGCGAATAAACGTTTTGCCTTGCCGCATGCGCGGATCATGATCCACCAGCCGCATGGCGGGGCGCAAGGGCAGGCGACCGATATTGAGATCCAGGCGAAAGAGATTTTGCGTCTGCGGTCCAAGCTGAACGATATTTATGTTCATCACACCGGCCAGAAGCTGAGCGTGATCGAAAAGGCGATGGATCGCGATAACTTTATGTCTGCCGAAGAAGCCCAGAAATTCGGGTTGATCGACCAGGTGGTTGATACGCGTGCTGAGGCAAAAGAAGACGAAAAAGCGAAGAAATAATATTTCGTGCGGATTTTTTTCATTTAAACCCCGGCCAAAACCGGGGTTTAATGCATTAAGAGCCCTTTGAATGGCTTGATTTGAGGGTGAAACACCCCATTTCATAAATAAATTGATTTGTGCGGGGCTGGCAACTTCCTCTTAATATTCATATACTATGATTATAGAGTAGGTGTTTACGAGAGCTGTACCCGGCTTCTTTTCAAAAAACGGAGAATAAGAACATATGATTGGCCTGTCTTCATCCAAAGAGAGTTTGTTGCCGGTATTGCCGTTGCGGGACATTGTCGTGTTCCCGCATATGATTGTGCCGCTGTTCGTGGGCCGTGAGAAATCGGTTAAGGCGCTTGAGCATGTCATGCAGGAGAATAAACAGATCCTGCTGGTGACACAGAAATCGCCGACGGATGACGATCCGGGGCCGGATGCCCTGTATGAGATCGGTACGTTGGGTACGATCCTGCAGCTGCTGAAGCTGCCTGACGGGACGGTGAAAGTGCTGGTTGAAGGCAGCCGTCGTGTGATGGCCAAGCGGATTGAAGAAAAGGATGACTACCTTCAGGCGGTCGTGACTGACATCAAGGACGAGACCCTGATTAATGACGAGCTGGAAGCGCTTGCGCGTGCCGTAGCGACGGAGTTCGAGCAGTATGTGAAGCTGAACAAGAAGATCCCGCCGGAAGTGATTGTTTCGATCAACCAGATCGAAGAGCCGCCGAAGCTTGCGGATACAATCGCGGCGCATCTGGCGTTAAAGATTGAAGAGAAGCAGGAATTGCTGGCACTGGCGAATACGGCGGACCGGCTTGAAAAAATATATGCGCTGATGGAAGGCGAGATCGGTGTATTGCAGGTTGAAAAGCGCGTACGCAACCGTGTCAAACGCCAGATGGAAAAGACACAGCGCGAATATTACCTGAACGAACAAATGAAGGCGATCCAGAAAGAATTGGGCGACGGCGATGGCTATGACGAGCTGGAAGAGCTGGATAAGAAAATCAAGGACACCAAGCTTTCCAAGGAAGCGAAAGAAAAGGCCGAGCACGAGCTTAAAAAACTGCGGCAGATGAGCCCTATGTCCGCCGAGGCGACTGTGGTGCGGAACTATCTCGACTGGATTTTGTCCGTGCCGTGGGATAAGCGCACCAAGCTTAAGCATGATATGAAAGGGGCTAAGACAACCCTTGAGAAAGAACATTACGGGCTGGAAAAAGTCAAAGAGCGGATTCTTGAATATCTCGCGGTGCAGACCCGGACGAAGAAAGTCAAAGGTCCTATTCTGTGCCTCGTGGGCCCGCCGGGGGTCGGTAAAACGTCCCTGGGGCAGTCGATTGCCAATGCGACAAACCGTAACTTTGTACGGATGTCTCTGGGCGGCGTACGGGATGAAAGTGAAATTCGCGGGCACCGCCGGACCTATATCGGGGCGCTGCCGGGTAAGATCATCCAGGGGATGAAGAAAGCGGATTCCAGTAACCCGCTGTTCCTGCTGGACGAGATTGACAAGCTGGGTTCCGATTGGCGCGGTGATCCGAGTTCGGCGCTGCTTGAAGTGCTTGATCCGGAACAAAACGATAAATTCAGCGATCATTACATGGAGCTAGATTATGATCTGTCCGATGTGATGTTCGTGTGTACGGCGAACACGACGGCAACATTGCCGCGTCCGCTGCTGGACCGGATGGAGCTGATCCGTATTTCCGGTTATACCGAAGATGAAAAGCTTGAGATCGTGAAGCGTCATTTGCTGGATAAGCAGATGGAAGCTGCCGGGCTTAAGAAAGGCGAGTTTACCGTCAATGATCCGGCAATCCGCCACCTGATCCGTTATTATACCCGTGAAGCCGGGGTGCGGAATCTCGAGCGGGAGATCGCCAATCTGTGCCGGAAGTCGATTAAAGACATTCTGATGAACGGTAAGAAACGCGTGAATATCACGATGCGCAACATCGAAAAATATGCCGGTGTGCGTAAATTCCGTTATGGCGAAGTTGAAGAACAGGACCGTATTGGCGTGGTTAACGGGCTTGCTTATACCGAAGTTGGCGGCGACCTGTTATCGATCGAAGCGGTGACTATGCCGGGCAAAGAAGGCAAAGTCACGACAACCGGTAATATCAAGGAAGTGATGAAAGAGTCTATTACCGTTGCCGAGATGCTTATGAAGTCACGGGCTGCACAGTTCGGCATCGATCATGAGCAGCTTAACAAAGCCAGCATCCACGTCCACGTGCCGGAAGGGGCGACGCCTAAAGACGGACCGTCTGCCGGGGCTGCGATGACGACAGCGATTATTTCCGCGCTGACCGGCATTGAAGTGCGCCGGGATGTCGCTATGACCGGTGAGATCAACCTGCGTGGTTATGTGACCGCGATCGGGGGGCTAAAAGAGAAATTGCTCGCCGCGCTGCGCGGGGGAATCAAGAAAGTTCTGATCCCGAAAGATAACGTCAAAGACCTTGCCGATATTCCGGACAAGGTGCTCAAAGGCCTTGAAATCGTACCTGTGAACACGATTGAAGAGGTTCTGGCCCATGCTTTGATTCAGCTTCCGGAGCCTTTATCGCCTGAAGATAAAGAAAAAATGGAGCAAATTCCTTCGGAAAGTGCAGAAAATAAGGGCGAAGGCGTAATTCGGCATTGAATCTCTGAAAATATCCGCGTATAACTGATTCGTCTGTAGCGGTTGGTATGCCTGCATTAGAGGATACTGATCTGTCTGCAGACCTGTCATTTCAATTTTATTTTTAAGAGGATTGAACTGGCGGAGGAAATAATCTTGATTGTTGTTAACTCAAACAAAAGGGGATTCCCGTGAACAAACAAGAACTCGTAAATGAAGTTGCTAAAAAAGCTGACCTGCCGAAAACCAAAGCACAAGCTGCTGTAGAAGCTATCTTCGACAGCATCAAGCTGACCCTGAAAAAAGGCGGCGAAGTACGTCTGGTTGGTTTCGGTACATTCACCGTAGCAAAACGCGCAGCGACCACAGGCCGCAACCCGCGCACCGGCGAAAAAATCAACATTCCGGCTTCTAAACAGCCGAAATTCAAAGCTGGTAAAGAGCTGAAAGAAGCTGTTAACAAGTAATCCGCTTGTTATAGTTTTATAGTTTTGCTTCGGCCTTGCGATTCCCGCAGGGCCGAAGTGTTATTTAGAGCGTTATTTTGCTTGAAATTTCAGAGAATTGTGGTTATCTGTAACTACCTTTTCAAGGGGGCGGTTAGCTCAGTTGGGAGAGCATCTCGTTTACACCGAGAGGGTCGGCGGTTCGAGCCCGTCACCGCCCACCATTTATTACGATTTCTAAGTTTCTACTCGTTAAATCAAAAGTAACCATTGTTTGACATAATTGTCGTGGGTAAGAATGACAGGTCCCCGGTTGATGGGATCGATTTAAGGGTAAGTTATGAGTAAGCCGGATGGGCCTTTAAGTCCAAAAGAAGCTGACACATTAATGACTTATGTGCTCGATCACTACATGAAGCACTATGACGCGGTCCTGCGTAAGCTCGGCCATGCCAAATCGGCGACCCGGCAAAGTATCAGTGATATTCACGATGAGAACAAAGCGCCGTCCGGTGGCGACTACAATGAACTGAAAGAGATTCAGGCCTATGAAGGCATGTGGCAGAAGGTTATTGATTTGTTTGCCTGCTCGGGTGTTTCAGAGGACGAGCTGCAAAAAATCGAGATCATTTTGAATGGCTTGCCGCATATCATTGATAAATATTACAAGGTTCTGGTCCAGCAGGACGAAATTCTCCAGGCGCTGATCGAAGAGCTTGGGGCTGAAAAATATCAGAATGCCATTGCCAGAACGAAGAAAATCCAGTCTGTTCCTGACCTGATGTCAGGTCTTGACCCTTCAGAGTATGATCTGGGTCATGTGCACAAGCATGCTTTTATGTTCAAGGTTCCTGCTTCGAAGTAGACATCTCCGATTCTCCCTTCCCTTTTTTTGTTGCGCCGCGTATAGAATTAATCGCCAAAACTGCTAAACAAAAGCAGTCCGGAATTCATTTTTAGCGGGAGTACAAACATGATTGTCGGTTGTCCAAAAGAAATTAAAGCGCAGGAACATCGGGTTGGGCTGGTGCCATCATCTGTGCGGGAGTATGTGAATCACGGCCATAAGGTCATTATGGAGGCCGGGGCCGGTGCTGGCATTAATTTCAGCGATGAAGATTATAAGGCGGCTGGTGCGGAGATTCGCGGTACGGCCAGGGAAATCTTTGATGAAGCCGATATGGTTGTCAAAGTGAAAGAACCGCAGCCGCAGGAATGCGCGATGTTGCGCGAAGACCAGGTCCTGTTCACCTACCTGCACCTTGCCGCCGATCCGGCGCAGGCGCAGGGGCTTATGAATTCTAAATGCGTCGCAATTGCCTATGAAACGGTTACAGGGCGTGACGGCAAAGGGCTGCCGCTGCTGGCGCCGATGAGTGAGGTTGCCGGGCGTCTGGGGACGATTGTGGGGTCGCATTACCTGCAGAAGCATTTGGGCGGTACAGGCCGCCTGATGTGCGGCGTACCGGGCGTTCTTCCGGCCAATGTCATGGTGCTGGGTGGCGGTGTCGCGGGATTTAATTCAGCGCGTGTCGCCGTTGGGATGGGCGCGAAAGTCACGATTCTTGAGAAGGATCACGACCGGATTCGCTTCCTCGACGATTATTTCCGCGGGCAGGCCGATGTTGTGTATTCCAGCAGCGATTATATCGAGAAAAACGCGCCGCAGATGGATGTGATTATCGGCGCGGTCCTGATTCCGGGGGCTTCAGCGCCTAAGCTTGTCACTAAGGCGATGCTCAAAGATATGGCGCCGGGGACTGTGATCGTCGATATCGCGATCGACCAAGGCGGCTGTTTTGAAACCAGCAAGGCGACGACTCATAATGATCCGGTCTATGTGATTGATGATGTCGTGCATTATTGCGTGGCGAATATGCCGGGCGCTGTACCGCTTTCATCGGCACTGGCGCTGAACCATGCCGTGCTGCCTTATGGCCTTAAACTGGCTGATATGGGCTGGAAAGAGGCATTGCTGGCCGATCCTAACCTGCGGAACGGGCTGAATGTCTGCCGCGGGGAGATCACGTATGAAAGTGTTGCAACCTCGCTGGATCTGCCGTTTAACCCGGCTCCGGCGGAGCTGGCGGCATAAAAACGGTTTTTTTGCCTTATTTTGCTGTAAAGAGCATTGACAGAAGATATGTTTTTTCTGTATGTAAGGGCACTCTATACGCGGGTGTAGTTCAGTTGGTTAGAACGCCGGCCTGTCACGCCGGAGGTCGCGGGTTCAAGTCCCGTCGCTCGCGCCATTAATATAAAGCCCCACAGGGGCTTTTATTTTTTCCAATTTCTCTCTTTTCTTGAAGCCGTAAACTGGCTATTTATTATGACTGAAAGGTCTTTACGCTTATGGCTCCGCAAGAACTGCTTTCTGAATATTTTCCTATCGTTGTTTTCCTGGCTGTGGCCGGGGGGCTGTCGCTGATGATGGTGGTGGCTTCGCTGATCGTTGGGAAGCAGAAGCCTGATCCGGATAAGCTGGCAGCGTATGAGTGCGGCTTTGATGCGTTTGCCGATGCCCGCAGCAAGTTCGATGTGCGGTTTTACCTTGTCGCGATCCTGTTTATTATTTTCGATCTTGAGATCGCTTTCCTGTTCCCGTGGGCTGTGGCGCTTGGGGATATCGGGATGTTCGGGTTCTGGTCGATGGTTGTGTTCCTCGGGATCCTGACCATCGGGTTTATTTATGAGTGGAAAAAAGGCGCGCTGGAGTGGGAGTAAGATGAGTCACGACCGTAAAGTTATTCAGGCGCCTGCCGCAGGTTTGAGCACAGATATCCCGATGCCGCCGGCCGGCGGTCAGGATGTCGTTCCCGCAGCGATTTCCAAACATCTGGAAGAGAAGGGGTTTTTGCTCACGCAGGCAGACCGGTTGTTTGACTGGGCCCGGACCGGGTCGATGTGGCCGATGACGTTTGGTTTGGCCTGCTGCGCGGTGGAGATGATCCATTCTTATATGAGCCGTTATGACCTTGACCGTTTCGGGATGATTCCCCGTCCCAGCCCGCGCCAGTCCGATGTGATGATTGTTGCTGGTACGCTCTGTAACAAGATGGCCCCGGCGTTGCGACGGGTCTATGACCAGATGCCGGAGCCGCGTTGGGTGATCTCTATGGGGTCATGTGCCAATGGAGGCGGGTATTATCATTATTCTTACTCTGTGGTGCGCGGGTGTGACCGGATTGTTCCGGTTGATATTTATGTGCCCGGATGTCCGCCGACTGCTGAGGCGCTTGTGTACGGGCTTTTACAGCTGCAAAAGAAGATCCAGCGCGAAGATACGCGGATTGCCCGCTAGCTTTTCCCATAATTAATGTTTTTTTAAGCCTTTGACTGTATTCTTGCTCTAAGCGTTAAAGATAGAGGAATACAAGAGAGGGTGTAACTATGGCTGGTCCAACGACTGATGGTTTTAATACCGGGGCAGATGGCGGGAATAATCTGACTGTAGAAGAATTAACCAGAAACCACCCGATGAGTGAATGGAATTCTGTGATAGAGGGGGCTCAGCCACAGGATCTGGAGCAGTTTGGTCGTAACCTGAAAATCGCGATTACTCAGGATTTTGATGATAAATATAGTGCTGGCGGGCATATCGGGTTTTTCAATGTTAAGAATGAACTTGCCCGGTATCAGGATTTAAACACGGCAGAAGGTGCGTTGCGGACCGGGGCCGACTTTTCACAAAATCCAACGATCCAGCAATTCCTTGATGATAAATTTAAGACCGCACGGGAAGATGCGATTCTGAACAAAGATGAGCCGCCGACCTATACCGAGACGCAGCTTAAACAGGATCTTGATGGTCTGAAGCAGCAAATGCTTGAGCAGGCTGATAATGTCATTGAACAGTTGAAGCCGGCTGAGCCTGATGCTCCGGCCGCCGATGCGGAAGGGCCGGGGTTACAGCAGCAGATTTATCAGCAGCCTGTAGCGGCACCAGGAACGTTTAGTGCATAGATAAATTAGCGTTTAGAGCATATTTCTTTTGAAAGCGGGGAACTGGCCTACTATATTGTAGGCCAGTTGTTTATTTGGAATATGTACTCGGAAAATGTCTAAAGAAGCGCTCCTTGATCTGGCGGAACATGCCACGGAAGATTTAGATGGTCTTGTGACTGCCCATGAAATTATGCATGGCGAATTGATCCTTCATGCCCGGCGCGACAGTATTGCCAAGGTTTTACAGTTTCTGCGCGATGATCGTGAATGCGATTGTAAGGTGCTGGTCGATGTGACGGCTGTGGATTATCCGCAGCGTCCCGAGCGGTTTGATGTGGTTTACCAGCTCTTGTCCCTGACGCAGAACCAGCGTATCCGGGTGAAAATCCAGACGGATGAAAATGCACCCGTTCCTACAGTTACAGAAGTATACAGCGCCGCCGGATGGTTTGAGCGTGAAGTGTGGGATATGTTCGGGATTTATTTCAGCGATCATCCTGATTTGCGGCGGATCCTGACCGATTACGGGTTTGAAGGACATCCGCTGCGCAAAGACTTCCCGCTGACCGGCTATGTTGAGCTGCGCTATGATGACGAGTTGAAGCGGGTTGTTTACGAACCCGTCAAACTGACGCAGGATTTCCGCCGTTTTGATTTCCTAAGCCCATGGGAAGCGCTGACCGATATGCAGCTTCCGGGTGATGAGAAGGCGATGAAGCCGGGGCATGGCTGGACAGACTACCGCAAAGAGAAGAAAGCCGGGTGAGCTTTCATTATGCTTCCCCCGCGCAGGCGGGGGTCTGGAACGATCAAGTGGAAAAGAAATATTACGTATATATTTTGACCAACCAAAGAAAGAACGTTCTATACATTGGGTTTACATGTGATCTAAAAGAGAGGGTTGAACAACACAAGGCGGGCGTGATTCCAGGGTTTACCAAGAGATACAACGTGAACAAACTGATTTATTATGAAGAATATGACTGGGTAGAAGATGCAAAGAAAAGAGAAAAAGCCATGAAGAAATGGAACAGGATGTGGAAAGAGGACTTGATTGGTAAAAGTAATCCCGGGTGGGAAGAGTTGATCGTAATGTAACGAGGTTCCCGCTTTCGCGGGAACGGCACTAGAGTGGTTTAGAAAGCATGAGCAGCGCAGAGAAAATAGATATCGCGGAAGAGACTCATATCCGGCCTTATACGATGAATTTCGGGCCGCAGCACCCGGCGGCGCACGGTGTTTTGCGTTTGGTGCTGGAAATGGACGGTGAGATTGTTGAGCGTTCCGATCCACATATCGGGCTGCTGCACCGCGGGACAGAGAAGCTGATTGAATATAAGACCTATACGCAGGCGTTGCCGTATTTTGACCGTCTTGATTACGTCAGCCCGATGAACCAGGAACATGCTTTTGCGATGGCGACCGAGAAACTGCTCGGGATTGCGCCGCCGCCACGGGCACAATATATCCGGGTGCTGTTCTCCGAGCTGACCCGCGTCTTAAACCATATTCTTAATATCACGACCTTTGCTCTTGATGTTGGGGCGATTACGCCTGCTCTGTGGGGGTTTGAAGAACGTGAGAAGGGGATGGAGTTTTATGACCGCGTTTGCGGGGCGCGCCTGCATGCGAACTATATCCGGCCGGGCGGGGTGCGCTATGACATGCCTGCCGGGCTGGCTGATGACATGATGGACTGGGCGGAAAACTCCGTTCTGAAGGTGATTGACGATCTTGATGAGCTGTTGACGGAAAACCGTATCTTCAAGCAGCGTACGGTTGATATCGGCGTGGTGAGCGCCGAAGAAGCCATGGATTGGGGCTTTAGCGGGCCGATGCTGCGCGGCTCCGGGCTGGCCTGGGATCTGCGCAAGGCTCAGCCTTATGAGATTTACGATCATCTGGATTTCGATATCCCGGTCGGCAAGACGGGGGATTGTTATGCGCGATACCTGATCCGTATGGAAGAAATGCGCCAGTCTGTGAAGATGATGAAGCAGTGCCTTGAGATGATGCCGGACGGGCCTGTGATGATTGACGATTACAAGGTCGTGCCGCCGCCGCGGGCTGAAATGAAAGGCTCGATGGAGGCGCTGATCCATCACTTTAAGCTGTATACCGAAGGCTTCCACGTTCCGGCAGGCGAGACCTATACCGCCGTTGAAGCGCCGAAAGGCGAGTTCGGGGTGTATCTTGTGTCTGACGGCGGGAATAAACCGTACCGTTGCCGGATTCGCGCTCCCGGTTTCCCGCACCTGCAAGGCATGGATTTCATGGCCAAAGGCCACATGCTGGCCGACGCGGTGTCTATCATTGGATCGATGGACATCGTGTTTGGGGAGATTGACCGATAGGCGCATGCGCTTTTTCTCACGTACAACAAAAGTATTCTATCATTTTATTGGGTGTTTGCTTTTGCTGAACACCTTAATAACCTATGGGGTTTGGTTGCTTGGCAGTGTCCTTGATTGCAGCGGGTCTCAGCTTGATTTTTCATGTAATAATTTGGATGAGCCTTTGGAAGCGGTGATGGAAGCTTTTGGTGGCTGGATGATGTTAAATCTCATATTTCGTTTTATGGGTGGAATTGGTTTTATTCTGGACTTTATGGCTTTGATATATCTGGTCTCAATATTTCCAGGGCTGTTTGGAACAAAAAGAGATTTTTAGAAATCGTCATGCCCGCGCAGGCGGGCATCCAGAGCTGTAGGCGATTATGGTGGTTGGGGCACTGGACTCCCGCCTGCGCGGGAGTGACGGGATAGAGGGGGGCGCTGTTGGGGGCGTACGTTTACATCATTACAAATGAACGCAACGGTACGCTTTATATTGGCGTTACCAGCAATCTGAGGCAAAGAGTGTGGCAGCATAAAGAAGGTGTTGTTGACGGCTTTTCTCAAAAATATGGTTTGAAGCGCCTTGTCTGGTATGAGGTGCATGATGATATCCGCGAGGCTATCCGGCGGGAAAAGCAGCTTAAGAAATGGGAGCGGCAGTGGAAGTTGCGGATTATTGAGGATATGAACCCTCAGTGGAAAGATTTATATGGTGCTTTGTAGTACTGGATTCCCGCCTACGCGGGGATGACGATAAGAGAGTAATAGACGATCCTGATTACTGCATTGACGGGCCTTGATTGGTTGCTGAACGGTATATCGCACTGCCTTCGGCGACGACCGGGCTATAAGGAAGGTCTAGTTCGATGCCCAGTCTTCTTTTCTCATCCTGAAGGTGTTGCAAGGCGTATTCGGCGCTGTAGTTCATGTTGCGGTAGTGGCGCCAGCGGTTGCGATCGGAGTCCTGCGGGTTTAGTTTTCGCATGGATTGGTGGTATTTCTGATTTAATTCGATTTCATCGAGATATTGTGAGTCCACTCCCGGTTCCGTCCAGAGTGCTTTGGGGGTGCCGTCTTCGGTGACGATGCCGCCAAAATACCACAGGACGGGTTCGAATCCTTCGCGGACTTCTGTGCTGCTCTCCATAAAATCGTATTTCATTGGTGGACTGTAGCTGATGATGAGCGACCCTGTCAAAAAGCGGAGGACGGGGGTTCCTGACCGCTAGACATCGCCGGGGGGATGGGATAAAACGGTGCGAGAGCCGATGCGGAGTAGAATCAATGAAAAAGCCTTTTGACCTGAACGCAGATTATCAGCCCGAAAGCTTTGCTTTCAGGGACCAGGAAATGGTTGAGAATATCCTGGCACGCTACCCGAAAGGGCGGCAGCGCAGCGCGATTATGCCGCTTCTGGATCTGACACAGCGGCAGCTGGCTGAGGAGGGGGCGACGGCCAAGCCGGTTTATGGCGGGTGGATTCCCCGCGCGGCCATGGACGAAATTGCCCGTATTGTCGATCAGCCAGCGATTAAGGTCTATGAGGTCGCCACATTTTATTCGATGTATAATCTCGCCCCGGTTGGCAAATACCTGGTGCAGTTCTGCACGACGACGCCGTGCTGGCTGAACGGGTCGGCGGAGATTGTTAAGGCTGCGGAAAAGCACCTGAAGATCCATAACGGGGAGACGACCAAAGACGGGATGTTTACCCTGATGGAAGTTGAATGCCTTGGGGCTTGCGTGAATGCGCCGATGATCCAGATCAACGATAATTATTACGAAGACCTGACGCCGGAGCTGATGGTCGATCTTCTTAAAGCGCTTGCCGAAGGCAAGGATGTGCCGGTGGGATCGCAGCAGGGGCGCAAATGTTCCATGGCGATCAAAGGCCCGACCTGCCTGCATGAGCAGGCTAAAAAGGCCGGGGTCGCTTAAATTTCACCTATCGTCATTCCCGCGACTTTGCACCGCAAAGTTTAAACGGCGGCATTAGGTCGCCGTGTCAACGGATAGAGGGGTTACAGACGCGGCATCAGGTGATTGAATTGAATCCGGTCGCCTTCGATCAGGGCGTCTGTGTTATCGTTCACTTCGCACAGGAAGCTGATATCTTTGCCGTCAATAATCGGAATACATCCCATGCCGTTACGCTGGACTACGCCTTCCACAGGAGGCTGGGCAGGGGTGTCAACGGCCGGCGGCAGGACTTCCGGCTGCGGTGGGGTGACGGGTGTAGCTTCCGCGCCTGATGTGCAGACAACGTCGCCGACGCAGTCTTTACCGTTAAAGCCTTCCGCCCATTGTTCGTGAAAACAGGAGGCAATTTCATGCAGGCGGCTGTTTTCCCCGGTGATATCCATGACATGCTGCATCAGGCCGATCGCGCTTTCCTTGTCCATGGTAAAGCCGCTTTGGCCGAAATTCTGAAGGTAGGCGTAATCGATCATGGCCTGGATATTGCCTTTGCTGATGGATGCTTCGTAAAGCTGGCCGATCAGGGCGTTATCCTTCGGTAACTCGATGCACAAAACTTTACCTTCGGTGTTGATGGCGGCCGCCAGGTCTTTTAATGCCTGCGCGTTACCATCCTGAGCACGCTCTACCAGTGCCAGAACAGTTTTATCGGTAATGTTGTTATCGCTGATATATTGGTCCAGCGCAGTATTCAGGCCGCTCAGGTCGGCGGTGCGCTCCGCAACATCGGTCAGGAACTGAACAGGGTCGTAGGCCGTTATTTCTGTCATATTTTCGGTTTCGACGGCAGGCGTCGCTTCGGTTACATCCTTGGGTTCTGGGATGTCCGTAGCGTCTTGATGATCCGTATCAACCAGAACGAGTTCCGGTTCAGGATCCTGCGGCGGCAAATCATTGCTTTCCGGTGCCGGTTCAACAGAAACGGTTTCCTGTGTGGTTGGTGCAGAGGCCGACGGTTCATCGCTCACGACTTCCGGTGTAACATTTTCCGGGATGGCTTCAGTCTCAGGCTCGGCAACGATTTCCAGCTCTTCCGGCAGGATTTCTGTTTCAGGTTCTACGAGATCGATTTCGGGCTGCTGGACGAGATCGGTCGCCGGGGTATCGCTATTGCCAAACCAGTCGGCGAGCTTGTCTGAAATACTGTCGGCAATCTGGTCGCCGAAATGGTAGGACATGCCGCCAGAAATCATAGAAACAACAGTTCCTACGGCAATGCGGGTTGACGTTTTCTCGTTCCAGTATTTTGTTAGAGGGTTTTGTTTCTTTTCACGGCGATATTTCCAGTATGAGCCTAAAGCGCCCATAAATGCGCCTGTAGCGGCGGCGGCGACCATTACTGTTGCTGCCGGGGGCAGGGCTGTTGCGCATAGCATCGACAGCGCGCATGTTTTAAAAGCGATCCCCACGCCGATACCGGCTGCGAGCGGGGCGATGGCGTTGAACAGGGAACAAAGCCGCCCGTTTTTAAAGGAGGATATTTGTTTGACGTGTTTGATGTTTGCTGCGTTGTCAGTGCTACTCATAATTACCGGCCTCTTGCTGTAGAAAATTTATGGTGTTTTATCGCAAGTGGTGTGATTTATGCAAACAAAATCTTGACAAAAATTTTAAGTTTATGTAATTACCGGGGCGTGTAATTAACTATAAAAGCAGGTATCAAAATGAAAAAAATTCAAAAAGCGGCGGCGGCAGCCGTAATCCTGGGTCTTTCCGGCCAGGCAGCAGCAACGGGTTGTGGCGTTGATTTCGCACATAGTTGCGGTAATCAGGGGTATGGTCATCAGACACCGAATACCACATTGAACAACAATAACAATTCAAACCGGAATACGAATAGCAACTACAATGCTAATCGCAATTCAAACAGCAACTACAATGCAAACCGTAATTCAAACGCGAATTATAATGGTAACCGCAACACCAATTACAACGGTAATAGTAACCGCATTGATGTAACGAGCACTAATCAGGCGTATGGCGGTACGGCTAACTCCAATTCCAATTCTCATTCCAATGCGAATTCTCAAAGCTATGCCAATGGTGGGACAGCGAACAGTGTGTCCCATGGGGGTACTGGTTTTGGTGGTAATGCGAACGCTCAAGGCGGTAACTCTTATTCCCAAGGTGGAAATTCTTACTCAGAAGGCGGTTTTGGCCAAGGGGGTAATGCTACAGGTGGTAACGCAACCGGCGGCAATGCTACGGGCGGTAACGCGGCAGGCGGTAACGTTGAAGGTGTACAGGGCGGGAACGTCGAAGGCGTTCAAACCGGTTCCATCAACAACAACATCAAATATGATGCGCCGAAGCCGATCGGGAATGCGCCGAACGTGTTCATCCAGCCGACAGGTGATTGCGGTTCCGGTTGGTCGCTTTCTGTGGGTGCGCCTTATTCTGCGCTGGGCTTTGGCAAGACCGGACAGGATCAGATCTGTCTTTCCACGAATGCCGCGCTGGCTGTTATGAATGCCGGTCTGGTTGCTGATGATCAGGGGATTATTGCTGTTGGTCTTTCGACACTGACCCAGATTCATCCGGAATTTGAAGCCGCTGTGCAGTACGTATCCGGTAATCTTACTTCGGAATGTGCGGCACAGGCTGCGCGTATTTCTACTGTGCTTCTGGCACAGCCGAAGCTGGATTGCGCGACGTTAAACCGCTAATTTTTTAGGCAGGCAGCCTTTGAATAAGGGCTGCCTGTTTTTCTACCTTTAGAGTGAGGATATGAAAAATAATGTGTAATATTCCCAAGCTGACGAAGATATTTTCCGCTACGGCCGGTGTTTTAATGCTGGCGGGATGCGCATCGCCGATGCTCAATAAATCGACCTGCATGGAAGAAAAGCAGACGAATATTCTGTTTGGCTTATTCAGCAACGGGGAACGCCATTATAACAAAGGTTGCGCGCTAGAGCTTGGGGCGCGGCAGATGCTCCTGTCCGATGATATCGGTATGAAAGCGCTCGGCCATGCGCTTTTGGAAAAGCAGCAGGGCGATATCGAAGATGTCAGCGGCATAGTCCGCCAGGTTATTGTCGAAGAAACGACCCTCGGTCTGGACTGCGAAGTCCAGTCGGCGGAACGCGGGGTTGATGGTAAAAAAATTATCCGTCTTGGAAATTGTACCCCGCTTTCTCCGTAAAACTCTTTTAAACCCTTGCCAAAATTATTGATCTCCGTATTGTATGGGGTGTCGTTCAACGTTCTTGGCGTAACACTCACATGCTTGATGATAAGGACAGAATTTTTACCAATCTCTACGGCTGGGAGCCGCATAACTTAGCGTATGCGCAGAAGCGTGGGGATTGGGATAATACCGCCGCCCTGATTAAGAAGGGCAAAGAGTGGATTATCGATGAAATGAAGAAATCCGGCCTGCGCGGGCGGGGCGGTGCGGGGTTTCCGACGGGCCTGAAATGGTCGTTTATGCCGGACCCCGAAAAAACCGGAAAGCCGCATTACCTGGTGATTAATGCCGATGAGTCGGAGCCGGGCACATGCAAAGACCGCGATATCCTGCGGAATGATCCTCATAAGCTGATTGAAGGGGCGCTGATCGCCGGATTCGCGATGGGCGCACATGCTGCATACATTTATATTCGCGGCGAGTTTTATAACGAAGGCTCTGCCGTGATCGAGGCAATTGACGAGGCCTATGATAAAGGACTGCTGGGTAAGAATGCTGCTGGTTCGGGCTGGGATTTCGATGTAATCCTGCACCGCGGGGCGGGGGCTTATATCTGCGGTGAGGAAACTGCGCTGCTGAACAGCCTAGAAGGCCGTAAGGGGCAGCCACGGAACAAGCCGCCGTTCCCGGCGATGGCGGGGCTTTATTCCTGCCCGACGACGGTCAATAACGTGGAAACGATTGCTGTTGTGCCGACGATCCTGCGGCGGGGCGGGGACTGGTTTGCTTCATTCGGTAAGGATGAGAAGAATACCGGGACGAAGCTGTTCTGTATTTCCGGGCATGTCGAACAGCCCTGCAATGTTGAAGAAGAGATGGGGATTCCGCTTAAGGAGTTGATCGATAAGCATGCCGGCGGGGTACGGGGCGGCTGGGATAACCTGCTGGCTGTGATTCCCGGCGGGTCTTCGACGCGCCTGCTGCCCAAGGATATCTGCGATAACATCCTGATGGATTTTGATTCCCTGCGCGAGGTCCAGAGCGGCCTGGGGACGGCCGGGGTTATCGTGATGGATAAATCAACCGATGTGATTAACGCGATCTGCCGCCTGTCACAGTTTTACATGCATGAAAGCTGCGGCCAGTGTACGCCGTGCCGTGAAGGGACGGGCTGGCTGTGGCGCGTGATGCAGCGGATGGTGCGCGGCAATGCGACCGTGGATGAGATCGATATGCTGCTGGAAGTCACGCGGGAGATCGAGGGGCACACAATTTGTGCGCTTGGCGATGCTGCGGCGTGGCCGGTGCAGGGGCTGATTAACCATTTCCGGCCGGAGATGGAAAAGCGGATCATGGAATACAGAAAGGCCGCGGCGTAGAAGTAATTTTATGTGTCATCCCGGCGAAAGCCGGGATCTGGTTGATAAAAGTGAAAATGAAAAATATGAGTAAATGCCTGAAAACTACTATGTTTATATTCTCACAACACGCAAGAACACGGCGCTTTATATCGGCGTAACATCGAATTTGGAGCGAAGAGTTTGGGAACATAAGCAAGGTTTGGTTGAGGGCTTTACCAAAAAATACAATATTAATAAGCTTGTTCATGTTGAAGAATACAGCGATATAAACGAAGCTATACACCGCGAAAAATGTATGAAGGAATGGAAGCGAAACTGGAAGATAGAATTGATTGAAAAAAGCAATCCGGAATGGAATGATCTGATGGATGATTGCTGTAACCAGATCCCGGCTTTCGCCGGGATGACATCGTAGAGTAGAGATGACATCGTAGGGTATAAATATGCCTAAGCTTAAGATTGACAATATGGACGTTGAGGTTGCGCCGGGGACATCGATCCTGCAGGCGGCGGAGCAGCTTGGCATTGAAGTGCCGCGCTTTTGCTATCATGACCGCTTGTCCGTTCCGGCGAACTGCCGGATGTGCCTGGTCGAGGTTGAGGGCGGCCCGCCGAAGCCGGTGGCATCCTGCGCGATGGCCTGTGCCGATGACATGGTTGTGCATACCGATTCCCCGATGGTCAAAAAGGCCCGCAAGGGGGTTATGGAGTTCCTGCTGATTAACCACCCGCTGGATTGCCCGATTTGCGATCAGGGCGGCGAGTGCGATTTGCAGGATCAGGCTGCTGGCTATGGCTATGACCGTTCGCGTTATCATGAGAACAAGCGCGCCGTACCGAACAAGGATATCGGGCCGCTGGTTAAAACGATTATGACGCGCTGCATTCAATGTACGCGTTGTGTGCGGTTTACCGATGAGATTGCCGGGATGACGGAGCTGGGGCTGCTGCACCGGGGCGAGGATGTCGAAATCGATACTTTCGTCCAGAAGGCGATGAAGTCCGAGCTGTCCGGGAACCTGATTGATATTTGCCCGGTTGGTGCGCTGACTTCTGCGCCGTATGCGTTTAAGGCGCGCTCATGGGAGCTGGCCAAGACCGAGACTATCGATGTGCATGATGCGGTGGGCTGCAATATCCGGGTTGATTCCCGTGGCGGCGAAGTGATGCGTGTGTTGCCGCGCCTGCATGAAGATATCAATGAAGAATGGATCAACGATCGGACACGTTTTGCCTATGACGGGTTGAAACGGAACCGCCTGGATCGCCCGTGGATGCGCGATGAGACGGGCAAGCTGCGGCCCGCCAGCTGGGACGAAGCTTTGGCTGCGGTTGCTGAACAGCTCAAGAAAACCAAAAAAGATAAAGTTGCGGCGCTGGCCGGGGATCTGTGTGATCTCGAGTCCATGGTTGCGCTTAAAGATCTGCTGGAGACCGAAAATCTGGAATGCCGGATTGACGGGGCGCAGTTCGATCCGGGCGAGCGCTGTGGATATATCTTTAATTCTGGCATTGCCGGGATTGAACAGGCTGACGCGATCCTGCTGGTGGGGACGAACCCGCGGTGGGAAGGCTCGCTGGTCAATGCGCGTATTCGTAAGAAATGGCTGGCTGATAAAGTGCATATCGGCGTGATCGGCGAAGCGGTCGATCTTGGCTATCCATATATGCATGTTGGCGCTACGCCCGAAGATTTCGCGGCGATGGTCAAAGAATATGCCGGCAAGGTGAAGGCCGAAAGGCCGATGATAATTGCCGGTATGGGCGCGTTCCAGCGTGGTGACGGCGAAGCGGTTCATGCGATGTTGTATGATGCGGCGCAGGAACTGGGCTGTATCAAGGACGACTGGAACGGGTTTAACGTGCTGCACACGGCGGCTTCCCGGGTTGGCGCGCTGGATATCGGCTTTTACAGCAAGGGCGGGTTTGATCTGTCAAAAATGGATTTTGTCTACCTGCTCGGCGCGGATGACCTGAATATGGACCAGATCGGCAAGAAGGCGTTTGTCGTCTATCAGGGCCATCACGGCGATATCGGGGCACACCGCGCCGATGTTATCCTGCCGGGCGCGGCCTATACCGAAAAAGACGCGCTGTATGTGAATACCGAAGGGCGTGTACAGCAGGCCCGCCGTGCGGTGTATCCGCCGGGCGAAGCGCGGGAAGACTGGAAAATCCTGCGGGCGCTGTCCGGGTATCAGGCCAAGCCTCTGCCTTACGATAACATCCTGCAGCTGCGCGAACGGATTGTAAAAGAATGGAAACATCTGGGAACACTGGATGTTCTGCAACCGGCTGCATGGAAGAAATTTGGCAAAAAAGGTAAGCTGTTAAAGCAGAACTTTGAGCTGCCGATTGAGAATTTTTATCTAACCAACTGTATTACAAGATCTTCTGACACCATGATGGAGTGCACCGAAGCATTTCTTCGGGCGGAAGATGTCGCGGAGGCTGCTGAATAATGACCGATACTCTTAAAGCTGTTCAGGAATTTCATGAGTCGTTTGACCTGCCGGTTCTGGATGCGCCGGATATCAGTGATGAGAAAACCAACCGGCTGCGGATTAACCTGATCGCCGAGGAACTGGATGAGTTGAAAGAGGCGCTGGCCGACGGAGATATCGTTGAGGTTCTGGATGCGCTGACGGATCTGCAATATGTACTGGATGGCGCGTATTTGTCGTTCGGGTTGCAACATCTTAAGCATACGGCTTTTGATGAGGTTCACCGCTCGAACATGAGCAAACTGGGTGCTGACGGGAAACCTGTGCGCCGGGAGAGTGACGGGAAAGTGCTGAAGGGGCCTGATTATTTCAAGCCTGATCTGGCGCAGTTTATTCCCGGTACGTATTCGGACGCAGCGGAGTAGGAGAGCGTTATGACGGCAGAGATATCTTTAAGCGGACATGATCGCCTGATGGTCGGCCTTTCATGGGATCATAATGAGGAAGAGCTCTTTAATGAGCTGCAGGTGCATGATCTGGATTTGTCCTGTGCGGTGTTTGCTAAAGACGGCTCTTTTATGGACCTGATTACGCCGCAATCCCCGTTGCGGGAAAAATACAAGCACATGATCTTTCATGGCGGGGACCATATGAGTGGATCCGCTGATTTTGAGGATGAGTCCGTGGTTATCAATTTTGAGAATGCTGCCGATTCTATCGGTTGTGTTGCTGTGCTTGTTAATACCAAGGACAGGACCCGGATTTGGAAGGTGAAAAACGCTACGCTCGGTTATCATGACGGCGTTACGCTGAACGAAATTTACAAAACCGACCTTCGGGCGGCCGATATGGCGGCGGAAGCAACCAAGCAAAATCGTGACGGCTACTTTTTGGCGGGTATGATTAAGGAGTCCGGTGCTGGCCACTGGGATTTACAACCGGTGGAGAAATTTCTCGATAACCCGGACACTGATTTGCTTGCAGAAGAAATTAAAAACTATTTGTAAGGGAAGAGATGCCTGAACTCTGGAGCTTATATATCTGGCCGTTACTGGTGATCCTGATGCATATCGGGATCATTGTCGGGGCTGTGTTGTTTGGTGTGGCGTACCTGACCTATTTCGAGCGTAAAGTTCTGGGGGCGATGCAGCGCAGGCAAGGGCCGATGACGGTTGGGCCGTTCGGGCTTTTGCAACCGATTGCGGACGGTGTGAAGCTACTGTCCAAGGAAACGATTATCCCGTCGCAAGCTAACCGCCCTGTGTTTCTGTTGGCGCCGATCCTGATGTTTATTCTGGCTTTGATTGCCTGGGCGGTGATCCCGGTTGATTACAGGATGGTGCTTGCCGATATCAATGTCGGGATTTTGTATTTGTTTGCTGTTTCCTCCATGGGGGTTTACGGCGTGATTATGGCCGGATGGGCTTCGAACTCCCGTTATGCGTTTCTTGGCGGGCTGCGTTCCGCGTCGCAAATGGTGTCCTATGAAGTGTCTATGGGGCTGATTATCGTTTGTGTGCTTGTCTGTGTAGGCTCTCTGAACCTGACCGATATCGTGATGGCGCCGCGTCCTGTGTGGGTGCAGGTGATGCTGTTCCCGATGTTTATCGTGTTTCTTGTGTCGATTTTGGCGGAAACCAACCGGGCACCGTTTGACTTGCCGGAGGGGGAGTCAGAGCTGTCCGGCGGGTTCATGGTGGAATATTCGGCGATGACTTTCGCGCTGTTCTTCCTGGGGGAATACGCGAATATGATCCTGATGAGCGCGATTGCGGTTGTACTGTTCCTGGGGGGCTGGCTGCCGCCGTTCGGGATGGAATTTCTTGGGTTCGTGCCGGGCTTTGTCTGGTTTGTCGTTAAGACCTGCGCGATCCTGTTCTTCTTCCTGTGGGCGCGGGCGACTTTCCCGCGTTACCGCTATGACCAGCTGATGCGGCTGGGCTGGAAAGTGTTCCTGCCGTTAACGTTGCTGTGGGTACTGGTGATGTCCGGCAGCCTGATTATGACCGGGGCGTTGCCTCAATAATTTGTTATGTTTGAAAAACCACGAATGGACACTAATAAACACAAATTTTTATCATGCTAAATATAGTTATTCCTATAGCGATTGCATATTACATGCGGTTTAGAGATTTTAATAAAGGTTTGTGGTTTACCTTATTTGCTACAATAATTGCCGGGTTTTTATCTATATGGGGCAAGATAAGTTTGAATAATAATGCGCAAACAGATTTCACCATGACAGGAGACGAAATTATTGATAATATCATGTTTGCTAAGTTTGGGTATATATTTTATCGCTTACAAGTTTTTTAAAAAAGCTATGAAATCTACTGATGGTGAAGAATCATGATAAAGATAATTCGTGTTTATTTGTGTTTATTCGTGGTTAAATAAAAGACATGGACAGTCTCGCACGTAGCTTTTTATTGCCGGAAATCGTTAAAGGGATGACTTTGACGCTGAAGTATTTCTTTCGGCCGAAAGTAACGATTAACTATCCAAACGAAAAAGGGCCGATCAGCCCACGTTTTCGCGGCGAGCATGCCTTACGCCGGTATCCTAACGGGGAAGAGCGCTGCATTGCCTGTAAGCTGTGTGAGGCGATTTGCCCGGCGCTGGCGATTACGATCGAGGCCGAACCGCGC
Organism: Rhodospirillales bacterium; assembly: GCA_020638155.1. Taxonomy (GTDB): domain Bacteria; phylum Pseudomonadota; class Alphaproteobacteria; order Micavibrionales; family Micavibrionaceae; genus UM-FILTER-47-13. The sequence goes on from JACKJB010000001.1 coordinate 781,928, forward strand.
GAAGACGGCAGCCGCCGGACGACGCGTTACGATATCGACATGACCAAATGTATTTATTGTGGGTTGTGCCAGGAAGCGTGCCCGGTGGATGCGATTGTCGAAGGGCCGAATTTTGAATTTGCCGCCGAAACCCGCGAAGAGCTTTATTACAATAAAGACAAGCTTTTAGCGAACGGCGACCGTTGGGAAGCGCAGATTGCGTCTAATCTTGAGGCAGAAGCGCCTTACCGCTGATTTTTCAATAATCAATTGACATAGAGGCTTCATTTTTTCATAGTGCGACCGCATAACATTTACAGCGGAGGCTCTTCTATGAATAAAGCAACAAAATCCTTACTTGGTGGCGCGGCCCTTCTTACGGCGGGGCTTGGTGCTGGCGCAGTCTATGTGAACAATGTTGTTGTTCCGGAGGCCCTGGCGGAGCGTTTTAAAGCTGTCGCCAATGATGCCTATGCCAGTAAGGGGCCAGGGATGGGTGTCGCGGCAAATTATATTGATCTGGTTACAGTGGAACCTTCCGGCTTTTTGATCTATGACGTGAAGGTTCCCGGGGTGCAGGTTGATTTCAAGGGCGCACAGGAAATGGACACGACTATTCGTACGCCGCATACAACGTACAGCATGACGTTTGATAGTCATCAGGCGCTTTTAAACTACGCATTCGGCGAAGACGGCCAGGAGATTACAGTCCGGGCGGCATCTGTAGAGCCTGTGTCCATGGATATTGAAATGAAAGACGAGTTGCGTGGGGCGACGTTAAAGGCGAGCGCAACATGCGCGAGCGCCGTTTATGATGTGATTGTCAAAGGGGATGATTATACCTTTGTCACCGGGCAGGAAAATTGCGATCTGACGTTTAAAACGGATGACGGCATTATTGGGATTGATGCGGAGATCGATGTGAATAATTTCGTTCGGAAAACCGGCAATCTGTATGACAGCGATACCATTCTGACGGCTTCGAATATCAACGTTGTTTTGGGGTCGAATGACCCGATGGCGGGGCTGCATGTTACGGTTGATGAGATTTCATTTCAGGCTGGGTACGATGGTCTGGCTTCAGAATTGCGCACTCTGCAGGCATTCGAGCCAGGTATGGTTCCTAATGGCGTAAGCTTTGGATTGAATATTGGGAAGATCAGCCTTGATGAGACTGCCCTGCAGGGGATGGCCGCACCTGAAATCAGTGCTGCCGTACAGTTGGGGCTGGATAATCTGAAAGAGGATGAAGCCCAGGCCGAAATTTCGCTTGGGTATACATTGAAAAATGCCGATGCTTTGACGCCCGGTGTGCCTTTGCATATTCCTGAAGAGGCTTCCTGTACGGTTACTTTGAGTGATGTCCCTGTCCAGCAGGCGATTGGTTCCATACGGAACGGGCTTACAGATAGTGTTGAGCTGGGATTTGGAACCATTCCTTCTATTACAGGCGAAGGCCTTGGTGTCGCAAGCATTACAGACGGTATAGGGGTGCAGTTTAACTGTGCCGTTGCCAGCCCCGGTTATGATGTTTCCTATAAAGGGAATCATACTGTGGAAGGGACCGCGCTGCCGGGTAAAGGGCAGATCGTTGTGAACGGGTTTGATAACCTTGTAAGCAATTACGGCATGATGCTCGGTGAGGGTGGTGCCAGCCTTGGTGATATGTTCAAGGCGATGGCCGTGCCGACTGAAGACGGCAAAGGGCTTCTCTGGAATTACGAGCTTGATAAGACAGGGAACTTGACTGTGAACGGCGCGCCGATGGGGCCGGGGCCTGTTATGATGCCTTAATGGGGCTTTTAATTCTACTGGATACAATAAAAGCGCCTCGGGATTGGGGCGCTTTTTTTATCGGGGTATCTCAGGGAAAGGGGGTTAGAACCACTCGACCGGGACGTGGTAGTAAACGTTCAGGATTTCCGTGCCGGGGTTCCGGTCGCCCAGGCTGGCGTTTGAAATGTGGCCAAAGGCAACACCAACGCGGGAGGAATTCTGGAATTCCCAGCCGAGTTCCAATTGGGAACGGAATTCGATGGTGTTCCCAAGATCTTTGCCGTCCCCGTCACCGTAAAGCCCTGCGCCGAAGCTGGGGGTAATCACAAAGCCGTCACCGGCCTGAATATCCGCCAGGATCCCGGCAACACCGTAAACGGCGCCATCTGACGTGACTTCACCGCCGGCCCATGGTTCGATGACCCAGACCAAAGGACGATCCCAGCGATATTCAACGCGGAAATCGGTGGCGCCTTCGTTATCATTAATGTCATACCAGCCGATACCGAGGCTGAGGAGGTCGCCTTCCGCTTTTGCCGGAGCGGCGGCAAAAAGCAGGATGATCGTTAAAAACAGGGGCGCAAAGTGTTTCACAGTATTCTTCCTTTTTTGAGAAAAGTCCAAGGACGATAGATAGCGCCGATTTTTGCAGATATGAAGAAAAAATCAATCCCTAAGTATTTTTTCTTATCAAAGTGGATATTTCGGGAATGGGCGCTTGAAGTCAGGGCCACAAAATATTAGAAGTGACTGTAATTACTTTGATAAGGTAAGCGCATAAATCATGATTTCTGGATTAGCTTTTTATCTATTTGCCGCCGTACTGGTTCTGAGTGCCCTGATGGTTATCACGGCCAAAAACCCTGTGCATTCCGTGTTATTCCTGATTCTGGCGTTCTTTAATGCCGCGGGATTGTTCATCCTGCTTGGTGCTGAGTTTATCGCGACGATTCTTGTGATCGTCTATGTCGGCGCTGTGGCGGTCCTGTTCCTGTTTGTCGTGATGATGCTGGATATCAGTTTTGCCGATTTGCGCAAAGGGGCGATGCAATATGTCCCGATCGGTCTTGTGATTGGCTTTGTGCTGCTTGGGGAGCTGTTCCTGGCCTATGGGGCATGGCAGTTTGCCCCCGAAGTTGAGCAGCATTTTGCAGCGCCGGTTGTTCCCGATGTGACGAATACCGAGGCTTTGGGCGGTCTTTTATACACGCATTATGTTTTGGCCTTCCAGATGGCCGGCTTAATTCTACTGGTGGCGATGATGGGCGCGATTGTTTTGACGCACCGGACGCGGCCCGGTGTTCGCAAGCAGAAAGTCGCTGACCAGTTCGACCGTAAAATTGAGGAGTCGATGGAAATCAAAAAAGTTGCTTCGGGATCGGGGGTCTAAGACATGGAGATTGCGCTTAATCATTACCTGATTCTGGCCGGGATTGTGTTTACCCTCGGCGTGTTCGGGATTTTCCTGAACCGGAAGAACGTGATTGTGATCCTGATGTCGATTGAGTTGATGCTGCTGGCGGTGAATATTAACTTCGTCGCTTTTTCGGTGTATCTCGGCGATATGGCGGGGCAGGTCTTTACGATGTTTATCCTGACGGTTGCTGCGGCAGAGGCTGCGATCGGGCTTGCGATCCTGGTCGTGTTCTTCCGGAACAAGGGTTCTATTGCCGTTGAAGATATTTCAATGATGAAGGGATAAGGCATGGAAATTCTCGCAGTCTTCCCACCGTTATTTGCTTTCCTGCTGGCCGGATTGTTCGGTAAGCAGATTGGAGCTGCCGGGGCGCAGTTTGTGACTTGTGCGGCGGTGATCCTGTCGGCGTTTTGTTCGGTTGTGCTGTTCTTTGATGTCGTTTTCGACCAGGATCCGCGGACGGTCGTGCTGGCAGGCTGGATTGCGTCCGGTGATTTTTCGGTGAACTGGGCGCTGCGGGTTGACCAGCTGACGGCGGTGATGCTGTGCGTTATCAATATCGTGTCCTCCTGCGTTCATGTTTATTCGATCGGCTACATGTCGCATGACCCGTGCAAGGGGCGGTTTATGGCGTATCTGAGCCTGTTTACTTTTGCGATGCTGATGCTGGTGACGGCGGATAATTTGTTGCAGCTGTTCTTTGGCTGGGAAGGGGTAGGGCTTGCGTCTTATCTGCTGATCGGGTTCTGGAATCATAAGAACAGCGCGAATGCGGCTGCCGTGAAGGCGTTTGTTGTGAATCGGGTTGGCGATTTTGGTCTTGCGCTTGGTGTGATGGCGACATTCTTTGTCTTTGGGACTGTCGAGTTTGAAGCGATTTTTGATAAAGCGCCGGAACTGGCAACGCATACGTTCAACTTCCTGGGGTATGAACTGCATTCGATAACTGTGATTACGCTGTTGCTGTTTATCGGTGCATGCGGGAAGTCGGCGCAGCTGGGTCTGCATACGTGGTTGCCGGACGCTATGGAAGGGCCGACACCCGTGTCCGCACTGATCCACGCCGCAACGATGGTGACGGCGGGGGTATTCCTGATGGCGCGTTTCTCGCCAGTGCTGGAATATGCGCCGCTGACGTTGCAGGTAATTTGTATTGTCGGCGGGTTGACGGCATTTGTCGCGGCGACGATCGGTCTGACGCAGTTTGATATCAAGCGGGTGATTGCGTATTCAACGATGAGCCAGCTTGGCTATATGTTCTTTGCCATCGGCGTTTCCGCGTACGGGGCGGCGATTTTTCACCTGATGACCCACGCGTTTTTCAAGGCGCTGCTGTTCCTTGGCGCCGGATCGGTGATCCATGCGATGTCCGATGAACAGGATATGCGCAAGATGGGCGGGATTTATAAGATGATTCCGTTTACCTACGGATTGATGTGGATCGGCAGTCTTGCGCTGGCCGGGATTCCGCTGTTTGCCGGGTATTACTCCAAGGACATCATTTTGGAATCCGCGTTTGCGGACCATACATGGTTTGGGAATTTTGCTTTCTGGCTGGGGATTGCGGCGGCGCTGATGACTGCGTTTTACAGCTGGCGCCTGATCCTGATGACATTCCACGGCAAGCCGCGCGCGGATGAAAAAGTGATGGCGCACGTGCATGAGTCTCCTGCTGTGATGTTGTCGCCGCTGGTTGTCCTGGCGACCGGGGCTTTGTTTGCCGGGGCTGTTTTCTATGAGCCTTTTGTGGCCGGGGATCATCACGAACCTGAGCTTGTTGCCCATGAGGTTGAGCTGGAGCGTGAGGTTGAGGCACCGACCTATGAGGGCGGGCATGAAGAATCTGTCTGGAACCGCCATGCTTTCTGGGGAGAAAGCCTGAAAGTCCTGCATGAAAACGATACGGTCCAGGCCGCGCACCATGTGCCGGAATGGGTCAAGCTGCTGCCGCTGTTTATGGGGCTGGGCGGTATTTTCCTCGCTTATGTGATTTATATGTGGCGCGAAGGCGTGGCGCAGAAGCTCGCGGCAGGGCTGAAGCCGCTTTATAACCTGTCTTTCAATAAGTGGTATTTCGATGAGCTTTACCAGAAAGTGTTTGTTGAAAGCGCGTGGGGACTGGGACGATTTTTCTCGGTCAGTGGCGACCGCAAGATTATCGACCGCTACGGACCTGATGGCGTGGCGTCTGCGTCTGCCGGGATTGCCGGGCTGTTGCAGCGGTTCCAGAGCGGTTACATGTACCAGTATGCCTTTGTCATGATTATTGCTGTGATTGGGCTGATGTCGTGGTTTGTCTTCAGGACGGGAATGTAGGGAGCGTTTATTATGGTTGATTTTCCGATCCTTTCTCTGATGACGGCATTGCCGCTGATTGGCGCGCTGTTTATTTTCTTTATTCGCGGGGACGCCGAGACGGTTGACCGGAATGCGAAGTTTACGGCGTTTTACTGCTCGACTTTTACCTTTGCGCTGGCGCTTTTTATGTTGGGGCGTTTTGACGGGACGACTGCGGATTTCCAGTTTGTTGAAAAAGCTGACTGGTTCCCGTCTCTCGGGATTTCCTATCATATGGGTGTGGACGGGATTTCGGTCTTTTTCGTTGCCCTTTCCGCATTCCTGACGCCGCTTTGTATTCTGGCTAGCTGGACGTCGATTAAAAAGCGGGTCAAGGAGTACATGATCGCGTTCCTGGTGCTGGAAACGATGATGATCGGCACGTTCTGCGCGCTTGATGCGGTGCTGTTCTATGTGTTCTTTGAAGGCGTACTGATCCCGATGTTCCTGATTATCGGGGTGTGGGGCGGACCGCGCCGGGTTTATTCCGCGTTCAAGTTTTTCCTTTATACGCTGCTTGGTTCGGTCCTGATGCTGCTTGCCCTGCTGACGATGTACTTCCAGGTGGGGACGACCGATATTCCGACCCTGATGGAAAACCCGGTGGCCCGTGATTTACAGATGTGGCTGTGGGTGGCTTTCTTTGCCAGCTTTGCCGTTAAGATGCCGATGTGGCCCGTGCATACATGGCTTCCCGATGCGCACGTCGAGGCGCCGACAGCGGGGTCAGTGATCCTTGCCGGTGTGCTTCTGAAGATGGGCGGGTACGGGTTCTTGCGTTTTTCCTTGCCGATGTTCCCGGAGGCAAGCGCTTATTACGCGGATTTCGTTTACTGGCTGTCCGTGATCGCGATTATCTATACCTCGCTTGTCGCGCTGGTGCAGGAAGATATGAAGAAGCTGATCGCGTATTCTTCGGTTGCTCATATGGGCTTTGTGACGCTCGGGATTTTCACGGCGACCTCACAGGGGATCGAAGGCGGGATCTTCCAGATGATTAGCCATGGCGTGATTTCCGGGGCGCTTTTCCTGATTGTCGGGGTGGTTTATGACCGACTGCATACAAGGGAAATTGCGCGCTATGGCGGTATCGTCAAGAATATGCCGAAATATGCGACGATCTTTATGATCTTTATGCTGGGCTCGGTCGGGCTTCCGGGGACGAGCGGGTTTGTCGGTGAATTCCTGACGCTGCTCGGGGCGTTCCGTGTTGATACGACGGTGGCGCTGTTTGCGACGACCGGGGTTGTGCTGGGTGCGGCCTATATGCTGGTTCTTTACAAGCGGGTTGTCTTTGGGGAAGCCGTGAACAAGGATGCTGCCGCCATGAAAGATCTGGATCAGCGCGAAGTCTTTATCTTTGTGCCGCTGGTGCTGCTGGTGATCTGGCTGGGGGTGGCCCCCGGATATGTTATGGAGCGGATTTCCCCGTCCGTTGATAAGCTGATCGCGCAATATGAAACGGCGCTTGAGCAGACACAGGTTATCGGGGTTGAGCCCGCTGCAGGGGAAACGATATGGACGCCGGAGGCTATGCCGCATGACTGATGCCAGTAATTTCTCGTTGATGCCGGCGCTGCCGGAGGTTTTCCTGGCGCTTGCCGGGATGGTGCTTCTTGTCGCCGGGGTTTTTCGCGGTAATGAAGGGACGCGGCTGATTTGCTGGGCGACGGTCGGCGCTTTTGGCGTCGCGGCGATGTTCCTGCTTGGACTGAATTGGGAGCAGCAAATCACGTTTGGCGGGCTGTTCATCATGGACCGGTTTGCCGGTTTTATGAAGTTGCTGGTGCTGATCGGCCTGATGCTGTCGATGGCGATATCGGTGCGCTATCTGGCGCAGGAGCGGATTAACCGCTTTGAATATCCGATCCTTGTCCTGTTCGCCGGGCTTGGCATGATGTTTATGATTTCCTCGAACAGCCTGCTGACCATGTATATGGGGCTGGAGCTTCAATCGCTGAGCCTTTATGTGCTGGCGGCGTTTCGCCGGGATTACATTAAGTCCGCCGAAGCGGGGATTAAGTATTTTATCCTGGGCGCACTGGCATCCGGGATGTTGCTGTTCGGGGTATCGCTTGTTTACGGCTATACCGGTTCCGTCGGGTTTACCGAGATTGCCGCGGCGGTTCAGGCCGGTGACGGCCCAAGTGCAGGGCTGGTGATCGGGCTGGTGTTCGTGCTTGCCGGACTGGCGTTTAAGGTATCTGCCGTTCCGTTCCATATGTGGACGCCGGATGTTTACGAAGGCGCGCCGACGTCGGTCACGGCCTTCTTTGCGATTGTACCGAAGATCGCGGCGATGGCGCTACTGATGCGGCTGCTGTACGGGCCATTTGGCTCTATTATTGGGGACTGGCAGCAGATTATCTGGTTCCTGGCGCTCGCTTCGATGATTGTCGGGTCTTTTGCCGCGATTGCGCAGACCAACATCAAACGCCTGATGGCTTACAGCTCGATCGGGAATATGGGTTATGCCCTGATTGGGGTGGCTTCCGGGACGGTCGAAGGCGCGGGGGCCGTTGTGCTGTACCTGACGATCTACATGTTTATGACTGCCGGGGTGTTTGCGGTGATCCTGATGATGCGCCGTGGCGGCATGGAAGTTGATGATATTGAGGATTTGGGCGGCCTGTCCAAAAACAGCCCGCTTTTGGCATATGCGCTAGCGATCCTGATGTTCTCGATGAGCGGTATTCCGCCGATGGCCGGGTTTTTCGGAAAGTTCTTTATCTTCCAGGCGGCGATCGCTTCGGAAATGTATGTGCTGGCAACGCTTGGTATCCTGACTTCGGTTGTGGCGGCGTTCTATTACTTACGGGTTATCAAGGTTATGTTCTTCGACGACCCGGTTGATGTCTTTGACAAGCAGATCGCTTTTTCCAAGCGGGCTGTCGTTTTGATGAGCGTCGTTTTCGTCCTGCTGTTCATCAAGTACCCTGACGGGCTTGTCCAGACCAGCCTGAATGCGGCTTCGGCGTTGTTTGCCGGATGAGTATTGACTGGAACGTTCATACTTACGCTTCCCTGCCTTCAACACAGGATTACGTGAAGGAGCTGGCCGAAGAGGGCCTGCCCGAGGGTACGGTGATCCAGTGCCTTGAGCAGAAGAAAGGGCGTGGGCGGCACGGTAGGGAATGGGTTTCGCCGATTGGTAATCTGTATATGTCGATCCTGCTGCGTCCCGGCTGTGATGTGGCCGATGCCGGGCAGCTTTCCTTTGTGGCTGCGGTGGCGTTATCGGCGGCGATGGATGAGGTTATGGTGCCGGGGCATAGCAAAACCCTGAAATGGCCGAATGATATCCTGATCGACGGGAAGAAAGCGTCCGGCATCCTGATTGAAAGGGAAGGCGATGGGTATGCGCTCGGGATCGGGGCGAATATCATGAGCGCGCCGGAAGAGGCGATTTGCCTGAAAGAAGTGTCCGGGGACAACCGGCTGGCGATTCACCCGTTCCGGGACCATGTCCTGGCGCATTTCGCTGTATTCTACAAGCAATGGCAGGAAGACGGTTTTGCGCAGATCCGGGAAAAATGGCTGGCGCAGGCGCATGGGCTGAATGCGCCGATCAAGGTGGATCTGGGGAATATCCAGCATGAGGGCATTTTCCGGGAGCTGGATGAGAACGGGGCACTGGTTGTTGAAATCAGTGAATCCGGTAAAACTATTGCCATAAACTCCGGGGAAGTCTATTTTCCTGATTTATAAGGAAAGGCTTTTCGATGCTTCTAACAATTGATGCCGGTAATACCAACGTGGTGTTTGCGCTTTATGACGGGGCGCAGCAGGTACAGATGTGGCGCTGTAAGACCGATAGCGGGCGGACGGCGGATGAGTATACGGCGTGGTTGTATCAGCTGTTCAGCCAGAACGGACTGGATTTCAATCTGGTGAGCGAAACGATTATCTGCTCGGTGGTGCCGGATGCGAATGTGCATCTTGTGCAGCTCTGTGAAAAGACCTTTGGGGCGGCGCCGTTGATGGTGTCGCATGAAACGGTGCAGATGACGGTCAATCTTGATAAGCCTGCGGAGATCGGGGCTGATCGGCTGGTCAATGCCGTGGCGGTTCTGGCGTGTTATCAGGCTCCGGCGGTGGTGATTGATTTCGGCACGGCGACGACTTTTGATGTCATTAACGGGCGCGGCGAATATTGTGGCGGGGTTATTGCGCCGGGGGTGAATTTATCGATGCAGGCGCTGCATCAGGCGGCGGCGAAGCTTCCTAAAATCGGGATACAGAAAACCGACAAAGTCATCGGGACGGACACGGTCAGCGCGATGCAGTCCGGGGTTTACTGGGGCTATGTCGCGATGATCGAGGGGACGCTGGCGCGGATCGAGGCGGAAATGGGTGAAAAGCCGCTGGTCATTGCAACGGGCGGGCTTGCCGATTTGTTTGCCGATACGGTCCCGGCCATTGAAAAAGTTGATAAAAATTTGACTTTGCGCGGACTTTTGTCCATTCATAAGCAAGCGAATAGAGGACAGAAAGCCGCGTAATTCCGGCTTTTGCACATCAACCAGAGATATCATATGGCCCGTACACAGGAAGAGCTTCAACTCGATCCCCAAGACCTGCACTTCATCCCGATGGGGGGAAGCGAGCAGTTCGGCGTTAATTTCAATCTTTATGCCTATCAGGGTAAATGGCTGGCGATCGATCTGGGGATCGGGTTTGCCGATCACCGTATTCCCGGCGTTGATATCCTGATGCCCGATCCGGCGTTCATGGAGGCGCGGCGTCATGAGCTGGAAGGCCTGATCGTGACTCATGCGCATGAAGACCATGTCGGGGCGATTCCGTATCTGTGGCCGCGGCTGAAATGCCCGGTTTATTGCACGGCTTTTACGGCGGCGGTGCTGAAGCGGAAAATCGAAGAGCACCCGGATAGCCGCAAGATGGAAATCAATGTCGTTGAACCGGGAGAGATTGTCGATCTGGGGCCGTTTAAGGCGCGCTTTATCCATGTTGCCCATTCGATCCCGCAGACCTGTGCCGTGGTTATTGAAACGCCGGAAGGGCGGGTCGTGCATAGCGGGGACTGGAATCTGGATCCCGCGCCGGTGGTTGATGCGCCGACGGATGAAGCCGCGCTTCAGGATCTTGGTCAGGACGGGGTTCTGGCTTATATCGGCGACTCGACCAACTGCGCCGTTGACGGGCGGACCGGATCGGAAGCTGATGCGGAAAAGGGGCTGGAAGAAGTATTTGCGACCTGTAAGGGCCGGATTGTCGTGACGACGTTTTCATCGAATATTGGGCGGATGCAAAGTATCTGCAAGGCGGCGGAAGCGAACGGGCGGAGCGTTACGGTCATCGGGCGCTCGATGCATAATATGATCGCGGCGGCGCGGGAGTGCGGCTATCTGGGCAATATGCGGCCCTTCGTCGATGAAAGAGATATGGAAGACCTGCCGGCGGATCAGCAGGTTTATATCGTGACCGGATCACAGGGGGAAGCGCGGGCGGCGCTTTCCAAGATTTCCCGCGGAGATATGTCGAGTGTGCGTCTTGGCAAAGGGGATACGGTGATCTTTTCCGCGCGGCCTATTCCGGGCAATGAAAAAGAAATCGATACGGTGAAAAACAACCTGGTCGCGGGCGGGGTGCATGTCGTGTCGCCGGGGGAAACACCGCATACGATCCATATTTCCGGGCATCCGTGCCGGGACGAGGTTGCGGATATGTACCGGTGGGTGAAGCCGGAACTGGTGATCCCGGTGCACGGGGAACGGATGCAGCTTGAAGCGCAGGCTGACCTGGCGCGCAAATGCCAGATCGGGCAGGTGATCGTGCCGGGTAACGGGTCTGTGATTAAGCTGAAGAAGGGTGCTTCGGCGATTATCGATCATATAGAGACGGGAATCCTGGCGCTGGAGTCGGGGCGGCTGATTGATATGGATCACCCGGCTATCCGGGAGCGGCGGAAGTTGCAATTCACCGGGGTTGTTCACCTGACCGTGGTTTTGAATGCGCGCGGGGATCTGGTTGCCGACCCGGAGCTGACCACCATTGGATTGATTGACTCAGAAGATGAGGATGAGCTGCGGCTGGAAGACGATCTTCTGGACGAGGTGAGCGATATTCTGGGGGATATGGAGCGCGGCGATCTGAAGGACGATCATGCTGTGCATGAGGAACTGCGGATCGGGATCCGGCGGCATGTTAACCTGGTACTGCGGGTTAAGCCGAAAACGACGGTCCATGTAATCAGGGTGTGATGATATGAGTATTTCCGGCGGGATCGTTGTTTTCTTTATTACATGGTGGGTTGTGTTGTTCACGGTTTTGCCGTGGGGTATCCGTCATGATGATAATCCCACCCAAGGCAATGTCACCAGCGCGCCGTCTGCGCCGCGTCTTGGCTTAAAATTTTTGATAACGACCGGGATCACTGCTATCATCTGGATCGTTGTTTATCTGCTGGTTCAGGCTGACATTATTGATTTTTACGGTCTGGCCGAACAGATGAGCGAGGAGGATTACCAATGATACGGATTTTTGTGATGACCCTGGTGGCTTTGGCTTTTGTTCCTTTGGGGCAGGCACAGGCACAGATTAATCAGGCGATGTGTTCATACCTGCCGTCAAATAGCGGGGCGCATCTGGCCGGGGCGAATTATGTGCCGGGGGTCGATGTGCGCGGAAACGCTGTGGTGCCTGCCGATGTTAATGCGCAGGTGCCGGGATCTGTCGATGTGATCCGTTTTCCGGTGACGGTTGATATGGCGCAGCAACTGACGCAGACCTTAACGCAGGGGACGGAGATGCAGGCGCCGGTGATGATGGTTGAAATCCATACCGGAGGTGGTGTGATGATTGACGGCGTTGATGTGACCAATAATGCTTACCGCTTATGCGGCAAAGTTCCGCCGGCGATTACAGAGGCGAAGATGCCGGAACCGGTTCCCCCGGAGAATACCGAACCGGCCGCCGGGCAGAAGGAAGAGATTATCTGGGGAGAAGGATACTAAACAATGAATGCGCAGGCACAGATGAACCAGCAAGGCAAGAAACCGAAAACAGCGATTACACCGACCCGTGAAGAAAACTTCCCGGAATGGTATCAACAGGTGATTAAAGCGGCTGACCTCGCGGAAAACGCACCGGTACGCGGCTGTATGGTGATTAAGCCGTACGGGTTTGCGCTGTGGGAAAATGTCCAGCGGGCGCTGGATGATATGATTAAGGAAGAGGATGTCCAGAATGCCTACTTCCCGCTTCTGATTCCTTTGAGCTTTATCAGCCGCGAGGCGGAGCATGTTGACGGCTTTGCCAAGGAATGTGCCGTTGTAACCCATCACCGCCTTGAAAAAGGACCGGAAGGTGGGTTGGTACCGGCTGCCGGGGCGCAGCTTGAAGAACCGTTTATCATTCGCCCGACCTCGGAAACGATTATCGGCGATTCCATGGCGAAGTGGGTGCAGTCTTACCGCGATTTGCCTCTGAAGCTGAACCAGTGGTGTAACGTGATGCGGTGGGAACTGCGGACACGGATGTTCCTGCGGACCTCTGAATTCCTGTGGCAGGAAGGGCATAATGCCTTTGCCACGCCGGAGGAAGCAAACGAAGACGCAAGGAAGATGCTGGAGGTTTATCAGAAGCTTTACCGCGACTGGATGGCGATGCCGGGTATTCCGGGAGAGAAAACGGCTGATGAGCGGTTCCCCGGTGCGGATCACAGCTACACTTATGAATCGATGATGCAGGACGGCAAGGCGCTGCAGGCCTGTACCTCGCATAATCTGGGACAGAATTTCTCGAAATCATTCGGGATTCAGTATCAGGGCGAAGACGGGCAGACGCATCATGCCTATACCACCTCATGGGGGCTTTCGACCCGGTCGATTGGCGGGTTGATTATGACCCATAGTGATGATGACGGCCTGATTATGCCGCCGAAGGTTGCGCCGCATCAGGTTGCGATTATTCCGGTTCTGCGGGATGACTCTGGTAAAGCCACGGTGATTGAATTCTGCCGCAAGCTGAAAGAGAGCCTGAAGGAAAAAGGCGTGCGGGCGTTCCTTGACGAAAGCGATGCGCGGACCCCGGACAAAATGTGGGGTTCGATCAAGAAAGGCATTCCTGTGCGCGTTGAAGTCGGGGCGCGGGAAGTTGAAGAAGGTACTGTGACTTGGGTGCGCCGCGATATTGGCCGGGATTCAAAAACCAGCGGCACTGTCGATGCGTTTATCAATGAGGTGCCGAATCTTCTGGCGCAGGTGCATCAGGCACTTTACGAGCGTGCAGAAACATTCACCCGCGAGAACGTTACCGATGTATCCGGTCTGGATGAGATTAAGCAGTTTTATGCCGCTGGCGGGTTTGGTTTTGTCCGGGCCGATAAGGCCGTGCTTGACGATCCGGGGCTTGAGGCCGTTCAGAAAGAATTCTCCATTACCTCACGCTGCCTGCCGTTCGAGGATGACGGGCAGAAGGTCATTATAGGGAAATCCTACTAGGCCTTTTCTTCCCCTCTCCCTTTAGGGAGAGGGTTGTACAAGCTTGGTGAGCCGCAGGCGATCCTAGCTGAAACTGGGTGAGGGGGCTTATCCGGTTTATGGCCCTCACCCACTTAGCCGGCGGCTTTTCTTTCAGAAAAACCGGGCTTCGTTGCCCTCTCCCAGAGGGAGAGGGGATAGTGGATTAAGCGGCCATATCAAAGCGCATCGGGTTGTGCGGCGGTTTAAAGTCCGGGCCCATGGCTTTGCGTACGGCGTCGATGATTTCCTTTTTGCCGGTTTCCAGTAAGGCTTGCGTGACACCCGGTGTCAGGTCGTGGAACAGGCGCTGGCCGAAGCCGTGGATCGGCGGGAATTCATCGTATCCATATCCTTTGTCGAGCGAGGCATTCTGGCGGATCAGCTCTTTCATTGCATCATAGAGCATCATATTCGCGGTGCCGCTGACAACGTTTTCGGTGACGCCCCTGCTGTCTGACGCCATATCAGGGGTGATGCCCTTGCTGCCGAGTTCTTTGAGTTTATCGACATCGTTCATATAGGCGGCGATAGCATAGATTTGTGCCGGGTTCTTATAACCGGTTTTGTCCTGCAGGGCTTTATCCGGCTGTTCAAAAATGCCGTGGCCGATGATTTTACTGTCAAAATGGTCGTATACAGCTTTGCGCATGGCTTTGAGCAGGGTGGGGCTTGCGTCCGGCTTTGTGCTGTATGCGCCGATGGTCCTGATAATCTGGTCTTCATAAAATTCCCGGTTGGGCATCGCGTGACGAATGGCGCGTGTTGCGGCGTGAGCGTCTTTGTTGTCGATGGCGTTTTTCAGATCTTTGACGGCATGCGCGGCATTGCCGATATTAGCCCAGAACTGGCTTAGCTTTCCCATAGTTAACCTTCCTGTTATTTATATTTTTTTATTATGCTCTTTTTATATCATAAAATTACCGGATTGCGGAGGAAAAAGTCAGATTGCTGCGTATACAATGCAGATCAAGGCTTACAAAATCTGCGCGGATCTCTATATTGTTGTGAGATCAGGACGGGAAGAATTTGATGTTTACACCTTTTGAGAGAATGGTTGCGGGGCGTTACCTGCGGGCGCGCAAGGCGGAAGGCTTTGTGTCGGTGATTGCCGGGTTTTCTTTCCTGGGCATTATGCTTGGCGTGGCGACGCTGATTATCGTGATGTCGGTGATGAACGGTTTCCGGGCGGAATTGCTGACCCGTATTCTGGGCCTGAATGGGCATATCAATATCTATAGCCATGTCGGCAAGCTTGAAGATTACAAGGTCATGCAGCTCAAGGTCGAAGGTGTGGAGGGTGTCATTACCGCCGTGCCGATGATCGAAGGGCAGGCTTTATTGTCCGTGCATGGCAGCGCGACGGGCGTGATTGTACGCGGGTTATCGCAGGAAGACTTTACCCGTAAGCCGATTTTGGCGAATTCCCTGATCCGTGGAGATGTACGGGATTTTGACGGGACCAATGTCGCGATCGGTAAGGCGATGGCCGATAAGCTGAAAGTTACGGTCGGGGACGAAATTACCCTGATTGCGCCGAAAGGAAAGGCCAGCCCGTTCGGGACGATTCCGCGCTCCCGCACCTATACAATCGGTGCCGTGTTTGATGTTGGGATGTTTGAGTATAACAGCGGCTTTATCTTCATGCCGCTTGAGGCGGCGCAGGTTTTCTTCCAGATGCAGGGGAAAGTGTCTTCGCTGGAAGTGTTTACAGAAGATCCAGTGCGGCTCCAGCATATTCGCGAGAATATCGCACTGACGGTCGGGGACCGGGCCGGGGTTTATGACTGGCGGGATATGAACAGCAGTTTCTTTAACGCGCTACAGGTCGAACGGAATGTGATGTTTCTGATCCTGACGATGATTATCCTGGTGGCGGCGTTTAATATCATTTCTTCGATGATTATGCTGGTGAAGGATAAGGGGCGGGATATCGCGATCATGCGGACGATGGGCGCTTCCCGGCGCAGCATGATGAAGATCTTTATCCTGACCGGGGCCAGCATCGGGTTTATCGGCACCTTTGCCGGGGCGGTTCTCGGGATCGTCTTTGCGCTGAACATCGAGGCGATCCGGCAATGGCTGCAGGGGCTGACGGGGACGGACCTGTTCGCGGCGGAGATTTATTTCCTGTCGAAGCTGCCGGCGGAAATTGACTGGCATGAGGTGACCGCAGTTGTGGGGATGGCGTTTGTGCTGTCGATCCTTGCGACGCTATACCCGGCGTGGCGGGCGGCTAAACTCGATCCGGTGGAGGCGCTGCGTTATGAAAGCTAAGGAAAAAGTTGTGTCTATGACAGGAGCGAAAGCGGCGGTGGCCAGTACGCTGCTGCATGTCGAAGGTCTTGAAAAAAGTTTCAAGCAGGGCGGCGAAACGTTGACGATCCTGAAAAACTTAAGCCTGTCGATTGAAAAAGGCGAAATGGTTGCACTGGTTGGGCCGAGTGGGGCGGGGAAATCGACCCTGCTGCATATGATCGGTTTGCTGGATAGCCCGACGGCGGGACAGATTATCGTCAACGGTCATGAAGCCTCAAAGCTGGGCGATGAAGAGCGCACGAAGCTGCGGCGGGAGTTTCTCGGCTTTATTTACCAGTTCCATTACCTGCAACCGGAGTTTTCGGCGGTTGAAAATGTGATTATTCCGCAGATGATTGCCGGGAAGTCGAAGCGGGCAGCGAAGAAGACTGCCGAACAATTACTGGAATCCCTTGGGCTGGGGCACCGTTTTTCCCATCGCCCCGGTACATTGTCGGGCGGAGAGCAACAGCGCGTGGCGATTGCGCGGGCGCTGGCGAACAGTCCGAAGCTGCTTCTGGCTGATGAGCCGACAGGGAACCTTGACCCGGAAACATCCAGTGATGTGTTCGACATCCTGATTAAGCTCGTGAAAGATACCGGGATCGGGGCATTGATTGCCACACATAATATGGATCTGGCCGACCGGATGGATAAAGTGTTCGAGCTTAAGAACGGCCGGGTTTTTGCCTATTGATTATTCTAGTTCCTGTGTCATTTCGAGGCGAAGCCGAGAAATCTCCAGATTGTCGGGAGATCCCTCACATGCGTTCGGGATGACAATAGAGGGGATGCCGTAAACCGTGGACAATCACGGCTCAGGGGTTTTTTCCGGACATAAATCTGTTTAGGATGGGGCTATGCCCAAAGCGCAGATTCCAGATCAGCATGGCTTTGTCCATTTGCATTTGCATACCGCCTATTCATTGGCGGAAGGTGCGTTGCGTCCGAAAAAGCTGATCGGGATGTGCCAGGATCAGAAGATGCCTGCCGTGGCCATGACCGACAGCGGGAATATGTTCGGCGGGTTGGAGTTCGCCTTATCCGCCGCGCAGAGCGGGGTACAGCCAATTATTGGGTGCCAGGTGCAGTTGGGACTGGAAGGGCATTTACTTGTCCTGCTGTGCCAGACGGTGCAAGGCTACCGCAATCTTTGTAAGCTGGTCAGCGAGTCTTACCTGAAGGTGGAAGCGGCGGAAAAGCCGCATGTGAGCTGGCAGCAGCTTGAAGAGTGCGCCGACGGGCTGATTTGCCTGTCGGGCGGATTGGCCGGGCCGGTGGCGCAATATCTGCTGCATAACCAGCCGAAGGAAGCCAAAGAAGCACTGAAACGGCTGATGAAAATTTATCCGGGGCGGCTATATATCGAGTTGCAGCGTCACGGGCTGGTCGAAGAGGATACGGTCGAAGGGCCGCTGATCGATCTTGCTTATGAATTCGATGTGCCTCTGGTGGCGACGAATGACTGTTATTTCCCCAAACGCAAAATGTATGAAGCGCATGATGCGCTGCTATGTATCGCGGATGGGCGTTATGTGACCGAAGATAACCGCCGCAAGGTTACGCCGGAGCATTACTTCAAAAGCACGCAGGACATGCGGGAGCTGTTCGCCGATATTCCCGAGGCCTGCGATAATACGCTGGTGATCGCGCAGCGCTGTTCGTTCCTGTTGCAGGTAATTAACCCGATCCTGCCGCCTTTTGAGACGGAAGGCGGGCGGTCCGAGGTTGAGGAATTGAAGGCGCAGGCAATGGCCGGGCTGCGGTGGCGGCTTGAGAATTTCGTGTTCACGGATGACATGGACGAGGCCAAACGCAAAGAAATTGCTAAGCCGTATGAAGAGCGGATGGATTACGAACTGGGGATCATCATCGAGATGCAGTTCCCCGGTTACTTCCTGATCTGTTCGGATTTTATCAAATGGGCCAAAGAGCATGACATTCCGGTCGGGCCGGGCCGGGGGTCCGGTGCGGGCTCGGTGGTGGCGTGGGCGCTGAAGGTCACCGACCTTGATCCGCTGCGCTTTGGGCTGCTGTTCGAGCGGTTCCTGAACCCGGAACGGGTGTCGATGCCTGACTTCGACGTGGATTTCTGCCAGGACCGGCGCGATGAAGTGATCCGCTATGTGCAGGATAAATACGGGCACGATAAGGTCGCGCAGATTATTACCTTTGGTAAGTTGCAGGCGCGGGCCGTGGTGCGCGATGTCGGGCGGGTTCTGCAAATGCCGTACGGGCAGGTGGACCGGATTGCCAAGATGATCCCAGCCAATCCGGCACACCCGATTTCACTTGCCGAAGCGCTGGAGCAGGATGCCGATTTGCGGGCGGAAAAGGATAAGGAAGAAACGTCGCAAAAGCTGATCGAGATTGCGTTGCAGCTTGAAGGACTTTACCGGCACGCCTCGACCCACGCTGCCGGGGTGGTGATCGGGGACAGGCCGCTGCATGAGTTGCTGGCGCTGTACCGTGATCCGCGCTCTGATATGCCGGTGACCCAGTTCAATATGAAGTTTGTCGAGCAGGCCGGGCTGGTGAAGTTCGACTTTCTGGGCCTGAAAACGCTGACGGTGATCCAGAAAGCTTTGCAGTATATCGAGGAAGTGCACGGCGAGAAAATCGAGATCCTGCAAATTCCGTTCGATCATGCGCAAACATATGAGCTGCTGACTGTCGGGAATACGGTCGGGGTGTTCCAGCTTGAAAGCGCCGGGATGCGCGATGCGATGCGGCGTATGAAGCCGAACCGGTTTGAAGATATCATCGCTTTGGTGGCGCTGTATCGTCCGGGGCCGATGGATAATATCCCAATCTATATTGACCGGAAGGAAGGCAAGGAAGAGCCGGACTATATGCATCCGAAGCTGCAGCCTTACCTGGAAGAAACTTACGGCTTGATGATTTATCAGGAACAGGTCATGCAGGCGGCGCAGGCTTTGTCCGGTTATACGCTCGGTGGTGCTGACTTGCTCCGGCGCGCGATGGGTAAGAAGATCAAGGCCGAGATGGACGCGCAGCGCGAGATGTTCGTCAACGGCGCGAAAGAACATAATAATGTCCCGGCGAAACAGGCCAACGAGATTTTCGACCAGATCGCCAAATTCGCAGGCTATGGTTTCAACAAATCCCACGCGGCGGCTTATGCGCTGATCGCTTACCAGACGGCATGGCTGAAGGCGAATTACCCGGTTGAGTTCATGGCGGCGTCAATGACGCTTGATATGGGGAACACCGATAAGCTGAGCATCTTTAAGCAGGAGCTTGATCGTCTGGGGATTGCGCTGCTGCCACCCGATCTTAATAAATCCTATCCTGAATTCCGGGTGGAAAACGGGGCGGTACGTTATGCGCTGGCGGCGTTAAAAGGCGTGGGCGAGCAGGCGATGAAAAGCCTTGTGCAGGAGCGCGACGAAAACGGGCCGTTCAAAGACCTGAATGATTTCGCCGGACGGCTGGATTCTTCGGTGATGAACAAGCGGCAGCTTGAGCGCATGATTTGCGCCGGGGTGTTCGATAGTCTGAACCCCAACCGGGCGCAGGTGCATGGCGGTGTGGAAACGATTATCAAGCATGCGCAAACGCTGACAGCCGAGAAAGCCAGCGGCCAGTCAAGCCTGTTCGGCGGTGGGGAAGGCGGCTTTTCAGAAATGCCGGAGTTGCCTGCGATCAAGGGCTGGGATGCGTTGGAGCAATTGCGGAACGAATTTGATGCGGTTGGCTTTTACCTGTCGGCGCACCCGCTCGATACCAAGGCCGGGCAATTAGAGCGGATGGGCATTGTCTCGATGATGCAGGTCGAGCGCGAGCTTGCCCATAAAAACAGCGCGCTTCTGGATATGGCCGGGGTGCTGATTAAAAAGCAGATCAAGGTGTCGCCGAAATCCGGGAATAAATATGCCTTCCTGCAATTGTCCGATTCTTCCGGGGTTTATGAGGTCGTCCTGTTCTCCGAGCTTCTGGCGCGCTGCCGGGATATTCTGGAAGAAGGGGAGACGCTGCTGCTGAAGGTGATTGCCGAGCAGAAGGAAGATCAGGTCCGCTATACGGTGCAGGACGTCAAACCGCTGGATAAGGCGCTTGCCCAGAAAATCCAGGAAGTGCATATCCATATTGATGACGGGGCTCCGATGCAGCAGCTTCGCGATCTGTTGAATGCCGAAGGCCGTGGACGCGCACGGATCGCGGTATTTGTCCCGCTGGATGGTGAGGAAACGGCGGAGATCGAAATCAACGGCCGCTGGAACTTTTCACCGGAGGCGCGCAATGCGCTGATGAAGGCGGATGGGGTTGTTGAGATTCAGGAACTCTAAATCCTTCCCATACCATTAGAAAAACAGTATAAGTGTGCCATGATGGATTTCATGGAAGCATGGCGGGTATCGGAAAAAGACTTTCCGCACAACGGGTCGGCAGCGGAGAAGCTGGCTTTTTGTGTGCGTTATGCTGTGCTTGCGCCGTCTGTGTATAACTCCCAGCCATGGCATTTCAGTATCGACGGGAATATTCTGTACCTGTTTGCGGATCGTCGGCATGCTTTGCCGGTGATTGATCCGGATGACCGGGAACAGAACATTGCCTGCGGCGCGGCGCTTTATAATCTGCGGCTGGCGATTGCGCATTTTGGTTATGACGAAACGACGGAGCTGCTGCCAGATCCGGCGCAAGATAGTTTGCTGGCCAAGGTCAAGCTGGGGAACAAGCGTGAAGGGGCACCGGATGAAGCGCTCGACACGCTGTTCCGCGTTATTCCCAAACGTCACAGCAATAAAGGGGCGTTTGCCGATAAAACCGTACCCGAAGATGTGCTGGCGAAGTTGCAGGCTGCTGCCGCCAGTGAAGGGGCGTGGCTGCATATCTGTCCTCCGGCGGAACGTAAAGTGATTGTCGGTATGGTTGCCGAAGCTGACCGGATCCAGGCGAGTAACAAGCATTTCCGGCGAGAGCTGGCAGGCTGGGTCGATCCACGCCGCAATCTCAGCGGTGACGGGATGCCTAATCTGGGGTTGTCCTATAATGAAGTTGTCAAAAGCCTGAACCCCAGCCTAGCGCGGCGGTTTACGGTTGATAACCAGACCGCAACCGATGAGCAGCTGGAGCTGAATTCCCCGGTATTAGCCGTGTTGGGAAGTAAAGCCGGCGGAGTTCTGGAGCGGCTGCGGGCCGGGCAAGGACTGATGCGCGTCTTGTTGCAGGCGGAAGTGAGCGGTCTTGCTGTGTCGGCACTGAACCAGCCTTGCGAGGTGCCCGAACTGCGGCTTGTGATGCATGACGAGATCAGCCATCAGGGCCGGGCGCATATGATTTTGCGGATCGGTTATGGCGGTAAGCCGGTTTACACGCCGCGCCGGGCGCTGGAGGACGTGCTTGATTTTGACGGTAAAGCCGTCACCAAAACCAAAAAAGCCGCCAATGACGGCGGCTCTGGTCTGTTTGGCCGGGTTAAGGGCCTTTTCAGAAAATAATCAGCTATTGTCATCTCGACCGGAGCGCGTTAGCGCGTAGTGGAGAGGTTTTCTTAGTAAATCAGTACGAAGATCCCTCGGCTGCGCTCGGGATGACATCTTTTATTTAAACCTTGCAAATCCCCTGAAATCCCTGTATATCAACGCGCAATAGCCATTTTGGGCTAAATACACATGCAAAGAACGTGGGCCGTAACCTGCCCGTCGGTGCCTGAAAAGGCCAGTCTTTGCAGAGGCATAACCGAAAAAGGAGAAACGACATGACTATGCCGACTTTTACTATGCGTGACCTGCTTGAAGCAGGCGTCCACTTTGGTCACCACACCCGCCGCTGGAACCCGAAAATGAAACAGTACATCTTTGGTGTACGGAACGGGGTTCACATTATCGACCTGCAACAAACGGTTCCGATGCTGGACCGCGCTCTGAAAGGCATCCGCGATATTGCCGCTAACGGCGGCCGTGTCCTGTTTGTCGGGACGAAGCGTTCTGCGCAGGAAAAAATCAAGGAAGCTGCGAAACGTTCCGGCCAGTACTACGTGAACCACCGCTGGCTCGGTGGCATGATGACCAACTGGAATACGATTTCCAAATCAATCAACCGCCTGCGTGAACTTGAAGATCTGCTGGGCGGCGATATGAGCGGTTACACCAAAAAAGAACAACTGATGATGAGCCGCGAGCGTGACAAGCTTGAGCTGTCGATTGGCGGGATCAAAGAAATGGGCGGCATTCCTGATGCGCTGTTTATCATTGATACCAACATGGAAGACATTGCCGTAGCCGAAGCCAACAACCTTGGTATTCCGGTCTTTGCTATTCTCGACACGAACTCTGATCCGCATGGTGTTGATTATCCGGTTCCGGGTAACGATGACGCTTTCCGTGCGATTGAACTGTATTGCGACCTGGTTGCTGGTGCGGTTCTGGACGGTCTGCAGGCTGAGATGGCGAAAGCCGGTGCCGATAAAGACCAGAAGCCGCAGCCGAAAGAAAAACTGCCGGCTAAAGGCAAAGCCAAAGAGGAAGCTGCTGAGGAAAAAAAGTCTGAAGACGAAGCTGAAACAGAGGCTTCTGCGGAAGACGTGAAAAAAGCTGCACAGGCATAATCCAACACTAACTGTATTTAAAAGGACTATGAACGATGGCAAATATTACTGCATCACAAGTAAAAGAACTTCGTGAGAAAACCGGTGCCGGCATGATGGACGCAAAAAGCGCGCTCACCGAAGCTGACGGCGATATGGAAGCGGCTGTTGACCTGCTGCGTAAAAAAGGCCTGTCCAAAGCCGAGAAGAAATCCAGCCGTACCGCGGCCGAAGGTCTTATCGGGATCGCTATGGACGGGACCAAAGGCGCTGTGGTTGAGATTAACGCGGAAACCGACTTCGTTGCCCGTAACGAGCAATTCCAGCAATTTGTGTCTAAAGTGTCCACGATTGCGCTGGATCATGGTAAAGACGCAGAAACGCTTGGCGCTGCTGACTATGAAGGTGGTAAAAACGTTAAAGACACCCTGACGGACCTGATCGCGAAAATCGGCGAAAACATGTCCCTGCGCCGCAGCGCGGTGCTGAGCGTCGAAAAAGGCGTTGTTTGCGGTTACATGCACAATGCCCTGGGGGATAACCTCGGTAAAATCGGTGTTCTGGTTGCTCTGGAATCTGATGGCGATGCCGAAGCCCTGCAAGCCCTGGGCAAGCAGGTTGCCATGCACGTTGCCGCAGCGTTCCCGAAATATCTGGATCGCGAGTCTGTTGATGCTTCCGCAATTGAGCGTGAACGCGACGTTCTGCTGGAACAAGCCAAAGCAGAGGGCAAACCGGAAGAGATCGCCCAGAAAATGGTCGAAGGCCGGATGCGCAAATTCTATGAAGAAATCTGCCTGCTTGACCAAACTTTCGTGATCGACAACGAAACCAAGATTTCCAAACTGGTTGAAAATGCCGGTGCGAAGCTGACAGGCTTTGCCCGCTTCCAGCTTGGCGAAGGGATCGAAAAAGAAGCAGAAGACTTCGCCGCCGAAGTTGCCAAGGTAGCAAACGGCTGATTACTTCTCTTCGTGGACAGAATTAACAGCCGCGTTGCTTTGCAGGGCGGCTGTTATTACATTAGAGTCTGTTTCAAAACTCTTCTCGCCGTCATTCCCGCGGCCCTCCGTAGCTTTAGCGAAGGAGGGCTAGTCGGCGGGAATCCAGCAGAAGACAGCGGCAAAGCCGCTGACATATGGATCCCCGTCGTTTAAACAAAACCCTTGTTTCACAAGGTTTTTGTCACGGGGATGACGATTAGGGAGAGTTTTGAAACAGGCTCTTAGGATCGTTTTAATTTTGCGGGAAAAAGTGGTAAGGTCATGCAAACAAATGAAGTTCTAAAAGAAGAGGTCGCGCCGATGTCGGGTACGGAAGCCAAATATAAACGTGTGCTGCTCAAAATGTCCGGCGAAGTCCTTATGGGGCCGCAGGAATTTGGGATCGACCCGGCGACGATCGACCGGATTGCCCGCGATATTAAAGAAGCTGTGGCCATGGGCGTTCAGGTTTGTGTGGTTGTCGGGGCCGGGAATATCTTCCGCGGCGTGTCCGGGGCAGCCAGCGGGATGGAGCGGGTGACCGCTGATTATATCGGCATGCTTGGGACTGTGATGAACGCGCTGGCGCTGCAATCCGCGCTGGAGCAAATGGATGTTGAAACGCGGGTGCAATCGGCCATCCCGATGCAGGCCGTGTGCGAGCCTTATGTGCGCCGCCGTGCGCTGCGCCACATGGAAAAAGGCCGTGTTGTGATTTTCGCGGCGGGGAGTGGTAACCCGTTCTTTACGACCGATACGCCTGCTGCTCTGCGCGCGACTGAAATGGGCTGTGATGCCCTGATTAAAGGAACGAAGGTTGATGGCGTTTACACGGCGGATCCAGCGAAAGACGATACGGCAGAGAAGCTTGACCGGGTGTCCTATCTGGACGTGCTGACCAAAGATTTGCGCGTGATGGATGCGACGGCGATTTCGCTGGCGCGGGAGAATGAGATTCCGATCCTGGTCTTTTCGATCAAGGATGAAGGGAATTTTGGCCGGGTTTTACGTGGTGAGGGCGAGTTCACGATCGTCACCGATAAGAAATAATATAAAGGAAAGAGGTTTATTATGGTTGATATGGCTGACCTGAAGCGCCGCATGGAAGGCGCGATTGAGGTTCTTAAAGAGGAATATGGCGGTCTGCGGACCGGGCGGGCGTCAGCCAGCATGCTGGAGCCTGTCGTGGTTGATGTTTACGGCAGCAAGATGCCGCTGAACCAGGTGGGGACGGTGAACGTGCCGGAGCCACGCCTTCTGACGGTCAGTGTCTGGGATGCGTCTGCCGTTAAGGCTGTTGAAAAAGCGATCCGTGATTCCGGGCTGGGGCTGAACCCGCAGCCGGAAGGGTCTGTTATCCGCGTGCCGGTGCCTGAACTGAACGAAGAACGTCGCCATGATTTGACCAAAGTTGCGGGTAAATATGCAGAAGCCGCACGGGTTTCGATTCGTAATGTTCGCCGTGACGGTATGGATGGGCTCAAGAAAATGGAGAAAGACGGCGAGATATCGGAAGATGAACATAAGCGGATGGCAGATGACGTGCAGAAGCTTACGGATGGCCTGATTAAAAAAATTGATGAGATGTTGTCCGAAAAAGAAAAAGATATCATGACGATCTAGGGATTTAGTGGATTAGTGATTTGGTGATTTAAGCATGGGTTATGCTGTTGCGAAGACATTTGAAGAACTGGAGGTTTATAAGCGCGCTTTTTCCATTTCGCTGGATATACATAGGGAAAGCCTGCTGTTTCCTAAAATAGAGCAGTATGCACTGGGAGATCAGGTGCGAAGAGCGAGTAAATCCATATGCGCGAATATAGCCGAAGGTTTCGCGAAGCAACGGTCTTCGCAGGCAGACTTCAGGCGTTTTTTGCTTATGGCAATGGGGTCGAGTAATGAGATGCTTGTTTGGATTAATTATTGTAAAGAGCTTGGGTATATAGACCTTGAAAAGGCCATATTCTGGCGGGAAGAATATATGTCTGTCGGTAAAATGATTAACGCTCTATATTCTCGTTAAGGTGTTCTAATGTCAAATCACCAAATCACTAAATCACTAAATCACCAACGACCAAAGCATATAGCCATTATTATGGACGGAAACGGGCGATGGGCACAGGCCCGTGGTCTTCCCCGCACGATGGGGCACAAGCAGGGGGTTGAAGCTGTGAAGCGGGCCGTCCGGTCTGCCGGGGAGCTGGGGGTTGAGTACCTGACCCTGTTTGGGTTTTCATCGGAGAACTGGAACCGTCCCGCGGAAGAGGTTGGCGAGCTTATGCGCCTGCTGCGGATGTATTTGCGCTCGGAAACGGCTGAGCTGCACCGTAACAATATCCGTCTGCGGGTGGTTGGTAACAGGACTCAGCTGGCTCCCGATATTGTCGAGTTGATCGAGAATGCGGAAGCGCTGACGGCGGACAATACCAAGATTACGGTTGTGATCGCCCTGAATTACGGCGGCAGGAACGATATCCTGGAGGCGGCCAGTGCCTGGGCCATGGATTGCGCAGCGAAAGGGCGGGTGCCTGATTTTGCGGATGCCGAGGAGCATCTGCCTTCATACCTGATGACGGACGGGATTCCCGACCCGGATATTCTGATCCGGACCAGTGGCGAGATGCGTATCAGTAATTTCCTGCTGTGGCAGAGTGCTTATGCGGAGCTGATTTTCAGCCCTGTATTGTGGCCTGACTTCCAGAAAGAAGATATGGAAGCGGCTATTTCTGAGTATTCCCAGCGCGACCGCCGTTTCGGCGCGGTTAAAACGGCAGGGGGCGACGCTTGAGTGCCGATCCTGCCATAGAAAAATCATCCGCTTTTAAACAGCGCGTACTTTCCGGGGTGATTTTGGCCCCGGCGGCGGCAGGGATTATTGTCTGGGGCGGCTGGGCGTTCCTTCTTATGGTTGTCGCGGCGTCTTTGATTGCCCTGCATGAATTCGTGTCTCTGGTACAAAAAGGGGCGCATAAGATCCTGTTTACTATATTTGGAACAATTTACCTCGCGGTGTGCTGCGGCGCTTTTGTCTTTATCCGGGTGGGGTATGAAGCCGGGGCGGCGTTGACTTTGGCGGTGATACTGTGTGTCTGGGCCAGTGATATCGGCGCCTATTTTTGCGGCAAGAAAATTGGCGGGCCTAAAATGGCGCCGAAGCTCAGCCCGAACAAGACCTGGGCCGGGCTGGCAGGGGCAAGTGTGTTTTGCGGGTTTGCGCTGGCGCTGGCGTTTGCGGCTGTGCCGGGGATTGTGGTGCATGATGCCGGCTACATTGTGAAGATTTTTATCCTTGGGTTAGGGCTGGGACTGGTCGGGCAGGCTGGTGATTTGCTGATTTCCTTCTTTAAGCGCCGGGTTGGGGCGAAAGATACCGGGGCGTTAATTCCCGGACATGGCGGGGTGCTTGACCGGATCGACTCTTTGTTGCTGGTCTCCCCGGCATTTTTGATGATGGAAATACTATGGATGTAAAGACCGTCAGTATTTTCGGTGTTACCGGGTCTGTCGGGCAGAGTACCGAAGCCGTTATTGCTTCGCAGCCGGAGCGCTTTAAGGTGCAGGCCGTGTCCGCGCACAGCAATGTTGAGCGCCTGGCCGGGCAGGCGATCAACCTGAAAGCGGCGCATGCCGTAATTGCGGATGAGCAGCATTATGGCGCGCTGAAAGAATTGCTGGGAGGCAGCGGGATTTCCGTTGCTGCCGGGCGTGAGGCACTTTTGGAAGCGGCATCGATGCCTTGCGATGTGGCTATGGGGGCCATCGTCGGGTTTGACGGGCTGCTGCCGATCATGCGGGCGATCGAGCAGGGCGCTCACGTGGCCCTGGCCAATAAAGAGCCGTTAGTGGCGGCGGGGCCTTTGGTTCTGGAAGCGGCTTGCAGGAATAACGTACGTCTGCTGCCGGTCGATAGCGAGCATAACGCGATTTTCCAGGTATTTGATGAGTCGCAGCGTCAGGGGATCGAACGGATTATCCTGACGGCATCCGGCGGGCCTTTTCGGGAATGGTCTGCGGCAGAGATGGAGGCGGCGACCCCGGCGCAGGCTGTGGCGCATCCGAACTGGTCCATGGGGCAGAAGATCTCCGTTGATAGCGCGACCCTGATGAATAAGGCGCTGGAGGTTATTGAGGCGCATTATTTATTCGATATGCCTGCGGATAAGATCGATGTAGTTATTCATCCGCAATCGGTGATTCATTCGATGGTTGAATATGCGGACGGGTCTGTGCTGGCGCAGATGGGCGCGCCCGATATGAAAACCCCGATTGCCTATTGTCTGGGCTGGCCGGACCGGATTAAGACACCGGGGCAGAGGCTTGACTTAAATAAGCTTATGAGGTTAGAGCTTCAACCTATTGATAATAATAAATTTAAATCTGTTGAAATGGCGTTCGATTGCCTGCGGGCCGGGCCGTGTCATTGCGTGGCTTTTAATGCTGCGAATGAAATTGCCGTGGCGCGGTTCCTGAAAAACGAGATCGGTTTTGGCGATATTGTGCGGATTGTCGGGGCGATTGCAGAGAAAACCGAGGAAAGCGCATTAAATTCTATTGAAGCTGTTGTCTCTTTCGATAAAACTGTGCGAGAATTAACTTCGTCCTATATTGATAGTGATGAGTTCCAAAAACGT
The DNA here is from genome assembly GCA_020638155.1 of Rhodospirillales bacterium. GTDB lineage: Bacteria > Pseudomonadota > Alphaproteobacteria > Micavibrionales > Micavibrionaceae > UM-FILTER-47-13. Next base: position 810,382 of record JACKJB010000001.1, read on the forward strand.
GAGATGTACGAGGTTCACACGGCATGAGTAGTTCTATTTTCGACTGGTTCCAGCTAACGGCTGAAAATGCATGGTTATATGGCGGGACGTTTTTGCTGGTGCTCAGTATCCTTGTCTTTGTGCATGAGTGGGGGCATTACATCGTCGCCCGGATGTGCGGGGTTCATGTTGAAAGCTTTTCCATTGGCTTTGGTAAAGAGCTGTTCGGGATTAACGATAAGAACGGTACGCGCTGGAAATTTTCTATCGTGCCTCTGGGCGGCTACGTCAAAATGTTCGGCGATACCGACCCGGCCAGCGCCCGGCACCTGAACGGGATTGAGGATGAAGAGACCGAGCAATTCCGCCCTCATACCGAGGAAGAAAAGAAAGTAGCTTTTTATGCCAAGCCTGTCGCGCAGCGTGCGGCCATCGTTTTTGCCGGGCCGGGGATTAACTTCCTGTTTGCGATCATTATTATGGCTGTGATGTATAGCACAAGCGGCCAGGCTGTTACGCCGCCTGTGGCGTCCGCTGTGATTGGCGGCAGCGCGGCAGATGATGCCGGGTTTATGCCTCATGATGAAGTTGTCGCCATTGACGGGGCGGCGGTTAACCGTTTTGAAGATATCCGGCGCGAAGTACTGGTCGGGCTTGATACAGAGCGCACCTTTACCGTTCTGCGGGATGGTCAGGAAGTTGATATTCAGGCGACGCCGCGCAAACTTATTGATGAAGACCGCTTCGGCTTTAAGCATGCCCGCGGCCTGCTGGGTCTGATTAGTCCGGGGAATGCGATCGAGATTAGCTTTATTAAAGGGGTCGAAGGCAAGGAATATGATGATCCGGCCCGGATCCGCAAGGAAATTATGGCCCGTATGGGGACGACGTTCAGTATTATGCTGGATCGCGGCCCGTCCGTGGATGATGTCTTTATAAGGCCTCTGGCGGAATTTAACGAAGGCATGAATGATGAAGCCAGCGCGACCTTCAACCTTTTGAATATTGCGGACCGTGAAGATGAAATCCTGGTGAAGCATAATCCTGTCAGTGCCGTTAAAGAAGCCGTTGATGAAACGATCAATATCACGTTGAGCACCCTGCGGGCTTTGGGGCAGATGATTACAGGGACGCGCAGTGCGACCGAGCTTGGCGGGATTATCCGGATCGGCGCGATTGCCGGGGATATGGCGCAGGCTGGAATTCTTGCCCTTATTACTTTTACGGCGCTTTTGTCCATTAATCTTGGGCTGATTAACCTGTTCCCGATCCCGATGCTGGATGGGGGGCACCTGTTCTTCTATGCCATTGAAGCCGTTAAAGGATCACCGATTTCCGAACAGATTCAGGAATATGCCTTTCGTTTAGGGCTGGTCATCCTGGCCGGAATCATGATATTTGCTAATTTGAATGACATTGTGCAATTAATCCTTTAAAAGGATTGCCTAAAGGTCTATTTAGGCAACAAACAAGCAAAGATTAAGAACCGGTTTTACAATGGTCGATATGCTCAGACAGCGTTATCTAGCTGCTTTCTTTATGTTTTTCGCGGGTGTTCTCCTGTTCCAGGGGACGGCGCAGGCGCAGTATGGCAGCCGCGTTTCCGAAATCCAGATCGTGGGTGTGGAGCGGATTGAGCCTGCTACCGTGCTGACTTATATGGATGTGCGCATCGGTGATCCGCTGAACCAGGAAACGATGAACCGTGCGTTGAAGAGCCTGTTTGCGACGGGTCTGTTCGCCGATGTGACCTTGCGCCCGAAAGGGAACGTACTGGAAGTGACCGTGGTTGAAAACCCGGTGATTAGCCAGATTGCTTTTGAAGGCAATGACAAGATTGAGAACGAGGACCTGCTGGCCGAGATTTCATTGCGACCGCGCCAGGTCTTTACCCGGACCAAAGTGCAGGCCGATGTGAACCGTCTTTACCAGGTTTATCAGCGGAACGGCCGTTTTTCCGCGAATATCGAGCCGAAAGTTATCAAGCTTGACCAGAACCGCGTGAACCTCGTGTTTGAAATCAGCGAAGGTCCTGTGACCGAAGTGAAGAGTATTCGCTTCGTCGGGAACAAGCGGTTTGACGATGACAAGCTGCGCGGTGAGATCAGCACCAAGGAATCCCGCTGGTACCGCTTCCTGAATTCGGATGATCGGTACGACCCGGATCGTATGGCGTTTGACCAGGAATTGCTGCGCCGTTTCTATCTGTCGCAGGGGTATGCGGATTTCCGCCTTGTGTCTGCGGTGGCTGAGCTCTCCAATGACCGGGAGCATTTTTTCCTGACCTTCACAATCGACGAGGGCGAGCGTTATAAAGTCAATGCGATTGGCATCAGTTCCGGCCTGCGCCATTTTGATGCCGAAGTTCTGCGTCCGAGCATTACCTTTGAAGAAGGGGACTGGTATGATGCGAATGAGGTTACCGAAACCGTCGATGCGATGACGGATGCGCTTGGCGACATGCAGTTCGCCTTCGTGAACGTCCGTCCCGATATCAAGCGTAACCGCGCCGAACAGGTTCTTGATGTCACCTTTATGATTAGTGAAACGCCGCGCGTGTTTGTCGAACAGATTAATATTCGTGGTAACGTTCGTACGCTGGATAAGGTTATCCGCCGCGAGATGAGTCTTGTTGAAGGCGACCCGTTCAACCGGTCCAAGCTGGCCGCTTCCGAACAGGATATCAAAGATCTTGGCTATTTTGAGAATGTAACGGTTACACCGATGCAAGGTAGCGCGCCTGATAAAACCGTGGTCGATGTTGAGGTTATCGAGCAATCAACCGGGGAGCTTTCCTTGGGTGCCGGTTTCTCGACGACTGAAGGGCCTTTGGCCGATATCGCCCTGCGTGAGCGTAACCTTCTCGGGAAGGGGCAGGACCTGTTGGTGGCTGGAACGATTGCCGGGGAGCGGACTGAGTTAAACCTTGCGTTCACTGAGCCTTACTTCCTTGATCGCGATTTTTCCGCCGGGTTTGATTTGTTCCATATCACCCAGGACTTGCAGGACGAAAGTTCCTATACCCAGCGCCGGACGGGCGGCGGTCTGCGCTTTGGTTATCCGTTGTCCGAGCATTGGCGTCAGGTCTTGCGTTACCGTCTGGAACGGAACGACCTTACGGATGTTGATCCTGATGCGTCGCTCTATATTCTGGCGCAGGAAGGCAAACGTGTGACGTCGGCTGTTTCGCAGCGTTTGACTTACGATACGCGCGATAGTTCCCTGACCACGACGAACGGTACGATCGGCTGGCTTGATACCGAAGTGGCCGGGCTTGGCGGGGATACCCAGTATGTTAAAGGTAAGCTTGGGGTATCTCATTACATCCCGCTTGCGGATAACTGGATTTTTAACCTGCTCGGTGAAGTCGGCGCGGTTAAAGGAACAGGCGGAGAAGATATTCAGATTAACGAACGGTTCTTCCTTGGCGGCGGCAGCCTGCGCGGCTTTGAATCTGCCGGGGTTGGTCCGCGTGATACATCAACGGATGACTCTCTCGGTGGGAACATGTTCTACCGCGGTACTGCTGAGATGACTTTCCCTCTGGGGCTGCCTGAGGAAATCGGGATCAAGGCCCATGCCTTTACCGATATTGGCTCGTTGTGGGAAGTTGATGATATCTTCGGTCCGGCGATTGAAGATGATAACTCCCTGCGCGGGGCTGCGGGTATTGGTGTTTCCTGGCGTTCGCCGCTTGGCCCGATCCGGGTGGATATGTCGGCACCTTATCTGTCGGAAGATTATGACCGTGAAGAAACCTTTAGATTTAACTTTGGTACACGCTTCTAATCTGTTAAGTATTTCCCGTATATAGATTCTGTAATGAAAGAGGCTTTACTATGACTCGTAGAAATTTTGGTGCTGGCGTTCTTTTGCTGGCTATTGTGGCTGTTTGTCTGTCTTTTACGGCACCTGCGTTTGCCGAGGGCAAGATCGGGGTTGTGAATATCCAGGAGATCATGAGCGAGTCGAAAGCGGCCAAAAGTATTCAGGAACAACTCCAGACCAAGCGCAAAGCCTATCAGGAAGAGATTTCCAAGCATGAGCAGACCTTGCGTGAGGAAAAGAAAAAACTCGACGAAATGAGCCGCGATACTGAGGAAGCCAAAGAAGAGCTGACGAAGAAGGCGGCAGAGTTCGAAAAGAAACTGATGGAGACGGGCAAGCTGGTTGAAAAGCGTAAGCAGTCTTTGGAAAAAGCTGCCGGCGACGCTATTGCCGAGCTGCGTAAAAAGTCGATTGAAATCATTTCCGATGTTGCGGATGAAAATGATTATGACATGATCCTGACCCGCCAGAACGTTGTTTTGGCCCAGAAAGAGATGGATATTACGCCCGAGGTCATGAAGCGCCTTGATAAGAGCCTGAAAGAAATCAAGCTTAAGGTTGAATAGTAACCGTTTGGCGGTGTTTACCGATTATGCCTGATCTTACATTTCACCACAGAGCCGGCCCTTTTAGCTTAGCGGAGCTAGCCGAGATTTCAGGTGCAGGCCTGTCGGAAGGTGCTGATCCGGCGCAAAGTTTTGAGGATGTGGCTCCGCTGGATCAGGCGCAAGCCGGGCAGGTCAGTTTTCTCGATAACATCCGTTATAAAGACCAGTTCCTTGCAACGAAGGCCGGAGCCTGCATTACTTTGCCGGAAATGCAGGATATTGCCCCGTCCGGTATGAGCCTGCTGCTGACCAGGCATCCTTATAAAGCTTATGCGCTGATTGCAACGGCCTTTTATCCTGAGCATCGCCCTGAGGCAGACATATCGGGCAAAGCTGTGATTGATCCCAGTGCGGAGCTGGGGGAAGGCTGTGTTATCCAAGCCGGAGCAGTTATTGGTAAAGGCGCTAAAATCGGGGCCGGGACATGGGTTGAGCCCTGTGCTGTCATTGGCGATCATGTCATTATCGGCGAAGGTTGCCGGATTGGTCCGCAAAGCACGGTGTCGCACTGTGTCATGGGCAACCGGGTGCGGACTTATCCTGGGGTGCGGATCGGCCAGGACGGGTTTGGTTTTGCGATTGATCCTGCGGGGCATGTGAAGGTGCCGCAGCTCGGGCGGGTTATTATCGAAGACAGTGTTGAGATCGGTGCGAATACGACGATTGACCGCGGTTCCGGGCCGGATACGGTGATCGGGCAGGGCACGTGGATCGATAATCTTGTCCAGATCGGCCATAACGTGAAAATCGGTAGGGGTTGCGTTCTGGTCTCACAAGTGGGAATATCGGGCAGCACAGTGGTTGAGGACTTTGCTGTGTTCGCGGGACAGGCCGGGATTGCCGGTCATCTGCGGATCGGTAAAGGGGCCAGAATCGGGGCGCAGGCCGGTGTGATGCGGGATGTTCCTGCGGGCGCAGAGGTTCTGGGATCTCCGGCAATGCCGATCCGTGATGCCATGCGCAGTATGGCGGCGCTGAGCCGGCTGGGTAAAACAAAGAAGAAATCAACGAGCTGATGGGGCTAATGCCATGAGTGAGAGCGAAACAAAAAACGTTATTGATATCAACCAGATCCGGGAGATGCTGCCGCATCGTTACCCGTTCCTGATGATTGACCGGATTATCGATTTTACGCCGGGCGAGAGCGCGATCGGTCTGAAGAATATTACGGTGAATGAGCCGCAATTTATGGGGCACTTCCCGGCTTTTCCGGTTATGCCGGGGGTTTTGATTATCGAAGCTATGGCCCAGACCGCAGCGATCGTCGTTGTGGAAACGCTGGAATCAAAGACGGCGGGCAATCTCGTGTACTTTATGACGATTGATGAGGCCCGCTTCCGCAAGCCCGTTGTGCCGGGGGATTCCATGCATATCCATGTGACTAAGATCCACAGCCGCAAAACCGTATGGAAATTTAAAGGGGAAGCGCGTGTGGACGGCAAGTTGTGTGCCGAGGCTACCTTCAGTGCGATGATTGTCGAAGACGACCAGCAGCCCGGCAAATAGGCTGTAACCCTTGATTTTTGTAACTTTCCGCAATAAAGCGTGATTTGTCTTTGTCCAAGGGCCTCCCTATATTAGCCCGGTAGAAAATTGCGTAATTTTAGGAAGACCATGACTCAGAATATCCATCCCACGGCGATCATCGAAGACGGTGCCGAGATCGGCGCAAACGTCCAGATTGGGCCGTACAGCGTGATCGGGCCGCAGGTCAAGCTGGCCGATAATGTGATTATCCACGCCCATGTTGTGCTCTCGGGGATTACCAGCGTTGGCGAAGGCACCGAGATTTTCCCGTTCGCATCGATCGGGTCACGCTGCCAGGATAAGAAATATGATGGCGAGCCCGCAGAGCTTGTGATCGGGAAACACAATGTGATCCGCGAACATGTCACGATGAACCCCGGCACCAAGGGCGGTGGTATGAAAACCGTTGTCGGCGATCATGGACTGTTTATGGTGGCCTGCCATGTTGCGCATGACTGCGTGATTGGCGATCATGTGATTATGGCGAATAATGCGACGCTGGGCGGGCATGTCCATGTCGGGAACTATGCCGTGATCGGCGGTCTGGCGGCAGTACACCAGTTTGTCCGGATTGGCGCTTATGCGGTGATCGGTGGGATGTCCGGTGTTGAAAATGACGTGATCCCGTTTGGCCGGGTCAAAGGTGAACGCGCATTTCTGGCCGGGCTTAATCTGATCGGGCTGGAACGGAACGGGTTTAGCAAAGATGAAATTAAAACACTTCAGCGGGCTTTTAATCAATTGTTTGGCGATGACGGGACGTTGGAACAACGCCTTGACGCGGTTGCCAATAACTACGAAGCTGACCAGCTAGTGATGAATATGGTCCAGTTTGCCAAAGAGAAAACCAGATTTCCGTTATGCCAACCACAGCGCAGCAAAGCAGCCTAGAACTCTCAAACCCTGTCACCGTTCCCAAGCTGGGTATTATTGCCGGGGGCGGTGATTTGCCGGGACGCCTGATCCATGCCTGTGACCAGGCGGGACAGCCGGTGTTTATTGTCGGGTTCGAAGGGCAAACGGATGCCTCTATTCTGGAAGGCCGTAATTTCATGATGACGCGGCTTGGGGCCGCCGGGCAGATCCTTGAAACGCTGCGGACTCATGACATACACGATCTGGTCTTGATAGGGTCGATCCGTCGTCCAACGCTGACGGAGCTTAAGCCGGACCTGCGGACGGCGCAGTTTTTTGCCACGATTGCCCTGAAATCCCTTGGAGATGACGGGCTTTTGAAAGTGCTGCGCAGCGAGCTGGAAAAAGAAGGCTTTGTTATTCACGGGGTGCACCGTTTTGTGACAGACCTTCTGGCACCGCAGGAAGTGATCGGGAAGCACAAGCCGAAGAAAGCCGACTGGCCTGATATCCAGCGGGGGATTATTGCCTCACAACAGCTCGGATTGCTCGATATCGGACAGTCTGTGGTGGTGCAGGAAGGGATTCTGCTTGGGGTTGAGGGCGTAGAAGGCACGGATGAGCTGATTAAGCGCTGCGGGGCTTACCGGCGTGGCGGGCGAGGGCCCATCCTGGTCAAGACCTGCAAGCCGCAGCAGGATCATGACTTTGATTTGCCTGCCGTTGGCCCGGAAACGGTCCGTAAATGCGCCGCCGTCGGGATGTCAGGTATTGTCCTGCATGCCGGGCACAGCCTGCTGATCGACCGGAAAAAGGTTGCTGCGCTTGCGGATGAGCATAAATTATTTGTCGTGGGCGTTGATCTGGAAGCGGTGACGAATAATGCCGCGTGATAAGGCTCCTCTGAAAATTATGATTACGGCGGGTGAGGCGTCCGGGGATGTGCTCGGTGCCCGGCTGATGGCTGCGCTGAAGCAGCAGGCAGGCACGGATATCAGCTTTATCGGTGTCGGCGGGCCGATGATGGAGGCAGAAGGATTGCGCAGCCTTTTCCCTATGCGGGATTTATCTGTTATGGGGATTGTCGAGGTTTTACCAAAGTTAACTAAACTTCTTAGAAGAATTAAACAAACATCTGATTTAGTTAAAAAAGAACAGCCTGACATCCTGGTTACAATTGATGCGCCGGATTTCAATTTCCGTGTGGCGCACCAGGTCCGTGAAAACGGGGATACGCCGGTGATGATCCATTACGGCGCCCCGACCGTGTGGGCGTGGCGGCCGGAGCGGGCAGGGAAGGTTGCGGCGCTTTATGACGGGATGATGTGCCTGTACCCGTTTGAGCCGCCTTATTTTGAAGCGGCTGGGCTTGATGCGGCGTTCGTCGGTCATCCGGTGATGCAAAGCGGGTTCGATCAGGCCGATGGCGCGGTTATTCGCCAGGGGTTCGGAATTGAAGACGATGCCCCTGTGCTTGGAATATTGTTTGGCAGCCGGATGGGGGAATTAAACCGTATCGGGCCTGTGCTGCGGGAAGCTGCGGGGCAGATTGCCGGGCAGGCGGACGGACTGCACATCCTGGCACCGACCCTGCCGCATCTGCAGTCCCAGGTCACGAACCTGTTGCAGGGTTTGCCGTGTACCAGTCACGTTCTAACCGATCCGGCGCGGAAGTGGGATGCGTTCAAGGCGATGAATTTCGCTATGGCGACGTCAGGAACGGTTGGGCTGGAGCTTGCTGTTGCCGGGGTACCGCATGTGATTGCGTATAAAATGAATGCGTTGACATGGCAGATCCTCAAACGCAAGGTAACTGTAAAATACGCGCATCTTGCTAACATCCTTCTTGATGCGCCGGTCGTACCGGAATTTATCCAGCACGATGCTAAGCCGGATGCCCTTGTTGCGGGGCTTTACAAAGCCGCCGGAAAAAATGCCGCTGAACAAACGGCGGCATTTGAAAAAGTCAGGTCTATGCTCGGCGGCAGCGGGCAAGCGACCCCTGCGGATCAGGCTGCCCGTTACATCCTTGAAAAGGCTTACTTGCGTTCGTCGATCGGTACGTAAGGACGGGCTGCCGGGCCGGTGTATAGCTGGCGCGGGCGGCCGATTTTCAGGGCCGGTTCTTCGATCATTTCCTTCCACTGCGAAATCCAGCCGATCGTCCGGGCCATGGCGAACAGCACCGTGAACATTGTATCCGGGAATCCTAGAGCTTTCAGGATAATACCGGAATAAAAGTCTACGTTCGGGAAGAGCTTGCGATCGACGAAATAGGGATCTTCCAGCGCGATTTTTTCCAGCTCCATCGCAAGTTCCAGCGTCGGGTCGTTATCGATGCCCAGGTCGTGCAGGACTTCGTGTGCGGATTCCCGCAGGACCTGCGCGCGCGGGTCGTAGTTCTTATAAACCCTGTGACCGAAGCCCATCAGGCGGAACGGATCATCCTTGTCCTTGGCGCGTTCGATAAATTCAGGAATATTATCTTTGTGCCCGATTTCAGCCAGCATTTCCAGCACGGCCTGATTTGCGCCGCCATGGGCGGGGCCCCAGAGCGAAGCAATCCCGGAAGCGATGCAGGCGAACGGGTTTGCCTGCGAAGAACCGGCCAGACGCACGGTAGAGGTCGATGCGTTTTGTTCGTGATCGGCATGCAGGATAAAGATTTTATCCATGGCACGGGCGTGGACCGGGTTGACCTCGAACGGCTCAGCCGGGACGCCGAAGCACATGTACAGGAAGTTTTCTGCGTAATCCAGGTCGTTGCGCGGGAACATAAACGGTTGCCCGATGGAATATTTATAAGCCATGGCCGCAAGGGTTGGCATTTTTGCCAGCAGGCGGTGTGCGGAAATTTCCCGTTGCTGCGGGTCCCAGATATCAAGCGAGTCATGATAGAAGGCGGACAACGCGCCGACAACGCCGCACATGATCGCCATAGGGTGCGCATCGCGCCGGAATCCCCGGAAGAAGTAATGGATCTGCTCGTGTACCATCGTATGGTAGGTGATGCTCCTGATGAACTCGTCCAACTGCTTTTTGCTCGGCAGGTCGCCGTAAAGCAGCAGGTAAGAGACTTCGAGGAAGGAGCTTTTGTCCGTTAGGTCTTCGATGCTGTATCCCCGGTGCATCAGGATCCCTTCATCACCGTCGATGAAGGTCAGGCGCGATTTACAACTGCCGGTCGCGGTAAAGGCCGGGTCGAGTGTAAAGTGGCCGGTTTGCTGGTATAACTGGCGGATATCAATGGTCGGCGGGCCTACCGTGCCTTCAACGACTGGAAACTGCCAGCTTTCGCCGGTCTGGTCGTTGGTGAAGGTGAATGTTTTTTCAGCGGCATCCCCAGCTGGCGCTGTTTTTGTATCTGCAGTCATAACCGAATAACCCTTTCGTCAAGATTCGTTCCCAAAGATAATAGGTCTATTGCGGTGCAAGATCAATTTGCCACTTAGCTTCTTTACATAGAAGGGGATTTTTTCTATCTATTTGTTTTACAAAAATAGCAGGGAGAATTTATGGCTAATAAGATTGATCCGGAAAAACTGTCCGTTATGCGCTTTTATGGTGAGCAGACATGTGAAGAAGTGCGGCGGCTTGCTGTGCAGGCTAATAACGGCAGTGATGATGATAGATATGGGCTTGCCCGCAAAATCTATGATTTAGCCAGCATCCAGTTAATGCCGTCGCTGCAGGACATTTATGATGACGTGCGGATAATCTGCGAAGATCTTGCTGAACGAGATCATGTTGAGGCGATTGAGATGCTGACTCATTTGTATGCAACCGGGAAGACGAATATTGTGCTCAAAGTTTCGGATACGGATAACAGCCGTATTGTATCGGGTAGCATGACCCCTGACTTTGAAAAGGCGCAGGCGTGGTGCCAGAAGGCTGTCGATTTAGGCAGCGACTGGGCGAAAGCTGTGATGTCGCACATTGAAGAGGATATTGCCAAGGCGAAAAATAAGAACAATCCGCCGGGGCCTACTTAAAAGCTTAAAGCTGCTATTTTATTTTTTCCAGCGCGAATGCCAGTCTGGCGGTCGTTTCCTCCTGCCCGAGGATTTCCGCGGCGTGGAAGATGGACGGGGAAACGGTTGTCCCGGTCAGGGCAGCACGGAGGGGCATGGCTACTTTACCCAGTTTGCCGTCACGCAGGTTGCCGGCAACATCTTTGCAAACCTGCTGGACATCATCGGCGGTGAAGCTGTTCAGGGCCGTTAATTGTGTCAGTAGCGTTTCAAGAACCGGTTTTGCATCATCGGCGAGGGTTGCCTGCGCTTTTTCGTCGAAATCGTAAGGGGTTTCTTTCGCATAAAATGCCCCTTCATCAGTGAGTTGAAGCAAAGTCTTCGCCCGGTCTTTTAATTCGGTCATGCCCTTTAAAAGACGCGTTTTTGCTATTTCATCAATCGCCAGCTTGTGACGCTCGTGCAGGAAAGGCGTCATTAATGCGATCAGGCGCTCGTCATCCGCTTCCTTCATATAGTGCGCATTCAGGCTTTCGAGCTTGTCGTAATCGAACTTGGCGGCTGATTTGACGACATGATCGAGCGTGAACCATTCAATGGCCTGTGCGCGGGAAATGATCTCATCATTGCCGTGCGACCAGCCGAGGCGCAGCAGGTAATTCAGGACGGCTTCGGGCAGGTAACCTTTGGCTTCGAAATCTTCAAGGCTGACGGCGCCGTGGCGTTTTGAGAGTTTGGCCCCGTCCTGACCCAGGATCATCGGCAAGTGGCCGAAATGCGGTAAATCCCAGCCCATCGCGTCATAGATGATTTTCTGGCGGAACGTGTTGTTCAGGTGGTCGTCTCCACGGATGACGTGGGTAATGCCCATATCATGGTCGTCGACGACGACCGACAGCAGGTATGTCGGTGTGCCGTCGCTGCGCAGGATAATAAAATCATCGAGGTTTTCGTGTTTTACACGCACTTCGCCCTGGACGAGGTCGTTGACGACGCTTTCCCCGTCATCGATGGGCGCTTTGATCCGGACCACCGGAGAAACGCCTTCGGGGGCTTCGGACGGGTCGCGGTCGCGCCAGCGGCGGTCATAGACGGCACTGCGGCCTTCTTTTTTGGCGGTTTCGCGCATTTCGGTCAGCTCTTCGGGGGAGCAGTAGCAATAGTACGCCTGTCCGGATTCCAGTAATTGTTTCGCGATTTCGATATGGCGGTCGCGCTGTGCGAACTGGGAAACGGGCTCGTTATCGTAATTCAGGCCGAGCCAGTCTAATCCTTTGAAAATGGCTTCGACGGCTTCTTCGGAATGGCGGGCGCGGTCGGTGTCTTCGATGCGGACGACGAATTTTCCGTCATGATGCCGGGCGAACAGCCAGTTATAGATGGCTGTGCGGGCGTTCCCGATATGCATGAAACCGGTCGGGGATGGCGGAAATCTTGTAACTACGCTGCTCATATCGTGCAAAATCCTTTTGATTTGGGCTTTGGTGCGCTAAGAACTAGCATATTGCAAACAAGGTTTCACGTTTTAAGTGACAGTAGAGAGTGACATAAATCAGGACATGCCGTGGCAGGAGGAGAGCCGCCTGAAAGCGTTCTGGGCTGCTGCCGGGGTGGAGGTCGCCGCGCAGCGTGAACGGCTGATCCTGTGGGTGCCGGTCTGGCTGGGCTGCGGGATCGGGCTGTATTTTTGCCTGCCGTTTGAGCCGCCGCTCTTTTTAGGTATCGGTGCGGTGGCTTTGCTGCTGGCGCTGTGGGCGCTGTTGTGGCCGCTGCGGGATTCTGAGAGCCTGCGCGGATATCTGGGGTGGCTGCTGATTGGCGCGCTCTCTTTAGGCGCTGCCGGGTTTTGCAGCGGGCAGATGCGTACGCATTTTGTCAGTACGCCGCTGCTGGCCAAAGCGCTTGACCCGGTTGATGTGGACGGGCGGCTGGTTGGGATTGACCGGCTGGAAGAGGGGCAGGGGACGCGAATTATTCTCGACCGGTTGGAGATTGAAAGGCTGGCGCCTGAAAAGACGCCGGAGCGGATACGGCTGAAGGTCCGGCAAACGGAGATTGACGCGCATATCGGCGACAGGGTGCATGTGCTTGCCGGGCTCAACCCGCCTTCTGCGCCGGTTGAGCCGTATGCGTTTGATTTCCAGCGCTATGCTTATTTCAAGAAGCTTGGCGCGTTCGGCTTTACCTATCGCGTGCCGGAAGTAACTGTTCCTGGTGATCCGGACGGGATCGGGCAGACGCTGGAGGAATTGCGCCAGCATGTGCGGGCGCGGATCGAGGCGGCGCTGCCTTACCCGGAAGCGGCGATCGCCGTGGCCCTGATGACCGGAGAGCGCACCGGGATTTCCGAAGAGGACTGGGAAGCGATGCGGGCCTCAGGGCTGGCGCATATGCTGGCGATTTCCGGGCTTCATGTCGGGCTGGTGGCCAGTGTGATTTTCATGTGTTGCCGCTTTGTGATGGCGGTGTTTCCTGGGTTTGCTTTGCGGCATCCGATCAAGAAATATGCCGCGCTGCTGGCGCTGCTCGGGGCGTTTTCTTATATGATGATGGTCGGGATGACCATTCCGACGTTACGCGCCTTGTTAATGACCGGGACGGTGCTGGTCGCGATCATGCTGGACCGGATTCCCTTTTCCCTGCGGCTTGTGGCGATCGCGGCTTCGGTTATTTTGCTGGTGTTGCCGGAGTCGCTTCTGGGCGCGAGCTTCCAGATGTCGTTTGCCGCGGTGGCTAGCCTGATCTTCTTTTATGAATTGATGCGCGGGCATTTGTCACGCTGGTACAGGCGGGCAGGGACGGTGCGGCGGCTGGCGCTGTATTTCTTTGGCGTGTGTATGACGACGGTGATCGCGACGATTGCGACCGGGCCGTTCGGCCTGTTCCATTTCCAGCAATTCGCGGTTTACAGCCTGCTGTCCAATTTATTCGCCGTGCCGTTGATGGCGTTTTTAGTGATGCCGCCTGCGGTGTTTAGTTATGTCCTGATGCTGTGCGGGCTGGAGGAGTGGAGCCTTCATGTTTCCGGCTGGGCGATCAGGGCGATCCTTGATATCGCGCACGGGGTTACGGCGATGCCGTTATCGACATGGACGCCGCCGGCCGCGCCGTTATCATCGCTGTTGTGCCTGGTTGGTGCCGCGCTTTTTATCATGTTGTGGAAAGGCCGCGGGCGCTGGCTGGCGTTGCTGCCGTTGATAGCGAGCATTGTTATTGTTCTCACCGCACAAGGGCCGGATATTCTTGTGTCCTCTTCGGGGAAGCTGATCGGCCTGATCGATCGCGACCGGCAATTATGGGTGTCCACAAAGCGCAGTGACCGGTTTGATGCGGAAATCTGGGCGCGGCGGCATGGTAGCGATCCGGAAGATATTCCCAAATGGGACAGCAATCCGGACATTCTCTGCGGGGAAGAAGGCTGCCGGACGAACTGGAACGGACGCGCCGTGGCTGTCAGTTATCATATCGCCGCACAGGCGGAGGATTGCGCGTGGGCGGATATCCTGATTACGCCGGAACCGATGAAAGCAAGGCCTTGCGATGCACCGGTTGTTATCGACCTGTTTGACCTGCGCGATCACGGGGCGCATGCAATCTGGCCGGATAACGCGGTGAAAAGCGTTGAGTCGGTCCGTGGCCACAGGCCGTGGACGGTGTCGAACCGGCGTTAGTGATACGTCCTATACAGGCTGACCAGTTTGCCTTGTATTTTTACCCGTTCCGGGTCGTATACTTGCGGTTCGTAGGTGCTGTTTTCCGGTTCCAGGATGATTTTATTGCCGGAACGGCGGAAGGTTTTCAGGGTGACTTCGGCATCATCGACGAGGGCGACGACGATCGTGCCGTTTTCCGCTGAGTCGACTTTTTTGATGATAACGATGTCGTGATCGTTGATCCCGGCTTCGACCATCGAGTCACCGTCAACTTCGAGGGCGTAATGTTCGCCGCCGGCCAGCAGGTGCGGTGGAATATCCACGGTCTGGCCTTCGTCGCGGATGGCTTCGATCGGGGTGCCTGCGGCGATGCGGCCGTAAAGCGGGATCGGTTCGAAATTATTGGCGATATCGGCCAGGACGCTGCCGATGGCTTTGTGCTGTCCTGCCGCGGCGGTGTGGTCGTTCGCGCCGGGGGTGTAGCCTTCGGGCAGTTTTTTAACTTGAAGCGCGCGGGCGCGGTGCGGCAGGCGTTCGAGATAGCCGCGTTCGACAAGGCCGCTAATCAGGCGGTGGATGCCCGATTTTGATTTCAGGCCCAGTTCGGTTTTCATTTCCTCGAATGACGGGGCAACATCCCCTTCGGCCATTCGTTCATGGATCAGGATAAGCAGTTCGCGCTGTTTTTTCGTGAGCATAATCGACCCCGGCTTTGTTCTTGCTATATTCTGTTTACAGGACGGCAAATGGTGTGCTTGCCATATTTATACACTTTTTGTTCTACAAAAGTTCTGCTTTTGTGTCAAGTCCCAGTCATTAGCCGGTCATCAGGGTATGGACGGCGGCGGCGATGTCATCCTGCCGCATCAGGCTCTCACCAACGAGAAAGGCGTGGTAACCGGCTTCATAGAGTGTGCTGAGTTCCTGGTGTGTGTAGATGCCGCTTTCGGCGACTTTGATCGCCGATTCGGGAATCATCGAGTAGAGGCGCTGCGATGTATTGATATCGACTTCGAGCGTGCCGAGATTGCGGTTATTAACGCCGATCATGGCTGTAGAAGCGAGCGGTAGGGCCCGTTCCAGTTCGGCTTCGTCGTGCACTTCAATGAGCACATCCATGCCAAGATCAAGGGCGGCGGCATGTAATTCGCCTGCCTGCGAATCGGACAGGGCGGCCATGATAATCAGGATGCAGTCAGCACCAAGGGCGCGGGATTCAAAGATCTGATAAGGATCGATCATGAAATCTTTGCGCAGGACGGGTAGGGCAACATTGGCCCGGACGGCTTTCAGATAGTCATCCTTGCCCTGAAAATACGGTTCGTCGGTTAAGACGGACAGGCAGGTCGCGCCGGAAGATTCATAAATCCGGGCGATTTGTACCGGGTCGAAATCTTCACGGATGATGCCTTTGCTGGGTGACGCTTTTTTGACTTCGGCGATCAGGGCCGGGAGTCCGGCCTGCGCTTTTTGTTCAATTTTGTTTTTAAAACCGCGTGTTGGAGACTGCTCCTGAATCAATGGTTCAAGAGCGGATAACGGCATTTGGGACTGCATGGTCCGGATATGCGCCTGTTTGTCGGCGCAGATTTGGTTCAGGACGCTCATGCGGTAAATTCCTTGTAACGGTTCAGGACGGCGATGGCCTTGCCTTCATCAATAGCGGCGGCGGCTTGTGCGGCCGCGTCTTTCAGGGCGGTATTGCCATGAATATTGAGGACGGCGGCGGTATTTGCCAGCACGATATCACGGTAGGCAGACGGCTTACCTTGCAGCAGCGCCGTTAAAGCGGCTGCGTTTTCTTCGGCCATACCGCCGCGTAAATCGTCTGCCGGGGAAACGGGCAGGCCGAAATCTTCCGGGGTGAGCGTCTTTGTGGTGATCGTGCCGTGATCGAGGATGGCGATATCTGTCGGCCCGGTGACGGTGATTTCATCAAGCCCGTCATGACCGTGGACCAGCCATGCTTTTTGCGTGCCGAGCCTGTCCAGCGTTTCGGCCATGGGGACGAGCCAGTGTTTATCGTAAACACCGATGAGCTGGAATTTCGTCCCGGCTGGGTTGGCGAGCGGGCCGAGCAGGTTGAAGATGGTGCGAAAACCGAGTTGCTTGCGGACGGGAACGACATGTTTTACCGCTTCGTGATGACGCGGGGCCATCAGGAAGCAAAAGCCGATTTCCGCCAGGGCCTGCTCCAGCTTTTCCAGCCTGGTGTCGAGATTAACGCCGAGGGCTTCGAGAACGTCGGCGGCACCGGACTTGGAGCTGGCGGCGCGGTTGCCGTGTTTGGCGATCGGGACGCCGCAGGCTGCCGCGACCAGCGCGACGGCGGTTGAAATGTTATATGTGCCGATCCCGTCTCCGCCCGTGCCGCAGCAATCCAGCGCATCTGCGGGCGCGTTGATGGTGGACGCTTTTTCACGCATGACTTTGGCGGCGCCGGTGATTTCGTCAACGGTTTCGCCCCGCTGTGCCATGGCGGTCAGGAAGGCGGCCATGTCTTCGGCGGATGCCTGACCGTCCATAATGCTATGCATGGCGGCGGCCATTTCGGATTCGGTTAAGCTGCGGTCGGTAATCAAAGAGGTGCTCATGAGGTCAGGTCGATAAAGTTTTTCAAAAGCTGGTGGCCGTGCCCGGTGGCAATGCTTTCCGGGTGGAACTGCACACCGTGGATCGGTTTTGTTTTGTGGGCGAGGCCCATAATCTCGCCGTCTTCGGTTTCGGCGGTGATGAGCAGGTCATCCGGCAGGGTTTCCTTTTCAACGACGAGCGAATGATAACGCGTTGCCGGGTAAGGTGAGGGCAGGTCTTTGAAGACGCTTTGGCCTTTGTGAAAGATATTGGAGACTTTGCCGTGCATGGGCTGCGGCGCGCGGATGACTTTGCCGCCGAAAGCCTGTCCGATGGCCTGATGCCCAAGACAGACACCGAACAAGGGCAGGTCGTTTGCCGCGGCGAGGGTTATCAGCTCAAGGCAGATCCCGGCATGGTCCGGATCGCCCGGGCCCGGAGAAATGATGACGGCCTGCGGCTTTTCGTCGATGACGCCTTGCGCGCTGATCTTATCGTTACGGATCACGCGGCACGGGGCTTCGAGGTCGCCCAGATACTGGACGAGGTTGTAGGTGAAGCTGTCATAGTTATCGATCAGAATAATCATGCCCTGTTATGGCTCAGGATGCATAAAAAACGCAAGGATGATTTGTGCGAATCTCTTTTCCTTTTGGCGGCGCGGGCTTATCTTTATTGGTATGAGCAATCGCAGTTACGGTCACGGCCACCTGAAATTCCTGATTATTGCTGTTTTCCTTATGGTGATAATGGACCGTTTTGTATTGGGTGGGACGCGGCCTTATATCGAGGATGTGCGGGAAAACGCGACCGTGCAGGCCGAATCCTATACGGCACCGGTTGTTTACGAGGTTCCTTCGGAAAGGTCCTATGAGCTGGCAAAGCTGGCTCCGGAGGTTAAAATTCCGGAATTACCGGAATACGAGCCTCTACCGCAATGGAAACAGAACGCAGTGCCTGTCGATGTGGGGGCGGAGTGGCCTAAAATCGTGATTGTGATTGATGATCTGGGGGTGAGTCATAAATATTCGGAGCAGATTATCGCCCTGCCGGGGCCGTTGACGCTGGCCTTTTTGCCTTATGCCGATGGCGTTGCCGCGATGGCGCAGGACGGGAAGGCGCAGGGGCATGAGCTGATGGTGCATATGCCGATGGAGCCGATGAATGCGGATCTGGACCCCGGTGATATTTACTTGAGCACTGACCAGTCGCAGGATGAGTTTAGCGCGATGCTGGATAGAGGGTTGTCGGCTTTTGATGGATATGTCGGAATCAATAACCATATGGGCAGCCGCCTGACGCAGGACAAGCAGGCGATGCGACGGGTGATGTTGGAATTGAAAGAGCGGGGATTGCTGTTCCTTGATTCCCGGACGATTGCCACTACTGTTGGGGCAGAGACGGCTGCGGCGGCAGGGATTCCTTATGCGCAGCGCGATGTGTTCCTGGATCACGACCCGTCGCTTGAAGGGGTGCGTAAGGCGCTGCAGAAGACGGAGGATATGGCTCTGGAACACGGGGTGGCGATCGCGATCGGCCACCCGAAGCCGCATACGATCGAGGGGCTGCGGGAATGGCTGCCGACTCTGGCGGGGAAGGGGATCGCGCTGGTTCCGATCAGTGCTGTGGTTACGACGATGCCTGACGCTTTTTCATCTGCGCCGCCTCAATCGCCAGAGCTGCCGCATCCATAATCGCGCGGGCTTTGTTGCAGCT
This sequence comes from Rhodospirillales bacterium, assembly GCA_020638155.1. GTDB lineage: Bacteria > Pseudomonadota > Alphaproteobacteria > Micavibrionales > Micavibrionaceae > UM-FILTER-47-13. Next base: position 829,093 of record JACKJB010000001.1, read on the forward strand.
TTCCTGGTATTCGGAGGCAGGGTCGCTATCGACGACGACGCCGGCGCCGGCCTGCATATAAAGGGTGCCGTCTTTGACCAGGGCTGTGCGCAGGGCGATACAGGTATCGACATCACCGTCACCGGCGAGATAGCCGATGCAGCCGCCGTAAAAACTGCGGGCCAGCGGTTCGAGTTCGTCGATAATCTGCATCGCGCGGATTTTCGGTGCGCCGCTGACGGTTCCGGCGGGGAACCCGGCGAACAGGGCATCGAGCGCGGTTTTGTCATTGCTGAGCCTGCCTTCGACGTTGGAGACGATATGCATGACATGGGAGTAATATTCGATCGTGAACTGGTCGGTGACGGTGACGCTGCCGGTTTTTGCGACCCGGCCGATATCGTTGCGGGCGAGGTCGAGCAGCATCAGGTGTTCGGAGCGTTCTTTTTCATCGGCGAGCAGTTCTTCGGACAGGGCTTTGTCTTCGGCGGCGGTTTGTCCGCGTTTTCTTGTCCCGGCGATCGGGCGGATGGTCATTGTACCGTCGCGCATGCGGACGAGAATTTCGGGACTGGAGCCGACGAGGGCGAAATCATCAAACTTCAGGTGAAACAGGAACGGGGACGGGTTGATCCGGCGCAGGGCCCTGTATAGCTCGAATGACGGCAGGTCGAACGGCATCGAAAAGCGTAAGGACGGGACGAACTGGAAGATGTCCCCGGCGCGGATATAGTCGATGCCTTTGCGCACGGCGTCCTGATATTCCTCGGGACTGGAGTCCTGCGATACGGGCGGCAGGGAGTCGTAACGGGTTTCGATTTGTTCGAGGCAGGACGGCAGGGCCCCGTTCAGTTTTTCCTGTGCCTGATCCAGCAGCGCTGCGGCTTCATCATAAATTTCACGGGCCGGGCGGTCGCAGTTTTTAGCGTGTTGCCGGACGGGGACGCTGAGGCAGATCATGCTGCGGACATTGTCGAAAATAACCATCAGGGTCGGACGCATCAGGCTGGCGTCGGGAATGCCAATAGGGTCCGGGTTATCGTTCGGAATATCTTCGATCAGGCGGATCATGCCATAACCAAGATTGCCGAAAAGGCCCGAAGCGGCCATAGGTGGCATGTCTTCGCCGATGATATCGATCCGGCTGTCTTCGAGGTGATGTTTAAGGTCTTCCAGCGGAGAAGCTGTTCGCGCCTGATCCGGGTGACGCCAGACCAGGTCAGGTTTTAAGCCGATCGCGGAATAGCGGCCCAGCACCGCGCCGCCTTCGACAGACTCCAGAAGGAAGCAATAAGGTTCGTCATGGCATAGTTTCAGGTACGCCGAAACCGGGGTTTCAAGGTCGGCAGCCGCCCAGCGCCAGACAAGCTGGCTTTTGCCCGCGGTGAAGTTTTTTTCGAAGCTGTCGTAATCGGCAGGTTTACTCATTATTGCAGCTCACCGCCGGGGCCGTAGGTGCGGTCGATCAGCGCCTTGTTGATCTTGACGTCATACTCATTGTGAAGCTCCTGCAGGAACAGGCTCAGGGCTTCTTCCTGATTGCCGTTTTCAGCCAGCTGCATTGTGCGCTCCAGTTCATCACCGGACAGCTTTTCCGTGTCGGGCAGGGTGACGCTTTCAACTTTGCCGATAACATATCCGTCTGTGGCGGGGGATGCGCCGTGGCCGTCTTTTTCGATGTAGAAGAACAGGTTCTTCGCAGCATCGCCAAATTTTTCCGGCGCGTCCTTGGTGCGTTCCAGCTTGTATGTTTTGATCTGGGCTTTGGTTTCAGCGGCAATCGTCTTAAGATCCGCTTCGCCGTTATTCAGGCGGCGTAAGGCTTCTTCGGTGCGCAGCTTGTTGGCGACCTGTTTCTGGTCATCGATCCAGACTTTGCGCAGGTCGTCTTTGACTTCTTCGAAGGGTTTGTATGTTTTTTCGGTGATGCTATCGACGCGCATCGCTGCGTAGCGTCCGCCGGACAATTCGGTGACGGGGGACACTTCACCTTCATGCAGCGAAAATACCGTTTCAGTAATGAAACCGCTGTCACCGCCAAAGTCGCTTACGCCGTCTTTGCTGTCCGGCGTAGAGCCGTCTTCACGGACCGGGCCGTAAGTTTTGATCGTCATGCCCATGGTTTCGGCGACTTCTTCCAGTGGCATGCCACCGGCAAGATGGTCGTCGATGGAGTTGGCCATGGCGAACATTTCATCCATCAGGCGGATCGAGACCAGTTCCTTGCGCAGCTGCTCTTTTACATCTGCGAAAGATTTGGTTTTTGGTTCGGCGATTTCTTTTACTTTAAAGACGTGCCAGCCGAGCGCGGATTCCAGCGGACCGACAACATCGCCTTTGTTCGCTTCGAAGACCGGGCCGGACAGTTCTTCGAGCAGGCCGGCCTGTTCGAATGCTTCTTCACCGAGATAGGCGTTGGTGCTTTCCGTTTCGGCTTTGACGGCCTGCTTAAAGGATTCTCCCTTTTTAACGCGGTCGGCTATGGCGGTGGCCATGGCTTCGTTATCGATGACAGCCTGTTCCAGGACACGCTGTTCGGCGACGGTGAAGGTGTCAATGTCCCGCTCGTAAACGGCTTTGAGTTCCTCTTCACTGATGTCCATCGATTTTTTAAGTTGTTCCTGGTCGAGGATAGCTACTGTGAATGTCCGGGTTTCGGGGATCGCGTAGCGTTCCTGCCCGGCCTGATAGAACGGGAGCAGGATTTCTTCGGCAGGCTCGACAATATCGGTGATTTCGCTGTGCGGCAGGTAGATCGCTTTGATCGTGCGCTGCTCGTTTTGATACTGGTACAGGTCTTCCCCTTCGCCGCGGACCGGGATTTCGCTGCCGATCTGGATGGTGTTTTGCAGCATGGTGTTCGTCATTTGCGCTTTCATCATGCGGACGAAGTCTGCTTCGCTCATGCCCTGGGAACGCAGGATATTATTGAAGGCGGTTTTGCGGTCAATCTCTTCGCTGACAAAAGGCTCGATCAGTTTGTTGAGCTGGATCAGCACGGTTTCATCAGAAGCCTGCAGGCCCATGTCTTTTGCTTTGCGCTGGATGAGGTTGCTGTTGATTTCGCTGGCGAGGACTTGGTCGATAAGGCCCAGGCGGTATGCCGTTTCGATATCAAGGCCCTGGTTGCCGAGAACGCGCCGCAGCATACGGTCAAACGTTGTGATCGGAAGCTCCACGCCATCGATCTTGGCAACGGCCGTGCGAGTGACACCGCCGCGGAAGAAGCCGCCGACATCCATCAGCACAAGGCCGCCGACGGCCAGCACCATAAAGCTAAACAGGAAAAATTTCATGAACCCGGATTTTGCGCCTTCGCGCATAGCATTCAGCATCGTTATAAACCCCTTACGCTTGCCAATTCTTACATTGCTGCCCGGCACTATAAAACGCCTGCCATAATCGGGCAACAGGTGATTGAAATTCTGGTCAACAATGGTAGTGTTTGAAAAAGGTTTCAATAAGCTGTCATTTCGAGGCAAAGCCGAGAAATCTCCAGACTGGCGGGAGATCCCTCACATTCGTTCGGGATGACGTTTTAATTAAAAGAAACTGAAAATGACTATGGCATTTTGTCTTTAATTAGGAGACGTATCACATGAAAAAACTGATCGCAGGCAACTGGAAAATGAACGGACTTGAGGCCGGGGCTGTTTCCCTGATCGGGGAAATTGGCAGCAAGATCGGCGCAGAACCGGAGATATTGGAGCGTTGCGATTTCCTGGTATGCCCGCCGGCGCTGCATATTCATGTGGTGAAACATAAAATCGATCACGACCATATTCCTGTTGCTATCGGCGGTCAGGATTGCGCTTCAACAGAAAACGGCGCGTTTACGGGCAATGTTTCGGCGGAAATGTTAAAAGACGCCGGGTGCGCTTATGTGATTTTAGGACATTCCGAGCGCAGAAGTCTTCATAATGAAAGCAGTGCATATATTAATGAGAAAGCGGCCCGCGCCCATATGCAGGGGCTGACAGCGGTTATTTGTGTTGGCGAGCAGGAAGATGAGCGCGAGAGCGGCAATGCTTATGATGTGGTGGCGAAACAGCTTTGGGAATCTGTGCCGAAAGTTAGTAACGCAGCGACTACCGTTATTGCTTACGAGCCTGTTTGGGCAATCGGAACCGGGAAAAGCGCAACGCCTGATGATGTGAAAGCGATGCATGCATTTATACGGGAAAAACTGCAAGAAAACCTTGCAGAGTCGGCTAATATGCGCATATTGTACGGCGGTTCGGTCAAACCGGATAATGCTGCGGACTTGTTTAAAGTCGACAATGTTGATGGCGCATTAATCGGGGGCGCAAGCCTGAAGGCCGATCAGTTTCTGGGAATTGCTCAAGCAGTTTAAGGTTTAGGGCAGTTTAAGATTGAGGATAGCTTAGATTATGGAACAAGTCGTTCTGGTTATACATCTGATTTTGGCGCTGGCGATTATCGCTCTGGTGCTGTTACAGCGTTCTGAAGGCGGCGGCCTTGGGATCGGCGGCAGTGGCGGTATGGGTAATCTGGCATCGGCCGGTTCTACGGCGAACGCTTTGACGAAGGCGACGGCTTTTTGTGCGGCGGCGTTTTTTACGACCAGTCTTGTGCTGGGGATTTTGGCTGGTACGCACAGTAAATCCGGAAGCATTATGGATGCGCTTGAAAAAACGCCTGCGGCGCTTGAAATTCTTGATGAGGGCGAGGTCGATGTTCCGGCGTTGCCCGCTACGGAAGACCAACCTGCAGAACGGCCCTCCGTCCCTATGGAGTAAAGACTTAAAACAATGACGAGATTTATTTTTATAACCGGCGGCGTGGTTTCCTCTTTAGGAAAAGGTCTCGGCTCCGCTGCTCTTGGCGCGCTTTTGCAGGCGCGCGGCTATTCAGTCCGTCTTTGCAAGCTTGACCCTTACCTGAATGTTGATCCCGGCACGATGAGCCCGTTCCAGCATGGGGAAGTGTATGTGACCGATGATGGGGCGGAAACGGACCTTGATCTTGGTCACTATGAGCGCTTTACCGGGCGTCCGGCGGTGCAGAGCGATAACACGACGACAGGCCGGATTTATACCAACGTTCTGGCGCGGGAGCGGCGCGGGGATTATCTCGGCGCGACGATTCAGGTTATTCCGCATATTACCGATGAGATTAAAGACTTTATCCGGGACAAAGACGGGACGGCGGATTTCGTGTTGTGTGAAATCGGCGGGACGGTCGGGGATATTGAAAGTCTTCCGTTCCTTGAGGCAATCCGCCAGTTCGGCAATGAAATGGGCCGCGAGCGCGCGCTGTTTATTCATGTGACGCTGCTGCCTTATATTCCTGCTGCGGGGGAAGTGAAAACCAAGCCGACGCAGCACTCGGTTAAGGAACTGATGAGCGCCGGGATTCGTCCGCGGATTCTGCTGTGCCGTTCGGACCGGGCGATTGATAAGGATGAGCTGCGCAAGATCGCGCTGTTTTGCAATATCGACGAAGACAAGGTTATTCCTGCGCTGGACGTGCCGACGATTTACGAAGTGCCGCTGACTTATCATGCCGAAGGGCTTGATGACCAGGTGATGGATTGCTTCGGGATTACGGATTCCAAAAAGCCGGATCTGCAGGTCTGGGAAAATATCGTTCACCGGATCAAGGAGCCGGAAGGCAAGGTGAAGATAGCCGTGGTCGGGAAGTACACCAACCTGAACGACAGTTATAAATCCTTGAACGAAGCGTTGGTTCACGGCGGGATTGCCAATAATGTAAAGGTTGATATCAACTATATTGAATCAACGATTTTTGAAGAAGAGAACCCTGCCAGCAGGCTTGAAGGGATTAACGGGATTCTCGTTCCCGGCGGTTTTGGCGAGCGCGGCGCGGAAGGCAAAATTCAGGCGGCCCGCTTTGCCCGTGAACGGAAAGTACCGTATTTCGGGATTTGCTTCGGGATGCAGATGGCCGTGATTGAAGCGGCGCGCAGTCTGGCCGGGTATGATCGGGCGAACTCAACTGAGTTCGGGCCGTGTGATAATGCCGTGGTTGGTTTGATGACCGAATGGACGCGCGGGAATGAAAAAGAAATGCGCGGCTCTGACGGCGATATGGGCGGGACGATGCGTCTTGGCGCTTATCCTGCGGCTCTCAAGAAAGGCAGCAAGGTTGCCGAGATCTATGGATCGAGTGATATCAGCGAACGTCACCGTCACCGTTATGAAGTGAACATCAACTTCAAGGACGCGCTGGAAGAAAAAGGACTTATTTTTTCAGGCATGTCGCCGGACGGCAAGCTGCCGGAGATTGTCGAGTACAATAACCATCCGTGGTTTATCGGGGTGCAGTTCCACCCGGAACTAAAGTCCAAGCCGTTTGATCCTCACCCGCTGTTTACGTCGTTTATTCATGCGGCGCTGGAACAGAGCCGGCTGGTTTAACCTTAAATTTATTGATTTTATTCGGCCTTTATCTCATTATTCCCGAAAATAATGAACAGGGCCGATAATGAAATTATTCAAGTTCTTCAAAAGGGCTGCACAGCCAGCACCTTTAACATACGCGCCGCAGCAACGTCCTGCGGCCTCAATCCCGCAGGACGTTTCTTTTGACAAGCCGCTTGATAAGGCGAAGCTTGTGCCGGGGGAGCCCTGTTTTTCCGTTGGTTTCGTGCCCGATCCCGAAAACTTTTCGTCTTATGACGGGAAGCTGCGGGTTGAGTCTGTGCGGATCAAAAAACCGGGTGAGCTGACCCATAGCATCCCTGCGTCCTGCCGGCATCTGATGGGGGCGATCAAGGCGATTATCGATTTCGAATTTGCCAATAGCGATCTGGCGCTCGGGAAAACGGCGCTTTTGACGGTGCGGCAATATGAGGTTGCTCCCGGTAAGCAGCAAAATACGATCGGCTGGCACCGCGACCGGGTCGGGCGGACTTATGATGACGAGCCTGATTATCCGCTGGCGGATCATATTTATATTGTCAGTGATACTGATGTTGCCCTGATCCAGGCCCGGAGCCTGAAAGATGCGTTTGGGGAGCTGGAAAGCGGTAAAGCGAAAGAGGGGAGCGATTATATCCAGGCCAGGCCGAATGAAATTGTGTTGATGACCAATTACTGCACACACAAACCGGGCGTTAAAGAGGCGCGCGGCGTGCGGACATTCATCCAGCTTATTTATACCAGCCCGTCTTACGAGTATTGCGGTATCCAAAGAGGGCCGTCGCCGCAATGAGTGAGCCGCAGTCAAAATCGCTATTTATCGAGTTTGAGCCGGCCGCTGCGCTTGCCGATGGCTTATCTCGTCCTGCGGACGTGTCTTTTGATACGGTTTACGACGGGGATAAGAGAAACCGCGGAGAAGGCGCAGCAGAGATTAAGGGACTGGTTGATCGTGAGGCTTTTTCGAAGGATAGCCATATATTTGTGAATGACTTTGTCATGAAACAGCCCGGTTCTTTAACGCACCGTATCCCAAAGCAATATAAGCAGTTTGAAGAAATGATCCGGCTGGTGGCTGCATTTGAGGCGGCGCATAGTCCATGCTTTAAACACAGGAAAGGCGTGATTACGATCCGGCAAAGTCATGTCAATGCGGGGTTTTACCAGATCGGGCTGACGGACTGGCACCAGGACCGCATTGGGCCCCGGCGGGATGAGCGGCTGCTGGTCGATCATATTTATGTGGCTTCGGACCGGGATCCGGGTTTCTTTCAGAAAAAGCCTATGGCGGATGCTTATGAGCGTTTACAGCAGAATGATGACAAGGATATTACGCAGGCAAAATCCCATACCGTTTATATGTTCAATAACTATGCCTGGCACAGGACGAGCCGGGTATGGGAGGACGGGGTCAGGACTTTTGTGCGGATTTCCTATGAAAGCCCGGACAGCAATTACATTGAGAATTGCATGGACCGGAATGAGCGGACTGCCCCGAAGCCCTCATAAAATCACTTGCCAATAGCGGCCTTCCCGTGGTTTTTATTGGCGTATGAAAACAGTCAAAATCCAGAATATCGAAGTAGCTAACGGCAAGCCTTTTGTGCTGTTCGGCGGTCTGAATGTCCTTGAGAATGAAGCGATTACCTTAAAAGCGGTTGAGGTTTACAAAACCATTACCGACCGGCTGGGTATTCCTTATATTTTCAAAGCCAGCTTTGATAAGGCCAACCGGTCCAGTATTCACAGCTTCCGCGGCGTCGGGATGGAAGAGGGTTTGCGTATTTTTCGCAAAGTCAAAGAAGAGTTTGGTGTGCCGATCATCACCGATGTGCATGAGCAGGAGCAATGCCAGCCGGTTGCGGATGTGGTCGATGTGATCCAGCTTCCAGCATTCCTGGCGCGGCAGACAGATCTTGTCGAGGCGATGGCGAAAACCGGCGCCGTGATTAACATCAAGAAGCCGCAATTTATGTCCCCGTTCCAGGTTGGCAATATTGTCGATAAGTTCGCCGAATGCGGCAACGAACAGGTAATCCTGTGCGAGCGCGGGCATAGTTTTGGCTATGATAACCTGATCGTCGATCCGATGGCTTTTGGTGTGATGAAAGAGATGACGGGCGATGTGCCTATTATTTGTGATACGGTCCATGCCAGCCAAATGCGCTTGCCGGGCAGTGAAGCTTCGGGCGGGCGGCGGGCGCTGGTCCCGGATCTGACCCGCGCGGTGCTGGCGATCGGGATTGCCGGGATATTTATCGAAGCTTACGAAGATCCGGATAAAGCTAAATGCGACGGGCCTTCTGCACTGCCGTTTAACAAGCTGGAAGAGTTTTTGACGCAGACCAAGGCGATTGATGATCTGGTTAAGTCAATGAGCCTTGTCAATGTAGCCTAGTACCATCTGTGCATTCGAAAGTGCGGCGGCGGCGTGGTGTCGCATTTTTCGACGGGGGTTACAGGCACACTGTCTTTCAGATAGGATTCGAATTTCCTGATTTCCTGACAAGTGGTTGCGTAGCTTAGCTCGGGCAGCTCCGCATAAGTCTTTTCGTAGAACGCCCTGTCATAGATGTAGTCCTCTATGATTTCGGCCTGCTGCTCTATGCCCAGTTCTGTAAAGGGCTTTGTTTCCCAGTCTTTCTCGTAATCATAGGCTTCGCTGTAATCATAGCCCGCGTTTTTATATGCGTGGAAGGCCCCTGCCAGCATGTTCCGGTTCAGGGCGCGTTGCCATACATGCGTCATTTCATGCATAAATCCGGATAATTGTGCGCCGCTTTCCGTGTAGTCGGGGGTCGGAGGATCTTTGCTGTGATATATGTTGCCGTTCGGAGCCTGCATTTTTGCCATGAACAAAGCCCCTGTAACAAAATTCATGCGATTGAACAGTTTGACGTGCCTGTAGTCGATCTGGTCGGCGAACACGGTTTTTGCGGCCTTGATTTCATTTTGGGTCAGGTGGCGGCAGGTTGGATCGATATCACACAGGGGATTGGTGCCGTCTTCACGGTCCATAGCTGCGTAACCGGTCACTTCTAAGTATCCGGCAGAGGCAGCCAGACAAAATAAGCCGGCAAGCGTGGTTTTTAATTTTTTACCCAAAGGTCGCGGTTTCCCCTGTTATCTTTTTTATGTATTTTCCAAAATTATACATTTTAGTGCTTTTATTGGCAAATTCCTTGGATTATTAAGATAGGAGTGAAAATTTGGCTCCAAAGCAGAGGGATAAAATATGACTGCCATTATCGATATCGTAGGACGACAAATTCTGGACAGCCGGGGTAATCCGACCGTTGAGGTGGATGTGATACTGGAAAGCGGCGCTATGGGGCGGGCTGCCGTGCCATCCGGGGCGTCTACCGGGGCGCACGAAGCTGTGGAGCTGCGCGATGGCAAGAAAACCTACTTCGGCGGTAAAGGCGTAGGCAAGGCTGTTGAAAATGTGAATACGATTATCTTTGATGCGCTGTCCGGTCTGGACGCCGAAGAGCAGATGCATATCGATCATACGATGATTGCGCTCGACGGGACGCCGAACAAAAGCCGTCTTGGAGCGAACGCTATCCTTGGGGTGTCGCTTGCTGTAGCCAAGGCGATGGCGAATGAGCTTGATGTGCCGCTCTATCGTTATCTCGGCGGGACATATGCGCACCTGCTGCCGGCGCCGATGATGAATATTATCAATGGCGGGGCGCATGCCGATAACCCGGTCGATATCCAGGAATTTATGATTATGCCGATCGGCGCGCCGAACATGGCGGAAGCGATCCGGTGCGGTGCGGAGATTTTCCATTGCCTGAAAAAAGAGCTGTCCGATGCCGGGTTGAATACGAATGTAGGGGATGAAGGCGGGTTTGCCCCGGCGGTGAAGTCTACACGCGAAGCGTTGGATTTTGTCCTGAAAGCGATTGAGCGGGCGAATTATATTCCTGGCGAGCATGTGGTGCTGACGCTGGATGCGGCTTCGACCGAGTTTTACAAGAACGGGAAATACCATCTGGAAGGTGAAGGGAAGACCCTGGATTCCGATGGGATGATCCAGTATTACGAGCATCTGTGTGATGATTACCCGATTATTTCCATTGAAGACGGGCTTGCCGAAGATGACTGGGAAGGGTGGCATAACCTGACTTACAGGCTTGGCGACCGGGTGCAGCTTGTGGGTGATGACTTGTTTGTGACTAACGCAAAACGCCTGGAGCGCGGCATTGAAGAGAAAAGCGGGAATGCGATCCTGGTGAAAGTGAACCAGATTGGGACATTGACCGAAACTCTTGAAACCGTCCAGCTGGCGCAGAAAAACGGTTTTGATGCCGTGATGTCCCACCGTTCCGGCGAAACCGAAGACTCCACCATTGCCGATCTTGCTGTGGCCACGAATTGCGGGCAGATCAAAACCGGGTCGCTGTCCCGTTCCGACCGGACGGCGAAATATAACCAGCTACTGCGGATCGAGGAAATGTTGGGACCGCAGGCAAAATACGCCGGTTGCGGTTTCGAGCGGACCACGCCGAAGAGCAAGAAAAAGGACGGCGATAAGGAAGCGGCTTAGGTTAATTAGGCCATATGTCATTTCGAGGCAACCTGTCCTCCGAAGCCCAAAGGGCGAAGGAGGAAGCCGAGAAATCTCCAGACTAGCGGGGGATCCCTCACATGCGTTCGGGATGACGCTTTTTTGGTGAAAATTTTTTCACTTGAAATTGTTGAGTCTTTTGAATCGTTTAGGGTGTATGTTCGACTTTTGTTCTCTTTAACTAACTGACTCTACTACGTTTTTTGTCTTGCCCCGGCGAATCACTTGTGATTCTATGGGGGTATGAGAAAGCTGATCGAACAACGCTATGTGATTAAACAAAACCTGTTGGCCATTGTTGGGTTCCTGCTGTTTTGTTATTTTTCCTATCATGCCATCCTGGGGGAGCGCAGCTATATCCGCCTGATGAGCCTTGAGCGCGAAATCACGAAAGTTTCTGCCTCGTACGACAATCTGCATGAACGGCGTGTTGCGTTAGAAGACCGCGTTGTCCGTCTGCGGCCCGGTTCGCTGGATCGCGATCTTCTGGAGGAGCGGGCGCGGTATGTGCTGGGCTTCCAGTATCCCGGCGAAATGACGATTATCCGCTAACCTCTCAATTTTTTAATTTTTATTTTGTCATTTCGAGGCGTAGCCGAGAAATCTCCTGAGGTTAGGGAGATCCCTCGCATTTGCTCGGGATGACGAGGGGTGGAGCGTCATCTATTGCGACGTTTTGGGCTGGAATCGGCCTGTAAAATGGTGTAGCACTTTAACCTGTTCGCTTGCGGAAAAGGTTTGAGGAGATGGCTGTGGCAGCAAAAAAATCTGATGGGAAGAAGGGCAAGGCGCATCTGCGTTCTGTTTCAAACAGCGCGCCGGAGCCGACGGCTCAGGATATGAAGGCATTTTACCGCGAAATGCTGCTGATCCGCCGTTTCGAGGAAAAGGCCGGGCAGCTTTACGGTATGGGGCTGATTGGCGGGTTTTGCCACCTGTATATCGGGCAGGAAGCTGTTGTAACCGGGATTCAGTCGGTGCAGGAAGAGCAGGATTCTATTGTTACCGCTTACCGCGATCACGGGCATATGCTGGCTTGCGGGATGGACCCGAAAGGGGTTATGGCGGAGCTGACGGGCCGCAAGGGCGGTTATTCGCTTGGTAAGGGTGGCTCTATGCATATGTTCAGCCGCGAAAAGAATTTCTATGGCGGGCACGGGATTGTCGGGGCGCAGGTGCCGATCGGAACCGGGCTTGCCTTTGCTCATAAATATAAAGGTGATGACGGGATTGCCGTGGCCTATATGGGGGACGGAGCGTCTAACCAGGGGCAGGTTGCCGAAAGTTACAATATGGCGGCGCTGTGGAAGTTGCCGGTTCTTTATGTGATTGAGAATAACAAATATGGTATGGGGACCAGTACTGCTCGCCATGCCGCGGGGGATCTGTACCGCCGGGGCGAAGGCTACGGTATTCCGGGCGAACAGGTTGACGGGATGGATGTGTTTACGGTCCGCAACGCCGCACGTCAGGCGATTGATTATGTGCGTGGTGGTAATGGCCCTTATATCCTGGAAATGATGACTTACCGTTATCGCGGGCATTCGATGTCCGACCCGGCCAAGTACCGGACCAAGGAAGAAGTCGCGCAGTTCAAGGACGAGCATGATCCGTTGCTGCTGATTAAATCGATGATGGATAAGGCCGGGATCAAGGAAGACGAGATCAAGGCGATTGATAAGGACATCAAGGAAATCGTCAACGAAGCCGCTCAGTTTGCTCAGGAGTCACCCGAGCCGGATGAGAGCGAGCTTTGGACAGATGTGTTGAAGCCGGTGGAGGAATGAAGGATTTAACACGAAGAAATGGAAGATAAAGCGAAGATCACGAAGGTTTCTTTTGACCCGCTTTCACGGGAAGTGGTTGATGCGGCTTTTTATATTCACCAGACCATGGGCGCGGGGCTTTTGGAGTCTGTGTATGAGGAATGTTTTGAGGTTGAGTTAAAGAAAAGGAACATTCCTTTTCAAAGGCAGGTCGGGTTACCGGTTTATTATGATGGCGTTAAATTAAACACAAGTCTGCGGCTGGATTTGGTCGTCGATAACCAGATTGTTGTTGAGCTTAAGAGTCTTGAAAGAGTGACAAACGCCCATACTGCGCAGATTCTTACCTATATGAGGACAGGTGGTTTTAAAACAGGGCTTTTGATAAATTATGGCGAACCCTATTTTAAGCAGGCTGTGAAAAGGTTTGTTTTATAAACTTCGTGAACTTCAAAAACTTAACTAACTTCGTGTTAAAGAGAAGAAGAATATGACGATTGAAGTATTAATGCCGGCGCTCTCGCCGACGATGACAGAGGGAAATCTGGCCAAATGGCACAAAGGTGTCGGCGATAAGGTCGAGCCGGGGGATGTCATTGCCGAGATTGAAACCGACAAGGCGACGATGGAAGTCGAAGCCGTCGATGAGGGGGTCATTGGAAAGATCCTGATCGAAGAGGGAGCGCAGAGCGTTGCCGTGAATACGCCGATTGCCGTGCTACTCGAAGAGGGCGAGAGTGAAGGGGATATCGGGGCGGTAAGCGCGGAAGCGGATGAACCTGCGCCAGTTGATATTCCTTGTGTCCCGCAAAGCTCCGATAGCAGCGCGCCTGCTGTGGCGGCGTCTACGGCAGCGCAGGTCGAAGGCAAGGCGATTGCCGATCGCGATATTCTTTATGCGCAAGGGCAGGTTTTAGAGCCGCCGCCGTTTGATGAGGCTGCGTTCTTCTCCAAAACAACGGAAGAAGTCACTGTGCGTGAGGCTTTACGCGATGCGATGGCCGAGGAAATGCGCAGTGATGACACCGTCTTTGTGATGGGGGAAGAGGTCGCGGAGTATCAAGGGGCTTACAAAGTCACCCAGGGGCTACTTGATGAGTTTGGCGATAAGCGCGTTGTTGATACACCAATCACCGAGCATGGCTTTGCCGGCCTTGGGGTTGGGGCTGCTTTTAACGGACTGAAGCCGATTATCGAGTTTATGACCTGGAACTTCGCGATGCAGGCGATTGACCAGATTATCAATTCTGCCGGGAAGACTTTGTATATGGCTGGCGGCCAGATGGGCTGTCCGATTGTGTTCCGCGGTCCGAACGGGGCGGCGTCCCGCGTGGGGGCGCAGCACAGCCAGGATTATGCGAGCTGGTATGCGCATGTGCCGGGGCTGAAGGTGGTTGCGCCTTGGTCGGGGGCTGATGCGAAAGGCTTGCTGAAGGCGGCGATCCGTGATCCGAACCCTGTAATCTTCCTGGAGAACGAAATCCTGTACGGGCAGAGCTTCGAAGTGCCGACGGATGAGGATTACATCATCCCGATTGGCCGGGCAAAAATCGAGCGCACCGGGAGTGATGTTACGATTGTGGCTTACTCGATCATGGTCGGGAAAGCGCTTGAGGCGGCAGAGAAGCTGGCGGCGCAGGGGATTGATGCGGAAGTCATCAATCTGCGCACGATCCGCCCGCTGGACCGCTATACGATTATAGAGAGCGTGAAGAAAACCAACCGGATCGTCAGCGTCGAAGAAGGCTGGCCTTACGCCGGGATCGGGTCCGAGATTGCGGCGCTGTGCATGGAGCATGCGTTTGATTATCTGGATGCGCCTGTGAAGCGTGTCTGCGCCGCAGACGTGCCGATGCCGTACGCGGCGAATTTGGAGCGTCTGGCTCTGCCGCAGTCTGATGAGATTGTCCATGCCGCAAAAGAGGTGTGCTATGCCGACTAATATCCTGATGCCCGCGCTTTCGCCGACGATGACAGAAGGAACGCTTGCCAAGTGGCATAAGTCTGTGGGCGACACTGTTGCTGCGGGCGACGTCATTGCCGAGATTGAAACAGATAAGGCCACAATGGAAGTTGAGGCAGTGGATGAAGGCACGCTTGGGAAGATCCTGATCGATGCCGGGACCGAAGGCGTTGCGGTGAACCAGCCGATTGCGATTTTGCTGGAAGAGGGCGAGAGTGAGTCCGATATCACCGCTGTGCCCTCACCCTCCCACGTCTCCGGCGCGGGCCCCTCCCTCTCCCTGAAGGGAGAGGGCAACGAAGCTTCGCCTTCGTCAGAAGGTGGTAGCGCAGTGGGTGAGGGAAAAACTGTCCAATCCAAAAGCAACGGGCATGACGACAAAGGCGACCGCATCTTCGCCAGCCCCCTGGCGCGCCGGATAGCGGGGCAGAAGGGAATTGATTTATCTGCGGTTAAGGGTAGCGGGCCGCATGGCCGGATTATCAAAGCGGATGTTGAGGTTATGAGTGGCGGCGCTGTTTCTCATCAAGCGCCCGCTGCTGCGGCTCAACCTGCCGCGCCTGCGATTGATGCCAGGCAGATAGTAAACCAGCTTGGTATGGCCTATACAGAAATCCCAAATAACAATATCAAGAAAATTACGGCTAAACGCCTGCTGGAATCCAAGCAGACCGTACCGCATTTCTATCTGACGATTGAAATGCAGATTGATGCACTGCTGGCGGCACGGAAACAGATTAACGAGCAGGCGAACGGTGCATATAAGCTCTCCGTCAATGATTTCATAATCAAGGCCTGCGCTAATGCGCTACAGGCGTATCCGGCGGCGAACGTCTCCTGGACCGATGAAGCGGTCCTCCAATATGCTAATGCCGATATCTCGGTGGCGGTATCGACGCCGAACGGGCTGATGACACCGATTGTGAAGGCTGCCGAAGGTAAAGGGCTGCGCCAAATTTCTGAAGAAGTCAAAGACCTTGCCGGGCGTGCGCGCGAAAACAAGCTGAAACCGGAAGAGTTCCAGGGCGGGACGTTCACGGTATCCAATCTTGGCATGTTCGGGATCAAGGAATTCGGTGCGATCATCAACCCGCCGCAGGCCTGTATCCTTGCTGTGGGTGCCGGGGAAGAAAAACCATATGTGTCGAATGGCGAAATCAAGATCGGGACGTTTATGACCTGCACCCTGTCCGTCGATCACCGTGCCGTCGATGGGGCTGTGGGGGCCGAGTACCTGCAAATCCTGAAACAGTACATCGAAAACCCGGTGAGCATGCTTGTCTAATAAAAGAACGTCATCCCGGCGAAAGCCGGGATCTTCTGGCTTGTCGCTATGAAAAAAAGTTTTTACGTTTACATCCTCTCAAGTACACACAATCGGGTGCTGTATATTGGTGTAACGTCCGATCTGCCTAAACGCGTATGGGAACATAAAAACAGGGTAATCAAAGGATTTACCGAAAAATATAATGTTGACCGGCTAGTCTATTATGAAGTTTATAACGATTCTGAATCCGCTATAAAGCGCGAGAGAAACATGAAGGAATGGAAGCGTGACTGGAAAGTGCAGTTAATTGAAAAAGAAAATCCGGAGTGGCAGGACTTGTATAAGACAATCTGTGCATAAAGCTAAAAGATCCCGGCTTTTGCCGGGATGACGGAAGAGGATGGAAGTATGACTGAACAAAAATTCGATATCATTATAGTGGGCGGCGGGCCTGGCGGATATGTCGCGGCAATTCGGGCGGCGCAGCTCGGGATGAAGACGGCGCTGGTGGAAGCCAATCATCTGGGTGGCATTTGCCTGAACTGGGGATGCATCCCGACCAAGGCGCTTTTACGGAGCAGTGAGGTGCATCACCTTTTCAAGCATGCCGATCAATTTGGATTTAAAGTCAGTGGGTTGGAGTTTGATTTTAAGAAAATAATTGAACGCTCGCGCGGGGTGGCAAAACAGCTTTCCGGCGGGGTTCAGCATCTCCTGAAGAAAAACAAAGTCACGGTGATCGACGGTTATGGCAAGCTGGCCGGGAAGGGCAAGCTTGCGGTGGAGAAAGACGGTAAGGCTGTGGCATCGCTGTCTGCGCCGCATATCATCCTGGCAACCGGGGCGCGGGCGCGGACCCTGCCGGGGCTGGAGCCGGACGGCAAGCTGATCTGGACTTACAAAGAAGCGATGACTCCTGAGGCGATGCCTAAATCATTGCTGGTTGTCGGCTCCGGGGCGATCGGGATTGAATTTGCGAGCTTTTATCACAATATGGGCGCGGATGTGACCGTGGTTGAAGTGATGGACCGGGTGATGCCGGTGGAAGATGAAGAAATCTCCGCCTTCGCCCGTAAAGCGTTTGAAAAGCAGGGGCTTAAAATTAAGACCGGGGCCAAAGTAACCAGGCTGGAAAAAGGCAAGGATAACGTCACCGCGCATATCGAGATGGGCGGCAAGGTCGAAAAAGTCACCGTGGACCGCGTGATCCTCGCGGTCGGGATTGTCGGGAACAGCGAGAATATCGGGCTTGAACAAAGCAAAGTCAAAGTCGATCGCGGCCATATCGTGACCAATGAATGGCTGCAGACCGATGAGCCGGGCGTTTATGCGATCGGCGATGTCACCGGCCCGCCGTGGCTGGCGCACAAGGCGAGCCATGAGGGCGTGATCTGCGTTGAGAAAATCAAAGGGCTGAACGACGTGCATCCGCTCGATAAAAGCAATATTCCGGGCTGTACCTACTGCATGCCGCAGGTCGCCTCGGTCGGTCTGACCGAAAAAGCCGCGAAGGAAAAGGGCTATGAGGTCAAGGTTGGCCGCTTCCCGTTCCTTGGTAATGGTAAGGCGATTGCACTCGGCGAGCCGGAAGGGCTGGTCAAAACCGTATTCGATGCCAAAACCGGGGAACTGCTCGGCGCCCATATGATCGGCGCGGAAGTTACCGAAATGATCCAGGGCTTCGGGATCGCCAAGACGCTGGAAACCACCGAGGCCGAATTGATGCACACCGTGTTCCCGCACCCGACGCTATCGGAAATGATGCATGAAAGTGTGCTTGATGCCTATGGACGGGCGATCCATTTTTAAAACATGGCTTCCGATCATATAGAAATTGTTAAATACGATCCATCATGGCCTTCGAGAGCGCAGGAAGAAATAATAGCGCTGCGTAAGATTTTCGATCAGGCTTCCTTTTCCTTGATGGAACATATCGGTAGCACATCAGTACCCGGATTGGATGCCAAGCCGGTGATCGATATTGTTATTGCCTGTAAAAATATTGATGAGGTTAAGGCGCATATACCTGCCATGGAAAAGCGCGGCTATGTGTTCTGGCAAGATGCACAGCATAAAGATCATTTTTTGTTCATTAAAGGTCTGCCGCCGCATGGGGCAGGGCGGACACATCATGTGCATCTTTATCCGGAAGGTCATGAGCAGATCACCGAGCATATTGATTTTCGAGACAAGCTGCGGGCTGATCCTGTTTTGGCAAAGGCTTATCAGGATTTGAAATATGATCTGGCCGCAAAATACCGGGATGACCGCGATGGTTATACCGAAGCCAAGACTGAATTTATTAAAAAGGTTATCAGTCTGGTTCCTTAAAAAGGACGTGCTTTTCCTGACTGATGGTTCTATAAAAAGTCATGACCTATAACCCCGAACTCCTCAATAAGGCCAAGCGCCACCCGGAGAAGCAGAAAAACCCGGATCGCCCGATGGGACGCAAGCCGGACTGGATCCGTGTGCGCGCGCCGCAGGGTAAGGTTTATCATGAAACCCGCGAGATCGTTCATAAGGCCAAGCTGAACACGGTTTGTGAAGAAGCGGGCTGCCCGAATGTCGGGGAGTGCTGGGATAAAAAGCACGCGACCTTTATGATTATGGGTGAGATTTGCACCCGGGCGTGCTCGTTCTGCAATATTGCGACCGGCAAGCCAGGCGAGCTGGATAAGATGGAGCCGCTGCGCGTTGGTGTGGCGGTCGGCCAGATGGATCTGAAACATGTTGTGGTAACCGCTGTGGACCGGGATGACCTCGATGACGGCGGGGCGGAGCATTTTGAGAAAACCATTGGCGCGATCCGCTTTAAATCCCCGGGGACGACGATTGAAATTTTGCCCGGTGATTTTCACGGGGATATGGAGTCCATCGACCGCGTGATCCGCGCGAAGCCGGACGTGTTCAACCATAACCTTGAGACTGTGCCGCGGCTTTATCCGACGATCCGGCCGGGGGCGCGGTATTTCCGTTCCCTGCGCCTGTTGCAGCGAGTGAAAGATGTTGACCCGGCGCAGTTCACCAAATCCGGCATGATGGTCGGGCTTGGTGAAACCAGGGAAGAGGTTGGGCAGGTGATGGATGACCTCCGTGCCGCCGATGTTGACTTCCTGACTATCGGCCAGTATTTGCAGCCGACCCCAAAACACGCGCCTGTTGAGCGGTTCTGGAGCCCGGAAGAGTTCGAAGAACTGGAACGCATGGCCCGCGCCAAAGGGTTCCTGATGGTGTCCGCATCGCCACTGACCCGTTCGAGCTATCATGCCGGGGATGATTTTGAAAAGCTGCGCGCCGCACGGGATGCAATCCTTGTAAAAGGGGTGGTTGCGTGAATGTTGTTTTGCCACAGAGACACGGAGACACAGAGAGCAATATAAATACGATATCAGGGTTTATCGTTGATTCTGCTGTTAATGTTCATAAGAATCTTGGGCCGGGCCTTCTTGAAAGCATTTATGAAGAAGCCTTGTGTTACGAGTTGGAAAAAAGAAGAGTCTGTTTTGAGCGCCAGAAAGTAATACAAGTTTCTTATGAAGATATTACTCTGAAAACGAATTTCCGGCTTGATTTACTTGTCGAAAACAAGATTGTTGTGGAACTTAAATGCTCGGAAAAGGTAATTCCATTATATCAGGCTCAACTTTTGACGTATCTTAAAATAACCAAGTGTAAGCTTGGATTGCTTTTGAACTTTAATGCTCCTCTTATGAAAGAAGGCATTCACAGGATTGTATTATAACTCTGTGTCTTTGTGTCTCTGTGGTTCATAACCTATGCCAACCCACGCTGAAAAACGAAAACTCCCCTATACGCCTGAGCAATTGTTTGATTTGGTGTCGCAGGTCGAAAAATATCCACAATTTCTGCCGTGGTGCCTTGCCAGCCGGATTACGGGGCGGGACGGTAACGTGTTTTATGCCGACCTTGTGATCGGCTATAAAATGGTGCGGGAGAAGTTTACATCCAAAGTGACGGCGCTGCGGCCCGATCATATCCATGTTGAATATCTGTCCGGGCCGATGAGGTATCTATCGAACCATTGGCGGTTCATCCCCGAGCCAGACGGTGGCTGCACGATTGATTTTTATGTCGATTTTGAGTTTAAAAATAAGTTTTTTCAAAATCTTATGGGTGTTTTCTTTGATAAAGCTGTAGCAAAGATGGTTGAAGCTTTTGAAAACAGGGCAAAAGATCTGTATAGCTAAGTACTTTCTTTTTTCTTGTTTGAATTTTTTATGGCGATTAATTTGGGATCAAATTTAGAAACAAAAGAGGTTTATTATGTCGATAGGTAAAGACGTGCTGTTAAAAGCTTTTTCCTTGGCTGGGAAATTCATTCCTGCAGCAGAAAGGCAGGCATCGAAGCTGCTGGCCCAAAAACATTTTGCTGAGCTGTGCTTGAAAGAGGGTGGGGACCCTGTTGTTCGGCGGCTATCGTTTAGCTTAGTCAAAGTGTCACTTCGGAATGCCGGATATGATACGGATACTGACAAGCCTTATCAGGAAGTCCTTGGGCTTGCTGGAGGAAAAGATGAGTTTGAGAGTCTTAAAGAGAAATATGTTGCTAAAGCTGTTGCTTTGAAGCAAGAGCCGCGTTAAATCCTTTTTTTATTAGATAAGCATCTTCTGCGTCATAGCCGAGGAGTTCTGGCGTTATGCTATCTGCGAAGATCCCTCGGCTACGCTCGGGCTAACATGTTGGTATATCTCCCCGTCATAATCAGGATAACGGTAAGACAGATCGATTGTACCGCCGTCGGTGGTTTTGAAGTCTGTGGTCAGGCTGCGGTCGAGGCGCATTTCGTCATAGCCGGATAAATGCAGGATGCCAATTTCCTCGTGCGGCAGGTAGGGTTCGACGAATTTGCCGGCTTTGGTGTCGTAATGCGGTTTGAACTGGCAGAGCCAGTGACACCAGCCGGGCAGGATTTCAAATTCATAGTTTTCGAGATAGCACATCACGCCGAGCGATAATTGTTCGGCGGTGAAGACCTTGCCTTTTTTGACGGCGGTTTTGACAAGATCCTGCCAGCGCTGCCAGTGCGGGGCATCTTTATGCAGGGCGAAAGCACCTGCGAGCAGGACATGGTAGGGGAGCAGGTCGCGGGCTTTGTTAAAGCCGAAAGCCTTGCGGGCGTTGGAGAAATAGAAGCCGCGCACTTTCCATGGCCAGCGGCCGAGCCATTTGACCCGTATCTGCCGTGGATAAGTTCGGTCAACCTGGCCGGTTAATGTTATTTTTCCGCGGCTTGCACCGGTTATAAACAGGTCCACGCTGTGCCAGCTTTGCACCCATGTATCGGCGTCCATCCAGAAATACGTGTCGTAACCGGGGAAATATTCATTGATAAACGGGCGGCAGATACAGGATTTCAAATATTCCCGTCCCCGGATTTTATGGGCGGGGATATCGCAGGGCCAGTCCGGTTTGTGTATGGCGTTGACCAGCGGCTTAAGAATTTCCAGTTGCCCCGGTTTCAGGCCGGCATCGAGGATACAGATATCCATATCTTTGCTTTGCGGGAAGGCGCGCACGGAATGTACCCATTCCAGCAGCATCGGGAAGTAGTTATGGTCTGATCCGCTAACGAAAGTGATTTTACTCATGTCTTTCTAATACCCTCTCCGGAGGGAGAGGGTAACGAAGCTTGGCGTTTCTGGCAAGAAAAGCCTTAGCGCAGTGGGTGAGGGGACGGGGGTTTGGGCGTTACGCTTCGTAGTCCCTCACCCAGCTTCGGCTAATCCGCCTTCGCTACGCTACGGCGTGATAAGCCTGCGCAACCCTCTCCCTGAAGGGAGAGGGGAAATGGAGTGTTTAGGGCAGGGCGTTCAGGACATGGTTGAGGGCGGCGTCAACGGTTTGTGTGCGGACGGCATGGCGGTCTCCTGTGAAATGGTGTTCGAAGGATTGTGTTGTTCCGAAGCGGCTGGCGATGCCGATATAGACAAGGCCGACAGGCTTTGTGTCCGTCCCGCCACCCGGTCCGGCGATCCCGGTGCAGGAAACGGCGATATCGGCATTGCTGTGTTCCAGCGCGCCTTCGGCCATAGCCTGCGCCACCTGCGGGCTGACGGCACCGTGTTCTTCGAGCAGTTCGAACGGGACGGCCAGGAGTTCCTGCTTGGCCTCGTTGCTGTAGGTGATGAAGCCGCGCTCATAGATTTCGGAGGAGCCGGGCAGGTCTGTGACGGTGGCGCCGATCATCCCGCCGGTGCAGGATTCTGCCGTGGCCATCATCAGGCCGCGTTGTTTGAGGGCATCAAATAATGCCTGCATAAGCCAGCCCCCCGATACATAATGCCGCATAGAGTCCCGCCATAACATCATCAGCCATGACGCCGAACGCGCCGGGCATCTTGTCGAAATAGGAAACCGGCCACGGCTTGAAAATATCAAACACGCGAAACAGGACAAATGCCAGGATCAGGCCGATATGGGTCAACGGCGTCACTAGCAGCGTAACCCAGATCCCGACGACTTCATCGACGACAATCGCCCCGGCATCGTGCGTTCCCGTGCTTTTTTCGAAACGGTCTGCGGCCATGTAGCCGACAATCGCCATAAGGATCGTCGCGGCCAGCAGGCCGGGCCAGCCTGTTTCATAAAGGAACAGGACACCGAGCGGCAGGCCGCCGAGCGTCCCCCATGTGCCGGGCGCTTTTTTAATCAGGCCGCAGCCAAACCAAGTCGCCAGCCATATGGCCGGGTCTTTCATATTGAGCTTGGCGATAAGGTCTTTATCTAACATGGCGTAAACCTTACCGTGGCAACGGCGTGGGCGGCAATGCCTTCTTCGCGGCCAAGAAAGCCCAGTTTTTCGTTTGTTGTGGCTTTGAGGCCGATTCTGTCTGTTTCCAGGCCGCAGATCTGCGCGATTTTTTGCTGCATCGCCTCGCGGTGCGGGCCGATTTTCGGGGCTTCGCAAATGAGGGTTAAATCGACATTGTTGATGGTCCCGCCTTTTTCCCGGATCATCTCTACGGCTTTTTGCAGGAAGACGGCACTATCAACGTCTTTCCATTGCGGGGCGGACGGAGGGAAATAGGTGCCGATATCTCCGGCACCGATCGTGCCCAGCAGGGCATCGGTTAAGGCGTGCAGCCCTACATCGGCATCGGAGTGGCCTTTGAGTTTGTGGGTGTGCGGGATGTCTACACCGCATAAACGTACGACATTTCCTTCGGTGAAGGCGTGAACGTCATAGCCGAACCCGGTACGGATATCGGTTTGCGGTGACGGGCCGAGCAGTTTTTGCGCCATATCCATATCCTCCGGCGTGGTGATCTTGATGTTTTGCCGCGAACCGGGGACAAAGGCAATCTCTTTGCCTGTGGCGGCGACAAGCCCGGTATCGTCGGTGCAGGACGCGTTTGTTTCGCCGGCCGCCTGATGGGCGCGCAGCAGCAGATCGTAATGAAAGCCCTGCGGGGTCTGGATCGCCCACAGATTGCCGCGGTCCACATAGGCTCCGCCGTCATATTTCTGGGTATCTGTGACCGGGCTGGCGAGAGTTGCTGCGCCGGTTTCGGCTGCTTTTTGTACCAAAGCGATAATTTCGTCGGCTGACACGAGCGGGCGCGCCGCATCGTGGATCAGAATCGTGTCATTATTTTTCGGATTAGAGAAACTGTTTATTCCATTGAAAACACTATTATTTCGATCTTTTCCTCCGGAGATTGGTTCCGGTAGATCCAGCCCTTGCACCGCTTCATTATAGAGCGTTCTGTGGTCAGGGTTAATCACGACCCGGATTTCCTGCAGACCGGGGGAGGATAAAAAACGCTCCAAAGTGTGGCGGAGTATCGCTTTGCCGGATATTTTCTGGTATTGTTTGGGCGTTTCGCCGCCAAGGCGTGTGCCGCTGCCGGCCGCGACGATCACAGCATAAAAAGGGACGACTTGTTTAGAACTTGCAGAAATTTCCATAGTTAAGTATCTTGCGATGTTTTTTATGACGTTGTGGATAGCATTGTAAGCGGGCAAGTCAACAGAATCTATAGGTTTGCAGTATTGAATAACTCCATTGAACAAAATACAGAGGCCGGAAAGCGATCGGCTTATGTGCCGGACAGATGGTGGGATAAGCTGTCCGGGCTGATTGCCGCGAATATCTATGGGTTTTATAAGCGCCCGAGAAAGCTAAGGCTTTTCCGTGGAGGCAGCACGTGGGGCAACCGGGTTGCGCTATTCCTGATTATTGCCGGGATGATCAGCGGTTTTTCAACCTATGCAGCCCTGACGGCGACGCCGCCTTTCGGGGATGATCCGGATACAGTGATCTGGCTGCTGAATTTGGATCTGATTATCCTGATGTTGCTGACGATCCTGGTGGCGCGGCGCATTGTCGGGTTGTGGAGCGGGCGCCGCAGGGGTATTGCCGGCTCGCGGCTTCATGTGCGGCTGGTGCTGATTTTTAGTATTCTTGCGGCGACGCCGGCAATTATCATGACGGTCTTCTCCGCGTTCTTCCTGCATTTCGGGATTCAGAGCTGGTTCAGCGACCGGGTCAGCACGGCGGTTAATAACGCGCAGGCCGTTGCCGAAGCGTATCTTGAAGAGCACCAGCAGGTGATTAAGGCCGATACGCTGGCGATGGCCAATGATATTGATCGCCAGACTTTGCTGCTGTCGGCGAATGCCGAAATGTTTGACCGGGTCCTGCAAACTCAGTCCTTGCTGCGGAACTTGTCCGAAGCGGTGGTGTTCGACCATAGCGGCCGCGTGATGGCGAGTTCGGGCCTGACTTTTACGCTGGCCTTTGAAGCGCTGCCGGCCTATGCCCTGAGCCGGGCGGCGGAGGGGGAAGTCGTTGTGATGACCGGGGGCAGCGATGACCGGGTGCGGGCGCTTGTGAAGCTTGGCGGTTTTACGGACACCTATCTTTTCGTCGGGCGAATGGTTGACCCGGTTGTGCTCGGTAACCTGAAAGATGCGCGGGAAGCTGTGGAAGCTTATGCGCAGCTGGAAGGGCACAGATCTGACTTGCTGCTGACCTTTACATTGATTTTCTTTGTGGTGGCGCTGCTTCTGTTGCTGGCGGCGGTGTGGTTCGGGCTGATTTTCTCCCGCCAGTTGATCGTGCCGATCAGTTCCCTGATTTCCGCCGCAGACCGCGTACGGGGCGGTGATTTGACGGCAAGGGTGCCGGAATTCGACCGCCGGGACGAATTTGACGTGCTGGCCCGCGCCTTTAACCGGATGACCAGCCAGATTGAAGAGCAGCGCGATGAGCTGGTCATGGCGAACCGCCAGCTCGATCACAGGCGGCGCTTTACGGAGACCGTTCTGGCCGGGGTGTCTTCGGGTATTCTCGGGGTTGATGAGCAGGGCAGGATCACCCTTGCGAACTCGTCAGCGGCGGAACTGTTTGAATTGGAAGAAAGTGATCTGGTAGGCAAACGGGTAGGCCAGGTTATTCCCGATCTGGATGACCTGCTGGCGCAGGCGCATAGCAAGCCGGATAAAATCTCGCAGGCGGAGCTGCCTTACCGTTTGCATGACGACAGTAAGAGGGTCCTGCTTGTGCGGATCGCGATTGAGATGATCGGTGAAGAAGATAAGGGCGCGGTCCTGACGTTTGATGATATTACGGAGCTTCTGTCGGCACAGCGCAAAGCGGCGTGGGCGGATGTGGCGCGGCGGATCGCGCACGAGATCAAAAACCCGCTGACCCCTATCCAGCTTTCGGCGGAGCGGCTGAAGCGCAAATATCTCTCACAGATCAGTGTCGATCAGGAGATATTCTCCCAATGTACCGATACGATCATCCATCATGTCGGTGATATCGGGCGAATGGTTAATGAGTTTTCCGCATTTGCCCGGATGCCGGAACCGGTCATGCATACCGAGGATCTGACAAGCCAGTTGCGCGACACGCTGATCCTGCAGCAGCAGGCGCACTCTGATATCCGCTTTGAAATGGAAGGGCTGGAAAAGGACGCTGTTACTGTAACGGCTTATATCGACTCCCAGCAAATCCGGCAAGCGGTTACGAATATCATGCAGAATGCGATCGATTCCATTCATTCCCGCTGTGGACAGGAGAAAGCGCTGGGCGAGGATGTTGTTCCGGGCCGGATCAATGTCTTGCTGCGCGAGCGTCCGGAGAACGGGGAGATCCTGATCTGCGTCATGGATAACGGGCTGGGCCTGCCTAAGGATGAAGATCCGTCCGGCTTGACAGAACCTTATGTAACCCATAAGGAAAAGGGGACCGGGCTGGGGCTGGCGATTGTCAAAAAAATCATGGAAGACCATCAGGGACGAATTGTGATCGGTACGCCTGAATGGCTTAGGAATACCGCAGGATGGCAGAATCTTGGCGGAGCAACGGTTACTTTGGTCTTGCCGCCGCCTGTGATAGAACAAAAAGACGCCGCAAATTCCTGATGGCTTAGTGTGTAGAAGAGTATGGCTGCAGATATTTTAATTATTGACGATGAATCCGATATTCGGGGCCTGATTAAGGGCATCCTGGAGGATGAGGGTTATGCCGCGCGTGAGGCCGGCAGCGACCGCGAGGCCTATGCGCTGCTGGAGAAAAAGGCGCCGGACCTTGCTATTCTGGATATCTGGCTGCAGGGCAGCGCGGATGACGGGCTGCAAATCCTTGAAAAAGCTAAAGAGATGTATCCCGCATTGCCGGTTATTATGATTAGCGGGCACGGGACGATTGAAACGGCTGTCAGCGCGATCAAGCAGGGCGCTTATGATTTTATCGAAAAGCCGTTTAAATCAGACCGTCTGCTGCTGATGATCGAGCGCGCGCTGGAAACGGCGAAGCTGCGCCGGGAGAACCAGAGCTTGCGCACGAAAGTGCAGGGGACATCCGATCTGGTTGGCGAGTCGGCGGCGATGAACGGTATGCGTCAGACCCTGCTGCGCGTGGCGCAGACTAACAGCCGCGTCCTGATTACCGGGGAGCCGGGTACGGGCAAAGAGCTGGCGGCGCGTTTTATTCACCGTAATTCACAGCGTACTGAAGGGCCTTTTACCGCGCTGAACTGCGCCATCCTGCGGCCTGAGCGGCTGGAGGTCGAGCTGTTCGGCTCGGAGCATGGTGTGATGGGTGAGCCTGCAAAGACCGGGGTGCTGGAACAGGCGAACGGCGGAACGTTGCTGCTCGATGAAGTGTCCGATATGCCTCTGGAAACCCAGGGCAAGATTGTCCGTGTGTTGCAGGACCAGCGTTTCCAGCGTGTCGGCGGACAGGATGAAATCGAGGTGGATGTCCGGATTATGGCTTCGACCAACCGTGACCTGCAAAAAGCCATGGAAGACGGCGATTTTCGGCAGGACTTATTTTACCGCCTGAATGTGGTGCCGATTGAATTGCCGCCGCTGCGTGACCGGCTTCAGGATATCGAAGCATTGACGGCTTATTTCAGCGAACAATATTCCAACCAGACTGGACAGCCGCCCTGCAGCTTTGATCCGGCCACAATCGCGCGGATGCAGGCTTATGAGTGGCCGGGCAATGTGCGGCAGCTTAAGAATGTTGTGGAATGGTGCATGATTATGCGCGCCGCCAACGATGAGAGTATCAAGCCGTCGCAATTGCCGCCTGAGGTGACGTTGCAGGGGGATGCCGCGCAAAGCCGCCCGAAAGATACGGGGGATGATCTTGTGCTGATGCCGTTGCGGGAAGCGCGGGAGGCATTTGAGAAAAAATATCTGATGTCGCAGATCAAGCGCTTTGGCGGGAATATTTCCAAGACGGCGGATTTTGTCGGGATGGAGCGGTCCGCATTGCACCGCAAAATGAAACAGCTTGGCATTTCCACCGTAACGAAGCACAATGACAGCGACGAAATAACTTCTAAACAAGCCTAGAGGCCTTTTTATCATGCGTGTAATCATCTGTGGAGCTGGACAGGTCGGCTATAGCATTGCCGCGTACCTTGCCCGCGAAGAAAACGATGTGACGGTTATCGACCATAACCCGATGCTGGTGGCCCAGATTAATGACGAGCTTGATGTCAACGGGATTGTCGGCCATGCCTCCAGCCCGGATGTCCTGGAGCAGGCAGGGGCGACTGAGTGCGACCTGATTATCGCGGTGACGCATGTGGATGAAGTGAATATGGTTGCCTGCCAGGTGGCCCATTCGCTGTTTAACGTGCCGAAGAAAATTGCCCGTGTCCGGGCGCAATCTTATCTCGAACCGGCCTGGGCGAACCTGTTCAGCCGGGCGCATATGCCGATTGATGCGATTATCTCGCCGGAAGTTGAGCTGGCGCAGGCGATTACGCAGCGTCTTAGCATTCCGGGCACGACTAATGTGATTTCGCTGGCCGAAGACCGGGTGCATCTGGCCGGAGTGATCTGTAACGATAACTGCCCGGTGATTAACACGATGATCGGGCAGCTTCCCGCGCTTTTCCCCGACCTGCCGCTTGAAATTGTGCTGATCCTGCGCGGGCATAAAATCCTGATCCCCGAAGACACGGACCAGCTTTTGCCAAATGACGAAGTGTATTTCTTTACCGATACCGAGCATTTGCGGCGGGCTATGGCCGCGTTCGGTCACGAAGAAACAAAGGCACGCCACATCTGTATCCTGGGGGGCGGCAATATCGGGCTGTACCTGGCGCAATTGCTGCAGGAACAGCAGGGTATCCAGATGAAAGTGATCGAGCGCGATTCTGGGCGGGCACAGAAGCTGAGCGAAGATTTGCACCGTGATGTGATCGTTATTAATGGAGACGGGTTACAGCATGACATTCTTTCGGAAGCCAATATTGCCGAAACGGAAACTTTGATTGCTGTGACGGATGATGACGAGACCAATATTCTTGGCTCTCTGCTGGCTAAACAATATGGCTGTAAGCGGGTGATTACGCTGATTAACAAGCCGACTTATACGACTCTGGTGACGTCCCTTGGGATCGATACGGTTGTATCCCCCCGGGCATCGACGGTTTCGACGATCATGCAAAATGTGCGCCGAGGCCGGGTAAAGGCTGTTCATACGCTGCGTGACGGCGTTGCCGAAGTGATCGAGGCGGAAGTCTCGGAAACGTCCGGTTTGGCGAATAAGGCTTTGGGCGAGCTTGACCTGCCTGATGATATCGTGGTGGGCGCTATTGTCCGTAAAGACGAGTTGATGACCCTTGCGGACTCGCAAATGATCTTGCCGGGGGATCATATTATCATCCTGGCCAAAGCCGGGCATGCCCGGGAGGTCGAGCAGTTGTTTACCGTCCAGGTCGATCTGTTTTAACGCTTAGAAGGAACCTTGTCCCATGCCCCGATATGCTTATGTGAATGGCGCGTATCTCCCTCATAAAAATGCGGCGGTCCATATTGAAGACCGTGGGTTCCAGCTCGCAGATGGTGTGTATGAAGTGATCGCCTGCATTCACGGACATTTAGCGGATGAGCGGGGGCATATGGACCGGTTGGAACGGTCGCTGGCGGAACTGGATATGCCAATGCCGATGGATCGGCAGACCATGGCGATTATTATGCGGGAGCTATTGCGCCGGAACCGTACGCAAA
Organism: Rhodospirillales bacterium; assembly: GCA_020638155.1. Taxonomy (GTDB): domain Bacteria; phylum Pseudomonadota; class Alphaproteobacteria; order Micavibrionales; family Micavibrionaceae; genus UM-FILTER-47-13. The sequence goes on from JACKJB010000001.1 coordinate 858,555, forward strand.
ATGCCAATGTTTACATTCAGGTGACCCGCGGAGCGGCCAAGCGTGACTTTCCTTATCCGTCCAAAGATTTGCAGCAATCGGTCGTGATGACGACATGGTCGTTCAATTACGATAACCAGCCTAAGATGGAAAAGGGCGTGAAAGCGGTGACGGTTCCTGATATTCGCTGGAAACGCCGGGATATCAAAACGACGGCGCTGATCGCGCAGGTCATGGCCAAGCAGAAAGCCGTCGAACAGGACGCCTATGAAGCCTGGATGGTTGATGATGACGGGTTTGTTACCGAGGGGGCTTCGAGCAATGCCTGGATCGTGACCAAAGACGGGACGCTTGTTACCCGTAAGGCGACGACGGATATTTTACGCGGGGTGACACGTACGGCCCTTGATGCAATCCGGCAGGAGCTGCAGATCAAGATGGAAGAGCGCAGCTTTACCCCGCAGGAAGCTTACGAGGCGGAAGAAGCCTTTAACAGCAGTGCCGTTGCGCTGGTAACGCCGATTGTCGAGATTGACGGCCATAAGATTGGCAACGGTAAACCGGGCAAGGTAACGCTGCGGTTATATGAGGAGTACAGGGCGTACGTCGATGGGCTGCGCGGGGAACAGATTGGCTGGAAGGCATAGGGATATGATACAGCAACCTAAGGCAGTTTTCTTTGATTGGGACGGGACGCTTGTGGATACGCTGCCGTGGCTTTTAACGGCGCATAACCATGTCCGCAGTGCGCTTGGCTACGAGCCGTGGACGGCGGAAGAGTTCAAAAAGATTATCCGCTATTCTTCCCGCGAGCTGTACGGCCAGCTTTACGGCGAGCAGGAGAGCAGGGCGCATGACCTGCTGACAGCCTATATGGAAGCACATCATCTTGATAATCTCCATGTTCTGGCCGATGTGCGGCCAATGCTTGAATATCTGAACGATATGGGGATTCCCACGGGGATCGTCAGTAACAAGCGGCATTCTTTCCTGATCCGGGAAGTTTCGCATCTGGGATGGGATCCGCTGTTCAGGATATTGATCGGTGCCGGGTTTACGAAAAAGGATAAGCCTGCGGCGGAACCTTTGCTGAAGGCGCTTGAAAGTTGTGATCTGCAGCCGGGTGCGGATATCTGGTATATCGGCGATTCAGAAACGGATATGTTAACGGCGCAGGCGGCAGGATGCAGCGCCGCTTTGATCCGTCATCATCATGACAATGAACATTTGATCGAGACATATTCCCCCACATATGTTCTGGATAATTGTGGAGATCTGCTGAATCTGTTGAGAAAATCGGTCCTTGCGGCGTAGAAAAATGTTGTATTCTGTGGCCAAGGGTATTAAAAGAGGCCCCATAAAATAACAAGCCAACATAAAAGGGCAGATAATGAGCGATAAAAACCAAAATGTTCAGGATGTATTTCTGAATAAAATCCGTAAGGAAAAGATGACCGTTACGGTATTCCTCGTAAACGGCGTTAAGCTTCAGGGTGTGGTAACGTGGTTCGATAATTTCAGCATGCTGCTGCGCCGCGATTCCCATATACAGCTGGTCTATAAGCACGCGATTTCCACCATTATGCCGGGTGGTCCGCTGCAGCTTTATGATGCAGCAGAAGAGGGCGGCGAAGACAGCGCCGACTAAATTCTGCCCTCCCGCGATGACAAGGATAAGACGCCGCGTCCCGATCGTTTTTCGGGGACGGCGATTATTGTCCACCCGGAACGTACCGGGCCGCAAAGCGGGCAGACATCCCCTTTCCAGCAAACAATAGACGAACGGCTCGAAGAAGCCGCCGGGCTGGCGCGCGCAATTTCTCTTGAGGTGATCGAGATCCAGGTCGTCAATGTCGGGCGGCCTTCGCCCGGCTATTTGATCGGGAAGGGCAAGCGCGAAGAAATCGAAGAGCTGGTCGAGCTGACCGAACCGGATGTCGTGATCGTGAACCACAACCTTTCCCCGGTTCAGCAGCGCAACCTTGAGCGGCAATGGAACTGTAAGGTGATCGACCGGACAGGGCTGATCCTCGAAATCTTTGGCGCGCGCGCCACGACCAAGGAAGGGAAAATCCAGGTTGATCTGGCCGCCCTTGAATACCAGCGGTCCCGGCTGGTGCGGTCATGGACCCACCTGGAACGGCAGCGCGGCGGCGCGGGCTTTATGGGCGGGCCGGGGGAAACCCAGATCGAGATCGACCGGCGGATTATCGGCGATAAGATAGCCCGGCTGAAAAAAGACCTGGAGCAGGTACGCAAGAACCGTGATTTGCAGCGCCGCAGCCGGGAGCAGGTGCCGTTCCCGATTGTTGCGCTTGTCGGCTATACGAATGCCGGGAAGTCCACGCTGTTTAACAAGATCACCGGGGCGAGCGTCTATGCCGAGGATTTACCGTTTGCGACACTGGACCCGACAATGCGCAAAGTTGAGTTGGCCAATGGGCAGGATGTGATCATGGCCGATACGGTCGGGTTTATTACCGATCTGCCGACGCACCTTGTCGCGGCGTTCCGGGCGACGCTGGAGCAGCTTCAATATGCCGATGTGATCCTGCATGTCCTCGATATCTCCCTGCCGGATGCGCAGGCGCGCCGTCTTGAGGTCATTTCTATTCTGGACAGTCTTGGCATAGCTTATGAGCGGGATGAGCGGATTATAGAGGTCTGGAACAAGATCGACGCGCTGGATGACGATGACCGCGAGACTATACAGAATAAGGCAAAGCTGCACGATAATGTTGTCGCCGTGTCGGCGCTGAGCGGGGCGGGGACGGCTGACCTGCTGCATCTTGTCGGGCGTCATCTTGCGGCGTGCAAAACGGTGCAAGTATTTGATATTCCTGCCGCGGACGGGAAAACCTTGGCATGGCTGCATGAACATGCCAATATACTGGACAAATCACCCCATGAGAGTGTTTTCAGGCTGACGGTCGAGATAGACCCGGCTGATCTGGGGCGCTTTATCGATCGTTTTGGCTATGAGCCCGTGACGGAACAGCATGACGAAAAACAAGTTTATGACCGCTACTCTTAACCCGGAGATTGTTTCTGATACCTTGCGTGAATGCGCGCGGAAACATGTTCTTCCCTATTTTCGTAACCTCCAGGATGACCAGAAGGCTATCAAAAACGACGAGCGCAAAAGTGAGGTTTCGATTGCCGATCATGAGTCGGAGGCTTTCCTGATTGAAAAGCTCACCGCCTTATTGCCCGGTTCCGTTGTTGTCGGGGAAGAGTCGGTTGAAGAAGATCCTGCCATTCTCCAGCTGCTGCAGGACGACAGCAACCTTGTCTGGGTGATTGACCCGGTTGACGGCACCAGTAACTTTATCAAGGGCAGTGAGACATTCTGCCTGATGGTCTCTCTTGTTGAAAACGGGGAAACCCAGATGGGCTGGATCTACGACCCCTGCAAAGACGAGATGGCGTTTGTCCGTAAAGGGCAGGGCGCTTTTATTGAGGGCAGGAAGATGGACGCGAACGCGTCCGGGGCCATACCGGAGAAGATGACCGGTTTTGCCCGCAGCAAATACGCCGGAAAAGACCGCGACGATCTGGCTGTAAAGACTTTGCGTTGTGCCGGGCACGAATATCTGCGCATGGCGCAGGGGCAGGTCGATTTTATTGTCTATAACCATCTGAAGCCTTGGGATCACCTGGCCGGGGCTTTGATGGTCCAGGAGGCAGGGGGCGTTGTAAACAAGATCGACGGCAGCGCTTATACGCCCAAGGATCATGTCGGGACGCTGATTATCGCGCGCAATCCTGCAATCTGGAAGATGACGCAGGATCACGTTTCTAATGCTGTTTCTCAAAAAAGAGATATAAGACCCTGAATAAAATAAACAAAATATCTTTTCTGGGGCTGGGTGTCATGGGGTATCCTATGGCCGGGCATTTGGCGCGGAAATCCGGCGTCCCTGTTACCGTTTATAACCGGACGGAAGCCAAGGCGGCGCAATGGCGCGGCGAATATGATGGCGGAATGGCGTCCAGTCCGGTCGAGGCTGCTACCGATGCCGACCTCGTTTTTAGCTGCGTTGGGAATGATGATGACCTGCGCGCAGTCATGTTAGGCAAGGACGGTGTCATTACCGAGGTGAAGCCGGGCGCTGTTATTGTCGATCACACGACTGTTTCCGCCGAAATATCGCAGGAGCTGGCGGCGGCTTTTGCGGAAAAGGGGTGCTTCTTTCTTGATGCGCCGGTATCGGGCGGGCAGAGCGGGGCTGAAAACGGGGTGCTGACCGTGATGGTTGGTGGCGATGCTGCCGCTTTTGCTATGGCCGGACCGGTGATGCGCAGCGCTTATGCGCGTGAAGTCAGGCTAATGGGGGCTTCCGGCGCGGGTCAGCTAACGAAAATGGTGAACCAGATATGTATTGCCGGATTATTGCAGGGGCTATCGGAAGGGCTTGCCTTCGGCCAGAAAGCCGGACTGGATATGAAAGAGGTCATTGAGGTGATCGGGAAGGGGGCCGCGCAATCCTGGCAGATGGATAACCGGGGACAAACTATGATTGAGGGCGAGTTTGATTTCGGGTTTGCCGTGGACTGGATGGTCAAGGATTTGAAGATCGCATTGGCAGAAGCGGTTAAAAACGGGGCGGCGTTGGATACGACCGAAACCATTCTGGGATATTACAGGGAATTGCAGGATAAGGATTGCGGACGGCTGGATACCAGCAGCCTGATTAAGCGGCTGACTTCTTCTCTTTGAGTTTCTGGGCCTGCCAGCCTGCTTCCATCTCATCGAGGCTTAAATCCTCCATTTTTTGATTTTTTGATTTAAAATCGCTTTCCATCCCTTTGAAACGTCTTTCAAATTTATGATTGGCATGACGTAAAGACTCTTCGCAATTGACGCCCAGCATCCGTCCGAAATTGGTCAGGACAAAAAACAGGTCGCCAAGCTCATCGAGGATCTCTTCCTGACGTCCGCCGGCGATGGCTTCGCGCATTTCGGCGATTTCTTCTTCCATTTTATCCAGAACATCTGCCGCGTGATCCCATTCAAAACCGACGCGGGCCGCGCGTTTTTGTAGCTTTTGCGCCCGGATCAGGGAAGGGAGGTTGCGTGGCACATCATCCAGAACGCTGTCTAAAGCCTGTTTGCCGGATTCAGCTGCCTTACGTTCTTCCCAGATACGGTTTTCAACATCTCTGGCGTTTTCCGCCTGCTCATCCCCGAAAACATGGGGGTGGCGGTGGATCATCTTGCTGGTGACGTGTGTGGCGACATCGGCAAAGGCAAACAAGCCTTTTTCTTTTGCAATTTGCGAATGAAATACGACTTGTAGAAGCAAATCGCCAAGCTCGTCACGCAGATCATCCATGTTTTCCCGCTCGATCGCGTCCGCAACTTCGTAAGCTTCTTCGATGGTGTAGGGGGCTATGGTTTTGAAATTCTGCTCTACGTCCCATGGACAGCCGGTTTCCGGGTCGCGAAGGCGGATCATAAGTTCCAGAAGAGCGTTTATTGCATCGTTGTTATTCATGACAGGACCCCACCCGAAAAGATTAAAACTTTATGGTATATCGCTTGCAGTTCTTCAGCCCATGGGACGCTGCCTTGCCTGCGGTGATTATTAGACCCGCAGCGTCATTAAATTGCAAGGTGGTGATGGATTTTTAGTGGAGGAGATCAATTATGTTTTTGGGCAAAAAAGTTATTTTAGCAGCGGGTTTACTGGCAATATTGTCCGGAGCGTCTGGTACGGCCCTGGCCGGTCAGGATGGCGCTGCATCTGTACGGTTGCCAGTGAGTGTGAAAATCCTGGATTTTGAGACCACCAGAAAACTCTGCGGCCAGGAAAATGCCGCTCCGGCCTGGTGCCCGGTACATTTACTGGCCGATGCCCAACGTCAGGACCGTCCGGTTATTGAGGCCGCTTATAAAGCTGAAGACGATTATTACCGGGAAGCATCGCTGGCGTTAAGGAAGCTTGGCAAGAGAGATCGTATCGCGGCTGTGAAGGCCCGTTTTCAAGAGGGAATGGAATTCTAGGGGGGTGGTAATAAGGACACAACAAGATGTGATAATGTATATTATGGAAATTATAATATAGTGTTCATATAGTTGAATCAAAAGCCCGTTACAGTTTAAAATGATTATATGGCGCAGCGTATTGATAAAAATAAACTTTTTTTCCTGTTGTTCATGTGTGTGGCGGTGCTTTTTTCCGCACCACAGCAAGCCGGTGCACAAGGTGACATCACGATAGAACAATTTATGACGATGTCTGGTGGTGATAATCCGGAAACCTGGTACAAGCTTGCAGAGTCGTATTTTCATGGCAGCGGCGTACCGCAGGATAACGCCGAAGGCTATGAGTGGATGCTTAAGTCTGCCAGCGCCGGTTATCGCAATGCCCAGCATTATATGGGAATGCTGTATTTAACGGGTCAGGCTGTAGATCAGGATTACACATCAGCTTTTAAATGGTTTATGGCTGCGGCAAAACAGGGATATATCCCCTCTTATAGTTACGTTGGGTCGTTATACTATCAGGGCTCAGGGATCGAACAGGATTTTTCTAAGGCATATCAATGGTTTGGTCGTGGCGCTGAGTTGCGTGATGTGGAGAGCATGTATGGCCTTGGGATGCTCTATTATAACGGTCACGGGATTGAACAGGACTATGATATGGCTTTACGTTTATGGCGCGTTGCCGCGTCCAAGCATCACAGCGGTTCCCAGAATGCGATTGGTTATATTTATAAATATGGGCAGGGCGTTGACAAAGATTTGGAAAAAACCACTTACTGGTTTAAACGGGCGGCAGAAAACGGCAATGCCGAAGCGCAATATAATCTTGGAACACTATATGAGGAAGGCGCTGGCGTTGAGCAGCATATTCCGAGTGCAATTCAGTGGTATAAGCGGGCGGCACGGAAAAATTACCAACCTGCCCTTGATGCGCTGGAGCGGCTGGAACAGGCTTCTGAATAGTTTGCTATCATAAGGTGACTGGAACGCTTAAGCCATCATAGGACGGTTCAAACCCCTCTGGCAGTTCATCGACAAGCGCCTGATGATCCATGAATTTCGAAAGGCCCGTGACAAACACTTTTGAGGCCCCTATTTCGCGGTTTAGTTCGTAAAGGCGGCTTAGCGGGGCGTGTGTCGGGTGATCTTCCATGTGGTGCCCTGCTCCGTCTGCTATCCAGATATCAATCCCTTTGAGGGTATCTATACTTGCCTGCGGCAGCTTCCACATATCGGCGGAATAGCCGATATTGCCGAAGCGGTAGCCGACGCAGTCGCAGTCGCCGTGGTCCTGGTAAAACGGGGTGAACGTAATGTCGCCGATCGTTGCGGGCTTGCCGAAATCGGTTTCTTCAATCGTGTGTGATTTCAGGACTTTTTTGTAGATTTCCTGATCGATGAACATGTAATCGAAGCGTTTTTCCAGCGTATCGATAGTCTGGCGGTTGCCGTAGATATCTATCAGCTCTCCCGTCCGGTGACGGATAATCCGCAGCTCGTCGATCCCCATGATATGGTCGCTGTGCGCGTGGGTATAGAGAGCCGCGTCAAATTGCTGCATATCCATTTTAGTCAGTTGGCTGCGGAAGTCTGGTCCGGTGTCGATAATCAGGGTCGTCTGTTCGGTCCGCATGATGGCGCAAGGGCGGTCACGGCGGTTTTTAGGCTCGTTCGGGTCGCAGACGCCCCAGTCGTTCCCAATGGCGGGAACACCGGATGATACGCTGCAGCCCATGATGATGAATTCGCCTTTCATTGCAGCTTTGCCTTATCAAACAGGGTGAAGAAATTTTCAGTTGTTCGGGCGGCCAACTCGGCTTCGCTTACATCTTTAATGCCTGCAAGGACCGCCCCGGTATGGGGTACGAGCGCCGGTTCGTTAATCTGGCCGCGATGCGGCTCTGGTGCCAGGAACGGCGCGTCCGTTTCCACGAGCATTTTATCCAGCGGGACATCTTTGGCAAAATCGCGCAAATCCTGGGAATTTTTAAAGGTGACGATGCCGGAAAAAGAAATGTAGAAGCCGAAATCAAGCGCCTCTTCCCCGAGTTTTCGGCTGGAGCTAAAGCAATGCATGACTCCTTTCAGCTTCGTCCCCTGCCCCTCTTCGCGCATGATGCGGATGATATCGTCATCAGCATCGCGGGCATGGACGACAAGTGGCAGGTCTGTTTCGATACAGGCGCGGATATGTTTGCGAAAGCTTTCCTGCTGGTCTTCGGGTTCGGAATTTTTGTAGTAATAATCCAGTCCGCTTTCGCCGATCCCGATAATATTGGAATCTGAACTGGCAAGCTCCACAAGCTTTTCCAGCGTGATCGCTTTTTCCTCCGGGACACCGGCATCATGGGGGTGTGTTCCGATGGTACACCAGACATTGCCGAATTGCCGGGCAACGGACAGGACTTCCGGAAATTCGTGGGCGATGTCGCAGCAGATCGTCACCATGGCATCGATCCCGGCCTGCCCGGCATTCTCAACAACCTTTTCCGGGCCGCCTAGATTGAGCAGGCGTTTGTGTATCAGGTGACAATGTGAATCAATCCACATTACCCTGCCGCCTGCTGTTGTTCTTCTTCAACAATACGGGGGAAGATCCCTTCCGGTTTATCGATGGGCGTCCCACCGGGAATGGCGCTGTCAGCAGAAACGGCGCTGAAATCGCGGGCGTCCGCCGGGATTTTGAGCTGGTCGAGCATTTTGCTGGCGCTGTCCGGAGTGATGGGCAGCATCATCAGGCCGAGGCAGCGGATGGTTTCCGCCAGTACGTACAACACGGTTTTCATGCGCTCCGGGTCTTCCTTCTTCAGGGTCCACGGGGCCTGATGGTCGATATAGGTGTTGGCTTCGTTGACGAGGTGCATTACGTCTTCGAGCGCGCGGTGGATCATGAATTTATCGAATTGCCGCCGCAGGCCCGGCAGGGTGCGGCTTTGCGCGTGGTCCAGCAGGTTCTTGTCGGCTTCGAGAAATTCGCCAGGATGCGGAATCTGGCCGTCGCAGTTTTTGTGGATCATCGACAGGGTACGCTGAGCCAGGTTGCCAAGGCTGTTGGCAAGGTCGCTGTTGATGCGGTTCACGGCATCTTCGTGGGCGAAGTTGCCGTCATTGCCAAATGGCACATGGCGCATCAAGAAATAGCGCGAGGCATCGACGCCGTAGCGTTCGACAAGGTCGTGCGGGGAAATTGCGTTGCCCAGCGATTTGGACATTTTCTGCCCCTCGATCGTCCACCAGCCATGGGCGAAGACGCATTGGGGCGGTTCCAGCCCGGCCGCCATCAGGAAGGCCGGCCAGTACACCGCGTGAAAGCGCAGGATATCCTTGCCAACGACATGGTAATCGGCAGGCCAGAATTTCTTGTAATCCGGCGCTTCGGTATCCGGGTAGCCCAGCGCGGTAATATAGTTGGTCAGGGCATCGATCCAGACATACATCACATGTTTGTCGTTGCCTGGAACCGGGACGCCCCAGTCAAAGGTGGTACGGCTGATGGACAGATCGCGAAGTTCGCCGGAAACGAAGCTTTTGACTTCGTTGTAGCGGCCCTCCGGCTGGACGAAATCCGGGTGCGCCTCATAGAATGCCAGCAGTTTTTCACGCCACGCGGACAGGCGGAAGAAATAGCTTTCCTCTTCAACCCATTCGCATTCCGCGCCGGACGGGGCGACTTTCTTGCCGTCTACGTCGGTCAGTTCATCCTCGCCGTAATAGGCTTCATCCCGCATCGCGTACCAGCCGCTATACTTGTCGAGATAGATGTCTCCTGCTTCGACCAGTTTGTTCCAGATGCCTTGTGCCGCCTTGATATGGCGCGGCTCGGTGGTGCGGATGAAATCGTCGTTGGACAGGTTCATCAGTGGCTGGATGTCACGGAAATTCTGCGAAACCTTGTCTACGAAGGCTTGCGTATCGACACCTGCTTTGCTGGCCGCCTGATAGACTTTAAGGCCGTGCTCGTCTGTACCCGTGAGGAATTTGACGTCATAGCCGTCCAGCGTTTTGAACCGCGCCATAACATCGCAGGCGATGCTGGTATAGGTATGCCCCAGATGCGGGATATCGTTCACATAGTAAATCGGGGTTGTGATATAAAACGGTTTTTTGTCAGCCATTCCGGGGTCCTTGCTTTACAGGCAATTTTAGTTGGTTTTCCGCACTTTTTGTAGCATGGCTTCCGCATTCAGCCATAATAAAAAATGCGAAGCTTTTGGGAAAGCTGCATATTATTGCGATCTCCTGTGATAGTCATCCCGAGCGTAGCCGAGGGATCTTCGTAATAAGACAGCTGGTAAGATCCCTCGGCTGCGCTCGGGATGACAGGTTACTTTGTTTAGTGCTTACGCGGCTTCCTTGGTGTCGAACACGGAAAAGGCGCCGATGACCGCGTGGCGTTTGTCCAGGCTGGCGCCGGTCACCATATCGAAATGTTCCTGCAGCTGGCTGGTGATTTCTATCCATTGCTGCAGGCTGTAATGGGCCAGCAGTTTTTGGGTGGCGTCATTGTTGAGCGGACTTTGCGGGACTTCGTTCCTGGCCTTGGCGCGCAGCAGGCTGTTGACCATCCACATCAGAACGTCCTGAAAGGCTTGGAGGCTGTCTTCCTGCCCTTTACGGCCCAGATTTTCGGCGAGGATGTGGATTTGCGACCATTGCCAGTGCGGCCAGCCATAAAGGAGCGCGGTAATCTTTTCTACCGCTTCAAGCCCGCCTTCATCGGCGATATGAAGCCCCTGCCCTACGCTGCCGCCGCTGATGTTGTAGAGCACATCCATATCGCTTTGGGGCAGAGTCCCGTGTTCCTTACCTACAAGTGAAACGAAGTCGTCATGTTCCAGCGCATTAAACGGAACGACCCGCGCACGGGAACGGATGGTCGGGATCATTGCGCCGAGGCGGTGACAGACCAGAATCAGCAAGGCATTTGGCGGCGGCTCTTCGAGGATTTTCAGGATCGCGTTTTGGGCGTTACGGTTCATGGTATCGGCGTCATCGACAATGACAATCCGCCAGCCGCCCTGTGAGGCCGTCATTCGCATAAAAGGCGTAATGCGGCGGATTTCATTGACTTCGACGGTATCCTTAAACCGTCCTTTTTTCTCGTCAAACAGGCGTTCGATCGTCAGCAGGTCCGGGTGGCCGCCGGAGGCGACCTTCCAGAAAATCGGATCGTCCGGGTTTATGGCAAGGCTTGTCACCGCTTCTTTCGGCAGGTCGTCACCAAACAGCCCGCCATCGGCGCTGTCGCCATGTCCGTTTTTCAACAGGTAACGGGCCAGCCGAAAGGCCATCGTTGATTTGCCAATTCCTTTGGGGCCGGAAAAGATCAGGGCATGCGGCAGGCAATCCTTATCAATCATCTCGAGCAAGGATTTTTCGGCGCGGTCGTGGCCACGGCATTCGCTCATCTGGCGCGGCGGCTGCAATCCGCTGACGGCCGCGGTGATGGGGGCGGTGTCGTCATCCAGCAGGTCGTCTTCGAAATCATCAAACATTGCTTATACGCTCCAGCGCGGCATCCCCGATCTGGGCCGCGATTTCATCTATGGATTGCTGTGCATCGATGATAACACATCTTTCCGGGTTGCGGGCGGCAATCTCTAAAAAGCCCTGACGCAGTCTTTCGTGGAAATCAATTTGCATCTGTTCGAAGCGGTCTTCGGTGCTGTCGGCATCCGTATTGCGCCTGCCTGCCCGCTCCAGCCCCGCGGCGGCGTCTATATCAAGGATAAAGGTCAGGTCCGGTTCAAAACCGGCGATGGCTAGCTGGACATAACTTTCAATGATATCGGGATCCAGGCCGTGACCGTAGCTTTGATAGGCGCGGGTAGAATCTGTGAAGCGGTCGCAGATTACGATCTTGCCTTCGGCCAGTGCCGGCTTAATCAGGGTTTCTATATGCATCGCCCGCGCGGCAAAGAACAGCAGCGTTTCGGCCATCGGAGTCCAGTCACCGCCATCCCGGTTAACCAGAAGTTCGCGGATTTTTTCCGCTTCCGGTGTTCCGCCGGGTTCGCGGGTGAGGATGACGTCATGGCCCTTGTCCTGTAAAAATGCGGCAAGGGTTTTGATCTGGGTGCTTTTTCCGCTCCCCTCCCCGCCTTCAAGGGTAATGAATATGCCCTGGCTGCTCATTCAACGGATGCTCCGGACAGCTTTATTCTGGCTTTGGCCAGCGCTGCTGCGAAGAATCCCATCGGCTCGACATTCTCGCCAGCGACAAGCGGTAGTTCAAAGTCGCTGACGCGCGGGACGTGAACCCGCAATGTGCCGATCCGGTCGCCTTTTTTAATGGGAGCTTTGAGCGGGCCTTCGTAAACGGCTTCGACTTTCAGGTCGTTTTTGACGGTCTTGGGCAGGCTGATGATGACGTCCTGCTCTGTCACCATGGAAACTTCGGGGGTCTTGCCCATCGCCACTTTGGCGTGATCGACAGTTTCGCCGGCCGCGAAGAGTTTCATGTTATCGAAACTGCGCAGGCCCCAGTCCAGCAGCCGGGCGCCTTCCTGCGCGCGGGCTTTGTCATCCGGCAAGCCGTTGAGCACCATAACCACGCGGCGCCCATTCCGCTCGCCCGAGCCAATCAGGCCGTAGCCACCAATTTCTGTGTGGCCCGTTTTGACACCATCAGCCCCGATATTGCGGTAGAGCAGCGGGTTGCGGTTTGGCTGTTTGATGTTGTTATAGGTGAATTCTTTTTCGCTGTAGTAATGATAGTAATCCGGAAAATCGCGGATGATCGCAGCGGCCATAATGGCAAGATCCTTGGCGGTTGAATAGTGATCCGGGTCCGGCCACCCGCTGGCATTCATGAAATGGCTATTGGCCATGCCGAGCTTTTCTGCTTTGATATTTAAGGCGTCGGCAAAGGCCTCTTCGGTACCTGCCACGCCTTCGGCCAGGACGATTGTGGCATCATTTCCGGATTGTACGATTACGCCCCGGATTAAATCTTCGACGGCAACTTCGTTCCCGACTTCGACAAACATCTTGGATCCGCCTTTGCGCCAGGCTTTCTCACTGACCGGGAGTTTGCTATCGAGGCTAAGCTGCCCGTTTTTCAGCGCTTCGAACACGAGGTACATCGTCATGACCTTGCTCATCGAGGAAGTCGGCATCTGGCTGTCGGCACTCTTTTCGTACAGGATCATCCCGGTTTCGTAATCCATGATAATGGCCTGCTTCGCCGGGGTCTGGTTGATATCGGCGGCCAGTGCGGGCTGTAGCCCCCATGTGATAAATCCTAAGACAAGTGCTGTGAACTGAAAGACGGTTTTCAGCATAATACCTCCATACGCTTTGATCGGCCTCAGTTTAAAACTCTGAGCCGATCAGGCAAGGGCGAAATGAAAATTATCTGGATTCAACGACAATAATTGCGCTCTCATTTCCTGCGGACAGGATTTGGGAGAGCAGCCGGTCGGCCTGTGCGACTGTTTCAACGGGGCCGAGGCGCACACGGTAGAACTGGCGGCCATTGACGACGGCGGGGAAAACATCGGTGGCCGCGAATTGCTGGAGCTTGCTTTTGAGGCGGTGCGCATTATCCGCAACGGTGAATGACCCGGCCTGGACATAGATGTCGGTCGGTGTAATCGGCATTTCGGTGACGACCGGATCGGGGTAGAAGTTACCGTTTTTGGTGTGTCCGGGAATAGCCTGCTGCAGTGCGCCGTCCTGATACGGAGCGGAGACAAGGGCTTCGCGGGAAACGGATTCAACCGGCGGCGTGCCGCCATAGGCAACGCGGGTCGCCTGATCGCCTTCATCCGGTAAGGTGCCGCCGCGGTTTAGGGCGACTTCATAGCCGCTGGTATCTTTGCCGCTCTTTGCAGCCTGCGCGATGGCGAGACTTTCTTTTTCCAGTACATCGAGGCGGACTTTGGCTGTGCCCTTGGTCCTGAATCCCAGAAGCTCTGCGGCCCGTTTGGACACATCGATGATCCGGCCTTTGGAATACGGTCCGCGGTCATTAACGCGTACGATCAGGGAGCGGCCGTTTTCAAGGTTGGTGACACGCACCAGCGAGGGCATCTGCAGGGTCTTGTGGGCCGCGGTCAGTTCGTTTTCGTCAAAGGTTTCCCCGTTGGCGGTGCTTTTGCCGTGGAAGTTCGGCCCGTACCAGGACGCGATCCCGGTCTCGCTATAGTCATAGCTTTCCTGCGGGTAATAGCGGCGCCCGTCGATTTTATAGGGGCTGCCGACTTTAAACGTGCCCTGGCTTTTGGATGGCGGCATGGCCTGCTTGGTGACGTGGGAGGCTAATTGCAACTCTGAGCAGCCTGTTAGTGTCAGTAACAAAGTGCAAATCAGCAATAACCGTTTCATATCTACGCAGGACCTTTTACAGGGTTGGTTTAGCGGTTCCGATGGCTTCGGCCAACAGACCCACGGACAGGGCGAATTTGTCCGAATTATTCCATTTTTTAACCGTCTTGAAATTGTCGTAGGTCAAAAAGACTATGCCTCCCGGCCCATCCGGGGCAACCAGATTTGCTTTCATGCCGGGAACAACCGGGATCGGCGCGCCGTTGGGCTGGGTCACGCCAAGCTGTTTCCATTCGGCGAGTGTGCGGGCCTGCGCTTTGCTGCCGATCAGGCTTGATGAAAAGCCTGCCGGGACTTTGACTTCGCGGGCAAGGCGCTGGTCCCCTTTCCAGCCCCTGCGGGACAGGTAGTTTGCAGCGGACGCGAAGGCGTCAGACAGATCGCTGCGGATATCTTTGCGGCCATCGCTGTTGCCGTCGGCGGCTAAGCTGAGGAAGCTGGAGGGCATAAACTGGACCTGCCCGAAGGCCCCGGCCCATGAGCCTTTCATGTTATCGCGGGTGAAGTGCCCTTGCTGGATGATTTTCAGGGCGTTAATCAGCTCGCTGTTAAACAGGTCGTAGCGGCGCTGCGCCCGGCTCGATTTGGCCGGGTTAGACAGGTTGTTCTGGTGGTGCCATGACAGGGTTGCAAGCGAGCGGATAATGTCAAAATCCCCGGTATAGCTGCCGTAATTCGTTTCCATCCCCCACAGCGCGACGATGTAATGGGGCTGGACTCCGTATTGATCCCCTATTCTCTTCAGCTCCGGGTAGTGCTGGCGCAGCATTTTACGGCCGTTATCGATGCGGGCCTGGGAAACGCGGGTGCGGGTGTAATCGGCGAAGGTCACTTTTTTCGAGGTTTCCGGCTGTACCTGCGGGTCATCAAGATTAATGACTTTTGGATTGGGTGTCAGGTTCGATAAGGCGCTGTTGACCACCGCCGGGTCTATGCCTTTGCTGACAGCTTCGGTTTTGAAATCATTCAGCCACATATCAAACGTCTTTTGCTCGGCAAAGGCGGGCGATACGGAAATACTGGTGACGAGTGCGAAAATTAGCGCCAGTGATGTTTTTCTAAATCCATGCATGCCCGGTATGGTAAACAAGATCAGGGTAATGGCAAGGAGATTTTTCCGGTTAACTGATATGCTAACAGGCCGAGATATTCGTGCAGTGCCACATGCGCGTCATAGTAATTCCCGCCCAGATTAAGCCCGGTCGGGAGCCATTTCATTTCGCCCCTGGTGCGGTAATCGACGGGGTACGGGATCATATCCCACCCGGCAGTCCGGGCGACCGCCAGCGCGCGTTTCATGTGGAACGCCGAGGTAACCAGCAGCCAATGCTCCCCTTCCTGCGGCAACACGAGATCTTTGGAAAACACGATATTCTCGTAAGTGTTGCGGGATTCGTCTTCATAAATAAAGTTATCATCAGGAATCGTCAGCGTATCGAGTAGTCCGGCCATGGCCTGCGCTTCCGTGCCGATCCGCCCGGTCAGCCTGCCGTTGCCGCCGCTATAAACGATAACGGCCTGCGGGTATTGCCTGGCAAGCGCCAGGGCGTCAACGATGCGCTCGGCGGTTTCGTTCAGGGCTATCGCCTGCCGCGTTTCCGATAAGGCCGTGTCGAAGGAACCGCCAAGGATCAGGATGCCGTCTATGCGTTCCGGCATCTGCTCCGGCCTGTGGGTGCTGTTTTCAAGCTGAACCAGCAGGTTACTGCCCAGCGGGAGAACGCCACACAGGATCATCAACAGGAACCCCAGCAGGAAAAAAGAGCGCGCCGCTTTCCTGCTGAACACCGTCAGCAAAAGCGCCCCGGCAAACAGCAGGAACGTCAAATTCAGCGGAGACAGGACCGCCCCGATAATCTTGGATAAGCCAAAGAACATAAGCCATTGTCGTTAAATCCGGAATATGTGTAAAGCCCGCCGATGGAAAATTGTTGAAAAGAAAAATTGATCCCTGCCCCATTTCCGCATATAAAGCGTAGCCGATACGCTTCAAATCCCGCGGAGGGGTGGCAGAGCGGTTGAATGCACCGGTCTTGAAAACCGGCGTGGGTTCACGCCCACCGTGGGTTCGAATCCCACCCCCTCCGCCATTTATTCAGATTTAGTTTTGTCGGTTGATGCAGGAGTAAACCCTTCTGGCCATACGGTTTTATTGTCATATTTTATATTTCCCATTAACGGCAAATAATACTTACGACCTTGTTTATCCGTACGTTTTAATTGCAGTTTAATGCCGGATAAATCTACGCCCCTTACATCGGCCTCATTTAAATTTGAGCCCCGCCCTATAATTTCAGCACCCTTAAAATTAGCGCCTCTTAAATCACTTTTATCTGCGCGAAGCATTATCTTAACACCACTAAAATTAGCATCCCTGAGATTGCAGTTTGTGCATTCAAATTTTCCTAAATTAGAACCTTGCAAATCAATTCCGTGTAAATCGACGTTCTGTAGCCATGGAGCTTCACCCCACGTTTTTCTGTCGTGAATAGGAAGCCTATTGTAGTTCTCGTCTAAGGGAAGGGTAAGGCCACTTAGGAATATATCGGGGCGTTCGGTTTTACAATTTTCCCAGATAGGTAACATATATCGGGTTTCGGGTTTAAAGCCATCTGGGAATTTGGTTTTACAATCGTAATAAGCAAAAAACATCAACGTGTTGTTTAGGTTTGCCCCCGTCATGTCAGCGCCTTGCAGATTGGTTGGTCCATCGTGACTCCAAGTCAAGTTTGCTCCTGATAAATCGGTGTTCACAAATTTTACATTTTTTAAATTAACTCCCCTTAGGTCGCTTTCTGACAGGTCAAAACCAGAAAGGTCAACACCTTCATAGCTTGAGTCTTCACCAAATTCAGCCCTTTGAATTTTGTTTAGCTTTGTACCTTCCAGCTTCATTCCATCCAGCCGGTGGGGCAAAGCATTTGTAAAGTCTGCGTTGCTTAGGTTGATGTTTTCGTATTCCTTGAAGAAGAATTTAGCACCCTGAAAATTAGAATTTGTGAAATCAACATTTTTACCGATGCTATAAGCGAAAAAAGCGTCCTTAAAATCGGCATTGGTAAAATCAGTATCTTCAATATTGGCGTGGGTTATCTTTACCTTTTTAAAATCAGAGTTTGTAAATGAAGAGTTTTTCATTTCTGGTTGACGCATTTCAGCTCCCGAGAAGTTGACATTGTCAAATTTGGAGTCGTGCATTTTAACTTTATAGAATTTTGCATCAGAAAAATTAGAGCCAGAGAGGTCTAGTCCAGATAAATCTATTTCTTTGAACTCCAACCCAGAAAAGTCAACTTTTTGCCCGTTTAACTTTTCTAAGTTTCCGAGCTTTAGAATAGATGCCTGATAATATTTGCGGCCTTCATCATTCCTGATACCTTCTAGATGTTTTATGACTTCCGCATACTTGCCCATTTTGTATATGTTTCGTCCGTACCCCGTTAAATATGTTTGATCCGCAAAATCAACGTAGTAACCATATTCTTCAATTTGTTTTTTACGTTTTTCAGATGCATGAGGCATATTTGCACGCGCATCGTTCTTGTATTTCTCTTCAAAAACGACATTAATCGCTTTTTTGTATGTATCTGCCGCTATCTGAAAGTCATTGTATTCTTCGTGAAACTCGGCTTTTTTGACTAGCAAGTAGGTTTCTTTAGGATATTCAGACACAAGATTGTCTAACGCATCTGCTTTCGCTTTGTATTCTTCTGCATTTAGCCAAGGAAGTCTGGATTGGTAATTGACCTTACCTTCTTCCACAAATTGGTATCTAGAGCTACAAGTTCCCGATGTATAACGTCCATCTTCATCTAGGCTTGTGTAAATAACATATGTGGTGTCATCTTTGTATTTCGTTCCGAACATTCCATCCGTTGAATGATATATTTTAAGCTGTTTTGGCAGTTTGCCTTTATATTCTTTAATCACCTCAAACGTGGTGTAAGTTTTTTCTACTTGTTTGCCGTTTTCTATAGCGCTCTCTTTTGACAACCCCAGAGCTTTACCTTTGAAAGCTACATCGTATTGTTTAATTGGTTCTTCGGGAAACGCGCAGGAAGTAGCGTTTGCTGCTATTGGGGTCAGCAATAGAAAAATGAAAAAAGATAGGGCAAGGTTCATTCTGATTTTGTTCATGCGTACTCTCATTTATATAAATTCGCACTTTTATGCTCGATATTCAGATAATACCGTGTGTACTTTCGTTCACCAGTTTTCTTTAAAGCTCCTATTTCAACAAGCCCTTGTAAATCCCTTGTGGCGGTGGCTCTGGCCGCGCCGGAGATTGAGATATAATTCTCGGCGCTCAAGCCGCCTTTAAAGCCTTCAATCCCTTCGTCAAACATACGAGCAATAACTTTATCTTGCCGCTCGTTCAGTTTGCCCTCAAAGCGGTCATAGAACTTACTTTTCTCAATCAGGAAGTCGATCATGCTTTGTGTGTAATCCTGAGCCTCTAAGACCGTCTGGCAGAAGTATTCAAGCCAGTCCTGAATATCCAGCCCCCTATTCCCGATCTGCAAAGCCGCGTAATAGGCTTTTCGGGAGCGTTCAAGCGCTTGCGCCAAGGCTATGAGCGTAGGGCGTCCAAGCCCCTGCGAAAGCGCTTTTTCCGATATGGCGCGGCCTATCCGCCCATTCCCATCTTCAAAGGGGTGGATGCTTTCAAACCAGATATGCGCGATACCAGAGCGCAGCAGGAGTGGCATTGTGCCGCTTTCGTTAAACCAGGCAATGAATTGCTCCATTTCGTCAGGCACGATTTTGGAGGGCGGCGCTTCAAAATGGACTTCCGGTTCGTGCAGAGAGCCGGAAACGATTTGCATAGGTTCTGCATGGGTGCGATACCGCCCCATATCCTGCAAATCACGGCGACCGCCCGTCAGCATTTCATGCCATCGGTGCAGCCTTTGGCTATCCAACGGCGCATCGTAGGTTTTGTATAGATCGACCAGCATTTCCGCTATGCCCTGCTCTGCCGCAGGGATTTTGCGGTTATCAGTCTTGAGGCCAAAATGCTTGCGGATGGATGATTGCAGGGAATCCCGATCAAGGATTTCCCCCTCAATCTCGGAGGTTTTGTAAGCCTCCTCGCTGATAAGCTGGACGCGCAAGGATTCCTTATCAGCTTCGGCGATATGCTTTAGACTGCCGTGCATGATGCCGGCCTTGTGCAGAAACACGCGATCATATTCTGAAAGCGCAGCCGCATCATAGGTAAAATCAGGCCAGTCTTTATGTTGCCAGTTCCATTGCATGAGGCAATTAACCCCTTTCTATAGCTCATAATACCATTAAAAAGTGAGTTATAGAACAAGTTTTTATAACTCATAAAAATCCGAATAAATCGAGGAAGCAGGGTTAAAACCCCTTTATTTTCAAGCGTAAGGCCTGTTATATCTTCGCCTTTGCCGCGCTCGAACGCGCCAACCCAAAAGGGTTTTGCCACTATTCCCTCCTCATATTCAAATCGCCCTCTACACCCTTGTTATGATAAGTAAAAAGTGGTTTTTGACTCTAGAAAAGAAGGTGTTTTTCTGTTAGGCTCTAAATCATAATCTCTGTGTGTAAAGATAAGTCGATGAAAAAACAAAATGGACTAGCGACAACGCTTGTGGCCCTGAGTGCTTTTGTGCCTAATCCTTATATCGTAAAAGATGCGCTGGCGCAGGCAACGAATGCAGACACGATGAATATCACGGCGAAGATCATGAATCCGCTCGTGGTCCAGCCCAGTATTACGTTCAGCCTGAATTTCAAAAGTTTCGCTGTCAGCGGGTCCGGCTCTTACGCCGTTTTGCCCGCCGGGACCGGATCGATCAGCAAAGGGGTGACGATTGGCGGCGCGACGGCGGCGACGGCCCTGGTCAAAGTACCGCAGAGTGTTTCTTTTACGCTCACCATTCCGACGTTTAAGACGAATTCTATTTTCCTGACGATTGCCGGTGGCGGGCCGCCGAGCAAAGTTATTACGCTAAAAGAGCTGATTTTTGCCGGCAAGAGCAAGATTGTGAATGCGACGGAGACCCTTAACAACGGCAACCATGATATTACGGGGATGCGGATCACGGATCCCGCCGGCAGCGGCCGTTTTGCAGCAGGCGCGCGTATTTATTTCGGGGCCAACCAGGTCGTCGGGACCTATCAGGGCAGCTTTATTGTGAAGATTACGCTTTAGGGTCAGGACCTATAAATTTTGTAAATTCTGCGCTGGAAAATTTTTGATGAATGTTCGTGAAAAACGCGCAGAGCATAGCCATAGCTACGTTCAAGCGTTTTGAGCGAACAGGCACAAAAATTTTACGCGCCCAGAGGGTTGACCATGAAAAATGGATCTACAGCTTCAAACAAGCTTACCGTAGCTATGGCTATGCTTTCGCTTGTTTTCATTGTATCTCCATTTTTCATGGTCAACAGAACTTTACAAAATTTATAGGTCCTGACCCTAAGAAGCGTCACACATCTTTTTCGCGGCGCTTTTCAAGTTCCTGAAGCAGGCTAATCAACTGATCTCCGTGTTTGCTCAGGAAATCCTTCATGGCTTCTTCCCAGAAAGACGAGCCGAGCAGAGGATCATTGAGATTAGTTTTGATGTGGCGGATTTCGCCAATCAGAATTTCAATGTCCCTGTTATCTGCTCCGGCCATGGTGCTTTATCCTACTTGAAGTGAGCTGGCGTAAAATGATCGACATTGACCACTTTGGCAACCAGCTCGTTTGTTTTTTCGAGCGCTGCGGCATCTTCAGCGGAAATGACCCCTGCTTTGGCCGCGGCGGCCGGATCGAAGCTGTCCAGGTCGCCTTTTTTGACGGCCTTGCGGATCGTTTTTTCGATCGGGTCGGTTTTGATGACCTGTGCGAAGGCCTTTTCCAGCACGTTGATCGGGTTGTTCTCTTCGCCAGCCGGATGGAACACGCCTTCGGTCAGGCGATCACGCGCTTCACCGGGGGTCAGGATGATATCCGCTGCTTTCAGCGTCAGAGCATCGGAAGGCTTGGAAAGCTTTTTCCCGGCAGGCAGTGTGGTTTTCTGCAGGAATTTTGCCATATCGACGATCCGGAGTAACGGCACTTTCTTTGCCGCAGCCGCCGTGTAGTCCTTGTAGTTCGGAATAAACTCGTCCAGCGCGGACTCCGCTTTTTCCAGTGCCCACTGGCAGGACCAGTCAACTAACGGACGATCCGCTTCCGGGCGGCCGTCATCTTCAAATTTTTCAAGCGCGCAGGTAGCCATATACAGATAGCTCATGACATCCCCCATGCGGGCACCCAGATTTTCCTTGCTTTTCAGCGCGGCGCCGATGGTTGTTACGCTGATGTTTGCGGCTACGTTGAATGCCGCGCTCAGCCGTTCTATCTGCTGTTTATAACCTTCGATAGAATTTCCGGGCTTTTTCCGTCCAAGATATTTGGCTTTATCAGCGTTTTCCAGCAGGTTCGGTATGTGCTTGTTCATCAGCAGATCCCAGAGCTGGTTAGCCCCTTCTTTGGCATTCGGGTTTTCCGTTGCGGCAACTTCATCCAGAAGATAGGGGTGCGCGCGTACACTGCCCTGCCCGAAGATCATGAAATTCCGGGTCATGATATTCGCGCCCTCAACGGTAATCCCGATGGGAATCGTCGTATACATGCGCTGGATCAGGTTTTGCGGGCCGTGCATAACGGCTTTGCCGCCCAGGATATCCATGGCATCGGTAACTGTGCGGCGCATATTTTCCGTCAAGTGGTATTTGACCATGGCTGTGGCGACCGACGGAATTTTCTTATCGTCAATCGTGCGCAGGGTCGCAACGCGGGTTGCTTCCGCGATATAGGTCAATCCTGCCATTTCGCCAAGATGTTTTTTAACGCCTTCGAATTCGCCGACCGGCAGGCCGAATTGTTTACGGACGCGACCATAGGCCCCGGTAATACGCAGGGCCATTTTCATGCCGGCAAGAGAAACGGACGGCAGGGAAATTCCGCGGCCAACGGACAGCAGGGTTACCAGCATCGGCCAGCCTTTGCCTACATTTTTAGCGCCGCCGACGACGAAATCTTCGACCGGGACTTTGATCCCCTCTTCCGCGCAGCGGATAGGGCCGTTCTGGAACGGGACGCGCATGGCCTGGTGACGGTCACCGATTTCAAGGCCTGGGGTGTCACGTTTTACAAGAGCCACCGTAATGCCCGGTTCCGGGTTATCGCTCAAGATACGATCAGGGTCTTTGACATTGACGGCAAGGCCGATCAGTGTGGCGATCGGCGCCAGCGTGATGTAGCGCTTGTTCACGTTATCGATGTGGAGATACGGCTTTCCGTCGTCGTCTTTTTTGACGGTCCCGGTGGTCTCAATCGCTGTGGCATCGGAGCCGACGTTAGGTTCGGTCAGGCCAAAGCATGGGATTTCTTTCCCTTCTGCCAGGAGAGGCAGCCAATGTTCTTTTTGTTCTTCCGTGCCGTAATGCAGGATCAGTTCTGCGGGGCCGAGGGAGTTCGGCACCATGACGTTGATTGCCGCAGTGAAGTTCCGGCTGGCCAGCTTGTGAATGACCATGGAATGGCCAAGCGCGGAGAATTCAAGACCGCCATATTGTTTGGGAATAATCATACCCAGAAATTTGTTTTCACGGATGAAGTCCCAGGCTTTTTGCGGGATGTCCTGTTCCTTGCCTTCGTAGACTTCGTAATCGTCGATCATCCGGCATAGCTCTTCGACCGGACCTTCCAGGAACGCTTTTTCTTCATCGCTCAGGCGGTGTTTTTCACGGGCGTACAGAGCCTGCCAGTCGATTTTCCCGGCATAGATATCCCCTTCGATACCGACATCGCCAATCTCAAGAACCTGCTTTTCCGTTTCGGAAATGCGCGGACTCATCGCCTGGAATGTTTTCAGAAGCTTGCCTTTGAATAACGGCGCTGTGGCGTTGATGACAGGTTTTACGATTTTGTATGCTGCACTTTTCATGATGTGTCCTCCCGTATGTACTCTTATTCATAACTTGTTGGAGGTCAGCTTATTTCAAATCCGAGGAGAGTCAATCGGCAATGCAACAATAATGTATAAATCTTGCCGCGGTTATTCTATTCGTCATGAAAGATTATTCGGAAAGAGCGCTTTCTATTGTGCGTAGCAGCACATCAAAGTCGAGGGGCTTTTCAAGATATGCCGTCGGCTGCAATCCCTGTACGGCTTGCCGGTCCCTCTGATCGGTCAGAGCCGTCAGGAAAATAAACGGGACGGCGCGGTATTGCGGATAAACGCCCCGAATACGTTCCAGAAGCTCGTAACCGGTCATGGCCGGCATTGCGCGATCACAGATAATCAGGTCCGGTTCATGGTCCTGCAGGCGTTTCAAGCCTTCAACACCATCCCCCGCCGTTACGACTTTAAAACCGTGAGTCGTCAATTCTTCCTGCATCAGGACACACAAGGAGACTTCATCTTCGACAATGAGGATGGTTTTTTGTTCTGTTACAACTTCACTCTTTAACATTTGCCGTACGCTATATCTTACTCAAAAAGCCGTTATTCCCTATTATTCACTTAAGGGCAGAAAAATTTCAAATTTTGTTCCCCGGTTCATTTCACTGTCCACATTAATTTTGCCGCCATGGAGTTCGACCAGGTCTTTCACCAGGTTCAGGCCGATCCCTGTGCCCGGAATTCCGCTGGAGGTCGTCGCCCGGTAATAGCGGTCGAAGACACGATCGATTTCATTGGGCGGAATGCCGATGCCGTTATCTTCAAACCGGAGATGGATTAAACCGTCTTCAACCCAGCCTTTCACATCAATTTCAGGATTTTTTTTCGTAAATTTCACCGCGTTCGACAGCAGGTTGCTGACAACCAGTGTAATCAGCTTGCGGTCCAGCACGACCGTATCGGGCAGACCAGCAACATCGCAGTTGATCCGGTGTTCGGTGTAAAGATCGCGGTGTTCGGCGCAGAGTTCTTCGATCAGGCCTCTCAGGTTCACCGGTTCCGGTATGGGTTCCAGCTTGCCTGTCTTGAGCATGTTCGAAGACAGCACCCCTTCCATCAGGTTGACCAGCCGCGATACGGCGCTGCGAATAGTTTTGGTTTTTTCAATGATCGCCGCTTCGTTCGCCGTCGATGCCCGTCTTTGCAAAAGTTGTGCGTTGCCGTCGATGATACTGAGCGGCGTGCGGAATTCGTGTGAAACCATATTTACGAACTGTTTCTGGATGGCGCTGGCTTCCTGCTCTTTTTCGAGAGCGTCAGCAAGCTGCTCTGTCTTATCCCGCAAGGCCTGCTGTTGCTCTTTGTAATGAGTGATATCCGTTGTGGTGACGATCGTGCCGTGACCATCGGGCAGTTTGCGGGCCTTAATATGCCAGATACGTCCGTCAGCGGTTCTATATTCAGCCTGCCCGTCCATTTTCTGCCAGAAGGCTTTCATGACAGCGTAGCGTGGATCGTTTTCATCAACGCCCTCTTCTGCCGTACATAATGTGAATGCATCCATGACATCCAGCCCGCGCACCAGTTTCATGCCGCTTTTGGGATAAGCTTTGCGGTAATGTTCGCTGACGAAAAAGATTTTATTGTTTTTGTCGAACAGGATAAACGCGTCCGGGCTGGCGGATAAAGCGGCTTTGAACCGGGCGTATTCGTCTTGCTGGATACGGTTTTCAAGGCAGTGAAACCCCCGCTCCACCCGATTTAACAGGATTTGTTTGAAATCCGGCAAGGTCATGAAGCTGGTATTAAATATAGAGGTAAAGCCCGCCGCCAGAACTTTAGAGCGTTCTTCCGGGGTGATATCTTCTGTCAGGGCCACAATATCGGCAACAAGGCGGGGATTTTGCCGCAGATACCGCGGAAGATCTATTGGCCCATCACTAACCCCTTGTAACGAAATAAGAATAAGAACCGCGTCATCGGCCAGGCGATCCAGGTCTTCCATGGTATTAATATCGGCCAATTGCAAACCATAGCCCGATAAAAGCCCCTCGACCGCGCGCCCCATGGCTTTTTCGCCCTGATCGCCAAAAATAATGACATAGGGCCTGCGCTCGGCCTTTTGCTCTTTTTGCTTATCTTTAACCGTATCCAGCATTTTTAATACGATTCACCCTTTCTTTTTATAGTGTAGCATTTTCTTGACAGCTTTGGGCAATTGTGTATATATCTCACGTTCTTAAATTCGGGAAACACTAGGTATAAAAAGATGTTTGCAGTAATTCGCACCGGCGGCAAGCAATATAAAGTCGCCAAAGATGACAAGATCAAAGTAGAGAAGCTGGAAGCCAAAGAAGGCGATTCAGTGGATTGCGAAGTCCTTTATGCAGAAGGCGGCAAAAAAGCCAAAGTTACGGCTAAAGTCCTGGAGCATAAGCGCGACGCGAAAGTTGTGATCTTTAAGAAAAAACGTCGTCAGAACTATCGTCGTAAAAAAGGCCATAAACAAGGCCGTACGGTTCTGCAGATTATGGATGTTAAAGCCGCTTAGGCTTAAATTAAGGAGATATTGGCATGGCACACAAAAAAGCAGGTGGTAGCTCTCGTAACGGCCGCGATTCAGCGGGCCGTCGTCTTGGCGTAAAGATTTTCGGCGGGCAGACCGCTACAGCCGGAAACATTATCATTCGCCAGCGTGGCACTAAATTCCACCCCGGTATGAATGTCGGTCTTGGTAAAGATCACACCATTTTTGCCCTCGTTGACGGTGAAGTTCGCTTCTCCATGGGTCGTAACGGCCGTCAGGTCGTGAACATCGATCCGGCTAACGATACGATGGCTAAAGCTGCCGAATAAGGACCAGCTTGATACATTTGGTTTAAGGGGAAAGCTGGCCTTTCCCCTTTTATTTTGACCCTTTTGTTTTGAATAGAACGAAATGAAGTTTCTGGATCAGGCGAAAATATATGTTGAGAGCGGTGCCGGCGGCCCCGGCTGCGTCAGCTTTCGCCGTGAGAAATATATTGAGTTTGGCGGTCCTAACGGCGGGAACGGCGGCCGGGGGGGCGATGTCATATTCGAAGTCGTCAACAGCCTGAATACGCTCATTGATTTCCGGTATCAGCAGCATTTCCGCGCCCAGCGCGGCCGTCCCGGTGAAGGCCGGGATAAAACCGGCGCAAATGGGGAAAGCTGCGTCATCAAAGTGCCGTCAGGGACGCAGGTTCTTGATGAGGATAAGGAAACGGTCCTGCTGGACCTGCTGGAGCCCGGTGAGCGCGTTGTGTTTCTCCGCGGTGGTGATGGTGGATTTGGCAATGCGCACTACAAAAGCGCGACCAATCAGGCACCGCGCAAGTCCACGCCGGGCTGGCCGGGGGAAGAGCGTGCGCTATGGCTACGACTTAAGCTGATTGCCGATGCGGGGCTTGTGGGTCTGCCGAATGCCGGGAAATCGACATTCCTGTCCGCGGTATCCCGTGCCAAGCCGAAGGTTGCGGATTATCCTTTTACGACCCTTCATCCCAATCTGGGAATTGTGAAGGCCGGAGATACGGATTTTGTGCTGGCCGATATTCCGGGGCTTATTGAAGGTGCACATGAAGGTAAAGGGCTTGGGGACAGGTTCCTTGGCCATGTGGAGCGGACTTCAGTCCTTTTGCACCTGATCGATATTACCCAGGATAATCTGGCGGACGTTTATCAGACGATCCGGGGAGAGCTTGAGGAATACGGGCATGGGCTGTGTGATAAGCCTGAAATCATTGCGCTGACTAAATGCGATGCCCTTGGGCCGGAACTTTCGGAGGATCAGGCGAAGAATTTTGAAAAAGCCACGGGGAAGAAGGCTTTCCGCATATCCTCGGTTGCCGGTGAAGGGACCGATGAAATCTTGTATGCCCTTGCTGCGGAAGTTAAGAAAAGCCGTCAGGCTGCCGCTACTTGACATATCTAAAACATCTCTGCTACTGCTTCTCAATTACCAAAAAAACGGGAGGCACCGGGCATGAGTACCGAAGACAACTTTACCTATCTTAAAGATTACAAACAGCCGGATTATTGGGTTCGGCACGTGGATCTGACTTTTGACCTGCAGGACGGGGAAACGTTTGTAACCGCGCGGCTGAAAGTCGAGAAAAACGGGACGCATAACCGCCCGCTGGTGCTTGACGGGGAGAAAATGGAGCTGCAATCGGTTGAGGTTGACGGCGTTCCTATGGGCAAAGGTAATAACCTGTCCGAAGGCTATGTGGTTGATGATGTAAGCCTGAGCCTGCAGCCTGCCGATGATGAATTTATTTTAGAAACACGGGTCCGTATTGAGCCGGAAGCCAACAAGGCGCTGGAAGGGCTTTATAAGTCCAGCGGTAACTGGTGTACACAGTGCGAGGCTGAAGGATTTCGCCGGATTACCTATTACGTCGATCGCCCGGATAACATGGCGACGTTTACGACGAAAATCATTGCTGATGAAACCGAGGCCCCTGTCCTGCTGTCGAACGGCAATATGACGGATCAGGGCAAGACGGCTGACGGGCGTCATTATACCGTTTGGGAAGACCCGTTCCCGAAGCCGAGCTACCTGTTCGCGCTGGTCGGCGGGACGCTTGATTATATCGAAGATACGTTTGAAACGAAAAGCGGCCGGGAAGTCACGTTACGGATTTTCGCCGATGCCAAGGATCTGGACAAACTTGATTACGCCATGGATTCCCTGAAGCGCTCTATGACGTGGGATGAAGAGAAGTATGGCCGCGAATATGACCTCGACCTGTTTAATATCGTTGCCGTTGACGATTTCAATATGGGGGCGATGGAGAATAAATCGCTCAATATTTTTAACACCAAATATGTGCTGGCGAATCCTGAAACCTCGACAGATGCAGACTTTGCCGGTGTTGAAGGCGTGATTGCCCACGAATATTTCCACAACTGGACGGGCAACCGGATTACCTGCCGTGACTGGTATCAACTGTGCCTGAAAGAAGGTCTGACGGTTTACCGGGATCAGGAATTCAGTGCCGATATGAATTCACGGGCAGCCTGCCGGATCAGTGATGTTAAAGTCTTACGCGCGGCGCAGTTCCGTGAAGATGCCGGGCCGGAAATGCACCCTCCCCGTCCTGACCGTTTCCAGACGATCAATAATTTCTATACCTCGACAGTTTATAACAAGGGTGCCGAGGTGAACCGGATGCTGGCAACCCTGCTTGGGGAAGAAGATTTCCGCAAGGCGACGGACCTGTATTTCGACCGGTTTGACGGACAGGCTGTGACAGTCGAGGACTGGGTACAATGTATGGCTGATGCTTCGGGCCGTGATATGACCCAGTTTATGAAATGGTATACCGAGGCCGGGACGCCGACGATTAACGCAAGCTGGGACTACGATAAATCCAGCAAGACGTTCAGCCTTACGCTGGAACAGGATGTACCCAAGGCCGGGTACAAATCCGATGGTGCCCCGCGGCAAATGCCGGTACGGTTTGGGCTTGTCGGCCCGGATGGAAAGGATGTCGTCAATGAGACACTGGAGCTGACCGAACAAAGCCAGACCTTCACATTCCCGAACGTGCCGGAAGGATCCGTTCCTTCGCTTTTCAGGCATTTTTCAGCCCCGATTACCCTGAATGCGCCTTATTCGGACAGCGATCTGCTGCACCTGATGGCGCATGACAGTGACGGCTTTAACCAGTGGGAAGCCGGAAATAAATACATGATGAATAAAATGCTGGAACAGATTGACCGTTATGAGGCCGGTCAGTCTATTGTTGTCGGCAAAGATATCGTCAATGCGTTTGCGACGATCCTGCAACGGACGGACATGGATCCGGAAATGAAGAGTTCTGCGCTTGGTCTGCCGGGATACAATGATCTGAGCCAAAAGCGCAGAGTGATTGATCCGCAAGCAATTACCGCCGTTACGGACGCTTTTGCCGACGAACTCGGCAAGGCTTTGATTGGCGAATGGGCGCGTATTTATGATGAAAACTACAATCCCGGCGCGGCATACGATCTACGTGAATCCGGTAAACGCAGCCTTCAAAACCTGGCGTTGAATTATCTTACGCGCGGCAACAGGGAAATCGGTTCTTATAACAGTTTCTGGCAATATATGGGCGCCGATAACATGACAGAGCGCTATGCCGGTCTCGTCAATATGATGCGGTCTAAAGTTAGCTCCGCCCAGATGGCCTTAACTTCGTTTTATGAGGAACATAAGGATAACGGTCTGGTTGTCGATAAATGGGTCGCGGCCCAGGTCTTTATGGCTGACGAGAATGCCGCCGACGTGGTTCATAAGCTGAAGCAGCATGAAAGTTACAAGCCGGATAACCCTAACAGGCTGCGGGCTTTGTATGGCTCCTTTATGGGTAACCCGAAGGGATTTCATGCCGAAGATGGTTCGGGGTATCAGCTGATTGCCGATTTAATTATTGAACTGGATCAGAAAAATCCGCAAATTGCGGCAGGTTTCCTTCGGGCTTTTGCTGAGTATGAAAGATACAAGCCTGCTTTACGGGATTTGATGGAAGCTAATCTTCAATATATAGCGGCTAACCTCGAAACACCGTCAAAAGACGTTTCAGAAAAACTGGAGAGCTATCTCGGGAAAAGGACCGTCGATCTTCTGCGGGGCGGGCCGTCTCCATCCTAGGCTGGAAAACGGATAGAGCGATCCGGTTTGTCTGGACAAAAACAGGGTTTTTGTCTATAGTGATCCTATGAAAAAAGAAAATGACTCTAAAAAGTCATGGCTCAGAAAAAAGTTTGATTCTGCGCGTGACACTATTGGAGCCGCAGCGGATACGACCGCTAAGGAAGCCAGGGAAGTTAAAGACGCTATCGCAAAAGATTTCGATGAAATTCGAAATGAGGCGGCAGATTTTCTCGACCATCACGGAGACAGCCCTATTAAAACCGGTATCGCAACAGCGTTTAAAGCCCGCGTTCTGATGTCCACAAAGATTGCGGCGAAGATCGGTATTGCTTCGGGCCCGCTGGCAAAGATTACGGTGCCTGTTTCTTTTGTTGCCGGGATGGTCATCGGTAAACCGTTAAGCCAGGCCGCAGCTAAACTTTTACGCACAAAGAGCAGCAATGACAATACGCCGCCTGCGGATGGGGTTGACAATAAGGCCGAGGTTAACGGGACCGATCAGGGGCCGGATATCAAGCCACCACCGGGGCCGTCCGGGCCAGCTTAGGCTTTCTTGCGGATTGCGGTCCAGCTTTCACGGGTGATTTCCCACATTTCGGTTTTTGAGCCGCCTTCGCGGTGCTCCAGTTCTTTTGTGCCTATAAACTGCGCCCCGTTCTTTTGTTTGACGCGGCGGGATCCTTCGTTGGTATGGATGTTCATGACGATCATCCGCTCGATATCCAGATCAAAGAAAATATAATCCTGCATCGCGGTCACGGCTTCGGTCATATAGCCCTGCCGCCAGAAAGGCTCTGCCAGCCAGAAGCCGCGATTACCTTCTTCCCGTCCATCCACGCGGTAATCGATCACACCAACGGCTTCATCACCGTGATCTTTGACGGTGATAACCCAGACGATTGACTCGCCTTTTTCCACGGACGGAAGAACGTTGTCACGAATAAAGCTTTCTGCGCCGTCATCCGGGTAAGGCCACGGCACAGCCAGAGACAGGTTTTTGATGATGTTCCAGTTGTTGAAATATTTCTGGACCGCCGGGGCATCGTCCAGCGTTATCGGGCGCAAAATCAGGCGGTCGGTTTCCAAGACAGGTGTTTCCATGGACATAGTTTAGCGGCATACTATGTCTCTTACAAAGGGGATTCACGATGATGCGCACAGATACACCGAAAACCATTCACCTGAAAGATTACGAGCCGCCGCATTACCATGTCGAGCATATCGATATGACCTTCAAGATTTTAGAAGATCATACCGTGGTGTTTGCTACCAGCAGGATGAAGCGCGCGGCCAATGGCACTGATAAGCCTATCGTCCTGAACGGGGAGCATCTGGTGCTTAAGGGCGTCAAGCTGGATGGGGTTCTGCTGAGAGACGGCGATGAATACAGCATCGATGAAAAATTCCTGACGATCCCCTGCCCGGCGCAGGATGAATTTACGCTGGAGATTGAAACGGAAATCGATCCCGGCGCGAATACCCGACTTGAAGGGCTGTACAAATCCGGTGGGAACTGGTGCACCCAGTGTGAAGCGGAGGGGTTCCGGACAATCACCTATTACCCTGACCGCCCGGATGTGATGGCGACATTCAAGGTGCGGGTTGAAGCGGATAAGAAAACCTGCCCTGTGCTGTTATCGAACGGGAACCTGATCGAGGAAGGCGATGTTGACGGGAACCGTCACTTTGCCGTTTGGCACGACCCGTTCCCCAAGCCTTGTTATCTGTTCGCTCTGGTTGCGGGGGACCTTGTCCATATCGAGGATACGTTTAAAACCAAATCCGGGCGGGAAGTCCTGCTGCGGATTTATGTGCGTGAAGGCGATCAGGGACAGTGCTACTGGGCGATGGACTCGCTTAAACGTTCGATGAAGTGGGATGAGGACAAATACGGCCGCGAGTATGAGCTGGACCGTTTTAATATCGTTGCCGTCAGTGATTTTAATATGGGCGCGATGGAGAACACATCGCTGAATATTTTCAATACGGCGCTTGTACTGGCCCATCCGGAAACGGCGACCGACAGTGATTTCGAACGGGTCGAAGGCGTGATTGCGCACGAATATTTCCACAACTGGACCGGTAACCGCGTGACTTGCCGGGACTGGTTCCAGCTGTCCCTGAAGGAAGGGCTGACCGTTTTCCGGGATCAAGAATTCAGCGCCGACATGAACTCGCGCGATGTGCAGCGGATTGCCGATGTTTCTATGCTGCGCCGCCTGCAGTTTCCCGAGGATGCCGGTCCTCTCGCCCACCCGGTGCGCCCGGACAATTATATGGAGATCAATAATTTCTATACCGTAACTGTCTACGAAAAAGGGGCGGAAGTGATCCGGATGCAGCATACGTTGCTGGGCCCTGAAACCTACCGCAAGGCAACCGACTTGTATTTCCAGCGTCACGACGGGCAAGCCGTAACCTGCGAGCACTTCGTCAAGTGCATGGCGGACGCATCGGAACGTGATCTGCAGGGGCAGTTCTTTAACTGGTACCAGCAAGCCGGAACGCCGGAGCTGAAAGCAACCGGGAGCTATGATGAAAGCGCCCGCCGCTATACGCTGAGCCTGAGTCAGAAAGTCCCCGCCACACCGGGGCAGACGTCGAAAAAGCCGATGCATATCCCGGTCAAAGTCGGTCTGGTAGGACCGAACGGCGATGATATGGCCCTCTCCCCCCCTAGCCCCCCCGCAAGCGGGGGGGGAGGAGCGCAGCGACAGGGGGGAAGTACCACAAGCGTTATTCTTGAACTGACCGACGAGCATCAGGATTTTGTGTTCGAGAATATCCCGTCCAAACCGGTCCCGTCGATCCTGCGTGGCTTTTCGGCCCCTGTGAAATTGAGCACGGACCTGAGCGAGGATGAGCTGCGGTTCCTGATGGTCAATGACAATGACGGATTTAACCGCTGGGAAGCCGGGCAGACTTATGCGCTGCGCATGATTAATGAGATGCTCGACCGGCTGGAGCAAGGCCATAATTACGAGGTCTGGCCGGAATTCATTGACAGCTACAGCGCCCTGCTCGATCAGGCTTTTGCGCCGGGCGTTGATAAGGCGCTGCTGGCGCAGGCTCTGGCGTTACCGGACATCCCGTTTATCGGGCAGTTCCGCCGCCATGTCGATCCGCGCGCGATTTACGAGGTCCGGGAAGCGATTATCACGGCCATTGTCGAGCGTGAAAAAGACAAGCTGGAAAAAATCTACAAGGCCAACCGGACCGATGCTGAGTTTAGCAGCAGCTTCCCGGCGCGGGCGCAGCGCAGCCTTCAGAATATTGTGCTCGGACTTTTGGGGCGCGATCCGCAAGGCTCTGCCGTTCACATGGCCAAGGCGCAATATGACGGTGCCAACAACATGACCGACCGCGTGGCGGCACTTGCGAGCCTGGCCGATACGGACAGTGCGGAACGGGAAGCGGTGTTCGGGGATTTCTACGACCGGTTTAAATCGTACCTGCTGGTTATCGATAAATGGTTCTCGCTACAGGCTATGGCTGTCCGGCCACAGATTATGGATGATATTCGGGCTCTGAAGGCGCATGAGGATTTCACTATGAAGAACCCGAACCGGGTGCGTTCGCTCTATGGCGCTTTTGCCATGAACAACCCTGTCAGCTTCCATGATGACAGCGGCAGTGGTTACAGGTTCCTTGGAGATGCGGTGATGGAGTTGAACGCGATTAATCCGCAGATATCATCGCGCCTGCTGACTCCGCTGCGGGAATGGCGGCGTTATACCCCGGATCGGCAGGAAAAGATGAAAGCCGTGCTGGAGCAAATCCGCGATTTACCAGACCTCTCACCGGATGTTTATGAGGTTGTGAGCAAGACTTTAGCTTAGGATATTAACGCCAGTCTCAACTTTTTCCTGTTATCATCATCCCCGCGATGCGGCTACGCCTCATTTATCGGTGGAAATCCGGATTGGAATGATTTGTATAGAGAAATTTGCCGTTAACAAATACCGTCATCCCGGAAAATGCGAAGCATTTATCCGGGATTTGTGCCGTGATAGAGCGTGTGCCGGTATCAACCCCGGATCAGCTCCGAGATGACGATAACAGGAAAAAGTTGAGACTGATGTGATATTACAATGAGTATATTAGAAAAATTTGCGCATACCTAAGCGCCATTCATGACTGCTATAGTCAAAATCAATACCTCCAAGATCAGGATCGCTGGTTGCAAAGTATCGATAACCTGTCCAAAGTTCGAACTCTTCCGACAGAGCGAGGTCGATGCCAGCCCCAAGCTGATAAGCAAAACCAGCATCATCGGCAGAACTTCCGATTAAAACACCTGTAACATCATCTATTGATGCATCGTGATATGCTCCTCCAATACCGCTTGATATAAAGGGTATTAGACGAGTTCCAGTCGGCATATGAAGATTGACGTTTAAGAGTGCCGCAGTAACATTTGAATCGCCACCTGTATTAAATGAGCCTACACCATCCACATTGATTGATCTGATACTGGTACTCCTATGAGAAAACTCCAACTCTGTCGAAAACCAGTTATTCACTCTAAATCCTAAAGCAGCAGCAAGATTAGCCCCACCTTTGAAATCTACGTCTCCTGCGATCCCTTGATCATTAAAGCCCGCATTATCAGTCAATGACAGGCCAAGCGCCCCCGAAAAATAAAGGTTTTTTGTATTCTCATTAGCAGACGCATGCTTAAAGGACAGACATATAATACAAAGCATTATCAGCAGCAGTTTTTTCATTGAGCAACTCCTTGCATATATACAGATATAAATGAAAACGACTGCCAAAAGGACTGTGGCAGCCGGGGAGTTTTCAACCGTCTAACGAACGGCGCAACGTATTTACGCAAGCGCTATTATATTCCGCCACCTCCCCGACCACAGGTCGAGAAAGCAGCATCATTGGTAACGGCCCGATGCTGTCGTAGGCCGCGTTAGAGAGGTTGAAAAGCCCCGAGTTCGCAAAACACGAACCTGTTTTCAGGATATGCTATTGCGACGAGAGATCAAATAAAAAATAATATGGAGATTATTAGAAGAGATTGGAATAACAGCGCAGATGAACGAAGCTCCTCTCGGATGTCGTCTCCCGTCAATCTGGAGATTTCTCGGCTTTGCCTCGAAATGACACTGTTAAATTCCTATGACTATATCTTCTATACACAGATGATTACTCTGAAATCGTGAGCCGGGCTTTTTAATCCTGCAAGGCTGCGGCAGACTGCGGGGATGAGTGTTATCAGTGACATTGCGAAATCCACAGGACCAAGCCTGCATTACGAGCAAAGCTGGAGCGATCTGGATTGCGTTTGCGGAATTGACGAGGTGGGGCGCGGCCCCCTCGCCGGACCTGTGACCGCGGCCTGCGTTTATATTCCCCCGGCCGCCGCCGGGCAGGATTTCATCAGGGTCATAAATGACAGCAAAAAACTGACGGCTAAAAAGCGCGAGGCGCTTTATCCGGAGATCAAAGCACACTGCCTTTACGGGATAGCGCAGGCGTCCCCCGAAGAAATTGACTCCCTGAATATTCATCACGCAACCTTGCTTGCCATGCGGCGCGCTTATGAGGCCCTGCATAAGACCTTCGGCGTCAAGCCTGCCGGGGCGTTGATTGACGGGAAGTTTGTGCCTGATCTGAGCGCCCGGTGTCAGGCAATCACTAAGGGTGACAGCATTTCCCTGTCTATTGCAGCGGCCTCGATCCTGGCCAAAGTCGAGCGTGACAGGCTTATGGTTCGGTTGCATGAGGAATTCCCGGTTTATGGCTGGGCACGGAATGCCGGGTATGGCACGGCAGAGCATATGACCGGGCTTAAAACATATGGGGTGAGCCCGTATCACCGCCGATCTTTTTCTCCTGTGCGGGAGGCCTTGGGGGCTTCAACTAAATAGAGTCACCTCTTAGGACTCGACCACAACATCTTGAGTCTGTTCAAAGAATCCCATTTTTTTCTTGACCCCGAATCACCTTTGACTCATGATGGCCCCCTGTGGATAAAACAGGGGATAAAAAGAATGGCTGGCACCAACAATGATATGTCATCCCGGCGAAAGCCGGGATCTTCCGGGAATAAGCAAAAAGATTCCGGCTTGCGCCGGAATGACGTCAATTGCATTCATCAAGGCGACTGCATCAAGATCATGCGCGCGTTGCCGAAAGAGAGCGTTGATACGGTCTTTGCCGACCCCCCTTATAACCTGCAGCTTAACGGTGATCTTCACCGTCCGAATAACAGCCTTGTCGATGCGGTTGATGATAACTGGGACCAGTTTGAAAGCATGAAGGCATATGACGATTTTACCGCCGGGTGGTTGTCTGCTGCGCGTGAAACGCTCAAGCCGGACGGCTCGCTTTGGGTGATCGGGTCCTATCACAATATCTTCCGTGTCGGGTCGATCCTGCAGGATCTGGGATTCTGGATTCTCAATGATATTATCTGGCGCAAAAGCAATCCCATGCCGAACTTCCGGGGGCGGCGCTTTACCAATGCGCATGAAACCCTGATCTGGGCGGCGAAGTCCAAGGACAGCAAATACAGGTTTAATTATGATGCGATGAAAGCGCTCAACGAAGATTTACAGATGCGCAGCGACTGGTTTATCCCGCTGTGCACCGGCGGGGAGCGCCTGAAAGACGATGACGGGCAGAAAGTGCATCCAACGCAAAAGCCTGAAGCCCTGCTCTACCGGGTTATCATGTCTTCGACCAATCCCGGCGATACAGTGCTGGACCCGTTTTTTGGGACGGGAACGACCGGTGCCGTGGCTAAAAAACTCGGCCGGAACTTTATTGGGGTCGAGCGGGAAACGGATTACATCAAGTTTGCGCGGCAGCGCCTGGACGGTATAAAAAAGCTTGGCGACGGAGAGATACTCCACACGCCGTCCAAACGCGAAGAACCGCGCATCCCTTTTGGTACACTGATCGAGCGCGGGTTGCTTAAACCTGGAACGCAGCTTGTCAGCTCTAACGGGCGTTATAAGGCGAAAGTCGGTGCCGATGGCAGCCTTATTGCGACCGGCCACCGGGGATCCATTCACAAAGTTGGTGCGGCTCTGCAAGGGGCACCGTCCTGTAACGGCTGGACCTTCTGGCATTACAGCGATGGCAGCAAGCCTGTGCCGATCGACCAGTTGCGGCAGATTGTCCGCGATGAAAAGGCCGGGCGCGGCTCAGCGACGCTGCAATAGCGCTTCTTGATATTTATGAAAAAATAGTCTAGCTGTACTGGTATGCAAACCCAGATAGCAAACAGTAATGCGTCCCCTGCCCCGGCAGAAGGCAGTTACACGAAAATCATCGTTAAAAACCTGCGTCTGAATATGTTCATCGGCGTGCACGATCACGAGCACGACAAAGAACAGGCCGTGATTGTCAGTGTTGAGCTGACGGTTGATGACAATCCGGAATGGAAAAAGGATTCCATTGATGCGGTTTTGAATTACGAGTCGATTGTGTCCGGGATCAAGTTTATTGCCAAACGCGGGCATATCAATCTGTTGGAAACCTATGCCGGGTATATTGCTGATTTTTGCCTGAAAGAACCGCAGGTGCGCGATGTCATGGTCCTGGTGGAAAAACCGGATATCTTTGATTTTGTTGATGCAATGGCTGTCGAGCTATACCGCATCAAGGGCTAAGGGAATTACTGCTCTTCTGCAGCGTCATCTTCGCCGGTCTCGGCATCTTTTTCTCCTTTGCTTCCACGCCGCAGACGCATAAACCGTTTTTCCGAGATATTTCTTTTAAACAAAGGCTTTGTTTTATCGTAGTCGGCATAAACCTCGTACCCTTCAAGCCTGCCGAAAACAACGGCCCGTAAGCCGCCACCTGCAACTTTCATCGTATTTTTATATTGAGTTATGCGTACTTTCAGGCGCAAATACGCAATCCTTTCATACCGTTTCATCCGGTATTCCGGCGGAAGGTTGTCATAGAACCGCCGCGCTTCTTCGATATAAAGGCGCGCGAGCTCTTTTTCCACAGGAATGGTTTCCATCACCAGCGGGCGGTTCAAAATCACGATAATGTTTTGTGGATATTCGTAGATCTCCCCAGCCCGGCCGCAGGTTTCAATATATCCCGTTTCATTTACGGCAACATCAATCTGACGCAGCCCTTCGATTTTATCCTGATCGGCGACCTCAAACTCTTCTTTCTCTACGTTGTAGCGGCCCAAAGCTATGCTGGACATGAATTCAAAGTGAGTTGGAAATCCACCCATACTCTGCAGGATATAGTCTTTGGTGGCCTTCTGGAGACCATTCCACTCAAAATCGTTGTAGTAGTACTGCATGTACATCGGGCATTCATTAATCATCAGATAGTAATCGATCATCTTAGGATCATCGATATCCAGCTTGCCGATAGCCCAATACATTTTTGACAGATTCTGGAAGGTTGGAGAGACGTACTTATCGTCCTCAGCTTGTTCGATTTCCTCAATGATATCATAGCCATCATCGAAATATTCGTCATCCTGCGCTTTTACCAAGGGGGGCAACACCAGGATCGCAAACAGAAAAAGCGGCACTAAGACAGCGGTACGTTTCATTATTGACATGTAAATTCTGCTCTTTCTAAAATCACCTAGTATTAATTATAGTGCGAATTACAAGTGATTTCACCTGCTTCGTATGTTTTTCCATCCTAAAGCATAAGCCTTACGAATTTTTTAAAAACGGTAGGCATTTCAATATTTTGCATGTTTTTGCGGCTGACCCAGTAATAATCCTCAGGAAATTCAACCCTGTTTTCTTTTATATCAATAAGATAGCCGTCAAGCATGAGGTTGAAATGGGTAAAAACATGCCGGACCTGCGCTTTTGTTTTTACCGGGGCATTCTGGTCTGAATGTAAAAAATGCTTAATATTTTCAATGTCTTCGCCCCACTCACTCGTGGGAAGCCCCGTCATCCCGCCCAACAGGCCTTCGGGCGGCCGCCTATGACAGAGCACCCGGCCGTTTCGATCGGTGATCCAGTAGATATAGCCGTAGCGCGTGGGCTTTTGCGGCTTGGCCTTTTTATGCGGCAGGGTTTGGTGGATGCCTGACTCATGGCCCTTACAGCTGCCGGATAACGGACACAGTATACATTTCGGTGATTTCGGGGTGCAGATCGTCGCGCCGAGATCCATCATCGCCTGAGCGAAATCGCCGGGCCTGTCTGCCCTGGCCTCGGATAACATCCCTGCGTATTGGCGGATCTGGGGTTTGCTGTCGGGCAATGGCTCTGTGATGGCGAAATAGCGGGATATGACGCGGTCTACGTTGCCGTCGATCACGGTTGCAGGACGGTCAAAAGCGATGGCGGTAATCGCGGCGCTGGTATAATCGCCGATACCGGGCAGTTTTTTCAGCTCTGCCGGGACTTGCGGAAATACGCCGTTATACTCGTGCGCGATAACCTGCGCGCATTTGTGCAGGTTGCGGGCGCGGCTGTAATAGCCAAGCCCGGCCCAGGCATCCATAACGTCCTGCTGGTCTGCCGCAGCGAGATCGTGGACGGTCGGCCATTTGTCCACAAATTTCAGGAAAAAGGGGATAACTGCGGCGACGACGGTTTGTTGCAGCATGATTTCCGAAAGCCAGACATGGTAAGGATCGGCAGTTTGCGCAGGTCCGGCGCGCCATGGTAAAGTACGTCTATGCCTGTCGTACCAGTCCAAAAGGTCGCGGCGAAAGGCTTCTATCTCCGATTCTGTCATCTTGTCCGCAGCCTGCTTTGGCTGCATACTGCCAACCGATTTCAATTTTTGTGAGTTTTTTGCGCCCATGTACGGCCTGCGCCTGCTATCTGAAACAGTTCCCAAAGTGACTGACAAAGTGTTCAGCCGCAAATATACCATGCTGGGACGACTTGTCACGCGCTGGCAGGATATTGTCGGGCCGGAGCTGGCCGATAAAACGCAGCCGGTTAAAATCCGTTATATGAAACATAAGTCCGATAAGGGTAAGGCCACGGCTTCGCTGGATATAGCGACATCAAGCGCGGATGCGACGGTGCTGCATTACCAGAAAGACCTGATCCTGGAGCGGATCAACCAGATTTTCGGGGACCGCTGGATCACGGCGATCCGGTTTGTGCCGATTGCAGCCAACGCCCCTGCCCCGAAAAAACGTCCAAAACCCACGAAAATCTTGACGCCGGACGAAAAAAAGCATTTATCTGCGGTGCTGGAGTCCGTCGAAGATCCTGAATTACAGGAAAAACTTCAAAAACTGGGCACGGCAATTTTGCAAGATCAGCAATCTTAGATTATATATTTCTCAAAACTTATTGCGCGTAAGAGAGAGGACACTATGAAAGTTACCGCGATTACCCTGCGTCCGGGTAATGTTATCGATCACAATGGCAAGCTTTGCGTTGTCACCAAGTACGAGATTATTCAGCCTGGTAAAGGCGCGTCGGTGATGCAGGTTGAAGTCAAAGATATCCGCACCGGGTCCAAGGACAATATCCGTTACCGTACACAGGAAACGGTCGAGCGCCTGCGTCTGGAGCAGGATGATTACCAGTTCCTTTATGCGGATGATGACGGTTACAACTTCATGCATAACGAGACCTATGAGCAGGTTTCCGTGCCCGGCGATGTGATTGGCGAGCCGAAGCAGTTCCTGCAGGAAGGCATGATCGTCCAGATCGAAACTTACGAAGGCGAACCGCTTGGCGCACAGCTGCCGACGCATGTCACGGTCGAAATCGTTGAAGCCGATCCTGTGGTCAAAGGCCAGACGGCGTCTTCTTCATACAAGCCTGCTGTGCTGGCAAACGGGGCGCGGGTTATGGTGCCGCCGCATATTGAATCCGGTACGCGGATTGTTGTTAAAACCGAAGACGGGACTTACGTCGAAAGGGCTAAAGACTAATGGCACTCTCCCCTAACATAAATGTCATGATTAAGGCGGCTGAAAAAGCCGGACGCTCTTTGGTTCGTGACTTCGGCGAAGTTGAGCAGCTTCAGGTTTCCCGCAAAGGTCCGGGTGATTTCGTGTCTGCGGCGGATTTGCGCGCAGAGGAAATCATTTTCAAAGAGCTGAGCTTTGCCCGCTCTGACTTTGGGTTCCTGATGGAGGAAAGCGGCGTTAAAGGCCCTCAGGATGCGGAAAGCATCTGGATTGTCGATCCGCTCGACGGGACGAATAACTTCCTGCACGGTATTCCGCACTGGTGTATTTCGATCGCGCTTGAAGAAAAAGGCGAGATCGTCGCCGGGATTATTCATGACCCGGTCAAAGACGAGACATTCCGCGCCGAGAAAGGTAATGGCGCGTTTATGAAGAATAAGCGGCTGCGGGTTTCTGCACGGAATAATCTTGAAGGCGCGATGATTGCCTGCGGCCAGCCGTCCGGCACGGATGCCAGCCAGTTTATCAATGAATATACGGCCATGTTAAAAGCAACGGCTAATGGGGTACGCCGCTACGGTGCTGCCGCGCTTGATCTTGCTTATGTGGCGGCCGGACGTTATGAGGGATTTTGGGAGCGCGGTCTGAAA
Source organism: Rhodospirillales bacterium (assembly GCA_020638155.1). GTDB lineage: Bacteria > Pseudomonadota > Alphaproteobacteria > Micavibrionales > Micavibrionaceae > UM-FILTER-47-13. The sequence continues at coordinate 899,907 of JACKJB010000001.1, forward strand.
GCCTGGGATATGGCGGCGGGCTGCATTATCATCAAAGAAGCCGGGGGACGGGTCTCTGATATTGCCGGAACAAAGAATCCGGTGCATGAGCGTAATATTCTCGCCGGGAATGCGGAGCTGTACGACGATTTGAAGAAGGTTCTGCACAGCGTAAAACAGGAAAAAGATGCGGCATGACCGTGTAAACTATCTACTTTTAGCTTTATGCCTGCCTTTCATGGCAGTTCCTTCGCCTGCGATAGCGCAGGATGCCCCGCCGGCAGTTCAGGTTGATATGAGCGTTTTGAATGCCATGCAGCCTGCCGGGGATACGGAAACCTACTATTCCAAACCGGTATTGACCCGTAAGCCGTATCGCGGCCCTAATGATGATGACGGGTACTACCGTAAGCCGACGACGATCCAGCAGCCTGTGGCTGAGCCTTTTGTTTCTTTTCCTGTGACGGTCAAAGACCGGTCGGAAGTGATTGACCCCTCGCTTGAAAAAGCCTCTGACTCTGTGCAGGAAATTCGCGAAAAAGTGCAGAAAGCGGCGATCGATCCGCCTTTACCGGTTTTAAAACCGGTCCCGATCGCATCGCCCAGAAAGACGACCGGGGACCCCGCTCCCGTGGCTCTTGCTCCTGCGCCGGTCAAGAACGTGCCGCTTCCCCCACGCAGGCCTGCCATTCAAAAGGCGTCCAGCAGCTTTGTCAACAAGGCGCAGAAACAGGCGGTTCTGATGGGAGAAATCAAGCCATCGGATATCAAAATGCCAGCCGTGCCGCCGCAGATTGTCGATGCGGAACCTTTGCAGACCTTATATAGCAAAACACCGGATAATCCGGCCATGCGTCACGACCAACTCGCCAGGAAACTGGTGGAGCCGGATAAGAAAAGCATGATTAAAAGCGTTGAGGCTGTTACCGCGCTTGCCAATGCGCTGATGCCGACTGCCGCTGTTGATAAGGGGCCAAAGGTTATCCCGGCTTCAAAACCTGTCAGGAAAAATGAAGTTGTGGAGCGGATTGAGCAAGCCATAGATATTACCGCCGTGGAGCCTGCCGCCGGGAGAGAGGTGGCGTCGATCGTAGATATCAGTGAAACGGTGGAGCCGACCAAGGTTTCGATTAAAGCCGAGCCGCTGGTTAAGCCGGATGAGGATCAGCAGGACTTTATTTCGGTGCGTTTTACCGAGGGTGGGACGGCGCTGGATAAGCGGGTTGAAGAGCAGATCGGCGATAAAGTCCTATCCCGCCTCAAATATGAGTCCGGCTTGCGGGTGCAGATCCAGTCTTTTGCCAGTGACGAGGGCAAGGAATTGCAGAGTGCGCGGCGAACGTCACTATCCCGGGCTCTTTCTGTGCGCTCCTATTTGCTGGAACAAGGTATAGAATCCCGCCGGATTGATGTACGGGCCCTTGGCATGGAGACCGATCGCACCCCCGCAGACCGCATTGATTTCGTCTTCGTCGATCCTCAAATCAGTAAATAATGTGGATAAAAATCGGCGTTAAGTACCGGATTTATTGACTTATTTGCGAATAAAGTTGATTTTTTCTGTATATCCATTTACAGATTTATTCTGTCAAATTCCTGAATTTACGACCTAACTTAATTTAAGGGGGAGGAACGATGACGACTCAGAAAACTTTACCACTCTTATTGGCTGCGGCAGTGATTGCCGTGCTTGGCTTTGCCTTTATGCCTAAATCGGATGCGCCGGAGGTTTCTGAGATCAAGGCCCCCGCCTCTATGCCGCAGGAAATGGTTGCCGCCGACCAGCCTGAGACACCCTTTGCCACGGAAACCGTGGTTACCAGCGAACCTGCTGCCGGAGAGGAAGATGCCACGGCTATTCAGGAGGACACGGCACCCGCAGCAGTTGACGTTGAAAAAGCGATGATGCCGCGTGTGCTTGGTGACGAAAACGCCCCTGTGACGATCGAAGAGTTTGCGTCCCTGACCTGCAGCCATTGCGCTCATTTCCACGAGCAGACTTTCGGAGAATTGAAAAAGGAATATATCGATACGGGCAAAGTCCGCTTTATCTTTAACGACTTCCCGCTGAATACGCCGGCGCGGGATGCTACGATTGTTGCCCGCTGCCTGCCGCATGACCGTTATTTCAAATTCATCAGCTTTCTGTTCCAGACCCAGGACAAATGGGCCTATGACAGCGATTATGCGAAGGCCTTGAAACAGAATGCGAAGCTGCTCGGAGGCTCTGAATCCACACTGGATGCCTGCCTGAACAGTGACGAATTGAAAGAGGCCCTGGCAAAAAGCATGCAGGACGCTTCGGAGAAATACAAAATTCAATCAACCCCGAGCTTTGTGCTGAACGGGACAGAACAGCTTTCCGGGGCACAGCCCTTTAGCGTGTTCAAAGAGAAGATTGATAAGCTGCTTGAGGAAAGTAACAAGGCTGAATGATCCAATTTAGCAAATTACGACTGCACGGCTTTAAGTCTTTCGTTGAAAAGACCGAGCTGGAAATCGGCCCCGGCCTGACAGGTATTGTCGGGCCGAACGGCTGTGGCAAGTCGAATTTGGTTGAAGCGCTGCGCTGGAACATGGGTGAGAACTCGACCAAGCGGATGCGCGGCGGTTCACGCAGTATGGAAGACGTGATCTTTGCCGGGACGGCTAACCGGCCGCAGCGCAGCAGCGCCGAGGTTTCTATCCTGCTGGATAACAGCAAGCGCACGGCACCCGGCCCTCATAACAATGTCGATGAAATTGAAGTCAGCCGCAAGATCGAGCGGGACCATGGTTCCGGCTACCGTATTAACGGTAAATCCGTGCGGGCGCGCGATGTGCAGCTTCTTTATGCCGATCTTGTGTCCGGGGCGAATTCCCCTTACCTCGTGTCCCAGGGCCGCGTGACCCAGATCATCCAGGCCAAGCCGCTGGACCGCCGGATGATTTTGGAAGAAGCCGCCGGGATTACCGGGCTGTATGCCCGCCGCCATGAGGCTGAGTTACGATTGCGCGCGACCGACAACAATCTGAAGCGGGTTGATGATCTGGTCGGCAGCATGGAAGAGCGGCTCAATAACCTCAAGAAACAATCCCGTCAGGCCAGCCGCTACCGCAACCTGAGCGCCCAGATCCGCCAGTTGGAAATCAGCATTGCCTGCCTTGAGTGGCGCGAAGCCTATGACAAGCTTAGCGAGATTGAGAAGAAATTCGCCTCTGTTGAAAGCGTTGTAGCAGACCGCCTGACGGTCGTGACGCAACTGACCAGAACCCAGAACGTGCAATCGAAAGACCTGCCCGATCTGCGGCAGAAAGATGCGGAACTGGGGGCGGCCCTGCAGGCCAATAATCTTGCGCTGCAACGGCTGGAAGACGAACAAAGCCGCCTGTCACAACAGCGCGATGAAGCCAAGGCCCAGCTTGAACAGATCCAGATCGACCGCAAGCATGAGCAGCAGACGCTGGAAGAAAACACCCATGTGCTGGAGCGGCTGGACGGCGAAGAGAAATCGATCCGCGCCAAAGAAGAATCCGGGGATACCGAGCTTCAGGAAAAAGAAGCCACACGGGAAGCCTTGAAAACAAAAGTCGATGAGCTGGACACCGCCCTGACGGCGTTGATGGAAAGCACGGCCGACGCAAGAGCGCGCCGTCACAGCCTTGAGCGGCAGGTTGAGCAGGATACGCAGCGGCAGGACCAGCTGAAACAGCGTCTGGCCGATGTAAAAGAACAGCTGGAAGCCAAGAAAGCCGATAACAGCGAAAGCGTTGATACGAAAAAGCTGCGTGAAATGATCGAAGGGTTGGAACAAAAGGCGCAATCTGAGAAAGAGGCGTTTGATGCGCTTGAAGAGCAGATCGATGTCCTGCGGGCCAAGCGCGAAGATTTGCGGCAGGTTCAGCAGGAACAGGAAAAAGATAAGTCAAAATTAGAAACTGAAATCAATACTTTAGAATCCATTCTTAATTCCGATTCTCAATATGAGTTTAAGCCGGTATTCGAGGATATCGAAGCGGAAAAAGGTTTTGAAACGGCGCTATCCCGTGCGCTCGGCGATAGTTTGATGGCGTCTACCGATGATAGCGCCCCTGCCGTGTGGCAGAAACGTGAATTTGACCTGTCCGCCCTGCCCGCGCTGCCGGACGGGGTTATGGTGCTCGAGCCGCATATCAAGGCGCCGCAGCCTTTGAAGCTTGCTCTGAGCCAGATCGGCTTTGTTGAGAGCGAAGAAGACGGGATGCGGCTGTCTAAAGAGCTGAAGCCGGGTCAGGCTCTGGTTTCCCGTGAAGGGGCTTATTGGCGCTGGGACGGGCTGTATATCAAGACAACCGCCTCGGACAGCCACGCGCAGCAACTGAAGCAGAAGAACAAGCTGGCAGAGCTGAAAAAAGACCTGCCGAAGCTGGAAAAGCAATGCGAGGACGGCCGGAAAACACTGGAGCAATCCGAAGCAAAGCTGGCGGAAACCCGTCAGAAACTGGACGCCAGCCAGCAAAAACTATCCGAAATGCAGGCTGAGATTAAAGGCCAGCAAGCCGCCCTGAACAATGCGATTGAGCAGCAGGCGGAAAAGCAGGCCGAGCTGGCCAAGCTGGAAGAAGCCCTGTCGATGGTGGAAGCGGATCTTGTCTCCCTTGCTGCAATGCTCGCAGAGAACATTAAGACGCTGGAGGCCTTTGATGAGAAAGCTCTTGAAGAGCAGCAGGCCCAGATTGAAACAAACCGCAGTGCCCTGAGCGCCGAGCGGGAAAAGCTGCAGGAAGCGATCAAGGACCTTGAGATTGCCCGGCAGGATCAAAGCCGCCGCCAGGCCCGTATCCGCGCCATCGGGGATGAGCGGGTCAACCTGCAGAACCGCTGCATCCGCGCCCGCGAACGGCTGAAAGAGCTGGACGAGCGCGAAGAGCAGCTGACGCAAAAGCTGGAAGAACTGAAGCAGCGCCCTGCGGTTATCAAGAAAGATATGGAAGGCCTGCTGAGCAAGATCGGCGCGCTGGAAGCGGAAAAAGGCGGGATTTCAGACCGCCTGGCGAGCTGTGAAAATGAGTTGGGAGAGACGACGAAAGCGCTTAAGGAAGCCGAATCCGAGCTGGCACAGGCCCGTGAATCCCGCGCCCACGCCCAGGCTACCGCAGAAGAGCGGAAACAGCGCATGGATGCGAGCCGCCGTTATATCCAGGAACATTTTGAAATGGGCCCGGAAGAGTTGATGGCCGAAGCCGCGATGGATCCGGAAAACCTGCCCGCGCTGGATAACCTGAAAGAAGAGCGTGAAAAGGCAATCCGCAGCCGTGACCTGATCGGCCCCGTGAACCTGCGCGCCGAGCAGGAAGCCGAGGATCTTGAAAAAGAGCTGGGCGGTATCCTGAATGAGAAAAACGACCTGGTGGAAGCCGTGAACGAGCTGCGCCAGGGAATCAACAAGCTCAACAAGGAAGCGCGGGAACGGCTGCAACTGGCGTTCGAGCAGGTGAACAACCATTTCCGTGATATCTTTACCCGCCTGTTTAACGGCGGTCAGGCGCATCTGGCGCTGATTGAATCCGACGATCCGCTGGAAGCCGGGCTTGAAATCTTCGCCCAGCCGCCGGGCAAGGCGCTGCAATCCCTGTCACTGCTGTCCGGTGGGGAGCAAACGATGACGGCTGTGGCGCTGATCTTTGCGATGTTTATGACGACCCCTGCCCCGATCTGTGTGCTCGACGAGGTTGATGCCCCGCTTGATGATGCGAACGTTGACCGTTTTTGTGACCTGCTGGAAGAGTTTGCCGAAAAAGGCCAGACCCGTTTCCTTGTCATTACCCACCACCGCCTGACAATGGCGCGGATGGACCGCCTGTACGGTGTGACGATGGCGGAGCGCGGCGTATCCAAGCTTGTGTCCGTCGATCTGCATCAGCAGCTCGATTTCCTTGACGATGCGGCTTAAGGTTGGTTATGGGCGATCTTGACGATCTCGAGAGCAAAATCAATCAGTTCAAGTCCGGGCAAAAGAGCGATGACCGTGACGATCAAAAGGAATATGACGACCGCAGCACCGGGATGCGGGCCGGGTCGGAATTCATTGCCTATATTATCTCCGGCGGTCTTGTCGGCTGGGGAATCGGGCATTTTTTAGGGAACATGGCCTTGTGGCTGATCCTGATGATGTTCATTGGATTTGGCATGGGGATCTGGCGCGCATCCCAGCTTATGAAATAGCATCCCACAAATATTGCAAATAATGTCCGTTTTCGGGCAAACAGGCATTGCAATTCCTGCTAAAAAAAGCTAAAAACTTGTGCGAAAAAGGACGGAAACCCAAGACTCGCAGAGGATAGACCGTGGCAGACCCACTTCATCAGTTTGTTATTGAACCGATTGTCCCGTTTGAAATCGGCGGGATGGACCTGTCTTTCACGAACTCATCCTTGTGGATGATGATCGGGGTGGTTGTTTCCACCGGGTTTATTTCCATGGCGATGGGCAAGAAGTCCCTGGTTCCGGGCCGCATGCAGGCGTTCGTCGAGATCTTTTACGAGATGGTCGCCGGGATGGTCCGCTCGAACATCGGGCCCGAAGGGCGTCGATATTTCCCGTTCATCTTCACGCTGTTTGTCATCGTTATGATGGGGAATCTGCTTGGCCTGATCCCTTATTCCTTTACCTATACCAGCCATATCATCGTGACCGCCGCGCTGGCGCTGATGGTTTTTGGGATGGTCCTGCTGCTGGCGATTGCCAAGCACGGCATTCATTTCCTGGCACATTTCGCCCCGCCGGGCGTTCCCTGGTTCGTTTATCCGCTGCTTGTGCCGATTGAAATCGTTTCTTATATGGCCCGTCCGATTACGCACGGTCTTCGGCTGTTTGCGAATATGATGGCCGGGCACATCATGCTGAAAGTTTTTGCCGGATTTAGCGTGGCGATGGCCGGCGCCGGCGCGCTGGGCTTTGTCGCCGGGATTATCCCGATGCTGGTCAATTCCGGCCTGATCGCCTTCGAGCTGCTGATCGCCCTGCTCCAGGCTTATGTGTTTGCGATCCTCGCCTGTATCTATCTTAAAGATACCGTCGATATGGATCACTAATTGGTAAACGTTGTTTAATCTGAGAAAGAAAGAAGGAAAACAAAATGGAAGTTGAAGCAATCAAACTGCTGGCCGCAGCCATCGCCCTGACGCCGATCATCGGTGTTGGTATTGGTCTGGGCATCATCTTCGGTGCATACAACATGGCAGTTGGCCGTAACCCGAACGCAACAGACGTTCTGGAGAAAAAATTCTGGCTGACCTTCGCCTTTGTTGAAATGTTCGGTCTGGTGGCTATCGTTGCCTGGGCCCTGCTGTACTTCACAGGCTGATCCGACAACAGACAGAACCAGATTAGAGTATGAGAAACAGCATGAAGCGCTTTAATACCCTTTGCATTGGAATAGCCGCATGGAGCGTCGCATCGATCCAGACGGCTTTTGCCGAGACAGAAGCACACGACGCTGTGCACGCTGTGGAGCACGCCGTAGAGGATATGGCGGTTCATGCTGAAGAAGCTGTGGAAGCGGCCGCTCACGCCGTCGCCGAAGCCGCCCATCATGGTGGCGGGCACGGGCACGAAGGCAGCAGTGCCGGCTTGCCGCAGCTTGATGCGTCAACCTTCCCGAGCCAGCTATTCTGGCTCTGCGTTGCGTTCGCTATTCTCTACTTTATCTTCAGCAAGAAGTCGTTGCCGGAAATTTCAGGGGTTCTTGAAAACCGGCAAAATCATATCCAGAGTGACCTGGAAACGGCGGAAAAGCTGAAAAGCGATGCTGAGGCCGCGCATGACACCTATGAAAAAGGGTTGCAGAGTGCGCGGGATGAGGCGGCTAAAACGTTGAATGACGTTCAGGAAAAGATCAAAGCCAAGGCAGAAAAACAGGCGGATACTTTCCGGCAGAAAACCGAGAAAGAAATCCTGGCGCTTGAAGAAAAGCTATTCGCTGCCAAGGAAAACGCCCTGGATGACATGAACACGATTGCCGCCGAGATCGCCAGCGAAGCGGCGAAGAAGATTGTCGGCATTAACCCGGATATCGAACAGGCCAAAACCGTTGTAAAGGCCCTGAACGGTAACACCAAGGCGAAAGCCGCATAAAGGATCGAAGTGATGGAGATGTTTCAGGATTCAGCAACGTGGGTTTTATGTTCCTTCCTCATCTTCTGCTTTGTGATGTGGAAATTCGGCAAGGACAAGGTTCTCGCCCTGCTGGACAAGCGGATTGAAGATATTCGTAAAGAGATCGAAACCGCAGAATCCCTCCGGGTAGAAGCGCAGGAATTGCTGGCCCAGTACCAGCGCAAGCAGCGCGATGCTTCCAAAGAAGCGAAGCAGATTGTTGAAACCGCTAAAGAGCATGCTGCTGAAATCCAGAAGCAGGCCGAAAAAGACCTCAAAGACCTGGCCAAGCGCCGCGAGCAACAGCTCTCAGAGCGTCTGGAGCGGATGGAGCAGAATGCGCGTCAGGAAATCCAGGCTTATGCGGCCGAGCTGGCTGTGAAGGCAACCTCTGAAATTATCTCGCGCCAGATGGACGAGAAAACGAATGAGAACCTGCTGAACCAATCCATTAAGGAAGTCTCCGGGCGGCTTGGCTGATCGGGATACGCCCTGCCCCGGACGGCGTCATGATATTCACCCCCCCAACAATAACAGATGGTGCCCGCTGGGCCGGGCGGCGCGTGGGCCTGCTTGGGGGATCTTTTAATCCGCCGCATCAGGGGCATTTGCATGCCAGCATGATTGCGCTTAAGACTTTGCGGCTGGACGCGGTGTGGTGGCTGGTAACGCCGCAGAATCCTCTTAAAGATAAATCCGAACGCAGCTTTGCCGAACGCTTTGCCCTGTGCGAAGCGATGCCCAAAGATCCGCGCATCCTTGTCAGCGATCTGGAGCAGCGCATCGGCACGAACCTGACATGGCAGACGATCCGCGCGCTGCGTCACCGCTTTCCCCGCACTGATTTTGTCTGGGTGACCGGGATGGATAATGCGCTGAGCATGCATAGCTGGCATAACTGGACGGATATTCTAGGCCATGTGGCAACAGCCCATGTTGCAAGACCGCCGGCATGGGGGCTTATTGAAAACTGCCCGCTGAAAATGATGGATACGCAGAATCACCATTATCTTGAAAACGCTGCGAAAGTACCGCTTTTACCGCATAACACATACTGGCTTATGCAAAAAAAGCTGCTTGGTGTTTCCTCAACCCAATTGCGGAATCAAAAAGAAAAAACAACGGGATAAGTTCGTTTTTGCAGTGCAGTGTTTCAGTTTCCTTTACCCCTCTTTGTTGCGGGGTCTTCAAAAAAGGCGTAAAATTAAAGTATGAGGATAGCTTACTGCTTCATCATAGGACTGGAGGTTGTGTGACGACAGAAGGATGTTGCACGACAGGTTTAACAAGGGGCTTTGCGCCAGACCGTCAATGCGCTTCGATGCTTGCATATCGAGGCGTTTTTTCGTTATGGTAACAAGCGTTTTACAGTAAGGAGAAAACAGCCATTTTAAAAACATACAAAACGGGGCAGAACAGCCCGGAACAGTTAAAAGCGATGATTGAAGAATCGCTTGATTCTGACAAAGCTGAAGACATACAGGTTATCGATCTGCGCGGGCAGACTTCCATTGCGGATTATATGATCGTTGCTTCAGGCACCTCCACCCGGCAAGTCGGGGCTCTGGCAGACAAGCTGCAACAGCGCCTGAAAGCCGTGGGGTCAGAAGTCAGGTTGAAGGGAAAGACCGGTGCAACTGGGTGATTTAATGGATGCCAGCGATGTGATCGTCCATATCTTCCGCCCGGAAGTGCGCGAATTTATAACATCGAAGATGTGGCAGGCGCACATTCACATGCACGACGGTTCAGGACTGAGCGCCCTCCACTTAACAGCACGGCAATCGTGACTGTGATTTAATAACCGAACCCGTAGTTTCTTTGCAGGAGTTCAGATTACTTATCTTACGCCAATAAAAAGCTGTGCTACACAGTAGCTATGATTCATGTCGAGATCATTGCCGGGAAAGATGCGCGACAAATCCCAGTTAGGGGCTTTGGGCGGATTATGTGCAGCGGATACGTGGAATATCTCATGCATGAGATTGATGTAAAAAAGCCCGGCGGTGACGAAGAAAGCAAGACCCTTACGAAAAATCGATAATCAATTATGTCATCGCCCTTGATGAACGAGGCAAGACGATGTAAGCGTTCCTTTTGCAAAGAAATAGAAGATATCGCGACGAGCGGCATTTAAAAATCCAGTTTGTGATCGGCGGGCAGACGGGCTGGGTGATACGGTCAGAAATAAAGCGGTTCCTGCTTTCTTTCAGTGCGCAGACTTAGCCTCATATGCTGGTTCGTATTATGTTGATAGAACAGATTTACCGTGCCCAGCAAATATTGGCCGGGCACCCCTATCACCGGGAATAAGCGTTTATGTTGCGTATTGCTTTAGGCACGATTTTACTGGCGGCAGGCATGGCCTCTATGGCCTTTGCCGAAACGCCGCCTTTACCGCAGCGTAAAGCCCAGTCGCTTGAAACCGTCCAGCAGGATTTAAAGCACAAGCGCGCCTCGCAAATGAGCCTTGAGCGCAAAATGAGCGAGGTTAAAGCAGACCTGGAAAAGACCCGTCAGGAGCTGGTCAGCATCGCGCAGGATGTCCAGAAGAACGAAGCGGAACTCAGCCGCCTTGAAGAGAGCATCGCCAAGCGCAGCGCCGAAGAAAACCCTTAGTGAGAAGCTCGAGCAGGATTACGGCTCTATCGCCAACCTGATCCTTGCACTGGAGCGGATGCGGCGCATTCCGCCGGAATCGTTGATTGTGCGGCCCGGCGCCCCTTTGGAAACGGCGCAGTCGGCGATGCTGCTGCAGGGTACCCTGCCCGCCATCCATCACAGGGCGGACCAGCTTTCGGCTGAGCTTAAGAAGCTGAATGAGATTACAAAGGCGCTGCAGGCTGACCGCGAGGCTGCGCTTACGACCAAAGCCCGGCTGGAAAAACGCCGGCAGGATATAGCGACGCTAATCGATAAGCGGGAAGAGCTTTTTGGTACGATCCAGACGGACTACGCTGAAAATAAGCGCACGGTGGCTCGTCTGTCCAAGGAAGCCAAAACCCTGATGGAGCTGATTACCAAGCTGGAGCAGGAAGAGCAGCGGCGAGAAGCCACGCCTGCCGCCCGCAACGTGGCTAAGCTCTACGATAACACATCCCGAACAAAGGCACGGCCCGCCTGCCGGTTTCCGGCTTTATCACGGTTGGGTACGGCACGACGGATGAAATTGGAGCTTACAGCCAGGGCATCAAGCTTGAAGCCCGGCCCGGCTCTCTTGCTGTAGCCCCGATGGGAGGGATTGTCCGTTTTGCCGGGCAATTTAAAAATTACGGCAATATGGTTATTATCGAGCATAAAAACGGCTATCACAGCCTGATTGCCGGGCTGCACCGCATTGACGCACCTGTCGAAGGGCGGATAAATGCGGGGGAACCTATCGGGCAATTGCCCTTAACCTCTTCCCGTGGCGGCCGTCCGGCGCTATATTATGAGTTGCGCCGCAATGGCCAACCCGTGAATCCGGCAGACATGATTGCCGATCTGAAAAGTTAAACCAAGCAATGAAGGTAAATGGAATGCGCATAAGAAAATCCCTGCTGATGATGACAAATCTGGCCGTTGCCGGGATGTTACTGGTTTCCCCTGTCATGGCGCAGGATGATGAGCGCATGGCCGGAACCAAGCCGGAAGCGGAGATTAACGATACCAGCGAAACCTATCGCCAGCTCAATTTGTTCGGGGATGTGTTCGAGCGCGTTCGGGCGCAATATGTCGATGAAGTCCCGGATGAAGAACTGGTAGAGACGGCGATTAACGGGATGCTGGTTTCTCTTGATCCACACTCTTCCTATCTTGACGAAGATGATTTTGAGGAAATGCAGGTCCAGACCCGCGGCGAATTCGGCGGTCTCGGGATCGAAGTCACGATGGAAAACGGGGTGGTAAAAGTCGTCTCCCCTATCGATGACACCCCGGCTTACCGGGCCGGTGTGATGGCGGGCGATTATATTACCCATCTTGATGACGAGCCGATTGTCGGCCTGTCGCTCAGTGAAGCGGTCGATAAGATGCGCGGTAAAGTCGGGACGGATATCAAGCTGACCATCCGCCGCGAAGATGTTTCCGAGCCGGTTGAAATTACCTTGACCCGCGATGTCATCAAAATCCGTGCCGTCCGTCACAAGGTTATTGATGAGACAATCGGCTATGTCCGGATTACGACCTTTAACCAGAATACGGATTCCGGCCTGCGGAAGTCGGTGGAAGAAATCAAGGCGGAGATCGGGAATAAGCTCGAAGGGCTGGTGCTTGACCTGCGGAACAATCCGGGCGGGCTTCTGGATCAGGCAATTGCCGTGTCCGATGACTTCCTTGAAAAGGGTGAGATTGTCTCCACACGCGGTCGTCACGAATTTGATACCAAGCGGGATAATGCCACGCCGGGCGATATCGTTGACGGGCTGCCGGTGGTTGTCCTGATTAACGGCGGGTCGGCGTCCGCTTCGGAGATTGTCGCCGGGGCGCTGCAGGACCACCGCCGGGCGATCATCCTGGGGACGCAGTCTTTTGGTAAAGGCTCTGTGCAGACGGTTATCCCCCTGCCCGGTCATGGCGCGATGCGTTTGACGACGGCGCGGTATTACACACCTTCGGGCCGCTCTATCCAGGCGAAAGGCATTGAGCCGGATATCATTGTCGAACCGGCAAAGATTGAATCAGTCAACGTGCAACGCCTTCGTGAGTCTGATTTGCGCGGGGCACTTGAAAACCCGAACAAACCGGATAAGGAAGAGAAAAACGACAAGGGCGAAAACCCGGCAGAGCAGGATATCAGCAAAGATGATGTTGACGATTATCAGCTGTCCCGTGCGATCGACCTGATCCGCGGTGTCTCGCTCTACGAAAAACGCTTTACCGAGACCCCTGCTGCGGCGGCAAGTAAGCCAAAGGCTGAGCAGCCCGCAGACCCGTAATAAGCTGAAAGGACAGTTATGGCCGCAGCGCAGGCTGAGCACACACAACAGAAACTTTCAAAGAAGGCGTTTTTTCACGGTCTTCTTGTTGTTGGTGTGTTTTACGGTCTGCTTGCCGGCTGGCTTATGATCGGCGGCAAGGCGACGATGGAGAAGCAGCAACAAAAGCTGGCGTCGCAAACAATCATTATCCACTGGCCGGGCGATGTTGCCAAAACCATCCGGCAACATGATTTGGAAAATACCCCCCATGCACCGGAAGATATAGATTACGGGCCGCTGGATGTCATGGAAAGCGGACTGGCGGCGGCCCCGATCGACGGGCTGTATGAAAAGACCCCAGATGGCCATTTGCCTGTTGTGAGACAAAAAGACGGCCTTACGCCATTTGCGGCATATCGCCGTCCTTTCGATCTTCACAGCACGGACAACCCCATTATCGCCATAGCGATCGCCGGACTCGGGCTTTCTGACGTTGCGACGGAATCCGCTGTCAGGACGATGCCTCAGGAAATATCTTTTATTATCTCGCCTTACGCGCCCTCGATCGATTTCTGGGTCCGGGAATCCCGTGCGCGGGGACATGAAGTCTGGTTAAGCTTCCCCATGGAAAGTGATCGCTATCCTGTCGATGATCCCGGCCCCCATACAATGCTGGTTGGCGCACCAGAGCGGGAAAACCAGTACAAGATGGAGTGGCTCTTGTCACGGACGGATGGCTATATCGGGTTTGTTACCGACAATAACCCCGCCTTTCTTGAGGCGTCTAATGATATGCGGCCGATTATCGGCAATATTTATCACCGGGGCTTAGGCTTTGTAGATGGCAGTTCTCATCCGACCCTGATCCCGCAGACGATGGCTGCCGGTCAGAATGCGCCTTATGCGTCCATAGATCTTTGGATAGATAAGGATGATGCCAGCCAGAGAGCCATTGACGCCGCGCTGAAGACGCTTGAGGAAACAGCAAGGAAAAAAGGATTTGCCGCCGGGGTCATCCATCCCCTTCCCGTCAGTTACCAGCAGGTTCTTGCCTGGACCAAAACATTAAAGAGCAAAGGCATTGTCCTTGTGCCGTTATCAGCCACCACAGGATATTAAAAAAAACAAGCCATGAGTAAAACTGATTATTCTCACCTTCCTTACCGCGCCTGTGTCGGCATCGCCTTATTCAATGACGATAACAATGTTTTCGTCGGCGAGCGGCTTGATAATCCGGGAGCCTGGCAATTGCCGCAGGGCGGCATTGACGACGGCGAAACGGTTGAGCAAGCATTTTTCCGGGAAATGCAGGAAGAGATCGGGACCGATAAAGCGGAAATCATCAAAATCCATGACGAAGTGATGCGCTATGATTTGCCGCCGCACCTGCTGGGCAAGCTGTGGAGCGGGAAATATTGCGGGCAGGAACAAACATGGGTTGCCGCCCGCTTTACCGGGACGGACGCCGATATCAATATTTACTATGACCGCTTCCCCGAGTTTAAAGCGTGGCAGTGGGTCGGGCTGAATGAAATTCTGAACCTGATCGTGCCGTTCAAACGCGACACCTATCGTCAGGTGATTGAGGCGTTTAAGGATATTTGATTCTCTATCCACCATCATTCCCGCGGCACAGCGAAACCGCGCTTATTGGAGGGAATCAACCAAAACCAACAACAGTGTCATTTCGAAGCGGAGCTGAGAAATCCCCAGATTACCGGGAGACCCCTCACATGCGTTCAGGATGACAGCTCTTACCGGAGATATCAGGGATTTAACGGCGACCACGCCGGATCAGACCCGTCAACCGGGGTTTTGAGCTGGCGCTCGTTATAACCGGTCAGGTCGATTGTGTAGACCTTGGCTTGCCGCCCTTCCCCTTTCGGACCGGTCGGCACTTCCTTGAAGTATGCCAGGACGCGGCCGTTCGGCGACCAGGTTGGGCCTTCGACGTGATAGGCCGATGTAATCAGGCGCTCGCCGGAGCCATCCGGACGGATGACGCCGATATAAAACTTGCCCTGATACAGGCGGGTGAAGGCGATCAGGTCTCCGCGCGGCGACCATACCGGGTTGGCGTACCGCCCTTTGCCGAAAGTGATCCGTTTTGCATCACCGCCATTGGCATCCATAACGTAGAGCTGCTGGGTCCCGCCCCGGTCTGATTCAAACACGACGCGCTTTCCATCGGGTGCGTAAGACGGGCTGGTATCGATCCCGAGATGGTTGGTCAGACGGTCAATACGCCGGGTTTTCAGGTCCATCGTGTAAATATCACTGTTCCCGTCCTGTGCCATACTCATGATAACTTTACGGCCGTCCGGCGAGAAGCGCGGCGCGAAGGTCATGCCGGGGAAATCGCCGAGAACCTGCTGCTTGCCGGTATCGATGTCATACAGGTAAACACGGGGCTTGCGCTTGTAATAGGCAAGATAGGTAATCGTTTGCTGGTTCGGCGAGAAGCGCGGCGTCAGTACCAGCGTATTCCCATCGGTCAGGTAATGATGATTGGCGCCGTCCTGGTCCATGATAGCAAGGCGTTTTTTACGGGCCATAGCCGGGCCGCTTTCGGCGATGTAAACGATCCGGGAGTCAAAGTAGCCTTCTTCTCCGGTAATCCGCTTGTAAATCTCATCGGCAATAATATGTGCAATGCGGCGCCAATTTTGCGGCGTCGTGGTGTAGGCCATGCCGGCAAGCTGCTGTTCGCTGAAGACATCCCACAGGCGGAATTCAACGCGGGTACGTCCGTCGGAAGAGCGGGTTACGGTCCCGGTGATAAGCGCTTGCGCGTTAATCGCCCGCCATTCGCCAAAGCGCGGCCCCTGGGCGTTAATCGAAGCGGCATCCTGAATAAAGGCGCGTGGATTGATGGGAGAGAACAGCCCTGTGCGCTCAAGGTCGGCGCTGATGACGCTCGGCATATCGCGGGCGACTGTGGTATCGGCCCCCGGCTCTGCGTGGAAAGTACTGATGGCAATCGGCAAAGGTTCGAGTGTCGGAGAATCGACCGTAACGGAAACCTTGGCCTGCGCTGCGGATAACGGCAGCATCACAGCCAGTAATAACATGACAACAGCACGGGTAATTTTTTTCATCTAAAGCTCTTCCTTTATAGCTCTTTACAACATTTTGCGCGGATCAAACCGAACTTCAATCTCACTCCATAATTCATATTTTGCGGGCGGAACATCCAGAGGACTGCACCGAAATACCGCCCGGCGCGCCGCATCGGCAGCCGCCCTGAAAAAAGTGTCGCTATTGTAACGCATCTGATTCACAATGTGGATATCCCGAACGGATCGATCCGGATTCATAAACAGTTTTAGATCAACAATCAGGTCTTCGGCATAGCGCGCCCCGGCCATGACGCTCCAGCATTGGTTGAGCTGGCGTTTGAGCGCGTCCATTTCACTCATCGTGATCCTCTCAGAGAAACGCGTCAGCATCGAAGAAGGTTCCGCTTCGCCGGGATTTTTTGTTTGCGACGCCTCTTCTTCTGTCGGCATCAGGTTCCGCAGCAGCGATTTAAATTCTTCCTGCTGCGTTTCCTGCTGGACGTCCTGTTTCGGTTCCGGCTCCGGTTTTGTCGGACGTTGCACCGGTTTGGGCGGTGGCGGTTTGACGGTTTCCATTTTCTTTGGCGGCGCGATATCGTCCGGTTCCGGCGGCGTGGTATCCGCAGCCTTTGGCTCCGGTGGTTTCGGGGCGACCGGCTTGGGCGGCGTTTTGGCCGTCATTTGCGGCTGAACCGGTTTGGGCGGTTCGTCCTGTGTTTGTTCCGGCTGCTTTTTGCTGCTGTTCGGGACCGGCTTGGGTTTGTTGGTTGCGGTTATTTCATCAATATCCACCAGTTCAACGGTAATTGGATCGCTGATATCCGGCAGTTCCGGTGTGATATACGGCAGTCCGACAATCGCGATCACCACGATAATCATATGCAGCGCCGCCGAGGAAATCAGCGGGCCTTTCATCCGTGGCTCAAACGCCGCGTTTATATCATATGGTGCTGTCGCTGCGGTGGACATGATCGCGCCTGTGCAAGGTTTTTAATTTATTTAGCGGGATTGGACAGTAAGGCAACCTTACGGAAGCCCGCTTTGTTCAGAGTTCCCAAAATATCCATAACGTTACCGTAGTTTAATGTCTGGTCGGCGCGGATAAAAATCCGGCGGTCCGGGTCGTTGTTCGTCATCGCGGTCAGCAGGTTTACAAGACGGTCACGCTGGACTTCGGTTTCACCAATATAAATGACGCCCTTATCGGTAATGCTGACTTCGAGCGGTTTGTTATCTTCATCTGTAATCGGGTTGGCATCGGAGCGCGGCAGGTTAATGTCCACACCGGCGGTCAGCAATGGCGCCGTAATCATAAAGACCACCAGCAATACCAGCATCACATCAACGAACGGCGTGACATTGATTTCCGACATCGGGCGGTAGGCCCGGCTGCGGCCACCGGCTTTGCCGACGCGGCCCTTGGATTGCATTGATGCGCCCATTACGCCACCTTCCGCTTGCTGCCGGCGCTTGCGCTCGCGCTGCTGCTGCCGTTGCTGTCCTGCATATCAAGGTGACGGGACAGGATCGCGGAAAACTCGCTGACAAACGTATCAAGGCGGTCGGCGTAACGATCCAGGCTGTTGGTGAAGATGTTATAGGAAACCACGGCGGGAATGGCGGCCACCAGCCCAAGGGCTGTTGCGAACAAGGCTTCGGCGATGCCCGGCGCGACGACGGCAAGGCTGGTATTGTTCGTTCCGGCAATAGCAGTGAAGCTGTTCATAATCCCCCAGACAGTCCCGAACAGGCCGATAAATGTCGCCGTCGATCCGACGCTGGCAAGGAAGGTCATGCCGCGTTCCAGCGCATTCATTTCCTTATTGATGGAAGTGCCCATCGCGCGCTCCACGCGCTGCTTCAGGCTGGCTTGCAGGCTTTCGCGGGCCGGGATACCGCCGGCGACGCCGTTATGCCATTCCTCCATCCCGGCGCAGAAGGTTTTAATGAGCGGATCCTGCTTGCCCTTTTTGACGCGCTGGTACAGCTTATCCAGCGGTTCACCCGACCAGAATGAATCCTCGAATTTCTGGGCGCGTTTGTTCAGGCGTTTAAGCGTCCCGCGTTTTTCCAGAATAATCGCCCAGCTCCAGACCGATGCCATCATCAGCACCAGCATGACAAATTTCACCACAACATCAGCCTGCAGGAACAGACCCCACATCGATAAATCACCGGTAAAGCTCTCGCCGATCACGGCGGCATCTACGGTTCTGTCAGTCATTGTTCAAAGCCTCTTTCACTTTTTCCGGTAAACGCACCGGCTTTCCATTTGTTCCTACGCAGGCCAGAGTTACATTCATTTCAAATAACACCTGGCACTCTGCATTATCTTTGGGGCGAAAAACAGTCTGCTTCATGGCAAAACTGGCATTTTTCACAGCGGTAACGGATGTTTCCACCCGCACAACGTCATCAAGGCATGCCGGGGCGATATAGTCGGCCTCCACATGCCGGACGACGAACATAAATCCATCGCGCTCCATTAAAGGTTTATTCTCAAAACCCGCGCAGCGCAAGAGTTCCGTGCGCCCCCGTTCACAGAATTTAAGGTAATTCGCGTAATAGACAATCCCCCCGGCATCGGTATCTTCGTAATAAATGCGGATATCGATGGAATGGGTCATCAGCTTTATTCGGAATCCTGTAACATATCCATCTGGCTCGATTTTGTCGGCTGCAGACCAAGATAACCAAAGCCTTTTGGCGACAGGACCCTGCCCCGCGGGGTGCGCTGGACTAAACCCTGCTGCATTAGATACGGCTCGATGACGTCTTCGAGGACATCGCGCTGTTCGGATAGCGCGGCGGCAAGGGTTTCCACGCCGACCGGGCCGCCGCCGTAATGTTCGGCGATGCAGGTCAGGTAACGGCGGTCCATCATATCGAGGCCGGACGAATCGACATCGAGTTTGCGCAGCGCTGCATCGGCGGCTTTAGCGTCAATCTCTTTGACTTTGAGGACATAGCCGAAATCGCGGACACGGCGGGTTAAGCGCCCGGCAATGCGCGGGGTACCACGGGAGCGGCGGGCGATTTCAAACGCCCCCTCCTCGGTCAGGTTCATCGACAGCAGGCCCGCGGTCCGTTTGACGATCAATGCCAGTTCATCCGGGGTATAGAATTCCAGTCGCAACGGGATACCGAAACGATCACGCAGCGGGTTTGCCAGAAGGCCGGAACGCGTGGTCGCGCCGATCAGCGTAAAGGGCGGCAGGTCGATCTGAACCGAGCGTGCCGCCGGGCCTTCGCCGATAATCAGGTCGAGCTTGTGGTCTTCCATCGCGGGATAGAGAATTTCTTCGACTAAAGGATTGAGCCGGTGGATTTCATCGATAAACAGTACATCATGCGGTTCAAGATTTGTCAGGATCGCGGCAAGATCACCCGCTTTTGCCAGGATCGGGCCGGAGGTTGCCCGAAAGCCCACACCGAGTTCCTTAGCGATAATCTGAGCCAGCGTTGTCTTCCCCAGCCCCGGCGGCCCAAACAGGAGCACATGATCCATGGCATCGCCCCGGCTGCTGGCGGAATCGATAAACACGCGCAGATTTTCGCGGACAGGCTGCTGTCCGGTAAAATCCTCAAGACGCAGCGGGCGCAGCGAGGTTTCCGGATCGTCACGCTCGGTGCGTTCGGCTTCAAGCTCGGGGTTGCGCTCAAGGACGGTTTCCATCACGATGCCAGCTCCTTAAGTGCCAGTTTAATAATATCATTTATCTTTTTGTTATCATTTGATTTTTGCTTAGCGTTCAGAACAGCGCGATACGCATCGCTGCGGGAGTATCCGAGATTGACCAGGGCGGATACGGCATCCTGATCCACACCATCTTCCTCTGTCGTCTCCGCTTTGACGGGAGCTGAGGAAAGCTGTGCTTTTTGTGGTGTCAGGTCAATTTTCCCTGCCTTATCCTTCAATTCAGTCAGGATACGCGCTGCCAGCTTTGGTCCAACGCCGTCGGCACGGGTTAAGGCGGTTTTATCGCCTGCGGCAATTGCAAACCCGAGCTGATCGGGCGGCGTTACGCCCAGGATTGCCATGGCGGCTTTCGCGCCAACGCCCTGCACACTGGTCAGCAGGCGAAACCATTCCTGTTCGGCGGCATCGATAAAGCCGTATAGATTAAAGGCGTCTTCGCGCACCTGCGTGTCGATGCGCAGAGAAACGGGGTCTCCGGCCTGCCCTAATTTAGCCAGTGTTCGGGGGCTGGCGTGGACGAGATAGCCGACCCCGTTGACATCGAGGATTAAGGATCCCAATGAAACGCTATCCAGTATGCCGCTGAGTTTTGCAATCATCCTGCTATCCTTTTTGCTGTCTGGCTATGATGCGCGTGGCAGATGGCGATCGCAAGCGCATCCGCTTCATCCGGGCCGACTTTCCCCACTTTTGGTAAAAGCGTCCGGACCATCAGGCCGATCTGGTCTTTGGTCGCATGGCCTGTCCCGACGAGTGATTTTTTGACGAGATTGGCCGCATATTCATGAACTTCCAGACCCAGCCTCGCCGGGGCCACCATGCAGACGCCACGCGCCTGCCCCAGTTTAAGGGCGGATGCGGCGTTGTTATTCATGAAGGTTTCCTCAAGTGCCGCAATATCAGGCATCCAGCGGCGCACAACATCGGTCAGCCCCTCATCCAGCGTCGCCAGGCGCGCATAAAGCGGCAAGGCGGGCTGCGTTTTTATCAGGCCGCAACCCAAAAACGACAGGCGATTACCGTGTATTTCTATGATTCCCCACCCGGTTTTCTGAAGCCCCGGATCGATTCCCAGAATTCTCATAAGCCCATTAAAGCATAACGAGAACACAAAGTGAACACGCTATTTACAATTATCCCGCAGCTAAAAGCTTTTCCATGATTTCATCGCTGACTTCAAAGTTTGTTGTCACGTTCTGGACATCGTCATTATCTTCGAGAACGTCAATTAACTTCATCAGCGTCGTTGCCTGGTCTTCGTTGACTTCGGCCATGGTATTCGGCTGCCAGATCAGGCCGGAGCGCTCCGGCTCGCCCAGTTTTGCTTCCAGTGTATCGCGCACAGCTGCGAGGTCATCCGGTTCAGTGGTAATCGTGTGGCCGTCTTCATCGGTCGCGCAATCATTGGCCCCCGCTTCCACAGCGGCTTCAAACATGCTTTCACCGTCGGCTTTGTCCAGCGGGTAGAAAATTTCACCGACGCGATCGAACATGAAGTTAACAGAGCCCGTTTCGCCAAGGTTTCCCCCGTATTTGGCGAAATAAGAGCGGACTTCGCCGGCGGTCCTGTTTTTGTTATCGGTCAGCGTATCGACGATAATCGCCACACCACCCGGCCCATAGCCTTCATAGCGCATTTCGACGTAATCATCGCCTTCACCACCGCCGACGCCTTTCTGGATCGCGGTTTCGATGTTTGCCTTGGGCATGGACTGCCCCCGTGCCGTTGCCACGGCCAAACGCAGACGGGGGTTCATATCCGGATCGCCGCCGCCTATTTTTGCCGCGACGGTAATTTCCCGCGCCAGCTTGGAGAATACTTTCGCCCGGGCAGCATCAGCCTTGCCCTTTTTGTGCTTGATATTTGCCCACTTGGAATGACCTGCCATAATCCTATCCTATAACTGGTGTTAACTATTCGCTACGGCCCTAGAAAATGCCGTATTTCATCGAAAACCGCAAGTCTGCTTTGGAAACAGAAAAGAAGAAAGCTTTGTTTCCACTAACATAAGATGCTATCATATTGAAGAGATTATAGTTTTCGAGATACTGTTGTTAATATTTCTTCAACTCTGGCCCCTTATAATGGTTACGGGATACCAGACAAGTTATAAAAAGCGGGCGTTTTAAAATGGCCTATCAGTTTCATCGAATCAGCGTCCTGGTTGTCGAAGATAACCAGCCTATGCTGGAAATCACCAAGTCACTTTTAGTGACGTTTGGTGTGGGGCATGTTATTGGCGCACAAAACGGAGAAGTCGGTTTTAAACGATTTTGTGAGTATAACAACGATATCATTATTGCCGACTGGATGATGAAACCGATGGACGGCATTTCTTTCACCCGCCAGGTCCGTAACGATCCCAAAAGTCCTAACCCGTATGTTCCGATTATCCTGATGACCGGCTTCAGTGAAAAAAGACGGGTCTTACAGGCGCGAGATGCCGGCGTAACAGAATTCCTGGTGAAACCGTTTAATGCCAAGGATCTTTATAAACGGCTGGTGCAGGTCATAGAACGACCGCGGCAGTTTGTACGCGCACCTGATTTCTTCGGGCCGGACCGCCGCCGCAAGAAAATCAAAGGCCAGTATGACGGCCCTTACCGCCGCGAAAGCGATCTTCACAGCGCCGAAATCTTGAAAGTTCTTCAGGAACAACAGAAAGAGGCCCACGATACGCTTAAAAGAATCCGAGAAAAGCAAGGCCTGGGCAAAGGCGATAAATTTAATATTGAATCAGACAGAACTTAAAAGCTCATCATGACGAACGACGACAGATACATAGAAAAGACACCGGCGCATTTTAACCAGGAACGCAAGCGCAAGGCCGAATATATCAAGCCGCCGAATACGCTCAAGGCCAAGGTCGGCTCGGGCGGCTTAAGCGAGCAGATACTGCAAAAAGCGCAGGCTTTGCTCGAGAACAATTCGGTTGATTTCCAGCCTCTGGCGGAGATGTATTTATCTTCCCTGATGCGTGGAATAGAAATAGCAACCGATCCCAATACCGAATCCGATACAGAGAGCCTGATTTCCGGGATGCTATATCCGTCAATGCAGCTCAAAGCCAATGGCGGCATGTTCCATTATCCTCTGGTGACCAATATTGCGGATCGCCTGGTCCAATTTCTGGAAGTGATAGAAGAGCCGGACATTGATGCGGTTGAAATTGTACTGGCCTTTCACACGACCATACGCGCCGTTATCATCGGCAAAATAACCGGAACAGGCGGGCGGCACGGCGATGAACTGATGGGTGCGTTAAACGAAGCCTGTACGCGTTATTTCGAGCGCTACCCTGAGAATAAGACCAAAACGCCGCAGGAATACGGCGTCGAGTTCTAAAACTTAGAAATCCGGCATAACATTACGCAAGCGCGGCCCTACCACAACAGGACCTATATTTTTAGCTAAACCGATATTGTCATTCGTTTCAATCAAGACGCCGCAGACAGTCCCCTCCTGATCCGCCGGAGAAAATCGCTCGGTCGGCATTTTACGGGTGAACTTGGCAATAGGTATATCCTTGCGCATGCCGATCACGCTGTCATAGTCCCCGCACATGCCAGCATCGGACTGGTAGGCCGTGCCGCCGGAAAAAATCGTGGCGTCCGCTGTCGGCGTGTGGGTATGCGTCCCAACAAGGCCTGAAATCCTGCCGTCCAGCATGTGGGCAAAGGACATTTTCTCGCTGTTGGTTTCGCCATGGAAATCCACGAAAATCGCATCGACTGTTTTTCCCAGAGTATGGGGCTTTAATAAATCCTGCACCCCTGCGAACGGGTCGTCCATCGGGTCCATGAAAATACGGCCCATGTAATTCGCAATCAGGATTTTGCGGCCGTCATCAAGCTGGTGCAGGTAACTCCCCTTTCCCGGCGTCCCTGCGGGAAAGTTTGCGGGTCGTAACACACGCGGCTCTTTATCAATGTACAGGATAAAGTCGCGCTGGTCCCAAACATGGTTACCGGATGTGATGCAATCCACACCCATTTCCAACAGACCCTTGCAAATTTTTTCCGTCATACCAAAGCCGTGCGCGGCGTTTTCCGCATTCACGATAATGACGTCCGGTTTCAGCTTGCTTTTCAGGTCCGGCAGATGCTTTTCGATCGCTTCCCGTCCAGAGCGCCCCATCACATCACCTAGAAACAAAATACGCATTGCCGTCTCACTTCCTAATTCTATTGTCCGAAATACCGGGCTTTTTGCGGGGTTATAATCCAGTCCAGTTTCTGGTCATGATCTTCGACCGGCAAATTAAAGATCACAGCCTGTTGTGCATACCCTACTCCCACGGCCAGAACATCCTTTTTTTTACGCAGGACTTCTAAGGTCGTGTCATAGTACCCGCCGCCATAGCCAAGGCGGTAGCCTTTACGGTCAAAGGCCAGCAAAGGCACGATCACAATATCCGGTTCCACCCATTTGGTGTTCTCGTTGTTTGCCGGCTGTAAAATATCGTAGGGGCCGCTTTCAAGCGGATCGTCTTCGGCCCATAGCGCAAATTTCAACTCCCGCTCGTCCGGAATGATGACCGGCAGCGCACAGGCATACCCTTCTTTCAAGAGGCGCTCGAGAATGGCACCCGGATCAAATTCGCTGTCCTTGGGCCAGTACAGGGAAACAATCTGCTCCGGCTGCGGTTTAACCGCGTCGAAGAACAAAGCGCAAGCCTCGTCGGGATCTTCGTTGTTAAATGCTGCTATGCGGGCCCTGTGGAGTTTCGCTTCGTGGCGCAGGGTCTTCTTGGAAGGAT
This sequence comes from Rhodospirillales bacterium, assembly GCA_020638155.1. Lineage (GTDB taxonomy): Bacteria > Pseudomonadota > Alphaproteobacteria > Micavibrionales > Micavibrionaceae > UM-FILTER-47-13. The sequence continues at coordinate 924,419 of JACKJB010000001.1, forward strand.
CGGTCATAAGTTCATTCTAGTTATAAAAAAGTGCCGCGCAAGCCGTGTACGCATCGCTATCCGCTTCTGGCCCTGTAGACCAGGTGGGTGCCGTGTAACAGGTCGAAGCGGCAAAACACTAAGACCGGACAGTGACAGCTCCCTTAATGCGTTAAGCATCGGCCCGAGGGATTAGGGCGTATCACGCGCTCCGCAGCGGTTAACTTATATAATATTTTATGGGCCGCGGTCCAGAAAATGCTGTGTATCTGTCATCCCGAACGCATGTGAGGGATCTCCCGACGATCAGGAGATTTCTCGGCTTCGCCTCGAAATGACAGCTTTAAATCCACACCTTGCGCGCATCCGGGGAAACCCTTACAAGTAAATAAACGAATTTACAAAAAAGGGAGCACATCATGAAAACCGAAGATTATCTTGCCCGCGAAGACAAATACCTTGCCAAAAACTACCATCCCCTGCCGGTTGTATTGACCAAGGGCGAAGGGGTCTGGGTCTGGGATGCCGACGGACAGAAATATCTCGATTTCCTGAGCGCCTATAGCGCAGTCAGCGCCGGACACCTGAACAAACGCATCAAAAAAGCACTTATGGACCAGATGGATCAGATGGATGTGCCGTCCCGTGCCTTTTATACAGACAAGCTCGGCGCTTTTGCCGAAAAGCTGTGCGGCCTGACCGGGATGGACAAGATGCTGCCGATGAATACCGGAGCGGAAGCTGTGGAGACCGCCATCAAAGCCGCAAGGCGCTGGGGCTACAAGGTCAAAGGCATTGCAAAAGACAAAGCCCGGATCATTGTCTCCTCCGGCAATTTCCATGGGCGGACGACCACGATTGTCGGTTTTTCATCGGACGAGGATTACCGCGACGGCTTCGGCCCGTTTGACGGCGGCTTTGATATTGTGCCGTTTGGCGACATCGAAGCACTGGAAAAAGCGATTACACCGGAAACCTGCGCCTTCCTGACCGAGCCAATCCAGGGTGAAGGCGGGATTATCATGCCGCCTGCCGGCTGGCTGAAACAGGTGCAGGCGCTTTGCCGGAAGCATAACATCCTGTTTATCCTTGATGAGATCCAGAGCGGTATTGGCCGTACGGGCAAAGATTTTGCCTTCCAGCACGAAATCGACAAGCCGGATGCCCTGCTCCTCGGCAAGGCGCTTGGGGGCGGGGTTTACCCGGTTTCAGCGTTCCTTGCGCGCAAAGACGTCATGGATGTTTTTGATCCGGGCAGTCACGGTTCTACGTTTGGCGGCAACCCGATTGCGGCTGCCGTCGGGCTTGAGGCGCTTAATATTCTTGAAGATGAAGACCTGTCCGGCAAAAGCCATGAGTTAGGCGAATATCTGAAAGGCAAGCTTGCCGCTATGAATTCGCCGCTGGTCACAGAAATCCGTGGCAAGGGCCTGTGGATCGGTGTCGATATCGACCCGGCGCAGGTTTCTGCCCGTGAAGTCTGCGAGCGTCTGCGTCATAAAGGACTGCTATGCAAGGAAACGCATGAAACCGTTGTCCGTTTCGCCCCGCCTTTAACGATTACGAAAGAAGAAATTGACTGGGCTGTGGAACAGGTGCAGGACGTTCTGGCAGAGATCGTTCAGTCCGGGCAGAAAAAAGCGGTCTAAGGATATCGTTTTTGATATCGATATCCGATACAGCGTTGAATGTCAGCGCCGCGGCTACGGGCAGCCCGTAAACTATGGCCTGCGTTTTTCGTACTATCGATGTCCCTTTGCTTAAACCTACTTTGTGTTTGGACAGGCGCGCGGAGACAATATCGTGCGCTATGGCAGCCGCCAATACGCCTGCTATTCCTATGATCGTCAGGACATGCGTGTTGTGAAAGATATCAGGGCGCCCCGCAACCGCATTGAAAGCCGTGTTTAGGGCGGCGGCCCCTCCTGCCCCAAATAAGCCTGAATAAACAGCCCCCATAGGGGGTTTATCAAAGAGTTCACAAATGCCAAGATATTTTGCCACTAAGAAACTCCCGGCACAGGTAAAAAGTCTAAAGTGACCTGCCTTGCTTTGGTTGTTAAAAGTCCGGTTTTCGTAGATGAGTTCATCGGCGTGGGGCTCGCTTTATCAGCATACAGCGCATAATATCCCCCTACGGTGCATGTTGCTGCCAGAAAATAAGCGATTATCTGGCTCTTTTGGACGTACTGACTGCCCTTTGTTACCCCTAAATTTCTTTTTTTTGCGCGGAGCTCAGCAAACGACTCTGTGGTAGCCCCCACATTCCATCCTGCAAAACCAGCCAAAGATCCTGCAAATAAGGCGTCTTTTATGTCCGATCCTGTGGCCAGGGCGAAAGCTGTCGTTAACCCAACTGGCAGCAAAAAGCCTACAGCCAAGGTTGTGTGCAGTCCAAATCGATCACAAAGGGCTTTATGGGCCATGGTCAGTCTCCGCGAGAAATATTGCGGATCATAACCGGGATCTGTGTTTTATGTCAATTTTTCAGATTTTGCCGAGTTGCCCGGCCACAGATTCAATGCGGTTTGCCAGTTGTTCAATGGACTGCACGATCTGGGCTTCTTCCTCTACAGACAAACCCGTAGCAGAAACTTGCCCTGAAGAAACATTGCTGTTGGCTTGTGCGGAACGCAGATTGTCGCGCAATTCCTTGACCTCATCAGCCAGAACAAGGGCTGTCAGGACCAGAAGATGGTTTTCATTGCTGGCGGCACCGGCGGAAGCAATATCGCGGGCGCGGTTATCGACATACTGGCCGACTTCCATGACGCGGTTTTCCTGTCCGTCGTCGCAGGCAATCCCGTATGCTTTACCGTGAATATTCAGACTGACTTCAGCCATGATCTCTTACCCTTCTCTTAAAACCTGCTCGATGCGTTCAATCGTGACGTCGAGTTTCTGTGCCAGGATTGCGGGATCAATCATGTTGTATCCGCCCCCAAATAAGTCCTGCTGCTGCGTTTGCAGGGTTTTTTGCTCCTGCTGCGCTGCTGCGATCTCAAGCTTGTCCAATGATGTGTTTAGCGCTGTCAAAGCGTCAAGAATTGCCGTCACTGGTGTACCCCCTCATAAATAAATTTCTGCTTTAAATAAACCGTATTGAGAAGTGAAGTAGGGTGATTAGCAATTTTATAGGGGCGCGGTCAATATCTACGTATGCATTTTTTGGATTTAAACACAGGATTCTGCAAAAAGGCTTGTTGACCAACGCGTAGCGAGGCGGCATTGTACTGGAAGTCTTTTTCAAACAATAAATTCTGGATTAAAAACATGACTCAGCAGGCTGCACTCCCTCCCGAAGAAACAACCGTCCTTAATTACAAGCAAATGGCCAATGCCGTCCGCGCCCTGTCGATGGACGCCGTGCAGAAAGCCAATTCCGGTCACCCCGGTATGCCGATGGGGATGGCCGATGTGGCAACAGTGCTGTTCAGCAAATTCCTGAAATTCGATCCGCGCAACCCGCTTTGGCCGGACCGGGACCGTTTTATCCTGTCGGCAGGTCATGGCTCGATGCTGCTTTACTCCCTGCTCTATCTTACCGGCTACGAGAAAATGACGATGGAAGAAATCCAGAACTTCCGCCAACTCGGCAGCCTGACACCGGGACACCCGGAAGTGATGCCGGAAGCCGGAATCGAAATCACCACAGGGCCGCTGGGGCAAGGCATTTCCAGCGCGGTCGGGTTTGCCCTGGCAGAGCGCATTTTGGCGGCGCGGTTTAGCGACCTGATTAATCACTATACCTACGTCATTGCCAGCGATGGCGACCTGATGGAGGGGATCAGCCATGAAGCCTGCGCCCTTGCCGGACATCTGGGGCTTGGGAAGCTGGTGGTGCTGTATGATGATAACGGGATTTGTATCGACGGGCCGACCAGCCTGTCTTATTCGGATGATGTGCCGAAGCGGTTTGAATCCTACGGCTGGGATGTGCAGACGATTGACGGGCATAACGTCGATGAGATCAGCAAGGCGATTGCCAAGGCGCAAGTAACCGAAACGCCGAGCATTATCTGCTGCAAAACCCATATCGGTTATGGCGCACCCACGAAGCAGGACAGCGCTTCTTCCCATGGCTCCCCGCTTGGTGATGAAGAAATCAAAGGGGCGCGTGAGAACCTGGACTGGCCGCATGAGCCGTTTGATATCCCGCTGGAAATCATGGAGCTGTGGCGCCTGATCGGTGAACGCAATCAGCCTGAATACGAACAATGGGAAACGGCACTGGAGCAAAATCGTTACAGGGATGAATTTTCCAAGGTTCTTGAGGGTGATGTGACCGCAGAGATTGCGCCGCTTATTGCGCAGGTCAAAAAAGACTTTGCCAAGGACAAACCCAAGATGGCCACCCGCCAGTGTTCCGGGACGGTACTTGAATCGCTCGTCCCTGCCCTGCCATTCCTGATTGGGGGGTCAGCCGACCTGACGGGATCGGTGAACACGAAAATCAAAGGGCCGGAGATCATCAACAAAGAGAATTACGGCGGCCAGTACATCCATTACGGGGTGCGCGAGCATGGTATGGCAGCGATCATGAACGGGATGGCGCTGCATGGCGGCGTTATTCCTTATGCCGGGACTTTCTTGCAATTCAGCGATTACAGCCGTCCGGCTATTCGTCTTGGGGCGCTGATGAAGCAGCGCGTGGTCCATGTTATGACCCACGACTCTATCGGGCTTGGCGAAGACGGGCCGACGCACCAGCCTGTTGAGCATTTATCCGCGCTGCGGGCGATGCCGAACCTGAATGTCTTCCGTCCGTGTGACGGGATTGAAACGGCGGAGTGCTGGGAACTGGCGCTGAACAAAACGACCGGGCCGGGGTTGCTGTCGCTGACCCGTCAGGGCCTGCCGACCTTGCGTGAAGATACGGGTGCGGAAAATCTCTGTGCGAAAGGCGCTTACATTCTTGCCGATAGTGACGGCGCGCCGAAAGTGACCATCTTTGCCACCGGGTCAGAAGTCGCGATTGCGATGGACGCAAAAGCCCGGCTCGATAAAGACGGTGTTGCAACCCGCCTTGTGTCCGTGCCCTGTATGGACCTGTTCTTTGAGCAGGATGGTGAATATCAGCAAAGTCTTGTCTGCAACGACAGTATCAAAGTTGCTGTTGAGGCTGCCGTCCGTCACGGCTGGGATCGCCTGATCGGTGGCCATGGTATCTTTGTCGGCATGAGTGGCTATGGCGATTCAGCTCCTGCGGAAAAGCTTTACGAGCATTTCGGCATTACAGCAGACAATATCGTGAAGAAAGTTCAAGACAGGCTGAATTAAGCGGCTACCCCATTCCGCCGGGCTTACAGCGGTTGGCTTCCTTGAAGGCAATCGCCTGTGACAGGACGCTGAAGCAATAGCGTTCATGACGGGCATCGTTGATAGCACTGTGCGCCATGTTTGCCGGAAGGCTGGCGATTTTAATATCCGGCGCGGCGCGGTGCAGTTCCTTGATGTCCCGGAACGTTACTTTTTGAATGCCCTTTTCCTTACGCAGCGTATCCATCAGTTCTCCCATGCCCCCAAAAATCTGGCACAGCAGGACATTGTCGTAAGAGCCGTTACGCGACCAGAGTTCGATTTCCCTTGCCGGTTCAATCAGGCTCAGGATTTTTTCGCGCATCTGTGCCGGGCTGACCCAGCTCTCCGGATCGTCCAGTTTTTTGATGACATGCTGCTTGAGCCACGGCCGTTCATCTGCCGCCGCCCGGTTAAAGGCATTGGATATCCCGTAATATTCTTTTCCGTCTTCATCGACGACGCCGATGCTGATTAGTTCGCAGCGGAACTCATCCGGGTTATCGTTGAACTCTGTATCGAAAAAATAGCGGCGCACATCTGGCCGATTTTCGCTATTCACGTTGACTCTCCCTGTAAAATTTGTTTTTTCTTTTCAGGCTATATGGCTCTGCCGATTTGTCAAACCGGAAAATCATCAGGGTCTCATTTTCAGAGGAGAAACTTACATGACAGTCAAAGTTGCTATTAACGGCTTTGGGCGGATTGGCCGCCTGGTATTCCGGGCATGGGTTGAGTCCGGCCGGAGTGATATCGAAGTGGTCGCTATCAACGACCTCGCCGACATCAAAACCAACGCGCACCTGTTGAAATACGATTCCGTACACGGCCCTTCCCCGTTTGAAGTCAGTGTCGAAGGCACCGATATTCTGGTGGCTGGCGGTAAGAAAGTTAAAGTCGTGCAAGAGCGCGACCCAGCCGCGCTGCCATGGGGCGAGATGGGCGTTGATATCGCCTTTGAATGCACCGGGATTTTCACCAGCCGTGACGGCGCTGAAAAGCACCTGCAGGCCGGCGCGAAGAAAGTCCTGATTTCCGCTCCCGCGAAGGATGAAGACCTGACCGTGGTTTACGGTGTGAACAGCGACAAGCTGACCGCCGATCACCGTATTGTCTCGAACGCGTCCTGCACCACCAACTGCCTTGCGCCGGTGGCTTATGCGCTGAATGAGAAAATCGGGATTGAGAGCGGTTTCATGACCACAATCCACAGCTACACGGGCGATCAGCGTATTGTCGATACGATGCACAAAGACCTGCACCGCGCGCGCGCCGGGGCCCTGAACATGATCCCAACGTCTACCGGGGCGGCAAAAGCCGTTGGCAAGGTCCTGCCGGAACTGAACGGTAAGCTCGACGGGGTTGCGATCCGTGTGCCGACGCCGAACGTTTCACTGGTCGATCTGAAATTCATCGCCAGCCGCGATACGACTGTCGAAGAAGTCAACGAAGCGATCAAAGCCGCCGCCGGAACGGGCGACCTGCAAGGCGTTCTCGGCTATTACGACGAGCCGCTGGTTTCCGGTGACTTCAACCACAACCCGCTGTCCTCTGTCTTCTCTGTCGAGGGAACGAAAGTAATCGGCGGTAAAATGGTCCGCATCATGACCTGGTACGACAACGAATGGGGCTTTTCCAACCGGATGCTCGATACCGGCGTGAAAATGCATGCTGTCGGCTATGCTGCGCAAGCGGAAGCTGCGGCGTAATCTTAGAAATACATTGTTTGGATTAAGGGGCGGCTTTAGGGCCGCTCTTTTTCTTTTGTATTATAGAAAATAGTTGTGCTGCAGCATGGATATGTCTATAGTCCGCCCATATTTGAACATGGAGGATGTGTATGACTAGCCCTGATTGTAAGCAAAAAAACAGGAGCGCCCTTTGGGCTATATTCGGCGGCGTAGTGGCTGCCGTTCTAACAAATGCCGATCGTTTGCCCTTTGGCAGCGAACTGGAAGATCGTTCCCAACCGATGACTGTCAGCGCCGAAAGCTGGTGGGAAAATGATCCCCGCGTTGCGGAGCTGGCACCTATACGCAAGTATATCGCCGCGTTTACCGAGGACTTACAAAGCGTCCTGCCGCCACGCAACGAAGCCTTACAGGATCACCGTTCATTAGATCAGCTTTGCGGCACCTTTAAGCCTGCGGCAGATTATGCAGTAAGTAGCACCTATTTCGCAAACGCCCATGCCGAACTGTCTATCTGTTTGAATAAGCTGGAAGATATTGCCGGCCGCCATAACGTTCCTTATGATCTTGGCTGTGCTCGAAGAGCTACTTTGACCCTGCAGCGCTTTGATCCACAGAAGCCGTAACGGTTCCTGCTGGCGTTTTTAACAAAAATGCGCTATTACAAGGCCTTGGCGTGTACGTCCCACACGCCTTCTATTTCCGTATTTCTTGTAAATACGCCCCTGAAAATGGTATGATATTGCTATGCAACCGATAGTACAGGACGATCTGGCGGCGAAAGCCAATGCCGCCACTGCCATTATAGACCACCTGGTCGACGCGCTGGGCGGCGAACCTGCGTGCAAGCTGATGCGGGCGATTATTCTTGTGGATATTGACGAGCATCGCGGCACCAACCAGAGCGATATCCTGGACCGGCTGGATGTCAATAAATCCGCGCTGACCCGCGACATTGAATGGCTTTACGATTATGGCTGTATTACCCGCACCCCCAGCCTCGCGGACAGCCGGGTGATGGAGCTGCGGGCCTGTGGTTACGCCAAGAAGAACATCGACCTGGCGCTGGCTTATTTCGATTTCGACCACAAAAGCTTGAAAAATTTTCTAAATAGTCTTATAAATTTATTCGGTCAGCATAAGCCGACCTTAAGGGACGCTAAAATCGTCTCGGTTATTGGGAAACACGGTTCCCTGCCCCGACAGAAGATTTTTGACAGCCTTTATAACGGCCCTACATCAACGGATAACAGGGCTGTGAACAACCTGATTAACTTTGGACTGGTCCAGAAGAAAGACGACAATGAGTGAACTGAGCTTTACGCCAACAACCGCTTCTCTTTACGCTGATGCCCTGCATCAGGCGGAAATCACCATGGCTCCGGTCGGTTCCTATGACGTTGCTGCGCCGACCCCTGTTGCGCCGTCCCTGTCCTTTAGCAAATAATTAAACTTTATCCCGCTATCTCACTTTGCTATGAATGACTGAACACAGTCATTTTCGAAAGGTATCCTTATGAGCAATTCCAGCCTGAATCCCGGTGTCGTCAGCGGCAAGGACTATCAAACCCTGATTAAAGCCTGCAAGGAAGGCGGTTATGCCCTGCCCGCGGTTAACGTGGTGGGTACGGATTCGATTAATGCCGTGCTGGAAGCGGCACAGAAGAACAAGTCCGATGTCATCGTCCAGCTGTCCAACGGCGGGGCGGAGTTTTATGCCGGCAAGGGCATGGACGATTCGTTCCAGGCAAAAGTCCTGGGTGCCGTTTCCGCGGCGCGTCATGTGCACCTGCTGGCGGAACATTACGGTGTCTGCGTTGTCCTGCACACCGACCATGCGAATAAAAAGCTGATCCCGTGGATTGAAGCCCTGCTCGATCACGGCGAAGCATTTTACAAGGAAACCGGTAAACCGCTCTTTACCTCTCATATGCTGGACCTGTCCGAAGAGGATATTGATTTCAACCTGTCCGAATCCAAGCGCCTGTTAGAGCGGATGGTCAAAATCGACATGAGCATTGAAATCGAGCTTGGCGTCACCGGCGGAGAAGAGGACGGCGTTGGCTCCGATGAGATTGATAACGACAAGCTTTATACCCAGCCCGAAGACTGTCTGAAGGCGTGGGATATCCTGTCCCCGATCGGGCACTTCTCTCTCGCGGCATCGTTCGGGAACGTCCATGGCGTTTACAAGCCGGGCAACGTTAAACTGCGCCCGGAAATCCTGAAGAACTCGCAGGCGCTGGTACAGGAAACACATGGTACAGCGCACAACCCGTTGGACCTGGTATTCCACGGCGGCTCAGGCTCCGAGAAAGCCAAGATCGAGGAAGCGCTGACCTATGGCGTGTTCAAAATGAATATCGATACCGACACCCAGTTCGCTTTTGCGGAAGGCGTCGGCAAATTCGTCATGGCCAATGAAAAAGCCTTCAAGCACCAGATCGACCCGGAAAGCGGCGAGCCTTACAAAAAGCAGTACGACCCGCGCAAATGGCTGCGTGAGGGCGAAGTCGCCATGATTGAGCGTCTGGACGAAGCCTTTGCCGACCTGAAGGCGACAGGCAAATCTCTTGCGCTAAAAAAAAGTGAAGTGAAGGCTGCCTGAGCGCCTTTTATTCTCATGGCTAAAAAGCATTTTCTGATGGTCGCTTTGGCTGTGCTTGTTCTTGGCACGGTTCTGCAGGATACTGTCCCGTTTTCTGCTACGCAGGTTTCCGGACCGACCACCATAATGAAGCAACCCGCCAATGACAATCAAGCGCCGCGCCTGTCACCGCAGCGGCGGCAACATATTTTATATGGCGATGAGAAAGGCGGCGGTCATCATCATTCCGCCAACAAGCCGTGCAAATCCGAATTTCCTGAGGACTGGGATGAAGACCGCATCATTGAAACCGTCACAAAGATGGCCGCGAACGATAATATCCCGTGGCGGCAGGAAGATAACGGATATCATGTCTCAGAACAAAGCGAAGACGGCCTGGACATTCGTGTGATCCTGGATCGGGAGGGTGACGATATTGTCACAGCCTATCCTCTGAATGTGCCACGCAATCCGTGTGACAATTAATTAAAACCTGAAACGTCTAGCGGCTGGTGCCCCTGTCTCTTGGGCAACCTGCGTCGGAAGGACTTTCTGCCAAACGGCTTTCAGACGATCCATGACCGTGGCGCTCTGCCAAGCTTGTTGAAGGCATGTTTCGGTGGCATTACGTCCTTCGTATCTGCCTTGGTTTAGTCCGACGCTATAAACCTTTTTATACAATTCATCCGCCGCTTTCAGTATGGCAAAGTCGCCAGCTGGCGCGTAATGGCTAACTTTAAAGTATTCCGGATGCTGCTGCGCCGTTTCCGCCATGTAAAGCTGCGGGCGACCGTCATGAGCAAAGAGCTTATAATCAGTACCTTCAATATTGATGGTCAGATCTTCAAACGTGTTAGGGGCTTTAGACATCCCGGTATTCCTCTCGGCTGAGTTTCTTATGACTTTTATTACGAAAGATTTATCCTTATGTCAATTTTACTAATCATGGGCGCCCTGTCCAAAGAATCTGCTCAATATCATCGACGCCGGTTGCCAGCATAACCAGACGATCTATCCCCAAGGCAATGCCGCCGCTTTCCGGCAAGCCGTGGCGCAGGGCTGCCAGGAAGTCTTCATCGACGGGGTATGTCTCGCCATATAAGGCTTTCTTAGTTGCCAGGTCTTCATGAAAGCGCTTTTCCTGCTCGGCCGGGTCGGTCAGCTCGCTGAAGGCATTGGCCAGCTCTATACCGCAGACATACAGCTCGAAACGCTCGGCAAAGCGCGGATCCGTCTTCTTACGGCGGGATAGCGAGGCCATACAGACCGGGTAGTCATACAGGAACGTTGGGACATCCATGCCCAGATAGGGTTCGATTTTCTCGGCCATAACCCTGAAAAACAAATCATCCCACCGATCGTCATCAGCCACGCGAATGCCTTTCGCCTCTATGGCCGCAGAAAATGCGGCGGTATCTTCCAGATAGGCGCATAGATCTATGTCTGCGTAGTCAGCAAAAGCCTGTGTGACGCTTAATTTCTGCCATTCCGCATAAGGATCGCATTTAGCGTCTCTGTGGCGATAATGGGTGATCCCGAGCTTATCTGCACAGGCCCGCAGCAGGCCGACGCAGTCCTCCATAATATCGTTGTAATCCGCCCCTGCCCTGTACCATTCGATCATCGTAAATTCCGGACTGTGCAGCCTTGAGCCTTCACAGTTCCGGAAGACATGGCAAATCTGGTATAGCTGCGTCATCCCCGCCACCATCAGCTTTTTCATGGCAAATTCCGGGCTGGTGTGCAGGTAAAGGGTGCGCTCGTACTGCAAATCCACACCTTTCAGGTCTGTGGCAAAGCCATGGATATGTGTATCCACCGTCGGACATACCTGCAGGATCGGGGTTTCGACTTCAGCAAAACTTTGTTCGTCGAAATATGTACGTATGGCCTTGATAAGGAGCATGCGCAGTTCCAGAAAAGCTTTTTTCTGCGCGAAGGACTTCGTGCACCACCATTTATCAATAACCATAAAGCTTGCCCATTTTGCATATCTCTGATATTACTCTGCAAGAACAAGCTATAACGAAAATGGAATTTGTACAAATGAGGACTCATTACGACATTCTCGGAGTTGATCGCGATGCGAGCGAGGAAGAAATTATACAGGCTTACAAGGCTCTATCCCGAGCGAATAAGAAACCTCGAAATACTCCCAATGTATACAAGACACAAATGGGACTTCTTCTTGATGATTCTTATAAGGTATTGAGTAGCCCTACCCTTAAGGCCCTGTATGACAGTGACCTCGACAGAATAAATAGCCGCGGACAACATGAAGGACCAGAGGTATTTAGACGTCTTGCCGCGCTGGAAAACAAACAAAGCCGCCTGACCAGCAAAGTCCACTGTATTGATGCGTTTATAACTGTCGCGGATTACCATTATAAGTCCCGGAAGAACAGCCTTCGCCAGAGATTAACCCATATGTTTGGGCGGCAAGTGGTGAAAAACGACCTTAATGACATAAACCTGATCCATAGCGATTTACGCGTTGATATCGCTCGCTTTTCTTCAGAACTAAGGACAAAGGCCACATTTAACGTGCCAATTGATGAACAAGCCGTACTTCAGACCCTTAGTTATCTTGACGAGGCTCTAGAAAGGCAGGCTCAACGTGTGAACAAAAACCTGCAGTTTATCCGTGCTCCGGGGTAAAATTAGGTACCCCCTTCACAACAAGTGAAAAAAACCTTGCAATTCCGGGATATACAGGATAAAAAGTCGGCCTGTTTATAAGGAGAAGTGAGATGAAAGCTGAAGTTCATCCGGATTACCACGAGATTACAGTCGTTTTGACCGACGGTACGGAATACAAAACACACAGCACCTGGGGCAAAGAAGGTGATGTGATGAAGCTGGATATTGATTGCCTGAGCCACCCTGCGTGGAATGGCGGCAGCGCGAAAGTGATCGAAAAAGGCCAGCTGACCAAGTTCGAAAGCCGCTACGGCAACCTGTTTGGTGCTGGCGATAGCACAGCGAAGAAGGAAGAAAAGAAAGACGAAGAATAAACTTTCTTGCAAAAAATTTTTAAAAAGCGGCCTTTTGGGCCGCTTTTTTATTTATGCCGCTTCAAGCTGCTTCAGCGCTTCACTTAGCTTATTTATGATGCCTTCGGCTTCTTCCTTGCGGGTGCGCTGTTCGGCGACAACTTCATCAGGCGCGTTAGAAATAAACTTTTCATTATCAAGCTTTTGCATGATTTTCTTAATGTCATCTTCAAGCTTTTTGATTTCCTTTTGCAGACGCGCGCGCTCCTGGTCCAGGTCGATAATATCGGCAATCGGCAGGATCAGGGTAGCCTCATCAACGACAGTCTGGATCGAGCCTTTCGGAATTTCATTTTCCGACAGTTCGACCTTTTCCAGACGCGCCATGCGGCACAGGATTTCATCATAGGTCTGCAGGCGGCTTTGTGTGCCTGCGGACGCGTCTTTAACCAGCAGGTTAATTCTGGCTCCTGCCGGTACGTTCATATCGGCACGGACACTACGGATTTCACTAATGAAACGGGTCAACCAGTCCATTTCCGCTGTGGCATCTGCCTCTGTCAGACTTTCCGGATATTCCGGCCATGACGCCGTAATCAGGCGGTCTTCCTCTACACGCTCTGCAATCGAGGCATAAAGCTCTTCTGTGACAAAGGGCATAAACGGATTAAGCAGCAGCAGGATCTGGTCCAGCACCCAACCTGTGGTCTGGCGGATTTCCGTAGCTAGCTCCTTCTCCTCTGCAAGGATCGGCTTGGTGAATTCAAGGTACCAGTCGCAGAACGTATTCCAGATAAATTTGTAAATCGCGCCAGCGGCCTCGTTGAACTTGTAATTCTCAATGGCCTGGGCAATCGTATTCGCGGTGTGAGTGACTTCGCTTATGACCCATTTATTCGGCGTGTACTGGACACTGGCCGGGTCAAAGCTGCGGTCCGGCAGGCAGTTATTCATCTGGCAATACCGCGCGGCATTCCACAGCTTCGTCGCAAAGTTCCGGTAGCCTTCGACGCGGTCTTCGGAAAGCTTGATGTCCCTGCCCTGCGCAGCCATGGCCGTCAGGGTAAAGCGCAGCGCATCGGCACCGAATTTGTCGGTCAGTTCGAGCGGGTCGATGACATTGCCCTTGGATTTGGACATTTTCTGTCCCTTGGCATCCCGGACAAGCGCATGGATGTACACCTTGCGGAACGGCACGTCGCCCATGAAATGCAGGCCCATCATCATCATCCGGGCGACCCAGAAGAAGATAATGTCAAACCCGGTCACAAGCGTATCGGTCGGGTAGTATTTCTTGAGCGCTTCGGTTTCATCCGGCCAGCCGAGCGTTGAAAACGGCCACAGGGCCGAGCTAAACCATGTATCCAGCACATCAGGATCACGCTCCACAATCACGTCCTGCCCATGGGCTTCACGGGCTTCGGCCATCGCTTCCGCTTCCGTTTCGGCAACATAGACTTCGCCGTTCGGGCCATACCATGCCGGGATCTGGTGCCCCCACCATAGCTGGCGCGAGATACACCAGGGCTGGATATTTTCCATCCAGTGGTAATAGGTGTTCTCCCACTGTTTCGGGACGAACTCGGTTTTGCCGCTGCGGACGGCTTCGATAGCGGGCTGGGCCAATGTGTGGGCATCGACATACCATTGTTCTGTCAGGAACGGTTCAATGATGACGCCACCGCGATCGCCATAAGGGACGACATGCTTGATATCCTCAACTGCCGCCAACAGGTCCAGTTCCTCAAGTTCGGCGAGGACTTTCTTGCGGGCATCAAAGCGATCGAGGCCCTGATATTCTTCCGGGGCGTTTTCGTTGATTTTTGCATCAATGTCGAAAATGTTAATCATCGGCAGGTCATGGCGTTTACCGACTTCAAAGTCGTTAAAGTCATGCGCCGGAGTGATTTTAACCGCACCGCTGCCCTTTTCCGGATCGGAGTATTCGTCGGCAACGATCGGGATCGGCCGGTTTGCGATCGGGAGGACGGCAAATTTGCCGACCAGGTCTTTATAGCGCGCATCGTCCGGGTGAACGGCAATCGCGGTATCGCCCAGCATCGTTTCCGGGCGGGTCGTGGCCACGGTGATAAAGCGCTCTTCCTCTCCCTCGATCGGGTAGCGGATGTGCCACATATGGCCTTTTTGTTCTTTTTGCTCCACTTCCAGATCGGAAATCGCCGTGTGCAGTTTCGGGTCCCAGTTTACCAGGCGCTTATCACGGTAAATCAGACCTTCTTTATAAAGCTGGACAAAAACTTTGCGGACGGCTTTGGACAGACCTTCGTCCATCGTGAAGCGCTCACGGCTCCAGTCCGGGGTCGCGCCCAGTTTGCGGATCTGGTTGACGATCGTACCACCGGATTCCTCTTTCCACTGCCAGACACGGTCAAGGAAGGCCTCCCGGCCCATTTCGCGGCGGGATGTGCCTTCGGCATCCAGCATGCGTTCCACCACCATTTGTGTGGCGATCCCGGCATGATCTGTGCCCGGCTGCCAGAGCGTATCTTTGTGATTCATACGGTTATAGCGCGCCAGGATATCCTGGAGCGTTGTATTCAGGGCGTGGCCCATATGCAGGCTGCCGGTGACGTTCGGCGGCGGCATCATCACGCAGAACGGCGCGTTGTTGCTTTCGGGGTTACAGGCGAAAACGCCTTCTTTTTCCCATTTCTCGTAATGTTGAGATTCAACTTTTTCGGGTTCAAATGTTTTTTCAAGCATAAGAGTCTGTCCGTTCTCTCGTTGTTACACGCTCACGGCCCTTTGAATAGCGCAAAATGTAAGGATTTCCAACAGGAAAAGAGGGATTAATCCTCGTCAGAGGCCCGGCGGGCCACTTTGCGAAGCTCGCGCTGGACGATTTTCTCAATCAGTGGCGGCAAATGAACATCCAGCCACTCGCGCAGCATCGGTTTCATCATTTCACGAACAATATCTTCAATCGTCGTTGATCCGGTGCCTTTGCGATCGAGCGCTGTTTTGCTGGCCAAGGCGGCAAAACCTTCGAATGCGGCGCTTTCTGCAGAATCGGTAAAGATCGAATCACCATCATCATCGTCGTCATCGTCCGAATCCTGCATATCGATTTCAACACGCGGAGGCGGCTCGTAGATTTCTTCTTCTTCCTCGTCCTCTTCAATGACCGGATCGTCATCAACCTTATCTGTCAGCTCGAGGATGTCGTCATCCTCGTCCTCTACAACAGGTTCTGGTTCTGGCTCTGGTTCAGGAGCGGCTTCCTGCACAGACTCTTCCTCATCATCGTCAGATATAATCTGACGGATGGAGGCTAGGATTTCTTCAATCGATGGTTCCTGTTCTTGGGACATATACGGAAGCCGTTTAGATTCAATACATTAACATTTAAAGTTTCGTACATTGATAACAGCTTGTCAAAGCCGGATTAAGGGGTGTCCCCGTCAAAATCGACATCAGTCCCCAGAATTTTCCACTTAATCTCTTCCAGATGCGCTTCAAATTCCTGGGTAAAGTCAGAGAACCCAAGGGTTTCCGGGGTCAATACCCCTAATGTACCGGCCAGCGCATATTCGGCGACAACTTCATTGCGCTGTGTGGAAACAAGGGCCACCTTCGCATCCAGCAGTTCCTGATCGGCGTCAAGCACATCCAGAACCGTCCGGGAGCCGAAGGCTGCTTCCTCGCGAACCCCGTCCAGAGCCACTTGTGAGGCTTCTACCTGCGCTTTGCGTGATTCGATCTCAGCCTTTGCTGCGCGTAATGTTTCCCAATGCGATACAACCTGCTGGCGTACAGCGCGCTTCATTTCAAGCACTTCCAGCCAGCGTTGATTCGCCGTGTGTTTGGCCTGCCGCACCCTGCTCCGTGTACCACCCGCTGTATACAAAGGAATTGTCGCGGAAATGCCAACGGTGCGCGTCGTTGATTCTTTTAACAGGCCGGGCTGCGGATCGAACTGGCGATTCCAGCTTCCGAACAGCGCCAGCTCCGGCATCAGCTCCCCCCAGGTTTCACTGATATTTTCCTGGGCAGAGTCTTCAATATATTGTGCGGCGATAATTTCAGGGTTGTTAGATTCGGCCTGTATTTCGGCAGCCGCCAGATCATCCGGGATCGGCAGCTTAATATCAGGATAGCCCAGCAGCCCCGTCACCGGCTGACCGACGACCTGCTGGTACACGGCCAGACTCGACTGCATCGCCCCCATGGCACTGACCCGGTTCGCGCGGGCGGCGGCCACACGGGCCTCCCCTTGCGAAACGTCCGTTTTTGTCAGCTCACCAACATCAAAACGCGTTTTGGTCGCTTCCAGTTCCTTTGTCAGGACTTTTTCATTGCTGGTTGCCAGATCAAGCAGGGCCTGGTCGCGGACGACATCCATATAGGCGGTCACGACATCCAGCAGGATTTTCTGTTCCATGGCTTTTAATAACGCCCGCTGCGCGGCGATAGTCGCTTCGGCACCGTCCACGGCAGCAACTGTGCGGCCGCCGCGGTACAGAGGCTGGTTAAAGCCAAGCTCTACCTCTTTGGACGTCGTGCCTTCGCCGCCAAAATTATTGCCGTCGATTTTAACGCTGCTGATATTTCCGCTGGCGTCAATATTTGGTTTCCATCCTGCCATGGCCTGCGGCATTTCTTCCTGCACGGCTTTCATTTCTGCCCTGCCCGCGCGCAAAGTCGGATTGTTCTGGTATGCCCATTTCATCACATCCAGCAGGCGGATCGGGGCGTCATAAACCGGAGCGGCTTTCGGCATCGGAACGGGCGGCATTTTATGAACTGGCGGGACGGGTGCCGGCTTTACGGCGACGATAATCTCTTCCACGTTTTCCTGTGTCCCGGCAGCCGGTTCTATAGCCTGTAGCGCTGCATTTTGTGAATAAGACTGCTGCGGTGCCGCCAGCAGCATTTCAGCCTGCTGTGCGTGTACCGTTCCCGCGCCTGCGGAAATCAGGAATAATCCGGCGATGAGTTTTTTAAACAGGGTCATGAACAGACACTTAGAAATTAAAATACAAAGTCCTGCGCCGGTTCGAAGCCCTGCGCATAAGGTGTGGCCGCATCATAAAGACGGGCCGTAGAGAAATGATTGTCGCCTTCTTTTTCGATCACGGTGATGCAGCCCATGCCGCTTTCCTTTTCACGCACGACCGCGACAAGGTGACCGTGAACGGCGAGTTGGTCCAATAATCCCTGCGGAATTTCGGCTACAGCGCCATTGACGAAGATAACACTGTAAGGGGCATGTTCGGGGGAACCGGAAGCAGCTTCGCCTTTAACGACCGCGATATTACAGTAGTTCATTTCGTCCCATATCTTGCGCGCCGGATCAAACGTGCCCGGCTTTGGCTCCAACGCGACGACGGTGGAAACGAGGTTTGACAGGATTGCGGAGGAATAGCCGGTGATATCACCAATATTCAGCACCGTATCATCACTGCCCGGCCTTGCGGCCTGCACCATCCGGGCAAACACCACAGGCTCCATAAAGAAGCTCCCGTTATCCAGCGGTAAATCCTCGTCCAGATAGGCGACGTTGCGGCGGCTCTCCGGCAGGAACAGCTCCCGCGGCACGGTTTCAAACGCGTCCAGAACCGCCTGTTCGGTGATGCCGTTCGGGGCAAGCTGGCAATCGAGCATATTTTTCCGGGCCTGGGCGTATTGTGTCATGAGGGAACCGCGTATATCCAAGTGTTGTGATTTATTCCAGAAAACGGCATTTCCGGCCGGAAGCGCCATCTTTTCCTAAATACAGTAATTTTAGCGCTTTGGCCAGTATTTTCCACGGCTTAAGCGATGCCCTGCCCCATGCATACAAAGCTGGATTTCTATATATAAACATGATAACGATATCCCGCACATAGCAAAGGCGCGGTGGCAGAGTGGCCATGCAGAGGACTGCAAATCCTCGTACGCCGGTTCGATTCCGGCCCGTGCCTCCACTATGATACTGTGTTTTCCTGTCAAACTATCCTTGACACGGAAAATATTAAACGGCATAAAATGCCACACAGTCTTGGTATTCCCCGATAGCTCAGCGGTAGAGCAATCGACTGTTAATCGATTGGTCGCAGGTTCGAATCCTGCTCGGGGAGCCATTTATCCTATCCCAAAAAAAACCAGCATATTTTCGGGTACTGCCTTACGGCTTTCACGCAAATACCCCATCCTGATGCTCCGCCTGCCGCGGCTTAATACGCGCTATGGCTTGTCCTGCTTCGCGGCGTACTTCCATCATGTCATAGGTGTTTTGCAGGCGTAGCCAGTAACCTTCTGACAGGCCGAAATAACGCGCCAGACGCAGATCGGTATCTGCCGTTACGCCACGGCGGCCACGCACCAATTCATTAATGCGGTTAGACGGTACACCAATGGCCTGCGCCAGTGCGTTTTGCGACATGCCAAGCGGTTCTAAAAATTCTTCTTGCAGAATTTCGCCGGGATGCGGGTTTTTCAAATGTTTCGTCATAACGACACCTTTCAATGGTAATCCACTATTTCTACGTCACGGGCCTCTGCATCTTTCCATACAAAACAAATGCGCCACTGGTTGTTTATTCGTATGCTCATTTGCCCGATACGCTCGCCCTTCAAAGGTTCCAAACGGTTTCCTGGCGGGTTTTTCAGGTCATCCAGAGTTTGGGAAGCATCCAACTGACGCAATTTCCGCAAAGCCCTGTCCTGAATGTCGCCTGGAAAAGACCTTGATTCAAGCCCGTTCCATATCTTTTCCGTTTCCTTACATTTGAAGGAGTTAATCATATTTACAATTCCATTATACCAGTTATACGCTATCCGTACAACAATAAGTTAATATGCGCCCGCCGTGATTCAAAGTTTATTGTAGAACTTTAATTTATTCATCCTCACTTAAAGTATTAAAAATCAAAGGCCCCGTGCCCTTTTACCCCCTCTGTTGATTTATGTTAATTAAGTTTGACAAGACCGCCTAAACCTGTCACTACTCCTCCCAGTTTGACAAATACTCTCTATGAGACACGAGCTTTCGAAAAGCATCCTTGAGGATGCGTGAGCGTTAAACCCTTACCTTTTTCCAAAAGTTCAAATTATAGATCAGTGCCGAAAGCGGCTTTCAAACATGCGTTCAGCATTGCGCCGGGCGCAGACTATAACCGAACTTGAATGGAAGAAAATACATGAAAAACTTTGAAGGCTTCGGCCTGTCCCCTGCGCTCAACAAATCGCTTGAGCAAATGAAATATACAAAGCCAACACCTATTCAGGTCCAGGCTATCCCGCTTGCCCTTGAAGGGCATGACGTTATGGGGTCAGCCCAAACCGGCACAGGAAAAACAGCTGCTTTTGCCATTCCCCTGATTGAAAAGCTTCTGACCGATCCGCATGGTTCGGCACTTGTGCTCACCCCGACACGTGAGCTGGGCAAACAGATCATGGATGTCATGCATCAGCTTCTTGGGGAGAAAAGCCCTATTAAAACGGCTTTTATTATTGGCGGTGAGCCTATGGGTAAGCAATTTGCAGCGCTTCGGAGGCATCCGCGTTTGATCGTAGGAACACCAGGGCGGGTGAACGACCATTTGGAACGCCGCAGCATGAAGCTTGATGATACGCATTTTCTGGTTCTTGATGAAACGGACCGGATGCTGGATATGGGCTTTTCGGTTCAGCTTGAAAAGATTTTTAAATATATGCCGGATACCCGCCAAACCCTTATGTTCTCAGCAACATTGCCGAAGAACATTCTAAAGCTGGCTGAAAAATACCTGAACAATCCAAAGCGCGTCTCTGTCGGCGAAGTCAATGTGGTCGCTCACAATATCAAGCAGGAAGTGATCCGTATTGAACAGGATAAGAAGTATAAAGAGCTTATCTCCCAGCTTTATGATCGCAACGGTTCGGTCATTGTATTTGTGAAAACAAAATATAATGCCGACAGGATGGCCAAGAATCTACGCCGGGACGGATTTGCATCCGAAGCTCTGCATGGTGATCTGCGTCAGAATAAGCGCGGCAAGGTGATGCAGGATTTCCGCGAAATGAATTTCCGCGTACTGGTTGCCACGGATATTGCGGCGCGCGGTTTGGATGTCCCTCATATCGAGCATGTCATCAATTATGATCTGCCGCAGGTCGCAGAGGATTTTATTCACCGGATGGGCCGCACCGCCAGGGCAGGCGCCGAGGGATCGGCAATCAGTTTTGTATCCAATCAGGATGGCCGCAAATGGCACGCAATTGAATGTTTGCTCAATCCAGGGGCAAAGCTTGAAAAAGAGCCTGGGGCAAAGCGAAACTCCAAACCCAGACGCTCCCGCAGGCAAAAACAACGTTCAGATAGCAATACGAAGCTGTTCGCCAGCAAAAAGCGTTTCCACGCTCCCCGCAAGCCAAAGGCGGCTGCGTAACTGATTGCCCGAAATAAAAAAGCGGCGGCATCATGGAGACGCCGCCGCTTGTAATTTAGATGTGTTCTTTGTTTAGAACCGGTCGAGGTTCATGACTTTGGTCCATGCGGCGGCGAAGTCGTCGGCGAACTTCTGTTTTGAGTCGCCGTAGGCGTAGACTTCGGACACGGCCCGCAGTTCGGAGTTTGATCCGAAGATCAGGTCAACCGGGGTTGCTGTCCATTTGACAGCGCCGGTTTTGCGGTCATGACCTTCGTAGACACCTTCCTGACCTTCGGCTTTTTTCCATTCCGTGGACATATCGAGCAGGTTGACGAAGAAATCATTGCTCAGCGTCCCCGGCTTAGGGGTAAAGACCCCATGTTTGGAACCGCCCGCATTCGCGCCCAGAGAACGCATACCACCAACCAGGACCGTCATTTCAGGTACGGACAGGTTCAGCAGCGAGGCTTTTTCAACCAGCATTTCGGCAGGAGATTGCGCCGCCCCTTTTTCGAAGTAGTTGCGGAACCCGTCTGCGCCGAGTTTCAGCGTGTCGAATGAAGCCACATCGGTCTGGTCCTGTGACGCGTCAACACGGCCCGGTGTAAACGGTACTTTGACAGTCACCCCGGCGTCCTTGGCGGCCTTTTCGATTGCAGCCGCCCCACCCAGCACGATCACATCGGCCAGCGAAACTTTTTTGCCGTCTTTGTGCGCGTCGTTAAAGCTTTTCCGGACCTTTTCCAGCGCCGCCAGTGTTTTGGCCAGCTCTGCAGGATCGTTCGCAGCCCAGTCTTTCTGAGGTTCCAAACGAACACGTGCGCCGTTGGCACCGCCGCGCATGTCCGTTACACGGAAGCTGGAAGCTGAGGCCCATGCGGCCTTAACGAGATCAGACGTTGAAACGCCGGATTTGAGGATATCGGCTTTCAGCTTTTCGGCATCGCCCGCATCGATCAGCGTGTAATCAACGGCCGGGAGCGGATCCTGCCAGATCATGACTTCTTCCGGCACCAGAGATCCGAGGTAACGGGAGCGCGGTCCCATATCGCGGTGTGTCAGCTTGAACCATGCTTTGGCAAACGCTTTTTCGAACTCTTCCGGGTTATCGAGGAAGCGTTTGGTGATTTTGCCGTATTCAGGATCGAAGCGCAGGGCCAGGTCGGTCGTGAACATAATCGGCTTGTGGAATTTTTCAGGATCATGCGCATCAGGAACCATACCTTCGGCAGACTCTTCTTCCGGCACCCACTGCACGGCACCTGCCGGGCTCTTGGTTTGTACCCAGTTAAAGGCATACAGGTTTTGCAGGTAGTTGTGAGTCCATTTGGCCGGGTCTACTGTCCATGCGCCTTCAAGGCCGCTGGTGATCGTATCGGCACCTTTACCCGTGCCGTAATTGCTGATCCATCCCTGCCCCATGGCTCCGACGTCAGCCGCTTCCGGCTCCGGCCCGACATGCTTGCCGGGATTGGCGGCACCGTGAGCTTTACCGAAAGTGTGCCCGCCGGCAATCAGGGCGACGGTTTCCTCGTCGTTCATCGCCATCCGGCCAAAGGCTTCACGGATGTCTTTTGCGGCTTCGAGTGGATCAGGATTGCCTTCGGGGCCTTCCGGGTTCACATAGATCAGGCCCATCTGGGTCGCGGCCAGATCGCCTTTCAGCTTACGGCCTTCGCCGTGACGGTGACTGCCGAGCCATTTGCTTTCCGGTCCCCAGTCAACAATTTCCGGCTCCCATGCGTCAACGCGGCCACCGGCAAAGCCGAGAGTTTTAAAGCCCATATCTTCCATTGCAACCGTTCCGGCCAGGACCATCAGGTCGGCCCAGGAAATCTTGTCACCGTATTTCTGCTTGATCGGCCACAGCAGTAAACGGGCTTTATCAAGGTTGGCGTTATCCGGCCAGCTGTTCAGCGGGGCAAAACGCTGCATGCCACCGTCTGCACCACCGCGTCCGTCAAGCGTCCGGTATGTCCCGGCGCTGTGCCATGCCATACGGATAAAGAACGGGCCGTAATGGCCAAAGTCTGCCGGCCACCAGTCCTGGGATGTTTTCATCAGGTCTGCGAGATCCTTTTTGACCGCATTCAGGTCAAGCTTCGCAAACTCTTTAGCGTAATCAAATTGCGCGCCCATAGGGTCCGATTTGGCAGCGTTCGCCCGGAGCGGAGAAAGGTCCAGACGGTTCGGCCACCAATAATCATTCATGGCACTCGCGCTCGTCGGCGGGGCGCTATATTCCCCCCCAGCCATGTTTTGTGCCGTGGCGGAATGGATCAACGCAGCGGATGAAACACCCATGGTGAGGACAGCCGCCAAAAGCCTGATTTGTTTACGCATAAGAACTCCTTGCTTTGGATTGATTGAATCTGTGCCAGAACTGTACCCCAAAAACGAGGTTTGATTAAATTAATTAATCCAATGATTACTATCGATTTTTCCGATTTTTATTTTGCAAAACCATTAAAATAATCGATTCCATATTATAGCCGAAACAAGAGCTCTCTTTATCCTTCTACAAACAAGCCGCTTTCTGTATAATGTTTTTTTCTAACGGCAGGATTTCTCTATGCCCCCGGTTAAAACAAAAAATCTAAATACCGTTTTTTACGGTTTTATCGGAATTAACCTGATTCCGATCCTGGTCGCCTTTTTCGGTATCATTGAATATCGGGAAGCGATGTATATCTATTGGGCGGAATGTGCCCTGGCCGCTGTTTTTGCTTTGGCCATATATGCAAATTACCTGATTGTTTTCTTCCTGCTATCGGGTGCTATGGCTTTCCTTGTCTATATGGCCAATCCGAAAATAATAGACGATATTATGCCGGTCCTTATGTTCTGGAGCTTATATAGCCTGTGCTGGCTTGGTTACGTTGAATTCGGTAAGAGTTCTTATTACGGCAAAAAAATCCGGCAGCTCCCTACGATCAGCCAGCTTGGTATTTACATTGGCTTTATGCTAGCCGCACTTGGTTTTTGCTATGTCATTACATCATCCATCATGCATAGCTGGCCTTCGCTCATGGAGAACATAACGTTTTATAAAACCTTTTTTGGCGTCGCTATTTTCGTGCCCAGTGTTTCCTTGGGGCTAGTCCGTATTATTGGTATGATCGGAAAAAAACACTTCATTGACTTTCTTTTGGGCACGTATGCCGAACCGCAGGAACGGAACAGCATTGTCCTGTTTCTCGATATGGTTGGCTCGTCGAGTATTGCCGAAAAACTGGAGCCTAAAAAAAGCATGGATCTGATCGCCCGGTTTATTTACGACTGCGGCTATATTTTCAGGATTAATGGTGGCGATATCCTGAATTATACCGGGGACGGTCTTGTTGTGACCTGGCCCAGGACCAAGGCAAACAGTGCGCTGGCCGCCGCGCATGCCATGAAAAAGCATTTTACGTCCAAGCCCGTTAAAGCAGAATATTGGCGACGTTACGGGATGGTTCCCGATTTCAGGATCGGCATGCATGCCGGAACCGTTGTTATAAGTCAGATTGGGGAGGAAAAGCTGTTTCTTGGCTTATATGGGGATACCGTCAATACTGCGGCGCGGCTGGAACAAATGAATAAAGATCTGGGCACCTATATCCTGCTCTCCGAAGAGGTGATTAAAGGGCTTAGTCAATCGTGGAAGGTCCTGCTCAAACCGATAGGCGAACGCTCTGTTCGCGGGCGGCACGAAAAGGTCAAAGTCTTTACAATCTATCAGGAATAGGGATTAGCCGGGTTTCGGCATTTGGGATACTTCCGAAGCGGCATCATTGTCATTGGCCCCAGCTAGCTTACCGGCAATCATACGGTAAGCAGACGGGCTGACCGGTTTCCCGTCTTGTATGAATGCGGCCTTCGGCGCTTCGGGCGGGTTGAAATAGGCCCAGGATTTCTTATCCACCGGCTCGAACTCCAGCAGCAATATCTCTTCCCGGCTCAGGTCCGGCGCCCCGCGATTAAGGAAGGCGGCATTGACCTTTTCCCAGACATCATAGGCCCCGGCATAGCCGCAGCGGCGGGCCTGTTCGTCCGTAAATTCACCATTATGTACCTGATCCATCAGGTCGCCGACCGTCATGCGTTTTACTTTAAGCAGCTTGCTTTCGTAGGTGTGTCCGGTTTCATGACCTTCGGTCCCTTCCATCTTGGCATCCATATCGGCCTGCATTTCGCGGAAACGGATCGGCGCGCCCGCTTTTAGCGTCTGCGGACAGTAATCGGCAGGCATAATCAACCCTGTTAACGGCTTGTCATCGGCAAAGTGCGCAAGGCGGGGACTGACCAGGCCGTCAAAATACAGCGACGGCACTTTCAGGCTTTGCATGGCCGCATCGACCGGGCGCACATTGGCGATCGGGATCATTTCCTGAACCCGCAGGATGTTTCGGTTTTCCGGTTTCGGGAACGATACACCCGCATCATCTTTGTAAGCGCGCTGTGCCTGCTCGAAATAGTCGCTGTAGCTCGCAGATTCCGGCGGAGCCTGACGGACATTGACCGGGCCGGGATGGTACAGGCGGCCTGTCTGCATCCCACGCAGCACGACAGGCGTCCCGCGGCGGATTTTTGTTTTATCTTTCTCACTCAGCGCACGGATCACAAGGGAATACGGACTCTGGCGAATGTCTTCCAGCGGTTTACGCAGGTGCGTATCCGGCACATCAATCATGACGTAGTTATCGGCATCGATCTCATGTTCGATCCAGTCATACGGCAGAGCCGTTTCTTCGTCATACTGCAGGCTGCCTTCTATCGGCGGGTACTGCGCTTTGATCGTATCGAGATATGTTTTGTATTCGGCCAGGAAACGCTGCCCTTCTTCGGAACGCAGGAAGATTTCCGCTTCGCCCGACACATGTTTGGAGAAGACACGGGCAAGCCCGCCTTCATCATCCATCGTCTGGTTGATCTCCATCGCCTGCAACTGACGCTCAAGCGCCGGGATCGCATCCCACCGCATATTACGCGGATCTTCATTCGGCGCCCCGTGCAGGTATAGCGCGCGCAAGGCCTCGTAACGGAACTTCCACAGGCCGTCGAGCTCATTAAGTTTACCCATATCGGCAAACTGCATCAGGATCACAGAGGTCGTCGGTTCCGATTCCTGACGGTAGAACTGGATACGCCAGTCCTTGGACTTTAGTTTATCCTGCACCAGGTTCGGCATATGGCCGTACTGGCGGCGGATATAGTTGATCGACAGCTCGCGGCCGCGCTCATCAATCACACGGAAATCACGGCTCATGTTACCGCAAAGCAGGCGGCCTTTTTGTGTGTATTGATGATCGAACAGGCCTTTGCCGTAGGCGGAGCGTTTGTCTTTGCGCTCCAGCTCATCATCATTAAGCATCCGGTGCATCAGATCCCAACGGAAATCCTGAATTTTCTGGATGATTTCGTCGAACCGATCATCATCGTACCGGTCGAATTCCTTGCTGGTCCGCCAGGGCGGCACGAGCTTGCCGCTGCTGTTCACGTATTCATCGAAAATATGGATGTACGGACAGTTCTTATCCTTGAAGCGTTTATAAATTTTGTTGAACAGCTCCCAGTAATTTTCAACGGCAGCGCGCTTATCGAGCGTGTCATCATAGCCGTACAGATCAACCGGATGCGGCTGGATCGCCAGGCGGTGCAGACCTTCATCAATCGCGTTGTGGTATTCGAAGATATGTTGCGCGCGCTCCAGCAGCATTTCAGAAACACCGGGGGCGCGACCTTTATTCGGCATATTTTTGGTTTTGACGCTTTCCTGCCGCGCTTCATATTCCAGCAGATCAAGATTGCCGAAGCTGTTGAACGGCCATTCTTCTTCCAGACGCGGGTTGGCGGGCAACGGCTCTTCGCGCATTTCCCAGTTCAGCACTTCAACGGCATCGCGGACGGCCTCAAGGATACGGGTATTCTCTTCATCGACCAGGAAGCGGAAATTGTCATCGATCTGCTCCAGATCCCAATTCGTCGCGGACTCGGTATGCATCGCCTCGCCCAGACGAACGACGCCGTGGAACTTGCGCAAGGAGTCGATACGGATCAGGGAGTCCGGGTCACGGCCCTGCTCTTTAATCATACGGACAAAGTTACGCTGTGAATGGTCGCTTTGCGTCAGGTCTTCTTCAGCCATCTGCTGCAACGTTTTACCCTTATAGGTAAAGTTGCGCAGGTCGCCGAGATCAAGGCGCATCATGATAGCGCGGCGCAGCTGGCCCTGCTGGTCGTCAAAACCGACAAAGGCCATCGGATCGGATACGGGCTTTTCCGGGTAGCTGTTCCGCATCATCGCAAAGATCGGCGGATGGGATTCCGTCAGGTTGTTCCCCGGCAACATATTACGCAGGTAATCTTCATCGGCCTGCAATTCCTGCTGGGCAACGATATTCGGCGCCAGTTCGCGGCTGTAGTTGAAGGCCGCGAAAGACGCCTGCGCATCATAGGCCGGACTTTTATGCCCTTTGCGCCCGTCATAGACAGAACCATCGGGCATAAATACACCGGCGCGGATACCTCGCTCTTTATTCTCATAGCGCGTGTTTTCCTTCATCACCAGTTCAAGCTTCGCCGACGGGACCGTCTCGCCGGTGCGCGGATCGGTGCGGTCGCTGAGCTTCAGCCGCTCTTCCCCCTGCGGGCCATACAGGTGCGTGTTGATAACGGTGCTGTAGGTATCAACCGCGTAATTCTTGGCTTTTTGCTTGCTGGTAATCGTCGCACGGGAATGGGTAAAGAAGATATTCGACGGATGGAACCCTGCCCGGACAAGGTTCGGGCGCAGCACAGCCATGTCGTACCATTTTATGCGGTAGCCGCTAATCATTTTGCGGGCTTCGCTGAACTTCCATTTATCGTTCCGGTCGTCTTCTTCGTAGTAGCCGTTTTCAATGTTCTCGTAATACGGGCTGCGCGGATCTTCATCGAAGCGGTAGGCGATCATGCCGCGTTCCGGATGGATACGCACATCGAAGGTAATCGCGCCGTCTTCGGGGGTCATCGGACGGTACTCGACAACGGTTTCCAGCTCCCCGCTTTCCCCGGTCTTTTCGACTTCATGCGGGATCAGGATCGTTTTTTCTTCCGGCCCGATGACAACCTGCCCCTTATCATTGAGCTTTAACATGCCAGGCGGGTCCGTCACGATTTCGCCGTTATCGCCGATCTGCATCTTTTTATCGGGATCAAACAGCGGATAATGAACAACGGTCTCCGTTTTTTCTTTGGGGTACAGATCCTCACCTTTTTTGCGGACGGTGGAGAAGTTGCGCCCTTCTTCTTCAACGCCGAACGCTGCGGCGGCCAGTGAATTCTGCTCGAAACGCTGCGCTATTTTTGCCATCGCCACGCGGTGTGGCAGGCGTCCTTCTTCATCAAGCTCATGCGCCGATGTGCGGGTCACGGTCAGGGCTGCCGGGGTCGGGATAAACCGGTCCGGGCGTTTCACCTGGATTTCGTCAGACTCGACGAAGTTCCCGGCGATATCGCCAATGGCATCGCCATAGCTCATGATCTGGGCAAACTTCGTTTTCAGGCCATAAGCCTCGAAGTCGAAGTGAAGCTGGGTCAAGATCCCCCGCTGCACCATGTGCCAGACATGCTTTTTATTTGCGACGCGTACTTCCATACTCTTTCCTAAGCGGCATCCTTACCCGGCGGTTTGGTGCCGTACCATACAGGGCGGCTGCGATGACGAGTCCTGCCCTCGCCCCGGTCGATCATGCTGGGGCCAATTTTTCGTGTTCTTTGCAGCGGCTGGAAATATTGCGGGTTGCTGACGCGTTCCCATTCCTGCTGCGCTGTATTCTGTTCGTAAAAGCCGTCTTTGGTTGTCCGGGCCATCAGGCCATCGGCGCGGTGCGCGCCTTCACGGCGGAGCATTGTTGCGCGGGTCAACTGCATCCAGCCGCCAAAATACTGGCCGTATTTCCGGGCAAGGCGGATCAGGACGTAAGACGGGTTCAGTTCGGTAATCTTTTTGTATTGCTCTTCGCCGGTTTTCTTATGCGCATCAAGCCGCATCACCTGGAAGTCTTTGGGCTTCACGCGCGGGCAGATCACCTGCTCTTCATCGCAGAGCTTTTCAAAAGCCGTATTCGCATCATAGCTCGGGATGTGGTGTGGAACGTGGAATTTCGCATCGACATTCTGGATCATTGAGCGGACATTTTCCTTGAAGCCGTGACCGTGATAGTGAGCAGCGCGGTTATAGACATGGATATTGCCCGCTGCGTCAGGTTCGTATTTCAGGCCCTTTTTCTGCAGCTCATTGAGAATTTTATCGCGCTTTTCCTTTGGGTTGAAAATCGTATAGCCGTTCATAAAAGCACAAGCCACGGTGATGTTCCGTTTGCGGACCAGCTCATCAATCATCCGGCGCTGGCTGTCTTCATTGCCGACAATCGCAGGCTGGGAAATGACGGCCACGAAATTTTCGAGATCAACGCTGTATCCCGTGCTGCGGACAGATTCATCGGCATCCAGCAGGGAGAAGAAGTCGATCAGTTTTTGCAGGGTTGAAAAGCGCTCTTCCGCGTTCCCCTGCGTCCCGGTGATAAAGACCATCAGGCGGCCCGGATCGAGACGGAAATCCTTCGCCAGTTTAGAATTTCTTGTCGCGCGGATCGAAGCGGTTTCCTTCTGATCCATGATCGCTTTCCACATCAGGTAGTCGTTATAGTCGTTTTCAAAAACTACAGCGTCATGTTTCATCAGGCTCTTGAGCATGAAGAGCTTAGTATTCTTCTCATGCTCGCGTTCGATCGGGTCGAGCTTTTCCTTGTAGGATTTCAGGGCATTTGTGCGGGCCGCTTCGATTTTCTTCTGCTGGTAAATTTCGTAGGCGTTTTCCCACGCCTGCTGTGTAGCTTTCCGTTCTGCGCGTTCTGCTTCTTTCTTGTCCGTCGGATCGTAGTCCATTTCGTTCAGAATGGCATCAATATCGTCCTGGTTGACTTTGACATTGCTGTCATTGATCTCGACATTTTCAAGCGCTGCAAAATAAGTATCGAGGACGTCTTTGGGAATAAGGCCTGTCGGGTTTTTCAGTTCTTCGAACGGATCGATGCGAACATCGCGTAAATCCAGATCATGCCGCATCCCAAACAGGTTCCGGCAGGAAATCCGTAATTCGGCATTCCGGCCAACAGCTGTAATATCTCGGCCTGTGTTGTGAGCGACATGGCTTCCGACGACATATTCGACATCGTTGGTACTGATCGGCGCCATCAGGACCCCTTTGTCCGGGAAGAAGCCGAGGATTTCCGTCAGGGTATTTTCAACTTCATCCTCTTCCGGGGCATGGCCTTCATAGGTAATTGCGGTCGGGTCATGGTAAGCCGCCAGCAAGTGTTTGCCGCCTTGCTTTGCAATCAGTGCGTCAATCTTTTCCGGTGTGACGCCCTGCATATCTTTGAGCGGCTCAATGCCTTTTTGATAGAACGCTTCGCCTTTTTGGGTCAGTTTATTGGCATCGCCATAGACCGTCGCGGCACCGTTATAGTGCTGATCGCCATAGCACCCTGTCACGATATAGGGGGTGCAATTGGCCGAGTGGCTCGCCCCGTTCGGGCATGGCTGCACCCAGAAACGGGTGACGCCGTCATCATCCTTGATTGCGACCGGGGTTTCATCATCGACCACGGTGATTTTCGGACGCATGGAGCGCGGCACCTTGAGGAAGTCCATTTTCTTGTCGAGGAAGTATTTCACTTCCGCGGTCGCGTAGACGTCTTTTTCCTTCATCAGTCCGGCTTTGGCGTAATATGCCAGACCGTCGCAGTGATCGAAGTGCCCGTGGGTAATAAAAAAGGCCTTCAGATCGTTCCAGGCCCACATGTAATCCGGCACAGCGCCGTCAAAATTGGAATTCGCGCCGCCCGAAGCGAAAGGGAAATCCATAGCAATTCCTGCGCTGCTCAGGCTACCGTCTTCTTTGGTGCCCCGGTGCAGGAAGACATCGGCGATCCCGATCTGGTCGCCATAGTTTTCAATGGTCTTTTCCATGCCCGTCCCGTGCAATGAAACATACTGCATTTCTCCGCCGTCTTTCAGCGGCGGTGGCGGCGGCAGCGGGCTGACGGCGTCGAGCATATCGTATTCGGCCAGGTAATCCATGAAGGCGGGATATTTGCGCTTGGCCAGATCGTCATTGCAGGACTGCGCGAAACCGATACAGCGCAGCACCTTGTTCATATCGGTGATATCTACTTTGTTCCCAAGGCAATGCAGGTCCGTTAGCGTATAGCCGTTCTGGCGGTTCCGCTTCCATTCGAAGCGCATCACCTGGTCAATTTCCGATGCGTCAACATCGCCCGGCACATCGCGGCTGTTGTCGTAAATATCCATGACCACGCGCCCGGTTTTGTATTCTTTCAGGCGCACCCCGGCGACATAGTTAATCCCGGATTGCGGGTCGGTGGTAAAAACTTCGCGGTCATCGGAGAAATCCTTATCGGGTTCCAGCGTATTGATGCTGAACCCCATAACAGATTTCAAGCGGTTAAGATCGACATCCCGAAACTCAACGCCCACCCCCTGCGCGGCATTCCGCGTAAAGTACGGGGACAATGAAAATTCAAAACCGCCGTCTTTTTTCAGGCCACGCACGATCATTTTTTCACCAATGACCTGATCGAAATAACAGTCATTCAGGATCTTGGCTGTGTCCTCAACCGGGCCTTTATCGCGTAAATGCGTATTCAGGCGGTTAACGCCTTCCAGCACCCGGTTAATCTTTTTACGAACTTCCGGGTTATTCGCATCATCATAGCGGCTGTCGTAAACGCAGCTTGACTGTACCCATAGCTCGCTGAGTTCCGTGATGTGCTTGCCGACGGGTTTTGCCTTGATGGTAATCAGGTTCTGATTGCGGCTTTCCCCGTAGGGAAGCTGGCGCCAGTATTTGATTTTCAGATCGTCAAGCTGGCCGTTTTCGTTGAATTTGCTGGAGGATGCGAGGGAAACAATAAGCCCGGTTTGCGGGTCTGTCGCGGCGCCTGTAAGCAAAACCGGTTCTGCTGCATCCGGCTTTTCATGCCGCGATGCAAGTCCAGTCAATCTCAGTAAATCCGCGCTCTTTACTTTCATTATCCCGTTATTGTCCCTGTTTTACTTTGCTACTTTTTTTGTTTTTCTTAGCAGTATGCGCATCATACTTTGTTTATGTCGGCCCCTCCCATTTCTGGGTCGTTTTACGGCCATCATATTTTCTCCTTTGTGCCGAAGCATCATCGCCATGCGCCTTTTTCCAGGCTGCTTCATATTTCTGATCCAGTCCTTCCAGATCAGATTGATCGAAATACTGCACGGCCCCTGCCAGTAGCTTCTCCCGCAGGCGGGTGCGCAGTTCGTTCAATTCGTTTTTCTTGTCCATGTCTTCATGCATAAACGCCATTAATGCCGGGTCTGCATTGCGCCACTGGATCAGTTCGTCCTTTTCGGTATCGGCATCCGTCCGGTCTTTGTAGACGCGGACATTCATACCGCCGGGATCTTTGTAAGCATCGAGGATCCGCAACATGCGGGCCAGCGCCAGGTAATGCTCCCGCGCCGGCGGCGGCACGTCTTTATCGAGCTTGGCTTCGACCGCGTTGCCCAGTGTCGTGACGAGGTCGTACAGGCTCTGCTTTTCCAGGCTGCCGCTTTTCTCATCAAAAACGAAAATCTCCATTTTGAAATTGCCGCCGTCATAAGGACGGTCAACAAGCCCGGTCGCTATTTTCAGGGCTTCAAGCGCAAGCTGGGTTTCATCATGATGCGTTTCCCAGCCTTTGCGCAGGGCAATGGCTTGCGGGTTGCGGTGCATCCATTCCTTCATCAGCGCCAGACGCGCGCGGGGGCTGATTTTCTGCGGCCCTGCGGCTGCGACGAAGTTGCGGTATTTCTCAGCCGCTTCGGCAATATTGATGAAGTTCTGGGAGCTGACGATATTAGCAATTCCGCGTTTTCCCAGCGCGTCACTCTTGGCCAGTTTTGCCAGGTTCTTCGGGTGTTTCTGCTTGTTTTTAGCAATCACATCCTGCGCAAAGCTGTGTTTTGAATCCACCTGATCTTCGGCGCTATAGGCCTCTTTGAGCCAGTCGAGTTTATGTTTGCCCATATAGGCTTCCGCCAGGGGACCGCCCTTGGGTTCAGCCACATAAAAAAGGCTGCGCGGCGCATTCTCCGGCAGCCTGAAAGATTCCATGGCACCCATCATATAGGGCAGCGCTGCCTGCTCCCACAGGGACAGCTGGCCGTAATCATCATCGTTAAACAGGCGGGACGGCGTTTTGAAATAGTGTCCGTCCGTGTCGCGGCGTTTGGCCGGTTTGCTCAGAAATCCGTTATCATTGGCGGCCGTATCAAATGCTTTTGCCGCAGCGTTCTTTTCTTTTCGGATATCGCTGCTGTTCATGTCGCCCAGAATATCTTCAGAGAACAACGCCTTTTGAACATCGGCAAGCTTAAGATCTTTGAACTGCCCTTTAGCAGGGATCACAACCTCTTCGATATATTTTTTCAGGTTGGGGTCTTCCTGATAGAACGGCTGGAAATCGAGGCATTTTTCCGCGATATACGGCAGCATCACTTCCTTCAGGCGATCCATGCGCGCCAGCTCTTCGGGGCTGCGTTTGGCCAGGACCGGGTGCACTTTCTTCATATCCGGCGCATCAAATTCCGCAGGCGCAGACTTTCCGCGCAGCCAGTCATCAATCATAAACTCGCCGAGGAGTACGCTGATGGCCAGATCGCTTGCATAGCCCTGCTCGGTACGTTCAAACACATGCTTTGCCCGGCCCCATGCCCGGTCGGTCAGCGGCACATGATTGCCGTGACGGTCGAGCACATCAAAGTTTTTGCCGGGGCCGACATGCTCACGAACCTTGTCCAGATAACCCAGCTGGATCAGGTTTGCCATGTTGTCTTCAATCCCGAGATTGCGCGAGTCGAAGCGCTTTTCGCCGTCATAGACAAACGTGTTCATGTCAACGACACGGGCACCCCACCAATATTCGAACGTCCAGTCCTGATAACTTGCCCCCTGGCTCAGCGCATTACTGCTTTTCTGCATCCGTACGGCGTTCTCATAGCCAATCGGATAAACCCATGCCTGATCCGGATAGGTGGATTCCATCAGGTTCCCTGCCCGGTAATCCGCTTCCCGGTTAGGCAGGATCACACGGTTCAGCAGCTCGCTGCCGGCGACGGTGTTCTTAAGGTTCTGGGTGGTTTTTACGGCTTTGCCGAAACGGCGCATCGCCAGTGAAATGATATTGTTCAGATGGATTTTCTTGAAGCCCTGAGCCGGATCTGATGCGTAATCCTCAACCAGGCCATATGCCAGCGCCCCGTTTGACATGCCACTGGCGCGGAAAGCCAGCCTGTCCTGTATGCCGAAGCCCATTTCGTTCGCCGCGACATATGACATTTTCGCGGCATCGGTTAATCTTTGCGTATATTCTGTGCCCGGCTCCGGCCTTGGATCATAATGGATCGGCAGGTTAATGAAGTCTAACGGACAAATCTGTCTCCCAGGTAAAATGCGATCTATACGGTCGCTGGCAGATAAGGTCATAGGGGCCTCACTGTCTTTCTTTTTTTGTATGTCTATTCCCAATGATCCCGTCTTAGAACATTATTCGTCATAAAGCAAGAAAATCTCCGTGTTTTTGTGTAAGCATCCGCAGCAAAAATTACTATTTTTTCAGGGGTTAGCTGTCGTATTATATAAAATAGCCTCTTGTTTTTCCTTGAGAATTTTTTATAGTTGTCTCCCTGTTTTTTTTATCCACATGCGGCTATATTTTTTCGAAAAATAACAAGGTTATGGCAATGTCAGATCGATCCAAAGCTCTCCTTTCCCCCGACGAACTGGAATCGCTTTTGCAACAAGAAAACTCCGTCCGGATGGTTGACGCAACTTTTGTCATGCCCGGCGCCCCTGTAGACGCCCATGCGCTCTTTACGGAAAAGCGCATTGGTAACGCGGTTTTCTTTGATATTGATGAAATTGCAGACCCGCAGGCGGATATGGCTCACATGCTGCCCTCTGCGGAGGCGTTTGCCTCGGCCGTGTCCGCACTGGGCATATCTAATTCCGACACCGTTGTTGTCTACGATCAGGGCGGCATAGCCATGGCGGCCTGCCGCGCCTGGTGGATGTTTCGCGTATTCGGTCACGACAAGGTCTATGTCCTTGATGGCGGCCTTCCTTATTGGGAGGCGACAGGCCATGACATGAATACCAATCCCCCGATCCCCCCGGTGCCCGGTACTTTTACGTCCGCTTTCAGGGCTGAACTGGTCCGCGATCTTGAAGACATGAAAGCTACATTAGACGATCCGGATACCCTGATCCTTGATGCCCGCAGTCCCGACCGTTTTGCAGGGATGGTAACGGAGCCGCGCCCCGGCTTGCGTTCCGGGCATATCCCCGGCAGCAGCAATGTTCCGTTTATGAATCTGATGAATCCTACCACCGGCGGGCTGATGCCGCCGGGATTTATCGAGGAATATCTGGCCGGATTTCCGCTCCAAAAAAACATTGTAACCAGCTGTGGCAGCGGTGTTACAGCCTGCGTTCTGGCCCTTGCGCTATACACAATCGGTAAGGAAAACGTTGCCGTTTATGACGGATCATGGACCGAATGGGGACTGGAAAGTTCAGGAACAGAGATCGCTACGCAACTTTAGAAAAGATATACCAAAAGGTTAGTAGACAACGCTCGTCCGCAAGGTTCCCTTTTAAGAATCGAACCCGTTTCGATGTAATCAACAAGAAAATAAATATAAAAAAAGTCAAAACAGGTATAAGCTATTCTTAATTTAGTAATTTGTTATTAATTATATTTTTATATTTACTTATTCTTTTACCATTTTTGTTTGATAATAATTTATATACTACTTATTATTTAAGAAAGTTTCGTTTTTGATAAAAAAAATCTACAAATTTTACATTTTTTGCTTGCAATTAGGTCCGGTATTGGGTTAAAACATAATTACACACCCTCTATTACCGCCGTTTGTCCGGAGATCTTAGGTCTCCGGACCTTTTTTGATGTCGATCATTTTAAGCAATAAAATTTCGCGGATATGTGATTTAACGGTTCAACTGACCGTATGGGTTTTCCCGCTGGGTTACATAGGAACTGCCACCTGTATTACCCACCCGTTTAAAGGTGATATCGGAAGGAAAGCGCTGCCCGTTCAGGAAATATATCGATACCAGTAACAGCAATACCGCCACAACGGCCATAACAATTTTGTGGGACATCGGGGTTGGGTCAGGTCTACGTTTTTTTTGCTGCATTGTTTTTGTGGACTTAATCTATATTACGATACCTGTTAAGTATATAATGTTCAGACGGTCGTAAAAAGGAGATTTTCATGTCAGAAGATAATAATGGGTCTTCCCCCGCAATCCCCGAGCCGGTAGACGGTAAGTTTATTTTTCAGGTATCCCCTAACGTAAGGGTCCGTTTCAATGCGGAAGGCTGGGTCGAGGAAATTGGCAAAGGCGGCCCGGAGGACCCGCTCGGTACGTTGTTACAGGGCAAGACCGGCACCAAGCGCGATGATATTTACGCCCGCCGCTATTACGACCTGTTTACCCGCTGTCTGATTATCGACATCCATCCGAAGATTTCTTCGGATATGAGCGGAGCCGAAGGGCTTGTCATGTTCAAGGATTTAGAGCCCGGTTCGCCTACATTTGAACGCGTGAACCTTCTTATCGCGATTGCCAACCAGCATTTTAATATGAACCTGCGTCCGTTGACGGCTTAGCCCGTGTTCCCTACCGTTCGATCAGCGCCTGATAATACACGTACAGCGCCCCGTCGTTATCGTAGTAACACCCTTCCGCCCTGCCCAGAAGCGCATCTGCGGACCCCGGAGCCATCAGGCTGCCGCTTGACGGGCCGATAATAATTTCACTCACCGGGGGAATATACGTTTCATCCATATTGACGAGATCCAGGGACAAAGATCGGTCATTAAAGACCGGCATTGGTGAAATATTCAACCGCTCGTTGATGCGCTCACACACTTCCTGAGAAACCCCCGGCAGAAAAGCGATAATATCATTTCCCTGAAAGTCGGCGGCTCTGTTAATCCCTATATTTTCAATTTCAAAATCCCCGTTAACAATCCAGTTCCCCTGTAAACCGTTTTCCATGACCGATGGCGATGTCTGCTGGTACACAGCAGCCCCCCCCAAGGTATGGTAAACGCAATTTTCCGGTGTGGTACAGTTTGCCAGATCAACAGGCGGAATAAACTCCAGATCTTCCGCAGCCGTCCCGTTAATCATCATTTGCAACACCACCCCGCGCAGGCTGGCGGCGTATTGCAATAGCGCTGCGGAACCCAGAAGATCGGTCTCACGCCCCGAGTCCGTTCCGCTACTACCACGCGTCACCTGCCCCACAGCAAAGGTCAGAGCCGCGAACAGCGTCACCGCGATCAATACGAGAAAAAGTACGTTGCCGGATTCCTGTCGTCTGTCCATCTCTGGTTATTATAATTGTTATTAAAAAATTTATGGCGCACCCGGCAGGACTCGAACCTGCAACCTACTGCTTAGAAGGCAGTTGCTCTATCCGGTTGAGCTACGGGCGCCTATATAAACAGTGTATTAAATGATTACGGATAAGGAAAGCAACGAATTATTCTTCTACAGGGACATAGCGGAAATTGTCGCCGTAGTTGCGCGGCCTGACCTTGCGGATATGTTCTTCGGCCAGCGTGTAATCCCAGCCTTTTTTCTCGGCAAAGGCGATGGCTTCGTCCACTGTATCGAACTTTAACTGAACCTGGTTCAGCGTATCTTCTGAAGACGTCCAGCCCATCAGCGCTTCGGGCGCGCGTTTAGATACCGTTTCATATTCCAGTACCCAGAGCGCGGTTTTGCCGCGGCCGGACTGCATAGCGTTTTTGCAAGGTTTGTAAATGCGTACGTTCATGTCCAGAAATTTACCAGCGATAAATCCGCCGGGCAAGGCTTCCCAGCACGACTGCACACAAAATAAACGGCAAGAAGTGGAATAAAAGCGTATGACCAAGGTGATCCGCCGGGCATGTTAAGCGCAGCGACGCCCAGCCAAGCGCGCCGACAGACAGGACGCTCATGAAAGACATCCAGTACGGATGCGTAGTCGCCCCGCGTTTTAACAGCAGCATCAAAGTTGAAATCGGGACAACGGCCATTAACAGCGCATCACTGAAGCAATGATGCCAGCTCAGGGATTCGATATGAACACCGGAGGTTATAACGGCACTCAGAATAAACAGCATAAAGACGGCAAAGAATGTCGTCGGTACCGCAAGCATCCAGCGCTGCTCCCGCATATCCGGGATGGCAAGCCAGCCGGCAGAGTAGCCTGCGGAGACGGCAATCATACCAGTCAATCCCATTTCGAAGATAAAAGGCATTTCATGGATTTTAGTTGATAAATCCATCCGCAAGCCGAGGAAATTAATCACACCACCAAGATAAGCCATGGCAACGACAAACCACGGGGACACCCACAGGAATGGCTTAAAGATTCGCTTTACCGGGCTGAGATCTGCCGAGAGATCGTCAATAAGCGTATCGATGTCTTTTTCTCCGCTCATTTTACTCCAGTATATCCTTTAGTTTGTTGGTGGTTCTGTGGACTGACACTTTGACGGCCGAAACCGACATATCCATCTTATCGGCCACTTCCTGTGCGCTGTAGCCTTCGATCCTCATAAGCGTGAAAACCTGCCGCTGCTTTTCAGGAAGCTGCGCCAGCGCCTTCTCTATATCTTTCCATTCGCCCGCAGCCCCCGGTTCGGTTACATGCTCGCGTAAAAAAGCAGGATCGTCGGTGGATGCCTGTTTATGGTCGCGGGCATTGTAATGGCGGCGCAGGAAATCTGTTTTCCTAAAGCTGATAATCGCCGAAAGCCAGGGCTTAAAAGCCCTGTCCGGGCTGTAAGTATGTAATGATTTATGGACCGATATCAGAACGTCCTGCGTGATATCGTCAATCCAGTCTTCATTGGCAACACGTGGCCTGATGAAATTGCGGATATACGGAACGATGTCGCGCAGCAGCAGGCTATAAGCGTCCTTGTCGCCTTGCTGGGCTTTCCCGGCCCAGTCCTGCCACATTCGTTCTCGATCATTTGCCGGTGGTTTAATGGAAATCATTCGCCTGCGCACCAGAGTCTTTTCTTTGCAAAAGCCTTCCCTGACCCTGTCTTCAGATAATATTCAAATGCCTGTGCCGTTCTTTTATCACTAAACGCATGATAGCCGATTAATCGCCAGGGGCAATATTTAGATGTGTGCCTGGATTCTCCGGCATTATGAGCTTTAAGCCTTTTCTCAACATCCTCTGTATAGCCGATATAGCGTTCTTTTGGTGACGAAATACTCTGCAGCAGATAGACGTAATACATAAGGAAAAACTTTGTTTTATGCGGGCGTAAGCCATCCGGAGCTGATTTGGCCGCCCTCCTTCGCCAAGGCTTCGGAGGGCATCCTTCTCGTAGCGGTTGCCAAGGGCAACCTAACTGCGAAGGATGGTCGGGGTGGAGAGATTCGAACTCCCGGCCCTCTGCTCCCAAAGCAGATGCGCTACCAGACTGCGCTACACCCCGATCAGGTTGGATAGTAATACCGGATCAATATCCGAAGAGCAAGTTATTTACCCGTCGTTTTTATCGGCAGGCACTTCGATATAGATTTTATCGCCGGGTTTCAGGCCCAGCTTTGCTGCCATGCCGCCGTTGATTTCCAGGACATTCTGGACCGGTCCTTTAGACGGGATCGGCGTTTCATCAAGCGGCACCGCATTTTCGTGGATGTGGTTGATGATGCCGTCTTCCCTGATATAGATGATATCGAGCGGAATAAGGGTATTTTTCATCCAGAAGTTACGGTCCTTGACCGTCGGAAACATGAAATACATGCCATGATCTTCTGCCATGCTGGAGCGGTACATGAGACCGCGGGTCATGGTATCCGGCGTCGCGGCGATCTCGACATGGAATTTGTGCTTTTCACCGCCCGGTGTCTCAATGACAAGCGTTTCCGTATCCAGAGCGAACTCATCACTACAAGCCCCGGAATGTTGCGGGCTCAGAAGAAAACAGATCGTCAGAAAGCTCAGGATTAAATATCTCATGATCTTTATATAGACCTGACCGTCCCTGCCCGCAAGGCCGTATTATTTCGGCAACGGTGCTTCGTAGAAATCAAAGAACAACCACATGATGACGCTCGCCGCAGCAAGCGTTCCGAACATGACAGGCGTCCCTTTGCGCAGCCACAGGCCCGGCGTAATCGCAAGACTGGGCTTGTTTTCCTGCTTGGCCATCCGTTCGGTCAGGGTCACGATAAAGATATTGGCCGTAGACCCAAGGTGAGAACCGTTACCACCAAACCCGGCACCAACAGCCAGCGCCCACCAGAGCGGCGTCACGTTTATACCCTGGCTTTCCATCCCCATGATGACGGGGATCATCGCCGCGGTGAATGGGATGTTATCGATAAAGGCTGACAAAATGGCAGCAATCCACATCAGGGCAATGCATGACCAGAACAGGTCTTTTTCCACGAACGGGCGGAAGAACCCGCCGAGATACTCAAGAAACTGGCTCTGTTCCACGCCACCGATAATCACGAACAGCGATACGAAGAACATCAGCAATGACAGTTCGATCTCTGACAGGTAACGGTCCAGGTTAACGCTGTAGGTTACCATCACCATCATGGTCAGCCCGATACAGGCCACAACCCACGGCTCCCAGTGCATGGCGCTGTGGTTGATAAACAAGACAACCATGACCGCCAAAACAGTCAGGGAGGCAAACCATGTTTTTTTATCCTGAATGCCCGTCCCTTTGGCAAACTGAGGCTCAAGCGCGACCTTCTTAAAATTCTTGCGAAACAGGAAGCGGAGCATAACCATTGCCGTTGCAAAAGCAGCCACAACGATCCCCAGCATGTGAGACAGATAGGTGTTAAAGTCAATTTTCGCCGCGGACCCAATCATCATCGCGGTCGGGTCACCAACGACGGTTGCCACACCGCCCATAACCGAAAACAGCGAGGCGGACAGCAGGAAAGGAATTGGGTTGACGCTAAGCGCTTGGCAAATCAAGGCAATCAGGGGGCCGAAAATAATCACCGTGGTCACGTTATCCAGCAGGCAGGAAATCACCGCGACGGCGATTCCGAGCATAATCATCAATAAATAAAGACGTCCGTCACTGATCCGGGCAATCAGATAAGCAATTGACTGGAACCCCCCGGTGGGGATCATGATCGCGACGATTGTCATCATCGCGCCAAGAAGGAACACAACGTTCCAGTCAATTGCTTCGATTGCCAGTTCCGGGTTGTAAAAACCGAAAAACTGCCCGGCCAGAACCATGGCCGCAGCCCCCAGCATCGCAACTTTGGTCCGATGCAGTTCGTGGACCGATTCAGTAAAAATCCCTACAAAGGTAATGGTAAAGATTATAGCGGATACCAACATGGCGGTATCCCATTGCAACGTTTCTTCTAGCATTACTCGTCACTCGCCCTTTATTATTTTAGCCGCCAAATAAGTCTTCCGTTAGTTGGCTTCTTCCATTGTATTAAGCTGTCGAATAATCGACTGTGACGTGATAACTCCCACTAGTTTATTAGTTTTTTTATCTTCGACGACGGGGATCGGGCTGCCGTATTTTTCAAGCAGCCGAATACCTTCACGCAGCGGCGTGTCCGGCAGAACCGTATCAGGCACGATCATTACTTCGCCGATCGTTCTTTCTTTCTGGCTTTTCAGGCGTTTGGCTACAAGCGCCCTTGAACCATGAAAATTGTCCAGGCTTACATCGACATTCCGAAGGCGTGGCTGGTCTTTTAAAATCGCAGCCTCAGGTAAAAGCCGCCGCAAAACATGCTGGATCGTGAACAGCCCCACCAAGCGGTCGCCCCCGTTCAAAACAGGTACGCCTCTGATGCTGTGCTCTTCAAATAACGCCAGCGCGTCAGCAACCGTTTTATCTTGTGTAATAGAGATCACATTGGTGACCATTGCTTCTTCACAGGACATGTCCAGATAGCCTTTCTTGATGTAATCTGGAAATTTACGGGCCGTGTATATGCCTTTTTTCTTATATAGGAAAGAAAAAAATGATTTTTTTCCGGGCTTATTCCTGGCTCGCCGCTTCCAGTCGTTCAATGATTGAGGTTTCAGTTATAATTCCCAGATATTCCCCGTCATCATTTTCAACAATTACAGCCGGTGCGGCATGTTCCATCATCGAGCGCATTGCCTCGATCAGCCGGGCTGCGGGTGCGACTTTATACATCTGGCGCTCCATAATTTCACCGACCGTTAAAGGATAAAGTTTCAGCAACCGTTTCCCAACACCGGGTGCCGCATCAAGCGATACCGACCCGCCACCAATAGCAATCGACACCGGCATCAGGTTACTGATAAGCCCCTTAAAGCTAATCGTTCCCGCCGCTTTTCCGTCTTTATCAAGGACGACAGCCGCCCCGGCCTTTGCCTTTTTCAGCTTGGCCACAGCGTCTTCGACACTGACATCCTCTTTGAATGTCAGGGCTTTTTTGTCTATTGCATCAATACAGGGCATTCAAAATCTCCGGTTCGGATTGATGTGTCGCTAAACTCACTATAAGCCTTTCAGGCCGGAAAGAAAATGCAGAACCCGCGGGCCAACCCCATGCATGTATAAATCATTATGGCCGGCCAGCGGTACGGCAAGCATTTCCTTCGGATCATTCGCGGCATCGTAAACCGCCTGCCCCATACGGAACGGGACAACAATATCCCGTTTACCGGAAATTACCAGCAGCGGCGCTTTCACCCGGCCAATTTTTTCGATACTGCGGTACTGGTCACGGACCAGAATATTCAGGAAAGGGACAAAGAAATATTGCCGCCGCGCCATGTCGACAAAACTTGTGTAAGGCGACTCGAGGATCAGCCCCCTGATCTCCGGGAAATGGTTCGCCGCCATCTCGACCGCTATGCCGGTGCCGAGCGACTCGCCATAGAGCACAATCCGGTTATCGGGAAGTTTCCTGTCGTCCCGCAGCCATCCGACGAAGGCTTTGGCGTCCTTATACAAGCCCTGCTCCGCCGGCTTGCCCGGATTCCCGGCGTAACCGCGATAGGCGGGGAGCAGCGCCCCATACCCCGCATCCATGAAGTCCCGCACCTTCCAGGCACTCATGCCCATATGGCTGGCATTGCCGTGAAACACGACGATGACGGGCTTGTCGCCTTCGGGTGCTTTGTACCAGCCGGAGAGCGTGAGCCCATCCTCTGTTTCGACCGTGATGACATCCATATCACCTGCGTTATAAACGGCGCGGTCCTGCGTATTCGGTTCGGGGAAATATATGAAGCTGCGCTGGGCCAGGTACATCAGCAATATGAACCCAAGATATAGAAGCAGGCTGCCAGCAATCAAAAATGTCATTTCGTTCTTACCTGTCCGCACTAT
Organism: Rhodospirillales bacterium; assembly: GCA_020638155.1. Taxonomy (GTDB): domain Bacteria; phylum Pseudomonadota; class Alphaproteobacteria; order Micavibrionales; family Micavibrionaceae; genus UM-FILTER-47-13. The sequence goes on from JACKJB010000001.1 coordinate 967,794, forward strand.
TCTTCAAGCCCCGCCTTATACATCCTCGCGTACAGGCCTTTTTCCGCCACCAGCTCGGCATGATTGCCGCTTTCGCGGATATGCCCGTCCTCGAGCACGATAATCTGGTCGGCCTGCTGGACGGTGGACAGGCGGTGCGCGATCACCAGCACCGTCCGTCCTTTTTGCAGGCTTTCCAGTGATTTCTGGATTGCGCGTTCGGATTCCGTATCCAGCGCCGATGTCGCTTCATCCAGCAACAGGATCGGCGCATCGCGCAGGATGGCACGGGCAATGGCAATGCGCTGGCGCTGCCCGCCGGAGAGTTTGACCCCCTGCTCGCCAAGCCGGGTTTCATAGCCGTCCTGCATTTGCAGGATAAACTCGTCTGCGGCGGCGGCCTGTGCAGCCTTGTGAATGTCTTCTTCGCTGACATCCGGGCGACCATAGGCGATATTGGCTTTGACCGTATCATCGAAAATCGTTACGTCCTGCGAAACAAGAGCGATATGCGCGCGCAGGCTGCTGAGCGTGACGTCACGGATATCAACACCGTCGATCCGGATCTGTCCTTCCAGCACATCGTAAAAACGGGCGACGAGGTTCATCGCGGTAGTCTTACCGCTGCCGGACGGGCCTACAAGCGCTGTGACTTTGCCTGCAGGGATTTTAAAGCTGACGTCTTTTAAGGCATGGCCTTCGTCCAGCCCGTAGCCAAACGAGACATTATCAAACGTGATCGCTGGCTTTTTCACAGCCAGTTCCCCGGCATCCGGTTTGTCCTTGATGTCCGGCTGGCGGTCCATCATTTCAAAGATACGCTCGCCCGCGCCAAGCCCGATTTGCAGCGTGTTATTCAGCTTCGCCAGCCGCTTCATCGGCTCGTACGCGAGGGCAAACGCTGTGATAAAGGACGTCAGCTCCCCAACCGTCAGCATCCCGGCGCTGACCTGATACCCGCCATAGGTAATCACCGCCATAACCGCGATGCCTAGCAATGTCTCATTAAACGGTGTGGCCAAGGTAGCCACACGGATCGCCTTGATGTTCAGGTCCCGGACCTTGTCGATGGCGGCGCTGGAGCGCTGCTGCTCGAACGCTTCGGTATCGTAGGCTTTGACCTGCCGTACGCCCTGGAATATCTGGATCAGCAGCGCCGTGAGCGTACCTGTTTCGGCCTGGATCTTTTTTGAGATTTTACGCAGGCGTTTGCCGATCCATGACACGAATATGGCGGCAAACGGGAAAGCAAAAAAGGAAATCAGCGCCAGCTTCCAGTCCTGGTAAAACATCAGGATAATCAGGAATATCAGCGTTAACAGGTTCCGCCCCATGCCTGTCAGCGTATCCGAAACGGCGCCGCGTACGGCCTGTACGTCACTTATGATCCGGGAGACCAGCTGACCGCTCGGGTTACCATGAAAAAACCGCAGGTCAAGATGCAGCAGGCTGGAGAACAGGTCACGCTGGATATCGGCGACAATGCATTGTCCGATCCGGTTCATCAGCAGCGTATGTACATAAGACGCAAGTCCCCTGACCAGGAAACAGACGAACACGGCGAAGGCCATCGGGACGATCAGGCTTTTCCGCTGTTCCACCAGTACCTTGTCGAACACCGGCTCGATCAGCCACGCAAACCCGGCGGTCATCGCCGACGCCACCACCATAAACACAAGCGCGGCCCCCAATTGCCGCATATACGGAATCAGGTATTTCCCGGCCAGGCGCTTCACCATGGTCCATGTAGAAAAATCAATGCCTTGCGGGGGCTTTTGTGTGTTTTCAGACATAATTTATGTTATTCTTAAATAAGGGCTTTCGGAAGAAATGACAAAAGAAAAAAAACAGAAAAATAAAGCTAAGGATACCGGAGTACCGCCTCAATTCAGGCCGCAAATAGGGCTGGCACTGGGGAGCGGTATGGCACGGGGCTTTGCGCATATTGGCGTTCTCAAAGGGCTGGCTAAACATAACATCCACCCCACAATCGTCGCCGGGACCTCCATCGGGGCCGTTGTCGGCGGCTGCTATCTTGCCGGGAAACTGGATGAGTTTGAGGACTGGGCCTTATCCCTGACCCGCCGCAATATGTTCAAATATATGGATTTTCGCGCCCGCAGCGCCAGCCTGATCGGCGGGAAGCGCCTTGAATCCCTGATGGAAGAGCAGTTCGGCAATATCATGATTGAAGAGCTGCCGCATCCGTTTATTGCCATTGCCACGGACATTGTCACCGGGCACGAAGTCTGGCTGCGTAAGGGGGATTTCATCGGCTCTATTCGCGCCTCTTTCGCCCTGCCCGGCGTTTTTCCTCCAGTTCATCTGAATCATAGAACCCTGATTGACGGTGCCCTGGTCAACCCGGTACCCGTATCGGCGTGTCTGGCACTAGGGTCCCGTTTGACAATAGCCGTGGACCTGAACGCCGATATGATCGGCAAAGTCGTTAAACCTGGACAGCATTATCAAACGGTTGCCGGGTTTGATATTTTCAATGAGAACGATGTTCCTCTGGAAGATCAAAAGCTGTTCAAAGGCACCCTTACAAAAAGATTGTTCCGCCGTGACGCGGATAATCCCAGCCTGTTCGGGGTTATGGTGTCATCGCTGAACATTATTCAGGATCGCCTGACGCGCTCACGCCTCGCCGGTGATCCGCCCGATGTGCATATCAAACCGCGGATCGGCCATATCGGCCTGCTGGAATTTGAAAAAGCCAAAGAGCTCATCAAGGAAGGCGAAGCCTCGGTCGACCGCGCCATGCCGCGAATACAGGCCGCCGTCGATATCCTGCTCCCCCGTGCAATGCGTGAGGAAATGGATAATAATAGCTGATTTTAAGCGGTTTTGCGCTTCTTGTGCTTGCGGTCCGGTAGAGCCTTACCCCATTTCATCTTATCGACGAGATAGGTCGGACGGACATTGTGATGCTGCAGCACGAGGATATTCAACGCCCTGTCTACATCGTAGAGCGAGTTGCAGCCTTTAAACGAACCATAGTGCAGGCCGTTTTTAACAAGGCAGGTGTCCATATTAACCCCGGCGGCACCAATAATGTCATGCGCCATCGTATCTCCGATCATGACGGTCTGGCCGGGATAGATATCTTTTTCCTGCAGGATACGGATACAATGCTGGTAAATCGGTTTATGCGGCTTACCCAGATAATGCACAACCCCGCCGAAATCTTCGTAGCGGCGCGCAATCATGCCGGGACCGAATGTCTGATTATTGCCGATCAGGATCCGGCTGTCCGGGTTTGCGCAAATGGCTTTCAGCCGTTTTCTGACCGCCGTACGCAGTAACGGTTCATAATGATCGACCAGTGTTTTTTCCGGCGCGTCAGAACCGCTAATCAGCAGAAACGTCGCTTCATTGATATCATCAACCAGTTCGATATTTTCCAGCCCGTCAACGATGGATGTATCCCCGCCGCGGCTCATCAGGAAGCATTTGTCGCCAATACCCCTGAAAACACCGTCATCCTGGTCATGCAACCCCTGCCATGTCGTTTCACCGGAGGTGACAATCTGGTCGTACAGGGTCGGACCGATCCCCAGCTTTTTCATACGCTGCTTGTTTTCTTCCGCTCTTTTCCCGGAATTGGACAGGATAATGATGTATTTCTTACGGTTTTTCAGCTCTTTCAGGCAGTCAATAACGCCATCGTAAGCTTTCTCGCCATTATGGAGTACGCCCCACTGGTCGATGATAAATGCGTTATAACTATCCGAAATGTCGGAAATACCCTGACAAAACTTGGTTTTAGACATGCTTGAACAAACCTTTTGTTACGCTGATTAAAGCCTTACAGAATAGCTTAGGCGAAAAGTATCAACAAAAGATTATCAACGTAAAAATTATAAAAATCAACAGGTTAATAGATCAACAGCTCTCCATACCAGGAGAGCGGTTGAGAAACCTAAGCGGCTTTCTTCTCTTCACGGACCGTCTTCGGATCACGGCCGGCGGCAGTACACAGCAGCTGGTAAAGCTTACCAACATCGCTCGACATGAAGGTTGAGGCCAGCAGGTCGCCGTGGTCGTTGGCGATCGCCTGGTCGTGCAGCTCTTCATATTGCCGCAGGAAGCGCTGGACGTAGCTGCGGAATTCGCTGTCCGAAGCGAACTTGTTGCGGATTTTGTCCATCGGCATATCGTCGCCCATCGATGCCAGCCGCCGTGTAAAGGCACCGATATCGCCTTTCTGGAAGGCTTTCCAGGTTTTCTCGGACACTTCGCCTTCCTGCATCCGGGTCAGATCGACAGACAGTGAGTGCAGGCTTTCGACGATAAACTTGGCCGCGCCCATAAAGGCATTGCGCTGGGCGCGCCATTCTTCCTTGCGGATTTTTTCGGTATGGTGTGCGGCATCCTGCACGGCCTTGAACAGGGCGTTGGATTGCTTGCTGAAGGTCGTTGACGCTTCGTCCGCCGACTTGATGGCGGAGGCGGAGACCGTCACAAGGCGCTCGGCTTCTTCCGCCAGCCCCTGACGCGATTTGTCGATGGTCAGGGCAACACTGCTTGCGGCAGAGTCGATGTCTTCCATCCGGCCCGTCAGCGCCGTCAGCGATTTGCTGATCGCATCGACGGACTCTGCTGAGGCTTCGGCAACGACCATCGCCTGGCGTTTAAGCTCCGTACTGTAATCGCGCGAGGTCTTCAGGGCGGCATTCATCTGTTCGCCGACTTCGCGCGCTTTCATCGCAAAGCTGTCCCCTGCCTTCTTCAGTTCGGCAAGATTGTCTTTGGATGCTTGCAGCAGGCCATCGGACTCACCTTTGATCTTCGCAACCAGATCTTCGGTCAGCATCACGGTTTTCGAAGAAGCTATGTTCAGGTTTTCACTTTCTTCCCGCGCTTTATCGCTGGCGGTATCGAAGCGCTCAACGGCACGCTCGGTGCTGTCATCAATCAACTGCGCTGACTTCGTCAGCTCTTCGCCGACATCGGCGATTTGCGCCATGGCCTGCCCAACTGACTCCGACAGTTCGTGGAACTGCTCGTTAATCACGCGCTGGATATTTTCGATCTTCAGCAAGGCCTGGTCGGTCAGCAGGTGAATGTCGGAAGACTGGTCACGCAGAGAGGACTCCATTTCTTCCATTTTGTCACTGGCGGACCGCGCGGCGCGTTCGATATCCACGACACGTTCCTGCATATGATCGCTGGATGACTTCAGGATAGAGGCCGCCTGATCCGCGCCGTCGCGCAGGGTTTCAAGGCGCTCGTCAAAGACCACGCCGATTTCTTTCAGACGCTCCAGGTTATTGCTGGTCGAGTCCTCGAAGTTTTCATGCAGCGCTTCGAAGCGAACCTGCGCTTCCTGTGCTTTTTCAAGCGCGCTGGTGAAGATCGGTTCGAAGCCGCCCGCTGTCTGTTCGAGCGCTTCAATCACGCTCTGGACGGAACCTGTGGCTTTATCGCTGCGCTCTTCAATGCGGATCGTGCTGTCATCAAGACGTTCGTCCAATGCGCGCAGGTCGGCAATCGCGGAACTTGCCGCGCTGCTGACTTCCTTGCAGCGCCCGGCAATCTGGTCTTCAAGACGGGACACATCACCGACAGCATTATCAGCCAGTGAGGATAAGCGTTCCGCCTGTGTCTCAAGAGCATCCCGGACCTTTTCAAGGCTGGCAAGGGATTCCCGGACCTCATCCTGCACAGCACCGGCCTGCTCCCCGAGCTGTTCGTTCATGGTCCGGGCGTGACCAGAAATCTGGCCGGCGAAGGTTGAAATTTCCTGGGCCTGCCCACGCAGGATATTGCGGATATGTTCCGCCCCTTCCCGCGCCTTATCGCTGGCTTCGTGCAGGTCGGCAACGCGCTTGCTGAGCGTTTCCTCAATCTGCGCATGTTTGAAATCTGCTTCCTTAACGGCGGAGCCCATCGCTTTGAGCGGTTCTTCAAGGGATTCCTGCACGGATTTGATCCGTTCCACCATGCTGGCGGTAGAGACATTGATGCGCTCGCCCTGATCTTCGACGGCGCTGGACAGTTTTTCGACCTGCTCGTCTGCGAGCAAGGACGCCTGCTCGATCTGCTCCCGGCTTTGTTCCAGCATTGTGACGATCGATCGGATATGCTCGACATTGCCTTCCCCGGCTTCGTTCAGCTGTTCTACGTGCTCGCGGGTCGAGGCAATCATGCGGTCGGCCTGTTCGCTGGCGGACCGGGTTGATTTTTCAAGGGATTCCACCGCCCGGCGGACAGCGCCGCTGATCGACTCAGCGCCGGACAGGGCAACGCCCATTGCTTCGCCAAGCTTGTTGGCTGCGGAAACACCAGCTTCTTCGATTTGTTCTGCTTCACTGGTGATCGTGCTGACCGTTTCCCGCAGGCGATCTGCCTGGGCATCGATCCGGGTTTCAAGGCTTTCAGTCTGGGAAACCATGTAATCCGCGGCATCGTTCAGGTTGCCGAGGCTGACATTGATCGTATCGGCGATCCGGTCGGCCTGTTTCGCGATTTCCTCTGCGCCGCCATCCAGGGCTTCGCGGTGCTCTTTGATTGTATCACTGGATTTCGCCATCGACTCAAGCGTGCGGTTTGCCACGTCTTCAAGCCCCCCGATCTGGCTTTCAATCGTATCGGCCAGGCGGCTTGTTTCATCGGACACGTGATCTGCGGCTTCGGACAGGCCTTTAATATGGTCGTCGAAGTCACCGCTCAGGTTTTTCAGCCGCTCCGCCACGCTATCCACAGCCGTATTGAGGCTGTCAAAGCTGCCGGACAGGTGACGCTCGATCGTTTTAGTCTTTTCACCCGCATCGTTCGCGGCTTCAAGGATTTTGTCGGCACCCCGGCCCATTGCGGCTTCCATCTCGGCGGCGCGCTCCAGGATGCTCAGGGTCGCCTGATCCCAGGAATCCGCCCCGGCCTGCGTTTTTTCATCGATTGTGCCGACGCGCTGTTCGATCTCATCGGTCAGGGACACCAGTTTCTGCGCCTTTTCGTGTAGGGAGTCGGACAGGCGCTCGATGTGAAACTCGGTTTTCTTCGATACGCCGACGAAATCCCGTACTTCGGCACGAAGCCCCTGCCGGGCGCGGCTGATCGCTTTAATCACCGCTTTGGATGAGGTCGTCAGTTCGGCGGCCTGCTGGCAGAGCTTTTCGATGTCTTTATTCACGCGGTTAGCACGCTCTTCGGACGGGAAGATGATGGATTGCAGCTCCATCCGCAGGGCTTCGGCGTAGCGCTCGATATCGGCACCACGCTGCAGGTAGCCAACCATAAACCAGAATAAGGCCACCGGGGCCAGAATCCCGCCCATCAGCCCGCCCAGCTGCGGTGGCGGCATCGATGCCAGGCCACCCAGGCCATAGGTCGTTAAGGAGAATACAGCCCCATATGTCAGCCATAGCACGGTAAACGCCATGCCGCCGTAACTCAGCAGTAAAGACCAGGGAGAGCGCTGGACAGGCATCGCAGACGCGGATGTCAGCATGAGAACCCCTTCATCATCGACATCGTGTTCAATATAATCCCGGTCAGACCGCGTTGCGCGGATATCAAGGCTCAGCGCCTCTTCCTTGTCTTCAGGATCGGCATTCTCTGTTTCCTGCGGCGCGGCGGTAATGCGCAAATGTTTCAAGCCGGAGGATTTCTCTTTCAGGGCTTCGACTTTCATCGCCGTGACTTCGGGGATGCGGCTGGCCTGCTTATCGGCCAGTGTTCCTGATTTTTTATCAGAAACCGTATTTTCTTCTGATTTTTCAACAGGTTCTTTATTGTCTTTATTATCGCGCATTGCCGACGATGATTTCATATCTACTCGCTCCACACAGCTTGGGGTTCTGTTCTGTTTTGTCGTATTTGTTGGAAGTGAAGCGTTATACACAGCCGTATATATCGCTGCAAGGCGCTAAAATACAGGCTTTTTGGCCGTATCTGTGGATAAGCCCGTCCAGCGGGCTTTTCCGCGCAAAAGCGCTTTTTTCAGATTCCTGTGGATGACTGTGGATAAGTTTTATTGATTCTAATTTTTTACTTTAATTTTTTATTTTATAATATTGTTTTATTTGCAAAAAACAGAATCATTTAACCTTTCAAAAATTGTGCCCCCGGACAGTTTTTAGGGTTTGTTCTGGCAAAAACACACCTTTAACCCTTACTTTCTTTATTTTCTTTAAGGGTTTGCAGATAGTTTTTAAGATCCCGCTTTACCTCTGGTGCCATCAAATACAGCCCGATGATATTCGGAATACCGAGCGACAGGATCATCGCGTCGGAGAAACGGATAACGTTTTCCAGCTGCGCTGCGGCACCAATCACGACGAACAGACAAAAGATCAGTTTGAAGGCCAGAATGATGATGTCTTTCTCCCCCACCAGGAAGGTCAGCGCTTTTTCCCCGTAATAATACCAGGTAATCAGCGTTGAATAGGCGAACAGCACCACGCAGAAGGTCAGAAGGTACGGGAACCACGATACGGCATCGGCCATGGCCGCAGAGGTCAGTTCCACGCCGCTAACGCCGTCGGCGGTCTCATACGCGCCGGAAATCACGATAATCAGGGCCGTCATCATGCAGATAATCACCGTATCAACAAACGATCCCATCATCCCGGCAATCCCCTGCTTGGCGGGAATATTGGTCTGCGCAGCGGCATGGATGATCGCGGAAGAACCAAGGCCCGCCTCGTTAGAGAATGTCGCTCGCTGCACCCCGGCCAGAAGTGCGCCGATAAAGCCACCGAGGCCGGCCTGAAAGGAGAATGCTTCGCTGACAATAACGCCGAGCGCATGCGGCAGGTTTGCGATGTTCATGCCGATAATCACAATCCCGGCCAGCAGGTACAGCCCCGCCATCAACGGAACAATTTTAGATGCCGCGCTGGCAATCGACTTAATCCCGCCGATAATGACGACACCGACAAGCCCCGCCATCACAAGGCCGAACAGCCAGCCTTTCCCGGCCAGCAGGCCCGTCTCACCGCCGGTGACCGCCATGACCTGGCTAAAGGCCTGGTTGGCCTGGAACATATTCCCACCGCCGATTGAACCGCCGATACAGGCCACAGCAAACAAAGCGGCCAGAATGGGGCCGAGATACGGAATATTGCGATTGGCCAGCCCGTCGCGCATATAATACATCGGCCCGCCGGAAATCTCTTTCGGGTGAGCCGGATCGTGATGGTGGCGGTATTTCACGCCGAGCGTGACCTCGATAAACTTGGTGGACATGCTGAACAGGCCCATAATCGCCATCCATAGTGCCGCACCAGGACCACCCACCGTGATGGCCACGGCGACACCCGCAATATTCCCCAGCCCGACTGTGCCGGACAATGAGGTTGTCAGGGCCTGGAACGAGCTGATCTGCCCGTCGGCGTCCGGTTCCGGGTGCTTATTCAGGGCAACTTCGACCGAATGCTTGAAGCACCGGATATTGATGAAACCGAAATAGAAAGTGAAAAACAGCGATGCCGCCGCCAGCCACAACAGGATCAGCGGGATTTTAATCGGGTCGCCCGCAGCGTTTTCGATACCGGTATTTATGGTATAAAAAACAATAGTTTCTGCGACATCCGCCAGCTTGGAAAATGCTTCGTTGATACCGGAATCGATATTCATCCTAATCCCCTGATAAATTTATGTTCTGGCGACAGGATAGGCGGCGGTCAGGCAGCGCGCAACCGTCTACGAACTATTGTTCACAGATAGGTTGGGAGACCGGGTGGGACGGGTAAATGGTCGAGGCCCATTTCTTCAGGTCCGTCCGGTTCATGGATGAGGCCTTGAAGATCCGCCCTGCATACCGGTTGCAGAACTGATCCGGCTTCATACGGGCGGCGCTGTTGGAAATCGAGTTTGCCATCGTCGTCCGCAGCGTATTCAGGGAGGCTTCGGGATTGGCATCACCGCGCTTTTTAAAATAGCCAAGCAGCTCGTTCTCATAAGCGGCAAAGATATCGACGTTATCACGGGTGAACTTGTTGTATTTGCGGTACAGGTTTGTTCCATCTGTAAAGCGCATATTCACGCAATTCAGGCCGATCACCATCAGCTCGCTATGGATCCGCAGCCCCTGCTCCGCTTCGGCCTGTGACTGCGTATAGCAGGACTTTGCGGCGAAGGCCGGACCTGCGCTGATAACCAATGCCAGAACTGTACTCAATAAAATTCGTTTCACCATTACGCTGCCACCGGAGTTTTCAAGGGTTCACCGTTAAAATGTGCCAATATGTTATCTATGACGAGTTGCCCCATCTTAGCACGGGTCTCGACCGTTGCGCTGCCGATATGTGGCAAGAGGACAACATTATCCATAGAAAAAAGCGCTTCGGGCACATGCGGTTCATTGTCATAAACATCAAGCGCCGCGCCTGCAATGTTTTTATTGCTTAAGGCGACCAAAAGCGCGTCCTGATCGACAACCGATCCCCGGGCGACATTCACCAGGAATCCATGAGGGCCGAGCGCTCTTAATACGTTTTCGTTCACAATATGCTGCGTTTCCGGGCCTCCGGCGCAGGACAGGATCAGGTAATCGACATCCCGCGCCATCTCTTCGAGCTGCGGATAAAAACGGTACGGAACATCTTTTTCATGGCGGCCATGATATGCCACAGACACATCAAAAGCGCTCACCCGGTCGGCAATTGCCTGCCCGATCCTGCCCAGCCCTACAATCCCGGCGGTTTTACCACCCAGCGAGGTGCCCAGCGGCAGCGGGCCATTCAACCACTTGCCAACGCGGACATAAGCATCGCCTTCAACAACCCTGCGGGAAACCGCCAGAAGCAAGGCCAGCGCTGTATCTGCCGTATCGGCCGTCAGCAGGTCCGGGGTATTCGTGACCACAACGCCCCGCCCTGTGGCCGCCCGCACGTCGATATTATCGTAGCCCACGCCAAAGGTGCTGATGATCTCAAGGTTCGGCAGGGCTTCGATCATTTTGGCGCTCACGCCCCGGTTATAGCTGGAGACGATCGCGACAATGTCGTTTGCGCGGTCTTTAATCATCTGGTCGGGGTCTTTTTCCTGCCACAGGCGGATCAGCTCGAACTGTTCTTCCAGCTGTTCCAGTCCTAACGGGGGCATGTTGTGAAGTGCCAAAATCGCTTTTGCCATGGGCCTACTGCTTTTTCTTGATTTAAACGCCAGTTCCGTGGTTTATAACGCCCTATCATGACGAACGCAAAGCACAAAAAACTGTTTATCAAAACCTGGGGCTGCCAGATGAATGTCTATGACAGCAACAGGATGGCCGATGTCCTGGCGCCGCTTGGGTATAAGCCTGTGGACACCCCTGAGGATGCCGATATGGTGATCCTGAATACCTGCCATATTCGCGAAAAAGCGACGGACAAGGTCTTTTCCGAGCTGGGGCGTCTGCGGGAGCATATGGAAGACAAAAAAGCCAAGGGCGGACGGATGCTGATGGCTGTTGCCGGCTGCGTGGCGCAGGCCGAGGGCGATTTCATCATGCAGCGCGCGCCGTATGTGGATATGGTGTTCGGGCCGCAAACCTATCACGAACTGCCGCAAATGGTTATGAAAGCCACGGGTGAGCGGGTTGTGAATACCGATATGCCGTCCGATTCCAAATTCGATCACCTGCCGCAGGAAAACGACAATCAGGGCGTGACCGCCTTCCTGTCAATTCAGGAAGGGTGCGATAAATTCTGCACGTTTTGCGTAGTGCCATATACACGTGGCGCTGAATATTCACGTAATATCAAAGGAATATCTGAAGAAGCTAAAAAATTAGTTGATGTTGGGGCGCGGGAAATTACCCTACTCGGCCAGAATGTGAATGCCTATCACGGCGAAGACGCACAGGGCCGTACGGTCGGTCTGGGCGGGCTGATCGCTGCGCTGGCGGAGATCGACGGGCTGGAACGCATTCGGTACACAACATCGCATCCCCGTGACATGGATCAGGAATTGATCGATGCGCACAAGGATATCCCCAAACTTATGCCCTTCCTGCACTTGCCGATCCAAAGCGGGTCCGACCGCATTTTGAAGGCGATGAACCGCCAGCATACGGCCGATACTTACCGCGACATCATTGCCGATATCAAAAAAGCCCGCCCGGACATCGCGATGTCTTCGGACTTTATTGTTGGCTTCCCCGGTGAAAGCGACGAGGATTTCGAAGATACGATGCAAATCGTGCGCGATGTCACGTACGCGTACGCCTATTCGTTTAAATACAGCCCCCGCCCCGGCACTCCCGCCGCCAATATGGCCGGGCAGATCCATGACAAGGTTAAAATAGAGCGCATTATGCGCCTGCAAGCGCTTCTGAACGAGCAGCAGCTTGATTTTAATAACAAAACCGTTGGCAAGACTGTTCCGGTCCTGTTCGACCGCAAGGGCGTCAAGGACGGGCAGCTCCATGGCCGGACCCCGTATAACCAGGCTATTCACGTCAAAGCGCCTGAGCGCTTGTTCGGACAGGTTGTTATGGCCGAAGTGACAGAGGGGAATTCAAATTCTCTTACCGGAAATGTTGCAATATTCTGAAAAATAAACTATAACCTTTGCTTTATGACAAAAAGGATTCAACCCTTTACAAGCAAAGGCCCTGCATGAGTACTGCGCCCGAATATACCGTAAATCTGGAATATAAACCTGCCCCGCTGCTACAGCGCGCTTATGACGCTATTCAAAACGCGTTTCCCAGGGGCAGCATCAGAATTTCGTATGGGTCCGACCAAACCTATACGCAGGCCTATGTAGAGAAATATCAAGCCCCCCTAACGCATATGGCGATTTTGGCGGAGCTGGCTTATACAAACGGTAAACTGGACAAGTCGACCATCGACTCCATCATTGAGGAAAACCTCCCAATAACCCTGCTCCCTGAAGACAAGCAGAAAAGCCGCCAAATCCTCAAAAGAACTTTGTCCGTAAAAGACGAATTATCACCGCAGCAATGTCAGAAACTGGCTGAAGCACTGGATTTCTTTAAAGAAAAAGAAAACGTGATCGTCAATTACGACCGACAAGCCGGCCAAATCCATTATGAAGCCAAACAAGAGGATGTATTGAAGGCATTGGAAGCGACCATACCAGCGATCGTCCGCACCCTGCGGCAGCAGGACAACATAGACCGCAACGAGGTCCGGAAAACTTTCAAGCAGCAATATACTGCGAATGTCCGCAGCAGCCGCACCAAAGCAAAGGAAAGAATCAACGCTGCCAAAAAAGTCCGTATCAGCGGGCATAAAATGGAAGTCCTGACAGAGCTGGAAGGGCAGGAACTGATCTCGCTGGCTTTTGAAGCACTGGATAACAACAGAAGCGCAAAAGCTTTCCGCACCCAATTTTCGAAGTTTGGCGGAGCCGTGGTCCCGGTTCATAAGGACGATGGAACACCGGCTTTTGAGGTTTACTTCCCTATCTACGTCAACTCACAGGAGACAGAAAAAGGAGAGCATGTCCGGCAGCACCTCCATCGCGCTCTGAAGCAACTGGCCAAGGATTTTGCTACCGGCAACCACCGCTTTATCAGCGAAAAGCTGGCCGAAGATGCGATTTCCCAGACCAGAAAAGATGCTCCTGCACCGGTAAAATCAACGACAACAACACAACAAAAAGCGCAAGGCCGCCGTCTGAACCATTTCACCGTGGCCCTGGATTCGCTCAACAGCAAGCCGGCAAACGACTTCGCGGAATACCTGTTGCATGACAACCGCGCTTCTGCCTTACAAGCCTTCGCCGAACGCGAAGACCTGGCGTTCACGGTTCGGGTCAAAAAAGCGCAAGACGGGCCGCACCGCTTTGAACTGACGTTTAATACCGATTCCGAGAATATGAGTATGAGCCAGATGACCCTGGCGCATTACCTGCTGGCCCGCCTGCGAATGAAATGGGAAGACGGCAAGAAAATCGACAAGGCTTTCGTTCGCGAGTTCCTTGAGACAGCCCTGTGGGATATCCAGCACGAATACTCCCAGAATGCGCTCGGCGATAAAATCTCAACCGTGTTTACAAAGGTTGCCGGCCAAGACCGCCTGTCTTTTTCGATGAAAGAACCGGAAGCTAAGGAAGACGGGAAACCCGCGGAAGAACCGGAAGTAAACCTGGTCCAAGTCACGAGTTACAGCGGCAACCGGCACGCCAACCCGGTTGAGTTTACCCTGGCGCCATGGGAAGAAGATGAAGACGGCCTGTTCATCAGGGAAACCGACAGTCTTGGTAAGGAAACCAAGATTTACCCGACCAAGAACCAGCTTAAATATATCGAAGCCCTGCGGAACCAGGATGTGCAATCAATCCTGCTGCATGGTGAAACCGGGACCGGTAAAACATACTGGGCGGCTCGGGTAGCACTTGAAATGCTGCAGCATGGCGCGATTAACAAGTTTTTCTATGAGCGCGCTACGGTTACCGTCGGCCGCCGCCAGTTCAACCCTTACCGCAAGGGTGGCGACACCTCGATTTATTCCAAAGTGCTGGAAGACGCGATTAAAAAGCATCTGGGCCACGGCGACCTTGAAAAAGGCGAAGACACGTTCAATGCCCTGACCAAAATGAATATGCTGGAGCGTTACGACCAGATGTACCGCCGGGGCGATAACCTTGACGGCGCGTTCCTGCTGCTTGATGAGGCGCAGGGCAAGGATGAGGAGGAAATCTTCCACATCATCAGCCGTCCGAAAGGTAACAGTAAAGTTGTGCTGGTTGGTGACCACAAACGCCAGAACGATCTCGGCGAAATGTCCGGCTTTGCCCGCGAATTCAAGATTTTCAGTGATCCTAAAATCACACAGGAAGCCGTGCGCCGCCTGAAGAAAATGGGGATCGAGATCGACAGCGGCTGCGTCCGGACGATGACGATGGGCGTTGAAGATATTTCCCGTTCCCCTTACACCGCCTATATTGTGGCGGCTCATGATATTTTCGATGAGCTTTATGGTGAGACAGAGAACACCCCGGCAAACGACCATGCAGAGCAGCCCCATCCTTCGGACCGCTACGCAACAGGCCCTAAAATCCCTGGCCGCGACCGATGATTAAAAATTGCCCTAACCCTCTGAATCTGCGATAATAAAAGTATCTGGATATGTGAGGTCAGAAATTACAGAACAGTCCCAACAGGAACGTATGGTTTTTGAGGATAATCGGCTTGCTCCCGTGCTTTATGGCGAGCAGAACGGTAATTTGCATCAAATCGAAAAGGCGCTGAGCGTCCAGATCACCAGTCGCGGCAATGAAATCATCATAGACGGCAAGCAGGCCAATCATGCCCGCGCCATCTTGGAATCCCTCTGGCTCAAGCTGCAACAAGGCCAGGACGTGGACAAGCATACCGTCGATTCCGCCCTGCGCTTTTTTGAAGACAGCCGGGGCGGCAGCAATAGTAACGGCAGCGGCGGCAAAGTCCCCGATGCCGATGTCCGTATTGTCACCCAGAAAAAGAAAATCCAGCCGCGTACCCCGATCCAGTCCGAATATATCCGGGCGATGGAGAAGAACAAGCTGGTGTTCGGGGTCGGCCCGGCCGGGACCGGGAAAACCTATATGGCTGTGGCGATGGCCGTATCGATGCTGGAGCGCGGCGAGGTTGAGCGGATTATTCTCTCCCGCCCTGCCGTGGAAGCCGGGGAACGTCTTGGCTTCCTGCCCGGTGAAATGCGCGAGAAAATGGACCCGTATATGCGCCCGCTTTACGATGCGCTTCACGACACGATGGCTGTCGATAAGGTGCAAAAAAAGCTGGCGACCGAAGAGATTGAAATCGCCCCCCTCGCCTTCATGCGCGGACGGACGCTAAACAACGCCTTTATCATTCTGGATGAAGCGCAGAACAGCACCAATATGCAGATGCTGATGTTCCTGACTCGGATGGGAGAAAATTCCCACATGGTCATTACCGGCGACCCCAGCCAGATCGATTTGCCGCCAAACACCCACTCAGGCTTGCTTGAGTCACGTGAAACACTGCAAGGCATAGAGGATATAGCGTTCATCAATTTCACCTCCCGCGATGTCGTTCGCGACAAGCTGGTCAGCAAAATCATCGAAGCCTATGACGCCCGCCGCAAAAAGGACGCTGGAACCCGTGATTGAGATCGATATTTCAGTGCAGTCCGAGGCGTGGGAGCCGCTTGAGGAACGTCTGCAAACGCTTGTAAACAAAGCTGTTTCCGAGGCTGTCAAGGCCAGCGCTTTCGGCGAAGATCTGGTGCAGCGCGAAGCCGAAGTCAGTATCGTGCTGGCCGATGACGATTTTATCCAGGACCTGAACCGGGAATATCGCAGCAAAGACAAGCCCACTAACGTTCTATCCTTTCCTCAATGCGACTTTAATTCTGGTATTCCGACAGAAAACCCGCTATTTTTCGGGGATATCATACTGGCCTATGAAACGATTGAGCGCGAAGCCGTAGAGCAGGAAAAAAGTTTTGCGGATCATTTATCCCACCTGATCGTTCACGGCACGTTGCATTTGCTGGGCTATGACCATATTGAAGATGAGGAAGCAGAGCAGATGGAAGCCCTTGAAATCACAATTTTAAGGGGGATGGGGATTGAAAATCCTTATAAAGATACGAATTTTATGGCAGAGTAAATGAGGAAGACGATGTTAAAAATGACTGAAAAATCTGAAGAACCAGCAGAACCTCCGAGTCCCTTGCGGGCTGATTCTCACAAAGACAATGGCTCCGGCAGGACACAGAACGGTTCTGACTCCGGTTCGATCTTCCAAAAAATCAAACATATGCTTAAAGGTAAAAACGATACGACGCTGCGTGAGGCGATCGAGGAATATATCGTTGAAGCTGAGAACGGCGATCACGGATTGGCCTCTGTATCGGCGCATGAGAAACTGCTGCTGTCCAACATTCTGAAGCTCGAAGACGACCGCGTGACCGATGTGATGATCCCGCGCGCAGATATTTTTGCGATTGACATGAATACGTCGCAGGAAGAGCTGCTGTCCCAGCTTTCCGAGAAGCAACACAGCCGCATTCCGGTTTACCGCGATACGATGGACAACGTGATCGGCTTCATCCATATCAAGGATATCCTGGGAGCCCTTGCAAATGGTGCAACCGTTGAAATACAGAATATCGTGCGGGATGTACCGATCGTTTCGCCGTCCATGCATGTGCTTGACCTGTTGCTGATGATGAAACAGATGCGCAAGCATATGGCGATGGTCGTTGACGAGTTCGGCGGCATTGACGGGCTGGTGACGATTAACGACATTATCGAATCTATTGTCGGTGATATCGAAGACGAATACGACCAGCACGAAGACCCGCAACTTGTCGAAAACAAAGACGGCTCGATTACCGCGGATGCCCGTTACGACATCGATGAATTCGAGGAAGTCTACGGAGAAATCCTGACAGAAGAAGAGCGTGATGATGCGGAAACGCTTGGTGGGCTTGTCTTCTCGATCGCAGGCCGGGTTCCGGCGCGCGGGGAAATTATCACCCACGACAGCGGCATGATTTTTGAAATCATCGATGCCGATCCGCGCAGGGTGAACCGTGTGCTCATCAAAAATATTCCCTTGCCTTCGGACCAGTAATCCAGCAAAAGCAAGGACATGAAGTTCTGTACGTTAGGATACGTCCCTGACAGGATATCGTCATGGCCATGGTGGGGCAAAGCTCTTGCGCCGTTTGCCGCCGGGGCCGTCATGGTGCCCGCAATGCCACCTTTTGGGCTGTGGCCTGGGCTTTTTATCGGTTTATCCGCCTTCTACGTCCTGCTGTCTACGGTCGGTTCGGTCAAACAGGGGTTCCTGTATGGCTGGCTGTTTGGTTTTGGGTATTTCCTGTTCGGCCTGAGCTGGATCGCCAATGCGCTGCTGGTAGAGGGCAATCAGTATCTGTGGGCATGGCCGCTGGCCGTGGCCGGGCTCCCTGCCCTGCTGGCCGTTTTTACCGCGCTGGGTGCCGCGATGACGGTACGGCTTTCCAGGCTGCGTACCGCCGGCGGATTATACGCCTTCCTGTTTTTTATGATGCTGGCGGAATGGCTGCGTGGCCATATTTTCACCGGATTTCCATGGAATCTCTATGCTTACGGATGGGCGTCGAGTCTGCCGATGGTGCAGATGGTGAGTCTGATTGGCACATACGGGCTGAGCCTGCTGACCTTATTCTGGGCCTGTATGGTGGGATTTTTGTATGTCTGGCCGCAGGAACGCAACAAAAAGCTTATTCTTGCGGGGATGGTGGTCCTGAGCATGGCAGGCAGCTTTGTTTATGGGCACATGCGGCTTAACAACAATCCAACCCAGTTCCAGGATGACGTTCTTGTCCGGCTGGTCCAGCCCAATATTCACCAGGAAGATAAATGGAATCCTGAGAAGGCCGATGAGAATTTCAGCACCTTGGTCCGGCTATCCGAGCCAACGATGGAAAACCAGAATGCAAAAACCCTTATTATCTGGCCGGAAACAGCCATTTCTCAAGCTTACATGACCCGTAGCAATCCCGATGCCACACAGGCGATACAGGCTATGATGGATCAATATAAGGCCCCTGCCTTCCTGATTACCGGCATCTCCCGTTACGAGCGCGATGCGCTGGATAAAATGCGATACTTCAACAGCATTGTCACACTGAACGCCAAACTGGAAGCGGTTAGCACCTACAACAAATCACACCTGGTGCCTTTCGGCGAATATATGCCCCTGCAACGCTGGATACCTCTCGGGCCGCTGGCACATTACGCGGGCTTTACGCCTGGTGACGGCAGGCAAACACTCTCCATTCCCGGCATCGGCTTGTTTAGCCCTCTTGTCTGTTACGAGATCATTTTCCCCGGAGCCGTCAGCGACCGTACCGGCAGGCCGGACTTCATCGTCAATGTCACGAATGATGCCTGGTATGGTGACAGCGCCGGACCACGGCAGCATTTTACTCATGCCGTCTTCCGGGCGGTTGAAGAAGGCCTTCCTGTGATCCGGGCGGCCAACACAGGCATATCCGGTATAGCCGACCCGCTCGGACGCGTTATCGTTGCACATGGCCTGCTTCACCAGAGCGGAGACAATAGTATGCTCCCCGCCCCTCTGGCAACGCCGCCATTATACGTCCGAACCGGTGATATGCTTGTGTGGGTGACAATGCTGCTGCTCGGTACGGTCTTTCTATTTTTTTCCCGTAAAACACTTGCTTCCATCTGAACTCAATATATATCCTAGTATGCGTTACGCTGCTCTACCCTTCCGTATAGCAACTTAAAAATACCTTGATTTGCATACGCATGTATGGACAGAATAGTTTTTTATTTTTAAATCAGATGAAGAATATATGGCAAATTCAGATAAAAAAGGTGCACCTAATCCCGTTGATATCCATGTGGGAGAGCGGCTTCGTGCCCGTCGAACACTGGAAGGACTGAGCCAGGAAAAACTGGCCGAATCTGTTGGCATTACATTCCAGCAGGTCCAGAAATATGAACGCGGCACAAACCGCATCAGCGCAAGCCGCCTGTGGCAATTCAGCAAAATTCTTGGCGTATCCATCGCTTACTTTTTTGAAAGCTACCGGGACAATAAAGCCAATCCGGCCCTTGCCTATGGCCTGGCCGATAATGAACAGGAATCATTCCAGACCGAAGAAGACGTCATGGACCGCAAGGAAACACTGGACCTGATCCGTGAATATTATTCCATTCCAGACCCCAAAATGCGTCGCGACCTGTTTAAAATGATAAAAACCATGGCCGCCAGTATGCGTAGCGGCGACGAATAAGCTGGGATTATTCTGTATTCAGCGTTTGCGCCGTTAACCAGTTATGTTAGGGTTAACGACAGATTTTATGAATCACTTCAATCAAACGAAAAACGTATAGCAGAGCCATGAGCACAATGACCCAAGAAAAACCCGTATACCAAGACAACGCAGCCCCGGAATCCTCTTCCCTGAAAGATTTCATATTTACCAGTGAATCCGTTTCAGAAGGCCACCCTGACAAGATATGCGATCAGGTCTCGGATGCCATTCTGGATCATTACATGACCAAAGACGATGATTGCCGCACCGCCGTTGAGTGTGTCACGACGACTAACTTCCTCGGCATTTACGGTGAAACGCGTTGTTCACAGCCTGTAAGCGCAGAAGACATTGAACGCATTGCCCGCGCCAAAATCAAAGATATCGGGTACGAACAGGATGACTTCCACTGGGATAAGATCGAGGTTGATGTAAAAGTTCACAGCCAGTCCGCCGATATTGCGCAAGGCGTTGACGCCGCAAGCGATAAAGACGAAGGCGCCGGCGACCAGGGAATTATGTTCGGCTATGCCTGCCAGGAAACGGATGTTTTGATGCCGGCGGCGATCCACTACTCTCACCAGATTCTCAAATCACTTGCCGAAGCCCGGCATTCAGGGGCGCTGGCAAAACTGGGTCCCGACTCTAAGTCACAGGTTTCTCTGGAATACCGTGACGGTGTGCCTGTGCGCGCGACTTCTGTTGTGGTATCCACACAGCATGATGAAAGCCTGAGCCAGGCCGATGTCCGCGAAATGGTCCGTCCCCATGTGATGGATGTCCTGCCGGAAGGCTGGATGTGCCCGGAAGACGAGTTTTACGTCAACCCGACCGGACGTTTTGTAATCGGCGGCCCCGTTGGCGATGCTGGCCTTACAGGCCGGAAGATCATTGTCGATACTTATGGCGGGTCCTGTCCGCATGGTGGCGGCGCTTTCTCCGGTAAAGACCCGACAAAAGTTGACCGCAGCGCGGCTTATGCGGCGCGTTACGTTGCGAAGAACATCGTTGCGGCTGGTTACGCAGAGAAATGCACGATGCAACTGTCTTATGCGATTGGTGTCAGCAAACCGCTTTCGATCTACATCAACACGCATGGTACCGGCACAGTGCCGGAAATGGTTATGGTCGAAGCCATCCAGAAAGTCATGGACCTCAGCCCCCGCGGCATCCGTGAGCACCTGAAGCTGCGCCGCCCGATCTACGCCCGCACGGCCTCTTACGGCCATTTTGGCCGTGAAGCTGAAGCTGATGGCGGCTTCTCATGGGAAGCACTTAGTCTGGTTGATCCGCTGCGTAAAGTGATCGGCTGATTATTTGACATAGTTCAACCTTTTTGTTATAACCACGCCCACTTAACAAATGGCGTGAAAGGGTTGTGATGCCACAATATTTTGAAATTCATACGGATCATACCGGACCGTTGCGGTATATCGATTTTCTTATGTTGACTCATGAGTTCAAGCGGCAATGTGAACAAAATTTTGAAAGCCCGTGTTCTTTACGCATTGATTTTATGTCTTCAACAAGCAATGCAGGCCCCATGCCGTCCATACATACGGTCACGGATTATTCGGACACTTCGACCGAGCTGTTTGACTCTGCGCGAAAGACTCTCGTATCGATAGAGCCTCGCATTCAAAACCTTCAAAAGCCTGATGCTCTTGCGCTGCTCGAATTCAGCCC
Organism: Rhodospirillales bacterium; assembly: GCA_020638155.1. Taxonomy (GTDB): domain Bacteria; phylum Pseudomonadota; class Alphaproteobacteria; order Micavibrionales; family Micavibrionaceae; genus UM-FILTER-47-13. The sequence goes on from JACKJB010000001.1 coordinate 989,168, forward strand.
CTGTGCCGAGCGAAGCTGCGTGGCAGGATTTGTTAACGGCGCCCAAACCCCAATATTCCTTGATTTCGGCCACAGTAGATGAAACCACAAAAACGCGTTTATGGACGCCGGGCAGGACGCCCTTTAAATACATCCCGTGTTTCCGCATTGGATACGTTGCTGCCGCAACTCGCAATCCCCGCTGAATTGCTGAATGAAAAAGCTGAGACACGGATTGAGAGCCTGTTTAACACCCCTGCCGCCTCGTATTGGTTTGAAATTGGCTTTGGAAATGGCGAACATCTTGCCGCACTCATGGCGCGGAATCCTGATACGGGCTATCTGGGGGCCGAACCTTTTATCAACGGGATGTCCGCCTTCCTCAAATCCATTCACGATGTACCGCACGATCATGTCCGCATCCTGATGGATGATGCGATGATGATTGCTAATTCGCTTGAAGATCGATGTCTTGACGGGATTTACGTCCTGAACCCCGACCCCTGGCACAAAAAGCGTCACCACAAACGCCGGATCATAAACCAGAAAAATCTGGATCAGTTTGCCCGCATCCTTAAACCGGGTGGGCAGCTCATCATGTCAACGGATGTCCCTGACCTCGCTGAATGGATGGTTACTGAAGCGGTGCAGCACCCGGCCTTTGACTGGACCGCACAGAAAGCCGACGACTGGCGCACCCCTCCTCCCGGCTGGATCAAAACCCGCTATGAGGAAAAAGGTGCGCGCGGCGCCGATAAGATGGTTTATTTGATTTTCGAAAAAGCCTAATAAAAACTTGCCTTTTACGCTGGCCAGGCTTATATTCCCTGCAAAACCCGGAATTGATAAAGGGTGGGCTCATAAAGAGGCCCGCCTTTTTTGTTGCCGGAAACTGGACGAGATATGAAACAAAGTGGCATAGAGCGCAAAATTACGCAGCTGGTGCAGCCGGTCATAGAAGACAAGGGCTTTGCGCTGGTTTGCGTCACCATGCAGGGTCAGGAACTCCAGATCATGGCCGAAAACCCGGAAACCCGGAAGCTTGGGGTTGATGACTGCGCGATGCTGAGCCGTGAAATCGGAGCGATCCTGGAAGTCGAAGACCCGATCAAGGGACGCTACCGGCTGGAAGTCAGTTCCCCCGGCATTGACCGTCCGCTGATAAAAATTGAAGATTTTGTGGATTTTGCAGGCTATGAAGCCAAGATTGAAGTCAACCCGGCCATTGAAGGCCAGAAACGTTTTCGCGGTTATCTGACCGGGGTTGAAGATAACGAGATTGTGCTGGACACGGATACTGGAAAAGCATACTTACCCTATGAGTCCGTAGAGAAAGCCAAACTGGTTCTGACTGATGAACTAATCAGGAAGACCGCTGGAAAGAAATAAAACAGGTAACATTTGAACGAGGAAAAAGATGACTGAACTTCTGCAAGTTGCTGATGCCGTTGCCCGCGAGAAAAATATCGATGCGGAAATTGTTTTGGAAGCCATGGAAGAGGCTATTCAAAAAGCCGGCCGTTCCAAATACGGGCATGACCACGATATCCGCGCGCATATCGACCGCAAAAGCGGCGTGATCGACCTGAAGCGCTACCGCGAAGTTGTCGAGGAAATCGAAGACGAAGCCAAGCAGCTGACACTGGATGAAGCCAAACGGATCAAAAAAGATGCCGAAATCGGCGAATTCCTGATCGACGAGTTGCCGCCGCTGGACTTTGGCCGGATCGCCGCCCAGACCGCAAAACAGGTTATCGTGCAAAAAGTGCGTGAAGCAGAGCGCGAGCGCCAGTACGAAGAATTCAAAGACCGCGTCGGCGAGATGATTAACGGCGTTATCAAGCGTGTTGAATACGGCAATGCCACAATCGATATTGGCGGCCGCGCCGAAGCAATGCTGCGCCGTGATGAGTGCCTGCCGCGCGAACACCTGAAAAACAACGACCGCGTCCGCGCTTATATCTATGATGTGCGCCAGGAAGTCCGAGGTCCGCAAATCTTCCTGTCCCGGACACGCCCGGACTTCATGTCCAAACTGTTCACACAGGAAGTTCCTGAAATTTATGACGGCATCATCGAAATCCGCGCTGTCGCCCGTGATCCGGGCAGCCGCGCGAAGATCGCCGTTTATTCCCGCGACCCGTCTATCGACCCGGTTGGCGCCTGCGTCGGGATGCGTGGCAGCCGCGTTCAAGCCGTTGTGAACGAACTGCAGGGCGAAAAAATCGACATTATCCCATGGGCGGACGACATTGCGAGTTTCACCGTTGCCGCCCTGCAACCTGCGGAAGTCAGCAAAGTTGTGCTGGATGAAGGCAGTAAGCGGATGGAAGTCGTTGTACCTGATGAACAGCTGAGCCTGGCGATTGGCCGCCGCGGCCAGAACGTTCGCCTGGCATCGATTCTGACCGGCTGGGATATTGATATCCTGACTGAAGAAGAAGAATCAGCCCGCCGCGCCGAAGAATTCACCAAACGCTCAACCCTGTTTATCGGTGGTCTGGATGTTGATGAAGTGATTGCGCACCTGCTTGTTGCTGAAGGATTTACCAGCATTCAGGAAATCGCGGAAACGCCGATTGACGAACTGAACCGGATTGAAGGCTTCGAAGAAGAAATCTCCGCCGAGCTGCAAAACCGTGCGAAAAGCTGGATGGAAGAGCAGCTGAAACAGCTTAAAGAGAAGCAGGCCGAGCTTGGTCTTAGCGATGACCTCGTTGAGTTCGAAGGGCTGAGCCCCGATATTATCATCAAGCTGGGTGAGAACGACGTGAAAAGCCGTGATGATCTGGCGGATCTGGCCACCGACGAACTGGTTGAGATCCTGGGCGAAGAAGCCATGGCCGCCGCCGATGCGGAAAAGCTTATCATGCGCGCCCGTGCCCACTGGTTTGAAAATGAAGACGAAGCAGCAGCCGAAGAAACTGCAGAAGAAGCAGTTGAAGAGGAAGCCCCGGCGGCCGCCAGCAATGCGTAATCTGGAAAAAATTCAGGGTACGTACTGGAATTTCGGGCCGCAAACGTGTAAAAGGACAGCTTATGAGCGAGACGAAAGACAAAGAAAAAGACCAGAAGAAGACACTCAGCCTGGGTGGGACTTTGAGCCTCAAGGGGGGATCGAAGCCTGCGCCGGTGCAGAGTATCTCGCAGGGTCGTGGCAAAACCGTTGCCGTGGAAGTTCGTCGCAAGCGCAGTGCTGGCCCGGCGCAATCCACTGAGGATGGCGGCGATGATCTGCACCAGCTGACCTCCGAAGAACGCGAAGCCCGGATGCGGGCTTTGCAGGAAGCCGAAAAAGAAGCGCAACGCAAAAAAGAAGAAGCCAAAAACGCGCCCGCTCCTTCGACCAAAGAACAAAAAGAAGAAGACAAGAAAGCCAAGGAAGAAGAAGATCAGCGCGCCAAAGAGCTGGCGGAACTTCAACGAATTGAAGAAGAAGAGCGCCGGATCAAAGCCGAACAGGCTGCCGTGCAGCAGCAGGCCACCGAAGGCACCCCTGCCCGTCCGGGTTTTGCTGGCAAGAAAAAAGATATTTTCGCCGCTGACGAGGAAGAAGAAGAAAGCTACCGCGCACGGATGAAGCGCCAGACGCAGCGCCGTCCGGCTAAAGCCAGCGCTGACAAACGGCGCGGCGGCAAGCTGACCGTCACGCAGGTTCTTAACGAAGATTATGAACGCGACCGCGGGCCGTCCCTGGCTGCGCAGCGCCGCGCCCGTGAAAAAGCCCGCCTGGCTGCGCAAAATGCCGGCGAGCAGAAGAAAATCGTCCGCGAAGTTGTCGTGCCGGAAACCATCACCGTGCAGGAACTGGCCAACCGTATGGCCGAACGCGGCGCCGATGTTATCAAAGAACTGATGAAAATGGGCGTGATGGCCACGATCAACGAAACGATCGATGCCGATACCGCTGAACTTCTGATCGAGGAGTTCGGTCACAAGATCAAGCGTGTTACCGATGCCGACATCGAAATCGGCCTGGAAGGCGAAGAAGATACGGCTGACAACCTGTTGCCGCGTCCGCCTGTTGTTACGGTTATGGGGCACGTTGACCATGGGAAGACTTCCCTGCTCGATGCGCTGCGCTCCACTGATGTGGTTGCCGGTGAGGCTGGCGGGATTACCCAGCATATCGGCGCGTACCAGATTACAATGAAAAGCGGATCAAAGATCACATTCCTTGATACGCCGGGCCACGCCGCCTTTACAGAGATGCGGGCGCGCGGGGCGAATGTGACCGATATTGTCGTACTGGTCGTTGCCGCCAATGACAGCATCATGCCGCAGACGATTGAAGCCATTCACCACGCCAAAGCGGCGGGTGTACCGATGATCGTGGCCGTCAACAAAATCGACCTGCCCGATGCGAATCCAAACAAGGTCAAACAGGACCTGCTGCAACACGAAGTTATCGTTGAGAGCCTGAGCGGTGATGTGCCGTGCGTTGAAATCTCCGCGAAGAAGAAAATGGGGCTGGATGAGCTTGAAGAGATTATCCTGCTGCAGGCTGAGCTGCTTGAGCTTAAAGCAAACCCGAACAAAATGGCGATCGGTACGGTGGTCGAAGCCAAGCTGGAACAAGGCCGTGGCCACGTTGCCACCGTTCTGGTTCAAGCCGGAACTCTGCGGGTCGGCGATATTTTTGTCGTCGGTACCGAATGGGGCCGTGTCCGCGCCCTGGTTAACGATCGTGGCCAGAGCGTACAGGAAGCCATTCCCGGTGAACCGGTGGAAATTCTCGGCCTGAACGGTGCTCCGCAAGCCGGTGACCGTTTTGTCGTCACGAACGAAGAAAGCAAGGCCCGCGGCATCAGCGAATACCGCCAGCGCAAAAAACGCGAAGCCTCTAACGTTAAATCCGTTGAAGGCGGATCTGCAGATGCGTTTGAACAGATGCTGGCCGCTGCCCGTGAAGGGAATAAACAAACGCTTGGTGTGGTCATCAAAGGTGATGTGCACGGTTCGATCGAGGCGATTGAAGGTTCCCTGCGTAAGATTGAAGAAGAGAACGAAGATGTCAAAATCAAGGTGCTTCACGCTGGTACAGGCGGGATCACCGAGTCCGACGTCACGCTGGCCAATGCATCCGGCGGGATGATTATCGGCTTTAACGTCCGCGCCAACACGCAGGCCCGCGAAATGTCGGCCCGTGAAGGCATCGAGATCCGTTACTACAACATCATCTATGATGTCATCGACGATGTGAAGAATGTGCTGAGCGGCCTGCTGGCCCCGACACAGCGCGAGGTTTACCTTGGGCAGGCGCTTATCAAGCAGGTCTTCCGCATCACCAAAGTCGGCAATGTTGCCGGTTGTGACGTTACCATGGGTAACGTTAAACGCGGCGCGCATGTACGCCTGCTGCGCGATGATGTTGTGATCCACGAAGGCATGCTCAAGACCCTGAAACGTCACCAGGACGAAGTCAAAGAGGTCAAAGAAGGCATGGAATGCGGTATGGCCTTTGAGAACTACGAGGATATCAAAGAAGGCGATATCATCGAATGTTACGAAGTGGTCGAAGAAAGCCGCAAAGTCGAGTAAGTATCATGCAAAACAAGCAAGGCCCTTCACAACGACAGCTTCGTGTCGGCGAGCAGTTACGGCACGTGATTTCAGAAACCCTGCAACGCGGACATTTTGATGATGCCGCATTGCTGGATGATGCCCACAATGTTTCTGTGTCAGAGGTCCGGGTCAGTCCGGATCTGAAGAATGCTTCCGCCTATGTCGTCGTCCTGGGGGATCGCAATACGGACAATATCCTGCATGCGCTGAACGAAACGGCCTATTACTTCCAAAAAGAGATCAGTCACAAGCTGAACCTGAAATTCACGCCGCGCGTAAAATTCGTGATCGACCAGAGTTTTGATGAAGCCCAACGTATTGAAAGCATTCTGGATTCCCTGCCGGAAACCAAGCACCGCTAGGCTTTTTGACTATTGCAAAAGTTGACATTATTTCAAAAATATGTAAAATTAAATCGCGCAATTATAGGGTGATAAGATGAAACAATTACTGACAAAAGCATTCGGCTATGCCGCCAAACCGCTCGGTTATACAGCCCAGGCTTTGGGCGGTTTTGGCGCCGCTACAGGCGGCCTTGGTCTTTATTTTGGGTCCTGGACCCATGTAGGTGCCAGTGGCGATATTACCAGCCTTGGGGTGGCCTTTACGGCGGCCTCGGCCGGGCTTTATTACCTTGGCAAAAAGCTTGCGGCTTCAGGTAAATCAACCACCCCAAATAATGATACCCCGCCGATAACGCTTCCTATTCCGGCCCCCAAGTCTGGCCGCAAGTCAGCACAATCCGGATTTAAAAAATAATGGGGCGGCGGCGTAAAGGCAATATCGTCAACGGCTGGATTAATCTCGACAAGCCTTCTGACATGACTTCGACAGATGCGGTGAATATTGTGCGCCGGGCCCTGAATGCGCAAAAAGCCGGGCATGGCGGTACGCTGGACCCGCTGGCGACCGGGATTTTGCCGATTGCCCTGGGCGAAGCAACGAAAACAATCCCTTATTGCCAGGACCATATGAAACGTTACAGCTTCCGCGTTATATGGGGGGAAGCCCGCGACACGGATGACGCCGAAGGGGATGTCATCGAAACATCCGCTATACGCCCGTCCGAAGCAGCTATTCTGGCCGCTTTGCCTGCTTTCACCGGGGATATCGAGCAGATCCCGCCACAATTCTCCGCGATCAAGATTGACGGGGAGCGCGCCTATGACCGTGCCCGCGAGGGTAAGGAAAACAAGCTGGCGCCCCGCCCTGTTTATATCGAAGAATTAACGCTGACAGACGCTAATGCCGATAGCGCCGGATTTAGCTGCCTGTGCGGCAAAGGCACGTATATGCGTTCGCTCGCCCGCGACCTGTCCAAGGCGCTCGGCACGGTCGGTTATATCGCCGATTTGCGCCGGGAAGCGGTCGGGCCACTGACAACCGACAATGCGATTTCTCTTGCAAAGTTGCGGGAAATCGGGGATATTGCGCGCTCCGAGGCTGAACCAGATGCCTTGGAGGACGTATTGCTTCCTGTTGAGACCGTGCTGGACGACATCCCGGCTCTGGCCCTGAACGAAAAGGAAGCGGCACGGCTGAGAAACGGGCAAAAGCTCCTGTTTATCGCCCGCCCTGATATGGACCGTCTGGGACAGATCGGGCTGGAGATCGGAGAAGATGCCACCGCCCTCGCCATTTATAACGGCAAACCTATCGCCCTTGTTGCGGTAGCCGGAGCGGAAATCTCACCGGTACGTGTGTTAAACCTCTAAATAAGGAGAAAGCGATGTCGATTACTGCAGAACGTAAGCAAGAGCTTATCGGTGAATACGAAACCAAAAAAGGCGACACCGGTTCCCCGGAAGTACAGGTCGCTATCCTGACGGAACGGATCAACAACCTGTCAGAGCACATGCAAGGTCACAAAAAGGACGTGCACAGCCGTCGTGGTCTGCTGAAAATGGTTGCACAGCGCCGTAAGTTGCTGGACTACCTGAAAAGCAAAGATGAAGGCCGTTATCAGAACCTGATTAAACGCCTGAACATCCGCCGTTAATCCGGCGTTCATAGAGAATAAACGAAAAGGCGGCTTCAATGGCCGCCTTTTTTATTGCAACAAAGCGCGATTACTTTACGTGCAGTTGATCCAGACTGTAATCAGACAGGCATCTCTCAGAAACGAGGACTGCTGATAAAGCCTTATTGCCATTGGATGTATTCTTCATCATGGTGATGCAGTCATATTGTTTGCCTGTAAAACCAACCTTGGTGGCAAGTACGAACCTGTCATCCTGTGAGTCCGTTTCCTGATAGCTTTTGAGCAATCTTTCCAGTTCGGCTCTTAATGCCTGATTGGTATAGGATCTTGTCAGGTTATCCTTGTCATCGGCAGCTAACGCTTCGAGTTTATTTTGAGTATGGGCGATCAGCTCTTCCCTCGATAACTCAGTAGTCAGACGGGGCGCACGATCATCTTCCTTTTTTTCTTCATTCTCGGGCGGCAAAACGCTCAGCGCGGTAAAAAGCGCGGCAACAGCCAAGCCTGAACCGATTAATAATTTGTATTTTCCTTGCATCACAGCACCCTCTTTATGAAAAAACTGCCCTACAATACATATCTTTGTGTATTATGTCAAACTTCTATATAAAAAGACTAAAGTTCAAAAACACAGTTAATCGCCGGATTGCCCTGTCTCACGTCAACGGTAAGGGTTTTGCGGCCTTGCTGACGGGCCGTTTCCATCGCCAGCTGCGTTTCCGATGTATGCCGGAGCGCAGCGCAGTCCTTGATGCTGTCACGCACAAAAGGCACCGTAGACAAGCACCCCGCCGTACTAGCGAGCGCCATGGCGCAGAATATAGCGGAAAGAGGTTTCATTGATGGTATCCCTGTTATTTTTTAGGGATACCATAGATCAATATAAGGGTTAGTCAACGGTTCAGGCCGCTTCCTTATCCTGCAGGAAGTAGCGTTCCTTGATTTCGCCGCTGTCTATCTCAAAGACCAGCGGCACCCCCGTCGGCATTTCAGCCTTGTTGATCGTATCCGGGGTTTCGACGCCGAGGATAATCAACATCGCGCGCAGCGAGTTGCCATGGGCGGCGATCAGGACGTTTTTCCCCTGCTCAATCAACGGCTTGATGTTTGCCTCGTAATAAGGACGGACGCGTTTTTCAACGACATCTTCCAGACATTCCCCGCCCGGCGGCGGAACATCGTAAGACCGGCGCCAGATCTGGACCTGCTCCTCGCCAAACTCGGCGCGGGCTTCGTCTTTATTCTGGCCGGTCAAATCGCCGTAATCGCGCTCCCGCAGGTCATCGTGCTTTATCATGCTTTCCAGCAAAGCCGCCTGCCCCGCATTTTCAAGGGCAATCGTCGCGGTGGTGTAGGCCCGCTTTAACGTACTGGTAAAGACCTGATCGAAATGGATCCCGGCGGCGCGCAGCCGCTGGCCCGCTTCGGTCGCTTCCCGAACACCGTTTTCACTCAGTTCGACATCGGTAAAACCGGTAAAACGATTCTCAAGGTTCCACTGGCTCTCCCCGTGCCTTAACAGGACAAGATAATTACTCATGACAATCAACTTACTCTTATGGGTCTTTTCTGGCTTTGTTCGCGAACATCCAGCTGTTATAGCCGAGGACAAAGGTAATCAGACCGATGATAAGAAAACCCGGGTCCCGGCCCAGTGAGCCTATAATGCTCATCGCGGAAAGGAAGAACAGCACGATAGCCATATAAAACAATGCAGGGCTGACAAAATAAGTAATAAAATGCTTCGGATTCATAGCAAAGGTTCCTTGCTGGTTAGAGGCGTTTAAAGGACGCGTAATCAAATAAAAACAGGGTTTTTTCTTTGACTTTGAACCATAATCATGCCATTAAATGCAGCGTTGTCAAGGATGGTGGCCGGTCTACGGTTGACTGTTGACAGCGGTTCCCCACACACATTCAGAGCCGCTGTCTGCTGTCCACCGAAAGCCTTATCCACCGTCCTTTCAACACGAACACGAAAAAACCGTCGATCCGGGAAGGCCTGGACCGGCGCATGATGAACATGAAAGGAAAATTTTAATATGTTTAATGTATACCGCAAAGAAATTGAATTTGCAGGCAAGAAACTGATTCTCGAAACCGGGAAAATCGCCCGTCAGGCAGACGGCTGCGTTGTCGCCACTTTGGGCGGCACGTCGGTCCTGTGTACCGTGGTTGGCGCGAAAAGCGTTAAAGAAGGACAGGATTTCTTCCCACTGTCCGTTCACTACCAGGAAAAAACCTATGCAGCCGGGAAGATCCCGGGCGGGTTCTTCAAGCGTGAAGCACGTCCTTCTGAGAAAGAAGTCCTGACGTCCCGCCTGATCGACCGTCCGATCCGTCCGCTGTTCCCGAAAGGCTTCCTGAACGAAGTGCAGGTTATTGCAACGGTTATCGCGCACGACCTGGAAAACGATCCGGATATGGTTGCGATGATCGGCTGCTCCGCGGCCCTGACGATCTCCGGCATCCCGTTCATGGGCCCGATCGGCGGCGCGCGCGTTGCTTATGTTGACGGCAAATATATCCTGAACCCGACGATGCAGGAAATGGAAGGCAGCGAGCTTGACCTGGTTGTCGCCGGGACGCAGGAAGGAGTGCTGATGGTTGAATCCGAAGCGCAGCAACTGCCGGAAGACATTATGCTGGGTGCTGTTATGGAAGGCTGGAAAGGTTTCCAACCTGTCATTAACGGGATTATCGACCTTGCGGAAATGTGCGCCAAAGAGCCTTGGGATATCCCGGAAACACCGGAGAACATCGCAAAGATGGCTGAAGCCCTTAAATCCAAATATGCCGATGAAGTTTCAAAAGCATATGGCATCAAGGAAAAGCTGGACCGCCAGAATGCTGTCGGTGAAGCCCGCACGAAAGCCATCGCAGAGTTCATGGATGAAGAAAACGGGATCAACGAAAACGTTATCACCTCCAAATTCAAAAGCCTGGAGTCAGACGTTGTCCGTGGTGACATCCTGAAAACCGGCAGCCGGATTGACGGCCGTGATACGAAGACCGTCCGCCCGATCGTTTGTGAAGTTGGCGTTCTGCCGCGCGCGCACGGTTCGGCCCTGTTCACCCGCGGTGAAACGCAGGCGCTGGTTGTCACAACACTGGGCACAGGTCAGGATGAGCAGATCATCGATGCGCTGGCAGGCGAATACAAAGAGAACTTCCTGCTGCACTACAACTTCCCGCCCTACTCTGTCGGTGAAGCTGGCCGTATGGGTCCTCCGGGCCGCCGCGAAATCGGTCACGGCAAACTGGCATGGCGTGCGGTTCACCCGTTGCTGCCTGAGTCAGAAGGCTTCCCGTACACAATGCGGGTCGTTTCAGAGATCACCGAATCTAACGGTTCCAGCTCTATGGCAACCGTTTGTGGCACGTCCCTGTCCCTGATGGATGCCGGTGTACCACTAAGTGCTCCGGTTGCCGGGATTGCCATGGGCCTGATTAAAGAAGGCGATGACTTCGCAGTCCTGTCCGACATCCTCGGTGATGAAGATCACCTTGGCGATATGGACTTCAAAGTTGCCGGGACAGACAAAGGGATCACATCGCTGCAGATGGACATCAAGATCACTTCGATCACCGAAGAGATCATGAAGATTGCCCTGGCGCAGGCGAAAGACGGCCGGATTCACATTCTGGGCGAAATGGCGAAAGCACTGGATACCGCACGTGAAAGCACGAGCGAGTACGCCCCGCAGATCGTCAGCCTGAAAATCCCGACGGACAAGATCCGTGATGTGATCGGTACGGGCGGTAAAGTGATCCGCGAGATTACCGAAACCACCGGCGCGAAAATCGACATTGATGATGACGGGACCGTTAAAGTTGCCGCCATCAATCAGGAGTCTATTGATAGCGCTGTGGGCTGGATCAAAAACCTGACGGAAGAACCGGAAATGAACAAGGTTTATACCGGTAAAGTCGTCAAGGTTGTCGATTTCGGCGCATTCGTAAACTTCATGGGCAGCCGCGACGGGCTGGTCCACATTTCCGAGCTGGCTGAAGGCCGCACCGCGAAAACAACCGACGTCTGCAACGAAGGCGACGAAGTTAAAGTCCAGGTCATCGGCTTTGACGAGCGCGGCAAAATCAAACTGTCGATGAAACGTGTCGATCAGGAAACCGGTGAGGTTATCTCGAAGAAAGACAAAGACGACAAGAAAGAAGCCAACGGCTGATTTCCTGACACAATTTCCTTAAAAGCCGGGTGCATAGCCCGGCTTTTTTATTGTATAAGGATAAAAACAATATACGGACACGGAGGTTCTGAATGTTAAGAAAGATATTAAGCGCTCTTTTTAAAGGAAAAGTCACGCCGTCCGCACCTTTTGAGGAGCGCGAACTTACCGTGCCGGAAGCGCAGGAAAAGCTGCACGAAATCATGCAGACGGATAACCCCGACGATGAGGCCCTGGCCTTCAATCTTGCCAGGACAATTAACGACCACGACAGACGCGGCCCTTCTGTTTAATTGAGATGACTTTATATCTTGATGGCGGGCGCGATCAGCCCGGTTAACAGCTTGTTCGTCCCACGCAGCGGCTCATCGGATGTGCCGCATGATGTGTTGACGTTCAGTTCGTCATAGCGAATCTCGGTTAGAGCCTCTGTCTCTCTTAACCGCTTAAACAAATCCCTGTTTTCTATGGCAACGGACAACCGGGTAAAAACCCGGTCATCGACCACTTTGAAACACTGCCTCGACTCTTCCGGGTCCAAAGATCCTGTTTTAAACAGCACATCGCAGGTCCGGCTGTCCCGGTCGCATGCCGCATGGGTAATATTACCCAATGCGCGCCCTTCCGCCATTCTGTATGCCTGCACGTTTTTCCCGTCCTGCTCCTGCAGGGACACCTTTTCAAAGAAAAGCGGCTTGATATGCGGCGCAGACAGTACCCCGACAAGGGTCGCCGCAAAAAGGGCTGTCAGCGTTTTAAACGGGTCGGAAGCCATTGTTAAGCCATATCGAACCAGATTTCGCAGTTATAATTCCATGTCAGCTCTTCGCCTGCTTCGATATCCCGCATGGCGATCACTTCGATGGTTTCATTGGCAAAATCGCTGTCCATATGAATGTTCGGATTTTCGCTGTGGTTGTAGAGCATCACGTAGCCAAGGACGAGCGCATATTCCTCGCCTTCGATATCGTCACGCCATTCCAGCACGTACCCGTCCGGCGGGCCTTCTTCCGGCATATTTGCCTTTGGCACAGGCACGACCGGTGCGCGTTCAATCACTTCACCCTTGGCAATGTTGCGGCGGGCGATTACGCCACGATATTTGCCGTTAATACGGTCCCATCCAATCGCGCCGTCAAGGCATCCTTCGACGCCGGGCTTCTGTGGCAGGGCCTCCTGTTGTTCCTGTAGTGCTGTATCAAAAGAGTAGACGTTATCTTGTACCGCTTCCATGTTACGCTTACTTTCCTGTTAGGGTGGAAGGATTGTTATACACTAATTTTTTACATAAATCAAAATTATGCAGCTCTGTTGTAGAAAAACTTTTACTCCCAACCATGCATAAGATAAAGCATAACTGTAACGGAGCAGAAAAAAGGTACGGTCTATCATGTCAATCAAGGTTCCCCAGATCATAGGTCACCGCGGCGCAAAAGGATACGCGCCGGAGAACACTATCGAGTCGGTCCAGACCGCCGCCGATATGGGTGTGGAATGGGTAGAGATTGATGTGAAGCTGACCAAGGACCTTGTGCCGATTATCTTTCATGACGAAACGCTGGAGCGGACAACGAACGGCTCCGGCAAAGTTGCCGAGACGCTTTACGAGGATATCAGGCAGTTGGAAGCCGGGAGCTGGTTTGCGGACAGTTTTGCCGGGATCAAAATCCCGACGCTGGAAGAAATGTGTGAGGTACTGATCGACCTTAATCTCGGCCTGAACCTTGAAATCAAGCCCTGCCCCGGACGCGAGAAGGAAACGGCGGAGGTCGCGCTGGATGTCCTGTCCCGTATCTGGGATGACCATGACAGGCTGTTGATTTCCAGTTTCCAGCATGTCAGCCTTGAAACGGCGATGGATATTGCCGGGGACTGGCACCGGGGATTGCTGGTGGATGAATGGCAGGAGAACTGGAAAGACCTTGCCGATTATTTGGATGTCAGCACCGTCAATATAAACGGCAATGAATGCCTGCGCGAACAGGTCGAAGAAATCATTGATATGGATTACCCGATTTTGGCCTACACCATTAATGACCCGATCCGCGGCCGGGAGTTGCAAAGCTGGGGCGTGGACGGCTTCTTTACCGATGTTCCCGATGTGCTGCAGGAATCATTATTGACTGTGCACTAATCCGCTTTATGCTTAGACCCATAAAATAAAAATAACAAATAAACAGGGAGTCTGGTATGAGCGAGAAAATCGACATTACGAATGACGATGTCAAAACACTTGAAGTCATCGCCGATAAATTCAGCAAAAATGTCATCAGGAATCACAAAGGAAACGCCGAAGCCGCGTTTATGAAGCATCTCAGCGCAGGCGAAGCCAGTAAAATCATGACGGCCAAGCTGACCCTCGCATTTAACGCCGCATCCGCAGAGCGGCAAGCCGGCAATATCGCCCGTTACTGCTCCTCTGTCGTGCCGACCATGAAAAAGGCCTTCGGTGAAGAATTCATGGTTAAGGCGATGCCGGAAGAATCTAAAAACGAGCGCGTTATCCAGATCTGCAAACAGCTCGGCGCAAACGATCTTGCCGATCTGTGCAAGAAAGCGATGACACTCTAGCGCCGGGACTGTAAGATAGTCGTTATCTTTTTGAGGTAACGACTGCTTCCGGTTCAATGCTCCGCAATTTTTTCAAAGATTTTTCAATTAGCCGCGCCGATGTGGGGCTTTTCCTGCTGGTCGGGATGTATGTCCTGGCGGGGTATGGCGTAGCGCACCGTTATGATGCCCTGCATTTTTTCAACCCGGTCATGTATGTTTCTACGGGTGTTGAATTTACGAATGCGCTGATCCTTGGCTATGTGCTGTGCTGGGCCTTATGGGCGTTTGCCGTGATGATTTTCGTCCGGCCCGCCGATCTGAAGGGGCATTTATGGCAGAACCTGCGGGCCGGGGCGTTCAACAAAGAGCGCTATTTCAGCGCCCTGCCCGTTTTTATCGCCAGTATCTTCCTGCTCTCGACTTTTACCAGCCTGAAGATCATGATCCCGTACGTGCATCCGTTCGCCTGGGATACGACGCTGGCGGCGCTGGATCACACAATTCACGGCGGACAGGACGCGTGGGCGCTGCTGCACCCTGTGCTGGGCTATCCGCCGGTCACGTTCCTGATTAATGTCGTTTATAATTTCTGGTTGCTGGTACTGTATCTGGGGCTGTACTGGCAGCTTCTGTCCCTGAAGGACAAGCATACGCGGATGCAGTTCTTTTATACACTGACCCTTGCCTGGGCCGTTAACGGGTCGTTATTGGCCATGATCTTTTCCTCCGGCGGGCCGTGTTATTACCTCGATGTCACCGGGCTTGACCGGTTTGAACCGCTTATGGATTATTTGCGCAGTATCGGCAATGAAGACAGCCCGCTCTGGGCCCTGGTCAACCAGGAACGGCTGTGGGAAGAATATGAAAGCAACGCTCACGGGATCGGCGCAGGGATTTCGGCGATGCCCAGTGTCCATGTGTCAACGGCGCTGCTGTTCATGCTCGCAGGCCTGCGCAGTACCAGCAAATTCTGGCGCATTGCCGGGTGCGCGTTTTTCGGATTTATCCTGATCGGATCGGTCCATCTGGGCTGGCATTATGCCGTAGATGGGTATGTGGCGATTGTGACAACGCTCGCCCTGTGGTTTGGGGCGGGAGCACTGCTCAGGATCATCGAAAAGAAGCCTTAGGCTACTCGGCCATTTCTTTCAGGCTGGCGTGGGACGGCATGCCGATCACGTTAAAGCCGCAATCAACGTAATGCACTTCTCCGGTCACAGCAGAAGACAGGTCGGATAACAGGTACAGCCCTGTGCCACCCAGCTCATCCAGATCAACACTGCGGCGCAGCGGAGACGTTACAACGTTATATTTGAAAGTCTGCCGCGCACTGCCGATCGCGGAACCGGCCAGCGTCCGCATCGGTCCAGCGGAGATTGCGTTAACGCGGATGTTATCCGGTCCCAGATCCGCCGCCAGATAGCGCGTGGATGCCTCAAGCGCAGCCTTGGCCACCCCCATGACATTGTAATTCGGCATGACTTTTTCCGCGCCGTAATAGCTCAGCGTCACGGCGCTGCCGCCGTCCTTCATCAGCGGGGCGGCGTGGCGCATCACCGAAGTAAAGGAGTAGCAGGAAATATGCATCGTCTGCAGGAAGTTTTCCAGCGTGGTATCAACATACCGCCCCTTAAGCTCTTCCTTGTTGGAGTACGCCACCGCATGGACGACGAAATCCAGACCGTCCCATGCTTTGCCTAAGCTCTGGAAAACGCTGTCAATCTGGTCTTCCTTGGATACATCGCAAGGCAGAATCAGGTCGGAGTCCGTACTTTCCGCCAGCGGCTGTACGCGTTTCAAAAGCTGGTCGCCCTGGTAGGTAAAGGCCAGTTCCGCGCCGTTATCATGCAGCGCCTTGGCAATGCCCCAGGCAATGGAGTGGTCATTCGCCACGCCCATAATCAGCCCTTTTTTGCCTTTCATCAGATCGGAAGCCATGATGCGTTACTCCCCATACCGTGAAAAGGCCAGCGTACAGTTCGTACCGCCGAAGCCAAAAGAGTTAGAAATAACGGTCTGGTGGTCAACATCATCGATCCGCTCGCGGGCGATCGGCATATTGCCTGCGCCTTCATCCAGATTTTCGATATTGATGCTCGGCGCGACAAAGCGCTCCTTCATCATCAGGAGACTGTAAATCGCTTCCTGCACCCCTGTCCCGCCGAGCGAGTGCCCGGTCATCGACTTGGTGGCGCTGATATACGGCATATTTTTTTCTTCACTATCAACGAAGACTTCGCGGATAGCGTTCAGTTCGGTGATATCCCCGACAGGGGTGCTGGTTCCGTGGGTATTGATATAAGTCACCGGAGTTTTGATCGTAGCCAGAGCCTGCTTCATGCAGCGAATGGCCCCTTCACCACTCGGCGCAACCATGTCGGCCCCGTCGGATGTCGCGCCGTAGCCTGTCAGCTCCGCATAGATTTTTGCGCCGCGCGCCTTGGCATGCTCAAGCTCTTCCAGAACCAGAACGCCGCCGCCGCCGGAGATCACGAATCCATCGCGGTCGCGGTCATAAGCGCGGGCAGCCTTTTCCGGTGTATCGTTATATTTAGAGGACATTGCGCCCATCGCGTCGAACAGGACAGACAAAGCCCAGTCAAGCTCTTCCCCGCCGCCAGCAAACATGACGTCCTGTTTACCCAGCATGATCTGTTCTGCGGCGTTGCCGATACAGTGGGCCGATGTCGAGCAAGCGGATGAAATCGTGTAGTTCACGCCTTTAATCTTGAAGTTGGTCGCGATATTGGCCGAGCATGTAGAGCTCATGCATTTCGGCACGGCAAACGGGCCAACGCGTTTAGGGCCTTTTTCGCGGGTAATGTCGGCAGCAGCGACCTGCGCCTTTGTCGACGGCCCGCCGGAGCCCATAACGATCCCGGTGCGTTCGTTGCTGATATCGCTTTCTTCCAGACCGGAGTCGGCGATCGCCTGTTCCATGGAAATATGGTTATAGGCAGCACCATCCCCCATGAAACGCAGCATACGCTTATCGATCATATCCTCGAGGATGATATCCGGCCTGCCGTAGACCTGGCTGCGGAACCCCATTTCGGCATATTCGGGGGAGAAAGATATCCCGGATTTTCCCGCTTTCAGGCTTGCCAGAACGTCTTCCACCGAATTACCGATGCAAGACACAATCCCCATACCTGTTACAACAACTCTACGCATGTTTTCTGCCATATTGCGTCATCCTCCAGATGTCATCCCGAACGCATGTGAGGGATCTTCATACCATTCATCAGAGAGGTCTTTCCACTCCGGATTTACAGTTTCCACAAGCGCATTTTTCTTTTCCCTGCGCCAGGATTTTAGCTCTTTCTCACGAGCAAGTGCTGCCTTTATATCACTTGCGGTTTCAAAATAAACCAATTTGTTTAACGCGTATTTTTTCGTAAAAACACCGCCCTGCCCGGTCCTGTGTCCTGTGTTCTGCAAGACGCCTTTCAAGATCGTTTGTAACGCCAATATACAAGACGTTCCCGGTCCAGTTGGTCAGCATGTATATGTAATAATCTTTCATTGGAATATGACACTGCCAAGATCCCTCACATGCGTTCGGGATGACAAAGCCGGGTTTTACGCCGCCTGCGAGTTATCGAACAAGCCGACTTTCATGCCTGACACGTCATAGGCCAGTACATCGTCAGCATAGACTTTACCGTCGGCGATCCCCATCACAAGCTTGCGGTTGATGACCCGTTTGAAATCAACAACATATTTCAGCTTCTTAACCTTAGGGGTAATCATTTCCGTGAGCTTCACTTCCCCGACGCCTAAAGCACGACCTGCGCCTTGTGCGCCGGTCCAGCCGAGGAAAAACCCGGTTAACTGCCACAGTCCGTCCAACCCCAGACAGCCCGGCATAACCGGATCGCCAAGGAAATGGCACTGGAAGAACCACAGATCAGGATTGATATCGAATTCGGCTTCGATCACGCCCTTGCCGTGTTCCCCGCCGTCAATCGACACATTGGTAATCCGGTCGATCATCAGCATAGGCGGTGCGGGCAATTGCGCATTACCGGGACCAAAGAGCTCTCCGCGCCCGCAGGCGAGGATATCCTCGTAGGAGTAGCTGGATTTCTGTTCAAAACTCATATCGGGCTTTACCGCAGTTTGTGTATTCATGGCCCGTTTATACGATTTTAAAAACGGCCTAGCAAGAGAGAATGGCCTCTTGCGTGCAAACTGTCCTATAGGTATCTGTCATTGCCGCCATAGCAAGGGGTTTGGCAATAACAGGCTCGATTTCCGGGACTTCGCCGCCCGCCGCCACGGCCAGCATGCGGCCTGCCGCCTTGGCGCAGGCAACCGCCTGATCCATATGGCTATTCAGGTTTATAACCTGGAAAAACTCGTGGCAGCTTGGTGCCAGGCTGTTAATCAGGTCATAGGGTGCGCTTACGCCGCAATCATTGGCCGCCAAGCCAAACCGCCAATCCGTTCCAGCGGGGATTCCCAAACGCACGGCTTCCTGCGTCATGACGTAAGCTATTTGATCCAGCTTATCCGGCAAGGAAGGCACGGCGAATAATTCACAGGCATTTTGTGAGAGCGCAAGGCAGCGCCCGGCAATCGCACTCAGGCCGCTAACGCTTTCATGCAGGGACCAGGATTCGCCGCCGATTTTCTGGTCGATGACGATATCGCATAATTCCTGCGCGGCAATTTCATAAGCAAGGCAGCGGTTTGTGCACTCTATGAACAGGCGGAAGGTTTCTTCGCGCGGCTGGCCGTCCTGCTCCAGACGGACCAACAGATTCTGCACGACAAAGACCATCAGCTCATGAAATTCATAAGCGCAATCCAGCCAGTCTTCGAACAGGACCTTGGCAACGCTGCGTCCCTGCTCCGTTTCATAATCGAGAATATAAGCAGGTGGCAAGGCGCGCGGGCTTAAGTTCCCCGCAGACGGCTCGCATCCCATCATATCGGCAAGCATCCGGTAAGTCGCTTCGAGCCCGTCATCCGGCTGATCGAACAGCAATAACGTTTCCGTCATAACCCCGGCGAGCATCTGAATCAGGCGCATCCCGTCAATTTCCTCATCGCCAAGCGCGGCGTGGGACATCAGGGAGCGGAATATATGGGCCGTAAATTCGGCCTTATCGACCAAAATGGACATAGCGAATACCAGTCAGAGTCAGTTGATTCTGTTTTTGAAAATACCGGCCACAGGGCTGTGGACAATATTGTGGAAGGATTTGTGGAAAGGTGAAATAACCACCCACATTTACTAGACTAATTCAATTCTTCGTCTTCGTAAATGCCCCAAAGAAAATTTCTTTCGACCCAGCCGCGATAGCCGTCGGCCTCGATCCTGCACCAGTCGCCTGAACATTTATCGAGATCCGCAACCACCATCGGCTCGGCCTTGGCGATCATGCGCGCCCCGACATTAAAACCTTCGCGCATCGGGATGAGCTGGTCGGCTTCGCCGGTCTTAATCATGACGGTCCGCTCACCGGACAGCAGGGATTGGTGAATCCACCCCTCCTCGCCTTCGATGCCGCGTACTTTACGCCAGTTTTCGAATTCCTGGACGATCTCGACCGGCATATGTTCGCGCTTATAAATCCATTTGATCGGATAGCGCAGCGCCGGACCGGAGCGGACATAGACCTTATCGGAGCGCAGCGAGACAAAGCGCGGAATCGGCAAGCCCGTTCCGCCAAATCCCTGCACGGCGTCCTCGGCACGGGACGAACCCGGTACGGAGAATGCCAGGACACACAGGAAAGCTGCTGCTGTTAAAATTCTGATCTTTATCATGCAAGTCACGGAAAACTGGACTTTTGAACCCCAATTAAAGCATTATAGCGCCCTTTGTTATGCGAATAAAGCCCATGAATGGCAAGATTGTGATGTGCTGTTAACCACAGCTTTTAAAGATTGATGTCATGAACGCAGAAAAACCA
Organism: Rhodospirillales bacterium; assembly: GCA_020638155.1. Lineage (GTDB taxonomy): Bacteria > Pseudomonadota > Alphaproteobacteria > Micavibrionales > Micavibrionaceae > UM-FILTER-47-13. The sequence continues at coordinate 1,009,357 of JACKJB010000001.1, forward strand.
TATGTCGCCATAGCGCCGATGATGGACTGGACCGACCGGCATTGCCGGTATTTCCATCGCCTGCTGGCGCCGAACGTACATCTGTTCACCGAAATGGTGACGACGGGCGCGCTGATCCACGGCGACCGGGAACGGTTTCTGCGCTTTGATGCGGCGGAGCACCCAGTGACCCTGCAGCTCGGCGGCAGCGATCCCGCCGCCCTGGCCCTCTGTGCCAGAATGGGGGAAGACCATGGCTATGATGAGATTAACCTGAATTGCGGCTGCCCCAGTGACCGCGTCCAGAGCGGCGCGTTCGGGGCCTGCCTCATGAAGGAGCCCCAACAAGTCGCCGATTGTGTCGGCGCGATGATTGACGCGGTGCATATTCCCGTCTCGGTGAAATGCCGGATCGGGGTTGATGATTGTGACGATTTTTCCTTTTTAAACAAATTCATAGAAGAAGTTTCTAAAGTGGGATGTCAGATATTTACAATCCACGCGCGTAAGGCCTGGCTGCACGGATTAAGCCCGAAAGAGAACCGGGAAGTCCCGCCACTTCGATACGATATTGTCAGTCAAATCAAAGAGAAGCATCCCGATCTTAAAATATATGTGAATGGCGGCATCAAAACCATTGAACAGATTCAGGAATATCTGTCCGCGTTTGACGGCGTGATGATCGGGCGTGAAGCCTATCAGAATCCGTACTTCCTTACGGAAATCGGGCGTACGGTCTTCGGTAATGGTAATATATTACCGCGCGAAACGGTGGCACAAGCCATGATCCCTTATATTGAAAAACAGGCCCGCCTCTACGATACCCCCGCCAAATCCATCACCCGCCATATGATCGGCCTGTATCACGGCCAGCCCGGCGGCCGGAAATGGCGGCGGGCGCTGAGCGAACAGCGCCCCGTACAGGAGGCGCTGGCGTCTATTCCTCAGCGATTTCAGGCAGAATCAGCTTAAGACGGCCCGCCGGGTGTCTTTTTCACGCTGAACGATTCCCCGCAGCCACACTCACTCTCGACATTCGGGTTATTGAAGACGAAGCTGAATTCAACGGCGTTTTTGCGCTCGAAATCGATTTCCATGCCCGCCACGTACAGGGAGTCTTTCATCGGCAGGTAAAGCACAGCACCGTTATGCTCGAACTTATCGTCTGCGGCATCTTCTTCGTAGACATATTCCATTTTATAGCCGTGGCCGGAACAGCCGTTCTTGGTAATCGACAAGCGTACGCCGATCGCGGCTTCGTCCATATCCATGCGCTTTTTCAGCTCTTCAGCGGCTTTATCGGTCATTGTAATGAGATCAGACAATTTTCAGCCTCCCTATCCAAACATATTCAGTTGCAGTTTAGCGGTTTCCGCCATCATTGACGGGTCCCACGGCGGGTCCCAGATGATATCGACATCGACATCGGCAACCCCGTCGAGCGGGAACAGCGCATTTTGCACCATGCCGGGCATTTCCTGCGCGACCGGGCATGCGGGAGAAGTCAGGGTCATTTCGACGTAAATATCGTACTGGTCGCTGTTTTCCTGCTTGCTTACATCGATTTTATAAATAAGCCCCAGCTCGAAGATATTGACCGGGATTTCCGGGTCGTACACCTCGCGCAGCGCGCTATCAATCGCGGACCAAAGCACGTGATCCTTCGGCACTTCGGCATTCGGCGGCGTGGCGAGATCGTCATATTCTTCCTCGCTCATCGATTGCTTGAACATATCTTCGTTGGCCATCGCTTCCATCATTATCCTAAAAGGTCCTTTGCCTTACGCAAACCGGCCACCAGCGCATCCAGGTCAGCCGCAGACGAGTATAGTCCGAGCGAGGCGCGCACGGTAGCATCAATATCAAACCGTTCCATCACCGGCTGGCAGCAATGATGCCCCGTCCTGACGGCAACGCCGCACTGGTCCAGGATCATCCCGATATCGCTCGGGTGCCCCCAGTCGGCGGTGAACGAGATGATACCAGCTTTTTGCGGCGCATTGCCATAAAATGTTAACCCGTCGATATCGGCAAGCCGTTCCATCCCATAAGCGAGCAAAGCCTGCTCATGCGCGGCAATCGCGTCGATGCCTATGGTATTAAGGTAGTCTATCGCCGCCCCCAGTCCAATCGCTTCGATAATGGCCGGGGTTCCGGCTTCAAAACGGGCGGGCGGCTTTTTAAAGGTTGTATGCTCGAACGTAACCTTTTCGACCATATCCCCGCCGCCCTGATATGGCGGCATTGACTCTAGCACCTCTGCCCTGCCCCACAGCACGCCGATCCCGGTCGGGCCGTAAAGCTTGTGCCCGGTATAAACGTAAAAATCGCAGCCGATATCCTGTACGTCCACGGCCTGATGGACCACGCCCTGCGCCCCGTCTATAAGGACTTTCATATCCGGATAGAAATCCTTGGCGATATAGGTCAGGCGCTTCACATCATTGATCGTGCCAAGCGCGTTTGAAACATGCACGGCGCACACCATCTTGGTGCGCGGGGTCAGCATCCGTTCGAACGCCTCCAGATCCAGCGTCCCGTCATCGCGGACAGGGATCGTGCGGATACTCACGCCCATCTGCTTCCACAGCAATTGCCACGGGACGATATTCGCGTGATGCTCCATCCCGGTCAGGATGATTTCATCCCCTTCCTTCAGGTGCTCCCGCCCCCAGCTCTGGGCGACGAGGTTGATCCCTTCCGTGGCATTCCGGGTAAAGACGACTTCCTCGGCTGATGCCGCGCCGATAAAGGCAGCGGCCTTGGCGCGGGCGGCTTCAAAAGCGCTCGTGGTTTTCTGGCTGAAATCATACAAGCCGCGGTGGATATTGGCATAATGGGTTTGCATGACGCCAGCCATGGCATCGATCACCGCCTGCGGCTTCTGCGCGCTGGAAGCGCTATCGAGATAGGCGACGCCGCTCTCCCGGAAAACCGGGAAATCATCGCGCCAGCTCTGCTCTATCTGTTTTGCCACAGTACTCATCTCAGTTTTGTTCCGTCAGCCATTGTTCGACTTTGGCGCTTACGCTTTGTTGTACGCTCTCATCTCCAAGACCGTCCACCACTTCATCCACAAAAGCCTGGATCAGCAGCAGCCGCGCTTCGTTTTCCGACAGGCCGCGGGAGCGCAGGTAAAAGAGCGGGTCGTCTTCCAGTTGCCCGGTCGTCGCGCCGTGAGCGCATTTCACATCGTCGGCGTAAATCTCTAATTCAGGTTTGGTATCCATTTCCGCGCCTTCGGACAGCAGCAGGGCATTGGATAGCTGTGTCCCGTCGGTTTTCTGCGCGTCTTTATGGACCAGCACTTTGCCCTGGAAAACCCCGTGCGCCTGGTCCGTTATCACGCTGCGCATCAACTGGCTTGACGTGCCGTGCCCGGCGCGGTGTTCGATTTCGGCAGTGGTGTCGGCATGCTGGCTGCCGCGCAGCAGGTTAATGCCTTTGATATGGCAGGCCGCATTTGTATCTTCGATGAACGCATGGATCTGGTTACGGCTCATCCCCGCGCCGGTGGTCAGGGTAAAGCTTTCATAGGAGGCATCGCGCATCAAGCGCACGGCGGTGTTCTGGCTGTGCACCGCTTCCGGGTGGCTGTCCTGGATGCGGTAATGGCGCAGCCGCGCATTCGGGCCGACGATGATCTGGGTCACCCCGTTATGCCAGCTTTTGCCGATCGCGTTATGACGTTCGATCAGGCTTAACTCCGCGCCCTCGCCCAGCCGGATGACCAGCCGGGGCATCGCCGCAGTACCGTCGGAAATGCTGAAATTCACCTCCACAGCTTTGTCCACCGCCTTACCCGCAGGAACATCCACAACCAGCCCGTCCTTCAGGAACAGGCTGTTCAGATCCCACAGCATCATATCGCCGTAGCGTGCCATGTTTTCATCCTGTTCCGACAGGATTTCTTCAAGCCATTCCTGTGGATTAGACAAGTTATCCACAAGCCTCTCCACAAGATTATCCGGATCAACCTCACGGAGATCGGCAGGCACGGGCGCGGCGGTAAATTGATCGACGATCGAGGCGAAATTAGTGTATTTCCAGCGCTCCAGCCGCGCCGTCGGTAAGCCGCGGCGTTCCAGCCCGGTTAACGCGCTATACCGCAACGCCTTCAGCCACGCCGGGCCGTCCTGTAATGCCAGATCGGCTTTGAACAGCGCAGCAAAACGTTCCCCGGTTTCGGGTTTGTAACGGTTCTTCTCCGGGAAGATGAGCGGATTTTGCGCGGCTGCTGTCATGATCCTGCCTTAAGCCGCCTCGCCCACAAATTCGGCGTAGCCCTTTTCTTCCAGCTCGTGCGCCAGTTCCGGGCCGCCGGTTTTGATGATGCGGCCGCCGGCCAGCACGTGGACGACGTCGGGTTTGATATAGTCAAGAAGGCGCTGGTAATGGGTAATCACCAGGAAAGAGCGCTCCGGGCTGCGCAGGCTGTTGACCCCTTCGGCCACGACTTTCAGCGCGTCGATATCAAGGCCGCTGTCCGTTTCATCGAGCACGGCGAATTTCGGTTCCAGGATTGCCATCTGCAGCACTTCGTTGCGCTTTTTCTCGCCGCCGGAAGCGCCGACATTGACCGGGCGTTTGAGCATTTCATCTTTAATGCCCAGCTCCTTCATCTTCGTTTTGACCAGCTTCAGGAAGTCGAGCGCGTCCAGCTCCGCCTCGCCCCGCTGCCGCCGCACGGCATTCAGCGCGGTTTTCAGGAAATTCGACATCTGCACCCCCGGGATTTCGACTGGGTACTGGAATGCAAGGAACAAGCCCGCCGCCGCCCGCTCTTCCGGGCCCATCGCCAGCAGGTCTTCGCCGTTAAAATCCACAGCGCCGTCGCTCACATCATACCCGTCACGCCCGGCCAGCACGTAAGACAGCGTCGATTTCCCCGACCCGTTCGGCCCCATAATCGCATGCACCTCGCCAGCGGGAATGGCGAGATCGATTCCTTTGAGAATATCTTTGCCGTCAATGGCGGCATGGAGGTTTTTAATTTTTATCATTTTTACTTCTCTTAATTTCGCAAACAAAACTAACTTACGAATTCAGTCAGCATGGAAAGCAATGCAGCAGGCCCAATAATCAGCCCCGCATAAATCAAAAACAGGGCAACCTTGTCATCATCTTTGGTATACAGCCGATAAACCCCATATAAATACCCGGATAAAATCAGGGAAATACCAATGGCAGTTCCATAAGCAAGCCTCGCATTAAAACCAAGCATACCTGACATACCTGCGATAGCCGCAAAACTTAATGCACCGCAACTAGCGCAACAACATATAAGTCCTGTAGTCACAATTAAAAAGTTTAGCATTCACTGCAGTCCCTATAAAATCGGGCCGAACCCGTTACCCCAACGACAATTTTAACCACCAAGACACCAAGGCACGAAGTTCCGTATGTCGTCATTGCGAGGAGGCCGTCAGGCCGACGCGGCAATCCAGTCTTTTGCCCGGCAGTTTTCTGGATTGCTTCGCATACGCTCGCAATGACGTGTGGAGAGGAAACCCTTTGTGTCTTTGTGTCTTGGTGGTTCCATTTATTCTTTTTCACCGCGAAGAAGCGAAGAAGCGAATAGATTCCGGCTTTCGCCGGAATGACGACAAAGAGGCGTGTCATTCCGAGCGAAGCGCGCAAGCGCGCAGCCGAGGAATCCAAGGCATCGGCCAGCGGGTAAGATCCCTCGACTACGCTCGGGATGACACCAGGAAACAGATTCCTTCGCAACTTCGCGTCTTGGTGGTTAATCATCACCCAACACTCCCCTCCAAACTAATCCCCACCAGTTTCTGCGCCTCAACCGCAAATTCCATCGGCAAGTGCTGCATGACTTCGCGGCAGAAGCCGTTCACAATGAGGGCGACGGCTTCTTCTTCGCCGAGGCCGCGTTGCTGGCAGTAGAAGAGCTGGTCTTCGCTGATTTTGCTGGTGGTGGCTTCGTGCTCCAGTTGCGCTTTGGGGTTGCGGCTTTCGATGTAGGGCACGGTGTGGGCGCCGCATTGATCGCCGATCAGCAGGGAATCGCACTGGGTATAGTTCCGGGCGCCTTCGGCTTTGGGCATAATTTTCACAAGCCCCCGGTAGGTCTGGTCGGCGTGGCCGGCGCTGATGCCTTTGGAAATGATCCGGCTTTTGGTGTTCCGGCCGATATGGATCATTTTTGTCCCGGTGTCGGCCTGCTGGTAATTATTTGTAATCGCTACGGAATAGAACTCGCCCACAGAGTTATCCCCTTTGAGGATGCAGGACGGGTATTTCCAGGTGATCGCGGAGCCGGTTTCCACCTGCGTCCAGCTGATCTTGCTGTTCCGGCCTTCGCAGATGCCGCGCTTGGTAACGAAGTTATAAATCCCGCCTTTGCCGTTTTCATCGCCGGGATACCAGTTCTGTACCGTCGAGTATTTAATCTCGGCATCGTCATGCGCGACCAGCTCAACCACGGCGGCGTGGAGCTGGTTTTCATCACGCATCGGCGCGGTGCAGCCTTCGAGGTACGAGACGTACGCGCCTTTATCTGCGACGATCAAGGTGCGCTCGAACTGGCCCGTATTGAGTTCATTGATCCGGAAATAGGTGCTCAGCTCCATCGGGCAGCGCACCCCTTCGGGGATGTAAACGAATGATCCGTCAGTGAAAACTGCGCTGTTCAGGCAGGCATGCTTGTTATCGTGATACGGCACGACTGACCCGAGATATTTGCGGACCAGATCCGGGTGCTCCCGCACCGCTTCACTGATCGAACAGAAAATGACCCCGGCATCGTGCAGGGTTTTCTTAAAGGTCGTGGCGACAGAAACAGAATCGAACACCGCATCAACGGCAACCCCGGCCAGCATTTCCTGTTCGCGCAAGGGAATACCGAGCTTCTCGTACGTCTCCAGAAGCTTCGGGTCAACTTCGTCGAGCGATTGCGGCTTGTCCGCGTCTGATTTCGGCGCGGCGTAGTAATGATATTGCTGGTAATCGATCGGTTTGAATGTGAGCGGCGCCCAGTCCGGTTCGGGCATCTCCAGCCAGCGGGCGTACGCTTTCAGCCGCCATTCGAGCAGCCACCCTGGCTCCTCCTTCTTGGCGGAGATAAAGCGGATGATATCCTCGTTCAGCCCTTTGGGGGCTTTGTCGGATTCAATATCTGTAACGAACCCGGCTTCGTATTTGCCGAGCGCTTCAACCGCCTTTACCGTATCTTTTGAAATATTGTTGTTCATCACCAATCCATTGCGGTCTGCCCTTACGCAGATCTCGCGTTCGGCAGCATGTCTGCCAGGCTGACATCATCCAGTGCTGTCTGGATCGCCTTGTTGACCACATTCCAGCGGCCATGCAGGCGGCAAACCTTCTGGATCGCGCACGGTTCTTCGCTGCCTTCAACACATCCAACCAAGGCAACAGGGCCTTCTATGGCTTCGATAATGTTACTGATTTTGATATGCTCTGCGTCCTTTGTCAGGGTATAGCCGCCGTTAACACCGCGCGTCGAGCGGACCAGGTCAGCTTTTGTCATTATTTTCAGTAGCTTGGATACTGTTGGCTCCGGCAGAGAAACATCGTGTGCCAACACTGATGCCGAAAGCGGCGTATCACTTTTTCCTGCCATGGCCGCTAAAATAACAACGGCGTAATCTGTTAATCTTGAAAGTCTAACCATAATAAAATTATACTCGCATCCAGACCATTTGGGTCCTGTTTTTAAATGTCACTTTAAGCCTTGAAATGCAAGTAATTCTAACATTTTTGAGAAATAAACAGATGTGATTGCCCTGCACTATAGAAAGCGGTAGGCACAGAACTGGGGATCGTTTAGACTCGGGTGAGTTAAACAGATTCTTTGATTTATCCAGCCTGATCCATGACAAAATCACATCACCTGTATATTCCAATTTACACCGTTACCCTGTTGCTCAGCGCGTTCCTGCTGTTTCTGGTCCAGCCGATGTTCGGCAAGATGGTGCTGCCACTGCTTGGCGGAGCACCGGCCGTATGGAATACGGCGATGCTGTTTTTCCAGGCGATGCTGCTGGCAGGTTACGCTTACGCCCATGGTACGGCCCGGTTCATGAGCGTCCGGATGCAGGCCGTGCTGCATCTTGCCTTGCTGGTCCTGTTCCTTTTTGTGCTGCCGATTGCGATCCCCGAAGGATGGACGCCGCCAACCGATAAGGATCCGACCCTGTGGCAGCTGGGCCTGATGGCGGTTGCCGTCGGCGGGCCGTTCTTTGTCCTGTCGGCAAGCGCGCCGCTGCTGCAGCACTGGTTTGCCCATACGAAACATGCCGATGCCGACAACCCGTACTTCCTGTACGCGGCCAGTAACCTTGGCAGCATGACGGCCCTGATCGCCTATCCGTTCGTGGTGGAGCCTCTTTATAATATTTCCCAACAATCCATATACTGGGCTTTTGGGTATGGTGCGCTCATTCTCCTGATTGCGCTGGCGGCACTGGTCGCATGGCCGAATGCCACCAAAGCGCACAGCATCGCGCATAACGAAAAAGATGACGACCCGATCACCTGGAAACGCCGGGGCCTGTGGCTGGCGCTCGCCTTTGTCCCGTCATCACTGATGCTCGGCGTGACCACATTTATCACGACAGACCTTGCCACCGTGCCCCTGCTCTGGATCCTGCCGCTGGCCCTGTACGTCACCACGTTTATTATCGTCTTCGCGAAGAAGCCTCTGATTTCTCAAAAAGAGACATTTGATTATCAGGGGCTGCTGTTTATCGCTCTTCTGACCAGTATTGCCGTTTTGCCGGTTCTCAATAAAATCGCCGTTATCGTTATCCATCTGGGCTTGTTTTTCTTTACCGCACTGATGTGCCATTTCGAGCTGGCCGCTTCCCGGCCAAAGCCGCGGCACCTGACCCAGTTTTACCTGATTATGTCGCTGGGCGGCGCGCTGGGCGGTTTTTTTAATGCCATTATAGCCCCGAACATCTTCGTCGTACCGCTTGAATACGCCATTATCCTTGCCCTTGGCAGCTTCATGCGCGGCAGTATCGATCCTGACAAATCCCTGGCGGCAGCGTGGTCACGATACAAAGCGCTGTTCAAGGACAGTAAAAGCCAGTTCTTTTTGAAATCCGGAACGATTTACGTTGGTATTGTCTTCCTGACCGCTTTAACCAGCGCCCATTTCATGGATCTGACTTTCGAGAAAACGATCATGGCCGGGGTGCTGATCCTGTCCGTTTTCTTCCTGATTAGCCTTGCCATGGTCATTGATAAAAGATGGTCTTTCGGGATCTGCGTTGCCGTGATCCTGTTTTTCAATCCTCCCGGCTTCTTTTGGGGCGGCACCTTGTTTGACTCTATTCAGCATAGGGAGCGGAACTTTTTTGGCGTGATCCGGGTGGCAGTTTCCCATGAATACGGCACCCGAACCTTGCTGCACGGCACGACAATACACGGGACACAAGCCCTTGATCCCGACAAGAAAATGATCCGCCTGTCTTATTATAGTGAATACAGCGGTCTTAAAGAGGTGTTTGAACTGGTCGGGCTTAAAGAAGGTCCCCAGACAATCGCAGCTCTGGGCTTGGGAGTCGGTGTTGTTTCCTGTTACACGCGTGAAGGGCGCAGCTTCGATTTCTTTGAAATTGACCCGGCAGTGATCCGGGTGGCGGAAAACACCGAATATTTCACATACCTGTCCGACTGCGGCAGTCCTTACACCACGATCCTTGGCGATGCCCGGATACAACTGGCTGATAAGCCTGACGGATCGTACGACATGATCCTGCTGGATGTCTTTAGTTCGGACAGTATTCCTGTCCACCTGCTGACGCTTGAATCCTTTGAAATGTATAAAAGCAAACTTAAACCGGATGGCGTTATTGCGATTAACATTTCCAACCGCTATCTCGATCTCAAACCCGTTATCGGGGCCGCGGCGGCAAAAACAGGGTTTGCCGCGTACAATAAATTTATAGAAGAAGGCAGCATTGAAGGCCTGAAATATAACAGTTCGGACTTCATGGCCCTGGTAAACCGCAAAGATGATATCCAGTATCTTTTAGACCGTGACTGGACAGAGGTTCCCGCCGATCCCGATTTCAGACTTTGGACGGATCAATACTCTAACATTATCGCGCGGTTCAAAATGCTCTCCAAGAACCAATAGGAGGCACCTTATGAGTACGGCGGCCACATCGAAGACTCATCATATCTATGTTCCCGTCTATGCCGTGACGTTATTGCTGAGCGCTTTTCTGCTTTTTGCGATCCAGCCGATGTTCGGCAAGATGATCCTGCCTCTTCTAGGGGGCGCACCAGCGGTTTGGAACACAGCAATGCTGTTCTTCCAGGCTCTGCTGCTGGCGGGGTATGCGTATGCGCATGCCACGACGAAATTTCTGACCGTGCGGATGCAAGCCCTGCTACATCTTGCCTTGTTGGTGCTGTTCTTTTTTGTTCTGCCGATTGCCATTCCCGAAGACTGGGCGCCCCCTGCAGATAATGACAATCTGGTCTTCTGGCAGTTATCCCTGATGACGGCCGTGGCTGGCGGTCCGTTTTTCGTGCTGGCGGCCAGTGCGCCGATGCTGCAACGCTGGTTCTCGCATACACCGCACAGCGATGCCGGGAATCCGTACTTCCTTTATGCGGCCAGCAACCTTGGCAGTATGACGGCGTTGCTGCTATACCCGTTTGTCTTTGAACCCCTGTGGCCGACATCCATACAGAGCCTTAACTGGAGCTGGGGATACGGTGCCCTGATTGCCATGATCGCCTTGTCGGCCCTGCTGGTCTGGAAAAACGGTAACGTCCGCGAACATCCCCAGACAGGGCCGGATACAGAAACAATCACGATGAAGCGGCGGCTTCACTGGCTGGTACTGTCGTTCGTTCCTTCTTCCCTTATGCTCGGGGTAACGACATTTATTACAACCGATGTTGCCGCCGTACCGCTGATCTGGGTCATCCCGCTGGCGATGTATGTCGGGACATTTATCATCGCTTTTGCAAAGACGCAGAAGCTGCCGTACAAGTTGCTGGTTATCCTGCATAGCCTGTTTCTAAGCTTGACGGCGTCATTCTTCATTTTTGATTATATGCCGACGGATTATAAATTCGTCGTTGTCCTGCTTCACCTCGCCGTATTCTTCCTGTCGGCCCTTTTGTGTCATATGAGGCTTAGCGATGCCAAACCTTCTGCACGGCACCTGACCGAATTCTACCTCATCATGTCCTTAGGCGGGGTGACCGGGGGTATTCTTAATGCACTTATCGCCCCGCTTATTTTTGTCGTGCCTATTGAATATGCGCTGGTTCTGGTTGCCGTCTCTTTTCTCGCCTATTACCCCACGATGAAAGGCTATGTCAGCCGACTTAAAGAAAAGAGCACCGGTGAGGGGCTGGAACTGACCATCGTTATGGCCGGGATCGCGCTGTTGGCCGCCGTGCAGTGGCACAATCCCAAAACACTGCTGATCTGTGCCCTGTTCTCGCTGCTGATTCTGCTCTACCTGTCGCAATACCGCCGTTACTTCATGATTGCAGCAGCCATTACCCTGCTATTGCATCCCGGATACCAACTCGGGCATCTGACACACAGCCTTAAGATCACACGGGACTATTTTGGCGTCCTGACCGTCAGGGATGTTGAGGGCATGCAGATGCGCGCTCTGGTGCATGGCAATACACAACATGGAACTCAGCCCCTGATCGACTCGCTGCGCCTGACTCCGATGGCTTATTACAACAAGCCGGCTCAGGATATCTTTAACGGCGGCCTGCAGAAACAAGGTGAACAGAAAATCGGCGTTCTCGGCCTTGGGGTCGGCAGTGTTGCCTGCTACGTCAAAGAAGGCCGGACTTACGACTTTTACGAGATCAGCCAGGATGTGATCGATATCGCGGAAAACCCTGAATTTTTCACGTACCTGTCCGACTGTGGCAGTCCTTATAAAACCATTCTCGGCGATGGCCGTCTGAAAATCGCCGAGCAGGATAATCACATCTATGACCTGATCTTCCTTGATGTGTTCAGCTCCGACAATATCCCGATCCATGTCCTGACGAAGGAAGCCTTTGCAATATACCGTGCCAAGCTCAAGCCTGGCGGGATGATTGCGGTGAATATCTCTAACCGCTTCCTGAACCTTGCGCCCGTGCTGAACCGCATTGCCGATGACCTGGGGATGTCTGCCGTGTTCAAGCTGGTGGAAAGCGATGTCGTGGACCCGGCATACCCGGATATCAGGTTTTACACGACCATCTATGCCCTGATGGCTGAGGACGAAGCCGCCCTTGAGCCATATAAAAAAATGGGCTGGATCACCAAAACCGGCATGACGCCCCATACATGGACCGATGATTATGCGAACCTTGTCGGATCTTTATGGATTTTCCGTGCCCGAAAAGCCACCGATTAATCTTTTTTAAACCATTTCCCCGCCACAATGGCCTCATACCATAGAAAAATGGTACAATTAATCATGAGAGAAATGGATAAGGACATGAAATTTTTCAATATTATTGGCGGCCTGCGAGGCGATACACCCGACCGCATGAAAGAGCTGACGGCACAAGGCGCAACGGACTCAATCTACACCTTCTCGGCAGTAGAAGCGGTTGCCCGTGACGCGGCAGCGTGCCTGATCGATGAAGCCGGTGACTATCTTATTGGCGGAACGCTGGCAAACAAAGCGCAGCAGCCGGTTGAGAATCCGTATACGGGGCCGAACTACCACCTGTAGGAACACGCTTGAACCGTTCATGATATGGCCTGCTATTCTTAGGCGATAGCAGGCTTTATTTGTATCTTTTCTTGACATATTATTTTTCATAAAATAACATTCCTTCTTATTCAATCAGGATAAGAGTTATGTTGAGCCGAAGCTTTAACCGGGAAGCGACCGAGAAACTGAATGCGTGGCTGCTCCAGAAGACGAAGAGCTGGAGCTGGGCGGCAGATGCCCCGGATTATGAAGACCTGATTACCTGTCTTAAAGACGGTGCCGATCCCAATACAAGACCGCCAGGGGCGTATCATAATGCCTGTACTTTCGCGATGGGTGACCGTAATTTTCCAGCCTTAAAAGCGCTCTTCAAGGCCGGCATTCCCTTCGAAAAATCCTGCTATAGCCAAGACGCTGATCTCCTGCAAACAGTTTTGTGGTATGCTCACTATGACGAACGAAAAAAGAAAACGGGCTATCAATGCCTTATTCTGCCTGCCTTAATGGCCATCAGAGAGCAGTTTAAGGAGGCGCCTCAAAAAGCCTATCAAATCATTCACGGCGCTAGAAATTACGCCGACCATTACAATCTTGCTTCAAAAGATATGTTAGAAACCTATGTGAAGGCCGCATTCACACAACGCCCCGGCCCCCGAAACTTCAAAACGGTCGATGGCGGAAGCGTCAATATCCCGATCATAGAATGGGCTCCGATATCAAATGATGAAAATGCCGTAGGTGTTATGATGCGCCTGGCTATGGCCTCCCCCTGAATGAAAGAAACGAGGATGTCAGAAAAAAAATATAACGAAGCGGCGACGGCGAAGCTTAAAAACTGGCTGGAGCGCAAAGTCGCATCCACGTATCGATACAAAAATGCCAGCAACCCTGCCAGCCCTACCTATCAGGAATTAATTAGTCTTTTAGAAAACGGGGCAGACCCAACGACAACCGTGATTTATACTCATGGCTTTCGTGATGATGCTCTTCATTTTGCCGTGAAAGACAGACATGCTGGGGCATTTAGCGCTATCCTTGAAAGTAACTATCCAATTTATGATGGCAAACCTTCAAATTTCTTAAGCCTGGGCTATGTACTAAACAGTTTTTCAGGTGACAACTGCTTAGACAGGAAAATAACTGCAATTTTTCTACGTGCCGTCAGGCGCGCGTTTAAAGACGCCCCCCATACCGCTCACTTGTTACTAGACGTAGAAAAAGATAAACAAATTACATGGTATAAACGGCGAAATAAGCTTTTAAACGGTTTTTTGGCATTAGCCTTTACACCAGAAGCAAACGACCAACCTGTTCAATGGTCGAAACTCTCGCAGGATGAAACATCTCTCGAAGTAGCGGTAAGACTAATGTACGCCGGCGGCACAGACAAAGCCCCTACTTCGTCGCCGTAAATTTGATTTCCGGAAATTTATCCTGCGCATCGCTCAAATGCCAGGCATTCCGCGCGAGGAAGACCGGGTCGCCGTCATGATCGTTGGCGATGGCACTGCCGTTGCCGTCGATAAATTTCTTTAGCAGCGCATGATCTTCCGCCGAAATCCAGCGTGCCGTATACAGCTCTGCCTGCTCAAAGCGGACGGGGATATCGTATTCGGTGCGGATCCGGTCGGCCAGCACATCGAATTGTAACGCCCCGACAACGCCGACGATCCAGCCGGAATCCATGGTCGGTTTAAACACCCGCGCGGCGCCTTCTTCGGCAAGCTGGACCAGCGCGCTTTCAAGATGCTTGGCTTTCATCGGGTCCATGGGCCGGGCGCGCTGCATGAGTTCAGGGGCAAAGTTCGGGATGCCTGTGAAGTGCAGTTCCTCGCCGCTTTCGACGAGCGCGTCACCGATCCGCAAATTGCCGTGGTTCGGGATACCGAGGATATCGCCGGGCCAAGCCTCTTCGGCGGTTTCCCGGTCCTGTGCCAGGAACATTTGCGGGTTATGGATGGTCAGGATTTTGCCGGAGCGGATATGTTTGAGCTTCATGCCTTTTTTGAATTTGCCGCTGCAAATCCGGGTGAAGGCAATCCGGTCGCGGTGTTTGGGGTCCATGTTCGCCTGGATTTTAAAGACGAAGGCCGTCACTTTCGGCTCGTCAGGCTTGATTTCCCGCTCTTCCGCGGTCTGCGCCTGCGGTTGCGGGGCAAATTTCCCAACCCCCTGCAGCAATTCATTGACGCCAAAATTATTGATGGCGCTACCGAAGAAGACCGGAGTCATGTGCCCTTCCAGATAGGCCTGGCGATCGAACGGTTTACACAGGCCGCGCACCATATCCACTTCTTCCCGCAGCTTTTCGACCAGATGCGCCGGCAGCAGCTCATCCAGCTTCGGATCATCAAGGCCGGTGCATTCGATCCCTTCCTGCAGGTCCTCCCCTTTGCCACGATCAAACAGGACCAGCCTGTCATTCAGCAGGTCATAACAGCCTTTAAAGTCCCGCCCCATCCCGATTGGCCAGCTAGCGGGGGTAACATCAAGGGCGAGCTGCTGCTCAACCTCGTCCAGCAGGTCAAAGGCATCGCGGCCGTCCCGGTCCATCTTGTTGATGAAGGTTATGATCGGCATATCCCGCAAGCGGCAGACCTCGAACAGTTTACGGGTCTGCGCCTCGATCCCCTTGGCGGCGTCCAGCACCATCACCGCGCTATCAACGGCGGTCAGCGTCCGGTAGGTATCTTCGGAGAAATCTTCGTGGCCCGGCGTATCCAGCAGGTTATAAGTGAGCCCGCCATTTTCAAACGTCATCACGGCCGAGGTCACGGAAATCCCCCGCTCCTGCTCCACCTTCATCCAGTCCGATCGCGCGCGGCGGCGGTCGCCCCGCGCCTTAACCATCCCGGCCATCTGGATCGCGCCCCCGAACAGCAACAGCTTTTCGGTCAGCGTCGTTTTACCGGCATCCGGGTGTGAAATAATGGCGAAGGTCCGCCGGTTAGCGATTTGTTCTTTTAGATTACTCATATCTTTTTTCTTTTTTGAACCACAGCGATCACTACGAGCACAACGGGTCAGAGGACTAATCTCTTAATTCCCTGCTTTAATAACTGGCTTTTAAAATTTAAGAGCAATCCCAATCTTGTTTCGGATAGCTTGAGATAAGTTAACAACTGCGCTTCATGAATAGGAAGTGTTTTTTGCGACTCTACTTTTAAACCTTGATTTTTGGACAATTCATAAACCAGCAAATGTTCATAGGCGCTTTCCAACAACCCAGGCCCATATGTCCGGTGAATTTTAAAAGCAGAATCAAGAATTTTTTCTGCCGTTAAATTTGCGGGATCATTAGGGTGCATATCTTTGGGCACTTCTTCTCCTTAATCGTTGTGTCCGTTGTGACCGTAGTGGTTAAATAAAAACCAGATAGGATTGTGCTCCTACCAAAGAAACAGTGCAAGATACTGCTAAAAAACCTTACCCTCAAACGGGTTGTTCATTTCCTTATCTTCGACCTCAATCACCCACAAATCCGGATCGCGGTCTATGGCGCGCTGAATATACGCATCCGCTTCGCTTTCTGCAACGATTTCCCCTTTGAACAGCACCATCCAGCCAAGATCTCCGTCGAGATCGCGCTGCTGCTGCAACAGCTTGCATCCTGTGTCCAGGCCGTTCAGTTTGACCATGACCATCCCGGAAGCGAAATTGCCGGTATTGTGGATGTAAAACGGGACGCCCTGCATCGTCAGGGTATGGAGGTGGGCATCGACCCAGAGTTTTGTCGGCAGGCGATCGTCGGCCATCGCTACTTTTTCAGCTTTTTGCCGTATAGCTCTAAACGGCATTCGACCAGTTCATAACCAAGTTTTTTGGCTATGTCTTCTTTCATCTTCTCGATTTCGTCGTTCTGGAATTCGACGACTTCGCCGCTTTCAATGTCGATGAGGTGGTGATGGTGGTCGGTGTTCAGTTCGTAGCGGGCGAAATTTTCCTTGAATTCGTGACGGGTCACCAGATCAAGTTCGTCCAGCATATTCAGGGTCCGGTAGACGGTGGCCATGCTGATGGAGGAATCGACAGATTTTGCGCGCTCATAGACATCCTCAACCGACGGATGGTCTTCGGCACCATCAAGGACTTTAAGAATAACCCGGCGCTGGCCCGTCATTTTGAGGCCCGCTTCGGTACAACGCTGTTCCAGACTGGTCATGAGTGCTTTTATCCGTCCTGTTATTAAATCCATGAAAAGATAAAGCTATTCAGCGCTTTCGGCAAGCCCCTCATCGGCCCTGCTGAACTTTGCCAAGGGCGAGCCTTCTGCTTTTTGCTTGCCCTGCATACGGGAGGCCGGAAATTCAATGGTAACCGTCGTGCCTTTACCGACATCAGATTCCAGCGATAATTTACCCTGATGCAGCTCGGCCATCGCTTTGGCGAGCGGTAACCCCAGGCCTGTTCCCTGTACCGGTTCGGAATTATTGGGAATACTGACCTGCCCAAACGGCTCCAGAGCTTCCTTGATCCGTTCCTTTGGAATGCCGATCCCGGTGTCTTCCACCACCAGTTGCAGCGCGCCACGGTCCGTCCGCCGCGCCATGATTTTGATCGAACCGTTGGTTTTCGAATATTTAACCGCATTCCCCACCAGATTAATCAAAATCTGCCGCACCAGCCGCGGATCGGCGAAAAGTGGAGGCAGATTGTCCTCGACAATCTCTTCGAGCCGCAAACCACTGCTGAAGGCGCGGGACGCCATCATCCGCGAAACGGCAACGATCAGGTCACCGACATTCAGGTACTCTTCGTCCAGCTCGACCCGTCCGGCCTCGATCTTCGACATATCCAGCACTTCATTGATGATTTCCAGCAGATGCCGGGCGCTGAGATGGATATCGGCCAGATATTCCTTATACTTGTCATTACCAAGTTCGCCGAAGGTTTCCTTCATCATCATCTCGGAAAAGCCGATAATAGCGTTCAGCGGGGTCCGCAATTCGTGGCTCATATTCGCGAGAAAGGTTGATTTCGCCTGGTTGGCGGTATCGGCCTGTTCCTTGGCAAGGCGCAGGGAAAGCTCCATCTGCTTGCGCAGGGTAATATCCATGATCGTGGTAACCTGGAAGCGCCGTCCCTGGCTAAGTTCCAGCGCGGCTGTCGTAAACAGGGCGTTGGCGACATTCTTATCCTTACGGATGATCTTCATCTCGCCGGAGCTGCGGATACCGCTGCGCATAAATTCTTCGTGGTTTTTGCGGGCAAGATCCCGCTCATCATCGGTGACAAGCTCGATAAACTCTTTACCGATCAGGTCATCCCTGCTCCACCCGTAAATGCGGACGAAACTGTCATTGACCCGGACGATCTTCTGGTTCTGGTCCGTGACGACGATCCCGACCTCACTGACATCGAATACAGAAGTCAGCAGGGAAATCGCGTCATCCCGCTCCTGTTGCAGACTATCAACTTCGCTGGCGGCAGGAATGCCCATCACGTGGATAAAGGCGCCGGACTTGCTGATGACAAACCCACCCAGACGGATCCCGTCCGCCAGCAAGGCAGCCGCCTGGACTGTCACGGGGCGGTTTTTCTTCAGAACATCGTCGAAAGCCTGAACAAACTGCGGCAGGATCGCCTCATCAATCATGTTTCTGACAGGTTTGCCGCTAAACTCGCACCGCTCGTGATTAAAATAGTGACAAGCCGCATCATTCACATACGATAAAACAAAACCGTTATCAGCGGTTGTTGTCACAACAAAGCTGGGTAGCGGCATATCGCCGAAAATTGTTTCAAAATCAATATCTTGTTCGCTCACCATTTCCCCCGGAGGGTCCGGCCACAAATTATATCTTGCGATAAAATCTTTATTAATCCGTTACTTAATTACATTTTTTGTAATATTACGCGTGTTCCGTACCAAACAGCCGGTCACCGGCATCGCCAAGGCCCGGCAATATATATTTACGCTCATCCAGCACATCATCAAGTGCCGCCGTATAAATCGGCACTTTCGGGTACGCATCCTGAATAACCTGTACGCCTTCTTTAACAGCGACCAGGACCATAAATTTGATCCGGTCTTCTTCGATACCATGGCGGACCATAACGTCCAGAGCATGCTTGGCCGACATCCCGGTCGCCAGCATCGGGTCAACCAGCACAAAAAGCGGGCTGTGCGGGGCCGGCAGCTTGGCCAGATATTCGACAAATTCATATTCAATCGGCGGCGTATCGTTCAGGGCCTTGCGGTACATGCCGATATGCCCCACGCGGGCTTGCGGCATAACGGTTTCAAGACCTTCGACCATCCCCAGCCCGGCCCGCAATATGGGAACAATCACCGGGTCTTCCCCGTCAAGCACCGGGGCATCCATTGGGGCCATAGGCGTCTCAATCTTTCTGGTGGTCAATGGCAGACTTTTCGTCAGCTCATAGCCCATCAGCATGCCGATTTCCTTGAGCAGCATACGGAACATGACTTTCGGGCAGTTCTTATCGCGCATCAAAGACAGCTTGTGCAGGATCAGCGGGTGATCGGCAACGTGTAAATTGGAAAAATCGGGGTGTTTTTTCATACCATCCTCTTTTCGCCGAAATTCTAAACTTGCGGCACATTACCCGAGTTTGGATGAAAAACAAATGCTTAATTGAGAGTGATTATTATCTTGACTTCCTCTTACTCCATTTATAGTTATGGCAATGCATTTATTTACAGAGGTTTTATGTCATGGATAGTATCAAAGTGACTTTTATGGGCGCTATCACCCTTGAGGAGGCGCAGAGCTGTTATTACGAGACGATCAGACAAGTGGGTATGGGGGGATTGAGCCTGACAAACCGTCAGGATCCTGTTCGTTATGAAATTGACGGAATTCTGGATAACCTGGATCACGCAGTTTCCAAGCTCCGTAAAGCCTTCCCGGTCGAAGATAATTTTCTGGTCTTCCCTGCCCCGGCGGTGCGCCGCATAGGCGCAGTTCCATTTCAGCCTTCTGAGATATATGTGATTAAGTCGTTGCCGCCCTCAACGCGCTAAGAACATCAGTTCTTTTCGTCGATATAACGCGAGAGCGGGCTCTGCTCGTGATATTCGAGTGCGGTATCGCCACCATCCCACTTATCAAGGTCATAGCGCATATTTTCCAGCAGGTCTTCGAGCGTATCGCCAGGAACAGGCTCTGCGACGCAATAGGACATCGTCAGAGGAATTTCCTCATTACCCTTCTTAATCACAATGTCCTCGTCCATCAGGAACCGGCGCAGCCGGTTAACCGCCGCCGTCCCCCCCGCTGCCTCGGAATGTTTCAGGCTCATGATGAATTCGCCTTCTGAAGAGCGGTAAGCATCGTCAAAGGAGCGGATACATTTCTTAATCAGTTTGCCGACTTTCTGCAAAACGTCCTTGTTTTGCTCAATCTCCATCATACTCCGGAGTTCATCATAATTGTTGATGCGGGCCAGCACCAAAGTAAACGGATTACCACGGCGCGCGCGGCGTTCCAGTTCCCGCGTAATATCAAGCTCCATGGCTTTGGGACTGCGCAGCCCGGTATCAACATCCATACCACTATCGCTTAGCGCACAGTCATATTCCAGGCGCCGCAGCTTCTGGATAAAACTTTCATAAAGGCTAACGAAGTGATCGTATTCCTCATAAGTCACATCATCTTCGGTATACATCGCCTTATCGGCAAGACCGGTCGCCGTGATATGAAGCTCCTCATACATTTTTTTCAGATCCTGTAATGTCACAGGATCGATAAAGTCGTAATCTTCGGCCTCGCGGGACCATTCCTGAAAACGGATGGGAACAGGAAGCTTGTCTTGCCCCTTATATTTGGCCGCAAAGAAAATACGCTTAGTCGCACGACCAAGCCATTCGCCATGCTCGTCAATGACGGCGGCAAGGGATTTGAGCTTGTTATCGATTTCGTAATCTAACGCCATGAAAAATAATACTTATTTATTGCTTCGCTACGATCAATAATATAGTGCAAATCTGTGCGAATGGTTAATATTTTTTATTCCGGCAACCATTCTTTTTGCAGGGCGTCCAGCGTGCCGTTTTTAATGGCTTCACGAACTTCACGCATCAGAAGATTCATCGTTGCAACGTTATGCTGGGCCACAAGCTGCATCCCCAGCAATTCGCCGGATTTCAGCAAGTGGTGGATATAAGCCTTTGAAAAATCACGGGAAGCCGGGATATCAAGGCGCGGATCGAGCGGTTCCGGGTCATCGCGGAACCGGGCGTTGGTCAGGTTAATGCGCTCGCCCGGCTGGCCCTTGATGAGCGCCATACCGTGGCGGGCGATGCGGGTCGGGGTCACGCAGTCAAACGTATCGATCCCAACACGGACAAAGTTGAACACATCTTCGATCCGGCCGATCCCCAGCAAATGGACCGGGCGGTCTTCGCGCAGGCGGACCATGCACATATTCACGACATCGAACATTTCCTCAACACTGCCGCCGAGAGAGCCACCGACAGCCTGACCAAAGAATGCGCGGTCATTGACGTAGGCGCAGCTGATATCGCGTAAATCTTCGTAGACGCCGCCTTGCACAATCCCGTAGAGCGCCTGTTTGCCGTCGTGATGGCGGGCAAATTCGGCAAGGCTGCGGTCGCCCCACCGATGGCTGCGCTCCATTGAGCGGGCGGTATAGTCTTTGTCCACGTGGTAGGCGGTGCATTCATCGAGCTGGTAAATCAGGTCAGCGCCCAGTTTGCGCTGGATCGTCATCGATTCTTCCGGGGTCAGGTGCAGCATGGAACCATCCCAGTAAGACTGGAACTTTGCCCCCTCCTCAGTGATTTTAAGGACGCTTTTCTCGCGCTTGCCCTTGTTACGGCCTTTGATCTCATCCGCGACCGAGCCGTGCCCCATAGAGAAAATCTGGAATCCGCCGGAATCGGTCATCATCGGGCCGTCCCACTGCATGAACTTATGAAGCCCGCCCATTTTTTCGACCAGGTCCGCCCCGGGCTGGATCATGACATGATAGGTGTTGGCCAGGATAATATCGGTTTTGGCTTCGCGCATGGCGATCGGGGAAAGGTTTTTGATCGATGCCTTGGTGCCGCAGAAGATGTAATTCGGGGTTTCAATCGTGCCGTGCGGGGTTTGCAGGCGGCCAATACGGGCCTTGCTGCTCGGGTCTTTATGGGTGATATCAAAGGCAAAGCCCGGATAATCGAGATTTTCCGGTGGGGCTACAATGATTTCCTGCTCTTTTTTGCGGCGGCGTGATGATGATTTTGTCAAAACAGCGATCCCCTAAAAAACGTCATCCCGGCGAAAGCCGGGATCTGTTCGTTTCATAGCAAAGAAGATTCCGGCTTTCGCCGGAATGACAGCTATGGTTATTTCTTGCCTTCGCGGGCGGCAACCGATTTAACGATCTCGGTGCGCACTTTACGCATTTTCGGGTCCAGCTTGGTCGGTGCCGTATTCAGCAGCCAGTTATCCAGCCCGCCTTTGTGTTCGATTGTACGCAGGCCTGCGGCACTGGCGCGCAGCTTGATCCAGCGGCCCAGCTCTTCGCTATAAACGCTCGTGTCCTGCACGTTCGGCAGAAATACACGGCGGGTTTTGTTCATGGCGTGGGAAACGTTGTTTCCTGTCATTACGCCTTTACCTGTAACCATACAACGGCGGCTCATCGCTCTTATCCTTATTCCTGTAGTTTTTTAACAGATGCGGAAAATAAGCGAATATAGGGCTGTAAGTCAAGGATAATATGTCCGGATATCGCCAGAAAAGGTTCCAATCCCAAAACGTCGTACGTTTACCATATGTAAAGACAATTCCCTTATATTTTTAGGAACGCAGATAAAGAGGCAACTTTAGAGGATAATATGCCTAACAATACCCCAGATTCCGATCAGCCAAGTGTCGTAGATATTGATGAAATGCTCACCTTGTTTGAAGGACTCACCCTAAAAAAAGCAGAGTTTTCAAGGCACGGCGAGGTTCCTGAGTGTCTGCAGCAAGCATTCGACACCGTCAAAGGATGCATCGTAAAACAGCATATGACCACTGATGAACTGTTTAAAATCACGCTCAATTCCTGCCCACCCTGCCCTAAATAGCCTAGAATATTTTCCCTGCCCAGAGCAGCGTCCCAACCAGCGACACCATAAACAGCAGGTGCGCCATCAGGCTGATATAAATCGCCCGGCGCAAATGGCCTTTTTCCAGCTTGGCTGTCGCATTTTCAGGCCCGGTCCAGGTCCGTTTTATCGCGCTGCCGTCAAGATCGGTTGACGGGCCGCCGAGGCTGACGCTCAACGAAAAAGCCATCGCGGTTAACGGCAGGCCACCCTCTTCGTACTTAGCCTTCCCTTTGCCGGCCATCTGCCCGATCAGGGCACGGGTCATACCGCCGGTCGGCGTAAAGAGCCCGGCCAGAGCCATGACCAGCCCAGCCAGATAATGCGGCGCGAACCCCAAAATCCGCTCCATCGCCAGGGCCGTTTTGCCGAATCCCTTGCTAAATCCGTCTTTACCGAACCGCCATGCCAGCGCTGCCGTTCCCGCATACAGAAAGGCCGCAGGCAGGCCCGCCAGCAAATACCAGAAGATCGGCGCGACCAGTCCTTTATCAAAGCTGCGCGCGGCGAATCCCATCCCGGTGCGGGTGATGCCGAAATCATCGCTGCCGGACAGGTCTGTGCGTGTGGAATGGGCAATCGCGTAATAGGCGCCTTTGCCGACTTTTTTATCGCGCATCGCAAAGTAGAGTTTCAGCAGCGCGAACCAGACGCTTCCCGCCGTCAGCGTCAGGGATAGCAAGACGATCTCGGTAAAGCCTTTATAGGGTTTCAACAGGACAAAATCTTCGGCAAACCGTCCCAGCCCGTAAGACAGGATGATCCCCATCATGGTCAGGATAAAACCGCGAAAGAACAAGTCACGGGAAGCCCGCTCCCGCTTATCCAGCCTGCCGCCGAGCCTGCCGATCGTCTTATCGTAGATCATCCATAAAAACGGGTTGGCATTGCCGTGCATCGGCCCGGTAATGATCCCGGCGATCCCCACCAGCAGCCACGCCGCCATCGCCACGGGGATCCGCCCCGGATCGAGCCAATATATATTCGTTTCAAGGAAACTGTCCGGCATATAAAATTCTGTTTTATTATTGTTCGTTACCAGATCCCGGCTTTCGCCGGGATGACGGCAGTGTATATTATTCTATTGCCCGTGCACATACTCGACATTAAATATATTTTTGCAGTGCAAAAAAGTAACGGTTTCGCGTTATAATAAACATTAGGGTGTCATCCCGGCGAAAGCCGGGATCAGGCAGATACAAGAGCGTAAGATTCAAGGGAGTATAATTAACGTGATTTATCACTTTTATGAAATGCAGCAGGCAGCCCTGACCCCGGCCCGGATTATGGCCGAGCTGGCGCAGACGGTTTACAGGCATCCATACAATCCCCTGTCCTATACGCAAGTCGGGCGTACCATGGCGGCGAACGCGGAAATGTTCGAACGCCTGACCCGCCGTTTTGGCAAGCCTGAGTTCGGCCTGCCGGAAACGAAGATCGATGGTAAAAAAGTCGATATCATCGAGGAAACCGTTTTAGAAAAGCCGTTTTGCAACCTGCTCCATTTCAAGCGCGCTACCAAACGTAAAGACCCGACGGTTCTTATCGTCGCACCAATGTCCGGGCATTTTGCCACATTGCTGCGCGGGACGGTTGATGCCTTACTGCCGCATCATGATGTGTACATTACCGATTGGGAAGATGCGCGGCTGGTGTCGAAAAGTGACGGTGTCTTCAACCTAGATACGTATATCGCTTACCTGATCGAGTTTTTAGACTTCCTTGGGCCTGATACGCATGTGATCGCGGTTTGCCAGCCTGCCGTGCCGGTTTTTGCGGCGGCGGCCGTTATGGAAGCGGAAAAAATGCCGAACGCGCCACGGACGATGACCCTGATGGGCGGGCCGATCGATCCCCGCGTTTCCAAAACCAAAGTGACGGAACTGGCGGAAACGCGGCCGCTGTCATGGTTCGAACAGAATGTTATCGCCGATGTGCCGCTTTATTACCCCGGCGCCGGGCGCAATGTTTATCCGGGTTTTATCCAGCTTGGCGGATTTATGTCGATGAATCTCGACCGCCATGTCGGATCGCATATGCAGTTTTACCATCACCTGGTCAACGGCGACGGCGAATCCGCAGAATCACACCGCAAGTTTTATAATGAATATTTATCCGTCATGGATATCAGTGCAGATTTTTACCTGCAGACCGTCGAAACCGTGTTCCAGAAACATGCCCTGCCGAAAGGGGAAATGTACTGGCGCGATCCGGCGACAGGCCGCCGGGTGAATGTCGATCCAAAGAAAATCACAAAAACCGCCATGCTGACGATTGAAGGCGAGCTGGATGATATTTCGGCACACGGCCAGACAACGGCGGCACACGACCTGACGAAAAACCTGTCGGCGAACCGGCAATATCACCATTTCCAGATGCATGTCGGGCATTACGGGATTTTCAACGGGCGGCGCTGGCGCGAACATATCATGCCGCGCATTCGTCACTTTATCCGCCAGTTCGATAAAACGGTTGATCCTGTCCCGGCGCACGACCTTAAAATCCTGCCCGATAAAAAGCCGGAGCAATGGGATAAATCCAAGCATGGCCTTGCCACACTGAAGAAGAAACTCAAAACCAGATCGTGACAAGCTCCCTGTTTCTAATTAAATTCATATAAACGTCATCCCGAACGCATGTGAGGGATCTCCAGACGACCGGGGGATTTCTCAGCTTCGCTTCGAAATGACAATAAAATTTATAAGAACAGGGATATTTCAGGTTGCGTCATTTATTTAACCGTCAGACACGGTTAGGGCTGGCTCTGCAAGGGGGCGGCTCTTACGGAGCTTATACAAAAGGGGTTCTTAAAGCCCTGTTTAATTCGCAGACATTCAGGTCCCCTGACCTTTCCATTAAAGCAGTAACGGGGGCAAGCGCCGGGGCGGTGAACGGCGCGCTGATTACCTATGGCCTGAATGACGGCGGACCGGACAAAGCGGTGTCCTTATTGGATTCGTTCTGGGATGATGTCGGTGAAAAAGGCCGAATAAACAAGGTGTGGTATGCGATGGACCCCACCGCATCGGGCTGGCCGAATTTGCCGCATAGTATGGTGATGGCTTCCCACTTCGTGCCAAACGGCTATGTCTCCGGACACCTGAAACGCAAGCTGGAAGAGCATATTCCTGACTGGGACAAGGTCCGCAACGGCCCGGTAAAGCTGTTCGTCAATGCCGTGCGGGAAGACGCGCAGACCAAAGAGCGGCACCACATTGTTTTCAAAAATCAAAGCCTGAGCGCCGATGCGGTTACAGCCTCCGGAGCGCTCAAAGAGTTTGGCGCACACACGATTGACGGTCAGAAATTTTACGATGGCGCCTATTGGCGCAACCCATGCCTTGCCGATATCATGCGTGAGGACATTACCGACTTACTGGTTATCACGATCCAGCAGGTTCCCGCAGACGGTGTTACCCCCGAACACCAGGACGATGCCCGCGCCCGCCACGACAAGCCCGGCCACGACCTGTTGACCGAAGAGCTTCATAACCACATTGCCTATATCCATCAACAACACCCGAAACTGAACCTGCATGTCATTAGCCTGAAGGTCGATGAGAAATGGGACCGGACCAGCCGGATGAACACCGATCCGCAATGGCTGGCGGAACTTGAAAAAATGGGCTATGAGGATGCACAGGCATGGTTAACAAAGAATGCACGGCATTTGGGGCGCCAATCGACGTATGAAGCACCAGATAGAGAGAATACAGGCAGCCTTCCTAAACCCGGATACGGCTAAGCCGGAAGACCGCCACAATGCGTGGCTGGCGGAGATTCACCCTGCCCTGAAAATGAGGATCAGCAAACGCGCCCGGCGGCTGGCATTGCGTCTGGATCATGACGGACGGACGATGCACCTGGTGGTGCCTGTGCGCTTCAGTGTACGCAAGGCGCAGCAATTCGCGCTGGAACACCGGGAATGGATTGCCAGCAAACTGGCCGAAGCGCCGCCTCCTATTCCTTTTACTGACGGCGCGCTTATCCCTATCCTTGGGGAAGAGCGGAGTGTGCAGGTTATTTTCAACCCGGACCGAAAGATTACAAAGGTTGAACTATCCCCCGGCCTGCTGCGCATCACAACAAATCGTGACGATCCGGGTAGCCGCATTGTCAGGCACCTGAAAAACGAGGCCCGCGCGACCATGGCCGGGCTGGCACAGGAAAAAGCCGCCCTCATCGGTAAATCCGTCAAAGAAGTGCAGGTGCGCGACACCAAGAGCCGTTGGGGTAGCTGCGCGCCGGACGGGCGGATTTGTTTTTCATGGCGGCTGGTTTTCGCGCCGTGGGAGGCGATGGATTACGTCGTTGCCCACGAAGTCGCCCACCTCGCCCACATGAACCACAGCGCGGCATTCTGGCGTCAATGCGCCGCCTTATCCGAAAATTACGAAAGCGGTAAAAACTGGATCAGGAATAACGGCGCGGAATTGATGCGATATGGGTAACATTATGGAGGTACGCAGTCCACGCTCCCCAGATTGGAAAAACCACGCAGATATGTACCTGGTATACCGCTACAATCTATGCCTGCAGGTAAACTCGAAAAGACAGGAGCACAAACGAGTGCATTATTTTCAATCGCAATTGCAGCTTCGCCGTTCGGGCAATTTTGCGCAGCAGGCGTAGTCGTCCCCCCCAGAAAAACAGGATCAAGACACTCTACTCCCGTCGCCGAATCACAATAATCAAACTCAGATTGTGTATAACTTTCTGTTTTAAGATCACCTGTCACTTCAAGCGCAGCGGTAGGGTTTGTATTACCTACACCAACATCGCCTAAATTCGTATTATATAACCACACCTCATTACCCTGAAACAGAGAGTTTCGCCAAAGGGAAGTCGAAAGATTCATGCCTATAAACAGTATATCGTCATAGTAATCGTTAGTGTTTGCCATAGACTGAATTTCTTTAATAAAAATGGCATCATTATTATCACAATTTTCTTTTTCGTTTTCTATACTGCCACTCAACGAAGGGGTAAATCCAGGCGGTATTGGGTTCGTTGTGGCAGGGATAAAGCACCCTCCCATATAGTCGCCTTCTTTAGTATAAGCCCCCACATTGTTAACACCATGTGAAAATACCACGTAATGAGCAGAGCCTTCTGGGTCTACCGCATCCTTGCCAAGTTTATCTTTAACGCTTATGGCTCCCATATTAGGGTTAGCTGGATTTTGCAAAGTAAATACGGGGTTAGTCATCAAAGCGGAAACTGCGTAGCTAAGCTTCATATTATATCCATCATTACCGTGCTCCGATACAAATGGTGTATCAAAAATGTTATCGATTAATGTTTGAACAGGTACAGCACCAATCATAACAGGATCGTCATTGCCATCATTATCAACATCCCTGTTATTTCCCGCACTTGTAAAAACTAGGTCTGGCAAGCAGGCAATTCCAGCTGGGCACGCACAGTCTTCTAACCCAAAATTTACATCTCCTGGACCTAATGTCGGATCCGCCGGACATGGATACCGACCTTGCGTACCATAAAATTCATCCAAGGCTGCCAAAGTAACCGAGAGATTTTCAACTGTCTCACGCCTATCTTCGTTGGCAAGATAGTTTCCATACAATCTTACGACAGCCGCAAATAACAGCCCCGTAATTATTGTTATCAAAGCCATCTCAATTAACGTAAAACCGGCTTCAGTTGGTTTTTTTTGATTAGATGCAATCATTGTCTGCCTTTTAACACCTCCTATAAATCAGCGAAACGGCTGGCTGTATGACTTAAGGTGTACATGAGCAACCCGTGTAATTGTCCCAATTCGGAGATGCCTGCTCGGAGCATGTTCCGATAGGAGCAAAACACGTGCAATCATCCTGGTTAATTACAGGCCCTTGCTTGTACGGGGTCGTGCTTGACGGACCACCGGCAGGTTTTCTAACTTTACAAGCGTTACAGGTATTGCTGACATCCTGCCAAACATCCCATTGCGCAGACGGACACAACCAGACACGTTTCTGTTGAACCTTACCGTGAAATTGTGCCCCATATCCTGGATGAGCACTACAATCAATCTCCCTTGTATCATCTGGTTGAGGTGCGCAAGTGCATGGAGGCACAGCAGGCCATGATATATTCCAGCGGCCTTTGTCGGCAACTGAATTCACAGCACCACCTACTCCATTAGGGCAATGCCAATCTTGTCGCCTTAACTGCTTTACGTTCGTACAGGTATCATCGTTAATACCGTCTCCATCCATATCACAAGGAAAGCTATTGGCTGTCCCTGCAGGACAGTTCTGGGTCACAACAATTTTAGGATCCACCCCTCCCGGCGCAGAAGGACAAGTACACCCCCATGTTGCAGGATTTGCAGGATTGGGATTTTCCACATAATCCACAACCGCTGATCCAGCGACACATTTGTAGTGGGTAATCGTATGGACGTAATCATTCACTTCCCAATTATTCAGCCCCAGATGTAAATAACAAGCTTTCGGGACATCAACTGGTCCGGCTGCACAACTACATTCGTTTTTACCTGTATAAACGGTAGTCCAACTATGCGGCGTACCAGTTTGCGGACAATAATGTTTTTGAATACGAACTTGATCCCCAGTGTAACCGTCGGCACAAGGCTCTTCTATCGCCCTGTAATCCTCACGACACCAGCAATCGTGGTTATCATTGGCATTATTGGGGTCAACGGCAGGACCGTAAGCCACCCCGGTTTCAGCCTGATGTCCCCCACCGGCATAAAATGGGCCAAAGGTACCCCAAGTAGAAGATTGCTTACGTTCTATAGAATGTAAAATTCCACTCCATACGCCAGCGGAACATCTAAATGTGTCCCTGACCAGACCATCAGTCGATCCGCTAGCACCACAATCAACCTGATTAGCAGACCAACGAGCCGCTGTATTTAAATTACTTCCTATCCATGTCCTAACGCTAGCCAGACCTCCTCCATTATACTGGGTATCAATATTGCCCGTATCAACAGGAGTTAGATTCGGATTGTTATAGCACTCACCTGAGTAGGCGTAGCTAAACCCACCATCTGGAGCGCCACCAAGCGGTCTGTTATCACCACATCTAGTATTTGTCGTCGTCGCAGCACAAGCCGGTAAAGGAGCCGTATCGCAAATAAGCTCACCATTTGCATTAACTCCACTCAAAAACTGCCCAGCAGGACAGGTAAACCATAATTCGGATTCACATCTCACATTGCCGTTTTCAATGCCCACAATGTATTCTTGAGGAGGTCCTGACGGACAGCGAAGCCCGCCGACCGTTGCCGACGAACCTGCAATGGCTTCAGACGGGAAACAATCCAATCCATCTCCCGAACAAAGAAAATTCGAATAAAAAGCTCCAGCTGTAGCACGTATGACAGCATCGCCGCCGCTAGACAAACGAATTTCAGCATCAGGGGTTGCCGAGGAAAGCATAACCATATTGTTAACACCCAAAGCAATGTTATCAGCACTTCGAAGGTGGATATCGTCCAAATCACTGACCGAGTATTGCCACAATGTCGTACCAACCGGCGTATTGGAAACCAGCCGATCATCAAAATCAGACCTTTTCAGCCCCAACCGAAATGTCGTATCGCCATTACAATTTTCATTTTCCAATGCTGGCGCAACCGGACACCCTCCAATTAATACGCCATCACGGCTGTACATACCATCATTGTTTTCATTCGAACTCAAAATCACAAAATGAGCAGAGTGATCCGGTGTTGTTGCCATATCACCATTAATATCAATTAGTGTGATAGCCCCATTATGTTCATGAAATGTTGTGTCCGCAGTCATTGACTTGGTCACGGCATATAACAACCGAGCGCCCTCGCCGTCTATACTGTCACGCTCCTCCATATTTAACTCACGAAATGGCAGCGATCCGATCAAAACGTCAGGATCACTGACGATGGCATTGTTACCGGCAATTGGCGCCAAAGAACAATCTTCATATCCGTACGCAGGGTCGCTGATAGGAATATTGGGTGCTGCCGGGCAAGGGTAGCGACCATAAAGCGAGCGAAATCCTCCCACAGCATTTTGGGATTGAGAGAGAGAGAACTCAGTTTGCTTAAATCTCTGGTCTTTAATATAGAGACTGTAAATTCCAAACGCCGGCGCCAATAATAGACCAACCACCACAATTGAAATTGCTAACTCTATAAGAGTGTAGCCTTTCTCGTATTTATCAAAAGACGGTTGGTTATTATATTTTTTTTCTATGGCGCGCATTCTGCTCCTCCACTTGAATTAAATCGGATCATCCTCTCTCCCAACGGACATGGCGTATTATATGCAAAAAGAGAGGAGTTAAGTTTAAATTTACGTCCGTTCGGATCAACGCTTGTACCAGCCGTATTTACAGCCATCGCGCAGCGTACCCGGCTATTGCCTATTGACAATACAGGCTCTTCTCCACCAGACGAACTTGCAATCGCATTGGAACCACAATCCATATCGGCAACATCCCCTGCAATAATTTCTGGATCGAAACACCCGGCCAAAGCATCATCGCATATACTATCTGATAACACGTTATCGGCCCTCACATCACCTATAACATGGACATTCGCCTGAGGATTTGTTGTTCCAATACCTATGCGTTGAGCATTTGAAATAGCAAAATCTTTATTTGTTTCACTTTCAATCCAACGATCCTGAGGAAATTGTTTTTGCTCTAATGTTATATCATCATAAAAGCCGTTTCCAGGCACTCGCGAGACGGTTCCATCTTTGAACTGATCGCCCGGATTTCGTTCCAGCAAAAAAACATCATCAAAATCACAGTTCTCATCTTCATATTCGGGTGTAGCATTAACACATACGCCAATAAAAGCTCCAGCATCAGAAATGCCACCTTCAGGTGACCCACCAAAAGAAAGCAGCACCATATCATAGTCATTTGCATAGTTTATCGGCAACCTTGCATTATCCAAGACCTGCACAGTGATTATGCCGGCTGATGCGTTGTAAGTTATTTCGTTTGTACGGCTGGCCGTGATCGCATAAAGGATTCTATTACCCCAATAGTCATTGATACGCTTAATATCAAGACCTAACGCATCGAAGGGTACAGCACCAATCAAAACACCTGACGCAGTCTCACACATCCCGTCTGCAAGAAACCAACCTCCTGCACATGCTGTAGGAGTTGGATTGCCTTCAACCCCATGATTAGGATCCCCTTCAACTGTGGCAAGGGATGCAGGTATAGGATAGCGCCCATTGGCATCAATAAAAACATTTATAGCGTCACGTATGTGGCGAAGAGTTGTCCTAGTTTCACTAATCTGATGCCCCTTTAAATAAGCGTTATAGGCCATGATCAAAGGCGTTGTGATAAACGAAATAACAATCAACGCGATCGCCAGTTCGATCAGCGAAAAGCCTGCTGTTTTTTCCCTCGTTTTGTTTGACAAAATTCTGATCCTCTTGTCGCTAAACCCGATTATTCCACCTTATATCCTAAAGAAAAATAGTTAAAATTTTAGAAAAATTGCGGCTTATTCCACAAAAAACTGTGGTTCCTGTTCTTTTGTAACGCAAAAGAAAGTTTTATAGAATCAACACCTTACCATAAAATCGAGCGCGCCCTGCAAAATATGTTGCGCGGCCAGTTTATCGACAACTTGTTTTCGTTTTGTTCTGGACATATCCACAGTGTTAACCAGAAAGTCTTCCACCGAAACTGTGGATAACCGTTCATCCCACAGAGCTATCCACGGATCTGTCCCCACAATCTGGGGATAATTTTGCATTTCCTGCGCGAAGTGCCGGGTTGCCTCGCATCTGGGGCCTTCGCTGCCGTCCATGTTCAGCGGGTATCCGAGGACAAAGCCGCCGATTTCATAGTCGTCAATCACGGTTTTGAGCGTTTCCAGATCACGGGTAAATTTGGTGCGCTGAATGGTTTTTAGCGGCGTAGCAATCCCCTGCCCGCTGTCCGAGACGGCGAGCCCGATCGTTTTTGTGCCGAGATCCATCCCGAGCAACCTTGTATTTTGGGGCTTTGCACCCAATATTTCTGCTAGTAACCCTATTGGCATCTATACTTGCGCGTCCTTCGCGGCGGTGTTAAAAAACTATGCGTTTAACCAAGGAAATACAAGCATGTCGTTAGATAAAGATACTGTACGCAAGGTCGCCTCGCTGGCCCGCATTAAAATGAGTGATGAGGAGCTGGATAAATACGGCCCGCAGCTGAACAACATTATCGGCTTCGTCGAGCAGTTGGCGGAAGTCGATACAGACAATGTCGAGCCGCTGCCCAGCCCTGTGGATATAGCGCTGCGGCTGCGCGAAGACGTCGTAAATGACGGGGGCTGCGCCGAAGATGTGCTGGCCAATGCGCCGGAAGAGATGGAAGATTTTTACGTTGTGCCGAAGGTGGTCGAGTGAAACGAGACCATCCCGAACGGATGTGAGGGATCTCCCGGCAATCATGAGATTTCTTGGCTACGCCTCGAAATGACAAAAGAAGTGGTAAACTAAATAATGACTGAACTGACTCATATGACTGTTGCCCAGGCGCTGAAAGGGCTTGAGAACAAAGATTTTTCTGCGGTGGAACTGACACAGGCGCATATTGATGCGATGGCGAATTACCGCCACCTGAACGCTTTTATCGTCGAAACGCCGGATCTGGCGATGGACCAGGCCAAAGCGTCGGACGAGCGCCGTGCCAAAGGCGAAGCCGGGGCGCTGGACGGTATTCCGCTGGCGATTAAGGACCTGTTCTGCACCAAGGGCGTACAGACCACGGCTTCCAGTAAGATCCTCGAAGGGTTTGTGCCGCGCTACGACTCGACCGTAACAGCCAGGCTGTTCCGTGACGGTGCGGTGATGCTTGGCAAGACGGCTCTGGATGAATTCGCGATGGGATCGTCCAACACCACCAGCTATTTCGGCAATGTCATCAACCCCTGGAAACGCAGTGACGGCAGCAATGCTGACCTTGTTCCCGGCGGATCTTCCGGCGGCTCATCTGCGGCACTGGCCGCGCGGATCTGCATGGGGGCGACGGGGACGGATACGGGCGGATCGATCCGCCAGCCCGCAAGCTTCTGCGGCATTACCGGGATCAAGCCGACCTATGGCCGCTGTTCCCGTTGGGGCGTTGTCGCCTTTGCCAGCTCGCTTGACCAGCCGGGCATCTTTGGCCGCAGCGTCGAAGATACGGCGATCATGCTGAAATCGATGAGCGGTTTCGATCCAAAAGACAGCACGTCTGCGGATCGTGACGTGCCTGACTGGGCCGGCCAGCTTGGCGGCGACCTGAAAGGGATGAAGATCGGGATTCCAAAAGAATACCGTATGGACGGCATGCCGGAAGAGATCGAAAAGCTCTGGCAGCAAGGCATTGCCTGGGCGAAAGAGTCCGGGGCTGAAATCGTCGATGTCAGCCTGCCGCACACGAAATACGCACTGCCGACTTATTATATTATTGCCCCTGCCGAAGCCTCTTCGAACCTTGCCCGCTATGACGGGGTGCGGTACGGGCTGCGGGTTGAAGGACAGGATTTGACAGACACTTATGAAAGCACACGCGCCGAAGGGTTCGGCGACGAAGTGAAACGCCGGATCATGATCGGCACCTATGTCCTGTCCGCCGGGTATTACGATGCGTACTATATCAAGGCACAAAAAGTCCGCCGTCTGATTTTGCAGGACTTCGAAAAAGCCTATGAACAGTGCGATGCCCTGCTCACCCCGACCGCGCCGAGTGCCGCTTTTGCGATCGGTGAGAATGAAGACGATCCGATCAAGATGTACCTGAACGACGTCTTTACCGTTCCGGCATCGCTGGCGGGGCTGCCGGGCATGTCAGTGCCTGCGGGGCTGTCTGCGGACGGCTTGCCGCTTGGCCTGCAAATCATCGGCAAGGCCTGGGACGAACTGACTGTTCTTAAAGTCGGCCAGGCGATTGAGCGTGCCGCAAACTTTTCGGCGCTTCCTGAAATGGTAACCAAGAAAGCAGCATAATGAGATTACTCAGCCTGATCGCCCTGGTCGTTATAATTGCCCTGCCTGCGCAGGCGCAAACGCCGATTTCCAAGGATGAAGCGAACAACTTTTATTACGCCTGCAAATCCAAACAGGACCCGCGCATGAGTCCGGAAACGCAGGATGCCATGTGCGCCTGTAACGCGGCGATGATGGTTGAGCATATGAGCGTTGAAGATGTCATGACCATGAAAGAGCAAAGCCAGGCCGGGCGCGACATGCTGAACAAGATGCTGCTGGAAGTTTATACGCCCTGCATTAACTACCCGGTACAGGACCTTGTGCAGGCGGAGTGCATGCGCAACCCGAACATGGCCCGCGCCGGCGGCTCCCTGGAACAGGTCTGCGCCTGTGCAGCGGAAAAGACAGCACAATGGTTTGCCAAAGACGGCAAAACCCTGATGCGGCAAATCCTGGAAAGAACCCCGAACATCCTTGACCCGATCGAACCGATTATGGAGTCGCGTGATTTTAAAGGGGCGTCCTACAGTAACATGATGGCTTGCCTGAAATAGGAAAGGGTCACAGGCTTTATGGCGCGTTTTTTGGCAATAATGGTTCTTTTGGTTCTGGCAGCAGGTGTACTGACGCCTGCTGTATTACAGGCGCAGGACTTCAGCCTGATGCCTAAAGCAGATATGCAGAAAACAGCCAAAGAGGAATCTGAAAAGTTTTTCAATGACTGCGCCAAAGACCCGATTATCAAACTTTCAGACACCAGCAACATGGCTTTTTGTGCCTGCAGCGCCATGCAGATTTATGAATGGATGCAAAAACCTTCGGAAAAGAAGGATCTCGAATTTTTTGAAACCACGACCAAAGAGCTGGATAAAAACACATTACTGACCCAGATTTACGGGCCGTGCCTGTATGTCCCGGCTTTTGAAATGGCGTACCTGAATTGTGCCGCCGATGAGCGCTATGAGCGCATTACAACGTCATGGGACGAACTGGACATGTTCTGCCGTTGTGTTGCCAAAGGGGACGAGGCCTATTTCAGCGACTACGCCCAGCCCTTTCTTGAGATGAAGATCGCAGACGGGAAAGACATACGCGATCCGATCGACACCGTCCAAAGAGATATTGCTTATTACACCGTGCGGCGTAATAACGAAGTTGAATGTAACCGGGAAACCAAAAGAATTTATCACGGTATGGAGTAGATAGAAAATGGCCCAACTTATTCAAGGCAACACAGGCGAATGGGAAATTGTGATCGGGATGGAAGTCCATGCCCAGGTCACTGTCCAGTCCAAACTTTTTTCTGGAGCCTCCACGGAATTCGGTGCTTCGCCGAACAGCCAGGTCAGTCTGGTTGACGCCGCCATGCCGGGCATGCTGCCGGTGCTGAATGAAAAATGTGTCGAACAGGCCGTGCGTACCGGGCTGGGCCTGAATGCGAAAATCAACACCTACTCTGTGTTTGAGCGGAAGAACTATTTTTATCCTGACCTGCCGCAAGGGTACCAGATTTCACAATTCCTGCACCCGATTGTCGGTACGGGCGAGATCGAGATTGACCTGCCGGACGGCAGCGTTAAGACCATCGGCATCACACGCCTGCATCTGGAACAGGATGCCGGTAAATCCTTGCATGACCAGCACCCGAGCAAGTCATTCGTTGACCTGAACCGCTCCGGCTGCGCGTTGATGGAGATTGTGTCCGAACCGGATATCCGCGGCGCCGAAGAAGCTGCGGCCTACCTGTCCAAATTACGGATGATCCTGCAATATCTGGGCACCTGTAACGGGAACATGGAAGAAGGGTCCATGCGGGCCGATGTGAACGTATCTGTGCGTAAACCTGGGGATGAGCTGGGAACACGCTGTGAAATCAAAAATGTGAACTCGGTCAAAGCCGTGCAGATGGCCATTGATTACGAATCCCGCCGCCAGGTCGAAATCATTGAAGATGGCGGCTCCATCAAACAGGAAACCCGCCTGTGGGATCCGAACAAAGGGGAAACCCGTTCCATGCGCTCAAAAGAAGAAGCGCATGATTACCGTTACTTCCCTGATCCAGACCTTCTGCCGCTTGAATTCGAACAGAGCTGGGTTGACGAAATCAAGCAAACCCTGCCCGAGCTGCCGGATGAAAAGAAGCACCGCTTCATGCAAAGCTATGGTCTTGGCACATACGATGCGAGCGTTCTGATTGCCGCCCGCGCCCGTGCGGATTATTTTGAGAGCGTTGCCAATGACCGCGATGCGAAAATGGCCGCTAACTGGGTCATTAACGAGCTGCTGGGCGTTTTGAACAAAAACGGCAAAGAGCTTGAAGATTCCCCGATTTCTGCGGAGCAGCTCGGCGGGCTTATTGATTTGATTGCCGATGATACGATTTCCGGCAAGATCGCCAAGGACGTGTTTGCCGATATGTTTGAAACGGGCAAAGACCCGGCCGCTATCGTTGAAGAAAAAGGCCTGAAGCAGGTCACCGACACCGGCGCGATCGAAGCCATTGTCGATGAGGTGATTGCCGAGAACCCTGATAACGTCGAACAATATAGATCAGGAAAAGACAAGTTGTTCGGCTTCTTCGTCGGCCAGGTCATGAAAAAATCTCAAGGAAAGGCAAACCCGGCGGTTGTGAACGACCTGCTGAAGAAAAAACTATCATAATAATAATAAGTCCACTGAACAGGAGAGAATATGGGAGAGAAAAAATATAAAGACAGGCTCTCATTCAAGTTCCGGGAAGGAATTGATGAGAAAACCAAACGCGATGTGATGGATGAAGTCAGGACCATCAAGGATGTATCCAGGGTGACCCCCAGCACAGCGCATGACAATACTTACCTG
This sequence comes from Rhodospirillales bacterium, assembly GCA_020638155.1. Classification (GTDB taxonomy): domain Bacteria; phylum Pseudomonadota; class Alphaproteobacteria; order Micavibrionales; family Micavibrionaceae; genus UM-FILTER-47-13. The sequence goes on from JACKJB010000001.1 coordinate 1,046,880, forward strand.
GTTTACCTGAGCGACCAGAGAGAGATTTGTGCGGTTGGCAGGCTGATCGCCAGCTTTAACGAAGTCCATTCAACGCTCATCACCCCGGTGGCTTACCTTAAGCTCAGGGATGATATTGCCGCAAAACAAAAAGGAACCATGCCGCAGCCATGACCCAGAAGTATGAATACAAAGTCTCGATTTACCGCGAACCCCTGCTCGGCTCGATCTTCCTTGGCGGATCGCGGGTGAACCCGGAGCGTTATACGGAGTTCCTGAACCGCAACGCTGCCGATGGCTGGGAAGTTGTGACGATGGAGCGGGAAAGCCGCCGTGAACTGATCTTCTTTAAACGCGAAGCGTTCCTGACCATCATGAAAAGGGATATCAATGGCTAATCCTGTCCTGGCAAAAGCATTTAACGGCAAAATCCTGCTGATTACCCTGCTGGCTGCGGGCGGGATTGCGGCGATCCTTGGTATAGGACAGATCTGGTTTGACCTGCTGGCGATGGATGATTTCATACGCGCGCTGGTCACCATCATAGTCGTCGGCGTTCTTGCCGGATTCCTGATGGCCGTCGATTACGATATTCCAGCAAGCCGGGAAAAAGCGATCCTGCTTAGCCTTGTTGTGCTGGCCCTTATCATGGGAGGGCTGTTAATTGCGCAACTCTGGTGGCTTGCGCTTGAATGGGCTTTGTTCTTTAAAATTTTCGGGACTGTTCTTATCCTGTTTGTTCTTGTATCCTTTGTAGCAGCGATTAAAGAAGACTTTGGGACCAATAAGAAGCTCAAAGATGAAAACTATATCGACTAAGCCCGCCTCCCCGCCCGGGGACAGCTACACTGGAAAGGACCAAAACCATGGCCGATGCCGCTCAGGACGATGAAATTATTCTGGATATTAAAGACAGCGCCCGCCGCCGCGTAATTTGCGGCCTGCGCTGGAACCCGATGGCAGAAGGTGGTTCGAGCTCATCCCTGGGACGCAGCCGCGCCAACCTGAGCGGGGCAACGAACGCACACGATCTTGACCTGTTGTGCCTGACATTCGACAAGTTCGGCCGGTTTATGGAAGGGATCACCGGGCAGGAAGGGCAGCGCACCGGGGACTCCGGCAATATTTATCACACCGGGGATGTTATTGACGGGGAAGACTCGCTGGATGACGAACAAATTTCTCTGGAGCTGTTTAACCTGTCCAGCAAGATTCACCAGATTGTCTTTATCGCCGAAGTCCAGAGCGCTCACACTTTCGGGGAAATCGACAGCCCTGAAATCCGCATTGCCAACGCTATTGATGACCACAATTTCGATTATGCCTTCCTGGGGCGCGGCAACGGGGAAGATAAAGACGCCTACATCTTCGGTATGATCTGCCGCCGCCCGCAAGGCTGGGCGTTCAAACGGATCGGTCAATATCTTGAAGGCCACACCGTTGAAGACTGGGCCGAGCTTGTTATTCCTCATCTGGAAATCAAGGAGTCCGGCGGCCCCGGCGGGATCATGTCCGCCATGCCGAAAAAAGGCAACGCCGTCCCTCTTAACTACACGCCACAGGCGCGGCACAGGATTGTTTGCGGCCTGAACTGGGATCCGATGCAGGAGAATATTGGACGGGCTGAAAAATTGAAAAATATGGGGCAAAACGTCGCCAGCTTTGATCTTGACCTGGCCTGTGTTATGTACAATTCTGACGGCGAGCCGGTAGACGGCGTTTCGGCAAAACCTGACGAAACGATAGATTCTTCCGGTAAAGTCTATCATTCCGGCGATGATACCAGCGGCGAAGGCGATAAAGTCGATGATGAAGCCATTTCCGTGGAGTTAAAAGATCTGCCGGACTATATCCATCACGTTATATTTCTGGCCGAAATCCAGAGTATGCATACATTTGACGAGATCAATAATCCATCCATGCGCATTGCCGATGGAAAAACCAATGATGACCAGCTTATCAGCAACCTGAGCGGCCCGGCGGCACAAGGCAAAACAGCCTATGTTTTCGCCCGTATTTCCCGCGATGGCTTTGCCTGGACGCTGACATATATCGACGAATACGGCGTCAGCGCAGAAATAGATGACTGGATTGGCTATCTGGAACGCTATTTGGGTTGATCTGGGCTTTTTCTTCTGCTAACTGATAGGTTCCTGAAAAGGAAAGGACACGTGGCCGAGCGGCTGAAGGCGACGGTTTGCTAAATCGTTATACGGTTTAACCCCGTATCGAGGGTTCGAATCCCTCCGTGTCCGCCATCCGCCTTCGCTTACGCTTCGGCGAGATTGACGAGCCGAAGTGTTAGAGAAGCGGATGCCTCGTCGTAGTGGATTTCGGCGCAGCTTTAGCGAAGACGAAGGAACGAAGACGGGCCACATGGCATGTATTACGTTTACATTCTGCAAAGCATTAACACGCCTGAACATTTTTATACGGGTTCGACAACCAACCTCAACAAACGCCTTGAAGAACATAATTCCGATAAATCAACTCACACGAACAAATTTAAACCATGGCAAATTCGGACATATATCACTTTTGATAACAAAGAACGGGCTGAGAAATTTGAAACCTATTTAAAAATTTCCTCGGGCCGCGCTTTCATGACAAAGAGATTTTGATTATCAATAATCAGCGAGAAAGGCTATTTCCATGAGTGAATTCCCTCCTTGTCCCAAATGTCAATCACCCTATGTTTACGAAGACGGTAATATTCTTACCTGCCCTGAATGTGCCCATGAATGGGATAAAAACACTCAAACCGAGGCATCAGATATTAAAATCGTCCGAGATGCAAATGGCACAGAGCTAAAAGACGGCGACACCGTAACCGTCATCAAAGACCTTAAAGTCAAGGGATCATCCTCAGTTGTCAAAGTCGGTACAAAAGTTAAAAATATCCGGCTCGTTGACGCCGACCATGACATCGATTGCAAAATTCCTGGCATTGGCCAAATGGGGCTAAAATCAGAGTTTGTGAAGAAGGTTTCTGAGTGACCGCTTTCACTACGCCTCCAAAAACCCCGAAAGCACGTTGGCAACATTCGTACCCACATCACCGATGGCATAGCCGCCTTCCATGACAAACAGGGTCGGGCAGTTGGCACCGGCAATGGCTTTGCCGATATGTTTGTAGTTTTCGCTTTCCAGTTTGAACTGTGAGATCGGGTCGAGTTTATACGTATCCACACCGAGGGAAATCACGAGTGCGTCGGGCGCATAATCCGTGACCGCTGTCAGAGCGTCCTCCAGTGCGGCGGTATAGCGCGTGAAGTCCGTTCCTAATGGCAAGGCGTAATTGACGGTAAAGCCTTCGCCTTCTCCCTCGCCTTTCTCATGGCTATGGCCGCGGAAATACGGGTACTCATCGGCCGGATCGGCATGGATAGAAACAAACAGCACATCCTTGCGGCTATAGAAAATATCCTGGGTTCCGTTACCGTGGTGGTAGTCGATATCGAGTACGGCAACGCGCCCTGCCCCGTCATTGATAAAAGCCTGCGCCGCAGCCGCGGCATTATTGATGAAGCAGTAGCCGGACGCTACGGCCCGTGTTGCATGATGCCCCGGCGGGCGGCACAGGGCAAAAGCGGCTCTTTCCCCACCGGCAATCAGTTTCTGGCCGGTCAGCGCCGTCAGGGCAGAGTTTTCAATCGCGTTCCAGCTGGTCTTTGTGATCGGTACCGAGCCGTCTGCGGTATAAAACCCCACCCGTCCTTCAGCGCAGCGCGGCGCTTCAGCACCCGGATGCTGGACGTTATAGGCCGAAGCGAAGACATCGCCCTGATGCCCGTCAGCCTGCCAGTGTTCGTATGCCGTGCGCAAAAAATCGATATAGGCCGGGTCATGGATCTCCGTCACCGGCGCGAATGAAACAGCTTCGGGCTCTACCACCTCGCCGAAATTCCGTGCTTTGACGGCCTCCAGAACAAGCTCTGCCCGCTCCGGTTTTTCAAAATAATCAGTTACTTGACCGCACAGGATTTCCCGGGCCGGGCTATGGTATTTATGCTTACTGGAAAAGACCGTTTTCATCCGGGGCGCCCCCTATGTATCCTTCTGATATCTTTTGCAAATTTAAACTTTTTTCTTGACGAAAAACAGCGCATTATTATAAGAACGTTTTTCTGTTTTCAACTACTAATTGGTGATTTATGCGACGACGATGACTAAGAAAAGACACGATCCCGGAGGGCACCGGCTAAGCCTCAAAAATGTTTGGACTGGTAATAGTGATTTTATAGCGATCAGCTCTCAGGATATGTCTGGATTGGATATCCTCGCACAAGCATACCGTCGCCTATATATTCCCGAATTCGGTCACGACGAAGAAAACGAAAGTTTTGAGGAATGGGTCAAAGGACTCAAGGATCCGAAGTCGAAGGTCGAATTTCACATCGCTATTGCCGGTGACAATCTGCAAAACCCCACGAGTGACAATCCACCCAATATCAAGGGAATGAGCGTCAGCCTGTATTTTAAGAACGAAGATGTAGGCTATCTGTCTTATATCGTCGTCCACCCCGATCACCGCGATGAAGGCCTGGGACGACACCTGTTTGATTTCCAGCAGCACCTGCTGTTAAAGGCCGCAAAGCAGAATAGAAAAACGCTGAAAGGCTGGTTCCTGGACTGCGCCAAACCGGGCACGGATCATGCGGCAAACGACGATTACGGCGCCGAACGCAGGCTGGAGAAATACAAGAGATGGGGCGGGAAAGAAGTCCCTCTTTCCTGCTATACGCTTCCTTCGATTGCCGTATCCGGTAAAAAAATCACGGATTGGACGCTGATGACCTTCCCGCATCCGGCGAACCAGAATTATCCTGAGACGGCGGCAATTACCAATATTATCAAAGCGCTGTTTAAATATAACGGTATCAACAAGCCGCGGAAGGATCCGGATTATAAGGCGATGAAAAAAGAAATCGTCCATCCGCAGTTCAAGGACATGATGAGCGGCCCGTAAAAATCACCCGGCTGCGTTCTGACCGACCGGAGCCGCGGACTCTTCCGCCTGATCGCTGCCTGTGTCTTCCATGGGTGACGGCGCTTCTGTTTGCACTTCTGCCGCAGCAAGCGCTTGTCTTCTGACCTTGGCCGCATCACCGGCCTCATCGATCAGACGTTTGGCCGCGGCGCGGGATTCTTCGGTAATCGTGTCGCCGGACAGCATCCGTGATATCTCATCAATGCGTTGGTCCAGTGTCAGCTTATGAACAACAGAAGTTGTCGTGACACCGTCTGTGCTCTTACTGACATGCAAATGCTGATCGCCGCGGGAGGCCACTTGCGGGCTGTGGGTGATAACCAGCACTTGTGTCTTATCGGCAAGGCAGGCGATCCGCTCCCCAACGGCAGCAGCAGCCGCACCACCAATCCCGGTATCAACCTCATCGAAGATCAGGGTCGGAATGGTCACGATTTCCTGCAATACAACCTTGAGCGCGAGGATCAGGCGGGCCAACTCACCCCCGGATGCCGTATCCGCTACAGGGCTGAATTGCTGGCCGGGGTTCATACGCGCCATATAGGTGATATCGTTCAGCCCCAGTTCCGTCCATTCGTTGGTTGTCTTTTCTTCAACCCGGATCTTGAACTCGGCTTTATCCAGTTTCAAAGGCGCCATTTCTGCCGTAATCACATCCCCCAGCACCTTGGCCGCTGCCGTTCGTTTTTCGGTCAGGATCTTACAATGGTGCAAGTATCCTTTCTTCGCATTAATCAACAGGTCGTTTAATTCTTTAAGCTTTTCCGGTCCGTTCTGAATACGGCGCATTTTGGTCGCCAGCTCTTCGTAATAGGCTGACAGATCTTCAAAATCGACATTATGTTCGATCGAAATCTTCTGCAGGTCTTCAAGGATTTTTTCCAGTTCGTAAATCGGCCCGGTATCAATCTCATATTCCGGCGCGAGTGTGCGCATATCATTAACAGCGGCGCGGGTGTTTTCCAAAGCCACGTTAAGATACTCAGCCAGATCTGCGGTCTTTTCCCGGTCCAGATTCTTTTGCCGCGCCAGGATTTCATTCGCGTTGGTCAGCCCCCGGACTACGCCGTTCGCCGCGATCAGCTGCGCGAAGATATCCTGAAAAGCTTCGCAGGATTCCTTGGCGGTCAGCAGGCGCTGGTATTCTTCCTGAACTTCCTCGACAAACCCTTCGCGCATGCCGTATTCCTCCAGCTTGCGCACAGTAGATTCGATTTTGGGCAATTCGCTTTTATGAGTGGCGAGAAAGTCAGTTTCCTCATCCAGCTCCTTGGTATAACGATGAACATCCCGCAAGGCTCCCGCGACGTTACGAAAGACTTCCGGTGGAAAATTTCCGTACAGATCGAGCCAGGTCAGCTGGTTCATCGGGTCCATAATACTCTGGTTGGCAAACTGGCCGTGAATTTCAACGAGATGCGTACCAATTTCTTTCAACAGACTCAATTTGACCTGCCTGCCATTCACACGGATAAGATCGTATGGATTGTCCTTTTCTTCGGTCTCGGCTTTTTCTTCACCGTCGTCATCGTAATCATCATATTCGTCCGCGGGTTCTTCTTCCTCATAAGCTTCCGGCGGGACACGCATGATGGTCCGCTGCAGGGTAAATTCGAGATCGTTTTCCGATGCAAGTCCCTGCCCCGCGAGAAACTTCCAGATATTGCTGCCCGGCGGCGGGTTAAATATCCCTTCGATCACAGCTTGCTCTGCGCCATAACGGATGGCTTCCGGGTCGCAGTCATTGCCAAGTAACTGCCCCATCGCATCCAGGAGAATCGATTTCCCCGCCCCGGTTTCCCCGGTCAGGATCGTCAGGCCGTTATCCAGATCCAGATCGAGTTTATCGATAATTACAAACTGTTGAATTCTAAGCTTTTTTAGCATTGACTAGCAGCCACTCTACAAATTTTTCCACACCGCTTAATTATTAACGACTTCGCGCCGCATGACAACAGAACCAGGACCACTATCGCATTAATTTTGTAAGATATCGTTAACATAAAGGGATGATGTATCAATATGTTATGGGTAATTTTCTCCCGATCTACCCAATGGGACAGAGAATCAATATACTTTGATAACGCAGTCCCGTTTTCCCTTTTGCAAAGAGAGTTCTTATGCCCACCGGATACCTCTATTCCCCAAAATGTTTTCTCAGCCGCAAACGCAAGCGCGATATCGTGCTGGAGCCTGTTACAACACAAAGCTTCACTAAATGGCTGGGAAAGCAGGGCAAGGCGCTTCAGGCACAGATTAAGGATTCCGGCTTTTGCGGGCAGCAGGGACAAATTTTCCTGATCCCCGGCAAGGATCACGTCACCGCCAAAGCCGCAATCGGTGTTTCCGACCCGGTTGGACTTTATGACCTGGCGACGATCGCGGACAAACTCTGCAACCTGCTGTCAGACAAAACGATTGAAAGCGTCAGCTTTTCTCTATCGGTGAAGAGCGGCGCAGAACAGGCCTGTATCGGTTGGGGACTGGCGTGTCAAAAGTTCGAAACATACAAAACCGCTAACAAACCGACGCCCAGTCTTGTTATGCCTGACGGGGTCGATAAAAAGCGGATACAGGCAACGATTGAGGCGCTGAGCCTCATCAGGGACCTGATTAACACCCCCGCCAACGCCCTTGGCCCGGCGGAGCTGGAGAAAGCCGTGCGCGAGATTTCGAATATCCATGAAGCCACCGTCAAAGTGACAGGTGACAAGGTATTGGAAAAGGAATTCCCCCTAATCTTTGCCGTCGGCGATTCCAGTCCGCGTCGTCCGCGGCTCATCGACCTGAAATGGGGAAATGCCCGCCACCCCAAAATAACCCTGGTTGGCAAAGGCGTGTGCTTTGACACGGGTGGTCTAGACCTCAAGCCTTCACAATATATGGCGCTGATGAAAAAGGATATGGGGGGCGCCGCCCATGCGCTTGGCCTTGCACATATGATTATGTCGCTAAAACTGCCGGTCAGGCTGCGGCTGCTAATCCCCGCCGTCGAGAATTCCGTTTCCGGCGTTGCCTTCCGCCCCGGCGATGTTTTCACCAGCCGCAAAGGGTTAAAGGTTGAGAACACCAACACGGATGCCGAAGGCAGGCTGATTCTTGCCGATGCACTGACTTACGCCTGCGAGGAAAAACCCGCCCTCGTCATGGATTTTGCGACCCTGACCGGGTCCGCGCGGGCGGCGCTGGGCGCAGCCATCCCGGCGATGTTCTCGAATGTCGATACCATCGCCGATGACTTAAAGAAACTGTCCTTTAAAGTCGATGATCCTGTATGGCCCATGCCGCTTTGGGAGCCTTATAAGAAGCTGATCGAAAGTAATGTGGGTGATCTGGTCAACAGCGCAGCGACCCCCGGCGACCTGATCTACAGCGCCCTGTTTTTACAAAGCTTCCTGCTGCATGATACAAGCTGGGTGCATCTTGATATTTTTGCCTGGGAAAACAGCGGGAAGCCGGGCCGCCCTAAAGGCGGCGCAGATACCGGCATGCGCGCCGCTCTTGCCCTGATTGAGAAAAAATACGGAAAGAAATAACGAGACTCAGGCGATTTTCTTCAGCTCGGTCATAAACACGCCCATCTTGCCCATCAGGTCTTCAACCTTGACTGTCACATGCTCGGAAAGTTGTGAAGTGACCTGCATAACCTGGCCGGATGCTTCGTCAACCTGATTAATGCTGGCGCTGACATCCTTCACATTGCTGGCCATGCCCATTGTCCCCGCAGAGGCTTTCTCGGCATTGCTGGCAATTTCCTGGGATGCCGCGCTTTGTTCTTCAATCGCCGCTGCGACAACCGTGGCCGCCGCGTTAATTTCCTCGATCGTCTCACCGATCCCGGCAAAGGCCTGTACGGCCTGTTCCGTCACGCGCTGGATATCGCCGATATTACGGCTAATTTCCTCCGTAGCTTCCGCTGTTTGTGTTGCAAGATCCTTGACCTCGGAAGCAACGACGGCAAACCCTTTACCGGCATCGCCCGCGCGGGCGGCTTCAATCGTCGCGTTCAGGGCAAGCAGGTTTGTCTGTTCGGCGATTTCCTCGATCATCTGGCTGACTTCGCCGATGCGGGCCGCCATTTCCGTCATTTGTTCCATCGTCTGACGGGCTTTTTCAGACTCTTCCACCGCGCGCCCGGCCACTTGTGAGGTTTTGGTCACTTGCTGGCTGATCTCGGCGATAGAGCTGGACATTTCTTCTGCGGCAGCCGAAATCGTCTGCACGTTCAGCGATGTTTCATCTGACTTGTTCACAGCGGACTCAGTACCCTCGCGCGTCGAAGAAACCGTTACGGCCATGGTTTTTGCCGTGCCTTCCAGACTGCTGACGGTCTGATTGATGTTCATGACCACATCTTTAAGCGAGGCATCAAAATCATCGGCGATACTGACAAAGCCGTTCATTTTCTCTTCGACGCTTTCGGTTGCGCTGTTAATCACACGGGCCCCGTTCAGCAAAGCACCATGCATCCCGTCTTCCAGAATACGACGGAAATACTGGTTACGGCTGACATATTCCATCGCCGCGGTTGCTTCGCGGACGAAAGCATCCATGTAATCGGTCATTTCATTGACCGCCCACTGGAATTCGCCGAAATCACCTTCTTCGGTGATATTACTGATCCTGGTTTCAAAATCGCCGCGGGCCAGCGCTTTGCATGCCGTATTCATCCGGCTGATTTCCGATTCGGCGAAAGCCAGGAACTGCGTTGCCTTCCACAGCGATACCAGCGCCGCCAACAGCGCGGCAATGCCGATCACCGCAAAGACGGTCCCGCCGACAAACAGGCTTCCAGCCCCGATTACAACGCCGGCACCGGCAAAAACCGCCAGCTTCCGGGCTTTGGAAATGGATGACATGTTAGAGAGAGAAAATAAGTTCGTCATACCCTACCCCTTTCTCCTGCAAGAGTTGTTCAAGCACCGCGTACCCCCGGTTCATCCCATCTTTCCGGTTGGCAGACTGGTTCTCTACATCCAGTAAAGTCTTATAAAGCGGGATAATCGTGTCATTCAGGACTTTTCGATTCGGTACGCGCCGGTTCGAATGGTACCCGTTGATATTGCCCGATCCGTCAAAGCTCGGCGTGACATGGGCAAAAACCCAGTAATGGTCACCGTTTTTGGACCGGTTGACGACATAAGCGAAGATTTCTTTTTTTGCCTCAAGCGTATCCCAAAGCAACTTAAACACGCAGCGCGGCATATCCGGATGCCGGATCAGGCTGTGCGGTGCGCCGAGAAGTTCCTGCTCCTCGTAATCGGCAAGATGCATAAATGTCCGGTTGGCGTAGGTAATCCGGCCCTTCAGATCTGTCTTGCTGACGATAATTTCATCATTGCTGAATGTGCGTTCGTGACCGGTAAGAGACAGGTTTCCGCTTTGATCCATGGCATCCTCGGCTTTTTATAATTATGGATTTATGCTTTTCAATCAAATATCTAGTCTACTATAACACTGTCTGTATTAAAAATTATTCAACTTTTTCTAATATATCGAAAAAAATGTCCCGGGCGAAATCCGATAGTGTGTCATCACGCGCGCCCATGACGACGATCCGGTTGCCTCTGGCCGCATGGCAGGCCAGATAGTCCCGAATTTGTTCCCGCCCTTCCATAAACAGGGCAGACCTACCGCCGGTTGAAACGCCGTCAATAATCTCTCTGGATGAAATCGTTTTGCTGGCCGTTCCGCCCGCATAATAGATTTCCGGCATTAACAGGAGATCTTCTTCCCCCAGATACTTTGTAAAAACCTCGACCAGTCCGTCTTTTAGCATTTTTGTCGGGCCAAAGCCGTGAGGCTGGAAAATGGCGATTACCCGGCCATCCCGTTCCTTTAAGGTTTCCAGCGTTGCCCTGATCTTATCCGGGTTATGGCCGAAATCATCAATGACCGTGATGCCGTTCGCCTGTCCGACCACTTCAAAGCGGCGCTTAATGCCTTTGAAATCATGGAGTGCCTCAGCGCACGAGACCAGATCAAGCCCCAAAGCCTTTGCCACCGCCAGCGCCGCCAGCGCGTTGGACAGGTTATGCCGGCCGGGGACGCGTAAGGATAACGGGACGGTTTGCGCCGTTATCGCTGCTGCCGGGTTATCGATGGCGAAGGTTATCGTATTCGGGTGAATATCCGCCATCTGCGCGGCTTCCGGGTCATCCAGATTGACGATCGCCGCTGTTCGCGCCCGGCTCAGGAATGCCCGGAACAAATGCCGCAGCTCTTCCAGTGGTTTATGGTCAAGCGTGATATTGTTCACAACGGCGATTGCCGGATTATACAAAGCAATCGATCCGTCGCTTTCATCCGTTTCGGTCACAAAATAACGCCCGCCCCCTGCCATAGCGTTCCCCGGCAGTCCCGCATCCAGGAAATTCACAATCTGACCGCCATTCATAACCGTCGGGTCAAGTCCCATCACATGCAGCATATGCGCGGTCATCCCGGTTACTGTCGTCTTTCCGCTGGTCCCGGCGATCGCGATACCGTCCATTGCATTGAACAGATCAGCCAGGATCTCGGCCCGTTTGCGGACAGGAATCCCCTTTTTCAAAGCCTGCCGCACATCGGGTACAGATTCCTCGACAGCGCTGGATACGACCAGCATATTAACGTCCTGGCTCAGGCCAGAACCGTCCTGCGGGCAAAGCGATATGCCCGCCTCTTGCAGTGCTCTGAATTTTTCCGGGCTGTCGCCTTTATCGTAGCCACGGTCAGAACCGGAAACCCGATGGCCTTTTTGGCACAGGATCAATGCCAGCGCACTCATCCCGCTGCCGCCTATGCCGCAAAAAAAGATATGATCGGACATTTGAAAATTCCTGTTATTCCGCCGGATGGATCGGCATCGGTCCTTCGGCAGGGTCATCAGAACTGGTGCCCCCGGCAAAAGAACCCGATGGTGCCGGATCAAAAACCTGGGGGTTCATCTGGCGCGTCAGGCTATCCGCACTGGCATCTGATGCACCTTCCCCGCTTTCACCGCCGGCCTCACCAGTTTCCGCAGGTGCGGCAATCGGCGCGAAATCGGATGAATTTATGAATTCCCGTTTTTTAAGGGCCACCGGTTCTTCATAGCGGTCGCTCATCAGGGCGGCATCGCCGGGGCGGAATTCTTCCATACCGAAGAGGTCCGGGTTGTCCTGTAAATAACGGTCATAAGCCGGGCGAGGCATTTTCCCAGCCTGCATATCCGAGAAATCAACCGTGATCGTTTCCGGATAGGCAAACATCGCGCCCGTGTGATAATCGATAAAGATGCCCGGTGCAAAGCCGTTGAAAGCGTTAGCCAGAACCAATGCCTGATGCTGCGTATCGATCGTGACCGATTTTTCCCGGTCCCCGTCAGCAACGCAGCGGACTTTCAGATCTCCCGGCCGCTTGGATACCCGTACCGTTTGCGGGGGCCAGACGCGGTATATGACCTCGCCGTTATCCAGATAACACACAGATTCGTGTGCCCCCGGCGTGACGACATTAACTTCCTGCGTTGCTTTTTCAAGCGCACTGGCGCAGGCAGACAGGGACAAAATCAGGGCAGCGGACGCAAGCAGGCGTTTCATGAAAATATTCCCGGACGGGTAAGATTCGACAAATACTACCTTAGAAAAATACCGGAAAACGGCAGGCAATACAATCTCTGGCTAACCGCCGTGCCTGATTTAGGCAACAGAGCGGTCTTTACCTTTGTCTTTCTGGTCGCCATTACTGCCGGCTTTGACTTTAAAGCTCAGCTCATCGCCCTTCACAGAGACATCAACGGCGGCCCCGTCCGACACTTCACCCTGCAGGATCAGTTCCGCCAGGCGGTTTTGCAGTTCGGACTGGATCACGCGTTTCAGCGGTCTTGCGCCATAAGCGGGCTCGTACCCCTTATCGGCAAGCCATTTGGTCGCCTTGTCATCCAGATTGAGCGTAATATGGCGGTCCGCCAGCAGGTCGCGCAGATATTTAAGCTGGATATCGACGATCCCGGCCATCTGGTCGCGGCCAAGGCGGCGGAACAGCAGGATTTCATCAAGACGGTTGAGGAATTCCGGACGGAACGAAGACCGGACCACATCCATCACCTGGTTCCGGACGGCTTCGACATCTTCGCCTTCGGGCTGATTCACAAGATGTTCCGCCCCCAGGTTAGAAGTCATAATCAGGACGGTATTGGAGAAATCAACCGTGCGCCCCTGCCCGTCGGTCAGGCGGCCATCATCGAGGACCTGCAGCAGGATATTAAAAACATCCGGGTGCGCTTTTTCAATTTCATCAAATAAAACAACCTGATACGGCCTTCTTCTTACAGCTTCCGTTAAGGCCCCGCCCTCATCATAACCGACATAGCCCGGCGGCGCGCCGATCATGCGGGCAACGGAGTGTTTCTCCATATATTCGGACATATCGATCCGGACCATCGCACTGTCGTCATCGAACAGGAATTCAGCCAGCGCTTTGGTCAACTCGGTTTTCCCGACCCCGGTCGGGCCGAGGAACAGGAATGATCCAATCGGGCGGTTCGGGGCCTGCAAGCCCGCGCGGGAACGGCGGATCGCGTTGGCGACCGCGTGAACGGCTGCATCCTGGCCGACGACCCGCTGGCGGATTTTATCTTCCATGCCGAGCAGCTTTTCGCGCTCCCCTTCCATCATCTTATCGACCGGGATCCCGGTCCAGCGGCTGACGATGGCGGCGATCTCATCCGATGTCACTTCTTCGTTAATCAGGTTCTGCCCCTGCATTTCCGCAGATTTGGCCAGCTTTTCCTCCAGATCGGGAATCGTGGAATGCATCAGCTCCCCGGCTTTGGTCCAGTCCCCGGCGCGCTGTGCGCGTTCCAGCTCGATACGCGCCTGATCCAGCTTTTCAGTCAGTTTCTGACCGGATTGCAGCTTCTCTTTCTCCGCTTCCCACTGGCCGGTCAGATCGCTGGCCTTGCTTTCCAGCTCGTCCAGTTCGGCTTCCAGCTTATCAAGGCGGTCTTTGGTGGCTTTGTCCTGTGCTTCCTTCTTCAGCGCCTCGCGCTCGATCTTGAGCTGCATGATGCGGCGGTCAAGCTCATCAACCTCCTCTGGCTTGGAATCAACCTGCATCCGCAGCCGCGAGGCCGCTTCGTCCATCAGGTCGATAGCCTTATCCGGCAGGAAACGGTCGGTGATGTACCTGTTCGATAAGGTCGCGGCGGACACGATCGCGGAATCGGTAATCCGGACGCCGTGATGCATTTCGTATTTCTCTTTCAGGCCGCGCAGGATCGAGATCGTGTCTTCAACCGTCGGCTCTTCGATAAAGACCGGCTGGAAGCGCCGGGCAAGGGCCGCGTCCTTTTCGATATATTTGCGGTATTCATCCAGCGTCGTGGCGCCGATCATATGCAGTTCGCCGCGCGCCAGGGCGGGTTTGAGCATATTCGAGGCATCCATCGCCCCGTCCGCCTTGCCGGCTCCGACAATCGTATGCATTTCATCAAGGAACAGGACGATTTCACCGGAAAAGGAGCGAATCTCGTCCAGCACCGCTTTCAGGCGCTCCTCGAATTCCCCGCGGAATTTCGCCCCGGCGACCATCGCGCCAAGATCAAGCGCCATCAGCTTCTTGCCTTTCAGGCTTTCGGGGACATCGCCGTTAATGATGCGCAGGGCCAGCCCTTCCGCAATCGCGGTCTTCCCTACCCCCGGCTCCCCGATCAGCACCGGGTTGTTCTTTGTCCGGCGCGAGAGCACCTGGATCGTGCGGCGAATCTCTTCGTCCCGGCCAATGACCGGGTCCAGCTTGCCGTCCTGTGCCGCTTCGGTCAGGTCGCGGGCATATTTGGACAGCGCGTCAAACTGGCCTTCCGCCGTGGCCGTATCGGCCGTACGTCCCTTACGCATGTCGTTGATGGCCTGGTTCAGGCGTTGCGGGGTGATCCCGGCACCCTGCAGGATCCCTTCAATATCAGAAGCCTTGGCAACGCTCATCGCCTGCAGAATCCGCTCACCGGTGACAAACTTATCCCCAGCTTTTTCCGCCAAATTCAACGCGTTATCCACAATTTTTGCCAGATCGGTTGAAATACGCAGGCCGCTGCCGCCGCCTGTCACTTCCGGGATTTTGGCCAGCGCCGCATCGACATCCTTGCCCAGACGGTCAACATCGCCTTCCGCCGCCTGGACCAGCTTTTTCACCAGCCCGTCTTCGTCATCCAGCATCACGCGCAGCAGATGCTCCGGCTCCAGAGACTGGTTATTCCGGCGCATGGCAAGCGTCTGCGCCTTTTGCAGGAACCCGCGTGATTTTTCGGTAAAGCGTTCAAAGTCCATAGTCATACCATCCCGTTTAGATCTATGAATAAAAATGGACCCGCAGGCCCTAAAATTCAAGCCTTGTTACCATACGCAAAAAAGCGGCCCACAGGCCGCTTTCCTTAAGGTACAGGTTTAACTTTTCTGTCTAAGCGTCTTCGAGTGTTACCTCTTTTGAGGTTTCAGCGCCAATGATGCTGGATGGCAGTCCGAGATCATCTTCTTTTGCTTTTTCTTTCCGTGACCGTTGCGGCGCCTTTTCAGACGGCTCGTCATCGCGGATAAAGTCCTCTGCCTCAGCCCAGCTATTGATAATCCGCTGGTAATGCTCAGCGTGCTGCAAATAGCTTTGCTCCAGGATTCGATCACCCATACCGGCAGCATCTTTGGCCAGCGCTACGTATTTTTCCTGAATCTGGTGGGCCGTGCCGCGTATGCGTACGTCCGGGCCGTTACTGTCAAAAACCTGTGTGCGGTTGTTGCCGCCCCTGCGGCCGCCGCGGTTTCTTTGTCTTCTTCCTGAAGCTCCATGTCTCATTGTCTATCACCTGTACCTTTTTCAAATTGACTGGACATACGTACATTCTACTTGATTCACGTACACTTGGCCAGAGGCCGCCTATGCCGAAAAACACATATCCCAAGAAAGTGTTTCGGGTCACAAGTTCGTTACGACTGTGTCGTGAATGATTAGACCGTATCGTGAGACAACCGGAACGATCAAGAACCGGGGCAAGAAAAAAATTACTTTTCCCCAAAAGAGATTTCCACAACCCGCGGAATGCCTGCTATATCGGCATGTACGCCCTTGCAGCAAAGGCCAGAGTCTTCCACGAGTCGCACCACATCATCGGCCTGCGAAAACCCGACTTCAAAAAAGGCCGCGCCATCAGGTTTTAGCAGCTTTTTTGTTTCCGTAACAATAGTGCGGTAACAATCCAAACCGTCTTCGCCGCCCTTCAATGCCAGAATCGGATCGAAATTTTTCACGGAAACGTCCAGATTCTCCCATTCCTGATTCGTGATATAGGGAGGATTCGAAACGATCAGGTCGAATTTACCTTTTATGGATTCGCCCCAATTGCTTTTCCCAAGCTTCAGACGTTTGTCCGTTCCATTCCGTTTTGCGTTCTCATTAGCTACGGCCAGAGCCTTATCGCAAACATCGACAGCAACGCCCCTGGCTTTCGGCCATTCGGTCAATAATGAAATAATAATGCAGCCCGTTCCCGTACCCATATCAAGAATCGTTTCCGGCGGGTCGCCCAGAAATCGTTTCAGGGCCGCTTCGATAATCGTTTCCGTATCCGGGCGCGGATCCAGGACATCCGGGGTCACTTTGAACGGCAGCCCCCAGAATTCGCGTTCACCGAAGATGCGGCTGATCGGCTCGCCTTTCAGGCGGCGGGCTAACCAGCTATCAATTTCGTTTCTCTTTGCCTGGCCGATGGGCGTATCCGACCTGACGATAATATCGATATCGGCAACCTCGACAGCATGCTTGATAAACTCACGAGCTTCGACATCGGCCGTATAGATCCCCGACTGCCGCAACTTGTCGCGCAGTTCCAGATAAAGCTCTCTGATCGTACCTTGTGACATCGTTTAAAACTCCATTTCAGCCAGGCGTTCGGCGTGATCTTCAGCGATCAGTTGCTCGACGATCTCATCGAGCGCCTCCCCGGCGATTACTTCATCCAGCTTATAGAGCGTCAGGTTGATCCGGTGATCGGTGACACGGGATTGCGGGTAGTTATAGGTCCGGATACGTTCCGAACGGTCGCCGGACCCGACCTGCGATTTCCGGTCAGCGGCCCGCTCGTCGGCCAGACGCTGGCGTTCCGCATCATAAATGCGTGTCCGCAGCATGCTCATGGCCTTATCCTTGTTCTTGTGCTGTGAGCGTTCTTCCTGCATTTCCACGACGATCCCTGTGGGAATATGAGTAATACGTACAGCACTGTCCGTCGTGTTGACGTGCTGCCCCCCTGCGCCCTGGGAACGGTAGGTATCGATCCGCAGATCCTTTTCATCAATATGCACATCAACGTCTTCGGCTTCCGGCAGCACCGCCACTGTCGCCGCAGAGGTATGGATCCGGCCGCCGGATTCGGTTTTGGGGACACGCTGTACCCTGTGTACCCCGGATTCGTATTTCAACCGCTCGAAAACGTTGGTGCCCTGAATCTGGACAATCACTTCCTTATACCCGCCAATATCACTGATTGACGCTTCGACCACTTCGAATTTCCAGCTTCTTGCCCCGGCGTAGCCTTTATACATTTCCAGCAGGTCTCCTGCGAACAGGGCCGCTTCGTCCCCCCCGGTCCCGGCACGGATTTCGAGGATCGCGTTTTTGGCGTCAGCCTCATCCTTAGGGATCAGTGCCAGTTTGATTTGTTCTTCCAGCTGCGGAATTTTATCATCAAGCGCCCGCAGCTCTTCCGCCGCCATGGCCTTCATTTCTTTGTCATCAAGCAAGGTCTGCAGGTCGTCACGCTCGGTCAGGGCCGATTCATAAGCCTGTGTCGCTTCAATCACCGGGCTTAACTCAGCATATTCCGTTGACAGCTTTACGAACTTGTCGCCCGGCAGCCCGCCTTCGGCCATGAGGGCAGCCAGTTCTTCATAGCGCGCCTTAAGCGGCGCGAGCTTATCGATAAGCGCCATTGTTGCTACTCCACAATGTCAGACGTTTGCGCCGCAGCTTCTTCATCGTGCGGGGCTTGCAAGGTATCAGGATCGAGAGAAACACCGCGGCGGACATCGCCGGTTTCCCCCAGTTTGGCGATTTGCTCGCCATCGACGGTAAAAGACAGCGCCCCGATATTGCCGGTATCCATAACCATACCCGGCTCGTTCGGCACAAGGTAGCTATCGCCTTCTTTGAGTACGCGGGACAGCAGGACTTCTCCTTCGGCGTTACGAACTTCGACCCAGGCATTATCAATGACCTCGATCACGACCCGGTGTTTGGGAACCTCGACAACACCTTCCGTTCCTGCTGCAGGTTCAAGCGCGGCCAGCATATCCGGTGAAGGCGGGCCATAAGCTTCCGGGGGCGGCGCAGCGGCCATTTTCATCTCCTGCGGCACTTCTGGTATTTCCGTATCAGGCTTTCCGCCCATGGCTATCACCATAACAACCGCGATCATCAACACCAACCCGGCAAGGGAGCCGGACAGGATATAAACATTCGGCAGCTTGCTTTCCGACGCGGGCACCGGGAAGCTGAGCTCGGGTTTGGATTTGTTTCCGATAATCTGGGATTTGAACAGGTGGACCATTTTATCGCCGTCCAGCCCGAGAAACTCGGCATAGGCGCGGACAAAACCGATGGCGTACACGCGCCCCGGCAATTTTTCCATGTCCCCTTCTTCCAGCGCGGAAAGCTGGCTGGCCCGGATCCGCAGGGCGGATTCGACGTCATTTAAAGTCAGGCTGTAATAGGCGCGGGTCCGGCGCAATATCTCGCCTACCGGCATATCGGTATAATGCGCCCAGTCCTGTTGAGGGGGCTGTTGTTGTCCTGCCTGTTCCTGCATGCTTTATTCTATAAGCTATATTTTATTTTGATTCCAGCCCGTATGCAGCGTGCAGCGAACGAACCGCGAGTTCGGTATATTCCGCAGCCAACAGCACGCTCACCTTAATTTCCGAGGTTGAAATCACCTGAATGTTAATCCCTTTATCCGCCAAAGTTTTAAACATGGTCTGGGCGACACCGGCATGACTGCGCATCCCGATCCCGACTACGGAAACTTTCACGACACTTTCATCCGATCGTATATCTGTGTTCTTCAGTTCTTCACACTTGTTCAGCGCTTCCATTGCCCGCTGCAGGTCAGTACCGGTCACAGTAAACGTCACATCCGTAGATTTGCCGTCTTCGGCGATGTTCTGGACGATCATATCCACGTTGATCGCCGCATCGGCCAGCGGGCCGAAAATTTTGGCGGCCATACCGGGGATATCCGGCACGCCGATCAATGTAATCTTGGCTTCGTCCTTGGTGTATGTAATGCCGTTTACAACCTGATGTTCCACGATATCGTCCTCTCTGGTAACAAGGGTTCCGGGGAAGTCGCTGCCGATCGGGTCTTCAAAACTCGACAGCACCTGCACCGGCACGTTCTGCTTCATGGCCATTTCCACAGATCTTGTCTGCAAAACCTTGGCCCCCAGTGATGCCATCTCCAGCATCTCTTCATAAGAAATTTTATCCAGCTTGCGCGCCTGCGGCACGATACGCGGGTCGGTGGTATAAACCCCGTTCACGTCGGTATAGATATCGCAGCGCTCCGCGCCCAGAGCTGCCGCCAGCGCCACGGCCGTCGTATCCGAGCCGCCACGCCCCAGTGTCGTGATCCTGTTTCGCGAGGTCACCCCCTGAAACCCGGCCAACACAGCGACTTCACCGCTGTTCAGGCGTTCATCCATCAATGTTCTGTCGATGTCTAAAATCCGGGCCTTACCGTGCATGTCGGTGCAGGTAATCGGCACCTGCCAGCCCTGCCAGCTCCGTGCCGCGATCCCGCGTTTTTGCAGCGCCAGCGCCATCAGCCCCGAGGTGATATTTTCACCGCTGGCAACCACCGCGTCATATTCGCGCGCATCGTGCAGCGGGCTGATTTTGCGGCAGTAATCGATCAGCTGGTTCGTGACCCCGGCCATGGCGGAAACGACAACGGCAACCTGGTGTCCGCGCGCCACTTCGGCCGCGACTTTATCGGCGGCTTTTTCGATCCGGTCGGGATCGGCAACCGATGTTCCACCAAATTTTAAAACAAGCCTTGTCATGGCAATATCCTTAGCTGTAAATAGTGTCTATGACAACAAGCATTAACCCGCAGGAAATAGAACATTTCGCAAAAGATTCCGCTCACTGGTGGGATGAGGACGGCCCGTTCCGTCCGCTGCACCGCATGAATCCTGTGCGTATGGACTATATATGCGGACAAATACGGCAGCATTACGGCCTGCGCCGCGATGATTTAAAAGCTTTTGGAAAACTTGAGCTGCTCGATATTGGGTGCGGCGGCGGACTGGTATGTGAACCGCTGGCGCGCCTGGGCGGCCGGGTAACGGGAATCGATGCCGATGCGAACGCTATCGCCGTTGCCAAAACCCATGCGGCGGAAAACGGGCTGAGTATCAACTACCTGAACGGCAGCGCCGAAGACCTGAAAGAGACCTTCGATGTCGTGCTGGCGCTGGAAATCATTGAGCATGTCAACAACCCGGAACAGTTCGTGCAGGACTGTACCGCTTTATGCAAGCCGGGCGGGATTGTCATTTTCTCGACCCTGAACCGCACACCGCAATCCTATGCGATGGGGATTGTCGCCGCAGAGCATGTCCTGCGCTGGGTTCCACGTGGAACACACCAATGGAAAAAATTCATCCAGCCGGCAGAGCTGGCCCGCGCGATCAGACACGCCGGGGCCACCAGCAAAGACTTAAAAGGAATCACTTTCAATGCCTTAGATGGTAACTTTAAACTATCTTCGGAGAATATGAGCGTTAACTACATGATGACGGCGGAAAAACCATGAATATATTCACGATCCTTATCATCCTGGCCATGCTGGCTGTGCTGCTCTCCCTGGTTATGGGGCTGGCCGTGATGGCCAAAGGCGGCGAAACCAGCAAGAAATACAGCAACAAGCTGATGCAGGCACGGGTAACCCTGCAAGGCATTGCCCTGCTGCTGTTTGCACTCGCTGTTTTATCGCAGGGAAGTTAATCGGCGGCTTTGCCCGTTGCCGGCGGTTCACCATCGAACTTCGCGTCGGCCAGGTTTGCGCCCTGGAAAATCGCATTATCGACTTTGGCACCGCTAAAATCGGCACCGCTTAGATCGCAATTACTGAAATCGGCATAAGCGACATCGGCATTTCTAAAAGATGCCATTTTGAACTTTGCCCCGGCGCAGTTCGCGTACCGCATGTTAGCACCTTCCATATCGCACGGGCTGGCCTGTTTCTGGCCGCCGCTTTCAAAGAATAGCGGGCTAAAATCGGCATTACGCAGATCGGCATGGCTAAAGCGCGCGCCTTTCAGGCTGGTCGCCCGGAAGTCGGCACTACGCAGGAAGCAGCTGCGGAAATCGGATTCATCGAGATTACCACTCTGGATCTGAATATCGGTCAGATCCATCCCACACCAGCGCGCGCCAATAGCCTTGAGTGCCGTCAGCTTTTCTCCGGCGAGAGACAACAGAATACGAAGGTCATAGCCGCTCAAATCGAGCTGAGAACCTTCCTGCCCGACAGTCGCAACCCAGTTGCGATGCTCTTTAATCAGTTTGGCCAAAGGCTGATCCAGCTCATCCAGCGGTTTACCGACATTATCATCGGTGATCGAGTCTGTCAGATCGACGCCGCTGCCGCGGATGTCATCAAGCTGCACCCCGGTCAGGATGGTCGAGCGCATGTTCGCGCCCATCAGCTGCGCCCCCTTCACTTCCGCTTCGGTCAGGTCGGCCCCTTCGAAGCGGGCATTACGAAGGTCCGCCCCGGTCAGGTTGACCTTGGACATGATCGCATCGGAGAAATCAGCATTATTCGCCAACGTTCCGGAAAGCTTTGCCCCGGCAAGGTTCGCGCCGCGGAAATTCACTTCCTGCCCGCGCGAAAACTGACCGTCGGTGGACAAACCGCCGGCCCGCAAATCGGCCCGGTCGAGGTCGGCACCGGACAAATCGGCGCTTTCAATCCGCGACCCGCGCAGATCGGCCCGCACGAAAATCGTTTTATTCAGGTTGGAGTTACTGAGATCGCAGGCATATAGCGAGGCCTCGCGGAAATTGGCCCCGGCCAGATCCATATTGGTCATGTCACAGCCGCTAAAATCCGCCTGCCGCAAATCTTTATCACGCAGCGAAAGCCCGGACAGGTTGACCTTGCGCAGGATCGCACGGCGCCCGCCAACGCGGCCCTCCATAAAACGCTTGTGCAGCTTGACCAATTCATCAAGCGCTTCCTGCGACATCGATTTCATGGAAGAATCACCTTGCTGCGATCCTGATGTTTGCGGTGTCCCTTGCATATCCAGTCTTTTTGTTAACGGTTACTGCTACAACCCGGTATTCAACTATAATATGCTGAAATCCCTTTAAATTTATTAATAAAACAAAAGATTTATCAGCTTTTATCAATGTTTGATTGTTCCCTAAATCGCGTATAAAAGCCAGCCTTTCCTGTCAGGAACTTTGCAGAGGCTATTGATAAGGTTTGCCTATCGCCCGGCAGCGTGTATAAGAAGCTATGTTTACGCGCATACACCATATCATCCTGCCGGTCGCGGCCAGTCTTTGTATTGCCCTGAGCCTTAGCAGCTGCGGCATCAAGCCGGACTCTGTTGAGCCGCCGCCCGGCGCGGAAAGTAAGGAATTCCCGCGCACGTACCCTGACCCTTCCACTGACCCCAAACCGTTATAAGTTACTGTAATGATTGGATTTAACTACAAAGACGGTGTCCTTTACGCCGATAATGTCGCCCTGCCCGCTCTGGCCGAGGAATACGGCACGCCGCTGTATGTCTATAGCGCCGGACGCCTGCGGGAGAACGTGGACCGGCTGCGCAGCGCGCTGCAAAAGGCCCTGCCCGCAGACCGCCAGCCCCTGATCGCCTTTGCCTGCAAGGCCAACAGCAATCTTGCCGTGCTACGCCTGCTTGGCACTATGGGACTTGGCAGCGATATCGTTTCCGGCGGAGAGCTGGACCGTGTCCTCACCGCAGGCATTCCGGCGGATAAGGTCGTTTATTCCGGGGTGGGAAAATCTGATGAAGAGCTGTTGGCCGCCATTAACGCTGATATCCTGCAAATTAACGTGGAATCACGGGCGGAGCTGGAGCGGATCGCCGGACTGGCCGAAGACTGCGGCAAGAAGACGCGGATCGCTTTTCGCATGAATCCCGATGTGGACGCGGAAACGCACCATAAAATCGCGACCGGCCGCCACGATGATAAATTCGGGATGACCCGGGCCGAGATCGAAGAGCTGTACGTCTGGGCGCATGAGCACGATTTTCTTGAGCCTTACGGACTGCAGATGCATATCGGGTCGCAGCTCACCAATATGAAGCCGTTTCGCGAAGCCTATGAGAAGCTCGCCGCCTTTGCGACAAAGATCAAGGACCAGGGGTTGCCGCTGCGCAATCTCGATCTCGGGGGTGGGCTTGGCATTATCTACAAGGATGAAACGCCGCCCGATCTTGATGCCTATGCGGAGATTATCCGGGATATCATCCTGCCGCTGGGTACGGATATTACATTGGAGCCGGGACGTTTTATTGCCGGGGATGCGGGTTTACTTCTCTGCCGCGTCAGCTACATCAAACAGAGTGAGCAGGTCCGCCACCTGATCCTCGATGCGGGGATGAACGATCTTGTGCGCCCGGCCATGTATGACGCGTATCATGAAGTCCGGCCCGTCGTTCCACGCGCAGGCGATATGGTGCGGTATGATGTCGTCGGGCCAGTGTGCGAAACCGGGGATACGTTTATCCGGGACTATGATCTGCCCGAAACCCGCAAGAGGGATTACCTGGCGTTAATGTGCGCCGGGGCATACGGGTTCGTAATGGCGTCGAATTACAATACGCGCCCCCTGCCCGCCGAAGTGCTGGTAGATGGGGACAAATCTGCGATTATTCGCCACAGGCAGACCGTTCGCGATATACTGGATCTGGATACAATTCCGGGATGGTTAACCACATAACAAGTCATAATGCTCGATCCGCTCGATTTTGAACAAAGACCTTTATATACCCGCATTGCCCGCAAACGGGCGATCACAGGGCTGGTCCTGCGGATAGAAAATGCCACGTCGGCGCTGTGGCGGATCGGGTCATGGCTGGCGCTGTTTGCCGGGTTGTGGCTGTTGCAGATTCCCGATGTTGCCGGGACGTTCGGACCGGTGCTGTTTTTCCTGCTGTTTACGGTCGGATTGGCCTGGCTGGTGCGCGAAGACCTGCCGAAACTGCGCCGCCCGGCACCGCGTGAAATCGACCGGCGGCTTGAAGAAATCAGTGCGCTGCACCACCGCCCTCTCAGCGCATTGCAGGATAAGCTGGTCAATCCGCGCATCGACCCCACGCGAAAATTATGGCAGCAGAACCAGCAGGACGCTTTGGAAAAACTAGGGGCGCTGCGCCTGCCGCCGCCACGCCCGCTGCTGGCAAAGCATGATCCGCTGGCCCTGCGCTTTGCCGCAATCCTGCTGCTGATCGGCGGGCTGGTGATTGCCGGGCCGCAATGGGAAAGCCGGATCATCCACGGCCTGACGCCGTTTTCTTTCCGGGGCGAAACGCACGGCCCCAGCCCCATGACCCTATGGGTCACGCCGCCTGAATATACGGGGATGCCGCAACTCACCTTACAGGGCACTGGCCGCCGCGATGAGCCGATCGCTATCCCGGCTGGCAGCGTCGTGAAAATCCGCATCAATGACGGCTTCACGCAGCCCCGCCTGATGATGGGCGAAGACGAGCTTTTACTGGAAGCGCTCGGCGATAAAAGCTGGGGGCTGGAAACGGAAATCAAACCCGGCGAACGGCTGGTTTTAAAGCAGTGGCCGATGACGCGGGCGGATATTGCGTATCAATATGTCCCGGACACACCGCCGACCCTGACCCTGAACGGCGCGCCGGAAACCATGACCAAAGGGGAAATCCGTATTCCGCTCAAGGCGCTGGATGATTACGGCGTCACCGACCTGGCCATGTCGATGGATCTAAGCGAAGACATTGAAGACCACCCGCTCGGCAGTGCCTATCGCGAAAGCCGGGCGGTGATGAGCCCGCCGGGACAGGAGACCGACCTGACCCCGGTCTATGATTTGTCCTGGCATCCGTGGGCCGGGCTGCCGGTTGTGATTGCGCTGGAAGGCGTCGATCACCTCGGCCAGAAAAGCATCCTGCCGCCACTGCATGTGACCCTGCCGGAACGCACATTCCAGCATCCCGTAGCGCAAGCTCTGGTCGAATACCGCAAGCGCCTGATCTGGACGCCGGAGAATGCCGCAGGCAATGTTGCCTATGATATAGAACAAATCCTGATGGAACCGGGCCTGTATCAGAACGACCTGATTGTCACGCTGGCCCTGCGCAGTGCCGCATCTCGTCTGGGCTACGATCCTTCGCAGGAATCTGTCGTTACGGTTATCGAACTGCTTTGGGATACGGCGCTGCGGATCGAAGAAGGCGACCTGCCGATGGCCGCGCGGAATATGCAGGAAGCGCAAAGGCGGCTGGAACAGGTTCTGAAAGACCCGAATGCCAGCGATGAAGAAATCGCCCAGGCCTTGCAGGACTTACGTGAAGCAATGGCAGAGTACTTACAGGAAATGTACCGCGAGATGCAAAAGCGCATGGCCGAAAACGGCAAGCAAATGCAAATCCCGCCGGAAATGTTCCAGAACATGATTAACCCGGAAGATATGGCATCTTTCCTGGACCAGCTTCAATCCGAAGCCCTGTCCGGCAACAAGGATTCCGCGCGGGAACTTCTGTCCCAGCTCCAGCAGTTCATGGATATGTTCGATCCGTCGATGGATATGGCGATGCCGCCGCAAATGGAATTCATGATGGAGGGGATGAACGAGTTGCAGGAGCTGATCGAAAAGCAGCAGGCCCTGCTCGACCAGACGCGGGAGAAAACACAGGGACAGCAACTTGAGCAGGAATACCCGGATTTCAGCCCGTTTGATAATGAGCTGCTCGATGACTGGGTAATGGATATGCCGCCACCGCCGAAGGACCCGCCCAAACAGAAACCGCAAGACGATGTGGACACGCAGGAGCACAAAGTCGAACAGGACGCGCTGCGCTATATCCTCGGCCAGCTGATGCTGGAAACCGATGAGAAGATGGGTGAGATCCCGGAAAACATGCAAAAGGCTGAAATCGAAATGCGCAACTCGGCTGACGCGCTGGGCGAAAACCAGCCGATGCAGTCAGTGCCGCACCAGGAACAGGCGCTGGAACATCTGCAGCAGGCCATGAAAGACATGTCACAGCAACTCCAGCAGATGATGCAGCAAATGACCCTGATGTCTTTTGGCGGGGCCAGCAGGCTTGACCCGCTGGGCAGGCCGATGCAGGACGGCGACGGCGGATCCCCCTTCCCTGGCTCCCGCGTTGAAATCCCCGATGAAGGCGAGCGCAAACGGGTACAGGAAATCCTGAAAACCCTGCGCCAGCGTTCCGGCGAAGTCGATCGCCCGGATTATGAGCTGGAATATTACCGCCGGTTAATGAAGCAGTTTTAAAGTACCGGGGCAGGCGCAGAAACCGATGGCGTTTGCGGCGCATACTTATCCATCAGGGCTTTTAGTTCGCCTGCATCCCTCCCCATCCGATCTTTTATCAATTTATACGCGCCACTTAAATCGACACCCTGCGAAGCAAGCAGTTCAATGGAATCATAACGATCCTCCATAGCCAACAAATAGATGTCATAGTCATCAAACGTGGACTTGGCGGCCCCTTGTGCCTGCAAATAATTCATAACATCCAGATGCCCCTGACGCGCAGCAACAACAAGCGCATATGAATACATCCTCCCCTGACTTTCCTTGTTTACCGGAACGCCCTGTTGTTCTACAAAATATTTGACGATATCAAGTTGCCCTTCCGAAGCTGCCTCAGACAATCCCATATCTGCTGCTTGCTTCTGGCTTTCCTCGCTCTTTTCAGAGAGCATCCGGCTTTCTTCCATCAGGTATTTTACCGTAGGCAAATGCCCGTATCTTGCCGCCTGCCTCAAGGCATATGTGCTATCATAGCGAACGTCATCGCTATAACGCTCTAACAATCTCAGCATCTCAAGATAGCCTTTTCCTGCGGCACCTCCGGCGGCGATATCCCGCTCTGCCTCATCAAGGCGGCCTCCTACGCGCTTTAATATCTCTTCGACGACAGATAAATGATTTCCAGCTACGGCATCCGCCAAGGTGAGACGCAGCGGTGTCCCCACCCATTTAAGATCTTCTGTTTCCTGATCGAGTAAATAAGAAACCCAGAACGCCTGGCCTTCCCGCGCCGCATATCTAAGAGCCATTCTCTGCCCGCCAAAAACATCGGCGCCGTTATTCACCAAAGACCGGGCAATTCGGAATTGCTTTTCCCGCATGGCAAATTCGAAATGAGAGCCATAATAATCATGCTCTACATTGACATCGGCGCCTTTTTTCAAAAGCAGTTTCACGGTACTTTTTTGTCCACGGTCTATTGCATGGCGCAGCGGCATTCCTTTAACAGCGTCAACATCTGCCCCGTGTTCATCAATGAGATAGGTGACGATATCATCGTAGCCTCTCGCCGCGACCTCTTGTAAAGCCTGCTCATCGTGAACATGAACATCACCGCCATTTTCAGCAATATATTTTAATGTTTCGAAATGCCCTCCCATTGCGGCCCCTACGGCAGGACTAAAGTCTTCCGCATAAATTTTGTTCGCACGGTCGCTTTCAGCATTCAAATCAGCGCCGCGATCATGCAGAAATTTGACGACTTCCGTGTGGCCTTGTGCGGCGGCTTCACGCACGGCATCACTATTCCAGATCCTCATATCCGCGCCAATCCGCTCGTAATATTCAAGCATGTGCAGGCGGCCATAGCTTGCCGCCGCATTCAGACCATACGGATCCCATTCATTTTCTTTGTATGCCTGCCACTGCACCACAAAATCGAGTATATCAATATGGTTTCCCTCGGCGGCGCCGACTAATCCTCCCCGGTAATCGCGCAAATTTCGGTCCTCAAGCAGATAGCGAACAATATTCTGGTGCCCGTTTTTTGCCGCTAAACGCAAAATGCTTTGTTTGGGGGTCGCAACCACGGTGCCGGTACCATCAACTTCGAATTCATAGAGCTGATCTGTGTTAACACCCGCAGCGAAAGCGTCCTTAACGCCCTGCAAATCCCCCTGCTCGATCGCATCATGGAGTTTTTTCTGGAGCGCCTCCAATGCCTGAACCACGGCAACATGTTCGTCAGGCGCATTTTCGGCAAAAGCCGCCCCGCCAAAAACCGGGCTCAGCAATGTTGCGGACAGCAATAAAGGCGCAATATGGCGCGATAAAATAGACAAAACATAATCTCCCTGAATATGAAATTACGTTATGTCTTATACATAGTTTTCAGTATTGTCAATGATGGGGGGCAGCATGGGAGTCGCCGTGCTCTTCTGCCTGATGATGGCGGTCTTCGGCGGCGTGTTCCGGCTCATGATGCGTTTCCGCCTCATGGTCATCCCCGGCATGCTCTTCTTCGTGTTCGTCGGCCTGTTTGCCTTCGATCTTATCGCCGATAATGAACTTCACGTTCACTTCTTTGACGTCGCTGGAAATATCCGGGTATGCGGTGTGGAAAAGCATTTCGCCGTTTGCGTCAATCGTTTCCGCACCCGGCTCGACCAGCCAGCTATCCAGTACATTGCCATCCGCCTGGATCAATGAGGTCTGCACCATCGGTACGGGAGAGGCTGCGCGCTCCAGGTTGAGGATCCGCCCGTTGACATCCAGCATCCCGACACCGCTGTCACTGATACGGACCTCTGCTTTCAGATCGTCGAAAATCAGCCCTTCGCCATCGACAGGCGTTTCCTTGCCGACCAGTTCGTAGAAAGCTGCGGAAGCCGGCCACATCTTCGTTACCGGGCCCTGCGCCATATAAATCGCGCCCAGTGACAGAAGCAGGACCGCGGCAGCGGCGCCATATCCGGCCCATTGTCCCGGCTCCGGCTCTTTTTCCTTTGCCGTTTTATCAAGGATTACCGGGACTTCGGAGCCTTCCGGCATCGGCTTGACCGATTCGGGGATCGGTTCGATATCCTCCGGCTCTTCGAAGGCGTCCTCGTCCGCAAGGTCTTCCTCTTCAGGGCGCTGGAACCATTCATAACCGCAGTTCGTACAGCGCACCTGCCGCCCTTCCGCACCAATCGCGTGGCTCGGAACCAGGTAACGTGTATTACATTCATCACAGGTTAAAATCATCGGGCGGGAACATATCCTTTGGAAAATGCATCATCTCCTTTATAAATTCTGACAGGATCATGACCAAGGAGCAAGCCATGCCTTTCATTTTCATAGTTTTTTTGGCTTTTGTCACCATTTTCACGGCCCCGGCGGGCGCGGCCGAGAACCCTTGCGCGGCGGAAGACAAGATCTGTTTGATGCAGGAACTGGAAAAACTGACCCAGGGCATTGATGAAAAACACTGGAAAGACCAGACATACCGGGAGATGGCCAAGCTTCTCGCGACCGAGAAGCAGACCGACAAAGCCATCACATTGATCGAGCGCATCGAAACGCCGGATACCAAAGCCATGACCATTCGCGGGATCGGTATGGAAGCCGCCAAAACGGATATGACCAAAGAGCAGTTCGACGACATGTTCATCAAATTGCGGGCCGAAGCGGAAAAAATCGGGCATCCGCCTTCTTATGCCATTGCCCTGACCTATATTGCCATGTCACAGGCTTTTGCCGGGGATGATGACGGGGCGATGATGACGGCGAACGACATGAAAAACGACGCCCTGCGGAACAAGGCGCACGGGGAATCTGCTGAAATCCAGGCGGAGCGCGGCGACATTGACGCGGCAATGGCCAGCATTGCCGCTATCGACAGCCCCGCTTTTCGGGACAAGGCCCATCTAACGATTTCCAAAATTTTCACCAGCCGTAAAAAATACGCAGAAGCCCAGACAGCCGCCATGGCTATAGAAAACACTTATCAAAAAGCACAGGCTGTGCTCTATATTCTGGCAAAACAGATTACGCCTGAAGAGGTGTCGTTAGTGGAATAATAAAACGCCCCTCTCCCTTCAGGGAGAGGGTTGCACAGGCTTAATGAGCCGTAAGGCGAATTTAGCCGACGCCGGGTGAGGGAAAAATCACGGTATGGCCCTCACCCACTGCAGCTGCGGTTTTCCGAAGGAAAACCGGGCTTCGTTGCCCTCTCCCATAGGGAGAGGGGGCTATTAAAGGGAAGGATATGATCCGGTTTGAACATGTAGGTTTGCGGTACGGCATCGGCCCGGAAGTTCTGAGCGATATTAATTTTGCGCTCGAGCCCGGTTCGTTCCATTTCCTGACCGGGCCGAGCGGCGCCGGGAAGACGTCCCTGCTCAGCCTGATGTATCTGGGACGGCATCCGACGCGCGGACTGATTACGATGTTCGGACAGAATACCGGCGGACTGACCCGCAAGCAGCTTGTCCCGCTGCGTCAGCGCATCGGCGTCGTATTCCAGGATTTCCGGCTTCTGGGGCATATGTCCGCCTTTGACAATGTCGCCCTGCCGCTGCGCATTCAGGGCAAATCCGAAAAAGAGATCGGCAATAACGTCCATGAACTGCTGGAATGGGTTGGCCTTGGCGATCATATGCATGTCCTGCCAAGCACCATGTCCGGCGGGCAGCAGCAGCGCGTTGCCATTGCCCGTGCCGTCATCACACGCCCGCGCCTGTTGCTGGCCGACGAACCGACCGGGAACCTTGATGATGAAATCGGCTACCGCCTGATGAATCTGTTTGAACAGCTCAACCGCATGGGGACAACAATCCTGATCGCGACGCACGATCATGCCCTGATTGAAAAATTCGGCCATACCAAGCTGATCCTTGACGGGGGCGGCCTGACGGTTGAGCAGTCAACGCACTGGCTGGCTAAGAAAATTGAAGGGGTGTTCTGATGCGTAACCCGTTCAAAAAAGACAGGATGATCGGCAAGGCGCGGCAGAAGCGGCAATATGACCTGCCGCTAAACAAATCATCCGGTACGGGTTTTCTGATCCTGCTGATTTGCCTGATGACCTTTCTTGCGATGTTGGCGCTGGCGGCGTCTTTTGCGTTGTCGGCCATGACAGAGCGCTGGTCTTCCGGCCTGGAGAACAAAGTCACCGTAGAAATCCCGGCGGAAAAACCGGACGGCACGATTTATGCGCCGGAAAATATCAAGAGCCAGACAGCCCGCGCTTATGAAGTGCTGAGTACGCACCCGTCCGTTGTCTCCGCTCATGTCATGACGGATGAGGAAATCCGCGACCTGGTGCGCCCGTGGCTGGGTGAAGACCTGCCGCTGGGCAAAGTTCCGCTGCCGGGCCTGATTTCGGTAGAGCTGAACGACTCGACCCTCAAAACAGTCAAAATCCTTGAAACGAAGCTTCAGGACATCAATGAAAAAGCGCGTATCGATACGCACGAAGAATGGCTGTCGCACTTGCTGCGCTTCACTGGCGCGCTGCAATTTGCGGCGGCGCTCCTGACGGTGATTATCGGTATTACAACCGTTACGGCTGTTGCCGGCGGGGTCCGGTCGCGGATGGCCGTGCATAATGCCGAAGTTGAGCTGCTGCACTTAATGGGAGCAAGCGATAACTATATTTCCCGCCAGTTCCAGCGGCATTCCCTGATTATGGCGTTCCAGGGCGCACTCGGCGGGATCGGGATCGGCGGCATTGCCCTGATGACGATCGGCTGGATCTCCGGTGAAATGGGGGTCAGCCTGCTGCCGGACTTTACGCTCGGTGCGGTGCAAATCGCGATGCTGGCGGCCCTGCCGGTTCTGGTTGCCCTGATTGCCACGCTCACAGCGCGGCAAACTGTGCTTAAAGTTCTGGCGCAAATGCCCTAAGATACCCCTCATGTGTAGTTTTTCACGTTTCATCATTGTCACGCTATCGGCCATTATGTTGTTGTGGCTGGCGGGCTTTGCGGCGTTCTGCGTTCATATCAAAGGGCTTTACAGCCGTCATGATACGCATACCGATGCCATCATCGTTTTGACCGGCGGACCGGACCGGATTAATGCCGGGCTTGACCTGCTGGCCGCGCAGAAAGCGGACAAGCTGTTTATTTCCGGGGTTGATACGCGGGTCACCGTTGAGCAGTTGATCGCCCTGTGGAAGCCGGAAACGCAGACGCCGCCCTGCTGCGTCGTGCTCGGTCATCAGGCCCAGAACACCATCGAAAATGCCGCCGAAGCCCGCGACTGGATCAGGGAAAACGATATCCATTCCGTCAGGCTGGTCACAGCGGATTATCATATGCCGCGCGCGCGGCTGCTCTTCGCACGCCAGATGCCCGCGCTTGATATCCGCCTTCACCCGATTCATTCCGGACCGGAGACCTTAAGCCTGGGGCGTTATTTCACGCTGATCTGGCGGGAATATAATAAAACGCTGCTGACCTGGGCCGGGCTGCAGATGAGAGGCGGCGTCATATGATCCTGCTGCGCGCGACACTGTTTAACATCATTTTTTACGGGGCGAATGCGCTGGCCTGTATTGTCTGCCTGCCCGGTTTGCTGCTGTCGCGGGAAGGCGCTTTTGTCATTATCCGTTCTTACGTGCGCAGCATTCACTTCCTTGAAAAATACATATTGGGACTGGATTACGAAGTGCGCGGGCTGGAGCATCTCCCCAAAGACGGCTCGTTCATCGTGGCGGCAAAACATGAATCCGCTTACGAAACATTCAAACTTCATATCCTGTTCGATGACCCGGCAGTCGTTTTAAAACAGGAATTACTGCGGATCCCGCTATGGGGAAAATTCCTGCAGCGTATTCACCCGATCGCAATTGACCGCAGTAAGGGCCGCATGGCCAGCCAGCAGGTTATTGACGGCGCGCAACGCGTGGCCAAAGAAGGCCGTCCGATCATCATCTTCCCGCAGGGCACACGGGTCTATACATGGCAAACCGTCAAAGACAGGCCGTATAAAAGCGGCGCGATGCGAATGTATGCCGCAACCGATATGCCGATTATCCCGCTGGCGCTGAACAGCGGGGTCTACTGGCCGCGCAAGGGCTGGATCAAACGGCCCGGTAAAGTGATCTTCGAATTCCTGCCCCCGATCCCGCAGGGTCGTGATCCGGAAACGATTATGCCGGAACTGGAATCCCGGCTTGAAGGCGCGAGTAAAGCCCTTGAACACGAAGCCTATGCCACATATAAATATCTCCCCGCTCCCAAGGAACAGGAACAAAGCGCATGATGAGATTTCTGGTTTTGACGCTTGGCGCCGTTTTTTCTTTTGTGCTGGTGTTCTACACCGCCCTGTGGTTCTGGATGGCGGCCCATATCTATGATGAAGTCGATGACTTTATCCGCGATGCGCAGCAGCACGGCATGACCGTGATTATCCGGGACATGGAGGTCAAAGGTTACCCCATGCTGCCTGAAGCTCATGTTTCCGGGCGTATTTCCGCAGACGACATCGTCGTTGATATCCCTGCCCTGCTGGTACGCAGCCTGTTCCTGCCCAACAAGCCGATTTACATCGAAGCGCCGGAAGGCGTATTCGTTGCCGAACCGGCAGATAAGGCGATCTGGTCGCTGAGCAGGCTGGTGGTCGATGCGATTATCCCTGAATATCTACCCGCAACGATCACGCACGAAGACCTGACACAGTGGCGGGATGCGGGGAATAAAATCGTTATCAACCAGTTCGAGGCACAAAAAGAATCCCTGACCATCAGCGGCAGCGGCAATCTGGAACTGGATGATTTACTGCAGCCAACAGGCGCTTTTAACGCGAAAACCACAGGCCATATGGATTTTATGATCTGGCTGCAGCAGCACGGATATATCAAGACGCGGGAAGCAATGCTGGCGTCCACGATCATGACCGGCTTATCGAAGACGAGTGAGGAAGGCGAGACTTATATGGAGGCGATCCTCACCCTGCAGAACCGGACGCTTTTTGTCGGTCCCCTGAAGGTTGCGCAGCTTCCGATGCTTGTGTGGGGCTGGCGTCACCAGCCTGCCCGGCCTCTATAACTTTGCGGCGGATATCCCGCGTACGGGTAAACATCGCCTGCAAGTAATCCCCGTCCTCTTTACGAATAGCCCGCTGCATCGCGGTCAGGTCTTCGGTAAAGCGCTGCAGGATTTCCAAAACGGCTTCGCGGTTATTCAGGAAAACATCACGCCACATCACCGGATCCGATGCCGCGATCCGGGTAAAGTCCCGGAAGCCTGAAGCGGAAAATTTAATCACATCGTCCTGCGTGTCTTCTTCAAGATCCGTAGCCGTCCCGACAATCGTATAGGCGATCAGGTGTGGCAGGTGCGAGGTGATCCCCAAAACAAGGTCGTGACGTTTAACATCCATGATCTCAATCACGGAGCCGCACCCTTCCCAAAGCTGGGTCACTTTCTCCACTTTTTGGATATCAGAGTCCGGCAACGGCGTAATAATACACCACCGTCCTTCGAACAGTTCCGCAAAGCCTGCTTCGGGGCCGGAATGTTCCGTCCCCGCAATCGGGTGTGCCGGGATGAAATGCGCCTTATCCGGGATATGCGGCTGCACGGCGTTAACGACAGCGCCTTTCACAGAGCCGACATCGGTGACAATTGCGCCTTCCTTGAGAGAATACCGGATTTGCTCCGCTACCGTCCCGCAGGCTCCGACCGGCACGGCGAGGACAACAAGATCTGCACCGTCTACACCTTTGCGCAAATCGGTATCAGCCTTATCGCATAGTTTAAGTTTTACTGCTTTTTTGCAAACATCGACGCTCCGGTCTACGCAAACAATTTCTTCCGCCATGCCATGTTTGCGGATCGCCCGCGCCAGCGATGAACCAATCAGACCAAAACCGATAATGGAAACTTTTTGAAACAGCATCGGCGATCAACCTTATGCCGTTTTTTGCTGCTGGGAGTCCGGAACGGCGTTTTTGCCAACTTTGTCTTCGTAAACCGGGGGCACGGGATAGCCGCCAAGACAAGTGCATTTTGCATCCGGGTCATCGAAAGACCTCGCCAGCTTTTCGCTTTGCTCCCCGTCCGGGTCAACATAGCCTTCGACTTCCACCAAGTGTAATTTGCGGCCAGGCATCATGCCGGGGCAGCTATGCAGGCTCAACGCCTTTAATTCCAAAGCCTGCGCTTTATCAACAATCCGGCCCCGGCTGATATCACCATCAAGATCAAGTGCGAGAAAGCTGCGGTCATCGCCGGAGGTTTCATATTTCAAACGGGCGACAACGATTGCGCGATGCTCCAGGTTCGGGGCTTCCTTGCTGCTATCGCCGAGCGGCAGGCGCGCCATGATCCGCATGCCCTGGTCACCATTTTCATCCATGATGTACCCCCACCACGGATTATTCTGGTCGTCTTCCGGCCACGGCAGCACAGCAAAGGTTGCTTCGCTCTCCCGCACCATTGCCAGCGCGGCAAGCGGGTTGCTCGCCTTTTGCATCGGCAACACACTGCTAAAATAATCTTTGGCCATGTCCCAGTAAATAAGGCCGGTATGGTCTTCCGGGACACTGACAACCACTTTCAAACCAGTCTGCAAAAGCGATACCGCACCGACAAGTTCACGCCAGATGCGGACGATAGCCTCTTTGGGCAATGGCCCCTGATGACGTCCGAGCAGACGGCGAATCATGATGGCTTCGCGGTCCGGCTGGATGATCTGGACCTTGTTCTTGCGCTTTTCTTCACCGATCTTGACGACCATCTCCGCCCGCTTCATAAGCAGATCGTGGATTTTATCATCTAGCGCGTCGATTTGCTGACGTATGGTTCCTACCGTCTTGGACATGAAGGTTTATTACCCTGAGTAGTGCGGAAAAGCAAGGCAATCCCGTTATGTGGGGACAGCTTCCCCGACAATAATTTTCCGGCCACGTACTTTTTCGGCTTTGCCTTTTGGGCTGGCGGCGTAAATCTGCTTTGACGCTTCAATCAAATGCAGGCCCGCAAGCCCAGGGAAAATGAAGCGGCCGAAGCTTTCAAACGTATAGGCCGTGCGCAAGACCAGGAAAGACCGGAACGGCGGCATAAACAAAGCCCGTTCCTTTTGCTCCATCGTGAACAGGCTGCGCTGCAGGTAGCCGTTAATCTGGCCGAGCGTGTATGGGGTGCCATGACCAAACGGCGTACGGTCCACCCGCGCCCACATTCCCAGGCGGCTTGGCACAACCAGCAGCAAACGCCCGTTGCCTTTCAGGACACGCCAGAATTCGTTAAACATGGTCTCCGGGGACTCGGCAAACTCCAGCCCATGGACGACCAAAATCCGGTCGATCGATTCCGTTTCGAACGGCAGCTCGTTTTCCGCGGTCAGGCAAACCAGCCCCTTCTGTCCTTCCGGCCAGAAGTGAACCCCGTTCTGGGCAGGCATCGCGGCAAAAACCCGTTCGGCCTGCTCCTGTATCGGGCGTAAATACGGTGTGGCATAGCCGTAGCCTAAAACCCGCTGACCATCGAGCCCCGGCCAGAGATCGTTAATATGGCTCGACACAAGACGCCGCACCAGACGTCCGGCGCGGCGGCTGTAAAACTGTTTGAGATCGTAGACCGATGTGCTCATGCCGCTATTCTAAAGCAGATGGAGACAGCATGCCAGCGGAGAGACTTAACGCGGTCCCGGGGTTGCCGCAGCAATGCGCTGCTCCATCTTTTTCGTCAAGCGGACTTTCAGGATTTCCGCGATGTCAGGCATATTTTTTTCCAGCGCCGTATCAAAAGGCGCAGGATATTTTCCGTGCGTTGTATCGCTCGAATACCCGCCCGAGTAAGCAGGATCAACCGAGACATCCGTCGCCAGCAGCAGCGCGATATTCTCTGCACCAGCCTCTATAGCCGCATAAAGCATGGATTTTGAACTCATGAAGTAACCGCCCTCAGGGCCAAAGCTGCTTACATATTCAACGTGCGCCATTGTGTTTCCATTGGATAGCTTGCCCAGCATCACAGAAAAGATATCCATGTCATCGCGGGCAAAAACAGCGTCATAGATACTCTTCGCGTCATCGCCGCGAATATGCCTGATATTGTCAGCAATCGTCATGATTGTTTCAAGATCGCTTGCAGGATCCTTAATTGCAGACATCACATCGACAATAGCCTGCTTGTTTTCCGCTTCAAGGCGTTTCTTTTCGGCGTATGAGTCAAATTTTTCCTTTAGAAATCCCGGCATCCACATGGTTTCTCTCCTGCTTGATAAAATTTGCCAAGCTTTAGCAAACAATAAAAATTATGTCAATAAATTGAGTAGAGGATCTATTAATGGTAAATCCGCCGCAGGCATTTCAAAATCATATAGCTGTGCAGGCATAACCCATTTCAGGGCCTGTCCTTCTTTGGCCTGCGGCGTTCCTTTCCAGACCCGGCAGACGAACAGCGGCATCAACAGGTGGAAATCTTCATAGCCGTGAGACGCGAAAGCCGCCGCAGAAAAGCAGCAAGGCCGCGTTTCAATACCAAGCTCTTCGCGCAGTTCGCGCATCAGGGCATATTCAGGCGTTTCCCCGTCATCAATCTTGCCGCCGGGAAACTCCCACAGCCCTGCCATGGCTTTGCCTTCCGGGCGCTGCGCGATCAGGATGCGGCCATCGGCATCAACAAGGGCTGCTGCCGCGACAAACACCACAGGCTTACGCGGGCAATCCGGCGGCGGCAGTTCGAGGGCTTCGGCGCAACCGACATGTTTTTGAACAAATTTAACCATGGCGATGTTTTAACGCCCAAAAGAAAAGGCCGCAACCTTCGCTGCGGCCTTTTTTACGATTTCGTGTGTCCGGTTATTTTTTGACCGGTTCGCCGTTGATATCAAATTTCTTGATCTTGGCGTCTTTTTGCCAGCCTTCGACCAGCTCGGTCAGAACCTGCTGGCGCAGCTGGGCTTCCAGTTGCGGTTTCACAGCTTCGAACTCAGGCTCTTTACGGGTGCGGCGATCTTCGACTTTAATCACGTGCCAGCCAAACTGGGTCTGGACAGGATCTTTGCTGACAGAACCCGGCTCCATCGCGAAGGCGGCTTCGGCAAATTCCGGCACCATTTCACCTTTCGCGAACCAGCCGAGCTCGCCGCCATTTTGTGCGGACGGGCCGGTGGAGTATTCTTTGGCCAGCTCTTCGAAGTTACCGCCTTCGTTCAGCTTGGCAATGACTTCGCGACCTTTCTCTTCACTATCGACCAGAATGTGGCGGGCGTGGGTTTCTTTGATCTCGCCCATTTCTTCCAGCATATCCTGATAGGCTTTCAGGAGTTTTTTCTGGGTGATCTGCGCGTCGATCTGGCGATCGATGAACACGTTACGGACGATCTGGTCTTTTGCCTGGTTAACAAGCTGTTCAACTTCCGGGTCGGCCGTCAGCTCGGCACTACCGGCTTTGGCGTTGATAACGCGGTTGTTGACGACCTGCTCCAGAGCCAACGGAAACAATGTCTGGATAGGCATCTGACGCACCTGCTCCGGCAGGCCGCTGATGAAGTTAAACACATCGCTGCGCATGATTTCTTCGCCGTTGACTTTGGCAACCACAGGGTTCCCCAGTTTAATCATCGGCGCGTTTTCATCTTTGGCCGCATCGGCGCTGGCTGGCGCAATCTGGCTCAGCTCAGCCTCTTCGCTCTCAGCAACACCGTTCCCGGACATCATCACCATAGCGCCGACAGCGACCAGAGCCACCACGGCGACAACGGCGATAATCGGGCCTTTGCCTTTTGAATCTTGTTTCATATCAGACATATTTCTATTCCCCTAACTTCTTCACATGAGAAAAATTCGTTGGATAACTACGCGATAAGTAATGTATCCACCCGGATTCAAATAATAAAGTACTTTCTGAAATCAAGGCCATGTTATCAACGTCCCATTGACGTAAGGCCTTTGAGCGCTTATATCAGAGCGGATATACGTATATTCATCGTGCTGCGCCCCCTTATGGACCGGCCAAAATCGCTTAGTATGACAAGGACAGAATGTTGCTTACTCTCGCTACGAAAATTTTTGGTTCCAGTAATGATCGCGTCCTTAAAGGGCTTTATCGTCACATAGAGCCAATTAACGCGCTTGAACCCAAATACGAAGCGATGAACGATTCAGAGCTGGCAGGTCAGACCGCTGAATTTCGCCAGCGTCTTGAAAAAGGCGAGTCACTTGATGACCTGATGCACGAAGCCTTCGCCGTTGTCCGCGAGGCCGCCAAACGAACGCTCGGCCAGCGGCACTACGATGTCCAGCTTGTCGGCGGACTCGCCCTGCATCAGGGCAAGATTGCCGAGATGAAAACCGGTGAGGGTAAAACGCTTGTGGCGACGCTGGCCGTTTACCTGAACGCGCTGTCCGGCAAAGGCGTACACGTTGTGACCGTCAACGATTACCTTGCTCAGCGTGATGCGGAATGGATGGGGCAAGTCTATCGTTTCCTCGGCCTGACCGTTGGATGCATCACCGGAAATGTTGAAGATGGTGACCGCAAAGCGGCTTACGCCGCAGACATTACATACGGAACGAACAACGAATTCGGGTTTGATTACCTGCGCGATAACATGAAGTACCAACTGGATAATATGGTCCAGCGCGATTTCAATTTCGCAATCGTTGACGAGGTCGACTCGATCCTCATCGACGAAGCACGGACACCTTTGATTATTTCCGGTCCGTCCGAGTCGTTTTCCGGCCTGTATCAGGAAGTGAACAAGATCATACCGTTCTTAGACGAAAAGGATTTTGACCTGGATGAGAAAATGCGCACCGTCACTTTTACCGATAACGGGACGGAGCATATCGAGGACTTGCTGCGGGAACATCAGATCCTGACCGATGGCGCGCTGTACGATGCGAACAACATCGCCCTCGTCCATCATGTGAACCAGGCCTTGCGAGCGCACAAGCTGTTCTTCCTGGACAAGGATTACATCGTCAAGGACGGCAAGGTCATCATCATTGATGAGTTTACAGGCCGGATGATGGAAGGCCGCCGTTTCTCCGATGGGCTGCACCAGGCACTGGAAGCCAAGGAAGGTACCGATATCCAGAATGAAAACCAGACTTTGGCCTCAATCACGTTCCAGAATTATTTCCGGATGTATCCGAAGCTGGCCGGCATGACCGGTACGGCGATGACTGAAGCCACAGAATTTGCCGACATCTACAATCTCGGCGTCATCGAAATCCCAACCAATGTCCCGGTCAGCCGGATTGACGTTGATGATAAAATTTTCAAGAGCCTTGCTGAAAAAGAAGCGGCAGCGCTTAAAATTATCAAGGATTGCCGCAAGCGCGAGCAGCCTGTTCTTGTCGGCACCACATCGATTGAAAAATCCGAAAACCTTTCAGAGCTGCTTAAGAAAAACAAGATTCCGCACAACGTCCTGAATGCGCGCTACCACGAGCAGGAAGCCTTCATCATCGCCCAGGCCGGGCAGCCGGGCGCGGTGACCATCGCCACCAATATGGCGGGCCGCGGGACCGATATCCAGCTTGGCGGGAACGTCGAAATGCGGATCAAAGCTGAAATTGATGAGAGCTTGTCCGAAGACAAACAGAAAAAAGCGGCTGAAAAAATCCGCGCCGAAGTTAAAGAAAACCAGGAAAAAGTCCGCGCTGCCGGCGGCCTTTATGTCATCGGTACAGAACGGCACGAATCCCGCCGGATTGATAACCAGCTGCGTGGCCGTTCCGGGCGTCAGGGTGATCCGGGCGAAACCGTTTTCTTCCTGTCGCTGGAAGACGATCTCATGCGCATTTTCGGATCAGAGAAAATGGAAATGCTGCTGGCGCATAAACATATCGGCCTTCGCGACGGGGAAGCCCTGACCCACCCGTGGATCAGCAAAACACTGGAACGGGCGCAAGCCAAGGTCGAAGCCATGAACTTTGATGTCCGGAAAAACCTGCTGAAGTTCGATAACGTAATGAACGACCAGCGGAAAGTCATTTACGACCAGCGCCGCGAACTGATGGCCGCCGACGATGTCGAAGAATTCGTCGATGATATGCGCCATACGGTGATCGAGGACCTCGTCCATCGCTGCATCCCCCCGCGCACCTATGCTGAGCAGTGGGATGTCGAAACACTCAAGAGTGAAGCTCAGCGCCTGCTAAACCTTGACCTTCCGCTTGATGAATGGGCCAAGGAAGAAGGCATCGCCGAAACGGAGATTGTAGAGCGGCTGCTTGATGAATCCGACCGTAAGATGGCACAAAAAGCGGCTAATACCGGGCCGGACCTTTACCGCAAACTGCAAAAAGGGCTGGTGCTGCAAAAACTCGACCAGCACTGGAAAGAGCATTTGCTGAACCTCGACCATTTACGCCAGGGGATTAACCTGCGCGCCTTTGCCCAGCGCGACCCGCTGAACGAATATAAGGCGGAAGCCTTTGCCATGTTTGAAATGATGCTGGATCACCTGCGGGAAAGTGTCACGGAAATGCTGAGCCTTGTTGAGTTCAATGTCGATCCGGACGCGAAAAGCCTGATGTTCCGTCGCGGCGGCGGGCAAACCCATGAAACGCGGCAGGACCCGGCCTTGGTCGGCGCTCCCGTCGAGAAGACGGCAAACTTCAAAGCGGCCAATGTCCAGCCATTCCCGGAACGACTAGCATTTGATGAGAACAACCCGGAAACCTGGGGCAAAGTCCAACGCAATGCGGCCTGCCCGTGCGGTAGCGGCAAGAAGTTCAAACATTGTCATGGCAAGGTTACCGCTTAGGCTGCCTTACATCGTTATGAAGATAATCGGCATATTTTGTGCGCCCTTCAATACTCATGATGCTTTTCAGGAACTGACCCGCTTCGACGGCCATGACATCAGGGCGTAATTTTGTAATAGCTTCAACGGAATCATTTTTAAGATTAATTCTTTTCTCCCCAAAAGCATGATGGTTAAAAAGCTTTGCGCTCTTTCCACCATCAAAACGAATATGCAGCTCTGCGCTATCGAGATAAAAACGAAACTCGCCTTCTTCTG
Source organism: Rhodospirillales bacterium (assembly GCA_020638155.1). GTDB lineage: Bacteria > Pseudomonadota > Alphaproteobacteria > Micavibrionales > Micavibrionaceae > UM-FILTER-47-13. The sequence continues at coordinate 1,088,852 of JACKJB010000001.1, forward strand.
GCACATCCTCATTGAATCCCGTAAGCACAATTGATCCGTAATATCCCGGAGACAACGGCTTGTCCTGGACCGTAGACTGATAGCCTCTAATCAGGCCCGCCTCAACGACCATATCCAGATATTGTTTAATCGTATCAGCATATGTGTGCATAGCTTCAAGCTTATCTTTTGTCACCATAGGAAACTGACGCTGCGCGATTTTTTTGATATCTATTTTCATGGTTATAATTGACCTCCCGTTTCATCTGATTTGTTTTGGCAAAATTTCAGGTAAGAGGTCAAGTCTTATGAAATTTGCAGTGCAGCATCGCTGCCTCTGTCGTTTTCTCTTCACTAAACAGACAGGTTGTGATATTATGTAATTATATGTTTGTGTAGCGAAGCTTCGTTATTCAAACATATGAGGGTGCATTGAACACGACGTTAGATATCAAATGGGCTTATCAGCTGCTGCAAGCTGACCACAGTGCCTGTGAAGACTCTATAAAACAAAATTACAGAAAACTGGTCAAACAGTGGCATCCGGACCGCTGGGCGCGTTATCCCGATAAACGCGCACACGCCGCCCGTAAAATGCAGCAGATCAACGATGCCTACCGCATGATCCGTACTGCGCCCCTGCGCCACCAACCACAGCAGACACAGCAACCGCAATCGGCGCACAATGACGCATGGTCGCAGACCTATCGCGAATACAGCACAACACGCCGCAGCTCTCATCATGAAAGCAGGCATCCTCCCCGCCCCGCATACCGCAGACGTCGCCGCGGCGGAAGCCCGCTAACATTCCTTTTCTATCATACATTCCTGTTCATCGCCGGTTATATCCTGGGGATGGGAATCACGCATATCCTGATCCCGGCATTTCTTGACATTCCTTTTGCAGACTTGTCACCGGCATTGGTCTACGGAGTCCAGTTTACCTTTGGAGGCCTCAGCATGATCTTTAAAGACGGGTTCTGGGGGTTTTTGATTGAGCTTATTTTCATCTGGTTTTAAGCCGCCTCTTCAGCCGGCTTCTTCTTTTTCGGGGTAATGCGGACCAGTGTGATCTGGTTGCGCTGACGCTTGACGATATCAAAGCGCAGACCGAAGAAGTTAAAGGACTGCCCTGCCTCGGGGATCATCTCGGCTTCGTGCAGGATCAGCCCGGCAACGGTTGAATAATGGTTGTCCGGCAAGTCCCATTCAAATTCCCGGTTCAGGTCGCGGATCGTCACATCGCCGTCCACCAGGTATGTGCCGTTTGGCTGTTTCCGAACCCCGGCGACGATTTCATCCATTTCGTCTTCGATCTCGCCAACGATTTCCTCAATGATGTCTTCAAGCGTCACCACCCCCATGAAGCTGCCATATTCATCGACCACGATGGCAAAATGCTCACGGCGCTGGCGGAAGACCTGGAGCTGGTCAAACAGTGTCGTTGCTTCGGGGATATACCAAGGCTCCGTTGCGAGGGCGACGGGATCGATTTTATCCGTTTTCCCGTCCTGGGCCTGAATTTCTTTCACCATCGATTTCACATGGATAATGCCGACGATATTGTCCTGGTTATCGCGGTAAAGCGGTACGCGGGTATAAGGGCTGTCGAGCAGTTCTTCGATAATTTTTTCGACCGGCTGGGCGGCATCGATCATCGTGACGTTCTTCCGGTGGGTCATGACTTCACAGACCTCTACATCCGCCAGATCGAGAATTGAGCGCAGCATCGCCCGCTGCTCGTTGGTTTCCTCTTCCGGACCGGTATGCATTTCAATGACGCCGCGCAGAAGCTCGGCATGGCTGCCGGCACTGACCATCGAGATATCGACGCCTGCCAGACGCAGAACGAAGCGGACCAGCGCCGTAATCATCTCGACAACCGGGGCCAGGACGATCGTGACGGCATGGATGACCGGCGCTATAAACATTGCCATCTTGTCGGCAAAATGCAGCGCATAGGTTTTGGGCAGCACCTCGGCAAAAATCAACACCAGCAGGGTCATGACCAATGTGGCATACACAACCCCCGCCTCACCGAACACTTTAATCAAAACGCTGGTCGCCAGGGCAGACGCCAGAATATTGACAAGGTTGTTCCCCAAAAGCAGCGCCCCGATCATCCGCTCTTTTTTCTCCCGGATCTTGTTGACCAGAACAGCGCGTTTGTTCCCGGCTTTGGCCAGCGAGTGCAGCCGCGCCTTGGATGCCGCTGTCAGCGCCGTTTCGGAACCGGAGAAGAACGCCGATAAAATCAGCAGTACAAAAATTGCGATCACAGACAAAGCAAAACTGGTTGTCATTTTTTAAGGTCCGTCCATAGAATGTTTCAGGATTTCAAGAATATCAGACTGTTCGGCATCATGGGTCGCATGGGCCTTGCCGATGCCGTTGGCGATAATGAAGATCATCCGCCCCATTGATACTTTTTTGTCATGACGCATAAAGCCAAGAAGCTCTTCCGGCGTCGTTTCCAGCGGCGGAAAAATCATATTAATTTCTGTCGGCAGGCCGATGGCCGCCAGATGTTCGACGACCCGGCTGATATCTTTTTCTTCGCACAGCCCCATCCGGTGTGACAGGCGCATCGCCAGCACCATCCCGATCGCGACTGCCTCGCCATGCAGCAGGCGCCCGTCATAGCCTGCCGCGCCTTCAAGCGCGTGACCGAATGTATGGCCGAGATTCAGCAAGGCCCGCATGCCTTTTTCTTTTTCATCTGCGGCAACGATTTCCGCTTTTTTACGGCAGGATATTTCAATCGCTTTCATGGCCGGGCCGGGCTTGGGCGCACAAACATCCTGCCCTTCTTTTTCCAGCCACTGGAAGAAAGACGGATCGTCAATCAGGCCGTATTTCACAATCTCGGCATAGCCCGCCAAGATTTCCCGGCGCGGTAAGGTCGCAAGGGTATCGATATCGCATACGACGCTGATCGGCTGATGGAACACGCCGACAAGGTTTTTCCCCTGCGGCATGTTAATCCCGGTTTTTCCGCCGACAGAGCTATCGACCTGTGCCAGCAATGTTGTCGGCACCTGCACGAAATCGATGCCGCGCATAACCGTTGCCGCGGCAAACCCTGCCAGATCGCCGATCACACCGCCCCCCACGGCGAACAGGACCGAATCCCGGTTCACGCCGTGATCCAGCATCCAGGCGATCACCTGCTCCAGCGATGCCATGGATTTAGTCGCCTCACCGGGCGGGAGCGCCAGCAATTGCACACTATGGGGTTTACCGGCTTTGACCGCTTCATAAACCTGCCCGGCATGCGGGATCGAGACATTTTCGTCGGTCAGGACAAAAACAGAGCGCTTTTCAAGCGATACAGGAACAAAATCCGTGATCTGCCGCAGCAGGTTCTGGCCAATGTGGATATCGTAAGACCGCTCGCCCAGATTAATCCGGACGGTTCGCCTGTCCGCTTCCGGGGATGGCTCAGCCTGATTTGTATTACTCATCGTTCAGGAAATTCCGTATTTTCTCCAGGGCCTGGTTCAGGATCGCCTCAGCAGGCCCGTTATGGCTGTCCACTACAATATCAGCCTTTTCGTAGACTGGATAGCGTTTCCCGGCGAGTTCCGCCAGAATTTTTTCCGGATCGCCGCTCTTTAACAGCGGGCGGCTATCCCTGCGCGCGGTCCGCTGCACCATCACATTTAATTCGGCGCGGATCCAGATTGACAGGGTATTATCCCAGATTGCCTGCGCCGTATCCTCATTCATGACCGCGCCGCCGCCCGTGGCTATGACACTGGCACCTTCATCCAGCAGCCTTTGGATCACCCGGCGCTCCCCGTCCCGGAAGTATTCTTCGCCGAAACGCTCGAAAATTTCAGAGACGCTCATGCCCGCGGCGGCTTCGATTTCATCATCGGAATCCGTGAACGGCAGCCGCAGCGCCTGAGCAATTTGCCTGCCCGTCCGGGTCTTGCCCGCTCCCATCAAACCGATCAGGACAATCGGCCTGTCGAGCCGGCGGCGGATTTGCTCAATAATTTCTTCATCGTAAGCCATATAGTGCTTATGCCACGAGCTGCGGGAAAAATACAATCCTGCCGTTGCATTTTATAGGGCCCTTCCTATATAAAATGGCTTGTACTCTTCTTGAAATTCACAGTGATTGCGAAGGCGAAGCAGGATGAAACTGGTAAAAATATTATGTGGTGTCGTTGCGTTGGCCGTTATCGGCGGCTTTGCTTACGTGGCCATGACGGATGTAACGGTCCCTGCCAGGGAAATCAGCACGACGATCCCGAACGAGCGTTTTTTCGATGCGCAATAGATCAAAATGGCTGTTGCCACTCTGCGCCTGTTTTGTGCTAACAGTCCTGCCGGCTTATGCGCAGGACGACCGCATTGCCGGAAGCGTCCCCGTTTCCAAACCGTCAGAGAATAAACATGACAGGGCACAATATTCCCCGGCCCTGCAGGATGACGACCGCATGGCTGGCGGGGCCATCCGGAAACCCGCCCCGCCTGCGCCAAAAACACAGGAAACCCCGGACGAACGGGATGGTATCGCCCCTGAAACAGCATATGATCCGCCACCGAAAAAGGAATATACCGGCAAGGTCGAGTATGCGGCGCTTGAATCCCACGGCGTTTATACGAAATCACAGGAAGGCGCTCTGGGCCGGGATTTATGGCGCGGAACAAAACGCTCGCTTTTAATTGAACAAATCCCGGTTTTACCGGCGCAATCCCCCTACCCGACGATGCAACAACTGACTAAGCGACTGCTGTTATCATCGCTTGATGCCGGGCTAATCAAGAATGACGTCAAACCCAGCCCTGGGAACGACCTGACGACGCTGCGGCTTGAAAAGCTGCTGGAAATGGGCGCTTACCCTGAAGCGTTGGCCTTATACACAAAACAGGCGGATTTGCCTTACCACGACCGTTTCGCCCGGACCGGGGTTCTTGCCGCGTTTTACGACCGCCAACCCGCGCTGGCCTGCCTTGAGACCAAAGCCGCCGAAAAGCGGTTTGCAGAAATCCTTTTTTGGCAACAGGCCTCGCAAGCCTGCAGCTATATCCTGTCAAAAGCCTCAGGCGGCAAAACGGTACGCCCGGATATCCCGGAGAGTAAAATCCTGCAACGAATTGTCGATAAAGATAATTACCGTTTCAAAGCCCGCAGCCCGGAAGATTTTGCAGAGCTTACGCCGCTGGAAGCCGCCATTCTGGCCGCAGAGAATCGCTTTGACCTTAGCGGGCTGAAAACCGGAGAAATAAAAGAGCTTCCTCCTCATGTCCTGATTTTGCTGCGGGAGCAGCCTTCCCTGCCCGACGAGCAAAAGATCTCGCTGGTGCTTGAAAGCGTTCGCCGCGGCTTAATGTCCGCGCAAGAACTTGGGGCATTCTACCAGGATCAGGCCACATCTCTTTTTGGTAAAAGCACCAAGACGTCACTGGCCGATTACAAAAAAATTGGCGGATGGAAGCGTCTGCCCTACCTGTTCCGGGGGTTCACAAGCGCGTCAAAGGACGAGGAACGTGTTGTTGTAATCAAACACGCCCTTGCTCTGGCGGATCATTACGGGCCGGACTCACTGCTGCCGTTTGTCCCCGAAATTGTAAAACTTGATCCATCCTCATTTGACAGCAAAACGATTCGCAGCGTTTTTCCTGTTTTGCTCCAATCCGGCATAAATATCCCCAATAACTGGGCCGAATCGCGTTTCAAAGAATTAGCGGACGGTAATACAGCAAATGCTAAAACAACCCTGCAATATGCCGCCTATCAGGCGGGAAAATCATCCACCGAAGAGTGGGAGCAAGGCATTGATTTTGAAAAGAATTCAGAGCCTTTTGGTCAGGACAAACTCCTGGCGCTGAAAATTATTTATGAAAAACTTGACAAAGACCTAAAATTACATAATTATGACGACCTAAGTGTTTATGAAAAAGAATTGAGCTTGACTTCCGCTGTCGATTATGTAATGCCATCTATTAGCTTAATAGACGGCCTCGAATCGGCAGAGTACGATAAACGTCTGGGAGAGGTCATATTGTTAAGCGCCATTGTGCTTCATAACGTACCGCCAGAAAAACTAAATGGCGTGTTGCTGCGTGACGTAATAAATGGTTTAGTAACTGTGGGGTTAACAAAAGAGGCTCGTTCTTTGGCTCAGGAAGTAATACTGGGCTTAAGTAGTGAGTAATAAATAAAAAAGGAGAAAACTAATGGCACGTCCAGGTCGTCCACCGAAAGAAAAACCGAAGCTTCATCCTTTGGTCGATTCTTTCCTAGATATGCTTACCACCGAACGTGGTGCGGCAATGAACACACGTCAGGCTTACTGGCGTGATCTGGCTGATTTCAGCCTGTATCTGCGCAGCACCTATTCCAAGGAAATCGTTGATTCCAGCACCGATGAAATCAAAGCCTATCTGGAAGATCTCGGTAACAAAATCCACGTCAAAGGCCAGAACAAAGCACAGATTGCAACGCGTACTGTGGCGCGTCGCCTGTCCGCTCTGCGCCAGTTCTATCGCTATCTGGTGTCTGAGAACATCCGTAAGGATGATCCGACCTCTGCGATCGAAAGTCCGAAACAAACCCGTACCTTGCCAAAAACGCTTAGCGAAGCTGAAGTCAGCACGCTAATCAAAACGGCTGGTCAGGGCGGTAGCGCTGACAGCGTTCGCCTGGTTTGCCTGCTGGAAATGCTGTATGCCACTGGCCTGCGCGTTTCCGAGCTGGTTGGCCTGCCGATGTCCGCTATTGGCGAAGACATGCAATTCCTTATGGTTGCAGGTAAAGGTGGACGCGAACGTATGGTTCCTATTTCAGAGCCCGCTCAAAAGGCTCTGAAATCGTATCTGGACGTCCGCAAACAGTTCATCAGCCCCGATGACAAAGGGACACAAGCCCAGTGGCTGTTCCCGTCACGGACGTCTGAGAGCGGTCACCTGACACGTCAACGCTTTGCGCAGCTTCTGAAAGACCTGGCCGATGCGGCACAGATCGATTCAGACCGCGTTAGCCCGCACATTCTGCGTCACGCTTTTGCAACGCACCTGCTCAGCAACGGTGCCGACCTGCGTAGCGTCCAGAAAATGCTGGGTCACGCTGATATTGCGACGACACAAATCTATACGCATATCATCGGCGACAAAGCGAAGAAAACGGTAGAAGACAAGCACCCGCTGTCCAAAACCGGGACCGACGATTAATTTACCGATACAAGTTGCGAGTAGCGAGCAGATGGATTAACCTGCTCGCTATTCTTTTATAGAGACAACGGGAAGGACCTTATGGCCCAGCTTGAATTTGAGAAACCGATTCTGGAACTCGAAGCAAAGATCGTCGAATTGCGCAATGTCAGCGGCGATGACCATCTGAATATCGCAGATGAAATCACCCGGATGACCAACAAGGTTGACCGCCTGCTCGCGCAGACCTACGGCAAGCTGACCGCGCAGCAGAAAGTCCAGGTTGCCCGGCACCAGGAACGCCCGCATTTCGTGGACTATGTCAGCACGATCATCGATGACTTTACGCCGCTGGCCGGTGACCGTTATTTCGGTGAGGATAATGCCCTGATGGGTGGTTTGGGCCGTTTCCGTGGCCGCTCCTGCGTTGTTATGGGCCATGAAAAAGGCAGCGACACCGAATCACGGATCAAACATAATTTCGGTATGGCCCGCCCGGAAGGCTACCGCAAGGCGCAGCGCCTGATGCATATGGCCGAGCAATTCCAGCTTCCGGTCATTACGCTGGTCGATACGGCGGGCGCTTACCCCGGCGTTGGCGCGGAAGAACGCGGCCAGGCTGAAGCGATTGCCAAATCCATTGAAACCTGCCTGCGCGTAAAAACACCGATCGTTTCCGTTGTTATCGGCGAAGGCGGCTCCGGCGGCGCGATTGCGATCGCAGCGGCGGACAAAATTTATATGCTGGAGCACTCAATTTATTCGGTTATTTCACCGGAAGGCTGTGCTTCTATCCTGTGGCGTAGTGCCAGCCACGCCGATGATGCGGCAGCAGCCCTGAAGCTGACCGCTCAGGATTTGTATGAACTGAAACTGATTGACGGGATTATCCCGGAACCGATTGGCGGCGCCCACCGCAAGCGCGAAGAAACGATGGACGCTGTCGCGGGTCATATCGAAAAAGCGCTGGATAAGCTCACGCCATGGAATGGCGAAGAGCTTAAGAAAAAGCGGCACGAAAAATTCCTGGCGATGGGCCGTGCAGCCTAAAACAGCAAATTAATAATGCTGCGCCTGCTGACCGGCCTGTACCGCATGAAGCTGAGCTTGTATCGAAACGCCGTTACTGGCACCCTGCTTTAACATGGTCAGCATCTCACCGTTCATCCGGGCCCGTTCCATCATATTGTTGAAATCCCCATGCCCTGCTTTGCGGTGCCCTTCTTCGGTTGCCGCCGCACGGTAATAGAGCATCAGGAAGACACGAATAGCCGCTGTCAGCGATGTATCCGGGTTCTTGCGTAAATGAATTAATGAACAGATGTCATGGATCTTGCAGTTTTCGCGTTTTGCAATCGCCCGCAGGGATTGCCACATCTCCTTTTCCAGCCTGACCGATGTACGACGCCCCAAAACGGTAATATTGCGGCTAATAAGCGTGCTTTTCGGCTGATTATTGTCCTGATTAATGGAATTGTTTTCAAAATCAGTCATTGTGCTTTTCCTTATATATTTACGTCATATAAACCCAGAGATGTATTCAGAAGTATATCTTCTATACTATCGTATATGACCAGATACGCACAACTATTAATTGTAAAATAATTTATATGGCAACCATTAATTATACCTCATCCGGGGCAAAAGCCTTTAAGGATAGCGCATGAGGCATTGTTTCCAGCTTTTCCTGCAATATCGCAAACACCATACGATGGCGTGCAATTCGGTTTAACCCTGCAAAACGGCCGGACACAACTATAACACGAAAATGACTCTCTCCGCTTCCATTATCGCCAGCATGCCCGGCGTGCAAATGACTTTCGTTTATCAACTCCAGTTTTTCCGGCGCTAATGATTCTGTCAAAATTTGTTCAATTTGCGATGCAATTCCCATATATTTCGCTCCAGCAGAACTTGTTACACAGGCTTTTAGATATCATAATTAATAGAGATGCCAAAAATTCATTTAAAGCCGAATTCCGCTGAATTTGCGGATGAACATGAGAAGAAAACGCATTCGACAAAATGCGACATGCCGGGCTGCGCCGCGCATGCGGAATTTCGCGCGCCCAAAGATCGCGGTTTGAGCGGCTATTACACATTCTGCCTTGAGCATGTGCAGGACTATAACAAGGCATGGAATTACTTTTCCGGCATGGCCCAGAGCGATATCGAGGATTATATCGTCCGCAGCACCCTCGGCGACCGGCCGACCTGGCGCTATGATAACTTTGCCGGGATGGAGCATATCCTGCGCGGCCGCGCTTACGAATTCGGCCAGTTTGGCGACAAGGCAAGCACCGGGCCACAGGAAGAAGAGTATGAAATGCCTTTCGCCCGTAATACGCCCGAACATGAAGCCATGGCGATTATGGGACTGAAACCGCCTTTGACGTTGGAAAAAGTCAAAACGCGGTACAAAGAACTCGCAAAAAAATATCATCCCGATGTGAACAAAAACGATCAACAGTCCGAAGAGCTTCTCAAAAGCGTCAATATGGCCTATACAATATTAAAGTTGGCCTACCAGAAATATGAGAAACTTGATGAGCGATAAAAGCGAGAACGGCCATCAGGCACCTGAAATGGCAAGCCTGATCGCCAACAGCCCCCAGCATACCACCCTGCCCGACACGACGTTCAATGCGCGGGAAACCTTTGATATTGATGTTGACTGGGATGTCCCCGGCTTCAGCCAGCCGCATCCGAACGTGCCGGAGATCGACAAGAACTACCAGTTCGATCACGATACGACGCGCGCGATTCTGGCCGGCTTTGCCAATAACCGCCGCGTGATGATCCAGGGCTATCACGGGACAGGTAAATCCACGCATATCGAACAGGTTGCCGCCCGCCTGAACTGGCCGTGCGTCCGGATCAATCTTGATTCCCATGTCAGCCGGATCGACCTTCTGGGCAAGGATATGATTGTCCTGAAAGACGGCAAGCAGATTACCGAATATAAACAGGGACTGCTGCCCTGGGCGTTGCAAAACCCGGTGGCGCTGGTGTTCGACGAATATGACGCCGGGCGACCTGATGTAATGTTCGTGATCCAGCGGGTGCTGGAGGCCGAAGGACAACTGACCCTGCTGGACCAGAACAAGGTGATCCGTCCCCACCCGGCTTTCCGCCTGTTCGCGACGGCGAACACGATCGGGCTGGGCGATACGACCGGGCTGTATCACGGCTCGCAACAACTGAACCAGGCCCAGCTTGACCGCTGGAATATCGTTGTGACGCTCAATTACCTCGCGCACGACGATGAAGTCGGCATTATGCTGACCAAGAACCCGGACATGAACGACCCGGAAGGCAAGGATGAAATCAGCGCCATGGTCCGGCTCGCCGATATGACCAGGCAGGGATTCATCAATGGCGACCTGTCCACGGTCATGTCGCCACGGACGGTGCTGAGCTGGATTGAGAATTTACGGATTTTCGGGGACCGCGATTTTGCGTTCCGCCTGAGCTTCCTGAATAAATGTGACGAAGCCGAACGCCCGACAGTGATTGAATATTACCAGCGCTGCTTTGGGTCGGATCTTGGGAAGAATGCCCTACACTAAGGTTTTAAGGCGGGCTGTTCCGCAACAGGTTGCTGCAAAGCAGGCTTTGTATCTGCGATCGCATTGACGGCTAAATTTACTCCGGCAATTCCGGTCATCAAAGCCAACCCTGCAACGGCGAACTTAAAGTCGCTTTTGGCCCGCTCTGCCTGGCGCATCATGAGTACTTCGTAGCGTGAAGGCCTCTCGCCCTTTGTGTCTGCTTTGCTTTTTATAATCATTTTGTTTCCCTGTCATAAACGCGATAATGAAAATCATTCTTAATTATTAAGCCTAATAAACCACCAAAAAGCCGCTCTGCGCAAGAAAATTTATATGACATTCCGGCCTTAACCCTCCATATTCTTCCTTATGACCACCAAGGATACAGACGATCAGGAGCTTGAGACTTTCAAGACTGCCACCGCTTCGACGCTGCGCGCGATGGCACGACGCGGGGATGTCGATGTCACATTTGCCGCCGGGGAAAGCCCGATCGGCAAGCCGACCGGCAAAGCCCGCCTGCCCCTGCCCGACCGGGATATGAGCGCCGAAAGCACCGCGCTGGTACGCGGGAACGCCGATGCGCGGGCGCTGCACCTGCATCATCATAACCCTTCCGTGCATCTGGAGAATGCGCCGCTGGACCTGACGGCACAGGCTGCCTATGACGCGCTGGAACAGGCACGGTGCGAAGCTGTCGGGGCGAACGCCATGCGCGGGGTGGCGCAAAATCTCGGCGCGATCCTGGAAGAGAAATGCCGCCGCCTCGGCTATAGCGCCATTGAAAACCGCGAAGACTGTAATCTTGCCGACGCCCTGCATGTGCTGGGCCGGGTCGCCATGACCGGGGAAACGCCGCCGCCCTCATCCGAAAGCCTGTTTGCGCTGTGGCGGCCGTGGCTGGAAGAAAAGCTCGGGCCGGACGGGCTGGCGCAATTGCGCGAAGCGATGCATGACCAGAAAGCGTTTGCCGATCTGGCCAAAAGCCTCATCAGCCAGATGGATATCGATCTCGGCGATCCGCCTCAGGCCGAAGATGAAGATACGCTGGATAGCGATGAAATGGACGGCGAGGAAGACTCCGAAGAAACCGAAGAGGATCAGGAAGAAGAATCAGACGCCGGGGAAGGCAGTGATGACGACGCCGATGCCGACAGCACCGAAGATAGCGGGGAAAGCCGTCATCAATCGGATGAAGAAATGCCGGAAGACCTTCAGAAAACCGATGCGGATGATGACCCCGAAATGCCGCGCACCCGCCGTCCCGAAGGCTACATTCCCGGCCCGGACAGTTCTTATACGATTTACACCACGCAATATGATGAAATCGTCAACGCCGAGGACCTCGCCGAACCGGAAGAGCTGGAGCGGCTGCGCAGTATGCTGGACCAGCAGCTTTCTCACCTGCAAAGCATCATCACCCGGCTGGCCAACCGCCTGCAGCGCAAACTGATGGCCAAGCAGCAACGGTCATGGCAATTCGATCTGGAGGAAGGGACGCTGGATACAGGACGGCTGGCGCGGATTGTTGCCAACCCTTCGATCCCGCTGGTTTACAAGCAGGAGCAGCAGACCGAGTTTCGCGATACGGTTGTGACGATGCTGATCGATAATTCCGGTTCCATGCGCGGACGGCCGATCGCGATTGCCGCGATGTGCACCGATATCCTTGCTAAAACGCTGGAACGCTGCGGGGTCAAAGTCGAAATTCTCGGCTTCACCACGCGGGCATGGAAAGGCGGCAAATCCCGAGACCTGTGGATCCATGACAGCCGCCCGCCTCACCCGGGCCGCCTGAACGATTTACGGCATATTATCTACAAACAGGCCGATACGCCGGGCCGCCGGACGCGCAAAAATCTCGGACTAATGCTCAAAGAGGGGATTTTGAAAGAGAATATCGACGGCGAAGCGCTGGTCTGGGCGTATAACCGCCTTGCCGCACGCGGCGAGAAACGCAAGATCCTGATGGTGATTTCAGACGGGGCACCGGTGGACGATTCAACTTTGTCCGTTAATCCATCAAACATCCTCGAACTTGACCTGCGCAACGTCATCCAGTGGATCGAGGATATCTCCGCCGTTGAGCTGACCGCGATCGGGATCGGGCATGATGTGACGCGATACTATAAAAAGGCACTGACGATTGCCGATGCGGACGAACTGGCCGGGGCGCTGATTGGGCAAATTGAGAAGTTATTTGATGAAACGTTATAGACTCGGGTCAGGACTCATAAATCCATCTCCCACCGTTGTCATCACACGCTTCACGCGTGTGATCCATGTTTGCCGGACGCGCTATAGCGGACAGTATAGTGAGACAATAAAAATGGATTGCACGGACAAGCCGTGCAATGACAGGTTTTAGGAAGAGGGGAGGTTGTAATTTAATGGGTCCTGACCTTAGCCCTGCTTCGGCGCTGGTGGCTTTAACCCTTCCGGCAGGGGGAAGTCCGGCTTCATATCCAGCCGCGCCAGCGCTCTGAAATATTCAAAGACCCCGGCATATTCGACGCTCAGCTTCTGCCGCATGCCTTTGGCAACTTCTTCGTAGAAGACGTTTTTTAATTCCTTACTATTGCCGCTGCGCTTCATATCACGGGCAACAACCCAGACCTGCCCTTCCTGCGAATAAATACCGTCAGGACCACGAATAATTTCCTGACTGCGAACATATTGTTTGTACCAGCCATCCAGTGACGAAACTTCGTTGGCGATCGCAAAGCCGTTGATCGTTACGCCCAGCGCCGTCAGTTCATCCCTGCTGATCTCAACAGGAACATAACCGCTGGTCCCATCACCGAAGATATCAAGAACCCGGCGCTCCAAAGGCTTCCACGGGGCGGCCAGGAACATCTGCTGCGCGAGATCCATCGCCGTTGCAATCTGCGTCCCTCCCCGACCCCGGCGCGACAGATTGGCAATCTCGTTGGCAATCCGGTCAAGCTTGTCCGGGGTCACGGACGAGTCCTTCAGGCACAGAGCCTTTTCCGCTATATCCTGAACGGAATCACAGTCTTTATAGGGCTTATCGTTAATTTCATCTCCGCGAATATCCACCCAGCCAAGTCGTACCTGCGCGGAATCATCAAAATCAATAACCGTCAGCGCTATGGATTTTTCACCGGACTTATATTTAATCAGGTTACGGAACAGTTCGGTATTCACGGCATAAGCCGTGGACTGGAACTCAATCGCCATTTCTTCATCGGTCATCGACCCGCTGGTATCCAGCCCAAGTATCAGCAGCGCCGCGACAGGATCTTTGCTGTCCGATGCTTCCTTGTGCTTATAGACATCGGAAATATCGGGCACTGGCGGCGGCTCATCAGGTTCCGCCTGCGCAAGGCCGCCACTGAAGACAAGGCTCCCGGCCAATAACGCTGCCATAGAAGGCTTCGCCAACTTCTGAAAAAGATGTTTAATACTCACGCGCCTGCTCAATTCATTTTTATTTTTGGCTTTGGTGCACTAATACAGATAGCTTCCTTGAAAAAACTTTCCTTACATGCGTTTCCCGCGAAAGCGGGAATCTCGTGGGTTAGAGCCTCCAGACCCCCGTTTTCACGGGGGAAGCAGGGAAATTACCTACACCTATGCACCAGTGCCTTATTTTTTATTAAGGGACAAGCTTTGCACAAAAGTGCAGCATCGGTCAAACACTTAATAAGACGGTGCTACAGGCTTGGGAATCGGAAAGCCCGGTTCGATATCCAGACGCGCCAGCATGCGTTCATATTCGGTAACACCCGCGAATTCGATACTTAATTTCTGGGTCATGCCCCGGGTCACTTCGGCAAAAAACGGTTTAATTACATCATCTCCGTTATCGCTATCCTGCATATTGCGGGCAACTGCCCAGACCCGGCCTGGCTGGGAATATATCCCTCCCAGCCCTTCCGCATACCCCTGCGTTACAACATTCTTCTCAAAAAATCCGCGCAAAAACCTATTCTCATTTTCAATCGCGAAACCGTTCACCGTAACCCCCAAGCCTCGCAGCCTGGCCTGACTCTTTTTCATCATCCAGATTTCGCTATCGCCATCCCCGAAAATATCAAGGACGCGCATACTGGTTACTTTCCACGGGCAACTCAGGAACAACTCGAAACTCAAATCCATGGCCCTGTGAATCGATGTTGACCCCTGGCTTAACCGGGGGAGGTTCTGGACCGTATTCGATAATTGGTCAAGTTTATCAGGAAATGCTGAAGACTCCTTACGGCACTGAAATCGCTCAGGCTGCGATTGCAGGCTATCACAATCTTTATAAGGCTTGTCATTGATCTGGTCGCCCCGGATATCCACCCACGGAATACGCACTTGTGCATTGCCGTCAAATTCGATTAAGGCAAGCGCCAGGGAATTTTCCCCGGGATTAAGACTGGAACGGTATTTAATGACATTTCTGAACTGCTTTGAATTCAATGCCGCCGCCGTCGCAGACAGGGCAATGCCCAATTCAGGATCTGTCATGGAAATGCTGGTATCCATTGCCAGGATAAGCTGCGTTCCGACCGGATTGCTGCTGCTTGGCGCAAAAGTGATTGGCTCCGCCCCGGCATTGTCCTCTTCGGCCAACACGGGAAATGCGGCAGCAGTCAGAGTTCCCGCGAACAGCAAGGATGTCGACACTTTGGTCATGCACCCAAAAAGCGATGTGAGTGGTGATCTCCCGTTCATAACGTCCTGTTTTATGTTTTTTAATTCCGTGTTCGCGCAAATTTGCATAAAACAAAACGATCGTCAATGGTTTATCGACAGAAAGGATTGCGTGGCAAAAGAAAACGCTGGTTTTCCGGCAGGCAATCTCATAAAACCAAAGACAGGATGTCTAAAGAAAAGAAAATATATAAACCCAAATCCGTCAGCGGTTTCCCCGAATGGCTCCCCGAAGTCCGCCGGGTCGAGCAGCAATGGTTCGATCATATCCGCCGCGTGTTTGAATCCTACGGGTTTTGCTCTATCGAGACCCCCTCGATCGAAGAGCTGGATGTGCTGCGCGCCAAGGGCGAGGTCGATAAAGAAATCTATGTGCTGGAACGGCTGCACAAGGAAGAGGACGATGACAGCGACGCGCGGCTTGCGCTGCATTTCGACCAGACCGTCCCGCTGGCCCGGTACGTCGCCCAGCATTTCAACGATTTAATCTTCCCGTTCAAACGCTACCAGATGCAGCGTGTCTGGCGCGGCGAACGCCCGCAGGCCGGACGGTTCCGCGAATTTTACCAGTGCGATATCGACGTCATTAACGTTGACGCCCTGCCCCTGCACTTTGACGCGGAAATGCCCGCGATCATCTGGGAAGTCCTGAACGACCTGCCGGGGATGGAGGGAGAGAACATCCAGTTGCGGGTGAGTAATCGGAAAATTTTGATAGGCATGTGTGAATGTCTTGGCATTACCAACATTGTCGAAGTGACCCGCATCATCGATAAACTTGAAAAAATCGGTGAACAGGATGCGTACGCAGACTTATTAGAACTCGGTCTCAATGACGAGCAATTAGCACTGATTATTGAGATCAGCAGCATAAAGTCATCACCATCCGAAATTTCTGGATTGCTTCGCGATTTCATCGCTCGCAATGACGTCATTGCGAGGAGCGGCAGCGACGAAGCAATCCAGACTTTCAATGGAGGTGTGGCCGAACTTGAAACGGTTATGGACCAGCTTAAACACCTCCCGGAAGACGCAGTAATCGCAGACCTCTCCATCGTCCGCGGCCTTGATTACTACACCGGCACGGTCTACGAAACCGTGTTTACCGATGATCCCGGTTACGGGTCGATCTGTTCGGGGGGGCGGTATGATGACCTGGCGGGGAGTTATATTAACAAGGCCCTGCCCGGGGTCGGGATTTCGATCGGGTTCTCGCGGCTGTTCGACCGGCTGCGGCAGAAAGGCGCGTTCGATGTGACGCGCAAATCGGCGGCGGATATCCTGATGGTCCTGCCGAATGAAGAGCAGCGCGCCGCCGCGGCGGAAACCGCCCGTACCTTGCGGGAGCGCGGCTATAATGTCGAGCTGTACCACGCGGCGCAAAAAATCAAAAAGCAGATGTCCTATGCCGAGCGCAAAGGCATCCCTTATGTCTGGTTCCCGCCATTTGAAGCCGGGCAGGATCATGAGGTAAAATGTATGGAGACGGGTGGACAAACCAAAGCCGACCCGCAAAACTGGGAACCCCGAAAGGAAGAACGCGATGCGGCTGTTGCTTAGCACTTTATTGTTGATGGTTTTAAGCCTGCCGGCGATGGCAGAAGGGTTTGTTTACTCCCCCGAGGGCTGCGAATTCCAGATCACCTTCCCGTCCGAACCGCAAGTCACCCGCCGCTGCCATGACAAAGTCGCCGATAAATGCGCGCTGATGACCAGTTACACCGAAGTTATCTCCCTGGATGCGACGCTCAATTTTTACGTTAGTTGCCGCTCAAGTGAAAAGAATTACCGTGAAGATTTCTCGCCGGACCTGATGCGGACATCCCTGCTGGCCCGGCCGGATGTTGACCGGCTGGAAGTTTATGACATCAACTTCCAAGAGAGTGACCAGGCCGTCATGGGCTCCCTGCTCGGCGCAGGCCCGTCCCCGAACGGCAATGACCCGATGATTTACGTTGCCCAGCTCTGGGTCGGCGATGCCTCTGTGTTCTCATTGGAAGCAGAATTGATCGGGCCGCAGAGCGAAGAAGCGGATCAGCATTTCGCCAACATCCTGCGCAGCCTGCATCATAATGACTGGGAACCGCCGCAGGCCGCGGAAGAAACAGCCTCTGCCGGAGAGGAAAAAGCCGTGCCCCCGGCGGCAGAAACCGAACAAAAAGAACCGGAAACACCTGCTGAACCCTAACTTCCGTGCTTTTTAAGCGGCTGATTTAAAATATTATTTTCCGTATTTTGACAAGGGTTTATTTTTCGTATAACGTCGATCGTGGAGGACACTTGGGAGACTTCCTCGCTAAAGGCGTTTGCGTTTTCGCGGCGCCTTTAGCTCTATCTGGGCCATAGCAGCATCTTACATCTTTCACAAACTTGACTTTTTCTGTAAAAGATTGCTACACCAAGCAGATAATTATGAATAAAAAATATTTGCGCGAATGGGCAAGGAGAACTCTTATGGCGAATGATAAGACTATAGATATAGATAAAACAAATACTACGCCCACCGGATCGCCGGATAGCACGGATACAGTAGCAGCACAGGACAATAAGCCGCAACACTCCTCACACGAAATTCGTAATGAGATTGGCCCCTTGGATATGGCATGGGTCAACAATGTACATTTGAACACACAGAGTACACAAAGGGATGCTGCGGATATCACGGGTCGCCGTGCGATTAAAAAAGAGCATCAGGTCGCCTGGCTGCTAAAAGCCATGACGATGATTGACCTGACGACACTGAGTGGAGATGATACGCCGGGCAATGTTAAAAAACTCTGCGCAGAAGCCTTACAGCCCTTACCTGCAAAAACACTACGGCAGCTAAAAAATGCCGGTTTAAACATTCAAACAGGCGCTGTTTGTATTTATCACAATCATATCAAGACTGCAGGCGAGGCATTACTTGGCACGACCATGCCGATTGCCGCCGTTTCAACGGGTTTCCCTCATGCACAAAACCCGTTTTCCGCTCGACTGCGTGAAATTAAGGAGTCTGTCGCCGACGGTGCAACGGAAATCGATGTCGTTATTACGCGTGAACATGTACTAACAGGTAACTGGGCGCGTCTGCATGAAGAAATCTCACTGTTCCGAGAGGCTTGCGGCGAATCGCATATGAAAGTTATTTTTGAGACCGGTGAACTGGGATCAATGGAAAACGTCGCCAAAGCCAGCCGCGTTGCCATGATGGCCGGGGCGGATTTCATTAAGACCTCGACCGGCAAGGCTTCCCTGAACGCAAACCTTGCGGTATCGCTGGTGATGATGAACCAGATCCGGGATTATTATGATCGCACCGGCATCAAAATCGGATTCAAGCCTGCCGGCGGGATCAGCACCGCCAAGGATGCGCTGGCATATATGACGCTGGTCAAAGAAGTGCTGGGCGATGACTGGCTGACGCCGGAGCTGTTCCGCTTTGGCGCTTCCAGCCTGCTCAAGGATATCAAACGCCAGCTATACCATCAGGCCACAGGCAATTACGCCGATGTCGATTATACCGAACAGCGCGCTTTTACTTTTGATGAAAACAAGCTGGCGAAGATCGTTGATATCTACCACAGCAACGATTACGGCTCTGCCCCGGAATCCGATGCCGAAGCGATGGCATGGCTCAAAGACAATAACGGCAGGTTCGGCCATTTCATCGGCGGGGATTTTATTCCCGGTAAAGGCAAAAACTTTACAACGGAAAGCCCGTCCGACGGCCGTACACTGGCAATGTTTAAAAATGCGACCAGGGCCGAAATCGATGATGCTGTAACCGCTGCGCAAAAAGCCCAGCAGGAATGGGCGCAAATGCCCGGCTTTAAGAAAAAGCAATTTATGTATGCGCTGGCCCGGCAGGTTCAAAAGCATGCAAAGCTTTTCTCTGTGCTTGAGTCCCTCGATAACGGCAAACCGTTCCGGGAAACGTTCAAAGTCGATATTCCACTGGTCGCCCGTCATCTGCGTTATCACGCAGGCATGGCGCAAATAATGGATGAAAAATTCCCAAATCATGAGCCGTATGGCGTTGCCGGCCAGATCATCCCGTGGAATTTCCCGCTTCTGATGCTGGCATGGAAAGTTGCCCCGGCCCTTGCCGCCGGCAATGCGGTTGTCCTGAAGCCGGCGGAACAAACACCGTTAACGGCGATGCTGTTCGCGCAAATCTGCAAAGATGCCGCCGAAGAGGCCGGAGCGCCCAAAGGACTTGTCAACATCGTCAACGGTGATGGTAAAGTCGGCGCTGCGATCGTCAATCATGACGGTATTGACAAAATCGCCTTTACCGGTTCGACCGAAGTTGGCCGCATCATCATGAACGCGGCCGCCGGAACCGGCAAAGGACTGACACTGGAACTGGGTGGAAAATCGCCGTTCATCGTGTTTGAAGACGCCGATCTGGACGCCGCGGTCGAAGGCGTGGTTAATGCGATCTGGTTTAATCAGGGCGAGGTCTGCTGCGGTGGATCACGCTTGCTTATCCAGGAAAGCGTTTACGACCAGTTCATTAACAAGCTTAAAAACCGGATGGAAAAACTTCGCGTGGGTCATGCGCTGGACAAAAGCGTGGATGTAGGCGCGGTCATCAGCAAACAGGAAAGCGCGCGCATTGACAGTATGGTTGCCGATGCCGCCAAAGAAGGCGCAGAGATTTATCAGCCCGCTTACGAGTCCTGTAATACTGCCGAAAGCTGCTTCTATCCGCCAACCCTTGTTACCAACGTCGATCCGACCGATACGATCATGCAGGAAGAAGTGTTCGGCCCGGTTGTCTGCGCCACCAGCTTCCGCACCCACGAAGAAGCAATCAAACTGGCAAACCATACAACCTATGGCCTGGCGGCATCAGTCTGGACGGAAAAAGCGGATAAAGCCAACGAAGTCGCCGCGCAAATCAACGCCGGTGTTATCTGGACGAATGGTACGAATAATTTTGATGCCGCTGTCGGTTTTGGCGGCAACAAAGAGTCCGGCTTTGGCCGTGAAGGCGGGGACGAAGGGATGCTGGCCTATATGAAACCAAAAGATGAAATGCTGGAAACCAAAGCCGATGTCAGTGCCCCGCGTACCGACTATGAACGCACCGCACCGGGAATCGACACCACCCCGAAAAACTATGTCGGCGGCAAGCAGGCCCGGCCCGACTCCGGCTATTCCAAGCCTGTCGTATCCCATGACGGTCAGAAAATCGGTGACGTTGGTGTCGGCAATCGCAAAGATATCCGTAATGCCGTCGAAGCGGCAGCCAAAGCGGCGTCCTGGGCAGCAGTCCCCGGTGACACGAAATCACAAATTCTTGATTTCATGGGGGAAAATCTAAGCAAGCGCGCAGATGAATTTGCCGCACGACTACAAAACCTGACCGGGTGCAGCATTGAAGATGCACACATCGAAGTACAAAAATCCATTGAGGCCATTTTCAATGCCGCAGCCTGGAGTGATAAATATGAAGGGCCGGTTCACCGGCCGCCGGGCAAAACCATTGTCCCTACGTTAAACGAGCCTAAGGGAATCATTGGCATTTCCTGTCCGAATGAAAACCCCTTACTGTCGATGGTATCGATGGTCAGCGCGGCCATCGCGATGGGCAACCGCGTCGTGCTCACACCGTCGGAAAAATACCCGCTACTGGCAACGGACTTCTACCAGGTTCTGGATACCTCGGACGTCCCCGGCGGTGTTGTCAACATTGTCACCGGCGGCCGGGACGAACTGGCCGATACACTTTCACGCCACGATAAAGTGAATGCCGTGTGGTACCACGGCAGCGCAGAAGGCTCGGCAATGGTTCAGCGCAATGCCGCGAACAGTAACCTGAAACAGGCATGGGTGAATTGCGGCAAAACCTATGACTGGTCAAAAATGGCCGGTTCAGGAATGCGTCAAACCCTTTTACCTCGTGCTACACAAGTTAAAAATATATGGGTACCTTTTGGTGAAGGCGTCGGCCCTAAATAAACATCCTAGACGACCGACATAAAAAAACGGCGGGAATGCAGCCCGCCGTTTTTGTTAATACCGTGTGACAACAAATCAGTGCAGACCACCCGGCCCTCCCGGTGGCCGTCCGCCGCCGTTTTGGAGCATCTTAAGAAGCGATTCCATATCCATTTCATGCGGGTCTTTCTTCTGCAGCGGTATCGCGGGGAAGTCCAGCGGCTGGGTGTAGTTCCCGTCCTGATAAATATGCCCTTTGACGTGCAGGACGGTTTGCTGGTCGCCCGGCTTCGTTTCCCGGCTGGCCGTGACCGGCTCCAGTTTTTCACCGGCTTTGAAGTAATGCCCCGGAATATTGAATTTCCCGGTCAACCCTTCGCTCGGCGTAATATAGGCGCTGAGATACAGGTCAAAGTTCGCTTTTTCGACCAGTCTGGCTTTAAAGTTCTCATCAATTTCAACGGCAACGACCGCAAAATTCCACTCGCCGTATTCTTCTTCCGGCTCGTCAACGGCGATATCGATCATAGGCATACCCTGGCGAATGCGCGGAGGCTGCATGTCCTTGGTCAACGCACGGGCGGCGTCGCTAATGGCCTGACCTTTTTCCCGGTCCTGCCGCAGACCTGCGAAAACATTTTCGATTTCTTTTTGGAACGGCTCGCTGAACTGTGCCATTTCCATTTGTGCCGACGGGTCGCCCGCCATCATTTTCTGCATCACGCCCTGACGGAAAATCGCAAAAGCGGCAAGCATCTCATCCGATACTTTATTTTCGTCATAGGACCCGACTGCGGCCAGATCGGATACCAGCGAGTCAATTTTCTGCCGGGCGGCCTCGCGCAGAGGCGCCTGTGCTTTTTCCTGATCTGCCATTTGTTGATAATCTGTCAGCAATTTATCAATTGCCTTTTGAACGCCAGAAGGCTGCGTCATGATCTTTCCTCCCTGTAAGAAGTATGTGTGTTTATTTGTAAGTTGGATTAGGCGTATCATGGCAGCGGCAGATGGTCAACCCACCCTCGAAGGACTCAAGCTTCAGAACACTGCTTCCGGATATGCTCCACCATAGAGAAGAAACCGTTACGGCGGTTCGGGCTGAGGTGCCCTCCCAGGCCGAGATTTTCAAAAGCTTTTTCGATATCGATCGCCGCAACGTCTTCCAGAGACTTATCCTGATAAGCGACGATCAGGATATAGATAAGGCCGCGCACAATCTGGGCATCGCTGTCGGCTTCGAAATGTAAATATTTCCGGCTGTCCCGCTCCACAATTTCGCTGCGCATCCATACGCGTGATGTGCATCCGCGTACCAGCAGTTCATCGGTTTTAAGAGAATCATCCATAGGCAAAACGCGCTGCCCCAGATCAATGAGGTAGCGGTAGCGGTCTTCCCAGTTATCAAACAGGGCAAAGCCGTCGGCCAGATCTTCGAGCGTTTTTGAAGCCATTCTCTATTATCTCAAATTTAGGCACAAAATTCGATTATAGTATGAGAATCAAAAGTGCAAAGGATTTAGGGATAATCTTTAAGCGTTTCGTCGTTTTATTTGCTCTGCATACAAAAATCGGCGGAATTATCCCCTGATTATCCACAAAACCGGTTGCAACCTGTGGAGATAAACACTATTTCCTTTCTAAAGGGGCTTGCGCGGGCTTGCGTCCCCCCGCTAGAGTGGAATTGTGATGATTCAAATTTCGGGAAGGACAGGTCATCCCTATGAGTAAATCCGGAGACAGCGACAGCAAGAACACACTGTATTGTTCTTTTTGCGGTAAAAGCCAGCACGAAGTGCGCAAGCTGATCGCAGGGCCGAACGTTTTCATTTGTAATGAATGCGTCGAGCTTTGCATGGACATTATCCGCGAAGAGGATAAATCCTCGATCGTGCGTTCCGGCGAAGGCGTACCGACCCCGAGTGAAATTAAAGCCGTGCTTGATGACTATGTCATCGGCCAGGAACAGGCCAAGCGCGTCCTGTCCGTTGCCGTGCACAACCACTATAAGCGTATGGAACATTCGCAAAGCGGCGGTGATATCGAGCTGTCGAAATCGAACATCCTGCTGGTCGGACCGACCGGTTGCGGTAAAACGCTTCTGGCGCAGACACTCGCCCGTATTCTTGATGTACCGTTTACAATGTCCGATGCCACGACCCTGACCGAAGCCGGTTATGTTGGTGAAGACGTTGAGAACATCGTCCTGAAGCTTCTGCAAGGTGCTGACTACAATGTCGAGCGGGCGCAGCGCGGGATTGTTTACATCGATGAGATTGATAAAATCAGCCGTAAATCCGATAACCCGTCTATCACGCGTGACGTTTCCGGTGAAGGCGTTCAGCAGGCCTTGCTGAAACTTATGGAAGGCACGGTTGCCGCGGTTCCGCCGCAAGGAGGCCGGAAGCACCCGCAGCAGGAGTTTTTACAAGTTGATACCGCAAACATCCTGTTTATCTGCGGCGGTGCGTTTGCCGGTCTGGACCGGATCATTGCCGAACGCGGACGCGGCACGACAATCGGTTTTGGTGCCGATGTTAAAGCCGTCGACGATCGCCGGATTGGTGATCTGTTTAAAGTCCTTGAGCCGGAAGATCTTCTGAAATACGGGCTTATTCCTGAATTTATCGGTCGTCTGCCGGTTATTGCGACACTGGAGGACCTCGATGAAGACGCGTTGATCCAGATCCTGACCGAACCGAAAAACGCACTGGTTAAACAATACCAGTTGCTGTTTGAGATGGAGAATACAGAGCTGCGCTTTACCGACGGTGCCTTGAAAGCGATTGCCCAAAAAGCGATTGAGCGTAAAACCGGGGCGCGCGGTCTGCGGTCTATTCTTGAAAACCTCCTGCTGCACACCATGTTCGAACTGCCGGATCTCGACGATGTCGAAGCGGTCGTCGTTGAAGAGAAAACGGTTCGGGATGACAAAGCACCGACTTATGTCCATGCAGATAAGAAGAAGAAAGCCGCAAAGTCCTCCAAGTCTAAATCCAAAGACACTAAAGAGGATAAGGAAGAAGCCGCTGCCAGCTAAATTCGCGGATGATTCCGGGAAGCAGTTGCGGTAAAATTCCAGAGAAGTGTTTTCACACAGATCTGCGCGAGAGCCATGGCCGTCCAAAAGCAAAGAATTACGATCCTTGTCCCCTGCTATAACGAGCAGGCCGTCATTAATATCTGTCACGATAAGATCACGGAAACGATTACGCCGCTGACAGATTACGATTTTGAAATCCTGTATATTAATGACGGCAGCAAAGATGAGACCCTGCCCACCTTGCTGGAAATCGCCCGCGCCGACCCGCGTGTGACCGTGATTGATCTTTCACGAAACTTCGGTAAGGAAGCCGCCATGACGGCGGGGCTGGATTATATCGACAGTGATGCCGTCATTATCCTTGATGCAGACCTGCAGGATCCGCCGGAACTGATCCCGGAGCTTATCAGGCTCTGGCATGAACAGGACGCCGATGTGGTCTATGGACAGCGGATCAGTCGTCTTGGAGAAACATGGTTTAAAAAATTCACGGCGGCCGGGTTCTACCGGGTCATCAACCGGATCAGCCGCGTGGATATCCCGATGAACACCGGTGATTTCCGCCTGATGAACCGCCGTGCCATCGATGCGCTGCGCGAACTGCGCGAAAAGCACCGCTTCATGAAGGGCCTGTTTGCCTGGATCGGCTACAAACAGGTGCCGCTGCAATATCACCGCCAGCCCCGCGCGGCCGGACGCACGAAATGGGATTACCTGCAGCTCTGGAATCTCTCGCTCGAAGGGATTACCGGGTTCAGTATGACCCCACTCCGCCTCGCTACCCTGTTCGGGTTCGGGATTTCTTTATTCGCGTTTTTCTACGGCGCTTTCATTATTATCAACACACTGTTTTCGGGCAGCGATGTTCCCGGTTATCCGTCACTGATGGCGATGATTACCTTCCTTAGCGGCATCCAGTTAATGACCATCGGGATTCTGGGCGAATATATCGGGCGGATCTTTAATGAGACCAAAGGCCGCCCGCTCTACCTGATCGACAAAGTTTACAAGCCATGACCTCTTCCGGCAGCGCATCAGGTTCTAAACTTTTCTGGATGATTATCGCCCTGTGCCTGCTGCCCTGGTTTGCCATACAGAGCCAGCTGAGCCTGAACGGTGATGCCGCATGGCTGATGACAGCCACAGAGCGTCTGCTGGCCGGGGAGGCCATGTCAGAGGCTTATTACGAAGTCAATCCGCCCCTCAGCATTCTCTATCACATCCCGCCGGTCTTGCTCGGCAAATTCCTGCCGGTGCCGGTTTATTACATCGTTTTCCTGTACTTCGCGGCCCTGATTGGATTATCGGCGCTGGCAGTGAACGCCATCCTCAAACGCCTGCCGTTTCTCGAAACAGACCAGAGATTTATCATGCTGGCGGCGTATCTGGCCGCGAACACGGTTTTTACCAGCATTTCCCTGGGCGAGCGCGATCATATCGTACTGCTGGGCCTGATGCCTTTTACATTGCTGCAATTGTGCCTGAGCTGGGGCTATAGCCTCCCTCGTAAGGTTTTCTGGCCTGTCATCATCTGCGGCGTACTGGCGGTTCTGATAAAACCGCATTTCGGGCTGCTGCCGGTTCTATTCCTTTTGCACCGCCTGTTTGCACAGAAACGATTCGTTTCGATTGTAAAAGATCCGGACTTCATCGCCCTTGCGGCCGGGACGTTATCATATGTTGCGTTTGTTCTGCTGTTTTTCCGGGATTTCCTGACGGTGATCCTGCCGGACGTCCTGGTTCTTTATGTCAGCAACAAAAATTACGAGGACGCCCTGCCCGAACTGGTGATGTACACCTATATGATCCTGATTTTCATGGGGACTGAGGCATTTTTAAGCCCGCTTAAGGACCGTTCCCGCCACTTCCTGACCCTGCTCTATGCCGGCGGCTTATTCTGCCTTGTGCCTTATGCGGTGCAGATGAAAGGGTTTTCCTATCACCTGATCCCGGCGCTGGGCTTTTTCTTTTGCGCCTTTGCCCTGAGCGCACAGAGCTACGCCCGCTCTTACCTGAAAAATTTAAAAGCCTTGACACCGGCCCTGATTATCGGGATTTTCGCCCTGTGCTATATCGGACGTCCGCCGCTGCTGGCCTATCCGAAGCACAGCGATTACCCGGCTCTGCCGTTATCGCAGCAATTTGACCTGTGCGGACCGGACTGCACCTACTTCATTTTCAACGACAGTATCGAAATGGCTCAGCCTGCGGCCCTGTATGACGGCAAGCAAAATGCCTCCAGGTTCCCGTCTTTCTGGTTCCTGCCGCCGCTGGTCCGGGCGCAATATGCGCTGGCTCACGATCAGTCGTCCCTGCTGAGCGCGGAACAGCTCGCATTTTACCAAGATAAATACGGACAGATGATTGCCGATGACCTGGAAAAATACCGGCCTGATATGCTGCTGATCGGGCAATACCGCATGACTGAAGATGAAGCCGACTTTGATTTTCCCGGATTTTTCGGCACGAACGAGGCTTTTAAAGCGGCATGGGATTCTTACGAAAAAGCCGATACGCCCCTGACATTCAACCGCCGCCCTTATTTCGCGGGAACAGCGCTGGATAAGGATTACCCGTTGGCATACGATATATATATGAAAAAATAACCCCTGCCCGGCTATTGTTATTAACGGCGTATTATCCTTTGTCTGTTTATGCTATAAAAGTTTGTAGTTATTGGATAATCCAGAAAATCCATATCGCATAAATAAGGAGTCCGCACGAATGACCAGCCAAGCCAAGATCCAGCCCGAAGCTGATAAGAAATACCGCCTGATTACCCGCAGTGATATGGACGGGCTTGTGTGCGCGGTGGTTTTACAAGAGCTGGGCCTGATCTGTGATATTAAGTTCGTGCACCCCAAAGACATGCAGGACGGCATTATCGAGGTCGGTCCGGACGATATCACGACGAACCTGCCTTATGTTGAAGGCTGTTACCTGTGCTTTGACCACCACACCAGTGAAATGGCGCGTGTATCGGAACGCCCTGCCAACCATATTATCGACCCCTTGGCCCCATCCGCGGCCCGCGTCGTTTTCGATTATTTCGACGGCAAGGATAACCCGAAACTGCAGAACATTTCCGATGATATGATGGCCGCCGTCGATAAAGCGGATTCCGCCAACTTCACCAAAGAAGATATCCTCAGCCCTCAGGGGTGGGAACTTCTCAGCTTTATCATGGATTCCCGCACAGGCCTTGGCCGTTTCAGGGACTTTAATATCTCCAACTATGAACTGATGATGAAACTGATCGGGTATATCCGCGAAGTCCACACCATCCAGGAAGTGCTGGAACTGCCTGATGTGAAGGAGCGTGTTGATCTTTACTTTGAACACGCAAATAAATGTAAGGAACAGATTGAGCGCTGTTCCAAGCGTCATGGAAATCTACTTGTTCTGGACCTGCGTAACGAAGATATTATCTGGGCCGGTAACCGTTTCATCATTTATGCACTGTTCCCGCAATGTAATATTTCCGCACATGTGCTCTGGGGCAAGAATAAGCAGAATACCGTTTTCGCGGTTGGTAAATCGATCCTGAACCGGACCAGCAATACGAATGTCGGCCAGCTCATGCTGGAATATGGCGGCGGCGGGCATAATGCTGCCGGGACGTGCCAGGTTGATAACCTGAAGGCCGATGAAACGCTGGATGCCCTGATCGAAAAGATTAACGCCGACGGCTAGAGGTTCCCATTTCCACTCCCCCGGTCATTGTCTGGTTCAGGCAGGATTTACGCCTGCACGATAACCCGGCCTGGATTGCCGCGTGCCATTCCGGCGCGCCTGTGCTGCCTGTTTACATCCTTGATGACTACAATGCCGGACCATGGGCGATGGGCGGCGCGTCCCGCTGGTGGCTACACCAGAGCCTAAGCGCCCTGAACGAGCAGTTATCGGGCCGCCTCGCTTTTTTCAAAGGCGATGCTTATGCAATGATCGATAAGCTAATTGCCGATACTGGGGCCAGCGCAGTGCATTGGAACCGCTGTTACGAACCATGGCGGATCGAACGGGACAAAAGGATCAAAACCCGCTGCAAGGATAACGGCATTGAGGTCCAGACCTTCAACGGCAGCCTGCTGTGGGAACCGTGGCAAACCCTGAAAGATGACGGGACGCCTTATCAGGTGTTTACGCCTTTTTACCGGCGCGGCTGCCGGGCCCGAAACGGCGCGCCACCTGAGCCGGAAAAGTTGCCCGCTATGCCGCCACTGGCT
The DNA here is from genome assembly GCA_020638155.1 of Rhodospirillales bacterium. Classification (GTDB taxonomy): domain Bacteria; phylum Pseudomonadota; class Alphaproteobacteria; order Micavibrionales; family Micavibrionaceae; genus UM-FILTER-47-13. The sequence continues at coordinate 1,117,402 of JACKJB010000001.1, forward strand.
TCCGCGCCAAAGGACGCCCTGCCGCTCGAAGCGCTGGCGCTTATGCCGCGGGTCAAATGGTACGGGACTATGGCTGAAAGCTGGACGCCGGGGGAAAAAGGCGCACAAGCCCGGCTGGATGAATTCCTGGCTGAAGGCCTGCACGGCTACAAGGAAGGCCGGAATTACCCGTCCCGCCCTAATATTTCACGCCTGTCCCCGCACCTGCATTTCGGGGAAATTTCGCCTCGTGTGGTCTGGCACACCGCCAGCGCCCGCGGGATTGCCGAAGGCTGGGACACCGATCTGGAATGTTTTTGCTCGGAACTGGGCTGGCGGGAGTTTTCGCACAGCCTGCTCTATCACTTTCCCAAGCTCCCCACTGACCCGCTTCAGGAAAAATTCAACGCCTTCCCGTGGGACAAAAATCCGGAAGGTCTGGAACGATGGCAGCAAGGGCAAACCGGTTATCCGATCGTCGATGCCGGGATGCGCGAGCTTTGGGCGACGGGCTATATGCACAACCGGGTGCGGATGATTGTCGGCTCGTTTCTGGTCAAGGATTTGCTGCTGCACTGGCATCACGGGGAGCAGTGGTTCTGGGATACGCTGGTTGACGCGGATCTGGCCAATAACAGCGCGAGCTGGCAATGGATCGCCGGATGCGGCGCCGATGCCGCCCCCTATTTCCGGGTCTTCAACCCAACGACCCAGGGCACGAAATTCGATCCGGACGGCGATTATGTGCGGCGCTGGGTGCCCGAACTTGCGGCCCTGCCCGGCAAACAGATCCACACGCCCTGGGACAGCGGCGAAAAACTGGATTATCCCAAGCCCATCGTTGACCACAAAGCCGCACGGGAGCGGGCTCTGGAAGCGTTTGGGAAAACCAAGGGCTAAATCGCTCTTGTCTTTTCACCTGCTCGTTTCATAATGGTCTCCATGGAAACAAAAGCGCCTGCCTTGAAACCCGGCGATACGATCGGGGTCATGTCAACGTCCTGCTGGGTCGGCCAGGAAGACCTGGACCGCGCCAAGGCGTTTTTAGAAGCCAAGGGCTACAAAGTTTACATTCATCCGCAGGCCACGGCCCGGCTGCACCAGTCCGCGGGCGATGCGCAGGGCAAGGCTGATGCGTTTCATGACCTGATTACAAATCCGGACATCAAGGCCATATTCGGCAGCCGGGGCGGCAACCGCGCCCTGACGATGCTGGACAAGATCAATTTTTCCGAAGTCGCGGCAAACCCCAAGATTATCGTTGGCTATAGCGACCTGACGGTTTTGCTGAACAGCATTTATAATGAAACGGGCCTGATAACCTTTCACGGGCCGTTATTCCGGGAACTGCCAGACCGCACAGAAGCCGAACTGACGCAACTCTTATCCCTGCTTGAAGGCAAAACCCCGGATATCCCGTTTAATGATGCCGAAATCATTCAGGAAGGAGCCGCTGAAGGTCCGTTGATCGGTGGCAATCTCAGCCTGCTGCAAGCTCTTTCCGGAACGCCGCACCAGCCGGATACGGACGGGGCGATCCTGTTTATCGAGGATATCGGCGATCATATCAGCCGCTATGACCGAATGCTGGCGCATATGAAACTGGCCGGGTGGTTCAACAGGATCAGCGGCGTTATAATCGGTAGTTTCAGCAACACAAAGGACGACGAAGACCGGCCTTTTGGCTTTTCCCTGGAAGATGTCGTGCGGGAACATTTCAAAGGCACAGATATCCCGATTGTATGCGGCGCGCCCTTTGGTCACAGGGATACACTCTACACCCTCCCGGTCGGCGGTAAAGCCCGGCTGGAGGCGAAGGACGGCAAGATCACATTTAAGCTGCTGGCCCCTGCTGTTGCACCCTAGATGCCTTCCTGGGCCGCGCCCACCGAAAAATCGACAATATTGCACTGCACAGGCTGGAAATTTTTTCAATTCTGTGTCATAAACTTGCCCGTTAACAGGAGTACCGCTTATGACCTTTGTCGTGACAGATGTGTGTATCAAGTGCAAATACACGGATTGTGTAGAAGTTTGCCCGGTTGATTGTTTTTACGAAGGTGAAAACATGCTGGTGATCCACCCGGATGAATGCATCGATTGCGGTGTATGCGAACCGGAATGCCCGATCGACGCCATCCTGCCCGACATGGACAAGAAAGCGGAAAAATTCCTGGAACTGAACCGGGAAAAGTCGGAAGTCTGGCCGAATATTACCCGCAAAAAAGACCCGATGCCCGATGCGGAAGAATTTAAGGATAAAGCCGATAAATTCCCTGCTCTGTTCGTTGATGCACCCGGCGAAGGCGATTAAATAAAAGCATTAGGTTATTTTTCTATCTCATTGAAAAATAATGATTTTGATATTTTCTTGTTTTGCCCTTTTTGATGAAAATTCAAAATAGAAGTTGAAATTTTACGAAATTTTAACTATACTCCCTTTCATCGCACTAATAACAAATGTTCTGCCATCGGGGTAAAGGCTGTCTGTGAATATTTGTCTCTAGTGTCTTGATAATAAGGACTTTTTAAGTCCTGTTCGCAGAAACCACTAACCAGTTAGGGTAAAATAGCAATGAGCAATGATAATATCGATTTTAAAACGGGAGATTACGTAGTTTATCCGGCACACGGTGTCGGCCAGGTCGAAGGTATTGAGACGACCAAGATTGGTGAATGTGAAGTCAAGCTTTACGCTATCTCGTTTGAACAAGATCGTATGCGCCTTAAAGTCCCCGTTATGAAAGCCAACAATGCAGGCTTGCGCAAACTGTGCACCGAAGATCGCCTGAAAGATGCGATCAAAACCCTGAAAGGCCGCGCCCGTATCCGCCGTACGATGTGGAGCCGCCGTGCACAGGAATATGAAATGAAAATCAATTCCGGTGACCCGGTTGCCATCGCCGAAGTCCTGCGCGACCTGAAGCGCAGCAACGACGATACCGAGCAATCCTACAGCGAACGCCAGATCTACCAGTCTGCACTGGAACGCCTGGCCCGCGAAGTTGCCGCCATCGAGCGCATCACCGAAGACAAAGCCACCGAACAGCTTGAAGGTATCCTGTTCAAAGCCGCTAAATCTGCTGCGAAGAAAGCACAGAAAGCCGCTAAGGACGCCGCAGAAAAAGCTGCCGCTTAATCACCGGCTTTAACCTAAGATTTTTAAAACCCCGCTTCATAGCGGGGTTTTTTCTTTACCTCCTTTTCCCCTCTCCCTTCAGGGAGAGGGGTGCGCAGGCTTGGTGAAGCGACGCTGAACCTAGCCGAAGCTGGGTGAGGGAAATTACAATAGTGGCCCTCACCCACTGCAGCTATGACCGCTTACGCGCTCAAGCTTCGTTGCCCTCTCCCTAAAGGGAGAGGGGATAATATTTTACTGTGGATAGTATTTGTAATCACCTGATTCCAATGTATAATGAAATTGATTCTGGGAACTTCTTCATTCCCTCCCGCCTTATCTTTTAACATTTCTCTTTTTGGAAACGATCCTGCCATGTGTATGGCCTCTTTGGAGTCTCGGTTTATAGAACTTGGTACGCCCCGGCGTATCTGGTCTGTCTCCGCGATCCATAGCGAGGCCGAACGCCTGATGGCGCTGCATGACGAGCTATACGGCATGATCGAACCGGGCGACCGGATTGTCTATCACGGCAATTACAGCGGCTACGGCGCGGCTACGGTCGAAACGATTGATGAAATCCTGACTTTCCGCCGGATGGTGTTATCGATCCCCGGCATGAAGCCGAGCGATATTATTTACCTGCGCGGCAGTCAGGAAGAAATGTGGCAAAAACTGCTGCAGCTCCAGTTTGCCCCGAACCCGTCCGATGTGCTGCTGTGGATGCTCGGCAACGGGATGAGCAGCAGTCTTGAAGCCTACGGCATCAGCCCGCATGACGGGATTATTGCCGCGCAGGAAGGCGTTATGGCGCTGACCCGCTGGACCGGACGCATCCGTGAAGCGATCCGCCGGCGCCCCGGTCATGATGTTTTCAGCACACAATTGCGCCCCGCCGCCTTTACCGATGCGCAGACCGGTTTCCCGATGCTGTTCGTCCATGGCGGCATCAACCCGGAAACATCCCTGGAAAGTCAGGGAGACAGTTTCTGGTGGCCGCATAATGATTTTAACGCGATCCACCTGCCCTATGCCCCGTTCAGCAAAGTCGTCCGCGGCTTTGATCCCCGCCACCGCGGGCTGCACCTGAACTGCGTTACCGCCACGATTGACGGCGGCTGCGGCTTCGGCGGCGCGCTGGTCTGTGCCGGCTTCGCCCCCGAAGGCGATGTTGTGGAACTTTTAGAAGCCTAATCCCGTTAACTCTGTATCTTCCCTCTCCCCATGGGAGAGGGCAACGAAGCTTGAGCGCGCAAGCGGTCATAGCTGCAGTGGGTGAGGGCCTGCCACTGTAATCCCCTCACCCAGCTTCGGCTAGGTTCAGCTTTGCTTCACCAAGCCTGTGCAACCCTCTCCCTAAAGGGAGAGGGGAATAAAAGAAAATTTTTGTGAAGGGTTTTTTAATCTGAATCGTATGTCCTTACGTATACAACAATGTAACCAGTACCGAATCTGTCCGAATAAAGGGATATAAACGGTCTACGATTAGCGGGGTAAAAGAATGTCACATATTGACGATTATGAAACGCAGAAAGCCAATCTAAGCTATATCCGCCAGGCCATGGATGAACCCATGCTGGAAAAGGATCATGAGCTTGATCTGGCGACGCGCTGGCGCGAACAAGGCGACGAAGCGGCGCTGCACGAACTTGTGAAATCCTACACGCGGCTCGTGATTGCGATGGCATCCAGATTCCGCAATTACGGCCTGCCGACCGGCGATTTGATCCAGGAAGGCAATATCGGCCTGATGCAGGCGGCCAACCGGTTCGAACCGGAGCGCGGTGTGCGCTTTTCGACCTATGCCCAGTGGTGGATCCGCGCGGCGATCCAGGACTATGTCCTGCGGAACTGGTCGATTGTACGGACCGGGACGACGGCGGCACAGAAATCGCTGTTCTTCAACCTGCGCCGCCTGCGCGCCAGGATTGAAGGCAAAAAAGAAAAAGAAGGGCTGAATGACGATGATCGTCAGAAAATCGCCAAGAAGCTCAAGGTGAAAACCACGGAAGTCCAGGATATGGAAGCCCGCCTGTCAGGAGGCGACCAGTCTTTAAACGCGCAGATCGGTGAAGACGGCGCGGATGAATGGCAAAGCCTGCTGTCCGATGACCGGCCGAACCCGGAAGATGTCGTTATTGGCATGAAGGACGCGCAGACCCGTTCCCAATGGCTGCGTGAGGCGCTGGGCACACTGGATGACCGGGAGCGCCGGATCATCCGCAAACGGCACCTTAGCGGGAATGTCGTGACCCTCGAAGATTTAGGCACCGAGATGGGGATCAGCAAAGAGCGCGTCCGCCAGCTCGAAGCCCGGGCGATGGACAAGCTGAAAACATCCTTGAGCCCGCACGGTGCGGCGGCATTTTTCTAATCTCGAAACGACCCACGCAAAACCCTCAAACACAGCTGGCGGCCTTCACGGGCCGCCTTTTTTATGCGCCGGTCAGCACGCCCCACAGCAGCTTGAACCCGACAATCACCGCAAAGACGCAGACGAACCACTTGACCCAGCGGTCGCCTTTCTTAATCGCCAACGACGCACCAAGATGCCCCCCCAGCGCCATCCCGGTAAAAATGCTCAGCACATAAGGAAAGTGCACCTGCCCCTGCCAGATAAACAGGATGGATGTCGTCACAACCAGCAGCATCCACGGGATAATATCCGTGGCGTGGGCTTCGAGTGTTCTAAACCCCATAAAAGCCACCAATGTAAAAATCGCCAGAAGCCCTGCTCCGCCACCGAAAAAACCGCCAAAGACTGAAACAAAGAAATACAGCAGATAGCCGATATATTTCTCCCGCCGCCCCGTCTCACACCGCTCAACGCCCAGGTCCTTGTGAAAAAGTGCCAGCGGGGCGATCAGGATCAGGGTCACGCCGACGATAATGTAAATCCATTCCTCCGGGATCGTCAGGGTAATCCCCGTCCCGATCAGTCCGCCCGCAAGGGCGATGCCGCAAAGCGCCGGGGTATATTCCCACTGGATTTTGTCGGCTTTCTTGAATTTCAGGAGCGTAATGATCCAGACGCCGATCGAGCTGACCCGCGTCGTTCCGATCGCCATTTGCGGCGGCAGGCCGGAGGCAATCATAAAGGGCGTAATAATCAGGCCGCCCGATCCCCCCATCGCGCCGACAAAGCCGGTAATCAGGGCGACGACAAACAGGATATAAATGTAAAAGTCACTCTGGACCAGCGTATCGAACATCTATTCGTACCTTTTTCGTCATTGCGAGGAACAACGTGACGAAGCAATCCAGAAGCCGTTTAGAAAAAGTCTGGATTGCTTCCCCCGGCTCAAGGCCGGGGTCGCAATGACGGCATTATAGTCATTTCAGTTAAGAATCGGACATCTTGCTCTTGGATGTCATCCCGAACGCATGTGAGGGATCTCCCGACAATCTGGAGATTTCTCGGCTTTGCCTCGAAATGACGCTGTTAGATTTTGTCCGATTCTTAACTGAAATGACTATAATAAACTTATCCGGATATTTTGCTCCTGCGCGATCCGGCGTTCGGGTAAATTCATCTTCTTCAGCGTCCGCCCTACTTCCATATAATCCACGCCATGCATGACCGAAGCCAGGTCTATAACGCTCTTCATGGTTTTGGCTTCAAACCCGACCGCCTGCCCCAGCGCATACCAGGGCACCAATATAAACGGAATGTCTTCTTTGATGTAACGGTTATCTATGCCGCTGGGCGCTTTTATATCCTGATAAACCGCTGTCTCCCGCAGGAATGTCGCCAGCGTCGTGCATTCCCCGCCATAAATCTCTTTCAGGGCCTGCAGGGTCGTGCGTAAATGGCCATGGCCGTAACGGCGCGCAATTTCCAGCCGCTCTTCATCAATCTTGTCGATGATCTTGCATACCGAATTAGACATACCTTCGCGGTAAAAGCGGAAGTCGATCCCTTCGGCTTCGGCCCAGCCCGTGTTCAGCAGCAGGGCCGCCGGGTGCAGGACACCGTTATAAGACTGCAGCGAGACAGCAATGATATCGTCATGCCATTCCAGCTTGCAGGGCATCAGGTCTTCAATCTCGGCTTTCTTTTCTTCCGATACGTTCGGCGGCAGCGCGGCAATCGGGATAAAGTTCTTTACGCCCCAAACATCAACATGCCCGTTCAGGTCCGCTTTGGATGCATGCGGCGCCGAATTGGTTTCAAGGATCAGCGCATTCCGGCCTTTGAGCATATCTTCCAGCACGAAAGAAGAGAAATTGCCATTCAGGTTCACGATCGTGTGGCCCTGCACATGCGGGGTCATCAGGGCAAACATCTGCTCATGCGCATAAGACGGCAGGGCGAGAATGGTATTTTCAGAAAAGCGCAGGGCTTCGCCGATATCCTTGGTCAGGACATCCAGGTGGCAATGCCCCTTTTCGACCCCGTCATAAGACAGCGCGCCTTTTTCGGCGATGGTATCCAGCTTGTCGGCATGATCCGGGTGCGCATACAGGCAGACCTGGTAGCCACGGCGTTTAAGGTCCGCCGCGAGAGCGCAACCCGTATTGCCTGCCCCTATAATCGTGACCGTCTTTTGCCGGGCACGGTCAAAACCGCCCTTTGCCGATGCTGTCATAGCGCCGCGCATATCCTTTACTGCGATGTCATACCGAACAGAATGAGAATAATTCTCATTTGCTAACAGGAAGTATCACAGCCATCAGGACGACACAAGAGACAAAATGAGAATGGTTCTCATTTTTATTCCGTTATCAGCTTATAACGCTGCCCGGCAGCAACGCCTTCTCCCTGCCGCAAGGCATTGAGGGTACGGAAACGCTCTTCCTGATAGGTGGTGTACGGCATCCGGCGCGCCAGGGATGCTACGGTATCCCCCGCTTTAGCCGTCACGATGCGGATACGGTACGGTTTGATGCTTTGTTTTTCTGCCGCGGTTAACGCCCGCAGGCTATAGGTCGTGCGCTTCAGCTCTTCGACCAGGGCGGCAGACGCGTTTTGCGGGATGGCCATCTGGAACCGGAAGAAGGTATTCGGGTTCCACTGGATCGCGACGATCCGGATGGTTGCCGCCGTATTCCCGACTTTCCCGTTAAAGGATGCTGTTGCCGCGCTCTTGCCGTTGATATTGATTGTTTCAACATCCCCCAGCGGCTCGCCCTTCATCCAGACCTGTGTCAGATATTGCGCCGGAAGCAGGTTTTGCGGGTTGGCGGCGGCATCGAACAGGATCACCGCGCCTTTATTATCGGTCGCGATCACCTGTGAAGGCTGGTTGTTCAGGGTAAAGCCTTCCGGGGCGCTGAACATAAAACCCATTTCGGTATGATAAAAGCTGTTGCCGCGGACGAAGCCGTGTTTGGCACTCTCACCATAGATCAAACCATCAATCTTGCTCAGATATTCATCCCGGCCCAGATTTCCGTTTGCAGGGTACTGCCCGGCAAGGCCGACGGTTTGCTGAACACGGTCCGCCGTCAGCGGGTGCGTCGAGAACCAGTCTACATCCGGGCGGCTATTCCCGTTAATCCGGCCTTCAAGGGTCGTATAATCATTCAGGCTTTGCAAAAAGCCCGTCATCGCATCCGGGCGGTAACCGGCACGGGACAGGTAACGGATCCCCAGCGCATCGGCTTCATGCTCCTGCCCCCGGGAATAAGACTTCATAAACAGGTCACTGCCGATTGAGGCAGCCTGCGTCGCGGTCGGACTGTCCAGCGCGGCAGAGAGAACCATCGCCCCCAGCGAAGTCACAACGCCGCGGGAATAACGCTCCGCCGAGTGCCGGCCGGTAATATGCCCGACTTCGTGCCCCAGTACGGCAGCCAGCTCTGCTTCGCTATTGGCCTGCGCTAAAAGACCGCGCGTGACATAGACATACCCGCCCGGCAGGGCAAAGGCATTCACCATCGAGTCATCGAGCAGGAAAAATTTGTACTGGACGTCTGGACGCTCGGTATTTTGCGCGACAGTCTGCCCGACCTTATTGATATAGGTTTGCAGAGCCTGGCTGTTTTCGGGCAGGCCGTAGGTCGCCATAACCTTCTCATGCTCTGTCGCGCCGACCTGCATTTCCTGCGCCGGGGACATCAGGGCGGTAAATTGCTGCTGCCCGGTTGCCGGGTTAGTGGAGCATGCGGATAAGCCGCCCAGCAGAAAGGCCGACAATAACAAAGGCTTGCAAAGTCCTCCCCAATCGCGCAAACGTTTATCAATGTCATCCCGAGCGCAGCCGAGGGATCTGCGCAAGATACCAACAGGGAAGATCCCTCCATTACGCGCCTGCGGCGCTCCAGTCGGGATGACATATTTATGTATGTTTTTTACAAAGGCGATCATCATGCTGAAAATCTTCAATCTGCTTATTGTTTTTCTGTGCTTTTTTAGCGCAAGCGTAGGCGCACAGGAAGAAAAAAAGTTCATAGACGCGCCAAAAGCTGACTATGGCGTCCTGACCCTGTCCGGTGTCGCGCAGGTCAGGCAGGTGATCGACCCGCTGCGGCTACAGCTTTATGACGGGCGGATTGTCCAGCTCAGCAATATCGATGTGCCCGACCTTACCCCTTATGATATAGGCGATGTCGGTCTTGCGGCCAAGGCCCTGCTGGAAGGGATGCTGGTGGACAAGCATGTCCGGCTGCATCAGAGCAAAGATTCCCGTAATGGCCGCCTGAACCGTATGGGATACAGCCTTGCCCATGTTGAAGAACGGATCAGTGAAGGATGGGTGCAAGGCGCGCTGCTTGTAAACGGGCTGGCCCGTGTACGGCCCTCTGCCCACAATACCGAACTGACCGCGGAAATGCTGGCGCTGGAAGAACAGGCCCGGCAGGAAAAGCGCGGCCTGTGGGCGGATGACAAATATGCGGTCCGCACTCCCGATACCGCAGCAGAGTCGATGAATAGCTGGACTATTGTCGAAGGAACCGTGCGGGCCAGCGCGATGGCCAACAATACGATTTACCTGAATTTCGGGCCGGACTGGCGCAGCGATTTTACCGTGGCAATCAAACCACCTGTCCGGCGCAAGCTGGTCAATCTCGGCATTGATCCGCTGCAATATGGCGGTAAGACCATACGGGTGCGTGGCTGGATGGAAAGCTATAACGGGCCGTATCTGGAGCTTATCGATCCGGCATGGATACAGACCTTGCCAGAAGGGGATGAAAGCACTACGTTTAAGTCTAATAATTAAAAAATTAGTATTTTTAGACACATAAAACCCTTTATAATAAAAAGATGAGCCGAGAAAAACGCCAGCACAGCGCCAATCCCATGGCAGATCGCCGATCGCCGCTGATGGATTTGTTTCCGCCGATCTCGCCCTATTCGTCCGGATTTCTGGAGGTCAACGACATCCATAGCCTGTATTGGGAGCAAAGCGGCAATCCGGACGGTGTCCCAATCCTGTTGCTGCATGGGGGGCCCGGTGCGGGCGCAACGGCAACGCATCGCCGCTTTTTCGACCCCGATCATTACCGTATCATTATTTTCGACCAGCGCGGCGCCGGACGTTCCACGCCGCTGGGCTGCCTTGAAGATAACACCCTGTATGAACTGGTCGAAGATATTGAAACGCTGCGGGCGCGCCTGAATATCGACCGCTGGCACCTGTTCGGCGGCTCATGGGGCAGCACTCTTGCGCTTGCCTATGGCCAGCAGCATCCGCAGCGCTGCATCAGTATGATCCTGCGCGGGATTTTCCTGATGGAGCAAACCGAGATTGACTGGTTCCTGTACGGCATGAAGATGATTTTCCCGGAAGCGTGGGAGCAGTTCGCCGCCGTAATCCCGGAAGAGGAGCATGACGACCTGCTCCGTGCCTACCATCACCGGCTAACCAGCCCGGAAGACAAGCCGCGCATGGATGCCGCCATTGCCTGGAGCCTGTATGAAGGGGCGTGTTCTTCCCTGCTTCCGAATTACGAGACCATCACGACGGATGAACAGAAAAGCCATGCCCTGGCGCTGGCCCGGATTGAATCCCATTACTTCCTGAAAGAAGTCATTCCGCCGGAAAACAGCCTGCTGCATGGGATCGACAAAATCCGCCATATCCCGACGACGATTATTCAAGGACGTTACGATGTGATTTGCCCGCTTTACACGGCGCATCGCCTACATGCGGCATGGCCGGAAGCGGACTATATCGTCGTGCCCGATGGCGGTCATTCGGCCCTTGATCCCGCAATTCGCTCCCGTCTTATCGAAGCTACGGAAAATGCGCGAACGCTGCGGTAATTTTTTTATTTCCCTTCAAATCGCCTAATCCCTTGTGCAGCGCGGCACCAGCCATGATTTCAATACGAACCGTTCCCATAACCCATTGATTCAGTAAGGAAGTTTTAACTTTTCCACACGTAATCTAACAGGTATTATCTATAGCGGTGTTCAATCCGGGATGATCTTCAAGGGAGCATCATGGGGAGAGCGCTATTTGTGCAAAACAAAAGCAAGGGGAATCCTTAATGTTAAAACTTTCTCAAAAATTATTATTTGGTGCAGCTCTGGCCGTCATGGTCGCAGGAAGCGGCTTCGCGCAAGCGGGCGAAAACTTCCCGGATCACGAATTTGTGACCCTGCCGGTTGAAAGCCTGAGCAATCCAGAGCGTCTCGACCTGAACCGCTATGTGAACTACGAAGAGCGCCAGCAGTGTCAGAACTACCGGATGGCCCCTTCCCCGTTCTATCGCCAGGGCTGTGCCCTGTGGCGTGGTGAGCGCATGGATTACACCATTTACTTCAACACCGGGTCTTCTGCGATCCGCGGTGGCGAACAGTACAAGGTCAACAAAATTGCCAAAGCGATCAAAAAACACAACCCGCGGGAAGTGCTGATCGTCGGCCATACCGATACGCAAGGCTCTGCCGAAGCAAACCAGAAACTGTCAATGAAGCGCGCAGACGCGGTTAGCGCCGCCCTCGCGTCTCACGGTATCACAACGACAATCATCGACGACGAAGCTGTTGGTGAATACGACCTGGCCGTTGAAACCGGTGACGGTGTTGCCAACCAAAGCAACCGCCGCGTAACGGTCCTGCTGCGCCGCTAAGCGCACACCCATAATTGTTTCAGATCGCCCCCGTTTACCGACGGGGGCGATTTTTATTGACATAACAATAAGGCGTTTATATATTACGCAAAATCGAAGGGATTGAGGAAATTATGGCGACAGCTCCAAAAGAATTATCATTTCAAGTGTTCTCCCCGCAAAAGTATACGTCCGAAAAACGCGCACGGCTGGAAGAGTTGCTGGGCACCTTGAAAGCCGCAACGAAAGAGAGAAAAACTTATCTCGACGGTGGAAAATTTAAGGCCTTGGCGCATTGGCTGGAAAACCCAGGCATGCAAACAGAGCCTCATGATTACGACCAAATGTTTGAAGCTGTTCCTAAAGACAGACTCCCTGGCTATTTAAAAGAAGTCAAAGAAGCTTTTGGTAATAATCAAAGCGATTTATACGAAAAACTTGCGGCCCTTGACGCAGAAAAACAACTAAAGGCCATCGCCTATTTAGGCAGCTCATACGCGGATTTCATCGACCGGAAAGAAGACCGCAGGCACTGGGCAAAAATCAATAAACTATACGAAACCATTTTGAGCGAATTTCCCGAAATCCTTTATGATATTGATGACATCAAAGGCGCGGTAAAATTTGGATCGCTACTAAAACGGGACAAAGGCAAACTCACTATGCTCTGGGGGTTTGCAACCAAAGGAGATCAAATAGAAAAAGCCAAATCTCTTCTTGCCGAGGCTTATCCGAACGATGATGTCGATAACCTGCATATTGGTGCGGTGGAGCTGGAGAAAGCCGGGGCATCTTATTTACTTTCACTCGCGGCAGATACAATTGTTGTCGGCCCCCTGTTTTCCCATCCGGAGATCAAGAAATGGGATCTTGGTATGTATATGCTGCACCATGAATTCCAGCATCGTCGCCAGATCAGGCTGGCAGACAAGCTCGACAAAGGCCTTCTGGAGAAAGGTTCCGCACAGCATTATCAAGCCCGCCTTTACCATGCACAGATGGAAGGCGGCTACCTGACCCCGATGACCGCCGTAAACAAACTTGCCATGTATGCCCGGGTTGGCGACTATCATCGTCAGCCTATTGAGAAACAGGCCAATGAAATAGCTACCATTTCAAGCGCGATAGGCAACACATCAGGTGCCGCTATGTGGATGCTCAATGAAAAGCTTTCAAACGCCTTTTCTGCCGTTGCCAAACCCATTAATACAGTGGCGTACGGTATCGAACGTGTTACATCGTTCTTTACCGGCAATAAAGGGCCTAAGCTTTAGACTTCCAGTTGATTGCCTCTTTTTTGTATTGCAGGCATTCATGAAAGTCTTGGTCTCTTCTGATCTTGGTGCTAAAAGAAAGCAATCGGATTCAAGAAGGGTACTTCCATGAGCTTTAAAACCATCAGCGACTTTGATTTATCAGGAAAAACAGTATTATTACGCGCCGATCTTAATGTTCCATCTCAAGACGGAACCGTGACGGACACAACGCGGATCGACCGGTTAAAGCCGACGATTGACCTGCTGAAGGCAAAAGGCGCAAAGACGCTGATCCTGTCCCATTTCGGCCGCCCCAAAGGCGAGCGCAAAACGGAGTATTCCCTGTCTTTCCTGACTCCTGTGTTGGAAAAACAATGGGGCGTGGATGTCCAGTTTGCCGAAGACTGCATTGGCACCCCGGCGCAAAATCTGGCGGCCAACCTTGAAAACGGCCAGTTCGGCCTGCTGGAAAACCTGCGCTTTTATCCCGGCGAAGAAAAGAACGATCCCGAATTTATCAAGCAGCTGGCGGCGCTTGGCGATATTTACATCAACGACGCCTTTTCCGCGGCGCACCGCGCACACGCCTCGACCGAGGGGCTGGCACATGCCCTGCCGACCGGTGCGGGCCTGCTGATGGAAGCAGAGCTGAATGCGCTGAATGACGCGCTGGAAAGCCCGCAGCACCCGGTTGTTGCCATTGTCGGCGGCGCCAAGATTTCAACCAAGCTCAGCGTCCTTGATAATCTTGTCCGCAAAGTCGATGTCCTGTTCCTCGGCGGCGGGATGGCGAATACGTTCCTGTTTGCCAAGGGCGTAGAGGTCGGCAAGTCCTTGTGTGAAAAAGATATGGCCGATGAAGCCCGCAAAATCATGCAGACCGCGGCAGATAACGGCTGCGAGATTATGCTGCCGTCGGACCGCATTGTCGTAACGGATCTGGCCCCCGGCGCGCCTTTTGACATCGTTGCCCTGAACGACATGCCCGCCGATAAGGAAGCGATTGATGCCGGACCACAAAGTATTGAAGACCTCAAAGCAAAACTGGAAACGGCCAAAACCGTCCTGTGGAACGGGCCACTGGGCGTCTTTGAAATGAAGCCCTTTGATAACGGCACCAATGGCGCAGCCCTAGCCGTGGCCGAACTGACCAAAGCCGGAAAGCTGGTCAGTGTCGCCGGTGGCGGCGATACGGTAGCGGCCCTTGAAAACGCAGGCGTTGCCGATGATTTTAGCTATATTTCAACGGCGGGCGGTGCCTTCCTGGAATGGCTAGAAGGTAAGACCCTGCCCGGAGTTGCCGCCTTGAGCGCTTATAAAAACGCAGCGTAAAAAGCGTTTCCATACATAACATTTCCTTTGCATTGTCATAATATTTTATGATACATGTCTTTATCATGTGTAACTTATTGATAGAGGGATTAGTTAGATGATTGATAAGAAAGAAGGCTCCTTAGCAACACTGGATTCTGTAACACAAGCATGGCAAGCCGCTGCAGAACAAGGCAAACAAATGTATCTGGCTATCTGTATAGAAGGTTCGCCATCCATTGCCATACTCGATATCGGTGAAGGATCTGCGGAACAGGAAACCGCTTTCCTGAGCCGTGAAGACGGCCTGGCACTGGCAAAAACGCTCAAAGAAGCTTTTGAACACAAGGAATGGGAAGCCCCGGTTGACGGCAAGCCTGCCTTCATGGATTACCGGTTTTTCACCGACAAACCCAAAGCTCCGGCAGCTTAACCTGCCCGCTGGACAATCCGCATTGCCACTTCGGGGCGGACTTTGTCAAAATACTGCAGCAGGTTGAGCATATCCGTGTGATTAACCAGTTTATTCCTGGACCGCATTCTATGCGTCATCAGGTAAATCCTGGAAAAATCGTTCTTCTGTACCCGGAAGGCCCGGCACGCAATGGCCATGCCTTTCGGGCATGACTGCCGCAGGAAATCATGGACTTTCTGGGCTGGAATCCCGGTATAGGCTGCAAACTGGGCGATGAAGACCGGGATTTTTCCTTTTTGCAGGGCGTCCATCATCATATCCATATTTAACATGTTGTACGTCGCCTGCTCCTGCGCCAGCATCACCATTTGTTCGGTCGGCATAAATTCAGGCAATCTGCGTGGCGTTGGCTCCACAAATTCCAGGATCAGCTCGTCAACGGCAGATACGGCCTGCTGCAACTCCTGTCCGGTATTGTAAAACGCGCTGATATAGGCCTTCAACTCGTTCCCGACATACCGGTACAGCTCTTTCGCCAGACTTTCCGGCATTTCAGGCCGCATTAGCAGCGGCTTGGCAATCGCATCGTTGTTCCGGGCCATTTCCCCAAGGATCGCCATCGCGTGACGCGTCAGGGTCACCCGGTCGTTATTGGACAAGACGACCGCCGTACCAATATCACGGGTATCTGCGAGCACATCGATCACATCGTTATTCATCCGTTCCCGCCCGGCAATCGCCTGCCAGTAATCCGGTCCCTGTGATTTAATGATGTAAATCAGGTCAAGATCGCTCAGAACCATGCTTTTGCGCAAGACAGGCGCGGCAACGGTAATATCGTCGTTGGCAAGGTGCAAAATCAGGCGCAGCGGCACATGCGGCAGCCCGGCCAGTTTTTCCGCAAGAGCCTGCCGCAGGTCCCGTTCAGCCTGACGCATCAGGCCGATCAGTACATCGGCGAGCAATTCCTGCTCCTTCGGTTTTAAGTCGCGCTCGAAAAGGTCCGTCACAGCCCGCGTCAACTCTGCGCGCGCCAGCGGTTTATCCTCCTTGACCAGACTATACAGCTTGTGACTGTCATATAGCCTGACCAAAAGCGGCGTCATATCCGGCAATCTGTCAAAATCGTTTACGTCCATTACGCATTCCCTCGTAACAGTTAATTCCCCAATACTGGTACACCTTGTATTACGCCTGTAAGGTTACCGGTGAAACCCGGCAAGACTTATTATTTTTTTATCATTCAGGAAGATTGTGCCAGAGCAGCGGAATGCCGCACCCAAGACTGGTACTCACTTCCTCCCCACACTTCCCTTATAGCGCGAAAGTATTTACATTACGTTAACAACGCCGGAAGCGTAAATTTTTTAACGGTAATATTAATGTCCATAACGGTTTTTTTGATGCCTCAGAAAGCTTTTCTTAAACTTTCGACTATAAAATGGTAATGTTGGAAACAATAGTTCCTCCAAGCGGGTTCAAAACAAACGGGTAAAGTTCATGGTAGGTCCAGTTAATTATGCGGGTGCGCAGCAAACACAGATTGCAAACCCTTTTCAGCAGCAAAATAACCGCCAGGTAGAAGACCAGCGGCAGCAGGAGCAGAGCAGCACCCAGGCTTCCCAGACCCAGGAAACCGGGGGCGCATCCAATGATACAGGATCGCAAAGCACCGCCGTTCAAACAGCCAGCGCCTCGCAACCCGAGCAGTCCAATGCTTCCGGGCGCGATCAGGAGCGCGGCAGCCTTCTCGATATTAAAGTTTAAAATTTCCCGTTAGGAAAAGAAAACGGCGCTCCGTCATTTGAGAGCGCCGTTTTTCTTGCAGCCCTGCCCGCTTATGATTAAGCTACCGCGTCATGACAGGGAAAAAAGAACCGTGGGATCAATATCACGATTATGAAGGGCTGGATAAAATCCTAACCGCCCAGACCATGCGCAGCGCCGAAGCGGGCAATCCTGTGCATGATGAGATGCTGTTTATCATCTTTCACCAGGTCTATGAATTGTGGTTCAAGCAGATCCTGTTTGAAATGGACGATATCCAGCGCCGCCTTGCCAACGATATTGTCGATGACCGGGATATGCAGCCGATCCTGCAATATCTGAACCGGATCGTCGTGATCTTCCGCAATATGCTGAATATGATTGATATCCTGGAAACCATGCCGCCGCAGGCCTTTGTCGATTTCCGGCAATATTTAAGCACGGCGTCCGGCTTTCAGAGCTGGCAGTTCCGGCTGATCGAAGTCCGGCTGGGCTTAAAACGCGAGGACCGCATTCCCGTGTTCCACGCCGATTTCGATCATGATTTGTCGGAACAGAGCAAAGCCCATATCCGCAATGCGGAAGACGCCCCGTCCCTGTATGACCAGATCGACCGCTGGCTTTCCCGGACCCCCTTTACCGAATGGCAGGATTACAAATTCTGGGAAGAATATCGCGGCGCGGTCTATAAAATGTTCGATGATAAAGCCGCGCAGCACCCGCAGGACAAAGACGAGATCGAGCGCGGCCGTCACAAGTTCGACAGTATTTTCGATGAAAACAAACACGCCGACGCCCAAAAGCAGGGGACGTGGCGGATGTCTCTGAAAGCGCTACAGGCCGCGCTGTTTATCAACATTTACAGCAATGAGCCTATCCTGCAAGGCCCGGCGCAGCTTTTGAACAGCATTACCGATATTGACGAGCTGCTGGCCCGCTGGCGTTACCGCCATGCCCTTATGGTCCAGCGCATGGTCGGCATGGGTGCCGGAACCGGTGGATCGTCGGGCTACGGCTACCTGATGGAGACGCTCCAGAAACACCGGATCTTCACCGACCTGTTCGCCCTGTCCAGCTACCTGATCCCCTCACAGGCCCTGCCGCCCCTGCCCGAGCAGATCAGCCGGGAAATGGGATACCGCTACAAAGCCCAGGAAGACGCAGCCTAGAACATCTTACATTCAGGAACGGAACCGATTACCTCGTGGTTAAAGCTTAAATCATGCTTTTTCCCGGTCCATGTGTGCGTTGCCCGGACCTGCAACGGTTCGGCAACATATCTGTTATCCGTGGGCTGCCTGCTGTAACTGATGTCGGACCAGGTCTCCAGAGACGTATCGCCAATATCGCTGGCAAAACTGCTATTGGCGGTGATAGTCAGGACACCTTTAACCGGCATGGTCTGTTTCCCGCCGCGCCTCAAAACCGTCATCGGCGTGGCCGGTGTTTCGCAATGCGCCACCAGCTGGCCGTTGCGGCGATCAAAACGGCAGGCCATATCGTCTTCCAGCACCAAACGCTCCAGGCGGTATTCATTAAAGTCCGCTGAATAAAACAGGTTGTAACGGCCATTATCGCGCTGTTCCAGCACAAGGCTCAGATCCCCGTATTTGCTTGTGCAGTCCACTTTGGCGGGTTTGATGTCATCCGCCGCAAAGGACGTGGATGCCGCTAAAACAAAGGCTATGGCGGCGCTATGACGCGTTTTCATGGTAAACCCCCTTATTCCTGTTTGATATCCCCTTTTGATAGGCGGAAACAAAAAATATGTCAAAAGCGTTTTTTATTTGCATCGACATATAAAGTTATGTTAAATAATGGCAGTTTTTTATTATGACAAAGGATAACAGCCCATGGCCCGCTTACTTGATCGCATTCTTGGTTCCAGAGAAACCACACAAGATAATACCCCGTCTTTCTCCACGAAAGGCCGCCTGTCCCTGACATTTAAATGTGTCGTCCAGGACGGTGAAGGTGCTTTTAGCCGGATGGTTTTCCCCGGCCGGAAAGACGTTCCCGATGCCCCGGAAGACTGGCCTGGCCCGAAGCAGATGCAGCCCGGCTCATTAAATTGCCGTGTTGTCGAGTTCCCGGACGATTTCTATGATCTGGTCGGCGAAGGCGACCGCATTGCAGCGCTGGATACCGGACACTTTGAACCGGAATTTCGTATCCCCCGCGAACTGATTAAAAACAACCGTGTCGGGCCTTATGCGCCGGATCACAACCCGGACATGGGTATCGCCCAGGTCTGGCGCTGTGCCGTGCGCAATGATGATACGGGTGAAGAATTCGACGCCTGGCACTCCCGCCGGATTGACGGCACTTACCCGCCGTTCCACAAAATCATCGAACTGATGGCCGACCGCAAGTTACGTGATGCGCACAAACTTGAAAACGGCACTAACCTGACCATCACGATGTACAGCAAAGCACAGCTATAACATGCCTGTCCCGGACCGCCTTTCCCTGATCTTCAAAGGAACCGTTGAAGACGGTCTGGGACGCTACAGCAGCCTGCGGTTTCCCGGATCACAGGAAATCAACGGCGCCCCGAAAGACTGGCCCGGCCCCAAACAGATGACACCCGGCTCCCTGAATTGCCACGTCACTGACTTTGCCGCCAATTTTAAAACTGCCGTGGAAAAAGGTATGGCTGTGCTCCAGCTTGACCATGACCTGCTACGGCCCGCTTTCACGGTGCCTGCTGACCTTATCAAAAATAACAGCCTCCGGCCGGCCCCTGGCATGCACCCACGTCGTGGTGATGCAAATGTCTGGCGCTGCGCGGTGGAAAATTTAGAATCCGGTATATCGTTTGATGCCTGGCTGGTTCGCCGGATCGGCTCTGCCTATAGCGATATAATTGAACTCATGTCATCACAGAAATTACGACCGGCCTACGACCTGGAATCAGGAACCCCGATAAAAGTCACGGCTTTTGCAGGGCCTTAGAATTCCCTAAAGAAACGCCACTTCGTTAAAGCTGCGCAGCTTCCGGCTGTGCAGGCGTTCATTGCCTATCCCGCGGAGCAGTTCCATGGTTTTCAAGCCGATTTTCAAGTGCTGGTCAACCCGTTCACGGTAGAAGCTGTCGGCCATACCGGGCAGTTTGGGCTGGCCGTGCAGCGGTTTATCCGACACGCACAGCAAGGTCCCATACGGTACGCGGAAACGGAAGCCGTTGGCCGCAATCGTGCCTGACTCCATTTCAAGGGCGATCGCCCTGCTCTGGCTCAGGCGTAGATTTTGGCGGATCATCGGCTGCAATTCCCAGTTCCGGTCATCAATTGTCGCAACCGTCCCGGTCCGCATGATCTTCTTCAGGTCATAGCCCTGGAAGCCCGTGATCTTGGCTACAGCCTCTTCCAGTGCCAGCTGGATTTCGGCCAGCGCCGGAATAGGAATACTGATCGGAAGATCCCCGTCGAGGACGTGATCTTCGCGCAGATAGGCATGCGCCAGCACGTAATCTCCGAGGCTCTGTGAATTTCGCAGGCCTGCGCAATGTCCCAGCATCAGCCACGTATGCGGGCGCAGGACAGCAATATGATCGGTGATCGTTTTGGCGTTGGACGGCCCGACGCCGATATTGACCATCGTAATCCCGTTGCCGTCAGCGCGTTTCAGGTGAAACGCGGGCATTTGCGGCATCCGGTTCAGCGGCGTACCCTTATCGTCTTTTTCCGGGTTGTCTTTCAGGTTCTTGTTTGCGGTGATCCTGTTACCCGGCTCGACGAACGCCGTATATTCGCAGCGCTCCGCCTTGAGCTGCGGATCATCGGTCTGGGTCATGATATCCCGGCAAATCCGGGTAAATTCATCGATATAAAACTGGTAATTGGTGAAAATCACGAAATTCTGGAAGTGCCTTGCCGTCGCCCCGCAATAATGACGCAGCCGCATAATGCTGAGATCCGTGCGCGGCGCGGTAAACAGCGACAACGGCGATGGCTGGCCCGGTTCGACTATGTACGTATTATTCGCGACCTCGTCATCCAGCCCGTTCAGATCCGGCATATCAAAGCAGGCATGCAGCGCCTTGATCTTGTCGTTATCCAGATCGCCTTCCAGGTGATAATCCTCGGACAGCGCATAATGCAGCGGGATCGGCTGATCGCTTACCCCGATCTCAACCGGGCAGTCATGATTGAGCAGCAGCAGCCTGAGCTGGTCTTTCAGATAGTGATCGAAAATATCGGCCGGGCGCGTCACCGTGGTCGCGTAGCTGCCGGGCTTTGCGACAAAGCCGTAAGACAGGCGCGTATCCGTCCGGGTTACGACTTTGGGGTCGATACGGATATAGGGGTAACACGCCGAAATCCTGCCGCTATTGGCGCGGCCGCTGGAGAACTCTTCGAAGCAGTCGCGCAAATACTCGACATGAGTCTGATATATCTCGCAGATATAATTATAGGCGCCCTGCGCGTCTTTGAATTTCTTCGGCCTGAATTGTTTAAGGGACTTTACCATTCGTCTATGATGGATGATTTTCTGTTAATTTTCAATTAATTATAAGATTATTCTGCGGCTTCAGCATCACCGATAAAGCCACCGGACTGCAGCGCCCACAACCGGGCGTAATGGCCGTCTTTTTTCAGCAATTCGTCATGTGTGCCGTCCTCCACAATCTGTCCCTTTTCAAGCACGATCAGGCGGTCGAGATGCGAGATCGTGGACAGACGGTGGGCGATCGCGACAACGGTTTTGCCTTCCATCAGGTCGGCAAGGCTCGCCTGGATCAGGCGTTCAGACTCGCTGTCGAGCGCCGACGTCGCTTCATCCAGCACCAGGATCGGGGCATTCTTCAGGATCGCGCGGGCAATGGCTATCCGCTGGCGCTGGCCGCCGGAGAGCTTCAGGCCGCGCTCCCCGACCATGGTGTCATACCGGTTCGGCAGTTCATTGATAAACTCGTCGGCATGCGCCTTGCGGGCCGCTTCGATAACGTCCTCATCGGTGGCATCAAGGCAGCCATAGCGAATATTATCCATCAGCGAGCGGTGAAACAGCGAGGTATCCTGCGGAATGACAGAAATCACTTCGCGCAGGCTGTCCTGCGTCACGTCGAGGATGTTCTGACCGTCAATGGTGATCGCCCCCTGTTCGGCCTCGTAAAACCGCAACAGCAGGCTGACAAGCGTACTCTTGCCCGCTCCGGACGACCCCACCAGCCCGACTTTCTGCCCGGCGGGGATATCAAGGCTCAGCCCCGTGATAACGGATTTATCCTGCGCGCCCTTATAGCTGAACTCCACATCGTCGAACCGGATCCGGCCTTCGGTGACGCACAGCGCTTTGGCGGTGTCATCATCGCTGATTTCATGGCCGCGCATGATAGTGTTGATCCCGTCACGGATCTGGCCGACATACTCCATAAAGCCCTGCAAGCTCCAGGTCAGGTGGCGGGCGTTATTACTCAGAACCAAGACCAGGGTAAAAAGGTAGCTGATGGTGGCAAGATCGATATGCCCCGCTTCGTAACTGCGGATCGCGAAGAAGACGCTACCGGTAATCAGGGCTATCGTCAGGATAAAATGCGTCCAGTGGATCGCTTCGCCCCACAGGCCGTATTTAAACACGGCCTTTTCTTCTTCCTGCATCAGGCCTTTTAACAAATGCTGTTCGTAATCGGCATGTGCGTAAGCCTTGAGTGAAAAGATGTTCGCTACGGAATCAATAATCTTTCCGGTAATCTGGGCCCGTTCCTTGGATACCCGTTCGATCCAGTACACGCGCGGAATGGTCAGGCCGCAGATAAACGCAATATATACAGTGCCCCAAACCGCAATAATCACGCCGAGCGGCCAATACACCATCCCGACCGTCACGGCACTGGCACAGAACAGGATCAGAAGCCCGATAAAATCAAACAGCAGCGTCCAGGTCGCCATCGCCATCCCCTGCGTCACATCATGGATCTTCGCGCCCAGCGCCCCGCTATGGCGGTTAGAGAAGTAATCCATACTGTGCCCCATTAAATGCTCGAACAGCCAGATACGCGGGCGGCGGCGGATAATCCGGGCGAGGAACAGCAGGATCGTGCCGCTGATCCGGCTAAAAACCATCATCCCCACCGACAGGGCGATCAGCAGCATAAACGGGTCATGCAGGCTGTCCCACAACGGTCCCGTTGCAGGGTCATGCGCTTCTGCCGCGCCAACGATTTGCTTCACCGCATAAGGCATCAGCACCAGCAAACTGGCCTGCACGATCTCGCAGACCAATATCCCGATCATCATCCAGGGATACTGCCAAAAGGATTTCCAGTAGAACTGGAACGGCCTGATGATTAAATCTTCCGGTTTATCGTTCATTTTTATGATTCCTGACCCAGACAGTATCGCGGTTAAGGCCGAACGACGCAAGATTGCACCTGTTTTTCCGCTGAAGCTTTTTTATTGCGCCCCGATCTATTATTATGTTAAAAAATTCATCGAGGTTATTATGTCCAACAAAGCCGAATTAAAAACAACGACAACAAAACTGTCCAATTCTGTTCAGGACCTGATCCGTCAGGGCATTTCCTTTGGCGATGCAAAGCTGTTTAGTGCCGCTGTCTCCTGTCTCCGGGACGCTTTAAAAAAGGATCCGGACAACATAGAGGCCTTAAGCTATCTGGCCGATGCCTATATCGCCCAGGACAATCTCCAGGAGGCTGCAGACACCCTGAATCAATTGATGGAAAAAGACCCCGAAAATGAAAATAAATGGGGCTTCAAGATTGCTAAATGTTACATCGCAGGCGGTGTTCCCGAAGTGGGGCTGGTATTGCTTATGCGGATCGTCATAGATACGCCTGACGATCGCGAAGTTTTAACTGCGCTGGGCTCCTGCTACCACCTGATGGGGCAGTACGGCGAAGCCTCTGAAAGCTTTGAACTGGCCCTCCGGCAATATGACTCTCCTCCGAATGCCCTGATTAGTTCATATTGCGGCGCGCTCATAAAAAATAATGAAACCGATAAAGCGCTTTCCTATCTTGATGAAGCTTTCAAGAAAACCGGGAGCAACGAAATCAAACATATGCAAGCGGTCATACACTTCCATATAGGAAATATCGACCAAAGCCTCGTGTGCGTAGAGCAAATAATGGACTCCGACCCGCCGCATGACAACAAGACCCTCAGCGATGCCCTGGCCCTGGCAGCAAGCATGCTTATGAAGCATGAACAATATGACAGAGCGGTTCCCTATTTCCGCCGTATTATTGATGATCCGCTGTTTTTAAAGCATCAGGATCAAGCTTATATTTTAAACGCTTTAGGCGTCTGCTATAGTCGGCTTGACCAGAAAGAAGACGCGCATGCCGCCTTTAAAAAAGCGTTTCATTCAAAGCCAAGCGATCATGTCATTTATACAAACTACCTGCATTCTTTCGACAAGATAAAGAACCCCCATGAATTAATTAATGCGACACGCATCTTTCGTGACAAAATGCGGGACTCAATCGACGTTGCACGTTTGTACGCGTCGAGAACTGATCCCAAACCACTATTAATGGAGGCATCGGTTGACCTGAAGCTGACAACCGACAGTCAGATCAAAATCATCGAGATCAATAATCTCTATATGTCGGGCTTTAGCGGCTATAAGCGCGCTTACGGCATCGACATGATGGATGATAATATCGAGCCATATCATGATGAACTCGCAGAAGAACTCACGGCTCGTTTTAAAGCAAACCCGAAAATTGACATCGTGACACCACAATGGGCTTCAAATAAAACGATTTATTACTGCAATGCTGTCTGGGATAACAAAAATGTTTACAGCGGTTCGGTTGCATGGCACGCCGCAGAAAGCCGGAAAGACTATCTACATCTGACCACCCCGGTAAAATACAAAGATATGTTTCCCGGTACACTTGTCATCGCCCGTGATGAGGGGTTAACCCCGTCAGAACTAAAACGCCGCCTTGAGCGCCTTTATGACGCCCCGCTTGATGAGAGCCAGGATTTTATCCTTAAGCCATGTAACGATAGCGTCGGAAACGGTGTCGAGCTGGTCAACGGCAAGGATATTGTGGCAAGGTTGCACGAAATCACGTCCCGGACCGTTGCAGAAGACGATTACTGGCAGGACAATCTTTACCCGAATGTCATCGTACAGGAATGTGTACGGTCCAAACCTGTGGAAGCGGATAACGGCAACACCTATGACGGCACGATGCGCATTGCTTTCACCGCCGTTGTCTCCCCGGACCGGAAAACAGTTGAATCCATCCGCTTTCACGGCGGGTACTGGAAACTGCCTTCTCAGCCTATAGACCATGAAGACCGCCGCAATGCGATTGTATCTTTCCCGCCGCACAAACTTTCGAAAATAGCCAATAGCGCTTTCAGGGACTCTATTCCCGTTTCGGCAAAGGTCAGTGATGATGATTACGATACAAGCTGCCGGCAGCTCGAGACATGGCTGCGCGGAACCTTGCCGTCTTACGCGCAAAGCCCGGACAAGACAAAAGCCCAGGTCCTGAAAATGCTCAGCAGCCGCTACCATAACCAGCGAGCCTTAGGGATTGAACTCGCTACCAGCTTCAGCGTCGGCACAACCTTGCAACATCTTTGCGGTTCGGCGCAAACGAGGCTCGCCTTTGAACGGGCGACCACGACATTGAATCCTCCTGACGCTGCGACCGTTTATCTCTACACTATGACTTGGCCGGACAGAAACCTTTCCAGCCATATCAAACTGCTCGTCAGCCGTGACAATCGCTTTCTTAACAACGCAACATACCACCCATGATTACGATGCACCCCGAATGGACACATATCTATTTAGGCCGCAAGGCCCTGTGTCACCATTTCAGGGTTGCCAGCGCCGAAGATATGGGTGATTTGGGAAAGGCCTTCGCACAAGCTCTTGTTGACTTTCGGCGACACAGCAAGACGCATGGCCGTGAAATAACCATCGGAATTAAAGCGACACCGGGCACAGGGAAGACCTCATTTATCCAGGGAATCCTTGATTGCTTCCCAAACAAGACGTCAGTTGAAAGCGCCAGCGGTATCAGGCCACAAAACATCTGGAATTGCGGCAGAAAAGGATGGATCCGAAATTATGATGCAAAAGAAGACAACCTTTTTACAGGCCTTCCGTCATATCTAAGAGGCACTTCCGTACGTCACAAGCATGGCTTGCCGTTTATCGACCTTATAGAACACCCCGCTGAAGATAAAATTCACAGGCGCTTTAATGCTCTGGTCCTGATGAACCGCACAGACATTTATAGTGATGAGTGCCCGCGCGATGTGACCTTCGTTGTTATGCCGTCCCAGACCAAAGGCCCCGGCTTCCAGAAATTCTTAAAGCAGGCTGCCCCGTTCGCCGTAAAGCCCTAAGCGGCCTTACCGATAAAACCGCCGGACTGCATGTTCCAGAGCCTTGCGTATTTTCCCTCTCCCTGAAGGGAAAGGGCGGGATAGGATCAGGAACGGGAAAGCCCAACCAGAGACCGCGCGAAGTCGCTGGCGTTAAAAGGTTGCAGGTCGCCGATTTGTTCACCGACACCGACCATATGGATCGGCAGGCCGAACTGGTCGGCGAGACTGACGACGATGCCGCCTTTGGCGCTGCCGTCCAGCTTTGTGACAATCAGCCCGGTGACATTAACCATGTCCTTGAAGGTTCGTACCTGTTCTACCGCATTCTGGCCGGTCGTCGCATCGAGGACCAGCAGGACATTATGCGGCAGGCTTTCATCCTGCTTTTTCAGGACGCGAACGATTTTCTCAAGCTCGGCCATCAGGTTGGCTTTGTTATGCAGGCGGCCCGCCGTGTCGATAAACAGGACGTCCGTTCCTTCCGCTTTGGCTTTTTCGTATGACTCGTATGCCACGGCGGCGGCATCGGCCCCGATCTCTTTTTTCACCAGCGGACACCCGGCGCGCTGCGACCAGATTTCGAGCTGTTCCACCGCGGCGGCCCGGAATGTATCGCCCGCGGCCAGCATGACTTTCCTACCATCCCTGCTTTGCAGTTCATGCGCGACCTTGCCAATGGTTGTGGTTTTCCCGACGCCGTTGACGCCGCAGACAAGGATCACCGACAGATCATGATCGTAAGTCATCGGCCGGGCGACAGGTTCAAGGATCGCGGTGATCTGCTGTGCCAGCGCTTCGCGGATTTCTTCTTCGCTGATATCCTTGCCGAAGCGGTCCTGGCCGAACTCTTCCACCAGCCGCGCCGCCGTTTTCGGGCCGAGATCGGCGGTAATCAGCAGTTCTTCAAGCTCGTCCAGCATATCCTGGTCGAGCTTTTTCTTGGTGACAAGGTCAGTGATGCCTTGTGTGAATTTCGCGGAGGATTTGGACAGCCCCCCGGTCAGGCGTGACAGCCAGCCGGATTTGCTCTCCCCCTCCTCCGCATCAGGCTTTTTTGCAGGTTTGGTCTCCTGCTCATCATCCATCGGCGGATGAGATGCGTGTTCGGGCACGGGCGTTTCGTCGAGGTCTTCGAGCACTTCGGTCTCGGTTTCCTCGAACAGCTCGTGTTCCTGGTCTTCGGTCAGGTCCGCGTCATATTCGACAGGCGGTTCGATCTCAGGTTCGCCGGGATGATGGATGATCTTGTCTTCCGCATCCTGCGCCTCCTGCTCTTCCGCGTTTTTCTTCTTACGCCAGAAAATCATAATGGCCTCCTTGGTTTGAACTGGAGCCATCATATTACCGTTCATAGGATTTGGGAAGGTTATTATGCCTGCGGAACACTAGGTTTTTGTGGGTTTTGAGCTACATTTAACGCATTCGCGACAGCAACTTTGTACCGGGCGTCTTTTTGCGCTTTATCGAGATACATGTTGGCATCGGCTTCCTCGATCATCGTTTCGGCCAGCTGTATTAAATCATCTTCGGCACAGATGCTCTCTCCCTGAAGATGAGAAAAGCCAATACTTGCGCCGACAGGATGGGGGGTACTATCCTTGTCCCAGAAAACCAGCGGCGGAGGACCGTTCAGCGCCTGACGAATTTTCTGGCGCACACGGTTCTCGTCCAGGATTTCATCTTTGCCATGGGCCAGCAGCAACATCATTTCATCCCCGCCATACCGGCAAACCGTATCGGTTCCCCGGAACGCCTCCTGCAGCCTTTTGCCAACCTGCCGCAAAGCGTCATCCCCGGCGACATGCCCGCATTTATCATTCACGGCCTTAAACCAGTCGAGATCCACCATGACAACGGTCAGCGCCATATCCCCATAACGTTTCATACTTTCCAGACGGCCGTTCAGGTCATACATCATTCCGGCGCGGTTTGGCAGACGGGTTAGCGGATCGGTCAGGGCCAAGGTCTTTAGCTGGCGTTTTTCTTCCCGCGCTTCTGCAAATGCGTGCTCCACCTTACCGGCGGCGGCCAGAAGCTTGTCCCGCACGGCGTCAGGCAGTCCCGCAGCGATCTCATAGATATCGCTGATCGACTCGTGAAACTCTAATTCAGGTGGTTTTTCCGCCATCTACCCTCTTATCTCTATGCCCGATTATAGAAACAAGAGGTTAAAAGGTACTTAAGAGGCAAGCTGGCGCTTGATTTCCAGCATTTTCAGGGCCGCCTGCGCAGCACCGCCGCCCTTGTCTTTTTCGCTGCGGCGGGCCCGGGCGAGCGCCTGCGCT
This sequence comes from Rhodospirillales bacterium, assembly GCA_020638155.1. GTDB lineage: Bacteria > Pseudomonadota > Alphaproteobacteria > Micavibrionales > Micavibrionaceae > UM-FILTER-47-13. The sequence continues at coordinate 1,145,862 of JACKJB010000001.1, forward strand.
TCGTTTTCGACGGTGATAATTCCGTTCCCCAGCGCCAGCTCATGTTCCAGCACAAGATCATAGACGCCGCGCGCGCTTTCATTGCAGACAAGATCATAATGGCTGGTTTCACCGCGGATCACACAGCCCAGTACGACATAGGCGTCATATTTATCACTCATCGCCATTTTTAAGGCCGCAGGCACTTCGAACGCCCCCGGCACGGTGATGAGATCATAGCTCGCCCCGGCGTCATCCAGCGCATGTTTAGCGCCATCCAGAAGACCGTCGCTGATATGGTCGTAAAAACGGGATTCAATAATCAGGACATGGGTCATACGTTATGCTCCTTGCGATATTCAACCAGATCGCAGATCTTGCCGATCTTCAGGCCGAATTCCTCAGCGAACAGGATCAGGTCCGGCAAGCGGGCCATCGTCCCGTCGTTATTCATGATTTCACACAGCACCCCGGCAGAGCTGTAGCCCGCAAGGCGCGCGATATCGACCGTGGCCTCGGTATGGCCGATCCGGTTCAGCACGCCCCCGTCTACGGCACGCAGCGGGAAGATATGCCCCGGCGTTGCCAGATCGTCCGGGCGACCGGCCGGGTTCACAGCGGTGCGGATCGTGTGGGCACGGTCGGCGGCGGAAATGCCCGTTGTGACACCTTCGCGGGCTTCGATCGACACGGTAAAGGCCGTCTGGAAACGCGACGTATTGCGGGTCACCATCATCGGCAGTTCAAGACGGTCGATCATTTCGCCCGCCATCGCCAGGCACACAAGCCCGCGCCCGTACATGGTCATAAAATTGATGATTTCGGGCGTCACCGCATCGGCGGGAATAAACAGGTCGCCCTCGTTTTCGCGGTCTTCGTCATCGACCAGGATCACCATACGCCCCTGCCGCGCTTCTTCGATCACGGTTTCGATATCGCTTAACGGGCTGGCCTTGCGGCGCTCCAACGGGATAATGATCTTGTCTGCGGTCATGCGGCGTCCTGTTTTTCTATCGGTTCTTCTTTGCCAAGGATACGGGCAACATAGCGGGCCATCATGTCGGCTTCAATATTGACCTTATCGCCGGTCTTCCAGCGGTTGATGCTGGTCACTTCCCATGTATGCGGGATGATGCAGACGCTAAAGCAGCTACCGTCCACTTCGTTAACCGTCAGCGATATCCCGGCCAGCGCGACCGAACCTTTTGGAGCGATATACTGTGCCAGGTGATCCGGAACCCGGAACACCAGCCTGTGTGCTTCGCCGTCACGGGCGACTTCTTCGAGCACGGCGACGCCGTCCACGTGGCCGGTCACCATATGCCCGCCCATTTCATCCCCAATCCGCAGCGACGGCTCAAGGTTGATTTTGGTGCCTTCTTTCCAGTCGCCGACCGTGGTTTTCGACAGGGTTTCATTTGTGGCCTCAACGGCAAAGCAGCCGCCTTCCTTATCCACAACGGTCAGGCAGCAGCCATCACAGGCGATCGATGCGCCAATATCCATTTTCGACACATCCAGATGCGTACCGATCAGCATCCGGCGGATGCCGTTTTTATCCTGTACCCTTGTGATTTCGCCAGTGTCGCGCACGATGCCGGTAAACATGGGAGCCTCGCCTTCTTTTTAATTCCCGACAACATGCCCGCATAGCATGCCGCCGTCAATCTTTGTTGTCTTTACGGTAACCAGATGGCCCGGCTCGATCTCTTTGTCCAGACGCACAGGCGCAAAATGCTCCGTATGCCCAACATTTCCTTTTTCAACAATAACTTGCCTTTGTTGCTTCACGTGAAGCTTTAGGAATTTTTGTTGCTGTTTATCGCCCAGTTCCCGCAGCCGGGCCGCGCGTTCCTTGCGGATATCACCGGGAAGCTGTGGCATTTTCGCCGCCGGGGTGCCTTTGCGGGCCGAATACGGGAAAACATGCAGGAAGGTCAAATCGCATTCTTCTACGATTTTCAATGAGTTATCGAACATTTCTTCGGTTTCCGTCGGGAACCCGGCAATGATATCCGCGCCGAACGCCATATCAGGGCGGTAAGAGCGCGCCCGCTCACAAACATCGATGACGTCCTGCCGGAGGTGACGGCGCTTCATCCGCTTTAAAATCATGTCGTCCCCGGCCTGCAAGGATAAATGCAGGTGCGGCATCAGGCGCGGCTCTTCCGCGATCAGGCGCCATAAATCATCGTCGATCTCTACCGGATCAAGCGAGGACAGGCGCAGGCGCGGCAAATCCGGTACGAGCGCCAGGACACGGCGGATCATCTGCCCCAGCGACGGGCTGCCCGGCAGGTCCGCGCCATAAGAGGTGACGTCCACGCCGGTAAAGACGACTTCTTTGTAGCCGCTTTCCACCAAGGCTTTGACCTGCTGCGCGATTTCACCCATCGGCACGGAGCGGGAGTTGCCCCTTCCGTAAGGGATGATGCAAAAGGTACAGCGGTGATCGCAGCCATTTTGAACCTGCACAAAGGCCCGCGCCCGCCCGTCAAACCCTTCGATCAGGTGCGCGGCGGTTTCCTTGACGGCCATGATGTCGTTAACGGCGACCTTTTCCGGCGGCGCGTCCGTCCATGTTTCTTCTTTTAATTTCAGATCATTACCGATTACCCGGTCAACTTCAGGCATCGCGCCGTAGCTGTCCGGGTCAATCTGGGCGGCACAGCCTGTGACAATGATCTTCGCATTGGGATTTTCACGCCGGGCACGGCGGATCGCCTGCCGGGCCTGTCGTTCGGCTTCTTTGGTCACGGCGCAGGTATTGAAGATGATAGCATCTTCCAGCCCGGCTTTGCTGGCATGGGCGCGCATGACCTCGGATTCATACGAATTGAGGCGGCAGCCAAAAGTCACGAGTTCGGGTTCTGTCTTGCTCACCCCGATTAGATAAGGAAAAACCGCAGAAAAAGCAATCTTTTCGCCATCCCTTTAATCTCCCCTCTCCCTTTAGGGAGAGGGTTGCGCAGGCTTATCACGCCGCAGCGCAAGCGAAGGCGGATTAGCCGGAGCTGGGTGAGGGAAAACCGGATTGGCCCTCACCCACTGCAACTACAGCCGCTTAACGCGGCCTAGTTTCGTTGCCCTCTCCCTGAAGGGAGAGGGAGATCAGGACGGCTTCAGTTTGTTGAAATAATCTGACTTCACGCCGAAATACAGCCATTCATCGCCGACGGGGCTGTCTTCGTGCGGCATCACGACAAAGCCGTCTTCAGGCGCGACTTGCTGCCGTCCGTCATTGAAGCTCGCCAGTAATTCGCCTTTGCGCACCGGAGTCATGTTTTCCCACGGTTTGGCAAATGTGCCTTCGGCATGTTTATAGAACACTTCTTTCAGGCGGATCACACGTTCCGGGGCCTGCGACACTTTGGCAGGCTCAAACAATTCCTGGTCGATTTCGGCGATCCCAAAATATTCCAGCGCGTTAATAATCGCCTGAAACCCGATTTCTGCGACATCGGGGTTATGATGATGCCCGCACTCAAGCGTCACGGCTTTGGCCCCATTAAGGCGGGCATATTCGGTTGTACCCTGCCCGGTGCGCGGGTCTTTTGCCTTGCTGTCGGCGCTGTCTTTATAGATATCGCTCCAGCCATGCATAAAGTTCGGTACGCCCAGCGCCCGGACATAGTCGGCTTCAGCCGGGTGTGGTGGCCCCAGGAAAATGAAAGCCTGCCCTTTCGCGGTATAGGAATGCAGATCCAAAAGCGCATCCGCTTCATCCAGCAGCGGGCACAGGACATTATGCAGGTGATCTTCGTAGAGTTCGGGCTTGTCTTTGGAAAACATCATCCGGTTCAGGTCGCGCTCGACATAGCGCGTCCCCTGCTCATAGGCCAGCGGGTTTGCAATCGGCACAAAGCTGACCCTGCCGCCCGTGATCCTGATACGCCCTTCGTCGATATAGCCGATGGCGCGGAAAATCGCTTCGGGTCCGCAGCGCTCCGTCCCGTGCACGGCGCCCATAATGACCAGATGCGGGCCTTCGCCAGCATTGATGCTGATAATTTCCGGTTTTGTATAATCCTGCATACTGCCTTGTAATCTATTTTTCGTAATTGTCAAAATATTTGACTTTAGACACGCCTTTTCGTTATGACTATTCAATGGGAAAACCTTATGAAAATAACCGGCTTTTTAGTGACAGCTATGTCGAAGCCCGCACCAAGTTCAGAGACGCAGCACAGTATGTTCACCCGACGGCGCATGATGTGCTGACGCTGCCCGGTTTCAGTGATCCTGACGGCGATCCTCTGACCACAGACATTAGCTGGCACGGCCCACAAAACGCCCGCGGAGTCCTGATCCTGTCCTCTGGCTTACACGGTATAGAAGGCTATGCCGGTTCCGCCATTCAGACGGCGATCTTATCAACATCGATCCCCAAGGATCTGCCCAAAGATATCGCGCTTGTTACCGTTCATGCCCTGAACCCTTATGGGTTTGCTTATGGGCGGCGAGTTAATGAGGATAATATTGACCTGAATCGTAACTTTATTGACTGGTCGAAGGCCCCGCCACCGGATCACCCGCTTACCGCAGAAATTAACGACCTGATGTTACCTGAAGAGAAGTGGAAATTTCCGTTCCTTTCCATCGCCGGGCTCTATCTCAAGCACAAACCGAAAGAGCTGCAAAAAGCTTTACAGCAAGGACAGTACAGCCGTCCTGACGGGCTGTTTTACGGCGGCAACAAAGCCACATGGACAAACAGAATTTGGAATAACCTGCTGGACCGGATCGAGATGTCCTCAGATCATATTGTCCATATCGATATTCACAGCGGCCTTGGCCCGTATGGCAAAGGCGAGATCATTATTACCGCCCCGACGCATTCCCCGATGGGGCAGCGCGCAAAGTCGTGGTGGGGCAACGCCGTTAAATCTTCTGCCGACGGAGCCTCCGTTTCCGCCCTGGTTCACGGCGACATTATCGAGAGCTTTAACCTTGCGGCCCAAAACAAAACCGTGACCCAGATGACCCTTGAATTTGGAACCTATGCCAAACTTGATGTCCTGCATGCGCTGGCGATGGATAACTGGGTGTATGTCAACGGGATGACCGCAGGGGCAGCATTTGAAGAAGCGCGCTCACGAATGAAAGAAGCTTTTGCCCCGCACCGCGATGACTGGCGGCAGAAAGTCATTACCCAAGGTACCCACGCTGTCAATGCAGCCCTCACCGGCCTGCAAAATAGTTTGCAGTGATTATTCGGCACTGGCGCATAACTCTCCTGTTTCCCCCGTGAAAACGGGGGTCTGGAGGCCCTGCCCACGAGATTCCCGCTTTCGCGGGAAACGCAGGTAAGGAAAGCTTTTTTAAGGAAGCTATCTGTATTAGTGCACCAAGGCCGATTATTCTATCTCGCCGCTAAAGACATAAGCGGCCGGCCCGGTCATCAGGACATGATCGTCTTCGGCGCGCCACTCCAGGAACAACGAACCGCCATCGAGAATGATTTCGGCCTTACGTCCGGTCAGGCCGCGGCGGACGGCGGCAACCATAGTGGCACAAGCGCCGGAACCGCAAGCTTGCGTAACACCCGTTCCCCGCTCCCACACGCGGACGCGGATTTTTTCCGGCCCCTGTACCTGCGCGAATTCTACATTCGTCCGGTCGGGGAACAGGACATGGCGTTCGACCTGGCTGCCCAATCCGGCAACATCGACACGGTCTACGTTATCGACAAAGAAAATCGTGTGCGGATTGCCGACATTCACCGCGACCGGGTCATGCAGTTCGCCGCTCATGACACCGAGATGCAGCGTGTCTTTTTCTTCGGCCAGCGGGATGTCCTGCCAGCCAAGGCGCGGTACGCCCATATCGACCTGTACCATGTCATTCGCGGCGCGGTGACATGCCAGCAGCCCGGCGACGGTTTCTATGATGCATTCGTCTTTGCCGTTTTCGCGCATCCAGTAATGGGCAACGCAGCGCGTACCGTTCCCGCAGGCCTGCGCTTCGGTTCCGTCGGGGTTATAGATCCGCATAAAGATGTCCGCACCCTGTTTTTGTGCCGGTTCAATCACCAAAAGCTGGTCGCAGCCGATACCGCGGCGGCGGTTGGCGATATGTTTTACCTGCTCTGCTGCGAACGCGCCCTTATCTGCGTGGACGACCACGAAATCGTTGCCCAGACCGTGCATTTTTTGAAACGTCATTTTGCTCATAGCATCGCTATAGCAGAAATTACGGGGCGGGCAAATGGTCTTGCGCGGCATTTTTTTATCGCCTACGGTCAGTATTGAACAGGGAGACTATAATGATAAAAAACATCTTCGGCATGCGGGCCGCACCCGCAGTCATCGCTATGGACAAACTCTATCGCGATCTTCACTTAAAAGACCCGCGCTTTGAATCCGATCCGGACAGCCATATTGCCGTTCTGGATGTGCTTGGTGAATACTCTTTGCGCGGCAGTTCGCATTTTGGCCCGGCGCGGTCTTATTATGCAGACCCGGAAAAAACGATCGACCTGAAGCCACGACCGGCACAGTTCCGCGATGAACCCTACACGCCGGGACGAACCGTGCGCAGTTCGGCGCGCATTTCCTTTACGACCGAGCAGCGCGGTTTCGGCAAAAGCGCGTTTGCCCTGATTATCGTCAACGATTTTAAATCGCGGACAGACGCGGAAAACGCGATTGTCTTTGGATTATTCGGAATTTGCGACAAGAACGGCCAACTCAATATCAAAAAGATCATGATACCCGGCAAAGATGAGGCTCACAGGATAACCGGAACGGCAAAAATCCCCGTCACGCAGGACAATCTGGATAGAGCGCTGCGCTTCGCCGCGCGCTGCACGGAAGCGCTGTTAAACAAGGAACCATTCTATCCGCGGCAATGTTTGGATCAGGCAGACGCTCGCCCCGCTGTTTCAGAGATAGGCAGACGGCCCGGTTAAGATACGCTCTGCGGCAAGGGCCGTGCGGCTTATGATCTGGCGCTGCGTGTCGTTTATTTTTGCCGGCGGCTTATTATCCAGCTTAACCACGCGGCGATGAACGGGTTTTAAGCTTTCGATAGTGCGGGCATCGACTACCGCATTCTGTAGCATTTCACGAACAGCGAGGACGTCATCCACCTTGTGTTCAAAACTTTCAAATCGATATGCTTTAATATCCTGCTCACCTAATCCATCAATATATGAGTCTGGCATGGAAGCGACCTCATCATTAACTTCCACCATCGGCCAGCCATATTTAAGTAAATGGTCTTCAGAGCCTTTCAAAATAGCATCCATTGCTCTTTGATCTGCCCAAAAGTTTAAAAATGTGCTTGCTTTAAAAGCTTTTCGCATTGCCATCGCCGCCATTTTATCCGCTTGCGGCTCCGCCGCGCCTGCTCCATGTGCACATTCATGCCAGAACACATAAAACGGCAGCCCGATAATTCTATCTACGCCGTCACTTGAGAATTCAGGAAAGCCACGCGCATGTCTGGAAAAAGATTGCGACAAAAGCTTATTTATCCGGGCGTCTTTACCCTGCGCAAGAATAACGTTGAAACTTGGCTCTTCGTACTCTTCTTTGAAAAACTTTTTATGCGCCTCGCAAGTGTTCACCAAAGGCATCGCCATGGCAAAAAATCCTTGCCGGTAATCCCTTGCGTAAAGCATCAAAGCATCAATTTCAGCGTCAGTCTCGCCAAAACAGGATTGCTTACAATGCTTCTCCGCTCTTAGGAGCACATCAAGGTCTTCGGGGTGTTTATAAAGCTTCTTTTTTATGGCCTCTTGTAATCCCGGCAACAATAACGGTTTGTAATACGCATATTGCAGCAGATCCTGGGGTTGAATGACGACCGTTGGAATACCAAACGGCGCGGCCAGCGCATGGCTGGCGTCCAGCAGGCGATCATGGTCGGCTTTTGTGACAGCCTTTTTATCCGCAGTTATAATCATACAAGCCACATCTTTACGTTATGGATAATATTGAGTTTTATTGGAAATTACAAACTTTTCGCCTTTAAGCCGGACAAAAGGCTGGATTTCCTTGACATTTGACGCGCACCCCCATACATTGCCCCAGATTTTAGCGGCATTACTACAATCTGTAGTGCCTGGCGGTACCCCGCAGTCGGCGACTAAGAGCGCTCACTGCGGCAAAAATGTTTGTGAGATTTGGTATGTTTGAGAATTTAAGTGACCGGTTAGGCGGTGTTTTTTCCAAGCTGCGCGGTAAAGGCGCACTGAAAGAAGCCGATGTCGATGAGGCGATGCGGGAAATCCGGATTGCCCTGCTCGAAGCCGATGTTGCGCTGCCGGTTGTAAAACAGTTCGTTGCCAACGTTAAGGAACAAGCCGTCGGCCAGGACGTCATCAAAGGCGTTAACCCGGCACAGCAGGTCGTCAAGATCGTCAATGACGCGATGATCGACATGCTGGGCGGGAAAGACGGCGCCGACAGCGACGAACAGAAGCTGCAGTTCGCCAGCCCGCCCTGCGCTTATATGATGGTCGGCCTGCAAGGTTCCGGTAAAACGACCAGCACCGCGAAAATCGCGAAATTCCTGACCGACAAGCATAAACGCAAAGTGCTGATGGCTTCGCTCGACATTCACCGTCCGGCAGCGCAGGAGCAGCTTAAGCAGCTTGGGGAGCAGACCGGGATTGAAACACTGCCGATTATCGAAGGCCAGAATGCCGTACAGATCGCGGGCCGCGCGATGGATGAAGCGCGCAAAGGCGGGTTCGATGTTGTGATCCTCGATACGGCAGGCCGCCTGTCGATCGATGAGGAGCTGATGCAGGAAGTCGCGGACGTCAAAGCCGCGACGCACCCGGTTGAAACGCTGCTGGTCGCCGATGCGATGACCGGGCAGGATGCCGTGAACACCGCACAAAAGTTTGATGAGAAAGTCGGCATTACCGGCGTGATGCTGACCCGGATCGACGGCGATGCGCGCGGCGGTGCGGCGATGTCGATGAAGGCCGTGACCGGCAAGCCGGTGAAACTGCTGGGGATCGGCGAAAAATGGGATGCGCTGGAGCCGTTCCACCCGGACCGGATGACCGGGCGTATCCTGGGCATGGGGGATGTTGTCAGCCTGGTTGAGAAAGCCGCCGAAACGGTCGACCAGGAAGAAGCGGCCAAAATGGCCAAGAAGTTCAGCAAGGGTCAGTTCGATTTTAACGACCTGCTCTCGCAAATGAAGCAGATCAGCAAAATGGGCGGCGCAGGCTCAATCATGAAAATGCTGCCCGGCCTTGGCAAGATGGCGGCCCAGCTCGAAGAAGCCGGGATGGATGACAAAATTCTCAAGCGCCAGGAAGCGATTATCCTGTCGATGACCCCGGAAGAGCGCAGCAAGCCGAAAACCCTGAACGCGTCCCGCCGCAAACGGATTGCCGCCGGATCAGGCATGACCGTGCAGGACGTCAACAAGCTGGTCAAACAGCTTGAGCAAATGCAGGTCATGATGAAGCGCATGAAGAAAATGGGCATGGGCAAAATGATGGGCATGATGAAAAACGTCATGGGCGATCAGGATGCTGAAATGCTGATGAAAAGTATGGACCCGGATGCGCTCGCCAAAGACATGGCCAGCATCAAAGAGAGCGATGACCCACTCGGCGCAAACCCGTTCCTACAAAGTGGCGGCGGACTTGGCGGCATGCCCGGCCTCGGTGGTATGGGGATGCCCGGTATGCGCGGCGGGAAGAAAAAGGATCGGAAAAAGAAGAAGTGATAAGTGGTAAGCGGTAAGTGATTTTTTCTTACCTCTTATTTCTTAACACTTACAAACTAAACACTAAAGGAGAACTGAAAATGGCACTGGCAATGAGACTATCAAGAGGCGGACGTAAGGCTCGCCCGTTTTACCGGATTGTGGTTGCGGACAAACGCATGGCACGGGACGGTCGTTACATCGAGAAGCTGGGGACGTATAACCCGCTGCTCGCGAATGACGATGAAAAGCGCGTCGTCTTCAACGAAGAGCGCGTAAAATACTGGCTGGAGCAAGGCGCACAGCCGTCAAAACGCGTACAGATTTTCCTGGCGAAACAAGGCCTGGCCGAAATGCCGGAAATCCGCGAAACCCCGAAAAAATCTGCGCAGAGCGAAAAAACCAAAATGCGCATCGCAGACAAAGAAGAGAAAAAGAAAGCCGCTGAAGAAGCTGCCAACGCTGCTGCTGAGGAAGAAAAAGCCGCTGCGGAAGCCCCGGCTGAAGAAGTCGCCGAAGCACCGGCTGAAGAAGCTGCCGCTGAAGCTCCGGCTGAGGAAGCCGCTGCTGAGGCTCCTGCTGAAGAAGCAAAAGCTGAAGAAGCTCCGGCCGAAGAGGCTGCTGCTGAAGAAGAGAAGAAAGAGGGTTAATCCCTCCGGCTATGTCAGTCCAGGATCAAGACCAGTCCCCTGCCCGCCGCATTTGCCTTGGCACGATTGCCACGGCCCATGGCGTGCGGGGACTGGTCAAAATCCTGTTTCACGGGGATGACCCGTCTTTACTGGACGGCACTGCCTATACTTCGGAAACGAAGAGCGATACGCTCACCATCACCATGAAAAACTCAATGGGCAAATACTGGCTGGCCGAGATCGGCGGTGTAAACGACCGCGACGCGGCGCTTGAGCTGCGCGGCACGAAGCTGTGGATCGACCGGGAACGGTTGCCGGAAATCGATGATGAGGATGAATTTTACCTCGATGACCTGATCGGGCTGGCTGTCAGGACGGCAGACGGCAAAGATGCCGGCAAGGTGATCGCCGTCGATAATTTCGGTGCCGGCGACCTGCTGGAAATAAAACCGTTAGCGGGCGATGCCTATTACCTGCCTTTCACAAAGGACAATGTCCCCGGCGTTAATCTGGACAAGGGGATTGTGACCATCTCCTCGGCTGAGGGAAAATAATATGGCTGAATACAAGCCGGTTATCATACAAACCAATTCAGAAACAGAATTCGCCGATAAGGCGGCACAGCTGCTCTGGGAGCAGCTTGTTGAGCTGGATGAACCGCTTGTGACCCTGCCGACCGGGAGTACGCCTGCCGGGTTGTATCAGGTCCTGCTCGAAAGATACGGGGATCAAAGCAATATCTGGGAACAGATCCGTTACCTGGCGCTGGATGAGTATATCGGCCTGCCGGAAGATGACCGCCGCCTGTTCCAGAACTGGCTGGCGCGGGATATTCTTGACCCGGCAGGCGTTCCTGCCCGGCGCAGGATTACCTTTAACAGCATGGCCGATAACCCGGCACAAGAGGCCGACGCTATGGAAGACTGGATCGCCGAGAACGGGCCGATCGACATTGCCGTTCTGGGGCTGGGCGGAAACGGACATATCGCGTTTAACGAGCCGGGCTGTTCATTTGACAGTGCCGCGCGGGTTATCACGCTGGCCCCGGAAACCCGGCAGGCCAATGCCGCTTACTGGGGCGGGCTGGAGCATGTGCCAGAGCAAGCCTATACGCTCGGCCTGAAAACGCTGGCGCGGGCCAAACAAATCCTGCTGCTGGTCAGCGGGGCGCATAAAGCCGACATTCTCGACCGGACCCTGAACGGGCCGATCAGCCAGGACGTCCCGGCCAGCTTCCTGCGAACAATGCCGAATGTGACGGTGATTATGGATGACGCCGCAAAAAAATAGAATATCACGGCACATAAGATTCTCTTCTTTCAAGCTTTGCAGATGTTGTTAGTGGGCCAGTGGCTGCGGCGCTTCTGTAATCGTAAATCCCAGTGTCTCTATTTTCTTCTTGTCTTCATCAGTGAAATTCAGTGTGCTATGCCAACTCGGGGACAGATCACGAAAATGCGATAATCTTGGCTGAAATTGTTTTTCAAAAGCATCTATTCCACCCATATCGGGGCCTACTACGCTCCAGCCTTCATCTTCACCACGCCCCTCTCTTTCAGAAACTTCACGGAATAGTATAATTAATTCTATTGGATCAGCACTTTTCTCTGGCGACGATTTCCGTATGAAATAATCTGACATCTTTCTTTCCCTTGCTTGGTATAAAATCTAATAGAACGCAAGATATCACACATCACAGATTATGACAATAGAATCCTGCGACCTAGTTCAGTTTAGGGGCCGCCGTCATCACGCCAAATTTGCCCACCCCGTCCCGCTCACGCAAGGCTTCCATACTATGGACGAAAAACGGCTGGTCCGATGTGCCGTCTGCGATATTAATCAGGATGGCCTGCGGGAAAACCTGGGCAACGGCGCGATGAAATGCGTATATGGCCTCTTCGAACATGAATTCTTCCTCGTCTTCCATTGCATCGCGAACCGGCGTATTCGTTGCATCGACGAGAATAAGGACCGGTTTCTGGCTGCTTTTTGCAAACAGCTTCGCGAGGTCGGCGGCGATTACGATATCGTTGGCCTGGCTGATTTCTTTTGACGGGTTGAAAAATTCCAGATCGATCTTCATTTGCGCGGCGGCTTCGTTAAATATCTCTTTCCATTCAGAGACGGATTTATACCCGGCCATAGCCATACCGTTACATTCCCCACCCAGCGCCGTCGCTTCATTGATGGTTTTGACAACCATGGCGACATCATCCTCAAAAGACATGCGGACCTCCTTTATTTTTCCCCATCGTATCCCTTTGCAGGTTTTATAGCATCCGCTATACAGTATTCCAACAAAATCCCGGAATGCTTGAAATTCCCGACAACATCTGTAAAGGATGAACAATGAGCTGGCATGTTAACATCCTGACCCTGTTCCCGGAAATGTTTCCCGGACCTCTTGCCCACAGCCTGTCCGGCAAAGCGCTGGAGCGCGGGGACTGGTCTTATACGGCTGTGAATATCCGCGATTTTACCGAGGACGTTCATAAGACGGTCGATGATACGCCTTACGGCGGCGGTGCGGGTATGGTGATGCGGGCGGACATTATTGAGAGGGCGCTTCTCGCTCTTGGCGGCCCCTCACCCTCCCACGCCTGCGGCGCGGGCCCCTCCCTCTCCCTGAAGGGAGAGGGCAACGGAGCTTCGGCTTCGTCAGAAGGCGTTAGCGCAGTGGGTGAGGGCCCGGGCCGCCTGATCTATATGTCCCCGCGCGGTAAGCCGCTTACCCAAAAACTGGCAGAAGAGCTAAGCACCACCCCTGCCCTGACGTTACTCTGCGGGCGGTACGAAGGGGTGGACCAGCGGCTGCTGGACGCTTACGGGTTTGAAGAAGTCTCGATCGGGGATTATGTGCTGTCCGGCGGGGAACCTGCGGCGATGATCCTGATGGATTCCTGTATTCGCCTGCTGCCCGGCGTGATGGGCAATGATGAAACCGCCGGGGAAGAGAGCTTTTCTGAGAGAACCGGGGGCCTGCTGGAATACCCGCATTATACCCGCCCGGCGGAATGGACGGCGGCGGACGGGCAGACGTACAACGTACCCGATATCCTGAAATCCGGCGACCACGCCAAAATCGCGCAGTGGCGGCAGGATCAGGCCATCGCGCTGACAAAAGAGCGGCGGCCTGATTTGCTTAAGAAAAAATCCGATTAGGGCTGGATCTTCGCGGAAAAGTTTTTCTGAACCGCAAGGGCCTGTCGTGCCAGTTTCTCATAGACCGGCGCAACTTCCTTGAGCGCTGGTGAACCATCCGCGTTAATCCGGACAGCAATATTGTTGTAGCACGTTCCCATATCTCCAAACATACTTGCCGCCACCTTGAATTGCTCACTGGTCACGGGTTGGAACATATCGTCAAGATTATCACGTACGTCTTGTAGAATTTGAGGTCTGTTTGAAAAAAGATCCATACAGTTCTGATCATTCTTAAATGTAGTCGAAATCACGCGTCTAGCTTCTTCTTCCTTAATTTTTCCAGCATCAATGAATGCTGAAACAGCGAAAACCAAGGTTTTCGATTCAAGCGCCGCTACGGTAATACAGGCCGCGTAACCCAACTGATCCGCTACATCATCGCAGCTATCACTTATATGCTCGCCTATTTCTTTCAGAGAAGGCGTATCATCCGCCAAAGCGGCAGAGGTTGCAAACGCGCTCAGAAAAGCTGCTGTCATCAGTGTTTTATTTTTCATGATTATCTCCTATCAAATGATATTGCTATTTGTTCTGCCTCGCGGGCCAGACGGGCATATTCATGATTGACCAAGCCGCTAAGCTTACCTGACATTTGAGCCGTTCCGTCAGCCATGGTGTTATAGCAAGAGGACAACAGATCTAAAGCTTCTCCCATCGCCTGCTTAAGTTCTGCCGGCGCAGGTTCGTGCACCGCATGATAATCTTCACTCAGCATTTGCATTTCATCGGTCAGCACTGTTGCTTTAATATCAAGTGCGATACAATCCGGGGCGTTATCATGCGCATCCTGTAAAGCTTCATGCTGCTGTTCGGTCATATCCCCAACTTGCAGCGCAGCATCGGTAATCATCGAAATAATACCGTCCCGTGTTACCACACGCTCGAAACAAGCGAGCAACTCGCCTTTGCTTTGTACATCGGTGCATAATTCGGCCAATGCCAAATCATCTTCCGCAGGTAAAGCGGCCTTTTCTGCGAAAACGGCTTCTGTGCTCCCCATTCCCAGAAAGCCCCCTAAAATTGCAGCGTATAATGGTTTATTATTTTTCATCTTCTCTCTTTTCACCTTATGTATAACGCTCCGGATTTTATAGTCATAACAAAACAGGGCGTCAAACTTATTATTTCCTTGCATTTACCCCCCTGAAACTGTACAAAAGCGCTGCTCTTGCAGGTGCGGGAGCACCCATGAAAAAGACAAGCGGACCGCCGGTCTTTGAAATTAAAGACTGATATCGGGTCCTGATAAGGGAAAAGGATAGAGAAATGAATACGTTACAGAAATTTGAAGCAAAGCAGCTCGACAAGCTTCAGCAAAACAGCAAAATCCCGGCTTTTTCCGCCGGTGACACCGTGATTGTTAACGTCCGCGTTCGCGAAGGCGAGCGTGAGCGGATCCAGGCTTACGAAGGCGTCTGCATCGCCAAAACCGAAGGCGGCGTCAATGCCAGCTTTACGGTTCGTAAAATCAGCTATGGCGAAGGCGTTGAGCGTGTTTTCCCGATATACAGCCCGCGTATTGAAAGCGTAGAGCTTGTTCGCCGCGGTTCCGTCCGCCGTGCGAAGCTCTACTACCTGCGCGACCGCCGCGGTAAAGCTGCCCGTATCGCCGAGCGTACAACCGGCCACGGTCTTGAAGAAGCCGCCGCAGCCGCCGCACAAGAGCGCGAAACCCGTAAAGCCGCGAAAAAAGAAGCAAAAGCCAAGAAGGCTGCTGCTAAAAAAGATAAAGCTTAGTCTTTACGCTCAAAGCAGAAGAAAAAAGCGCGGTATAAGCCGCGCTTTTTGTTTACACACCACTATTAAATTCATACATATCTGCGTCATTTCGAACGTATGTGAGAAATCTCATGCCTGAAAGCGGGAGATCCCTCCGCGCTACACGCGTTCGGGATGACGGCGCACGGGTTATTTCATTCCACAGGGACCGGCAGGGACGATGCAGGCCGGCGTTGCCGCTTTTTCCTGCCTGACCGTGGCGGCCTCTTTTATGGCCTGTATATCGGGCATGCCTGCCTCGGACGCCTCGATTTCGAAACCTTCGCTCGCGAATTCCTTAAATGTTCTTCCCATGTATTCGTACTCTTTCCAGTTCGTGAAACCATTTCTGTTCAACTCAAATTATCGCAGCTTTCCGCTGCCTTTTATGCGGCTCCGCGCTCTATCGGTGCCGTTAATTCAATCAGCGATCCGTCCGCCCGCATCGCGGTCAGCAATGCATGCTCGTTCGTTTCAAACGCGTTCATCATCACATCAGAAACCTGACTGACGAAAAATGAATTTTCATGGATGATGACGTGAATAGACTGGTGGCTGCGGTCGACAAGGATACTGTCTGCCCGGACATAGACCGGGTCGGAAAAGGCGATACAGACTTCGCCCCGGTGGTTCCGCATGAAAGCCGCATTAATGCCTTCCTGCGGGGTGTTATGACATGCCTCTAATGCCATGGCGCCTCCCTTTTTGCGCTGCAAAACAAACCTGATTGAACCTCATTATATGGAATAAAAGGTTATTTTTTTATTAACATAATATATTAGGTTTTTGTGATATATAAATGTCATCCGGAACGCAGCCGGGGGCTGACAAAAGCGGGCGATGATTACTTATCCAGCTCTAAAACAAATCCGGGCGCTGCGGCTTGAAGTTCAGTGTTTCCTTCGCTGTTTGGATCTGCCATGGAATTATATGTTCAGGAAGGGTTATAAAATCAGATCTGGTCCCTAACTCTCCTTTCATCAAAGCCACTAGACCTTGTGACTTCTTCTTTAAAAAGGGCACACATTCCAATTCCGGCGCTTCAATAGAAGGCATGTACGTACTGGAATATTTCAGATCGTGAAGGGAGGGCGCTCCTATGACGTCCCTCTGTTCATCCTGAAGATTTTGTATGTAACGAGTAAGCACCTGCGCTTGGCATTTTTGCGCTTCTTCTGTCAATTCACTAATCGCTTCATTAAACGTTGCAACATAATGATCTGCTTTAATGCATTTCATCGTTTCGCCTTTGTCATCCGTAACACCATTTTCATAGATGTCATCAGAAACGATCCGGTTAAACTCCTCTACAGGGAACTCTACCGCCACTTTTAAAGGATTCACTTCTCTGAAGATCATCAGGTTTTTATCTTGCTCGCCCTTTACCACGTAACACTCTTTTGCCGATGGGAAAGAATAATCTCCGGAAGCATTTTGACGAAGATTGGTATAGTCCCAGGCTTGCATATCGGCTTCATACTGTTTCTGGCGTCGTTCCGCTTCTTCTTCCAATCCCCATGGAGATCCAAAGCCATAGCCCGCCAAAGCATTATTCGATAATGCCGCGGTTAAACAGGCGACTACCAAGAATTGGGGTTTCAATACAGACATAATTTATTCCTCTTTTTATTTGCTGCAAACCAGTTAGCATAATTGCTATTTTTATGTCAACTTTCTGAGGGTTTACTTTACGCCTGAACTCCGCCTATATTTTCCCCATGACAAAAGCGCGCACATTATTCGAAAAAATCTGGGACGATCACGTTGTCAGCAAGCAGGAAGACGGAACCTGCCTGATTTATATTGATCGGCACCTTGTCCACGAAGTGACCTCGCCGCAGGCGTTTGAAGGGCTGCGGCTGGCCGGGCGAAAAGTGCGCAGCCCGCAAGGGACGCTGGCCGTGGCCGATCACAATGTTCCGACCAGCGACCGCAGCGAAGGCATTAAAGAAGAAGACAGCCGGATCCAGGTGGAAACGCTGTCTGCCAACTGCGCCGAGTTTGGTGTCGAGCTGTTCGACATGAACGACAAGCGCCAGGGCATCGTCCATATTATCGGGCCGGAGCAAGGCTTTACCCTGCCCGGCGCGACGATCGTCTGTGGTGACAGCCATACGGCGACCCATGGCGCGTTCGGCGCACTGGCCTTCGGGATCGGCACATCGGAGGTCGAACATGTGCTGGCCACACAGACCCTAATCCAAAAACCGGCAAAGACGATGCGCATCAGCGTTGAAGGTGCCCTGCCCCCGTTCGTTACCGCCAAAGACCTGATCCTTGCGATTATCGGCAAGATCGGCACGGCGGGCGGTACGGGATACGTCATTGAGTTTGCCGGGGAAGCCGTGCGCAGCCTGTCGATGGAAGGCCGGATGACGATGTGCAATATGGCGATTGAAGGCGGTGCCCGCGCCGGGCTGATCGCGCCGGATGACACGACATTCGCTTACCTGAAAGGCCGTCCGAAAGCGCCGCAGGGCGAGGCATGGGACAAAGCCGTGGCATACTGGAAAACCCTGCCGGGCGATGCGGATGCGGTTTACGATAAGGAAATCACGCTAAACGCCGCCGAGATTATCCCGGTGGTCACATGGGGCACCAGCCCGGAAGATGTGCTGCCGATCACCGCCACTGTGCCCGACCCGGCATCGGCGGAAGATGAGAATAAACAGGCTTCGATGAAACGCGCGCTGGACTATATGGGGCTGACCCCCGGTATGCGCCTGGAAGACGTTACGATTGATAAGGTCTTTATCGGGTCTTGTACCAACGGTCGGATTGAAGATATCCGCGCCGTAGCCGAGATTGCCAAAGGTCGGCATGTGGCCGACGGCGTTTATGCGATGGTTGTTCCCGGCTCCGGCCTTGTGAAGCGGCAGGCCGAAGAAGAAGGGCTTGATGTCATCCTGACCGCAGCCGGGTTTGACTGGCGCGAGCCGGGCTGCTCGATGTGTCTTGCGATGAACGCCGACCGCCTGGAGCCGGGTGAGCGCTGCGCCTCCACATCAAACCGTAACTTTGAAGGCCGCCAGGGGCGCGGTGGGCGCACACATTTAATGAGCCCCGCGATGGCGGCTGCGGCCGCGGTGACGGGAAGGTTGACTGACGTACGCAGCTTATAGACCTGCAGATGATGGGCGGCCTAATACCGACTTATCCGCTTTAGCCTGCCCCCCGTTTCCCGGTGCCGACGCAATCGGACGCGGCGCTTTGCGTTTTTCAGGATCCTGCCCCGGGATCAGGGCCGGATAAACCATGGTCTGATCCGGCGCGATCACTGCGGCAACCTGCCGATGTGCTTCGTTGACCAGCTCGAAATGGTCTTTGAAATCTTTTGCAGCCAGAACCGGGCACGGCGTCAGTTCAACGGTCATTTCTTTTGTCGTCAGCAGCCGCCAGAACTGGGCCAGCATACCCTTCTTGTCATGCCCGGTGTACGCCTTGCGTAAATCCAGGTTTTCATGAGCGCCGCCCTGTCCGTTTACTTCGATGACCTTGATAGCCACGGCCTGCGCACAGATATCGTCTGCGACATCCGGGCGAAGTTCAACGACATTACCTTCTTTGTCTTCCCCGGCTTCACCGAAGATAACCGGCAGAAGCCCTGCGTGAAACATATAAACCTCGTCCCCGGTGACAACGTTCCGCTCCGGCTCGTTGGCGGGAATGGTTGCTTCGGGGAACATGATCGTATTGCTGCCTGCGTTAAAGTTCTTGATAATCTTGGCACGGGATTGCGGATTGAATTCGCGGGAACGGCGCAGGCCGATATATTTGGCGGCCTTGGCAATATGGCGGACCAGCGGCCATGTCAGGATTTCACCTTTCCCGGCAAACGTACCGCGCAGCGCCGCGCCAAGGACGATAAAATCGCCGTAAGATGTATGGTTTGCCAGATACCAGGTCGGGCGTTTGCGCTCCAGCGGGGCGGCAGCCTCATTAAAAACCACTTTGATGCCAAGCAAGTCTTTGAGATCATTATAAAGTTTCTGCTGGACGTGTTCGAGCGTCTCGCCTTCCGGCTTTTTCACGGCAATATTCCATGTTGCCCCGGCAATGATTCCCAGTGCGCGAAATAGACGTGTCGCCGCCCTCCAGTGTTTTCCCATATCCTGCTCTCCTCTTCTAACTTCTTAAACGTTATGGTTATAAATTGATTTTCTGAAAAATCCAGCCTTAACTTTAGCTCCCTCACTTTGACGATTGACCGCCGGGCGGCGCGTGTGGTTTGATAGGACCCGATCAGCAGAAAGCGGCAGGATTGCATGAGTAAGAATGGATGGCCCGATCATTATAACCTGCGAGACACCCCCGACATCGCAGAACGCGTCAAAGTTTTCATCGATGCGCAGATGATGGCGCTCAAGGCCTTTGATCAAAAGCGCCGGCAATGGGTCCATGATAACCTGCCGCCGACATATGAGATGACCTATTTCTTTCACGATCACGCTTACCGCGTGGCCGATGATATGAAGAAAACCGCACTTCATATGGGTATGTCAGAACAGACGGCAGACAACCTGTATCTGGCGATGCTTGCTCATGATATCGGCAAGAGCCTTTTACCGCTGCATATCTGGGATACGGTGGAAAAGCCGGAGAACGAGATTAAAAAGCTGCGGCGCAGCCATACCGAACTCGGCATCAATATTATCGACGAAGTGCTGGGCGATATCGATCACCCGTTTATTGCCCTGATGAAAGATATTATGCTGAACCACCATGAGCAGATGGATGGCGGCGGTTATCTTGGGAAAGCAGGCGACCAGCTTTCAGCGCCGGTCCGCCTTGCCTGTATTGTTGAAAGCTTTGACGGCTACAGCATCCGCCGGCACCATTTCGGAGACCGGGATATTTCCATCCCCGGCGTCCTGAAACGGATGCGCGAAGAAAAAGGCGCGGCTATATATGATATGGAGTTATTCGAGCACTTCGCCGCAATGAAAATGGAAGAAAGCAAAACCACGAATGGACACGAATAAACACGAATTATTTTATAAAGATGATGTGTTCGAAATCGTCGGGTGTGCAATGACTGTCTTGAATTCCGTTGGACACGGATTTTCTGAAAAAATGTACGAGAATGCAATGGTCATTGAGCTTACTGACCGTGACATTGATGTCCATCAGCAACAGTCTTTTGAGGTTATTTATAAAAATCAAAAAATTGGTACATATATTCCGGACATCATTGCAGAAAACAAAATTGTTATTGAAATAAAAACGATTGATCGTATCACTGACATAGAACGAGGGCAGGTCATAAACTATCTAAAGGTAACAGGCTATAAAGTCGGCATCATCCTCAATTTCAAGCATGCCAGACTGGAATGGGAAAGAATTGTCCTATAACATTCGTGTAAATTCGTGTTCATTAGTGGTTAAAACAAACAATGCAAAAATTCACAACACTGACGGCCATAGCCGCTCCCCTGCCCTTGCGCAATATTGATACGGATATGATTATCCCGAAGCAGTTCCTGCGCAGTATCAAGCGTACAGGGTTCGGGGTGAACCTGTTTAACGATATGCGTTATAACGAAGACGGCAGCGAGATTGCCGATTTCGTCCTGAACAAAGAGCCTTACCGTACTGCGGAAATCCTTGTTGCCGGGGATAATTTCGGTTGCGGCTCGAGCCGTGAGCACGCGCCCTGGGCCTTGCTGGATTTTGGCATTCGCTGCGTGATCGCGCCGAGTTTTGCCGATATCTTTTATAATAACTGTTTTAAAAACGGCATCCTGCCGGTGAAGCTGGCTCAAGACGCAGTTGACCGCCTGATGCAGGATGCGGAAGCGCAGCACGAAATCACGGTCGATCTGGAACAGCAAAAAATCCGCAGCGCCAATATCGAATATGATTTCGAAATCGATCCGTTCCGGCGGGAATGCCTGCGCAGCGGGCTGGATGATATCGGCCTGACGCTGGAAAAAGAAAACGAGATCAGTGCTTTTGAGCAAAAACGCAAAGAAGAAAGGGTTTGGCTGTAATGAGCATGCATAAACTTGTCCTCCTCCCCGGTGACGGGATCGGGCCGGAAGTGATGGCTGAGGTTCGTAAAATTATAGGCTGGCTGGAACAGAACACCGATGCTTCTTTCGGCGCATGGGAAGATGCGCTTGGCGGGGCGTCGATTGATAAATACGGCGTCCCCCTCGCAGATGAAGTGCTTGAAGCCTGTCGTAATGCCGATGCCATTATTATGGGCTCGGTTGGCGGGCCAAAATGGGACGGGGTCGATTATAACATCCGTCCGGAGGCCGGGCTTTTGAAGCTGCGCAAGGAACTGGATTTGTTTGCGAACCTGCGCCCGGCCATCGTGTTTGACGCCTTGGTGGATGCCAGTACGCTGAAACCGGAGATCGTCAAGGGGCTGGATATCCTGATCGTGCGGGAACTGACCGGCGGGGTTTATTTTGGGGAGCCGCGCGGCATCGAAGATCTTGGCAACGGGGAACGGCGCGGCTTTAACACCCAGACTTACACGACCTCGGAAATCCGCCGCGTTGGCGCGGTTGCGTTTGAACTGGCCCGCAAGCGGCAAAACCGGGTCTGCTCGGCGGAAAAAGCCAATGTGATGGAATCCGGCAAATTGTGGCGTGAAGAGATTACAAAACTTCACGGCGAGAAATACGACGATGTAGAGCTGTCCCACATGTATGCCGATAACTGCGCCATGCAGCTTTTGCGCAACCCGCAGCAGTTCGATGTCATTGTCACCGACAATCTGTTCGGCGATATCCTGTCGGATGAAGCGGCGATGCTGACCGGTAGCCTGGGAATGCTACCCTCCGCCTCCCTTGGAAAACCGGGAACGCCGGGGCTGTATGAGCCGGTGCATGGTTCCGCCCCTGATATTGCCGGGCAAGGCAAAGCTAATCCGCTGGCGACGATCCTGAGCTTTGCGATGGCGCTGCGTTATTCGCTGAACCGGGGCGACCTGGCCGACAGGATTGAAACGGCGGCGCAGGATGTCCTGTCACAGGGCTTAAGAACAGCCGATATCATGGCCGACGGATGCAAGGAAATCTCAACATCAGAAATGGGCGATGCCCTTGTGAGCGCCCTGACGCAGGCGATGGCGGAGGCGGCTTGATGAAACCTTCCGATAACCGTCATTGCGAGCGTAGCGAAGCAATCCAGCATTGTTCTAAACGGCTTCTGGATTGCTTCGTCGCTTTGCTCCTCGCAATGACGATATTATTTTCAGACATTGCAGCCTTTGCACAAGAACCTGCGGAACGCCCTGTCTATGTCCTGACGATGGATGGTGCAATCGGCCCTGCTCTGTCGGGTTATCTGGATACCGGACTGGCGAAGGCGGCTGAAGATAACGCGCAATTGCTGGTGATTGAGCTAAACACCCCCGGCGGACTGCTCAGCACGACACGCGATATGGCGACCAGTATCGTTGAATCCAAAATTCCTGTCGCCGTCTGGGTTACGCCTTCGGGTGCGCATGCGGCCAGCGCGGGGACCTTTATCCTGTATGCGGCGCATATTGCCGCCATGGATGAAGGCACCAATGTCGGCGCAGCCACGCCGATTGAAATGAAAGGCCAAACCGGCGGACAGGTCGGCAAAGCGCTGGATGATGGAAAAACGGATGAAGAGAGCCTCAAAGAAATCCTGAAAGAGTTTACCGATCCGAATGCCAAGGCGATGCGCCAGAAAGCGATTGAAGACACAACGGCCTTTATCCGTGGCCTTGCCGAACTGCGCGGGCGCAATGCGGAATGGGCGGAAAAGGCCGTCATCGAAGCGGACAGCATCACCGCCAGCGAAGCGCTGGAGAAAAACGTCATTGACCTGATTGCCAAAAACCGCGAGGAATTGCTGGATAAGATCGACGGGAAGGACATCCCGGTTAAAAACGCGGCATCCGTTACCCTGCAAACAAAGGGTGCGCCCGTGGTTGAATTTGCCCCGGACTGGAAAACCCGGCTGCTGATTATGATTACCGATCCGAATGTGGCGCTGATCCTGATGTCGATCGGTGTTTACGGGTTGATCCTTGAGTTTTATAACCCCGGCGCGCTGGTGCCCGGCACGATCGGCGCTATATGCCTGATTATCGGGCTGTATGCCCTGAACGTGCTGCCGATCAACGCGGCGGGGGTCGCGCTGATGTTGCTGGGGATGATCTTTATGGCTGCCGAAGCCTTTATGCCCTCTTTCGGGGTAATGGGGCTGGGCGGACTTGTCGCTTTTATCGTAGGAGCTACCGTTATGTTTGAAATGGAAAGTATGCCCGGCATGGTCCTGAACTGGGAAGTCGTGGCCGGCGTGGCCTTTTCTGGCCTGTTATTAATCGCACTCGTCACCTATCTCACTGTCAAAGTGTACCGCAAACGGGCTTCGACAGGCCCGGAAAGCCTGGTCGGTCACGATGCCCTGATCGAGGAATGGGATGACAAACATGGCCGTGTGCGTATTCAGGGCGAAGTCTGGCAGGCGGTATCAAATGATACACTGGAACTAAACAAAGGCGATACCGTGCTTGTCAGCGCCGTTGACGGACTGACCCTGAAAATCCAGGCAGCGCCTTAATTTGGAGTTATTAAACCGTGAGAAAACAAGACCCCGTAATCAATGTCATCCCGAGCGCAGCCGAGGGATCTTACCCGCTGTCTTATTGCGAAGATCCCCCGGCTTACTCCCGGGGTGACAAAAACACATTTTGATCTTTCACAGGAAACTGCTTTTCCAGGCCCCCTGTGGTGAAAACAAACGAAGGAGCAATCGCCATGCAATTTATCGCTATCCCCTTTCTTTTTCTTATATTCCTGATATTCGCGTCTTTCCGCATCGTAAAAGAATATGAGCGCGGCATCGTCTATACGCTCGGTAAATATTCCAGTACGCGCGGCCCCGGTGTTCAGTTGATTATCCCGGTGATCCAGCAGATGGTGCTGGTCGATATCCGGGTGCGGACAGAAGATATTCCGTCTCAGGACGTAATTTCCAAAGATAACGTATCGGTTAAGGTCAATGCCGTGGTGTATTACCGCGTTGTCGAGCCGTCATACGCCGTCAACCGGGTCGAAGATTTCATCATGGCCACCAGCCAACTGGCACAGACAACCTTGCGCTCGGTCCTCGGGAAGCATGAGCTTGATGAGATGCTGACGGCGCGGGACAAGCTGAATAACGATATTCAGGATATTCTCGACAGCCAGACCGACGGCTGGGGCATTAAAGTCACGAACGTGGAAATCAAGCATATCGACATCGACCCGACCATGATCCGCGCTATCGCCAAACAGGCCGAAGCAGAGCGGATCCGGCGCGCCAAGATCATCAATGCCGAAGGTGAATTCCAGGCCGCCCAGCAGCTCGACGAAGCCGCGAAAATCCTGGCCCAGCGCCCGGAAACGATGCAACTGCGTTACCTTGGCACACTGGGCGAGTTCACAAACTCCAAAGGCAGCACCATCGTCCTGCCAATGCCGCTGGATATGCTGAGCGGCGCGATTAAAGGTTTGAGTGATAAAAAGGCGGCTTAGAGGATCACGCAAACGGCATGAGATTTCTCGCTACGCTCGAAATGACAGTTTTTCAGGCGTCATTTCGAAGCGGAGCCGAGAAATCTCCCTCCGCCAAGGAACCAAGGCCCTATGAAAGACTACACCGTCTATATCATGACCAACGACCACGGCAATGTCATGTATATCGGTGTAACAAACGATATTGAACGGCGTGTGCGGGAGCACCGGTCCGGTTTAATTCCCGGTTTCACAAAACGTTATAACGTGAACAAGCTGGTTTATTTTGGACAAACAGGATCGATCGATGCCGCAATCACCCGTGAAAAAGAAATCAAAAAATGGCGGCGGGAAAAGAAAAACAGGTTAGTGGAAACATTAAATCCCGACTGGCAGGATTTGTCGAAAACGGAATTATAATCATTCCATTTACGAATCGGGCAGTCTGTCTTTTGGATGTCATCCCGAACGCATGTGAGGGATCTCCAGACTGGCGGGAGATTTCTCCATTGCTGCGCAATGTTCGAAATGACAGCGGGACAAAACGAAAAAAAGGCCCCGTTACGGGGCCTTTTCCGTGTTTACTGTCTAAATCCGACGATTAGTTCTGGAAGCGGAGGAACAGGTCGCAAACTGCGCCACCATTGGCTTCATCATAAACCGCGGGAGCGCCACCGTCATCACAGCCAGCAACGCTTTCAAAAACCGTCCCGGAAGTCGGTGCACCGTCATCCAGTTTACGGTCAATCCGCGCAGCCTGCAGGGCGCTTAATGCCGTACCGGCCGGCGCGCCGCCCGCATTGTCATGAAGAACAAGATAATGACCTGTTCTGGATTGAGGGTTTTCCCCCAAAACACCGGTTGAATCGAAACCGGCATGGAAGCCGCCCGCGATCGGGGCCGAAGGGTAATCCCCGCCGAACGCAACGCCAAGATTGGGATCAATCCCGGTAATCAGGTCTGCAGCAGCCAAATGTGACCAAAATACATGGTTTTCCCCATTGGCCGTCATCCCCGCATCAACGGCATCGGTATCAATACGCGTGTTGCCATCGCCAGGATTGTTACAAACCCCGACGCAGTTTGGCAGACGGGCAGCCGGGTTGGTGATATCCCCCGGCAACGCCGCATAGGTGTCGCGGAATGTTGTGGTTGCGGCATCGATACTTTTCACAGCGGATGCCGTTCCGGTAATCTGTGCGTTGGCGATCAGCTCCTGCCCTTTCAGGACACCGCCGATCAGCAGGCCGATAATAATCATCACAACCGCCAATTCAACAAGCGTAAAGCCCGCCTGGCGCTTGTCGGCTGTTATTTCATGTGTACCCATCTCCATCTCCTTATATGTGGTCGAACGTGGTAAAAGTTGAAATAAAATAGTTAATAGAACGCTAAGAACTTAGCACCTGCGATTATACACTGAATGCGCGCCCATAACACCCCTATTTTGTTTAGGATCACCCGGTTTTAGTGAACAAATCCTTAATAGAATCAACAGGAAAGCCTCAATCTGTTAAAATGAATACTCATTAAAACAAATTGATTAGCAAACTCTAATAAATTGAAGGAATTGCAAGACTGTTACGAAAGTTATTTATACAACAATTTTAAGACTGTTCATTTCTGTACGCGCTGGGGGACAGGCCTGTCAGGTCCCGGAAAACACGGTTAAACGAGGCGGTGGAATTAAAACCGACATCTTCGGCGATCACTTTGACCGACGCATTGGTTTCACGCAGCAATTGTTTGGCGTCTTCGACCCGTCTTTCATTTAGCAATTGTGGGAAATTCTTACCAAAGTGCAAATTTATGACCTTGGAAATGATCGTTTCCGATACCTCCAGTTCCCGCGCCAGTTCCGCCCGGCCATAAGCGGATTCCTGGTATATTTTCTCCATATCCAGAAGACGCTCTATACGGCGCGCCAGACTCAGCTCTTCGGCGCTCATGTCTTCCTTACCGATACGGGATACCAGAATCAGGGACTGCGGATAGATACGAAACAGGCTGGTTCCTGCAAGATAGACCAGCCCCAGTCCCAAAAACGTCCGAATCAGACCGGCCTGTCCTTCTGTGACAAAAGGCGTAAGACTGAGCAACATCGTCGTCAGGAAAAACAGGTTCACGCAAATCAACATTAAAACGAGCCAGTACCGCTCTTTTCCGGCCTTTTCCCGGTACAAACCTTCCAGCAAACCCCGCTGCCCCCATATCGCCAGCATACTCACCGCGCCGGCGATCAGGCCGGTAATCACCAGCCAGTCGTGTAAGGAAGGACAGGCGGCAGGAAAAATACAGCTTTCATCGTGTAAAGCCATACCGACAGCAGCGCCATAGGCCAGCGGCAAAAGAAAGAGAACCCCGTAATGCGGCAATGCCGGCAATTGACGAATTTTCGCGATCTGGATGACCAGGAGCACACTGACCGGCAACCCCAGAAACCAGAAAAACCATTGAAAAACAGGGTAATATATTGTTAGTTCGGCAATAAACCCTTGCGCGAAATCCAGGAAGAACGCGGTTCCCAGAACCAGAAAATAAGCGGCGGGCAGCAATATCTGCTTACGATCTCCTGCCCGAAACAACATATAAACCAGCACATACAGGCACTGGGAAAGGCCAATCAGGGAAAGGATTTCCGGTATAGAAAAGCGCAATTGTTCCATGGCGCAAGTTTAGCCGCAAACCTGTATGGAAACAACGCAGGGAAAGAAGTTATCAAACGGCTTTACGGCGGCAGCTCTGCACAGAACTCGTAGTCCTGCCGCTCATCTTCGTCCAAGGTCCGGCGGCAAATGTAATCAATCATAAAATTAACCTCGGCTTTTTGCATGCTCGGCCCTTCACTCTGCAGGATACTCAGCATGATCGCCAGCGCGGTTTCTTTATCGCCCTGCGCCTGCGCGATAAAAGCAGGCATCTGGCGCGCCCATGCAGGCATTTTTTCGTAATCCAGCGCCGCCAGCGTATGGGCCATTTCCATCGCCCTGTCCATATCCCCCAGTCCGAAACGTGCCAAGTGGATGGCCTGTGCCAGCCAGCGCCATTTTTGGGTATAGGGCCGCTCACCAACGACACTCAGATAATCAACAACAGGGCCAAGATCTTCCGGTTCCTGACTCCCTCCGAAGTAATATGCGGCAAGATAAGGAATAAAATCGGAGCGCTCATCCATTTTATCTTCGAGCATAAACCACTGTCCCAAGCGCGGGTAATCATAGTCTTTTAGTGGCGTCACGCGGCCGCCCGTATCCCCAAGATTCTGGATCATAATGCCGTACATGCGATAAGCCAGCGCGCGGTCGCCCAAAGCCATAGCGATAGCGGCGGCTTCGGAAGGCACAGGAGGAACATTGACCCAGCGCGCCTGTAACGGCCTGCTATGGACAGAAAAAAGGCCGTGCGCCGCCAAGGCACAAAAGAAAAAGATATATAAAATCCACCGGCGCTGCATCAGAACTGCCTGCGGGACAGATCCACCATAGCCGCCATCACGGCAAGAAAAGCGTATAAGCCCCCTTGTAAAAGGACAAAACCATATCCAACCGTCTGGTCGGAGCCGTAAACAAGCCAGCTGCTTTGGGCTAACAAATCAAGACGCGGGACAATCAGGGATATCCATTCCATGATCGTACTGAGGATATTAAACCCGGCGACATCCGCCCCGGCATGGATAATACCAAGAATCTGGCCAATCATACGCCCCAGAAAATACAGGGCAAAAATCGCCAGCGCCCCGGTAGCCGCGCTTGGCAAGACCATGGCGAAAAACAAGGCTGCATTGGCCAGGATGATATATTCCGCCACCAGGCTAAGTCCCCAAAGCACATGCCCTGTTCCGATGGCCTGCGGCGCAATAAGGCACACCGTCACGAAAACAAATACCGCAGCAAGACAGGCCAGAGTCATAAACCCGACGGAGTGTGACAGCAAGTACGATACTTTGCTGACCGGCCGAGATAAGAGAAACTCTACATCTTTCGTGTCAAACGCGCGCCGCAGGTAAAATACGATAAAAAGGACAAGCCCAATAACCCCGGCAAGCCGGAGTCCCGCAGCCGCAAAAATAACGGAAAATTCATTGGCTTCAACGACTGCGGCGGATCCGAGGAAAATCGCCATACTGGCCCCTACCGTCATCAGGATAAAAAGCGACAGCACTAATTTATCTCTTAGTGCTGCCGTTAATACGTATTTGACCAGTGGCCACGAAATCATTTTACAAATCTAGCGGGCGGCGATCGCTTGAGAACAGTTTGTATATCTCGCGATCCGTATTATGAATGCTTTCACCGCCATCAACAATCGTCGCACGCAGGAAAACAATCAGCTCTGTTTTTGTAATGTTGTCAACATGAGAGCGAAAAACACTTCCCAGAACAGGTATTTCGGATAACAGCGGCACTGCCTGTTCACTGCTCCGCTGGCGATCCTGCATCAACCCGCCCATAAGAACAGCTTCTCCTGAGTTCATGCTGATAACCGAATCAAACTCCTGAACCTGAACGACAGGAATACTGCTGGAAACGTCAACCCCGGCTCTTGCCGCCTGAATTGCAACCCCCGGGTCATCTTCAAACTCTTCGACATTCGTAATGGTCGGACGGATAGCCATGGATATCTTCCGCCCATCAAGGTCAATTGATGGCTGCATATTAATCATAACCCCTTCGGGAACGTTACGAATATCAGTATCAATCTCTACGTTTGTGACACCGTTATCCGTTGTCGTATCAACTTCCAATTCGAAATACACCAAGTTTTGCGCTACGTTAAGTACTGCAGACTGGTTATTCAGAACGGTCATACGCGGGCTTGCCAAGGCACGAACAGTACCGAATTCGGAAAGCGCCTGCATGATGGCATTCACATCGTTACCACCAAACTCAAGAAGCGCCCCGACATTCGGCGCAGCATCCGCATCAAGAAACGGCTGCGTCGGCAGAGCAATATCCGTCAGAGATATTTTTCCGCCTAGATTGATTTTACTCCAGTTAATTCCGGTGTTGTATTTGTCAGATAAGGACACCTCAAGCACCTTCGCTTCGATAAGCACTTGAGATGTGGCAGACCGCTTCAACTCGGTCAGATATTCTACGACCTCTTTATGTTGACGCTCGGTCGCGTAGACAGAGATCATACCAGCCTGACGGTTCACAGAAAATGTTGATTTGTCATCATCTTGTTCGCCACGGCTACTGCTGCGGTTATTGCGACCACGACTGTTTTCCGCATCAACAGATGGCAGAGAACTGACCTGCAATGTAGCCTCCGGGGGCTGGACCTGCACGGTCGGCTGCCCTTCCCCGCCTTCGCCTTCGACAACGACAGGCTCTACAGGCGCCGGATTTTTCTCAACAGCAGCAATCTGCGGGTTATTTTCCGTCTTCAGGTTCCCGCGGGACATCGCCACACCGAGAATCTGCTCCAGACCGGCAGTCAACTCGCCCCAGAAATCAGCTTCACTTTCCGAAGCCATTTCAAATTTAGAGCCGGTATCGGCACCCTCACCTGTCACGACAGCAATATTGTTACGCACAGAGCTGTTGTTTTTACGAATATAGCTGAGGTAATCGACTTTATAGGTTTTGGTATAGGGCTTATCCAGCTCTACCCGCAAGACATCGTCGTCAAAACTGTAGCGAAGCCCTGAAATTTCAGCAATCCGCCGGACAACGACATCGAAAGGCTTCTCCCTTGCGGTGAAGATGATAGAACCGACGATCCGTGGATCCAGTTCAACATCATAATCAGCCTGCTTCGCCAGTTCGAACAGAACATCCCGTAACGGCACGGTCTGGTTTACAGAGATCGAAACCAGAGGCATCGGCTTCAGGTTTTCTGAAGGCTGGGCCACATAGGACTGCAACTCAGGGATAGCACTATCTTCTTCATAAGACGCCTGCTGCTCATGCATGGGCAAGCGGCTGGCCATCCCATCCCGGAAATCCTGGAACTCCATATTCGCGGCCCTGTCCGTTTTAAGCTGGTTCTGAGCCAGATCGCACCCTGCCAGAGTGAGCCCCGCCCCCATAACGCCCAGCGCAAGGACAGATATGCGCGCATAACCGGAAAAATTTTTAAAGCCTGAAAACATGATCTTTTTACCGTTCGATGAGTTGAATGTCACACCTGTGGAAGATGCAAGCGAATATCATAAAAAGATTATAACAAAACGAGTCCCTCTACAATAGGACAAAATGCAGATCATTCAGGTTTTTAAGAGATCAAAGGAATATCAGTCAGATACGGACAGGAGCGATGTGTCCATTTCACGCAAAACATCGTTACCGCTACTACCGCCCATGTTGATTTGCTGGATTTTGATTTTAAGATCACCCGGCTGGTCGGCATTTGAAAGTGCTGTTTCTTCGGTAATGCGTCCTTCACGATAGGCCCGCTCCAGGGACTGGTCAAAGGTGCACATCCCCATCTGGTTATTTTGCTCCATCACGTCACGAACTTTGCTCATTTCTCCTTTATGGATCAGCTCGCGCACGAGCCCCTGATTGAGCATCACTTCAATGACAACAGTCATGCCCCCTTCAATGCTGGGAACAAGGCGCTGCGAAATAATCGCGCGCAAATTCATAGACAGGTTCAGGCGTACCTGGGTTTGGTAATCTTCGGGGAACATATTCACGACACGCTCAATCGACTGATAAGCGTTGGTCGTATGCAGTGTCGCCAGGCAAAGATGTCCCGTTTCCGATGCGGTCAGGGCCTGTTCCATCACTTCCCTGTCCCTGATCTCCCCGACAAGAATCACATCCGGACGCTGCCGCAGCGCATTCTTAAGGGCTATGGCGTAAGATTCCGTATCAACCCCGACTTCACGCTGCGTGACGACCGATTTGTTATGCTCGTGGAAATATTCGATCGGATCCTCAATCGTAATAATATGCCCCTGCTCATGCTGGTTTCGGTAGTTAATCATTGAAGCCAGCGTCGTCGATTTACCCGAACCGGTCATCCCTGTCACAAGAACCAGTCCCCTTTTTTCGAGCGACAGCTTTTCCAACAGCTTGGGCAGGCGCAGCTCTTCGAAGCTCGGAATTTTTGAAATAATCCGCCGCAGGACGAGCGCCGGATTCTGCCGCTGTCGCAGGACATTGACCCGGAAGCGGCCATACTGACCCACATCAAGCGAACTGTTCAATTCCATCTGGGTTTCAAATTCACGGCGCTGCCTGTTTGTCAGCACGGATGAAATGATTTCATTAATTTCTTCGGCGGTAAGAGGTTCAGGACGAATCGGTTCAAGCACCCCTTCAATTCGTAAAGTCGGCGGGAACCCTACCGTCAGGTAAAGATCGCTGGCCTGCTTTTCATTCATAGCCGTAAAATACTGCAGTACAATTGGTGCGCTCAAAATGAGTACCCTTCCCCATCGTCATCTGATGTTGCGGCGCCCGCGCGGGACGATACGATTTTCTTTTTAGCGTGCCCAGGCTCCATACGGCCTCCGCCAAGGGCTGCGGAAGCGATATCCTCATCCCGGTCATCACCTTCGTCATCGGTTGTTTTAATCAAGGCGCGGCGGGCTTCCTGCTTGGAAATAATATCCTCTTCAAGCAGAGCATTAATCGCATCCTCCATCGTGACCATACCGTAACGGGCGCCGGTCTGGATCATGGAATAAAGCTGCGCTACCTGGTTTTCCCGGATCAGGTTTCGTACCGCGTTAGTCCCGACGAGGACTTCATAAGCCCCGACACGCCCGCCACCGACACGGCGCAAAAGGGTCTGGGCGACAACGCCCTGAAGCGAACTCGCGAGCATCGCGCGAACCATTTCTTTATCCCCCGTCGGGAACACGTCAATAATACGGTCGATCGTTTTAGCCGCAGAGTTGGAGTGCAGCGTCGCGAAAACCAAGTGCCCCGTTTCCGCGGCCGTCAGCGCAAGGGAAATCGTCTCGTAATCCCGCATCTCCCCAACCAGGATCACATCAGGATCCTCCCGCAGAGCACTTCGCAGGGCCCGCGCAAACGATTTGGTGTCCTGGCCGATTTCCCGGTGGTTCACAAGGCTTTTCTTGGACGTGTGAAAAAATTCAACAGGATCTTCGATCGTGACAATATGCCGGGCGTCATGTTCATTAATATGATTAATCATCGACGCAAGAGAAGTGGACTTACCACTACCGGTCGGACCGGTCACAAGAACAAGGCCTTTTTCAAGCTCGGCAAAGCGGCGCATGATCGCCGGCAGCTCCAGCTCCTCCATCGTCGGGATCAGGGACGGGATACTCCGGAAAACGGCTGCAGTCCCCGTCCGCGTCGTAAATGCGTTGACACGGAAACGGGCTTTTTCACCGAAGGCGATCGCGAAATCCAGCTCCATTTCCCGTTCAAACTCGGCACGCTGGTCTTCCGTCATGACCGAATAGAGCATGGACCGAATATCATCGCTTTCCAGCGGATCGGATTTTACGCGTTTCAAATCCCCGTGAGTCCGGATCACCGGCTGGTTTTTCGGACTTAAATGCAAATCCGACGCTTCGTTTTGCATGGTAAATGCTAATAATTGTGTGATATCCAAGGGTCCCTCCACACGGAAAAAAGTGTTCTGCCTTATTTTTAACGCAAATTTACAAACGGAACGTAAACAAAACTGAATTATTTATCAGGATGATAGATCATTTTGACACTTTATTGTATCCCGATCAGCGGTACAATTTCCAGCCCTTCCAGCAGCATTCCTCCATAAAGCGCGAGAATCAGAGCCGGACCAAACGGAAACTCTTGTTTTTTAAGGATAATTTTATAAACCCCGCCAAAGATCACCCCAATCACACCGGATGCCAGCAAAAAATACGGTAAATAGGCCCAGCCCAGCCATAAACCGGCCACGGCAAAAAATTTAACATCCCCGAAGCCCAAAGCGTTTTTTTTCAGGATTTTCCCCACGCCCCAGCCTGTCCCCCATGCCAGCCCCCCATAAAGGGCCGCCCCCATCACCTTGGATATGGCCTTATCCCCAAAACCATAGGAAAGACCATACGCCCCTAAATGATACAGAATCAGCAATATCGCCAACCCGGCCAGGATTGCATTAAGCTGATCGGGAAGGATCATATGCTCTAAATCAATAAACAGCAGCGCTACTAATATTGATACAGCCGCCATCAGGATAAACGCGCCCGGATGGAAACCCCAGACGATATAAATGCCGATACAGCCCAAAAGCGTAAGGCCTTCCATCAGGGGATAGCGCCAGCCGATAAACTTGCCGCAGTGACGGCATTTCCCCCGCAAGAAGAGCCATGACAGCAACGGCACCAGGTCAGGAAGCGTAAGCGTTGTATGGCAATGAACGCAGGCGGATCGGGCAACGCCGTTTTTATCCTGCTGATTTTTACGCCCATGCGTCCAGGAAATGCCCCGGGGGACACGCCAAGACAGAGCGCTGGCAAAACTGCCCAGCGCCACACCGGCCAAAATAACGATAAAAACATGAATCAGGGTCAGGCCCATTGCGGCCGCCGTTTCTAACGACGGCGCAGGGTTGCCAGCCGATCATAGATCGTTTCGCGCGGAATACTGCGACCGCTGGAATATACGGCATCAAGCTCCAGCGCCTGCTCGTAATATTTTATAGCTGCTGCCGTCCGTCCGCTGCGATCGGCAATGATCGCCATATTGAACATGTGCTGTGCGTTTTGCGGTTCCAGGGAAGAGGCAATACCAAGATAACGCAGGGCATCGTCATACTGCTCCAAATCAGCCTGGGTCACGCCAATTTGTGCCGCAATTCCGGCATTGTCCGGATGGTCGTTATACAAATCCATCAGGCGGCGCAGGGCGACCGACGGATATTGCTGACGCAGCAGCCCCAGCATATTGACCGTAGCATCGGCATTCTTAGGATCAATCTCCAGCAATGCCTCATATGTACGAATCGCAGATTCTGTCAGCCCGGAATGTTGCTGCGCGACAGCGCGCCCCATGAGAATACGCGGATCACGCGGATTTTTGTCATACAGAGAATCGAACATATCCAGCGCCGATTCATAACGCTTCAACTGCAAAGCACGGTTTGCCGCAGCCAGCGTTGCTTCCATATCCATTTTTTCATGGGTTTTCTTTACAACGACGAAGCGTGAAGCCGGTTCCATCACCGGATCAACCTTACGCGGACCGACATCAGCCATCGGCCCTGTCGGGATAGCCCCATCGAAATAAACATCCGCCGCTTGCCGTACTTCCTTGGATGGCATTTGCGGTGCCGTTTCCGCAGGCTTCGCCGCTTGCTGTGTTTGTGTTGCCTGTGGTGACGGCATCAGATCGGCGGCTTTTGCCGGCGCAGGTTCCGGCGTTTTTTCCGCAGGGGTCATCACAGGAGGCGTTGCATCCGATACTTCGGAAATATCGGCCTGGGCCAGTTGGAAGCTTTCGGGTTCTGCAGGCGGCTCCGGCGCAGCGGGCAACTCAATGACCGGGGTAACGTCTCCAGCCTCGGGTTCAGATGCGGCCTCCGCAGCAGCCATCAGATCGACAGCTTCCGTCACCTCTCCGGCATCCGGGAACGCCGGCGCAGCCGCATCTTTTAGCTGGATCAGCTCATTGGCGAGATCGCCGGCTTCATCAGCCATAGCAACACTCACGCTTTCAGAAATGTCCGCGCTGCCTTGCTCCAACGGCATATCTTCAGACACCTCCGTCAGATCGATCCCCTCAGCTACAGGCGCAGCAGGCTCTTCATCAACCGCAGCAATCACGGGCATGTCATCCACATCTCCCGGACCACGCGGAATTTCGTTCTGATTGACTGTCGGCTGCGGTAATCCGCCGGCATCGGAAAATGCACTGGCCGGGACAGAAGATTCTGTTATGTCCGCTTTCGCAGGAATATCTGCCGCAGGAGCAGATGCAGAGAACATATCCGAATCAGGCGCTTTATACGCAGCCACTTCCGGTTCAGGGGATGCCGATCCGCCGCCCAGAACCTGTGGATTCATCACGATATACCCGCCGATCCCTGCTGCAATAACAAGGACCAGGGCCGGGGCCAATATTTTTTTTAGCTTATCACCACCTTGCGCGGCACTCCCGTCACCGTCATCTTCATCTGCAAAGTCCGTATCAGGATCGCCGGTAATATCAACATCAAGATCCTGTTCGAAATCAGCATCATCACTGAAATCGTAATCATCATCGCTTCCGGCAGAAAGAACCGGCCCAACATCTACGTCATCGACAGTCTCCACATCGA
The DNA here is from genome assembly GCA_020638155.1 of Rhodospirillales bacterium. Classification (GTDB taxonomy): domain Bacteria; phylum Pseudomonadota; class Alphaproteobacteria; order Micavibrionales; family Micavibrionaceae; genus UM-FILTER-47-13. The sequence continues at coordinate 1,181,815 of JACKJB010000001.1, forward strand.
TCGTCAGTTCTTCCGGGTTCTTAGCGCCAGCAGTTTCATCGTTTTGTGAAACAGCTTCGACCTCGAGGTCCTTTTCGTTTTTTTCGTCGGGAGCCATGGCTTTTGAAATCTCCATTATGCTTGAGCGAGGATGCCTGAATCGGCACGACAATACAGTTAAATCTAACAAAATTTAAAGGACAAGTGAAATCCTTAATCAACAACAGGGCCGAAAATAAAACTCAATTACGCGATCAGGCGGCAATTTCATCGTCGATCACCTGCAGGAAAGCGCGTTCAAGATTGTCATTCCCTCCTTTTTGCCGCAATTCTGCCGGCGTCCCGATAAAAACCAGACTACCGTGATGCAGCACACCGACACGATCGCAAATTTCGTTCATATCGGCCAGAATGTGAGAGCTGAGGAAAATCGTCCGGCCGCCAGCCCGCGCTTCGCCCAGCAGATCTTTAACCATCGTCCGGGCCCTGGGATCGAGACCGCTCATCGGTTCATCCAGAATCAGCAGCGGACACTCGGTCAGCAACGTCCCAAGAATACCGAGCTTCTGCCGCATCCCTTTGGAATATGTCTGAACCCGGTTTTTCAGCACCGCCGGATCCAGCGCAAGCCGTTCTGACATGGTATATACCTGTTCCAGATCGTGGTGAACCTTATAAAGGCTTTCCGAAAAACGCAGGAATTCAAGACCTGATAAAAACCACGGCGGTTCAAACCGTTCGGGCAGATAGGCGATACGCTTTTTACTGTCGGGATGACGACGGTCGCGTTCCTCGATCATAATCGAGCCATGATCGTATTCCCGCAGCCCCAGGATTGATTTAATCAGGGTCGTCTTGCCAACACCGTTCAAGCCGATCAAGCCAAACGTTTCACCCGCCCTCACATCCAGGGACAGTGATTTCACAACTTGTTTTTTACCGTAAGAAACAGAAACATTTTCGACAGCAAGCGCTGCCGCATCTCCCTGAAGCCCTTCTGTCATCGCAGTGCTTCACCCGGAAGGAAAATACGCGTATCAAGATTGAAACGCTGGTGCGGACGCAGCCGTACCGGGAAAATAAGGTTGGTCCAGGAATCAAACCATTTGAGTTCGACATAGTCCTTAGCCACCTGAATATCGATAACCTGCTTTGGAATGGCATCCGGGGTCAGGCGCTGGCCGTTCAACCAGACGACCCAGTCTTCAGGAGCACTGTATAAAATACCGGCAAGACTGATTTCCCGGATATCACGAACGCGTTTTTCAAGCGCCTCAGGATCTTTATTCAATTCATATTCTTCAGGGCGGCGTGTCCAGAAGCCGAACTTGGCATCTTGCAGAAGCTCATGCTGCCACCTTGTAAAGAACAGCGTCTTAATCTGATCCGGCATGACGCCCGGCCCGCCGCGCATTTTCATGGATGCCTGATAGGATTGCTGAATCCCCATATAAAGGTCGGGGTCCAGTTCCCCCTCCTTATCCTGAGTCACATCGGCAACACCCTGCATGGCCTCTTTTACAGCGACCTCTTCCTGTGCAGGTGGCGGCGCAGATGCCGAAGCGACGTCCTGCGCCCGCGCATTTCCCAATGCCGGCAACGACAGTAAAACCACCAAAGCTGTCAAAACCTGTTTTTTCATCATCCGTATCCGTTAAAACCCACCGGGGCCAAATTCATCAGACTTGTGCACATCAGACTCAGGCGCCAAAGTCCGCCATACAAATTCAACATTCCCTTTTACCAGCGTCATTGGCAAGCCGGAACCAATCTGGCGCAACGACACTTCACTGACATCCGAGGTACGCTGCACCGTCATATTCGTCACAGCAACATGGCCGGGGAATGCCGATTCCATCCAGTATATAAAGCTATAGAAATCGATATCATCCAAGGCTTCGACACTGACTTTCACCGGGGACTGCAAAATAACATGCTCGATATCGGTCACCATTTTATTTTTCACGATGTTAGCCGCGCCAATATCATAAGATGCGCGCAGCACTTTGCTGTATTTTTGAATATCTGTAATTCTTCGGCGAGCAACCAACCTGTTCTGGTCACTGACAAAACCTGCGCTCGTCAATGTTTCAAAATCCTGCTTCCTCGCCTGGATCTCATCAAATTCATTGCGCAGACGCTCAGTATCGGCCTGCTTCTGGCTAATCTGGGTTTTTGTAGACCGCAACTGCCGTTCCAGCTTTTGCGCTTCCGGCTGGACATATAGATACGTAACAGCGGCAAGCGCGGCGTTCGCCGCAACCAGCAGCAACAGAACCAGAATTTTCTTTACTCCGATAACCTGTATCATTGCTTCGGCCCCCTAACGACAAGCTCGGCAATCAAGTCCTGCTGCGCCGCAATCTCTTCCGCAGTACTCGTCACCACGCCTTTAATATTTTGCGTATATTCCTGACTGCCCACCTGCCTCGTGACGATAACATCGTATTCAGGCATCAGCCCGGCAAGCCGACTGCGCAGATTATTGACCTCTTTCGTACCTTCTTCCAAATCGGCATCAGGAGGGAAGCTCAGCGCCATACGCGCCTCGACCTGGGCAGGCTTTTTCTCTTCTTCGTCGGCCTTATTATTACGACCGCTTCTTTGCTGCTCATCAATATGCTCGACCACAAAAGTATCGATCCGCATACCGTCCCCCAGCGCCTCACCGATATTTTGCACCAGCGCCATCAGATCAACACGATCCAGCTCAAAATCCTGATATGTCTTCAGAACGCCCTGGATCAGATCAACATCAATCCCCAGCGCTTCCATACGCTGCACTTCCTGCTGGTATTCCGAGTCAACCCTGGCCAAAACCGTACGCTGGCTTTCCAGATCACTCTTTGTCTCCATCATGCGCTGGGCGTCACCGGCCAATTGCCACCCCAGATAGGCGCCCCCGGCAATCAGCAGGAACATCGCCGCGGCCGCGATTTGTCGCGGCTTATGAATCCGGTCAATATCAGCAGCCTCCATAGGCAGGATAAAGCGCGACTTACGCCCGGCCCAAGCCACATGCAACGGCTCTGCAAAATGCGGGTCATCCTGGATACCGATCTTCATCCCAAGAAGACGGGCGGCCTCAGAAACGGTGTAAGAGGTATAATTGCACTTTGCTTCTATCTGCTGTTCCAGAGCCCTTCCCGCATCCGGATGCGCTACAACGATCACATCGGTGCTGTCCTCCGGCGAATAGCCAAAACGGGACAGATAACTCAGCGTCGCCTTAAATTCCTGAGAAGCCTCTCGCGCCCAGCCATTAGGATCACTGGCCAGATCCGCCACCGGAGTCATCCGAGTCATCGCCAGCTGGCCGTCACGGGTAATAACCTGACGCAGCCCTCCGCTATGATGCTGACCGATAAATACCGTCCAGCGCGCAGCCTCACCTTTTTTCCCGGCAAGCTTCTCGGACATCGCCTTCACCATGTCGGACGACTCGACCGGCAACAGCGCAAAGCCGGAAATAGACACCATGGAGCGCTTCACGGCCTCCAAGGTCTTAACGACCTGCTCCGATACAGGCACCGCCGCAAAAAGATACAGCCCGCCGGACATCCTCACACCGCCATCCCCGGACGGCTTTGCCTTTACCGGTAACGCGCCGCGGATCGGATAATTTGGAAAAGCCACCTGCAGCTTGCGCTTCAGGACACTCCCGCGATCCATTAACCCCACCTTGGGAAGACGCTGACCACCTTTAAAATGCTGGTCCGTCATATCATTCAGAATGAGCACCGGCTTGGCACCGCATTCCTTACGAATCAAACCGACGACGACATCTTCGAAATCATCCGTCTGCCAGGGGATGTTATCAACCAGCTTCACAGCGGTGTACGTCACTTTATATATATAGAGTGCCTCATCCCCTATCAGGAGGACAGTACGCGCAGATGTTAAAAATGGTACAGCCATTGGACGATCGTCCTAGAAATCGATGTTTTCAAAACTTGAGTAGATGGGACCGAACACGGCCACAGCAATCCATAGTATCATACCACCAAGGAATACTGTAAGGAAAGGCTCAATCATTGCAATAAGAGCCTGAATCGCTTCATCGACGTCATTAGTATAGAATTCAGCCACCTGATCGAGCACCGCAGTAAGGTTACCGGACTCTTCCCCGACCTTCAGCATCCGCACGACCATGCTGGGGAATTCACCGGAGGCATTAAAAGCCTCGGAAAGCGGGCTTCCTGCATGAACCTGTTCCTGCACCCCCTCCAGCGCCTCGATAATAGCCAGATTATCCACCGTTTTCCTGGAAGCCTCCAGACTATGCAGCACATCGATACCACTGGCAAACAGCGCCCCAAAAGTCTGGGCGAAGCGGGCAATGTTGATCTTCCGAATCAACGGGCCGAAAATCGGCATATTCAGCGCCCAAAGGTCAAAGCGATATGCAATTTCATCCGATGAACGCTTCAGAATTTTATACAGGATAAACAGGAAAACAGGCGCAGATAACACAAGCCACCAGAAATCGACAAAGAAATCAGACGTCGCAACAAGCCCTGACGTATACCAGGGCACTTCCTGATCCAGGTTGCGGATAAAGCCGACAATCTGTGGCACGACGATGGTCATCATAATAACAACGGTCAGTATCACAACGAATGTCACCATAATCGGGTAACGTGTCGCCTTGCGAACCTTGACCTGCATGGCATCCACCCATTTCAGGTATTTAATCAGCTGGCGATAGGACGCTGTCAGATCACCGGTTTCCTCACCGGAAGCGATAAGAGAGATATACAGATTGGTGAAGACTTTCGGGTGCAGCGCCATAGCCTCGGACAAAGAGCTCCCGTCAGACACGTCCCGATAAATTTCGGACATGATATCGCGCAACTGGTCATGCTCGGTCGTATCGCGGATATCCCCCAGCGCTGACAGAAGCGGCACACCGGCGCTCTGCATCTGCTCCATATGCAGGAACAGCTGGATCAGGTCACGGACTTTCACTTTCTTTTGCAGGAAGGTCAGGGAATCGAACATTCCCTTACGGCGATCAAGCGGCGAGCACTGAACCAGCTCCAGCCCGGCTGTCTGCAACTGGTTGTGCAGATCAACCTCGTTCGCAGCAGCAATCACACCGCGAACGGGCCGGCCTTTTAAGTTAATCGCTCTGTATTTAAAACGCTCTATGACCGATCCTCCGGCAACAACGTGAAAAGCAGTTAAAGATTATTTATTGACGTCAACGACTCTGGCGAGGGCTTCAAGGGTGGTTACCCCTTCAAGTATCTTTAGAATGCCATCATCCTTCATACTTTTGAAGCCTTTTTGTACAGCCGTCGTCTTTAAATCTGCTTTTGACCCCCCGTTGGCGATCACTTCATCAAGCTCTTCATCGAAGCTCAGAATTTCCACCACAGCCGTCCGGCCTTTGTAGCCCTGCCCTGCGCAGGACTGGCAGCCGCCCTGACGCGCCTTATGAATCTCCGGTGGGTCATTGGCATCAACGCCTAAAATCTTGCACTCCTCCGCATCCGGGCGATACGGTACACGGCAATCCGGACAGACCCGGCGCACGAGACGCTGCGCGAATACAGCAATAATCGCCCCGGCAATCATGCCCGGCTTCAGGTTCAGGTCAAGAAGACGCGGGATCGCACCGAAAGAATCGTTCGTATGCAGGGTCGTATAAACCTGGTGCCCTGTCATCGCAGCTTTCAGGGCCATGTTCGCAGTTTCCCCATCACGGATTTCACCGATAAAGATAATGTCGGGATCCTGCCGCAAAAGCGCTTTAATTCCGTCTGCGAATTCAAGCACCCCTTCACGGACATGCGTCTGGCGAATCATCGGCAAGGTATACTCCACGGGGTCTTCGAGAGTCTGGATATTGACCTCGACGTCATTAATCTCGTTAATCATGGAATAGAGCGAGGTCGTTTTACCGCTACCGGTCGGGCCGGTCACGATGATGATCCCTTCCGGGCGGCTCTGTGCTTTACGAATCAAACCCAGATTATGCTCGCTAAAGCCGAGTTTTTCCATCGGCATAATACTCTGGCTCTGGTCCAGAACACGCAGGACGATATTTTCGCCGTTGACCGTTGGTAGCGACGACACCCGGAAATCAGCCATACGGCCCCCGACATTCATATGAAAGCGGCCATCCTGCGGCGTTAGCTTATCGGCGATATTCATATTAGAAATAATTTTCAGGCGCTGCGAAATGGCGCTCCAGTGCTGCTTGTGCAGGGTCTGTGCCGTGAACAACACACCGTCCTTACGATACCGCAGACGAACAAAATTTTCTTCCGGCTCAAAGTGAAGGTCGGATGCACCAAGCTTAACAGCATCAAAGACCAATGCGTTGACAAGGCGGACAATCGGGTGCGTGTAAGCCTGATCCTCACTCAGCATCGACAGGTCGGTCGCCGTTTCCGCCGCGCCCTCTTCCAGCTCTTTCAGGATGGCCGTAATCGAACTTGCGTAACCGTAAGCCGCATCAATCGCCTCGGACAGGATAGACGGGGTGGTCACAATCGGCCGGATCGTTACATTTTTCGGCAGGTAACGACGCAGCGTATCCATCGCAACAACGTCATAAGGATCTGACATCGCGACAACAGCTTCGTATTCATCAATCGACACCGGCATGATCTGGTGTTTTACAGCAACGTGCTTCTCAATCAGGTTCAGCGCTTCGCCGTCAAGAATGGTGTGTTTCGGATCAAAAACATCAAAGCCAGAGCTTTCAGCCAGGAATTTGGTCAGGGTTTCTTCATCGATAAACCCAAGATCAACGAGAACTTCCCCCAGAAGCTTCCCGGTCACCTTTTTTTCCTGCAGGGCGACGTTCAACTGGTCTTCGTTGATAACCCCCTGCGACACAAGACGATCTCCGATTCTGCCGGAACCGTCGCCTTTGCGCTCTTTCAGGTCACCGGTTTTGGTTTTAACAAGATCGCGGGACTGTCCACCCTGCTGTCCGGCCAAAACCTCATCTTCTTCATCGACCAGTGTGCCGCCATCCTGCTCGTCCAGCATAAACGCATCCGGCGTATCGCCGTGCATCGACATATTTCCTGGCCCGTTATTGTTACTATCCTGATTCATGACCTGACTCTGTTACCCCTGACATCATGCTCTACAGTATCTGCTAATATAATAAATACCGGAAAAACCTAAACAAATGAATAATTTATTATGAAAAACTAAGACGCTTACCCCTCTTTACCCGCCCTCATTCTGCTGAAATTTTGTTAATAAAAGATTGATCCGGCGCACAAAGCCCTAACAACGCGATTTAACCTGTTATTTTAGCTCCATATAATGTATCTGGGGTACATTATACCAGAATCAAGACCTGAACCGTAAGACCAATGCTGTTTCATTCTGCTGCATTTCTGTTTTTCTTCCTGCCGGCAACGCTGGCGATGTTCCTGCTGCTGAAGCGGTTCGGTTACGGGCGGGCGTCTATGGCGTTTATCGGGCTGGCCTCGCTGTTCTTTTACGGCTGGTGGGACCCGCGTTACCTGCTCCTCCTGCTCGGGTCGATCGCTTTTAACTTCATGATCGGCCAGCGTCTGACCCGGAAAGGCGCGCACAAGCCGCTGCTGATCCTCGGGATTGCCGGGAACCTTGCCTGTCTGGGCTGGTTTAAATACTGCAATTTCTTTATCGAAACGGCGAATGTCTTCCTGCCGGGCGATATCGGGCTGCAGAGCATTATCCTGCCGCTCGGGATTTCCTTCTTTACCTTCCAGCAAATCGCCTATCTGGTCGACGCCCATAAAGGCGAAGCGGACGAGCATGATTTTATCGAATATCTTGTCTTTGTGACGTTCTTCCCGCAATTGATCGCCGGACCGATCGTGCATCACAAGCATATGATGCCGCAATTCCACGACCATCCCGTGCGCGATTATGACTGGACGCGCGCGGCGATGGGGCTGACTTTATTTACAATCGGGCTTTTTAAGAAAGTCGTGCTGGCCGATGAATATGCGTCGTACGGCACACCCGTCTTTGCCGCCGTGCAGGGCGGCGCGGAAATGTCGTTCCTTGAAGCCTGGGGCGGCGGGCTGGCTTACACGTTACAGCTCTATTTTGATTTTTCCGGCTATTCGGATATGGCCATCGGGCTGGGCTTAATGTTCGGTATCCGGCTGCCGATGAACTTTAATTCCCCGTACAAGGCGCGCAGCATTATCGAGTTCTGGCAGCGCTGGCATATCACCCTGACCAAATTCCTGCGCGATTACCTCTATATCCCGCTCGGCGGTAACCGTAAGGGAGAAACGAGGCGTCATATAAATATTGTCATCACCATGCTGCTTGGCGGACTGTGGCACGGTGCGGGATGGACCTTTGTCATCTGGGGCGGGCTGCACGGACTCTTTATCGTCATTAATCATATATGGCACACGACGCTGCCTAACTTTTTCAAAGGGGTCATCGGTACGGCGGTCAGCTGGAGCATTACGATGCTGGCCTTTATCGTTTCCCTGACGATCTTTCGTGCCGAAAGCCTGGTCCCGGCAGGCGAAATGGTCGCCGGAATGATGGGCCTGAACGGTTATGCCGGGCCGCGCGAGGGGGAGCGGATCGGATCACTTCTGTCGGCGGATATTTTCCCGCTGGCGCTGCTGGGGTTCTTTATCGTTCTGGCCCTGCCAAACAGTATGCAGATGATCGAAGCCGCCGAAGGCAAAAGCGAGGCTAAATGGTACTCATGGGCGCTGAATAAAAAATGGCTGGGCTTTACAATTATCACCCTGACCGTGACGCTGTATTTCATCATTTATAAAATGAACCGGGTCAACGAGTTCATTTACTTCCAGTTTTAGGGGCCGTACCTACAAATTTTGTAAATTCTGCGCTGGAAAATTTTTGATGAATGTTCGTGAGAAACGCGCAGAGCATAGCCGTAGCTACGTTCAAGCGTTTTGAGCGAACAGGCACAAAAATTTTACGCGCCCGGAGGGTTGATCGTGAAAGATGAATCTACAGCTTCAAACAAGCTCACCGTAGCTATGGCTATGCTTTCGCTTGTTTTCATTGTATCTTCATCTTTCACGATCAACAGAACTTTACAAAATTTGCAGGTACGGCCCCTAAGGAGCAGGACCAATAGAACCGAAACGGTATTTTACACTGACGATCCTTTTCACGATGCTGCTGTTCTGCACCCCGGCGGCGATCGTGCTGGTGTTCGATCCGTTCTTTGTCTACCACAAGCCGCTGTTTATCAAAGACCTGGGGTTTGACGGCACCGACCGATACCAGAATGCCGGGCTGATTAATTCGTGGCTGGCCGATCCGGACGAACCTTTCGATACCGTGATTATCGGCACCTCGATGACGCAGAACTTCCCGGTCACCGCGATCCGGAACGAAGACGGTATCCATGCCCTGAAACTGACCCTTGCCGGGGGCACCGCCAAAGAGCAATCCTCCGTGCTTCACCAGGCGTTAAAAACCGGGCGCGTGAAGACCGTCATCTGGGAAGTCTATTCCAGTTTCGGCGGGGACGATCCGGATGTGATGCATGACCAGTCTCCCCTGCCCTTGTTTATTTATAACGACTCGCTGCTGGATGACTGGCGCTATGTTTTTAACAACGATGTCGTCGAAGAAGCCCTGAAAGCCGCGATCGGTAAGAAGAAAAAGCGCAAACCGCTGGAGCAGCTTTACCTCTGGAAAAACGAGGAACAGTTCCAGCGCTTTAATTCACCGGAAAATGTCCGCGCCATGAAAGATGCCGTGCGTGAAAGCAAGCAAAACGGCCATATCCCCCTGACGATGAGCCCGCCACAGGACCATTACGATTTCCCCAGCGTCGAACAGAACCTGATGCCGCTGCTGGAGGACTACCCGGATGTTGCGTTTACGATCTATTACCCGCCGATTTCCTATTACGCCTATGCCGCGGGCGGGAACGATCTGTTCTGGCAGCGTATGAAGCTGCAGGAATATGTGCTGGACCACACCGCGGATATGGACAATGTGACGATCTACGCTTTTGACCTCGGCGAAGATTTTGGCGAAAACCTTGCCAACTTCATGGACCCCAGCCATTACAGTCCCGTCATTAACGAGCGCATCGCGCAATCTATCGTCACCGGGGAGAGCCGTTTCCTGTACCGTAACCCGGACGCCTACAGCCGGACGCTGGCAAAACGAATCAACCTGTTTGCCAAAAGTTTCGCAAAATAAACTAACAACCCCTGGTTGCCGTTTGATATAATAGAAACATGTCATCGGCACATCAAAACCAGTCCTCCAAAAAACAAGAGTTTCAGCCCCTTCTGACGGGAAAACTGGAAACCACGAAGGCGCGCCTGACGGAAGAGTTTGGCGACCGGCTCGCCGACAATCTGCATCAGATTGATATCGGCGCATACAATGGTAACGCCGTTTTGCCCGCCCCCATGCAGCAGCATATCCGGGACACGCTTGACGATTACATGAAAGAGGGCGAAGACTATTACTTCCAGGCGGCAGAAAAGCAGTTCACGCTGTTCTTCTCCAAAGCGGGCAAAGCCATTGCCGAAATGAAGATTGAGCTGATTCGGAACGAGCTGGAACGGGTCCTGCAGAACACCGCCCCCCAGACCAATACCCCTGCTGCAAAAAGCGAAGACGCCCCAGAGCATAGCGCATCGACACTGCCGTCCGTCGTCAGCCTGTCCAAACACGGCCTGCTGTCGGAAGCTCCCGATGAAGAAGAGCTTCAGGACTGGACTTCCCGTACCATGGCCCGGATGAGCAGCGCCGATGGACGGCTCGACTTTTTCGCCGATGTCGAGCGACTGTCCCGCCGCGCGGCGGTCCGCTATCACCCGCTTTGGTATACCAAGAATAAAATCATGTCAGGTTATGTGATCCAGAAAACAGCCGATCTGTCTGAAAATCCGTATGACGACCGGCGGGGCCATACGGATCTTGCCATACTCGGCGCGGCCGGACGGCAACTCGTTGAGATGGAGGCGCAAGGCAAACACGCATTGCTCGTCATCCCGGTTCACATCGATACGCTTTGTAACCATCGCTTCCATAATTTATATGAAATGTTTTTCCAGACGCTGGGCTCTACCCTGCAGCGTTTTATCGTCCTGCAGCTTATCGGCATAAAAGAACGTAAACTGAAAGCACCGGAGTGGCTCGCTGTTAAAATGTTCGCCCAGCGCTGCCGTTCCATGATTATTGATACCGGCCTTTCCAAAATCGTGCCGGCCGAATTCACGCATGTAAAATTCAGCGTTTTCGGGTTTAACCTGAAGCTCCTGCCTCAGCCTGAGGACCAGGTTTTCGTCCATATCGACAAGTACGCCTCTTACTACCAGAAAGCCGGCAAGGATACATACCTGTTCGGCGTGAACAGCCGCAGTCTTCTTACCGCGGCCCTGGGTGCCGGATTTACCTATATTGCCGGAGAAGCGGTTGCCGCCCCTGTCAGGGAACCGGAGCACGCTTCGTTTCTCAAATATGAGGATTTGTACAAAGGGATCCTGCAGTAAAAAATCAGGCGGCTTTCCGGCACAGATTCCCGACTTTTTCTATCAGCTCCAGCGGATCGAACGGCTTTTTTATAACATCGTCCGCGCCGAATTTCTGCGCCGTTTCAAGGAAGTCGCCGATCGCCGCCCGGCCACCGCCCGAAATCGCGATAATCTTCAGGTCTTTCCACTGCTGGCGGCACTCAATGATGGTTTCCACGCCTTCTTTGAAGGGCATAATAATATCGGTCACCATGACGCCGATTTCTTCCGCCTGCAGAATTTCAATCGCTTTGACACCGTTGGATGCGGCCAGCACCTCATACCCTTCGGCGCAGAGGATATCTTCAATCGTCTGCCGAACCATTTCATCATCGTCAACGACCAGAATTTTCATGAAACTGCTCCTGTAAAATCCTTGTAGCTTATAGTTTAGCGTGGCTTATACCGGACTGTAAATTTTAAGCGCAAATGATATACGGCAGCATATCGCTATCCGAAGCAGCGAGCAGTTATGGACTCATGCAAACCGGCTTGCGTCACCTCCAGATTTACAACAGTGCGGCTTTACCGGTACGCGCCTTGTCTGACTTAATCATGCCGTGACGAGAAAATACCCAGCCTTTTCCCTCTATAAGGAACGGACATGAGCATTTTATAATCTTCGACTTCTTCCGGAATGCGGTAGCGGATAATCGCCCAGCCTTCGGGATGATTTTCAAACCATTCCCCAAGATGATTTCTTTCAAGGCTATCGACCGGCTTTTCGAGACGGGCCAGATAGGTCACTTCACCGTGATAGTTGCGAACAAATGCAAAGTCGTGATCCGGGTGTTCCTGGACGAATGCGGCGATCGGTGCCAGATCATAGGCTTTAAAGGCCGTTTGCGCGGCGATCATATGACCTGTAACAAACACAACCGTCATAACCAGCACGGTTTTCACCAGTACGCCCCGCTGCAGGTCTTTCAAAGAAAATGCGAGCAGCATCATGATCCCGGGTAATAACGGCACGAGGTAATGCGGCTGTTTTCCACCAATCAACGAAAAGGCGATAAAGGTCGGCACCAGCCAGCTCAGCAGAAATTTAAACCCGTTATGACCGGCGAGCATTTCTTTTTTCTGCCGTATCCCGCGCCAGAAAGCCGGCAGGAATATCCACGGCATCAGCATCACCGGAATTAGAGGCAGGTAGAAATAGACAGGCCGCGTATGCGCCTCGCCATAGGAACCGCTGACCCGGCCTGCGGTTTGTTCCCAGAGCAGCCAATAAGCGAAATCGCCGCTTGATGATTTTAATACCGGCACCAGCCAAACCATGATCGGGATGACCGAAACCAGTACAGCCCCGATGAATCCCATATACCAGCCCAGCCATGAACCGCTTCCCTTCGCCCAGTAAGGGCCGAGCAAGACCGGGAAAATGACGTACAAGTAAGCGACAGGCCCCTTGGTCAACACGCCCAGCCCCAGGAACAGCCCCATCAAAAGCACAGCGCCAATCCGTCTGTTCTGCGCGAAGCCATACAGGCACAGCAAAGCCGCCAGCACAAACACCGTCATTGTCAAATCAAACAAAATTAGCGTTGCATATAGCAGGAAAGGCAGGCTGCCAAGCATGACCAACATAACGCGATCCTGCCCTTCCGGCAGGATCCTGCCCGCAAGCGCGCGTGTGAGATACACACTTATCATTGCACTGAGGACGACGGGAATGGTCGCCGCCCACCGGCTCACCCCCAGCGCACCCCATGCTCCGTTCATCAACCAGAACAGCAGCGGCGGTTTATGGTGATAAGGCTGAAAGTTAACCGTTAACGGCGCAAGCCAGTCATGACGCAAATACATTTCCCATGCCACGGTGATGTAGCGCGTCTCATCAATCGGGATCAGCGGCCGGAAAACAACGGCTGTCATATATAAAAGCAAGAAGATCGCAGGAACGAACAATGCCTGCTTCAGGGCTTCGCCTTTGGGAACGGTCATGAAGCCACTTGCCCTTCCGCAGCCTCATGCTGTTTTTGTTTTTCCTTTTTCAGAAAATAAAGATTGCGGGAATAGATCAGTACGCCCGTCGTCTGGCCGATGATGAACACCGGATCCTGACGCCAGACCGCATAAGCAAACAAGGTCACGCCGCCCGCAAGACTGAAATACCAGAACGCATTGGGTATAACGCTGCGCCCCTCTTTTTCAGAGGCAAGCCATTGCACAAAGAAGCGCATAAAGAAAAGCCCCTGCCCCACAAAACCAATAATCAGCCACATAACATTCATATCCAGATCAGGCATATTTACTCCTCAAGAATTGTAATCGGCGGGCAAGCGCGGCGCTGGAGCCACATCACCCCGAAAATATCGGCAATACCGACCCACAGCCGGTCCCACATCCCGTATTTGGAGACACCGCGCGTACGCGGGCGGTGGGAAACATCAACGTGACACACACTCACGCCCTGCCGGACCATTAGCGCGGGAAGGAAACGATGCATATGATTAAAATACGGCAGCTTTATATAATCCTGCCGCCGGAATAATTTCAGGCTACACCCCGTATCCCGCGTCCCGTCGCGCAGCAGGAACGAGCGCACCCCGTTGGCGACCCGCGAAGAGAGACGGCGAACGACGTTATCCTGCCGTTTTTTCCGCTGGCCAACGACCATGACAGGCTGATCCGCTCTGGCGTTTTTTTGGTAAACCTCGTAGAGAAGCGCAATATCCGCCGGGTCGTTCTGGCCGTCGCCGTCAATCGTCACGATAATATCATTACCCGCCGCCTTAATCCCAGTCCAGAGTGCCGCAGACTGGCCCGCGGAACGGTCATGGCTGATAACCCTCAAAAACGGGTATTTTTCCCACAGCCCTTTCAGGGTTTCCAGCGTACCGTCCGTACTGCCGTCATCCACATAGACGACCTCGCTTACCGGGACCTTTTCCTGCAACACAGCCATTTCGGCTAAAAGAGGCTCTATATTTTCCTGCTCGTTCTTAACGGGCACAACTATTGACATAACCATTAAAAATTCCTCTCAATGGATCCTTATCAGTTTTGAAGCTGAAGTGAAACTGAAGATCGCCCTGAAAAGAGCGCTATCCTGTAGCGCCTAAAAAAACCAACCTGCTTATCAAATCAAATAAAAAAGCCCCGTTAAACGGAGCTTATAAAAATGGCGCGCCTGTTCGAACTTTGTTCGAACGCCCCTTTTAAATAAGAGGGCGGCCATTTAAAAAATGGCGCGCCCGGGAGGATTCGAACCCCCAACCTCCTGATCCGTAGTCAGACGCTCTATCCAATTGAGCTACGGGCGCGTGGTTTCGCTTAATGCGGAGGGCACAATAAGCGATATCTGTGCATTTTTCAACAAGTTTTCTGTCTTGTGCTTGACACTTCTTATACAATAAGGTGTGCTAGCATCTGGAATGGTATCGAAAACCGTTTCTTTTTGCTATGAAAATGGTTTACACCCTGTTCACCCGTACGGTTAGACACAAAATAATGACGCATCAAACCCTTACATACCGCTCTTTTCGAGCCTGTGCGCTGGCGCTTTTATGTGCCACGGCGGGTTTTATCTGCACTGATACCGCCCCGGCGCAGGCTGCCGGGCAGCCGCCGGCCCTGGTTATCACGAACGAGCCGCTGCCGGCAGAGCTGCGCAGTAAAGTTTACAGCAAGCCCAGCGTTGCGCCGCAAACGACCCCGCGTCAGGTCATCGGCCCGCAATATTATAATGACGGCTCAGAAACCGTGGTCGGCCGCAAGGTGGACGATCTTCGTGGAGAGCTGTTCCAGCTACAGGGGGCTGTTGCAGCCTTATCCGAAGCGCTGGCAACCTACGAACTGAACGGCCAGAATCAGGCCGCAACTTATTATGCCAGTATCGCGACGATCAGCACCCAGTTACAATCCGGCACCACGCCGGGCAACCCGCGCCTGATTAACAAACTGAATACCGCGCGCCAGAAACTGGAAGAGCTGTCAGGCAACATCGCCGACCTCAACGATCTGGCAGTTAAGATTTCCGGGGCCGCTTCAATGGCGTCTTTCCTGCTGGAATCGGCCCGGGCAACTTACGGGCTTACAGGTGCGATTGAAGAAGACCATGTCCGGCTGGCACAGCTGGAAGACGCGGTGAATAACACGGTGATCGTGATTGAGCGCCTTTTAAACAACGTCAATGACGACATTACCCGGACAACGGCTTATCTGGCGACCGAGCGGCATAATCTGCGGGCGATGGCACTGGCGATCAACACCGGCGATATGTTCGGCAAGAGCCTGTCCAACCGCCCGTTCTCGAACGTGCAGCAGGCATCTTTCGCGCCGGTTGCCTCGTCCGCTTACGGCGGCTATATGGAGCCCCCGGCCCCGTCACCGCTGGATGACGATTTTGTCGCACCGACATCCTTCCCTGCCCCGGCAGCACCTGTAACGGCCTTGCCCGGCGGGCCGCGTCCACTGGTTAAAATCCGTTTCGACCGGCCTGATGTGTCTTACGAGCAGCCGGTTTATATGGCTGTGAATGAGGCGCTAAACCGTTATCCGCATGCGCGGTTTGAGCTGGTTGCCGTGCACCCGTCGATGGGGAATGCCGCAGAGGTCGCCATCGAAAGCACCCGTTCCCGCCGGAATGCAGAACGCGTCCTGCGGACCCTGACTGAGATGGGGCTGGCTATGGACCAGATTGAGCTGTCTTATACACCAAGCAGCGAAGCGACCACGAACGAAGTTCACCTTTACGTGCGCTAACAAAAACCTTCCTGCACGGTTGCAATAAAACAGGGCCGATAAAATCATCGGCCCTTGCTTTTTTTTACTCATCCGGTTGCGTTGTTCTTAATACGGGTAATCGATATTGTTGAAGGAGCGCTGCGGCAGCTTTTGGCGGTATAAACGGCCCTCTTCCCCGTCATAACGGTACGTCTTTTTTTCTTCTTCCTCTTCAGGATTTACGAGCCCCTGAACATTATCAAGGCTGGCATTCGGGCTAACGGTCGCGGCATAATTATTGAAATAATTATTGTACATCTCGTTCATCTGGGCGGGAGTGATCGCGCCGGACATCGCCGCGGTTGTTGCCGTCTGATTTTCCTGAGCCAGCGCCGGGAGAGCGCTCCCGGTCAGTGCGACCATCGCGCAAACCAGTCTGATTGTTATCTTCATGATACAGCCGTTCCGTTGATCGTTAGCGGTTAAGAAAGACAGGTTTCGGGCCTTCGCCGGATTCCTTATCTGATGTTAAATAAATTTGCGCCCGTGTGAAAGGGGGCTTCTGTTTTTCGTCCACGGTCCCGGCATCATTTCCTGCCCCTGCCGTAGCGGTCTTTTCCTGGCCATCCTTATTTTTCTGCCCTGAAAGACGCAGCAGCACCTTGCCCTTATCGGGGACTGCCAAAGGAACCTTCTGCGGCTCAGGTTTTTTAACGCCCATCCGGACGATATGCGGTACACCAGTATCGCCCGCCCGCGCAGGCGCCGCCGCACAACAAACAAATATTCCTAACAATCCTAATAACAACAACCGCATAGCCAGAAGCGCTTTCTTTCAAAGAAGAACCCTTATGATTCCCGTTATCATACGGACTATAACACACAACACAGCGCAAGGTTCCCTGCCCTGCGAATCTAGCCACAGATATTGCAGAAGAGCGACTTTCCATGTAACTCTAATAAACACAGGCTTGCGTCCCCGTAGCTCAGCAGGATAGAGCGCAGGATTCCTAATCCTGAGGCCGTGGGTTCGAATCCCGCCGGGGACGCCATTGTTTGCTGTCGGCCTCTAATAATTTTCTGGGGAAATCTAGCGGATAATACCGGAAAAAATCATTCCAGGCAGGCATAATCAGCTTTAGTCGTAATGCGTAAACAGGTCCTCTCTATGACAGATCCGCAACAAAAACACTCTAAAGCCTATGATCTGAGTGAATTCAGGCTTCTCGTTGTTGAAGATGCGCCGTTTATCAGCGGCCTGATGTCATCGGCTCTCAGTGAAATGGGCATCGGCAAGATTTACGTCTCCCCGACAGTCAGCGATGCAAAAGAGCGTATTCTGAGTTATAACGCCGTACAGTCTTCGCAAAATATTGATGTCCTGATTCTGGACTGGCTGATGCCCGGTACACACGGTAAAGAACTCCTGACGTGGATACGGGCGCACAAGTCGGATTCGATTAAATACCTGCCGATTATCGTCTGCAGCGCTTTTGCCAGTACGGAACTGGTTGAAGACAGCCGGGATTCCGGCGCGAACGAGGTCATGGTCAAACCGGTTTCGGCGCAAAAACTGTCGAACCGGATCCTGTATGTCATAGACCGTCCCCGGCATTTCATCTCGGCGCCGGAATTTTTCGGTCCCGACCGCCGCCGCAAAGTAGAAAAATTTCAGGGTGAAGACCGTCGCAAGGCACGCCCGGAAGAAATCGAGGAAGAATATGAGCAACTTCAGTGATAAAGTAAAAAAACTGCACCGCATGAATAAACTCAAGCTCAAGGCCGGGGTGCCGATGGACGATGAGAAGTTCGGCTATATCGATCCGGCGGCAATCAAGCGTGCGCAGGCATCAATCGATAACAAGGAAGATTCCTATATCAGGGAAGTTGAAGAAGTCCTGGTAAAGCTCGACAGTACGTGGGAAGACATCAAGAACAATAAAGATGAAAAGCAAAACAAGAAACTGATTACCGACCTGTCCAACTACGCCAATAACATCAAGGATATGGCAGAAACATTCGGCTATAAACTGATGGGATCGTTCGGCGAATCTTTACGTGATTTCTGCGAGAAAATCGATGTCGGTAACGAAGCGCATTTCGTGATTGTGCAGGCTCATATCGATGTGATGTGGATCGCGTTCAAGCACAATATCAAGGACGAAGGCGGCCCACAGGCCAAAGACCTGGAACAGATGCTCGGCCAGGCCATCGCGAAATACAGCACCTAACGGTCCGGTCTAGGCCGCGGAAGGCTTAAACTTCATACACAGTTCCTGGAAAGTCGCCAGTAACGCCTGCCCCGGTTCCCCGCCATCGCCCGAAAGCTGGTACGCAAGCGACAATAAAATGGTCTTGTGCAGGACATCGGCCACCTGCAAAACCTTTTTATCCGCCTTATCAAGCCCTTCAAACAGCATCAGAACAGATCCCGTTAAATCACTGATAAAGCTATACTTAAACGTCCCGGCATTGGCCTTCAGGTTCATGATCGGCGTTTTAATCGCCGTCATCGTCTCGGCGGAGTAGTCTTTACCGGCTTTTGCGGCCGTTATAACCGTGTGCAACTGGTCCAGTTCCGGCCGGGCAATAACAATAAAGTCAACCGTGCTCGTATCCATCATGGCTTGCGCAGCGGCAACTTTCTTCTCATCGATCGGCCCCATGCCCACTTTATTTTGCAGTTCGTAAGACGCCTTGATTTTTCTAGGCTTGTTTGTACTCATCATTTTACCCTCATACCTTTATATTATGGTAACTTCTATTACTTAAGAAAATACTTAAATACAGTCGATCGTGTGGATGACGGGTCTTATAGCCCTTGCCGCAGCCCTGCCGATGGGCTAAAAATAAGGCGAAAAATGCCATAACAGCCGGATATATCTATGAAAATTCTTGTTCCGATTAAACGCGTTATCGACGCCTATGTCACCGTAAGGGTCAAAGCCGACCAGACCGGCGTAGAGACTGCAAACGTCAAAATGTCGATGAACCCCTTCTGCGAGATCGCGGTTGAGGAAGCTGTGCGCCTCAAAGAAGCGGGCAAAGCCGGAGAAGTGGTCGTGGTTTCCGCAGGTCCCGAGCTTTGCAAGGAAACGCTGCGTAATGCGCTGGCGATGGGTGCCGACCGGGCGATTCATGTGCTCTCCGATGACGAATTACAGCCTTTGGCGATCGCCAAGCTGTTAAAAGCCGTTGTCGATAAGGAAGAACCGCAAATTGTCATGCTCGGCAAGCAGGCTATTGACGGGGATCATAACCAGACCGGGCAGATGCTTGGCGGGTTGCTGGGCTGGGCGCAGGCGACATTCGCGTCCAAAATCGATGTGGAAGCCGACAGCGCGACCGTCACCCGCGAAATTGATGGCGGGCTGGAAACGCTCAAAATTAAATTACCGGCGATTATCACGGCGGACCTGCGTCTGAACGAACCGCGCTTTACGTCCCTGCCTAACATCATGAAGGCCAAACAAAAACCGTGCGATACTTTCACGCCAGACGATCTGGGCGTAAGCATCGAACAGCGCTATAAAACGCTCAAGGTCAGCGACCCCCCTGCCCGCAAACCGGGAGTAAAAGTCGGCTCGGTTGAAGAGCTGGTCGATAAGCTGCGTAACGAAGCCAAGGTGATATGAACGAAGTGAATATCATCCTGAGCCATAAGGCGAAGGATCTCCCTCAACCTGTGAGATTTCCCGCTTACGCTCGAAATGACAACTTAGGAGAAATTTAAATATGTCTATACTCGTCATTGCCGAACATGATAACGCCACACTGAACGCCAGCACCCTGCCGACCGTTGCCGCGGCTAAAACCCTTGGGGGAGACATTCATGTGCTGGTCGCCGGATCAGGTGCCGCCGCCGTTGCGGAGCAGGCTTCGAAACTGGACGGGGTTGCAAAAGTCCTGCATACGGATGATGCGGCCTATGAACATGCGCTGGCTGAAAATATGGCGGCCCTGGTTGCCAAAGTGGGCGCTGATTATAGCCATATCCTGGCGCCGGCGACGTTCTTCGGGAAGAATTTTATGCCGCGGGCAGCAGCGCTGCTGGACAAGCAGCCCCTTTCGGATGTGACGGCGATTGAGGCAGAGGATACGTTCGTACGTCCAACCTATGCAGGGAATGCCTTTAAAACGGTTCAGCTTGGCGACACGCCGAAAATGATGACGATCCGGACCACCGCGTTTGATCCGGTCGCGACCGAAGGCGGAAGCGCCGCCATTGAAAATACCGAGAGTGCCGGGGAAACCGGCCTCACCGGCTTTGTCGGCCGCGAGCTGAGCAAAAGCGAACGTCCGGATCTGGCAACCGCAAGCGTGGTTGTTTCCGGGGGCCGGGCGCTGGGCAGCGGCGAAAACTTTGAAAAGCTGATCGAGCCGCTGGCCGATAAACTTGGCGCAGCAATTGGCGCTTCCCGGGCCGCCGTTGACGCCGGTTATGTCCCGAATGATTACCAGGTCGGACAAACCGGGAAGATCGTCGCGCCGAACCTGTATATTGCGATCGGGATTTCCGGGGCGATCCAGCATCTTGCCGGGATGAAAGACTCTAAGGTCATTGTGGCCATCAACAAAGATGAAGACGCCCCGATCTTCCAGGTTGCCGATTACGGCCTGGTCGCAGACCTTTTCGATGCCCTGCCGGAACTGGACAAGGCGCTCGGCTGACCGGCGACCTGACTTAATACGTCTTATAGTGAATAAAGACCTGTTCCGCCGCATCAATGATATGGCCGTTCATCGCGCGGATCAGGGTATCTTTATCAACCCCGTTTTCAAGCCCCAGCGTTCTGTCCAGCGCAAAAACACGCAGCGCATAGGTAAAGCGCCCCTTGGGTTCGCACGGCCCGATATAT
Source organism: Rhodospirillales bacterium (assembly GCA_020638155.1). Taxonomy (GTDB): domain Bacteria; phylum Pseudomonadota; class Alphaproteobacteria; order Micavibrionales; family Micavibrionaceae; genus UM-FILTER-47-13. The sequence goes on from JACKJB010000001.1 coordinate 1,202,822, forward strand.
TCGGCATTATTATGGTCGTTACTGGCGTGACGTGCCGGAACCGGCAGGGTTTTAGACTGCGCACCGGCAAGCCCCGCCTGTTCCGCAGGAAGATCGAAAACAATCCAGTTCACAAAAGCGTCCCCTTCTTCATCCCCCTCTTCGCGTTTCTCAAGGAAGACAACATAGCTCTGCGTTGCCTCAGGAGCACTGCCCCAGCGCAACGCCGGTGACATATTGTTGCGGTAACAGGTATGTTCGAGCGGCATTTTATTGCGGACCGATAAAAACGGGACCGCAAGCTTTATTGTCCCGGCAAGATTATCAAGTTGCAGAATTGCCGGGCCTTCCGGTTCAGCTTCTATCACAGATTCCGGCTCCGGTTCCCGCGCAGGAAGCGCTTCGGCCTCAGGCGCTTCACGCACCTGTGGCGCAGGCTCCGCGATTTCCTCTGCCGGCGGAAGGATCACTTCAGGCTCCGGCGCTTCAACAGGCGGCGTATAGACCTGCTGCGGGGGCGGTATATCGGCAGGCGGCGTACGGGTTACCGCCACATAAACCGAAACGCCAAGGATCGCCAGCGCTACAAAGACTGTGCCGATCCAGACGACCGCCGATCCACGGCTATCATTCCAAGAATACCGATGACTCATCTTTAAATTACACCATGGATCGCTTTACGCGACAAGACGGTTGACGATTTGCCGCACAGATTGCGTATACCCCCCGCCAAACAAGCGGACATGCACCAGCAGCGGATAAAGGTTATACACATCGCGGCGCACTTCGAAGAAGCCCGGGCGCGGCGGTATTATTTCATTATACCGTGCAAAGAACGCATCGCCAAATGTGCCGAACAATGTAGAAAACGCCAGGTCCATTTCCGGATCGCCGTAATAAATCGCAGGATCGATAAACCCGTTAATCTTTCCGGGTGAAGCCATGACGTTACCCGTCCATAAATCTCCATGCAGCAGGGATGGCGGCACCGGGCAATCAATATAATCTTCGAGCTTTGCGGCAAGCTTTTCAATCTGGTTCAGCAGCGTATCGTCAATGCGGGCTTCTTCGAACGCGGCTTTGGCCATATATAAAAGGCGCTCTTCCCGGAAGAAAGACAACCAGCTATCCGACGGGGTATTAGGCTGCCGCAACGGCCCGATCACGGTATCCCGCTCCAGCCCGTATGCCGCGCCCCGCACACTGTGCAACCCCGCCAGCAGTTCCGCGGCATGATGCTGCGCCCCGGCGTCGGGACGGCCTGCCGCTGACGGGACAAAAGTCATGATAATCATGCCCGGCGTCCGGTAAATCACTTTTGGAACCGGCAAATCGGAATGACCGGCCAGATATTCCAGCATCCACCCTTCAACCTCCAGGGGGGCATTACCCTGCGTTGCGATTTTTGCAACCAGGCGCGCCCCGCTCGTCAGATCGATCAGGTACAGCGCAGCCTGGTTCCCCCCTGCGAAATAGCGGATATCGGCAACCTTGCCACCAGCCTGGGCCTCGACTTTATCGCGAATCTGTTCAGCTGTTTGCATGGCTCTCCACTTGCTGCCTGACATGATCGATCAATCCTTGTACGCCTTGTTCCACAAGGTCGAGCGCATATTCAAATTCCGCGGTTCCGCCATAGTACGGGTCGGGCACATCGCGGCTGCCTGCCTGCGGTGCGTAATCCATAAACAGGGCCACCTGTGCACGGGCGTCGTTGGGGATCTGTCTTGTAATGATATTGTGATGACCGCTATCCATGGCAAGGATCAGGTCAAAATCGCCGTAATCAGCCGGTGAAAACTTCCGGGCCCGCAGGTCGTTCATATCCACCCCCCGCGCCAGTGCCGCAGCAATCGCCCGTGAATCAGGCGGCTCACCGACATGGTAGCCATGGGTCCCCGCCGAATCAATGTGCAGATGCCCCGAAAGTCCTTGCTGAGCGGCGTAATGACGAAAGACTCCTTCCGCCGTGGGTGAACGGCAGATATTCCCGGTACAGACAAATAATACCCCGTATTTATTCATGCCAATGATGCTGCAACATAACGCCCTGTTAAGTCTACCCTTTTCTTATTTATCTTTACTTTTAGGCCTGTTTTGGCCTACAGAGATGGGCTCGGTATAAAAGGGATACGGCGCGGAAATAGGCTTGACCCCTTGCCGTAAATCCTTAGGATGCCGCCTAAGCAGACAAAATGCTTACGGTTTGTTTGAGGGCACGGGTGACAGACCACCCGTTAACACAGAAAATTAAGTACTTAAGTATAAGTGAATGGGCATATCCCAGCTAAATATCGAATCCGTCGAAGTGAAACTCGCGGAAACAGAGGCAGAAGTAGAAGCATCGCAGCGCCTGCGATATAAAGTCTTCTATGAAGAATACGCCGCGCAGCCAAATGAAGAGATGGCGCGCGAACGCCGGGATATGGACGCTTTTGACGCGGTTGCGGATCACCTGATTGTCGTAGACCGTTCCATTGAAGACCCGATCGACCGGATTGTCGGCACTTACCGTATGCTGCGTAACGATGTGGCTTCCCGGCACGGGCGCTTTTACACCAGCGACGAATACGACATCCAGCCGTTACTCGATAACGGTTCGAACCTGCTAGAGCTTGGCCGATCCTGCGTTCTGGCTGATTACCGGACCCGCCCTGTGCTGCAATTGCTGTGGGAAGGGATTATCGAATATATGCTGTCCCATGACGTCGATACGATGTTCGGCTGCGCCAGCCTGCATGGGACTGATATCGATGCCCTGTCCGAGCAGCTGGCTTACCTGCATCATTATCACCTTGCCCCTGAAGACATGCGCCCGAAAGCCCTTGCGGAGCGGTATGTCGACATGAACCTGCACGCTGCCGAAGATCTCGATGCCCGTGAGATTTTCAAATCCCTGCCGCCGCTGATAAAAGGCTACCTCCGGGTGGGCTGCACGATTGGCGAAGGCGCCGTGGTTGACGAGCAGTTCAATACCACGGATGTCTGCATTATGCTGCCGATGAAAGAATTCGCCCCGCGGTACCGCAAGCATTACGCACGGAAAATCAACCAGCGGCAAAATGGGTCTGATAACACTGATTCTGACGTAAACGATGAAAACGTCGCGGCGCGGAGCGCTGTTTAATGGCCACAGCTGCGGCCGTATGGAAGTTCACGCAGTTTTTTTTCTGGAGCGCCCTGCTCATCCCGCCCCAAATCATTATTCTGCTGTTTAGCCGCGGGAAGGCTGCTTTTATCCTGCCGACCTTCTGGCAACACCGGATATGTAATGCTTTCGGGCTCAAAGTCGAGGTCATCGGCACACCGGTACTGGACCGGCAGGCCCTGTTCGTCAGCAACCACATTTCATACCTGGATATCCCGGTGATCGCCGGCGTGCTGCCCGCCTCCTTCGTCGCCAAGGCCGATGTCGCCTCATGGCCTGTATTCGGCTTGCTGGCAAAGCTGCAACAAACCGCCTTTGTCAGCCGGTCGCGCGCAACGCTGGCGCAGGAGAAGGCAGCCTTATCCAATGTGCTGGCGCAGGGGCGCAGCCTGATTATCTTCCCGGAAGGCACGTCATCGGACGGTCAAACTGTCTTGCCGTTTAAAACAAGCCTGTTCGGGCTGGCGCTGGAAAGCGGCCAGGATATTACGGTACAGCCCTTTACGATTGAGCTTGCCTCCGTTGACGGACATGAGGTCAGTACACAGGCAGACAGGGATTTATATGCCTGGCACGGCGATATGACCCTGATGCCTCATTTCTGGGCGTTTGCAAAATCGTCCGGGGCAAAAGTAAGACTTCACTTTCACCCGCCGCTTCGGGTACAACAGATAAGCGATAGAAAAGAGCTGGCCGGGATCTGTTACGATCTGGTCGCCGCACCATTGAATCACCGCGCATCGAGCGCCGCATAAAGGAGAGAGAAATGAATATCACCGACGAGGAAATGAGCAAGCTGCAACGGTACATGCAGGATAAATTCAGCAACGGCAATATCGTCCTGCGCCCGCGGTCCCAGACACAGGACTCCGTCGAAGTGCTGCTGAACGGCGAATTCATCGGCGTTATCTACAAAGATGACGAAGATGCCGAAGATGTTTCTTATGATTTCAATATGGCGATCCTGAAAATGGACCTGGACGCCGCCGCATAAGCGCCAGGAACCAGACGCCCCCTTGCGTATAATTTGCCACAGCGCCTGCACACGCTGTAAAATTATAGAGGTGTACCTTTTTATGCGTACATGACATTGCCGCAAAACTGGCATACAATGTCATTGTCTGCACCAATGAGGCGGGGACGTGGTTTTTATGGACCTTAAAAGACATATTCGGTTTAAACAGAAAAAAATATCCGTTTTTTTGTGTACGGCCCTATTGTCTTTTTCCATTTCATTTTACGCTTCAGCCCAGCCGACGACCCCCTGTGACCCGGAATATCAGGATGCACTGGATGCCTATGCATGGATGGAAGCACAACGGGAAGTCACACAGAACAAGAACCTGGTCTTTAAACCCGACAGCATTCTGGAATACACCTGCTTCGACCGCTTCCTTGATGAAGCCGCCAGTAATTTTGCCGTGAGCAGGCAGTTTAGCGAGACCGATTATTGGGGCGCGCGCCCCGCAGGGTTCAGTGACACAACAACAGATCTCGCTTTGACTCAAGTTGTTCTAGAACCACTAGATACTTATCTGACCAATAATTTTTTGGTGGCGGGAAATCTGGGCGGTTACCTGAACAACCGCCGCCCAGGCCTTGAAAGGGTGCCTATTCCAAGTGTTACAGGGGCTGATTATGGCTGTGCACAAATGCAGCTTGTCTGGGAAAATGCCCGCTGCATGAACTTTAACGAACTCCCCGAAAATGCGTTCGATGGCTTTTTTGATTTTGCCTATTACGAAGGTAATGACCCGCGGCGGGAGTCCAATCCATGGAAGCCTATGTGTACTATTCCTGACAATCGCTTTCCTCCTTCACGGAACACCGCATTTAACGCGGATCAGCATTTGTTTGACGTCGGAACAGAAATATTACCTGCGCAAGGCAACGGGACACCTTACGAAGAGGATGCTATCGTGACCCATCTGGACCTGATTCTGCCCGATCCCATGTGTTCGGGACCTGCTTTGCCGACAGGCGTTATGGTCCAGCGCCCTGATGAACTCGGCGGGGCACAGTATACAGAGCGCGTCTGTACGCAGCCGGGATGCTGGAACCAGCCCGGCACGGCAGTTTGTCAGCCGTAGCCGCGCTCTATGGCTCATAAGGTTAATAAACGATAATAATTTGCTTCAATACGCCCGGATGCTGTAAAATTTATATAGATATGCTTTTTTCCTGCGGCGATGACAGGGGCCGGAAATTAGTCTAGAATTGCTGTGTGAGAATTTGCGGGGGACTGAATAAATGAACAATAAAAAGCCGTTTTCATCAAAAAAGACAGGCATGGTTGCCGGCCTGTTTTTGTGCGCGGCTTTGCTGTTTTATTCGGTCTCATCACACGCACAGCCGACGTCTACCTGCGATCCTGAATATATGGACGCCCTTGAAGCCAAGGCATGGCTGGAAGCCCAGCGCGAGATATCCCAGAATAAGAATTTTATTTTTAAGCCGGACAGTGTTCTGGAATACACTTGCTTTGATCGTTTCCTTGACGAAGCCGCCAGCAATTTTGCCGAGCACAGGCAATTCAGTGAAACTGACCGCTGGTCCGGCCATCCTATGCACTTTTCAAACACGACGACAGATCGTGCCTTAACCCTGGTTGTATCTCAGCCGCTTCAAGCTTACCTGACGGCAAACTTCACAACCCCCGGCAATATGGGAGACTATCTAAATAACAGAAAACCCGGCCTGGAACGGCTGCCCAAAGCCGCTGTAAACGGTGCCGACTACGCCTGCGCCCAGATGCAACGCGTCTGGTTTGCCGCTCGCTGTATGAATTTTAATGAGCAACAAGAGAATGACTTCGATGGTTTTTTTGATTTCGAATATTATGAACTCGTTGACCCCCGCGAAGAATCAAACCCTTGGGCTTTAATGTGTACAATACCTGATTGGCGCATTACAGATGCGCGGATTGAAGCCTTTAACGGTGATCAAAACCTGTTTGATGTTGGAACAGAAATCCTCCCTGCACAAGGTAATGGTAATCCGTATGATGAAGACGACATTATTACCCATCTGGATCTGATCCTTCCAGATCCATTATGTACGGGACCTGCCATCCCGACAGGAATCATGGTCCAGCGGCCGGATATCCTGGGCGGCGCGCAGTATACGGAGCGTGTATGTACCAATCCTGGCTGTACAAACGACCCTGGTACAGTTGTGTGCAATCCTTAAAATGCAATCCTTTCAATTTAGAAACGGATACTATCTAAGTGTCTTTTTTAAAAATCGTCATTCCCTGCCTCCGCCTGCGTGGGGAGAGGCCGCGGGAATGACGGCGAGGGGATTTTCAAAACAGACACTAAAGGCTATCCCGACCTGTCTTCGCCGAAACGTTGTTCCGGCTTCACGCAGGCAGGACATGCGTAAGCGATATCCCGACAATCTGGAGATTTCTCGGCTTCGCCTCGAAATGACAAGCTGATTTTTGTACGACTTTTAAATTGGGACGGTTATCCGTTTGCCCAGCTCTTAACGGCTGCTGTTATAGATTTTCGGCTTGCTCGTCCCCTCATCTTTTGAATCGGAACGCGTATTAGGATTATAGGTCCAGACTTTTTCAGGATCATACACCATTCGTTTTTTCGTCGTTCTTTGAGTGCTTGCTTGTGTCTCAGCGTGTTTACGCGCGGCAAGTGCCCTATTGCTTTCCGCGACAACCTGCGCCGCAGCAGCCATTGCATATTCCGTATTTTTTCGGCCCTGTTCGTTCCGCAACGCTTCGAACGTCGCCCAATCCATCTTACCGCGCCTGCCTTGTGCAGATTTTTTGGCCGCCCCAAAATTAAAGGGCTTGGGCTTTGATTGATATGTCGCGGCACCTTTTCCCTGATCCAGGAACACCGGGCTGGAACCTGACTTTTCCCCACCACGATTAAAAATGCGGCCAAAGAAGCCCTGATTGCCCCCCTCGTTCTGTGCCAGGACAATCGGCGGCGCGCCATAATCAGGCGTCGCATAAGCATCATGCGCTGCCACACCTGCGGCAACACTCAAAACAAATACACTCGTCATGAGAAAAGGTTTTATGCGCACACCTGTCTCCCGGATAAAAAGCCTCACTTTTTTATTATAGCAGGCTATTCCCGGTAATGACAATTTGCTTTCGCTGGAAAATCAGACTTAACGCTGGGCCATAAAAGTCAGGACTTCGCGTTGTAACGCCTTGTTATGCGGCTGCAGTTCCATGAATTTAAGCGCTACGGACAGATTGCGCTTCTGGTCCACGGGGACACGCTCGGTATGCATGGATTTATACTGGCGGGTTTCATGTTGTTCGGCAGCCGCGCCGATCGCATTGCGGACTTCTTCCAGTAAAGCCGGGTCGATCTGCGCCCTGATTTCACGCACGGTCTCCAGCGCATCGCTTATCAGGCGCTTTCTGGCGGCTTTTACCGTATAAATCCGTCTTGACATAAACAAAATCCTTTTGCCGTTTTGCTTTGCAAAATTCCCGCAAAGCCTTATATATCTTCTTTCACAATACGCGCTGAACCCTAATATAAGGTTAGCAAAAGAGAGCATGCTAAGAATTTATTCCTCATTTATGGGCGCCGGGACGTTTTTCCTGCGATCTATGCTCAATCGCCGCTGCCGCCAGGGCAAGGAAGACCCTGCGCGCCTGGAAGAGCGCATGGGCGTTGCCGGGCGGGAAAGACCGGACGGCAAGCTGGTCTGGTTCCATGCCGCCAGCGTCGGGGAATCGCAGTCAACGCTGATCCTGCTGAATGCCCTGCTGGACCGCTATCCGGAGCTGACGGCGCTGGTTACGACCGGGACGGTGACCTCCGCGGCCCTGATGGAAAAGCGTCTGCCGCGCCGGGCGTTTCACCAATATTATCCGCTCGATCATCCGCAGTGGGCCGCACAGTTTCTCGACCATTGGCAGCCTGATATGGCACTCTGGATGGAATCGGAAATCTGGCCGAATATGCTCAAAGGCATCAAAGAGCGGGACATCCCGGCGGCCCTGGTCAATGCGCGCTTGTCAGAACAATCCTTCAAGCGCTGGAAGCTGGCGGCCGGAGAGATCAAGAAACTGCTCGATACCTTTTCCGTGTGCCTTGCCCAGACCGAAGAAGACGCCGCCTACTTTACGCAGCTCGGCGCAAGCAATGTCACGGCAACAGATAATCTGAAATACAGCGCCGCGCCCCTGCCCTGTGATGAAGCGGACCTGAAGGCGCTTAAGGGAGCGGTGAAAGACCGTCCGCTCTGGCTGTATGCCAGCACCCATGACGCCGAAGAAGAAATCGCCTGCCGCATTCACAAGCATCTGCAAAAAACCATGCCGTCCCTGCTGACGATCATCGTGCCGCGCCACCCGGAACGGCGCGAAGAGCTTCGCAAGGCGTGCGAGAAATACGGGCTGAGCGTCAAACTCCGCAGCGAAAAACGTGCCCTGCCCGATGAAAAAGACCAGATTTATATCGCCGATACGCTCGGGGAGCTGGGGCTGTTTTACCGCCTGTGCCCGATTGCCTGTATCGGCCGGTCGTTCAGCGCGGACGGCGGCGGCGGACATAACCCGATCGAAGCCGCGCAGCTGGGCTGCGCCGTGCTGCACGGTCCCAAGGTCCAGAACCTTGCGCGTATTTTTGAAGACTTCGATGAGGCCGGGGCCGCGATAAAACTGAAAACCGAGCAGGATTTCCAAAGCCGCCTTGAACGGATGCTAACCGACAGTGACGGGCTGGATGCGATGCAAAACAAGGCGACGCGCTTTGCGCAGGATAAATCGAAAGTCCTTGAAAAAGTCATGACCAGACTCGATCCCCTGCTCCAGACCCTTGAGGATGACAACGCAGAACAGCGCCGGACATGCCCTTAACCGCCCCGACATTCTGGTACAAAAAACCGGGTCTTGCAGCGTGGCTGTTATGGCCGTTTAGTCTGCTCTACCGCTTGGGCGTCTTTTTAAAAACATCGCGTAAAACGCCGTATAAAAGCCCGGTCCCGGTCATCTGCATCGGCAACCTCGTCACCGGGGGCAGCGGAAAGACCCCCGGTGCGCTGGCGGTCATGAGCCTTATTCAAAATGCCTTGCTGGCAGAACGCCCATGCTTCCTGAGCCGGGGATATGGCGGACAGGAAAAAGGACCGCTGCTTTTAAACCCGGACCATCATACTGCCGCCGCTGTCGGCGATGAACCGCTATTGCTGGCGGACAAAGCCCCGGTGATTATCGGCGGCGACCGGGCCAAAAGCGCGGCGCTGGCCGAAGAGAAACATTTCGACTTACTGGTGATGGATGACGGGCTGCAAAATCCCGGTCTGTATCAAGACATCAAACTGATCGCCATTGACGGCCGCACCGGGTTTGGCAACCGCTTCCTGCTGCCTGCCGGGCCGCTGCGCGAGCCGCTGGCCGGTGGATTGAAAAAGGCGGACGCATTTATCCTGATTGGCGAAGACCGGCAGAACTGCCGCACCTTGCTGCCGCACAACGTGCCTGTTTTTACGGCTTCGCTGGAAGTCCCGGAAAGCTGGATTGCCGATCCGTCCGTTCCTTATGTCGCGTTCAGCGGGCTGGCGCATCCGGAAAAATTCTATGAAACGCTCCGGGATAAGGGGCTGAACATCATCGACTGGACCCCGTTCCCCGACCATCACGCGTTTAGCGCAGAAGACCTTGCGCCGCTGGCGGACAAGGCCAGGGCAAAGCAGGCACGGCTCATCACCACCGCCAAAGATGCCGTGCGGCTGCCCGCCGCCTTTGCAAGAGAGAACCCGGTTGATATACTGCCGGTCCGGTTATTGTGGGATGATGAAGACGCCATATCGTCATTCCTGAAAGATAAGTTGAAATGAACATAAAGACCTTATTGTCATCCCGAGCGCAGCCGAGGGATCTTACCAGCTGTCTTGTTACGAAGATCCCTCGGCTGCGCTCGGAATGACAATCTGAGGACCCAAGACGCTTAACATGAAAAAACTACGTTACGTTTTTGAAGGGCTTAGCCTGAGCCTGCTGATGATTATTTTTAAGCTGATGCCGCTGGATACGGCATCGGCGGTCGGCGGCTTTATCGGCAGGAGTATCGGCCCGCGCCTTGCCGCATCGCGTAAAGCCTTGCGCAATATTGAACTGGCGTTGCCGGAGCTGTCCCCGGAACAGCGACAAGCCGCGCTTACCGGAATGTGGGATAATCTGGGGCGCGTTATGGCAGAGTTTCCTCATCTGGAGACAATCGCCAGTACGCGCGTAATGACGGATAACCACCCGGCGGCGGCAAAACTGATGCGCGAGAACAAACCCTGCATGATGATTGCCGGGCATTGCGGAAACTGGGAAATTGCCGGGCCGTCTTTCCTGCTGGCGTTCAAATTCCCGATGGATATCACCTACCGCGCCCCGAACAACCCGTGGTCTGAAAAGCTGCTGATGAAAGCCCGCAGTCTCGGTGGACGGGTGCAAGGCTATTCGAAATCACGCAGCGGCGGGATGGGACTTGTCAGGGCGATGAAAGAAGGTCGCTGTATCGGGATGCTGATCGACCAGAAATATAACGAAGGCATCGCCGTGCCGTTTTTCGGGCACCCGGCCATGACCACCCCGGCTTTTGTCGAGATGTCCCGTAAATACGGCTATACGCTGATCCCGACCCGGTTGGAACGTCTGTCCGGGGCGCATTTTAAAATTACGACTTACGAGCCCCTTGTCCTCGGCGGCAGAACAACCAAAGATGTCATCGGTCAGGCGCACGGTTACCTGGAAGACTGGATTCGGGATAAACCTGCGCAATGGCTCTGGCTGCACCGCAGGTGGGGCAAGGTAGAACCGGAAGAGATGAAGGACACAGCATGATGGAAGCAAAGAATGATGACTATGACCTGTTCGTAATTGGCGCAGGCTCTGGCGGGGTCAGGGCTGCCCGTATTGCCGCGGGGCACGGCGCCAAGGTCGGGATCGCCGAAGGGCGCGATATGGGCGGGACCTGTGTGAATCGCGGCTGCGTTCCGAAAAAGCTGCTGGTCTACAGCGCGAAAATGCGGCGCGAATTTGATGATGCCAAAGCCTATGGCTGGAATTTTTTTGGCGTTCTTCGGTTTAAATGGCAGGACCTGATCCGCAACAAAGACCGGGAAATCAAACGACTTAACGGCATTTATGACAGCCTGCTTGATAATTCACGAGTGGATATTTACCGCGGCTATGCCAAATTTTCCGATCCACACACGGTTGAAGTTGACGGCAAAAAAATCAAAGCCAAACGCATCCTGATCGCCACCGGCGGCAAACCGCGCTTTCCCGACATTCCCGGCAAAGAGCACATGATTAGCTCGGACGAAGCATTCCACATGCCTGCCCTGCCGAAGAAAATCGTGCTGATCGGCGGCGGTTATATCTCGGTCGAGTTCGCCTGTATCTTCCGGGCAATGGGCAGCGAGGTCACCGTTATTAATCGCGGCGGCTCGCTGTTGCGGACCTTTGATGAAGATTTGCAGACACATCTGGCAGAGGAGATGGAAAAACAGGGTATTAAAATCATCTTCAACTGCGAACCAACCAAGGTTGAGAAAAGCGGCAGCGCCTTACGCGTTCACACCAATCAGGGCGATGTGCTGTCATGCGATACGGTTATGGCGGCGATCGGCCGTGATGCCAACACGCAGGACCTGAACCTGGAAGCCGCCGGGATCGATGCGGAACCCGACGGCAGGATCAAAACCAACAAGGATAGCGAAACCAACGTTCCGCATATTTACGCGGTCGGCGATATCGCCAACGATCATAACCTGACCCCCGTGGCACTGGAAGAAGGCCATACGCTGGCCGACCGCCTGTTCGGAGGAATGCCTAACCGCTACACCGATTACACGAATATCCCTACCGCCGTATTTTCTCAGCCTCCTATCGGCACCGTCGGCATGACCGAGCAGCAGGCCCGCGAACAGAAAATCGATTACGAGATATACAAAACCGCCTTTCGTCCAATGAAGAATACGCTTAGCGGGCGGGATGAGCGCACATACATGAAGCTGATTGTGGAGCGCGGCAGCCGCAAAGTGCTCGGCGCGCATATGCTGGGCGACGATGCGCCGGAGATTATCCAGATGACGGCGATTGTCCTGAAAATGGGCGGCACCAAAGACGATTTCGACCGCACCATCGGCGTCCACCCGACCGCCGCGGAAGAATTCGTCACGATGCGCGATCCGGCACCGTAAAGCGTCCCTCTATTCTTCGTAATACGTGGCGCGGCCGCGTTCCATGTCCTGCTCCGCCTGCTTGATAACATTGGCCATGATCTGGCCGTAAAGCTGTTTGGCGGCTTCGGTGAACATGGTTTCGCCAAGCTGTTCCCGCAGGAACGCAAGAACGGTGCGCGGTCCAGCCGTTGTGACACCGCGTTCTTCCATGATATTGATTGTTTCCTTGACGGTCTGTTCATAGCTTACCCCGGCGGAGGTCGCCACATCAGCTTCGTGCAGCAGCATCGCCATCAGGACAAGGCGCGGATTATCTTCATAGCGGCGCAGCTTACCCATCATCATCATGCTGACATCTTCGCGGTCATCATCCCAGAAATAGTGCTTATAGATTTTTTTCATCCGGACGCAGGGGCTGTTATCCCCGGCGAAGAATGTAATGTCGGTGCAGAAAACAATCGTCTCGATATCGGCGACATCGTCTTCAGGAATAGCAAGCTGTTTGAGAAACGGTTTGGCCAGCGTCAGGGCATATTGCTCCATCTGCCCCGGCGTATACATCCCCTCGCGCAAATTATCGCCACCTTCGTGACCAAGATCGTGCAGGCAGGATGCCGTCAGCAGGATCGCAGTCTGGTTTTTGTTAATCGCGCGGTTGGTGCCGCCGAACAAGCTGTTATGGACACTGATGAGCCGGATGCCGTGAAACAGGACTTTTCTGTAATGCTCGTTCCCGTGATATTGCAGATCATTCGGGTATTCCGCCAGGATCGCCGATAAAAACGCCGCCTTAACGCAAGGGTCCGTCAGGTCGAGATCATATTCATCAATGGCACAGGCCACTAGCGCCGTCAGGGACGGACCGGATCCCGTAGTTTCCCATTCCGTGAAGACTTTCGTCACTTCGGTGCCGAATGTTTCGAAGTCCGCACCAAACAGCAAATCCCGTAAATCCGCAGTACGCGCGTAATCCGCGGCAAAGTCCTGCTGCAGCTCATCAAACCGTTTACGCAGCACATCTTTGTCGAAAAAGCCCTCTTCGCATTCGACACCATCGATAATGGGTGCGAGTTCAGTGAATAAATCTGAAATCTGCATATTCAAACTATTTTCTGCTGCCAGTTCCTGAGACAAAAATAACCCCCCGGGTTTTGGAACCTAGGATATCTATACTATATTTATACCTTAACGTTAACAAATGTTAAAACAGTTTATCACGAAAAACAGCCATAATCCTTGCACCGCACAAGGAAACTGGCATAAATCATACAGGTTAAAAAACTGGAGTATGGAATGAGCACGACATGGACCCCCGATAGCTGGCGCAACAAGCCCGCAAAGCAGCTGCCCGCCTATAAGGATGAGGCCGCCCTCGCCGATACCGAACAACGGCTGGCGAAGCTGCCGCCGCTGGTATTTGCCGGGGAAGCCCGTAACCTGCGCAAGCAGCTTGCCGAAGTCTGCGAAGGCAAGGGATTCCTGCTGCAGGGCGGTGATTGCGCCGAAAGCTTTGCCGAGTTCGGGGCCGATAAAATCCGCGATACGTTCCGTGTCTTGCTGCAAATGTCCGTGGTTATGACCTTTGCCGGGTCGGTGCCGGTCGTCAAAATGGGCCGGATGGCCGGGCAATTCGCCAAGCCGCGCTCCAGCGATCATGAAACGCAGGACGATGTCACCCTGCCGAGCTATCGCGGCGATATCATCAACAGCCTTGATTTCACCGCCGAAGCGCGCGAGCCCAACCCGGAACGGATGATCCAGTCTTATTACCAGGCGGCGGCGACGCTCAACCTGCTGCGGGCCTTCGCGCAAGGGGGCTATGCCGACTTGCACCGAGTCCATGGCTGGAACCTTGATTTCGTCAATGACAGCCCGCTCACCGAGCGCTACGAGCAACTGGCGGCGGAAATCGCGCAGTCGCTATCCTTTATGTCCGCTTGCGGCATTACCGGGGATAAAACGCCCGAACTGCTGCGCCAGACGGAGTTTTACACCTGTCACGAAGCGTTGCTGCTGCCTTACGAGCAAGCCCTGACCCGCGTCGATAGTACGACGGGCAAATGGTATGACTGCTCCGCGCACTTCGTCTGGATCGGCGCGCGGACGCACCAGACTGACGGGGCGCAGGTCGAGTTTGCCCGCGGCATTCACAACCCGATCGGGATGAAAGTATCGCCGGATGTGGACCGCGATTCCCTGCTGAAGCTGATTGACATCCTGAACCCGCATAATGATCCGGGCCGCCTGACCCTGATTGCCCGGATGGGCGCAGATAAGGTTGAAGACAAGCTACCACCGCTGCTGCGCGCCGTGAAAGAAGAAGGCCGCAAGGTCGTCTGGTCCTGTGATCCGATGCACGGCAATATCGTTAAGGCGGATAGCGGCTATAAAACCCGCCGCTTCAACGACATCATGCGGGAAATCAAAGGCTTTTTCGCTGCCCACCGCGCCGAAGGCACACATCCGGGCGGGATTCACCTGGAGCTAACCGGGCAGGACGTGACCGAATGCACGGGCGGCGCGCATAAAATCGACGATGCCGACCTGTCGAGCCGGTATCACACCCACTGCGACCCGCGCCTGAACGCCAACCAGGCGCTTGAACTGGCGTTCCTGGTTGCGGATGAGCTGAAAAGCATGGGCAAACCCGGCCTGAACGCACAGGTTGCGGCGGCAGAGTAAGAATTAATACAATTGTCCCGTTAACGTATGCCCGTTTTTCGCTGCGTGATTTAATGGTTTCGTCTGTCATCCCGAGCGCAGCCGAGGGATGACATTTATATATAAGAATTCTCCGCCTTTCTGCAGTCCTGCGACTTCAAAAAACAATACCTCCGTCACAGGAGAAAATTGCCAAAACCTGACACGATCACGCTTTACAAATTATGAATAAATTCCTACAATAACCCTATGAAACAAAACAACAAACAGCAAAAACAGGGGGTTGGAATTTTAAATTTACGAACAAAAGGAAGGATTCGAAGATTATCATTACAAAACAAATAGTTACAAAACAGTTTTTTACACCGCAAACCTTTCCCTTGCCCGCACCTCTCGACATGGTAAAAGAACAGCATGACGCACAAACTCCACATCACACTGGCCCAGATCAACCCGATTGTCGGGGATATCGCGTTTAATCTCGATCTGATCCGCAAGGTGCGGGATGACGCACCCGCCTATACCGACCTGATCGTGTTCCCGGAAATGGCGGTGTGCGGGTATCCGCCGGAAGACCTTGTGCTTAAACCCGTCTTTATTGAGCGGATCGTCGAAGCTTTGCAGATCCTCGCGCAGGAAAGCGGCGGGAAGCCGTCTATGATCGTCCCTGCCCCGTGGCGCGGTACGGACGGTGCAATCTATAATGCCGCGCATCTGGTTGGCGACGGTGACATCCGGCAAACCGTTCTCAAGCATCACCTGCCGAATTACGGCGTGTTTGACGAAGCGCGGATTTTCAAAGCCGGTCCCCTGCCCGCGCCGATCGATTTTAAGGGGCACAAGCTGGGGGTGATGATCTGCGAAGATATGTGGTACGCGGATGTGGCGGCGCACCTGAAGGCCGCCGGGGCGGAACTGCTCATCAGTGTCAATGCCAGCCCGTACGAAGTCGATAAAAATAATATCCGGCTGGATCATGCCCGCGCGCGGGTCGCTGAGACCGGGCTGCCGCTGCTGTATGTGAACCAGTGCGGCGGGCAGGACGAGCTGGTGTTTGACGGGGCATCTTTTGTGCTGAACGAAGCCGGGACGGTCATTGTCCAGGCCGAGGAATTCGTGGAAGATATTCATCACACCGTCTGGGAAAAGGCTGACGGGGCGGCGCACTGGCTATGCGGGACGGATGCGATTACACCGCTGCACGGCACACCGGAATCGATTTACCAGGCACTTGTGATCGGGCTGCGAGATTATGTGACCAAAAACGGTTTTCCCGGCGTGATTATCGGCCTGTCCGGCGGGATCGACAGCGCCCTGTCAGCCTCCATAGCCGTCGATGCGCTGGGCAGCGAGAACGTTCATTGCGTGATGATGCCGTCCAAATTCACCTCACAGGACAGCCTCGAAGACGCAGCAGCATGCGCGGAACATCTGGGGGTTCATTACGACACGATTGCAATCGAGTCCGCCGTTGCCGCATTTGAAACGGAACTGGAGCCGCATTTTAACGCCGGGACGCCCGCCACGATGTATGAGAATATCCAGCCGCGCTGCCGGGGACTGATCTTAATGGCGTTATCGAATGCCAGCGGCAAGATGGTGCTCTCGACCGGGAACAAGTCGGAAATGGCCGTTGGATACGCCACGCTTTACGGCGATATGTGCGGTGGTTTCAATGTGTTAAAGGATGTTTATAAGATTCAGGTTTATGAATTATCACGCTGGCGGAACGTCCACAAGCCCGACCATAGCTTTGGACCGCAAGGACTTGTTATTCCAGAAAGAATTATCACCAAAGCACCGACTGCGGAACTGAAAGAAAACCAGACCGATCAGGACACCCTGCCCGCCTATGAAACGCTCGATGCGATCCTGCGCGGGCTGATCGAAGAGGATCTTGATGTTGCGGCAATTACCGCACAGGGCCATGACGAGGCGATCGTCCGCCGGGTATGGTCGATGCTCGACAGGGCCGAATATAAACGCAGGCAGGCCCCGCCGGGAATCAAGATCACCTCCCGCGCTTTTGGCCGGGATCGCCGCTATCCCATTACCAATCATTTCACGGGATCGTAAATTCCGGCTTGTATGCTTCAGCTTCCTCTCTGTATGCTCAAAAGAAAAAAACAGGGAGAACATCATGCTGGCTGCGATATTCAATGCCTTCAGCAGCGCAGAGCGCCGGATCGCCGATTGCGGTCAGGCTTTGTCCCGCGCTTTCCGCCAGTGGGGCCTGCATGAGGCGGCAAATGTGGCGGAGCGTCATTTCAGACTGCCCTCACTCCAGAGCGTCAAAGCCTTTCATATGCCGACCGTGGGCGCGCGCCGTAAAGACGATCCGGTCAGGCTGCAATCGCAAGGGCGCTTTGTGTACCGGGACCCGTTTTATCGCTGCACCCGCATCCATGCGCAGTATGACGATTCCAAAGCGCACTGGACAGTCACGCGCCAAAGCTTTGCGGCGTACCGCAGCCAGATTGAAAACGGCGTACATAGCTGTATGGGCAAAAGCGAGCAGTTCACTTTTCAGTCTGGTCAGGACGCCCTGGCGCATGCGGAAAAACTGTTCGAACAGGCGCTATACAGCCCCAATCCCGGCAGCATGCCGCGAGCCGCGCGCCAGCATAAATGCATTGTCGATGACACTCACCCCGCGGGATCGACCATGCACCATATCGTCCGGCGCATTGAGATGCACACGCCTCCGGGTCCGTCCCGCTGAAAAAGATTGAAGAATCCCGGCAAACCCGTTATTTAGAAACAGTTTTGGTTAATTTAATCCCTGTTGCGGGGATGTATTTGGAAAAGTTTGAAAGATGTCAGTCAGAGTTAGATTTGCCCCTTCGCCGACCGGTTACCTGCATGCCGGGAACGTTCGTACAGCCCTTATTACGTGGTTGTTCGCGCGCAGCCAGAGCGGGCATTTCCTGTTGCGGATCGATGATACGGACATTGAGCGCTCCAAGCCCGAATATGAAGAAGATATCGAAAGCGCCCTGATGTGGCTGGGGCTGGACTGGGATGAAAAAGCCCGCCAGCGTGACCGCACAGCCCGTTATCAGGAGCTGATTGAGAAACTGAAAAGCGATGGGCGGCTATATGCCTGCTATGAAACGCCGGAAGAGCTGGCGCTCAAACGCAAATCCCTGCTCGGCCGCGGCCAGCCGCCGATTTATGACCGTGCAGCGCTCAAGCTCACCGAGGGTGAAAAGGCCGCTTACGAAGCACAAGGCCGTAAACCGCACTGGCGCTTTAAGCTCAATCACACGCCGATTGAATGGAATGACCTGGTGCGCGGTGAAGTTAAGTTTGACGGGGCGCTGCTATCCGATCCGGTGCTGATCCGGGAAGATGGCAGCCCGCTTTATCATTTGTGCTCGGTCATTGACGATATGGATTATGATATGACCCATGTGGTCCGCGGTGAAGACCACGTATCCAATACGGCGGCGCATATCCAGATGTTCGAAGCGCTGGGCGCGGCAGTGCCGCACTTCGCCCACCTGCCGATGATTTCGGATAAGGAAGGCGGCAAGCTGTCCAAGCGCCTTGGCAGCATGAGCGCCCGTGATTTCCGCGATAACGAAAAGCTGGAGCCGATGGCGATTGTCAGCCTGCTGGCCCGCCTGGGCAGCGCGGACCCGATTATGCCGTTTACGGCGCTTAAACCGCTGATCGACGAGTTTGATATCTCCAAATTCTCCAAAGGCTCGCCGAAATTCGATATGGACGAACTGCTGCGCCTGAACCAGAAAATCATCCATGAAACCCCGTTCGAGGATGTGAATGTCCGGCTGGCCAATATGGGGCTGGAAGATCTGGATGAAGGGTTCTGGCTGGCTGTGCGCCCGAACCTGGCCAAGCTGGAAGATATTAAGGATTGGTGGCAAATGGTTAACGCACCGGTCGAAACTATCGTTTCCGATCCCGATTTTATTGCCCAGGCCGCAGAATTACTCCCGCCGGAGCCATGGAATGAAAATACATGGAAAGAATGGACCGATCAGGTCAAAGACAGCACCGGGCGCAAAGGCCGGGACCTGTTTATGCCGCTGCGTCAAGCACTTACGGGTATGGATCATGGGCCGGAGCTTGGCGCGCTGCTGCCGCTGTTGGGGGCGGAAAAGGTCCAGAAACGGCTGACCCGCCATAAAGCGGCCGCCTAAAGGGTTTCCTGTAAAATTTAGATAAAATTCTATGTAAAATTAGGGCCTGTTTAAAGTTACCGCGATAAACTGGAATTATTGGGGGACTTTTTAATGCGGCGTATCGTTAAAACAGCAAACAAATTTGACACGGCCTGGACTGCATTCGTAATGTTCCCGGCCGTTATTATGTTGATGAACGCCGCAATCAGCCTGCACCAGGGCAAGTCCACTCCGGCAGAACTCGGGCAAGCCGCCCAGGTTGTCGCCACCAAGTTCAGTAGCCAGTACACGCCTTACATCAAAACCACAGGCGGTGCGATTACGACTGGCGCAACAAAGCTGATGAACGTCGTCCGTAGCTGCGCCGGCGGCAACTCCGGTCCTGTGTTCATCGACCCGGCAATGGCTGGCAAGAACGGCTGCGCCCTGCCCGGCAAAATCAACACCAGCGCAGCATACGGCACACCATACAGAAGCTACCGGTAAACTGGCTACAATATCTTTCGATCTCCCGTATGAAAACACAGAAAAATATTATACAATTCCAGACTATAGGATTGTAGAGATCCTGCTGTATTTTTTAAGAGATTTTATTTCGTGGCAGAACAACAAAATACTGAGGAGAACAAAAAGAAAAGCACCAGCGACGGGGGAAGCTTCACCGTTCTTGTCCTGTGCGCGGCCTTGGTCCTTATCAGTATTTTCTTCGTTGATGAACATCCGCTGGATATGTTCTTCATGTTATTAGGCCAATTGATCCTGTATTTTATATTCCTCGTTATTTTTGGCGGACCGGCACTTTTTGCCCTTTGGGCCATGGGCACATCGCTGAGCGATATTTACAAATCTTATCTTGAGGAACGCGGCCTGAACCCGCCTGCAGGAAAGCAAAGCACGGACGAAGAACAGCCTTCTCAGCCTGTGAAAATGGAACAGGACGCGCCTGCTCCACAAAAAGAAAGTCCCAGCAAAGCTGAGTTACTCGAAAAACTTGAAAAATTTGACTGGGCCATCTGGCTGGAAACTTTTATCCAGAACAGGATTGAAGGAAAGAGGCTTATCGAGAAAAAAGAAAAGCCGCGGGAAGATGAGTTGGACGAAGATATCTTTTTTGATTTTGATTCAGACAACAAACCTTAAAAATCATCATGAAACAGAATACGGCTGAACGTACTGTCATCGACCGGACGGCAGGACGCGCTGGTATTCTCAACCAGTTTCATAAAATCCTTATGCTGGCTTTTGGATTCAAACTCAAAGCCCATCAATGCCCTGCCGATTTCCTCACCACTATAGAAATAGTTGAAATAGCAAATATTGGACACGGATGAGATCGTCCGCAGCAGCTCCCGCAGCGCGCCCTTACGCTCCGGGAAGTGCACATGCATCAGCAACGGGTTTTTAAACAGGCGCGGATCGTAGTTAATAACGCGGTAGCGCGTGTCCGGCTGGGAGGTAATATCCTCATAAGGAACCTTGTCCTTTTTCAGGCGCTTGACCAGATCTTCAAGCTTTTCCGGGCTGGATTCGAAAGCGATAACCGGCCAGGCGCGTGTTTCACTGGTTTTCCCGTACAGGAAGCCGCTGACATTCACCCCGGCAAAATAGTTTTCAACCAGACCCAGCAGGCTGCCACCCTGCTCGCCGATTTCAAAACGGATATATTTCTGGCGGTGCGCCCCGACGGCGGCGCCTGCGGAAATCAAACGCAGGCGGCTGAAGTCCATATTGGTGCCGCTAATGATGGCGACCAGCTTTTTGCCTTTGGTCTCTTTTTTATGCGTTTGCGTGTATTTCAGCAAACCGGCAAGGCCCAGCGCCCCGGACGGTTCCGGCACGAAACGCCCGGTTTCCCATGAGGTTTCAATCGCCGCGCAGACTTCTTCGTTGCTGACGGTGATAATGTCATCCAGCATATCCTTGCAGATATCAAAGGTGATCTTGCCCGGCGTTTTCACAGCCGTCCCGTCGCAGAACGTATCAACCTGCTTTAAGGTCACCAGTTTCCCGGCCTTGATCGACTCGGCCATGCCGGCCTGGCCTTCGGCTTCCACACCGATGACTTTGATACCGGGATAATGGATTTTCAGCCATGTTGCCACCCCGGCCGCCATTCCGCCGCCGCCGATCTGGACGAAGGCAAAATCGAACGGCCCCTGCCCCGAGAGAACGATTTCATCGGCAATCGTCGCCTGCCCGGCGATCGTATACAGATTATCGAACGGGTGAACGAACGCGCCGCCGGTTTTCTTTGCCTGTTTGACCGCCGCATCGGCGGCATCGTTATAGGCATCGCCTTCCAGCAT
This sequence comes from Rhodospirillales bacterium, assembly GCA_020638155.1. Classification (GTDB taxonomy): domain Bacteria; phylum Pseudomonadota; class Alphaproteobacteria; order Micavibrionales; family Micavibrionaceae; genus UM-FILTER-47-13. The sequence goes on from JACKJB010000001.1 coordinate 1,224,232, forward strand.
AATTTCGACCGCATCGCCGCCGTGTTTTTGCACTGCCATCTGCTTCATGCGCGGGGCGGAAAGCGGCATATAGATTTGTGCTTTAAGCCCTTGCATCCGGGCGGCCAGCGCAACACCCTGCGCGTGGTTTCCGGCAGAGGCGGCAATAATCGGCTTTTTCTTTTCCGCATCGGTCAGCATCGCAATCGCGTTATAGGCCCCGCGCCATTTATAGGCGTTAATCGCTGACAGGTCTTCACGTTTCAGGAAGACAGCAGCCTCAACGCCTGCGACATCCACCTGTTCAAACGGGGTCGGCTTGTTGACATGATAAATCCGCTCCCGCGCGCGCAGGATTTCCTCGACCAGTTGTTTGTGTAAATTCTTGTTCATCGCGGCCATATATTAACCGCGAAGGCGCGAAGATGCGAAGACTATTTTACCTTATTAGTATCATTGCTTTTTTCGTGCCTTAACTGACCTAAAAGCTTTTCGACAGCTTCTGGAGCAGACATCAAAACAGCATTACAGGATCCTTTTCTATAAGCGTATTCATCCCCTATCTTTAAAAGCAGGATTTTGTCTCCTACGTGAAAATAACTAACATAAGAATCGTATGTTTCATAAATTATTAAAGTAAGAGTGTTTTCATCTGTCGATTTGACAAACAGCTTTTTAACCCATAAACGAAATTTCTCAAAAGCAGTGTCTTCCACGATTTTGACAGCATAAAAATCGCCTTCATTGATACCTTTAATGGCTTCGATAACTTTCAGTTCAAGCCGGTCTTTTGTTTCTAAAATTTCTCCATAAAAAATCAAATCATGCTTATCGAAGACAAATTTGGCATCCTCAGAATACTCAGAAAAGCCACACAATGCCAAGGTCCCATAGAGGCCGTTAACCAGACCTGTCGCGCAAAAAGCATGGGCAGCACGAGTACCCAAAGTAAGTGCTATGACGAAAAAACATAAATTCAGCAAAATCCTCATTGATAGCCTTTCACCAACGAAGCCAGCCCACAGACCCCCAACATTGAACTATATGTAATTTTACCATGGCTTAAATCTCTCTGTCACGTAACAGTATAGATCACCCGTATCCCCCTCCTCGCAATGACGCTTCCTCTACTGTCCCGAGCACAGCCGAGGGATGACATATATGATCTAAAAAAGCTTCGCATCTTCGCGCCTTCGCGGTAATAATAGCCCCCGTTATGACAGGAACAGACAAAAGCATCGATGCACAGGACACTGGCGGCCCGGCGGTGATCCTTGTCAACCCGCAGATGGGCGAGAATATCGGCGCGGCGGCGCGGGCAATGCTGAATTGCGGGTTGCAGGAATTGCGGCTGGTGAACCCGCGCGACGGCTGGCCCAGCCCGCAGGCCGAGGCAATGTCCTCCGGCGCGCTGGAGCGCATGCCTCCGGTGCAGCTTTTTGACAGTACGGCAGCCTCTATTGCCGATTGCCATTATGTTTACGCAACGACAGCCCGCCCGCGCGATATGGTGAAGCCTGTCTTTACCGCCCGCAGCGCGGCAGCGGACATGCATAAGCGCATTCAGGACAGACAAAAGGTCGCCGTGCTGTTCGGGGCAGAGCGCACCGGGCTTGAAAATGACGATGTAGCGCAGTCCCATGCGGTTGTGACGATCCCGCTGAACCCCGGTTTTTCTTCTCTTAACCTCGGGCAGGGTGTCCTGCTGATGGCATATGAGTGGTATCAGTTGCAGGTCGATACGCCGGACAGGCACACCCCGATGGGCGGGACAGAACCGGCGTCCCATGACTTATTACAGGAGCTGTTCGAACGGCTGGAAACCGAGCTGGATGCCCATCATTTCTTCCGCAATGAGGGCCAGCGCCCGATTATGATCCGCAATCTGCATACCCTGCTGACCCGCGCCGAGATGACCGCGCAGGAAGTCCGGACGTTTCACGGGATCATCAGCGCGCTGATCGGCAAGAAAGCACCCTTAGAAAAATAAAAGGCAAAAGTAAAAGCCGCCCGGTGATGAGCGGCTTTTCTTAAATCTTATCAAGGCTTCAGGAAGATTGTTCCGAAGGCCTTCTCCGCCCGGCCAGATCTTTGATCTTTTGACTGGCCCCGGTCATAAACATCGCCGGGACAAAAGCATGGATCAGCGCCATAAAGCCTGCCTGAAAGCAACCTGCCGCATAACGTAACGCAAAGCGGCAGTGCTCGGTATATGACTCACCTGCGGAGGCCAGGTGGTCCCTGGATTCCTGCAACATCGTCATGGTCTCGCTTATAAATTAACGGCTGTAATATTCGATAACCAGCTGCGGTTCCATTTGGGTTGCGTAAGGAATATCTTCCAGACGCGGCACTCGCAGGAACACGGCTTTGCGGGCCTTGGCATCGACATCCAGGTATTCAGCCACATCACGTGACGGATCTTCTTCAGCCTGTTGTACGAGCGCCAGTTGCTTGGCTTTTTCGCGGATTTCGATGACATCGCCTTCTTTAACCATGTAAGACGGGATGTTCACGACTTTGCCGTTCACAGTGATGTGTTTGTGGCTCACGAACTGGCGGGCGGCAAACACGGTAGGCACGAATTTCGCACGGTAGATCACCGCATCCAGACGACGCTCCAGCAGGCCGACGAGGTTCTGACCGGAATCGCCGCGCAGACGGATGGCTTCGTGGTAGTAACGGCGGAATTGTTTTTCGCCGATGTTACCGTAGTGACCTTTAAGTTTCTGTTTCGCCATCAGCTGCAGGCCGTAATCGGACATTTTGCCGCGGCGCTGGCCATGCTGGCCCGGTGCGGTCTGACGGGTGTTAAACGGAGATTTCGGACGGCCCCACAGGTTGCACCCCATACGGCGGTCGATTTTATACTTAGCGGTAGGACGCTTTTTCTCACTCATGTTTTTTTCCTTTATTTTTCAATATATTGTCCCGATATCCAAACTGTACTGGCGGCCAGGCCGTCAACGAGGACCCCATGTCCTCTTTTCGGGAATAGCGCGGAATATAAGGATTTTCAGGAAAATGTCAAACTTTTTTAGCCGCCGCCGGCTCCGGGCATCATGGGGCACTCAGGCCACTTTACCCTGCTTCTCGTCGTTTGAGCGGTACAGGCGCTTAATAAACATATGGACCAGCGCTTTAGTCAACGGATCTGAGTTCTCAAGCTTTTCATTCAATTGCTGCTTGGTGATAATCACCAGCAGGGTCTTTTTCCCCGCCTCGGCAGTGGATGTCCGGTCCTGATTGGTCACCAGTGCCATTTCGCCAAAAATATCACCCGGTCCCAACACGGCCAGATTGTGACGCACCCCGTTTTCCTGCCGGTAGATATGGACTTCGCCCTCTTCGATAAGATACGCCTCGTCCGCCGCATCCCCGCTTTTGAAGATCGTCGTTCCTTCCAGATACTGCCGCTTTAATAAAGATTTATCGTCCCCAAACATGGCGTCCATCCCCCAAAAAACAATGCCACCTATAGTTACATGGAAATCCGTAAGTGTCTATTTTAAATCGATAAAAAGCTCAATCTTGGTCTTTAATATTGCCCCTGATTATGCCCCCCAATAGAATGACTGCATAATATACATTACCGTTCGCCACCGTTTTGCTTCTGGAAGGGTTCCACCTTTTTTTATTAGCTTGAAAAACAAAACCCCTGAATTGCCCGAAAAAAAGTGCGCTTCTAATTTTGGTTTTTACTCGGGTAATTTTATTACCCCATTTGCTACTAACATTTTAGAGGGCTGCGCTATAAGGAAGAGATTTGATGTAATTCTCCATAAACTGCCAATCCGGATTACCTTGCTGATCTATTGGTAATTTGATTTTTGATTTTTTCATTCTTTCTTGATGCCATTTTCGTCCGTAACTGAAACGATATTTTTCCTGCCTTATCAAGGTGATTAAAAACAGAGCGTTAAAAGCATTCATTTTGAATTTTGGGTATAAGACATTAACGTCGTCGGAAGCCCAAAAAGGTGTGTCTTGATAGAAAGACTCTGCTACTCCGTTTCCATTATAATTTACGGTGATTGTATTCTGGGAGAAGATTGCTGGCTGTCCTATAAACGCAGTCCAGCCATTATCTGTATCAATTGCCCCAATAAATGGAGTTGTACCATTGGTCATATCAGCTTTAGTCAGTCGCTTTCCTTTTTTGACATCAAAAATATCATCAAGTTCAAACCACTCGTAATTTCTCTCGTTCAATTCTATTGATATGTTTGTAATAGACTTAGCTGATGGCTCTTTTTTAGTGGGAATTTTAGAGACTACTTTTTTTGCTTCATCCAAAGAAGGAACTAATAAATTGTCAAATGTAGAATTGGCTTCCCTTCCACATGTGCTGTACCTAAAAGCATTTTTGTTTATAGCAAAACAATAGTATTTTTTTAGCAAATCGTTCATCTTAAGCTTTGGTTTTAGCACTTTAACATTTTGGCCTGTGTAAAAAGCTTTAGGTTGAACAAACGAGGATAGAACGCTGCCCCCTAGCGCAACGGTTAACAATCCTGCCTCGTATGGTTCTATATTATCGATTTTTTTAACTTTAGCTGAAATACCTAAATTCTTTGCAGAGCGATTAACAAAATTAATTCCGTTTTCCGCTTTAATAAGCTTGTTTAGGTCGAGTTGATTTCCATACTCAATTAAAAAAAGGTCGGTTAATTTAATCAATTTCATCATACTTCACTTTAAACGCTATGTAATCACGTAGCGTTTTCTCAAAATCAGCTTGAGTTAATTTTGTATAATCTGTCTCCATGTAGGCTTCTGCACACCATTCATCTTCGGGTGTTATTGACTTTGTAACACTTAACCCCGCTATACTTTTTTTATTGATGTAGGCATCTGTTCTCCGTCAGCACAATTTGGACAAGAGGTAGCGGATTGCTAAGGTAGTGTTTTTGGCTTATCGAAGTGACTGAAAGGAACGCAGATGAGCAAAAAACACAGTTCAAACGACCACCGGGACGACGCAGACAAGCTGGTTAAGAACATAAAGCGGCAGACCCGCCGTAAATTCAGCGCCGAAGAAAAGATACGGATTGTACTGGCCGGCCTGCGTGGTGAAGACAGTATCGCCGAACTTTGCCGCCGTGAGAATATTCATCAGAACCTTTATTACAACTGGAGCCGCGAGTTTTTGGAAGCGGGTAAGAAACGGCTTGCCGGAGACACGCAGCGCGAAGCCGGAAGCAGCGAGGTGAAAGCACTGCGCGATGAGAACGGGCAACTTAAAGAGGCTCTCGCCGAAGAGATGCTGGAAAACCGCTTGCTTAAAAAAAGCGTGATCGGGGATGGGGAGGACGGTATATGAGATACTCCGCAGCAGAAAAATACGAGATTATCCGCACCGTGGAAGAAAGCAGCCTTGGCATCCGCAGAACTGTTGAGATGCTCGGCATTCCGCGCTCGACCTTTTACAACTGGTATGACCGTTACTTAAGCGGCGGCGTGGTCGCCCTGGCTGATAAAAAGCCGGAGCCTCATGCCGTTTGGAATAAGGTGCCGGATGAGTACCGGAAAAAGCTTTTAGACATGGCTCTGGATGAACCGGATCTGTCCCCGCGCGAGCTGTCTGTGAAGTTCACAAGCAAACATAATTACTTCGTCTCCGAAGCTACGTCCTACCGCATCCTGAAAGAACATGATCTGGTGACTTCACCCGCGTGGATCGTCTATAAGGCGGCAGATCAGTTCTCTAACCCAACCACGGCGATCAACCAGCTCTGGCAGACAGACTTCACCTATCTCAAGGTAACGGGCTGGGGCTGGTATTACCTGTCCACGGTGATGGATGATTACAGCCGCTATATCGTGAACTGGCGTTTATGCCGGGGCATGGGGGCCAGTGATGTCGCCGCAACATTGCAGGATGCTTTGAAGAACGCAGGCCTTGCCAGAAAACAACGCCCGAAGCTGCTGAGCGATAACGGGCCGTGTTACATCTCTGCGGAGCTCAAGCACTGGCTTGACGATCACGGCATGGACCATACACGCGGCAAGCCGTACCACCCGATGACACAGGGCAAGATCGAGCGCTGGCACCGCAGTTTAAAGAACAGCATTCTGCTGGAAAACTATTACCTGCCGGAAGACCTGGAGCGGCAGGTCGAAAAGTTCGTCAATCATTACAATACGGAGAGATACCATGAGAGCCTGAACAACTTGACTCCCGAAGACGTCTGGCTTGGGAGAGGACAATCTATCCTCGAAAAACGCCGGAAAATTAAAGAGAAAACTATGAAATTACGAAAACAGTTGCATCAACAAAAGATCGCAGCTTAACATCAACCAAAGGAGCCAAAAACACACCTTATTTTTTTACGCGAAGTGTCCAACATATCCTGACGACTTACACTTTCAACCACAGAAAATGTGAGATTTTCATCTCTTTTTCTGTTTCACCGCTAACAGCAATAGCCATCACATTGTATGAATCTTTCAGATAGGATGCATAAAGCAATGCACCGTCTACGGCAAAGCTCTTATACTTTCTTAAATCTTCACTTTGATGTTTTGCCGTATCAGCTTTACATTCAATGACAATAATATTGTCAGGGTTGTCTTTGAATGTAATTACAAATTCAGGATAACCACGACCTTTGCCAGATTTTGAGGCCAATTGAAGCAGTTTATCGATTTTAGGGCTATCGGACTGCTGTTCTTCAATAATTACATTGTCATTATTTTTATAGCCATTATCGGCTAGAAGCTTCCTGACGAGATTCTCTGTCTTTCGTTCGTTGGCCATGCAGTAAACTATTCTAACAAAATCAGCCCTCCTGCTGTGGTAACAGGCGGGGGTGGTGAGAAGGGTGTCTCTGGGCACAGAATCCCAAAAACGATTTGGAATCATACCATGTGGATTATGGGGACAAAAGAGAGCTTTTCTTTCAATACCCATCTAAAACCCCTGTTAAAGCTGAACAAACCACATTTCCGTAATAGTAACACTCCTTAATTTCTTTGTGTTAAAGCATTTTGGCATGCATAGATGGTCAACGCATCAAACATGAACATTTTGATTTTTCCGTTTTTGAACATGACGTATGCGGGCTTATATTCCCCAATTATGCCCCCGTTTACGGCGGCTGCAAACGAATAATTACGTATAACCATAAACACCGCCAAAATAAAACTCCTTGTTTTTCAAGGAGTTTTTGGTCGTTTACGAATGTTAGCGAACGTGTCTGGAAGGGACGTTGGTGGGCGAGGAGGGACTTGAACCCCCGACCAATCCGTTATGAGCGGACTGCTCTAAACCAACTGAGCTACTCGCCCTTGCTTAAAAACTTATAACCCCGAGCATATTAAGTATCAAGGAAGCTGCGCAGTTTGCGGGAGCGGCTGGGGTGCTTCAGTTTACGGAGCGCTTTGGCTTCGATCTGGCGGATCCGTTCGCGGGTCACGTTGAATTGCTGGCCGACTTCCTCGAGCGTGTGATCGGTGTTCATGCCGATCCCGAAACGCATCCGCAGGACACGTTCTTCCCGCGGGGTCAGGGATGCCAGTACGCGGGTTGTGGTTTCGCGCAGGTTCGAATGGATCGCGCTTTCAACCGGCAGGATCGCGTTTTTATCTTCGATGAAATCGCCGAGCGATGAGTCTTCCTCATCCCCGATCGGGGTTTCGAGGGAGACAGGTTCCTTGGCGATTTTCAGGACTTTGCGGACCTTATCCAGCGGCATGTGCAGGCGCGCAGCCAGCTCTTCCGGGGTCGGTTCGCGGCCGATTTCGTGCATCATCTGGCGGGAGGTCCGCACCAGTTTGTTGATGGTTTCGATCATGTGGACCGGGATCCGGATCGTGCGGGCCTGATCGGCGATCGAGCGGGTAATCGCCTGCCGGATCCACCATGTCGCGTAAGTCGAGAATTTATAACCGCGGCGATATTCGAATTTATCGACGGCTTTCATCAGGCCGATATTGCCTTCCTGGATCAGGTCGAGGAATTGCAGGCCGCGGTTGGTATATTTCTTGGCAATGGAAATCACCAGACGCAGGTTGGCTTCGACCATTTCCTTTTTGGCGCGGGCGGCTTCTTTTTCGCCTTTTTGCACCGTGGACACGATCCGGCGGAATTCTTTCATAGGCAACGCGGCTTCTTCGGAAACGGCGGCAATCTGGTCGCGGATATCCTTGATTTCATCACTGTATTTGTCGGCGAATTTTTCCCATTTCTTGGACTTTTTCTTCACCTTGGTCAGCCAGCGCGGGTCAAGTTCGGAACCGAAATATTCTTCCATGAACTCTTCGCGTTTCACGCCGCAATCAATCGCAAGACGCATCAGCTTGCCTTCGAGGCTCACCAGCTCGCGGTTGATTTTATACAGACGCTCGATCAACTGATCGATCCTGGCGTTATTGAGCTGCACCGCGTTCATCAGACCGATCATCTCGGTTTTGACGTCTTCGTATTTCTTGTTGGCGGCGGCAGCCGGCTCTTTCCCTTTTGCAAGCGCTTCGAGGCGGGGGGCCTGCGCTTTTTGCATCTTCTTGTAGCATTTCTGGATTTTGGCAAAATTGTCGAAAACCTGCGGGATCAGCTCTTCTTCCATAGCGGACAGGGAAATGCTGTTTTCCTCATCATCGCCGCTATCGCCTTCTTTGCCTTCTGTTTCCTCGCCTTCGCCCTCTTCTTCGTCATCGTCGAGGTCTTCGCTTTCATCGCCTTCGCTGTATGTCGCATCAAGGTCGATAACTTCACGCAGGAGGATATCGCCATCCTGCAGCGCTTTGTACCATGCGATCAGGGATTCGATCGCGAGCGGGCTTTCGCAGATTCCGCCGATCATCATTTCCTTGCCGGCTTCAATCCGCTTGGCAATCGCAATCTCGCCTTCGCGGGAGAGCAGTTCAACAGAGCCCATTTCGCGCAGATACATGCGGACAGGATCGTCGGTACGACCTGTATCGTCGGCGGAAATGTTCCCGCCGGATTTGTATTCTTCCTTATCTTCGCCGTCGCCATCTTCCTCGGAATCGAGATCGTCTTCACTCTCGACGAGCTGGACGCCGACATCGGTGATGGTGGTCATCGCGTCTTCGATCTGCTCGGACGAGAATTCTTCGGCCGGAATCGCCTTATTGATCTGGTCATAGGTCAGGAATCCTTTTTCCTTACCGGATTTGACCAGTTTTTTCACGATGGTTTCCAGCGATCCCTTTACCCGGGTTTCGCCTGAATCTTCTTGCTCTTTATCACTCACGTCTGATTGCTGCCTAGTGTTACTGCTTCTTGGTGCCATTATAAACCCGACTCACTCTAACTTTCGGTGATTAAACCGTATTATTCAAGAAAAATCAAAGGGCTGTTTCACCCTTCCGACGCTTTATGCACATCGTGCAAATGCGCATCGCGCAGCGCCATCATCCGTTCTTCGTTATCAGCGCTAAAGTCCAGCGCCAGCGCCTTTCCTGCGGCCTTCACTTCCTGCTGCGACGCTTTTTTACGCATAAATGCCAATGTATCGCGCCAGCCGCTTAAAATCGTATCTTCGTGCGCACCGGGCCGGGCAAAACCAGCATGAGTATAAACCGATTCGGATAATACCGCCCGCAGCTCGGATTCGTAGCCCTGCTCTCTGAGATGGGTCTGCACCCCTTCGGAGTCAAGGTCCGGCTCTGCGCCGAGCATGTTTAATATAGTTTGACGTAACAAATCAAGCCTTTCGTTGGGGATATGCAGGTGCCCCAGCTCCTCTTCGACCTGGTCGAAAATCTCCGGATGGTTAATCAGGGCCGCCAGCATGATCTGGAAAGACAGGACTTCCCCGGAATACACGGGCCGGGCAACGGGTGCAGTCAGCGGCTGCCCCTTATTTTTTCCCTTTTTATTCATGGATTTAGCAGACAATGGTGACCGGCCAAAAGCGTGATACAGCTTATCCCGGAATGTCCGCTGGTAATATTGCTGGACGGTACGGTCGGCAATCCGCTCGGTCATTTCATTGAGCAGTTTTTCAAGCCCTGCCCGCGCTTCCGGGGTTTCAAAACGGCGGCCTGCGGTATTATAGGTCCAGATAAATTCCGAGAGCGGCATCGCATTGGCGATAACCTTTTTAAAGCTTTCCCGGCCCTGCGCCCGAATCAGGCTGTCCGGGTCCTGCCCTTCGGGCAGGAAGGCGAATAAGGCGCTCTGGTCCGGCTGAATCAGCGGCAGGATGCGCTCACAAGCCCGTGCCGCCGCACGGCGCCCGGCATTATCGCCGTCAAAACACAGCACCGGCATTTTGCTTTGCGCCGGGATCATCTTCCACAAAATCGCGATCTGCTCTTCGGTCAGGGCCGTCCCCAGCGGTGCCACCGCCCCGCGATACCCGGCAGAGAAGCAGGCCATCACATCCAGATACCCTTCGACCACGATCAAAGGCTGGTCTTCGGCAGCAGCCTGGCGGGCATGGGATTCGCCGTACAGCATCCGGCCTTTGTGAAACAAAGCGGAATCGCTGGAGTTGATATATTTGGGCGGCTTAAAATCACCCCGGTCCGGTGCGCGTAAATGATCCGGTAAAATTCGTCCGCCAAACGCCACAATCCGCCCGCGGCGGTCCGTGACCGGGAACATGATGCGCTCCCGGAAGAAGCTGTAAGGCTCGGTTCCCCGTTTGGATGCCCGGACCACTCCGGCTTCGATCATTTGCTGGTCTGTGTAGTCCAGCGTTTTCAAATGCTGCCAAAGCGCCTGCCCGTCTCCAGGCGCGTAACCGATGCGGAATTGTTCCATTAACGGGTCAGGGACACCGCGTTCATGCATGTAAGCCAGCGCTTCGCTGTTTTTCGGGGAGCGCAGCTGCGCTTCAAACCATTTGGCCGTGTCGTCCAGCAGGCCGTAGAGGTCTTTTTGCTTTTTAGCCTGCGCGATTTCCTGCGGCGATTGTTCGGGGACCTGCATCCCCGCTTCGGCGGCCAGCATTTCTATGGCCTCGATAAAGGTCACATTATCGTGCTGCATGACAAAGCCGATGACGTCCCCGTGCGCGCCGCAGCCAAAGCAATGGTAAAACTGCTTATCATCGTTCAGGGTAAAAGACGGCGATTTTTCATGGTGGAACGGGCAACACGCTTTATATTCCCGTCCGCCGGCGCGCTGCAGCTTGACCCGCCGTCCAACAATATCGGACAGCGTCAGCCGGTCGCGCAGCTCGCTCATAAATCGCGGTGGAATCGTCATAGGAAAGACTTAGCAAATTATATGTCTAAACACCATATCGGCTTACAGATATTATTTTTGACATAATCAAACACATTTGCTAAACCGCTTTAATGGCTTATATAAAAAAGCCCTATTAGGAACAGGATGACGTTCATGAATACCATGGACATATGCATATTACTCGATAAAGTCCGCGCCACTGATTTCAAAATTGATGAGCGCCCCGCCTTGTTGTTATCAGGGCGCGTCCTGCAACGGGCAAAGAAGCATGGCGAAGAAAAGTGCAAAGTTGTCGCCGGCAAAGACGAATATCCCCTTGTGACCGCATGGAAGATCCACGTCTTTGTTCCGCAAACCCTCGGCACAGACAATATACCGAGGATCGGGCAATATTACAGAATCAAAGACATTGTACCGACTCTGCGCATGGCCGGGCATGAAAATATCCCGGTCAGCACAGCACGGCCTATCGGACTTCGTTGCCGCTTAAGCCAGATTTTTATGGAGGTCAGCGCCGTTGAAAACGACACAGACGTTATGGACGGCGCCATTATTCACGGCAAAGTCCTGTCCGCCGGTCCGTTCGAGAATAAAGTCATGCGCTTATATATTCCGGAAAGACATCTTGCAAGTTTGCGCCGTGATGTGTGTAACCCGGCTTTTAAGCATACCGATATCAAACCCGGCACATTACTTAATCTAAAAAATGTAACCACGGCGCGTGAGCCATGCTTTGAACTGGCGCTTCGGTCACGGCAGGCTTCTATATCGATACACCCGGTGCCTAAGAAGCCAGACGTTCCTTAACCACGCCACTGGCGCGGGCCATATCGAGCTGGCCGGCGTAACGGGTTTTCAGCTCGGCCATGACCTTGCCCATTTCCTTGATGTCGGAAACGCCAAGCTCGGAGATCAACCCTTCGACGGTGGCCTGGACTTCGTCCTCGCTCATCTGCTGCGGCAGGAAGCGCTGGATCACTTCGATCTCGGCGGCTTCACGGTCGGCCAGATCGTCCCGGCCCGCATCTTTATAGATCTTGCAGGATTCCTGACGCTGTTTGACCATCGACTGCAGCAGCGAAAGGATTTCCGATTCGCCAATACCTTCGGCGTTGCCTTTACCCCGCGCTTCGATATCGCGATCCTTGAGGGCGGCAATAATCAGGCGGATCGTCCCCATTGCCACCTGGTCTTTGCTTTTCAACGCTTCTTTCAGCGCATTATTAAACTCTGTCCTTTTATCCACTTTTCTCTTCCTTTTTACCTTCAAACCCTCTATTTAAATTATTCCTAGCAGCCACCGCTAGGGATTTAAAGAGCATATGCCAGATTTTTCTAATGTAAAGACACCAGTTGATGCAACTGCTGTAATTGTCACAGCAGAAGGAACCGTTATTTGGGGCAAAGGAATCGGCGCGGCAACGACCGCCGTCGGCGAGATCTGCTTCAATACCTCGATGACCGGGTATCAGGAAATCATGACCGACCCGAGTTATGCCGGGCAGATTATCAATTTCACCTTTCCCCATATCGGTAACGTCGGAACGAACGACGAAGATATCGAAACCACCAATCCCGCCGCACGCGGCCTGATCGTCCGCGAAGACATCACCACCCCGTCGAACTGGCGCGCGGCGAAACATTTTGATGAATGGCTCAAAAGTTACGATCTTCCGGGAATTTGCGGGATCGACACCCGCGCGATGACCCGGCAGATTCGCGATCATGGCGCGCCGAATGCGGTGATCTGCCACAATCCCAAGGGCAAATTTGATCTGGATGCCTTATATGAGCAGGCGAAAGACTGGCCGGGGCTCGAGGGGATGGATCTCGCCAAACAGGTTTCCTGTACCCAGAGCTATGAATGGGACCAGACCGCTTGGACGCTCGAAAGCGGCTACGGCACTCAAGATGCGCCACAGCACCATGTCGTCGCCGTTGATTTCGGGGCCAAGCGCAATATCCTGCGCTGTCTTGCCAGTGCCGGGTGCAAGGTCACCGTCGTTCCCGCAACCTCCACCGCCGAAGATATCCTGCGGCATAATCCGGACGGGATATTCCTGTCCAATGGTCCCGGCGATCCGGCGGCTACAGGTGTCTACGCCGTGCCGATGATCCGTGAGCTTTTGGAAACGGACAAGCCGATTTTCGGGATTTGCCTCGGGCACCAGCTTCTTGCTCTCGCCCTTGGCGCGAAAACCCGTAAGATGCATCTGGGCCACCGCGGCGCAAACCAGCCGGTCAAAGACCTTGAAACCGGCAAAGTCGAGATTACCAGCCAGAACCACGGATTTGAGGTTATGCCGGACTCCTTCCCCGCCGATGTCGAAGCAAGCCATGTCAGCCTGTTCGACGGCTCAAACGAAGGGTTGAAGGTCAAAGGCAAGCCGGTTTTCTCGGTCCAGTATCATCCGGAAGCTTCACCGGGGCCGCAGGACAGCCACTATCTCTTTGAAAAATTTGTAAAAAACATCAAAGATGTAGCCTAAACGCCAAATATTACATAAATATTAATGTTCCTGTTGTAGCGTATGGTTATGACAGGCGGTGATTTAGAAAAATCCGTTTTGAAACAAGAGTTTGACCAGAGCGCCTCTGGCAAGCCGACGCCTGCACTCGACTATTTTGATACGCTTTACGAAAATGAACTGAACGAATCCCTTGCACAGGCATTGCGAAACCTGCCTGATACGCCGGAACAAAGCCGGGAAACCATCACCGCATTGCTCGATCAGGGGGCCGATCCGAATGTCGGCGCCGATATCAGCAATGCTTTCGTAGCGCATCAGGCTTTAGGACATCCGGATGTCTTTGATATGCTGCGTGAGCGCGGGATGGATCCTCAGTTGATGCAGCGCCAGGTCGAGGAAGAGTTTTCGGATGATTATCCCATAGATAACGTCAAAACCAGCCTGATGGACTATTTTCTGTCCGAAACAATGTTCATGTCTACAGACATGGACCCCGATTACCTTCGTCATTCAGAAATTTATCAAAATGCCCTCATTAAGGCGCAAGAGGTTTTCCCTGACCAGAATATCAATATGAGCCAAATAGATACTCTTAATGATGGTGGAATGCCGGAAAGTTTTGACCATCCGGCACATATGATTCTGGAAGAGCGTTTGGCTATTCTGAAAAAGAATGACGTTATTACCGAAACACAAACCAATGACATCCTTAGAAATTCCCCGTTCTATCTGGAGCAAGCTTCGGGGCAGACGGCAGCAGAAACGCTCTCTAACAGCCCTGACCGCATCTCTTTCGATCATGATGATGTTTACCGGCACCCCATATCACAAACAGACACTATCGAGAGTATCGCTCACCGTTACCAAGCTGTTATGAATGCTGAAACGCCCGAACAGGCTGCGGCGATGATTGCCAAGTTTAATGGCATAGACGGCCCTCTTCCCTTGGACGAGATGGGCGCAGTCAAAATTCCACTAGCCGACGGCACTGAAATGGCCCAGTACGAAGTACAAAAAGGTAATACGCTATGGGGCATTACTGATTATTTTAATCAACAGCATCTGCTGGATTCCCCGTATGGCTTTAAAACCGGTATGGCCGCCGTAGGGGATGTGGCTACATTAAACGGTATAGAAGTCACGGATATTATTCGCCCCGGCCAAACGCTAAACATACCAATATTTGATGACTATAGCCTTCGTCAAAGTCTCAAAGAGCCCAAAGTCATCGATGGACAACCCACAACTTTAATCGTGGCCGAAACCGGCAACACCCATCACGCGAAAACTTTTAGTACGGCTCATTCTGCCAGCAAATCGCTTGATCCGTCTCAAAGTGGTGGTGATGTTATCGCCATGGATACGCATACGCTGTCCGCGATTTCGCCGGAAATGGTCCGGGCGTTTGAAACGGCAATAGATAACGGTGAGGATATCGTTGTCAGCATAAGCGCTTCAAATGACTACAACAATGCCCGTCTTGCTTTGAAACAGCAAAGCTCGCGATTTAATATAAGCGACATTAAAGATTACGAGTACTTAAACGATCTTGCCAACAAAGGCGATATTGTCGTCTTCGCAAGTGCAGGCAATTCTTATGAGGATATGCTCGGCCATAATCAAGTCGCCCTGGCAGAAGGCCTTGGTAAAAACAGCGTTATCGTCGGCGCGGCGAAGGAATTTAATGGAAAAATCCATGTAGAGGAATATTCATCGCCAGGTGCCGACGTGCTCGGCAGGCCTCTTACGCTGTATGACGGACAAAACATTGGCGGAACCTCATATAGCACACCGGATCTGGCTGCTGTCTATAAAGAGCTCAATGAATTTTACGGCGGGACATTGGAACCGAACGAAATCATCGCCGCAGGTTATATGAGCACCAATTTAGAATTGATTGATGATGACTACGAAAAAGGCACCCAATCTCCCATACAATTCGAAACAAACGGTGCGGGGCGGCCCTATCATTTCCGCGCCGGAGCCGGCATGATCGACGAACAACGCTGGAATGAAAATCTTGAAAAAATGGCGACAATAAAACGGATGATGCAACATGAGCCTGATTTTATCGAACACGAAGTCAATCTGAAAGAAAACGGGTACGAAGTACGGCCTTTGGAACATGAAAACGCATCAGAGTATGTTTATAAAATCCCGGTCCCCGAAGATATGACGCTTGATAAAATCACGCTAATCGTGCCGCAGGAAGATAACGCCCGCGGAGAAATCTCGATCCGCAGCCCGTCAGGGTTTGAAGTCCAGCAGCCCTATGCCCTAACAGAAATGAGCGCGACAACGGCACTGGCCCTGGAAGATGTAAAAGCAGGTGATGAAATCGAACTGCGCAGCAGCTTCCCGTTTAAAGATGAGGCCAGCATCACCGTACGCGGCTATCAGGACGGCAATGCGGTTCAGGCCTTGCGCGATCACCTGCAGGAAAACGATCTGATGCCCAAGCCGCACAGCACCTATGTCGGCGGCGAACTGGCGCAGGAACAGGAACAGGCACCGGAACCGCCCGCAGCAGAAACCCCGGAAACGGTTACAGCAGAGAAGACTCAAAGTCCTCCTGCCAACACGCCCGTTTTAAAGCTCTAGCGCTCTCCCTTTTATCTGGTATAGTCGCCCCCTGGGAAAATACAGGGCTGTTTTGATGCACGATTTTAAAGAGCTTTTGGATAATTTTGAGGCTTTTCGCCGGGAAACCTATGAAGGCAACGGCGCGCTTATGCCCAAGCTGGTCGAGCAAGGGCAGGACCCGGATTACTTCATCATTTCCTGTATCGATTCCCGCAGCAATCCCGGCACGATTTTCCGTGCGCCGCCGGGTACGTTCTTCGCCCACAAAGCGATGGGAGCGATCGTGCGTCCGTATCAAAAAGGCAGAGCACTGAGCGCGGCGCTGCAATTCGCGATCAAATATAACAATGTTTCCAAAATCATCGTTCTTGGCCATACGCAGTGCGGCGCCATCCAGGCGCTGGTCGAGTCGATTGACGATGAGGAAATCTCCAGCTTTATCGATGTGGCCAAGGGCGGGTTTGAAAAAGCCAAAGCCTGCTGCGCCGATGAAACCCAGCATGACGATTTGTTCCGTCACACCGAAGAGCAGATTATCCTGCAAAGCACCGAAAACCTGAAGACTTACCCTGCCGTCAAAGAAGCGCTGGCCGCCGGAAAACTGAAGATCATGTCCTGGCTTTTCAACATGGAAGAAGGCGCTATTTACAATCATGACGAGACCATCGACGATTTCGTCAAAATTTCCCCTCAAGATTCCCCTGTATAACGCCGTTTTTAGGTTGCCCTGCCCGCCAATTTACTCTACTTAATCAGTCTCGGTACAGCTATGACCGAGGTATTGATGACTATAACGACAGCGCGCACAGAAACGGCCCATATCCTCCCCGAGGATTTAAACGCGCTTTCCGGTCAAATCGTAGATTCAGCATTATTTGTTCACAAAAAACTTGGGCCCGGATTGCTGGAAAGCGCTTACCAGCACGGCATGGCTTATGCGCTTTCCCGAAAAAACATCCCGTTTGAAACGGAAAAAACCATATCCATACAGATTGACGACTTCCCGATTGATGCCGGGTACAGGGCAGACTTAATTGTCGGCGGCAAAGTCATCGTAGAAATCAAATCCGTCGATAAACTGCTGCCGATCCACGAAGCACAGCTTTTGACCTATATGAAACTCGGTGGCTATGAACTGGGTCTGCTTTTGAATTTTAATGAAAGGCTGATAAAAAACGGGATCAGGAGGATGAGGCTGTGACGGTTTTAGGGATCACCACAGAGAACACAGAGTGCACAGAGATTGCACGGAGAAAGCCATGAATTTTAAAATATTTGTTTTTGGTTTTTTAACAGGGTGCTTAATTGTGACGGCGGGATGGTTTGGCTATAAATCTTTTTTTAAAAAACGCATTGATAGATTCGAAGGGCAAGTCGGTCATTTAGATCAAGGCCAATCATTTGTTGATTTTATAGACTCTCATGACAAGCAAATAGTGTATTTAGACATTTACATGGATGGAGCAGAAATCTCCAGTCCTACATCAAATCGGAGCAACGTTTTCACAATTTACACCAGTTGCTTAGATGAAGAAATCTCAGCTTTGACTTGCTCAGGAGGCGAATACTTAGTTTATCTTGATTCAGAAGACGATGCTTATTTTGAATATCATCATGGCGAGAATTACTTAAGGGGATATTGGTTCGTTACAACTAACACAGCAATACATCAGGGAATTATCAGCAATGTACTGAAGGCAATCCCGGGCGAAGAAGTCTTCTTGAGACGATAAACCTCAGTGCCCCCTCTGTGGTCTCTGTGATCTCTGTGGTGAATAAAAAATAGATCCCGGCTTTCGCCGGGATGACGATAAAAGGAAACGAGTAAAAAGGAATAAAATGCCTAAGCGTACAGACATTAAATCCATTTGTATTATCGGTGCAGGCCCTATCGTTATCGGGCAGGCTTGCGAGTTTGATTATTCCGGGGCGCAGGCCTGTAAGGCGCTGCGTGAAGAAGGCTACCGGATCATCCTGATTAATTCCAATCCGGCGACGATTATGACCGACCCGGAAATGGCCGATGCGACGTACATTGAACCGATCACACCGCAGATCGTTGCACGGATTTTAGAAAAAGAAAGGCCGGATGCGCTGCTGCCGACGATGGGCGGGCAGACGGCATTGAATGCGGCGATGGCGTTGGCCGACGATGGGACGCTGGACCGGTTGGGGATCGAGTTGATCGGCGCGACGCGCGATGCGATCGACAAAGCCGAGGACCGCGAAAAATTCAAAGAATGCATGGATGAGATCGGGCTTGAAAGCGCCCGCAGCCGTCAGGTTGGCACCTACGAAGAAGCGCTTGAGGCGCTTGAGTTTGTCGGGCTGCCTGCGATTATCCGTCCGTCCTTCACGCTGGCCGGGACCGGCGGCGGGGTTGCTTATAACCGCGATGATTTCAAACGGATTGTTACCGAAGGGCTGGACATTTCCCCGACCCATACGGTGCTGGTCGAAGAGTCTGTCATCGGCTGGAAAGAATATGAAATGGAAGTGGTGCGGGATAAAAATGATAACTGCATCATTATCTGTTCGATTGAAAATATTGATCCGATGGGCGTCCATACCGGGGATTCGATTACGGTCGCCCCTGCCCTGACGCTGACGGATAAAGAATACCAGATCATGCGCAATGCGTCGCTGGATGTGCTGCGCGGGATTGGCGTGGAGACCGGCGGATCGAACGTGCAATTTGCGCTGGACCCGGATACGGGGCGCTTGCTGGTGATTGAAATGAACCCGCGCGTGTCACGTTCTTCGGCGCTGGCATCAAAAGCGACAGGCTTCCCGATCGCCAAGATCGCCGCGAAGCTGGCAGTCGGTTATACGCTGGATGAGCTGGATAACGACATTACCGGCGGGCGCACCCCGGCATCGTTCGAGCCGTCAATTGATTACGTCGTCACCAAGATCCCTCGCTTTGCGTTCGAGAAAATGCGTGGCGCGGAAAATATCCTGACGACGTCGATGAAATCCGTCGGTGAAGCGATGGCAATTGGCCGCAGCTTTGAAGAGTCGATGCAAAAAGCGCTACGCTCGCTTGAAAAAGGCCTGAACGGCTTTGACCCTCTGCCGATCGCGGGCGTAAAGAACGGCGAGAAACCGCACCCGGACCAGATCCGCGCGGTGCTGTCAAAGGCTACGCCGCAGCGGCTTTTATATGCAGCGCAGGCTATGCGTTACGGCTTGAGCCTTGAAGAAATTCACGACATCACCAAATACGATCCGTGGTTCCTGGAGCGGATTAAAAACATTATTGATGCGGAACAGCGCATTCAGGATAAAGGCCTGCCGGTTGATAAAAAAGGCTGGCTGGAACTGAAGAAGCTTGGCTTTGCCGATGCGCGGCTTGCCGATCTCGTCGGTGTGCGCGAAGAAGCGGTGCGCAATGCGCGGCTGAAATATGATGTGCGCCCGGTTTATAAACGCGTGGATACCTGCGCTGCGGAAATTCCGTCGGCAACGCCTTATATGTATGGCTGTTACGAAGGTAACGGTATTGATGCGCCGGAAAGCGAGATCGAGCCGAGCGACCAGAAGAAAGTCATTATCCTTGGCGGCGGCCCTAATCGCATCGGCCAAGGGATCGAGTTTGATTATTGCTGCGTCCATGCGGCCTATGCGCTGAAAGACGCCGGGTATGAAACCATCATGGTGAACTGCAACCCGGAAACGGTTTCAACCGACTATGACACATCGGACCGCCTGTATTTCGAACCGCTGACGGCGGAAGATGTCATCGAGTTGATTGAAGCCGAAGCGCAAAACGGTGAAGTCGTGGGCGTTATCGTCCAGCTCGGCGGACAGACGCCGCTTAATCTGGCCCGCACATTACAGGATCACGGCATCAATATTCTGGGCACGGCGCCGGAAGCGATCGACCTTGCCGAAGACCGCGACCTGTTCCAGAATCTTTTGAAAAAGCTCAAGCTGCGCCAGCCGGAAAACGGCATCGCGCGTTCAGAAGAAGAAGCGCTGGAGATCGCGGAGAAGATCGGCTTCCCGCTGGTGATCCGCCCGTCCTACGTTCTCGGCGGTCAGGCGATGCAGATCGTGCAGACCAAACCGGAATTGCAGGAATATATCAACACCGCCGTCCGGGTGTCCGGGGATACGCCGGTACTGCTCGACCGTTACTTGCGCGGCGCGATTGAAGTTGATGTCGATGCGCTGTGTGACGGCAAGGAAGTCTATGTCTCCGGAATCATGGAGCATATCGAAGAAGCCGGGGTGCATTCCGGTGATTCCGCCTGCGTCCTGCCGCCACACTCCCTGCCTTATAAAACGGTCAAGGAGCTGGAGAAGCAGACGGTCAAGCTGGCTAAAGCGCTGAACGTCAAAGGGCTTATGAACGTCCAGTTCGCGGTCAAGATGAACCCGAACAAGGCCGAATATGATGTGTACATTATCGAGGTTAACCCGCGCGCCTCGCGTACCGTGCCGTTCGTCGCCAAGGCGACCGGGACGCCGATCGCCAAGATCGCCGCACGGATCATGGCCGGGGAAAAACTCTCCGTTTTCCGCGAGCAGTTGCTGGGCATGGCGCCGGATCATACGGCTGTCAAAGCGCCGGTGTTCCCGTGGAACCGCTTTAACGGCGTTGACCCTATACTGGGGCCGGAAATGAAATCCACTGGGGAAGTGATGGGTATTGATACCGATATGGCGCAGGCTTTTGCCAAATCGCAGCTCGCCGCCGGGACAATCCTGCCGACCGAAGGGCGAGTGTTTTTATCGGTGCGCGATAAGGATAAAGAAAGCCTCGTGCCGATTGCCCGCGAGCTTTCGGAACTCGGCTTTATCCTGATCGCCACAGGCGGGACATGCACGCATTTGCGCGATGCCGGCTTGGCTGTCGAACGGATCAACAAAGTCATGGAAGGCCAGCCCAATATCGTCGATGCGGTTATCAACGGCGAGATTGATTTCATCATCAATACCACCAAAGGCCCGCAGTCGGTCGCCGATGCGTTTTCGATCCGGCGGATGGCACTGACCTACAAGATCCCGTATTACACGCTGCTGACCTCTGCCGCGGCCGGGGTCAAAGCCATCCGGTCGATGAAAGCCCGGGAAATGGATGTGCTGCCGCTTCAGGGCTATTTCAGCGATGAAGAGCTTGAAGATGCCTCTGTGCGTAAGCGCGAGGCGGTTTAAGGCAAACATATTGACCGATGCCCCCTGACGCCTGTATATTGGCGTCATTAGGGTATTTGGAGTTTACGTCCCGCCGTTTTCGGCGGGTTTAATTTTTTCAAACTAAAGAGAACGGATATGGATAAGATCCCGACGACGCAAGAAGGGTATAACGCCCTTGAAGCAGAATTAAAGAAACTGAAAACCGTTGACCGCCCGACTGTGATCGAAGCGATTGCAACGGCCCGCGAGCACGGCGATCTGTCGGAGAACGCCGAATACCACGCCGCGCGCGAACAGCAGAGCTTTATCGAAGGCCGTATCCAGGAACTGGAAGCCGTTATTTCCAAGGCGCAGATTATCGATGTATCGTCCTTAAGCGGGAGCAGCGTCAAATTCGGTGCCCGTGTTCTGATCGTCGACGAAGATACCGATGTGGAAGTCACGTACCAGATCGTCGGCCATTACGAAGCCAATGCCGATGAAGGCAAGCTGTCCGTCCAGGCCCCGATTTCCCGCGCCCTGATCGGCAAGGAAGTCGGCGACAGCGTCGAAGTCCAGACTCCGCAGGGCAAGAAATCCTACGAAATCCTGGAAGTCATGTACGGCGAAGGGTAAGGAATTTATTAAACAGCACCGTCACCCCCGTGGTGAGCAGAAACAAAAAGTTTCTGCGAACTAAAACGACGGGGGTCCATATGTCGGCAAGCACAAGCTTGCCGCCTTTAACTGGATTCCCGCCGATTAGCCCGCCTGCGCTACGCTACGGCGAGGCCGCGGGAATGACAGCACATAATATGTTCTGTGAGGAAACACTATGTCCCGCCTGAAAGCCGATGCCTTATTGTTGACTGCCGCCATTATCTGGGGGTTTGCTTTTATTGCCCAGAAATCGGCGATGGAGGTGATGGGGCCGATGACCTATGCAGGCTTACGGTTTTTGATTTCTGCGCTGGTCATCCTGCCTTTTGCGTTGCGGGAACATAAAGCGGGACTTGAGTTTACGCCGGGGAATATCAAGCTTCTGACTGCGCTCTGCCTTGTCTTTTTTGCCGGGGTGAATGTGCAGCAGTTCGGTGTCGCCCTGACCAGCGTTACTAATGCCGGTTTTCTGACGGGACTGTATGTGATTTTTGTCCCGCTCTTCACTCTGCTTATTTTCAAAAAACATCCGCACAAGATTGTCTGGATTGCCGCACCGTTATGTGTGTTCGGTGTATGGCTGCTGGGTGATGCGTCTTTGACGGCGCTGGGTAAAGGGGATCTGCTGGTGCTGGCCTGCGCGGTCTTTTTTGGCATGCATGTCGTGCTGGTCGGGATCGCGGTCCAGAAAATCCCCTGCCCCTTAACGCTCTCGGCAATTCAGTATGCTGTTTGCGCAGCACTTAGCCTGGGCGGTGCGGTCCTGCTTGAAACGATCACGTGGGACGGGATCATCGCGGCGCTGCCGTCCCTGCTCTATGCCGGAATTTTATCGGGCGGGATCGCCTATACATTTCAGATTATCGCCCAGCAACATACCCCGGCATCGGATGCGGCAATAATTCTATCCGGGGAAGCATTGTTTGCCGCGCTTGGCGGTGTGTTGATCATGAATGATCATTTAAACCCGCTGGCATGGGGCGGCTGCGGCGTGATTTTCACGGCGATCCTGATGGTCGAGCTGTACCCAATCTGGCAAAAAAGGCGACGGATGTCTTAGACTTCGATCGGTACGCCCGGCTCATCTTTGGAGGCGCGGATTGCCAGAGATGATTTGACCGAGGTTACGTTCGGCGCAGACGTCAGGTTTTCGGTCAGGAAATGCTGGTAATCATCCCAATCATGGGCAACGATTTTCAAAAGGAAGTCCGTTTCCCCCGCCAGCATCCAGCATTCGCGGACGACTTCCCATGAGTTAATCAGGTCTTCGAATTTTTTCAGATCGCTTTCGGCCTGGCTGACCAGCTTCACGTGCGCAAAAACCGTCACGCCGTAGCCGAGAATCACCGGATCGACTTTGGCGTGATAGCCGTTGATAAAGCCGTTTTCTTCCAAAGCGCGAACGCGGCGCAAGCAAGGCGGTGCGGAAATGCCTGCTTCCTTGGCGAGTTCGACATTGGTGATTCGTCCGTTGTCTTGTAAGTTTTTAAGGATTTTGCGGTCTATTTTGTCAAGTTTGACGCGTTTCATGAAAACTGTCCGATGTAAATTTATTGTCTGTTTATCTGTTAGATTGGTATAAAGTTGCGCGTAAGATTGCGCAAGTCCTTTTTGTCCTGTCTTTGTCATCCCCGAGACAAAATCTTTGCGCAGTAAAGATTTTGTATTAACGTCGGGGATCCATAATGTCGGCAAGCTATGCTTGCCGTCTTTTACTGGATTCCCGCAGATTAGCCAGCCTTCGCTTGCGCTGCGGCAGGCCGCGGGAATGACGATGAAAGGATATTTATGACCAGTTGCTGGATCGTTACCGAAGGAATCGCAGGAACCGAGAATCAATGTCTTGGCGTTGCCGAAGCGCTCGGCGTGATGCCGGAGATTAAACGCATCGGTTTACGGCAACCGTGGAAAAGCCTGTCGCCTTATCTCGGGTTTGAATGCGGCTGGAGTTTTACCGGGGACGCGCTAACGGCTCCCTGGCCAGACCTGTTGCTTGCTTCCGGACGCAAGGCGATTGCGGCGGCGCGCTATATTAAACGGATGAGCAGCGGTAAAACCCTGTGCGTTCAAATCCAGGACCCGCGCGTGAACCCTGCGCAGTTCGATCTTGTCGCCGTCCCGGCACACGACCCGGCGCGCGGGGAGAATGTGATCGTTACCAGCGCCGCACCCAACCGGATCACGGCACAAAGGCTGGCAGACGCCCGCGATGAATTCACCGCCCTGCTCTCTCCCCTGCCGGCGCCGCGCGTTGCTGTGATGATCGGCGGCAACAGCAAAGCCTATACGATGAGCGCGGACATTACGCGCAAACTTGCCGATGATTTAAAAGCGCTGAGCCAAAGCGGCTATAGCCTGATGGTGACAGCTTCGCGCCGCACCGGGGACGTCAACGGACAGATCCTGAAAGACGTGCTGAAAGGTGAAAATATCTACTATTGGGATGGCAGCGGGGATAATCCCTATTTCGGGTTTCTAGCCTGGGCCGATTTTATCCTCGTGACTGCGGATAGCGTGTCGATGCTCTCCGAAGCCGCCAGCACCGGAAAGCCGGTTTATATGATCCCGCTGGAAGGCGGCAGCAAGCGGCTTGAGCTGTTTCACGGGAAACTGACCGATGACGGGGTGATCCGCCGTTTTGACGGAACGCTGACAGCTTATGACTATACAAAGCTGGATGATGCCGGGCTGATTGCGGCGGAAATCCGTAAACGGCTGGGAAAAGTATAAGAATCGGCTTTACCCTGTGCTTTTGGGTCAGTAAGACTAGATTATCCTTTAGAACCAAACGTAAAGACTGACTGATGAGTGAAGTAAAACATACCAAAGTCCTGATTATCGGTGCCGGGCCTGCGGGCTATACCGCCGCGATTTATGCCGCGCGCGCAAATCTTGAGCCTATGCTGGTGCAGGGGTTGCAGCCGGGCGGGCAGCTGACGATTACGACCGATGTTGAAAACTATCCCGGCTTTGCCGAAGTGATCCAGGGCCCGTGGCTGATGGAACAAATGAAAGCGCAGGCCGAACATGTCGGCACGACACTCATCAGCGACATCATCACCGAAGTCGATTTCGATCACCGCCCGTTTACGGCCAAAGGGGATTCCGGCGCGGTCTATACCGCCGATACGATCATTATCGCCACGGGCGCAACGGCGCGCTGGCTGGGGTTGCCGTCGGAAAAAGAATTTATGGGCAAAGGCGTATCGGCCTGCGCGACCTGCGACGGGTTTTTCTATCGCGGCAAGGAAGTCGCCGTAGTCGGCGGCGGGAATACGGCGGTTGAAGAAGCCCTGTTCCTGACCAATTTTTGCAGCAAAGTGACCCTGATCCACCGCCGTGATGAGCTGCGGGCGGAAAAAATCATGCAGGAGCGTTTGTTCAATCATGAAAAAGTCGACATCATCTGGGATACGGTGGTTGAGGAAGTCGTCGGTGATGCCACCGGGATGACAGGCCTGAAGCTGAAGAACATAAAGGATGGTTCGGAAAGCACGCTGGACGCGGACGGGTTCTTCGTCGCAATCGGCCATGATCCGGCAACCAAGATATTTAAAGGCAAGCTGGACATGGATGAACACGGCTACATCATCAAAGCCCCCGATTCCACGGCAACGTCCGTGCCGGGCGTTTACGCCGCCGGAGATGTCACCGACAAAATTTACCGCCAGGCCGTTACGGCGGCAGGCATGGGCTGTATGGCGGCGCTCGAAGCAGATAAATTCCTGGCGGCCATGGAAACACAGGATAAAAAGGCAGAGGCGGCAGAGTAACTGCCTTTGAACAACATTACATGTCATCCCGAACGCGCCTGGCGCGGAGGGATCTCCCGCCTTTTGGCATGAGATTTCTCACATGCGTTCGAAATGACGCATTATAGTAAAGGCATATATTCGTAATTAACGTTAGAGACTAATAACTATGGATTGGGACAAACTCAGGATATTTCATGCTGTTGCCGAAGCGGGCAGCTTTACGCATGCCGGGGACGTCCTGAATCTCAGCCAGTCGGCTGTTTCCCGCCAGATTAGTACGTTGGAAGAATCGCTTGGCGTGACCCTGTTCCACCGCCATGCGCGGGGCCTGCTGCTGACCGAGCAAGGGGAGCTGCTGCAAAAAGCGGCGAAGGATATTTTCGGCAAACTGTCGATGATCGAAGGACAGTTGCTTGATTCGAAACAGCTGCCTGAGGGGCCGCTGCGAATCACGACCACGGAATTTATCGGCTCGACCTGGCTCGCCCCGAAGCTTAAGGAGCTGAATGAAAAGCATCCAAGCATTCAGCTTTCGCTGCTGCTGGACGACCGAATCCTGAATTTGAGTATGCGCGAAGCCGATGCGGCGATTCGCCTTTATAAGCCGGAGCAGCCGGATCTGGTGCAGCGACAGCTTACAACGATTCACTTCCATGTTTACGGCTCGAAACGTTACCTTGAAAAACACGGCAAGCCGCAAACGCCTAAGGATCTGCGCGGCCATACGCTGATCGGCTATCCGGATAATTCCCCTGCCCCGTTTGCAGACCTGAACTGGCTATTCCGCCTGGCGGGAATCGACCCGGATGAAGACTATAATATGCTGATGATTAATTCGATGTATGCGATTCACCAGGCCGTGGAGAACGGCGCGGGTCTGGCGACCCTGCCGGACTACCTCGCCGACAGCAGCGATAACCTGGAAATTGTCCTGCCGGACCACAAACCGGCCGATGTCGATGTGTATTTTGTGTACCCGGAAGAGCGCCGTCATTCACAACGGATCGCTATTTTCCGTGATTTCCTGCTGGAACAGGTCGCAAAAACACAGTTTTAAATATTTTCCAAAACAGCCAAAATATTTAAATATTCCGTATAACGCAGCATTCACAGATGTTTACAGAATCTATCGTCTTAGATATGCATAATACGCATAACAGATATGCATAAAAACATCTAGCCACAGTGAGTCAGTTCATTATATAACCCTGCTCATCGACGTTCCGACGTCGATGGGACCTTCCCAGGTCCTACGTCTCCCAGACGTGAAACCTCCCTGTTCAACTCGCCGGGTCTTAAGGACCCGGTTTTTTTTTGCCTGATAAAAATGCCCTTTGTGCACCGCACCCTGACAAAGCGTTTTCCCTGCGCTATTATTATTAATGACAACCGACCTGACTGAGTGCCCTTATGCTTGATCCCAATAAAACACTGATAGCTCTTTTCAATTACGGCGGCGGTATGCGCGGGCTGGTCCCTGCCCATATCATGTCGCGGATTGAAGAAGCCACAGGGCTGCGGATGGCCGAGATGGTCGATATCTTTTCCGGCCCGTCTACAGGTGCGATTCTCAACGCCGCCTTAACGCGGCGGCACCCGGAGCATACGTCGCGCCCATTATATAAAGCACGGCACCTGGTGAAGTTTTATGAGCGTGAGGGGCTAAAGATCTTCCCGCCGGACAGTTTCCGGGATTTTCGCGGCATCCTGCATGATTTCAATAACCGGACCCTGAAACTGAGCCAGATGAACTGGCTGTTGCGGCACGGTCATTACGACCCCGCGAATCTCGGAAAAGCCCTGAAGGCGCTTTATGGTGATTCTTTATTAGAAGAGTCGCTCAGCAGCCTGATTATCCCGACATATAATATTGACGGCGAACAGCTCGAGGTTGCCGAGGAAAAAGACGAAACCGGCGATACCCCGGCCCGCACCGTCAATAATTTCTGCGATGAAGGCGGGCATGCGGTGTGGCTGAAGCACATCAAAAACGATTATCCTCCGGGGGCGGCCCAAAGGACGCCACGCGTGTCTTTATATGACGCGGTGATGGCAAGCTGCGCTGCGCCGACTTATTTTCCCTGTCACCATTTCGAAGCGACCTACCCGGACCAGCGCGGCAGGATGTCCTATTCGGCGATTGACGGGGTGATCTTTGATAATCCGTGCATCAGCTATCTTGGCGCGATTCGCCGTCATATTCCCAAAGACTACAATCTGGTCATGATTATCCTCGGCACCGGCTATACGAACCGTTCGATCAAGAAAGAGGACTGGAACCGCTACGGCTCGCTTGGCGTGGTTGACCCGGTCAATGACCTGCCGCTGATTAATATCTTCTTCCACGCCTCTGAATCGGCCTTGCTGGAGGGGTTTGAAGAAGAGATGGGGGATAACCTGTTTATCTTCAACAAATCGATGATTCCCACGCTCGGCCATCCCGATGCCGCCAGCCCCCAGATCGACGATGCCAGCCCGGATAACCTGAAGAAGCTGCAGTTCTTCGCAGAAGAGATTATGGAAGAGAACAACAGCAAGCTGGATGCGGTTTGCCACCTGCTGTCCCACCGCCGGGACCGGCGCAGTGAAACATCCCAGAGGACGCTTAAAAGCAAAATGCGGCGCTATTACTACCTGTTCACAGGCGAACGGAAAAACGAGAAGCGTCATAAATCAGACTCTTAGTGTCTTTTTTTAAAATCGTCATCCCCGTGACAAAAGCCTTGTGAAACAAGGGTTTTGTTTAAACGACGGGGATCCATATGTCGGCGAACTATGTTCGCCGTCTTTTGTGGATTCCCGCCGATCAGCCCTCCTTCGCTAAAGCTACGAAGGGCCGCGGGAATGACGGCGGGAGATTTTCAAAACAGACTCTTAGCGTATTCGCTTTTCCTTATATGCACTGCACAACAGCTGGCGCATGACTTTGCCCCGGGAATGGTCTAAGGTCTGCCTTAATATAAAAAACAATAATCTGTAGAATAAGAACAGGGACCAATGAGTACGCAGGGCGACCCGCAGGCTGACCAGCAGGGTACCATCTTTATCCTTTATATACCGGGCGGCGCGATGCTGGGCATCAATCCCGCGCTGGCGATGGCTCATCTTGAAGATCTAACGGAAACCCCGGTTCAGGAGCTTTTTCAGGTCGTTGAAGGAGTTTCCACCGGAAGCATCCTGGCGTCCGCTTTTAACATGCCGGGTATCACAGCCAGCAAGGTTGTCGAGACTTTCGTCGAACGCGGACCGGAATTCTTTCCTTACATCCCTGGCCGCTGGGCGAAAATGCATGCCCGCAATGGGATCAATACGGCCAAGTATTTTTATGATCTTGATCCGCGCCAGAGTGACTGCTTTGACATTCGTAATATCGAAGCGCTGTGCGACCGGATGAAGGACAAGAACCAAACCGCCGATCCCGAACTTATTGACCAGTTAAAAGACCAGGCGACGCAGCGCTGGCTGACGGTCAAACGCCAGGAAAAAATCCTGAGCATCGGCGAAGAAATCTGCAAACAGGATCCGTCGCTTGAAAAATACAGGGACGCGATTACCGAGCTAGTCTCTACCCGGACCTTCACCAGCAGGCTCAGTATTATTTTCAATACGCCTGTAGTCGCCATTATGGACGGGATCAAAAACAAGTGGGCAAAGATGGAAGAATGCCTGTACCCGTCCGACGTGCCGGAAGCGGTATTTAAGGAATTATACGGTGAGCGTAAAATCAGCGACAGTATCTGCTCCACCTTTATTTCTTTTTACGACATCATCAATAATCGTATTGTGACATCCTCTTGCCTGAAGAACGATTTATTCGACAAGACGCCCGGTGCCCCCGCCACCGTCCAAAACGACTTGAAATTCTGGGACGCGACCATGGCCAGCAGCGCGAACGAGCTGGCCTTTAAGGCGCATATCACCGAAACCAACATCCTGTGCAGTGACAAAGCCCCGCTGCACCGTATCCAGTCCGTCAGCGATGTTCACGCGGCCGCCCCCAAAGGTACGAAAATCATTCTGGTAATTGCCGGGACCGGCCAGCATATCGGCAAGGACCTGCAGGAATTCCTCGATAACAAAACCATCGATGATGAAGGGCTGAGCGAACATGAACGCATTCGCAAAAAGCTGGAGTTCATCCGCGATCAACGGGCGGAATTCGGGATGGCCGGAAACCTGATTATGGGTCGTGAGTTATCAGAACTTGAAGGCTACGCTCACAGCGATGCGCTGAGCGCTTGTAAGAACCTTATCGGCAATGACAATGTGTTTGATTTCACACCGCGCCTGTCGCCGCATACAAAGCAGGAACGGGACGAGTTCCCTTCACGGGATGTATTGGACGCCAGCGAAGATAACATTAAGAAAATCATCAAGCGCGGGCGGCAGAACTGTAAACGGCATGATGACCAAATCCGTGAACTGGCCCAGATGATGGTCGATAACCTGCATATGCTGGGTAAAATGGATAATGATAAATATGCCCGCGTCTGCCAGAAAATCGGCTTAAAAACATTTACGCGCGAAGAAGCGATCGAGCCTGGGGTGGAAAACCGTATTGCTTCCAACGATAATTCAACAGGCGCGCGCCGTGTGTGGCGTCAATTCGTCAAGGCGGTCAATGGCCGTTGGGGCAGCCCCCCTGCTCCACGAGGTCCCAAAGGCCCGTCAGGGCCGGGTGGAAAAGGGCCGCTGTAATTAAACAGCGGCCCCTCCCAAAAAAACTAATCTCAGAAATCTATTTTAGCGTACAGCCGGTCTCGGCGTCGCAACCGGTTGCAGACTGCGGCAGGCATTCTGGATCCGCTTGCAAGCGTCTTCCAGCGCGGCTTCGGAGGTTGCATAAGAAATCCGGAAATACGGGGACAGGCCGAATGCCGCCCCGTGCACACAAGCCACGCCTTCGGCTTCCAGCAGGTATGTGACGAAATCTTCATCACTGTTGATGATTTTTCCATCCGGCGTTTTCTTGCCGATCACCCCGGCGCAAGACGGGAAGACATAGAACGCGCCTTCGGGGGTCGCGCATGTAATGCCGTCCGCTTCGTTGAGCATTTTGACAACCATGTCGCGGCGCTTTTTAAACTCATCGTTACGGCTTTTCAGGAAGCTGTGGTCGCCGTTCAGGGCGGCAGCGGCTGCAGCCTGTGAAATTGAGGACGGGTTTGAGGTGCTCTGCCCCTGCACTTTCTGCATGCGTTTAATCAGATCGGCAGGACCGCCGGCAAACCCAATCCGCCACCCGGTCATCGAGTATGCCTTGGACACACCGTTCACAGTCAGGGTCCGGTCCTTTAGCGCAGGCTCGACCTGTGCCGGGGTCACGAATTTGAAGTTATCGTAAGTTACATGCTCATAGATATCATCGCTCATAACCCAGATATGAGAGTGCTTCATAAACACATCGGTCAGCGCTTTCATTTCTTCTTCGGTATAAGCGGCGCCGGTCGGGTTAGACGGCGAGTTGAGGATCACCCACTTGGTTTTCGGGGTAATTGCCGCTTCGAGCTTTTTCGGATCGAGTTTAAAGCCGTCAGCCTCATCGCATTCGACGATCACGGGTTTGCCGCCAAACAACTTGACCATATCCGGATAAGACACCCAGTACGGCGCCGGGATAATCACTTCATCCCCTTCATTAATTGTGGACAGGAACGCGTTGAAAAGAATCTGCTTTCCGCCTGTCCCGGCGACCACTTCGTCCTGCGTGTAAGTCAGGCCATTATCGCGTTTGAATTTATCGACAATCGCCTGTTTCAGCTCCACAGTGCCGCCGACAGCGGTATATTTGGTCTGGCCGGCATCGATGGCGGCTTTGGCCGCTTCCTTGATATGGTCCGGCGTATCAAAGTCCGGCTCGCCTGCGCCAAGGTTAATGACATCTTCGCCTGCGGCTTTCATGGCCTTGGCTTTACCATCAATCGCCAGGGTCGGTGATGCGGCCATTTCTTCGACTTTTTTGGAATAAAAACTCATTGCTTGCTCCCTTCGCTACGTTCCGGATATCCGCCCGCAGCATAGCATTTAAGCCGGGAAAGGCAACACCGAAGCGCGCCATATTCCCCCCTCGACCGTCATTTCGAGGCGTAGCCGAGAAATCTCCAGACTACCGGGAGATCCCTCACATGCGTTCGGGATGACGCGCTCTCTTAAAATGCGTCTTCGGCAATCAGGGGCTTTAGCTCTTTGGGATCTATTTTCGGAGATGTTTTGAAATCAATCCCTTCTGCGGTAAACCAGTCCTGCATCGGCTTGAGAACCGGGGCCTGTAAACCTTCGCGCAGATATGTTGTGACGCGGGACAGATATTTCAGGTAACCGCCTTTGCCATCACGCAGGGCCAAACGGATAAACTGCCCCGCAACCCGGCAATGGAACTGGGTTGCCAATACGCGGTACCAGGCCATAAAGCTGCTTTTTTCCATCGGCGACATCCCGGCGGTATAGCGTTCCATCATGTCCTGCCGTAATGTTTTGGGAACATCGCGGCGGGCATCTTCCAGAAGGTTCGCCAGATCGTAAGGCAGCGGGCCGTGCATCGCGCCCTGAAAATCAAGGATCCCGCAACGGCTCAGCCCGTCCCTGTCCGGCAGCCACATCAGGTTTTCGACATGGAAATCGACATGCACGAAGCCCTGCGGGCACGGCGGCAGGGAACGCTCGATCTCCTGCCAGACCGCCAGATAGGACTCTACCAGCCCTTCCGGGTTTTCTTTCTTACGAACAGCAGGGATATACCAGTCCACGATGCGCTGGCGGGCCTTATGCACGTGGCTTTCATTATAATGCGGCAGGACAATACGGTCGTCTTCGCGCAGGCGGATCAGCACATCCGTCGCCAGCTCGTATAATTCCTGCTGCCGGTCACGCACGGCCAGCGCTTTTTGAAAAGACGTATCGCCAAAATCTTCCAGCAGGGCATAGCCTGCCTCAACGTCCGCTTTATAAATTTCAGGAACATTCAGATCGACACCGCGCAGGAACCAGTCGATCCGGACAAAGTCAGAGAGCTTATGCCCCGGCGTTGCAATTTCCGAGTCTTCCGGGACCGCTTCCATCAGGATTGCTGTTTTTTCATCCTGCGTCAGGCGGAAATAGCGGCGGAACGCACAGTCTTCGCCGACCGGAGTCAGTTCGGCATTTTCCCAGCCCGCTTTGGACAGGAAGTCACTTCGCGCGTCATCGCGATCATCAAACCAGTTTTCTGCGGCTAAAAGACTCATCCGTTAAGATTTATAGCGAGTTTTCAGTGCTGTAAACTAAAACTACTCTTCGGGATTGCCGGATTTGTTTTTGCTTTCGCTGGCCATACGTTTCAGGGCTTCGATATGGCTTTTTGATGCCTGCGGCCTGCGGGAAGGCGGTGCGCTTCCTTCAAGGCCGAAACGGGCGGTGTTCCCGTTTTGCAGGGCTGCAAGGATTTCCTGGCCGAACGTTTCCGGGGCCATATCCAGGGCCGCCGGTGTTTCGGGCGTTTCAGGCTCTTCCATATCCTGCTGGTAAATCACCCGGCTGACGGCGTGGGCAACGATTCCGCTTAAATGCGGACGGGCAAGGGCCTGCAGCAGTTTCGGGTCTTCGAACGTCCACGCGATAATGCGCTGGCGCGCCTTGGTCGGATTGCCTTTGGATAGTCTTAAAGCTTCGCGGATGCGGCTTTCTGCGTATTCACGGCTCATAAATAGGATCCCGTTTGGTGATAACGTTCTTCGTTCAGTGTATCACTCCAGATGCCAACGGACCATTACTATTCGTTAAAATTAATCCTGAATGCCATAGAAAATATTGCTGAGCGCCAGATATTGCCCGGCATGCACAGGCTCGACCCCGAAGCGGTCTACAAGCGCCATCAGCTTATTCACGTTATCAGTGATTTTGCTGATGGTGTAGCTTTTGGCTTCTTCGACCTTGCTATCGGATTGTGAGGTCAGCTCGACAAAGGCCGCAATCACGCCGCCGGGATTGGCGATGAAATCGGGAATCACATGGATGCCCTTTTCCATCAGCATCGGATATGCTTCCTTGGTGACAGGCTGGTTTGCGCCTTCGGAAATATAACGTGCCTTGATCTGGTAAGAATTCGTTTCAGTAATCATATTATGGATCGCACAGGGGAACAGGACGTCCACAGATTCGAACAGCACATCCTGCGTGTCTTTTCCGATATGGCGTCCTTCTTGCGCGACAAGGCTCTTCGCGGTTTCAACATCCTGCGTGACCAGCGCCTTGAGCAGCGCCGGGGAAACCCCCGCATCAAAAGCCCAGCAGCCATCATATTTCGGATCAGACATTGCCTTGAGCTGGCCGCCATATTCAGAGAAATAGCGGATCACGGCAGCGCCCATGGCGCCCGCACCCTGCACGGCAAAGCTCATGCCGTCCGCTTTTTCGCCGCGGCTTTCGATCAGGGCTTTGGCAGCCGTCGCCACGCCCAGCCCGGCAATCCCTTCGCGGTCGTAATCGGTACCGCCCATATCCACCGGCTTGCCGGTGAAGGACCGTGTGGAGCCAAGTTCATCGCAGGCCCATTTGGCATGGACAGGCTGCGCCCCGATATCAAAACCAAAACCACCAAAGCAGCCGCCGTTTTCATACAGGAACGGCTGGCACAATTTTACAAAGCGGCGATATTTCCGTTCAAACCCGTCTTCGGAAGAGTCCGCGCGCATCCCCGACTTCGCGCCCCCCAGCGGCAGGCCCGCCGCCGCGTTCTTCAGCGCCATCGTCCGGGACAGCATTTTAACTTCGTCAATCGAGAGGTTCGGGGTGATCCGTGTGCCGCCTTTACCGCAGCCGTCGAGCGGACCGCCTTTGCTGATGCCCGTATTCCAGACGATCACATAGCCTTCCACCCCCAGCGCCGGGTCACGCACGGTGACTTCCAGCTCGGGTTTAAGCGCTTCAAAACGTTCCTGCAGTTCCCCGAGGATGGTAAAGAATTCTTCCTTGCTCTGGATGTCCCTATCCGCTGCGGCCGCTCCCATATCAACCTCCCATAAGATCGCTACGCACACCCGTTTATAGCAGCAGGTACGCGGGCGCGTAACCCCCGTAACGTGCTGCGCTGCGGTAAACCTGTTCCTTCCCTCTCCCGTGGGGAGAGGGTTGCGCAGGCTTGGTGAAGCGTAGCTGAACCTAGCCGAAGCTGGGTGAGGGACTCAACAACGATACTGCCCTCACCCACGCAGCCTGCGGCTTTTCAAAGAAGAAAAGCCGGGCTTTGTTGCCCTCTCCCTATGGGGAGAGAGGGTTCAGCCCTGCCAGTTCCGTCATCAGGCTCTGCACACCCTTCACACGCTGGGCGGTGTTTTGCCATTGGCGGATGGCGACAAGCTTCTGGTCGGGGCGGAGTTTTAGCGCGCCGCCCTTTTCCTGCATCCAGCGCATCAGCCCTTCGACATTCGGCGGACTATCTTTGTGGAAAGTCATGACTGCGCCTTTCGGTCCGGCGTCGATCTGGCCGATCCCGGCGCGGCGGCAAAGCTGTTTGATCGCGACGATATCCAGCAGGTTTTCAACTTCCTCCGGCAAATCACCAAAACGGTCGATCAGCTCCGCGGCGAAGGAGTCGATATCTTCTTTGGCTTCAAGCTCGGACAGGCGGCGGTATAAGCTCATCCGAACATTTAAGTCTTCTACATAATGATCTGGAATCAATACAGAAGTCCCGATATTGATTTGCGGAGACCAGCGCTCGTTACTTTCCTCGGTGTTCCAGTCCAACCCTTCGCGCGCCATCGCGACAGCTTCTTCCAACATCTGCTGGTACAGTTCCACGCCGACTTCCTTGATGTGCCCTGACTGCTCTTCGCCAAGCAAATTCCCCGCACCACGGATATCCATGTCATGGCTGGCGAGCTGGAAGCCGGAGCCGAGCGTGTCGAGCGTTTCAATAACCTCAAGCCGCTTTTGCCCCTGGTCGGTCAGCTTTTTGCCGGGGTCGTAGGTCAGGTAAGCATAGGCACGCTGTTTGGAACGGCCGATCCGCCCGCGGATCTGGTAGAGCTGCGCGAGGCCAAACATATCGGCGCGGTGCACGACCATCGTATTGGCGGTCGGAATATCGATCCCGCTTTCGATGATATTGGTCGCCAGCAGCACATCGTACTGCCCGTCATAAAAGGCGGTCATGCGGTCTTCGAGGTCGCCGGGGGCCATCTGGCCGTGCGCTTCGATGACTTTGACTTCGGGGACAAGCTCTTGCAGCGCTTCCTTGACGCTTTCCAGATCCTTGATGCGCGGACAGACATAGAAGCTCTGGCCGCCGCGGTAATGCTCACGCAGCAGCGCTTCGCGGATCACCACCGGGTCATAGGGCAGTACGAAAGTGCGGATCGCCAGCCTGTCCACGGGCGGCGTCGCGATCAGGCTCATTTCCTTCACGCCCGTCAGCGACATTTGCAGGGTGCGCGGGATCGGCGTGGCGGTCAGGGTCAGCACATGCACGTCGGCCTTGAGCTCCTTGAGCTTTTCTTTCTGCTTCACGCCGAAACGCTGCTCCTCATCGACGACGACCAGCCCCAGATTGGCGAATTTGATGCCCTTGCCGAACAGCGCGTGGGTGCCGACGATGATATTGACGCTGCCGTCCGCCAGCTCTTCCTTGATCTTTTTGGCTTCGGCCTGCGTGACAAGGCGGGAGAGCTGCTGCACCCGCAGGCCCATGCCTTTGAAACGGGCGGCAAAATTCTGGAAGTGCTGGCGGGCCAGCAAGGTTGTCGGCACGATCACCGCCACCTGCGCCCCGTTCATGGCGGCAACGTAAGCCGCGCGCATCGCGACCTCGGTCTTGCCGAATCCGACATCACCACACACAAGCCGGTCCATCGGGTGCGGACGGGCGAGATCTTCGAGCACGGCAGCGATGGAGCGCTGCTGGTCTTCGGTTTCCTGGTATGGAAATCTTGAAGCAAACTCTTCATAAAGATCGCTACCCACATGATAAGAGTCTGCTTTTTGCAATTGGCGTTTTGCCGCGATCTTGAGAAGGTGATCCGCCATCGCCATCAGATCTTTTTTGACCCGCGCCTTGCGGGCCTGCCACCCTGCGCCGCCGAGACGGTCGAGCTGGGTCAGTCCCTC
Organism: Rhodospirillales bacterium; assembly: GCA_020638155.1. Classification (GTDB taxonomy): domain Bacteria; phylum Pseudomonadota; class Alphaproteobacteria; order Micavibrionales; family Micavibrionaceae; genus UM-FILTER-47-13. Next base: position 1,261,047 of record JACKJB010000001.1, read on the forward strand.
CTCGCTGCCGAAGCGCGAAAGCACCTCGATATTTTCGACCGGCACATAGAGGCGGTCGTCCCCGGCATAGATGATTTTCAGAAAGTCATGCACCTTGCCCGCCGCTTCCAGCGTTTCCAGGCTGTCAAAGCGGCCGATCCCGTGATCGACATGGACAACGAGATCACCGGGCGCAAGGGAGGAAACCTCGGTCAGGAAGTTATCGGCCTTACGGCTTTTGCGGGTACGGCGGGCGAGACGGTCGCCGAGAATATCCTGCTCGGTCATCACAGCCAGATCGGGTGCGGTGAAGCCATGTTCCAGCGCCAAAATCGCCAGACCGAGATCACGGCCGTCCAGTTTTTTCAGGTCTTCGGGCGCATCGACATCTTTGAAATTGGCGAAGCCTGCATGATCCAGCATACTGCGCAGCCGCTCCCGCGAGCCTTTAGAATATGCGGCAATCAGGATTTTCCGTCCGTCCTGCCGCTGCTTTGCGACATGATCGGCCAGCGCCTTAAACACATCGCCGTCCGGCAAGGCCCTGATATCGGCAAAGTCCCTGCCCTTGCGGCCGCCGCAATCTTCGTGATCCCCTTCGGGCGCACCGAACGGCGAGAAAATCTGCGCGGTCTGCTTTATTTCCTGCCAGTGCGGCTCGTCTAGGTACAGGCGCTCCACCGGGAGCGGATGATAGATCGTGCCGGACAGGCTGGCGCGCTGGCCTTTTTTCTTCTGCAGCGCCTGTTCCTGCATGGTTTTCCGGGCCTGGTAGAAATCCTCGACCTGCGCCATCCGCTCTTCACGCGCCTGAAAGGCATGCGCATCAAAGACCAGCTTCGCGCCCGGCGCGTAATCCAGCAACGTATCCATCGTTTCAAAAAACAGCGGCAACCAGTGATCCATGCCGTTATAACGCCGCCCCGCACTCACAGCCTCATAGAGCGGATCATCGCTGCGCGCGACACCGAACAAATCGCGGTAGGCCGCACGAAACCGCGCAATCGAGTCGTCATCAAGGAAAAATTCGGTCGCGGGATAAAGATTAAAAGATGAGAGCTTCTTGCTGGTACGCTGGCTGACCGGGTCGAAAGCGCGGATGCTTTCGACTTCCGTGCCGAACAGGTCGATACGCAGCGGGTCATCATAGCCCGGCGGGAATAAATCGACGATCCCGCCCCGGATCGCGTATTCGCCCGGTTCACGGACTGTTTCGCTGCGGGTGTAGCCGTTATTGTGCAGGAAGGCCTGCAAATCGGCCATCTCCACCGTACCGTCCTTGCGGGCGGAAAAGCTGGCATTTTTAAGAACATCGCGCGGGGTCACGTTCTGGGTCAATGCATTGACCGTGGTCAGGACAATGCGCGGGTGACGGGTCTTATCCGCATCCCACGACAGCATTGTCGAGAGCGCCGCCACACGCCGCGCCACAACCTCATTATGCGGGGATACCCGGTCATACGGCAGGCAGTCCCAGGCCGGAAACACGACCTTGTGCACATCCGGCGCGAAAAAGCCCAGCAGCTCCTCCAGCGCCGCCAGCCGCGTATCATCAAGCGCGACATGAACCAGCACCTTATCTTCGCGCATCAGATCCCGCGCCAACCCGGCGAGCACACGCGCATCCTGCCCTTCCGGCGCACCGAAAAGGGTCTGGGACACGGTCCCCTCCGGGTGTTCCGGAGGATCGGCCTGCATATGCGGTGTCTGAGACATGCGTTACGTTTCCTTACAAAGTAACGCTGTTATAAGGATTCCGGGGATTTTTGCAAATGTTGTGTTTTAGGGTCAGGACCTAGCCGATAGAATGCTCGAGCGCATTGCGAATATAGTTCAGAGCCTCTACGGCTTCGTTATGGCTGGCCGGGCGCGCACCTGCCAAGACATCCTCCAGATGCCGTATGAAGGGAAGCTGACTGGCCTCATTATCAAAAACACCGATCAAATGAAGACGTCTCGCCGCATTAAAAATTTCAGAGATCGCCGCCGGATCAAGGCGCGTACTACCATCCTCTTTGGGGCGAAGACGGTGGGCGCGGTTACTTAATTCATGCGCCGACGCATAAAGCGTATAAAAATCTTCTATTTCTTTAATCCCAGCTAATCGCGATACTCTCATAATACTCTCTCAGCCCGCTTCTGATTGCCGTTAAAGCTTAAGGCTAAACTTATTGTTATGTCAATGATTTTGTGTTTTAAGCGCCTAACTTGCGGAAAAGCTATGCGCGACCAGCTTTTCCATGACCGGATTCATATAATTGGCCGGAACGTCTTCTTTCCCGGTAATCCAGTTATACAGGTCAGGGTCGCTGTGATTGAGGATTTCATCATACAGATCAAGATCGGCCTGCGGGAAGCCGGACACGAACTTGTCGGCAAAGGACCCCATCAGCAAATCCATTTCCCGCGTCCCGCGATGCCATGACCGGAAGATCAGGCGTTTGCGCTGTTTTTCTGTATCCTGTTCACTCATTTCCACAGTCATAACCGATGCAGGCAACCTTGAAAAGGGAGCTATTGATTTTTTGGCGTTTCGGCTTTTCCCGTGCTATGGTTATGGAATTAATAGGAGCACCGAATTACCGTGGACGCCGTTGCCGACCTCATAGCCCGTTATAGCCCAGGCAATGCCCTGTCTTTAACGCGGAGTTTTAATGCGGCCAGCCTGCCTGTGCCTGGGCCCGGCGCGTATCTGCATTCCGAGGATTCCGGGCTGCTGGCTTTCCTGGATGAAGAAGCCTGCGCCTTACGGCTTATCACACCGGCTCTTGTGCCGCCCAATGCGTTTACTCTGGCGGCCGATCCTGACATCCTGCGCCCGCTCGGCGTCCGGCAGATTGCGCCGGGGCTGATGCTGGAAATCATGCCCGGTATAAAAGCCACCACCGAAAAGGAAAAGCGCCAGCCTGTCATAGACCGGCTGAATCAAAAGTTTTTCGTATATGACGGGACTGCCACCTACAAACGCAATATTGGCGAACTGCCTGACGGGCGCGCTGTCGTCCTTGACCGGGGGATGGTGCGGACAAAGGACGGCAGCCCCGAAGCTGCCCCCTATGGCGATGACGGTTTCGATCGGTTACGCGCCCTGCTGGACGACGCATGGCCCGTTACCGCAAGTCTGCCCGACCCGGAAAAGATGACCGCGTTCTGGGAAGCCTGCCGACAGGCGAAACGGGACGGCCTGCTGGTCGATGGCTGGAACCATGTCGATACAGAGATTTGCTACAATATAGATACGATTCGTAGCGTCGCCGGTGCGTATGCCGCACAGCGCCGGCATAATTTATAAAATCGCTCTTCCCCTTGGCGGGGCAGGCTTTTATAGTCAAAACCATGCAAGCTTCCGCAGAAAAAACAGCGCCGCAAACGACCGGACGGCCTTTTATCCTCGACCCGGTCTTCCGGCGGGTGACGGACCTGCCCGGTGTCGGGCCGCGCAATGCCAAATTATTCGAGAAAATCTGCAGCGGGGACAAGGTCCTGGATGTGCTCTGGCACAAGCCAATCGAAATCGTTGACCGGCGCTTTACTTCTGATGTCGCGCAGGCCCCGGCGGGACGGATTGCGACCCTGACCGTCACGATTGACGAACACAAGGCGCCGCCGCGCCGGAACCTGCCTTACCGGGTCAAGTGCCACGATGCGACGGGGCATATGGATCTTGTGTTTTTCCACGCCCATAAAGACTGGCTAGCCAAGCAGCTCCCGATCGGCAGCACCGTCATCGTCAGCGGCAAGATCGATTATTATCAGGGCAATCCGCAAATGGCCCACCCGGACGCGATCGGCAGCGAGGAAGACCGCAGCGCCATCGAGACGGTCGAGCCTGTCTATCCGTTGACGCAGGGGCTGACCAACAAAGTCGTACGCAAAGCGGTTCAGGGGGCTTTGGATCTCGTCCCCACCCTGCCGGAATGGCAGAATGACGCCTTTAAGAAACAGAATAGCTGGCCGGACTGGGACGCGGCCGTCCGGACGCTGCATAACCCGCCGGGGGCGAACGGGCTGGAGCTGACCCACCCGGCACGGATGCGGCTTGCCTATGATGAGCTGCTGGCCGGGCAACTGGCGCTGGCGATGGTCCGGCATCACCAGAAACGCAAGCAGGGCCGCGCTTACCAGACCGGCGGAGCATTGCGGGAAACCCTGCTCGGCGCCCTGCCCTTTGCCCTGACCAGGGCACAGCAACGCGCGATAGGTGAAATCGACAAGGATATGCAGGAGCCGATCCGCATGTTACGGCTGCTGCAGGGCGATGTCGGGGCCGGGAAAACAGTCGTGGCCGCACTGGCGATGCTCAACGCGATTGCCAGCGGGTGCCAGGCCGCCATCATGGCGCCAACGGAAATCCTCGCCCGCCAGCATGCCGAGAGCTTAAAGCCGTGGCTGGAAGCCTGCGGGATCCGCTTTGTGATCCTGACCGGGCGGGACAAGGGCAAGGCACGGGAAACGCTGCTTTCGCAAATTCGCAATGGCGCGGCGCAGATCGTTATCGGCACACATGCCCTGTTTCAGGAAGGCGTGGAATTTGCCGATCTCGGCGTGGCGGTGATTGACGAGCAGCACCGCTTCGGGGTGCACCAGCGCCTGATGCTGGCCGCCAAGGGCTCTAAGGAAAAGGGGGGCGTTGACGTGCTGGTGATGACGGCAACCCCTATCCCGCGTACGCTCACCTTAACCGCTTACGGCGATATGGATGTCAGCAAGCTGGATGAAAAGCCGCCGGGACGCAAACCGGTCGATACCCGCCTGATCGCCAAGGATCACCTGGGGCAGATGATCGACGGGATCGCGCGGCAAATCCAGACGGGCGCGCGGGCCTACTGGGTCTGCCCGCTGGTCGAGGAATCCGAAGTGCTGGACCTTGCCGCCGCAGAGGAGCGCTACGAAGTGCTGGAAGCCCGTTTCGGTGAACGGGTCGGGCTGGTTCACGGCAAGATGAAGCCTGCCGATAAAGACGCGGTAATGGAGAAATTCGCCGCCGGTGACATTGATATCCTCGTCGCCACAACGGTGATCGAGGTCGGCGTCAACGTGCCCGAAGCCACGATCATGGTCATCGAACACGCCGAGCGTTTCGGCCTGTCGCAGCTTCACCAGCTGCGCGGCCGGGTCGGGCGCGGGGCGGATAAATCCTATTGCTTCCTGATGTACGGTAATCTGACCAAAACCGCGAAAGAGCGCCTGTCGATCATGCGCGATACCGAAGACGGGTTTAAGATCGCCGAGAAGGACCTGGAACTGCGCGGGGCCGGGGAAATCCTTGGGACGCGCCAAAGCGGGATGCCGGTATTCCGGCTGGCAGAACTGCCCGCCCACGCCGATTTACTGGCCGCCGCGCGGGATGACGCCCGTCTGATCATGGACAAAGACCCGGATCTGAAAGGCCCGCGCGGGGACTCTCTGCGCATCCTGCTCTATTTGTTCGAACGCGACCAGGCGATCCAGTATTTACGCTCCGGATAATTAACCATAATTATTTGATTTTTGAGTGTTTTTTAAGTATTCTTATGTACTCTTTAGAAAAGCGCGGGAGTAGAGATAATGGCTGGTTATCGTACTGGCAATACAGGAGAAAACCCCGGCGATAAACCGCCGCCACCGAATCGCAGTCTGTCATTCCGCGACCTGATGGCACTGATTTACGGCGGTAACGTCGATGATTGCGGATTCCCGCTTCCCTACCAACAGGGAAACGGTTCCGAATGGCTTGAAAAATTTATGAAAGCCAAAGACTGTGCTGTTCCCACAGGACCGAAAGATGTGCTGACAACCGGTGCACCGATCCCCGGTATTTCGATCTCTCACAACTCAGTTATGGCAAATTTTACCGAAGGAAACTCACAGGAAATCTATAAACAGAACCTGATCCTTGCGCTCGGGATGGCTGTCTGCGCGATGGGCAATAAACAGATGCGCGAGCAAGGCGTTGAAATCGTAGCCAACTCGCCAACGGAAGCCATTTTCCTGACCATTGCCGCAAGTTACCTCGGGCTGCCCCTTAAAAATCCGAATCCGCAAATCGTCGAAAAGCTTGAAGAATACAGGCAGCAAATCGGCGCGGATGATATCTGGGAAGAATTCGCGCAAATCATGCGTGATACCCCAAAGACAACCCCTATCTTGCCTGACGGCACAGAGTTCGATGATATCGGCAAAGATAATGACACCGCCCCTGACGAGAATGACAACCGGGAGCAAAAAGCACCGAAGCAAGAAACACTGCACGACATTCCCCCCTCCCCTTTATCGGAAGCAGAACGCAAAGCCATAGAACAGCTCATAGAAACACAAAATAAAACCGATAGGGTCCTGCATGACATACACCGGACTCTTGAGGGAACCGTTTCTGAAGCCCCGGTCTCGCCTGAAACAGCCAATAAAGACGATGCAATCAATCCCGATACAGAAGACGACAAATCCCTGCATTGCGTCTTTAACCGGGAAATTTCAGGGGATGCCGCGCCGTTCCTGAAAGCGGAAGGCATTGATGAGCAAACATACCGCAAAGTTTCCGAGGCCATTATCAAGGAACAGAATGCCAAAAAAGGAACGCTGGATAAGCTGCGCCGCGATTTCAACCTGACCGGCAGCCAGATGCGCGGGATCGTCAAGGCGATGGACGAAGAAGGCCTGACGGTCTGCAAGCCGGGCAAGCCCCGCACCGTCAATTATGATGCCGAAGGCCAGCCGAAAGCGCCTTAATTTCAGGACTTTGATTTAGGTTTCTTTTTCGCTGCCGCTTTTTTGGCAGGGGTTTTCTTAGCCGACGCCTTAGCAGGAGCTTTTTCGACCGCCTTTTCTTTTGCCGTCCGGTCCGGCGGCACGATAATCCCGGCAGACACAATCAGCTTCGCGGCTTCTTCAACGGTCATATCCAAAAAGAACAGCTCTTCACGTGGGACAAACAGCAGGTAGCCCGATGTCGGGTTTGGTGTGGTCGGCACGAATACGCTCATCGTTTCCTTGGCGGTCGTGCGCTGGACTTCACCTTCGCTGCGTCCCGTCACGAACCCCAGAGACCAAACCCCTTTTCGCGGGTACTCCAGCATCACCACGTCACGAAAGGCGTGTGACTGGCTGGCCATAATGGTTTCAAAGATCTGCTTGATCGCTTTATATATCGTGTTGATGACCGGCATGCGGTGCACGACATATTCCGACATCTGGTATAGCAGCCGCCCGAGGAAGTTCCGGGCAAACCAGCCGATCATGATAAAGAACAGAATCACGAGGATCAGCGAAATCAGCGCCTTAACTAACTCCAGCCCCGGTAACGAGACCGGTAGATAGTTAAACGGGTTGTAATGCGCAGGGATCAACGCCGTCACGCGGGCATCGATGAAGCGCAGGAACGTCCATGTCAGGAAGATTGTCAGGCCGATCGGGGCCGTCACCAGAATCCCGGCCAGGAAATAAGCGCGCAGCCGGGCAAACATATTCGGCTGCAGCCCGTCCATATTCTCGTCAAGAACGCTTTTTGGCTTATTGCTTTCGCTCATGCACAAAGACATACATGGATTCCGCGAAAATGGCCAGCGGCTTTTCATACGCGAAAAAAGCCTTGATCGAATAGTTATGTTTATATAGACATAAGTTTAACAATAAAAATAATGCAACAGCATATCTTTCGGGGAGAAAATCTTGGCCAAAACCGCCTCTCGCATTGTTTCGTCTGTCGCCGGGCTTGTCCTGGGGATCAGCACTGCCTTTACGGCAGCGGCGGAAGAACAGGATAATACCGAAGTCCACGGTGAGATTAGCCTGCCCGCGGATATTGTCGCGCACCCGCTGGCCGGCACAAAAGTCCAGATCGAAGTCCCCGCCCGTGACAAGGCCGGCAAGGAAAGCGCCAGCACCCCCATTACGATCACCCTGCCCCAGCGCAGCTTTACAAATCCGCTGGCCCTGATGATCGCCGAACAGCGCCGCATTCTGGCGCTGGACAGCCGGAAGGCTCCGGAAGTTGCGGCTGTCTTACAAGATATGCTCGATACACGGGTTGCCGATATCCCGACCCCGGAAATTTATATTGCCCTGCAGGCCGCAGAAAACCGCATCGCCTTTGCCCGTTCGGATGAAGACATGACCGTTGCCGTCGCGCTGTTGTGGGACATTATGAATGAGCTTGAGGAAGAGCAGCTCAGCCCTGCTGAGCGCCGCCTGCGTGATGCGCAGGAAGCGTTGCGCAAGGCGCTGGAAGAAGGGGCCGATCCGGAAGAGCTGGAGCGCCTGATGAAAGAAGCGCAGGAAGCGATGGAAAACCTGCTGCAGGAGCAAAAGGAAAACCAGGAACTAAGCCCCGAAGAGCTGGCCGAGCGTGAGAAAATGCTCGAAGAGCAGAAAAAGATGATGGACGAGCTCAACAAGATGATGGATGAGCTGAAGAAGATGGATCCTGAGCTGGCCAAGAAAATGATGGAACAGATGATGCAGCAGATGCAGCAGATGATGAACCAGATGAGCCCGCAACAACAGCAGATGCAACAGGGCCAGCAGCAAATGAGCATGGAGCAGATGCGCCAGATGCAGCAGCAGATGCAGCAACAAATGCAACAGCTCCAGCAACAGCAGAAAATGCTCAACGAACTGCAGGAAATGATTAAAGAACAACAGGAACTGCTGGATGAAACCTTCCGCGAGCAGCAGAAAATGCAGCCGCCGGTCGATCAGAAACAGCTTGAACAGCTTCTTGAAAATATGGAGCAATCGGCCCAGAACCTTGAGCAACAGCAAAAAGAGGCCGGGCAGCAAAGCACACAGGATCAGCAAAATACCGAACAGCTTAAAAAGCAGTTGGAAACCCCCAAAAGCGCCGGGGAAAATCTGCAAAAAGACATCAAGGAAATGAGCAAGCAAAACCAGCCGCCCGCCAGTCAGGAGCAGCTGGAGCAGATGATGCAGCAGATGGAAAAAACGCTGGACCAGATGCAGCAGCAGCAGGACATGCAGCAGCAATCCGGCCAGCAATCTCCCCAGCAACAGCAGCAAAGCCAGCAGAACCAGCAAAAGCTGGACCAGATGAAGCAGCAGCTCGGCCAGCAACAACAGCAAATGGAGCAAATGAAACAGCAGGGCCAGCAAATGAGCGGGCAGCAGAGTGAAGACACACAGGACCAGCTCGATGACATGCTGAAAGACATGAAAGATCTAGCTAAAGAGATCGGTGAAAATGCACCACAGCAGCAGCAAGACGCCCTAAGCGAAGAGCAGCTACGCGAGGTCATGGACAAAATGCAGGAAGGCCTGGAGCAGATGCGCCAGCAGGCCTCGCAGAAGCAGAACCGTCCCGAGATCGATAAAATGCAGCAGCAACTGGACCAGAAGCAAGCGCAGATGGACCAGATGCAACAACAAGGACAACAAATGTCGCCCGAGCAGCGCGAACAAACCCGCGAGCAGCTCGATAAAATGGTCGACAAGATGCAACAGATGGCGCAGCAGGCTAATCAAAAAAGCCAGCAAAACCAGCAAAAACTGGGCGACATGCAGCAGCAGATGGACCAGATGCAGCAGCAGAACCAGCAAATGCAGCAACAAAACCAGCAGATGGACCAGCAGCAGGCACAGGACACCATGAAAAAGCTGCAGGACATGATGCAACAGATGAACCAGATGCAGCAGGAGCAGCAGGACACGCCGCCGCCCCTGACACCGGAACAGTTGCGGCAGCTGATCGACCAGATGGATATGGCGATCGATAAAGTCGTCAAGCAGCAGGAACAGGTCGAACAAAACAGCTCCTCCACGGCCGACCGTCTGGATCATGTCCCCGGTGAAGCCAAAGATGTATCCGCCCTGCGGGATATGGTCCGGGATATGGAGCAGGTCATGGACGAACATCCCGACGTCGATACCAAAGTCCGGCGGCAATATCTGGACTATCTGAAACTGCAAATCCAGCGGATTGAAGATGAACAGGCGAAGCAGAAACCGGACGATACGGCGGCGCTGCCCCTGATGCTGCGAAAAGAAGCCTTCTTTACCGTAAATTTGGTTCCAGACAGGACCAATTACATTTACGATCAATATGTGCGCCCCCTGCGCGGTGAACAGAATGCGCAAGTCACCGAAGACATCGAACGCCGTCTAAAAGACATGATCGAGGAAATGCGGCGCGATACGCAAAAACGTCACGACGACAGCCAGACCAAGCGGCAAACGCTGGACAGGCTCGACAAGAGTCTTGATAAACTCTCTGACCAGCTCGATGACACTGTGAAAGACAGGCCGCCGACACAAAGACAGCTTGAGGATATGAGCAAGGACGCGCAAAGCCTGATGCAACAGCTCCAGCAACTGATCCAGCAGGAGCAGGAGCAGCAGCAACAACAAAAGCCGCAAGGTCCCGGCAATCCGCAACAGCAACAACAGAACCAAAGCCAGCAGCAGCAGCAAATGAAGAACATGCTGGATCAGCTGATGGAACAACTGCAAAAAATGATGCAACAGCAGCAGCAACAACAACAGCAGCAACAAAGCGGTGGCCAAAGCCAGCAAAGTCAGATGCAACAAATGCAGCAGCAGCTCCAGCAGATGATGCAGCAGATGCAACAGCAAATGCAGCGCGGGCAGCAGCTTTCCCAGCAGCAGCAACAGCTCCAGCAGCAACTCCAGCAAATGATGCAACAAATGCAGCAAATGGGCGGCCAGCCCCAAAGCATGCAGCAGGCGGACCAGTCCATGGGACAAGCCGGACAGCAGCTCGGCCAGGGGCAGCCCGGCCAGGCTATGCCGGGGCAACAGCAGGCGATGCAATCCATGCAGGAAGCCGCGCAGGAAATGATGCAACAGATGATGCAGCAGATGCAGCAGATGGGCATGCCGAAAGACGCTATGTCGAGCCAGGGTAGCGGCAGCCCGGCCAACAGCAAGCCGGGCGCGATCCCGCGGAATGCCGCGAGCGATCCGAACCGCAATCTTGAACAAGACCGCCCGCCGCTACGCCGCGAAACGCTGCCCGAAGATCAGGAAGAAAACCGCGCCCGTAACATTCAGGACGAGCTGCGCGACCGCCTGAACGATCAGGACCGTTCCGCGCAGGAGCGTGAATATATCAAACGCCTGCTCAACCGTTTCGAACCTTAAAGCCCCTCTCCTTTCAGGGAGAGGGAAAAAATCTGCGATAAGAGAAACTACCGTGCCGGGACTGTAATTTTCGGCAGGCCGTAAGCCGGGAGCGGTCTGGCTTCGGGATCTTCCGACTTTCCGGGAAGGATGCGAATGCCGGTGACTTCGGCACCGTATTCATCGGTTAGGGTGTATTTATATGCTTTATTCGCGCCGTTTTGCTGCTCTTCTGCGGGCGTGATCGAAATAACCGGCGGCTTGTCCGGAGTCACAGTAACGGTCCAGCTTACATCACGGTTCCCGCGGCGATGGACGGTCACCTCAGAGGTACTTGCCAGTTCGAACTGGCATCGTGTCGCGTGATCCTGCTCAATGACCTGGCAAGACTGGTCAACGGGAGATATCCCCCCTTTAACGCTGACGCTTGTGCCTTGCTCATGGACGCGCAGGGTCAAGATACTGCCTTCGGGCACGGTCACTCCCTGTTGCCGGTAACGGTCATCGACCCCCTGCTTGCGGCTGGACAGGGCGATTGGTTCCTGCTCCGTATAATCGGGCGGCGTAACCCAGGCATCGATTTTGGCCTGCCGCGGCATATAAGGCATTTCCCAGTCAAAAGCGGCGGCCACGCGCTCCACCTCCTGCCCTTGAGAGAAAGCCGCGGCAAAGGCCAGCCCGGTTGCGAGCACAGCGGCGTAACGCAAACGGTAACGGTCACGCCCCGGCAATGTCGGCTGCGGCCCTCCGGCTTTAAATTCGCCGACCATCCGTTCAATGCGGCGGCGCTGCAGGTCCCATGTCAGCTTGTCATCGGCAGAGGCATCGGGATCATTCGGAATATCGTCATAAGAAGCCGCAGGTGTGCGGCCCGGAATACCCGCATTACGGTCTAAACGGGCCAGCGCTTCGTCACGGGACAGCGGTTTAACTTTACGCACCGACGCCAGCGCCGTTGCCAGCGCGACCGCGAACAGGGAAACCCCGGTCATTTTTACCGATGGCGAGACATGCTGCCACAGCCCGGCCCATGAAGCGGTCAGAAACGCCGCGCTGAGCGCCCCGACAGTCGGCACGGTCCGATCCACGGCGCGCTCGGCAAAGCCCGCCCAGCGGGCCCTGCGCACCGCACGTCTAAACTGCCGCGCAAATTTACTGCGCGCCGGATCCTGTGCCGGTTTTTTCTGCTGTTGCGAAGACAATACCCTGTTCCCTGCTCTCGCTTTTATGCTTTGATATTATGCATAAAGGTTCAGGAACAAACTGTCAATTTGAAGTTTAATGGACTTTGGCCGCGGCCGGAACGGCGACCCGGTCATTCAAAGCACCCATCGCGCTCTCATCCTCGCCCGTGACGACGATATTTTTGATATCATCACCGAAAATCCCGTAGATCAAAGGCTGGCGGCAATTTTCAAGTAAGGCCACATCATAGATTTCCTTGACCGAACCGGTAATGCTCATCGCCGTTTCGACGGTCATCGTGTCCATATTGACCATTTCCAGCGCGCATTTGGGCTGCTGGCCGCGCTCTTCAAATTCCTTATCCAGCGGCAAGCCCTGGAAGTCCTTATCACGCGGCGCGGAACAGCAAATAAACGCATAGTTCTTATAAAAATGCAGTCCCCTTAGGAAACCGGGCAGCCAGAGCGCCCGTTCGACTTTGCCCGTCCGCAAATCCGCTTTGCACAGATAGCCTTTGCCCGCCTCAAGGAACCACAGCTCGCCGTTATACAGTCTTGGCGTATGCGGCATACACAGGCCCGAAGCCACGATGTCATTGGTGCGCATATCCATCAGGACGCCGCCGCTGTCCCGGTCTTCGCGCCACTGTCCCGCAATATTGCACTGGGAGACCATCGACACATAGGCCAGCTCGCCCTCTTCAAGGCACAGCCCGTTCAGGTGGCAGCGATCCTGGAACACGATCCCGTCAATAAAAGGGGGACGCCAGTATGGCGTAAAACTGCCCTTTTCATCATCGCCGATCCGGGCGACGCAGTTATAGCCTGTGACCACGCCGTACATATGCCCGTCCCCGGCTTTGATAATTTCGTGCACATCGACCCCGCCGGTGACATAGGCCGTGCGCGGCAGGTACATCCGGTCCCACTGGCCGTGCCAGACTTCACCCGGCGGGACGCCGTTTTCCAGCTTCCAGATATTATGATGGGTTGAAATCCAGATATTGCGGTCGTCTTCGACGTGCAGCGCCATGCAGCGCTGGAAATTGCGCTCGGCCACCGTTGCGCCGGTCTGTCCCGGCCCGACGACAATCAGCTTGCCACCTTCATACGTCGTCAGCGCCACGCTCATATTTTCCTGCGCGAGGTAAGGAATAAACGTATCATTGATATGAAGGTCAAAACGGCCGACAATTTCGGCCTCGTTATCCGGCGTGTCGCCGACGCGTCTAATCATATCCGGTCCCCGCTTACAATCTTAAAAATTCTCATCGCCTATAGCCTACTTGATGTTCACGGATTCGTATAGAGTATATCTTCGTCATTCCCGCGGCCTCGCCGCAGCGTAGCGCAGGCAGGCTCATCAGCGGGAATCCAGAAAAGGCGGCGAACATAGTTCGCCGACACTATGGTTCCCCGTCGTTTAAACAAAATCAAAGATTTTGTCACGGGGATGACGGTAACGAAGACTTTGAACCCTACTCTGCGGTCTTCTCTTCCACCATGGCTTTGAGAAGGAGGATTTGTTCTTCCAGCGCCTTGATGCGCTCTTCCTGCGTTTTGATGAGGTCGTTTTGTTCCTCGATCGCCTCGGCCATCGGCGCGATCAGGCCGACATAGTTCAGCGAGAGCATCCCCGCCTTGTCTTCCTGGACCAGGTGCGGGTAATCGGTCTGGACGTCCTGCGCGATAAAGCCGTATTCCAGCGGTCCTTCGGGGTTGTCTTTCATCTTGAACGATACGCCTTTGAGCCTGATGACTTTTTCCAACTGCCCCTCCGGTAAATCGTTAATCTCGGTCTTCAACCGCAAATCCGACACATCGGCCAGTACGCCGGTATAATTAATATCCCCGACAACATCGAGTTCGACATCGGGCGTGGTGTCTCCTACACTGAGCTTACCGCCATAAATAATGAAGGAATCATTGGCAGTAATATTAACACCGCTATTGGCGTTGGCCGTATTGCCATCAAAGAAAAATGCCACGGTACGGTCCCCGGTGATTTTCGGGTCGGTCGCCTGGGCTGCCGTCTGCAAACCAAAAGCCATAGAGCCGTCACCGGCCCCGTCCCCGCCCGTTCCTGACCCGGCAGTCGCTTCCTTGCCCATGGCAAGACTGTGCAGCCCACTCGCGATGGTTTTCACACCAAGCGCCGTACTATACTGCCCGCCCGCGGTCAGGCGCGAACCAATCGCGACCCCCCAGGCACCGCTGGCTGTGGCCTGGTATCCCATAGCGGTACTTCCCCAGCCGCTGGCAGTACTTCTTTCTCCCATCGCGACGGAGAAATTGTTACTCGCTGTATTTTTATAGCCGATCGCCACAGTATTATCATCCGTGGCATCACTGCTGTACCCAATGGAAACGCTATACAGTCCACTAGCCACGCCATCCCGTCCCAAAGCAATACTGCTCCAACCACTGGCGGCACTGTAATACCCCATCGCAATACTTCTGCTGCCGCTGGCCGTCGCATTGTCGCCCACAGCAAAACTTTGGGTACCGTTTGCCGTTGTATAAAAACCGAGAGCCACGCTGTTAGTGCCACTGGCGGTGTTTTGATATCCCATCGCAACACTGCCACCCCCACTGGCCGTTACGTAATGCCCCATTGCAAAGCTGTAGTATCCGCTGCTGGTGTTTTGAACTCCCATCGCGACACTACCCCATTTAGTTGTCGTGTTGTATCCCCCCATCGCGACACTATAATTACCACCCGCCTGGGTATTGATCCCCCAGGCAAAACTGTTTGTTCCCGTATTGCCATCCTGCCAGGCATCGTTCGCACTGGAAATTGTTCCACCCCGGAACGCCGCCTTGTCCGGATAGAAGAACATCCGTGTGCCGTTATCATCCATCACGGCAGGAAGGGCCTGCCCGCTTTTGATGATGTGGGTACTCTGGTAACTGATATGGCTCGTATTGTCCGTCCACAGACCGGAACCGCCGCCGAGCGTGTTAAATGCCGTCCAGGTCGAGCAGTCATCGGAATATTGCAGACCCGTCCCGTTCACATACCGGAGACAGCCCTGCGATCCGGATGCCCCGGCATCGTCGATCATGAAGTGACCACCAACCAACGCCATGACGTTGTTGGTACTGATGTCGGCATCGGTCTGATCCCCCATAAAGATGCCGAGAGAACTATCCCCCGTCACCCGCGGATCGTTGCCCGCGCCGGAAGCGCCAAGGCCGATCGCCATGGAGTAATCACCAAAACCGCTACCGGCTGTACCGTTCCCGGCAATGACCTCACGGCCAAGAGCGATACTAAATTGTCCGCTCGCCACCGCTTCACGCCCCATTGCGACACTCTCGCCGCCGCTGGCGACAGACTGCTGCCCCATTGCAACACTGCTCTGACCGCTGGCAGTTGAACCGCCACCAACACCGAAAGAATAGGCCCCGCTGGCGATTGAGTCCCCAGCACCAAGGCTATATTGTCCGCTCGCAGTACCAAAGCCGAGTGCAACAGCGCCTTTTGCAGAAGAACTGGCTCCATACCCCATGGCAATACTACCGTAACTACTGGCGGTGGAACGGTACCCCATAGCAACACTGCCCAAATTACCACTAGCCAAAGCGGAATACCCCATCGCAACGCTTTCAGAGCCGCTGGCCGTATTGTAAATTCCTATCGCAAAACTGTAATCTCCGCTGGCGGTGGTGCCGTACCCCATCGCGACGCTGGAGTTGCCGCTGGCAGTGTTGTCATACCCCATCGCGACACTGCTTTGAGCATTAGCTTCTACATTCGCGCCCCATGCCAGGCTGTTTGTACCAATGTTAGCATCTTCCCAGGCATCATTTGTAGAGCCTACGTGGCCACCGCGAAACGCTCCTTTATCCGGGTAGAAAAACATCCGGGTACCGTAATCATCTAATACCGCCGGAAGCGCCTGACCGGGGTTAATGATGTGTGCACTTTGGTAACTGATGTAACTCGTATTATCCGTCCACAGGCCGCTACCCCCGCCAATCGCGTTAAACGCCGTCCAGGTCGAGCAGTCATCGGAATATTGCAGCCCCGTCCCGTTCACATAGCGGAGACAGCCTTGAGAACCCGCCGCGCCGTTATCGTCAATCATAAAATCACCACCAACCAGTGCCATCCGGTTGTTGGCGGTGATGTTGGCGTCGGCTTGGTAGCCCATAAAAATGCCAAAGGAATTGTCCCCCGTTACCCGCGGATAGTTTCCCGGCCCAGAATTACCCAAACCAATAGCCATAGAATAAATTCCCTCTGATTTAGCCCTATGGCCAAGTACAATACTACCAACATTACTGGCCGTAGATGCAAGGCCTATCGCAATACTGTCATCAGCACTAGCTGTACTTCCATAACCTAATGCAACACTACCTTGACCACTGGCCGTTATCGATCGCCCCAATGCGACACTATATGCGCCGCTTGCCGTGGCCGCGGAACCCAATGCAGTACTTTGAAAGCCGCTTGCGGTGCTATATCCTCCCATAGCCACACTCTCACCGCCACTAGCCTCCACATTCTCGCCCCAAGCAAAGCTGCCCCCCCCAATATTTGCGTCCTGCCAAGCGTCATTACCCCCGACAATACGTCCACCCCGGAACGCCGCCTTGTCCGGATAGAAGAACATCCGGGTGCCGTTATCGTCCATCACGGCCGGAAGGGTCTGGCCACTTTTTATGATATGCGCGCTTTGGTAACTGATATGGCTCGTATCATCCGTCCACAGGCTACTGCCGCCACTGCCGACGGTGGTGCTGATGATCGTCCCGTCGGATTTTTTGGCTTTGAGTTCAAATTCGTTGCTGGCTTCGTCAAGCCACAGAGTCCAGTGGCTGGAACTGAACGTGATATCTGCGGGGGCTGCTGCCGGGGCGCGGAAGAACAAGCTTTCGGTCGGGTGATCGTAGAACAGGAACGGAATCCAGTTCGCGCCGTCGCAGAACAAAAAGCGCTGCCCCGTGACCGGGCCGGAGCCGTTGGCGGCGCGGCGAAACGCACCTTCTTCGCCAGCCGCACAAGCGGCGTAAGGCTGGGTTTCCTGCGCGAAAACAGGGGTTACCGCTGTTGTGGCCAGCAGCATTGAAACCAGTGAGATCACTGTCCGTTTATTATTTTTACGCGGCATATAAAAACCCACACAAATATCTGTATTTTCTCATTATAGGGGTGATTTGATTACAATCACGTTAACATTTTTACCTTTATTAAGGTTAATCTTAAGACTTGCGGCCATGGAAGAGGATCATGTTCCAACGGGCGTCAGGTCCCTGTTTCCCGAGGTAAGAGCCGATTCCGTTTATGATGATATCACGATTTGCTTTGTTCAGGAAAAACAAATGCTTAAAAAAGTCTGCCGCCTGATCGTCGCTTCCAAAATGCCATGTATAGTCATGAATATGGTGCTGTACGGCGAAGCCGGTATGCCGCAGGCGGAGGGCCTCGCTTTGGTCCAGGAACAGGCCTTCGTGGCCTTGCGGGTTATATTTGTGCACGAATTCATTCAAAAACCGGTCAACCGCCGACCCGGCCAGCACTTCGGAAACAACAAGCTCCCCGCCGGGCTTAAGGACGCGGTAAAATTCATCGTAGATCTGCGCGCGCTGCGCCGGGGTATAATGATGCAGCCCGGCGATGCTGAGCACGTAATCGTAGGCCTGGTCCGGCAGGGATTTTAGCGAATGGTTGTCGTTCCAGTGTGACGGATCGACTTCGTCCACGATCCCGGAGACATAGTTTTTCAGGTAGCCGCCGCCTGATGGAAAATCGAGGATGCAGGATGTGTCCTGCGGGGCGATATAGCCCACGACGGCTTCGAACTCCGCATCGCGCGCGGCGGGGGCTATTTCCTTCATCGCCTTGTCGTAGGCTTTCTGGCGCTCGTCAATAAAAATGTCTTCGTAACTATGCATCAGGTAAAATCAGGGTGTTCGATGTTGAGCGCCGCCAAAGCCCGGCAGGTCTCGCATTGGTGGCAGGGTTTCAGGTTCACCGGTCTACGGCAGGACCAGAAAGATTGCTGTAAGCGGGGCGGCAGGGCTTCGTAAATGGCGTTTTTGGAGATATCCCTGACCGGGAAGATGTATGTGATTTTTCCCTGCCGCTCGTCGGTCAGGGACGCTTCGAAAATCCTGTGCCCGCGCTGGATATGCGGATATAGCGGCACATCGTTTTCCATGTCGGTTTTGGTGCGGCCCACGGCGACATGGACGATATTGGGATTATTATTCGCAATCATTGCCGACACAAAGCCATATAGATAACTGTCCATCGGGAAGTCCCCGCTTTGCAGGAAACGGAATCCCATGATGTTTTCGGTAAAGGTGAAATCGCGGCGGAATTCCTGTTCGCAATAGGTGACAAAGCGCCGCGTGGCTTCTTCTTCGTTCTGGGTACGCTGCTCCACATTGACGATATGCATGTGATGCAAATGGATATGAAAGTCTTTATATGCATCGTTGGTAAAAAGCTGCCACGCGCAGCCGAAGCTGTCCAGCCCGCCGCTGAACATGCAGAGAATTGTCGGTTTTGCGGGTTTTACGTGCTGTGGCAGGAGCATGGGACGTATCAATCGTGGTGGATCAAGGCGACTTACGCCTGATTATAACGATATTCCCGCCCCGGTTTCAAAAGCTAATTTGCTTTGTTTTTACCCTTGCTGTCAATTTCCGCGCGGACTTGATCTCTAAACGCCTTGCGCTGTGCGCGAACGCCGTCAAGGCATTCCTGCTGCCCTTCTTCTTTGGCCATGCAGGCTTCACGCGCTTTACTAAATCCTTCGCGTTTTGCTTCACGTTCCTTACGTTTTGCTTCACGGGCAGCCTGCTTGGCTTCGTATTGCTGCTCGCGCGTTGCCTGATCCGCAGGGGTATCGGTGTCCGCTGCCTTGGCGCATACAGGCATCATCAGCATCAAAGCCATTGTCATCATCAGAATTTTTTTCATCGTCATTTTCCCCTATTTTTAGGTCCTGATGCCCGGTTTTTGTTCAAAAACCAGCATCACTCTTTATTATTAACAGAAACATTTCTAAAAATCGTTAACAATTTAAAATTATACGCCCAAAGTCGGCTTACTTTTAGCATCGTGGGATTTCTTTTTTTGTGGTTCCCCTTGCCAAATTTCAGGTGCCGATGCCGTAAAAGGCAGGGCGTTTTTCTTTAGAAAATCGCGCATGGCATGAACTTCGTCCCGCCAGCCTACCGCGCGTTTGAATTTTGATTGGATGTCCCTTTTTTTAAATTTAACATCGGAAGCCAGGTTAAAGAACTCCACCGCATTCCCTGTCGTCAGGACAAAAGGATTCAAACCGTTCTTCAGCAAGTAATAATTGGCGACCAGCGCCCCGGTCCGGTGGTTGCCGTCAAAGAACAGCTGCGGCTCCGCCAAAATCCTGACATATAAACCCGCGGCAATTTTATAGGGGTCATCGTTGCTGCGTTCATGGCGTTTACACCATTCCAGCAGGTACGGCAGATGTTTATAAAACTTGTCTTCGGTCTGTTTCAGAAAGCCTTTATATTGCTGGCGTAATTCGGCATCCGTACCCAGATGAACGATCGCATTTAATTCCAAGAGGTCAGAAGGTGTCAGCAAGGTACGCTTCTCCCCCGTCCCCAGCCGTGCATTCAGAAAATTATAAGCCAGCATCAAATGCGTTTTCACATCATCATCGAACGCATCCCGGCCACAGTTAATGGTTTTGTTGATGGTATCGAACTCCGCCTGCACGTTTTGATAGCTGGCATAAATCGCATTGGTATCAAAAAACAGCCCCTGCCCTTTTTTCATGCAGATCCCTTCGCCTTTCCCTGTCCAAAACAGGCGGCTACGCTAACACGATCCCAGACGGCATATCAATTTTTATGAAAGGAAAGTGTAAATGGTGACCGCGCAGGGATTCGAACCCTGGACCTACTGATTAAAAGTCAGTTGCTCTACCAGCTGAGCTACGCGGTCTTTCCAGAGAAAAGATTGCGGTAACTTATTGATTCAGGCCGCGCAGGTCAAGTTTTCTTTTACGCGGCGGACGCTTTTTGGCCGGAAGTGCTGTAGCGGTCCCGGATATATTGTTCCAGAAGTTCCTGAAACTCCTCTGCAATCCGTTCACCGCGCAATGTGTGCGCCTTTTTACCGTCGATAAAGACCGGCGCGACCGGGGATTCCCCGGTGCCGGGCAGGCTGATGCCGATATCGGCGTGTTTGCTTTCGCCCGGCCCGTTGACGATACAGCCCATCACGGCGATATTCAGGCCTTCCACGCCCGGATACCGTGTTTTCCAGACCGGCATTTGCGTATCCAGATAGGACTGGATTTTCCCGGCCAGCTCCTGGAAATAGGTGCTGGTGGTGCGGCCGCAACCCGGACAGGCACTGACCTGCGGGGCGAAGGAGCGCAGGCCCATGACCTGCAGGATCTGCTGGCACACCTTGACTTCCTGCAGCCGGGACGCGCCCGGTTCGGGCGTTAAGGAGGCACGGATCGTATCGCCGATCCCTTCCTGTAGCAGCATGCCTTCGCCGATCGCCGTGGCGACAATGCCTTTGGAGCCCATCCCTGCTTCGGTTAGGCCCAGATGCAGGGCGTAATCGGCGCGGCGGGCCAGTTCGCGATAGACCGCGATCAAGTCCTGAACCCGGCTGACTTTTGCCGAAAGGATGATCCGGTCTTTGCCAAGGCCGATATTCTCGGCTTTTTCCGCACTAATCAGGGCGGATTGCACCAGCGCTTCGCGCATCACGGCATCGGCGGATTGCGGATTGTCAGAGGCCGCATTCTCATCCATCAGGCGGGTTGATAAATCCTGGTCGAGGCTGCCCCAGTTCACGCCGATGCGGACCGGTTTGTTATATTCCACGGCCTTTTCGATCATCATTTCGAACTGCTTGTCGCGCTTTTGCCCGAAACCGACATTGCCGGGATTGATACGGTATTTATCAAGCCCCTGCGCAAGCTCGGGATATTCGCTCAGCAGCGTATGGCCGTTATAATGGAAGCAGCCGACCAGCGGGACATTCAGGCCTTCTTTGTCCAGCCGTTCGCGCAATTTCGCCACGCCGATCGCGGCGGCATCGTTATTAACCGTCACGCGGACGATTTCCGACCCCGCCAGGAACAGCGCCTTGACCTGCGCATAGGTGGCATCCACGTCGGCGGTGTCGGTGTTGGTCATGCTCTGCACCACCACGGGCGCGCCGCCGCCGACCGTTACGCCGCGCACTTTGACGGCGATGGTTTTATGACGTTTTATGTCGGTTAACGCGACCATAGAACGCTCCGCTTCTTTAGTATGTTTTGAACCGCAGAGACGCAGAGGGCGTTTGAAACGCGAAGGCGCGAAGACACGAAGACATGCATACGCACAAGCATAAAAATATCCTCGTATCTTCGCATCTTCGCGGTTGAAATTTTAATAGCGCTGCGCGCGTTTTCTCTGTGCTCTCTGCGTCTCTGCGGTTTAATCATCATCCACCTGCCCCCAGTTTTTCTTTGAGACGCGCTTCCACCGCCGGGGTGACAACTTCGGAAATATCGCCGCCGAGGCTGCAGATTTCCTTGACGAAGCTTGAGGAGACGAACTGCCATTTATCCGCCGCCATCAGGAAAACTGTTTCGATGTCCGGGTCGAGCCGTGCGTTCATGCCCGTCATCTGGAATTCAAAATCAAAGTCGGAGACCGCGCGCAGCCCCCGGAAAATGCAGGACGCTTTCTGCTCCGCCGCGAAGGTCACCAGCAGATTATCGTACGGCAACACATCGATGACGCAGTGCTTTTCGCGCATATTGGCAATATCGGTGCGCACCATCTCCAGCCGCTCTTGCTGTGAAAAGGTCGGAGATTTCCGCGCATTTTCCGCCACGGCGACGATCAGGTGATCCACCAGCTTGCTCGCCCGCCGGATCAGGTGCAAATGCCCCTTGGTCACCGGGTCGAACGTGCCGGGATAAACGCCGATGCGATGATGTGCTGTCTGGTTATTCATGAGGGGTGTTTTAGCGCTAAATGAGCCGGGAGGCAAACTTTTCGGGATTTGTTATTGAACCACCAAGGCACCAAGACACTAAGGGAATTTTGCAAAATCGCGCCGCAGGCGCAAACAACACATGACACCCCTTTGGCACATTTGTTTGAATTATTGCGCTGCGCGCTGCTTTTTCTTCGCCGCCCTTGTGTCTTTGTGCCTTGGTGGTTCAACAAAAAATCCTTCATTCTGTTTGCAGAAACAATTTTCACCGCTCGCTATCCCCTTTGATTTTGTTTGTTTTTTCTTCAGTCCGTTTGGTTAACAAAATCGTGTCCAGTTCGCGCGCAACCGCATCATAAGCCAGAATATGCCGGATAAATTCCCGGTTCAGGCGAAACGCCTTGCGAAGCGCATTATAACCGGCGGCGCAGTAGCCGTGTTTAAGCGCATTCATCCGCGATGCTTCCTTGCCCTTTGCCGTCTTCGGCCCGGTGGCGCTTTTCCACGGCTTATTGCGGCGGGCGTTGCAGGCCTGCCGCTTCCTTCTTCTTTCAGACCAGCCTTTGGTGTTTTTTGTTTTGGGCATGGTTTTGGCCTCCTTTCTTTTTCTTTGGAAAGGATAGCATAATTAGGATAATTTTCCTAGTGTTGTGTTTTGCGCTCCCAAATGTGGAAAGGTAGTATAAATATGACTACCAATTCAATTTATACGCAAAGGGTGCTAGTTCAGGTATCCTTGAAATCGATAGCTTCCAATTAAAAATCGGACATTTTCAAAGCTTTGATATTTTACCGCAGAGGCGCAGAGAACGCAGAGAAATAAGATGCTCTGCGTTCTCTGCGCCTCTGCGGTTCAAAAACAAACTATCTATAGTCATTTCAGTTAAAAATCGGACAGCTTGCTCTTGGACATCATCCCGACCTGCCTGCGCGTAGCCGGAGCTACGCTTCGGCGAAGGCAGGACGCATGTGAGGGATCTCCCGGTAATCTGGAGATTTCTCGGCTTCCTCCTTCGCCCTTTGGGCTTCGGAGGACAGGTCGCCTCGAAATGACACTGTTAGATTTTGTCCGATTCTTAACTGAAATGACTATACTGTCCAATTCTTAACTGAAATAGATAACCTCCTTTGCAAGCAACAGGTCCCTCACCCGGCTTCGACATAGGCAAAGCTGCGCTGTGCCAAGTCTGCGCTGCCCTCTCCCTGAAGGGAGAGGGGTGGTTTTGTGCGGTGAGTTCGGGAATGGTGTGGCGGTATATGAAAATTTGACATTCTTTTTATTTTTTCATAATATTCACCCTTATTCATAAGGATAAAAATAATGGAATTCAGCAAAATCAGAGAGAATGATTTTTATAAGTACGGGGTGGAAGTCCCGCTGATCTTTTCTGCCGTGGCCAATTTGATAACCGATCATCCTGCAACTTGCGTTGTTCCTGTGGCTCTTGGCGCTCTCGCCGCTTACTCTGAACAATCAGGTCGTGGGACCATGTTCTCAAGACTCTTTAATTTAGCGGCAGGAACGGCTTGCGGCATTCTGGCCGGGGTCGGGCTGGATAATTTTACGAGTTCGCTTGATGTGAATAACTACATTATCAATACAGGGTCTGATGTCCTGGCTGCGCTCGGGACTTATGCCGGTATTCGCATGATCGGAAAAGCACAGAAGCCGGAGTCTCCGGCGGCACCTTAATCCGTTCAGGAAATTTCAAAAATCGCGTCGATTTCTACGGCAACGCCCAGCGGCAGAGATGGCGCACCGACGGCGAAGCGGGCGTGTTTGCCAATATCACCTAAGACGGCGACCATGAGGTCCGATGCGCCGTTGATGACTTTGGGGTGATCGGTGAAATCAGGGGTGCAGTTCACGAAGCCACCGAGTTTGACGCAGCGCCGTACGCGGGTCCAGTCGCCTTCGACGGCGGCGTTCACCTGGGCGAGGATATTCAGGGCGCAGGCTTTGGCAGCTTCGATGCCCTGCTCTACGGTTAAATCTTCACCCAGACGACCCAGATGCATGGTCTGGCCGTTTAAGAACGGGATTTGTCCGGCGATGAAAAGCTGGTTCCCGCTGATGACATAAGGGACGTAGTTTGCTGCCGGGGCGGCGGCTTTGGGGAGGTCGAGGCCGAGAGCGGCGAGATTTGCGGTGACGGTCATGGATATTACTCCTGTTTTTACAATACAAGTGTCATCTCGACCGGAGCGCCGCAGGTGCGAAGTGGAGAGATCCTCACAGGCGGATATACCAAAGATCCCTCGGCTACGCTCGGGATGACAGTTTAGTAATCAAGAATTACCGCGGCCGCACATGCCGGCTTTGGGAGACCAGTTCCAGCTGCGGACGTTCCAGGTATCGACATGGACGAAATCGCTGCCGCTGTAATAGCCGACACCGCCGCGCTGCATGCACCAGGCGACATTGCGGATTTCGACCGTATCAATGCCGGGGACGCGGATATCAATCGCATCACCTTCCATGTGGCGGGATTTTTTCGCCTGCCCGCCGCCATTGGCGCGGAGCATGGCATTGGTCGCTGGAGAGCGGTAGCCGGAGATGACGTGGAATACAATGTCCTGATCCGGGTGGCGGCGCTGAAGCTCTGTCTGCAGGCCGTGCAGCAGGTTCAGCAAATCAGCGCTGACCGTATGGCTGTGGCCGCTGCGGTGATCGCGCAGGAAATCTTTCATTTTATCCAGTTCGTTCTGGTCATAGTCACCATTACGCCAGAACGTCGTTTCGATCGTTTCATGTGTGTGGGTGTTGTAGAAGGCCAGCGTCCGCTCGCCCCCCTGCGTTTTCAAACCGCCAGAGTTTATGCCGGATGCCTGTGCCCAAAGCGGGAGAAGCATCACCATCATTGCCGCCGCGGCAATGGATAACCGTAAATACCGTAGAACCATTCGCCGGAAACTAATGGAGTCGAGATGAAGGCGCAAGCTTTTATCTATAGAAGGCCGCAAAGATGGTGGGGATAATGCCCCCTCTCCCTTCAGGGAGAGGGGGAAATCGATAAATTACTCTTCAGAGTCAGAGGCTTCCGGCTCATCCGCATCGGGAGCTTCGGCCTCTGCGACTTCTGCGGCTTCTGCGTCTGCCGGGGCAACTGTTTGCTCTGCTGCGGTGACGTCTTCTTCTTCGTCTTCTTCGATCAGCCAGGCGACGGACATGACCGTTTCGTCCTCGGCGACCTTGAACAGGGTCACACCCTGGGCGCTGCGGCCGGTGAAGCGGACGTCACGGACCGGTGTACGGATCAGCTTGCCCTTGTCGGTGACCAGCATGACCTGGTGGTCGTCGGTCACCGGGAAGGTTGCGACAACCGCACCGCCGTTTTTCTTGGTGAGGCCCATATTGACCACGCCTTGCCCGCCACGGCCGGTGACCCGGTATTCGTAGCTGGAGGTCCGTTTGCCAAAGCCTTTTTCGGAGACGCTGAGCAGGAACTGCTCTTTATCCTGCAGCTCTTTGAAACGCTCTTCGGACAGTTCGACGCCACCGGCTTCGAATTCCATGCCCTCTTCGTCCGCGCCGCGCAACTGGCTCGCGATTTTCAGATAGGCGGTCCGTTCGTCCGGTTCACTTTCGACATGTTTAAGGATCGACATCGAAATGACTTCGTCGCCTTTACCCAGCTTCACGCCGCGCACCCCGGTCGAGGTCCGTCCGGCAAACAGGCGGACATCGCCTACAGCGAAACGGATCGCTTTGCCCAGACGGGTTGCCAGCATGATATCTTCGTCAAAGCGGCAGATTTTTACCGACACCAGCGACTCATCATCACCGAGTTTCATCGCAATCAGGCCGTTGGAGCGGATATTTTTGAAGTCCGTCAGCTTGTTCCGGCGGATCGTGCCGTGCGATGTCGCGAAAACGATATCGAGTTGATCCCACAACTCTTCATCTTCCGGCAAGCGGAGATAAACGGACACATATTCGTCCTGCTCCAGCGGCAACAGGTTTACCAGCGCCTTGCCGCGCGATTGCGGGCTCGCCAGCGGGAGTTGCCAGACTTTCATCTTGTGCACGATCCCGCGGGACGTGAAGAACAGGATCGGGGTGTGGGTGCTGCCGACGAACAGGTCGGAAACGAAATCCTCGTCCTTCAGCGCTGTCCCGCTGCGGCCTTTACCGCCGCGGCGCTGCGCCCGGTAGGTGTCGAGCGGCACCCGCTTGACGTAGCCGCCGTTGGTGACGGTGACGACCATGTCTTCACGCTGGATCAGTTCTTCGATGTCTTCTTCGAATTCGATATCCAGAAGTTCGGTCCGGCGGGGCGTTGCGTATTTGGCTTTGATTTCATCAAGCTCGCCGCGCATCACATCCATCAGTTTTTCGCGGCTGCCGAGGATCGCCAGGAATTCAGCAATCCGGTCGGTGATTTCTTTAAGCTCGTCACCGATCTTGTCACGCTCCAGCCCTGTCAGGCGGTGCAGGCGCAGATCAAGGATCGCCCTGGCCTGGGTTTCAGAAAGCTGGTATTTGCCGTCCACAACAGGGTATTCCGGATCGTCGATCAGCGCGATCAGCGGTTCGATATCGCTGGCAGGCCATGGCTTGGCCAGCAGTTGTTCGCGCGCCGTGACCGGGTCTTTGGCTTCGCGGATCAGCTTAATCACATCATCTATATTCGCCACGGCCACAGCCAGGCCGGCCAAAACGTGGGCGCGGTCGCGGGCTTTGCCCAGTTCAAAGATCGTGCGGCGGGTAATGACTTCTTCGCGGAAACGGATAAAGGCATGGATAAAGTCATGCAACTTCAGCATTTCCGGGCGGCCACGATTCAGGGCCACCATATTGGCCGGGAACGTGGTTTGCAGCGCGGTGTGCTTGTAAAGCTGGTTCAACACGACGTCGGCGTTCGCGCCGCGCTTGAGCTCAACCACAATCCGCACGCCATCACGGTCGGATTCATCGCGGATTTCGCTGATATCCTCAACGATTTTCTCGCGGGCGACTTCGCCAAGCCGTTCCAGCAGGCGGCCTTTATTGACCTGGTACGGGACTTCGGTCACGACGATCGCTTCGCGTTTTTCGCCGACAGGTTCGAACTCGGCCTTGGCGCGCATCGGCATGGAGCCGCTGCCGGTGTGATAGGCCGACATGATGCCGTTACGGCCCAGAATCTGGCCCCCGGTCGGGAAGTCAGGCCCCGGAATATACTGGATCAGCTCATCCGTGGTGATTTCCGGGTTCTCAATGTAGGCATGGCAAGCGTCGATGACTTCGCCCAGATTATGCGGCGGAATGTTGGTCGCCATCCCAACGGCGATCCCGCCCGCGCCGTTCACCAGCAGGTTCGGCACACGTGACGGCAGGACGTCAGGTTCTTTGAGCGATTCGTCATAGTTCGGATGGAAATCGACCGTATCCTTGTCGATATCATCAAGAATGGTTTCGGCAGCCTTGGTCAGGCGCGCTTCGGTATAACGCATCGCGGCAGGCGGATCACCGTCCATCGAACCGAAGTTCCCCTGCCCGTCCACCAGCGGCAAACGCATCGAGAAATCCTGCGCCATACGGACCATCGCATCATAAATCGCGAAATCACCGTGCGGGTGATATTGACCCATGACATCACCGACGATGCGGGCAGACTTACGATAAGGCTTATCAGAGGTATAACCGCCCTGGCGCATGGCATAGAGAATACGGCGGTGCACGGGTTTCAGACCGTCCCGGATATCAGGCAGCGCCCGGCTGACGATAACGCTCATGGCGTAATCGAGATAGGACGTTTTCATTTCCTCTTCGAGGGAAATACCCGGCAATTCGTCTCCGCCGGAAACCGCAGAATCACTCATATTACAGCGACTTTCTTAGTTCTGTTTTAAATCCTGTCAGTTCTAGCAAGTTTTGCCGCCCGAAACAACGGCAAAATAAAGGATTTCCCCCGGTTTCAATACCTGCTTAATCAATACCAGGGAATCACCCAGGCACAAGTATCCAGAGTGTTCTATTTGTCAAAATAACTTGCATTTCAAACAAAAGAGTCTTATTTTTATGAAAAACATCATTACTGCATGGAAACGATAAAATGAACGCGCACAACGACACATTGACAGCTACATACAACCGAAACAGTATGCTTAGTAAAGGACTCGCTCTTTTTTGTGCTGTAGGCGTCATGGCCGGTGCAGCGTGCGGCGTAGCTTATGATAGCTATCTGCCCCTTATCACCACAGCGATGTCAGCACTAGGCCTTTACGCCTCGGCAAAGTCGGTCGGAACATCACAAGCAAACACTTCTGTGGTACCGCCACAAGAGAGCAGACTGTAGAACACCATCGAGAAATATCGGTCAGGGCTGGCCGCCCGCACCACCCGTGCGGATCTCCATCAAAGCCTGATCTATTCTTTTGATGATTTCAGGTTCGACAATCGTCTGATAAATAGGCATTTTTTCTTCGATCGCCTTGCCTTCGGGAGACCCGTAATAATCGAGCATCTTTTGCAGTTCGGCTTCGGAGAAGGTTTCCGCCATCGCATTGACGGAAATATCGGTCAGGGTTTTCTGGTCGAAAACCTGCAACATTTTGGAGATAAACAATTCCTGTTTGTCTTCCGGATACCGCAATGCCAGTTGCCGGACGGCGGATTCGATCTGGACCGCCATCGGTTTGACCTTATGCATTTCATGCGCCAGCTGGACCCGTTTTTCCAGCGCCGCATCCTGCGCCCAGGCAGAAGGCACCAAGAGGACTGTCAGCAACAGTGCGAAAAGGAAATGTTTTACAGCCATATTTTGTGTCTCCTGCTTTTAGAAATGCCGGGTTGTCCTAGAACGGAATTTCGTCTTCCAGTTCGTCGACCGCTGCGGCCGGAGCCGCACCGCCCATACTGCCGCCAGCCGGAGCCGATTCGAACGGCGGTGGGGTGTTGTCCTGAAAGCTGCTGCCGCCGCCGGAGCGGCTATCAAGCATGGTCAGTTCGCCACGGAACGGGCGCAGGACAACTTCGGTCGTGTATTTTTCAACGCCGTTCTGGTCGGTCCATTTGCGGGTTTCGAGCTGGCCTTCGATATAAACCTTGGAACCTTTTTTGATGTAGTTTTCAATCACGTGGATCAGGCCCTGGTTAAATACGGCGATGCGATGCCATTCGGTTTTTTCCTTACGCTCTCCGGTAGCCTTGTCTTTCCAGCTTTCCGAGGTTGCGATGGAAAAACTGGCGACCTTGTCACCGGATTGCATGGAACGGATTTCGGGGTCCTGCCCCAGATTTCCAACGAGAATAACTTTATTTACACTGCCAGCCACAACTGCACCTCTTTATATTGGTCGATAAATTGAATATGGGCTTACTATAACTATCATCAAGCGGAATAAAAGCGGTTTTTCAAAACGCTCCACGGTTTGCAGCAGCATCATTTTATTTTCACAAGACCGCGGCACTTACTTTTTCTTTTACATCATAGATATAGAACTTTTTCTTGAGGCCGCAAGGCAGGCACAATGATGTTTTAATCTGCGGAAAGGCCAATTCTCCGCCTTGTAATGCCGAAATTTTTCTGCTCTAATCCTCGCAATAAAGAAATAAAAAAACACTAAATTGAACAGGGAGAGTATAGAATGAGTCTGCGGAACGACTTTCATGTCGCCGATGTCCATACTGCTGCGTATCACGCAATAGGACGCTTCATTACAACGGCGATAAAATTTACGGAAACGCCAGATATCAAAGCGGCATTCAGCCATGCGCCTGAGAAGCTAACCAAAGGGCGTGATTTAACGCAGATGGTTCTGGATGATGCGATGGATGCGTTTGCCACTATTATGGCCACGACCATAAAGCAAAACCAAGATGTCAGCTTTGACGATATTCCGCACGAATTCTTCCTGAAGATGATGCGCCATCGCCACGGCCAGAGAATCACGAAAGAACAGGCCAAGGAAACTCTCAAGGACGTCATCGACTTTAAGATGAAGCAGCGGGAGCCTATGGGCGGTGTGATGAAACGCCATAACTTGCCTGCATTTTTAGAAGTCATTATGGACGACATCAAGCCGCAGATCCTTGCTTCGCTGACCAATAGCTGGGGCAATGTTCTGAAAGGATTCAGCACACTGATGATGTCAGAAGATGCCGCCACGGCGCATTTGGCTGCGCAAGATCTGGTCAGCTCGACCAACTTAAGAATCCAGCGTCATATTGATGCTGCCATGCAGTTGGAGCAAGCCCTCGGTCAGAATGGCGCCAACGATAACGGCAAAGACGAAGACGAAGGCGTTAAGATCCACAAAGTTGAAGAGCTTGAGGATATTGAAACGGAAATGGGACGCCTGATCGGTATGGAAGAGCCGAAAGAGCTGATCCGTGAGATCGAAGCCCGTGTGCGCCACCTGCGTATTCTTAAAGATGCCGGTTTGAATTCCGATAAAGACGGCGGCGGGATCGAACACTTTGTCTTTACCGGGAACCCGGGGACAGGGAAAACGACCTTTGCCCGCCTGATCGGCAAGATCTACAAGGATAACGGCATGCTTGAAAAAGGGCACGTTGTTGAGGCCGATCGCGGTGACCTTGTTGCAGGCTATGTCGGGCAGACCGCCCTGAAGACCAAGAAGGTCATCAACCAGGCGCTTGATGGCGTGTTGTTCATTGACGAGGCCTACCTTCTGAAAGGCGAAGGCCAAGACTTCGGCAAGGAAGCCATGGGGACGCTGCTTAAGTCTATGGAAGTCAACAAAGACAGACTGGTTGTCGTGATCGCGGGTTATCCGGGTCCGATGAATGAACTGGTCAAATCAAACCCCGGTCTGTCCCGCCGCTTCAAATATCACATGAACTATCCGGACTTCTCCAACGAAGCCCTGATGGAGATCTTTGATATGAACATGAACAAATGGAAACGGACGATTACCGATGAAGCCCGGACCAAGGCGCAAGCCATGCTGATGGACAACAAACGCCGCATGGGTGAGCATTTCGGGAACGCCGGGACGGTGGAGAACCTTGTCGAACTGCTCAACAACAAGCTTTCGCTCAAGCTTGAAAATGACGGTACCTTGCAGGAATATGAGGATCTGAAATCCAAGAAGGCTCCTATTCCGCAGGATCTGAAAGACAAGCTGATTACCATCACGCCTGATATTGTCGAGCAGATCAGGCTTGAGGCGTCAACAAAAGGCCATCATAACGGCGGCGAGATTGATGCCGCCAGACTTGGCGAGCGTAAAATGGCTGATAATCCGGCACCGGCAACGCCGAAGCTGGGCAACGGTTAAAATAATCCTTTTTGCTTCAAAGAAAGCCGCCCTGATAAAAAGGGGCGGCTTTTTTATATTTATGCTGTTTTTTTTGTGGGCAGGCTTTATATAAGTCTGGTATAAACAATGAGAACATTTTAGGAACATCTGTTTTGTATTATGCTTAAATCCATCAGTATCCGCGGCGCGCGGGAACATAACTTGAAAGACATTGATGTCGAGATTCCACGCGATGCGCTGGTAGTCGTTACGGGCCTGTCCGGGTCGGGGAAATCGTCTCTGGCGTTCGATACGATCTATGCCGAGGGGCAGCGCCGCTATGTCGAGAGCTTATCGGCATATGCGCGGCAATTCCTTGAGCTGATGCAAAAGCCGGATGTCGATTCGATCGAAGGGCTGTCCCCGGCAATTTCGATTGAACAAAAGACCACCTCGCGCAATCCGCGTTCCACCGTCGGAACGGTCACGGAGATTTACGATTACATGAGACTTTTGTGGGCGCGGGTCGGGATACCCTACTCGCCTGCCACAGGGAAGCCGATTGAAAGCCAGACCGTTTCGCAAATGGTTGACCGGATCCTGGCGATGGAGCAAGGGACGAAGCTTTACCTGCTGGCCCCGATCGTGCGCGGGCGCAAGGGCGAGTATAAAAAAGAATTTAAAGAGCTTCAGGCCAAGGGCTTCCAGCGCGTCAAAGTTGACGGGACACTGTATGAAATCGAGGATGTGCCGGAGCTTGATAAGAAATACAAGCACGATATCGAGGTCGTCGTTGACCGGTTGGTCGTGCGGGACGATCTTGGCAACCGGCTTGCGGATTCGGTCGAGACCGCGCTGCGGCTGGCCGACGGATTGCTGATCGTGGAAAATGCCGGGGACAACAGCCAGACCCTGTTCAGCGAACAATTCGCTTGTCCCGTTTCCGGCTTTACGATCCCGGAAATCGAACCGCGCCTGTTTTCCTTTAACAACCCGCACGGCGCCTGCCCGGATTGCGACGGGCTTGGTGTGCGGCGTTATATCGAACCGGAACTCGTCGTGCCCAATCCGTCGATCAGCGTCATCGACGGTGCCATCGCCCCCTGGAACGGCAGCTTTTCCGGCTTTTACCTGCAAGCCATGCAGGCTGTGGCCGATCATTACAAATTCAGGATCGATGTGCCGTGGGAAGAGATGAAAAAAGAACACCAGGATATCATCCTGTACGGTTCCGGCGGCACGATCATCAAGACCGTTTACCAGAGCAAGAGCGAGAGCACGTGGAAAAGCAACAAGCCTTATGAAGGCGTGATCCCTAATCTGGAGCGGCGTCTTTTGGAGACCGACAGCAATTCCCAGATGGAAAAGCTGGAAGAATATATGCGCAGCGCCCCGTGCGAAACCTGCAAAGGGTACCGTCTGAAACCTGAAGCGCTGGCGGTAAAAATCGACGGCAAGCATATCGGCCAGGTTGCCGAATACAGTATCGCCGAAGCGCAGAAATGGTTTGCCGGGCTCAAGAGCGACAAGCTGAATAAACAGCAGCTCGCCATTGGTGAACGGGTACTCAAGGAAATTAACGAACGGCTGACCTTCCTGATGAATGTCGGGCTGGATTACCTGAACCTTTCCCGTTCTTCGGGGACATTATCCGGCGGGGAAAGCCAGAGGATCCGGCTGGCCTCGCAAATCGGATCCGGGCTGACCGGGGTGCTTTATGTGCTGGACGAACCGTCGATCGGCCTGCACCAGCGCGATAATAACCGCCTGCTGGAAACGCTCAAACGGCTGCGCGATTTAGGGAATACCGTACTTGTGGTGGAGCATGACGAAGATGCCATCCGCTGCGCCGATCATGTGCTGGATATCGGCCCTGGCGCCGGGGTGCATGGCGGAACGGTGGTGGCCAGCGGCACACCCGATGATATCATGCAAAACAAAAACAGTTTGACCGGGCAATATCTCACCGGGGAGCGGGCTGTGCCGATCCCAGAGAAGCGCCGCCCCGGCAAGAAGAAACAATTTATCGAAGTGATCGGCGCGACCGGACATAATTTGCAAAATGTCAGCGCTAAGTTCCCGCTCGGCACCTTTACCTGTGTGACCGGTGTATCGGGCAGCGGTAAATCGACCTTTACGATTGAAACCCTGTTCAAGGCGGTCAGCAAGAAGCTGATGAAAAGCCGCGAGGTTCCCCTGCCCCATGACGAGATTAAGGGGCTGGAGTTCATCGACAAAGTGATCGATATCGACCAGTCGCCGATCGGCCGGACGCCGCGATCCAACCCTGCGACTTATACCGGGGCGTTCTCGCCGATCCGGGACTGGTTCGCCGGACTGCCGGAAGCCAAGGCGCGGGGATACAAGCCCGGACGCTTTTCCTTCAACGTCAAGGGCGGCCGCTGCGAAGCCTGCCAGGGGGACGGCGTTATCAAGATTGAAATGCATTTCCTGCCGGATGTTTATGTGACCTGTGATGAATGCGAGGGCAAGCGGTACAACCGGGAAACGCTGGAAGTAAAATTTAAGGACAAAAATATCGCCGACGTGCTGGCGATGACTATTGAGGAAGCCGCCGATTTCTTCAAAGCCGTCCCGTCGATCCGCGATAAACTCGAAACGCTCAAATCGGTCGGGCTGGGTTACCTGCAAGTCGGCCAGCAGGCGACAACCCTGTCCGGCGGCGAGGCACAGCGGGTCAAGCTGGCCAAGGAACTATCGCGGCGCTCGACCGGCAAGACCTTATATATTCTTGATGAACCGACAACGGGCCTGCATTTTGAAGATGTTAAAAACCTGCTGGAAGTGCTGCATCGTCTCGTCGATCAGGGCAACAGCATCGTGGTCATCGAACATAACCTGGAAGTCATCAAGACCGCGGATTACATCATCGACATCGGCCCGGAAGGCGGCGACAAAGGCGGGCATGTCGTTGCCTGCGGGACGCCGGAAGAAATCTGTGCTGTTCCCGAAAGTTATACCGGCCACTTCCTCGCCCCTGTGCTTGGCCTGAAGCAGGTCAAACGAAAGTCAGCTTAAACTATAGTCAATTTCAGTTAAGAATCGGACATCTTGCTCTTGGACGTCATCCCGAACGCATGTGAGGGATCTCCCTACAATCTGGAGATTTCTCGGCTTTGCCTCGAAATGACGCTTTTAGATTTTGTCCGATTCTTAACTGAAATTGACTATATCTATCCCAGATCATTGGGCAAACGGGGACCGCCGCGATCAATGCCCAGTTTCTCACGCTTATCGTTCATATCTTCAATGCTATCGGCTTCTGCCTGCAAGGCGTCAATCATTTCCTGTGATGTTGCGCTTGCAGAGAAATATCGTCCCAGCAGCATATCGAAGCTGGCGTAACGAAGCTCCCCGGCTTTAAACCCTGCCCGCCCCAGAGAGTCATCTTTGGATTTTTCTTTGAGGAAGCCGGCAAAGTCAGGATTAATCCGATCGATCAGGCGCGGCTCCGAAAGAACGACCTGGAAGTTCGGCTGCGGACGATAAGATTTCACATTAAAATGCCCGGTCAGAAGTTTATCCATGGCGCAGACTTCGTGAATATAAGCCGGATCGACACCGCCTTTGATGACAAGATAAAGCTGGATATCCCGCGCCAGCGATTGCGGGCCTTCAATATAATCAGGACGGAATTGTGACAGATGGCTGGCCGCTTCCATCGCACAGGTGCCGAGATATCCGGCCATCACGGCCTGCGCTTCGACGTCTTCAGCCATGAGATCCAAGGCGTTTTCCTTACGCATCGCTTTGGCGATACTGCCCACAGGGCCTTCAAGCAGCTCCGTGGTTTTCTTCACCTGTTCCTGAAAAGCCGTCAGGTTGGCCGCGATTTTTTGTCCCGTGCGCGCCATGGCGGCGGCAAGGATCATATCCCCGCCAGCCCCGGCCGGCGTTTCGCGGGCAAAAGCCTTAAGGAACCCTTGATCGTCCAGCTTCTGGATCAGGGCCGTTTTGAAATCATTAAGGGGAACGCTGCTGTTTTCCCGGATATTCATATCCTGAAGCGTTTCCTGCAAGTCGCGGACTTCTTTATATTCCGCCAACTGGCGGTAGTGTTGTTCCTGTAGCAGTTTAATCTGTGGTTTCAGCCCTCTTAACTCGTCACGCTCTTTTTCCAAAAGTTCCATATCATTAAAACAGTCTGCGGGCGTGGAATAATCCCTGCTTTGACGGACGGCATAAGCTGAGGCGTATTGTTTGATAAGAGTGTGCGCGCCGGATAAACCTTCGCTTCCCATACGATCAAACATACCTGCATTCTCATGTGTTTTACGCATGGAAAGCTTCACGGCATATGCTGGATTTTTCCGATTATGTTCATCGAATACACCCAGCTGCTTTTCCAGCCTTTCGATATTTTGAGTCAGTTTTTCATGTCTGGCTTCGCGCTCGGCCAGTTCGTCCCGCGCATCTGTTACAATTTTATGGAAGGAATCGGGCGTACCATAAGTCTTTGCAATCTGCTTCAGGCGCATTTTTGCCGAGACTTCCGCCGCCAAACGGGAAAATTCGCTGCTTTCAGAAGCGTCAAGCGCTGCACGGGAAATCGCGGCAAACAGCCCCTGGTCGTCATCATGGCGAAGCCATTTATCAATATTGCGGTTTAATGCTGTCTGCAGGTCTTTGGCTGTTGCCGTCACTTCGGCAACCTGCACATCCAGCGTGTGGTTCACATCTCTCTGGAGCCGCATTAGCTCATAATAACGGTCATGCAGGTCGTTTTGCGCATTTGTCGCCATAGGGAATAGCCTCTTCCTTTTTGTTTTCCCTAATATAAACCTGTTTTTCATATTAGGTCAAAGGTTTTCGGACCGGGAATAACGCTCAGGGGGGGAAGAGAAGTGGTGCGGGTGGTCGGAGTCGAACCGACACGTCCTTGCGGACACCAGATTTTGAGTCTGGCGCGTCTACCAATTCCACCACACCCGCACTGTTCAGGAGAATAATCAGTAGCCAGTAAGAACCAGATCGTCAACCATTATAGTCATTTCACTTAGAAATCAGACCAAATGTCATTTCGACCTGCCTGCGCATAGCCGGAGCTACGCTTCGGCGAAGGCAGGAGGCATGTGAGAAATCTCATGCCATAGCCAAAAGGCGGGAGATCCCTCCGCGCTACGCGCGTTCGGGATGACAGGAAAGCTGTGCGCGTTCAAGAGACAGGAAAAGCTGTGCGCAGTCGGGATTGACGCTTAAAAACAAGCAACGCTATTGCCGGTTAGATCAGCCATAAAAAACGAGCCAGCCCAGTGAAACTGGAGCCGGCAAGTTGAACAGGGAGGTATTTACCTATGATTTTAGTATTGCATCAGAAGGTTATTATTTAGTTAATTCTAATAGAAATGTTTCGATGGGGACGGTGATATTGTCATTTCGAGCGCATGCGAGAAATCTCATGCCATATGCCAAAAGGCGGGAGATCCCTCCGCGCTGCGCGCGTTCGGGATGACAGGAAAATCTACGCGCGTTCAAGAGACAGGAAGCGAAGCTTTCATCACTTCCCTATCCCGACCCAGTGCGTACCGTTGCAATATTGCAGCGTATCATGCGTCGAATTATAAATCATCTGCCCCTCGACCCCGTTGGGGTTGAAGCAGCTATAGGGCTGGCCGGTACGCACACAGCGAATAGGATGAACACCGCCATCGGCTTTGCTATTTGTATTACTGATACCCGTATTAAAATTCTTGTACTTTGCCGCGCCCCCATCAAACTCAGTTGAACTCCAGTAATCGTCCGTCGAAAAGCCACCGATAGGAACTCTGTTCGTATAAAGAACAGTGAGCTGCGAAATTGCCGGCAAGAACCAGTCTGAGTGCCCGGCAAAACTTAGATTTTCGCAAACTTCAAAAGCAGGATAATTGGATAGCGGACTGAAATTGCTTACGATAATCGACTGATTGGAAGCCCCATCCGTATTAGACGTCGCGCCGGTAACCTGACTGCTGAACCATAAATACCATTTTGCGCTGGCGCTCTGATCCGCAGGCGGAACGTAGAGTTTCGTCCCCGACAGTTCCCCCGCATACACCGTCCCGTCCGGGCAGACATCGCCGATATTGGGACACGGGCCGGGTTTTTGGTTGTAGAGGTACAGGATTTCGGATTTGCTCAGGGCGCGGTTGTAGATGCGGACATCGTCGATTTGGCCACCATACGGAATATCGTGATTAACTGACCTATTGCCAATAGTTAGTTCACTAGCCGTCGTGTTGATAGCGCTTGACCAGGAGAAAGTCGCTGAATCCTGAACGCCGTTTACAAATATTTTTTGTATTGAGCCGTCATATGTTCCAACAATATGAAACCAATCATTTGTGTTAAAGGTGGTATCTGCTGCCGTAAGCTTGTGATCAGAGACTCCGTCCGATACCTCAAATATCAAGGAATTGGAACCACTGAACTCTAGCCAGTACTGGCATCCAGGTGCTGTGGAACATTGCCCTTTATTGATGACAAAATCCCGTGAGTTAAAGCTTGTCCGTTTCACCCAAGCACTGAGCGTTATCTCCGATGTTGGATTAAGAATATTATCATTCCCGACTGCGACATAATCATCGCTCCCGTCAAAATCCAGCGCCGTATCGACCGCGCCGGGGGCAGAGTCGTTTCCGGCATTCAGACCGCCATTCATCGTGCCGTTATTGCCGCCGCTGGAGCTGTCGGTCGCCGTCGTCCCGCTCGTTTCATCGAGTTTCCAGTGGCCGGCAAGGTTGGCCGTGCCGGGATCGACCGGGGTGAGGTCCATCGCGTGCAGACCTTCGTCTGAGCAGAAGGTCATCAGGTTACGGTCATCATCGTAAGAGATTTTCCCGGCGGCACCGAGGCAGTAGAGCTGGGTGATTTCGGATGCGGACAGGGGGCGGTTATAGATGCGGACGTCGTCTAACTGGCCGTCGAAATATTTCAAGCTACCGTTCGCATCATGGGCTCCTATAAGGACTGATTTTGTAGAGGTCTTGATAGAGGCTGTATCATTGCTTGATTGAACAAGCTGGCCATCAATATAGAGCCTCCAGGTAGCACCATCAAAAGTTCCTGTAATGTGGTACCACTGACCAGTAACAATCGTGGAAGAATAATCATACAATATGCCATGATATGATCCATCCCAAGTTCCCACAATTAATCTTGGAACATTTCCTGTTGTCGCGTCATTTTGAAAACCGAATTGAAATTGAGAGTTTGTTCCATCGTACCCTTTTGCTATGAATTGTTTATATGCATTGCTTGCAGGGAACGAACCAGCTTTAACCCAAGATGCGAGCGTGATGCTACCTGTTATATTTAGACTCGCATCATTTCCGGCATTGATATAATCGTCCCCCCCATCAAAATCCAGCGCCGTGTCGATTTTGCCGGTGACGGAATCGTTCCCCGCATCCAGCCCATTTTGCATCGACCCATTATTCCCATTCCCCGAACTGTCCACCGCACTGGTGCCGCTGGTTTCATCGAGTTTCCAGTGACCGATCAGGCCCAACGCTAAACTGCCGCCTGGACTTCCCTTGCGCACACAGCGGACGGAGTGGAGCGTATTTTTAAACCCTGTTCCTATAGAACCTGAATTGAAGTTATAGCGCCGAGCATAATCGGCGCTTGATTCCGACGATGACCAATACAGAGAATTGGGGTAACCGCTTACGGTATCGAACCCGCCAATTGCCGCGTTATTTGTATAGAGTTCGGCCAATTCGCTACGTGCGGGCAAGTACCAGTCTGTATGTCCATGTGAGGTCAGATCTGCACAGTATTGCGCCGCTATGTGCGGCTGGGTCCCGCCGGTGCCGCTGTCAGAATCAATTGTGATAATAGTGGCTGTATTTGCAGCGCCGGTCAAAAGGTCTGTTGTGCCTGTGGCAACACGGTTAGAGGAGTTACCATTATTCCAGGCCATCGTTCCGGCATCGGCAGGCGTCGTGTACATCTGTATGTTGCCATCCGGCGATAATCCCGCATAGACGGTCCCATCGGCGCAGACATCGCCAATGTTCGGGCACGACGTAATCTTCCGCCCCATCGCGATCCAGTTGGTGTTGTCGCAGTAGGCCATCATGGATTGGTCGGACAGGTATTTCGCTTCGCCTTCGACGCCCGCCGGGTTGGAACAGGCAGCGTGGGCAGGGGATGGCAGAAGTGTATAGTGGATGGTGAATAGGAGGAAGAGCGCGGCCAGACGGATAAGACGGCTGGTGCGGTGTCCCTCACCCTCCCACGCCTGCGGCGCGGTGCCCTCCCTCTCCCTAAAGGGAGAGGGCAGCGAAGCGGGTGAGGGGGAAAATTTCGTCACGGCCTGCCCCCCTATACCTTGCGGCGGCGCATGACCCGACCGGCGAAGAAGATGAGGGCTGAGCCGCCAGCCATGCCGAGCAGGATCCACAGGCCGATCCCGGCTTTGCCGATGCCGTATCCCGTGTGAGCTTTCAGGCCGTTGACGTCCTGACGCAGATCATCCAGCGCGGCATGCATTTCCGTGCGCTCTGCCTGGAGCGAGGCAAGTTCGGTTTTGAGGTTGTCATTTTCGGCTTTGAGCGCCTGGCTGGTTTCGATCAGCGGGGCAATCAGGCCAACGTAATTCACGGATTTGGTTCCCATTTCATCCTTCGCTGTCCGGACAAGGTTCGGGAACAGCGTTTCCAGTTCCTGCGCCATGACACCGTATTCAACCGGGCCGTCGGGATTGTCGATCATGCGGAAGCTGTAGGTATCGACCTGCATCAGCTTGCCAACGACATCATCGGTGTCCAGTTCGATAATATCGGTTTTCAGGCGGCGATCGGATACGTCGGTGATGGTCCCGGTATATTCAATGTCCCCGGCAACGTCGAGTTCGACGTCGGGCGTTGCCGTACCGATGCCTAAATATCCGGCGCTGGTGTAGACGAAGTTGTTGTCGGCCCAGAATTCGCTGTTGCTGTTGAAGCTGATCTGGCGGTCGTTGCCGGGGGCCGGGACCGCGCCGCCGGACAGCACCGCGATATCGCCCGCGGTGAAGCAGTTATTCCCTGCGTTATCACAATAATTGACCGCGCCGAGGTCGCCCTCGATATCCATTTCAAGATCCTGTTCGCCGCCTGCCGTCGCCTCGACACCGCCGAGCACAAATTTTCCGCCCATCAGCGCCATGGTGTTGGCCGAGGCCAGGTTAACGCCGGACTGATCGCCCATGAAGATACCGAAGGAGGAGTCGCCGGTGACTACAGGAAGCGTTCCACCAGCAGCACCAAGGCCGAAGGCGAAAGAGTAATTTGCGTCTGATCCCGGCGAAGATTCGGTCCCGGCGTGAACATCTTTACCAAGCGCGATAGAGTTCAGACCCGCCGCAACCGCATATTCCCCGATCGCTTTACTATGCTGGCCGCTGGCCGTGACATTGAAGCCAATTGCCGCACTGTTGATAGCGCTAGCTGTAGCGTTATAACCTAAGGCCACAGCAAAGTTATTCGATGCCGTAGTTGCACCGCCAGCAGCAAAGCTGGTCCATCCGCTGGCGGTCGCATCCGAACCGAATGCCGTACTGTACTGGCCGACATTACCTTCGTCCCATTGTGTGCCTGTCACAGCACCGGCGCGGAAGGCTTGTTTATCCGGATAGAAGAACATGCGGATGCCTGCGCCGGTCAGGCCAGCCGTTGTTACGGTTTCGCCGACATTAATAAAGTGCGCGCTTTGATAAGAAATATGCGTCGTGTTATCCGTCCACAGGCCGCCACCGCTCGGGGCTTGCGCGACCCAGTTCGAACCGTTCCAGACAAGGACATCGCTGCTGTTCGGGCTGGCGGCGCTGACGTCGCTCAGATCGTTGAGGACATCGACGAGGTTGTTGGTCGGGGCGTTTCCGGCGACACCGCCGAAGATCACGCTTTCGGAAACCTGGATAGAACCGGACACATCAAGGGCTTCGGCAGGGGTTGCCGTGCCGATACCGACATCGCCGGAGGTGTAGTAAATGTCATCGCCTGCGCCGTCCTGCCACTTGGAGCCGCCGGAGCTGGTCGCGATCGAGGTCCATGTGCCGCCGCCGTCGCAAAGGTCGAACTGGCCGGAGCCGCTGTCGTACCGGATCGCGCCTGCGCGCAGGGCATCGCAAGCCTCGCCGCCGTAAGCCATTTTGATCGTGCCTTCGACCTCGAACGCGGTATCGGCTTCAAGGTTGGTGGCTGGGACATTCGGGTCGATCACCATCCGACCGCCGGCAAGGAGCATCGTATTGGCGGAGGCCAGATCAATCCCGCCGTCCTGGTCACCCATGAAGATACCGAAGGACTGGATACCGGTGACCTGGGGTTTGGTAGTGATGGTCACAGCACCATCCATTAGCCCCATACCTATAGAGCCATCTCCAAAACCGCTATTGAAGACTCCATCACCCACAACAACGTCACGCCCCATGGAAATTCCGTAGGTCCCGCTTGCAGATGTTTTGTATCCCATCGCTGTACTAAAGCCACCAATCGCTGTGTTTGAACTACCTGTAACCGTACTGAAACTGCCGCTCGCTACGTTGTTGTATCCCAAGGCAACCGCCCCCTGCTGACTAGCAGTGACAAGCGCCCCCAACGCCGTACTAAAGTTCCCGACATTCGCATCGTCCCATTCCGAACCATTCACTACGCCAGATCTGAACGCCCCTTTAGATACATCAAAAAACATGCGGTAATCTTCGCTGCCCGTCGTCGTATCATCGAGCTGATATGACCCAACAATGAAGTCACCCGCACTGGTATACACGAAGTTGTTATCGGCCCAGAATTCGCTGTTGCTGTTGAAGCTGATCTGGCGGTCGTTGCCGGGAGCCGGGACGGCGCCGCCGGCCAGCACCGCGATATCGCCCGCGGTGAAGCAGTCATTACCAAGGTTATCACAATAATTGACCGCGCCGAGGTCGCCCTCGATATCCATTTCAAGATCCTGCTCCCCGCCGGTTGTTGCTGCCGTCGCGCCAAGCACAAACTTCCCGCCGAGCAGCGCCATGGTGTTTGCAGCACTGACATCCACGCCGGACTGGTCGCCCATGAAGATACCGAGGGATTGCTGGCCGGAGACCTGCGGATCATTAGCTGGGTCTACACTTGTCAAACCAATCGCCATGGAGTAATCGCCCGCACTAGTAAAGCTGCCCATTGCCGTGCTTATATCGCCATTTGCCGTTGTCCAATGCCCCATAGCAACACTGCTTGCTCCATTGGCCGTGGCGTGATCCCCCATTGCCACACTATATTGCCCGCTCGCCGCTGGGAAATGCCCCAGGGCGATGCTTGAGTTTCCACTGGCGACACCGGCACGACCTGCAACGAAGCTCTGGTTACCGCTTGCCTCGGTCAAATAACCGAATGCTGCGCTTCGTAAGGCACCGGCCTGGACATTTTCGCCCCAGGCAAAGCTGTTAATTCCTGTGTTGGCATCCTGCCATGCCGTGTCAGCCGCAGTAATTGCGCCTCCGCGGAATGCAGATTTATCGGCGTAGTAGAACATGCGTGCGCCGTCATCATCCATCTCGGCAGGAAGAGTTTCTCCGCTGTTGATGAAGTGTGCGCTGTTATAGCTGATATGCGTCGTGTTATCCGTCCACAGGCCGCCTGCGCCGGTGTTGACCGGGAGCCAGCTTGACCCGTCGCAAAGCTCGGCGTGATTAGACGAGCTGTCGTAACGGATGGCGCCTTCTTCGGTTGCGGTACAGGTGGTTGCGTAGCCCGGACGAATGGCCCCGACCACATCAAGGTTGACCGCCGGATTTTCCGTGCCAAGGCCGATATTGCCCGAAGCATCCATGACAAAGCGGTATTCCGGCGCGAGGCTGTTATCGTCAATCGTTGTCGTGCCCAGATAGAATTTATCAACTTTTGCACCCATGAAGTAATAAGGGTTGGCTGTTCCTTTGAAGCGCAAGGCCATGCTCTGCCCCAGCTCCATCGCGCGTACCCAGCCATACGTCGTCCAGTTCGTATTCCCGGAGCCTTGCGGAATACCGATCAGCGGAACAGAAGATGCCGCCACCGCTTTAATTTGCAGGCCATATTGCGGGTCAGAAATCCCGCCGATGCCTAAGCGGCCCATAGAGGAGAACACCAGGTTGCCATCAGCATAAAATTCATTGCCGCTGTTGTAAACGATCTGGGAATCGCTGCCCGGTGCAGGGACGGAGCCACCGGCGAGGGCGGCGACGTCGGCGGCGGTGAAGCAGTCATCGCCGAGATTGTCGCAATAATTGACCGCGCCGAGGTCGCCCTCGATATCCATTTCAAGATCCTGTTCCCCGCCCGTTGTCGCCGCGGTCGCGCCAAGCACGAATTTCCCGCCGAGCAGCGCCATCGTGTTCGCGGCGCTGACATTGGCAGATGCCTGATTGCCCATAAAGATACCAAACGAGCTTGTCCCTGAAACCTGAGGCGCAGGCACACCAGAGTCGCCCAGACCAAATGCGACAGAGTAAGCCGCGTTGGCATTTACTTCCCGGCCAAAGGCCATACTATAATTTGCAGCGGTTGAAACGCTGTGCCCCATGGCTACACTGCTGATGCCGCCAGCAACTGAGTTTTGTCCCATTGCAAAACTTCCAACGCCTAATGCCGTTGTCCCGTTGCCCATTGCGACACTATATGTATTGCTTGCTGAGGACTGGCTTCCCATTGCGACACTGTAAGTCCCGTTAGCAATGGTTTCATATCCGGCAGCAAAACTGTGATCACCAACGAACGCACTATCCCATTGGCCCACAGGCGTTCCTCCCGCCCGGAACGCGCCTTTGGACACGTCGAAGAACATGCGGTTATCTTCGCTGCCCGTGGTCGTGTCATCAAGCTGATAAGAGCCGACGATGAAATCGCCTGCGCTGGTGTAGACGAAGTTCGTGGCGGCGTCGAACAGGCCGCCGGAGTTGTAGACGATCTGGCGGTCGGCGCCCGGCGCGGGGGAGCCGCCGCCAGCCAGCAGGGCGACATCGGCGGCGGTGAAGCAGTCATCGCCGAGATTGTCGCAATAATTAATCGCGCCCAGATCACCCTCGATATCCATTTCAAGATCCTGTTCGCCGCCCGTTGTTGCTGTTGTTGCGCCGAGGACAAACTTCCCGCCGAGCAGCGCCATGGTATTCGCGGCACTGACGTCCGTGCCGGACTGGTCCCCCATGAAGATACCGAAAGAGGATTGGCCGGAGACTTGAGGGGCTGCTCCGGCAGCATTTCCTAAGCCAAATGCAACGGAATAATCTCCCTGTGCGATGGTATTTCTCCCCAAGCTCGCACTGGCCAGACCGTTTGCAGATGTATAATACCCCATCGCGGTACTAGCCTGTCCGCCAGCTGTTGAAGACAGCCCCATAGCCGTACTAGATTGCCCTGTTGCTTTGTTGTTATTACCCAAGGCAACAGCATTGCTGCTCGTTGCTTGCGCATTATAGCCAAGAGCGACTGTTGAAGAACCGGAAGCAACTGCAAAACGACCCAAAGCAACGCTTGATTGTCCAGTAGC
Organism: Rhodospirillales bacterium; assembly: GCA_020638155.1. Taxonomy (GTDB): domain Bacteria; phylum Pseudomonadota; class Alphaproteobacteria; order Micavibrionales; family Micavibrionaceae; genus UM-FILTER-47-13. The sequence goes on from JACKJB010000001.1 coordinate 1,305,918, forward strand.
ATCTGTCCAATACCCTATAGAAACGGAATCTGTATTGCTTGCTTGTGCATTGGTGCCCCATGCAAAACTACCTGTCCCGATATTGCCATCCTGCCAGGCATCATTGGCAGCAGCAATAGCCCCCCCTCTAAACGCGCCTTTATCGGCATAGAAGAACATCCGTGTTCCGTTATCATCCATTGTCGCCGGGAGAGTTTGGCCGGTTTTGATGATATGGCTGCTCTGATAACTGATATGCGTCCCGTTATCCGTCCACAACCCGCCTGCGCCGGGGAGAGGGATGTCGTAGTAAGTGGTGCAGTCGTGGGAGAATTGCAGTTTGCCGCTCGCCCCGTCATATTGGAAACACCCTTGCGAGCCGGACGTTCCGTCATCATCGATCAGGAAGTCCCCGCCGACCAGCGCCATGCGGTTGTTGGTAGACAGGTCGTAGCCGGACTGGTCGCCCATGAAGATACCGAAGGAGGATTGGCCGGACACTTGAGGCATGGCAGGATCGGGGGCACCGCCGGAGGCGTCGCCAAGACCGAAGGCAACAGAATAATCACCAAGAGCCAGAACTTCACGGCCAAAAGAGGTACTTGTTAGCCCACCCGCAGAACTATAGTGCCCCATTGCAACACTGCTCGTACCAGAGGCAACAGTATTGTTACCTAACGCCGTGCTGTAAACACCAAGCGCCATTGTATCATAACCTATTGCAGTACTAAAGTCTCCGATCGCATCAGTCGCCTGTCCCGTTGCCATACTATAGTTACCTATAGCATTTGTTGACCAACCAAGTGCTGTACTTCTATCACCGCTGGCTGTTGTATTCCCCCCCAACGCTGTACTAATCGGGCCACTTGCAATCGTGTTCCACCCCATAGCAACTGTGCGAAATCCTACATTTGCATCGTCCCACTGCACTCCATCTACTAGCCCTGCTCTAAACGCGCCTTTGGATACATCAAAGAACATGCGGTAATCTTCACTGCCCGTCCCTGTATCATTAATTTGATAGGACCCGACAATCAAATCGCCTGCGCTGGTGAACACGAAGCGGGGGTTGGAACCCATGGCGCCGCCGGAGTTGAACAGGATTTCGGTATCCGCGCCCGGTACGCCGACGGATCCTGTGGCGACGGCCTGCGCGTTAAAGCAGTAATTGCCGTCTTCATCGCAATACTGGATCGCGCCGATATCGCCTTCGACGTCAAGATCAAGAATACCGGACACGGCAAGCTCGGTCGCCGGAACGTTCGGATCGATCATCAGCCGCCCGCCGAACAGGCCCATGGTATTGGCGGAGGATAGGTTGACGCCGGACTGGTCGCCCATGAAGATGCCGAGGGATTCGTTTCCAGAAACTACAGGCATAGCAGGATCAGGGTTCCCACCACTGGCGTTACCCAAACCAAACGCCATTGAATAATTTCCTGTTGTATTTACTTCCCGGCCAATTGAAACACTTGTATTGCCACTAGCCGTTGCAAACATCCCCATCGCGATGGAATTTATTGCATTCGCATTAGAATTATTACCTATTGCTATACTCTGACTACCGCCGGCATCGGCACTAAACCCTATCGCTACGCTAGAAGATGCGGTAGCATCTGCACCATTACCCAAGGCAACCGTGTAATTATTACTGGCTGTCGCATTATAGCCCAGTGCGATACTAGACGCCCCAACATTTGCATCGTCCCATTGCCCTGTTAAAGTCGTTCCCGCACGGAAAGCACCTTTGGAC
>JACKJB010000002.1 GCA_020638155.1 Rhodospirillales bacterium
GCACGCCGGAAAATTTCGGCATACAGCGATTTTGCCAGTGGGCGGCGAGCTGCTTTTGGAAATTTTCGTCAACCTCGGGGGCTGTCGGTCCGTTATAGGTCCCGCTAAAAAGGCCGTCTTCGGTTTTGAAATCATCGACCGTTGCCTGCAACCGGTCAAAAGGGACGTTCCCCATCACATCGCTATCCGTGGCGATTGTTATATTGGATAAAAAGCGAATCCCTTCGGATAGGTAGGAGTCCCTTTTATTATTGTCATGAAGGATTTTAGCCAGCCAGCCTTCGGGCATCAGATTCTTTAGAAGCGCGGGCATGGTTCCCGGGGCCGAGCCTTCAAAAATGCGCGCTTCTTTTGTATTGGCGCTTTGCCAATGCCATTTGGCATCCTGCATTGTCAATACGCCGATCGTGTCTTTGTGCCACGCTATTTCGAGTTTTGTCCCGTCAGGTATCGTCATGTGCTCTTAATCCCGGAATCCCGCAAATCACCATGATTAACTAATATACAAAATATGTTAATAAACCGATAATCGTTTTTATTTTGAGAACAGCGCAAGGTAGTGCCCTGCCAGATAAAGCGATCCTGTAATCAGGATTCTTGTATTTTCGGTGAGCGCGGCGGTGAGCGCGCTTTGCGGGTCCGGCTCTGTGAAAACCGGTACGCTGCATAGGTTTTTAATGTGTTCTGCCAGTGTTTCAGGCGTTTGTGCCTTGCTTTCGCCCGGTACGGCCGTACAGGTAATGGCGGCGGCATATGGCAGCAGGGGCGCTAAAAAAGCGTCGATATCTTTGGTGGTCATCATGCCGATCACCAGGTGCAGCGGTTTTTGATCGGTGCTTTGCCACTGCGCCGCCTGCGCCGCCAGGACTTTGGCGGCACTTTCGTTATGGCCGCCGTCAATCCATAGCTCGGCTCCTGCAGGCAGGTCCGGACGCTCAAGCTTTTGCAGGCGGGCGGGCCAACGCACTTTTCGCAGTCCTGTTGCGATGGCTTCTTCGTCAATCTCAAAGCCTGCCTGCTGCAGCGTAGGGATAACGGTGAGGACTGTGGCGGCATTATCGATCTGGTGCGGGCCGCTCAGCGCGCTGGGGCGGCCTTGTACCGGGTCCGCGATGAGGAGCGGGCAGGAGGCGTCTTTTGCTTTGGCGGTGAAAAACGGGATCAGGGCCTCATACTCCTGCGGGGCGATGATGCAGGGGGCGCCTGCTTTCATGATCCCGGCCTTTTCGGCGGCGATCTTCTCAATCGTATCGCCGAGGAATTCCATGTGATCGTAGCCTATCCGGGTAATGATGGTGGCCAGCGGGTGTTCGATGACATTGGTGCAGTCAAGCCGCCCGCCGAGACCGGTTTCCAGCAGGCAGATATCGGCGGGATTGCGGGAAAAGGCGGTGAAGGCCAGCGCGCTGGTGATTTCAAAAAACGTGACTGGCCCGTCCCCGTTGACCGCCAGAACGTCATCCAGCAGGGAGTCCAGCGCTTCGTCTGTAATATGCCGCCCGGAAAGGGTAATGCGCTCGTTAAATTTTATCAGGTGCGGGGAGGTGTATGTGTGTACGTTATAGCCTGCCGCCTCAAGGATCGCCCGCAGCATGGCGATGACCGAGCCTTTGCCGTTGGTCCCGGCGACATGGACGACCGGGGGCAGTTTCGTATGCGGATTGCCGAGCTTTTGCAGCAGCTCCAGAAATGGCGGGCGGAAACCGAGATCGACCTTTGTGCCGTCGCCGCGCAGGGTATAAATGCCCTGCAGCTTGGTTTCGAGCGCGGCATTCGGGTGGTGGGCGTCGGCAGTATACATGGCCCGGACCTGCTATAGGCGCTTAAGATTTGCGCGCGGTTTTTTTGGCGCGCGGCTTGTTGGTGTTTGCCGGTTTGGATTTCGGCTTGGTTTTACTGACCATGGCGCGGGCCGGGTTGCCGGGCTTTTTGTTGTTATTGCCCGCTTTTGCGCCCGCTTTTGCGCTTTTGCCGCCTGCCGCATCATCTTTTCCGGCGCTGTATTTCCTGGTTTTGTTCAGCAGCAGGTCGAGAATGCGGATCAGCGTATCGCGCAGGTCTTTGCGCGGGACGACCATATCGACCATGCCGTGATCCAGCAGGTATTCGGCGGTCTGGAAGCCTTCGGGCAATTCTTCGCGGATGGTTTCCTGGATCACGCGTTTGCCGGCAAAGCCGATCATACAGCCCGGTTCGGCAATATGAATGTCACCGACCATGGCAAAGGATGCGCTGACCCCGCCCGTGGTTGGGTCGGTCAGCATGACGATATAGGGCAGGCCCGCGTCTTTGACCATTTCCGCGGCGATAATCGTGCGCGGCATCTGCATCAGGGAAATCATCCCTTCCTGCATCCGCGCGCCGCCGGAGGTGGGAATGATGATAAAAGCGGCATTTTTACTGACGGCAGCCTGTGCGGCGGTGACAATGCCTTCGCCCATAGCGGCGCCCATAGAGCCGCCCATAAAGGAAAAGTCCAGTGCGGCGATAACGACAGGCAGGCTGCCGACCGTGCCTTCGGCGATAATCAGGGCGTCCTGGCGACCGGTTTTGCTGCGGGTATCGCGCAGGCGGTCATTATATTTCTTCCGGTCTTTGAATTTCAGCGGATCAAAAGCCACTTTGGGTAGTGTCAGTTCGCGGTATTTTCCGTTATCAAACAGCAGGTTCAGACGGTCTTCCGCGCTGATGCGCATATGATGGCCGCAGTGGGAGCAGACATTCAGGCTTTCGGCCAGGTCGCGGTGGAACAGCATCCCGTCACAGGACGGGCATTTTTGCCAGAGATTATCCGGCACTTCTTTTTGTTCGACGATGGAGCGGATTTTCGGACGAATAAAATTAGTCAGCCAGTTCATACTCTATCTATCCCTCTTATTATTGGAAGCCGGAGAACAATACAGATTTATCATCACGGATGCAAACAGGCTTTATTTTCTATAAGGCGTTGCGCAGGGCTTTGACCTGCGTTCCGACATCCTGCACCGTTTTTGATCCGTCATGAATCGCGCCGATGGTTTCGACGATCGATGAGCCGATCACAACGGCATCGCAGATGCGGGCCATGGCGGCGGCATCGCTTGCTGTTTTTATGCCAAATCCAATCGCAATCGGTAAATCGGTTTTCCGGCGCAGGTGATCGAGGCGTGGTTTTAATTGATCCACATTTGCACTGGCGGTTCCGGTGATGCCGGTGATCGATACGTAATATAAAAACCCGCCTGCGCCTTTTAAAATCGTTTCAAGGCGGTCATCGTCAGTTGTCGGGGTAATAAGGCGGATGAGGTCAAGGCCCGCGTCACGCATCGGGTCAGTGAGCTCCTGATCCTCTTCCGGGGGCAGGTCAACGACGATCAGGCCGTCAACCCCGGATTCTTTGGCTTCTTTGGCGAAACGTTCCGTACCGTAAATGTAAATCGGGTTGAAATAACCCATCAGGATCAGGGGCGTTTTTGTGTCATTGACGCGGAAAGATTTCGCCATCTGGAGCGTCTGGGTCATGCAGGCATGCGCGTTTAGCGCCCTTTGTGAGGCATGCTGGATCGCAAGCCCGTCGGCCATCGGGTCGGAGAACGGCATGCCAAGTTCGATAAAGTCTGCACCGTTTTCCGGCAGGTCATTGAGGATCGCCTGGCTGGTGTCGCGGTCGGGATCGCCGGCACTGATAAAGGTGACCAGTCCGGCCCGGTTTTGCGCTTTCAGGTCAGCGAACCTTTGTGCAATCCTGTTTACCATGATCCGTTTTGATCCTTGTTGATTTTTATTACAACGTAACGCCGAGCTTATCGGCAACGGTGAAGATGTCTTTATCGCCGCGTCCGCACATATTCATGACCAGTACGTGATCGGCAGGCAGGTCCGGGGCGATCTTCATCACGTGCGCCAGCGCGTGGGACGGTTCCAGCGCCGGGATGATCCCTTCGATCTTGCTGCAAAGCTGGAAGGCTTCGAGCGCCTCATCATCGGTAACGGCGGCATAGGAAACACGGCCGCTATCGTGCAGCCAGCTATGTTCCGGGCCGATGCCGGGGTAATCAAGCCCGGCGGAGATTGAATGGGCTTCGGTGATCTGGCCGTCTTCATTTTGCAGTAAATAAGTACGGTTGCCATGCAGGACGCCGGGTTTGCCGCCGCTTAGCGAGGCTGCGTGCTGGCCGGTGTCCAGCCCGTACCCGGCCGCCTCGACGCCGATCATGGCGACGCCAGGATCATCAAGGAACGGGTGGAACAGGCCAATGGCGTTCGACCCGCCGCCAATGCAGGCGATGAGCGTATCGGGCAGGCGGCCTTCACGCTCGGTGATCTGTTCGCGCACCTCATTGCCGATCACGGACTGGAAATCGCGGACCATCGCCGGGTAAGGGTGCGGCCCTGCCGCCGTGCCGATGATATAGAACGTATCATCGACATGAGAGACCCAGTCGCGCAAGGCTTCATTCATCGCGTCTTTCAGGGTTCCCGCTCCGGAGGTTACAGCGCGGATATCCGCGCCCAGCAGCTTCATCCGGAAAACGTTGGGTTTTTGCCGCTCAATGTCGGTTGCGCCCATGAAAATGGTGCAGGGCATGTCAAATAAGGCGCATACGGTGGCGGTTGCCACGCCGTGCTGCCCGGCGCCGGTTTCGGCGATAATGCGGGTTTTCCCCATGCGTTTGGCCAGCAGGATCTGGCCGAGGCAGTTATTGATTTTATGCGCGCCGGTATGGTTCAGCTCATCGCGCTTGAAATAGATTTTCGCCCCGCCCAGATGCTTTGTCATGGCCTGCGCCAGGTAAAGCGGGGACGGGCGGCCGATATAATCGCGGGCAAGGGTGTAAAACTCGCTCCAGAAAGAGGGGTCGTCCTCTATGTCTTTGTAGGCTTTTTCGACACTCAGGATCAGCGGCATCAGGGTTTCGGCGACGTAGCGTCCGCCGTAAATGCCGAAATGGCCGCGTTCATCCGGGCCGGACCGATAAGAATTGCTTGTTTGCTGCGCTTGCTCACTCATGGATTCTTTATAACCAGAATTCGGCGGGAAAGGGTAGTTAATTTTTCTTTTTTACGGCTTCTATGAACTGCCTGATTTTGTCCGGGTTCTTGATGCCGGGGGCATCCTCAACGCCGCTGGAGACGTCAACGACAGGGGGATTCAAAGTCGACAGGGCATCGCCGACATTTTCAGCCGTCAGCCCGCCTGCGAGCATCCACGGCTTGAACAGGCGTAAATCTTTTAGCAGCGTCCAGTCAAAGCGCTGCCCGGTTCCCCCGGCGGTACCGGGCACTTTGGCATCGAACAGCAGCAGGTCGCAGACTTTTTCAAAAGAGAGTACCGGGGCCAGATCGGCCTTTTCGGCGACACGGATGGCTTTTATGACCGGCAGGCCGCATTGCCCGCGGATCGCCTGGATTTGCTGCAGGGTTTCATCGCCGTGGAGCTGGATCATATCCAGGTCGGCGGCGGCCAGAACGGTTTCTATGTCGGTGAGCGAGGGATTGACGAACAGGCCGACATTGACCAGGTTACTCGGCGTTTTATTGGTTAGAATGCGCGCTTTTTCGGGATCAATGGCGCGCGGTGATCCGGGATGGAACACGAAACCCAGATAGTGCGCCCCTTCTTTCACAGCGCAGTCCAGTGCGTCCGGGGTGGTAATGCCGCATATTTTAACTTCGGTCATGCGGCTTGCTTTTCAAGGCTTTGCAGGATGCCGGCCGCGGCGGCGGCTGGGTCGGCGGTGCCGGTGATCGGGCGGCCGATCACCAGATGGGTTGCGCCTTTTTGCAGCGCTTCTTCCGGGGTCATGACCCGTTTTTGATCTCCTGCGTCGGTGCCTGCCGGGCGGATGCCGGGGACCATCAGGGCGAACTCGGGGCCGCACAGGCCTCGCAGTTCCTCGATTTCGCGGGCCGAGCAGACCACCCCGTCAAGGCCGGACTCCTGGGTGAGCCGGGCCAGTTGCTGGACGCGGTCCGGCATGCCGGGCTGGAACCCGGTTTGGGCCAGCGTGTCTTCATCAAGGCTGGTCAGCATGGTGACCGCCAGCAGTTTCGGGGTGGGGACGCCGATTTTATCGGATTCCTCCCGCAGTGCCTCCAAACCCGCCTGCATCATCGCTTTGCCGCCTGAGGCATGGACGTTCAGATAGGCCGGGGCGAGCCGGGCAATGGCGCGCAAGGCGCCTGCAACCGTATTGGGGATATCGTGGTATTTCAGATCGAGGAACAGCGGCAGCTCTTCGTAGGAGTCCTTGATTTCCTGGACTCCGCGCGGACCGAAGGCGTTGAAAAATTCAAGGCCGAGCTTGATGCCGCATCCGGCTTTTTGCATCGCCGCTGCCAAGGCTTTGGCGTGGTCGAGATCGTTTGTGTCGATGGCGCAGAAAATCGGGGGCAGGGTTTCAGCCATGGCGGTCGCTCCTTATGATGTTTGAACAGGAGCATAGCGCAGGACCTTCCGCGCGTAAACAGGCCAGGAAAGGAAAGTTGCGGGGTCTAAGTCCCGGTGCTTAATAGAGGCTGCCGGAAGAATTGTCATCCCCGCCGAAATTGCCGCTTGGGGTGATTTCATCTTCGTAATTGTCATCGGCGCCTTCGCTCGGGGTTTCGCCGTTAAGACGCTCCCGCAGTGCTTTGCCGGTTTTGAAGAAAGGCAGGCGTTTGGATTCGACAAAGACACTTTCCCCGGTGCGCGGGTTACGGCCCATGCGGGCGTCGCGCTCTTTTACGGAGAATGCGCCAAAGCCGCGCAGTTCAACGCGGTCGCCACCGGCGAGCGCTTTGGTGATTTCGTCAAAAACAGTATCAACGATTTTTTCGACATCCCGCATGTAAAGATGCGGATTCCGCTCTGCCAGACGCTGGATAAGCTCGGATTTGGTCATGTCCTGCTCCCTTTTAATCCTGTACAAACACTGGTTCTGCGAGCCTTTAAAAGGCTCTTTTACAACAAGTACTTAAATTACGCTTATATATTTAGGATGCCTTATTCTGACCCTGTTCGTCAAGTAAAAGTCATTGAAGAAAAAGGATTTTTTAATGATTTGATAAGAAAACCGGGGACTGCGGACAGCCCCCGGTTTAAACTTTTCGGATCAGAAAGACGCTTATTCAGCGCTGTCTTCCGCTTCGTCTTTATCAGCAGCTTTTTTCTTTGCTGCTGCTTTTTTCTTCGGCTTTTCTTCTGCCGCCTCTTCAGCGCCTTTTTCCTTGTTCAGGGCTGCGCCAAGAATGTCACCAAGCGATGCGCCGCTCTCGGTGGAACCGAAGGTCTCAAGGGCTTCCTTGTCTTCATCGATTTCACGGGCTTTGATCGACAGGCTCATCTTCCGGCTCTTCTTATCAAGGCTGATGACTTTGGCATCGACTTTTTCGCCGACGGCAAAGCGGTCAGGGCGCTGTTCGCTGCGTTCGCGGGACAGATCGGCTTTTTTGATGAAGCCGCCCAGGCCTTCCTTGATTTCGACTTCGATACCTTTGTCGTTGACCTCGGTGATCGTGCCGGTGACAACGCTGCCTTTGCGGATGCCGTCGAAGGCCCCTGCCAGCGGATCGTCGGTGAGCTGTTTGATGCCAAGGGCAACACGCTCTTTGTCGGCTTCGATTTCCAGGATCTTGACCTTGACCATATCGCCTTTGTTGAAGGCTTTCAGGGCGTCTTCGCTCTGGTCTTCCCAGGAGATATCGGACAAGTGAACCATACCGTCGATTTCATCGTCCAGTCCGACGAACAGGCCGAACTCGGTGATGTTGCGGATTTCGCCTTCCAGCTCTTCGCCGGCTTGGTGTTTATCCGCAAAACCGGACCACGGGTTTTCCTGGCATTGTTTGATGCCAAGGGAAATCCGGCGTTTTTCCTCGTCAACTTCCAGGACCATAACTTCGATTTCCTGAGAGGTTGAAACGATTTTGCCCGGATGGACGTTTTTCTTGGTCCATGACATTTCAGAAACGTGAACCAGACCTTCAATGCCCGGCTCCAGTTCGACGAAGGCGCCGTAATCGGCGATGTTGTTAACAACGCCATTATATTTGGCCCCAACAGCGTATTTCTGGGCGATACCGCTCCACGGATCGCTTTCGAGCTGTTTCATGCCCAGGGAGATACGCTGGTTTTCTTCGTTGAAACGAATAACCTGAACGTCGATCGTCTGGCCGACTTGCAGCATTTCTGACGGGTGGTTGACCCGTTTCCATGAAATGTCGGTGACGTGCAGCAGGCCGTCCACACCGCCGAGGTCGATAAAGGCCCCGTAATCGGTGATGTTTTTGACGACCCCTTGCAGGACCTGACCTTCTTTGAGGTTTTCCATCAGTTCGCTGCGGACTTCTTCGCGGCTTTCTTCCAGAACGGCACGGCGGGAAACAACGATGTTGCCCCGGCTACGGTCCATTTTCAGGATATGGAACGGTTGCGGCGTCCCCATCAGCGGGGAAACGTCACGAACCGGACGGATATCAACCTGTGAACCCGGCAGGAACGCAACCGCCCCGCCAAGATCGACGGTAAAGCCGCCTTTGACCCGGCCGAAGATAATGCCGGTGACGCGCTCACCTTTTTCATGTTGTTTTTCAAGATCGGCCCAGACCTCTTCGCGGCGGGCTTTCTCGCGGCTCAGGACAGTTTCGCCGTTGCGGTTTTCCATCCGTTCAACGAAAACTTCGATCCTGTCGCCTAATTTAACTTCCGGGTCTTCACCGGGCATGGTGAATTCACGAAGGCTGATGCGGCCTTCTGATTTAAGACCCACATCGATAATGGCAAAGTCTTCGGTGATGCCTACGACTTTCCCTTCGATAACGCTGCCTTCAAAGTTATCTTTATCCTGCATGGACTCCTTCAGAAGTGCAGCAAACTCCTGTGCGTCGTCTTTATCCTGCAGATTTGCGGCTATATGTGCCATATGTTTAGTCCTTTCAATCGTCTTGATAAGGCAGGGAACGCGCCGGGGTTTGACGCCCTGTTTTTAAAACACGCTGTGCCTTTCAGTGTTTTGGAAAAGAAAAAGCTTTAGATTTCAAACCTTTGGTGGGCCAAATCCAGAGCTTTGGAAAGAACGTCTTCGATGCTCATGGTGCTTGTATCAAGCATAATCGCATCATCGGCGGGTTTCATCGGGGCGGTATCGCGCCCGGCGTCCCGCGCATCACGTTCGCGCATCTTTGCCAAAACGGCGTCATATGTAGCGGAAATCCCTTTGGATTGCAACTCTTTAAAGCGTCTTTGGGCGCGGATTTCAATGTCTGCATCGACATACAGCTTTAAAGGCGCATCGGGGCAGACCACTGTCCCGATATCGCGCCCGTCCAAAACCGTCCCTTTGAAGCCGGGGGCGGGGTTTTGCGCAAAGTGACGCTGGAAATCCAGCAGGGCGGAACGGACGCCGGGGATTGCCCCGACGAGCGAGGCGGCATGCCCGGCTTCATCGCTTTCCAGCGCCGGGTCATGCAGGTCTTCGGGGGACAGGGTGTCTTTTAGCGCGTCTACGGCATGGATCGCCGCTGTTTCATCGGCGGGGTCCTGTCCGTTTTGCGCGAGGCTGTAGCCGACATAGCGGTAGAGTTTGCCGGTATCAAGGCAGGAAAAGCCCAGCGCTCTGGCGAGCTGCTTTGCCAGGGTGCCTTTGCCGCTGGCGGCGGTCCCGTCGATGGCGATGATTTTGTCGTTCATAAAGCTGTTTTAAAAGCTGGACGACAAAAGGCCAAGTGCTTTTATCAGGATGATTGATTTGCGGAAAGATTCGATGCTATGACAATTTTATGAATAAAAACAGGGATCATATAACGGTCAGCCTCAGTGCCGCAGGGAAGGCGCGGATTATTACGCCGTATAAAGCGGATATCCCGCTTATCCTGCTCGATAGTGTTGAGCTGGTGGTCTGGCGGCGGCCGGACCCGCCGGGCCTTGATGCCGCGCTGAAAGATTTTAATCCCGGCACCCTCGATCCACAGCGGATCAATGACCCGGACCGGCGCAGGATTTATATCGATGCCGACCGGGTTTTTATCGATGAAGCCGATGCTCCCGATCACCCTGTATTGCGTCCGGTCTGGGAAGAGCGCAAGGGCCTGCGCGCGGTCTTCGCGCGGGCGCTGGCCTGTGAGGTCGATATGACGCATTTATTTGCGCAAGGGGCCGTGCGGCCGGAGCAGCGCGATTTTACGTTCCACCGTGATTACTGCACCGGCTATAAGGGCGATGAGGAAAAGCGCAGGCGCGGGGAGACGGTGTTTTTTACCGTGGTGCATGCAGGCGAAGGCACGGAAAGTATCCCGGCGGCTGATGCCGGGCGACCTACGCCTTATACAAAGGATAAGCGCGCCTGTTTTTATCGCCCTAAAAGCCTGCAGAATTTATTCCGCGCCCGCACACATGATGTCATGGTGATGAAATCGGGCAAGGGCGGGACGGTGCACCGCTCCCCGCATGAAGGGCAGGGGCTGCGCTGGTGGACGTTTTATGCGGCGGGGCAGCCGTTAACGGATCTTAGCCTTGCGCGTGGCGCGCGGGGAATGGAGCAGTTACAGGACCGTTATGCCGCTCTGACGGCACACTTACAGGAAGGACCGGGATGAGGCTTAGGAAATATTTTCGCGGTTAGCGGTATGCCTTTGCTGATGTGGGACGTAGGGCGGTTAAAGCGCGAGACTGGGCCTGTCCTGATCCGGCGCACCGATGGCGGCACCCAGCTCATTCATCAGGTCAACAAACCCTGGAAAACTGGTGTTGATCGGCGCGGCATCATCGATTTCTACAGGATCATTCGCGGCGCATCCGAGGACCAGAAAACTCATCGCGATCCTGTGATCGAGCGCCGTATCGATCAGGGTGCCGCCCGCTGGCGGCTTGCCGGTGCCGTGAATAATCAGGCTGTCTTCGCCTTCTTCGAGGTTCACACCGCAGGCAGCAAGGCCCTGGGCCATCTTTGCCAGACGGTCGCTTTCCTTGACGCGCAGTTCGGCAAGCCCGGTCATTTTTGTGGTGCCGCTGGCGCAGGATGCGGCGACGGCCAGGACCGGAAATTCATCAATCATGCTTGGTACGCGCTCTGGCGGGACGTCGATTCCACTGAGCGGGCCGTTATAAGTGACGCGCAGGTCGGCGACATCTTCACCGGCTTCGGTGCGTTTATTTTCAAAGGCGATGTCTGCGCCCATTTCCAAAAGCGTATCATAAAGACCCGTGCGGCGCGGGTTTATGCCGATGCGCGGCAACCTGAGGGCGGAGCCTTCGCACAGCAGTGCCGCAACGACCGGGAAGGCGGCGCTGCTGGGGTCTGCCGGGATATCGACGGCACAGCCACGCAGCATTTGTCCGCCTTGTACGCTGACGGCCCAGCGGTCGTCTTCGGTGCGTTCGGTGGTTACATTGACCCCAAAGTGACGCAGCATGTTTTCGGTGTGATCCCTCGTCGGGGCGGACTCAATCACAGTGGTTGTGCCGTTTGCGGCAAGGCCGGCGAGCAGGATGGCCGATTTGACCTGGGCCGAGGCTACAGGGCTTTCATAGGTGACTGGCTTGACCGCGCCGGTGCCTTGGATGGTCAGGGGCAGGCGTCCGCCTTTCCGGCCCAGCACCTGTGCGCCCATTTGCGTTAACGGGTCAATGACCCGTTTCATGGGCCGTTTGGTCAGCGAGGCATCGCCGATAAAGGTTGCGCTCACCGGATGGCCGGCTATAAGACCCATCAGCAGGCGGGCCGCAGTGCCGCTATTGCCCATATCAAGGAGGGAGTCCGGTTCATGGATCTGGCCCAGACCCGTTCCGAAGACCCGCCACAGCCCGTCATCGCCCGCTTTGACCGTTCCGCCGAGCAGGCGTACGGCCGTGGCGGTATCGAGGACATCTTCGCCTTCGAGCATGCCGCTGATTATGGTTTCTTCTTTGGCCAACAGCCCGAACATCAGGGCCCGGTGCGACATGGATTTATCACCCGGAACACGGATGGTTCCGGTCAGGGCACCTGCTTTGGCGGAGGAGAGGGGCTGGATCTGTTTCATAAAGATGGTGATAGCTTGTGTGTCTTCCGAACGCAACAGAAACTGCAGCCTGCATCACAGATTAATTGAAGCTTGAGAAATCGCCGTTATACCCGGCGGCAAAGGCGTTGAAATCATCGATATTGACCGGTTTGGAGTAGCGGAAGCCCTGGACTTCGTCGCATTCCTCGGCCAGCAGGAAGGCTTCGTGTTCGCTGGTTTCCACGCCTTCGGCGATGACTTTCAGGTTCAGCGAATGGCCGAGCCGCACGATGGTGCGGGCAATGGCTGCATCATCCGGGTTATTCAGCGCGTTACGGATGAAGGACTGGTCAATTTTCAGCCGGTCGATCGGGAACTGGCGCAGATAGCTGAGCGAAGAATAGCCGGTGCCAAAATCGTCAATCGCGATCTCGACGCCCAGCCCGTGCAGGTTTTGCAGGGTCTGGATGGCGTGGGACACATCTTCCATGAATACGCTCTCTGTGACTTCCAGCTCGAGCCTGCGCGGCTCCAGCCCGGTTTCGCGCAGGATTTTGTCGGTTAAGGCGACGATATCGCTTTTATAGAACTGCGCGCCCGATACGTTGACGGCGATCCGCATGTCCCGGCCTTCCTGCTGCCATTTTGCGGCGGCATTACAGGCCGTTTGCAGGACCCATTCCCCGATCGGGACAATCAGCCCGGATTGCTCTGCGATCGGGATAAAGTCGGCCGGGGAAATGAAATGGCCGCCTTCTTTGCTGTTATCGGGCTTCCACCAGCGGATCAGGGCTTCTGCGCCGATGATCCGGCCTGATTTCAAATCGAATTGCGGCTGGAAGAACAGCAGAAGCTGATCCTGCTCCATCGCGTCGCGCAGGTCGCGCAGCATCTGGAAGCGCTGCTGGACGGCGCGGTCGAAATCTTCGGAATATTCCTTGATCGTGTCGCGGCCTTCTTCCTTGGCGCGGTTCAGCGCGATATCCGCGTTTTTAAGCACCTGGTCCGGATCGGTGCCGTCATCAGGGAAGGTTGCCACACCGATGGAGGAGCGGATCTGGAAATTCTCGTTAAAGACCTTGAACGGCTCTGCGCGGATGACATTGGCGACGCGTTCCGCGATATCTTTTGCCTGCCCGGTTTCACGGCTGAGCGGCATGGTGATGGCGAACTCATCCTCCCCTGAGCGGGCAACAACGGCGGATTCCGGCATAGAGGACCGTAACCGCTTGCCGACCGCACGCAGGATCGCATCACCGATATTATGCCCCATGGAATCATTGACGTCCTTGAAATGGTCAAGGTCAAGGGCGATCACGGCAAAGCGGACCGGGCTTTCGCTGTCCGAATTACGGGCTTTGTCATTGAGCGTCTGTAAGAACATGATCCGGTTGGGCAGGCCGGTCAGCGTGTCGTAATAAGCGAGTTTGTGAATTTGGTCCTGGGCTGCGCTTTTTATTTGCCTGATATTGTGCGCATTCTGGCGGATCAGGTTCTGGGCGATCTCGATCGATCCCCCGATCTCATCATTCGGATCGAACGGCGAGTCCGGGATTTTCGGATTCTCCGGATTGTCCGAGGCGCGGATCAGGTTATCGCGCATGAACAGGATCGGCTCCAGCAGCCAGTGACCAAGGGCGATCATCAAAACCGTCGTCACAAAGGCTGACATCAGCAGCATAATCAGGATCGTCTGTTCGATATAATCATTGACGCCTTTTTCAACATGGGTGGAGTCAAGTTTGGCGATGACGTAATAAGGAGCTCCGCCCAGCATTTTCGGGGTGAAAAGGACGTCATAAAAAGATCCGTCTGTGCTGTAATAATTGTTCGGCAGGCTTATCGCCCCTGTCGTCTGGTCCCGTTCGACCCCAATGATCGCCGGTTGTCCGTAGCTGCGCAGCATCAACCCGTCAAGCGTGGTGTAAACGGCTAGTCCCTGAACACGCGTTAAATTCGTCAGTTCTGTTACTTTTTCATCTTCGAACGGGACGACTCCCGTACCGACCCTGTTTTTGTGGATCAGCGGAACAATGGCTGCGCGGCCTTCTTCTGTTAGCTGGCTCAACTGGCTTTGGCGGCTGTTTTCAATGGTGACGCTCATGATCCCGATCTGGACGGTCAGGATGGTCAGGAAGACCGCGAGCGTGATACGCCAGCTCAGGCGGCTTTTCCAGATTTGTGTTGACGAACCACTAATCGCAGAGCGCCGCGTTATTGCAGCGTCTTTTTTAGTCGCGGTTCTTTCTTTACTGCCTGCCCAGCTCATAACAGAAATCTGCCTGGATGATGTAGACATGCCATTACCCTTAACAATGATCCTTATCCGATACCGTTCTTATATTATTTTGTTTTCGTCCGTTCCCGATAAGGAATGGCAAGACATGCCGATTCCCACAAATAAACCCTACTTTATTAGAATATCCTAAAACGTATTAAGAAGACCTTTATTTTGGGCAGGGTTCCGCAGAAGTGCGATTTTTTAACTTCTTGATTTTAAATGAGAAAATTTAAAAAGTAAAAAACTTTTCAAATGAGGATCAATTTTAATCATAATTTTCCATAAAATAACAAAAAATCTGTTTTATTGTGCTGCGAGCGTTTCCCTGAACCGCACCGGCCGGCCGATCGGGCCTGCGGCAAGCTCGTCCTCGCGCATGGCAATATGGCCGCGGACGATGGTGTATACAGGCCATCCTTGCACATCCATCCCGTCATAAGGGGTCCAGCCGCATTTTGATTTTTGCTGGGCGTTGGTAATGGTACGCTTTGCCTTCATATCGACGATGGTGAAATCGGCGTCATATCCTTTGGCAATACGGCCTTTGCCGGCGATCTGGTGGATGCGCTGCGGCCCGGAGCAGACAAGGTCAACGAAACGCTCCAGCGTCAGTTTTCCCCGGTTCACGTGGTTCAGCATGACCGGAACAAGGGTCTGGACGCCCGGTGTGCCGCTGGGGGATTGAGGGTAGGTCATGTCTTTTTCTTCCAGCGTATGGGCCGCGTGATCGGAACCGATTATATCGACCACCCCGTCGCTGATGGCCTGCCAGAGGGCATCCTGATGTTCTTTTTCCCGGATCGGGGGATTTTGCTGCGCCTTTGCGCCCAGCGTTTCATAGCAATCCGGCGCATGCAATGTCAGGTGGTTCGGCAAGACTTCGACGCTGGCGATATCTTTATTCCGGGCGAGGATCTCCATTTCCTGTGCGGTGGTGATGTGCAGGATATGAACGCGACGCCCGGTTTGCCGTGCGATCCGCAGGACGCGCTGCGTTGCTGAAATGCAGGATTCAGCAGAGCGCCAGACCGGGTGCAGTTTTACATCGGTGCTCTCGCCGAGAATGGTTTTCTTATTCTCGTTCATCATCATTTCATCTTCGGCATGGACGGCGACGACACGTTTGCCGCTGCCCAGAATGGCGGCAACCTCTTCATCAGTGGCGGATAACAGGTCGCCTGTGGAGGCACCCATGAAAATCTTTATACCGCAAACGCCCGGGGTATTTTCCCATGCGGCGAGATTTTTGGCGTTCTCCGCGGTGCCACCCAGATAAAAGGCGTAATCGACGAGTGCGCTCCGGGCGGCGCGCTCCATTTTATCGGCCACGGCTTCGGGGGTGGTGGTCAGCGGATTGGTGTTCGGCATTTCAAATACGGCGGTGACCCCGCCTGCTGCTGCCGCCATCAGGCCGTGCTTTAAATCTTCTTTGTGCGTGGCGCCCGGTTCACGGAAATGGACCTGGCTGTCGATCACGCCGGGCAGGACGTGCAGTCCTTTACAGTCAATCGTTTCTGCGGCGCTGGCGCTATCAAGCGTACCGATGGCGGCGATTTTCCCGTCTTTGATGCCGATATCGGCTTGCAGGGTTCCCGCGGGGAGAACCGCGGTGCCGTTTTTTAAAATCAGATCGTAGCGCTCAGTCATTGTCATTATCCCGGTGGGTTTGCCGTCTTTTACCGGGACATAATCTAAGGTATCCTGAAAGGTCTGTATACCGTATCTTAAACCTTTGTCGTAAATAATAGGCGTTAAGGGAATACTCTAAAGATAACAAGGGATTGGTATTTTCTAAAAGGACAGGCCAAGGGGATAAGGGATGAAACTGATCCAGGAAAGCCCGGAGCATCATTTTCTGACGCTCCTGGATAAGGTAAAACGCGATCCGGCCGGGTGGCTGGGGTTTCGCTTTGCGCTGTCACAAAAGCTGCAGCATGAAGATCTGATTTCCAATCTCGATCATATCAAAGGCAAGCTGCATAAATTGCGGCAGGATAGCGATGCGCTGGTCAAGATTGTCGCTGACAAGCTCAAGGATAACCAGGGCGCGATGCTATACCAGTTTTCGGATGGCGATGTGCTGTTGCTGGTGCGCGCCAGTGATGATGCCGAGCGCAAAGCGATGCAGGCGATCTATGGCGAGGTCGAGGAAAAGATCGGCAAAAAGCTCTGTACCCAAACTAACCTAGCCAAGGATATTTACAGTTTTCAAAAACTGGCCGATGCCCGTTTTCTGAGTGCCAGCCGGATCAAATCTTATGAGGCGATGGCCGACGGGCCGCGGGTGCAAAGTATCGGCCTGCGCCGTGAACGGCGCGAAGATGCCGTGATTCTGATTGTTGAGGACGACCGGTTTACCGCATCGTATGCGGCGAATATCCTGAACAAGGATTACGATATCGTTATCGCTAAAACCGGCGAAGAAGCGATTACCTATTATATCGAGCATGCGCCGGACATGGTGTTTCTTGATATTCACCTGCCGGGGCTGGACGGGCTTGATACGCTGCAGGCTTTGCGCAAGGCTGATGGCAACGCGTTTATTTTTATGCTGAGTGTTGATACGGTGAAACAGAATATCGTTGGCGCAACCAAATTCGGGGCGGCAGGATTTCTTAAAAAACCGTTCGGCAAAGAGCGGCTTCTGGCGGCGGTGAGCAAATCCCCTTACGTGAAAGAGCTGAAGCAAAAATCAACCAGCTAAAATGTATGGCCGTGGTCTTGCTTGGCTTTCAGGTAGGCGCGGTTGGCGTCCTTTTCGTATTTTCCGGTCGGGATCACTTCATCGACGGTAATGCCGTCCAGTCGCAGTGCGGAGACTTTTTTGGGGTTGCCCGTTAAAAGCCGGATCGTGGTGACATCAAGCGCGCGCAGCATTTCGGCACCGACGGCGTAGCTGCGCTCATCTTCTTCAAATCCCAGATGTTCGTTGGCAGCATAAGTATCCAGCCCTTTTTGGTCCTGGACCGCGTACGCATCGATCTTGTTATACAGCCCGATGCCGCGCCCTTCCTGGTCAAGGTAAAGCAGGATGCCGCCTTCTTTGCTCATGCGGTCGATGGCTTCATTGATCTGGTCGCCGCAATCGCAGCGGGCGGAATGGAAGACTTCACCGGTAATGCATTTGGAATGGACCCGGACCAGCGGGGCTTTGCCGCCGTGATCGCCGGGAAAAACCAGCGCGACATGCTCTGCGGAATCGGACAGGTTTTTAAAGCTGATAATCTGTGCTGTGACACCGTTATCCAGCGGCAAGGGTGTCCTGGTCCTGACGGACGGCATGGTTTTGCTGCGTTGATTGGCGTTGGCGGCAAAAGCCATTTGCGCCTCCCCTTTTTTCTGGTCCTGTTTCATTTTTTTTCGTCCCGTTCGTTTATAGCCATAAAGTAGCGGGTTTGTATATCGCTATTATCGCTGTACAGGCCGGAAAAACGGCTGGTGATGACGGTGCTTTCCCGCTGCTCTGCCGCGCGCAGCCCCATACAGCCATGGTTCAGGCGGAGCGTCACGGCGATGCCTTGCGGCGCGAAGGATTGTTCGATCATGTTTATGATATCGGTTGTGATCGCTTCCTGTGTGGTGAAGCGGGCGGCGCAGTCTTTGGCGATGCGGGCGAGCGTCCCGATCCCGGCAACCGTCTTGCCGGGAATATAGGCGATATGGGCATGGCCGGCCGCGGGCAGCATGTGATGTTCGCAAAAGCTGGCGATGGGGATGTCTTTGATGAGAACAGCATCATCATAGCTCAGCGCGTCGGCGGTGCTGGCGCTATATTCTTCGGCTTTGGCGGCGTAGCCGGTGAAGAACTGCGTGTAAAAATCGAGCACCCGGTCCGGCGTTGCGGCCATGCCGGGGCGGTCCGGATCATCCCCGGCCCAGCGGATCAGGGTGCGGACGGCCTGCCGGGCCGTTTCGCGGTCCGGCGCCTGCGGGTCCGGGATATTAATCACTTTGCTTTTGCCCATCATTTTGTGTTTTATGGGGTTCTGGATAGGAATGCAAGGAAACGATATGCCAAGCCTGAAACTTCACAATACGCTGAGCGGTGAAAAAGAAGAGTTTATCCCGGTCGATCCGGATCATGTGCGGATCTATGCCTGCGGCCCGACGGTCTATAGTTACGCTCACATTGGTAACGCACGGATGGCGGTGGTATTCGACCAGCTCGCCCGGCTGCTCAAAAGGCTGTATCCGAAAGTGACGTATGCTTCGAATATCACCGATGTCGATGACAAGATCATGGCGGCGGCGGCGCAGAGCGGCGAGGATATCGGTGAGATCACCCGCAAATATACCCGCATCTATAACGAGGATATGGCGGCGCTGGGCGCGGGCGCGCCGGACATCCAGCCGCGCGCGACCGAGCATATTGACGACATGGTGGCGCAGATCGGATCATTGATCCGGCATGGACACGCTTATGAAGCGGACGGGCATGTGCTGTTCAGCGTACCGTCTTACCCGGCATATGGCCGGTTATCACGGCGCAGCCGGGATGAGCAGGTGGCCGGGGCGCGGGTCGAAATTGCACCTTACAAAAAAGACCCGGCGGATTTCGTGTTGTGGAAGCCGAGCAGCGATGACCAGCCGGGCTGGGACTCGCCGTGGGGCCGGGGACGGCCGGGCTGGCATATCGAATGCTCGGCGATGAGCGAGCGGCATCTGGGCCTGCCGTTTGATATTCACGGCGGCGGGGCGGACCTGAAATTCCCGCATCATGAGAATGAAATCGCGCAAAGCTGCTGCGCGCACGGTCATGAAGACGATGTGACGGCCTTTGCCAAATACTGGATCCATAACGGGTTCCTGACGGTCGAAGGCGATAAGATGGCCAAATCGGTCGGCAATATCCGGCTGGTGCATGAGCTTTTGGATCAATATTCCGGCGAAGTGCTGCGGATGACGTTATTATCGGCGCATTACCGCCAGCCGCTCGACTGGTCGGTGCAGGGGATCGATAATGCGCGGGCATTTTTGGACCGGCTGTATCATATTCTTGAAGATCTTGAAGATGTTCCGGCAGCAGATAATGGCGCGCCGCCTGAAGAAATTTTAGAGGCGCTGTGCGATGATTTGAATACGCCCAAGGCGTTTGCCGTCCTGAATGCGCTGGCGAAAGAAGCGGCAGCGGCGCGCGATCCTAATGCGAAAACGCATTTGCTTGCCGCCGGGAAGCTGCTCGGTGTCCTGGAGCACGACCCGGCGCAGTGGTTTGGCTATGGCGCGGCGGAAGATGTCGATGCAGCGCAGGTCGAAGCGCTTCTAACCGAACGGCAGGAAGCCCGCGCGGCGAAGGATTTTGCCCGTGCCGATGCGATCCGCGATGAGCTGGATGCGATGGGGATCGTGATCGAGGATACGCCTGCCGGGCCGAAATGGCGTCAGGCGGGCTGAGCTTTTTAACCACAGAGACACAGAGTATACAGAGGATCATAGTGGCGTCATTGCGAGCGTAGCGAAGCAATCCAGAGCTGTCTGGAAAGTTACTGGATTGCTTCGTCGGCGTTGCCTCCTCGCAATGACGGTTTTTTGTGGTGAAAATCTTACCGGGCCAGCAGGACGCGGTAATAGATGAATTCGTTATCGCCGGTTTCTTCGAAGCAGCCTTCATGTTTGCTGACCAGCGCGGTGTCTTCGTCTCCCACTGTTGTCGGTGCGCCGAACGGGGAAGCGGCCGGTTTAAAGAAAGCGGATTCATCGATATCGGCATCTGTCGGCGGTGCCCCGGCAGGGTTGGTGACGCCGAGCATATCATTCAGCCGGGTGCAGACTTCTTCGCGCATATTGGCAATAATCATCAGCAAATCAGAGCAGCTATCACCGCCGCAGGTCGCGCCGACTCCTTCGATTTCGTTATCGGACAGGAACAGATATTCTTCAGTCCCGGTGGTGGTGGCCTGTTCGGGCGGATCGCTGTAGACGACGGCACCGCCGGCGGGGTTGAAGATTTCATTGCCCGGATCATTGTTGTACGTGCCGTACGCGCCTGAGGAGATAAACGGATTGGCAAAGCTCAGCGCGGTTTCCGGGGTCCCGCGCAGGCGCAGCATGGTGACGGCTTTGGACACGGTATCGCTGTAGGCGATAATGTCCGTAGCCAGCAGTTCCTGGCGTTCTTCGCTGAGCGAAGCGATCGAGTCGCGTCCGCCTTGTGCCACCGCATAAGACAGCGCCGCCAGCAAGGCGATACAGATGAAAATATAAAAGAATACGTTGCCGCGCTCAGAAGTTCTCATGACGGGTATTGTAGCGGAATTTAGGCGTGTGCAAAGCGTTTAAGACAGAAATTGCTTAAATTCGTCTTCGTTGGATTTAGGGATATGGGCCGGGATATTGGCGATGCCCGCGGCGGCAAGCAGCAGGAAAAGCGCCCGGCCGGAGCCGATTTCAATATTTTCGATCAATCCGATGCCGAGGACCGGTTTTTCGAGTTTTTGCCCGCTCTGGATTTTTTCCAGCGCGGCGTCATATTTGGTCTGCTCTGTTTCGGATAGCTCGTCCCGGCTTTTCATGCGGCCGTCGGGGAGCATCCATTCAAAAGCATATAGCGAGCTTTGCCAGCTTTTCAGCACTTTCGCCGTATCGACCGTGACATCAAGGTAATGGTCGCGGCGGTCCCTGATCGCCGGGTTATCGGTGAACTCAAGCTTTTCGAAGCTGGCGTTGTCCGCCATGATGTTTTTAGCTGTTGTCATTGTAAAGATCGCTCTTGCCACAACCGGTACACAATGCCAATTTATAAGGAAATTGGGAAAGAAATCGTTAAAACGGTAAGGAAAACATGACCATTAAGCCTCCCGAGACAATCATTGTCGATGACGATACCGATGAAGTGCGCTGTGATGGCGGCGGCGGGGCGCTGGGGCACCCGGTGGTCTGGTACAGTTTTGATCGCAGCGATATCGTCGAATGCGGTTATTGCGACCGGGCCTTTGTCAAAAAGCGGGCTAAAGGCAAAAAGACGGCCTAGGCCCTGATCCCAGACTTTCCTGTTCTTGATCGGCTCCTGTTCTGCGCTATATAATGAAAATACGGTGCTGCCTTGCGGGCCGTGATTATAGACTTGCTCAGACACCAAAGAGGAGTTGTTAGCGATGAATACGCGTTTATCATTATTCGATCACCCTTTTTTCCTGGGGTTCGATCAGTTTGAACGGGATTTTGACCGGATCAAAAAATCAGCCGAAGGCTATCCCCCTTATAATGTCGAACAGACCAGTGAGAACGGCTTGCGGATTACGCTCGCGCTGGCCGGGTTTACGCTGGCCGATCTTGCGGTGGAGCTGGAAAACAACCAGTTGACGATCCGGGGCCGTCAGCAGGAGGAGAGCGGGCGGGTTTACCTGCATCGCGGGATCGCGGCGCGGCAGTTCCAGCGCAGCTTTGTGCTGGCCGACGGGATCGAGATCAAGGGCGCAGTGCTGGATAACGGATTGCTGCATATCGATATGGAGCGCAAAGTGCCGGAAACCGGGGTGCGGAAGATCGAAATTTGCCAGTCCGATACGGATTCGCGTAAAGTAATGGAAGTGCAGAACGGTCAGGAGGGGGTAAAAAATGACAGAGCATAATCAGGGACACAGGGATACGGTCGCCGCTATGCTGCGGAACTTATCACATCAGGATTTTAAGGATTTCGGTACGGAATTAATGGCTTACGTGAAGCCGGTGCAAAAAGACGGCCGGGCCGTTTACGCGCTTTATGCGGCGGACGGGAAATTGCTCGGGGTACAGGACAGCGCGTCACTGGCCGTGGCTATGGGGCGGCATAACGGGTTGGAGCCGGTTTCGGTACAATAATCATTACTATACAAACAATTTAAGCGGCCAGCCGCTGGCCCGCGACCCCTGTCAGCAGGGCGCGGATGGCGTCGGCGGAATCCGTGCTGCGCAGGGTGCGGCATAAATCGGGATTCCTGAGCAGCCGCGATAAGCGGGCAAGGCGCTGCAGATGCACCGGGCCGTCGGTTTTGGGGGACAGCAGCAGGCAGATCAGGTCCACCGGCATCCTGTCGACCGCGTTATAATCAATGGCCTGCGGCAGGCGGGCGAATTGAATGTAAGACGTATTAAGCCGGGCTGTCGTTAGCTGCAGGATCGCTATGCCGCCGCCGATGCCGGAGCAGGGGGCGCGGTTTTCCCAGTTTTGCAGTCGTCCCATCAGCCATTTTGGCGGCAGGCCGGTATCGGCTCCCGCCTGCTCGGTTATCATTTGCAGGGCCTGTTTCTGACTGTTGGCTTTCAGGGTGGGCAGGACCGCGTCAATCGCGATCATATCTGGTCCTGGCATTATTAAATTCCTTTTTTAAATTTATTATTTTCAATGCAGGAACGGTTAAAAGCGCCTCTTTGTTCCTGTTCAAACACTAACAGGCGCTTTTAACGCGGGAATCTTAAAGAAGGGTTAAGCGGTCTTCGCTTCATCTTCCGGATCGATCCAGCCGATATTCCCGTCCGGGCGGCGGTAGATCATGTTCAGACCGTTATGCTTGGCGTTGCGGAACAGCAGCGCCGTCTGGCCGGACAAATCCATCCGCATCACCGCGTCGGACACACTCATCGTCTGGATGTCGGTGGTGATTTCGGCGACGATGACCGGATCTTCCCCATGTGGGATATCGCTGTCTTCTTTGACATCGTCCTGTTCAGGCGTTGCGGCCAGCGTGTAATCGCGGGCTTTGATGATTTCCGCTTCGGGGGTTTGCTCCATACGGTCGTGATGGTCGCGCAGGCGTTTTTTGTAACGGCGCAGCTGTTTGCCGACTTTTTCGGCGGCAGTATCGAACGCGCCGTACGGATCGCCGGCCTGGCTGTCGGATAAAACCATGATGTCTTTGCCGACGCGAATCTGGATGTGGGCGCGGATTTGCCCGTGGCCGTGGCCTTCCTTGGCGAAGGTGACGGTGGCGAAGGTCGCGTGGTTAAAATATTTGCTGTTCAGGTCTTCGAGTTTTTCGGTGACATGGGTGCGCAGGGCGTCCCCTACATCCATCTGTTTGCCTTGAACTGTAAGCTGCATAGCCATAATTCCTTTTCTGATATTACGTTACAGGCGTTTTAGCAGGAATCCCGCCCGCCCGGCAAGAGGGTAATATATCCAAAACCCAGGCTTTTATTGTAGCGGTGATTCGGTTGAGAAAATTTTAACGCGGAAAACTTGCACCCGTTTTTGCATTATGTTAATTACAGGTAAATGTTTAAAAAAGGATTCATGTGATGAGCGATCAACAAGATAAAGATGGTGATAAAGGGAAATTCTTAATCCGGGTTTTTCGTGACGCGGACCAGCAGGAAGCCGATCCGGGTGAAGAATTTTATATCGATCCGCATAACCCAGAAGATATGGACCGGCTGAGCGCGGTGATGAAAGATATGGGCCGCTTCCAGCTTTCTATCGAGTTTGCGACGCTTACACAGGAACAGGAGCTGGGGGTTAAGGCGGCGATTGAACGGATATGGGGCAGTTCGGCAACGGAAGTCGTCGATATTTTTTCAAAAGAGAAGACTTTTGTTTTTGCGAGTAACGGCAAGCCCGATCTTAAGTAATTTATTCTAACGGTTTTTCTGAAACCATGATATTCTGTATATAGACTGCTTTAATGGTGGTCTGGGGCATCGAAACCCCTTGTGCAAGCGGCTGGCATCAGCCGTCATTGGTGCGTCTCCTGACACTTGTGATTGTCAATGCGTACCAAAGATGTCGCTTCTCGGTTTTGTCCGGGAGGTGGCAGCGTATGTCCAGGGCGTCAGCTTAAAGGTTGTCACGCCGTTTCTTGTACAGCGGTTTCGAACTCCCGGTCACCAGAGGAAACTCTGGTGACTTTTCGATTGAAAAAGTTTGAGGAGTTTTGTGTGCAATTATTTTTTTATTTAAAAGATATAATCTTACCGCTACGGAACCGTGTTTTATTTGTAATATCCCAAAGCGTTGTTGTCGTGATTTTTACAGTCTTGCCCGCCTATGCTCAAATCAGCGCGGACTGGAGTGCGGGCGGTGCCGTTGTCATTGGTCCTTCGGCAACGATGTGTGATGGTACGATTGAGGGAGCGATTCGCTGGAGCGACTCTAGTAACACTATTGAGATGTGTGATGGGTTTGACTGGAAAAAAATCGTTGCCTCATCAGATACGGGAACGCCATCTACGCCACCGTCCAGCGCCGGCTACTTCGTTTTGACTTCTGGCAGCTGGGACGGAGATCTTAAAACGGCAGGCAGTGGCACTACCGGGTTTGATGGTGCAAATAGCCTGTGTCTGAACGATCTTACAAACAATGATTGGATGGGCAAATCTGATGCGCAAGCAAGAAGCATTCTAAACTCAAGCCATGTCAGAGCCTTTTTGTGTTACGGAGACAACAATACGACGACAGGAACCGGTCCTTATGTGTGCCAAAATCCGTTAGCGAGTACAGAGTATTACTTTGCCGTGTCCGGCGACAATACGAAAGGCGGTGCTTCGTTTACGGCTGATGGCAATGGAAGCGGGCCGGCAAATACACAGAACTGGTCTGGCACTAATTATTTTGCTTCCGATACTCAGATATGGACGGGAAGAGGTTCTTATTCCGCATCTTTATGGCATATTGGTGGTGAAACATGGAACTCACCGGCTTGCGATGTGGCATGGGATGGGTATGGGACACCGGGGGATAATCAGAATCCGGATTATGCGCGGTACGGCTCTACCAATAATAACGATCAGAAAAGATGGGTCTTTGGTATACAGTCCTGCGCATCGGTATCGAAGTTAATTTGTATGGTGCATCCATAGAACTATCGTCAATGTATATTACCGACAGGTACTAGCGGTTTTTCGGTGTAATCAGGGGGGTATGGTTTTCTTTTGTTTGCGGCGCTGCACGGATGAGGGGATGTGCAGCGCTTCGCGGTATTTGGCAACGGTGCGGCGGGCGATTTCGACGCCTTCTGCGGTCAGCAGTTCGGCAATTTTATCATCGGACAGGATTTTGCCGGGATCTTCGGCATCGATCATATTTTTGATCTTGGCTTTGACGGCTTCGGAACTATGGGCATCATCGCCGTCACCTAATGCGGTGCTGAAGAAATATTTCAGCTCGAAAATCCCGCGCGGCGTCCCAATGTATTTATTATTGGTCACGCGTGAGACGGTGCTTTCATGCATGTCGATGCGCTCGGCAATATCCTTGAGCGTCAGCGGGCGCAAAAATTCGATCCCGAACAGGAAGAACGGTTCCTGTTCTTCAACGATTTCCCCGGCGACTTTGAGGATGGTTTTGGCGCGCTGGTCCATTGCGCGGATCAGCCAGTTGGCATTATTAAGCTGTTCATCGAGATATTTTTTGTCTTTCTTGTCTTTGGAGGCGTTCGCGACTTCGGTGTAGTACTCGTTATTCACCAGCACTTTGGGCAGCGTGTCACTGTTCAGTTCAACACGCCAGCCGCCACCAAGATTTTTCGGCAGCCGTTTCATCAGCACATCGGGGATAGCGGTCTGCACAACAAGGTGATCGAAATCAGAGGCCGGCTTAGGGTTCAACTCGCGGATCTCTGCAAGCATATCCTGCAGGTAGGTTTCATTGACACCGCACAGCGCGGCGAGCTTTTCAAAATCATGCGCAGCAATCAGCTCTAAATGCTGCAGCAATTTTTGCATCGGTTCGTCAAGGCGGCCCTGTTCGTCGAGTTGCAGGGCCAGGCAGTCCTGCAGGTCTGATGCGAAGATGCCGGTCGGATCAAATCCGCGCATGATGCGCAGCAATTTTTCAAGTCGTTCAGGCTTGCAGCCCAGCCGCTCCGTCAGCTCATCGGTACTGACCCGCAAATAGCCGCTTTCATCAATCTGGTCGATCAGCTCCGCGCCGATCAGGCGGTCGCGCGGATCGGGGCAGCTGACATGAAGCTGTTCGATCAAATGATCGCGCAGGGTGGTTTGCGCGCTCATCCGGTTTTCAAAGCTGTCATCCAACCTATCGAATGATCTGCTGCCGCCTGCGCCGATTTCTGCCATGGAGGATCCGGGATCGAAATCGGTCTGCGTACTTTCCGCTTCGTTGCCGGTCCAGGCTTCGTTGAAATTTTCCTCGATCGCGTCAACGGAGTCCGAAGCGGGGGCGTTGTCATCCTTGTCCGGATTGTTTGCCGACTCATCTTTTTCCAGCAGCGGGTTTTGCGCCAGCTCTTCTTCGATAAATTCGGACAGCTCGGTATTATTCATCTGCAGCATTTTAATGGCCTGCTGCAGCTGGGGGGTCATCACAAGATTTTGTGACTGCCGGAGATCGAGTTTTTGCGAGATATTACTCATGACATTTTCCACTTTATCATGAGGCCGGGCTTTTTACAGCCTGTAAAAAGCGCTGCGTTTTAAGAAAAATCGCGCCGTGGCGGTGCGGGTTGATTGCCGCGGTGCTGCCGTTCCTGTTCATGGCTGTTATCCTGCTCTTTTGCGGCATCGTTGAAGGGCAGTTTCCTGCCGAAAGAGATTGCCGGGCCGCAGACAGGATCGTGGAGCTTGCGCATATGCCTGTTGGGGTCATAATAAGGTGTTCTTCCGTCCTTAGGCTGTAGATTGTTGTCCATCTTGCTCAGCAGATCAAAGGCGCGCAGCTCGGTGATCGTCCGTTTTTTGATGTCTGCGATGGACGGATCTTTTTCGATCATCTTCCGGCCCAGTTCGGCCATATATTCCCGGCGCAGTTTTGTCTTCGGGTGCGTGCGGTAAAGACGGATCAGAAATTTTGCGACCGGACCGGGTTCGGGCTTATTCATGCTTTTGAGTCTGTCGATTTCCAGCTCGACAATCCGGCCCAGCGAGGAGGCCAGCGCCCACGGGTTTTTGGTTAAGGCGGCCGCGCCCCGGTCTGCGCGCCGTTCGGCCGCGCGGGAAATGGCCGATTTAACGGCAACGGCGGCGGCGATGCCGCCAAACCCGATCGCCAGCGTTGTCCCGAGGCTTGCCGTCACGGCAAGGCCGAACGGTGCCATCAGCAAGGAAAGCATACCGTATGCCGGGGCCATTAAGGCGATATTGAGCAGGCTGCGGTGGCTGATATCGCGGCCTGTATCGTTCGCTTTAATATGGCTGATCTCATGGGCGAGCGCCGCTTCCAGTTCGCTGGGGGATAATTTTTTTTCGATTTGCGGTGAGACGATAATAACGCTGGAATCCGGGCTGCCGACCGTGCCGAGGAACGGCGCAGAGCCTTTATAAAAATTTTGGGTGCGGTCCATGATGACGCGCGGCATGGTTTCCAGCCCGGCGTCTTTGGCCAGACGGTGCACGATTTTTGCAATCGGGTGGTGGTCCGCGAGGATATTGTGTTCGTGCTGCCGTGCCAGGATGTTCGGGATATTGAGATTTTTCTTAACGTGATAATCAAATCCTATCGCACCTGCGCCAAAGACCAGAAGCGGCATACCGCCCGTCCCCAGCACACTTAAGACACTCACCCCGGCCAGCAAGGCCGTCCCGACCGGGTGAATAAAAAGATTGTCGAATTTATCGTGAAGCGCGAGAAACTTTCTTTCCCTCGGAGTCATATAACCAGTCCCTGTTCAAAATATTATTTTTAGTTTTTATGCAGGCAAGTTTAGCGCGGTAGGAATAGTAGCGAAAGACAAAAAGTAAGTCCGTAAATTTGATTTTATTATGAAAATAATTTAGTTTACAGCTTGCACAGGAGGATTTATGCGCAATATTTTTAGCAAAAAGGCTAAAGCAGAGCATCGTGTTTTGACGCATCCGGAAAGACGGTTGCCGATCCGCGCAGATTTTCCCCGTATTGTTGAATTACAAAAAGACAGGTGGCATCTTAATGAATTCAGTGAGGAAACCGTGCGGGCTGAACTGCAGAAGCTACAAGGGTATTCAGAAGCCCCTGTTCGCGTAACGATTATTTATCCTCATAAGCGGCCATCACGCCTGAAAGGCAAGCCACACAGGTTGGCCGGGCAAGCACAAAAATTCCGTGACAGTATGGCGTTGCAGATGCCGGATATTCAATGGCATCTGGCCGATGGTTTATGTGAGCGGTATAAACACAAAAGAGTAAAGGTAAAGAACCAGATGCTCGATCAGGCGCTTAAGCGCCGCCAATCTTATGTGTATAACCAGTCATTACAAGTCGATCCTTTTCCCTTTATGGATCCGTCACATAGTGGCAAGGAACTTTTTGTTCTATTTGATGATGTCTACAGCCAAGGTACAACAGCCGTAAATATAATCAATTTTATTGAGCATAATGGCGGCCATGTGCTGGCGGCATTTGCCGGGCAACATGTTTACAGATTTGGGTTTGGGCAGGAGTTTCAATATATACAACAACCTGACAAGCCATTTTCAACGCAAACGGCCTTTGTTAATCAACTATACAATACCGGCCAGATTCCTTATCTGGCAAAAATCTTTCATAAAGCAGCCCAAAAAAGCCAGCGTGCGAAAGAATTTACGCCGGAGCAGTGTCTTGAAGATGTAGACCGGATGTTGCATGGCTGGGGTTACAGCTTGCCGACTTTAACGAACGGTGAATGTTTTAGTGTGCAAAGATACTTGTATGGCGCTCTTACATTTCACAACGCTATAAAAGGGGTCGGTTATGATGGTTTTATCAAGGCGTTTTCCGGTGGGCCTTACAGGGAAAAGCCTTCGCCGAGATAGACGCGGCGGACGTCTTCGTGGTTGACGATGTCTTCCGGCGCGCCTTCGTGCAGGACTTTGCCATCATGCAGGATATAGGCGCGGTCAACGATATCCAGCGTATCGCGCACGTTATGGTCTGTAATCAGGACACCGATGCCTTTTTGTTTGAGATAGCCGATCAGCTCGCGAATTTCACCGACGGCGATCGGGTCGATCCCGGCCAGCGGCTCATCAAGCAGGATAAATTGCGGGCGGCTTGCCAGGGCGCGGGCGATTTCAACGCGGCGGCGTTCCCCGCCGGATAACGCAACGGACGGGGTGCGGCGCAAATGACCGATGGCGAATTCGGCCATCAGCTCTTCAGCGAATAAATCCTGGTCTTCGCGGGACAAATCCTGGGCCTGTAGCACGGCGCGAATATTATCTTCGACCGACAGGCCGCGGAAAATAGAGGCTTCCTGCGGCAGGTAACCGATGCCGAGCCTGGCGCGGCGATACATCGGCAGGCTTGTGATATCCTGCCCGTCGAGCATGATATAGCCGGAATCCGCGCTGACCAGCCCGGTCATAATGTAAAAGGATGTGGTTTTCCCGGCGCCGTTGGGGCCGAGCAGGGCTACGGCTTCGCCGCGCTGCATGGAAATGCTGACATCGCGCAGGACCGGGCGCTTTTTATAGCTCTTTGACAGATGCTGCGCGGTCAGGCCCTTGGGAACGCTTTTCAGGCGCGGATGTTTCATAACTTTCATCATATATCATACTCGGTAATCCGGAGCGTTTATACGCGGTAAATCGCGGTGCGTCACGCGAAAAGACTCCTAATTGCTGTTTTCACTGCCGGGGTAAAAGACCCCGCGGACGCGGCCTGTATCGCCTGCGCCGCCGTGCATTTTGCTGACATTGGTGCTCAGGTTCACTTCGGCGCGCTGGCCTTCCAGCACGTTCGGGCCGCGGCTGATTTTCACATTGCCGGTGATTTCGGCAATATTGGTGGCGGCGGTGTAGCGGCCTTTGGTGCCGGTCAGGGTTTCGGTCGGGGTGGTGATTTTGACATTGCCGTCGGCGGTTAAGGTATCGATCCTGCGCTGGCCGCTGGCGTCATTTTTAAAGATCACGCTGACGCTATCCGCATCAAGTGTATCCTGCGCCCGGACCACGTGGGCATCGCCGACCGCGCTCAGCCGGCCTTCGGTGACCCAGTATTCAAAACGCTCGCGCGCGGTGACGCTCTGGTCCGGGGAGGCCAGGCGCAAATTATTGCCGGTCATGACTGCCATACCGCGCTCGACTTCATAAACGGCATGCTCGCCGTAGGCGGTGTTGCCCTGTGAGACGATTTTGACATTGCCCGTGGCGGTCAGGCGGTAAATGTCAAAAGAGGACGCATCGGTCTCCCGGTAATCGGCACTTAGCCTATCGGCCATGATGCTGACCGTGCCCTGTTTTGCGATGACATTGCCGTGGGCGATATATTGCTGCTTGTCGCGGTGCCATTCGAGGGTCTGGTCGGCGGTGATTTCCAGCGGCTCGTCGCTGGACGGGTTCAGGGATTGCTGCGCAAGGGCGGGAGGGGTAAGGGATAAGAGGTAAGTGGTCAGTAAGGTGAGGACCATCCTTATCACTAATCGCTTATTTCTTATTACGTCTATCATCGAACCCATCATTCAATCCCTGTGATCGAGCGGTTTAAGACCAGCCGGACCGGGCCGGTGAAAATCAATTGGCTGGAGCCGGATTCTGCTTTCATGCCTGTGGCTTCCAATGTGCCTGCAGGCCCTTGCCCGTAGACAGGCATGTCGGACCAGGCTTCGCGGTCTTTGAGGTTGACCAGCAGTTTTTCGGTTTTCATTTCATAGCCGCGGTCGTGGAACAGTTTGACTTTACCTTCCAGCAGCAGCCGTTCTGAATCCTGGCGGTAGGCGCCGTGTTCGGATTCTGCGGCCATCCAGGCGCCGTCATTCATCAGGATGTCCGCCATCGGGGTTTCGAGCAGGATCACGGACGGGTCACGGGCGCTTTGCACGGCGCGTTTTGCGGTGATGGTGAAGGGCTGGCTTTTTCCATCGGTGCTTTCAAAGCGCGGATTGACCAGCTCGTTCTTGCCGACGGTCTGCGGCACCAGTGTTTCTTTCGGCACGGCTTTGATCGTGTCTTCGACGCGCGGCCATGACAGCAGCAGGCCGATAATGCCGATCGCCACCAGCGGCAGGGCAAGGCGCATAAAGCGCACAAATTTGCTGTAGCCTTTTCCGGGCAGGCGGCGCTGCGTTCCGGTTCGGCCGAGCTGGGTAAATCTTTTGGCGGCAGTCTCGTTCATATCTTCTTATCACTTAGGCGATTCCGGCCTGCAGGCAATCCTGCAGGCGGATCATCCCGGCAAGTTTACCGTTTTGATCGGTCACAATCAGGCTGGTGATATAGCGGCCCGGGGTTTTGGTCATGATATTCATGGCTTCGACGGCCAATGCGTCCTGGCTGATGCTGCGCGGGCCGGTGCTCATGATATCGGTGACGGGTTTTTCCATCAAATCGCCGCTCATATGGCGTTTCAAATCGCCGTCGGTGATGATGCCGCAGAGGCCTTTGCTGTCATCGATAATCAGGACCGCGCCGAGATTTTTCTCGCTGAGCATAATGATCGCTTCGCTCATCTTCGCGTTTTGCGCGACCAGCGGCAGGTCTTCAAATTTATGCATGATATCGGCGACTTTTTGCAGGCGCTGGCCCAGTTTGCCGCCGGGGTGGAAGACTTTGAACTGTTCTTCGGTCAGGCCCATTCGCTCCAGCAGCGTGACCGCAATCGCATCGCCCAGCGCCATCATCATCGTCGTCGATGTGGTCGGGGCCAGCCCGTTCGGGCAGGCTTCGGGCGCTTTGGGCAGCAGCAGGACGATATCGGCATGGCCGGCCAGCGTACTGCCCGCGTTACTGGTCATCGCGATTAATGTAATGCCGAAGCGGCGGGTATAATGGATCAGGTCCGATAATTCCGCGTTTTCGCCGGAATTCGAGAGCATCAGCACGATATCGTTTTCCGTGACCATCCCGAGATCGCCGTGGCTGGCTTCGCCCGGATGGACGAAATAGGATGGCGTGCCGGTCGACGCGAAAGTGGCGGCCAGCTTGCGGGCCACATGGCCGCTTTTGCCAATCCCGGCGATAATCAGGCGGCCGTTGCCCCCGGCATTCTTCATTTGATCGATGGCTTCAACCGCTTGTGAGAATTCTCCGTCCAGCGCTTCGCTCAGGGCCTTAAGCCCGGCGATTTCGGTTTCCAGCACACGGCGGCCCGCGGCGCTGTCCTGCGCGGCGTTGTTATTTTGTATCAGTTTTTCTGCAGTCATATTCTTTATGCCTTTTAACCCGGTCTGTGTTTGGCAAAAATGCGCAAGCTTTATCGCACAAAACGGGTGGAAAAGCGAGAAAAGTTATGGTTTTCGGGGGTGTTCTCGCTTCAGGAATGCGCGAAAATGTCGGTTTCCAGCCATCCTGCGAGGTCGAGTTCGGTCCGGACCGGCAGGAATTCAAAACAGCTTTGGGCCAGATGAGCCCGGCCTTCGCGGGCCAGCATTTTATCAAGCCCTTCACGCAGCGCATGCAGATGCAGCACATCATTGGCGGCATAAAGCTGCTGGTCTTCGCTTAGGGTATCCGCGCCCCAATCTGAGGATTGCTGCTGTTTGCTCAGTTCGATCCCCAGCAATTCCCGGCATAGTTCCTTGAGCGAATGCCGATCGGTGTACGTGCGGCACAGGGTCGAGGCGATTTTGGTGCAGTACAGGGGCGTACACTCAATTTTCATGTATTTTTTGATAATGGAAATATCAAAGCGGGCATAATGAAAAATCTTGGTAACATCCTGATCTAGAAAAAGATTTTTCAGGTTTGGTGCGTCATATTTACCCTGTTCGAACTGCACCAGATGCGCGTTGCCGTCGCCTGCGGAAAGCTGAACCAGGCACAGGCGGTCGCGGTGATTATTCAGTCCCATAGCCTCGGTATCAACGGCTACAGCATCGCCGAAGCTCAGCTCTGTGGGTATATCGCCATGGTGCAGGGTGATGGTCACGATCGTCCTCTTCGCGCTGTTAAAAACATACCGGCTTTTGATACCGAGTGGCCTGCCATGCGAAGCAGCTTTTAGCTGCCCGGCTTCGCCAAGGCTATGCCGGGCATGCTTCTCGTAAACGCTTGCCAAAGGCTCGCTACTGCGAAGCATGGTGCCCAGGAGAGGACTCGAACCTCCACTCCCCGAAGAGAACTAGCACCTGAAGCTAGCGCGTCTACCAATTCCGCCACCTGGGCAAGGTGTCATTTTTTAATGTAGGCACCGTATCTAACTTACCATTGTAAAAAAGTCAAACAGGATTACACTAGGGAATGTCGATTTTTACGATAAAAAATCTTTTATCTGCATTTTGTTAACTGTCTGTTCGCACACTCATTTTATGATATAAAGGGTATGGGTGTTGGTAATATCCTGATTTTGAAAGAATCTGCATGAATATTCTTGTGATTGACCGCGATACGCTCTCGACCCAGCTAGTGAAATCCAAGCTGGAAACGATGGGGCATATTATTGTCGAGGAGCCGGTTAAAAATAATGCGCTGGAACGGCTGAAAACCGAGGTTTTTGACACGATTCTGTTCGATCCGGCACCGCTCAATAACGCCCGGCCGATTGTGCTGGGGATCCGCCGTGCGGTCCGTAATTACCCTTATATTGTGCTGATGTCGCAGGATATGGAGCTGGAAGACGCGATCCGGTCCGGGGCCAATGAAATGCTGCTCAAGCCGCTGGATGCCAGCAAGCTTGACGGTATTATTAAGAATGCAGGCCGGATGACCAGGCTGATTGAGCGGATCGGCGATGAAAAAGAGGATTTTCCCAGTGCGGGCGGTGTGATTGCCAAATCCGCCTTTAACCAGTTGTTTTTATCCGCGCTGGACCGGGCAGACCGCTATGGTGAGCGCTCTTTTCTTGTCTTTATCGGGATTAAAAACCACCGCGAGATCATGGAAATGGACGGGCCGCAGGCGCTGGCCTATTCATCGGCCAAGCTGTCGCAGTATCTGGTCAGGTTGCGGCGCCAGAGTGATATTATCGCCCAGACAGGCAAAAGCGAATTTTGTCTGATGCTGCAGCGTCCGCAATATGAAACCGAGCCGCTTGAAGCCGCGAACCGCTTTGCCGAGGCGCTGGCCCAGCTTGAGGATATCGCTTCGACTGATAATATTACGGTTGATGTGCATGTAACGCTTCTGGATTTGCCTGTCGGGGCCAAACATGCCGAACATATCGTCCGGTTCGACAAGCAGGGCGCGCAGCGGGTGCAGGCATAATTTTCCTTACGTTTTAGGGCTGGTCAGCCCTTGTAACCTCCATTATAATAACAGGAGTTAAATCCTGCCCTTCCTCCGTTTTCTTCCGGGGAACTTAATGCGATCTATAATAAAAATTCTGCTGCTGACAGCCGGATTCTGTCTGTTATCCCTTCCTGACCCTGCCGTGGCGGCCAGCCCGAGCAAGGGGTTGAAGGTTGACCGCTTATTGCAACAGGCGATTACAGAAACGGCTGCGCCGGAACCTGAAGAAGAATTTATCGAAGAAGTTCCGGCTGAACCCCCTGTTTTTGAAGAAGAGGTTGCCGCGCCTGAACCGGAGCCGGAGCCAGCGCCGCCGGTGCTCAAGTTGCCGACTTTCCCGTCTTATGTTGAGGCTGCGCCGGAGCCGAAGAGCAAGTTCAAATGGCCGGACAAGCCGGGCGTGAATGCCGCCGGGCTTTTATTCCTGCCGTCTGTGATGATTAAAGAAGGCTGGAACAGCAATCTGTTTACCAACGATGCGATGGATGATGCCGACCTTGTGACTTATTTTATACCGCGCTTGCGGGTTGAAATCCCGGATATCAGGCATGAGGTCGCTTTTGACGGGTCGTGGGAATGGCGCAAGCATGTCGAAAATGACGATGAAGATCTGCATAATATTGAAACTTCGCTGGGCGGGCATTTAAGCGCGGCGAATGCCTTTCTTGTGCCGTTCGGCTTTGCCTGGTCGAGCACACATGAAGAGCGCGAAGACGATTTGACGTTGCAGCTTGCCCGAAATCCGATCAAAAAAGACAATCTGCAAATTGACGGCGGGATCCAGTTCAAGCCGAACGGGTTCGGGATCGGGCTGATCGGTCATTATAACAAGCAGCGCTATGAAAACGGGATTTCCAAGCTTAATGCGGCGCCGGTCGTCCGGGATGATGCCAACCGTGATATTACCGAGCTTGAGTTTAATACGTCGTTCGACCTGAATCCGGCGAATACACTGATGTTATGGGGCACGATCGGGGATCGTGATTACGAAAGTAACGCCTATCAAAATGGCGGCTATACAGGTGTGCGGCGCAGCAGCAAGAGCTTTTCCGGGATGATGAGCTGGATGTTTGATTATGAAGGGCTGGACGGCCATATGAGTGCCGGGCTGCTTGATTATAATTATGACGATATCGCCATGAGCGATGTCCGGGAATTTGTCGGGGATATGGAGCTTAATCACCGGATCACGGATAACACGCTTGTGAATTTCCAGCTGGCCCGCACGATAGAAGAGGATGACGAGGTTGTTTTCCCGATCCTGCGTAGCCGGGCCGGGCTGTATGTCGATCACGATTTTAACGACAAGGTGATGATGGCGGCCGGGGCGGATTATAATTTCCGCGAATTCAATAAACTGGGCCGGAATGATGAAACCTGGGATTTCCGGGCGCTGAGCGATTATTTCATCAATGATTTCCTCGCGCTGGGGCTGGAATATAAATATACCCAGCGCGACAGCGATGTGAACGGGTTTGATTTCCGCCGCAACATTTTCATGCTTCGCGCCCGCGGGCGGCTTTAAAGGAAGGAGAATCTGCCAGTTCGAGGCAAAGCCGGGATATCTCTTATCTGCACTGATGCCTCAATGCCTATTTTTTAACTTTTTAACTTTTTCTCAAAGAAAATCACCTTATAATAAAAGGTATATTTGTAAGCGAAAGCGGGATCATGGCCGGACAGGGCGTTAATTTAATATGTAAATTAGGGGGGGCTTGTATGCCTGACCCTTCTGTGGGGCCTGTTGCTTGCCGCCGCGCCGGCCCGGGCGCAGGAAGCCGTTCCGGGTGATGTGTGCGGCACCGTTGGCGCATTCCGGCAGTCTACCGGGACGGACCAGACGCAGGGCGGCTATTTCCTGTTCTGCGACGGCGCGAACTGGCAGCGGGTCATCAGCTATTCATCGACGGGCGATCTCGAACTGGCCCGTACCGGGGCGGTGACGCTGCCTGCCGGAACGGATGCAATGCGGCCTCTTTCCCCATCAGCGGGCATGATCCGATTTTCCAGCACCGCCACAGAATTCGAAGGCTATGACGGCAGCGCCTGGAACACGTTCGGCGGGTTGATCGATACTGTCACCGGGGAACCGGCCCCCGGCTTTAACTTCGTCCTGAACGACCTTGGCGACGTCAGCGCCGCCGCGCCGAACGGCGGGGAATGCCTGACCTGGAACGGCAGCGCGTGGGTCAACAGCGCCTGCGGCGAATCCCTCGGGACTGTGGCCGGTGCGCCCGCCCCAACTTTCAATTACCTGCTGAACGACCTGACTGATGTAAGTGCTGCCGGGCCGTCCAGCGGAGAATGTTTGACATGGAACGGCGCGAACTGGGTCAACGGCGTCTGCGGCAGCGGCGTC
Source organism: Rhodospirillales bacterium (assembly GCA_020638155.1). GTDB lineage: Bacteria > Pseudomonadota > Alphaproteobacteria > Micavibrionales > Micavibrionaceae > UM-FILTER-47-13. The sequence goes on from JACKJB010000002.1 coordinate 36,570, forward strand.
GATATCGTGGCGGGCCAGCCTTTGCCGTCTTCGAATTTCCTGCTCGACGACCTGTTCGACGTTGACGCCAGCGGGCCGTCCGACGGTGACGTGGTGTTCTACAGCACCGGGGCTGCGGGTTGGGTGACAGGTGCATTCGGCGGCGGCGGGACTCCAGCCGGATCAAGCCAGCAGATTCAGTTGAACAGCGGCGGGGTATTCGCTGCGGATACAAACTTCGTGTATACCAGTGCCGGGGATTTTGTTGTCGGGTCGTATCAATTGGATGATACCGGGACGGGCAGTGAAGATTACCGGATGTTTTTTGATCGCTCCAAAGGGGCATTACGGGCAGGTTGGACAGATAATACGCAATGGAACAGTGGGAGTGTAGGTAATCTAAGTTTTGGATTCGGGGCGAATGTGAGGCCTACCGGGAGCAATAGTTTCGCTGCGGGCACTAATCAGGTAGCCAGTGGGACTAACGCAATCGCACTTGGTCATGATGGGATTGTTAGCGGCAGCCATGCTGTAGGTCTCGGTTGGGCGACCGATGCAACCGGAAATTCGTCTGTATCTATCGGATATTGGACGTTTGCCAATGCAAACTACTCGCTTGTTATGGGGCATGAAGCGAGGACACTTGGTGCCCATTCATTTGCTCTCGGCTTAGGAAACTCTTCTACTGGCTCCTTCCCCCAGGTTTCCGGCACATCCTCCTTCGGCATCTTCATGGGCGATCAACAGGGCGTTGATATTACCCAATCCAACGCCATGGTTCTGATGGGCGGGAAATTCGGCATCGGCGACACCACGCCCGATGTCGAACTCGACGTGGTCGGGGATATTGATTACACCGGCATCCTGACGGATGTCTCCGACCGCCGGATGAAAACCGATATTGCCGCGTTGCCGGGCGGGCAGCTTGAAAAGCTGATGGCGCTGCAGGGCGTGAGTTTTAAGATGAAGGACGATCCGGAAGCGCGCACAGAACTCGGGTTGATCGCGCAGGACGTGGAAGCGGTTTATCCCGCCCTGGTCAAGGAAAGCGGCAGCGGGATCAAATCGCTCAATTACATGGGCCTGATCGGGCCGATGATCGAGGGGATGCGTGAGCTTAAAGCGGAAAATGATGCGCTGCGCGCCCGGATCGAGGCGCTGGAAGCGGAAAGATCACAGGAAAGGGATTGACAAGATGATCGGCAGGGAAGCGAACCAACTGATACGTCATTGCGTGCCGCCAGAGGCAGCGTGGCAATCCAGAGTCTTTGTGCGGCCATTTCTGGATTGCTTCGTCGCGGTGCTCCTCGCAATGACGCTGATAATGCCCACTTCTGCCTACGCGGCCTGTTCCAACCCTGCCGGATCGGAAGGGGACCTGATCTATAACGATGATGAAAACGTGCTGCAATTCTGTGACGGGACGAACTGGAACGGGTTGAACGGCGGGGCGTCCGGCAATGGCGGCTGCGTTAACCCGGCGCGGTACGAGGGCGCGGTCGTCTATAACGCGGACTTCAACGTGCCGCAGGTCTGCTCGGGCGATACATGGGTGGCGCTGGGCAAAGACAATGCGGGGGCGGGGTCCGGCGGCTGTTCTAATCCGGCGGATGATGAAGGCGCAATCGTCTATAACGATGATTTCAACGTCATGCAGTATTGCGACGGCGATACGTGGCGCAGGCTGTATGGCGGGGGCTCGGCGATCTGCAACACGGTCGGCCAGGTCTGCGCCGACGGCACCGTCTATGCCGGGCTGTCCGGGGCGTCAACGCCGATGTTTGTCACAAGATGCGATGCGGGGATGAGCTGGACCGGAAGCTGCACGGGGACGCGCAGCACGATGCCGTGGAATAACGGCAATTCGACCGGTTACGTGACGACCGGGATTACCGGGACGACCGACGGTCAAGGAAATACGGCAGCGCTTGTCGCGGCGGATTCGGATTCGGTTGTCGGGGGGCAGCAGCCGCACCAGGCGGCGCAATATTGCAACGATCTGGTCGCGAACGGGTATAGCGACTGGTATCTGCCTGCCAAGAATGAGCTGAACACGCTTTACGTCAATGAAACGGCGATCGGCGGTTTTGAGACCAGCGGAAGCTACTACTGGTCGTCCACGGAGTTCAATCTTGATAACGCGTGGAGACAGCGTTTCAGTGACGGCTACCAGGGCACTCACGGCAAGAACGGTACGCTCGCCGTCCGATGCGCCCGGAGATGAACCATTTAATTATTTAAACATTTAAACAGTCCCTGCGGAGATTGGGCGCCGATTGTTCCTGCCTTTCCCGCGAAAGCGGGAATCCCGTGCTTTTGTGTGCCAGATCCCTGTTTGCACGGGGGATGCAAAGGAAGGGTTTTGGGAGTGATTGCCGGGGACGGCGTAAAATTTACACCGTCCCTATTTAGAAACAGCGCCGTCAAGGAACTTTAAGGGACTTGACAAAAGAACAAATATAGAACATTCTGAGCGGACAAAGAGACGAAATGTATCTTAAACCCCTGCCCTGTGGCGGGGGTTTTTGTTTTTTAAGTTTAAGGAGATCATATTATGAGCACAGTTTTGCCTACAGACGTTAACGATAACCCTATCCCGGCCGTTCGCTTTAAAGATGGCGCCGCCCATGCGATTACGACATCCGGGACATCCGCGAAGAACAGCACCGCTTTTGCCGATGGGACGCGGATCATCAGTATTTTTGCGACCGAGGATGTCTATATCAAATTCGGCGGCAGCAGCGCCACAGCGACCACATCCGATCACTTTTTTCCGAAAAATATCTATTATGACGTTGCGATCGGCGGCGATGCGACAAAGCAATATACGCATATCGCGGCGCTGCAGGTCAGTACGGCCGGGACGTTGTACGTGTCCGAAAAAGAGTGATTTTGGACTGGCTTGGTTGGTTTTCAAGGCCCGTCATATAGCTATCGTCATTGCGAGCGACCAACGGGAGCGCGGCAATCCAGAAGAAGTTCTGGATTGCTTCGTCGGCTCTGCCTCCTCGCAATGACGGAATTTATTATCAAAGCATCGGGGACATAATAGTTATTATGTCCCCGATGCTTGTCATTGTTTCATTGTTTATAAAGCGGCGCGGCTTTTCAGGGCGGTGGTGATGGTGCCGTCATCCAGGTAATCCAGCTCGCCGCCGACCGGGACGCCGTGGGCGAGGCGGGAGATTTTCGCGTCTGTTATATCTTCGAGCTTGTCGGTCAGATAATGGGCCGTGGCCTGGCCGTCGACGGTGGCGCTCAGCGCCAGGATGATTTCCTCGGGCGGGTTTTCCCGTACGCGTTCCAGCAGGCTATGCAGGCGCAGCTCATCCGGGCCGATCCCGTCCAGCGCAGACAGCACGCCGCCCAGAATGTGATATTGGCCTTTGTACGCGCCCGTACGTTCTATCGCCCACAGGTCGGCGACCCCGGCAACGACACAAAGCGAGTCTTTGATCCGTTTGGGGTCCTGGCAGATTCGGCAGGGGTCTGATAAATCCAGGTTGCCGCAGGTGCCGCAAGGCCTGATCTGTTCTGCGGTTTGCTGCAGGGCGTTCATCAGCGGGCGCATGGTTTTGTCCTGATTGGTCAGAAGGTGCAAGGCGATGCGCCGGGCCGAGCGCGGACCGAGTCCCGGCAGGCGGGCGAGGGCTTTGATTAGCGAATCCAGGGGGCCTTCTTCTCTCATGCCGGCAGTGTAGCAGCTTCGGGATGGCGGTCGTAGTGGATTTTTCCCCGGTCCGCGCCGTTATCCAGCAATAAAGGCAGGATATGGTGCAGCATGGCGGGCGGTCCGGAAACGAAGATCTGATACGGGCTGAAATCGGTGATATCGGCGCAGGCCCGGTTGCCGACATGATCGCCGGAGACCGGGTTGTAGTTAAAGTGCCCATAAGCTTGCGCAAGCTTTTTAAAATAGGGATCGAGGTAGCGCTCATCCTCGCTGACCGTACCCCAGTATAGTGTGACAGGGTGCGGAGTCTTTTCTTTGAGTGCCTGCTCCGTGATGGCTTTGACCGGGGCAACGCCCAACCCTCCTGCCAGGGCTAGAATTGGATCGCGCCGCTGCGGGTCGTAAAAATTATTTCCACCGGGGCCGGTAAAGTTGACCGGGTCGCCGGGGTTCAGCTCATCCATCACATAGCGGCTGACCTCACCCTTACCGCGCTTGATATGGATTTCCAGCGGGGTTTCTCCTGGCGCGGCTGCGAGCGAATAAGGGCGCCGTTCAAGACCGCCGAAACAAATATCGATATATTGCCCGGCTTTATAGGTGAAACCCTGTACCGGGGCCAGCTTGATGATTTTGACATCCGGGGCGACGGTGTCGATCGAAATAACCTGCGTGTCCCAGACGGGCTGGTCGTTATGTGGGGCCGGATCGGTCATATTTTTATATGCTAGTCGTTATAGCGCGGTTCGGCAAAGCGCTTTGGATCGACATATATAAACAAATTGCTGGCAAGTTCAATCCCGGTTTCAAGCTGGAACAGCTCGATTTCGGTGATTGCGCCGGTTGAATCGGTAATCCGCCATTTTTTAAGCGCCATCGGATTTTGGGTCAGGCCCAGTGTGATCGACCCGGCATCGGGATCGTCTTCCTGAACCAGCGTGATCTGCAATAAATCGGCGCTGTTTTTAATTCCGGTAATCGTCAGGCCGTCTGTCATGCTGAGTTTTTCGCGCAGGATAAAATCCGCCATGGTCTGGCCGATGGGCGCGTTGCTTTGTTCACCAAGCTCGGCATCGTAGAAATAGACCAGAAAACCGTCGGCGACGATAAAATCTTCAATCGGCGGATCGTATTCAAAACGTAAGCGTCCCGGCCTGTCGAGATAGAAAGTGCCGGTTAGTTGCCGTCCATCGGCTGATGTTTGCAGGAAACGAGCCTTGGCTGTACTCAGGCTATTCAGGTAATCCTGTGCTTTTTGCGCAGTGGCGGGCAATCGCGGTGATTGTGCCTGTGCCGCATAAGAGCCGATTTGGGCGAAGGTAAGAAAACCGATGATGAGTACAAAATATTTCATGCGCATATTGATATAGAACTCCTCATGTAAAGAAAAGCCGGAAATGTTTGGTAATATTATTACGTTTTACGCATTGTACGGAAAGAAACTTGCACAAAAAAATGTTATTTGTCATAGTCCGTCATTAGGAAATAATATTTTTATGGGAAAATTATTATGGGAAAAATTAAAGGGCCTATGAGAAAAGGCGATCTGAGCAAAGAATTTTGTAGCTTTTGCGGTGCAAATAGCCAGCAAGTTAAGTTAATCCACGGTGGTGATACGATTGAGAAGCAACCTAGCGTACCAAATCACTATCATGTCCAAAGGGTTTTCATTTGCCCGGATTGTGCCGAAGCTGCGAATGCCGCTTTTAAAGAAGATGCCAGGGCGGAGATGAGAAAGAAAAGCGGCGATGTGCCGAATCCTAAAGAAATCAATGCGGTTCTTGATGATTATGTGATCGGGCAGGGCCGGGCTAAAAAAGTTCTATCAGTTGCCGTACATAACCATTACAAGCGGCTCAAGAGTAACCGTATTGCGGATTATACAGACGATGTTGAAATGTCAAAATCCAATATCCTGCTGCTCGGGCCGACGGGCTCCGGAAAAACCTTGCTCGCCGAAACGCTGGCAAAAACGTTTGATGTGCCTTTTACTACGGTAGATGCGACGGCCTTGACAGAAGCCGGGTATGTCGGGGAAGATGTCGAGAGCATTGTGCAAAAGCTTTTGCAAAAATGTGATTACGATCCCGAAAAAGCGCAGCGCGGGATCGTCTATATTGACGAAATCGACAAGATCAGCCGCAAATCCGAGAATACCTCTATTACCCGCGATGTTTCCGGGGAGGGGGTGCAGCAGGCGCTGCTGAAAATTATCGAAGGGACGGTTGTAACTGTGCCGCCGAACGGCGGGAACAAACACAGCCCTGACAAAATTCAGGTCGATACGCGCGACATCCTGTTTATTGTCGGCGGAGCGTTTGCTGGCCTGGATAAAGTCATTGCCAGCCGTAGCCGCCAGGGCAGCGGGATTGGGTTTTCCTCGGAAGTTCATTCGCAGGACGTCCGGAAAGTCGGGGAAATCCTTGCCGGGGTTGAACCTTTTGATTTGGTACGATTCGGGATGATTCCTGAATTTATCGGCCGTCTGCCGGTGACCGCGACCTTAGAAGATCTAGACGAAAATGCGTTGGTAAAAATCCTTACTGAGCCAAAAAATGCGCTGGTTAAGCAATATAAAGCATTATTTGAAATGGAAGGTGCTAAACTCGAATTTACCGATGATGCTCTGAAGGCGATGGCTGACAAGGCGATCGTGCGTAAAACCGGCGCGCGTGGCCTGCGCTCGATCATGGAAAATGTCCTGATGGATATTATGTTCGATTTACCATCGCATGACGGCAAAGTTGCTAAGGTAATTATCGACGGTAATGTGGTCAAAAACGGTATAGCCCCAACCCTGATTTATCAGGAGGGTAACGATAATGCGCCAGTGGCTGCTTTACCGGACTCTAAAAAACTTCAGATGTAATTATGCATCGCTATAGTCACCGACCAGCACTTCACGCTTGCCGGTGGCTGTTGCTTTGGAAACTACGCCCTGGCGTTCCATTTCCTCGATAATCCGGGCGGCCCGGTTATAGCCGATTTGCAGGTAACGCTGGATGAAGCTGGTAGAAGCCTTGCGTTCGCGGGCAACAAGGGCGACGGCCTGGTCGTATAATTCATCAACGCTATCGCCGTCATCGCCGTCACCGAACATCGCGGCCATGACTTCACTATCGCCGAAATCACCGCCTTCGGTGACATCTTCAAGATATTGCGGTTCGCCCTGGTCTTTAAGGAAACCGACGACGGCTTCAACCTCGTCATCGCCGACGAACGGGCCGTGTACGCGCTGTATGCGTCCGCCGGGTGCCATGTAAAGCATATCCCCCATGCCCAAAAGTTGTTCGGCCCCAGTTTCGCCAAGAATCGTACGCGAGTCGTACACCGAGGTGACCTGGAAAGAGATCCGGGTCGGGAAGTTGGCTTTGATGACACCGGTGATGACATCGGTTGACGGGCGCTGGGTCGCCATCAGCAAGTGAATCCCTGCAGCGCGGGCCATCTGCGCCAGGCGCTGGACGGCGTTTTCGACATCTTTGCCGGCGACCAGCATCAGATCGGCAAATTCATCGACGACAATCACGATATAGGGCAGTTCGGTGGTATCCATCGGCTGCTCTTCAAAGACCGGCTTGCCGGAGTCCGGGTCAAAGCCGGTCTGGACCTTGCGCATCATCGTTTCACCTTTTTTGCGCGCTTCGGCAAGGCGGGCGTTATAGCCTTCGATATTGCGGACGCCGAGCCGCGACATGGCGCGGTAGCGATTTTCCATTTCCTGCACCGCCCATTTTAGCGAGACCACGGCTTTGCCGGGTTCGGTCACGACCGGGGAGAGCAAATGCGGGATATCGTCATAGACAGACAGCTCCAGCATTTTCGGATCGATCATAATCATCCGGCATTTTTCCGGCGGCAGGCTGTAGACCAGCGATAGGATCATCGTGTTGACGGCAACCGATTTCCCTGAGCCCGTCGTCCCGGCGATCAGAAGGTGGGGCATTTTGGCAAGGTCTGCCACCACGGGTGCGCCGCCGATATCCTTGCCGAGGATCAATGGCAGATGCGCTTTGGTTTTTTGCACATCCTGGGTTTCCAGCAGCTCGCGCAGATAAACTGTCTGGCGTCTGGCGTTCGGCATTTCAATACCGATGACATTGCGGCCGGGAATGACGGCGCAGCGCACAGAGATCGCCGACATCGACCGGGCGATATCGTCGGCAAGGCTGATGACGCGGGCGGTTTTGGTACCGGGCGAGGGTTCGAATTCATAGAGCGTGACGACCGGGCCGGGATGGATGCTGACGATTTCGCCGCTGACGTTAAAATCGCTCAGCACGTTTTGCAGCAGTTCTGCGTTCTGGCGTAGGGCGGCTTCGTCAAGCTGTTCTTCGCTATCGTCTGCCGGGACGGCCTGCAGCAGGTCAACCGGCGGCAATTCCCAGTCTATATTCGGATCAAGGGCAAAGCTGCTCTGGGTGGCGGTGCTTTGCGGTTTTTTCTGCGGATTGACGACTTTGATCGCGGTTTCCTTGCGCGGAGGCGCTGGTGCGGCGGGCGCTGTTTCAAAAGGCGGTTCAGCTTCGGCACTGAGCGGCGGTGCTTTGCGCGGTGTGATTTTAAGTGCGCCGGTTATTTTCGGTTCACGTTTGCGGACGGGCGGCTCGTATCCGGCATCGCCGTAATGGCGCAGCCAGTCGGCAAAACGCGCGGTTTTATCCATGGTAAAATAAAACGCATCACACAGCAGGACCCAGCCGCTATGCAGGACAAAGCCCCATTCGGCACGGGAAACGGCGAGCGTCACGTTCAGTGATAAAAAGGCCAGCAGTCCGGCAGCGATCGCCACCATGCTGTGTTCATTGCCGGAGACAAAAGGCTGTATCAGCCCGGCGAGCGAATCCATCATCAGGGTGCCGCCGCTGCCGCCGAGATAAGGATGGACCAGCCAGCTTCCCGCGGGGATGCGGGCAAAAGCGATCGCGGCAAATAAAATCGTAACGATAGACCCGGCAAAACGTTTCCAGAACGGGGAAAGGCTGTGCCGCCGCCAGATTCGCGCGCCCCATAGGGTCAGGATGACGCCGCAGACCGCCCCGGCAAGCCCGATCGTTTGCAGCAAAAGGTCGGCGATATGCGCGCCCGGCAGGCCGAGCCAGTTGGCGATGTCTTCCGGCGCATCGGTGGCGGTGTTCCATGACGGGTCGGTATGCGCATATGAGGCAATCGCCGCCAGTAAGGCCAGCCCGGTCAGGATCAGCGCCAGCGCCGTACCGTCAATCAGGCGACGGGCGATAAAGATCTGGATGGATTCCGGCAGGAAGCCCTTGTTTTTCTTCTTTTTCTTTTTGACAACTTTAGCGTAGCGGCCCATGGGTGCATAAAACCGTGATAAGAGAGGGTGAATGAAGCGGGGAAATCCCTTATGCCAAGTGTAACGCGCCGGGCACGGAAATACAAGACAGACATGTTATGTGTAAAGCCTCTTAACGTGACGGGGCGGGCTGTGTTAAGCTGGCCGAAAATTGGCCGGAGACTGGCCGGTCGGCATATTTCTAAAAGGATCAGGACGCTATGGCGGGACAGGCTGAAAAGCAGCAGGGGATCGAATATACGATTTATACCTATGCGATGAAGAAAGACGGCGCGCAGAGTCAGGGAACGCTGACAGAAATGGGGCAAGCGCTATCACAGGCCGAACAGCTGCTTGCCAGTAAGAAATATTGCAAGGTCGAAGTGAAACAAAAATATTTCGACAAGAAACAGAACCGGGATATCAACACGACCCTGAAGGTCTACGAGTCCAAGAGGATTCCCCTGATCCTGATTATCGCCGTTTTTGCGGTCATGTTATGCGCCGGGGCCGGTACAGGCTATTTTATGGCGCATCGTTAAGACAGCCGTTCTCAGGCCTGGGCTCCGCCGTCTTCAGGGATGACGCCGTTCGGGTCCTGCTCGACGAGTGTGGCGACCTGGTCGAAGACATTGGCGTTTTCTTCCATTTGCGGCTTCAGCGCTTCATTCTGTTCGCCGATGGTGCGGAAAAAACCGGCGGCATCGCGTAAAAGACGGGCGGCGAGCTGAGCATGTGTCGTCATAAAAGACTCCTTTAAAGGTTAAGCGTTCAACGCCCTCACCCTAACATGAGAAGCTGGGGGCGCAAGCCCTTTTACGGAATTTATTTTTTAAAGCGTCGCCTGTTGCCGCAGGGTATGGGCCTTGTATGTGCCCAGGACGTTGACTTCTTTTGCGTAAAATTCCAGCTCTTCCATTGCCAGCTGGAAGGCGCGGCTATCCGGATGCCCTTCAAGCTCGGCATAGAACTGGGCGACGTTAAAGCCTGCGCCGACATAGCTTTCGAGTTTAGCCATGCTGACTCCGTTGGTGGCAAAGCCGCCAAGGGTTTTATAGAGTGCGGCGGGAATGTTGCGGACGCGGTAGACGATGCTGGTCAGGTAATGACCGTCTTCTTTATAGGCAGGGATTTCCGGTTCCGGGGCGAGCAGCAGGAAGCGCGTTGTGTTGTGATCGGCGTCCTGGACGTCGCCTTCAAGAATATCCAGCCCGTAAATTTCCGCTGCCAGGGTTGAGGCGATCGCGCCGTGTTGCTTGTCGCCGCGCTGGGCCGCTTCGGCGGCGGCCCCGGCGGTATCGGCATGGACATGCGGTTGTAACCCCAGTTTTTTAATCATGTTCCGGCATTGCGGGATGGCGTGGACATGGCTGTGGACGTGTTTTAAGTCTTCGATTTTTGATCCGGCAACGCCGAGCAGCGCATGGTGAATCGGCTGGAAATGTTCTGCCGTAATATAGAGCCCTCCCGCGGGCAGCAGGTGGTGAACGTCGGCGACCCGCCCGGCGAGGGTATTATCGACCGGGATCATGGCCTTGGCGGCAAGGCCGTCGCGCACAGCGGCAAAGGCGTCTTCGAACGAGTTACAGGGCAGGGTTTCCATGTCCGGGCAGACCGCGCGGCAGGCCAGGTCCGAATAGGCGCCCGCATAGCCCTGGAAGGCGATTTTTTGTTTGTTTCCACTCATGATGCTGGCCCTTTCAAAACTATTCCTTGTCCTTTTTCGCGTTTGTATGTATATGCGAAGTACACAGCGCTGTCGACATGTTGAAAAAGTTCGGTATATTAGATGCGTATGAATTACAAATGAAATCAGGTCAATAACATAATAAATTTTCTTGGACGTGTCTCATGAGTGGTATGGAGCTTAACAAAATTTTCGCCGCCTTGCTGGTTGCAGGGATTGTCGCCAGCTTTTCCGGGTTTATTGCCAAAGAGATAACCCATCCGCATGAGCTGGAAGAAAATGCCGTCAAGATTGAAGGTGTGGGCGAAGATGTCGGCGGGCCGGCCAAGAAAGCGGGACCTGAGCCGGTACTGGCGCTGATTGCTGCTGCCGATCCGGCGCGCGGTCAGCAAATATCCAAAGCCTGTGCGGCCTGCCACTCTTTTGATAAAGGCGGCCCGAACGGCACAGGACCGAACCTGTGGGGTATTGTGGCGCGGGATAAGGCATCCCATGCAGGCTTTAGCTATTCCGAAGCGATGGCCGCAGAGGCCGGGAACTGGGATTACGTAGAACTGAACAAGTTCCTGTGGAAGCCGAAGGCGGTCGTTCCGGGGACAAAGATGAATTATATCGGCATTAAAAAGCCGGAAGACCGGGCGGCGATGATTGCCTGGCTGCGGACGCTTTCCGATAGTCCTAAAGCCCTGCCGTCCGATGCGGCGATTGCGGCTGAGCAGGCTGAACTGGGCGCTGAAGAAGCGGCTGAGGCTGTTAAGGAAGCTGCGGGTGAGGCGGTGGGTGCGGCTCAGGAAGCTGTGGAAGACGTCAAGGATGCGATCGAAGATGCTGTAGAAGACGCCAAGGAAGCACTTCCGGACGCCGAATCACTTTAATTTTCTGAAAGATCATTGAATAAAAAAGCCGGTGTGCTTTTGGGGTTTACTTTTTATCCCAGCCGCCGGCTTCGTTTTGTTGCCAGTAGGTTAAATCAAACCCGGCGTCTTTATAGGTTTTCCATTTACTGCGCGCGGCTGTGACGGCCAGCTCATCCCGACCATCGAACAATTCGCAGCACAGGGTAAAATCGCTGAGTTTTTCGGATGCCGTGCCGCCGGTTAAGATCAGGACATCGGCCTTATTCGGGTTTTCATCCCTATCGGTCAGCCAGACCGGCTGGTCTTCGGCATAGCCTTCTTTGGCGCTGCCGTGGGGCAGGAAGCTATCGGCGCGGTATGTCCAGAGGTGATCGTTCAGGCGCTGCGCCGCCGCGGCATCATTCGTCCGGACCACGATGCGGCGGCCCCCGGCATAGGCTTTGCCAAGGATTTGCGGCAGGGCCTGTTCCAGGGATTGCGTCTGCAGGTGATAAAAACGAATTTCAGTCATAGATCTTATTTTCAGTACCGGGGCGGCAAAAGCAAGCAAAACCGAAAAAAAGCGGCGCCGTATTCCTCCGCCGCCGCTTTTACTCTGCAAGGAGTAACTTTTTCGGACAACCTTTAAGCCGGTTGCCAAAGCGATGGGGGGAAGTTCCGCCCATCCCTAACGTGATCTGATTTAGTGAACCAAGATCAGGGGTAGCACGGAAAACTTCGTTCTGTCAATAAATGCCGCTGAAATTTATTCGTAATGCAGCGCGATCATACGGTCGAGGACCCGGACACCGAAGCCTGTCCCGGGTTTGGGGCAGGTTGCCGTGTCGCTTTTGATCCAGGCGGTCCCGGCAATATCCATATGCGCCCAGGGGCGGCCGTCTTCGATGAAATGCTCCAGAAATCCTGCGGCGGTGCAGGCCCCGGCATAGCGGCCCATGCCGCCCAGGCTGCGAAGGTCGCCGATCTTGCTTTCCATGTCTTTTTTGAACACCGCGTCCAGCGGCATGCGCCAGAGCTTTTCGCCGCTATCCTTGCTGGCGGCTTCCATATGTGTCCATAAATCATTGTCATTGACGAAGGTGCCGCAATATTCATAGCCGAGGGCAACCATCATTGCGCCGGTCAGCGTGGCCAGATCAATCACCAGTGACGGGCTGAACGTTCTCTGTACGTATGTCAGGCAATCGGCCAGAACCAGCCGCCCTTCGGCATCAGTGTTCATGACTTCGATCGTTTTACCGGACAGAGAGCCGATCACATCGCTTGGCCTGTACGCCATGTGCGAGGGCATATTTTCAGCCAGCCCGACAATGCCGATGATATCGGCGGATGATTTACGCAGGGCCAGTGTTTTCATCAGCCCGACCACGGCGGCGGCCCCGCCCATATCAAGCTTCATATCTTCCATACCGCCGCTGGGTTTCAGGTTAACCCCGCCGGTATCAAAGGTGACGCCTTTGCCGACAAAGGCCAGCGGACCTTTGATACCGGCTGCTTTTTTATCGCCCTTCCAGCGCATGACCACAGCATAAGGCGGGCGAGCGGAGCCCATGCCGACCGCGATATGCGCTTCAAAGCCGAGTTTTTGCAGTTTTTTCTCATCAAAAATCTCAATTTCCACGCCCAGCGGTTTCAGCTCGTCGCGGATGATTTTGGCAAAGCTTTCCGGGTAGAGCATGTTCGGCGGCTCGTTGACAAGGTCGCGGGCAAAGAAAACCCCGGCGGCCTCGGCATCCAGCGGCGCGAACAGTCTTTGCGCTTCATCCTCATGGGCGGTAATGACCTCGCATTGCTCCGGGGCATCGTTGCCGGACTCATCGTCTTCATCATCTTTGCTTTTATATTTATCAAAGCTGTAATCGCGCAGCTTCAGGCCCATAGCGGTATGGGCGGCCATGGCGGCACCGGATAAATCTTCGAACGCGCTGTCGTGATTGATGTAAAGATGCGCTTTTTCCGCGCCCGCCGTGCGCAGGGCCAGCAGCAGCTTGCCGCCGCAGGTCTCGCAGCCCTGCCGGTCAAGCTTGGCGGCATCGCCGTAGCCGAGCAGCATGATGCGCTGGTAATCACTGTCTTTGGGGGTGCTTAAGGTCAGGATCTGTCCTTTTTTGCCTTTGAAGGCTTTGCCGGCTTTTAAGGCGCGGGTAATCACCCCGTCATTGTCCCGGTCAAGATCTTCTGCTGACGGCGATAAACGGTTATCACTGTAAACGGCGACAATCGCGGTATCGGCGGCGGTTCCGGCTTTGGCGGTGAAACTGATGGTGACGGGCATAAAAGGCTCCTTGTTTGAAAACTTTATCTTTAATCCCGATACAATATATGCTCTGTTGCCGCATTGACCAGAGTGTAGATAAGGACAATCCCGTGATTTTTGACCGGTACCTGTTCAAAAACCTGATGATTGCCACCGTGTTTGTCGCGGTGACGCTGGCGGCTGTGATTTTTCTGACCCAGTCTCTGCGCTTTTTGGAGCTGGTCATTCATTCCGGGGCCAGCAGCAGCGCGTTCTGGCTGTTGACGATGCTGGCGCTGCCGCGTTTTTTTGAGATTATTCTGCCGATTGCGCTGATGGCGGGGACGGTCTTTGTCTATAATAAGCTGACTATGGATAGCGAACTGATCGTCATGCGGCAGGCGGGAATGCCGCCGCTGTCTCTGGCGCGCCCGGCCCTGGCTGCCGCCGGGGTTGTGACGGTGGTGCTGTGGCTGGTGACGATGTGGCTTGGGCCTGTATCGCTGGCGAGCATGCAGAATATGCGCCAGGTCATTAAAGCGCAGTATTCAACACTGCTGTTCCGCGAGGGCGTGTTTAACGCCATGGTGCCGGGGCTGACGGTTTTTGTGCGTGAACGGGATCGTGACGGCGAACTGCACGGGCTGATGATTCATGATACACGCGACGATAATCCAGCGCCTGTGACGGTGCTGGCTAAACGTGGCGTGGTCGTGGTGACGCCGGAAGGGCAGCAGGTCCTGGTCTATGACGGCTCGCGCCAGAGTATGAACGCGGAAACCGGGGCGCTGGACCGGCTCGATTTCGAACGGTACTCGATTGATTTGCCCGAAGGCAGCGGCCCGGTGCGCCAGCGCTGGAAGGAACCGGACGAACGGACTTTTCTTGCTTTGCTTCATCCCGACCCGGAAGATATACGCGATCAGGAAAACCGCTGGGAGTTTACCGTTGAAGCACACAGGCGGATTGTCAGCCCGCTTTTGGCTCCGGCTTTTGCGTTGATTGCGCTGAGCTTTTTATTGCTGGGTCCGCTGGACCGGCGGGGGCAGGGCTGGCGGATCGTGGCGGCGGTCCTGGCGACGGTCGCCCTGCAGGGATTTTATCTTGCGGCATTCAATATGGCGCGGCATAGCGGATTAGGGCTCGTGCTTATGTACGTGCTGCTCCTGGTGCCGCTGGGGAGCGGGATGTTCCTGCTGAGCGGCAGCGGTGAAAAGCTGCGCCAGCGCTGGCTGTTCACCCGGCGGAAAGGACGGCCCGCATGATCGTTTTTTCAACGTTGAACCGTTATATCGCTAAAAATTACCTTGTGAATATGCTGCTGATGCTGCTGGTGCTGTTCGGGATTATTTACCTGTTTGATACGGTTGAACTGCTGCGGCGGGCAGGCAAGAAGGATGATGTGCCGCTGGGGCTGGTGCTGCAGATGGGGCTTCTGAAATTGCCGGAGGTCGGGCAGATGCTGTTTCCGTTTGCGATCCTGTTCGGGGCGATGTTCACGTTCTGGCAGTTAACGCGCAGGCAGGAATTGATTGTCGCGCGGGCGGCCGGGTTTTCGGTCTGGCAGTTTTTAACTCCGGTGATCGGGGTGGCGTTGCTGGTCGGGGTGCTTAATGTGACCGTCGTAAACCCTTTGGGAGCGGCCCTGCTGAGCCGGTTTGAAACACTGGAGAACCAGTATTTATCGGAGCGGAAAAATTATGTGACCCTGCTCAAGGAAGGGTTGTGGTTGCGGCAGATCGAGGAGGAACGGGAATCTTACGTGATCCTGCATGCGGACCGGATCAATCTTTCCGCATGGGAACTTTCCGATGTGATGGTGCTGTTTTTCGGGGACGGGGATATGTTCTTGCGCCGGATCGATGCGGAAAAAGCCCGGCTGGCTGACGGGATGTGGCAGTTCGAGCAGGCGGTCAGCAACCGCCCGGACCAGCGCCAGCCTGAAGTCCTCCCCCTTGTGGCGCTGCCGACTGAGCTGACGGCAGAAGAGCTTGAGGAAAGTTTTGCTTCTCCGGAAACGCTGTCTTTCTGGGCGCTGCCGGGATTTATCAAGACCATGGAAAATACCGGGTTTGATGCGACGCCGCTGAAGATCCATTTTCATACGCTTCTGGCGGAGCCGCTTTTGTTTATCGCAATGGTGCTGCTGGCGGCGGCGGTGTCAATGCGCCCGCCGCGCTTTAGCGGGACGATGATGCTGATTGCCACGGGCGTTGTGACGGGATTCGTGATTTTCTTCCTGTCCAGCTTTTTACAGGCGCTGGGGGCATCGCACCAGATTCCGGTGTTCCTGGCGGCGTGGTCGCCGGCGATGATTAGTTTATTGCTGGGGTTTGCCGTGATGCTGAGCCTTGAAGATGGGTAAAACCTTAAAAATGTGCAGATTCCGGATTGACCGCCGCGCGATTCTCATCCCATTATACGGGCTGTAAAAGGCGAAATGTTTTTTGTTTTTCAGAATGTTAAAAAATATTCTTTGGGCATTAAAAAATTAACCAAACGGTAATTCCCGCATGCTTTACTAGGCGATAGTGAAATGGGGGAACTAAGGCAGAAAAGCCTGGAAAAGGAACTAGAAATGAAGGACCAGAGTAAGAAATCCGGTGGTGTTTTAACATTATGCCTGGCGGCGTTTATGTGCCTGATGATTGCAGGGTGTACAACCAATCCGCAAACGGCAGATGGCGAGATTTACGACCCGCTTGAAGATATGAACCGGTCTGTGTTTGAAGCCAATGATGCGCTCGATCAGGCTGTGGCCCGCCCGATTGCTCAGGCGTATCGTTCCGTAACGCCCAAACTGGTCCGGGAAAGTGTCCGGAATTTCCTGCGTAACCTGCGGACGCCGATCAATATGGCGAACAATATCCTGCAGGGGGATATTGAAGGCGCTGCGGGCGATTTGTCCCGCTTTGTCATGAATACGTCGATCGGTATTGGCGGCCTGTTTGATGTCGCAGCGGATACCGGGCTTGAATATGAACATGAAGATTTTGGCCAGACGCTTGGTGTCTGGGGTATTGCGCACGGTCCATATCTGGTGCTGCCTGTGATCGGGCCATCATCCTTCCGGGATGCGACCGGGATCCTGGTGGATACGTTTGCCGATCCTGTACGTCTGTACCTGTATAACACAGACCAGGAAGAATGGTATTACGCCCGGGTTGTAGCAACCGGCATCGACAAGCGTGAAGAGCTTCTGGATGCGCTGGATGATCTGCGGGCGAACTCGTTCGATTATTACGCCGCGATCCGCAGTGCCTACATGCAAAAACGTGAGGCTATGTTGCGGGATGATGATCCTGATGCAGTTGTGGCTCCGGCAATTCCGGATTATGACGAAGAGTTTTAATAAAGACGCTTGATTTTTGGTGTATTTTTTATAATATCCGCACGGCGTTCAGGCAAAAAAATTGTTTGAATGCCGTGTGGCTTTAAAGAAAGCCGGGTTCAAGATAATAAGCGGGTGAAGAGAAGCATGAAAATGCGGATATTCCAGAAAAAACTGATGGTTCTTGGCCTTGCCGGGTGCGTGACCTTTGCGCTGCCGCAGGCTACGAACGCTTTCCCGGTAATGGCGGTCCCTGTCGTTCTGGACTCCGGGATGAGCGCCAGTGTCATTGCCGTTAACGGCGGTACGGTTGACGATAAGGTCGCCAAGGCTGCCCAGGGTTTTATTGATGGTATGGGACAAAAAGCGATCGGCTTTTTGGGCGATTCCGGGATGAGCATAGCCCAGAAAAAATCATCTTTCCGCAAGCTGCTGCAGGGCAGCTTTGATATGAAGACGATCGGCCGGTTTTCGCTGGGACGTTACTGGCGCGTGGCGACCCCGGAGCAGCGTAAAGAATATTTGACGCTGTTTGAGAATATGGTTATCGAAGTTTATTCGCAGCGTTTTTCCGATTACCAGGGCCAGAAATTCGAAACGCGTTCTTACCGTGCCGACGGGCCGAGCGATACGCTGGTTACTTCTTTCATCGTTCCCGATTCCGGGCCGGAGATTCAGGTTGATTGGCGGGTTCGTTATAAAAACGGGAAATACCGCGTGATCGATGTGATTGTCGAAGGCGTCAGCATGTCGGTGACGCAGCGCTCCGACTTTTCCGCCGTAATCCAGCGTGGTGGCGGTGACGTCCAGGTTTTACTGGATCATTTGCGCGGCGCGTAATAAGTCCTTTCCGGTTATTTCAGCTGAATATGCTCTTAAATTTTGGGTGCCGCTCTTGCGGCAATGCCTTGCATGGCGCTGTTCATCGGGCCAAGGGCGAGCTGTGATCCCATGAAGGAGTATTGAACCAGACTTGCCGCCGGATCGCCGGCCTGTTCCCCGAAGGTCGAGACGCTGGCGTTCATCCAGCGCAGGATGTTATTCGGGATCAGATCGACCAGTTTGAAGGATGCCATGGCCATCATATAAACGATAATAGCGTAGATCACGGTATAAAACAGTCTGTCTGCGGCATTGCGCAGATACTCGATGCTGCCGACTGTCGGTCCGACCCCGGCGCCGGTGCCGGGTGTAATTGATGCGCCCAGATCGTCGCTGTCATAGCCCAGCAGGTTTGATGTCACCAGTTGCCAGATTTCGTTCAGGACCTGGACTTGTGAAGCAAAAATAATGATCCCGGCAAGCAGCCCGAAAATAATCAACAGCGGCCTTAGGAAAATTTCGAAAATCAGGAAATAGCCGTTCATTGCCGCCGGGCCGGGCAGGCCTTCGCCGTCGATCCGCACGTGGGCCAGTGCCCAGAGCGGCAAGCCGACCATGGCTTCGAAAATGCCTTTGATCCAGCCGCCGACGGCAAAGAAGAAGTAGATAAAGGGCAGGAACGGGACGATGTAATACAGGATAAAGCCAAGCGAAAGGCCGATCAGGGCAACCTGTCCGGCAAAGCTGGCGGCGGCCATGGCGACACTTTCGACCAGGTTTTTACCAAGAATATTGGCAAGGCCGCCAACAACCCCGGCCCCGAAGGAGAAGCCAAGATTAGTGACCGCGCTTTCGATCAGGCTGCGCCCGATCCCGACCAGTTGTGCCAGGGGGTGGATATCCAGGTTTTTGTGAATATTGATTAGTCCGCTCAGCCCGAACATGGCGATCACTGAATCCAGCATGCTGCTGCCGCCGGTTTCCTTATATTGAACGTTCCAGAAACTCTGGGCGTAGAAATAAGCGGCGGCCATACGCGGATCCTGCGCGTTTTCAAATTCGACCATATTACCGCCTGACATGACGGGATCGAACCGGTCAAGGCCTGAGGTGAAATCATCATGCATGCGGCGTTGGTCGCGGACATGTTCCATGACAGCCGGGTAAAGATTGGGTGTCGGGACGCCATTAACGGCAGAGAAAAACCCGCCGGTATATTCGGCAACTTTCTGGTACCAGATCGCCGCTCCGGCCCAACCAAGCGTGGTGAAATCTTCGTTCCATGTCGCGCCAATCTGGGCAAGACGCGCGGCATCAATTGCTACGGGGATATCGGCGTTAAACCAGCTTAATGTGCCTTCGATGTAATTATTGTCGGGCAACTGTGCCAAAGGATCCCGCGTGGCAACAGGCATATAGCGCAGGGCGATGTTATTCGCGTAAAAGATTTGCAGCCCATCGGTCCATAAATCTTTGACCAGCTCATAATAATGTTCCTGCATCTGGAGTGCGCCGGGCTGGTTGATATCCTTGGTCTGGAAGGCGATTTCACCGCAAAGCGGTTTGACGTGACCGGAATAGCGCTCATATTGCACCGGATCCTTGGGACCGAAACGCAGGATAATATCGCCGTTATTGGTGTCAGGATCGCCGTTAATCGCATTGGACAGGGCTGCCGCGAATGCGGTCGGGACGAATTCCACGCTTTGGTCTTTGCCGTATATCAGCCAGGCTTTGACTTCCGGGTTTGTGACATCGTCTCTTTTATTCAGCAATCTTTCAGCTGACTGACAGGTTAGCGCGACGAAGGTCATCTCGATCACGTTATTAACTGGCGGCGCATTCGGGCGGGCGACAAGCGTTGCGGGATCGCCGAGCAGTGTTGTACCAAATCCGTTTATATCGAACATAAATTCTTGCCAGGCGTTGGTCGCCATATTCGATCCCCATTTGGCCATCATCAGGGTCAGGAGTTGCGCCCCGTTCAGCCCGAAAGCAAGCGGCGTTAAAAGAGCAATGGCAATGACCAGGCGGATCGGTGCCCATAACCGGTTAAACCGCTTTCCGAACGGGGTACCGCTTTGCGCTGTTTCGGCGACAACGGTTGCGAACATATACATCATCACCATGAAGCCAACGACCAGGATACCGATATTGTAAAAGTTAAACAGCGTGTGCAGGGCGAGATGAAATTGTGTTGGTACGCTGTAGGTTGGTCCAACGGGGACGAAGCCGCCGCCCGGTGTAAAGGCAAGCTGGCACATTACTCCTTGGATGGCACAGGAATTAAAAATCGCATATGGATTTTTAAAGCCGAATGTCAGGTCCATCAGGCGGTAGGCGATATCGTAGGTTGCCGCTGCCGGGGTAATGGAGAAGAAATTGCTCAGGAAAACGTAATCTCCAATTTCATCGCCAAGGCCCGCATTGGCCGCAGGAATCATAAAGCCGGCGATCAGGAAAGCGAATTGTAAGAACAGCAGGACGATGCCGAGCAGAATCGTAAAAAATATAATAACCTGGTCAGCGTTCTCTTTTTTGAAGACAAGGTTGCGCCGGGCTTCGAAGATAACATGCCTGATGCCGTATTGTCCGATATTGGCCGGGTTCAGGTAAGGATGGCCTGCGGGCAGCAAACGAACGGTGCGGTAAACATAAGAAAGGTACAGCGCTATGTGTGAAAAACCGGACGAGAAAAAATCCATGATGCGTGGAACAATTCCCGGCAGCATGGTATAGCGCAGTATTTTTCCCGTTGTTATATCCATCCTATTTCTGTCCTGCTCTTCCTGTCAGTTCCATCATAGCCTTTCCGCCACTGCTTCCGGCCCCACTTATTGCGCCGCCGACCTGACTCAGGCGGCCGGTCATCATATTCGAACCGATAAGGCTGTTCCGGACCAGATTCTGGGCCGGATCGCCGGCCTGTTCGCCAAAGGTCGAGACGTTAGCCCCCATCCAGCGCAGCAGGTGGTTCGGGATCTGGTCGATCAGTTTGAACGATGCCATCGCCATCATATATGCAATGATGGCATAGATTACTGTGAAGAAAAATTCATCTACTTCGTTGCGCAGGAATTCAATACTGCCGGTGCCTGAGCCTGCGGGCGTGGCGACATCTTTCTCAAATCCGGATACGCTGGAGACAACCACGCCCCATATTTCGTGCAGGATCGACATTTGTGCCGCAAAGATCGTGATGCTGGCGACAAATCCGAAAATAATCAAAAGTGGCCGCAGGAATATTTCCAGGATCAGGTAATATCCGCCCATGGCCGCATCCGGCGGGAAACCGTTTCCATCGATCCGGATATGAGCCAGCGCCCATAGAGGTACACCGACCATGGCTTCGAAGATCGCCTTGACCCACCCGCCGACGGCAAAGAAAAAATAGATGAAAGGCAGGAATGGAATGACGTAAAATAACACGAATCCAATCGATAAGCCGATCATCGCGACCTGCAGGAAGAAGCCGCTGGTCGATGCGGCGACCCGTCCGAAAGCGTGCTGCTGAAACAGGTTCAGAATGCCGCCGCCAAGCCCGGATGCTGCCGAGTAACCAAGATTGCGGACCGCTGAGTCGACAATTGAGCGGCCAATAGAAGCAAGCTGGGCCAGCGGATGGATATTTTGCGCTTCATTTTCAACGATATTGAACAGGCCCTCGGTGCCGAAGATGGCATTGATCGTATCGCGGTAAATATTACTCTTCCGGCTTGTGTCTGAATATTTATCATGCCATATGCCGTGTGCTTCGTACATTGCCCGCAAAATCTGGCTTTCCTCATCATCGGCCTTTTCAACCGGGGCGTCGGGACCGCGCTTATCGCGGAAACGCGTTTCACCGGATACGGCACTATCGGCGCTCGCTCTGTTACGGATATGATCTTCCATGATCTGCGGATAGGTTTTGACCATCGGCATGGCATAGACAGAGCTGACCAGGCTGCCGTTGAGCTGGGCGATCTTATTATACCAGATGGCCGCCCCGCCCCAGCCAAGCTGTTCGAGTGTTTCCAGCCATTCCGGCGATGCCTGTTGTTCCATTACGGCAAGCGTGATTCGTGTTTCCAGATAGTCCTGGTAAGCTTGCTGCAACCCTGCCAGTTCCTGTGCTGTCGGTAAGGGGTGCGCGGCATTGTTTCCAATCGCGATATGCCTGTTAGCCATAGCTTCGCCGATATCGTGAAAATCAATCGATGCGACCCCGCCGACGACGGCAGATATTCCTGCACCCAGGTTGGCGGCATCCTGCCACAATATTTCAACCATCTGATAATACGTTCTATACATGTACCAGGCTCCCGGCTCTGTCACCGCCGCTGCGAAAACATTTTCCGGGACGTAAGTCAGGTTTAGGGTGATTTCCCCGCAATAGGGGATCACGCCGCCGTCGTAAGTCTGATGGCTGCCGCCACCCACTACCGTTCCCGGCGCAGGGGGGCCTCCGGCTAAAAGGGCCGGATCAACACGCCGTTCGCCAAAACGGATAATGACTTCACCGCGATGGGCGAATTCCGCAGCCTGTTGGTAGTTTGTTAACAGCAACCGCCGTCCGCCGATCCCGATTTGATTGTTGTTCATGATATAGGCGTCAATCTGGATATCCGGGCGGCCTTGTCTTTTGAACATCCGCTCATAGGCTATTTTACAGGTTGCGAGAACGCCGCCGAATTCCATCAGGGTGTTTACGGGCGGGGCTTCGGGGGTGGCGACCATGGTATTGGCCGGCCCGCCGAGCGTACCGGAGGCTTTCATCGTGTTGCTGTAGATGATCCAGCCGTTGGTGGCAAAACCGGATCCCCATTTCGCGGCATACATCAATATCCATTGCGAAGAATTCAAGCCGTGGGCAATCGGGATCAACAGGCCCAGCGCGACAACCATTCTGATCGGTGCCCACAGATGGTTAAAGCGGCGGCCAAAAGCGGTGCCGGTTTGTGCGGTTTCGGCGGCAATCGCAAACATGAAATATAAAAAGGTGAAAACGGCGATCACCAGAAGGCCGACACTATAGACCTGCAGCATCCCGCGCAGCGCCCGGTGAAACGGCCACGGGAAATTGTAATTCGGGACGGGGACTGTGCGGGCATAATCGGTGAAGATGGTCCTGTCCGCGGTGACATCACGGGTAGACTGACCAATTTGAAAACAATCAGTGTTTAAAACAACACAGGTATATTGCCCGGCGTCATTGGTGAAAAAACTGGTGTTTAAAGCGCCGTTAACGCCAGGAATGCCGAACACCCTGTCCAGCAGGACAAAGGCCAGATCATGTTCGACATTCGGCGTATTAAAATAGCTGAAGAAATCGAACGGGTTGCTGCTGGGATATAACGGCCCGGCATGTGCGGCTTCCATGAATCCCGCACAAAGCAGCATCAGCATCTGCACGATCAACAGGACAATACCGATCAGCATGATGAAATACAGGAAGATCTGGTCTATATTTTCTTTTTTATAGACAAGGTTGTTCCCGGCTTCTGAAATAACATGCCGGATACCGAAGCGGCCCATGTTCTCCGGTATAAGATACGGATGGTTTGCCGGCAGCAGCCGGACGGCGCTGTAAATCTGGGCCATGAAAAAGGCTATGTAAGAAAATCCTGAATAAAACAGGCCCTGAAGCCGCGGCATAAGCTGCGGGGTCAGAGTGTATTGCAGAATATTTTTCGTCGTCAGTTGCATTTTTACCGTCTTACAATTTCTTTATTCATGTTGTTATTTCGCTCTTCCTGCCAGTTCCTGCAGCGCCTGTCCTGACCCTTGTGCGGCGCCTTTGGCGCTGTTGATGCCGCTGCTTAGCTGCCCGCTTAGTGTGCTGGAGCCAATGTAGCTGTTCCGTACCAGGTTCTGGGCCGGATCGCCGCTCTGGTCACCGAAGGTTGAAACACTGGCACCGATCCAGCGTAAGACATGGTTGGGGACAAGGTCGATCATTTTAAACGCCGACATGCCCAGCATATACACAACGATCGCATAGATCACTGTGAAGAAAAATTTATCAATAGCGCCGCGCAAGAACCTGGTGCCGCCGGGCTGGTTGGCGTTATAGGCGGCCATGGTTTCCTGATCGAATCCGGTGACATTCGATGTGACCAGCGGCCAGATTTCATGCAGAATTTTAACCTGTGCGCCGAAGATTGTAACGCTGGCAAGGAAGCCAAAGACGATCAGGATCGGTCTTAAAAAGATTTCCAGGATCAGGTAATACCCGCCCATCGCCGCATCGCCTGGCAGACCATTTCCATCGATCCGTATATGGGCGAGCGCCCACAACGGTACGCCGACCATGGCTTCGAATATGGCTTTGATCCAGCCGCCGACCGCGAAGAAAAAGTAAATGAAGGGCAGAAACGGGATTACGTAAAACAGGACGAACCCGATCGACATGCCCAGCATGCCAATCTGCGTCGCAAAGGATGATGCGGCCATGCCCAACTTGCCAACGCCGTGTACGCCAAAGACATTTGCCAGGCCTCCTGCCAGGCCGGAAGCAGCGGAAAAGCCAAGGTTGCGGATTGCCGTTTCAACGACACTGCGTCCGATGGCGGTTAATTGTGCCAGGGGGTGAATATTGTCATCGGCATTTTTCTGCATGTCGAACAGGCCGGATGTCCCGAAAATCATATTGATGATATCAAGATATATATTTCCAGACTGTTTTTTATCTGAATACTGGTCGTCCCATATGCGCTGGGTCTGGTAGAGCGCATTGGCAATCGTGTCTTCTTCTTCATCTCCCAGCCGCATCGAGGCATCCGGGCCTTTGTACCGGGCATGCCGGGCATCGGCCTTTGTATCGGTATCGGCACCGGCTTTATTTTGCCTGATTTTCTCCATGACATCCGGATATTTACGGATGACCGGGACGCTGTAGGCGGCACCGATCAGGGTGCCGTTAAGCTGGGCGACTTTATTATACCAGATGGCCGCGCCGCCCCAGCCGATTTCAGTGACCTGTTCCATCCATTCGGGTGAGGTTTTTTGTGTGGCGACCGCGCTTTGGATGATTGATTCCGTCCGGTTCTGGAATACCCATCTTATATCCTCCAAAGTTTGTGCATCCGGAAGCGGTGCATTCGGGTTGTTGTGATATGGCAGGTAACGCCTTGTGACGTTGTGGCCGATACAACCGATATCATTAAGCGGGTCGCCAGTGTAAGCACAGCTGGGTCCTGCAAAAGCATTCGCAGCGGAACTCCAATATTCTGTTCTGACCAGATTATAATATTCTTCAAGGATTTCATAGGATCCGGGCGATCCTATATCGTCAAGATCTGTCAACTGGAGTTGCAGTTCCCCGCAATAAGGAACGACCCTGCCTTCCCGCGTCTGGTGTTCTGCGCCGCGGTCTTCGCCAAAACGAATAACAATATCGCTGCGGTTAAAGAAAGTGACGGCAGTCGGGAAATCGGTCGGGGTCAGCGCCAGCGGGGCGAGTCCCGGCTGTCTCGGATTGACCAGCCAGGCATTAATCTGGATTGGAGCTCGATCGACGCGCTGGTGATACATGATCTCATATGCTTTTTTACAGGTTGAAACGATTGTAAAAAATTCGATCAGCGTATTGACCGGCGGGGCATTCGGTTCGGCGACGAGGGTGCTTTGATTTCCCAGTAAGGCATCGCCGGTTGATACGGCAGAATTATTAAACAGCACCCAGCCGTTGGTCGCAAAACCCGATCCCCATTTTGCAGCGTAAAGCAGGATATATTGTGCTGAATTAAATCCATGTGTTAACGGCACCAGCATTCCCATGGCGGCAACGATCCGCAGCGGGGCCCAGACATGGTTGAACCGGCGTCCGAACGGTGTGCCGCTTTGGGCCGTTTCGGCGACGACGGCGGCGATAAAATACAGGAAAATAAACACGGCGATCAACAGCAAGCCGATGCTGTAGGCTTCGATAATTTTGTGCAGGGCTTCGTGAAAAGGAAAAGGCCAGACGATATTTTGAACGGTTATACGTTGTGAAGTGCCGGGCACATCCCCCAGAACATTTAATTGGGTATGAAGCGTGGTATCGGCAACCAGACCTGTTGTGGACGTTGATTTGCCGATATCAAAACAGGTGGCACCCGTGGCAACGCAAGTCTGGCCGCCGCCGACATCGACAAAAAAATTCGGAACACCGAACACCCTGTCCAGTAGGACAAAAGCAAGGTCATGAGTTGCCTGCCCGTTTGCCAAAAGGAAATAAGAGGCAAATGTATCGGGGACGGGGCCGAGCGTACCGGCATGGGCGGACTGTGCGACAAGCGCCATGCAGAGCATGAATGTCTGTACGGCCAGCAGGACCAGGCCGAGCAGGACCATTACGTAGATGACGATCTGGTCAAGATTTTCTTTTTTAAAAACCAGGTTGCGCCCGGCTTCGGCGACGACATGGCGGATACCGAAACGGCCTATGTTACCGGCATAAAGATAGGGATGGCCGGGCGGCAGCAGGCGTGCGGCCTGATAAATCTGGGCCATGTAATAAGCGATGTAGGAAAAACCTGAGCCAAAAAGGCCTTGAACCCGCGGCAGGATCTGCGGGGTCAGGGTGAAGCGTAATATTTTTTTTGTCTGCTCATTCGCCATACTGTTTTCTTAAGTTCTTTATCCTCTTAGTCGTCAGGCGCGCCGCCTTTGAATCCACCGGGCTTGCCTAGATTGCCAGCGGGGCCGCTGCCGATCTTTACTTCGTTTCTCTTGGTCAGGGCATCGGTCAATCCGCGGACAGGAAGGCCAAGACCTTGCCCGGCGGCCCGCGCGCCTTGTTGCAGAGCGCCGCCAATTTGCCCGGAAAGCTGGGCGCCGCCGAAGGCAGCATACTGCACCATGCCCTGTGCCGGGTCATCACGCTGGTCGCCGAAGGACTGCACCCCGGCTCCCATCCAGCGCAGGATACTGTTCGGGATCTGGTCGATCATTTTGAATGATGAGGTCGCCAGCATGTAAACCAGGATCGTGTAGATGATGGTAAAGAAGAACTCATCGATCACATTACGTTTATATTCAATCCCGATGATAGCGGCTGCTTTACAGTCGCTACAGTCAAAGCCCGTCAGATTTTCAACCACGAGATCGAAAATGCCGTTCAGTGTCCGGGCCATTGCCGAGAAAATGGCCATCGAAGCGATCAGGCCGAAGACTGTCAGGATCGGACGAATAAAGATTTCAAAAATCAGGAAGTACCCGTTCGACGCAGAATCGCCGGGGAAGCCGTTCCCGTCTACCCGCAGGTGCGCCAGTGCCCATAACGGCACACCGACCATGGCTTCGAAAATGGTTTTCACCCATCCGCCTACGGCAAAGAAGAAATACATGAACGGCATAAACGGCAGCACGTAATACAGGATGAAGCCGATCGCAAGACCGATCGTCGCGAAGGATACGAACATACTGCTGATCGAAGTAAGCGCTGCGCCCAGATGGGTACCCAGAATTTCTCCCATCCCGCCCCCGGCAGAGAAGACAAGAGCGGTCAGCAGGTTGCGGATCGAGCTTTCGATGATACTTTTTCCAAGTGCGGAAAGCTGGGCCAGCGGATGGACATCGTCATTCTGCCGCATGGTAAACAGACCGCCCACCCCGAAAACAGCATTCAGCAGGTCATAGAAAACGTTGCCGCTGGTCTGTGTTTCGGTACTGCCGCCCCTGCCGTCCCGGATCCAGTATTTGTAGGCTTCGTTCATGGCCAGAGCCATCGGATTGTCCCCGCCGTCATCGGTAATTTTGACCGGGCGGAAACCTTCAATCTGCGGATCATAGCGGTCGATAAAAGAGACGGCCTCGTTGTGCGCGCGGCGCTCCTCTTCGATTTTCTGCATGATTTTTGGCATATTGGCAACGGTTGGCGCGTTGATGGTTGCCGTATGCAGGACGCCGTTCCATTCGGCGATATGGTTATACCAGATGGCCGCCCCGCCCCAGCCACGGTTGAGTAGCGCCGGAGGGATATCATAAAGATTGTCGGCCAGGGCGATCATTGTGTCATAAGCCAGTGCCAGATTGGCATTGAATATTGTCTGGATCGCGCTGGAAATGGTTTCTTTATAGTTTGTATCCGGCATTTGTTTGCAATCGCCGGGCAGGCCGAGGACATCACAGGCTGTTTCCGGACTCATATGCATATAAGTGGCGCGTTTGGCGAGCAATTCTATATCCGGATGGTTCCACAAAGTTAGCAGAATGGTATAAAAAGCGTTCTGGATTATCCATGCGCCGTCCCGCTGGTCACCTGGCGGTCCGCCGGCTATAGTTCCGGCAACGTTGGTATGAACGACAATCTGCCCGCATAGCGGGTCAACGTTACCAACATAAAGATGTTCTGTTGGCGGTGCTCCTGCGCCGGGTGGCGGATAGAGATGGCCAAAAGTGATTACCACATCCTTATTATCAAAGAAGCTTAGTGCCGCGTCATAGGCAGGCGCTTCAACGGCTACGGGGCCGGGATCATTCTTGGCAAGGTAAAATCTTATATCTTTGCCATTTGGTGTACCAGGTGGAAATTTTTCTTCATAAGCCCGCTTGCAGGTACGTATGACGGAAATGGCCGATGCCAGATAGCGAATGTCGACCGGGTTCGGCCGGGCGATCAGGGCGGCTTTATGGGTTCCGACCGGCGTATCGACGGCGGCGAGTTCATTATTGAAGATAATCCAGCTGTTGGTGGCAAAACCGGAGCCGTATTTTGCGGCGAGCAGGGTAATATATTGTCCGCTGTTCAGCCCGTAGGCAAGCGGCACCAGAAGGCCGATTGCACCGACCAGCCGTAGCGGGGCGTAGATATGATTGAAACGGCGGCCAAACGGCGTACCGGTATTCGCGGTTTCCCCGACAATCAGCAGCACATAATACAAGAAGATGAACGCGCCGACGACCAGCATCGCATAGCTGTAATACTGGAAGAGCTCCTGCAGTGCCTGGTTAAAGGGCTGCATCCCGATAATGCCTGTATCGAATTTCGAGCCGTACAGACCGGGGACGCCGAAGACCTTGTCCAGCAGCATAAAGGCAATATCATCACATCCTGGAGCAACAGGCGGCGAGGGGCATGCTGGCGTGGCGAACAGACCGATAAACGGGCCCAGTGCGGCGGCAGGCTTGATAACCATACCAAAAATCAATCCGGCGACCTGCAGGAACAGTAGGACCATCGCCAGCAGCAGGGCAAAGAAAATGATGATCTGGTCGATGTTTTCCTTACAGATTTTAAGGTTGTTGGCGGCTTCGGCGATCACGTTGCGGATACCGAATTGCCCCATATTCTGTGGATTTAAGTAAGGGTGGTTGTTGGGGAGCAGGCGGACACTGTTGTAAACAATGGCCATCATAAAAGCGAGCCAGCCGAAACCTGAATCGCGAAACGCTTTGAAGCGCGGGATAATACCCGGCAACAACGCGTATTTCAAAACTTGCTTTGGCTTAATATCCTGAAATGATTGCACTTTTAGTCCACACCTGCTGTATATAGTTTACCGCCAATTTTATCTTACCGCCAGATAGATAAAATTTTATTAAATTCCACCTCTTTTCATTTTAACACGGCAGGCCCCGGAAAAGCTAATTTCCAGGGCCGGTAAACTGTTCTGTAATATTCTTTTTATTTCAGAGTGTTAGCTTGCTTTGCGCAGCGGCTTGTATTTAATTCGGCGCGGGGTGTCGGCATCGTGCCCGATGCGGCGGTGATAATCTTTCTCGTAGTCTTCGTAATTGCCTTCGAACCAGACGACTTGTGAATCCCCTTCAAAGGCCAGGATGTGCGTCGCGATCCGGTCCAAAAACGCCCGGTCGTGCGAGATGACCACGGCGCAGCCGGGGAACAGCTCGAGCGCTTCTTCGAGCGCGGACAGGGTTTCGGTGTCCAGGTCGTTGGTCGGTTCGTCGAGCAGCAGGACGTTCGCGCCGCTTTTGAGCATCTTGGCCAGGTGGACGCGGTTGCGCTGCCCGCCGGAGAGTTTGCCGACTTTTTGCTGCTGGTCGGAGCTGCGGAAGTTAAAGGCGGCGACATAGGCGCGCGACTGCATCTCGATTTTGCCCAGCTTGAGGATATCGTTGCCATCGGAGATTTCCTCCCAGACGGTTTTGTTATCATCAAGCGAATCCCGGCTCTGATCGACATAGCCGAGCTTGACGGTATCCCCGACTTTGAAATTGCCGCTGTCCGGGGTTTCATTGCCGGTAATCATGCGGAACAGCGTGGTTTTCCCGGCGCCGTTCGGGCCGATCACGCCGACGATCCCGCCCGGCGGCAGTTTGAAGGACAACCCGTCGATCAGCAGGCGGTCATCAAAGCCTTTGCTGATATTCTCGGCCTCGATGACAAGATCGCCAAGGCGGGGCGGGGCGGGGATGACGATCTGGGCGTTGCGCATATCCTGTTTTTGCGCCTGGGCCAGCAGGTCTTCATACGCGCTGATCCGGGCCTGTGATTTTTTGCGGCGGCCTTCGGGGGTGCGGCCCATCCATTCCTGTTCGCGCTCGATGGTTTTCTGGCGCGCTTTGTCTTCGCGGGATTCCTGCTCCAGACGTTTGCGTTTGGCGTCGAGATAAGCGGAATAATTGCCTTCATAAGGGATGCCCGAGCCGCGGTCGATCTCCAGAATCCAGCCGGTGACATTATCAAGGAAATAGCGGTCGTGCGTGACCATGCAGACTGTGCCCGGATATTCGGCCAGGTGGCGCTGCAGCCAGGCGACGCTTTCGGCGTCCAAATGGTTGGTCGGTTCGTCGAGCAGCAGCAAATCCGGTTTTTCCAGCAGCAGCCGGGCCAGCGCGACGCGGCGGCGCTCCCCGCCGGACAGGCTTGTGACCTTGGCATCGCCGGGCGGGCAGCGCAGCGCATCCATCGCCATGCCGATCATCCGGTCCAGTTCCCAGCCGTCGGCGGCGTCGATTTTTTCCTGCAACTCGCCCATCTCAGCCATTAATGCGTCGAAATCGGCATCGGGTTCGGCCATGGCGGCGCTGACCTCGTTGTAGCGGTCAACCATGCGCTTGATTTCGCCAAGCCCTTCCATGACGTTTTGTTCGACGGTTTTGCTTTCATCCAGATGTGGCTCCTGTGGCAGATAGCCAACACGGGCGCCATCGGCGGCCCAGGATTCACCTGTATAATCCTTGTCCTGCCCGGCCATAATTCTTAACAGCGTTGATTTCCCGGCACCGTTCGGGCCAAGAACCCCGATCTTCGCCCCGGGAAAAAAACTCAGCGTGATGTTTTCCAAAACCTTTTTCCCGCCGGAATAGCTTTTGTTCAGGCCGTTCATGACATAGACATATTCGTAAGACGCCATTTAAATTCTCTTTTTGTTGTCCGTGTTTGTTTACCGGGCTTCTTTATAGCAAAAGAAGCCGTGCGGGCAAAAGACAAATTAAGCCGTTTTAGTTGACGCTAATTCTTGGTAGTCTAGGGTAATCGATAAAAATGCGTCGATAAGAGGAGAAGGAAATGTCCCGCGAAAACCTGTCCCAGGATTCCATGATCGAAGCCACGCGCAGCCGCGCGAAGTTTTCCGGGCACGGGCGGTCTAAAGGGGCGGCCGGTTATGTGTCGGATACTGATGATAATGCCTATGATTTCCTGGGCACGACCGGGCAGAACGAGATTTTCAATCCGCAGGAAGGCGGTTTCGGTCCGATCCGGATCGGCGCGGCGTGGCAACCGCTGACGGTTGAAGAAACGGGCTTTTTTAAAAAGCTGTTTAAAAAGGAAAAAGAGCAGGGCGTGGATCTGGATCTTGGCTGCCTTTATGAGTTGCAGAATGGCGAACGTGGCTGCCTGCAGGCTTTTGGCGGCCAGCACGGGGCTTATAAGCAGGAACCTTATATCAGCCTGTCAGAGGATGACCGGACCGGCGACGATGACGATGATGATGACGGGGAAGATGAAGTTATGATGGTCAACGGTCCGAAATGGCCCGAGATTAAACGGATGCTCGTATACTTATATATATATGGCGGTGCGAACGATTGGGCGCAGGTCAAGCCGCAACTGCAGATCCGGGTGCCGAATGAAAAGCCGATGGTGGTGACATTGCATACGTACAAGTCGGAACTGGCGCTGTGTGCGGTGGCTGGGCTGGAAAATGTCCGTAACGGGATCAAGCTGACCAATTATACCGAATATTACCCCGGCCATGCCGAAATGGACCGGGCGTTTGGATATGGCCTGCAATGGGCCGACGGGGAAAAGGGTTAGGCGCTTTACCATGCTCGACTGTACGTCTTTATCGACAAGTGAAGCCTTTATCCTGGCGCTTGGGGCGCTTGGACTGGGTATGATTATGCTGATCCGCGGCGGGAACTGGACGATCGATGCGGCGATTTATATCGCAAGGCATCTGGGGGTTTCGCCGCTGGTGGTCGGGTTTACGATTATCGCCTTTGGGACGTCGCTGCCGGAACTGGTGGTTTCGGTGAATGCCAATGTTCATAACCTGCCGGGGATTGCGATCGGGAATGTTCTGGGATCCAATATTGCCAATATCCTTCTTGTTCTGGGGGCAACAGGGCTGTTTGCCACGATTATCGCGGTGCCACGGGAATTGATGCGTGATCTTATTCTGATGCTTGTAAGCACGGCGCTTCTGGCCGGGCTGATGGTGCACGGTTTTGTCAGCTTTTCTGCCGGTGCGGGGATGGTTGCCGTGCTTTTGGGCTATACGCTGTGGAAATACCGCAAGGCGATCAGCGGGGAGGTCGCCGTAGAAGATGTCGATGAGCCCGAGTTCAGCAGTATGGCGCTTTCGGTTTTATTCCTTGTGATCGGCCTTGTCTTTATTGCGCTGGGGGCGGAAATGCTGGTGCGCGGCGCGAAGGTTAGTGCCGGTATCATTGGCGTTCCCGAAGATGTGATCGGGTTGACGGTGATTGCCATCGGGACGTCTTTGCCAGAATTATCGACCTGCCTGATTGCGGCCCGCAAGAACCAGACCGGATTGATTTTGGGAAATATTATCGGCTCGAACGTGTTTAACATCCTGATGATTATCGGTGTTATGGCGCTTGTTAAGCCGATTGATTTATCCCTGGCTTCGCCGCAGCTTGTGAATCTAGATATTTGGGTCACGCTTGGCGTTAGTTGTTTGTTTACGCTGCTCTTGTTACTCTATCGGAAGGTGGATAAGCGCATCGGTGTGCTGTTCCTGGGGGGCTATACCGCCTATATGCTGTCTATATTTTTAATGTACATGAATTAATCACACGGATTTTGGAAACGTCATGGACGACATGGAAAATGATGATCTGAGCAATTTCAGAGAAGACGATGATGACCGTATCAAGCCGATTGATATTGGCGGTGATCCGTTATATGCCGGTAATCCCGTGCCGCAGCCGGAGAACCCCCTGCCGCCTTTGCCCGAAGAGACGCGCGAGGTTGCGGAGAATCCGGTCCCGGAAGATATACCGGCCGGCGAGCCGGAAAAACCCTTTTTACAGGACGAGCCTGCTCCTTTGGCGACTGGCGGTGATCGGGAGCCGTTTTATATCAAGGCCGGGGAATATATCGATCTGGTCGAAAAAGTACCGACCCTGAAGCGGATTGTGATTGGTGCCGGCTGGGATCAACTTTCGCCCGAAGCGGATCTTGTCGATGTCGATCTGAGCCTGTTTTTATGCGATAAAACCGATAAAACCCGCATTGATGAAGATTTTATTTTTTACAACAATCCGAAAGCCTGCGACGGCGCGGTGCGACATTTATCGGACAGCCGAACCGGGGCGGGTGCAGGGGATGATGAAGAGGTTTTCCTGGATCTGAACGGGGTGCCGTTTGATGTCATCAAAATTGTTTGCGTATTGTCGATTTACGATCCCGAGATTAAGGGCCACAATTTTAACATGGTCAAAAATATATATATGCGGATCGTTAACAAGGATGACGGTGAAGAAGTTTTCCGTTACGCGCCGCCGGAGGATAAGCTCAAAGGTGCCAGTACGGCGGTTGTCCTGGGGACGTTGATTCGCGAAGGGCCGCGCTGGATTTACGAAGCGGCGGCAGAAGTGACCGGTGCCGGTCTTGCCAAGGTGGCAACAGATTACGGGCTGATTATCAAGGAACTGCAATCGACGCTGGATGTCGATGACGACGCGCTTTAGAAGCCGCCCCTTTTCTTCATGTCCATCAACTGGCTGGTATTGATTTTCGGCGATTTACCGCCGCCGCCCTGTGACTGATCGGCAAGGCGTTCGCGGCTGTGGAAATGCAGGTCGATTAACTCTTCAAGATCCGGCATGGTTTCGCCAAGCAGTTCCTCGACGACAGCGCTAAAGAACTTGCATGATTTTTCCTGCCAGTTGTAAATCTCTTCTTCCGGCTTTGCGCCTTTAAGCTTGTAATCGATGATTTCCCATTCCCCTGTGGTGCCGGACAATTTGGATTTCATCCAGAAAAACTGCTCCATCGGCAGGCGGCCTTCCGGCGGGGTGTCGTACATCATCTGGACTTCGGCTTCCAGTTCATTGCCGTCCGGGTCCATACGGACTTCGGCACTGCAGGACTGCCCGGTGGCACCGTCATAGTGTGACCAGGGGAAGGTCTCATACGGGCCGAGTTCGTAGCCGACACTGAGTTTATCCATCAAATCTTTTTTGCTTAAACGCATCGCATATTCCAAAGGTTATCGAAAATAAACATACACTATAATTATACGCTTTTAAACTAAAAAAGCTGCCCCTGATCTTTCGGCGGTGCAGCTGTTTCCCCCGGTTTTTCGGGATTTTTGCTGCCGGGACCGATCAGCGCATCAACATAGTGCCCATCGCGGAACTGAAGCTGTACGTTTTGTCCTGTACGTGTCTGGCCTGCCGCGGTGAGGGGGGTGCCGTCCTGATCGCGGACGACGACGAAACCGCGTTGCAGGACGGCTTCGAAAGACAGGCTTTGAAGCATGCGCGCGGCGGTATCCAGCCGTCTTTGCGGCTCGCTCACCAGTTTCGGGGCCAGCCGTTCCAGCGCTTCGGTGCGGAAGGCCAGCATGCGGGTTTTCTCGGCGATCAGGCTGCGTGGGTGGCGCAGGGCTGCCGCGCTTTCTTTCAGGCGGCTTTGTTTTGCCTGCAGGCCTGCTGTGAATCCATGACTTAATGTTTGCGCAAGATGATCGAGTTTCTGGGTTTTGATTTCCAGCAGCCTGTGCGGATCGCCGAGCCGGGCGGCGATGTGGTCGAGCTTATCGCGCAGGGTATTTGATAAGCGTGCGATGCTGCCGATCAGGCGCTGCTCGTCCTCGGTCACCTGCGCCAGAAGGTCGATCCGGCGCGGTACGGCCATTTCCGCGGCACCGGTCGGCGTCGGGGCGCGGCGGTCGGCGGCGTAATCGATCAGGGTGGTGTCGGTTTCATGGCCGACCGCCGAAATTAACGGGATCGTGCAGGCGACTGCGGCGCGGACCACCGCTTCTTCGTTAAAGGCCATTAAGTCCTCAAGACTGCCGCCGCCGCGGGCGACGATCAGCAGGTCGGGACGGTGCGGGGGCTGCAGCGCGTTAAAGCCGTTAATCGCGGCGGCGATCTGCTCTGCCGCGCCGGGTCCCTGGACCAATACCGGCCATAACAAAACATGGCGCGGAAAACGGTCGTTCAGGCGGTGCATGATATCGCGGATGACCGCGCCGGTCGGGGATGTAATCACGCCGATTTTTTGTGGCAGGAACGGCAGCTTCTTTTTGCGCTCTGGCGAAAAAAGCCCTTCGGCGGCCAGTTTCTTTTTGCGCTCTTCGAGCATTTTGAGCAGCGCGCCTTCGCCGGCAAGCTCCATGGATTCGATGACAAGCTGATAATTCGATCTTGCTGGATATGTTGTAATGCGGCCGGTGCAAATAACTTCAAGGCCTTCTTCGGGCCTGACCGATAATTTGGCAACCGTGCCTTTCCAGCAGACGACATTGATGACCGCATTATCATCTTTCAGGTCGGAATACATGTGGCCGGAAGTGTGAATCTTGACGCGGGACAACTCGCCGCGAATCCGGACATGGCCGTAACTGTCTTCGAGCGTTTTTTTGAGTGAGAATGCCAGCTCGGACACGCTGAGTTCCGGGACGTTGGTGCGGCGGGTCTGATCTGAAAGGTTTTCATTGGCCATGGCTTCCCGATCATATAGATTACATTCAAATATGCAAAGGGAGTTAACAGGGCCATGTCTAAGAACTTGTCATCATATTTATATGCCGACGAAGCGCAGTGCGTTGACGAAATGCTCGGGACGCTGGAATGGGATGAGGCGCGCAGCCTGCGGGTGCAGGGCCGGGCGCGGGAACTGGTAGAGAAAGTCCGCGATAAAAAGCGCAAGCGCGGCGAACTGGAATCGTTTTTACAGGAATTCGGCCTGAATACCGAAGAAGGGCTGGCACTGATGACGCTGGCGGAGGCGCTGTTGCGGATTCCCGATGCGCAGACGGCGAATGCGCTGATTCGTGACAAGATGGCTGCGGCCGATTGGCTGAGCAAGCAGGGCGGCGGCGACGACCTGATGGTCAAGGCGGCGGGGTTTGGATTATCGCTGACCCGCAAGACGCTGGACAGTGCCGTTTCCCGTCTTGGCGAACCGATGATCCGCAAGGCGATGGTCGAGGCGATCCGGATGCTGGGGCGTCAGTTCGTGCTGGGCCGGACGATCGAGGAAGGGGTGAAGAACGCCGCTTCGTATCAGAAAAAGGGCTACCGGCTTTCCTACGATATGCTTGGCGAAGGCGCGCGGACGGCTAAGGATGCCGAGCATTTTTACGATGTCTATTATACGGCGATCGAGCATATTGCCGCCAAGGCGGAAGGCGGCCTGCGGCCCGGCATGTCGGTGAAATTATCGGCGCTGTATCCGCGTTATGAATTTGCGCACAAAGAGCGCTGTGTTCCGGTGATGACAGAGCGTTTGCTGGGCCTGGCGCAGCTCGCCGCACAGAAAAATATTTACCTGACCGTCGATGCCGAGGAAGTAGACCGGCTGGAACTCTCGCTGGAGATTATCGGCGCGGTGATGGCGGATGAGTCTCTGGCGGACTGGGACGGGTTCGGGCTTGCCGTGCAGGCGTATCAGAAACGCGCGCCGCATGTGATTGAAAAACTCGCCGCTATGGCTGAAAAATCCGGGCGCAAATTACAGGTGCGGCTGGTGAAGGGGGCGTATTGGGATACCGAAATCAAGCGCGCCCAGGTTCAGGGCCTGCCGGATTACCCGGTCTATACCCGCAAGGCGAATACCGATCTGTGTTATCTGGCCTGCGCGCGAGCCTTATTGGCGCGGCGTGATGTGTTTTATCCGATGCTGGCAACGCATAATGCGCATACGGTTGCGGCGATCCTGGAACTGGCCGGGAACGACCGGGCCGGGTTCGAATTTCAAAGACTGCACGGCATGGGCGAAACGCTGCACGACCAGATTTTACAGGATAATCTGGCCGAGGTCAGTGTGTACGCGCCGTGCGGGTCGCATGAGGAGCTGCTGCCTTATCTGGTAAGGCGGTTGCTGGAAAACGGGGCGAGTACGTCTTTCGTACACCAGATTTTAGACGAGCGTGTGCCGGTCGATAAAATCATCGAAGATCCGGTCAATGATGCGCGGGCGCATGAAACCAAACGCCATACGAAAATCCCGCTGCCTGCGGATATTTACGGGGCGCAGCGCCGCAATGCCGCCGGGATCGATTTCACCGAAGCCGATATGGCGGGGCCGCTGCTCAAAAATATGGAACAGCAGGCGGATGCGCGGCGCTGGGAAGCGGCACCGCTGATTGGCGGGCAGGCGCAGAAAAAAGGTAAGGCGTACGCCATCCGCAACCCGGCAAATAAAGAGCAGATTGTCGGTGATATGATCGCCGCCGATCCGGCGCTGGTGGATACGGCTTTTGCCACAGCGCGGCAGGGTTTTAAAGCGTGGTCGGTCAAACCGGCGCAGGAGCGGGCGGCGGCACTGTTAAAACTTGCCGATTTGCTCGAGCGCGATCATGAGAAGCTGATGGGGCTGTGCGTACGAGAAGCCGGGAAGACGGTGCCCGATGCGCTGGCTGAAGTGCGCGAGGCGGTTGATTTTTGCCGCTATTACGCGCAGCAGGGCGTGCAGGATTTTAGCGCCGCGGGCGTACGCCTGCCCGGTCCGACCGGGGAGCGCAATGTGTTGACCCTGCACGGGCGCGGCGTGTTTGTCTGTATCAGCCCGTGGAACTTTCCGCTCGCGATTACGGCGGGGCAGATTACGGCGGCGTTGATGGCGGGGAATGCCGTGATCGCCAAGCCTGCGGAACAGACCCCGCTCATTGCGGCGGCGCTGGCGGAGTTAATGTTCGAAGCCGGGATTCCCAAGGATGCGTTTATCCTGATGCCTGGGGACGGGGAAACCGGGGCGGCGCTGACGGCGCATCCGGATGTGGCGGGCGTGGCTTTTACCGGCTCGACGGAAGTGGCGCGGCTGATTAACCGGGCGCTGGCGGCCAAGGACGGGCCGATTGTGCCGCTGATCGCGGAAACGGGCGGGCAAAATGCGATGATTGTCGATTCGTCCGCCCTGCCGGAACAGGTGATCGATGATGTGCTTATCAGCGCGTTCGGCTCTGCCGGGCAGCGCTGCTCGGCGCTGCGGGTGCTGTACGTGCAGGAGGATGTCGCCGATAAGGTGATCGCGATGTTAGAGGGCGCGATGGCGGAGCGCCGGATTGGTGATCCGATGCGCCTGTCCAGTGATATCGGCCCGGTGATTGATGATGAAGCTTTGTCCGTGCTTAAAGCGCACCGGGAAAAGCTCGATAAGATCGGCCGGTTTATTGCCGCAGTACCTTTGGATGAAACGCTGAGCGGGCAAGGGCATTTCTTTGCCCCGGTGGCCTATGAGATCCCGAGCATCCATGAGCTGGAGCGCGAAGTGTTCGGCCCGGTGCTGCATGTCATTCGTTATAAGGCCGATGATCTGAATCGCGTGATTGAGGATATCAATGCGACTGGCTACGGCCTGACCTTAGGTGTGCATAGCCGCATCAGCCATGTTATGGACCGGATTACCGGGGACGTACAGGTGGGTAACGCCTATGTCAACCGGACGATGATCGGCGCCGTGGTCGGAGTGCAGCCGTTCGGCGGTAACGGGCTGTCCGGGACCGGGCCGAAAGCGGGCGGACCGCATTACCTGCAGCGCTTTGCCACGGAGAAAGTCGTATCCGTCGATACGACCCGGCAGGGTGGCAATGCCAGCCTGGTAACGCTGGAGGAATAGGTTAGGGTGAAACAAATTCAGGGTATTTTTGTTTACAGTGCCGCAGTTGTTCTGCTGGTGGCATGGTCATTCCACTGGCGGTAGCACTTTGCGGGTCTTTTCGGATTATCGTCTCCATATATATGTCTGTAAGGCAGGCAGCCTTATCCAGACTCTCGCTCACCCGGTCTAAACGTTGTTCGAGTTTTTGTGTCTCTTCGTTGATGTTTGCCATTTGGAAGGCAAGGAATAAACATCCGGCTGTCCCAAGGGCTGCAACACTCAGAAAAATTTTTTGGCTTTTGTCCATTGATCTCACTCCCTTTTGCAACACAGGTAGTTGAATGTATGCGATATGTCAATTTTTTTGCTCTGGCCATATGGGGCCTATGCGGTATGATCTCCTCTGGTTATGGAAGATTTGCGGGAGAAGATAATGAAAGTTTTACTGGTCGGATCGGGAGGACGCGAACATGCGCTGGCGTGGCAGCTGGCGCAGTCGGAGCGGTGCAGCGCCCTTTATTGCGCGCCGGGCAATGCCGGGATTGCCGAGTGCGCCGATATCGTCCCGATTAATGCCGAAGATGTTGACGCGCTGGTTGGTTTTGCCACGGATAAGGCTGTTGATCTTGTTGTGGTCGGGCCGGAAGCGCCGTTGGTGCTGGGGCTGGCGGATCGCCTGAAAGACGCCGGAATTAAGGTGTTTGGCTGTTCAAAGGCTGCGGCGCAGCTTGAAGGCTCAAAAGGGTTCATGAAAGATCTGTGCGCCAAATATGACATCCCGACGGCGGCGTACGGGCGGTTCACCGATGCCGAAAGGGCGGTTGCATTTATCAAAGAGCATGGCGCGCCGATTGTCCTGAAGACCGACGGCCTTGCGGCAGGCAAGGGCGTGATTATCGCGCAGTCCGTCGAAGAAGCCTGCGAGACAGCCCAAGAGATGTTATCCGGGGCGGCATTCGGGGATGCCGGGACCGAGATCGTTATCGAGGAATTTCTGGATGGCGAGGAGCTGAGCTTTTTTGCGCTCGCCGACGGGCAAAGCGTGCTGCCGCTGACTTCGGCGCAGGATCACAAGCGCGC
Organism: Rhodospirillales bacterium; assembly: GCA_020638155.1. Lineage (GTDB taxonomy): Bacteria > Pseudomonadota > Alphaproteobacteria > Micavibrionales > Micavibrionaceae > UM-FILTER-47-13. The sequence goes on from JACKJB010000002.1 coordinate 76,706, forward strand.
AGGCGATGGCGATACCGGACCGAATACCGGCGGGATGGGCGCGTATTCGCCGGCCCATATGATGACCGAAGAACTGGGACGCAAGATCAATGAGCGGATTATCGAGCCGACGATCCGCGGCATGGCGGCGGAAGGCTGCCCGTTTACCGGGGTACTGTTCGCGGGGATCATGCTGATGGACGGTGAACCGGTCCTGCTGGAATTTAACGTGCGCTTCGGCGATCCGGAATGCCAGCCTTTGATGATGCGTTTTAGCGGGGATCTGCTCGAAGTGCTTCTGGCCGGGGCCGAAGGTCGGCTTGATGAGGTGAAGGGCCGGATACACTGGCGGCGAGATACGGCGCTGTGTGTGGTGATGGCGGCGAACGGGTATCCGGGCGCTTATGAGAAGCATAGCGTTATTATGCTGGATCATGCCGAATTTGGCCATGAGGTAAAAGTCTTTCATGCCGGGACGGTGCGGGACGAACAAAACCAGCTTGTCAGCGCCGGTGGCAGGGTCCTGGGCGTTACGGCGCTCGGTGCAGCGGTATCGCAGGCACAGGCCAATGCGTATGAGGCTGTCGATAAGATTACCTGGCCGGGCGGGTTTTGCCGCCGGGATATCGGCTGGCGGGCGATCGAGGCAGAGGAAAATAATGACAAGGCATCCATGTCTTGTTAACCATTTCAGTTCATCATGGTAAGATGGCAGAATAACGGTTTGATTTAACGAGGTTTTATGTCATCTGAACAGGCGATGGGAAAGCTGAAAACATTAGCGGGCGCAGAGGCGCAGGATGCTTTGCTGGCGCGTCAGAGCGCAGGCATGATTAAACGCTATGTCTTCCCCAAGGATACTGTTCTATTTGGCAAGGGCGAAACCCGCCAGTGCGCCTACCTGATCGATAAAGGCGAAGTGTCGATTATCGGCAATGATGAAGGCGGCGAAGACAAACTGCTATGCATTATCGGGGAAGGGGAGTTGTTCGGAGAGATGGCGCTGGTCGATAACACGCCGCGTACTGCGACAGCCGTAACGAACAGCGAATGCGAGATTTTCGTTATTCCCCGCGATTCCCTGTATGAGCGGGTCAAAGGGCTGGACCCGATTGTTTCGCTTCTCATCAGTATTCTTATCGAACGCTACCGGATTACCCGGATTCACCTGCCGGAATCTGTGAAACAGGATAAGGCCGGCGATTTCATCAATAAGCTGAGCAAGCATGAACGGATGCCTGAGGATGTCCTGCGGCTGCGCAATACTGAAGAGCAGCGTGATCTGGCGCTGAAAGAAATGAAAATGGAGCAGGAGCTGCGTGCGGCGCTGGAGCAACGGCAGTTTTTCCCGCACCTGCAGCCGATCCTGAACCTGGCGGAGCGCCGCATTACCGGGTTTGAAGCGCTGATCCGCTGGCAGCATCCGGAAAAAGGGCTTGTTTTCCCGGATCATTTTATCCCGGTCGCCGAACGTACGGGGGTCGTACAGCATCTTGACCGGCTGATGCTTGAAAAAGCATGCGAGCTTTTACCGGTGTTGCAGGAAAAGGCCGGGGATCAAAAGCTTTTCATCAGCGTTAACCTGTCGGGCATCAATTTTGAAACCTATGATGTCGTCAATAGCGTACGGCGTACGATCATGGATAGCGGGGTCGATCCATCGCAGATCAAGCTGGAGATTACCGAAAGCGCCCTGATTGCCGATCCTGACCAGGCGGAAAAAGTTCTGCTGGGGTTAAAGGCGCTGGGGCTTCATATCGCGCTGGATGATTTCGGGACCGGTTATTCCTCGCTCGGCTATCTGCATAAATTCAGTATCGATGATCTGAAAATCGACCGCTCTTTTGTTATGCAGCTTCATGACGGCAGCCGCAGTATCGATATCGTCCGCGCAATCGTGGCGCTGGCGAAAAACTTCAAGCTGAATGTCGTTGCCGAAGGGATCGAGAAGGAAGAAGATATTGCTGCGCTGATCGGGCTTGATTGTGATATGGGGCAGGGGTATTTTTTCAGTAAGCCTGTCCCGGTCGATGGGGCGCTGGACTTTATTGAATCAAATTTAAAAAAGGGATGATCTTAATGACAGTCCGTCTATCCGTGTTAATGGCATGTTGTGTCCTGTGTCTTTCTGGCTGCGCCTGCCCGCACCCGCCGGATTATAATGATACGCCTTACGATGATGAAAGAACCGCAGGGCCGGGACCGGGCGATGAAGGCTGTTTCCGCCGGGCGATTTTCTAGCGTTTAGGCTTTTCGTTTTTCAGCAAAAAAATCTTTCAGGATCCGGCCGCAGGGATCGGCCATGACACCGCTTTTAACCGTGGGCTTATGGTGACAGGTCGGCTGGTCAAAAAACTTGCCGCCATGCAGGACGCCGCCGCCTTTTGAATCAGAGGCGGCAAAATACAGCGTACGGATACGGGCAAAGCTGATCGCGGCGGCGCACATCGCGCAGGGCTCTAAAGTGACATACAGGTCATATTCAGGAATGCGCTGCGCGCCGATATTTTTGCAGGCTTCGCGGATAACAAGGATTTCGGCATGGGCGGTCGGGTCGTGCAGCTCTATGGTGCGGTTGCCGTTGACGGCCATGATCTCGCCGGTTTGCGCATGGACCAGAACAGCGCCGATCGGGACTTCATCCCGTCCAGCGGCTTTATTTGCTTCCTCGAGTGCGATACTCATATATTTTTCAGCATCCATACTGTATCTATGTAATTGAAATGACAGAAGAAGGCAAAGAACGAATTGCAAAGGTTATGGCACGGGCGGGGCTATGCTCCCGGCGCGATGCCGAGCGCTGGATTGCGCAGGGCCGTGTTAGCGTGAACGGCACGGTGCTGGACAGCCCGGCCTGCGTGGTTGATGCAGACGACCGTATTCTGGTGGACGGCCAGCCTTTGCCCAAAGCCGAAAAGACCAAGCTTTATTTGTATCACAAGCCGCCGGGGCTGGTGACCACGGCGCGGGATGAAAAGGGGCGCCCGACGGTATTTGACGATTTGCCGGATGACTTGCCGCGGCTGGTGAGTGTCGGGCGGCTGGACCTGAATACCGAAGGGCTGTTGCTGCTGACCAATGATGGGGGGTTATCGCGCTATCTTGAGCTTCCCGCAACCGGGTGGAAACGGCGCTACCGGGTGCGGGTGTTTGGGACGGTTGATCCGGCAAGGCTTGAGTCCTTGCGCAAAGGGATTACCGTAGAAGGTGTACGCTATAAGTCGATTGAAGCCGTGCTGGAGAGCGTACAGGGCGGTAACAGCTGGCTTGCCGTCAGCCTGACTGAAGGTAAAAACCGGGAAATCCGGCGCGTTATGGAGGCGCTAGGGTTGAAAGTCAACCGCCTGATCCGGGTTGCGTACGGGCCGTTCCAGCTGGGCAGGCTTGAGGTCGGGGCTGTGAAGCCGGTGCCGGAAAAAATGCTCAGGGAACAAGTGGCGGGTTATTTTAAATGAGGATTACCGGTGGCCAGTATCGCGGACGGATTATTGCCGTTCCCAAGGGAAAAGATATCAGGCCGACATCGGACAAGGTGCGGCAGGCGGTGTTCAATAGCTTGCTGCACTATGGACTGCCGGACGGTGCGCAGGTGCTGGACCTGTTTTGCGGGACCGGGGTTTTGGGGCTGGAAGCGCTTTCGCGTGGGGCGGAATATTGCGCATTCAATGATAAGAATGCGGATTCGTTGCGCTGTGCGCAGCAGAATATCAAGGCGCTGGGGCTGGAGGCGCAGTGCCGCACGATGCATAAGGATGCGGGCAAGCTGGGCGAGAAGCCTTTGAACCTGATCCCGGCTACGCTTGTGTTTCTCGATCCGCCTTACCGGCAGGCTTTGGTGTTGCCCGCGCTGGAGGCGGCCGCCAAACATGGCTGGCTGGCGCCGGGGGCGTTATGCGTGATCGAATGTGAAAAAGAAGCCGATATTTATGTGCCGCCGGTTTTCTCGCTGGTGAAGCGGCGGCTTTATGGTGATACGCAGATTGTGTTCTGCAGCTATGGCGCGATGACGCCGCCGTAAAGCAGGCCTAAAAGCAGCAGCCCAAGGACGATCCGGTAGATCACGAAAGGTTTGAAGCTGGCGCGTTCCAGCCATTTCATCATCAGGAAAATCGCGAGCAGGCCGGAGAGAAAAGCAAGGCCGGCGGCAATCAGGGCATCGACCGATAAGGCCAGATCGCCGCTTTGCCACAGGTCAAGCCCGCCTAACGTCCCGGCACCGCTGATGGCGACCAGGGCGAGCAGCAGTGAATAGCGGGCGCAGTCGGCGCGGTTAAAGCCGAGGAAACGGGCGGCGGTCATGGTAATGCCGGAGCGGCTGACGCCGGGGATCAGGGCCAGCATCTGGGCCAGCCCGATCAGCAGCGCGTCTTTATAGGTGATCTGCTCCAGCGTCCTGTCCGTGTGCGGCAGGCGGTCGGCTATCCCGAGAACGATCCCGAAAATCAGGGTGCACCATGCCGTCAGGTAAAGCGAGCGCGTCCAGTCCGGTCCGCTCAGGTGAATAAGAAACCCGGCGGCGATCACTGGTACGGAACCGATGATGATGGTCAGCAATAGTTTTAACCCGTCATTTTGCCTGATCCCGTCCCTGATATGGGTCATGCCGCAAAGCATTTTTACAATATCGCGGTGAAAATAAAGTAGCACCGCGAACAGCGTGCCGACATGGACAGCGATATCCAGCGTCATGTCATCGGCGCGCGCCCCCAGACCATGATGCGCCAGCACCAGGTGTCCGCTGGAGCTGACAGGCAGGAATTCGGTGATCCCCTGGATCAGGGCGAGGATGACAATGTGGAATAACGGCATTACAATGTTTCACGCATACGAATCGTTTCCTTGTATCGTCTTAACCATACATGATTTACGGGACAGATCATGATCTATCTTGTCGGGACCCTCGGCTTTATTTGCGGATTTTTTCTGGGGCAGTTGCTGCTGCTCCGGTTGCTGCGCGGGGTCAGCAATGAGGAACTGCTGAATAATAAAGGCCTGCAATGGAAATTCGGGATGCTGAACTGGCTGGTGGCTTTGCTGGCGGCGGCATCGTCAGTCTGGCTTTATAATCATTACTTTCCGGTTTAGGGGCTCTTGCCAGCGGGGGCAGGCCGCTCTATCTTTTTTGCCATTATGGTTTCTTATCTGTAAGGAGATTTTTATGAACCGTTTGTTTTCTTTTGTTTTTGGACTGGCCCTGCTGACGGGCATCGCGACGGCGCAGGCCGAGCCTGTGAAATATGAATTCGATAAGGCGCATACACAGGTGCTTTTCTTTTCCGACCATCTTGGGTTTTCCAAATCGCAGGGTGAGTTTCATGAGTATGACGGGTATTTTACTTTTGATGAGGCAAACCCGGCAAATTCCATGATTGATGTGACGATCAAAACCGCCAGCATCGATATGGATATGGAGAAATGGGACGATCACATGAAAAACAAGGATTTCTTCAATGTCGAAGAATATCCGGACATGACCTTTAAAAGCACGAAGATCGATGTGACCGGCGAACACACCGCCGATATTACCGGCGATTTCACGATGCTGGGGCAGACTCATCCTGTGGTACTGCATGTAATGCATAACAAGTCCGGCAAACACCCGATGAACGGTAAGACCGTAGCCGGGTTTTCTGCGACCGCCAGCCTTGACCGGACACAGTGGGGCATGACCTACGGGACGCCGATGATGGACCCGAATATCGAGATCCGCCTGGAAGTCGAGGCATCGCCTGCCGAAGCCGCGCCGGAGGGTGATGAATAAATCGTGGGTGTGAAGAACACGACAGAGTCCTACGGGATCGCAGCCAAGGGGCTGCACTGGGTCATGGCACTGATGGTGCTGGGTCTGCTGCTCCTTGGTTTTTACATGGGAGGGCTGGATTTTAGCCCGTTCAAACTTTCGCTTTACGGCTGGCATAAATCGTTCGGGACGCTGGTGCTGTTCCTGGTCGCGTTTCGCCTTGCCTGGCGGCTTGCCAATCCGCGGCCGGCGCATATAAAAACGCATAAAGGATGGGAGAAGGCACTTGCGGCGCTGGTGCATATCCTGCTTTATGCCGGGATGATTGTCATGCCGCTTTCGGGCTGGCTGATGTCTTCGGCCGGGGATTTTGCACATAGTTTTTTTGGCCTGTTTGAAATGCCTGATCTCGTCGGCAAGGATAAGGACCTGTTTCGGCAGATGCGCGAAGTCCATGAGGTCGGCGCGTTTATGATCCTTGCGGCGATCTTCCTGCATGCGGCGGGGGCTTTTAAGCATCATTTTATTGATAAGGACGGGACGTTGCGGCGGATGTTGCCCGCAATGTGCCCGCGTTTAGGGGCGGGACTGGCCCTGCTGCTGTTTGTGACGCTGGCGGGCGGGGCGGTTTTATTTGCGGTCCTTGAAGAAGAGCATGAGTCCAAAGAGGCCGCGCCGGTACAGGTCAGCGTCGGCAGCCCGGCGTCCCCGGAAATCGGGGCACATGATATAACCGCATGGCAGATCGTGAAGGAGCAGAGCCGGATCAGCTTTCAGGTTACTGTGCAGGGCGAGACTTTTAGCGGTACGTTTGAAGATTTCGACGGGGTAATCCGTTTTGATCCGGACAAGCTCGATCAGAGCTTTGCCGATATCAGTGTGCAGATCGCCAGCGTTAAAACCGGCAGTGAGGAGCGCGATTCTTATATCCGCATGCCTGTCTGGCTGGACGCGCAGGCTTTCCCTGCCGCGCGCTTTGTCTCGACGCGCTTTACCGCGGACAGGCAAGGCGGCTATGTCGTTGATGGCGCGCTGACGCTGCGCGGGGTCAGTGCTGATATGTCGATCCCGTTTACACTGGATATCAATGATGATCGTGCCGACATGCAGGCGCGCTTTACCATCAGCAGGCCTGATTACGGGATCGGCGGTGAAGAATGGGGCGGCGGCGATACGGTCGGTCATCAGGTCGACATCACTGTCGATCTTGTGACGGAACCGCTTCCATAATTCTTTGTCTTTTACCTGTTTTACAGGGGTGCCGGGCCGTCCGGTTTGGGCAGGTATGGCGGCACTTCCGGTTCTTTTTCGCGGGCGGCGCCTTCGGGTTCGTCCGGCTTTTTCGGGTCCGGGATATGCGGCCCAAGATCAACCGTGACTCCCGGATCGTTTCCATCAACCGTGTTCCCGACCATGGTTTTCAGCGGTGACGGCAGGATCCCCTGCTTGCGCAGATGATCGCGCAGGAGCTGGATACTGTTCCCGTCTTCGTAGCCGCGTAAGTACATGCCTGCTGTTTTTGCCAGCGGCGCGCCGGTATGAATTTCAATGACATCGCCCGCTTTGACATCTTCGTAGCTGAAGGCAGACGTGGAGACGATATCGGTGAACGATTTGTGCAGGTGCCAGGCGAATCCCGACGGAGTTTTGACGACGATTTCACTGTGCTCCAGCGGTTCCTGCGGCAGCAGGAATGTCAGCTTGCCCAGGGTCATATTTTCCGGGACCGGGATGCGGTAGATATATTCCTTTTGACCGTTGCCCAGATCTTTGACCACCGGAGCATCATCAAAATCAATTTTGATCGAGCGGTAGGCTGCGCCGGGATTGTTCTTTTGTTTTAAATCAACCATCGTTTGCAGGGTTTCATTCCAGCGCTCGATATTAATCGCCCCGGCGCCGCAGCGTTCATGGAACGGCAGGCCTGCACCGTTGGTCCGGTATCTGGCCAGTTCCGGCCGGGGGACGACGAGCTTGCGGGCGAACATGTCGAGGATGTCCCGGTCAGCACTCATCATGCCTGCTGCCATGATTTCTTCAAAGCTCAGGATATTGCCGTACCATTCGGAGAACTGGCGGTAAATGCCGCCGCCTGTCGCGGGGGCCGAGAAGGATGTGCCTTCAAGCTGTTTGCCCTGATTCTTCGGCAGCGGGCCGCAGATATCGGCGGCGTAGCTGGAGTAATGCGAAATCATCCTGACGCCGGAGTATGTGCCGTACGCCCCGACAAGTACGGTGCGTCCGGTGTGTAAAGTCGAATAGCGGCCGGAAAAACGCTGCTCTTCCGGGTATTCGTTGCCGGCGCCCTGGAAGACGATCGGGCTGGCTTTTTCAAGTGTTTCCAGATTCAGCCGTGTTCTTTCATAGTCAACATGATCTGCAGGATTTGTCAGGCGTGTCGTTTCAGCCTCATCGTAAGGCACACCGCGTCCGCCGGCGATCCCGCCAACCAGACTGGAACTGAAAACGATATTATCACGCAGCGAGTTGTCCGGGTTCTGCAGGATTTGCAGGAACGTACTGGCTTTGCCCGGCGTACCGATATGGACATTGCTGACCACGCCTTCAATGACATGAAATTGCGAGAAATCAACCTGGTTGTTGATCGCGTAGTTCGTATTGATCGCCGACTGGAACGCATTTTTCTGGTGGCTGCTGATCCCTTCAACGGTGAAATAATAGACTTTGCGGCTTGGGTCGTATGTGGCCGGCGGCTGCAATGCTTTGCCATAGGTCGGCCCGTCATTGGCAAACGGGACCAGCAGCGATTCGCATTTTTTAACCGGGTTGCCCATTTCATCCCGTTCACAGTTTTTAAGCGTAATATTATTTTTATCCAGCCCGTTAATGTGCAGAACCTGGTCGAGGATTGCCGGTACCGTGGCTGCCGGGTCATAAAACTTTTTCTTCAGCGCGGCGGCGTATGGGTTCAGGACATCGGCAGCTTCAATTTTAGTCGTAATGGTTCCACCGATCAGGGTCGGGATCTTGATCGGTGCCCCAATCTGTACGCGTTGATCCATATTGTCTTTATTGATGCCGTTAGCTTTTGCAATCTGGCCCATGGCTTTTTTAACATCGAAGGTCCCGAGGAAAAGCTGCATTCTTCCAGCAACCCCGATCAGGGCATGCCCAGGGCTGGGCGGTGCGATCTTTTCGACCTGGATGGATTTATCAACCGGGATCAGGATTTCCTTGCCTTCAATACCGGCAATGAAATCACCCTGGGCTGTGATGAAATCCTTGTTCCGTTCTTTGAACAGCCGCAGGGCCTGCGCATCATCGGGTGCACCCATGATGTCGCGGAAGCGGCCAGCGAGGATAACCGGCGTTTCTCCGGCCTTGACCGTGTAAGGTTCCGGCCCGCCGGGGAAGGCGTCCGGGTAATCGACCAGCGGCGCTTTGTGCTGCTTCATGAAGGCATCGGTTAGCGATGTCAGGCTTTTGGCGGCCTTGCTGATATCAGCCTCGCCATCCGCGATCAGGGCATAATCATCGGCGCTAATCAGGCTGTTTTCTTCCAGCGCCTTTGCCGTGAGGATGTCGTCACGGGCTATATCCAGATAGGTCTTATATTTGAAATCAACACTTTTTATGACTTTTTGACCGTTCTCCTTGATTTCGAATTCCAGCTTATCCGGCAACTGCTGTGCGTCCGCAGGGGTTACGCCTTTGGCTTGAAACATTGCGGCGATTTTTGCAGCCGTACGGCTGTGGGTCAGCGAGCCGCTTCTGATATTGTTCAGCCCTTGCGATTCTATGACAGCCCGCATGACATGATCGATCATCGCGATCGGTTTGGCAGAGTCGGGCTTGTAAAGTTTGCCGTAAAGGGTATCTACAGCGTTTTGTTCACCGCCCGGAAGCGGCATCGAGGACGGCACGGTTTGCCGGGGATCGGCCCCGCGGTCGAGAAATTCCTGTACGATTTCCGGTTTGTCCAGCTCGTACGCCATCCACATCGCCCAGGCAAAAGCGGAAATCCCGGTTTGCGGGTCGATGTAGTTCGGATCGGCACCCTGGCCGAGATAGGTCATGATCTGGCCTGTCAGTCTTGCGAATTCAGGATTTTTGCGGGAATCGTAATAGGGATTACCGATCGACGGGTTTTTATCGGATACGTAATAATCGGCCAGCTCTTTGACCGTATCGAACAGGGCGGCCGATATGTTTTGTACCGGTGCGGCCTGATTCTGGTTCGCGGCGACCTGCGGCGTTCCCGGTGCCGGGTCCGCGAATGCGGCCTGATTAAAACTGGCTGTCAGACTGAGAATGCCTAATCCCACAGCGGCGGCAACCCCGCGAAGGGCTTTTTGTGCTGCCATCATAACCTCCCTGAAAATTTATTTTTTAATTTTTCGTATGACTAGCAATCGGGAATAGTGCAGCGAAAAAAAGCTGCTGTAAACCCGCTAATTTTAAAATTTTTGGCAAGGTGCGAATCGTTTCCGGAATCAGGAAGATTAAAGAGCTGTCCAAATAATTTTATAGTTTCAGGGAGTTATGATGTTTTTTTCATTTTCTTGAAATTATCTTTCTTGTGTTTGCCGAAGTCCTGTCCAGCTTTTTTTACTTTTTTCTGTGCGTGTCTTTTTCAGGGGTTTTGAGGGGTGCGTTTTATGAATTATCTTTTGTAATCGGCTCTGGTCAATGATTGCGGTGATTTTTGTGCGGCTGCTATCATTGACAAAACCGGGCCATGTTTTCCGAAACGATTTATAAAAATCTAATATAAACGCGTTTCGGGGGTGTATTTCCAAAAACTCTGGGGTAAACTTTTTCCCATGAGAACATTATTTCATCTTTGGCTACACCCGTTTTCACGCAAGGTCCGGATTGTCCTTGCCGAAAAGAATCTGGATTTTGACCTGAAGATCGAAAAAATCTGGGAACGCCGGACGGAATTCCTGGCGCTGAACCCTGCGGGAGATGTGCCTGTGCTGGTTGAGCCGGACGGGACGACGCTGGCGAACAGCCAGGTGATCTGCGAATATCTCGAAGAAGTTTATAACAACATCAACCTTCTTGGTGAAGATCCGGTCCAGCGGGCCGAGACACGGCGACTGGTGAGCTGGTTCGATGTGAAATTCAACCGCGAGGTTACGGATAACCTTGTCGGTGAAAAACTGATGAAACGGTTTTTGAAACTGGGGGAACCGCACGGCCCTTCTATTCGCGCCGGGCATGCCAATATTCATTACCATCTTGATTATATCGGCTTCCTGACCGAAAAGCGCAAATGGCTGGCCGGGGATCATTTCTCGGTCGCCGATATCGCGGCGGCGTCGCACCTGTCGGCGATTGATTATATCGGCGATGTACCGTGGGACGAGCACCAGGCGGCCCGTGAATGGTACGCAAAGGTTAAATCCCGCCCGAGCTTCCAGCCGCTTTTAGAAGACCGTATTCCCGGTTTCACGCCGGTTGAACATTACGAAGACGTAGATTTTTAAGGACATTTTGGCGGGGGCGATGGCAGGCACTGTATCAGATGCGGGGCAAAAGCTGTTTTGTTTTGGCTATGGCTATAGCTGCGATTACCTCGGCTATGAGCTGCAAAAGGCCGGCTGGGATGTGGCCGGGACGACCCGCGATCCTGATAAAAAAGCCGCATTAAAAGAGCGCGGCGTCAAAGCCTTCCTGTTCGATTACCAGAAACCCCTGCAGGACCCGAAGCTGTTCCTTGACGGGGTAACGCATCTGCTGATTTCAACGCCGTCCGATGATGAAGGCGATCCCGCTTTTAATATGCATGGTGAGGACATTCTCGGGCTGGAGAACCTGCAATGGGTCGGGTATTTATCCTCGACCAGCGTTTACGGCGATCATGGCGGGGACTGGGTTGATGAGAGCAGCGAGCTGATCCCCAGTTCCAAGCGCGGGTCGCGCCGGGTAAAGGCGGAAGAGCAGTGGCTGTCGCTTCATCACAGCGCCGGTCTTCCGGTGCATATTTTCCGGCTGGCCGGGATTTACGGGCCGGGGCGCAGCGCGCTTGATTCTGTCCGGGCCGGTATGGCGCGCCGGATCGATAAGCCGGGTCATGCTTTCAGCCGTATCCATGTCGCCGATATCGTGCAGGTTTTGCTGGCGTCGATGGCAAACCCGGCACCGGGTGAAATATATAATGTCGCGGATGACAATGCCGCGCAGAGCCATGAAGTGATCGCTTATGCCTGTACGCTTCTGGGGATGACCCCGCCGCCGCTTATTCCTTATGAGCAGGCCGACATGGCCCCGATGGCGCGGAGCTTTTATAAAGACAATAAACGGATTCGTAACGATAAGATCAAACAGGCGCTCGGTGTCAGCCTGCACTATCCGGATTATAAAAGCGGGCTGCAGGCGTGTCTTGAAGCCGAGCAGCAGGCCGTCAATGCGTCATCTTGCTTTCTGTAAACTCTGTGTGCTAATCTCCCTGCCGTAAGACTTAATTTCAGGAGCTTGTGATGGCAGGTGTCGGCCGCGATATCGTATTATCTACCGTAGCGTTAAAAGAAACCTTTGACCGTGCCCGGTCGTGCGGGCATGACCATCTTGTGCATTACTGGGAAGAAGGTTTGGATCTGGGCGACTCTATGATGTTTGGGGTGGAGTGCTATGCCCGGTTTGAAAAAACTTTATCTTATAAGGCCGGTGAGCAGGATAGCGCTCAGCAACGGGTTCTTTTTGAGCATCTGGCCACTCACGGCCCCGGTCAGGTGATTGGTATTTATGATCTGGCGCTGCCTTTCGCGCAGGCTGTGCATGACGTTTCGCTAATTTCCCCTGAAATACGGGAACGGGCGGCGGCGGAAAAAGCGTCCCGGGATTATAAAGCCTTACCGCTGTCTCAAAAAATATTCCGGAAGATTTTCGGCTGATTTCTTATGATTTTCTGCGCTTTTTGATCTGGTCGTACGCGTTGTACGGCAGGCGTATGGTGACGCTGGTGCCGACGCCGACGGTGGAATCGATATGCATCGAGCCGCCATGCAGTTCGACAAGGTCCTTGGTAATGGACAGGCCCAGGCCCGTGCCTTCATGTTCACGGGTATAATGGCTGGCAGCCTGTTCGAACGGGTTGGTGATGCATTTGATTTTATTGGCCGGGATGCCGATGCCGGTATCGTGGACTTTGATCGAGATGTAATCGTCGCGCTCGATACATTCGATGCGGACATCGCCGCCCGGGTCGGTGAACTTCACGGCGTTGGAGAGCAGGTTCAGCAAAATCTGCATAAAGGCGCGGCGGTCGCAGACGATCTGCAGATCTTCATTAACGATATCGATGGTGATTTTAATCCGCGCATCCTGCGCCCGTCCTTCCATCATATGAACAGCCAAGCGAATGACCTTGGCGGCGTTCAGCTCTTCGAGGTCCAGTTCGTATTTCCCGGCTTCGATCTTGGACATGTCGAGGATGTCGCTAATCAGGTCCAGAAGATGCTCGCCGCTTTCGCGGATGCCGGCGATGTAATCGAGATATTTTTCGGTGCCGATTGGGCCGAGCAACTGGCGCTGCATCATTTCCGAAAAGCCGATAATCGCGTTGAGCGGGGTGCGGAGCTCATGGCTCATATTGGCAAGGAACTGGGTCTTGGCGGCGTAAGCGCGCTCGGCGGCGTCCTTGGCTTCTTTAAGCTGGCGCTCATGCAGCGTATGTTCGGTGATGTCCTGCATAATGCCGAACAGCGCGGTAACTTCGCCGTCTTCGTCGAATTCGCATTTGCCTTCGCAGCGGATATAGCGCACCTCATCATCCGGGCGGATGATGCGGAAATCCATTTCGTAATTATTCTGTTCGATGATCGCTCGCTGGAAAGCCTGCATCAGGCGGCCCAGATCGCGGCGGTGGAGCATGGTGTTCAAATTATCGAGCGTCGGGACGAAGCCGTCTTTTTCGACCCCGAAGATGCGGTAAATCTCATCGGACCAGACGATGTCTTCTGCCCCGACAATCCAGTGCCAGTGGCCCATATGGCCGATCGCCTGCGCCTCGCGGAGCATTTGTTCCTGCCGCGAAAGGGTGCCTTCATGCTGCTTGATCGCGGTGACATCCCGGCCGACGGTATAGATAACCGTGCCGCTGCGTTTTTGCCGCCATTCGGCCCAGCGCACCGTGCCGTCTTTGGTGATGACGCGCGCTTCGAAATCGATAATCTGCCCGTCGCCGCTATCTTCATGCATCAGCCCGTAAAGGCAGTTGCGGACATGGGCGCGTTCATCCGGGTGAACGAGGTCGATAAAGGTTTTCTGCCGCAGTTCCTCATCGCTGTAGCCCATAATCTCGTTAAAAGCGGTATTGACGCGCGAAAAAGTCCCGTCAATGTGTGAAATCGCCATCAGGTCGTTCGACATATTGAGGAAATGCCGCAGCTCTCCCTCATCGCTTTGGTCGCTGATTTTTGATTTTACGGCGGGCTTGGCGGTTTGCCGCGCATCACCATCGATAAACTGGACAAGTTTGCGGGCAAAGGCCCCGTCGAGCTTTTCCGCGTTCTGTTCATCCGCAACGGCAGCGCCGATCATAAAGCGGCGGCCATCGCCGGTGTCGATCATATCGAACTGGAACGCCAGGGTTTCCTGTTTCCCGCCGGCAGACAGGCGGATTTTGTGAGTGCCTTCATGAACGGCATCGATGTAATCGTTCCGCGCGGCGCTGAACAGCGATTGTGTGCGGATGGCATCATCCGGCGCTTCGAATTCGATCAGTTCGGATAAGGGCCGCCCTTTCAGTTTGGCTGGCGTATCTCCAGTTAAACGGGCAAAGGCGCGGCTGGCATAGATAATGTGCCCGGCAGCGTCAATAACGAACCTTGCCTCGTCCTCGCGGATCAAGGGAGATTGTCTGGTGGAGGCTGTTTTTTTCTTTTTTGGTGCGGCCATAATTATTCTTAAGTTTACTTATACCATAATAGAAAGGCTATCCGGCCGACAGCTACGCAGATATCTTTTCAACAAAAATCCGCCCCGAGTATGGACCGGGGCGGATTAACAAAAGGTTAACACGGTTTAAATCGTGATTATCCCTTACATAGCCTCATATTTTACGCCGCAGCCATAAGGATTGGTCTGCGTTGTTTCCGGCATTTCGCCTTTTTTCAGCGAATCAATGGCGGCCATCACATAATTATGTGCGCCTTCTACGGTATCATGCCGCGGGCTGGCATTATCATCGATCGCGCCCATATAGGACAGAACCCCTTGTTCGTTAATCACGAACATATGCGGGGTGGTTTTTGCGCCGTAAGCCGTACCGACGGTGCCGTCAGCATCGAACAGGCGGGCGGTGGCTTTGGCACCGGCTTTTTCGATGATCGCTTTGGCTTCTTCAGGCGTGGTATAGCCTTGCTTGCCCGGTGCGGAAGAGACGATCGAGAGCCAGATAACGCCGTCTGCCGTGGCTTGTTCCTGCAGTTTTTGCATGTTGCCGGTGTCATAATGTTTCATGACGTACGGGCATTCATGGTTGGTCCATTCAAGGACGACGATTTTGCCTGCAAAATCGCTTAAGTTATGGGATACCCCTTCGGTGTCGGTCAGGGTAAAGGCCGGGGCCGGTTGCCCGATCACGGCATCGCTGGCGAGCGCCGGGGCGGTGAACATCACCAGGGTCAGGGCCAGGGTAGATAATAATTTACGCATTTATGCAGTCCTCCATCAGGTTGGTTAAACAGGATCTTTTTCAAATAGTTTCGCAATAATGCCGGGAGCCAGTAATTGCGGTAAAACCTTTGGCTCCGGCCTGTCGCCCGTTTTCGGATTACGCGGGCCGTAATAAACATAGAGCGGTACGCCGTTTCGTCCATAGCGGTCGAGATAAGCGGTGATTTCCGGGTCCTGGTTGGTCCAGTCCCCTTTTAAAACCTGTACGCCGTGCTTTGTGAACAGGGCTTTGGTTGACTCGATATTCAGGGCGACCCGTTCATTGACCTTGCAGGTGATGCACCAGGCGGCGGTCATATTGATAAAGACCGGGGCATCGCCGTCGATGAGCGCGGTATAGCGTTCTGCCGTGTAGGGGGCAAGGGATGATTCTGTCGTTGCGGCAACCTTTGTCGTCTCAAGCTGTACATGCATATCGGTTTTGGCCGCACTGATGCTGAAGATCAGGACCGTCAGCAAAATCATAACCGCAAGGCCGCGCAGGGCGATCTTCCCGGTAATTTCCTTGGGGTTGTACCGGAACATCCAGACGGCGAAGCTGATGCCGACAAACCCTGCCAGCGCATATAATAAAGCCATCGTCCCGGTTTGCTGGCTGAACACCCAGACGAGCCAGACGGCGGAGCCGTACATCGGGAAGGCGAGGAGCTCGCGGAAGACCGCCATCCACGGGCCGGGTTTTGGCAGGGCCGAGCGCAGGGCGGGGATGAAGGAAAGCAGCAGGTACGGCAGCGCCAGACCGAAGCCGAGCGATAAGAAGACCAGCAGGGCGAGCGGTTCCGGCTGGGTTAACGCGAAGCCCATGGCGGCTCCCATAAACGGCGCGGTACAGGGCGTGGCGACCAGCGTTGCGAGGACGCCGGTAAAGAACGAGCCGCTGATGCCGTGCTTGTTGCTTAGGGACCCGCCGATATTGGTAAAGCTGCCGGTGATTTCAAAAAAGCCCGACAGGTTCAGGCCGAGCGCAAACAGCAGGTAGGCAAGGCCGAGCACCACCAGCGGGTTTTGTAACTGGAAACCCCAGCCGATCTGCGCGCCCGCGCTTTTCAGGCCGATGAGTATTGCGGCGATGGCAGCGAAGCAGAGCAGGATTCCGGCTGTGTAGGCAAGGCCGTACAATCTTGCTGTCCGCTCATCCTTCGCGTTCATTTTGCACAGGCTGAGCGCTTTCATCGACAGGATCGGGAAAACGCACGGCATCAGGTTTAAAATCAACCCGCCCAACAGGGCAAAAAGCAGGGCCTGTATCAGGGAGATTTGGGGAAGAGTTTTCCCGTCAGCTTTTTGAAGAGGCTGATTTTTTTTTGGTTCCGCCGGGGCGGTGTCTTGAGCCGTTTCTGTTTTTGCCGCCATCGTTTCCAGCCATTGCGGATCAGGCTCGACGGTCAGCTCCATCGCGCTGGTGCGTTCCTGGTTGACGATAAAGCGGACCAGTATTTTTTGCAGTCCTAAATCGTTGAGCGGGCGTTCGCCGCGCTTTTTCTGCAGGATCATTTGCGGCGGAAATTTGCCTGATTTATCGATCCAGACCCCGGTTTTTTGCGTGTTATCGATCAGGCCCCATTCATAAGGGATAATGTCGAACAGGACTTTCTCGTCGCCCTTGGTGACAAGGCCAGGCTGTTTGAAGGCCATATCGATGACGAAATTGCCCTGGCCGTTTTCGCTGTATTTTGCGGGCCAGTCGAGAATGACCGGGGTTTTGTTAATCGCTTCTGTCACGATCTCGCTGTTATCTGTGTTGCTGCCGTCATTTAAGGTGAAGGAGAGCTGGTGATATTCAGGGATGCAGGTTTCCTCGCAGACGAGAATATCGATATCGGCTTTGATCTCAACCGGCCCTTCGGGCAGGGTGGTCGGGGTGGTCATTTCCTGCAGGATCACAGCCTGTCCTTCGTAACCGTAATTGGTCAGCGGCCCGAAATTAATCGTTTGTGGCACCGGCCAGGTCAGGGCCCCGGTTTTAAAGCCTTCGGGCAGGTGCCAGTTTACGCGCATCGGCTCGCCGGAATCTCCGGCATTGACCCAATAAGTATGCCATCCGTCTGCGATGTCCTGTTTTATGGCGACAAAAAACGGCTGTCCCGGCTCAATTTGCGTCATTTCCGGCAGCAGGGTCAGCGTGACATGCGATGGTTTTTCTTCCGCCTGTGCGGATATTGGTGAAAATGCTGCGCCTGCGAGCGTTATGATAACAAGTAAGAGCCTGATGAACTGCATGATTTTCCTATGTTTTTCGTTCTAATTGCCGTTTATGAACGCCCTTAATAATGTAAAGCATATCCGGTTTCTGGCAACGCTCTTTTAAGGACATCCTGCAGCTTTATTCGTCCCGTCTTGACAGAATGTTACAAGCGTGGAGAAATAGGCGCGCAAAAACTATAAAATACAGATGACAGGCGAGGATTGATTATGACAGGACAGGCTGCACCGATGACGACACAGGATAATGATACACCGCTATGGACACCCGGACCGGAGGTTAAAGCACAGGCGCATATTACGCGTTTTATCGATCATATTGGCGGGGATTATGAGGATTATAGCGCGCTGTGGCGTTGGTCGGTGGACCAGCCGGATGCGTTCTGGGGAGCGCTGTGGGAATATTGCGGGATAATCGGTGAGCGCGGAGCGAGAACGTTAATCGACGGCGATAAGATGCCGGGGGCGCAGTATTTCCCGGATGCCAAAATCAATTTTGCCGAAAACCTGCTGCGGCGCCGCGATGATGCGCCGGCAATGATTTTCAGGAATGAAAAAGGGGATGAGCGTACGATCAGCTTTAACGCGCTGTATGACGATGTCAGCCGCTGGGCGCAGGCGTTTAAAGCGCTGGGGGTCGGGCCGGGCGACCGGGTGGCCGGGTATATGCCGAACATGCCGGAAACGATTATCGCTATGTTGGCCGCCAGCAGTCTAGGCGCGGTATGGTCTTCGGCTTCGCCCGATTTCGGGGTGCAGGGTGTGCTGGACCGGTTCGGGCAGATCGATCCA
Organism: Rhodospirillales bacterium; assembly: GCA_020638155.1. Classification (GTDB taxonomy): domain Bacteria; phylum Pseudomonadota; class Alphaproteobacteria; order Micavibrionales; family Micavibrionaceae; genus UM-FILTER-47-13. The sequence continues at coordinate 95,064 of JACKJB010000002.1, forward strand.
AAAATCCTCGTGGCGGTGGACGGGTATTTTTACAATGGCAAGATTGTTGATTGTCTGGAGAAGATCAAAGCAGTGCAGCCGCAGCTTGCATCGCTGGAACAGACTATCATTGTGCCCTTTGTCAGTGATGCGCCTGCGACCGGTGGATTAACCGAAACCGTTTTGTCTCCTGACATGACAGGCAGGTTTGAGGCGCAGGAGATTGATTTTGTGCGCGGCGGGTTTAACGATCCGCTGTTTATCATGTTCTCTTCAGGGACTACGGGCGTGCCGAAATGTATCGTGCACGGGCAAGGCGGGACGCTGATCCAGCATATGAAAGAGCACCAGCTGCACTGCGATATCAAGCGTGATGATAAAGTGTTTTATTTTACCACTTGCGGCTGGATGATGTGGAACTGGCTGGTGAGCGCGCTGGCGAGTGAAGCGACGTTGCTGCTGTATGACGGTTCGCCTTTTTATCCGGATGGGGAAGTGTTGTGGGATTATACCAGCAAGCATCAATGCACCCTGTTCGGGACGGCGGCGAAATATATCGATGCGCTGAAAACCAATCATATTCGTCCCGGTGATAAATATGATTTAAGCGCTGTGCGGGCGATGACCTCGACAGGGTCGCCGCTGGTGCATGAGAGTTTTGATTTCGTTTATGACGCGGTCAAAAAAGACCTGCATCTGGCGTCGATTTCCGGCGGCACCGATATCGTATCCTGCTTTGTGCTGGGTAACCCGGTGTCCCCGGTATGGCGCGGTGAGATTCAAGGCGCAGGCCTCGGGATGGCGGTTGATGTGTTCGATGAGCACGGCGCGCCGATCCCGCCGGGGGCTGGGTCGGGCGAGCTTGTCTGCACCAAACCGTTCCCGTCGATGCCGGTGATGTTCTGGAACGATCCGGACGGGCGCAAATATCACGATGCCTATTTCGGGCGCTTTGATAATATCTGGTGCCATGGCGACTGGATCGAACGGACCGTGCATGACGGCTTTATCATTCATGGCCGCAGCGATGCGACACTTAATCCCGGCGGGGTGCGGATCGGCACGGCGGAAATTTACCGCCAGGTCGAACAGTTCGAGCAGATTGCCGAAAGTATCGCGGTGGGGCAGGATTGGGATAACGATGTGCGGGTGATCCTGTTTGTCGTTATGAAAGACGGCGCTGCGCTCGGTGATGAACTGAAAGACAGCATTCGCAAAGCCATTCGTTCCGGTGCTTCACCGCGGCACGTCCCGGCGAAAATTATCCCGGTGGCCGATATTCCGCGAACCAAATCGGGCAAGATTACCGAGCTTGCAGTGCGCGATGTTATTCACGGGCGGCCGATTAAAAACAAGGAAGCCCTGGCCAATCCGGAGGCGCTTGATCTGTACAAGGATCTTACCGCTTTGCAGGACGCGTAATCGGAGTTGTTACGGTTTAAATTTCTTTTCCAGTTTGGGTGGAAAAGTCTGCGGCGTGTTATCGTTTGCTGTTAGCTTATTATAAGACATGTCATCATCGAACAGGCTGTCATGGTCGCGAGTATCGATTAACTTTGGTTTGGGTTTTTCGGCGAGTGCGTTAAAGAGTTTAAGTAGCTGATCCTTAACGAGCGGGCTTTTTGTGGCTTTACTGTTTTTGTGATAGTGGCGGCCCTCGTGTATGGTAAGGGATGCTTCAAGCTTCTGTCCATATGGCGACTTATCGGGAGTGTTCATATACATATAATGGCCGCCAGACGATATATTTAATGTATTTTTATTCTGTCTTGCAGGCTGATCTGCTTTATGTGGTTGTAGCAGTTCTGTCCATTCCGGCCTGACTTCCAGTATTGCTTTCAGGGACTCATCACTCAGGCGCCATGGCGCGATATAACTGACTTCCATTTTTTCAATGGCGGCGATTTTCTTCATGAAGTCCGGGTCTTTCCACTTTTCATTCGGGACAACGCTTGAAGTGACGCCTGGTGTTTTTTCAAGACAGGCGAGCAGAACATCAGGTAAGGCACCAATGCTTCTGGGTAATGATTGCCACAGGTGATAGCCGTAACGATCCACTAAATCACAAATGAAATCCGTGTCGATTTGTCCGTCTTTTTCCAAGTCTGCGAAAGGAATACAGTGTGCCAGTTTAAGCATCCCGTTATCCAGTGCATAGATGATGATCTCACGATTTGTTTGCAGACGATGGCTAAGGTCGCCATAGTTTTTTATATCATGTTTAAGAACAAGTTTTCCGATAGCGACATCGGCTTTTAGGGTAGAAGAAAGATGATTATATACCCATAAAGGTCTTTGTTCCAAAGCCGCAGAGACGATTTCGGGGTTTTCTTCCAAAATGTCTGAAGGGATATGGCTTATATATTGATATGATTCCGATAGAACTTTTTTAACAAGGTCTTTGCGTATTCTTTGTTCCCATGGCGCATGATCGTAATTTATCAGACACGATTCGACAGCAAGGTCTGTTAACGCGTCATTATTGCGGATATGTTCGGGAAGCAGACCATAAGCATCAGGGTTGGCCCTGACCACATCAAAAGCGAATGTTATATCTTCATTGTAGCCAGACTGTAATGTGATGACATTCTCATTGTATGTGGCGATTTTGAGCAGGGTGTCACGTTCCCGTAACATATGGCCGGGGATATGCCGCGGCGCAATTTTTCTGGCTTCAATCAGATGCCGGATGAATGTTTCGTCATGCCGTAGGCGGTCAGACAGAAATTCGAATATTCTGTTGTCAATATCCATGACACGAATGGCAAAGGATTCATTATCACGCAGCGGTTCAGGGATCTCGGCCGCAAATCCATGGCCGTGGATGCGGTACATGTCGCGCATGAAGTCAGGATCTGTTCTGGCCTTATCACCGGAGAACCGGTAGGCACCTTTGTTTTGTTCGGCAGCGATGTTGCAGAGTTCCGGATCGTTTTGGAAGCGCGGGAAATATTGTAAGGAGAGTCCGCGGATCCCCAGAGCGTATTGGACAAAAGCCCGGTTTCGTTTTAACGACCGCGGCAGACGTTTTGCAGAATGAAAATTACGGCGTATATTATCGAGATAATCGACCCATACGGTGTCTGATACGCCTTTTTGATATACAATGTCATTGCGCCGGTTTTTATTTTGCAGCGCCATGCGTTCCAGTAATTTTTCTGCGATTTGATTTGTCAGGTTTACCGGTTCAAATTCATTGGAGAGCGGCGGTTCATTTTCAGCCAGTTCATTGAAACGGTAAGCGTAACCTTTTCTTGCCAAGCCGTCGATGTGCCACCTTTGGGCGTATGTGTAAACGGTTTTGCCGGAATATAGTGCTTCGGATAAAAGCGATTGCGAGTCGCCCCAGATTACAAAATGTTTTGCTTTTGCGATCAGGCCCTTATACGGGTTGTAATGATCGTCCTCACGGCTGAAGACATAGCTTTCCAGTGTGATGCGACCTGTCATGCCCCGTGCTTTTATTTGGTCGTTTATAAGATCTTCGAGATTTTTCTGGTCATTTGGTTTTGTCCTGCGGCAACCGCATAAATAGATCGTTGATTCCGGATAATGAGCCATGAGGGGCACAATTTTTCTCGCGAAAGAAACGGATTCATCATAGGTCGGATCAACCAGCATGACGGCCATGACCGGGCCCTTGATGTACGGATGTTTCCGGTCGAATCGTGCGCCTTCTATGGCCATGGCTTCCGGTGTCAGGTGATGGGAGACCAGCAAATTTTCATCGAGAAGGTTGCTGGATATTTTTTCATTAATGTCACAAATTTCAAAAACGTCATTTCGTCCCTGACCGATTTTATCCAGTGCTCTGAAACATTGGCGGCCACAGACGATTTCGGGGACGGCTTTTTCTTCGAGCAGCATTTCGGCGAGAAGTTCTTGATAGTCCTCGTTGGTTGCATGGTTGATATAACGCCTGCGCAACGTGTCTTCGTCGGCATAAAGAATGCGGGCGCCTGTTTTTTTTGCGATGATCCTTGCCAGTCCGCGCCACCCGGCCACATCCCCGCGGGTGGTATCGACATCGCTGGTGTTCACAAGAATCACAGGCCGTTCTTGCAGAAAAATCGGCCGTGATTTTTTTTGCCGTTGCGATCTTTTCCTAAGACTTGTCATCGTAATTCATTCTTATAAATCGGAACCGGGTTTGCTGTTATTGGGATGCGGTTATCATTGTCGCCGTACAGCGCCAGACGCATTTGCGCCGTCAGGTATTTTTCTGCCGGAAGTTGGAAAGGCTCTTTCGGATTGATGCCAAAATATTTTGCCCAGCTTGGACGGACTGCGACGATGGCCCGTGCTGTACTCCGGTTAAGAAGTTCACGCTCTAAATGCTGTGGTTTCAGTCCTTTTATTGTTGCGATGCGTTTCATGAATTCCGCATCTTCGTAGTGAGACATGCGTAGCAGCCTTTCTGCCAGTTTTGGGCGGGCGCTGATGAAATGATGGATCGCATCTTCTCCGCTCCGCAGGTGATACGGCAGATCCAGGCACAAATCATATCCGTATCTGTCGAGCATGCTTGTGATGAGGCGCATATCGTCCGGGTTGTCTCCCTTAAAAATGTGCCAGGGGATTTCTCTGAATGTCGCGTTGAAGTTTCCGGCCAGCGCTGTATGCAGGACGTTATAATTTTTTTGCAGCGCCATGCTGAGTCGCCAGTATGTTCCCGGATTTTTTATGAGCAGGGCGATTGCCGATTTTTCATGGTTATAGGCGTATGTATCGGGCAGCCTGCAATAGGCATCAAATCCATGGCATTCTATGGCTTCCATACAGAGCGCTTCGTAATTTTCCATCGTACCGGGCACGAACTCAATATTTTCGGCGGCGCTGCGTACTGCGGATAAAGCAAGACCGGGACGTTGCCTTTGCTTTTTAGGCGCGCTGGCATAGTTCAGCGGGTTTCCTGCTACTGCGCTGTCTGTCAGGGTGTCGTCACTCCTGACAGATTTTGAGAAATATTTGTAAGTACCGGCATGAACGGCGACGCACAGGCGCGCAAAATTAAGGTCATCTTTGCCGGGATTATGCCGGGAAAGGATATCTGGGCAAAAGGTTATAATTTTCAGGACGGTCAGCTGATCGTGCAGCAGGTCATCAGGTATATCTTTTCCCCGGATGGTTTTGCGCTCAATCAGCCTTTTTAAAAAGTCCTGATTTTCCCTTAGCCTTTTGGAGAAAATGTCAAAAAGGGCCGGATCGTATTGCAACATCTGCACGGCGAATTCTTCATCATCGCATAAATTAGCAGGGATCAGGTCTGTATCGTTAATGAGCCTGCCTTTAAACATGTCCAGAAGGAAGTCGGGATCGTTCCTGATCTCCTCTCCTAACAGGCCAAAGATACTTTTATCAGCGGACATGAGGCGCGCGCAGATTTCGTGGTTGTTATGGATGGATGGAAAATATTGTATTGCTCTGGGGCTGAGCTCTGCGGCGCAGCGGGCAAAATCTTTATTGTCCCTGAGCGGGCCGTCTATCGTGGCGGCATGATGGTAGTTGCGTTCGATTTTTACGAGGTCATTAAGCCATCCGCGTTCCATGACATCGACTTGCAAGTCTGCTTTTATTTGCTGATGGATATGCGCTGCTGCCCGTTGACAGGATTTTTTGTAGCGTTCCAGATAGGCCTTGGCGATTTCTTTTCTAACATTGACCGGTTTGAATGTGCGCGAAAATGGCGGCTGGTTTTTTGCGGCTTCATTGAATTCGCAAACCATACCGTTTTTGACCAGGTTTTGTTCATCCAGTGGGTAGTCAGCAATGTATACGGTTTTCCCTGAGAACAGCGCTTCTGATAAAAGGGATTGAGAGCTGCCAAAAACAACGAAATGTTTTGCCCGGGCGATCAGGCCTTTATAGGGATTAAAATCCGCCGGGTCACGGCTGAAATGATAGCTTGCGAGCTCAAGATTTTTACGTTGCCCCTGTCTTTTTATTTCTTTGCGGATTTTTTGGGCAAGGTCTTTTTGGTCTTCTATATCCGTACGACGGCAACCGCATAGATAGATCGTGCCTTGCGGGTAATGGGACATAAGCCGAACAATATTTTTTGATAAGTCAGTATTCTCGTCTTCGTCCGGATCGGCCATCATTACGGCTATAACCGGATGTTTCATGTCCGGGTGGCGTTCATCAAAAGCTTTACCTGCTTTTTTGAGGTCTTTTTTGGTGAGGTGATGCGAAACCATGTCATCACGTTCGAGTAGGCGTTCCGATATGGTTTCATTATATTCTTCTATGTAGAATACATTTTCATTTCTTTTGCCTTTACCAAGCCGAGCCATTGTCGTATTGCACCGTTGACCGAAGACGATTTCAGGGATGAAACTGTCTTCAGCCAATCTTCTTGCCAGCAATTCCTGATATTCATTGTCTGTAAGCAAGTCGTCATAGTTTTTATGGGGCTTGGGGGCGTAATAGTGATCGTGGATGATTCTTTGTGTGGCATAAAAAATCCGTCCCCCCATCTTTTTTGCCAGGTGGCGCGCGATCCCGGTCCAGCCGGCTACATCGCCGCGCGTTGGATCGTCATTGCCGATATTGACCAAGATGCCGGGGCGGCTATGTGCCAGTGCGGCGTTTTTTTCTTTTTTATGTTTTTTTGTGCCCATCACGCTTTATCTTTACATAAAAAGTTATGTGATATACCATGATTTTCTCTATTATGTCAAAGAAAAGGGGCGGCTTTTGAGAATAATGTGCGCGGCACAATAAATTTTCTTGCAATGTCTTTGGGAAAAATGGTTAAGTCTTTTCCATGTTATTTGAATATGCGCTGGATTTACCGACCTTTTTGATGGCCTGCATCGCGTGTGCGGCGGCCGCGGCAGCGTGCGCGGGCTAGTCCCGCATGATCTCCCCCCATAGCGCAAGAGCGCGTTTTTAATTGCCTTAATGTTTATCACTCCTTAAAACATCGGAGCTATTTTGTAATGAGAAAGTTGCACCAGTTGGGCGGCACAATGCCTGAGCCCCAGTCGAAAAAGCTTATGACTAATAATTTGAACTTACGATATTGCGTTGAAAACCTGTCGAAAAATCCGGGTGCGGAGATTATCCGCTATGCACGGCGCAAACCCGATATCCTTTCGCTGGCGCAGGGTGAAGGCGATGCGGCGACGCCTGATTTTATCGCGGACGGTGCCCGCCGGGCGCTGGATGACGGCAAGACATTTTACGGCCCGGTCCTTGGGCTTGAGGAAATGCGCCAGGAAGTCTCGAACTATTATTCCCGTCTTTATAACCTGAATATGCCAACCAATCGGATTTATATGACCGGGTCCGGTACGACGGCTATGCATTTTGCCCTGACGGCTATTTTGAACCCTGGCGATGAAGTGGTCGCGGTGACGCCGATCTGGAAAAACCTGCTCGGCGCGATTGAACTGGCCCAGGCCAAATGCAAAGAAGTTGCCCTGCGTGAGATTGACGGGCGCTGGGAACTGGATATGGACAAGCTGATGAGTGCTTGTACGAAAAATACGCGGGCGATCCTGGTGACCTCGCCATCCAACCCGACGGGCTGGGTGATGAGCCGTGATGAGATTCGCGATTTGCTTGAGTTTGCCCGGAGCAAGGGAATCTGGATTATCTCTGACGAGGTGTATGCCCGCCTGACGTACGATACACCTGCTGCCCCGAGTTTCCTTGAACAGGCTGATCCGGAAGACCGGCTGTTTACCATTAACAGTTTTTCCAAGGCCTGGGCGATGACCGGCTGGCGGCTGGGCTGGTTGACCGGGCCTGCGGCGGTCGAGCCGATTATCCAGGATATCGCGCTTTATAACAGCCTGAGCCCAAATGCTTTTACCCAGTACGGAGCGATCGAGGCATTGCGGCATGGCGAGGATTTCCTGCAGCAGCAGCTGGATCTGTGGCAATCCAATCTTGATTATGTGTATGAACGTTTTGCCGCTATCGGGCGGGTTGCCAGTGAAAAACCGCAATCGACGTTTTATGCGTTTTTCCGGGTGGACGGCGAAAAAGACTGCCTGAACTTCGCCCGCCGCCTGGTGGATGATGTCAGCCTGTCGCTTGCGCCGGGCTGTGCGTTTGGTAAGGTAGGGCAAGGCTATATGCGGCTGTGCTTTGCCGTGTCACGGGCTAAACTGGAAAATGCCCTGGACCGCCTGGAACGAGGGATTAAAACTTAAAAGGATAGCAATTGTGCGCGGTTATTTCGGGATCGGTGTAGAAGGGATCAGCAAAGAAGGCAATGTCGGGAATCTGGTGCGCTCGGCGCATGCCTTCGGAGCCAGTCATTTCTTCTCCATCGCGCCCGCCGTGGATATCAAGGCAATGCGGGTATCGGATACGTCCGGGGCTTTCGATCACATGCCGTATTATCAGTATGAATCGGTTCAGGAGCTTGAATTGCCCAAAGGCTGCCAGCTGGTCGGGGTTGAGCTGATTAAGGACTCGATTGAACTGCCGAGTTTTAAGCATCCTTTGCGGGCGGCATATGTGCTTGGGCCGGAGATGGGCAATTTATCGCAAGACATGCAGGCGCGCTGTGATTTTACCATTCATATCCCGATGAAATTCTGCGTGAATGTCGGCGTGGCCGGGGCGCTTGTCATGTATGACCGGCTGCTCTCCATGGGGCGGTTTGCCGAGCGTCCGGCACGGGCCGGCGGACCGACCGCGCCTCTTACCGATCACGTACAAGGGCTGCGCCGTAAGGTACGCAGCGAAAAACCCTAACGCGCAAATAAATTCAGCAATTTGTAAAGATGCCCGGTGAAGTGCAGCGGGGCTTCGATGACATTGATCGACAGGCAGCCTTTCGGCCCGGCGATGGGCTGGTGGGTGATTCCGGCGTCTGCGATGACCAGGTCGCCCGCTTCGTACCGGCCATATTCATCCTCGTAGCCGCCTTCGAGGACCAGTGTGATTTCGGTGCCGCGATGGGTATGACGTACGGCTCTGGCGCCAGGCGCCATGCGGATCATCGCCATACCGTTCGTGTCTTTGCAGGAGGTAAGCGTACAGGTGGCCATGCCGCGCGCGAAGGGGTGCCAGCGGCCGGTACGGTGGTGTTCATATAGGTAGGCCAGCAAGGGTTCGGGCAGATTGTATTGCCTGCAGAAACGTATGTCTGCACAGTGCGTCCGGGACATGGTCTGGCAGGTTGCCTGTTCCAGCCGGTCAAGCTGCTGCAGGACGTTTTTGAGGCTGTCCCCGGCCATGGCGACAGGCGTACAGCTGCGTTCCATCAGCTGCCCGCCCATGGCTTCGCAGTGCCGGACATAACGGCGGGCTTCCGGAGAAATACTGATATAGGTGCGGACCAGCAGCGCGCTGGCATCATCAAGGACGCCGGCGGCGTATTCCATCAAAAGAATCTCGGTATGCTGGTTCATCCGGGTCATGCTGTGCCTTCCTGCTGCGGCGATCCCATGTGATAACGAAGCCGCTCCAGCGCCAGCCTGATCCTCGATTTAACGGTGCCCAGCGGCAGGCCGGTTTCGGCGGCAATGTCGGCATGGGTTTTTTCTTCCAGAAACGCTTTGCGAATCATGCTGGCCTGCTCTTCGGGTAACGCGTCGATCGCTTCGGCCAGCTGCCGTTCTTCTTCCTGTAAGGATAGAGCGAGATCGGGGAGCGGCTGGTCGTCTTCAGGCGCTACCGATTCAATGGTTTCCGTCTGGGTTTTACTGTCTTTGCGGAAATAATCGGTACGCTTGTTACGGGCGATCGTGAAAATCCAGGTGCTGGCGGCTGCGCGCAGCGGGTCGAACTGCGCCGCTTTTTGCCAGACGGCCAGCATGGTTTCCTGCGCCAGCTCGTCAGCCATTTCCTGCGTCAGGCCGCTTTTCATCAGGAAGGATTTGACCCGCGGGGCAAAATATTCAAAAAGCCGGATAAAGGCATCGCGGTTTCCGGTCTTGCCGACCGCGACCAGCAGATCGTCAAAAGTAATAGCGCCGTTTTTGTCTGAAAGCGGCGGATTCTTTTGGGTCGGCGCTGATTTCATTTTGTCCGGAACCATAGGAGCATTAAGCAAATTTTCAGGCTGTGCGTAAAGCATAAAAGGATAATCCGTTTTGTTTGGGCTTGAAAAACCGTTTTTCTGTCATATTCTTGCCTTTATACGGTGCCAGAACGGAATAGGATTAAAAAAAATTGCCTTTAATTCCGGGATTGGTAAGGTATATACTATTATTTGCATATCCGGGGGATTCTCTCGCATTTATCCGTAACACAACACATGATGCACGATTTACACGATCGGGGTTTTAGTATGATTAAGAAAACAGTTTTAAGCGCTCTGGTGCTGGCCGGGCTTTTTGCATTCACGCAGCAGGCTGCTGCGCAGGAGCCGCGCCTGCTGGGGACGTATGGTAAATGGTCGGCGTATACTTTTATGGAAGCCGGGAACAAGGTTTGCTACATGGCAAGCCAGCCGGATAAGGCCGAGGGTAACTATACCCGCCGCGGGGAGCCGTTTGCGCTGATTACACACCGCCCGGCGGAAGGCTCTAAAAACGTGTTCAGCTATATTACCGGCTATTCTTACAAATCCGGCAGTGATGCGACGGTTAAAATCGACGGGACCACATTTACGCTTTTTACCCAGGATGAAACAGCCTGGGCACCGGACGCTGCTTCCGACAGCAGGATGGCCGACGCCATTCGTAAGGGAAGTAAAATGGTCGTCAAAGGGACATCCGGGCGCGGTACGCTGACGACCGATACGTTTAGTCTGACAGGTTCGGCGGCAGCGCATGACGCTATATCCAAGGAATGCGGTGTAAAGTAGGACGGGGAGAGCCTTTATGAAGCATATCGAGGTTTCTAAAAAAATAGATCTGGCGCAGCCGGTTGCCGCGACAGATCTGAAAAAGGCGCTTGTAGCGATGCTGGAAAAAACCATTGAGATTGAAAAGATCTCTGATGGGGATACGCATTTCAATATTAAGGGGACAACCGGTTCGCCAGCCAGTATTACCCGCCATGCCCGGGTTGATCTGGATGTCTCGATCAGCGGGAATGAAAAAGAAAAAGTTGCCCGGATTATCGTTTCAGGCTATGCCCGCGCGGCGCGCTCGCTGATCGTATTTTACAGTTTCGCCTTTTTTATGCTGCTGCTGGTCGGGCTGTTGCCCGGTTTTTATGAAACCAGCCAGGAAGACAGCGGGGCGATTGATGCGCTGTTTTTCCTGATTTTCGGGATTTTTATCGTTTTTGACGTTAATAACAAGCTTGCTGTGACGAGGGAACATCTTGAAACTGCTCTTGAATCGCTGGATACCTCTTTTGGGTGATTTTTTGTCCCCTGAAAAACACCGCTCTTCGGACGGGAGTTTATTGGCAATATTCGCGGCCTGTGCTACATCGGGCGTTATCCATGCTGAAGAGTCAAAAATTGGGGCACCCTTTAAGGGGGTTGGGGATATGACATCCTGTAAAATGAGAGCAAAAGCGGTGGAAAACGGCTTATTACGGTGTATTGCCCGGTTTTTGCCGGTGCGCGAGCGTTATGTGCTGACGCGGGATAACCGGTTACGGCTGCGTTTTGCGCTGCCGCCTGTTCTGGCCGGGGGTGTCTTTGCCCTGATGGTGCTGTCTTCTTCTGTAACCGTTTCCGGGTCCGTATCGACCCTGATGGGACCGGTAGCCGAATTCTCCTCGCCGATGGATGCGGCGGGTGAGAAAATGGCCGTCCTGCAAAAGCGCCTGCAGCGGTACAGCAATATAGATCAATCTTCCGAGCGCAGCGGCGGGCTTCAGCTTGCGTCCTTTACGCCGCCTGATGTGCCTGCTCCTGCCGGTCCGAAAGAGGAAGTTGTCTCAATCGGTAAAGGCGATACGCTCGCCGGCGCGCTGCAGCGGGCGGGGATCGGGGCGAGCGAATCGTACAAGCTGGTCATGGCGATGGAAGAGCATCTTGACCCGCGCAAAATCCGCCCGGGACAGGAAATTCATGTGCGTTTTGACCCTGCCGATGAGGGGGATTACCGCTTTTCGCAAATGCAGATTGGCATGGATGCGTTGCGGACCTTGAACCTGACGCGGCAGGATGACGGCAGCTTCGCGCCGTCAGTGGAAGAAAAAGAAGTCGTCCGCAATGTCTATGCCGGGCGGGCGGATATCAAGGTTTCCCTGTACGGTTCTGCGGCGCAGGCCGGGATCCCGATGCCGGTGATCGCGCAGGCGATCCATGTTTATTCCTGGGATATCGATTTCCAGCGCGACATTCGTAAAGGCGATTCGATCGAAGTGCTATACGACCAGCTTGAAACCGCCGAAGGTCAAAAGGTGAAAAGCGGGGATGTGCTGTATGCGCGCCTGAATGTGAACGGCCAGGATATCCCGGTTTACCGGTTTGAGCGCGACGGCGGCGATGTTGACTATTTCACGGCTGACGGAAAAAGTATCCGCAAAGCGCTGATGCAGACACCGATTGACGGGGCGCGCCTGTCCTCCGGCTTTGGCAAGCGCAAGCACCCGGTGCTGGGCTATGAGAAAATGCATAAAGGCGTTGATTTCGCCGCGCCGCGCGGGACGCCGATTTATGCTGCCGGGGACGGCACGATTGAAAAAGCCGGGCCGTTCAGCAGCTACGGCAACTATATCCGTATCCGCCATAATGCCAGCCTGAAAACGGCTTATGCGCACCTGAACGGGTTTGCCAAAGGCATTTCTTCGGGCAAGCGCGTCAAGCAGGGGCAGATTATCGGTTATGTCGGGACGACAGGCCGCTCAACAGGTCCGCACCTGCATTATGAAGTCCTGCAGAATAACCGCCAGGTGAACCCGAAGAATGTTAAACTGCCGCAGGGCGAGACATTGCGCGGCACTGACCTGGCCGCGTTCAAAAAGCATGTCGAAGGCATTGAACGCGAGTATGCGACGCTGATGGGCAAAACCAAACTGGCGTCCCGGCAGAGCGATTCCAAAAGCACCGTTCGTTAATACGGCTTAATAACCGCATTCCATATCGACGAGCCCGGCGGGCATTTTCCCCGATTCCAGTAAATCGATGCTTTCTTTAAGGACCGGCCCTGCTGTATGGGGCATGCTGATGGCGGCGATATGTGGTGTCACGATGACGCGGGGGTGCGCATGAAAGACGTGATCCTGGGGTAAGGGTTCTTTAGAAAAAACATCGAGTGCGGCGTGGGCTATATGCCCTTTATCCAGCATGGTCAGCAGGTCGTGATCGACGATATGCTGCCCGCGCCCGGCATTAATCACATAAGCCCCGGACGGTAGCTGTCCGAGCGTGTCCTTGTTCAGGATTCCCCGTGTTTCAGGCGTGAGGGGAAGCAGGCAGACGAGAATATCGGTATTGTTGAGAAAGGCCTGCAAGTCTTTTGGTCCCGCAAAGCAGCGCATACCTTCATATGTTTTGGGCGTCCGTGACCAGCCTTTTAATTGGAAGCCAAACGGCTTTAGGGCATCAAGACAGGCGCGGCCCAAATCGCCGATCCCCATAATGCCGACCGTCCGGTCTTTGGCCAGTGCCGGTATTGGCGGGTTCCAGTCCATGATATCGCCCGGGACCGCATATTGGTCGATCTGGCGGTGGAACCGCAGGACGAAGCCTGTGACATATTCTGTCATGCTTTGCCGCAGGCCGGGGTCGAGCATACGGATTAACCGTGCGTTCTGTGGAAATTCCGGATGGCCCGTATATTGATTGACGCCAGCGCCCAGGGTTAATACGGCTTTTAAATTGGGCCAGCCGTCGCGGTCGCCTGCGCTCAACCGCCAGCCGATGATGTAATGGATATCGGCCGGATTACCGATATTGGGGGCGATCCGAAAATCCTGACCGGCAAATACGGTTTTCAGTACAGGAATCCAATGCGTATGATCGATAGGAAAGCTTGGGCGGAACAGGATAGCCATCAGAAACTCTAGGATTTTTCAGGTTCGTAGAACCGCAGTCCGTATATAACGGCCAGAATTCCTGCCATGGAAAACCAGAACAGGGCATAGGGCAGGTGGTTGTTGCGCGGGTATAACGCGCCGATCTCCAGCGCCAGCGGATATGTACCGGATGGGGTGTCTGTGGCCTGCGCGTAAAAGACAAAGCCGGGGAGCAGGTCTTCCAGGTCCTTCGCTGCGGCGATTGAGGCCGGATCGAGGCGGTGCCAGTTTTCCTGTGCCGGGTCGTTTTCAGGGACGAAACGGCTGGGCGGTTCGATGGGGCGCAAGGCCCCGGCAATAATCATCGGCTCGTCCGGCCTGCTGTAGCCGTCTGCGGCGATATCCAGCGGCACCCAGCCGCGATTGACCAGCAGGACCGTGTTATCAAGCGTTTCAAACGGGGTAATGACATGGTATCCCGGCGCGCCGTCATGGGTGCGCGGGCCGAGCAGGATCGCTTTGTCATGCAGGTAAATGCCTTCGGCAAAGCCGCGTTTGACCAGAGTACCGGGCGGCAGGGCGGTAAGGCTGCGGCCTGTCAGCTCAAAGCTCATCGGGTCTGCGGCCGCTTCCCGGTCAAGGGCGGCCAGTACCGCGGTCTTCCATTCAAGGCGCTGGAGTTGCCAGAATCCCAGTGTACAGAGTACGAGGATGCCGCAGATCGTCAGCGCTGTGGCCCAGAACGGTATTTTCATGAGGATTCCCCGCTTTTGGGCTCTTCATCCTGCCAGTCGCCGGGGCGGTGCTTGTATTGCAGGGCGATGACATAGGCCTTGAGCGGGCGCATAGCGCCGAGTGTGATCGCCAGCGCGACAGCGCCCCACAGCACGGCATGGACCCAGAGCGGCGGGCTGAACAGGTTTTCGAAGATAAACGCCAGTGGCACCAGCAGGAAACCGAGAATAAAAATCAGGAAAACCGCGGGGCCGTCACCACTGTCATGATCGGCCAGTTTCAGGCCACAGGAGGCGCATTGTTCTGCAACGGTCAGGCTGAATTTTCCCTGATACAGGTCCCCTTGCCCGCATTTCGGGCATTTGCAGGACAGGGCCTGCGCTATAAGGGATTTATCCGGCAGCGGGGCAGGGGTAGTCATTACCCGTGCCCGATACCGATCGTGTTACCCCAGTAATAGATCGAGATAAACAGGAACAGCCAGACAACGTCAACGAAGTGCCAGTACCAGGCCGCCGCTTCGAAGCCAAAATGGCTTTCCGGCTTGAAATGCCCCTTTTTCGTACGCAGCCAGCACACAAACAGGAACACGGTCCCGACAAAGACGTGGAAGCCGTGAAAACCGGTGGCCATAAAGAAGGTTGACGGGTAAATGCCTTGTGTGAAGCCGAATTTGGCATGGGCATATTCAAAGATCTGGAACCCCAGAAAGACCGCGCCCAGCAGGACTGTGATGCCCAGCGCTTTGGCGGCTTCGTCCTGTTTGCCTTCGAGAATGCAATGGTGTGCCCAGGTGACCGTGCAGCCGGACAGCAGCAGGATCATGGTCATCAGCAGCGGCAGTTCGAACGGCGGGATGATCTCAATGCCTGTTGGCGGCCAGACACCCCCGGTATAGTCTGTGCGCAGGAACTGCTTGGCATCCGCGGCATACAGGCTGGCATCGTAAAAAGCCCAGAAAAAGGCGACAAAGAACATCACTTCCGAAGCGATAAACAGCGACATGCCAAAGCGCAGGCCGACTTTGACAATCGGGGAGTGGGCGTCTTCGGCCACGGCTTCGTGAATAATATCTTTCCACCAGACGAACATGACGGCGGCGACGGCGAGAAGGCCCAGCAACACACCTTTTAAGCCCACGGCGATCCCGGCGATCGAAACATCGTGCATGTACATAACCATGCCAATGGCCAGGAGCCCGCCCGCCAGCGCGCCCATAAACGGCCAGGGGCTCGGACGGACGATATGATAAGGGTGCGGTTTGCCTGTGGTAGAGTATTCGATTTCGCCAGACATGCTTTGTGTACTCCGTGGTTTTGGTCAAAAGCCGTTGTTAAGACTGATCGTCCTTTTCACCGGACGAAGATTGATTGTAAAAGTCTTCGAGCGCCTTATCAAGCGCCTCTGTCTCTGTTTTGAAAAATGTATAGGACAATGTGATGGTTGTCACATCTTTCATGCCCGGATCGTTATCAATTTCCGGGTCGATAAAGAAGACGACCGGCATTGAAACATCTTCGCCGGGGTTTAAAATCTGCTCGCCGAAGCAAAAGCACTCTATTTTATGAAAATATCTTCCGGCCTTGGGCGGGCTGACATTGTAAAGCGCCGTTCCGGCAACCGGGATGTCGGCTTTGCTTTTGGCGTGATAGGCAATCAGGGTTCGAGCGCCGGGATGGGTTTGTACTTCGCGCTGCTCGGGTTTGAAGATCCACGGCATGTCCGGGGCGGTATCGGCGTTAAAGCGGACGGTGATGATCCGCTCTGATATACGGTCCGGCAGTGCTTCGGCGGTTTGGGTTGTGCCGCCATAGCCGGTGACGCGGCAAAACAGGTTGTAAAGCGGCACCGAGGCAAAGGCCATGCCGGTCATCAGCAGAACCGCGGTTAAGACGCTCAGGGCGACGCGGCGGTTTTTACGCTGTAGCGCGTTTATTTCTGGCTTTGTTTTTTCGCGGTCCATGCATCCCACCATGTTTGCGGCGTTGCGGCACGCTCGTCCTGATGCGTATTGCGGGCCTGTTGCAGGGCGTCAGCCTCTTTCATGCGCTCGTCAGCCACATTGGCGTAGGTGTCTTCCCAGTCTTGCTTGGTCTGGTCGATTTTATCCTGCTGGGTTTCGCGCTGCGTGTTGCTTTGGGCCTGCTCTTCGCTTCGTGCCCCTTCGTTGCCGTGGTAAGTTTCAAGCCATTCGCCTTGTGTGCTGACGATTTTTTGCTGGTGTAAGTCGCGGCTGTCCTGCAGGTAGCCGTCATCGGCGCGGGCGATCTTAATCATCGTGACCATCCAGATCAGCGCGCACCACAGGAAAATCAGGCCCAGGATCGCCAGGTTCTTTTTCAGTTTCTTTTTATGAATATCGCTTACGGGCATCGTTTTTACACCTTATCCATCATCAGGGCCAGCAGCAGGGCAAACAGGTAAAATACCGAATAACCGAACATCAGCCTGGCGCTTTTTAACGTCGTATCGCGCAGTACGCGCAGGGCGGCAAATACGAAAAACCCGCCCAGGGCCAGAGAGGCTATGCCATATCCCCACCCGGCATAGCCCAGAAATGCCGGTGAAGCGGCAAGCGGCAGCAGGATAACGGTATAGGCCAGCATCTGGATTTTGGTGGTTTTTTCCCCGGCCACCGTCGGCAGCATCGGGATTTTGGCGCGTTTGTAATCTTCGTTGGCAAATAAGGACAGCGCCCAGAAATGCGGCGGCGTCCACAGGAAGATGATCGTAAACAGGATTACCGGCAGCAGGGTAATGTCCCCGGTAACCGCCGCCCAGCCGATCATCGGCGGGAAGGCGCCTGCCGCGCCGCCAATGACGATGTTATGCGGCGTCCGGCGCTTGAGCCAGATCGTGTAAATGAAAACATAGAACAGGTTGGCCGCCGCCAGAAGTCCCGCCGCGAGCCAGTTCAGGGCGACGCCCATCGTCAGGACAGACAGCAGGGACAGCGTGACAGCAAAGGTCAGCGCCTCATCCGGGTGTACGCGTCCCCTGGGCAGCGGGCGGGCGCTGGTGCGTTTCATCACCGCGTCGATATCGCGCTCATACCACATATTAATCGCCCCGGCGGCACCAGCTCCAATGGCCAGCGCCAGAACGGCAACACCGATCAGGAACGGGTGCATGGCGGAAAAGCCCGGCGCGATCCACATCCCGGCAAAACCGCTAAAGACGACAAGGCTCATCACCCTTGGCTTTAGCAGGTCGAAAAAATCCCGGATGCTGGAATCCTGTTCTGCGTTCGTTATCGAGGACATATCACTCATGTCCTGTTGTTTAGCACGGAGCTTACAGGGAGGGAAAGTTTTTTTGCGTCTTTTACGCCGCGCGCCGCAGCGTCATAAGCGGCGCAGGCTGCGGGATCAGGGCAGGTGCCGGTGCCGGGGTCTTGACGTCCAGTACGGATTTGGTGAAAACCCGGCCTAAATCACGGTCTGCCTGCATGATATCGATGATTTGCGCGAGCTTTTCTTCGAGCTTTACAGCCTGCCTGCCTTCGAAAATTTTCTCGCGCAGGGCTGTGCGGGCCAGGTCGAACGCATCGCGGCGGTCTTGCTCAAGGCCGCTATCGATCATTTTCTCGATCCGGCGCATCAGGCTGGCAAAAGGATTGTCATGCATTTCCAGCGTCAGCAGGCCGCCGGTTTCAACGGCGGTGTCGCTTTCACTTGAATTCTCATGGAAAAGCGCACTTTCCCATGCCCGTTTGTGAAATTCCGGTCTGATCGTCTGCATAACAAAAACCGTAACATAGCTGTTACGGTTTTCGCAAATTTAACGGCGGTGTCCTTAACTTCTACAGGCCCGCGATTTTGAGCCCGTCGATCCGCGTCGTCGGGGCAGCCATGCTGCTTTTGGTATTCGGCAGCGCAGGCGTGTCGTTCGCGACCACAGCGTTCATGAACATGTCTTTCAGGTTGCCTGCGACGACAAACCCTGCGACGGCGTTGTTCGTCAGTTTACCGTCCTTGATTTCAACACCGCTTGCCGGGCGTGAGAAACTGCCGTTATTGACATCGGCACCGCCACCCTGGAAGCTTTTGATGTAAAACCCGTCTTTGATATCGGCCATCAGGGTCTCCGGGCTTTGATTGCCGGGCAGGATACGGATATTGGTCAGGCCGCCCTCACGGCCGCTTGGGTCCATACCCAGTTTGCGGGCGGCGGTCAGGTTCAGGTTAAAGGCCTGAAGTACGCCGTCTTTGATAAAGGTGATCTTATCTGCTTTCATCCCGGCACCGTCGACAGTTCTTGAAGCAAACCCTCTTTTGATATGCGGGTCGTCTTCAATGGTGATGCTGTTCCCGGTGACCTGCTGCCCCAGCTTGTCTTTCAAAAACGTGGAGTTTCTGTAAACTGCGGTGCCGCTAATCGCTTCTATGACAGAGGCAAAAAAGCTGCGGGCGGCTTCGGGGGACAGGACAATTGTGGCTTCACGGGTTTGTGGCTGCGTAGCGCCAAGTTTACTGAGCGCTTTTTCAGAAGCGGTGCGCCCAATCTTTGCCGGGTCCGGCATATCGGAAAAATGACGGGCGGAGCCGTAGTCATAAGAGGTTTCCATTCTGTTTCCTGATTGGGCAACTACTGATATCATCGCACCAAATGTCGTGCTGCTGCCAACCCGGTCAAGCCCGTTTGTGGCCATGGTCAGGCGGTGCGAGTCATCAAAAGAGACCCCCGTATCATCGGTTCTCATGATGCCGGGGACGTCCAGGGCAGCCTGTTCGATCTTTTTGGCGTAATCAATCAGCGTTTCAGAGGAAGGCGCTGCCGCATCGTATAAATCCAGCTCTTCTGGAGGTCCCTTGTAGACTTTCTCGCTTTCCAGTAAGCGCTTATCCGGGTTTTCCGGGACGAGGTGAATAACCTGCATATTCTGGTCGATTGCGGCGCACAAGGCGTTGCGGTCCAGTGTGTTCTGGTGGAAACTCATCACCCGGTCACCGGCATAGAGCGTGATGGAGACGCCCCAGCTTTTGCCTTTGACGTTTTTGTTTACGGCACCGTTTTCAATGCTGCTGTTCTGTTCGGTGCTTGCGGTGATATCAATTCTTACATCTGTGATGCCGTAGTTTTCGCCTTTGTTCATGGCGTAGGTCATCAATTGCCGTGCCAGAGGGCGGGCCTGATCTTCAAAGTCTTTGCGTGAATCTGTCATGGTTTTAAACGTCCTTGTCCTGTTCTGTTTTTATTTTGGGCCGCCAACGGTCATACCTGTGGCCAGGATTGTCGGTTGGCCGATTCCGACGGGAACGCCTTGCCCGTCTTTACCACATGTCCCGGAACTTTTTTCGAGTTTCAGGTCGTTGCCGACTTTTGTGATGGTTTTGATGACTTCATGGCCTTCGCCGACCAAGGTTGCGCCCTTCAGGGGTTCGCAGATTTTGCCGTCCCGAATTTTGTAGGCAAGGGTGGCCTGCATTGTAAAACGGCCTGAGGTAATATCGACGTTACCACCGGCCATTTCCGCGATGTAAATCCCGTCTTTGACCGACTTGATAATGTCTTCCGGTGTGTCGTTCCCCGGACGGAAATAGGTGTTGGTCATGCGCGGCATCGGCAGGTCGCGGTAGCTCTCGCGGCGCCCGTTGCCGGTCGGCTTTTCACCGGTCAGCAGCGCGCTTTGGCGGTCATGCATATAGGCTTTGAGGATACCGTTTTCAACCAGCACGTTTTCCTGGGTCGGGATGCCCTCATCGTCGAAATGCAGGCTGCCGCGCTCGCCCGGCATATCGCCCTGATCGACGATGGTGACGGCGGGGTTGGCGACCTGCGTCCCCATTTTCCCGCTATAAACGGAAATACCTTTGCGGTTGAAATCGCCTTCGAGTCCGTGGCCGACGGCTTCATGCAGAATGACGGCGGGCCAGCCGCTTGCAAGGACGACATCCATAACCCCGGACGGCGCATCTTCGGCGACCAGCAGGGTTTTTGCCATATCGTGCGCTTTGTGGGCAGCTTTCTGCCATGCGGCTTTGTTGAACACATCTTTGCAGCCCATGGGACCGCCGATGCTGGCGTAGCCGACTTCGTTCTTGCCGTTTTCATCTTCAACCATCACATCGATTCGCAGTGATGTCATGGGCCGGTTATCGACCAGGCTTTGATCGCCGGCATTGACATGGACGGTTTGTTCCCGTGACTGGAAGCTCAGGCTCACGTTCTTGATCTTCTCATCAAGCTGCCGGACATAGGTTTCGATCTCATCCATGGCAGCGATTTTTTCAGCCAGCGTCATGTCGTTCAGCATTGAACTGACCGGGTAGAGCTGCTGTTTGACGCTGCCGCTTGCTTGCGGTTTTGCGGCAGGCTCATTGCCGTCGAGAACCAGGCGGGCTTCGGCGATGGCTTCTTTTAAGGCTGCTTCGTTAAAAGTATCGGCATAGGCGTACCCGACGCGTTCTCCCTTGCCGATGCGGAAGCCAAAACCGGCGGCACTGTTGCCTGTTGAGATATTAACGTATTGGCCCTGATCTTTTGCCAGGGATTCCCAGATGACGCGTTCCTGGTACAGTTCGCCGTAATCGCTGCCTTCCAGCCCTTCTTTGACCAGCGCAGCTGTTTTTTCCGGGGTCAGGTCGGAGCCTTTAAAAAATGTTTCCAGATCGGGATGTGTCTTTGTCATGATCGCCTGTTCTTTGTTTACCGTTTATTCTTTATGGAATTATTGGAGTTATGCATACAGAAAAAATTCTGTCAAGTAAAAGGCCGGGCTTTGCGGGCCCGGCCTTGGAATGTGTTTATCGCTGAAAGGCTTATTTGACTTTCGGCTGGATTTCGAACTGGTGGAACGGCGGCGGGCTGGACAGGGTCCATTCCAGCGTCATGACCTGCGGCTGTGCCTGCCAGTAATTATCTTCCGCCTTGCGGCCGAATTTCAGCGTGTAAATGGTCGCAAAGACAAACCAGATCGTTGCGGCAAACGCGATATAGGCGCCGTAAGAGGAAATCTGGTTCCAGTCCGCATACGCGTCCGGGTAATCCGGGTAGCGGCGCGGCATCCCGGCAAGGCCGAGGAAGTGCTGCGGGAAGAAGACCAGGTTCACCCCGATAAAGGTGGCCCAGAAATGCAGCTGCCCCATCCATTCCGGATACTGGCGGCCGAACATTTTGCCGAACCAGTAATACCAGCCGGCGAAAATGGCGAAAACCGCACCGAGCGAGAGCACATAATGGAAGTGCGCGACGACGTAGTAGGTATCGTGCAGGGCCACATCCATCCCGGCGTTCGACAGGACCACGCCTGTGACGCCGCCGATGGTGAACAGGACGATAAAGCCGATCGCCCAGACCATCGGGGTTTTGAACTCGATCGATCCGCCCCACATCGTGGCGAGCCATGAGAAAATTTTAACCCCGGTCGGGACCGCGATAATCATCGTCGCTGCGGTAAAGTAAGCGCGGGTATCGACATCAAGCCCGACCATATACATATGGTGCGCCCAGACGATAAAGCCGATAAAGCCGATCGCGACCATGGCGTAGGCCATGCCCAGATAACCGAAGATCGGCTTTTTGGAGAAGGTTGCCACGATCTGGCTGATGATGCCGAAGGCCGGCAGGATCATGATGTAAACTTCCGGGTGTCCGAAGAACCAGAATAAATGCTGGAACAGGATCGGGTCGCCGCCGCCTTCCGGGTTAAAGAAGGCCGTACCGAAATTCCGGTCGGTCAGCAGCATGGTGATCGCGCCGCCCAGTACCGGCAGAGAAAGCACCAGCAGGAAGGCCGTGACCAGGATACTCCAGACAAAGAGCGGCATTTTATGCAGCGTCATGCCCGGGGCCCGCATGTTAAAGATGGTGGTGATGAAGTTCGCCGCACCCAGGATCGAACTTGCCCCGGCAAGGTGCAGGGCAAAGATAGCAAGGTCAACCGACATGTTCGGATGGCCTGCAAGGCTTGAGAGCGGCGGATAAATCGTCCAGCCGGTACCGGCACCGCCGACCAGCGCAGAGGTCAGCAGCAATAAGAAAGCCGGGATAATCAGCCAGAATGAAATATTGTTCATGCGTGGGAACGCCATGTCCGGTGCGCCGATCATAAGCGGCACGAACCAGTTCCCGAAACCGCCGATCAAAGCGGGCATGACCACGAAGAACACCATAATCAGGCCGTGGGCGGTGATGAACACGTTCCACTGGTGACCGTCCGGGTTCCCGGCGGCATCATTCATAAACTGGACGCCGGGGTCCTGCAGCTCCATCCGCATGTAAACGGAAAACGCACCGCCGATCAGGCCGGCGATGATGGAAAAGAGCAGGTATAACGTCCCGATATCCTTGTGGTTGGTGGAACAGAACCAGCGGGTGAAAAAGCCCGGCTTGTGGTCATGATGATCGTCGTGACCGGCTGCTGTTGATTGTGCTGCACTCATTACTCAAGTCCTTCTGCTTTAGCCAGCTTGTTTTTGCGCTGGGTTTCAAATACGTCGTATGAAGCCTGCTGCTCTTCCTGGGCGAATTTGACCCAGTCTGCAAACTCTTCTTTGGAAACGGCCCGGATTTCAATCGGCATATAGGCGTGGCCTTTGCCGCACAGTTCGGAACATTGCCCGTAATACGTGCCCGGACGCTCAATACGGGCCCAGGTTTCGTTGATCCGGCCCGGGACGCCGTCAAGTTTGACGCCAAAAGACGGAACGGCGAAAGAGTGGAGCACGTCTGCTGCGGTTACCAGGAACTGGATGTCGGTATCGACCGGCAGGACCAGCTGGTGATCGGTTGACAGCAGACGCTTCTGGCCTTTTGATTCGTCGATTTCATCATCGGGGATCAGGTAGGCGGTAAAGCTCAGGTCTTCATAATCAGGGTATTCATAGCCCCAGTACCATTGGTAACCGGTGACTTTAACCGTCATTTCCGGCTCTTTGACGCGGTCCCCGTAATAAAGCAGTTTCAGCGACGGCACGGCGATAATGACCAGGATCACCACCGGCAGCACCGTCCAGATGACTTCCAGCATCGTGTTATGCGTCGTTTTCGACGGGGTCGGGTTTGCCTTGGCGTTAAAGCGGACCATAATATAGGCCAGCAGGGCAAAGACAAAAATACAGATCCCTGTGATGACATAGAGCAGCAAGGTGTGGAAATCGGTGATCCGTTCCATGACCGGGGTCGCGGCGGGCTGCAGCCCTTTTTGCCAGTGTTCCGGCTGTTGCGCCCATGCAAGTTCAGGCAGGAAGATCAGAGAAAGGGCCAGACCGGCCATAAGCCAAATGGTGTTATGTTTCATGATTCTTATTTACAGCGTTGATGTTACTAAACAAGTTGCGGCCATTATAGCCTGACTAAGCGTTCTTGATACACCTAAAAATAAGGGGGATGCAAGGGGGTTTTCAGCCTGGCGGCGTCTCTTTTTCGATAATTGACAAAATATGATCGGCACCGTGCAGGGCGGCGTCTTCGAACGGTTTCAGGATAATGTCGATGCCATAGGCTTCCAGATTGAACTGGCTGTCCGGGTGATGCGCCGTTGCGGCGATATGGCCCTTATATCCCTGTTGCCGCAGGATTGAAGCCAGCGTGTGGCGCAAGTCAGTGACCAGCGGCCCGGACATATAATGATGAAAGGCAAAAACGACGATCTTTGTTTTATCGAGCGGCAACTGCGCAACGATTTCAGGATCGGCGGCATCGCCGTATATGGCGTGAATGCCCGCAGCTACGGTTTGTTTGATTGCGCCGGGATCGAAATCAACACCCAGTACCGTATAGCCCTTGTCCCCGAACTGGCGGGCCATGGCGCTGCCGTAGCGGCCCAGCCCGACGACTACGACATCGTATTTGTTTTCCAGCGGGTAGCTTTCCGATTCTTCCGGGTATTTGATGATCTTCCTGTCCCGCAGCCGGATATGCCGCTCCAGCATTTCATGCAGCTGCGTGTTATATGTAATGGCATAGCAGGAAACGGCAATGGTAATCAGGGCCGTCAGTGTAAACAGCGCCGCCGTTTCCGGCTGCACCAGCTCCATCCCCGCCGCCATGGCCATGAAGATCAGGGAAAATTCGCTGATCTGCGACAGGCTGATGCCGGTCATAAAGCCCGTCCGTTTGCGGTAGCCGGTGACATTCATGACCATCATGATTAATGCCGGTTTTGCGATCAGGACAAAGGCGGACAGGCCCAGTGCGGGGAGAATCTGGCTGGCAAACGAGCCCAGGTGAATTCGCGCACCGAGATCGACAAAGAAGAACAGCAGCAGGAAATCGCGCAGCGGGGCAAGGCGGGCGGCAATGGCGTTATGGGCCGGTGTCGATGCCAGCGCGATACCGGCGAGAAGACCGCCGAGTTCCTTGCTGAGGCCGAGATAATGGCAAAAAGCGGCCATGACGGCGGCAAGGCCGATAGCGATAATCATCATCAGTTCCGGCGCCCGGGAAAGACTGTGGGTTAGCGGGGTGGCGATAAACCGGATGAATAGCCCTGTTCCTGCGGCCAGGATGGCGATTTTAACGGCAATCATCAGGTAAGACGCCAGCCCGGATTCATTCCCGCCCAGCGCGGCCAGCGTGACCATGGCCATGATGACGGCGATATCCTGGACGATCAGGATGCCCAGCGCCATCTTGCCGTAGAGCGAATCGATCGCCCGTTTGTCGGAGAGCAGCTTGACGACGATAATCGTACTGGAAAAAGACAGGGCGATGCCGCCTAATATCGCGGTCATCAGGCCGTTTCCCATCAGCAGCAGCAACCCGCCGCCGAGCAGCGCCGTCAGGATCACCTGGGCCAGCCCAGCCGTCATTGCCGCCGGACCCAGCCGCCGGATCAGCCCGATATCAAGCTTCAGCCCGACCATAAACAGCAGCAGGGTGATGCCCAGCTCTGCCAGCGTTTCAATGAAGTGATCGCCGTGATCGACCAGGCCCAGCGCGCCGGGGCCGGTCAAAAGGCCAAGGGCGATAAAGGCCACCAATAAAGGCTGCTTTAATTTCAGGGCGATAAAACCGAGCAGGCTTGCCAGCAACAATAATGTTGCCAGCTGATAAAAAAGCGATGCCTGCACGATCTCAATCATGGCTGTGATCTTACCAGATCAGCACAGGAATGGGACGGCCTTTTTTACCGCGTGATGGTCGGCGGTGTGGCTTTGGGATTGTTTGTGCGTTTGCGCTCGCCCGCCGGATCAGGGAAATCGCCTTGGTCGCGCAGCTGGCCGAAACAGGCAAACGGGGTCGGCAAGGCGTTGACATTGTAGGATGTGATAAAGCTGATAACGTCTTCCGCCGTTTCGCAGACCTGGTGCAGGATCCGGCCATCGGTCAGATTGGTTTCGGCGATATAAGCCATCGGCTCCAGATAGTCTTCAAGGCCGTGCAGCGCCGCATATTTTTGCATGATCGCGGTGTAGCGTGTGCCGAATTCCTGTGCTGTGCCTTTGCCGTAAGGGATATCAAGCCCGCGCGTACCGCCTTGCCGCCAGGCGATATCCGTGGCTTCGCGCAGATATATAGCACTTTGAGCGCTGAGCTTATCACCTTCTTTGGAAAAGCCGAATTCTGCGAGCAAGGCATCGACCTCCCGGCCGCATTCCGGTTCCAGACGCATCAGGGCACGGGTTAATATGGCGGTGGCAATCTGCCATGTGCCGGCGTTCCAGATCCGGTCTTCCAGCCGTTTGAGCGGGATGCCGTTTTCCCCGTTCAGGCCGGGAATATCCTGAATCTTGACCCCGAACCATTCGGTTGAGGCGGCAAATTGCAGGTTGGCGACGGTGTTGAGTTTATGGCGTTGCAGATCGTTGAAGCTGACCGGGTGGTCCGGGGCGGCACCCAGATCTTCGATCCGGTGCAAATGCGGTGCGGCTTGCCTGTTAAATGTTTTACGCAATGCAGAAATTTTTGGATAATAGCCAAGCATAGGGTCGTGAATGGTCCGGCTGATATAGTTTTTTAAAAATTTCTCGCCATTGACGCTGCGGTAAAAAAGCGGGTCGATCCCGGTCCGGCCCTGCGGCTCGTTTGCAAAAATCTCGATCGCGGCCATGCGCGGGATGACGCTGCCCGCCGGTTGCAGACCGTCCCAGAACGGGAAGCCGTTATTGCTGAGGGCGTAGATAAATGGAGACAGGCAATAGCTGCGGAATAAATCCTCACTGAACTGGTCCATGTCCTTATAAGCAGAGCTGACATGGATGCCTGCCGTCAGGTTGGCGAATTTGACAAGGTTATCGCCCATATATTCGCGCCCGGTCGGGACGATGGTTTTGATGCGTTCGCGGTCGGCCAGCTGGTCGATGACATCGTCCGCCCCTTTGATGTGCGGGGCGTGGGAAGACGGGATAACCCGGTAGCCTTCACGGTCGGCAATGCGGTAGAGATCCTGAACGGCGCTGAAATAGTCGGTGACGGAATCGCGGAAATTTTCCAGATTCATCGGGCCGTAATTCAGTTCGAAATGTGAGGCGATCGCTTCCTGATGCAGCTTTGTTCCGGTTTGCCGTTCAAAAAGCGCCATAAAGTCGTTGGCTTCGTTTTTGCCGATCGGTTTGAGCGTATGGCCTTGTTTTTTGCAAATAAAGAATTCGCATTCCGGGCCGAACATGATGGCAGCCTGATCGCCGCACCCCGCATAATTCTGGGTGCTGTAAATCTCTTCTACGTCAGGCCGGATCAGTTCCGTATGTTCGCCGCTGGTCTCTGTCATATCAATTTGCCATATAATTGACGTTTTATTTCATAGTGCCTAATCTGCTGTCAAACAAAAAAACAGGCAGAAAAGTTCATGTCGGGTGAATTTTTATAGGGCTTGTAGCAGAGACAATCCATAAAGTGCTGCAGTTTCGGCGCGTAAAATGCGCGGACCTAAGGAGACAGCGGTAATGTGGGGCTGTCCGGCTAGCTGTTCGGCTTCTTCTGCGGTAAAGCCGCCTTCCGGGCCGATCAGCAGGGCGCGGGCGTTTTTATCGGCGGCAAGGGCGTCTGCCAGAGAAGAGGCGTCGCAGCGCTCAAGACAGGCCAGCAAGGGGCAGGGCAGGGTGTTTTTTTCCAGCAGTCGGCTGAGCGGGACGGGCGAGGACAAGCCCGGCAGGTCGAGGCGCTCGCACTGTTCTGCGGCTTCGGTGATCTGTGCTTGTATCCGGGCCTCGTTGGGCTGGCGGATCTCGGTATTCCGGGTCAGGACAGGATGCAGCTGCGTGACGCCCAGCTCCACCGCCTTTTCGATCAGGAAATCCATGCGGGCCTTTTTGATCGGGGCGAAATACAGATGTGTGGCGGGCGCCGGTTCGGGCTGCGGGGTTATCAGGGTTTCGGGCGCGGCTTCTGCGGCTTTTTTGTCCAGTTTTTGCAGGGCGCACAGCCATTCGCCATGACGGCCGTTAAACAGCCGGACAGGGTCTCCGGCCGCCCGGCGCAGGACGTTGCGCAGGTAATGCGCCTGTTCGGCGCTCAGGGAAATCGCTTGCCCTTCGCGTAAGTCCTGTGCCACATACAGGCGCGGATATTTTTTATGATCGGCATGACTCATGGGAATGACTAAAACGAAAAATCACACCGATATCAAGCGCGATGGTTGGATCGACCGGATTCTGCCCGCAGGCGTACGCCCGTACGCGTACCTGATGCGGCTGGACCGCCCGATTGGGATATGGCTTTTACTGCTGCCGTCCTGGTGGGGGATTGTGCTTGCCGCGGGCGGCGGTACGGGGATCAACGGGTTCGTCTTATCGCACTTGCTGCTGTTCGGGGCCGGGGCGGTGATTATGCGCGGAGCGGGCTGTGTGATTAATGACTTATGGGACCGCGATCTTGATAAGGCGGTAACCCGGACAAAAGGGCGACCGCTTGCCGCCGGGACGGTGCAGCCATGGCAGGCGCTTATGTTTTTGGCGGTGCTGTTGGCGCTGGGGCTGTGGATTTTGCTGCAGATGTCGCTGGTGACCGTTTTGCTGGGTATTCTCGCGGTGCCGTTGATCGCGGTCTATCCGCTGATGAAGCGCTGGACGTGGTGGCCGCAGGCTTTTTTGGGGATTACGTTTAATTTTGGCGCGCTAATGGGTTGGAGCGCGATTAACCATACGCTGGGACTGGCGGCGCTGGCGCTTTATGCTGCCGGGTTTTTCTGGACGCTGGGTTACGATACCGTTTATGCGCACCAGGATAAGGAAGACGACATGATGGCCGGGATCAAATCAACGGCGCTGGCTTTTGGGGAGCAAAGCAAGGCGTATGTCTCCGGCTTTTACGGGATGACGATGATTTTGCTGCTGGCCGGGTTTATGCTGGCGGGGGCGGGGCTGTTGTCGATTCTTGTGCTGCTGCTGGCCGGGGCGCACCTGATCTGGCAGATGCAGCGATGGCAGATGAATGATCCTGAAAATACGCTCGCGATGTTCCGCTCTAATCGCGCGTTCGGTTTGCTGGTTGTGCTGGCGGCGCTGCTTTAATTATTCATAATAAATTGTTGTCATCGGGTGCCGGGCTGGTGTACTACTGTGTATACAGAAGCAAAAGGGAGATGATTATGGCTGATGAGCCGCGCATTATATTGCCGGGGGACAACGGGTTCGATTTAGTGGATTCTCTTTCAAGAGATAATACGGTCATGATCGCGACGGACCTTGAAGGCATGTTTTTCGAAAATCTGGAAGAGGCTGCCCGCGCATTGACGGTGAACCTGTCCGAATTCGCCATGCGCTATGTTGCCGGGGTGATGGCTGCTGCGGCGCGCAGCGAAAATGCGTATCGGGACGCACCGGAAGGGGCCCAGTGGAAGACCCTGGCTATGATTTATGACGATGCGGTCAGGGCCAGCGGGCGGCAAGAGCGGAATAGCGTTTTGAAAAATCTTGGCGATACCGCTTTGTTCCGGGCCGGTCTTTTCTCTGATTTTTCCGCCCGCCCCAAAAGGCAGCGGGATTTGTCGATTGAATTTGAATATTGTATCGGTATGGGGCAGGCCGCATACAGTTTCCTGTCTGACAATATCGATGAAGATGCGATGTACGGGCAGGATCAGGGCCTGTTTTACGAACTGGCCGGGTCTTTTCAGACGGCTGTTGATATGATGGCCAGAGCGACGAAGGGAACACGCGGAGCTGCGTTACCGGATGTATTCCGTTTGCTGAGTGCTGTGAATAAAACGAACAGCAAATACGCGGCAAATGCTCTGCGTGAGCAGGGCATTGAACCGGGCATGCTGCCCGGTTTCAAATTCCAGTAGTCTTATCCGCCGAACAGATTGCGCAGGCGCTGTTCTGCGATGACCAGCATGGCGATGTCTGTCGTCCCGGCGCTGCGGATTTCTTCCAGTAACGGTTCAAGCTGCTTGGCCTGCGGGCAGTGATTTTCGATCCAGTGATCGACGATGCCGTAAGAGCCTTTTTTCCATGCCGTTTTGATCTGCTTGCCCATATGGGTGATGACCTGGCTGGTCAGCCCGGCCTGGCAGCCGTGGAATTCCTCGATCAATCCGTCCAGCGCTTCGGCGGACCAGCGGCCGTCGCTGCCCATATATTTCGCCTGGCGGCGCAGCCAGTCGATGTGGAAATATTCGCCCAGTTCAAAATAAGTCCGCGCGGTCAGCGTCAGGTCTGTCTTGTGATCCGTGGCGATCCGGATGATATCGAATGCGGCCCCCATCATCGGGATCATCGCGATCCGGTGGGCGAGGTCTTTCGGCAGGCCGTCATTGATCCCGGACTGGGTGCGCTGTTTGATATCATGCGCCAAAGTTCCGGGGGCAATGGTATCGGCATTTTGCTGCAGTGTGGTGATGCCTTTGCCGAAATGGGATGTGTCATTGGCCATATCCGGTTCGCGGCCAAGACGGGTTAAGAACCACAATGTTTCCCGTTCCATCATGCCCGCGATGCTTTTCATCGCTTTAAGCTGGACCTGTGCCGGGACTTTGTTATCGAGCGATTCAATGCTGTCCCAGAAGCTGCGCAGGTCGAATGCGTCCCGCACGACAAGGTAAGCGCGGGCGACATCGGCGCAACTTGCACCGGTCTTATCCATCAGGTCCTTGACGAAAGTCGGGCCCATCCGGTTGACAAGACTGGTCGCCATGGTGGTTGACGCGATTTCGCGGTGCAGCCTGTGGGCCAGGATTTCGGCGCGGTATTTTTTGCGCAGGGGAACCGGGAAATAATCAACCAGCCAGTAATCCTGCATGATCGGCAGGTCCGGGATATTCGATTTGACCAGGTCCTTGGAGAACAGGATTTTCGAATAGGCCTGAATAATCGCCAGCTCCGGGCGGGTCAGACCTTTACCGGCCTGCAGGCGTTTTTCGATTTCCTCATCATCCGGCAAACCTTCGATGTTCCGGTCGATGCCGTGATTGCGTTCAAGGCCGCGGATGAAGCGGGCGTGTTCGGGCAGGTTTTTAGAGGCCTGCATTTCCATCAGGCTGATGGCCTGTGCCTGCTGGTAGTTATTCCGCAGCACGAGGCTGGCAATATCCTGGGTCATCTCTTCCAGCAGTTTGTTGCGCGCCGGCAGGCTCATTTTATGTTTGCCGCCGGTCATGATTTCGGTCATCAGGATCTTGATGTTGACTTCATGGTCCGATGAATCAACGCCGCCTGAATTATCGATGAAGTCGGCATTGACGCGGCCGCCTTTGCGGGCGAATTCGATCCGGGCGGCTTGCGTAACGGCAAGGTTCGCCCCTTCGCCGATGACGCGGGCACGGATTTCGGGCGCGTTGATGCGCAGTGCATCGTTGCCTTTATCGCCGACATCGGCATGGCTTTCGTGTGTGGCTTTAATATATGTGCCGATCCCGCCAAACCATAACAGGTCGGTACGGGCGCGTAGCATCGCCTGGATCAGTTCGTTCGGTGATACTTTTTCTTTGTCGATATCAAAGCGTTTGCGAATCTCCGGGGTCAGTGTAAGGCTTTTTTCACTGCGCAGGAAAATACGGCCGCCTTTGGATAGCAGCCTGGTATTGTAATCCCCCCAGCCCTTGACGTTTTTAAACAGGCGTTTGCGCTCTTTAAAGCTTACTTCTGTATCCGGGTCCGGATCGCAGAAAATATGCAGGTGGTTGAAGGCTCCCACCATGCGGATCTGTTTGGATAGCAGCATCCCGTTGCCGAACACGTCCCCGCCCATATCGCCGACGCCGATCACATCGAACGGCTGGCTTTGCGTGTCGTGGTTCAGTTCGCGGAAATGGCGCTTGACGGATTCCCACGCGCCGCGGGCGGTGATGCCCATGATTTTGTGGTCGTAGCCCGCCGAGCCGCCGGACGCGAACGCATCGCCGAGCCAGAACCCGTATTCCTGTGACAGGCCGTTGGCGATGTCCGAGAAAGTGGCCGTACCTTTATCGGCGGCGACGACAAGATACGGGTCGTCTCCGTCGCGGCAGATCACGCGTTTGGGTTTGACAACTTTCCTGCCTTTGCGGTTATCGGTGATATCCAGCAGGCCGCGGATGAAAATTTTGTAACAGGCGATCCCTTCTTCCAGGAACGCTTTGCGCCCGCCTTCTGCCGGGGGGTGTTTGACGACGAAGCCGCCTTTGGCGCCCATCGGCACGATGACCGAGTTTTTCACCTGCTGCGCTTTCATCAGGCCGAGAATCTCGGTGCGGAAATCTTCGTGACGGTCCGACCAGCGGATGCCGCCGCGGGCGATCACGTCACCGCGCAGATGCACCCCTTCGACACGCGGGGCGAAGACGAAAATTTCGCGGTACGGGACAGGGCGCGGCAGGTCTGCGATCTTGCCGCTTTCCAGTTTGACCGACAGGTAGGTTTTCGGTTCGCCGTTTTCATCATGCTGGAAGAAATTGGTGCGCAGTGTCGCTTTGACAAGATCGGTAATGCTGCGCAGGATGCGGTCTTCGTCCAGCGAAACGACTTTTTCCAGTTCCTGTTCGATGGTGTCCAGGCATTTGGCGGCGCGGCTTTCAACATTTTTCTGGTTGTCCGGATCGTTCTGCGTGATGAACAGATCGACAATCGCGCCGGCAATGACGTGGTTCTTGGTCAGGGCCTGTTCGATATAGCGCGTACCGAAATGATAACCCATTTGCCGCATATAGCGGACATAGGTGCGCAGGATCATGACCTCACGCCAGCCCATTTGCGCGCCGATGACAAGCTGGTTCAGGCTGTCATCTTCAATGTCCCTGGTCCATGCTTTGACGAAAGCCTCTTCGAACAGTGCCTTGACCTGATCGACATCAGCCCCGGCGATATCGGGGTTCAGTTCCATCATAAAGTCGTGAATCCAGACGGCCTGCTTGCGGTTTTCCGGCAGGACTTCAAACGGCATTTCCGATATGACGCGCAGCCCCATATTTTCCAGCACAGGCAATACGTCGGACAGGTTCATCGGCGTATCGGCGTGGAAGACTTTCAGGCGGATCTGTGAGGATTCGCATTCCTTGCACTTATATAAGTCGAGGGCGAGTGATTTTGTCGCCAGCACATCTTCGATCTTGCGGATGTCGAACAGGCCCTGCTTGGCTTCGTATGTCTGGCGGTAGCTGACCGGGAAGGCCTCGCCGTATTTCTGGGAAAATTTGACGGCCTCTTCTTCGCACTCCATTTCGGCCATCAGGACATCGCTGAGCTTTTCGCGCCACAGGCGGCCTGCTTCCTGCAGTTTTTTCTCAATCCGGCTGATGCTGTATTTGGGCGGTTTGGTCTGGCTGATATTGATGACGAACATAACCCGGGCGAGCGGGGAGTCATCGAGCGTGGTATAAAAATCACCGGTCTCGCCCTTTAATTCTTCTTCCAAGATGCCTTGGATCACAAGCCGCAGGCGGGTATCGTACCGATCGCGCGGTACATAGACGAGGCAGGACACATACCGGCCAAACGGATCGGGGCGGACGTAAAGCGCAATGCGCTGGCGCTCCTGCAGGCGCAGGATACTGATACAGGTTTTTAAAAGCGTATCGATATCAATCTGGAACAGCTCGTCCCGCGGATATTTTTCCAGCACATGGCGCAGTGCTTTGTGGTCGTGGCTGCCGGGTTTGAAGCCGGAGCGCTCCAGAACGATATTGGTTTTACGCGAGAGCAGCGGAATATCATGAATACTGCGGGAATAAGTCACCGAGGTGAACAGGCCGATAAAAAGTTCTTCGCCGACAACATTGCCCTGACGGTCGAATACTTTGACCGCGATCGCATCCAGTGGCACGGGGCGGTGGACGGTTGAGCGCTTATTGACTTTGGAAACGGTTAGCGGCGGCTGGTTTTTGCGCAGGCGCTGTAAGTCCTGGGGCAGGCCGTCTTCGGTTTCGCTGATATAGACCGGCTTCACATCGTCATGCAACAGGCCGAGGCTGGAACCGCGGATGGTTTTGCTTTCGACATTTTTCCCGCTGCTGGCGAATTTATACTGGCGGTAGCCGAGCAGGGTAAAATTGTCCTTATAAAGATAATCGAGGAATTCGAGATACTCGTTAATTTCATCGTGATCGTATTTATCGCGCGGGGCGTTCTGCATGGCATCGCGGCACAGCAGTAATTTGCCGCGCATATCCTGCCAGTCGTTGGTCGCGTAATAGACATCGCTTAAGACTTTCAGCAGACGCAGTTTTAATTCTTTGGCCAGCGGCTCGGGCAATGTGCCCTGCAGTTCGACATGGATATGGGACTGGACGACCGTGCCTTCACCCGGCTTGTCTTCGATGTCTTCAAAGCTGCCGTTCTTGCTGCGGCGCACATGGATCATCGGGTGCAGCAAAATATGGATCATCTTGTAGTGCTGCGTGATTTCCGCGGCAACAGAATCAACTAAGAACGCCATGTCGTCATTGACCAGATCAATGACGGTGCGCCCGGTGCTTTGCCCGTCTTCATCGGCGGGCGGGGTGTAGATTTCAATGCGCGGTTCGCCCGGTTTGCGGTCCTTGCTCATTTTAAGATGCGTTTGTGCAACCTGAGCCAGCACGGCCGGATTGACCGTTGCCCGGTCTTCACCGGGGATGCTGTTATAAAATTTTTCGAGGAATTTCTTTAATGCCGCTGATGCGTTTTTCGGCAGGGCGGCTTTGGCGTCTTTAATCAGGTCTTTACTCATGGAAAGCTCTTGGAAAATTTGGGGGTTTTCTGGTTGCCAATCTTTTGTTTGCCGGATTCTCCGGCTAAGGTTCTAAGGGTAAGCCTAAACAACAAGGACGGCAAGAGCCAAAGATGTGTGGCCGCTATGCATTTTTTACACCGCCCGCGAAGCTGAAAGACCTGTTCGGCACCGATAACCTGTCCAATTTTCCCGCGCGTTATAATGCTGCGCCGCTACAGCAGATGCCGGTGATTATACGCCATCGTATGGGGATGGCGCGCTGGGGCTTTTTGCCTGGCTGGGCGCGGGAAGACGATAAGGCGCTGGCGGCTAAAATGATTAATGCGCGCAGTGAAACGGTGGCGGAAAAAGCGTCGTTCCGGGAAAGCTGGGCCAAAGGGCGGCGCTGCCTTGTCCCGGCGAACGGATTTTACGAATGGGTGAAAGACCAGCAAAGCGGACAAAAACAGGCTTATTATATCAGCCATCCGGCGCGCGACTGTATGGCGTTTGCGGGGTTATGGTCAAAGGCCGGGGATGTTGTGACCTATACGATTTTAACCAAAGATGCGGATGGTCCGGTCGCTGCGCTGCACCATCGCAGCCCGGTACTGATCGACCCGGCACGGGCGGCGGACTGGTTTAACGGGGATGCCTGCGTTGCCATGGATCTGGCCCGGCAGAGCCGGGCGCATGATCTGGTTTTTCATCCCGTTGACGGCAAAGTCGGCAAGGTAGCCAATGACAGCGAAGATTTGATTATGCCGCTTACAGCACATCCATCAGCAGCTTGACGAAAAGCAGCGGCAGGATAACCCAGCTTAGGGCGATATTGATCTTGAAGATATGTGCGCGCAGGAACAAAAACGACAGGATCATCGTGATGCCATAAAAGACCAGGCACCATGAGAAAACGCTTAAGGCTTTTTCCGCCTGCTCGTTATCGCCGATATAGGGCACGATAAAGACTTTCAGGATCAGCAGGCCGACACCCAGCCCTGTGGCCCAGGCGCTTTTTTTCAGGATGCGCCTGATTTTCTTTTCCTTGCGGCGTTCTGCTTTATCTTCATCATACATGGCGTCTATCATGACCGATCCGGGGCGGTGCAGCAAGAAATACCGTGGACAGGGAAGGACATATTTTCTATGCTGGCTCCAGAATTTTAAGACATAAAACAGGGAGCTAAACCATGGCCGATCTATTTGAAAATCCGCTAAAAACAGACGGGTTTGAATTTGTTGAGTTTACCGGCAAAGACATTGCGCAGCTTGAAAAGCTGATGGATGATTTCGGTTTTACCGCGGTGGCGCAGCATAAAGAGCGCGATATTACGCTCTACCAGCAGCATGATATTAAATTCCTGATTAACCGGGAAAAGGGCGGCCAGCCGGGCGCATTCGCCGATGAGCATACTGGCGGGGCGAGTGCGATGGCGTTCCGGGTGCAGGATGCAGGCTTTGCTTACGCCGAAGCCAAATCGCGCGGCGCGGACGTCGTTGAGGCGGACGCGCATGGCGGTAGCATGAATATCCCGGCGATCAAAGGGATTGGCGGGACGCTGTTATATTTGATCGATTCTGAAACGATTTATGACGGTGAATTCCAGGGGCTGGCGATTGCCAACGCTGGTTGCGGGCTGACTTATATCGATCACCTGACCCATAATGTGATGCGCGGTAACATGGATAAATGGGCGCAGTTTTACGAGAGCATTTTTAATTTCCGCGAAATCCGTTATTTCGATATCGAAGGCAAGCTGACGGGGCTGAAGAGCCGGGCGATGACCTCGCCATGTGGTAAAATCCGTATTCCGCTCAATGAATCTTCTGACGATAAATCCCAGATCGAAGAGTTTTTAAGACGCTTTAACGGCGAAGGTATCCAGCATATCGCGCTGGGCACAGGCGATATCTATAAGACCGTCGATGGTATGAAGGCCAACGGTGTGCCGTTCCAGGATACGCCGGATACATACTACGAAAAAGTCGATACCCGCGTGCCGGGCCATGGTGAGGATCTTGCGGCGCTCAAAGAAAAGCGCATCCTGGTTGATGGCGCGCCGACCGACGGGCAGGGGCTTTTGCTGCAGATTTTCACGCAGGATGAAATCGGCCCGGTCTTTTTCGAGATCATCCAGCGCAAGGGTAATGAAGGCTTCGGCGAAGGCAATTTCCAGGCGCTGTTTGAGTCGATCGAGCTCGACCAGATCCGCCGCGGGGTTCTGGAAGACGATAAGGCGGCAGCGGAGTAAAAGGATA
Organism: Rhodospirillales bacterium; assembly: GCA_020638155.1. Classification (GTDB taxonomy): domain Bacteria; phylum Pseudomonadota; class Alphaproteobacteria; order Micavibrionales; family Micavibrionaceae; genus UM-FILTER-47-13. Next base: position 131,853 of record JACKJB010000002.1, read on the forward strand.
AAATCATGAAACTGGCATCATTGAAAAAAGGGCGTGACGGGCAGTTGATCGTTGTCGATGCGCATCTGAAAAAATATACCCCGGCGCGGGTTGTGGAGACGATGCAGCAGGCGCTGGAAGATTGGGGTGCTATCGCCCCGAAGCTGCACGAGATTGCCGGGGAGCTGGAGGCCGGGCGGATTGAGGATGCGCAGCCCTTTGATCCGGCGCTCTGCGCGTCGCCGTTGCCGCGGGCGTACCAGATTGCCGATGGCAGCGCGTATCTGAACCATGTCGAGCTTGTCCGCAAAGCGCGCGGCGCGGAAATGCCGCCGGAATTTTTGCATGATCCGCTGATGTACCAGGCGGTATCCGATACGATTTTAGGGCCGCGCGATGATATTCCCGTGCCGAGCGAAGAATTCGGAATTGATTACGAAGCCGAGATCGCGGTCATTACCGATGATGTGCCGATGGGGGTGACGCCGGAAGATGCCGAGCATCATATCAAGCTTGTGATGCTGATGAATGATGTGTCTTTGCGCAACCTGATCCCGGCGGAGCTGGGCAAAGGGTTTGGATTTTTCCAGTCCAAGCCGCCGAGCGCGTTTTCACCTGTCGCAGTCACACCGGATGCGCTGGGGGATAAATGGGGCGGCGGGAAGCTTAATTTGCCGCTGCTCAGCCTTTATAACGGCCAGGAAATGGGGCATCCGAATGCCGGGGTCGAGATGCAGTTCGACTTCCCGCAACTGATTGCCCATGCCGCAAAAACGCGGCCGCTGGGGGCGGGGACGATTATCGGGTCAGGCACGATTTCCAATAGCGACCGGGCGATGGGGGTTAGCTGCTTTGCCGAGATCCGCATGATCGAAAAAATCGAGCAGGGCGCATTTAAAACACCCTTTATGAAGTACGGCGATACTATCCGGATCGAGATGCTGGACGAGAAAGACCAGTCAATTTTCGGTGCGATCGAGCAGAAAGTCGTGCCGTATGTTTATCAGGCCGCCGGGAAGGCAAAGGCTTACGGGTAAGATCTGATGACACAATTTAAGCTATACGATTACTACCGTTCTTCCGCGTCTTACCGGGTGCGGATTGCGCTGCATTATAAAAGCGTACCGTTTGAGATCGAGCATATCGATTTGCTGGCGGGGGAGCAGAAGAGCGATGCGTATAAAAAGCATAACCCGCAGGGGTTGGTGCCGACGCTGGTGGATGGGGATTTTGAATTGGGGCAGTCTCTGGCGATCCTGTCTTATATTGCCGACCGCTATCCTGATCCCTCGCTGATGCTGGGGTCATCGCAGGACCTGGCTTATATCAAACAGATGGCGCTGTTGGTGGCGTGCGAGATTCATCCGCTTAATAACCCGAAAGTCTGGAAAGCCTATGTCGGTGCTAAATTAGGGGCTGACGAGCAGCAGATGCAGGACTGGTTCGCACACTGGATTACTGAAGGCTTTACCGCGTACGAAGCGCTGCTGGAAAAGCAGGGGCGGATGGGGAAATTTACCTGCGGGAATACGCCGTCGGTAGCCGATGTCTGCCTGATCCCGCAGGTTTATAATGCGCGGCGGTTTCATGTGGATCTGTCGGCGTTCCCGAAAATCTGCGCAATTGAAAAAAACTGTATCGTGCTGGACCCGTTTATCAAAGCGGCGCCAGAAAGCCATCCTTATGCGCCGGATGATCTGGAGCCGATCCACGGGGCGCACAGCCCTCTTTAAACTTCGTGCGATTATTCCTATATTGATGATCCTGAACATCATAATAAGGAGTGCGTGTGATGAGTAGTCTTTTCGATCCGCTGCAGGCGGGCAGTCTTAATCTTAAAAATCGTATTGTGATGGCGCCGTTAACGCGCGGCCGCGCGGGGGAGAGCCGTATTGCCAATGCGATGATGGCCGATTATTACGCGCAGCGGGCCGGGGCGGGGATGATTATTGCCGAGGCCACCGCGATTTGCCGCGAAGGTTACGGCTGGGTCGGTGCGCCGGGGATGTATACGGATGAGATGGAAGACGGCTGGAAGCTGGTGAGCGAGGCCGTCCATAAAGCGGGCGGGCTGATCGTGCTGCAGCTCTGGCATATGGGACGGATGTCGCATCCGGATTTTCTGGACGGGGATTTGCCGCTGGCGCCGTCCGCGATTGCGCCGCCGGGGCAGCACCGTTCTTTGATGCCGCCAAAAGATTATGTGACCCCGCGGGCGATGGGGCTTGATGATATCAAGCGCACCGTTGATGATTTCGCGCACGGGGCGCAGCGCGCGATCCGGGCCGGGTTTGACGGGGTGGAAATCCACGGGGCGAACGGCTATCTGATCGACACGTTCTTAAAAGACAGCAGTAACCGGCGCGAGGATGCGTATGGCGGCAGCCCTGAGAACCGGGCACGTCTGATGCTGGAGATTGTCGATGCGGTCATCGCCGAAGCCGGCGCGGATAAGACAGGGCTGCGCCTGTCCCCTGATGAAGTGCAGGGTGCGAAGGATAGCGATTATGTTGCCAGCTTTACGCGCTATGCCGAACTGCTGAACCCGGCGGCGCTCGCGTTTCTTCATGTCAAAGAACCCTCGCGGGATGCGGATCAAAAGCCGCGCATCGCCCCGGCAACCGAAGCCATGCGCCGTGTGTATGACGGGGTGATGATCCTGAATGAAGGCTATGACCGGGACAGCGCGGCGGCGGCGCTGCAAAACGATCTGGGTGATGCGGTTGCTTTCGGTGTGCCGTTTATCGCCAATCCCGACCTGCCGGAACGGCTGCGGACAGGTGCGGCTTTGAATGTTCCGGATATGGAGACTTTTTATAAAGGCGGGGCTAAGGGTTACACCGATTATCCGTTTCTGAAGGATGCGGCGTAGGGCAGTGATTATTGCTATGCAATAAGAGTATCTCTTGAAAATAAGGCAAAGCGGCTTAAGCTGGGGCAAAACAGCATAAGCCGTTTGTGCTATAATAAGAAGAACAGGGAGAATGACATGGCCGCGGATCACGAGATTAGTTATGCCGGTCTGGTTATCGACCAGGGCTGGGCCGATTATACGCCGGATAATCATGAGACATGGCAAATGCTCTATGAGCGGCAGATGGATGTTTTGCGGCCGCGCGTTTGCCCTGAATACCTGCGGGCGGTGCAGGATCTTGGCTTTACCGCCGATAAAATTCCGAACTTTAATGACGTCAATGAACGGCTGCGCGCGGCGACCGGATGGGAGATTGTCGCGACCAAGGGGCTGATTAAATCCAAGCCGTTTTTCGATATGCTGACCGATCGTAAATTTCCGTCTGGCTATTTTATCCGGGATAAGGACCAGCTCGATTACCTGGAAGAGCCGGATATTTTCCATGATTTGTTCGGGCATATCCCGCTGCTGACCAATCCGTCTTACGCCGATTATATGCATGAGTATGGCAAGGGCGGGGCGCGGGCGCTTAAATATAAGACAACCAAGAACCTGGCGCGGCTGAACTGGTGGACGATCGAATTCGGGCTGATCCAGAAAGAAGACGGGCTAAAGATTTACGGGGCGGGGCTGTGCTCTTCTTATGGCGAAGCGCAATATTGCCTGGATGATCCGTCGGCGCATCATGTCCGGTTTGATCTGGAACGCTGTATGCGGACAAAGGTGTATATCAATGATTTCCAGCCCTGTTATTTCGTAATCGATTCATTCGAAAGCCTGTTCGATCAGGCAGTGCATACCGATTTTTCGCCGATGTATAAAAGCTTTAAAGGGCTTGGCGGGCGAGAGCAGGCCGAAGAGTTTTTACCGTTCGATCTTCAGCCCGGTGATGATGTGATTCGGGAAGGCACACTGGATTACATTACACCCAAGCGTGGCTTTCTCGAAGAGAGCATCAGTATTTAACCGTCTGCCATTGCAAGATTAGCGAGAAATCTCCAGATTGGCGGGAGATCCTTCGCCTGCGGCTCAGGATGACATGAAAAAATTTCATGTTTTTTCAGGTCACTTTTTCAGGTCGATGACGATTCGGTAATCTTTATAGCCGTTGGCTTTAATGACCGTTTCGTATTTGACTGAGGTGTCTTTCTTGAGCTGGATCACGACGCGCTGGCCGTTATCCATGGGGGTGACGCTGTAGGAGGCCAGCAGGGGTGACTTGCTCTTGGCTTTCCATTGCGTGGGGGCGGCCCAGTTCGCGCCGGGCAGTTCAATGACCAGCAGATGTTCTTTATTGTCGAGATCATAGCGGTATGAGGCCGGGCCGCTGACGTCCAAAACAATCCTTGTCTTGTCCGGGTGTTCGCCGGTCCGCAGTTTATGGACCGTGACACTGCCCTTCCCGGCAGTGTTCGTCATGCCGCCCGACCCGGTTTGTTTCGGTGCCGTTGCGGCCGGCTGGTAGGCCGGTTGCCGGACCGTGGTGCCGGCGGGTGAAACCGGCGTCGGGATGTAAGCGGCGGGTGCTGAGGCGGGAACCGCAGGGGCCTGGGTCAGCTCGGCGAGCTGGGCAACCAGGGCCTGGATGTCCCTTTCTACGGTGATTAGCCGTAAAATCGGTGGCGCGAGGGTTTTAACATCGCGGTGCAGGGCGGTGACGGCGCGTTCAACGCGGCTAAGGCGGGTATCCTGATCGGCGCGCGAATCAAGATAGCTGTCGTAATTAACGCCGAGCGATCCCATCGTGCCTTCGGGGCCAAGCTGCAACGGTCCGGCGGCAATGATTTCATCCATCGGCGGAGCCATTGGCATCGTCATATGCCCGGTGATTTCCGGAGGCGGTATGCCTTCGGGGGCTGGCTGCATTGGGTTTTCGGGATCTATTTGGGTGCTTTGATAGGGTGGGGGTGCATTTGTTTTGGGTGAATCGGACTTGCCGCCAAAAGGCAAAAACCCGCAACCGGACAATGCAAGCACTGAACCGAGCAGGCATACGATAAAGGTTCGTCTCTGTAATTCCCGAATGCGACCAGACGGTCGCAGGGCGCCGAACGGCATGGCGGAATTCCTAAATATTAGATCTAATTAGCACCCGAAAAGGGCAAGTCACCCACATAATAGAGTATGCGCAGTTCCGAAACCCGTCAATGCAAAGGTGTATAAGGTCGGGATAAAATGGGGATAAGCTATGGATAACATGTATATAGCCCGTCAGGAAATCAGGTGGATGGATAGGCGCGGCGCAGATAAGGGCCTTTACTCACAGGCCGGGAGCGCTTAACTTTATTAACAGTTTTGATTTTGAATATATAAGGAGTCTGGCCGTGTCCGCAGCAGGAGAGCAATCCGCAGAAATCGAAAAAGAAGGCGAACAGAAACATGAAGTGACGCTGGATGAAGCGCTGAAACTGGCGCAGGCGCATCACCGGGGCGGCAATTTCGCCATCGCCGACCGGACGTACCGCGATATTTTGCGCGCTGTCCCGGATCATTATCCGACGGTCAACCTGCTGGCGGCGCTGTTATTTCAGCGTGGAAACATTCAGGAAGCTGCGAAATACGGCAAAATTGCAGTTACGGTCGAGCCTGAAAATGCCGGGTGCTGGTCGAATTATGCAGCGATCCTGTCATCTGATGCGCGTTATGATGAGGCGCTTGAAGCTTATGACCAGGCAATCGGGATCGATCCCGAATTGTCCGAATCTTACATTAATAAAGCGCATACGCTCTGGCTTTTGGAGCGTTACGAGGAAGCCGAAGATGTCGCGTCACAGGCAACCCTGCTGGCGCCTGACAAGCCGCAGGCCTATATCAATCTCGGGATCGCCCTTGCTTCGCAGAATAAAATGAAAGAGGCGGAGGATGTCTGGGCGCAGGTTATTGATCTGGATCCTGAATCAGGACAGGCCTATTCGAACTGGTGTAATGCCCTGCTGGTGCAGGGGGAGCTGCTTGAAGCTAGGGAAAAAGGGGTGAAAGCAACAGAGCTGGCATCGCAGGACTATCAGGCATTTAACAATCTTGGCTGTGTGCTCAAGGGGCTGGGCGAGCATCCTGAAGCGCTGGACGCGTTTAAAAAGGCGACGGATCTGAAGCCGGATTATGCGGAAGGCCATTTGAATACGGCAAAGACCCTGATGGGGCTGGAGCGTTATTCCGAAGCGGTTGTCGCCGCCCGTTACGGGATCTCTTTTGATAAGGATAGTGCTGCCGCCCATATCGTTATGAGCCAGGCCCAGGCCGGCCTGGGCGCATATGACGAAGCCCGGCTTGCGGCGGAACACGCAATTGCCCTGGAGCCGGAAGAGCCGCTGCATTATCTGACTTTGGCCAGTATTTTGCTGGCTAAGGACCAGCATGATGAAGCCGATGCGGTGCTGAACAAAGCGCTTGCGCTAAATCCTGATTCCCCGGATGCGCTGTTGCTGCTGGCAGAGGTTCGCAAAGGGCTTGATATGCTTGATGAGGCGATTGAAGCGCTTGATAAAGCCATGGCGCTTTATCAGGAAACGCCGCCGCTTCTGGCTGAAAAGGCCCGGACATTAATGTATGCTAGCCGTGTTGAAGAAGGGCTTGAGGTTATGGACAAGGCCCTGCAAATGTGGCCGCAAAACTCAACCCTGCTATTGACCAAAGTAGAGCTGCTTTTGACTATTAACCGGAAGCAGGAAGCCGGGGAGCTTCTGGAATCTTCGCGGGAGTATCTCGATCAGTATCCCGCCTATTACATCCATCTGGGTTCGTACAAAAAATATACCGAAGACGATCCTGATTTTATCAAGCTACAAAGTCTTGAGCCGCGTTTTTCAGAGATGGGGCCGGAAAGCAAGGCTAGTATCAATTTTGGCCTGTTTGACGCCTACGAGGATATTGGCGATTATGAGAAAGCCTTCGCGCATTTGAAAAAAGCCAATGATGCCAAAAAAGAGCACAAGCCGATCGATGTTGAGATTTTTAACAGCGCCTTCGATAAGAAAAAAAGCATCTTTACCAGGGAAATGCTGGAGCAGTATGAAGGGGTCGGGTTTGAATCCGATGTGCCTGTTTTCATTGTGGGGATGCCGCGTTCGGGTACGACCCTGACCGAGCAGATTATTTCTTCTCATCCGGATGTCTATGGCGCGGGCGAACTTCATGACCTCAATAATGTGATCCGCGAATTAGGGCCGCTGGGTTTTGATACCGCGGCCGTTATGGGCGAGGGGTATGTCCGTAAAGCGCTGGCAAGGGCGCGGGATATGGACCCTAAACGGGTTACCGATAAAATGCCGGGCAATTTTTCAAATATAGGTTTGATTCGCTGCATCCTGCCGCAGGCAAAAATTATTCATTGCCGCCGTAATCCGCTTGATAATCTGTTGTCCTGCTATAAGCAGAATTTTGCGGTCGGGCATTACTGGTCGTATGACCTTGAGGCGATGGCGTCCCACTATGCTGCGTATCGTGATGTGATGTCTTACTGGCGGGAAATCCTGCCTGAAGGATCGTTTTTGGAAATTGATTACGAAGAAACCGTCAATAACTTCGAGCAGCAGGCGCGCCGCCTGATTGATTATGTCGGCCTGCCGTGGGACGATGCGTGTTTATCGCCGCACAAGCAAAAGCGCGCCGTGCTTACGGCCAGCAAAGATCAGGTCATTCGGCCGATCTATAAAAGCTCTGTTGAGGCTTGGCGCCGCTATGAAAAACAACTGCAGCCTCTGGTTGAAGGGTTGAAGGCGCACGGTATAGAAATCTCTTGATAAGATCATTTTTCCTGTTCGCCCTTATTAAGGAATTATTTATATACCCATAGTATAGTTTAAGAACAGATATGCAGTTGTGGTCGAAGAGTGTCTTGTCATAAGGTCTTGATAAAAAGGCTTTTATGACCTTTGCAGACTCCACATTCTATGTTAGACTTCTGCTGTGTTTCTGTCTTTAACGAGATAGGGAAACAGAAGTTTCTTTACGTTAGCAGGCTCACATTTAATTGAAGCAAGGAGTGTAGTCACATGAGTCAACTCAGTAAAAAAGTCCTAGGCACGGGCGCGGCAGTTGTTGCGTTAAGTGCTTTCGTTCCCAATCCGTTCATGATTGGCGACGCTATGGCCCAGGCCACGGCATCCGATACCATGAACATCACTGCCAAAATCGTTAACCCGATGGATGTCAACCAGTTGGTGAAATTGAACTTCGGTTCAATCGCTGTTGGTGCCGCTGCATCGGCTAAAGTTGTTTTGCCTGCAACCGGTGCTGCCGCAGTTACTGCCGGTGACGCCGTTCTGATCGCGGGTCAGGCTGCCGGTAAGGTATCCTTTAACGCACCGTCCAACCAGACTTTCACCATCAGTGTGGCCGATCTGGCGACCAAGGCGATTTTCATCACTGCCGGTGCGACAACTGCCGCATCAAAAACGATGAAAGTCGACCAGCTGTTCCTGAAAGCCAGCGGTACGAAAATTTCTATTGGTGGCGGTACGGCAGCGACGCTGAAGGTTGGTGGTACCAGCACGAGCGCTAAAATTACCGGTGGTACGGCAGGCAACGTCAATATCGGCGGCCGTCTTATCAGCATCAACCCGAACCAGTTGGTTGGTACATACACCGGGACGTACACGATGAGTGTTACGCTTTAAGATCGGTATAATAAAATTTAAAAAAGCCTGCCTTTTTGGCAGGCTTTTTTAATGCGTGTTTGAGGTAAGGTTTGGTTACATCGTCCCCCGTCGTATATAATCTTTCCAATTCAGAATCGGACAAAATCTAACAGTGTCATTTCGAGGCGAAGCCGAGAAATCTCCAGATTGTCTGGAGATCCCTCACATGCGTTCGGGATGACACCTAAGGACAAGGTGTCAGATTCTGAATTGGAAAGACTAACTATAATCACTCCGCTGCCGCGATTTTATCGTCTGCGCTCGCCTGTTCTTCAGAAAAATGCGTTTCGTCAAACTGGTATTTATACAGTTTGTTAAGCTGCAGGCGGGCCACATAAAGCAGCGTTTGCATGGCCGGGGTGTCTTTCCGCGCATCATTTTCGAAATCGGCGATCAGGTTCTGATAGAACGCTGTATTTTCCCGGATGATCTTATCTTCCGTTTCCAGAACGCATTCCCAGATTTGCGGGGCCGACAGGGACCGTTTGCTTGCCGCTTTGTTGGTAATCAGCAGGCGCAGGACACGGCGTAACGCTTGCGGCGCCAGCGGGTTGGTCGGGATCAGCAGATTCGTGATTTCCAGGACGTCCCCGTCATTTTTCAACGTGCTCGGGATATACGGACGCAGGCCTGCCGCGTTTTTGGGCAACGCGCCTTTATGCATCGGCGATAAGGTTGAGTGAACAACGATTTTGCCGGTATTGGGGATATCAAATTCTGTCGGAACCGAACGCACATACATGGCATGCATATCCGGGAACCCGTACATGACAAAGCTGTCGATCGCATCCATCTGGTTATAAAAGGCAAAACATTCATTGGTGAATGATAACGGGCGGTTGTCCTGAATTTGCAGGAATTCACGCTCCGGCGCGCTTTCGTCATATTTGGTGCCGAAGTTGAAAAAAGCGCCGCCGCTATGGTGGTTAATGAAATCGACAATCGGCATGATATCGGTGCTGAGCGTCATTTCCTCACCATTCTCATTTTTCAGCTTATGCCCGATCGTACGGGTTTTCAGGTAGGTATCGCAGAGCGTCTGATCGTAATCATCGCGCCCGGTTTTGTTGTCATCTTTTGCGAATTCCAGGAATTTTTCCTGCGTCTTATTCAGGCTGCGGGCTTTTAACAATTTTTCCAGCGCATCTGCCGCCCCGTCCATCGACAGCCAGCAGCATGATTTCTTGTGGTTTTTAATTTTATCGGTCTGGTTATACAGATCGATCATGGTTTCCGTTAACTTGCACTGGATGTCCGAGAGCGCGCTTTTGTCCGGGGCGCATAATAACTCGTCATTTTTAACGCTGATGCCCATCTTGTCCGTCGGCAAAAGCAGTTCGCCGGGCAGGGCGATTAACGGTTTGTCGTGGCGCGCAAAGCCCATTTTTTCAACGCTGAGCTCGCCGTTTTCACATCTGATGCTCAGGTCAGGATCCAGCCTGCCGCCATATTCTTCGATGGTGTCTTTTAGGATATAAAGATTTTTTTCGATGGCGGCGTTATCGCTGAAGATTTTCATATTGAAATAACCTTTGTCGCAAAATGAAGGGGACGCGCATTGCGTCTTTAAAATAATGATATATATTAGTCGCTGTTAAGCAAGCTTGAAATCTAAATGATCCGGCGCGGAATAATGGCGGAAAGAAACAGGAAAAAAAGACATTCAGGGAAAAGCGCGGCTGAATCGGCTGCGGGCAAGATGGTGCCGCTCAGCCTTGCCGTTGCGCTGTTAATACCGTTATCCGAAGCTTATGCTCAATTCGATTTAAACTGTGCGCAGGCCTTGCGTTTTGGCAGTGTTGCGCCTTGCGGCGGGGTTGGCGGGTCGATCACGATTACACCCGCCGGGGCCATCAGCAGCAAAGGCTGCGTTGTGATGATGAATACGCCCAAGCAGGCCCTGTGCACTGTAAAGTCCTATGCGACGTCCGGGACGATACAGGTCAAGCTGTCAGCGAAAAAAACGGTTGTGAACGGCCCCGGAACGATGGACGTTAAAGCCTTTAATATTGCTACGGCAGGGGGTGGTCCGACTTATACTTTCAGTTCTACGGCATTAACGGCAACGCCGATGACGTTCGGGGTTGGCGGTCGGCTTATTATCAATGCCGGGCAGGCTTTTGGCGCGTACAGCGGTAATTTGATGATGAAAGTCACATTTACGCCTTGATTACACGGGTATTAAAAGGAAAAATCATAAAGGCTTTAGTTTGATGAAGGGATCAATGATGAAGGCGCTTTGGAATTTCAGGTTATTTTCTATGGTTGTTGCGGTGTTGCTGTTCAGCGTCATTGTCGTTGTCCTGCCACGCCCTTCTCATGCGCTGCTTATTCTCGATGACATGATCTTTATCGGCCCGAAATCAAGTGCCGCGATTTTCAAGGTTAAGAATGCGACGAAAGTTCCGGAAGCATACAGGCTTGACTGGACACAGTTGCAAATGTTGCCGAATGGCCGTAAGGACGCGGTCCCTGATAATGTCGCTATTCCGAATGTGATGCCGGCGGAGCCGTATATGTATATGTCCCCGCGGCGGCTTTTATTAAGGCCGGACCAGCTTCAGCACGTACGATTTATGGTAAGGCGTATGGAGAATTTGGCTCCGGGGGAGTATCGCTCTTACATCGTTTTCCAGCCGGAAATCGTGCCCGACCAGTATGACCCTGCGACGGGGAGCAGTGCTGCGCAGGGGACGAGCATCCAGTTGAATATGCTCTCAGGCTTTCGTATCCCCGTCTTTTTCCTGCATGGGCAGACGAGCCTGAAAACCTTTGTCACCGAATCCGGTTATGGCCGGAACGCGCAAGGTAAGGCCGGGGTTTATTTCACTTTCGTTCGGGAAGGCAACCGCTCGGCGATCGGGGATATGGAAGTACGCTGTATGGTGGGCGAGCAGTTGACAAAAATTGCGAGCACCGGGATTAAGGTGTATACGGAACTGAATTCACGCAACTATTTTTTATCCACGCGTGATTTGCCGCCGGGCTGTAATACGCTTTACCTTGATTACAGGCCGCATTCCGGGGATCCGGATTACACCGAAGCCTTTGTCCGGATGGCGGAAATCCCGGTTCAGTAGAACTTTTCAAAGTTTTTTCTTTTCTGTGTGCAGACGGGCGGCTTGCCTTAAAGTCTTTGGGGGAGGCTGTGTTTCGTGCTAAAATTTAAACGGTTTTAAACTGCAATTATTCCGCTCGGTTTCATGAGCATTTTTCAGAGTGTTGATCGTTTTAGAAGAGGCAGGTTTGCCGCCATATTTGTGGCGGTATGCGTGTTTTCATGCCTTTTTCCGGCTCCAGATGTCTGGGCAAAAAAGAAAAGTGACGAAGATTTCAATGCGCTGTTCGAGCTTGTGCTCGGGGTTCGCCGTGGCGACGAGACATTGACCAACAGCCTTCTGGGTTTCCAGAAGGGCTTTGATAATTATTACCTGCCGATGAAAGGGCTTGCGGATATTCTCGGGCTCTATATCGAGCTTGATCTTGAAGGCGGCCAGGCTTCCGGCTGGTTTTTGGGTGCAGATAATACTTACAATGTCGATGTGACGGGCGGAACATATACGATCCGTGGCGAGCTGGTCGATTTGGGACCGGATGATGCTTTTGTCCGCGATCTTGGCGCAGGGTTTGGCGATGTTTATGTCCGCATGGACGTGCTGGAAAAAATATGGCCTCTGGAAATGGAGATGGATTTCACCTATTTGCAGCTGAAGCTAAATATTATGCGGAAGCTGCCCTATGAATTAAAGCGCGACAGGATGGCAAGGCAGGACCGGTTTTTAAACAGGGGTGATGATGACATTGATACGACCGGCTATAATTTTGTCGAAAATCCTTATGAAATGATTTCACCCCCGGCGATCGATGCCAGTACCCTGATGCGCTGGAGTCAGGATGACGGGGATTGGGAAAACAGGACGAACATTCACGGAACGAATGATCTGCTGGGGTTTTCAGCGGACTATAACCTGAATTTTGAGCGCCGCGACGGTCATTTCGAACCTCCTAAAGATTTACGCATGACCTTAACGCGCAGGGCCTGGGATCACCAGGAACCGATGTTTGCCGGTATTCGTGAGGTGCGTCTAGGGGATGTATCGGCAAGGACGCCTGATCTGGTGAGTACGGCTGAAAGCGGCCGGGGCATTTCGGTTTCCTCCCGCTCTTTACGGCGGGCCGGATCGTTCGATGAAATTATCGTTGAAGGTTTTGCCACGCCCGGATGGGAGGTGGAGCTATACCGTAGCGGCGAGCTGCTTGATTTCGGTACGGTGAGTGATGACGGTGTGTACCGTTTTGTGAACGTACCCTTATTTGGCGGCCGTAATGAAATCCGGATTATGCTTTACGGTCCTTCGGGACAGGTTGAAGAGCGGGTTGAAACGCATAATGTCGGGGCCCGTTTATTATCGCCCGGTGAAGTCGAATATAACGCGGCGATCGTCGATGTGTCCGATAACCTTATTTCCCTGCGCAAGGATGATGACACACGGCGGCGCTACAGCCCGCTTTATAACGAAGATGACGGGTATGCGTATAATGCGTCCGCCCGTGTCGGGGTTAACCGATGGATGTCTTTGTTTGCTACGGGGTCCCGCTCTATCGCGCGGCAGGGTAAACAAAAATATGTGACTGCCGGGACTGATCTGGCGCTGGGGCCTGTGTCGGCCAATATTGAAGGCTATCAGGAACTTGGCGGCGGTCATGCTATTGACGCCCGCTTTTTGACCAATATGAAAGGCTGGCGGGTCAGGCTGCGCGGCGCGGTGATGAATGATTTCGAAAGTGAGCGGGTCGGGTATGACGATTCTGCTCGTGTGCTTGATCTGCAGGGCAGCGTTTCCAATCGTTTTGGTACGGATATCGGGCGCTTAGGGGTGTCGGCCTCCGCCAATCATGAAAAATACGAAGATGAGACCACCTATACGCGGTACGAGTTGAATACCGATCTGTCCCAATCACGCAGAAGCTATGGCAACAGGCTTGATCTGACGAAACGGGATAGCAAGCTTGAAAGTATTACCGGGCAGGCCAACGCTAATTTCCGGATCGATAAAAAGACGGATTTGCGCAGCTATCTTAACTACAAGGTCCATCCGCATTTTGAATTAAGCTCTGTATCGACGGACCTTGATTACCGGCATTCGGATAAATTGTCTGCCGGGCTTGATTTCCGGCGTAATATCACGACAGCGCAAAACAGTGTCGGGGCGAATGTAAATTACGATTTCGGATTGTTCCTGGCTTCGCTGGCAACACGCTGGCAACAGGATAGCGGGCTTGATGTGTCTTTGCGGGCTTCTACGTCGATTGCGCCGTATGGCGAAGACGGCGATTATATTATGCGCAGCAAAGGCATGCGTCAGAGCGGCGCTTTGAACGCGGATGTCTTTCTTGATAAAAACCTGAACTATATTTTTGACGGCAATGATGAGCCTTTATCCGATGCGGTCCTGTTATATGGCCGCAAAGAGTCCGAACCTGCGAATGAAAACGGTTTTGTCGGTGAGGTGATGGGCGCGACCGGTGAATACCAGTATGTTACGCTTCAGGAAAACTCGACGGGGAATCCTTTCCATGCCGCGGCTTATCCAGGCCTTGCCGTGCAGCTGCGCCCCGGTACGGCGCAGTCTGTTGAATTTCCGGTAGTGATGACCGGGGTGATTGACGGCACGGCGTATTTCAAAGACGGGGCGCCGGTTCCGGGGCTGAAATTACAGCTGGTCGATGCGTATGGCGAGGTTGCCAAGGAAACGCTGACTTCGTTTGACGGATTTTATACCTTCGAGCTTGTGCGGCCCGGTAATTACATTATCCGTTCCGATCCGGCGACTAACGTTAATGTGCCGACCCGCATGGTGACGGTATCTTCCGATGCGCTGTTTGTGTACGGGGTGAATGTGCATTTGCTGGAAAAAGGCGGGTTGCCGTCTTCGGCTGTTACGGTTGATGCGGGGATGGCCCAGCAGAACCGCGCCGGGATTATGAACACGCTTGTCCGTTTGCAAACGGCGCTGCGCGGTGCGGTCAGCGGCTCTTAATCATTTTCCAATGGATCGGGAAGTTTCCGCCGGGCGGCGTGGATCTCTTTAAGCAGTTTGTAGGGCTGGATCATTGCGGGCAGGTAAATATCTCCGACAAAGCGGGAATCAAGATGGACTTCGCCGTAGCGCAGGAAACGGCCTAAAAGACCGTGATGGACCGTTTCCGAACGAATCTCGGCAAGATCGATCTCTTTGACATCGACGAAGATCAACCCGGTTTTATAGATCACCCGCTGGTTGGTCAGGGCGATTTCGGTGGCGATGACTTTGAGCAGGTGAATGATGAAGATCATGGCCCCGAGAAACGTCATCATCCACGCCAGCCACGGATATTGCGACCCGAAGACCAGACCAAGGATTTCCTGGCGGTAGGCCGGGGCGTTAGAGCCGAAATATTCCCAGAGCAGCGCATCAAGGTAAAACCCTGCCGCCGACAGGCCGGCCAGCCAGCAAAAACCGCTGAGGATATAGATCCAGTGCAGGCGGGTCTGGCAGATGACCTTTTCATCATCGGTGGTGACGCGGTCAAGGAAATGGGTCATGGCGCGTCTTTGACCATTTCCGCCGGAGGTTCCGTGGCTGCCGGGTCGGGCATCGGGCCCGCATGCAGGGAGATTTCCGTGCCGCTGGCCTTTTTCTTGTCCGGGTCCAGCATGCGGATAATCTCAAAGCGCTTTCCCTTGGCGGCGTTCAGGACAAAGCCGTTTTGCTGGTCCATAATCGTGGTGACTTTTGGGATAATAATAAAATTGTCATTCAGGTTAATCTGGATGGCCTGTCCCAGATGTTCGGTTGTGATTGTCGCCAGCTCGGTATTTTTCTCTTCGGTCAGGGTGAAATAGATATATTTGCCTTCGCCGCTTTCCTCCCATGCCAGGATATCGGCATCGGTCAGGCTGAATTCCGCCAGCGGGGCCGGGGCGGCCGCAAGACTGGCGGCGGCGGATTGCAGGTCGATCTGGTCTGTTGCCGCTGTGTCGGGGGCAAGGGGAGCCGTATCGACCGTCTCAGGCGCGGCGACACTTTGTCCCGGTGCCGGGGTATCCGTGGCGGCCTGTTCCGCCGGTTCAGTTGCCAGTGCGGGCAGGCTTAGTGATAAGACGAACGCCAGTGTTACGATCAGGCTGCGCATATGGATGCTCCCTTTATATTGCTTTCTTATCGCTTAGCATGAAATCCGGCGGCAATCCAGCCTTACCATATTCGGATTGCCGGGGGCGTCATTGGATTGTATAGTCGGCGCTATGACGGACAATATATTAAAACAAAAAACAGGGACGGATGATGCGCCGCGCTTAACCTTGCCTGCGCAGTGGTACCACGATCCGGATATATATGAGCGCGAGCGGCGGCAGATTTTTGCCAAAGAATGGCTGCTGTTCGGTCATGAATCGATGGCACCCGATCCCGGTACGTACATCGCGCGGACGATTGCCGGTTGGCCGCTGCTTGTGATCCGGGGGCAGGATGGGGCGCTCAAAGGGTTCCATAATGTCTGCCGCCACAGGGCGTCGATGATCGTCGAAGATGGGATCGGCAAGACGGCAGCGCTGCGCTGCATGTACCATAGCTGGGTTTATGACATGGACGGGCAGCTTAAAATGGCACCGGGATTTTGTGAGGATGATGCCACGCTTTGCAGCAGGACCAAGCTTTTTTCGATACATCTGGAAATATGGAATGGATTGATTTTCGTGTGTCTTGCGGATGACGCTCCGGATTTTAAGGCGGCGCTGGGCGATTTGCCTGCTGTCACTGAAAGCGTCGATTTTACCGCCTTCCATTATCATGATATGGCCACGCACACGATTGGCTGTAACTGGAAAACCTATGTCGAGAATTATTCCGAAGGTTACCATATTCCGTATGTGCATCCGGGGCTGAATAAGGAAGTCGATTTTAAAACCTACCGGGTGGTCACGGGCGATAAGATCGCGCAGCATCTCTCGCAACCACGGGAGCACCGCAAAGACGATGCAATTAATGACGGGCTGTGGGTATGGCACTGGCCTTATGCGGCGCTCAATGTGTACCGGAACGGGATGAATCTGGAGCTGATGGTGCCGACCGGGCCGGAGCAGACCACGCTCTATTATTATTATCTGTTCAAAGATCTTGCAGATAAAGAAGCGAACGACCGGACAATGGCGATGAGCCGCGAAGTGACAGACGAAGACCGCAAAATCTGCGAAATCGTCCAGAAAAACCTGCGCGCCGGGGTCTATACGCAGGGCGAACTGTCCCCGCGTCATGAAGGCGGGGTGGCTTATTTCCAGGATCTGGTGCGGGAAAAAGTAAAGTAAGAAAAGAATAAGGGAGAATAGGATGACCACATACCAGACAGGCCGGGATTTTGCCGTGCGGATGGACCGGGAAGATGCGCTGGCGCCGTACCGGGCGCAGTTTCATATTCCGCAGACGGCTGAAGGCAAAGACAGTATTTACTTCCTTGGCAATTCGCTGGGGCTGCAGCCGAAGACGGCGCAGGACGAAGTGCTGGCGGTGCTCGATGACTGGAAAACTCACGGGATCCAGGGCTTTTATAAAGGCCACGCGCCGTGGCTGACTTATAACCAGGCGCTTTCGGATTTATATGCGCCGATCGTCGGCGGCAAGCCGTCCGAGATCGTGGCGATGAATACGCTGAGCGTGAATTTGCACCTGATGATGGCCAGTTTTTACCGCCCGTCCGGCAAGCGTTTTAAGATTATGGCCGAAAAAAGCGCGTTCCCGTCCGATCAATATGCGATCAAAAGCCAGATCAAATTCCACGGGTTCGACCCGGCGGAAGGGCTGATCGAGCTGAACCCGCGCGCGGGTGAAAAAACGCTGCGCACCGAAGATATAATTGAAGCGATTGCAACGCAGGGGGAAAGCGTCGCGCTGATCCTGATCGGCGGGGTGAATTATTACACCGGGCAATTGTTCGACATGGCGGCGATTACCAGGGCCGGGCATGACAAAGGCTGTGTGGTCGGGTTCGATCTGGCCCATGCGGCGGGCAATGTGCCGCTCGCGCTGCATGACTGGGATGTCGATTTTGCCTGCTGGTGTTCTTATAAATATCTCAATGGCGGCCCGGCCAGTATCGCCGGGGCCTTCGTGCACGACCGGCACCCGCAGGAACTCGACCTGCCGCGCTTTGCCGGGTGGTGGGGGCATGAACAGGAAACGCGTTTCCTGATGAGCCCGGATTTCAAGCCCAGCCCCGGTGCAGCCGGGTGGCAGCTATCCAATGCCCCGGTGCTCTCGCTCGCCCCGGTCAAGACCGCACTGGAAATTTCCAATCAGGCCGGCATGGACGCGCTGCGCGGGAAAAGCCTCGCGATGGCCGGGTATCTCGAATTCCTGCTGAACGGCCTGAACAGCGATGCGTTCACCATCATGACCCCGTCCGATCCGCAGGCGCGCGGCTGCCAGAGCTCGATCGTCATGCGCGAAAACGGCAAAGCCACGCACGAAGCCCTGATGGCCGCCGGAGTCTATTGCGACTGGCGCGAACCCGACTGCATCCGCATCGCCCCGGTCCCGCTCTATAACCGGTTTGAGGATATCTATGATTTCGTGCAGATTTTCGCCGGGTGTCAGGGGTAGGGAGCTTATGTGCCAGGTATGTTTTTGAACCGCAGAGACGCAGAGTTTCTTTCAAAAGATGAGTTACCATTGTTAAAAGTATCGTAAGGACCTTTGCAAAAAGATTAATAGCCAATGTTTAAAAACCCCTTATTTTATGGAATATCAACATTCGTTTTTTGTTTAATAATTTTTGGTTTAGTGCTGCCTTCTGCCACTTGCATGGATGGATGGGTATCTACATCTATTGGGTCTCAAGGCGCATGCTCCCACCATGGTGGTGTAAACACCATGCCAAATATAACAGCAATGGCTATAAGTTCTGTTGCTGGATTTTTTGTATGGTTGAAGGCTAAAAAGAATCAAGACACTTTATCTGATCTAGGCAACGAAAAAATTGAAGTTGTAGAGAAATATTCTAAAAATATTTTATCTATAATCAACTTATGTTTATGTATGACTTGGAATGCCTTCGTAAGATTTTTAAAAGCCATTCAAATTTTAAAATTTATACCTGAAAATGGCTGGATGTTGGTTGTATTTATCATGTTTATCTCAATAATATTACCACCGCTTTGTTTTATCCTTTACCCAATCGGAATAGCAGCCATTCTTAACAATGCAGATCCTAAAAATGATTTTTTGATTAAGCGCAAATAGATATTTAAGCTTCGGGTAATAAGCGGTTACAGTAGCTATCTTGTACCAAAATGATAGTCTTTAGTTTCTCTTTTCAGTGCTCTGTTTTATTATCTCGTTAATAATGTCATGCCATACTATGGGAAAAGAATCGAGGGTTTCATATTGTTGCTTTAAAACTTTGATGTGATTTCTATTTACATCGGTGTTAGGCATGTTTTCGAGTGTGGTAATAATTGAAGCCATAGTTGGCAACGTTTCCAAGGCAATTCTTTCATTAGAATAACCCACCTCGGCTGCTATAGCACACACCTCATGTAATCCATTTTCACGGTCTGTTTCATTTGTGCACCACTCTCCATACTGTTTATTTTCTTCCATGCCCGCTATGGCTTTTGTAGCGGCAATACGAATTTTCCATATGTTTTGATCAAAACCATGATCTGTTTTCATGAATGATGCAATATCCATTTCCGCTTTTGCGGTTACTGGGAAGGATGCAAGTAAACTTGCTAAAAAAAAGGCGTAAATACCAAAATGTTTAAAGACCACAGATATTTTCCTCATAATTACTTTTCCATGATATTACGCAATAGTCCATTTAAATCAAGGGCACAATAAACAGATACAATACCTATCTCCCTCCCGCTCCGCGCTAGACAAAACCGCGATAAAGTGGTTTTATGATATGCAAATTCTACCATTTTAAAGGAGTACCGCGATGACCCAGAGTGCTTTGGCGTATACGCCTGAAGTTGAGCAGGAAACGGCACCGATCCGTGAGAAAATGGGGCCGGTGCTGGATGAACGGCGCTGGGAACGTTCTGCGCCTTATATCGCGGCGATCAATAAGCTCAAAAAAGAGAAGAACGCGGTGATCCTGGCGCATAATTACCAGGTGCCGGAAATCTTTTTCGGCGTGGCCGATATTACCGGGGATTCGTTGAAACTGGCGCAGGAAGCGGCGAAATCCGATGCCGATATTATCCTGCAGGCCGGGGTGTATTTTATGGCTGAGACCTCGAAAATCCTGAACCCGGACAAAACGGTGCTGATTCCCTCGCTGGAGGCGGGCTGTTCGCTGGCATCGTCGATCACGGCGGCGGATGTCCGTTTGCTGCGCGAGAAATATCCCGGCGTCCCGGTTGTCTCGTACGTCAATACCACCGCCGAAGTGAAGGCGGAGACAGATGTATGCTGTACGTCCAGTAACGCGGTGCAGATCGTCAATGCGCTGGGGGTGGATAAGGTGATTTTCCTGCCTGATGAGTACCTGGCAAAATATGTCGCCTCCAAAACCGATGTGCAGATTATTTCGTGGAAAGGGCACTGCGAAGTGCATGAGCGTTTCTCGGCAGAATATATCCGTGAGCTGCGCGCCGAGCATCCGGGCCTGACCGTGCTGGGCCACCCGGAATGTGACGAGGATGTGCTGGCCGAGTGCGATTATGTCGGCTCGACCGCGCAGATGGCCGATTATGTCGAACAAAAGCAGCCGCCGCGCCTCGTGCTGATTACCGAATGTTCGATGAGCGATAATGTTTATGCGGCGAACCCGAATCTTGAATTTATCCGCCCGTGCCAGCTCTGCCCGCACATGAAGACGATGAGTTTGCAAAATATTTTAGAGAGCCTGCAAAACATGACCCATGAAGTGTTGATCGATCCTGCGGTCAGTAAAGCGGCGCTTGGTTCGATCGAGCGGATGCTGGAGCTGAGCAAGTGAGCATCAAGGTCGGGGTCGCAGGGGTCGGCGCGATCGGCGCAGCGGTATGCCGGGCGCTGATTGACGGGATTGACGGGTTTAGTCTGTGTGCCGGGGCCGATCTGGCACCGGATAAGGCGCGCGCGCTTATTCACCGCCCGGATTTCGATCTGCCGTTCGTGAAGCTGGAAGAGGTTGCCGATCATGCCGACTGGATTATCGAGGCGTTGCCTGCCGCCGCCGTGCCGGATCTGACCCGGACCGCGATGGCAAAGGGCAGGACGCTGGTGCTGATTTCCAGCGCGGCGCTTCTGATTCATCCTGATCTGAAAGATCTTGCCGGGCAGAAGGACGGGCGGATATTGGTGCCGTCCGGCGCGCTTGCCGGGATGGACGGGATCAATGCGCTGGCCGAGCAGGGTATTCTCCGCGCAAAACTGGTGACCACCAAAAAACCGCAGGCCTATAGCGGCGCGCCTTATATCGTGCAGGAACAGATCGATCTTGATGCGATTGGTAGCGCCAGGACGATTTTCAGCGGCCATGCCCGCGATGCGGCGGCGGCGTTCCCGGCGAATGTGAATGTGGCGGCAACATTAACGCTGGCTTCCCGGCTGTCCCCGGAAGACGTACAGGTCGAGGTGCGGGCCGATCCCGCGTTAACGGCGAATTGTCATGAGGTGACGGTGGAAGGGCGGTACAGTACGCTGCATTTCAAACTTGAAAACCTGCCCGATCCGGCCAACCCGAAAAGCAGTACGCTTGCGGCACTGAGCATGATCGCGGCGCTGCGCCGTCACTCAGCCGGGTTTTGGGTCGGCTAGCGGCGTCTGATTGGTAGAGGCCGGTGCGCCCATCTTGCTGGCGATCCACTGCGTCACCGGGATTGAGTTTTTCTCTTTCGGCTCGATATTCTCATTGGCGACTTCACAGTTAAACAGCGTTGTGATCGGCAAGCCAAAAGCCTTGATGTCTTGTGCGTTCTTTTCGAGCTGGTATGACAGATCGCCCAGAAACTCTTCGCAGCTCATCGGGGTATAGCGGAAATCCTTACCCTTACGGTGCGTGATTTTATGCACTGCGCCTTCTGCCGGCAGGTCTGTCAAATTCGGGCTGAGGTGCTTATAGGCTTCTTTTTCACCGAAAACATCGAAAGCCTTGTTATATGTGATGTAATGGCGGGCGGCGCGCTCTTTCTTATCGATATGAACCAATGAGATCAGGCCGTTCGGATAGGTGGCCACCAGGACACCGTCATTTTCATTATCGTTACTGCTGTCGAATTCAGCGCCAAAGTAACGGAAGGCGGCCGAAGTCAGGCGCTCGTAATCGCGCCAGTCATTAGTCGGCGGGGACGGATCGATATCGTCCTCGGCAATATCCGCTTCGTCCATATTCAGCAGGCGCAGATATTTTGACTGCTCCGGGTCCAGCTTTTTACGGTAGCGCTTATGGTTGGCTTCGGTGTCCAGCACATAGTCGTTAATGTAATTTTTTTCAAAATAAGGCCGCAGGGATTCAACTTTTTGCTCATCCGATGCTTTTAACATTGCATTTTGCACCGTGGCAATTGCGGTTTCCGTTGATTTGCCAAAGAAGGCCCAGCCGAATCCGACACCAAGCCCCGTCAGTGCACCGACAAAGGGCTGGCCTGATGCAACAGTGCTGAGCAAACCAACGCCGACACTGACGCCAATGGCGCGGATCCAGTCGCGGGTGATCTTCTGGTCATTGATTTTGAGTGCGAAGCGGGTGGCTCTTAGCCGCATTCTTTCCGTGAAAGAGAGCGCATTTTTCTTTTCTTCCATCAGCGGTTTGCCCTGGAATAACAGGCGCGATTCCACTTTCCACAGCTCGCGGGCAAAGTGCAGTGCGTCTTCCAGCTGGTCAAATTCTTTGACGTTACCTTCCTTGTCGCGGATCATCCGCATCGGGTTGAACAGTTTGCTGTGGTCGGCATCGGTTGAAACCTTGGCAAAGCTCGCCGTTTCATCCCAGTCTTTGCGCAGGTTTTTATAAACGCGGATACGCCATTTATCATCATCGGTCTGGACGATGCCGAAAGCGACGAGGCCGTTGGCCAGCTTTACTTTGCGGCGCGGCGGCAGGTCGGGGTTTTCTGCAGGGATCGTTAATTCCTGTGCGTGCAGGTTCAAATCTTTCTGGAAGATATGTTCCAGGTAGCGCATATCGTGCTGCATGTCGTCGCGGAAAATTGCGCCTCTGACATCTTCGCGGGCGCTGACGCCGTACACGTCGGTGGCATCTTCACCCAGGATGATCGTGCCGTCCTGTTCAACTCCGGTGAGCTGGTCCCGTTCGTAGGAGTGCAGCAGTATGCGTTTGCCGCTGCGGGTATCCTCGGCCAGGCGGTAATAACCGCGCGGTGTCCTGATTAGGCCGTCAATGGGTGCGGCCACATTTGTAAACTCATCTCTCAGGGAAATATATTTGGGGGCATATTCGGCACCGGCGCTATAGATCAAACGCCATGTACGGTCCCGTAACTCGTTGCCCTGTTCATCTTTTGGCAGGGTTACTTGCGGGTCCTGCTGCTCTGCGGGTGCAGTCTGCTCTTTGTTTGTCGTCATTTTTTCATCCTCACTTCTAACGGCAGCGGCGGTTAACGCGGCTAAGGCCAGAAGGGTGGATCACCATTAAAATTACATAACGTTCCATGTAATGCAAGTCTTTAATACGGGGTATTTCACAGAAAAGCAAATTTCAGGTATGATTTCGGGCGATAGGAAAGGGGCAAGGCTATGACGTTAAAAGGAAAATCAGCAATTGTTACAGGATCAACCAGTGGGATCGGCAAGGGGATGGCCGAAGCGCTGGCGCAGGCCGGATGCAATGTCACGATAAACGGGTTCGGCGATACGGATGAGATTGAAGCGATTCGTGCCGGGTTGGAAGGCGATTACGGGGTTAAGGCGCTGTATCACAATGCCGACATGCAAAAGCCCGGTGAGATCGAAGGGCTGGTGGCGCATACGGCGGATCAGTTCGGCGGGGTCGATATTATCGTCAATAATGCCGGGATCCAGTATGTCTGCCCGGTCGATGAATACCCGGTCGAAAAATGGGATGCGATTATCGCGATTAATTTATCAAGCGCGTTTCATATGATCCGCTGCGCCACGCCGCATATGAAACAGGCCGGGTGGGGACGGATTATCAACCTGGCTTCGGCCCATGCTTTAGTCGCTTCGCCTTATAAAAGCGCGTATTGCGCGGCAAAGCACGGGATGGCGGGCCTGACCAAGGTTGTCGCGCTGGAACTGGCGCAGCAGAATATCACCTGTAATGCGATTTGCCCCGGCTATGTGAAAACGCCGCTGGTGGAAAACCAGATTGCCGATACCGCCAAAGCGCGGGGAATCAGCGAAGAGGAAGTCGTGCGCGATGTCATGCTGGCGGCGCAGCCGACCAAGAAATTCGGTACGATTGCAGATCTGGGGGCGTTGGCGGTGTTCCTGTGTAGCGATGCGGCGGCCAATATTACCGGCACGATGCTTCCCGTTGACGGCGGCTGGACGGCGCAGTAATAGCGGTTACGAAAAGCCCGGAGGTTTTGGCGGCGGCGGTGTAATTGCCGGTTGCTGTGGTTTTGGCCAGAGTTGCTGTCCGTCTTTGCCGAAGGCTTTTTCATCCGGTTTTAATTCGATGAAGTCGCCGGGGTGGCTTGTGACATCAATAATATAGGCTCGATCCGGGCTTGCTTTTTTATGCGCTTCTATGAAGTCTATGAGGATTTTCCGCATAATGTCATCCCGCTCTTTTTGCAGCGTGTTTTCATCATATGCGATGCGGTCTTGCGGGCTGTATATTTTATCGATCCCGACGAAGCGGCGGGGGGAGAGGTTTCTGGGCTTGCCCCTCAGCTCTTCGCCATCGACAACGGCAATGCTGACTTCGTGTGTCGTAAAAGCAATGGCCCCGCTGTTAATACATTTGCCGACCGCGTCCTGTTCGTCGGTTATTTCAACGGCTTCCTGTGTTCGCCAGCTTCTGCCGTATGGTGTCATGAATAATTTTGTTTGTGTGCTCATTTCGTATCTCCCTTGTTGTCTTTGCTATAGCCTTCATCGGTTTGTTTTTCAATAGCGCGCGAAATTTGACGTTATGTAAATGTTGTGATAGGGTGCGGTCTGGATTGGTTTATATAAAGGTAAAACTATGGCTTATGCAGACCCGAAAGAGGTGGAACAAAGACTAACGACCCCGGAAGCCAAAGCGGCGTTTAATGCGCTTAACGACCTAGGGTGCAAATGGGTGATGCGCGAGCGCAACCGGGATGGCAAAGTTTATCTCAACCCATGCGTCGGTGTTAAGAGCGATTACGGGCAAGGGGTTTTATATGAAGTCCAGAACGGGTCTGCTCATAGTTATGATGATGCGGTGACGGATAATTTTAATCTGCTTGTTCACTGGGCCAGCCGCGCCCGCACGATTGTCATCGCCAACCCGCAGAGCGATCATAAAAGTAATTATCTGTATTTGTCAGACGATAAAAAATTCATTCCATTTAAATAACAACTATTATTTCATCACCGGCATGACGAATTCGGCGCCTTCGCGGATGCCGGTCGGCCAGCGCGAGGTGATTGTTTTTAATCTGGTATAAAAATGGATGCCTTCGGGACCGTGCATGCCGTGGCTTCCGAAAGCGGAGTCTTTCCAGCCGCCGAAGCTGTGGAAGGCGACCGGGACCGGGATCGGGACGTTGACGCCGACCATGCCTACGTTAATCTTGCTGGTGAAGGTGCGGGCGGCATCGCCGTCGCGGGTAAAGATCGCCGTGCCGTTGGCGAACTGGTGCGCGTTAATCAGCTTTACGGCGTCATCGAATGTGTCCACGCGGACAACGCAGAGGACGGGGCCGAAAATTTCTTCGCGGTAAATCCGCATATCCGGTTTGACGTGATCGAACAGGCAGCCGCCCATGAAAAAGCCGTCACCGTCTTTATACGCCCTGCCATCGACGATCAGCGCCGCGCCTTCTTCGATCCCCAGATCGACATAGGATAAAACGCGGGCACGGTGTTCTGCGGTGACCAGCGGACCCATTTCCATGCCGTCCTTCATCCCGTCGCCTATTTTCAGCGCGTTCACTTTAGGAGTCAGTTTTTCGACCAGCGTATCGCCTGCCGCGCCGACGGCAACGGCGACCGAGATCGCCATGCAGCGCTCGCCCGCGCTGCCGTAGGCGGCACCCATCAGCGCATCGACGGCCTGGTCCATGTCGGCGTCCGGCATGACGAGCATATGATTTTTCGCCCCGCCGAGCGCCTGTATCCGCTTGCCGTTTTTCGCGCCGGTTTCGTAGATATACCGCGCAATCGGAGTGGACCCGACGAAGCTTATGGCAGCGATGCGCGGATCTTCGAGCAGCGTATCGACGGCAAGCTTATCGCCGTGCACGACATTCAGCACACCGTCCGGCAGGCCGGCCTGTTTGAAAAGCTCGGCGATGAAGACTGCGGCTGACGGATCTTTTTCCGATGGCTTCCATATAAATGTATTACCGCAGGCAATCGCGACTGGGAACATCCACATGCCGACCATGGCCGGGAAGTTGAACGGGGTAATCCCGGCGCAGACACCGAGCGGCTGGCGGATGTCATGCGTGTCGATATTGGTGCCGACATTTTCGCTAAACCCGCCTTTGAGCAGATGCGGGATGCCGCAGGCGAATTCGACGACTTCGATACCGCGCGTGACTTCGCCGCGCGCATCGGACAGGACTTTGCCGTGCTCTGCGGTGATGATCGCGGCAAGTTTATCGGCGTTTTGCTCCAGCAGGTCTTTAAAGGCGAACAGCACCCGCGCGCGTTTGAGCGGCGGCGTGGCAGCCCAGCCGGGGAAGGCCTGCGCTGCGGCGGCGATGGCGGTTTCGACATCTTCTTTGGCGGCCAGGGGAACCTTTGCCGTGATTTTTCCTGTAGCCGGGTTGTATACATCGCCGGTCTTATCGCCTGTGCCGGATACGGGGTTGCCGTTGATGAAATGCGGAATGCTGGCGGTCATGGTTTATCCTTGTTTGTTATAGCGCGTGGCAAGCTTGCCGATGGTCAGGCCTTGCACGATGATCGAGAACATCACGATGCAATAAGTGACCAGTAGTAATATATCCCGCAGTTCGCCGGTCGGCAATGACAGCACCAGTGCCACGGAAATTCCGCCGCGCAGCCCACCCCAGGTCAGGATATTGATCGCACCGGGGCTAAAGGTGCGAAAACGCCTTGCCACTGTAACCGGGCCAAGCACGGACAAGTAGCGAACCAGAAGTAAAGCCGGGATCATAAACAGGCCCGCCTGAAAGGCATGCACATCAAAAGGCAGCAGGAGCAATTCAAGGCCGATCAGCATAAACAGCACGGCATTGAGGAATTCATCGACCAGTTCCCAGAAATTATCGAGGTTTTCCTTGGTATGATCGGACATGGCGAGCGCCCTGCCGATATTGCCGACGATCAGCCCGGCCACGACCATCGCGATGGGGCCGGAAGTATGCAGCACATGCGCAAGCTCGTACCCGCCCATGACGAGCGCGAGGGTCAGGAAAATTTCGACCTGGTAGTTATCGACACTGCGCAGCATCAAAAAGGCGATATAGCCTAGAATGCCACCAAGGACCGCGCCACCCAGCGCCTCTTCGGCAAACAGCAAGGCCACGTGCGAGGCTTCGGCATGTCCGGTATTGGCGATGCTGAGGATCGTCATAAAGACGACAACGGCAACCCCGTCATTGAGCAGGGATTCCCCGACCACTTTCGTTTCCAGCGTACTGCCGACCCCGGCGCGGCGCAGGATCGCCATGACCGCGATCGGATCGGTTGGCGAGATCAGCGCGCCGAACAGCAGGGCGTGTATGAACGGAATATCGATCCCGAATATCGGGAAGGCGTAATAGGCGATATAGCCGACGGCAAAAGTAGAGATCACCGTGCCGATCAGGGCCATGAAGCCGACAATATATTTTTGCTGCTTAAGCGTATCCCATTTGACATGGAGTGCACCCGCAAACAGCAGGAAGCTGAGCATCCCGTGCAGCAGCGTTTCAGAAAAATCGATATGTTCCATCAGGGTGCGCGCTGTGGGCAGGATATCAACACCCATCGCCGGCAGCAGGATAATTACGGTAGAGGTTATCAGCGCCATGACCATAATGCCGATCGTCGTCGGCAGCTTGATGTAGCGGTAATTGATGTAAGAGAAAATCGCGCAGCAGGTGACAAGGATGCTGGTGATGGTAATGATGCTCATATTTTTCCCGGTTTATGTTGCGGCGCATCAAGGATGGTGCGCCTTTCAATGGATATTTACTTATTTATACGTATAATATTGATGTTCTTCAATGAACTTGGGTTTTTTAACATGAAAAAGAATAAATCGGGCAGCTCGCATATCGTTCTCACAAGCCATCCGCCGAAGGATGGCAAGATCCCCAAAATATCGTGGGGCGCGAAGGCGTTAAAAGAACGCGGGCCGCTGATCGCCAGTATGGCGGATCATGAGAATTCGAACGTGATCGGCGCGTATGCCGGGGCGTATAGCGTTTACCGTGCCGTGGCGGTGGCGACCGGGGCGCTTGACCCGCTGCATGTGCCGGATCTGCACAATACCTCGCCTGCCGAGCCGATCGGGCCGCACCCGCAATGGTTTGAAGAAGATAAGATCGTCAGCCTCGATCCGTGGGGGCATTTGATCGGCGATGAGTTTGACGAGTACCGCCAGCGCGGGCTTGATGTGCGTCCGACGATTGCCGTGACCAAGGCGCATATCAATATGCCGGAAATTCACGCCGCTGTGGCGGCGGGGCGTCTGAGCCCGGATGGAAAAATCCTTAAAGAGAATGGCGATGTGCGCGTGACCAAAGCGGCCATTGACCCGGTCTGGCATTTACCCGGCCTTGCAAGGCGG
The DNA here is from genome assembly GCA_020638155.1 of Rhodospirillales bacterium. GTDB lineage: Bacteria > Pseudomonadota > Alphaproteobacteria > Micavibrionales > Micavibrionaceae > UM-FILTER-47-13. Next base: position 160,272 of record JACKJB010000002.1, read on the forward strand.
CTTGATGTGGACGAGCATGACCTTCGCCGCAGCCTGTTCGAGCATTCCGGCGGGATGTTCCCGGAACTGGTGACGCGGCCTGATCTGAAAATTTTCATGCCGCCGATTGGCGGGCATACGATTTATATGCTTGGCGATGTGGCAACGCTGCATGACCCTTCTGTGCCGCTGGGATGCCGGGTGCATGATGAATGTAACGGCTCGGACGTGTTCGGATCTGATATCTGTACGTGCCGTCCGTATCTATGTCACGGGCTGGAGATCGCCATCGAAACCGCGCAGAAAGGTGGCAACGGGCTGATCGTTTATAACCGCAAGGAAGGAAGGGCGCTGGGGGAAGTGACCAAGTTCCTAGTTTATAATGCCCGCAAACGCCAGGAAGGCGGTGACAGTGCCGCCAAATATTTCGAGCGCACAGAATGTGTCGCGGGCGTACAGGATATGCGGTTCCAGGAATTGATGCCGGATGTGTTTAACTGGCTGGGGATTACGAAGATCGATCATTTCGCATCAATGTCGGATATGAAATATAACGCGCTGGTCAGTCACGGGATTGAAATCGTCAACCGCATTCCGATCCCGCCGGAGCTGATCCCGGAAGATGCTGCCGTTGAAATGGAAGCGAAGAAAGCCGCCGGCTATTTCGTTCCCGATGAAAAGCAGATTGCCGATGAAGAAGGATTAAAAAGCACGAAAGGGCGTGGCCTTGATGAATGATGCAAACACTTACATCCTCGATCACCCGCTGATCCGTCATAAGCTTGCGCATTTGCGCCGGGGTGATACGCCGGGGCATGTGTTTCGCGATTTGATGAAAGAGATCACGATCCTGCTGGGTTATGAAGTGCTTCGTGATATGCCGACCAAAGATATCGAGATTGAAACGCCGATGGAACAAACCACGGCGCAGGTGCTTGAGGGCCGTAAACACTGCCTTGTGTCGATCCTGCGCGGCGGGAACGGGCTTTTGAACGGGATGCTGGAGCTGATGCCGCTGGCCAAGGTCGGGCATATCGGGCTGTACCGCGATCCGGACCGGTTGATCCCGGTGGAATATTTCCTGAAACTGCCCGATGATTTGCATGAGCGTGAAGTGATTATCCTTGATCCGATGCTGGCGACGGGGAAATCGGCGATTGCCGCGATTGACCGGGTCAAAAGCCATGATGCGGTGAATGTGAAGTTCCTGTGTATCGTTGCCGCGCCCGAAGGCATTGCCGCGGTGCGCGAAGAGTATCCCGACCTGCCGATCTATACGGCGGCGATCGACCGGGGCCTTGATGAAAAAGGCCATATCCTGCCAGGGATCGGCGATGCCGGGGACCGGCTTTACGGGTCGAAATAATTTCCTGTTGCATTTGTTTTTTCACGCGCCTATGGTTTCCTCTTTGCATAAAAAATGTAAAACAGGGAAGGCACCATGAAAAGATTTGTAACCGGCACCGCTGCCGGGGTTCTGGCGTTAGGGATTCTGACAGCCGGATGTGAAGCGGATAGTTCTCCATCAACAGTAGTGAAAGGCCCGTCCCTTGACCCGGCGGTAAAGCAGCAGATTGATAGCAGCTGTGAATTTTACAACAATATTTTGGAATATGTTGACGATGAGCATTTTAACGGTAAGACGACCGTACCGCAGAGCGAAATCGCAGCGGCAGCGATGCAGTCTATGCTGAAAAATGCGTACTGGAAAACAGGGCTTGATCCGGTGAACGGTGAAATGGACAAAAGCCTTGTCAACATCGTTAAGGACGAACAATCAGAAAAAGAAACTATACAGTCCCTAAAAGTTGGAACTGAAACGGTAACCTACGCTGAACCGCACACGGCTATGAAGAACTATGTCGATCATTGTGCGTATCTCCAGCCTGCAGTCGTGGCGATTGCGGAGCAGACGGATATCAGTATAAAGCGCTTGTTTGAATATGCGGTCGAAGGGGCGCTGCACAGCGCATTTGACCCGCATACGTCTTACGCCTTCGCAGAAGAATCCGATAACTTTCAGATCAGCATGAACGGTGAATTTGGTGGGCTTGGGATCGTCGTCGGGATGGAAGACGGGGTTGTCAAAGTCCAGGAGCCGCCAATGGAAGGAACGCCTGCGGAAGCCAACGGGCTGATGGCGAACGACCTGATTATTAAGCTGGATGGCGAAACGGTTCGCGGTAAAACGCTGAATGAAGCGGTTAGCCTTATGCGCGGGAAGGTCGGTACCGATATCACTTTGACGGTTCAGCGCGGTGATGCGGAACCGTTTGATCTGAAAGTGACACGGGACAAGATTATTGTTCACGCGGTCAAAGGTGAATTGATTGGTGAAAATAACGACAGTGTATATTTCAAGGTTAAAACATTTTCCAGACGGACGCTCGATGATTTTATTGATGAAGCAAACCGTCTTAGGAAACTGGCTGCGGAAAACGGCAACCAGATTAAAAACATCATTGTTGATTTTCGCGGTAATGGTGGCGGGCTGTTGCCACAGGCTAAGGCGATCTCAGATATTCTGATTGACGCCAAAAAATCAGACAAAGTGCCTCTGGTTGCGATCGGCAAAACGCATGAAGATGATGTGACTTATGCCGAGCGTGTTGTTCGCGGGAACCTGAAGTCTTTTTTCCCGGGCGCAGAGGTCAAAGTTCTGCAAAATGGCGGTTCTGCATCGGCATCGGAGATCGTTGCCGGGGCGACAAAAGATTTCGGGATTTCGGTATACGGGACCAGATCTTTTGGGAAAGGGTCCGTGCAGACCGTACTTCCAGTCAATGATGAAGGGAAAGGGACTCGCACGGAATCAGAAATAGCAGGGACCTTGAAAGTAACGGTCGCTGCGTTTTTCCCTGGTAAATCAGGTCTTAGCAACCAGGGCAGCGGGGTGATCCCGACGACCCAGGTCGTGTACAATGATACGCGTGATGATATTGAAACAAAGCGTACTCGTGAGGCCGGGCTTGAAAAAGCCCTAATTAGTGCCGAGCGTACACGCGCCGGAAATACACCGCAATTCACCTGTTCGTTGAAGGCTGAGTTTGCCGGCCCGCTGAGTGAAGATAAAGCGGCGGCTATACCGGCATATATAGTACGGGAAGTGAATATCCTGAATGAAGAAGAGAAGAAGCTCGAAAAACAAAAATTTGTCGATGCCGATCTTGATTGCGCGATGGATGGTCAATATACCGAAACCACGCCTTATGCCGCACCGAAACCGGGCGTATAACCCTATACTGTTTTTAACCTGCGTCCTGTGATAGAACCATAAGCATGAAGCTTCGCTATGTTTCTATCACAGGGGCGGATGATGCCATCGATCTTGCCGATCTCGACCAGATCGCGGCAGCGTATCCTTTTGTCGAATTCGCCATTTTATGTATGCCCGAACGGATGGGTGAAAACCGCTTTCCGAGTGCCGACTGGATCCGGAATTTTTCACAGCATTATACAGGCCGGCATAAGGCGATGCATTTATGCGGTAGCGCCTTTCTCGGTTTTGCGTCGGGCGATGCGGCCATTCTTGAGCTGATGAGCGGGTTTCACCGGGTGCAGCTGAATCTAAAATTCGGTGATGTTGCGGGCCGGGTTGATTTCCAGGATTTGATTGCACAGGTCAAAGCGCATCCCGAATTTGAATTTATCTTCCAGTACGGGGAAGGGCTGGAGCCAATTCTGCCGCTGCTCTCCGGTATAGAAAATCATGCGATTTTGTTTGATGAGTCCGCCGGGACCGGGACTTGCCCTGCGGGCTGGCCCGCGCCTTTGCCCGGCCATTCCTGCGGTTATGCCGGAGGGTTGAACCCGGAGAACCTGGCCGGGCAGCTTGAAAAGATTTCTTCTGCTGCAGGCCCTGTCACGACCTGGATCGACATGGAAAGCGGTGTGCGCAGCGATGATCTGTTCGATCTTGCAAAGGTGCGCCGGGTGCTTGATCTTTCCCGGTCTTACTGCCTTTAAGGAACTTTTTATTTCAGCCGTTCGTTGGACTGACCGAACCATTAAAGGAGGTCAGGACAATGGCCAATACAATGAACACAGAACCGGACCGGATTTATATTCGTGAAAGCCTGCCGCTTTACGCGCAGAAGATTTACTGGGAAGCGTATTGCGATGCGTTCCAGAAATGCCGCTGTATCAAAACATGGTTCGGCAGTGAAACTAATCCCGATGATTCCGCCCGTCACCTTGCATGGCAGGCGGTCAAGAAAGAATACGAAAATCGCGGCGGCGCGTGGCAGAAAAAATAGGGACTGCTTACCCGCAGCGCAGGTGCGCTTTCAGCCGCGCTTCATAAAGCGGGGCCGAAGCCACCTGATCCGGCCGCATTGATATTTGCCATCCGGGCACCAGGATCCGCTTCGGGTCGTTTTCCGGCAAAGCGACGATAGAGGCGCATTCATCGAAAAACGGTTTGAGTTTTTCGGGAGTCGGTAAGGTATATTCAGGCCAGCATTCATTCAGCCGGGCTTTAAGCTTACCGTAAACCCGGTCCTGTATGCCGTGGTAGCTGGCCTTTTCAAAGGCGTATGATATGCTGTCATATTGTCCGCGTACGCAGCCGTGATCGAGGACGACAGGGAACATATCCTCATTGTTTTCACGCCAGGGGACGGGCAGTAAACCGATATTCGCGGTTTGCTGGTCGCCAAAAGCAATCGGCGTTTTTCGAGACTCCCTGTCTAAAAACCCCCATAAAGGATGGTTATGATTGCTATCGGCGATCACAGGGTGAATGCCGGGTAAGATCATCAGTCCGCCATTGGTTAGTTTGATATACCGAAGGGGCTGAAGCACCAGGTCATTGCCCATGGCTTTTTCAAAATTATTGGCGATGGTTCCGTGTAAGACTTTAATCATCAGCCCGTACGGGGTCATAAATACCGGAACGCACCCCGTCCCATGCGTGAACTCTTCTTCTCCCGGGATCGGCAATCCCATCCCTTCGATCAGGGTGAATGCCATGGCGGCATCATAGGCATTCATCGTGTTTGTAATCGCGTTGTAAAAATGATCGTTCGGTTCGTACCGGGGGTTCGTTTGTGTTCTGTCGCAAAAGGCTCGCAGGGCTTTTCCCTGTAAACTTGTTGCAGGCGTACTGTTTTGCTCGAGTGCGGCGGCGATCTTATTGCGCAATAGCGGCGGTTTTTCGATCCATATGGTACTTTGCACTGCTCTGCCTGTGATTTGTGGGTGGATGTTAGTTTTGATGATATCCATCAGTTTTCGCAGCACTTCCCGGCTGTAATCCGGGTTGTGCATCCCGATGTCTTCGAGCCGCTTAAATGCCCGGTTATATAGATGTTGCTGCGTGTAATCGCCCGCGATATCAGACAGGATATCGATCGTGCGAAGCATGCGATCGGCAGGTTCATGCGCCGAGATCGGGCAGTTGTCGATGATCGCGACAGGGCTGTTATAGGGGCGCCCGTCATTCAGCTCTCTTAGGAGCCCAAGGACGTGATTTTGCCGCTCTTTCGTGTCCTGCATGGCGTTGGTAACCGTACCGCTTGTGATTGCAAAGACGGCACTCTAGCAAAAACTTTTATCTTATGTCAATTATTGCGCGGGAAGGTAGGCTTCCACATCCTCCACGGTCCAGTCGATGCCGATGAATTTATGCAGCATTTTCTGTTCCGGGCTGACGATCACCGTTTCCGGCAGGCGCAGTGTCTGGAAAATATTGAAGGTGATGCTGTTATCGGCATCTTCGATAATATGCACGTTGTCCTGTTTTAAAACGGCGCTTTCATCCGCGTTCATTTTATTCAGAAAGCGCATCATGGCTTCGCGGTTATGATCGCTGGATACGGCCAGCAGGACGAGCGTATCAGGATGGCGTTTTGCCAGCTCCAGCAGGCGGGGGAATTCCGCGACGCAAGGCGGGCACCATGACGCCCAGAAATTGATGATGATGGTCTTCCCGGCAAAATTCGTGGACTGAAATGTCGTGCCGTGCATGTCGGTCATTGAAAAAACCGGCAGGTCCTTGCCGGTCACTTCCAGCGGGTTTGCCGCCGTCTCCACGGGCGTGCCTTTGCAGTCGCAAGGCCTTTGCAGCATATAGGTGATTAAAAACCCGAAAACCACCGTGCCGATAAAAATCAGTACATTCAGTTTCATGACGATCCCGCTTTCTTATGCCTTACCCTGTAATATAACGCGGCGGTCAAGGCAAGTTCGCCCGCGCAGAATGCGGCCAGCCCTGCGGCGATCCCGCTGGTGAAGCCGTAGGAATGCAGCCCGACGCTGAGCAGGTTGACCCCGAACCATGCCAGCGCGACGATGATGCTCAGCACCGCAAGTCCCGCCTGGAACAAGGGCATGCCGAGCTGTCCGCCCAGCCGTCCGTGATGTAGCCAGACCAGCCACAGCACAATCAACAGCGCGCCGTTTTCTTTCGGGTCCCAGCCCCAGAAGCGGCCCCAGGACTGGTCGGCCCAGATCCCGCCGAGCACTGTGCCGAACGCGGTCAGGAACAGGGCGGCAAGGGACAGGATGTAAATCGTACGGCTTAGCCCGTCCTGCACCTGCGCAGCACCCCCTGCGCGTAGCAGCCAGATATGGGCCAGCGCAGAGGTCAGCAGGCAAAAACCGTAGCCGGCCGTAATGCAGGTGACATGGGTGGCGAGCCAGAAATTCGTGTTCAGCACCGCGACGAGCACTTCCAGATCGTCCCCGTCCGGGGCGACGACAGGGGCCACGAATAAAACGGCAAGGCTGGCGGCGGCGGCCCCGGTTAAGGCGAGGGCATCGCGGCGGCGGGTTTCGATCCACAGCGCGGTCAGGGTGATGATTAATCCGACAAACAGCAGGGATTCATAAAGCGAACCGACCGGGGGCCGCTCAAGAATGCCGACCCGCAGGCCGGTCCCGGCCAGATGCGCGGCGGTGCCCGCGATCAGCATGGTAAACGCGGCCTGATAAAGGACCGGGTGCCTGCGCCATAAAAATATCCCGCCGCCCAGCAGGGCCAGCGCATAAAGCGCGAAGGCAAGCTTGAAGGGGCTGAGCAGGTTATATAGCCGCTCCATTTTTAGCCGCGCGCCCAGCCCTTTATCCGGGCTTTGGGCCGTGGTGTCTTTGAATGTGGCTTTGCCGGCTTTTTCCCATTCACCGGCATTCGCGGCGCGGTAGGCTTTGGCCATGGCCTGCCAGTCTTCCAGCAGTATTTTGCTTTCCGGGCTGCCCTGGCCCTGTTGCAGCAGCGACCATGGCGAGAGCCAGACATCACTGTCCTTCCATTGCGGCGGGATAATCCGCAGCAGGGTATTGCGGGCGGCGGCCTGGCTGATCTGCTGGTATTCAAACGCGAGGCCCGCCAGCGCTTTTTCTTCCGCGGTATAGCGCTCAAGGTCTTCGCCTTTACGGTCGATGATGGCTTTAACCTGTTCCATCAGCGGTTTTTCTTTGTTCCTGATCTCAAGGAAAGTCGGCATGCCGGTATAGATTTGCGGTGTAATGTTCAGGGATTCCGGCAGGCCGACCTGCATGGGTAACAGCGCGGCAAGGGCCTGCAATAACTGGCCGTAAGCCAGAGCGTTTTCATGCAGCGTAATCAGGGCCTGCTGTTCGGGGGTCAGGTTTTTTTCTTCGCTGACGATCAGCTGTAGCGCTTGCTGCTGCGTCTGTTCCAGTCCGAGTGCCAGTTCTTCAAGGCTGTAGAGTTTTCCTGGACGTTCAGGCAGGTTCAGCCGCTTGCGCAGGGTCGGGTGCGCGACTTTAAAAACCGGACGCTTGATGGCGTATTGCGGGTTGAACAGTGTTTCGGCCAGCCATGAAACCGGATCTGCCGTGCTGCTGCGGGCTGAAAATTTATCGAGCTCGACCGCAGCGAAACTGGCGAGCGGTTTGACCCGGCCTTCATGCAGAACGGGCAGAGTGGCGAAATCCTGCATTTGCAGGGTGGCCCGGTCCTGCGCGGCGGCAACGCTACCCATACAGGTTACAACACAGATGAGCACGGTGATGATGCGAAACACTGTCATGCCGTCCCCTTTCTCCTGCGGGCCATCAGCAGTATGTGCAGCAGCAATCCGGCGGCGACCAGGGCCGTGCCGATATAGGGAAAGACCCAGCCGGTATTTTTGACCACCGCCAGCACGGTTGCCGTACTGCCGGGCGTTTCGGCGAAAGAAGACTGGAAGAAAGTGTAGCCTTTATAGCGCAGCGGCTTATTCATTTCGATCCGGACCGGCCAGCTTAGCGTACCGTCCTGCACGATGATATCGGACTGGTAACTGCTGGCCATGGCCGTGCCGGGATGCATTCCTTTTTCGAATTTTTCCAGCTTCAGGCTGAAAGGCAGGCTGCGCTGCTGTTTTTGATAGATAATCTCGTACTGGTGCTCACCGATGCTCAGGCTGATCGGTTTGGGCATGGCCTCGAAGATAATATAGGTGCCGTCGGTTCCTTCTCCCGTTCCTGTCAGTGTCAGGGTGGCGCCGTACAGGTTCGCTTCGTCTTCTTTGGCAAGCTCTCCCGGTGATAGCGCCATAAACTGCGCCATCCCGAACACGCCCTGTGCGTCTTCTTCGCGGCGGCTGATCGTGCAGTTCCGGCAGGCCTGCTCAACCGTGATCGTAAACGGCAGGTCCGGGGATTTCAGCTGCGCGCCGGTTTTGATGTGCCGGTGCGGGATGATGCTGTGGATCATGCCGTCTTTGGCGATAACCAGTTCGCGCTGGTGGTAATCCGAAATCATGGTTCCGCTCTGGCCCTCGGGGATCAGGATGAAGCCTTCTTTGGCCTGGAAGGCGGTCAGGAAGCCGCCGACGAAAAGGACGAGAATTCCCAGATGTGCCAGATTGATCCCCGCTTTTTGCAGGCGCCAGTCGCTGAAAAACAGGAATTTAATCAGCAGGCTCAGGCTGATAAAGCCGATGATCGTATAGCCGCCGGGCAGCGGCAGCGGCCCGAGCCAGAGGATAAAGGAGGAAAAGAACAGGTGCTGGGCATCATACAGGCCCATCGTCCGCTGGGCGACGGTGCCGGCCACGAGCAGCAGCATCAGGGCAGGCAGCGTATAAAACACGACCGCTGGCTGCGCCAGCCTGTTTGCGATATAAAACAGCTTTTGTTTCAATAGATTACCCATTTTTCGGCGTTACTGTATTACAGGCAGGGCCGCCGGGCAATTGTTAGCGTTATTTTTAAAGGCTTTTTACTGTGTTTTCGGCAGGGTGAAAGAGAAGGTGCTGCCCTGGCCGGGGACGGATTCAACCCATATCCGGCCATTATGGCGCTCCACAATCCGGCGGCACATCGACAGGCCGATCCCGGTGCCGGGATATTCCGCGCTGGTGTGCAGCCGTTTGAACGGGGCGAAAATCTGCTCGCAATATTCGCGTTCAATGCCGATCCCGTTATCTTTGACGGTAAAGACCCATGAGGTTTTCTCTTCGCGGGCATTTAGCCTGATATCGGGCTTTTCCCCTTCGCGGTTATATTTCAGGCCGTTGCTAATCAGGTTCTGGTACAGGCGGACGAGCTGGAGCTTGTTGCCTTTCACAGAGGGCAGGGCGTCGTCAATTTCAATCGTGGCCTGATGGGTTTCGATGCTGTTGGCCAGCATATCATAGGCGATTCCGGCGACTTCGCGCATTGAGACGGTTTCAAAATCTTTTTCAGCCGTGCCGATCCGCGAATATTCCAGAAGATCACGGACCAGGCTGCGCATGCGTTTTGCGGCGGTCTGGGCGTGATGAATGAATTTCCTGGCGTCTTCGTCGAGCGTATCGCCGTAATCCTCTTCCAAAAACTCCGTTGATTTCGTGATAATGCGCAGCGGTTCCTGCAAATCGTGGGCGGCGATATAGGCAAAGCGCTCAAGCTCGGTGTTAGAGCGCAGCAGCTCCTCCTCGGTTTTGCGGCGTTCCGTGATATCGCGGATAATGCCGCTGAAAAACCGTTTGCCGCCAACATTCATTTCACTGACCGCCAGATCCATCGGGAAGGTTGTCCCGTCTTTGCGCAGGCCTTCCACTTCGCGGCCGATGCCGATGATTTTCCGTTCGCCGGTTGTCAGGTAATTGTCGATATACTGGTCGTGTTCGCGGTGATAGGGAGAGGGCATCAGCATATTGACGTTCTGGCCGATGACTTCGTCGGCCCTGTAACCGAATGTTTTTTCGCAGGCCGGGTTGAAGCTCTGGACGATACCCTTGTCATTGATCGTGATGAGGGCTTCAACCGTGTTGTCAACAATCGCGCGCAGATATTCTTCGCTGCGCTGGAATTTACGGTCGGTACTGCGCTGTCCGTAGATCAGGGCGGCGACAATCCATATCGCGCCGATCACCAGCAACCGGTTGGTGGTGGCCGCAGCCGTAATGAGTTCGTCGGATTGTACCAGCAGTCCGAGGATCGCGAGTATGGAAGCGACGATAGCAAAGATAAAAGATGTGTAAGGTATCGTAAACCACAGGCTGCAGAAAACCAGCAGGATATATACGATACTCATGAACAGGTCGGGGTCGGCAGCAAGGTCTGCCTGCAGCGCGATAAAACAGATCAGGGCCGGCAGCCATAAAGGCACCCGGGCGATTTTTCCCGCCGCCTGATAATACCATGACAGGGAAAGCAGCCCCAGCCCGATCGCCATATTGGCCACGGCCGTATGAACCGACATGCGGGTGTCGGTTCCCCAGGCATAGGCCTTTTCGACGGATTGCAGGTATCCGCCGGCTGCGTGAGCGCCGAGGGCAAAGACAATAAAGCCGATCAGGCCGATTATAACGGTGCGCAGGTCATGCGGCTTTTTCTGGTTCGCGGCGAGCAGGATTTGCGCAGTGCCGATACACATGAAAGCCAGTGCCGTATTGGGGGCGGGCCTTCCCGGATGCGCCGTATCGGGGTGCATGTAGTCGGTTATAATGGGCTGGTCTATGCCCAAATTCATGCCGGTTATATATTCGATCATGATTGCCCCGGCATATATCAGGACAAAAGCACCGATGACCCATGTCCTGTGGTATTGTTTGTGGGCGGCGCAAAGCAGGCCTGCGCCGCTCGCCGTAAAAAGCAATGCAGTCGTATACTGCATGAAAAAAATCCATTCATGCTGGGTGGTCAGAACGGGATTTTTCGTATGCCAGATCGTCATGACGATGACGCCGATGAACGTGGCTGTGACCGACGCTGCAAGGGATACGGCATATAACGCCTTTTTCTGCCTGTCTGGTTCCAAACCAAAACCTCCGGTTGTTGTCCGAAAAAAGAGTACGCGGTCTATTGAAGTCAAACAAGGTTTTCCTTTATCATGGCGGGAGTTTGGGTAATGCAAGGGTATGCGCCGTTTCCGGCAGGACCCGCAGCATAAGGAAAGAAATCATGACAAACCCCGTACCGATCCTGTTGGTCGAGGATAATGAAATCGATGTGGAAATCGTGGAGCGGACTTTTCGTAAGGCCTCGATTGCCAACCCGATTTTCAAAGCCAAGGATGGCGTTGAAGCCTATGACATCCTGCGCGGCAAGAGCTCTGTAGAGATGGCGTTGCCCTGCGTCATGCTGGTCGATATTAATATGCCGCGCATGGACGGATTCGACCTGCTTGAAAAAATCCGTGAGGATAAAGAGCTTTGTAAAAATGTCGCTTTTATGCTGACGACTTCAAACCGTCAGGAAGATATCACCCGCGCTTATGATCTGAATGTCGCCGGATATCTGATGAAAGATGACATCAACCGGATCGGCGAGTTTCTTGGCGATTATCTTGAGGTCAACCATTTCCCCGGCTGATTAGGGTCAGGACCTAGATTGCCGCAGCATGTTTTTTTGCTGTGCCTGCTTCCCGGAGATTGGCGTCGAATGCCGCGCAGATCATGCGTACGGCGTGGCGCGATTCCATCGGTATGCTGACGGTGCGTGCCTTGAAATCGACGGTGGCAATATTGTCTGCGGCAAAAGGCTCTAACGCCGTCAGATCTGAATCCAGATAATCCGCGGTAAAACCGTGTGTGATACAGGTTTGCCCAAGATCGACGGCCAGATCACACATAATGCGTTCTATGACGGCAGCGCGCAGCCGGTCTTCGGCGCTGACCGCTTTCATTTTTGTGACCGGCAGGCGGCTGTCCAGAATGGCGTCCTGATAGATCGGCATGTCGGGACTGTTTTGGACGAAACCCTGCGGCAGTTTGCCGATCGAGGAGATACCAAGCCCCAGCAGCGCATCGCAACGATCGGTGGTATAGCCCTGGAAATTACGGTGCAGCGTCCCGTTCTGGCGGGCCAGGGCCATCGTGTCGCCGGGCTTGACGAAATGATCGATGCCAACCGGCAGATAGCCGTGAACCTGTTCCAGTTCCCGCGCGGCAATTTCAAACATATCGTAACGTACCATGCTGCCGGGCAGGGCCTCTTCATCGATCAGGCGCATATGTTTTTTCATCCACGGTACGTGGGCATAGCCAAATAAAGCGATCCGGTCCGGCTGCAGCAGGGCGGCGTAATCGGCGCTGCGGCGCATGCTGTCCAGGGTCTGGTGCGGCAGGCCGTACATGAGATCGAGATTGATCTGATTGATTCCGTAATCCCGTAGCATTTTGACGGCATCATAAGACAGGTGAAACGGCTGGGCCCGGTTGACCGCGCACATGACTTTTTGATCGAAATCCTGAACGCCGAGACTGGCACGGTTTACTCCCGATCTGGCGTAGGCGGCTACCCGGCCTTCGGTCAGTTGCCGCGGATCGATTTCAATGGCGATTTCGGCTTGCTCGTCAAAAGTGAACAGGGTCCGGAAGGTCTGGATCAGGCGGGAAAAATCATCCGCCCGGATCATGGTCGGCGATCCGCCGCCGAAATGGATATGGGCGAGTTTCTGGCTTTTATTTATATGCCGCGCCAGGATCGCCGCTTCGCGCATCAGCAGGTGGATATAGTCTTCAACCGGGGCGTAACGGCGGGTTACCTTTGTATGGCAGCCGCAGTAATGGCACATCCGGGGGCAAAAAGGTACGTGGATATAAAGGGACAGCGCTGAGTCCTGATCCAGCGCAGCGAGCCAGTCTTCATATTGTTCCTGCCCGGAAACAGGCTCAAAATGAGGTGCTGTCGGGTAGCTGGTGTAGCGTGGAACCCGCAAGCCGTCATATTTCAGAATCTGTGCTTTAACCCCGGTTGTCATGCCGTACCCTAAGACATGGCGGGGTCCTCTGGCCTTGATCTGGGTCAAAAAAGTGAAAAGAATTTTACACGTTGGCTGTGAACGATTACCATGGCAAAGTTATAGTCCTGCGTATCCTCATATAGTTAGTCGCAATGAAAAAGCCTGATAAAAGCCTGCAAAAAGACCCGTATGATCTGAGTTACTTTAAGATCATGATTGTCGATGATTCCCAGTTTATCGCGAACCTGATGGCGTCAGCCTTACGGGCGATGGGGGTGGGCAAGGTTCTTGTCGCGCGTGATCTTGCCGAGGCCAAGCGGATGTTGCTGACCTATAATGCGGTAGCATCTTCCCAGAATATTGATGTGGCGATTGTTGACTGGTTGATGCCCGAAGGGGATGGATCCGAACTGATTTTATGGGCGCGCCAGCATAAGAGCGATTCCATCAAGTTTATGCCCACAATCGTATGCAGCGCTTATACCAGTACGGATGTTGTGGAAAAAGCGCGGGATTGCGGGTCTACTGAAGCGATGGTGAAACCGGTTTCCGCGCAAAAGCTGGCGAACAGGATTTTGTACGTGATCGATCATCCGCGGCCTTTTATTGAGGCTCCGTCATTTTTCGGACCCGAACGGCGGCGCAAGGTCGAGCGTTTCGTCGGCGAAGAGCGCAGGCAGACCAAAAAATCAGATGTTGAGGAAGATCATGAGCAACTCGAATAAACTTGATAAAATCAAAATCTGGCACCGGCTTAACCGGCTCAAACTCAAAGCAGGCGCATCCCTGGATGACGATGCTCCCGGCTATATCAATCCGCAGGCTGTGCGCAAGGCTCAGGCTGAAATTGACGATCAGGAAGAAAATTATTACCGCGAGATTGAAGCGATCCTGGTGCGGCTCGATAGTACCTGGGATGATATTCAGGGCGAACAGGATGAGAAGAAGCGCAAGATAATGATCCGCGAGCTGCTGAACTATGCCAATAATATAAAAGATATCGCGCTGACTTATAAGTACGAACTGATGGGGTATTTCGGGGATTCCCTGTGCAGGTTCTGTGAAAAAATAGATCCGACGCGGGAGGCGCACCGGGCCATTATCCAGGCGCATCTGGATGTGATTGGTGTAACTTTCCAAACCCATATCAAGGATAATATCGGCCAGCAGGCGGAAGAGCTGAAAGGACTGCTTCGCAAAGCGATCGAGCAGCACAGCTAATTAGAGTCTGCGGTAAGTTTCATATATTTTACTTGTTTTCTGGGCCGGAGATCGATTATCTTCGGTCGAAATAATAATGAATAAATAAATAAAAAACAGGAAGGATATCATGACACTTTCACAGACCCTTAAGCGGGCGGCTGAGGCCGTGCCGTACGAACAACACGAAGCGCAATGGCTGACTAACATTGATGCCGCCAAAATCCGGCAGGCGCAGGGCGGATACGTTGTCATTGAAAGCGCCGGTAGCCCTGAAGGTACGCGGCTTGTCGAAGGTGTTATCGGGGCTCCGAACCCGAACACATCGGGCAATATCGGAATTTTCGAACTGGATCCCCGGTAGAGAACGAAGCTGCGTTTTGGGATGATGAAAAAGGATGCCGCATAGTTGACTAGAATAAAAAGCGAATACTATATAAATTATTGTTTTAATTAATAAATGAACGCATAGATATTTTGTGGACTAAATTTTTCTATTCGAATTCACAGCCTACGGCACGCAGCACTATAACCGCATCGTAATGGCATACAAACAGCCTTTTTTACAGGCAACGTCTAACTACGTTAAAAACGCAAGCCGCTCATCCGCCTTGGACGGAGTAATTTCGAGGATTTCCGCGCTCACAACAGTCTCTGCGACAAACGGGTCGGCGCTTACCCGGTCCTCAAGATCAGCTCTGGTGATATTGTGTGCGACAATTCCGCCGCCACGATGAGGTTGAAGACTCCCGGCCAATACGAAAACGCCGTCATCGAAACCCTGCCTCAACCATGCTGTATGACCTTCCATAAACTGACCGGCCTTGTCTTTATTGTCTGAAAATTTAAGCAATACGATAAACATCGGGTTGTCTCCTATTGATTGCTGCTTTGCTGAATGGGGATAGCCAGCGGCCGAATTGGCGAAGCCGTAGCGCCGCGCATTTTCAACGGCGAAGCGATAAACATAAAATCATAAACCTGATCTTTCGCCAGATCCTCAAGCCACAAGACCTCAATTAACGAAACCCCTTTTTCTGCAAGAAGGTAAGAATGCACAGGCGCAAAATTTTTCGGATCCTTAGACGGAAAAGCTTCAACACCGAAATTATCCGCGCCAATCACCATGACTTTTTGCTCTTCAGCCAGCCACTGCGCGGCCTCCAGACTAAGTCCGGCTTGCGTAAAAAGGCTATATTTCTGTGCGTCAGGCCAAAGGGTCATAAGGCCGGTGCGAATGAGTACCACATCACCGGCAGTAATGATCGTCCCCTGTTTTTGCAACGCCTCTTGTAAATCTGAAGCCGTAATAGAATAAGAGTCCGGCAACCGCTCGACGTTTTTGGCTCTTGCTACATCAATAAGCACACCTCTGGCAATGATCGGAGGCTGTTTATCAACGCCAGTTTTTTTCCACCCGCGTGTGTCCAAAGCATCGTTTGCATGAACCTTGTTCCAAATTTCTCCATGCAATCCAAAATGATTAAGGGCATCAATGTGCGTTCCAGTATGCGTGTACATGGAAACGGCTTCGCCTGAATGAGAAACAAGATTACCGTCTTCTCCGCGCTCGGGTGTATGCGTCATCCACATTTCATAACCCTGGTCTCCAAAAGCATCGCAACAGGTTGGCATTCCGATAAACATATCGACGCTCAAATCATAAACCCGGCCACTGGCAATCTGCTTGAGAATATCCAGTCTGGACGCATCGTCCATCATATTGAGCGTTCCGATTTCATCGTCCGGCCCCCACGGGCTTTGGGCTGCTTCATTCTTGGCAATTTGCGCGTATGCGCCGGCTCCCGCCGTTATCAGTATGGCGAACAAATATGTTCCGAGCATTTTTATTAGAAACCGTTTCATAACCGTTATTCCTTATCGCTTGTTAATGACTCAACCCAGCAGCACATCCGCTCGACCTCTTTCCTGACAAATTGCTCATCCTGGAAAGTGCTGGCCATCGTTGCAACGCCCTGGCTCCATGCCAGAACACGCAGCGCCAGCGTATCGGCTTCTTTCTTATGACCTGTCCGGGTGAATTGATCGCGCAGCCAGACACGAAAGACTGTAAAAACAGCGCTCGCCTCTTCCTGTGAAGCGTGGTTCAGCTTGGCAAGTTCGGTGCATAAAGTTCCGACCGGACAGCCAAACTGCTTAATATTGTTCCAGTTTGTCAGCAGGATACGAATATAGCTTTTGATACGCTCTGCCGGTGTATCCGCTTCGGCTTCCCATTTGTTCAGCATACCTTTCGTATTGGAGAGCCTTAAATCGATGACCGCTTCCAAAATGTCATCCTTGGATTTGAAGTGGTAATAAAAATTGCCGCGCGAAATTTTGACCGTATCGGCAATATCCGCAAATGAAGTGTGTTCATAGCCCCGCTGATAGAACAGCCGGTCGGCGGCTTCAACAATCTGGTGGCGTGTTGTGTTGTTGCTCATTTGCTATATAATTTTCTCAATTAGGACATTTGACCTATAATTAGGACGTCAGACCTAATTTGTCAAGCAATATCAAATCCTCTAATTTTTTCACGAAGGTGAGGCGTCGCGATTTTGCTGTTATCAGTCACTTAAGCGCCATGTTGCTACTTTTGCTCCAAGGCCTCGTTCTTCCGCAATGTGTTGAAAACAACGTGTGAAGAGGTCGATGTTATAAAAAAATTTTGTTTTTTCAAAATAGTCGATTTTGAACTTGAAAGGTTTGATAGCTAAGTTTTTGAAAATAAGTGATAAATTTTTTATATAATAAAATGGTGCCGCAGAAGAGATTTGAACTCCCGACCCACGCATTACGAACTCTAGGAATATATTCCTGTATATCTCTGTAGAGAGTTGTAAATTGTTGGGCATGGCATTGATCTGTAAGGGTATTCCAGCCATTTGGTCTTGTAAATCTTTGTAGGCTATTTCTCAGATTTTCGAGCCTCTTGGTTACTATTTGGTGACTAAAATCTAACGACCGGCTGCCCTCGGGAAATTAGTAACCGAATTCTTCTCAAGGCTTTGCAATGAAAGGGTAATGCTCAAATTATCTTTTCTAAATTCAAGTATCTGGAGCCAGAAGCACTGATGGCTGGCTCTGGGCCCCTGACTCCCTTATGTGCGTATAAACACTTTCACGCGATCATCTAGAGCAGCAAAATTAGCAGCTGGAAAAAACAATCTTTTCTCAGGAAATTCACAAACAGCCATAACGCCCATTCTCTTTACAGCAAAACGCCATGCCTGGCGATCATTGCCAGGCTCTGTTCCAGTAAACGTCTCATGAGAAATAAGAGTGACATTTTTTCCACCAGCAGGGCATCTTACAGATTGATTGCGAATGGCTTCTATTCGAGCTTGTCGCGCTGTATCAGCTAGTTTTTGACAAGCCTCATAGTCATTCGGATGAGTCCAATGCTTTTCGTCCTTGTTTAGAGGCTGCTCTGTCAAATCGATTGAATGAGGTGCGTTATATTTGACTGTAAAAGCTGTGTAAGCGCCCGGATTTTCTGGAAGGGGAGTGTCTGGTGACTCACTGAAAAATAAAACTCTGTAGAATGCCATTTCAGCTATAGCTGTTTCGACATTCTCTGATCCATAGAATGCTCCTTCTCTCTGATTGGCGCGTCTAAAACGGGAACCGTTCGGATAAGGCGCGTATCTGAAAGGAGTTTTTAACAGGTAATGAAGGTGCTGGCAGCCTGCAGGAAAATTAGGCTTAGTGTCCTCAATAGCTTTCTCAAGAATGTCATGCTCTTCGTCGTTATCGACCAATTTCATAGTCGAAGACTCGCTTTGGCTTTCGACCAAGCGCCAGCATTCACCTTTCAGGTGGACTATATTAGATTGGAGCTCTTCGACTGTCCAAGTAGGCAACGACATCAACTAGGCCCTCTATAGTTTTTATTCTCTCTATGGGGACAGCATTGATAGCAGTATTATGTGCTCTAATCCAAGCGGAAGAGCTTTTATCATCCCCACCAGTAATTGCATCGAGTGACCTATACAGCCGAACAAACAATACAGCTAATTCATATTCTTTAGCTGATTTGCTCAAAGACCTATTCTCATCGCCTCTAATGCGTGAAATTGTCGAAGGGGAGACACCTATGACCTTGCTGAGTTCTGCATCCGTCATATGAATATGCTCGGCAGCACGCAACGCAGCTTTAGTGATAACGGCCTCTTGACTGGTCGTACTGCTGGTAGCTGGCGTATTGGCTGTGGACATGGCTCTCTCCTTTCATATGCAATTATATAATACAATTATTTCATATGAAAGTAAAAACTTCGTTAATTGCTATAACTAACTGATGTGGCACGTATTTTTGCTCCTGTACGTTTCCTGACATACTGATAAATAGGGCCATATTTCCTAATAAACATGGGTATTTGAGTCACTTTTTCATCCTTCCAACGAGTAACTTTTCAAGATGTCCCCAAATTTCTGGTGTGATAACGGAATGTATGAAAAATGGCCTAGACCAGAGCTGTATATTCCTGTTTGGCCTGTGCAGCCTCTTCTGCTGTAGGCATAGGCAGCCCATGAGCAGCTATCCAATTCATGACCCAGTCACGATGCCTTAGAGCCCATTCGTCATTGACCGGCTTTTTGGCGCCCTTGGCGCGAACTTCGATAACAGCATCAATAGCAGCAACCAGCATGGCAGCCACATTTTCAGTGATAAGACGCTGTTTTATAATTTCAGGGTCATCACTAAGATTGTTCTCAATGGCTGCAATATATCCCTTTTGACCCTCTTCCTCATCATCCAGAGAGCCAATCAGTAATGCTATGTTTATTCTTACATGTGTTGTGATGAAGCCAAATGGAATGACAGCTTCTCCCGAACCATCGATCTTGCGACTGTGATAGGTCATTAACAGGCCGTTGAGAGTCCTGAAAATATCCATGAAGTTTGCAAGGCCGTTTATATTGCCTCTGTTCATATGCTTTTCCAGCTTTTCCTTTTGGTGACGCTCAACAAAATCACGAATAGCATTTCTGAGATCATTGGCTTGATCGATTGGTATGTTAGACCATCCAGGAGGCGTATCAGGCTTGAACGGATCGCGTGGGTTCCAGGAACTTCCTCTAAATCCTGCATGGCTGCCGCCATCATTAAAACCAATGTTACAGTGATGTAAAAACTCTGCTGCATCAGATGGGCTTGCCAATGTATCAAGATGGGTAATAAGCCCTTTTCCAGTTTCTCTTATATTGTTTAATGGATTGCCACTGCCGCCACCGCTGCCGTCCCTGTGCCTTAGAAAATACTGAAGCTGCGCAAGCGCAACAGTATTACTTTCTATTTTTTTGTCTTCCTGACTCAACTGGCAAAAAGCAGTGCCTCTTATTTGAGAAACCTGTTCGTCTGTTAATTTTATCTCTTTGCTATCCAGCTTCATGGACAGGACAGGGTCTTTCTCATTAAAGTTTCTGATGCGAAGAGTCAGGGGCCCAGCTTCTGGCGCCACATAATCAAGCACCAGCGTTTTCTCCTGTGTTAATAAGGCAGAGCTTAGGGCTATGGGATATTTTACTGTTGCCTGTGCGTCTTCAGGGTTTTCCAGTTCTCCAGACTGGAATGCGCTGGGCTGGATTTCCTCCAGGTTAATCTCATCATTGTCAAAAATGTGCAAAGGGCTTTCCTGTGTGGCAAACCACAAACAGGATTCCGTGTTCAAGCCCTCTATGGCTGCCCTTGTAGCGTTGGCGCTTCCTGTAAGCCAGAATGTGCCTTTGTCAGTTTCAAAGGCGATGGCTTTAGCGTGAACAGGGCGCCCCATTTTTTCTGGCTTTGCTTCATAGAGGCGATGTTTTACGGGGGAGCTTTCAAAGAACATGGTCAATTCTGATGGCGGCAAAGTGCTGTATTTTTGTTGTGCGGCGATTGTAATTGGTGCCTCGGGCCAGCGCCCCTGGAGCTTTTTAAGAAAACTCAGATTTTTGTCAAAGAAGGGAGAAAGAATAAAAATGCTTCTGACGTCTTTTCCAGCAAGAAGGCTGTCAATCTCAGGCCAAAGAGGGTTTTCATGCGAGTGTAACAGCTTGATGGGTGCGTTAGTGTTTGCTGCTATCCACTCGTGTTCTGCTTCGATGTGCTGAAATACCTCATTCTCGATGGTCTTTGATAGTGGCCCAATATCATGGCAAAAAGACCGAAAGGCCCCATAGACTTGCTGAATAACAGGCAGGCTCATATTAACTTTACCATCGCCATCATCTTTTAATGGCAAAGTAAAGCGGGAGCATAGTTCCATGTTGTAGGCGGTGCCGGCACCTGTACAGTTGTTGCTGCCTATAATGGCGCTTGCCTTCTTATCACCAAGCATCAGATAAAGTTTTGGGTGAAAGACGCCATTAGGGCGTGAAACGGGGACAACAAGGTAGTTACGATTAAAGCCTGATGCCATGAATTCCTGATTATTTAAGCGCTCCTGATATCTTCCCTTGTCCATAAGGATGATAATGCGCTCGGCGCTATTAAAACCCTTCCTGTAAAAAATACGACGCTCAAAATATACAGGGTCAAAATCATACGTCGCGACCAAAGCATATTTGCTCTGGTGGTCATCAAAAGCCTTTAAGAGGTCCTGTTCGCTCATCGACCGGCCTCTATCTGTACAAGCTCATCGCGCCAATGCTTTCCCTCTTCCGTAATATGGTACGCTTTGTCGTCATCCTGATAGATCAGTCCCAAATCCTCTAGAATTTGTAGGGCACTTCCAAGGCGCGCATTGCCAAAGCCGGGATCGCTGTATTCGCTGCCTGTCCCAATAACTCTTTGGCCGTCCGTACGGAAAAGCGACGCATTGCCGGCATTACGCTCGTAACTCATCATCTGGTGCTGATTAAGAACAAAGCGCTGGATAAGTCTTGTTGCAATGTCATGGTTATTGGCTGCTTCCCAACTCTGTCCAAATGAAGCCTGAATATGTTTTAAAACAAGGGGCAGGCATATATCTGTGGTTTGGCTGTATTCTGGTACTTGCTGGCGGTGCCAATTATCATGCTCCTGACATACATTATCCTTGTACCTATGGAATAACGTATAAATTAGCACCAGAGCCAAGCCTATTCCCCCTTCGCCCTGGGCTCCTTTATTCTGTACCAGAGCCCGGCTGATGTGCCTTTCAGTCATGGCATCGGACAGTTTACCTGAGGAGTCTATAATGCCGATATGCTTTAGCGTTTGTTCAGGGCTCATGGAATAGAAATTTTCTATGGGCGGGCAGGCGAATATATCGCTTATCTTTTTACTAATTTCCTGCTCATCGAAGTAATTCAGTATTTGGCGCTGATCTATACCTTCTTCTCTGTCCCTTAAAATGCGAACAATGCCTACCAGAAACGATTGCAGGGCAATGCTCAGGTATGAATGGTATTGAAAAATAGACCAGCGTCCAGCCGCATCTAAAAGAGCAGGGGGTAATGATACACTCACAGTATCTTCGGTATCTAGTCCAGCAGGGATACGCTGATAAAAAACTAGATCGGCAAAGTTTTCGTGAAAAGATAGTTCGTTTGGTATAGCGCTGATGCTTTCCACAGATTGTAAAAGAAGTAAGAGCGACATACGGCGGCGGTAGTGGGCTTTTCCCATTGGGTTATCACAGTCAAACATGATGTCGCGTAATGCTGCCCTGTCGGTGGCAGCATCAAGTAAAATTTCACAAAGTCCGGCATGTGCGCCAAAGTCTTTCAGCGTTTCATACGATATGACAGATTTAAAATTGGAACCTGACTTTATATATTCTGTATTTGCAATCGAGCTAGCAAAAGCATTTGCCAGAATTTTTCCCTGTGGTGAAAGCTGTCTTATTGTTACAGCATTCATTTTATCTTCGCCGATTTCCTCTTTGCTTTGTTCATCATTTTCAGGAATTTCAAAGAGGTGAAGGCTGACAAGAGAAGCTTTGTAAGCGGCATCAAATATGCCACGTTCCAGATGCTGCCATGTCGAAAGATCAATGGTATCCCCCGGCTTTAGCGTGGCGGCGCGTATAATTGCTTTTTCAGTTCCGCCTAATGCTCCGCCCTTGCAGGCAGCGCCATTATGGTGGAGCACACTGCCCAGCGCCAAGGCCCTTTCGCGCGCAAGAATACCGATTTGTTCTCCCCGGTCCCCGGCTTTTCCTCTTTCGTTATTCCAGTAATCCTGAAAAGCCCATGGGAAAAAAGAGTAATATCGGGCGCGTGGCGTGATCGAGGTGATACAGTGCAACAGTTCTGCCGATAACCTTGCAGCAACCCGAAGCGTTAGCCCTAACGGGTCCTGTTCACTGCCTGATTGTAGTTCCTTGTTCCAGCGCAATAGCTGGATATCAGCAGGCAGCTTGGAAAGTTCAAATACAGTCTCTTCAAATTGTCGGGTGCTATCCATTGGTTCTTAAAATCCTTTACTGGAAGACTATAAGCGGTCTTTTTAGCATTTGGAAATTTTTATAAGCCTTTGTACCGATTTGGTAATCTCTCCCAACTCATTGTAAATACATGATTTTTTATGTACAGAAGATTCCGTAACGCGGCATATTTATGCGCTACGAAAAGTATTAACAGAAAGGATCAGGATATGCCTGTACTGAAAATTACAAAAACGGCCATTGATAAAATTCCATATACAAAACAAGGCCAGGAGATATTCTTTGACACCGAGCTTAAAGGCTTTGGCGTTGTTGTAGGGAAAAAATCTAAGACCTATATTGTCCAGAGTTATGTAGGCAACCAGCGAGTCAGGTTCAGGATCGGCCGACACGGTGTCTTTTCACCTGAACAGGCGCGCGGACAGGCGATTCAGCATCTGGCAGATATGTCCCGCGGCGTTAATCCTGTAGAAAAGCAGGCAGGCTTAAGGGCCAATAATTTAACAGTGTCTGAAATGCTGGAAGAATATATCAGGGACCGCAAATCATTGCGCCCCAGCACAGCGAAAGCCTACCGTTCCCACGTCCGGCTTTATATACCTGACTGGACAGATAAGCCGCTTGTGTCTTTAAAAAAGAACGACATTCTTGAACGCCATCGCAAAATTGGTAAAGAGAAGGGTGAAGCGGCTGCAAATAAGACAATGCGCGTCCTGCGGCAGCTATTTAATTACAGCCACGCGATCTACAATAATGCGCCAGATAATCCTGTGCGTTATCTTACCCTGCTGAAGGCTTGGTTTCCTGCTGTGCGCAGAAAGTCATATATTAAGCCCAATGACCTTGCGGCCTGGTACTGGGGTGTCCAGCAGCTTGTAAACCCAGTGGCAAGAGACCTCTTTGTCTTATTGTTATTTACTGGTCTTAGGCGAAGCGAAGCCCTGAAACTAAAATGGGTGAATGTTGATATGGATGACAGGACATTCACAATTCCCATTACAAAAAATAATGATGCGCATACTTTGCCAATGTCAGGTTTTTTATATGACTTTTTCAGGCGGCGCAAAGAGGCATGTGGCCTATCAGAGTGGGTCTTTCCCGGCCACGGCGATCACGGCCACCTGACCGAGCCCAAAAAATGCGTGGCATTTGTAAAACGAATCTCAGGAATTGAGTTCTGTATTCACGACCTCAGGCGGACTTTTATCACAATCGCCGAATCTGAGGACATTCCTCATTATGCCTTGAAAAAATTATTGAATCACCGCTCTGGCGATATCACTTCGACTTACATTATGATAGATGCTGAGCGCCTTCGCGGGCCAATGGAAAAAGTTTCAAAGCGGATCGAGGAACTGATTAAAAAATGAAAAAGGGTATAAATCGCAACAAGCTTTTATTTAAGTACGATCATCATGAGGTACTAATCGATTTTATTTGCGAGTTGATAGAGAACCAAGATCAACTTCATACAAATTATCCTAAACAACGTGCTCCTTATGAAAGATCATTTTTGTTTAGAAAGACCATAAACAATGACCATGAGCGTGCAGATGCTGTACTTGAATTAATTTTTGGAAAAAATATTTCCAAGGATAAAGCTGGTCCCAAAAGCTTCAAATCCCATGATCGCCTGGTAGCCAGGCAGATGAAAATGTATATCGATGCGACAGGCACGACAAAAAACAAAGCATTAAGAAAATTTGCCCCAGACTTAAAAAGTAAAAGTCACAAGACCAAAATAGATACTTTAAGAAATAGGCTTAATGATGCCTACGAAGAGATTATTGAAGAGATGGCTATGGAGGAGAGTAAAAATTATGGGCTGACTTATGAAGAAGCTGTCCAAAGAGCTATATCTAAAAGCGAGATGGAAGATATGTTTCTAGAGGGAGAACTGGATATAGTCGATGATTGTTCTCCGTCAGCACAATTTGGACAAGAGGTAGCGGATTGCTAAGGTAGTGTTTTTGGCTTATCGAAGTGACTGAAAGGAACGCAGATGAGCAAAAAACACAGTTCAAACGACCACCGGGACGACGCAGACAAGCTGGTTAAGAACATAAAGCGGCAGACCCGCCGTAAATTCAGCGCCGAAGAAAAGATACGGATTGTACTGGCCGGCCTGCGTGGTGAAGACAGTATCGCCGAACTTTGCCGCCGTGAGAATATTCATCAGAACCTTTATTACAACTGGAGCCGCGAGTTTTTGGAAGCGGGTAAGAAACGGCTTGCCGGAGACACGCAGCGCGAAGCCGGAAGCAGCGAGGTGAAAGCACTGCGCGATGAGAACGGGCAACTTAAAGAGGCTCTCGCCGAAGAGATGCTGGAAAACCGCTTGCTTAAAAAAAGCGTGATCGGGGATGGGGAGGACGGTATATGAGATACTCCGCAGCAGAAAAATACGAGATTATCCGCACCGTGGAAGAAAGCAGCCTTGGCATCCGCAGAACTGTTGAGATGCTCGGCATTCCGCGCTCGACCTTTTACAACTGGTATGACCGTTACTTAAGCGGCGGCGTGGTCGCCCTGGCTGATAAAAAGCCGGAGCCTCATGCCGTTTGGAATAAGGTGCCGGATGAGTACCGGAAAAAGCTTTTAGACATGGCTCTGGATGAACCGGATCTGTCCCCGCGCGAGCTGTCTGTGAAGTTCACAAGCAAACATAATTACTTCGTCTCCGAAGCTACGTCCTACCGCATCCTGAAAGAACATGATCTGGTGACTTCACCCGCGTGGATCGTCTATAAGGCGGCAGATCAGTTCTCTAACCCAACCACGGCGATCAACCAGCTCTGGCAGACAGACTTCACCTATCTCAAGGTAACGGGCTGGGGCTGGTATTACCTGTCCACGGTGATGGATGATTACAGCCGCTATATCGTGAACTGGCGTTTATGCCGGGGCATGGGGGCCAGTGATGTCGCCGCAACATTGCAGGATGCTTTGAAGAACGCAGGCCTTGCCAGAAAACAACGCCCGAAGCTGCTGAGCGATAACGGGCCGTGTTACATCTCTGCGGAGCTCAAGCACTGGCTTGACGATCACGGCATGGACCATACACGCGGCAAGCCGTACCACCCGATGACACAGGGCAAGATCGAGCGCTGGCACCGCAGTTTAAAGAACAGCATTCTGCTGGAAAACTATTACCTGCCGGAAGACCTGGAGCGGCAGGTCGAAAAGTTCGTCAATCATTACAATACGGAGAGATACCATGAGAGCCTGAACAACTTGACTCCCGAAGACGTCTGGCTTGGGAGAGGACAATCTATCCTCGAAAAACGCCGGAAAATTAAAGAGAAAACTATGAAATTACGAAAACAGTTGCATCAACAAAAGATCGCAGCTTAACATCAACCAAAGGAGCCAAAAACACACCTTATTTTTTTACGCGAAGTGTCCAACATATCCTGACGACTTACAGTAATGTGTCTAGGCTGCCTCTAAAGCCTGTTCAAATTCTTCCATATTTTCAATTATAACGGGCGCCTCTTGAGCGTTGTCTAGATGCTCTGCAACATCAAGTCGTAATCTTTTTTTGAAGTAGTATAAGAAAGCTTGTCTGATACTAATTTTGACTTTATTGGCCCTCATTTCGTAGTCGTGAGCAATGGCTTTTCTTTGTGAATCGCTAAGTTCAGGATTTGGTATAAGAACCACATCAATAAACTCATTCCATTGTCTATCATCGTTGGCTTTTGCTCCCGCGTCCTCTAAATTACGAGCATCAAAACAGCGTGATAGCAAGAAGTCTTTGAAGATGTTATCAATGTGACAAAAAGCACGTATATGCCAACGGAAACCGTCATTACCAAAGGCATGAGGCGTGACACGTCTCCATACTGGAGCTGGGCGAGAGTCATTCATGGACTGGTATTTTATTTCTAAAGACTTTTCTTTTTGTATTGCGATTATAATAGTGCGCAACACATCTATATCTACTCTGCGATGCGGGACAGGTATGAACTCCGCACTAGGTATATTTGAAATCCAACATTCTTCTTTTGGTTTCATGCCACTTGTAACGAGCTCTAGTTGAGACAAGTACTGGTCTGAACTGGGCTCAATTAGTCGGGGCTGAAATGATTCAGTTGCAACGTATTTTTTATTGCTTGAGTCGTAAAATACATTCTCTGGAGCAAGTTTTTTATAGTCACTAAGGTCGTTAGAAGCTTGAGGAACAGAGACACCAAAGAAGTCTGTAATATCACTCCTATTTATTGCGCCTTCCCAAAATAAACGGAATTCAATGAATTCTAGTCTTTTTTCAGCGCCCCATCTTATTTTTGAGCTTGCGTTTTCCATACTTACTCCAGTGCGAATAGTTACTTGACGGATCATTTTTTTTTGATCCATAAAGAAAGTATTCGAATCATAGAGATTCGTCAATGTAAGGATGCTGGCTAGCCGCTGGAAATCCGTACTTATGCACAAATAAAGTAATGGGGAGCCTAAGATGAGCAATGATAAAAACTTTTGGACGCAAAAGCGTTCTGATGGAAAATGGGAAAGTAAACGGGAAGGTGCGGATCGAGCCTCAAAGGTTTCTGATACTCAAGCGGAAGCATGGGATTACTCAAAGAGTCATGCCAGGCAAGAGGGCGGTGAAGCTTTTTTGAAAAACCGGGAAGGCAGAATTCGTGAACGCAATACTTATGGGGATAACGATCCGTACCCACCCAAAGGGTAAACAAAGAAAGGAAGAGTGACTAATGATGAAAGTAGAAGGTTTTGACGAGTTCCGGAAAGATCTCGATAAGCTTGCCCAAAATGTGGCAGCGCTCGATGGTCAGCATGATGTACCTATTGACGAATTGCTGACTCCGACATTTCTATTAAAACACACGCGTTTTTCTTCAACGGATGAACTTTTCGAGCAAAGTGGGTTTAAGATTGAAAGCCCGGAAGATTTTGAGGCTATTCCTGATGAGGAGTGGGACAACTACATCCGTTCAATTTCCAATTTTAACGACTGGGAAGCGATGCTTTCAAAAGCAGGAGAAATCTGGATCACAGAGAAGATCGGGCTTTAAAGGAGGAAATAGTAATGGGTGTGACAGCACAGGAGTTGGATGAAAAGCTGGAAAAGCTTTGCGGTGCATACGCCACCCCTGTAGGGGAGAGTGAGGACGAGCGGTGCCAACGTGCTGAAAGAATGATTCGCAAGGCAATCATAAATCATGGCCAGTTTCCGGCGGGTATCATTGAAAAAATTGATATTTTAGCGCAGGGATCATTTCGCAACGGTACAAACATCTCTACGGAAAGCGATGTGGATGTTGCGGTCTGCTGCTTAGAGCCATTCTTCGCTGATTACAGTATGGCACGGGGATTAGGGGCGCTGGATTTTGGGAATGTGTATGTGACCTACAGTTATTTACAATTCAAAAAAGATGTGACGAAGGCTCTGCAATCGGCCTTTGGGAATGGCGAAGTCGATACAACAGGGAAAAAGTCTTTAAAGATTAAACCTAATAGTGGCCGTGTTGCCGCTGATGTCGTCCCCTCATTCGAGTTAAGACAATACCAGGCCGATGGGATGTATTGGCGTGGTACAAGTTTCATATCCGGCGATGGAAAAGTCATTGTAAATTGGCCCCGTCATCATACGCATTTTGCTATAGAGAAGAACAAGGCCACCTCCTACAGATATAAAAAAGTCGTGCGGGTTCTTAAAAGTTTTAGGGGGCATTTAACCGGCCAGTTGGCTGATACCCCCTCCTTCCTGATAGAAAGCATGGTCTGGAATGTTGATAATGCTTTATTTGGACAAGATACCCTGCTGCAGGATTGCAAGTCAGTGTTGGACTGGCTCGTTATAAGACTCTCAGATTGGCAATATGCCCAAACTATGAAGGAAGCAAACATGATAAAATGGCTATTTACAAACGAACAGCCATGGAAGTTAGCTGACGCCTTGGCGTTTGTCCTTGCTGTCAGAAAAGAATTAAGGATGTAGGCTAAGTGATAGCAAACCATAAGATAAAATGCCTTGCTTTATTAACTCTCTCTGTTGCGACTGTAATTCTAACGCTTTCGCTTTACGTTAATGATTTGCCTGTTGGGACATCAGATTGGGTTCGATTTTTAGTAAGAATCGCAGGTTATGCAGTAACAGTGACGGTTCTGACCGGTACTTTGTTCGATAAATATCTCTGGAGGTATTTTCCTGATTGGCTTTTGGGAATTCCGAAAATTCATGGCACATGGAAAGGTGACTTAAAGAGTCGCTGGATTAACCCGGAGACAAAGGAAGACATTCATAATTCTATAGATCCTTATTTTCTCTCCGTCCGACAAACTTTTTCATCGTTGTATATTGAAGGTTTTTCTAAAGAATCAGGCTCATCCTCTATAAAGGCCAGTCTGCAAAAAGATGATGGGGGATGGAAAATCATTTATGCCTATGACAACGAACCAGAATTAGATTTACAAGGTAGGAGTCGAAGGCACAGAGGCGGGGCAGTAATCAAGGTTCATGGAAAAAGAGGAAGTTATCGCTTGCTCGGAGATTATTGGACAGACAGGTGGACTCAAGGAAAGATGAGTTTTAACGACCATGCTGACGAGTGTGCCTCGGACTATCAGTCTGCAACCGCGATTTTTGTGGGCAGCAAAATTCAATAGAGGGCGTCTATATTTTGATCGAAAGAAAAGGTTTCATTGAAATATCGGGAAAATGGTGCCGCAGAAGAGATTTGAACTCCCGACCCACGCATTACGAATGCGTTGCTCTACCCCTGAGCTACTGCGGCCCAATAAAAATTCTATCAGTTACTAATTGGTGACTAAAAAATTATCCCAGTCGCCAAGTTATTGCAATCAAACCCTAAACCGCCTTGGGCCCACTCCTTACGAATGCGTTGCTCTACCCCTGAGCTACAACGGCGCTCTATAAAATTCTTTCCGTTATCATAGCGTTATCAGAACGCCATGAAAAATACAAACCCTTGTACCGCTTGGCAAAATTCGCATGGACGTAATCCTTACGAATGCGTTGCTCTACCCCTGAGCTACTGCGGCACCTGGATGTAAAGACAGTCTGTATATAATATAGTGTCCGCTTTGTGAAGAATTTCTTTTCATCGGCGCAGTTTATATGATAAGCCGTTATAAAAATATGTAAAAATAATCGTTATATGGATTGGTATTACGGATGGCTCAGCAGAGAAAAAGACCGCTGATTGTGGTGCCCGGTGCTTTGAAGGACTGGTTTGTAAAAGCATCCTGCGGGGCTGCGGATGTTGTGTTATTTGCCGAAGTGCGCGGTATTGATCCGACCATGCCGGGGCTGGATGAATTTGAAGATATGATCGGCGGCGAAGATCTGTGGCCTGAGGATGTCGTTGGGGCTGGTTCGGTTTCGCGCGCCCGGCCCGTTTTACGCTTGATTACATTATACGGGCAGCGGCTGGATCGTTAGAACCAAGTAAGGCTTGCATTTTTGGCGCGCAGCCCCTATATCGGTACCGGAAGGCGGCGCGGGCGATGTTTTCGCCAACCCGGTCAGGGCCGAGAGGCAGCAGCCGCAACGAACTTCATTGGGTCGTGTCCGTCTTCCACTTTCCCTTTTAAATCCGTCAGGTTGTTTTTCTGTGCCGCGTTAGTTTGGCGCAGGGGCCTGCCTTTTGGCGCTGGTACTGTCTCTGGCTGCGGCTGCCCAGTCTGCCTTTCAGGCACGGGTTTTCCGGCAGGGCAACGGCCGTGACTGCGGGGGAGCCAAGGCCGATCACGCCGTATTTGACGCAGTTGATTCTCCGTCGTGGCGGTGTTCCTTAACGCGGGCCGCCCATTAAATTAAATGCAATGATTTAAAGTTATGTCAATTTTTGTGGGCCGTTTCTGTGTGCTGTTGCGGTTTGGTTTGCAACGGGCCGGGAATCCCCTTAAATAGGAAACTATGTCTGAAGAAAAACAAACGCCATACCGTGTGCTCGCGCGTAAATACCGTCCGCAGAATTTTGACGATCTGTACGGGCAGGATGCGCTGGTACGAACTTTGAAAAACGCCATTGAAAGCGGCCGGATCGCGCAGGCTTATATGCTGACCGGGATCCGCGGGACCGGGAAGACGACGACGGCGCGGATTATTGCCAAGGCGCTCAATTACAAGGGGGCTGACGGGAATGCCGGTCCGACGACCGGGCCGACCGATGACTGTGATTTGTGTAAGGCGATTGCCGAAGACCGCCACCCTGATGTGATGGAAATGGACGCGGCGAGCCGGACCGGTGTGGACGATATCCGCGAGATCCTTGACGGGGTGCGCTATGCGCCGACTTCGGCGCGCTACAAAGTCTATATCATCGACGAAGTGCATATGCTGTCCAAGGCGGCGTTTAATGCGCTTTTGAAAACGCTGGAAGAACCGCCGGAACATGTGATTTTCATTTTTGCGACGACGGAAATCCGTAAAGTGCCGGTGACGGTGCTTTCCCGGTGCCAGCGTTTTGATTTGCGCCGGATCGATGCGCAGACGCTGGCCAGGCTCTATAAAGATGTCGCGGCCAAGGAAAACGTGCAGGTTGAAGACGAAGCGCTGGCGCTGATTGCGCGCGCGGCGGACGGCAGTGCGCGCGACGGGATGAGCCTTCTGGACCAGGCGATTGCGCTGGGCGGAGAGACCATCACGGCCGCGCAGGTCCAGGATATGCTGGGCCTTGCCGACCGGATGCTTGTGCTGGATATCCTTGAAGCGGCGCTTAAGGGCGATTGCCCGAAGGCGCTGGATCTGGCGGCCGATCTTTATAAAAAGGGCGCCGATCCGTCGGTGCTGATTAACGATATGCTTGATTTTACGCACCTGTTGACCCGGACGCGGGCCGTGCCGCAGATGAAAGACGGGCAGGGCGCGGTGGCACAGGAAACGCTCGACCGCTTGGCTGATTTGTCGGGCAAGCTGTCGATGCCGACGCTGGGGCGGGCCTGGCAAATTCTGCTCAAGGGACTCGGCGAAGTTAATCATGCGCCTAACCCTCAGGCTGCGGCCGAGATGGTGATTATCCGCCTTGCCTATGCGGCGGACCTGCCTGATCCGGGCGAGCTTTTGAAAAAACTCAAAGACCAGCCTGCCGGAAGCGCCGCGGCGGCCCCTGCGGCGGCGGCCAGCCCGGCGGCAGCGGAACGTGCACCCGAGCCGGTCGCTATGGCTGCTGCGGGCGGCGGAGGCGTGCAGGCCGTGGCCGCAGCACCGCAGATCGCCGCGCAAGCCGTATCGGCGCATGAGCTGTGCAGCATTGCCGATATCGAAAACGTGCTGAGCGCTTCGGGAAATATGGTGCTGGCGAGTGAAGTCTACCAATATGTCCATCTGGTGAAATTGCAGCCCGGCAAGCTCGAAATCCGGCCCGAGGAGCAGGCCCGGCCAGAGCTGGCTTCGGAATTGCGGCGGGTGCTGAGCGAGATTACCGATACGCGCTGGATGGTCAGTGTTTCAGGGCTGCCCGGTGCACCGACGCTGGCGGAACAGCAGGAACAGCTGGAAGCCACCCGCATTGCGGCGGCCAAACAAAACCCGGTTGTGTGCCAGGTGCTTGAAATTTTCCCCGATGCTGCGGTAAAAGTACGCACGAACTCATAACGATGTAAGAACAAGCAATATAAGGAAGACAGACTATGGATATGCAAGCCATTATGAGGCAAGCCAAGGAAATGCAGACCCGGATGCAGCAGATGCAGGAAGAACTTGGCCATATGGAAGTGACCGGCGAATCCGGCGGCGGGATGGTGAAAGTTGTCATGACCTGCAAGCGCGACCTGAAAAAAGTTGAGATTGCGCCGGAGCTGATGTTGCCGGAAGAAAAAGAAACGCTCGAAGATCTGATCGTGGCGGCTGTGAATATGGCCGGGCAAAATGCCGAGCAGACGATGGCGAGCGAAACACAGAAAATGATGCAGGAATTCGGGCTGCCTGCTAATTTCGAACTGCCTGATTTCTAGGCCTTTACTTTTATGACTGAGACCCCCCAACCCGCAACCGGGAAAGCTTTTATGTGCGCGTATGATCCGCGCTGCTGGAAGTTTGCCGTGTTTTTAGGGTTACTGGCGCTGGTGACGTTCGCCCCTGAAGGGACGCGCGATGCGGCGCAGGGGGCTTTGGCTGATGCGTACGTACAGGTCAGCTCTTTTGTCGGACTGACTCTGCTGCTGTTTTATACGCTGGAACATGTTTTCAAAGTCGATACCGAAGCTTTGTTAAAGAAGCACCAGCGCTGGCATGTGCCGCTGGCTGCGCTGATGGGCGCTTTGCCGGGGTGCGGCGGGGCGATCATCGTCATTACCCAGTATGTGCTCGGCCGTCTTAGTTTTGGCGGGATGGTGGCTGTGCTGACGTCGACGATGGGCGATGCGGCCTTCCTGTTGCTGGCGCGGGAGCCGAAAACCGCGCTGTTGGTGATGGCGATCAGTATCGTTGTCGGTACGATCACCGGGCTGATTGTCGATAAAATCCATGGCCGGGACTTTATGCGCTCTGCGGAAGGTAACCTGAAAGATTACAAGGCGCATTGCGGGCCGGGTGTTTGCTACCCGCGCGGACTGGCGGGGCTGTGGTACGGGCTTTTGGTGCCGGGGATCGCGCTGGGGATTGGCGCTGCGTTCCAGCTGGATACCGATTTATGGTTCGGACCGTGGGCCGGGCTGGGGCCGACACATTATATCGGGCTGGCCGGGGCGCTGCTGTGTTTTGGGCTTTGGGCCGGGGTACCGGATAAGGGGTTTGCGATTGTGAACCTGATGGCGCATCCGGTGGGTAAGGCCCATGTTGTCCTGCGGGACCGGGTGATTTTTGAAACCAGCTTTGTGACCGCCTGGGTGATTGCTGCCTTTTTGCTGTTTGAGCTGGGATCTTACTGGACGGCATTCGATCTTGAGGCCCTGTTTAAGGCGACAGCGGTGTATCTGCCCGCGATGGCGGTGCTGATCGGATTTATTCCGGGGTGCGGGCCGCAGATTATCATTACGACACTTTATGTCAGCGGGCTGATCCCGCTCTCGGCGCAGCTCGGCAACGCGATCAGCAATGACGGCGATGCCCTGTTCCCGGCGATCGCCCTTGCCCCGCGCACGGCCATTCTGGCGACATTATATACGGCGATCCCGGCGCTTTTAGTCGGGTATGGTTATTATTTCCTGTTTGAATGACATTTCCTGTATTTGAGGTTTTCATATTGGTGTGCTACCGTTTGGGCCAACAACAATAAAACTGCGTAGGGAGGTCATTATGGCAGGATTATCAGATATTTTGTGTGACGTTGCATGCTACGGCAAGGACTATTTCAAAGAGACCGAGGAGAGCCGTCTTGAAGAACCCTTTAAACTGATTAACGGGTTGCAGGCTGCTTTTCGGGCCAGGGACCTGCCGGGCTTTATTCAATCGCTGGCCGATCATTTTAACGAACGCGGCTATGATATTTCCCACATCCGGGTGCCGATGGGCGACCAGCCGCAGTGGTCCCTCAAAGATATCGCCGAATCCGAAGGGCACCGCGATGTTGTCGAAATCCTGGAAAAGCTGGAGCGTGAGTCTCCTTTTGCAGGCGTTTCCCCCTTTGTGCCGCCGAACCGTACGATCAACTAGGCTGGGATTTCTACTTTTTAATTTCCGTGGGGCAGAGAGCAGGGACACAATAAAAATTGTGTCCCTGTATCGTCAGCGGGTGTGCCAATAGAATATAACCGGGGCTTGTGCCGCGCGGCTATGTTGCTTAAGCTGCCCTCATTGATCTTTAAAAATCTGGTTTTATAAAACGACAGGAAAAATCCCTTATGCGTATTCTTACCTGGAACATTAATTCGGTGCGGCTGCGCTTGCCGCTGGTCAAAAAACTTATCAGGCAATGCGATCCCGATATCATCTGTCTGCAGGAAACCAAAACCCCGGATGAGCATTTCCCGTTGCAGGACATTATTGATGCCGGGTATCCGCATACGCACATTCACGGCATGAAAAGTTATAACGGGGTGGCGATTTTATCACGGCATGCTTTTACGGCTTCTGAAATTTATCACCGTGTTGAAAAGCAGGATTGCCGTCATATTGCTATACATCTGGAAACATCGAAATTTAAAAAACCGGTTGAAATTCACTGCCTGTATATTCCCGCGGGCGGGGATGAGCCTGATCCGGCGATCAATGATAAATTTGCCCATAAGCTTACCTTTGTGGACGAGATGAATTCATGGTTTTCGGAAAATTACAGCAAAGATGACCCGCTGATCGTGCTGGGAGATTTTAATATCGCGCCGCTGGAGCACGATGTCTGGTCGCACAAGCAGCTTTTGAAAGTCGTCTCGCATACCCCGGTCGAGGTCGAAAAACTGACCGCGATGCAGGGCGCGCTCGGCTGGCAGGATGCGATCCGCCATTTCGTACCGGAAGAAGAGAAATGCTATACGTGGTGGTCGTATCGCAACCGGGACTGGAAGAAATCAAACCGCGGGCGGCGTCTGGATCATATCTGGCTGACGGCACCGCTGGTGCCGTATCTGAGCGGGTATGAAATCCTGACCGAAGCGCGCGACTGGGAAAAACCGTCCGATCATGTCCCGGTAATGATTGATGTTGATCTGTAGGGATGGCTTTTGATGCTCGGGCTTGATCCAAAAGAAATACTTGCCGTGCTGGCAATGATTATCGGAGTGCTAAGTTACGGGCCGTATCTGCGCAGCGTGTGGAAGGGGCGAACCCGCCCGCATATGTTCAGTTGGGTAATCTGGGGCCTGCTGACCGGGATCGCGTTTTTCGCGCAGATTGCCGATGATGCGGGGCCAGGGGCATGGGTGACGGGCTTTACGGCGATCTTAACGTTCATTGTGATTGCGCTGGCTTTTAAGCACGGCGAGAAAAATATCACCCGCAGCGATATGATGACCTTTGCCGCCGGGCTGGCCGCGATCCCGGTCTGGCTGGCGACGGATAATGCTTTATGGGCGGTGCTTATTGTTACGGTGATTGATGCGCTCGGCTTTTACCCGACCTTTCGCAAATCCTGGCATAAACCGCATGAAGAGCTGGCACTGTCTTATTTCCTCAGCGGCCTGAAATTCGCGATTTCCCTGCCTGCGCTGCATAATGTGTCGGTGATTACCGTGATTTACCCGCTATCGCTGGTGCTTACGAACTGGGTGTTTGTCGTGATGCTGTATGTCCGGCGCCGTTCTATGGAATCGTCTGCCGCTTAATCGCGGTAGCGGTCCTCATTGGCAGCTTTGGGCGGCAGATTGCCTTTTTTAGTGGCATGACGCGCATAGATTTTCAACCATTCATCCAGCTCGATATATTTGCTGCGGTCGGTGTCGGCTTTTAAATACCCGGTGCCGATGACGTCTTTGGCTTCTATTTTCCCATTTTCCGGGTCGTATTCATCGACCATCACCTTGGCGAGGAATGAATCTATCGTGAAATCGGTGCCGTCATCGGTCCCGTCATGATCCAGATCGATAAAGGTGATGCCTTCGCCATCATAGGGGAGCAGTGTCACCGGGCGTTCCTTGCCGTACTCACCGCGGCTGAGCGATTCATTGCCGTCATAATCGAAATAGAAAAACATATATGTCCCGGCTTCTTCGCGGGTGATCCGGCCATTATGGTCCAGATCGAGATCCTGCAGCGCGATTTCCTGCTGGTTGGCAAGGTCAAGCCCTGCGGCGGCAGGCGCGGTATGGACGATCAGCCCGGTCAGGCACAAGGCCAGCAGAGATAGATATTTCATAGGTCGGCACTCCTGTTATTTCGCCGCTTATTCTAGGGAATCCGGCCTGTCCCGGTCAAGCCGTTTAAGCCCCATTGAGCTATGGGATGCTCTGGTGTAAAATACTGATCTGAAATGGAAATCCTGTTTGTTAACAGTTTAACAAATTTCTTTGTGTATACTGAAACGATAGGTCATCACGATAAAGGGGAAGTGGTTCAAACGCATGTCTTGGACAGAGGACAGCAAAGATTGTGCAGCGAACGGAGGGTCGCGGACCCTTTCTCGCCGGCGGCCCGGCACCGCCTTTCGTGATTCCCAATCGGTGCCGCCCCCTTTCCGTCCTTGCGAACCGGCGCAGCCCCCTTTTCGTCCTTGCGAACCGGCGCAGCCGGTGAAGCAATCCAGACTTTATACGCGGCATTTTCTGGATTGCGTCGTCGCGTTGCTCCTCGCAATGACGATGCTCGCGCCTTCCGCCACCCATGCCGCCTGCTCGAACCCCGCCGGGGTCGCCGGGGAAATCACCTACCTGACCGACCGCTCGATGATGGTCTATTGCGACGGGACAAACTGGACGGCGATGGGACGGGAGATAGCTTCGTGCCCGAATATCGGTGATGTTTGTGGCGACGGTACGGTCTATGCGGGGCAGCTTTCAACGAAAAAGCTCTATGCGCCGCCTGTGGATCAGAGTGCGGCGATCACTTGGAATAATGGCACGACCAATAGACCCGCAACCGGGGCAACGAGCGACACAGACGGTGCTGCAAACACCTTGATCTTAGACGGGTCAGGCGATGCAGGTGCCCCTTATCAAGCTGCACAGCTATGTGCAAACCTTGATGCGTACGGGCACACGGACTGGTATCTGCCGGCGAAAGATGAATTGAATGTTATGTATTCGAATAAAGCGGCACTAGGTATATCTTTGGGCATTTATCAGACTTCTACGGAATACACTGTGAATAACGTTAAGATGTGGACCCAGAATTTTGGCGGCGGGGGGCAGACTCCCTACGATAAGGACATTGTTTTCTCCGTCCGCTGCGTCCGCAGCGTCGATGACGGCCTCGTCGGTCACTGGACCCTCGATGAAACCTCCGGCACCACGGCGGCGGACGTTTCGGGGAATGGCAATAACGGGACGATGCAGGGCGGGTTGAACGCGGGGAATGACTCTGTCACCGGGCCGGGCGGCGCGGGTACGGCGCTGAAATTTGACGGGACGGATGATGTCATCGAAGTCGCCGATGATGATCTGTTCTCGTTTACAGATGGTGCGGGAAATGATGAGCCTTTTAGTATTGGTCTATGGGTTAACGCTGACAATACTTCCAATAAGTCATTGCTATATAAATGGAGCGCTGGCGTAGAGTGGCGTATGACGTTTGATGCCATAGGGAATTCTATTAACATGCAGTTGTATGATGGGGGGATAGCTGATTCCCTCACAATCTCTAAGCTTTCAAATTATAAAGAGCGTCAGGGCGAATGGATTCATTTCATGGTTACTTATGACGGCAGCGAACTAGCGAGCGGTTTGAATCTATATGTGGATGGAAAGAGCGTCAGTGCGACTAAATACCTTTCTGGAGCATATGCCGGCATGAATAATACGGCTTCACTGGTACAGATCGGTGCTGGTGGTGGTGGATCGACTTTTATGGACGGTTCCATCGACGATGTCCGCATTTATAACCGCGCACTGTCGGCCTCCGAAATTGCCCAGCTCTTCTGCCAGGGTATTCCTGGCAAGCTTTCTTATAACTCCACGGACCATGTCATGCAGTTCTGCTCGAATCAGGGGCTGCACTGGATGGGCAAGACCAGCCCCGACCCGGCGGCGTCCTGTTCCACCATCGGCGATACTTGCCCGGACGGCAGCTATTACGCCGGGTTGTCACCGGATGGCAATGTGCCGATGTATATGGCGGACGTTGCGAGTGAGACGACGGACAGTTGGAACAATGGCACGACAAACTGGACGGTTACAGGATTTACCAATGCAACGGATGGTGATGGCCATACCGCCGGTCTCGTATCGCTTGCAGATGCTGGCGCGCCGTATGATGCTGCTGGTTATTGCGATAGTTTAAGCGCACATGGCCACAGCGACTGGTACCTGCCTGCAATTAGTGAACTGAGCCTTTTGTGGAATGGGGGCACACCTGTGGGAGATATTAAAACGGACGGTACATCCTACTGGACTTCCAGCGAACTGAGTAGCTCAAACGGTTATTTCATACGCTTTAACGACTTCAACCAAGGTCCGTTTTCAAAAAATACAGCAGTAGCTGTCCGCTGTGTGCGCAAGGGATCACCGGGGGCGTGTTCTAACCCGACCGGGGCAGAAGGGTCGCTGACTTTCAATACGACGTTTGGGGTGATGCAGTATTGCAACGGGACGGCGTGGGTGTCGGTCGGCAAGGCGGGTGTTGATCCCTGCGCCGGGTCGCCCGTACCGGGCACGGCTTGCGCGGACGGGACGGTTTACGCGGGTAACCTGTCCGGGACGGATCTGTTCGTCCCGCCAGCGGATCAGAGCGCGGGGACGACCTGGAACAACGGTACGTTCAATTGGACCGTGACCGGGGCGACCAGCAATACGGACGGGGCGGCGAATACCACGACGCTTGACGGCCTTGCCGACGCCGGATCACCACACCAGGCGGCGAAGCTGTGCGCGGGGTTATCAGCACACGGCCATACGGATTGGTATCTGCCCGCCAAGGATGAACTGAATGTGCTTTATATCAACCGGGCGGCGATCGGCGGTTTTGAGACAAGCGGAAGTTACTACTGGTCGTCCACGGAGTACGATAATTTTTACGCGTGGAGACAGCGTTTCAGTGACGGCATCCAGGACAGTAACACCAAGAACGGTACGTTTGCCGTCCGCTGCGCCCGGAGATGAACCATTTAATTATTTAAACATTTAAACAGACCCCGCGAAGCGGGGGGCTTCCAGAATCCTAATACCAAGAGTTTCATAAGCGCCGTACGCTGTGTCCGGCATAATTGATTAATGGGGCCGCCTTCTTTATTGTGTCCCCGATGCCCTCATGCTAAACTTGCGATTATGCCTCGTACAGCCCGTACAGTAATTCCCGGCCTTCCTCATTTGATCGTCCAGCGCGGTAACCGCCGGCAGGATGTGTTTTTTGGTGCCGATGATTACCGGATGTATCTCTCCCTGATGGCGGAGAAATGCGCGCAGGCGGGCACGGAGATCCTTGCTTATTGCCTGATGCAGAACCATGTCCAGCTCATCGCCGTGCCGCGGGATGAAGACGGGCTGCGGGCGCTGGGGGAGGCGCACCGGCGCTATACCCGCTATATCAATGCGCAAAATGACTGGCAGGGTTATTTGTGGGCCGGGCGGTTTTCTTCCTTCCCGATGGATCAGGATTATTTGTTCGAAGCGGTGCGCTATGTCGAACTCAGCCCCGTGCGCGCCGGGATTTGCCCGCACCCGTCGAATTACCGCTGGTCGAGCGCGCGGCAGCGCCTTGGCAAAAGCTGTGACGGTGATCTGGCCGTACCGCCGCTTGATACCCTGACCCGCGACTGGGATGCGTACTGGCAGGAGGGACTATCGCGTTATGATGCGATCCGCGCATTTGAAAATAATGAATCCGCCCAAAAACCGCTGGGGCAGGTCAGGACGGCAGCAAGCGCCTAGAGAATAGCGGTGCCCATCTTGATATATTGTTTAACGGGAAGCACTCCGTCTGCTGTGGGGCTCTTTGTGCTTAAGGTTGCCGGACGGGGTGAAGCTGTATAAACTGTTAGAGTCGTAAACAGTTCATACAGCTTCTTATCGGTTCCCATGATTGCCAGCATTCTTGATTCCCTGATCCCTGTTTATACCTATTGCGAGAATACAGGCGGGCTGATTGCCCAGCCGCTCAATCTTTTGTCCTGTGCCGTATTCTGGCTTGGGGCGATCTGGATGTGGCATAAGCGCGATGAAGATGATGAAAGTCCGAGCTTTCACCAGGTTGCGGCAGTGCTGCTGTTCCTGTTGGGTGTGACCGGGATGATCTGGCATGGGCTGGGGATACCGGCGGTGCTGGCGCTGGATATGTTCCTGTTATTTATGCTCTGTGTGCTTGTCGCGGTTGTTGTCGCGAATGACGTGCTGCGCTGGGATATGGCTAAAGGGTTGATTGTGGTGGTGATGTTGATTGTCATCGGCGCGCTGCTGAAGGACCAGACGGCGGGCCGTTTGCCGCAGAATGGCGGGCTGTTCCTGCCGCTCCTGTTCTTCCTCGCGCTGGCGGCGCTGAAGATCCAGACCGTGAACGAAGAGGTCACCGTTTACCTGCTCTCGGCGTCTTACACGCTGTTCTTCGGGTTGCTGGCGCGTAGCGTTGATATTCTGTTTTGCATGTATTTCCCGCTGGGGCTGCACTTCCTGTGGCATGTGCTGATCGTTATTTCAGTGATTTATATCGCCAAAACGATTGCCGCGATGAAGCAGGTGCCATGGCCGGAAGAGGATCCTGAGGCAAAGGGCTAGAAGTCAACGCACTTGCCGTCCCGTTCCCAATCACCGTAACGGGTGGGTTCAGGACCTTTGGGGCCGCCTTTTTCCGCGGGCCTGTCATCCGCAATATCGCTGGATTCTACGGGGTGTGTACGATCAGGGCTTGGCTTTTTCTGTTCCATACCGTTAATATGGCCCGCAAAAGATGAAAAAGAAAGAGTTGTCATGGAAATTATGAAACCTTTTCGCGAACGGATCGATGCGCTGGACGACCGGATTATTGATTTGCTGATCGAGCGTACCGGGATTATCCGCGAGGTCGGCCGGTTCAAATTTGAAAACGATATCCCGGCGGTGCTGCCGGACCGTGTGATTGAAGTGCGCGAACGGGCTGCCGAGCGCGCGGCATCGAAGGGGCTTGACCGCGAACTGGTGCGGACGCTGTACCAGACGATTATTGATTATAGCTGTAGCCTTGAGGAAGAGATCAAAGCCGATCTTGCGCAAGACAAGACGACGAAAGTTGCCGGCGGCTGATGACTGAGCAGCAGGCATCGTCTGACATTTCAAATTTCCCGGAACAGGACCATGCGTCTTCCGCCGACATGCTGGAAGCACGCCAGATTGCGCTGAGCATCCTGGGGCAGGTGCTCCAGCGCGGGCAGCCGCTTGACCAGGCTTTGGATAATGACCGCAGTTTTACCGCGCTGCCGTCGCGCGAAAAAGCTTTTGCCCGGATGATGCTGGCGACGAGTTTGCGGCGGTCCGGCCAGCTTGACGATTTTATCCGGCGCGGCGCGGACCGCGATGAGATTCCGCATCCGCCTGCGTTATTGCATTTATTGCGGCTGGGCGCGGTGCAGATTGTCTTTATGAATGTGCCCGATTATGCCGTGGTCGATACGGCAGTGCGGCTGGCAGAACAGAACGGACTGTCGCGCCAGAAAGGCTTTGTGAATGCGGTGCTGCGCCGGATCAGCGAGCATCACAGGGACTGGACGGCAAAGCAGGACGAAGCGCGGATCAATACGCCGGAATGGCTGATGAAGCTCTGGATCGAAGATTACGGGCTGCGGACGGCGGCGGAGATCGCACAGGCGAATTTATCCGAAGCGCCGCTGGATATCTCCTTAAAAGACCCGGCGGAGATGGAGCATTGGGCCGGGATATTGGAGGCGAGCATTTTACCGACCGGATCGCTGCGCCGGATCAGCGGCGGCGCGGTTCATACGCTGCCCGGTTTTGATGACGGGATGTGGTGGGTGCAGGATGCCTCGGCCAGCCTGCCGGCCCAGCTGTTCGGTGACGTGTCCGGGCAGACGGTTCTGGATATGTGCGCCGCGCCGGGCGGTAAGACCGCGCAGCTTGCGGCGATGGGGGCGCAGGTCATTGCGCTTGACCGTTCGACCGGTCGGCTGAAGCGGCTTCAGGATAATATGCGAAGGCTGCGGCTGGAAGATCATGTCCATGCTGAAAGCGCGGATGCGTCTGAATGGGCCCCGGCGCAGGCGCCTGAATATATTCTTCTTGATGCGCCGTGCAGCGCGACCGGGACGGCGCGGCGGCATCCGGATGTGCTGCATTTGAAAACGATGCAGGATATGGAGCGGCTGATGGATATGCAGGCCCGGCTGCTCGATCATGCGATTGAGATTCTCGCGCCGGGCGGCGTGCTGATTTACTGTACCTGCTCGTTACAAAAAATGGAAAGCGAGCATCAGGCCGCGGCGGCGTTATCGCGTCATCAAAATATACGCCGCTTGCCGCTCTGTGCTGCCGATGTTGGCGGGATGGATGCGCTTCTCACCCCGGAAGGCGATGTGCGCGTATTGCCGTTTCATATGGCGCCTCATGGCGGGATGGACGGGTTTTATATCGCCCGGTTACAGAAAATGTAAAAAAATCATATTGCGCATGTGCGAAAAACCGCTACACTTTTAGTCCTAAATAAAAAACTAAAAACAAAAAATAAAAATTAGAACAGGGAATAGTTTCAATGTCAGGACTCCGCTTGCGGGAGGCGTTTAATCGTCTTCTCAATCATCAGTATACGCAATTTTTGAAAAGAGGTGCCGCGGCGATGATGCTGACGGTATCGCTCTCTATACCGGCTCTTGCCCATCATGACGAAAATAAAGAGCTGGATGTTTACAGTTCCGGAACCAAACATTCACAAGAGCTGCAATCCATTCAGGACCGCTTTAACCAGGCGGTCAAAGACAGGCGGATCATTCTTGTCGATCGCGACTGGATACAGATGAACGAGGCGATCAATAACCTGCCGCCGGGGGATACGGAACAACGCAAACGCTACCTGGTTGAATATATGGTGCAGCGCGGGCAGATGCATGTGCCCAAGGAAATGTTCCGGAATATGA
This sequence comes from Rhodospirillales bacterium, assembly GCA_020638155.1. GTDB lineage: Bacteria > Pseudomonadota > Alphaproteobacteria > Micavibrionales > Micavibrionaceae > UM-FILTER-47-13. The sequence continues at coordinate 203,492 of JACKJB010000002.1, forward strand.
GCGATGACCAGCTCTATGATAATCCGCATGCGCAGACTTTTATGCTGCGTACGGCAGCGGGCAATCAGCAGGTGCGCGTATGTACGGTTTACGGCGCGCGCGGTGAGCAGGACGGTCCGAGCGCCGTGCGGGATTTTATCAGCGCCAGTACTGCCGTGCACGGTCCGGATATTGCCGGGGCGGATATTCGTCTTGCGCCGGATGCGCGGACGTATAAACAGTTCGTGATCTATCATGAAATCGGCCACTGTATGGATGACTGGTTTGTGACCGGGATCAGGGATGCGAAGACGCTGGGGGAGCAGATGTCTTATTTCCACCGTGCTGAAAGTTTTGCCGATGTGCATGCGGCGTTACTGATGGCGCGCGAGGAGGGCATTACCGATATCGCCGAGACGATTGCCAATACCCGTCTGGTCAATGCGGCCCTGTCCGGGCCTTACCGGTCGATCTGGGCGGATCCTGCGAGCAAGGGCTATTACAGCAGTTATATCTACTCGACCCACCGGTCGGTGCGGGCGACGCAGGACTATATCGATAAAAACGGCGCGCAGAGCCTGCAGGCGCTCAGCTATCAGGAGATCGCAGAGCTTGCCCGCGATATTGTCGATCAGAATGCGCTAAGTGATTTTGAAGCCGAAGTGCTGCTCGATCTGTTCGATGCGAAGTTTGATTTAAGCACGTGGGAGAAAGTCAAAAAGGATGTGCCTTATATCGCCAAACGTTATCCCGTGGCATTGCAGCTTAAACAGGAAATGGAACAGGCGCTGCGTACGCTTCTGGACCTCAACCATATCCCGGCGAATCAGAGCGCACTTGAGCTGATGAGCTTTGCGGGCAACCCCTATATGCGTATGGCGGAATTGCAGGCGCAGCAAAATCCGTTTGCCGATGAAATCAGGGCGATGGTCCTGTCGCGGGTGCTTCTGAAGGAAGCTGGTGGCAAGAATGCCAGCATCAAAGACCTGACTGAAACATTTATTCGAAGCAAAGATCAATGGCGCGCAGATTTGTTGAGTGCCGATGATACCGACCGTAAGGAAGCGCAGGATAATTTGAAGGTTGCCGGGCGGGCTTTAAGGCTTGCGGCACAGACGATAAGGGATAATGCACCGTCTTCGAATACGCCGAAGCCGATTTTGGTTGACCAGCCTTCCGGGCCGTCGGGGATGGGGGTGTCTTAACTAACAGCGTTTCCGACGAGACTACGAAACGGCGCGGACCTGCGTGTCGTGCGCGGCGAACATATCGACCAGATCGCGCAGGTTTTTAATTTCACTGACCTGCATGCCGCCGGTGCCTTTCTTTTTCAGTGCCGGGACGATCGCTTTTTCAAAGCCGAGCTTGGCGGCTTCTTTCAGGCGGACATCGGGCTGCGAGATTTGCCGGATTTCGCCGGCCAGACCGATTTCGCCGAAGAACACGGCTTCCGCCGGTAACGGTTCACCGCTGAGCGAGCTAATCAGTGCCGCTGCGACGGCGAGGTCGGCGGCGGGTTCTGAAATGCGGATACCGCCGGCGATGTTCAGGAAGATATCGCTGCCGGAAAATTGCAGTCCGCAGCGCGCTTCCAGTACAGCCAGCACCATTGCCAGCCGCCCGGAATCCCAGCCGATAACGGCGCGGCGCGGGTTGGCCATCGCGCTCGGCGCGACCAGCGCCTGCACCTCGACCAGCATCGGGCGTGTGCCTTCCAGTCCCGCCAGTACGGCGCTGCCCGCCGCATCGCTTTGGCGCTGTGAGAGGAACAGCGCCGACGGGTTGGCAACTTCGACCAGCCCTTCATGTGCCATTTCAAACACGCCGATCTCATCGGTTGCGCCGAAGCGGTTTTTCACCCCGCGCAGGATGCGGAACTGGTGAGAGCGGTCGCCTTCGAAATACAGCACCGTATCGACCATATGTTCGAGCACGCGCGGCCCTGCGATCTGGCCTTCCTTGGTGACATGGCCGACAAATAAAACGGTGATGCCGCGTTTTTTGGCGACGCGGATAATTTCCTGCGCGCTCGTGCGTACCTGTGTGACCGTTCCCGGCGCGCTTTCGACATTATCGACGAACATGGTCTGGATGGAATCAATCACCATCAGGCTGACCGGGTTCTGCGCATCTTCCATGGTTGCAACGATATCGCGCACCGATGTCGCGCTGGCCAGTTCCACAGGCGCTTTTGCCAGCCCCAGCCGGTCGGCGCGCAGCCGGACCTGATCCACGGCTTCCTCGCCGGATACATAGACGCAGCGCGTGCCTTTATTCGCCAGGGCACAGACAACCTGCAATAAAAGCGTGGATTTTCCGATCCCCGGATCCCCGCCGATCAGCAGCGCCGAGCCTGCGACCAGCCCGCCGCCGGTGACCCGGTCGAATTCGCCGATCCCGGTTGTTTTGCGCGGGATCTTATCGGCGCTTTCGCCTGAGAGATCGACCAGTTCGAGCGCGCGGCCTTTTAAGCTGCCGCTCATCCCTTTGGGGACGGCGGCCTCGGTGATCTCTTCGCTCATGCAGTTCCATTCACCGCAGGCATCGCATTTCCCCGCCCATTTCGAAGATATGGCGCCGCAGGCCTGGCAGACATAACTGGTTTTGGATTTTGCCATCGGGGATGTGTTCCTTTCGACTCACGCTCCTTTAATTCATAGCGGAAAAATGAGAACAAATAAAGAACAATTGTTTTTTGTGCTTAAGGGAAAAGCTTTTTGCCGAGTTCCGGCTGATAGTAATCCGGGGTTTTCAGGTTCAGGCTTTCGACCGGGAACAGGTATTTTTCACAGAGTTCCTTGGCCGGGCAAGGCGTTAAGCGGGCGATAAGGGCGGCGTTTAAATCGCGAAACTTCGGATGTTGCCGCTCAAGCTCTTCGAAAAATTCAGTCCATTTCAAACCAAGATTGGCGATGCCTGTGCTTGCCTGCTGAAAGTTTTCCCGGATGTCGTCTTCTGCGGCATCGATTGGCAGGCGGAAATCGAGAATACCCCGGTTAAGATTACCTTTCATCGTTTCTCCCCACAGGACGATATAACCTTTATTTTCATCCTTGGCGGCAATGATGGCCACATCCCCGTGACCGTGTCCGGACAGCTCCAGATTGCCGGGTAGCAGGTAGATAGTATGATCCGGCGTTTCCAGTTTAAACGCGGTTGTTGCGTCGTGATCTTCGGCTTTAGCCTGCTGCGCCGCGCCGAACAGATAATCATGGAAATGATCGGCGAATTGATAGAGTGGCGAATCCCAGTTATTCGGGCCGTGAAAGGTATGGATCTGCCCTCTGGCATCTCTATGCAGGTTAAACAAGTGTTTCATGACTATATTAAATACATAAACCTTTTAAAAAGTATGAACTTACATCTGCTTGCGGGGATGGAGTGCTGGCTGTGCCCCATATGCCTCGATTATTTTTTCCATTTTTATCGGGATTTCCGGGTTGGCTAAACCGGGCGTTTTTAAAAGCATATGTACAAAGTTCTCAGCCAGGACCTCTTCCGGGTGAATAATGTATTCCGTATTTCTTCCGATTTTTTCAAAAAAGCCTGATGCGGCGCTCGGAGACACCAATTGAACCTTGCCGTTTTTGAATAAAGGCTGGGTCTGACCTTCAGAATTTTTCCTGACTAGCAGTAAGCTGAATTGCATGAATTCAAAGAATGAGAGTTTTTTTTCTGTGTCATAATGCGCGTCTGGTGCATAGATTATTGGTATGGCCATATGGTTCTGGCCGTTATGTTGCACCTTGATCGTATGATTATTACATGGGGCATCGGGATTGGTAATTCTCCGGTTTTCCAGCTCGTCCGGCAGGATCGGCCGGGTGCAGCTTTCAAAACCGATAAGGGCGTATAAGGCTTCTCTCAGGCCGGGATTTGCGCGGCTTATCACATGAAAAAATTCATGGCAGATCACTTTGTTAAACCAGTCATCCGGGGCTTGCATAAAGGCCTTGGGCAGAAAAATCGTATTGCCGCGGGTGAAAGCACCGCCCCCTTCTTCTTTGCCGGTGGTCATGACGAAAAAGACCTGTTCCGGTAAAGGCAGCGACAGGTTTTTGCTGTGTTCTTTAAAAAACCGGATGGCGCGGACTGTCTTGTTCTTTTCTGCTTCCGTCCAGTCGATGACCTGCCGTTCCTGAAAAGCCATGAATTCCGCGGCGGTGATTTCACGGTTTTCCTGCATTTTTGCCTTAGCGTCATACGGGCTAAGATTTTGTATGTAATCATCCATCTGTGCGATGAGCTTTTTACCTGTGGCAGATGCCGCGAATAGCGCTGTGCTTTTAGGACTTATGCGGATCGACGGCATATTCGCATTTGCCGCTTCGAATTTGTTATTCAGTATGTTGTCGTCATTGCTCATGGTATTTACGCCGTTTGTTTGCCGTACAGTACATTATTTTTACATAATAAGTCAAATAAGCAGGGTTTTGCTTGACGCGGCGCAGCGTAAACGCATAGAAAAGTCGTCCTTGCAGGATATATAAAGGGGCTTTGGCGATGCCGATTAAAATTCCAGAAAATTTACCGGGCCGGGCGACGCTGGAACAAGAGCGCGTACCGCTGATCTTTGAAGAGCGCGCCTTGCGGCAGGATATCAGGCCGCTGCAGATTGCGCTTTTGAATTTGATGCCGGATAAAATCCAGACGGAAACGCAGATTATTCGCGCGCTCGGCGGGACGCCGCTGCAGATTGAAATGACACTTTTGCACACGGCGAGCCATACCAGCAAGCATACGCCTGCCGATCATTTATCCGCGTTTTATAAAACCCCGGAAGATGTGGCGGACCAGCGTTTTGACGGGATGATTATGACCGGCGCCCCGGTCGGGCATCTGCCGTTTGAAGAAGTGACGTACTGGGATGAATTGCAGCAGGTGATGGCGTGGGCCGAAGATCATGTCTATAGCTGCTTTTTCATTTGCTGGGGGGCGCTGGCAGCAGTGCATCATTACTATGACATTCCCAAAACCATATTACCGCAAAAGCGCTTCGGGATTTTCCCGCACAAGGTGCGCGACCCGTTCGAGCCGTTAACGGCGGGGTTTGATAATATGTTTAACGTGCCGGTGTCCCGGCATACGGAAGTGGATGCCGCGCTGGTGCGGGCGCATGAAGCGCTGGATATATTGGTGGAATCTGACGGGTCTGGCCTGTGTCTGGTACAGGATGAAGCTGCGCGGCGGGTCTTTATGTTCAACCATCTTGAATATGACCGCGAAACGCTCAAGCGTGAATATGACCGCGATGCCGCCGCCGGGATGAACCCGCAGATGCCGTGCAATTATTATCCGGATGACGACCCGGCGCAGCCGCCGGTGATGAGCTGGCGCGCGCATCGGAACTTAATGTTCCACAACTGGATCAATATGATTTACCAGGGGACGCCGTTTAACCTTGATGCGCTGCCGGGGACGCCGCCGGGCTGGGACCAGGTGCCGAACAAGCGCGATTAACTGAAAATATAGAGCTTGTAACGGAACAGGTCGGGGCGGAGCTGTTCGATTTTTCCTGCGGCGATGCCGTCTTCGATACCTTGTGCTTTATCATTAAATAAAAGCGCAACCCAGCCGAGGCGTTCATTCTCTTTCAAAGGATGTTCCGTGATCTGGCCATGCGGGTCGATGGCGTAGTGCTGCGCCAGCGTAACTGCGCGATTGAAGTTGGAAGCGGCCTGCTGTTTGAACTGGACATGGCTTTGTCCTTTGGCATTGGCGGCAAAGCCTTCAAGCGATACGTAATATTCCATCAAATTTCTCCCTGCCTTCTTGTGTCGGGCCGCTAAACGTATGACAATGGACCATCTTTATTTCTTCTTGCCCGCTACTAAATCATGACCGAACCCAAAAGTCCAATACAGTCCGATCCGCAGAACAATGCTGCAGCCAGTGCGTCCCGGCATGGCAATCCGCGAATGTTTTTTATCATTGGCGGCGCTTTTATCTGTTTTGCCGTTGTGGCCGTTATCCTTTCGCAGATCGCCGGTACGTCCTTTACCGCGCCGACCGAGCGGATCAGCCAGGCGATCGGGATCAGCTACGCCATTCCGTTTCTGGTCGGGATTACCGGGTATTTTTTGATCCAGCTGATCGCGCACCTGAAAGCGCCGGGTGTGCTGCCGCTGCGGGAGCGGATGAAAAATATCCTGTTTGACTGTTATTTCCTGCTGCTGTTTGTTGGGGTTGTCTATCTGCATTTCCAGATCAAGGCGTGGATGCCGCTGATTAACCCGGTGATGCATGATGATTTTTATATGATGATCGATCGCAAGATGGACTGGTTTATCGGCGCGATGCGCTGGGTACGCGGGCTGGTTGCCGGATCGACAAGCCGGGTTGATTTTTTATATCAGATCGGTTTCCTCGCGATGTTTGCTACATCATTGTGGGCGCATTCGATGGGGCACCGGCGCTGGCACTATCATAATATGGTCGCGATTTTAATCATGCAGATGATCGGGGCGCTGACCTATCTGATCGCGCCTGCGGTCGGGCCGTTTATGTTTGAGCAGGGACCGAACGCAGCCGCGACCGAAGCACAGCAGGGGATGCTGGCCGCATTTCAGATGGTGCAGGAGCAGGGGGCTGCGTGGTTGCAGGTTCATGGCGGGGATTACTTTACCGGCCCGCCTGCGGCGATGCCTTCGCTGCATATTGCCGGGGCGCTGATTATGAGCTGGTATATCGTGCGGGCGAAATCCGTGCTCGCGCCTTTTATGGTGATGATGACCTGCTGGATTTTTATCGAGTCCGTTGTCTCGCGCTGGCATTACCTGATTGATCTGCCGCCGGGGCTGGTGCTTGGATTGATCTGTATCCTGATAACCGACCGGATATGCCGGGTGCCGGAATAAGGCGCGCACCCTCATTATGAATCGCACGAAGGGTCCTCTCTCAATTTGTCATCCCGAACGCATGTGAGGGATCTTCGTATTTGGCTGCCGGCAAAGATTCCTCCGCTGCGCGTTCGGAATGACAGTTTAGAATTATTCGTGATTGTTCCTGTTCAAAAACTTAGGCGTAGTGCAGGGCTAAATGGTGTTCCGGTAAGGCGCGGCCCTGGACGGCGTGGATTCCCATCGAAAAAAGCATGCGGGCTTCGGCTGCCGTTTCGACTTGCTCGGCAATAATTTCAACGCCGGGATAGCGGTCTTTGAGGTCAGCGATGGTTTTTGAAAATTCTGTCCTGCCGCTTAGACCTTCGCGAACGAATTTGCCGTCAAGCTTGATGTAATCAAGATAAGGCGCGAAATCATCAAGCCGTTTCCAGTTTTGTTCATCCGGATAAAAATCGTCCAGCGCGAAGCGGAAGCCTTTATCGCGGGCAGCCTGCATCAGGCTATGATCGACGCTGTAATCCGTTTCATATTCGAGGATTTCAAAAATAACCCGCTCCGGCAGGTGACCGTGATCCAGCGCGTCGAGCGTATCCCAGAAATCTTTTGAGGACAGTGTCGCGCATAGCGCGTTCACTGTGATCGCGCTGTGGTCTTCGGCATCGACATCGCGCAGGGCCGAGAAAATCAGGAATTCGCCGATAGCGGGCATCAGGCCTTGCTCCAGCAATTTGTGCATAATTTTACCGTGCTGGATTACCTCGCCGGCATGATCCCAGGCGCGCAACAGCAATTCACGGGCATTGGTGTGATCCGCGCCGAGCCATGGTTCAGCATGAAAACGGAAGCGGCCTTTGTTCAGGGCTTCCAGCAGGGTATGCACCAGATGCCCGTCCTGGTTGGCAGGGGCGTTCACACTGATCCAGTGTGTCCGAAGGGTGTTGATGTCAGGTCCTGCCGTGTTATCCATAATCGTACCGTATCACAGAATGATTGCTTCCAGCCATCTTTATTAGAAGAAAATAATGAACAAATCGTAAAGCGCCCCTTAGCCGCCGGAATGACGGCAGAGAGAATTCAGCGTGCTTCGCGCTGCAACGCCCATTTGATCTGTGCGGTGTCACAATCCATTCGTCCTGTGATGACAAGTTGTTTGGTTTTGCGGGGGCGGGTGCCCTGCCCAAGATAAATGCTGTTTTCAAGGCTTAGCTTTCCGGCGCTGTGGAAGAAGCGCCAGCCTGCGCCGCCTGGCAGCCGCAGCAGGGCTTCCTCGCCGTTTTGAATGAGCGAGACCAGCACCCGCGGGTGCAGGTGGAAGCGCAGTGTCACCTCGGCAGGCTTAACCGTGCCGATCGAGCAGGTCAGATTTTCTTCCCCGCGCAGATCATGGCCTGACGCGCCTAGATACAGGCGGCGGCGATGGGTGATCCCGTTCAGCGGGACATAACCGTCATGCGTGGCTTCGACCAGCACGGCGTCTTTGGATTCTTCGCGCAGCATCGTGACTTTGCGCGGCTTGCGGCCAAAATGACCGTGCTGATGGTCGCGGATTTCGCAGCTATTGCGGTAATCGATGCCGAGCGTATTATGCGCGGCGGTGGCGCGGAGAGAGTCCTGCCATGCCGGGTCGAGCGGGTGGCTGCCGCAGCAGACAAAAACGCGCTCCTTGCCGTAAACGAATTCAAAGGCCAGCGGGCTGGCATGGGCATCAGTGTCGTATGGCGAGGGCGGCGGCGTACCGCAATCGACCATCACCATGCTGCGGCCCAGCGTCATGCGCTCGAACCCGGATTGCGGCAGGCCGGGCAGGACTTTGCCACGGGCGTTGGAGCGGTTCAGTACCGCATCGATCAGGGTTAAATCACCTTCCTGTGTCCCGTGGAACAGGGCAAAGTGACGGTCGGCATAGCGGAAAAAGCGCAGCGCCTGCGCCATCCGGTCGATCGTATGCGCCATGCGTTCGGGCACAGGATATTCCCCGGCGATCAGCGCCTGCCGGACATCGATGAAAATTTGCAGTACTTCGCAAAGCTGGGCCGGGCTGCGGCTGATATGGCCGCCATCGGGCAGGATTTGTTTGCCGGTTTCCTGCTCCAGCAGATCAAGGCCCTGTTCAAGCCAGCTTTCCCGCCCCTGCAGGGCGATCCCGGCATAGATCAGGCCTTTGACCGCGTAAAAAGCGGGCAGCCCCGGCGCATTGCCCGGCGCGGCGCGGGAGAGGTGGCGGGCCTGGCGGATCAGTGAAACAAAGAACTGGTCCTGAAAATCCTCATCGGCGCTTTCGCCGAAAAAGTCATAGAGCGCAATCCAGCCCGCAAGGCGCCGCCCGGTGTAATCGGCGCGCCAGACAGACGGCTGGCACAGATTGTAGCGCTTGATCCAGCTCTCGATCATTGCCCTTGCCTGCAGCCGCGGCGCATCTCCGCCGAGCGCCTTAAGATCGCGCAGCCAGTCAAAGCCGTGCATATGACGCAGCCAGTGCGGCCCGACACCCGAAGGTTCCCAGCAATCGTTATGCAATGCCAGCGTTTCCCCATCCATCGCGAAAGCGCCGCTGCACAGCCAGCGGCCGCGCTCGGCATCGCCGGGCCAGAGATCGGCCAGCTGGGTGATGAAACCGTGCGGCACACTGCCGCCGAGCGACCAGTTATAAACGACATTATTAAAAGCAAACTGCCCGGCTTTGGCGCGCAGACTGCGCAGCAGATCGTGAGGGACGGCGGGTTTCGGGAGTTCGATCATGCGCGGGCCTCCCGCAGGGCTTTGATATTCGCGGCGTATCCGTCCGGACCGTCCTTGAATACGGCTGTTCCCGCGACCAGCACATTGGCTCCGGCTTCGATGGCCAGCGGCGCGGTTTCCGGGGTGATGCCGCCATCGACCTGCAGATCGACCGGGTGATCGACGCCGTCGATCATGGTTTTGACCGCGCGGATTTTATCCAGCAGCGGAATAAAGCTCTGCCCGCCAAAGCCCGGATTGACCGTCATCACCAGCACGAGATCGAGCATATCGATGACATTGGCGATCATATCCGGCGGCGTTGCCGGGTTTAATGCCAGCCCGGCCTTTTTGCCCAGCCCCTTGATCGTCTGGATCGTGCGGTGGACATGTGGCCCGGCTTCGGGGTGCACGGTAATAATGTCGGCCCCGGCCTTGGCGAAATCTTCTAAAAACAGATCGACCGGCGAGATCATCAGGTGGACATCGAAAATCTTTTTCGAATGCGGACGCAGCGCCTTGACCACGGACGGGCCGATCGTGATGTTCGGGACGTAATGCCCGTCCATGACATCGACATGGATATAATCGGCCCCGGCAGCATCAATCCCGCGCACAGCATCGCCCAGCGCGGCAAAATCAGCGGAAAGAATAGATGGTGCAATTCGAATATCAGGCACAGCAGTCATGAAAACAACCCGGGAAAAGAGACGTCAGTGAAAAGGAAACAGCATGCGAATGCAGGCTCATATTCTATTTGTAACAAATTCCACAGGCTTTTTCACGTAATAAAGCGAATAAATTTGCGTTTGGAGGAATTTTTAAGACCCATCGATTCAAACAGGCGCTTTTTATTGTTGTTGACTCCAGCACGGCAAATTGATTTAAAACGCCTTCCGTAAAAATTTTAGGATTTCAGCCATGAAAAAAATTATTTGCCTTCTGTGTGTTTGCCTTCTGACGGGCTGCGCGTCGATTGTTGAGGGAACCAGTCAGGAAATTGTTATCAATACGACCCCGGAAGGGGCGGATTGCGCATTGGAACGGGAAGGCGTGGTTATTGGGCGCGTGAACCCGACGCCGGGTGCCGTCACGATCAAAAAAACCAAACATGATATGAATATTATCTGCAATAAAGCCGGGTATGAAGAAGCGACTTACTTCAATAAATCCGATGTCGCCGGGGCGACGGCGGCTAATATCATTTTGGGCGGCGGGATCGGCTGGGCGATTGATTCAGCATCAGGCGCGGATAACAAATATACAAGCCCTGTAAACATTACCCTTATCAAAAAATAAAAAACAGTCTGCAGCAGAGGGGCAAGGGTTATTGCCCCTCTTATTGCGCCTGCCGTCTTATTTATCAAAATACCCTTTCCTGTTGATCTTGCCTTGGAAATTGGCCAATATCGGCCTGTGTATCCTTATAGCCGTATTGGACCCTGATGATCTTCGATGTTATCGTTCTTGCCGTTTTGCTGATTTCCGCCGGGATAGCCTTTTTCCGCGGGTTTATTCGCGAAGTGCTGACGATTTTGGGGGTGGTTGGCGGACTGGTGGCGGCCTATTTCGGTGGACCTTCGCTGTCGCCGGTGGTGCGGGAATGGTTTTCGGGCGATGCGGCGGCGGATGATCCGCAGAAACTGTTAGGGGTGCTCCCTTATGATGTGGCCGCCGATGCGCTGGCTTACGGGCTGATTTTCATTATTGTTGTGATCGTTCTTTCGGTGGCGAGCCATTTGCTGTCCGGCTGGGCCAAGGCGATCGGGCTGGGCGCGGTTGACCGGACGTTCGGGGTGGTTTTCGGGATTGTGCGGGGTGTTATTATCCTGGCGCTGCTCTATCTTCCCGTTCATGTGCTGGTGGATCAGGATTTGCGCGATAACTGGTTTAAAGACAGCCGGACGCATTTTTATGTCGCCGGGACGGCGGACTGGATGATGAAATTCCTGCCGGACTCGATCAAGGACGATGCCGCCCAGAAAGCCGAAGAGGCCGCGGAGTCGATGGCCAAGACCACGCGTGAAAAGCTGCAGGAGCTTGATGTGCTGCGGGACGGGGCGCAGGACAAGCAGGAAACTGCGCCGGAGCAGGAGAGCGCCCCCGGTTATGAAGGCGAGCAGCGGGAAAATATGAATGAGCTGTTTGAGGACAATTATAATGAGTGAGACACCCTTTGATGACGATACGCTCCATGAGGAGTGCGGGGTTTTCGGCATTTTCGACCACCCCGACGCCGCGACCCTGACGGTGCTGGGGCTGCATGCGCTGCAGCACCGCGGGCAGGAAGCGACCGGGATCGCCACGTATGACGGTGATGATTTCCATGTTCACCGCGCTTCGGAAATGGTTGGTAAGGCGTACGGCGACCCGGCGGTGATGGAGCAGCTCAAGGGCCGGATCGCGATCGGGCATAACCGCTATTCCACCACCGGGGAGACTTCGACCCGTAACATCCAGCCGCTTTATGCCGATCTGGCTTTCGGCGGCTTTGCGATTGCCCATAACGGAAATTTGACCAATGCGCATACGCTGCGCACTGAGCTTGTCGAGCAGGGCGCGCTGTTCCAGTGCACGTCCGATACCGAAGTGATCGTGCACCTGATGGCGCGCTCACCGCAAAAGCACCCGGTTGATAAGCTGATTGAGGCCCTGAAACAGATTGAAGGCGCGTATTCACTGATCGGGCTGGCCGGGGACCGGGTGATCGGGGTCCGCGATCCGCACGGGATCAGGCCGCTGGTGCTGGGGCGTTTGCGCGCAGAGCAGGGCAAGGACTCGCATGTGCTGGCCTCGGAAAGCTGCGCGCTGGATCTGATCGGGGCTGAATTCGTCCGCGATATCGAGCCGGGCGAGCTGGTCGTGCTGGATGATGACGGGGTTCACAGCAAGCGTCCGTTCGATGCGGCGCCGTCTAAATTCTGTATTTTCGAATATATTTATTTCGCCCGCCCCGACAGCCAGATGGATGGCAAGTCGGTTTATGAAATCCGTAAAAATATCGGGGCGGAGCTGTCGCGCGAAGCGCCGTGTGAGGGTGCGGATCTTGTCGTTCCGGTGCCGGATTCCGGTGTGCCTGCCGCGATCGGCTATGCGCAGGCCTGCGGGATATCTTTTGATCTTGGCATTATCCGCTCTCACTATATCGGGCGGACTTTTATCCAGCCGACCGATGCGGTGCGGCATCTGGGCGTGAAAATGAAGCATAACGCGAATAAAGCGCTGATTGAGGGCAAGAAAGTCGTGCTGGTTGACGATTCAATCGTGCGCGGGACGACCTCGAAAAAGATCGTTGAGATGATCCGCCAGGCCGGGGCCGCCGAAGTGCATATGCGGATTTCTTCGCCGCCGTCGACCCATAGCTGTTTTTACGGGATCGATACGCCCTCGACTGAAGAGCTGCTGGCGCACCAGAAAAGCGTTGAAGAGATCTGCGATTTTATCGGCGCGGACTCGCTGGCTTATATTTCGCTCGACGGGCTGTACCGGGCGGTCGGGGAAGCAAAGCGCAATAACGATCTTCCGCAATATTGCGATGCCTGCTTTACCGGTGATTATGCGGTTGCCTTAACCGATCACGATAATCATAAGGCGCATGAGAAGGTCACCGATCTACGCGAACGGCAAAAGCGGTGAGTGCCGTGCATATTTTCCCTTCCTGTCATCCCTCGGCTGCGCTCGGGATGACAGTGAAGCTGTCAATATATAAGGAAAACCAATAATGAGCAATGATTCCAGAAATATCGATTTATCCGGCCGGGTGGCGCTGGTGACCGGCGCGTCGCGCGGGATTGGCCGGGCGGTCGCGCTTGCTTATGCCAAAGCCGGGGCTCATGTTGTGGCGCTGGCACGGACGACAGGGGCGCTCGAAGAACTGGATGATGAGATCAGTAAAATCGGCGGCAGCGCGACCTTGATCCCGCAGGATATTCTTGTGTTCGATAAGCTTGATATGCTTGGTCCGGCGCTGGCGGATAAATTCGGCAAGCTTGATATTTTTGTCGGCAATGCCGGGGTGCTGGGGACGCTTGGCCCGCTCTCGCACCTTGAATCCAGGGAATGGCAGAAAGTCATGGATGTGAACCTGACGGCGAATTACCGCCTGATCCGTACGCTGGAGCCGTTATTGAAGGCTTCGGATGCGGGGCGGATGATTTTTACCAGTTCCGGGCTGGCGCAGAAGCCTTTTGCTTACTGGGCCGCCTACTGCGCATCCAAGGCCGGGCTTGAAATGATGGTGAAAACCTATGCCGCCGAGATCGAAACCACCAATATCAAAGCCAACCTGGTCGATCCGGGGATCGTTGATACGGCGATGTTAGAGTCCGCATTTCCCGGCGGTTTTCCGGGTGAGACTTGCCAGCCCGAAGATGTGGTGCCTGCCTATCTGCGCCTTGCCGTGCCGGATTGTGCGCAGAATGGCGCTGTCGTGATTGCCGCTGATTATTTCCGGCAAGCCGCATAGATTTTCCTTATGACCCCTCTCCCAAGGGGAGAGGGCAACGAAGCTTATCACGCCGTAGCGTTAGCGAAGGCGGATTAGCTGTAGTGGGTGAGGGAAAATGCGGTGAGTGTCCCTCACCCAGCTTCGACTAGGCTTCGCCAAGTCTGCGCAACCCTCTCCCTGAAGGGAGAGGGGAAAGAGTATAGAGAAGATCAGGCCGCTTTTTTCTTGCTGGCCGGGGCGTCGTCTTTGCGCTGGATTTCGATCTGGGTCGGGAACGGGATGGTGATCCCTTCTTTGTCCAGGGCTTCTTTGATCGCCTTGGTCAGGTCCCATTTCAGATCCCAGTAATCGTCTTTGCTGCACCAGAAGCGGGCGATCATGTCGATCGAGTAAGCGCCCATATTGCTGGTCATGACCATCGGTTTTTTATCATCCGGGCTTTGCAGCACACGTTCATCTTTTTCAAGGATCTTTTGTACGACTTTCAGGGCTTTGCCGATATCGTCGTCATAGCTGATGCCGAGATTGATGTCCTGGCGGCGGTGCAGGTTGCGGGTGTAATTGAAAATATCGTTGCCCCAGATCTGGCTGTTCGGGGCGAAGATGTAAACGTTATCCGGTGTCGCCAGTTCCGTGCCGAACAGGCCCAGCGATTTTACAGTGCCGCTGGTGCCGCCGAAAGTGATGAAATCGCCGACTTTAAACGGGCGCAGGATCAGCATCATCGTGCCTGCGGCCACATTACTGAGGGTGCCCTGCAGGGCAAGACCGATGGCCAGGGCGGCGCCACCGAGTACGGCGAGCAGGCTGGCGGTTTCAACGCCGAACTGTCCCAGCACTGTAATCAGGGCAACGGCTAAAACCGCGTATTTCGCAAGACCGCCGAGGAAGCTGCCCAGTGTTTCGTCCAGCTTTTTGATCGATGTAATGCGTTTGCTGATCCAGTTGCCGATCATCCAGCCGGCAATCATAATCAGCGCCGCGCTTAACACACGCAGGCCCATATCAATGTAAAAAGGCAGGTTTTCCTGCACGATTGTAATGCCGTTGGTGATCTGGTCTTCCATTCCGTTCATCTTTTTTATCCCTCTTTAAGTTTTTCAGACGGCCTCATGTATAAGGATTTTTACTTGCCCTGACAAGCAGGCGCACGGCGATGCCCGGCAGGTTGAAATCCTTGCGGATGCCGTTAATCAGGTAGCGTTTATAGGCGGCGGGCAACTCCTTGGGCCGGGAGACCCAGATCGCGAAAGTCGGCGGGCGGCTTTTGATCTGGGTGATATATTTAAGGCGGTTCGGTTTGCCTTGGACCAGCGGGGCCGGGTGCTGGCTTTCCATCGCGGCGAGCCAGCGATTCATTGGCGCGGTCGATACGCGCCTGTTCCAGACTTCGTAGATATTCAGCACTTCCTGCATCAGATGACCGATATTGCGGTTCTTTAGGGCCGAGATCGTGACGGTCGGGATGTCCTTCACCTGACCGAAAGATGTGTCGAGCTTGTAATTAAGCTGGTCCAGCGCTTCGGTGCGGTCTTCAACGATATCCCATTTATTGACGGCGATAATCAGGGCGCGGCCTTCGTCGATCACGTGTTCTGCGATCTGCAGATCCTGCTTTTCCAGGATCGCGCCGCTGTCCAGCACAAGGATCACCACCTGCGCCAGCCTGATCGCGCGGAAGGAGTCTTCTGCCGACATTTTTTCAATCTTGTCGGTGATCTTGGCTTTCTTACGAAGCCCCGCCGTATCGACCAGTTTGAATTTGCGGTCCTGGAACACCCAGTCTACGGCGATCGCATCACGGGTGATCCCGGCTTCAGGGCCGGTCATCACGCGCTCTTCGTTCAGGATCGTGTTGACCAGCGTGGATTTGCCGACATTCGGACGGCCGACGATGGCGATCTTGATCGGTTTTTCCGGGTCGATGGCGTCTTCTGCTTCCGCGAAGTCATAGCTTTCATCGCCTTCCAGCGCATCGAGCGCCTCATCGGAAATGTAATCGCTGCCATCCTTGTCGGCGGCGAGGTCGTCGTCTTCTGCGAAGTAGGGTTTGAGCATGTGGTAAATTTCATCCATGCCGTGGCCGTGCGCGGCGGACAGGGTAATCGGTTCCCCCAGCCCCAGCCCGTAAGCTTCGGCTAAAGCGGCCTGCGTGACGCGCTCATTCTCGCATTTATTGACGCCCAGGATCACCGGGACGTTCTGGCGGCGCAGGAAGGCGGCAAAATGTTCGTCCAGCGGGGTGATACCGCTGCGCCCGTCTACCAGGAACAGGATCACATCGGCTTGTTTTAAGGCTGCTTCGGTCTGGCGGCGCATCCGGCCCTGGATAGACTCATCAAAGCTTTCCTCCAGCCCGGCGGTATCGATAATGCGGATTTTCTGGTCGTACAGATGTCCTTCGGCTTCGCGCCAGTCGCGGGTGACACCCGGCGTATCGTCAACGATCGCCAGCTGCTTGCCCGCAATGCGGTTAAACAGGGTCGATTTGCCGACATTCGGGCGGCCTACGATGGCAAGGGTCAGGGTCATGTCCGTACCGTGCTCTCCATACCGAGCTCAGGGGTTAATCCATAGGACGGACTTTTACCTTGTCTGCGGCTGACTGTCCACTTTTTAGCGGAAGGCCATTAAGGTGCCGTCTTCGGACAGCAGGTAGAGGATCTCTCCGGCAATCACAGGAGCAAGGCGGAATTTGCCGTCTCCGTCCCACATGCGGACGATCTCGCCGGTTTGCGGGTTCACTTCGGCAACACCGCCGTCAGAGCTGGCAGCGATCAGGCGCTCCCCGGCCAGAACCGGTCCGGTCCAGTAAATAGGGCCTTTGCGGTCTTCCATGTCCTTGTAGCGCGGCAGCTGCGTGACCCAGCGAATAACGCCGTTATCCCGGCCCAGCGCGACCATTTCGTTTTCGGTTGAGATCACAAAAACATGGTTTCCGGCAATCCACGGTGTTTCGCTACCGCCGATTTCCCGTTGCCAGATGCGTGTGCCGGTGCGCTCGTCAATGGCGGTCATGCGGCCGCCAAAGCTGATGGCGATCACGAGGCCTTTATCGACAACCGGAAGGCCGCGGATATCGGAAATCCCGGCAAGGCCGCCGGCGTGGCTGAAGGATGACAGGTTTTCGGTCCAGACAACGGCACCGTTTTCAACGCGGACAGCCAGGATTTCCCCGGATGAGAATGCCGGGATGATGATTTCACGGCTTGCCGCCGGACTTGCGGCGCCGACCAGACCTGCGCTTTCGCTGATCCCGGCGTAGTCCCACAAAATCTGGCCGTTTTCACGGTCAAGGGCCAGAAGCTGGTTATCCAGGGTCGTCACAAAAATCCGCTCATCCATGATGGTTGGTGCGGCGCGTGACGGCGCGGGCAGGGGTACACGCCAGACCAGCTCGCCATTGACCGGGCTGACGGCCAGCAATTCATCATAGCCGTTGGTGACATATAATACGCCGCGTGAATAAGAAATCCCGCCGCCGATGACCGGGTCATCCTCTTCCGGGTCGCGGACGTCGATCTGCCAGATTTCCTCGCCTGTTTCGGCGCTGAATCCACTTAGGTTCGAATCCGTGTCGAGCGTAAAGATACGGCCATCCACCACGATCGGCTGGGCGGTCAGGGGCAGTTCTTTGGTCGAGCCTTTACCGATTTTCGCGGTCCATAACGGGTTCAGATCCTGTCCCAGTTGCAGGTGCTGCATCACGTGGTTCGGGTATCCGCCGGCCTGCGGCCAGAATTCATTGCGCCATGCTGCCGGGGCGACAAAGCCCTGGCCTTCGAGCGCGGCGCTGTCCGGTTCAAGGTTCTTTTGCAGTTCCAGAATAGAAATACGCTCGCCTTCCAGCGGTGCGTCTTTTTCATCGCCAAGCCAGTTGCTCATGGACGAGCAGCCGGTTAACACGGTCAGGGCCGCAAAACCCAGTACAAAACGGCGGAAAGAACTCATCCTTCAGGCTCCTCTTTCTCAGACGGCGTTGTTTTCGGTGTTTCCGTCTCAGGCATTTTCATCGTGTAAACGTGATCCAGCGCACGGGCGCGGTCTTGTATGGACCTTGGTAATCCCTGGGCGGTGGTGATAACCGCAAGGTGATCGCGGGCGGCGGCATAATTTTCATTGGCATGCGCTTCGATGACGGCGGCCAGCATATGGGCATGCCAGCGCCACGGGCTTTTATCACTTTCCCAAAGCGGCTTGATTTTCGTCAGGATCGATTGCGCGTCCATCTCCGGCGCATTCATTGCCCATTCGGTTCGCGCCGCCATCAGCAGGGCAAGGTCGCGGAATACCGGCTTGATGTCTTTATCGGTGGCGGCGGCGTTATAATGGGCCAGCGCCTGCTCCATTTTCTCATCGCGGGCCAGCAGGCCTGCGGTGGTCAGCTGCGCGACGGCGCGCTGGTTCGGGCGCAGCTCGGCGGCGATTTTATCGATTGCGGCGACCTGGTCTTCTTCGGCAAGGGCCTGGATGACGGCGCTGGTCTGGCTTGCGTTAATTTTGTCGTTCCAGCCGCGCCAGCCGCTTACCAGCGCGGTGAACAGGACAGCCAGAACAATCGCGGCAATCAGGTAGGGGCCGTATTCTTTCCAGAATTTTTCCAGCTTTTCCTGTTTGATCGATTCTTCGATTTCGTGAATTAAATCGTCTGCCATAATTTTTTCCGTATTGTTGACCAAGCTTAATGATTTTTCGGCGCTATCATAACGAAAAATCTACAGGTTTCCAGTCTTTATATTATTACCATCTGTCGTCATTCCCGCGGCCCTGCGAAGCAGGGTTAATCGGCGGGAATCCAGAAAAAGGCGGCAAGCACAGCTTGCCGGCATATGGATCCCCGTTGTTTGAGTTCGCTAAAAACCGTAAAGGTTTTCAACTCACCACGGGGATGACGGGAGCCTTATTCCCGCCACTTGATCGAACAGCCCATGGATGGGCTTTGCCTGTCCGGTCCGGTCCCGGTCCGGGCGATCTGCAGCATCGCCTCGCGCAGCTCGCGGACGGTGTTCTCATCGGCGTCTTTCGGTCCGGCGCTATCGACCCGGCCGCGATATTCCAGTGCCTCATCGGCGTTAAAGCCGAAAATATCCGGGGTGCAGACGGCGCCATACGCGCGGGCGACCTGCTGGGTTTCATCGATCAGGTAAGGGAAGGTAAAGCCATGTTCTTTGGCGAAGACTTTCATATTCTCAAAAGAGTCCGCCGGGTAGCTTGCCGTGTCGTTGGACATGATTGCTGCCACGCCAATCCCTTGCCCCTGCAGGATTTTTACATCTTCAACCAGGCGGCCGATCACGGCCTTAACATACGGGCAGTGATTGCAGATGAACAGGATCAACGTGCCTTTTTCGCCTTTGAGGCGTTCCAGCGTATAGGTTTGCCCGTCGGTTGCTTTAAGGGCAAAGTCCGGGGCGGTGAAATGTTCTTCCCTGTCCGGGGTTTCCAGTAAGGCCATGTTCTTGTTTCCTTAAATTTATTAATTCTATGTAAATAAAAACCCGTTTATAATCGTGAAGGTTAATGTAGGACGTTCCGTGAGTAAGGAAAAGAGCGTGTTTCAAAGTTTCAACAATACAAATAAAGGGGCGCGGAACGGACCGCGCTCTACGGGCAATCCAAAACTGGATGCGCTGCGCGGTAAGCTCTATGTGAATAAGCCGGATGAATGGAACCAGGCGATCGGGATGGATCCGGCACGGTTTTATGCCCTGCTTTCCAAGGATCTTCCCGGTAATGTGTTCGTTTCTGTAGAGCTGAATGGCGGCGGCCAGGGTAGTTTAAAAGTCCGTAGCGATCTGGACGGCAAGGAATTGTTCTGGGCCGAGCGCTCTTTTGACCGCCCGCGGCAGACCCTCAAACTTGAAGAAGTCCGTATCGAACATGAGCAAATGCGCCGCAAGGGGATCGGCAAGGTCCTGCTACAAAACCAGCTTGATGTTGCCCAGGCCTGGGGTATTGAAAAGCTGACTTTAAAGGCAGGCCGTGAAGATGGGCCGTTTTTCTGGTCCCGGCGCGGGGCGGCGATCGACCGGATCGAAGGGGTTCCCGAAGACCGGCAGCCTGTCGCCCGGTTTGCAAAGGATATAGAAGACGGTATCCGGTCTCTGGACGGGACCCTGTCCGATGATTTTATATCAAAGGCGCGGCAGGCGCTGGCAGAGGACGGGGTTATGGCGAACTGTACCATTGCCCGGTTGCCGGATACATTCGAAAAAGACGGGCAGCCCCGCCTGATGTCTGCGGCGCTTTTTGATTATGTGACGGAATTTCGTTCGCTTTTCGATTTGTCTGATGAGGCGCAGATGGACAGGGTTGTCGATAGTCTTGGCGATATGGATGCCGTGCGGGCGCGGCTTCGTGCCGAGTTTGCGCCGCAAAAACCTGCCGGGTCCGGGCAGGCACCGCCCCGCCTGTAATAGATTTTCTCTTCTGCCACCAAAAATGCTATAATATTTAAATGGCTTTTCGGGTCATTGATAATCCTGATTTTGATCGGTTTAAAGCCCAGTCCGGCTTTAAAAACCATCAGTTTAAGCTGCTGGCGGGGCTGTTTAGCCGGGCGGCATCGCTGAAGCTGCTTTATGATATCGCGGTGGATGTCGATTTTGATGAGGGTGTCTGCACTTTCACCTATTTCAAATCCAATAATTACGTGCCGTATCTGCAATTCCTGATCCGCCGGGTCGGACCGCAGACCGATATGTACGAGCTTTACAAGGAAGGTAAAGGCCGGATCGCCAAGAGCGGGCTGTTCGAGCGTATCTATGAACGGCTTGAAGAAGAAGTCGATGCGCTTAAATCCTGACTGGAATAGTCCAAATTGCATTGTCCGGCGGCGTATTTTTTTCTATACTCTTATTTCTGATAAAAATTAAAAAAACGAACAGGGATTTTTATGGCTCATCACAAACGCAAAGACGTATCACTTACCCGTGACGGGAATATTATTACGCTGACCTTTGGTCAGGCAGCGCGCGGAGGGCGTGTTAAAAAGCCGACTATTGATATGCCGTCTTACCCGTCATCCGAAATCCAATTCGACGATGATGAGTTAAAAGCGCTGCGTGAAGTGTATGAGCGCGGGCGCAAGGAAGGGTTTTTCTCCGGCTATGCCGATCTTGCCGACCGCGTCGATTGCCGCCAGTTTTGTTTTTACGGTGCGGATGATGAAGGAGAATACCGCGACTCGATTATGTCGATCCTCAAAGGCCATACCGGCAGCGGTATGATCGCCTATGTAACCAAACCCTGCATGGGGCAGGGACAGCAATTCCAGTCCTTTGGCGATGCAATCCGGGAAATCAACAACCAGATGGATGCGATGATCGTGCAGCGCGAGCACGAGCATGACCGCGCCATCCGTTCCGCCCGTCTGGGGCAGAGTCTACAGCCTTTAAGGCCTGTATAGTCACTTTTTGTAATATAGTGTGGATAAGCCCTTTATACACCGTGCTATAAACGCCTTTATCTCCCCCCGGTTCTTGATTACACTGGGCGCCGATATAGTTTATCGATGGGGAGAATTTTTTATGAGCAAGATTAAAGTAGACAATCCGGTCGTTGAAATTGACGGTGATGAAATGACCCGCGTGATCTGGCAGATGATCCGCGAGCAGATGATCCTGCCGTATCTGGATATTGATCTGAAATATTATGATTTATCGATTGAAAACCGCGACGCGACAGACGACCAGGTGACGATTGATGCGGCGAACGCGATCCGGGAGCACGGGGTCGGCGTGAAATGCGCGACGATTACACCGGACGAAGCACGGGTTGAAGAATTCGGCCTAAAGAAAATGTGGAAGTCCCCGAACGGGACGATCCGCAATATCCTCAACGGTACGGTGTTCCGCGAGTCGATTATCTGTTCCAACGTGCCGCGCTACGTGCCGGGCTGGGAAGAGCCGATCGTGATCGGCCGTCATGCCTTTGGCGACCAGTATAAAGCGACCGATTTCAAAGTGCCGGGGCCGGGCAAGTTCACGATGAAGTTCGAGCCTGCGAATGGCGACGAAGCGATGGAATTCGATGTGTTCGAATTCCCGTCAAGCGGTGTGGCGATGGGGATGTACAACCTTGATGACTCGATCGAAGGCTTTGCGCGCTCCTGCTTTAATTATGCGCTGGCGCGGGAATACCCGATGTATATGTCGACAAAAAATACGATCTTAAAGCAATATGACGGCCGTTTTATTGAAATATTCCAGCGCGTGTATGACGAAGAATTCAAGGGAGCGTTTGAAAAGAAAAAACTGTGGTATGAGCACCGTCTGATCGATGACATGGTGGCGCAGGCTGTCAAATCCAAAGGCGGATTTGTCTGGGCTTGCAAAAACTATGATGGCGATGTGCAGTCCGATATCGTGGCGCAGGGCTTCGGTTCGCTGGGGCTGATGACGTCGGTGCTGCTGACCCCGGATGGCAAATGTGTCGAAGCTGAGGCGGCGCACGGGACGGTGACCCGCCATTACCGTGAACACCAGAAGGGCAACAAAACCTCGACCAACCCGATTGCCTCGATCTTTGCGTGGACGCGTGGCTTGCAATATCGCGGGAAATTCGATAATAACCAGCCGCTGATTGATTTTGCCGGGGGGCTGGAGCAGGTCTGTATCGAAACCGTGGAAAGCGGCTTCATGACCAAGGATCTCGCGCTGCTCGTCGGGGGCGACCAGAAATGGCTGACGACCGAAGAGTTCATGGGCAAAGTGATCGAAGGTCTGGAACACAGAATGAAAAAGGCAGCATGATTGACTTTTGGGTGAAGGGTGTACGGTGCATGGCGAATGGTAATAAATCCATTCGCTCTTCCCTGTTTGTTCTCTCCCTGTGCATTCTCCTGCCTCTGACAGCCTTGCCGCAGGCGCGGGCTGAAATGCCTTCCGCCAAGCCGTACGCTTTGTCTTATGTCGGTGATATGCGCTACCACAAGGCGCTGTATGAAGATACATTTATCAAAGTCGCCCGTGATAACGATCTTGGTTATGTCGAGCTGCGGGCGGCTAACCCGTATATCGACCCCTGGATGCCGGGTGAAGATACCGAAATTGTGTTGCCGACCCGGCATATGCTGCCTGATGCGCCGCGTGAAGGCATTGTGATTAACCTGCCGGAGCAGCGTTTATATGCGTTCGTCACGCCGGGGCAGCAGCCGGTTACACACCCGATCGGTGTGGGGCGTGAAGGGCTGGCGACGCCGACCGGGAAAACCAAAGTCGTTCGTAAAA
Source organism: Rhodospirillales bacterium (assembly GCA_020638155.1). Classification (GTDB taxonomy): domain Bacteria; phylum Pseudomonadota; class Alphaproteobacteria; order Micavibrionales; family Micavibrionaceae; genus UM-FILTER-47-13. The sequence continues at coordinate 226,708 of JACKJB010000002.1, forward strand.
AAATAGGCCCTGTTTGGCGACCGACTCCGCGGATGCGTGAAGAAGACCCCAGCTTGCCGGTGCAGATCGGGCCGGGATCGGATAACCCGCTGGGGACGCATGCACTGTATCTGGGCTGGCCGGAATATGCGATTCACGGCACCAACAAACCGTTCGGGATCGGTCGCCGGGTCAGCAGCGGCTGCATCCGTATGTATCCCGAAGATATTGTGACCTTTTTTGACCTGATCCCGGAAGGTACGCCCGTTACCGTGGTAGACCAGCCGGTTAAAGTGGGCTGGATCGATAATGCGCTTTATATCGAAGCGCATCCGTCTATGGCGCAGTCTTTTGATACCGAAGAAGACGGCAAGGTGCACAGCTATGAATTTACGCCGAAAGATATGGCGGTATTGATGCACGAAGCTGGCGTGTATGCCGATTTAATCGACTGGGAAACGGTCCGTGAAGTCGCCCGGACCCGGCGCGGTATTCCTGTGCGGATTGCCGAGAAACCTGCACAGGATCATAGAGGCGAAGCTGGTGAGCCTCATGAAGGCAACCGGTCATGATTACTTAAATTTTGGCTTTTGTGCGCTAATATAGATAGCTTCCTTGAAAAAACTTTCCTTACCTGCATTTCCCGTGAAAGCGGGAATCTCGTGGGCCGGGCCTCCAGACCCCCGTTTTCACGGGGGAAGCAGGAGAATTATCTATACTTATGCGCCAGTGCTTAAATTTTTAGTGGATCGTGTAGAAGAAGTTGAAATAGATCAGCACAAGCGTGCAGTAAATTCCTGTCAGGTACATAGGGGCCAGCAGCAGCCAGTTTTTCAGTTCGTCCTTGGTAAAGAAATACCCGATACTGATAACGGCGCTGGCGATCCAGACCCAGGGACCGCCGGCAAAATACAGCAGCTTGAAATATTCTGAGTGCTCTCCCACCGGCAATTGCGGAAACATGTCGATTTTTATGGCGACATGGGCGATGACCGGGGTCACATAGAACCCGGCGATATTCACAATGACGAAAAGAATGACTTTGATGATATTGAGCATCGTAAATTTATTGTAATCGCGTTTGGATCAAAAAAAAAGCTGCTTTAAATAAAGCAGCTTTTTTAATAGCTTTTAAAAGCCTGATTACTTCATTTGGCGGGTTTCGAAAACGCGCTCAGCCTGACGAGGAGCTACTACTTCCTCTTCAGCGCCTACGGTGCGCTCGTCAGCATAAGGTGCTTGCGCTTCGTAGCCGTAATCAGCAGAACCGTCCGTACCAGCACAAGCCGTAAGGGCCAGAGCTGAACCAACCATCAGTGTCATTACTACTTTTTTCATTTTTAATCCTCTTCCGCTTCAGGGTTGAAAATACACATGACAAATGCCCGAAACGGGCAAAACCTACCTTCTTTTTATACACAACTCAAGAGGTAATGAACATAGTTTTTAAGATTTTTTTTATTTTTTTCAAGTTTTTATAGCGGCCTGTCTTAAAAGCCTGTGGTTAAATCCGGTTGTTCCGGTCCACTTTTTCAAAGTAAGCATCAATCCCGGCGACCAGGGCGCGGGCGATTTTCTGGCGGTAATCCGGGCTTGAGAGCATCTGCGCTTCGCTTTTGTTCGACATAAAGCCCATTTCGATCAGCACCGACGGGATGTCCGGCGCCTTCAGGACGGCAAAACCGGCATAACGGTGCGGCTTTTCGAGTATTTTGATCCCGTCATCCCCCAGGTTATCAACCAGGGTATTGGCGAAAAATTTAGACTGGTTCATCGTATCGCGCATCGCGAGGTCGATCAGGATATTGGCGACCTGCTCGTCTTCATGGCTTAAATCGGTGCCGGCGATAATGTCGGCTTTATTTTCCCGGTCGGCCAGCTTTGCCGTCTGCTCATCCGATGCTTTTTCAGACAGGGTGTAAATAGAAGCGCCGCGCACATTTGATTTGCCGATCGAATCGGCATGCAGCGATATGAACAGGTCCGCATCGGCGGCGCGGGCAATCTGGACGCGCTGGTACAGGCGCAAATATTTATCCTTGCCGCGGGTTAATTTTACTTCGTAGCGCCCGGTGCGCTCCAGCAGGTCTTTCAGTTCTTTCCCCATAGAAAGCGTGACATGTTTTTCAAAGACGCCGTTCGCGCCAATCGCGCCGGGGTCAACACCGCCATGGCCGGGATCGATCACAATAAGACGCTTTCCTTTGCGTGTGACCGGCGGGGCGGCTGCGACCGGTTTACGGCCGGGCAGGGCAATGCCGGCTGCCGAAACCTGCTGGATTTCCGGTGCCGGTTGCGGCGCAGGCGGTGCCTGTTGCCGGACTTGTGCCGGGGCGGCGTTTTCCCTGCGCGGCGATGGCGGCGGCAGAGGGACGGCGCGTGGTGTCGTGCCGGTGGCTGCCGCTGTCGTTGTTACAGGTTTCGATGTGACCGCGGATTGTGCGGCGTGATCGTCATCCACTTTCAGAATGCCAAAGGTCTTCCCTTTGCTTTTCTCGAATTCGGCGGCGCTGACTTTTTTGAAATCGACGACCAGGCGGTTGGGGCGGCCGTCATTGGCGCGCAGCAGGAAGGCATCATTAATCAGTACCGGTGCTTTCAGATCGACCACGATCCGGGAAATGCCGTCCTGCAGCGGGCCTTGGCGGACTGTGGATACGGCGCTCTGGACCGGGTTGCTGATGCGTCCGGCCTGCCAGGAAAATTCCGGCATGTCGATGACCAGGCGCCACGGGTCGGCGAGCACGAAGGCGCGGAACTGGCTCATTTCGCTCAGCTCGAACACCATGCGGGTCTTGTCCGGATGCATGCCGATACGGACATCCCTGACGGTCAGCGCCATGGCCTGTGCCGAAGCCCAGCCCAGGCCCAGCAGGACGATTAATGCGCATAGGCTATGTCTTATAAATGCAGTCACCCTGTTACTCATATAATCCGGTATTGCGAAGAAGGCGATACTTTTAACACAATAAAACCGGACAGGGAAGCCTATCAATCATAACTATGCCGCTTGTGATAGTTTTGGAGGAAATGCTTTGTCAAAATCCTTATCCCAAAAGCTTTTGCGCGGGCTTCACTTTTTTGTTGCCGCCTGCGGAAACAGGGCGTATTGTCGGCGTTGCGACCCGTTGCGGCTTTAGCAGGTTAAAAGTTTTAAGGAAATAAGGTTTCGCTAGTTGCAACGGTATATGGAAGGTCTTGTTCGGCTTTCCCGACCGGCGTTGGCCCGTTCAGTTACAGGCATCTGCACATAGACATTATGTGCAAACCGTTGCGAACCCCAACCTCATGGCCGGATCCAGGACCTGGTTTTAGAAATTATGCGCCTCGCGCCGCAGAATTTCCGCATCGTCGCGTGCGGCAAAGCTGCCGGCAGCGGGCATTTATGGAGTTTTAAAATGACGAAAAGAATGTTAGTGGACGCAACCCATTCGGAAGAAACACGGGTTGCCGTCGTCGATGGCAATCGCCTTGTGGATTTTGATTATGAAAGTCAGGTCCGTAAACAGCTTAAAGGCAGTATCTTTCTGGCCAAAGTGACGCGGGTCGAACCTTCGTTGCAGGCGGCTTTTGTGAATTTCGGCGGTAACCGTCACGGGTTCCTGCCCTTCACGGAAATTCATCCCGATTATTACCGGATACCGATTGCCGACCGCGAAGCGATCCTGGCCGAGCAGGCCCGTGAAATGGAAGAGCGCCAGCGGGCAGAGGAAGCGGAAGACGGCGAGGAAGAGGACGACCTTCATGATGAGGACGATCATGAAGATGAAGACGACGATGCTGAGGTCGAGGCCGAGGCTGGCGGAGAGGCTGATGCGGAATCTCCTGTTGAAGCCGAAGCTGTCAGCGCTGACCCTGAAGATGGCGAAGATTCTGAGGCTGCGGAAGTGGAAGAGTCTGCCGAAGGCGAAGAGAAAAAAGGCGGTCGTGGCCGCCGGGGACGCCGTGGCCGTGGTGGCCGCGGGCGTGGTGGCCGTGACGGGCGCCGTCAGGGTGCGCGTGGCCGCCGGGTCGAAGTTTTAGGGGGCGACGGGATCGAAGGCGATCAGCCGGTGCGCCCGTCTTTCCGCCGGAATTATAAAATCCAGGAAGTCGTGAAACGCGGCCAGATCATGCTGATCCAGGTTTCCAAGGAAGAGCGCGGCAATAAAGGCGCTGCGGTCAGTACTTATTTATCCCTGCCGGGCCGGTATTGCGTGTTGATGCCGAACAGCCCCCGTGCGGGCGGCGTATCGCGCAAGATCGCGAATTTCAAAGAGCGTAAACGGATGCGCGAAATCCTGAACGAGCTGAAAGTGCCGCAGGGGATGTCTGTGATTATGCGCACCGCCGGAACCTCCCGGACCAAAGCGGAAATCAAGCGCGATCTCGATTACCTGATGAAGCTGTGGGACAATATCCGCGCGCTGACACTGGAATCAACGGCACCTGCGCTGGTGCATGAAGAAGGGAATCTCGTCCGCCGGGCGATCCGCGATATTTATGCGCCGGATATCGAAGATATCATCGTGGCCGGTGATGAAGGCTTCAAATTTGCCAAGGACTTCATGAAAATGATGATCCCGTCGCATGTTAAAAAGGTCAAAGAATATAAAGACGAACAAATTCCGCTGTTCCATCGGTATCAGGTTGAAAGCCAGATTAATGAAATCGGCGATCCGGTGGTGACGTTGCCGTCCGGCGGGTATCTGGTGATTAACCCGACCGAAGCGCTGGTGTCTGTCGATGTGAACTCCGGCCGGGCGACCAAGGAGCGGCATATCGAGGAAACCGCCCTGCGGACCAACCTTGAAGCTGCCGAAGAAGTGGCGCGTCAGTTGCGGCTGCGCGATCTGGGCGGGCTGGTCGTGATCGACTTTATCGATATGGAAGACCGGCGTAATAACCGCAAGGTTGAAAATAAAATGCGCGATGCGCTGTCCGGCGAGCGGGCGCGAATTCAGATCGGGCGGATTTCTTCCTTTGGTTTGATGGAGTTGTCACGCCAGCGTCTGAACCCGAGCCTGACTGAAGCGCAGTACGAAAAATGCCCCCATTGTCTTGGTGTGGGTGTTGTGCGGACTGTTGATGCGGCGGCGATTGTGGCGCTGCGGGCTCTTGAAGAAGAAGGGATTCGCGGGCGCTCTGAAGTTGTGGCGCTGCATGTGCCGAATGCGGTGGCGCTGTACCTGCTGAATAACAAGCGGCACCGTCTTGCCGAGATCGAAAGCCGCTTCGGGTTTTCGGTGATGGTCCATGTGAATGAGGCACTCGCGCCGTCCCGGTTCGAGGTCGAAGTCGTTAAGACGAATAGTGGCGACGCTGCTTCCGATGATGGTGACGAACCGAAGGCGAAGCAGGATACTCCTGCGGACGACGATAATAATAAAGACCGGAACAGCCGCGGGTCGCGTCGTCGCGGCCGCCGTGGCGGGCGCCGCCGTAATAACCGTGAGGATCGCGCTGATAGCGGTAATACGGAGAACCAGGCAGCGGATTCTGAGGCGACGGCTCAGCAGGAGGAGCCTGCTGCAATGGACGATGCGCCGAAAGCGGATGTACCGGAAAAAGACGAAGAGAAGAAGCCTGCTAAAAAATCAGCTTCACGGAAAAAGTCAGTGAAGAAGAAGGCTGCAGAGTCTGATAAAGCGGCGGCGGATGATGCTGCCGACGGCGAAAAAGAAACCAAAAAGCCTGCCCGTAAAAAGGCTGCTGCTAAAAAGACCGCTGCGAAGAAAAGCGAAACCGCTGCGGATGAAAAGACTGACAGCAAAGACGACAAAGCTGCCAGCTCGTCGGCGAAGCCTTCTAATGACGTGGCTCCTCCGGAAAAAAAAGATTATGAAGTGGTCAACGAACCGCCGGTTCAGAAGAAAAAAGGCTGGTGGAACAAGTTAACCGATTAAACTGTCTTTTCCATGATTATGATTTTAAAAACCGGGAGATTTCTCCCGGTTTTTTTTGCGTCTGATAATCCCGTCAATCTTCGTAAAATTGTATGTAATTTTTACATCACTTTTACTGTTATTATGTAAAAATTGTATTATAAGAGTTTCTTATTAGGGTTTATGGTTTTCGTGGGAACGGAAGCGGCAGGAACGGGAACAGAATCGGATCGGTCAAGGGTAATCAAGAATCCCCCGTTTATGCGATTGCAACAGTCTCACAGTATAGTTTCGTCCATCCGAGGTCAGGGCGTGTTGCCCCGCAGACATTAGCAGGCCCTGGTTTTCGGATGGGCGGATATGTCCCCCTTAGCCGCCGGGTTTCCCGGCGGCTTTTTTACACCTATATTAATGCAGGACAAATTGTTATGGTTGTCATCAGCATGTTTCTTATGAAGAGGAAGGGGCTTTTTATGCGTAGTGTTTTGTTATCATTGATCTTATGTGGTTTCCTGATTAGTCCGGTATGGGCGGAAGAGCAGGCGGGCAAGCCCGACACTGAAAAGCAGGAAAAAGCTGAACTGAAAAAACCTGAAAACCCTCATGCCGCTGCAGTCAAAGAAAAAGCCCGTGCCCTGGCAAAGGCGATGAGCAAGGAACAGGCCGAACAGTTTTCCGTGATCCGTGAAAATTTCGGCGTCCTGCGCAGTGTCCGTATGACCCGTAAAAGTGTGACGAATGCCGTTAAAGAATGCGCCGCGAAAAACCCGGATATGAAAGACGCGATCAACAGCCGCTATAAAAGCTGGGATGAGGGGATTCATCCTGTGCTGGAAAAGCAGCAAAAATCCATGAAAGCGTCGATTTCTTCGGGCCTGTTTAATGATCCTAAGCAGGTTGAAGATTACCTGGATACGGTTGATGATATGGCTGAATATGCCGATAACCGGATGGAAAAGAAGGTCGTGACGACTCCCGAAGCCTGCCAGAGCCTGATTGATTCCATGGATAAAAGCAGCGAGATCATCCTGGAGTTGATCGGCGAAATGAACTGGCCGCAAAAAGACGCGCAAGGCGGAGATCCCAAACCTTGAAAATCTTACAGGTGATGGCCGGTGCCGATCATGGCGGCGCGGAAACGGCTTTTGTCGATATGTGTATCGCGCTTGCTGAAGCCGGGGAACAGGTTGAAGTGGCGACCCGGGCCAACCCGCTGCGGGTTGAGCAGCTGGAGCGGGCCGGATTGAAAGTCCACGAGTTGAAATTCGGCGGCGTTGCGGACCTTTATACGGTTTACAGGCTGCGGAAAATCATCCGGGATTTTAAACCGCATATCGTCCAGACATGGATGTCCCGGGCGGCGCAGAAAGTCCCGTCATGGGGCGATAAAGATGCGCAGCAGCCTTATCTGGTCGTTTCGCGGCTGGGCGGCTATTACAAAGTGAAGCATTTTAAAAATACCGATTATTTTACGCCGATTACCCCGGATATCGGGCGTTATCTGGTGGAAAACGGTGTTGCGCCGGAACGGGTGCGGCAGATTAATAACTTTGCCGAAACCGAAGATGTCCGGTTCCCCGTGTCCCGCGAAGATCTCGGGACGCCCGAAGACGCGACGGTGCTGCTGGCATTGGGACGGCTGCATGATGCCAAGGCGTTTGATACGCTGCTCAAGGCGATGCAGAATGTGCCCGGTGCCTATTTGTGGATTGCTGGGGAAGGGCCTATGCGGGACGAGCTTGAGGCGCTTTCCTCTGAACTGGGTTTGAATGACCGGGTACGGTTTTTAGGGTGGCGGGACGACCGGGCTGCCTTGTTCCAGGCAGCAGATATATGCGTATTTTCTTCACGTTACGAGCCTTTTGGCACTGTTTTCGTGCAGGCATGGGCCCAGAAAACCCCACTTGTGACCACGGCGTCCGACGGGCCGCGCCAATATGTCCGGGACGGCGAAGATGCGCTGTTGGTGCCGATTGATGATGTCGGTGCCCTAAGTGCGGCGATCCAGCGGGTGAGTACCGATGAAGAGCTGGCAGATCGGCTGGTTTTTAACGGTTACCAGCGTTACCTGGAGGAATTCACCAGGGAAAAAACCGTTCAGGCGTACCTGTCTTTTTTCTATGAAATCCTTGAAAAAGAAGGGCTTGTCAGTATTGTCCAGCCCGGCGATAACTTTGCCGCGCTTTAAGCCTTCGACCAAATTTGCACGATTTTCCCGATTTATGGCACAATATTAATCATAATAGAGAAAAACGTGTTGGTATAAGGTGTGTACGTTATGAGCAATTCTTCTCAATCTGACCGTCATATAGGCGATGAATTCGGCGCCGAGGCAAACGCATATAATCAAGATCCCAATCAGCCCGGCAGCGATGCCGATACGACGATTCGTATGACGGGGCGGGAGCGGTCCGACGAGACTGAGGAAGGGATGGAAGCGCGCCGCCGCCGGTATCTGGAAGAACTGGAACGGGCTGCGCGGGAGCAGGATGAAGAAAAAGAGCGGCAGAGCGGGCGGAAATCTGATGACAAGGCCGGATTTGCAAAGCCTGAAGGAGAAGAGGCGGACGCACCTGCATCCGAAGACGGGCAGGATTTATATGAAGTCGAAGGACTTTCCCGCTACGGCATGAAAGATAAAGGCGATTACATGACGCTTAAGGGTAAGGGGCGGAAACACCCGATGACCGGGGAGCGTGAGATTACCGATAAGCAACTGCGGATGGTCTTGATGACGGCGGTCCTGCATAAGGGCTGGCAAGACAATATCGCGTTTTACCGCGGGGGCCGGATTGACAGCCAGCTTACCACGCGCGCGCGCCTGATGATGGCGTCCGATGCCGGTTTTATGAAAGCTTGCCAAGGACGTAATCTGCCGCAAGTGCAAACCTCTTTATCCGAAACGCCGCCTGTCTGGGCGGAAAGCGGTTTTGCAAAATGGAGCCACGCCCGCCGTTATAAGGCGCAAACGGCGGAAGGTGAGCGCGGTGATAAAAAAACAATCAAAGAGACTGTGAACAAACTTGCCGATAAGTTTCGTGATGCTGAGGGCCATAGCCTGAAAGAGGATATGACCGGGAAGCGCCGGGAGCGGGAGCCTGTTGGCGGCGAGGCGCCGGAACGCGACGCTGCGGGCGCGACACATGAAACACCGGCTGGCGGGCCTTCTGCCGGGGCTGGTTCGGCAGCACCGGGTTGATTGACAATCCTTTCAGTTAAGAATTGGACAAAATTTAACAGCGTCATTTCGAGGCGAAGCCGAGAAATCTCCAGATTACCGGGAGATCCCTCACATGCGTTCGGGATGACATTCAAGGACAACCGGTCCGGCTATTAATTGAAATGACTATAATTTCTCCTTATTTGTGATTTGGAACAGGTTGCGCAGCAGCAGCGCCAGCAGGATAATCGCGCCTGCCTGGTGTAATGCGGCGAGCGGGATCATAACCTGTGTCAGTAATGTCATAATGCCTAAAGCAATTTGGATGACGACCATGATCCCAAGGGCGCGGTCCCGTGTCCGGAGGGCGAGGACGAGAATGCCTGCCCCTGTCAGGAACGCAATCCACCGATGTGTAAACTGTACCCACCCATGATTTTCAATGATACTGGAAATATTGAATTGTTCCGGCGGTGTGAAGGATCCGTTCATCAGCGGCCAGCTATTATAAACCAGCCCGGCGTCCAGCCCGGCGGTAAAGGCACCCCAGATAATTGTCAGCGACAGCAGGAACAGCATGCCCCCTGCGTGCATTAAAAGCCCTCTCCCCCCTTTATCCCCCCGCTTGCGGGGGGAAGGGAGCGAAGCGGAAAGGGGGGAGGATTGAATGCTTAACGCGACCGAGAAGGTCAGACTGAAGACGATCAGCGCCAATCCTAAATGAGCGGCGAGACGGAAATGACTGACGGACGGGATATCGACCAACCCGCTTTTGACCATCCACCAGCCGAGCGCCCCCTGCGCGCCGCCGAGCAGGAACAGCCCGCCGAGCTTCCAGCCATAGCCTTTGGGAATTTGTTTCGTAATCGCGAAAAACAGCAGCGGCAGCGCAAAGACCACCCCGATCAGGCGGCCCCACAGACGGTGCAGCCATTCCCAGAAAAAGATGCGCTTAAAATCGCCGATTTCCATCCAGTAATGCTTATGCCGGAATTCGGGGCTTTGCTTATACAGCTCGTAAACACGCTGCCATTCTTGTTCGGATAGTGGCGGGAGGAAGCCCGTCACCGGGCGCCATTCTACGATTGATAGTCCTGATTCCGTCAGGCGCGTCACCGCCCCGATCACCGCCATGGCGAAGATCATAAAACAAACGGTGTAGAGCCAGATTTGTATATTTTTGTGTGGCATATTCATCTTGGTAATTGACATTGTGGTATTGCGTGGCATTTATAACGGCAAATGAGCGAGCAAGAAAAGCATAAAACAGATGTGATTATTGTCGGTGCCGGTCCGGTGGGACTGTTTGCCGTGTTCGAACTTGGCCTGCTGGATATCAAGGCGCACCTTGTCGATATCCTCGACCGTCCCGGCGGGCAGTGTACCGAGCTGTATCCGGAAAAGCCGATCTACGATATTCCCGGCTTCCCGATTATTTCGGGGCAGGAACTGACCGATAATCTGATGAAGCAGATCGAACCGTTCGAGCCGACCTTTCATTTATCGCAGATGGCGGAAAAACTGGAAAAGCTGGAGAACGGCAACTGGCAGCTGACCACGGATGCGGGTACGGTGCTCGAAGCGCCGGTGATTGTCATCGCGGCAGGCGGCGGATCGTTTATGCCGAAAAAGCCGCCCTTGCCGGGCATCGATGCTTATGAAGGCACATCGGTATTTTATGCCGTGCGCAAGAAAGATTTCTTTGCCGATAAGGAACTGATTATCACGGGCGGCGGTGATTCGGCGCTGGACTGGACGATTGAGCTTCAGCCGCTGGTGAAAAAGATGACCCTGATCCACCGCCGCGATGAATTCCGTGCCGCGCCGGACAGCGTCAATAAAATGAAAGCGCTGGTCGATGCCGGGAAAATGGATTTTCATGTCGGACAGATCACGACCTTAAACGGTGCCGACGGACAGCTCTCTTCAGTCAGTGTGAAGGGCAAAGAAGGCGATGCGTTTGATGTGCCGTGCGATATGATGCTGGCTTTTTACGGGTTGACGATGAAGCTCGGGCCGATTGCCAATTTTAACCTGAATTTTGAAAATAACCTGATCCCGGTGGATACGGCGAAATTTGAAACGCAGACGCCCGGTATTTTCGCGATTGGCGACATCAATACCTATCCCGGCAAGCTCAAGCTGATCCTGTCCGGTTTCCACGAAGCGGCGCTGATGGCACAGGCGGCGTATACATATGTGAATCCCGGCGAGACCCCGCGTTTCCAGTACACGACGTCTTCAAGCGCCATCCACGAAAAGCTGGGTGTCGGCAATTAGTGTTTAGTTTTGAGCCGTTAGTTGGTAGGGTTACAAAATGCTAAGCACTATTCACACTTACTAAGCATCAGGACCTAAACATGGCCTCATTCGATATCGCAGAAGCGGCAGGAACCGGTTACCGTCAGGCATGGGCGGAACGGCGTTACCTGATCCGGCTGGCGATGGTGCCGTTCCTGATTAAGCTTGTCTGTTTTACCGCCGCGGTGCAGCTCGGGTGGGAGCATAATCTGCTGCGGCTTTCGATTATCATGATGCCGTCTTATCTTGCCGACGGCTGGATGCTGGCGCACCTTGTGCGGCTTGTGCTGCTGGACCAGCGCTGGCCGTTTCGTCCGACCGGGGATACCGGGCGCGATATGCATGTGCTGCAGGACCGGGCACTGGGGGTGATGCGCGGGATGGTGATGTTTGCTGCCTCGCGCTTCCTGCTTGGCGGGGTGACGGCGGCCCTGTCGATGCTCAGCCAGCAAGGCATGCTGGAATATGAGAGCCAGGAAGTTAGCGGCGGCACTTTTGTGGCGACCATGGCGATGCTGGTATTTATGTTCTGGGGGTTTCGGCTGTTATGGCTGTATATTCCGGCGGCGGTGAATTACCGGGTGATTCCGCTGCTGCGCAGTATCCGGGGCTTCGGGACGTCCTTACACCTGATCGGGGCGTGGCTTCTGTGTTTTGTGCCGCTCTTTATCGTACTCGGTATGGTGATGTCTGTGTTGGGGGCGTCGGTTACGGAAGGGCAGGCTTCTGCCGGGACGCTGTTTATCGCTTATACTTTAAAGCTTCTGTGGGATACCGTGATCGGGATTGTTGCAACGATTGCGATTGCCGACGGGTTTCGCCAGATGTTTAGCGGCGGTTCGCGCCGGTCCCGGTCTTAGGGTTACTGGATCGTGATTTCGTGATCGCAAAAGCGGGTGTCGCCGGGGGTAATCAGTTTTTTATTGGCGACATAAACCGAATGCAGCCGCCCTTCCAGATTATGCGTCCAGAAATCAAGAAAGCCGTGCAGGACCGGGAATTTAGGGGCCAGGTCATATTCCTGCCAGATATAGCTTTGCAGGAAATCGGGATAGTCGGGCAGGTGATACAGGATTTCCGCCGTGGTTAAGCGGAAGTTCTTGACCAGTTGCTTTTCCAGATCTGCCATCGATGCAACCTCCTGATTTTTTGCTTTTATTTCCCTATTATAGCAAAAAATTCCGAGGCTTCCTAAATATTCCGTATCGCAAACCGTTAGGGAGCAGAGGTTTGCGATGGTAGGGCAGGATAAAATTTATCCGGTTAATGCTTGATTTTTTTGCAGCACTGTTCTAGATGTTTAGCACTCACAGGAAAGGAGTGCTAACAAAGTGATCCTGTCTTGTGATAAATGGTTTTAAATCAACTCTTTATGGAGGATTATCCAAATGAAATTCCGTCCTTTGCATGACCGTGTCCTGGTCCGCCGCCTGGAACAGAATGAAAAAACAGCCGGTGGGATCATTATTCCCGATTCAGCACAAGAAAAGCCGATGGAAGGCGAAGTCATGGCTGTCGGTAACGGCCATATCAATGACAATGGCGATGTTCGTCCGCTGGATGTCAAAGCCGGTGACCGTATCGTTTTCTCGAAATGGTCCGGTACTGAAGTATCCATCGACGGCGAAGAGCTGCTGGTGATGAAAGAATCCGACATTATCGGTGTTCTTGAAGGTAAAAAAGCAGGCAAGAAGGCTGCTTAATGATTAACCGCAAACCTATCCAAAAGAGAGGTAAGTAGAAATGAGTGCTAAACAAGTAAAATTCCGCGCCGATGCCCGTGACCGCATGCTGCGTGGTGTGAACATTCTGGCTGATGCCGTGAAAGTGACACTGGGCCCGAAAGGCCGTAACGTTGTCCTGGATAAATCTTTTGGCGCGCCGCGCATCACCAAAGATGGTGTAACGGTTGCCAAGGAAATTACCCTGGAAGACAAATTTGAAAATATGGGCGCGCAGCTTGTTGCTGATGTTGCCAAAAAGCAAAACGATCACTCCGGTGACGGTACGACAACAGCAACCGTGCTGGCACAGGCGATCGTCAATGAAGGCGTGAAAGCCGTTGCTGCGGGCATGAACCCGATGGATCTGAAACGCGGGATCGACCTTGCGGTTGATACGGTTGTCGAAGACCTGAAAAAACGTGCGAAGAACGTTAAAACCAACGATGAGATCAAACAGGTTGGAACGATCTCTGCCAATGGCGACATTGAAATCGGCCAGTACATTGCCGAAGCCATGGAAAAAGTCGGCAATGAAGGCGTGATTACCGTTGAAGAAGCGAAATCCTTGGCAACCGAACTGGAAGTCGTCGAAGGAATGCAGTTTGACCGCGGTTACCTGTCTCCGTACTTCATCACGAACGCTGACAAAATGATCTGCGAACTGGAAAATCCTTATATCCTGTTCCATGAATCAAAACTGTCCAACCTGCAGGCGATGCTGCCGATCCTCGAAGCTGTCGTTCAAAGCGGTCGTCCGCTGTTGATCGTTGCTGAAGATGTTGAAGGCGAAGCGCTGGCAACTCTGGTTGTGAACAAGCTGCGCGGCGGCCTGAAAGTTGCGGCTGTGAAAGCACCGGGCTTTGGCGATCGCCGTAAAGCGATGCTGGAAGACATGGCGATCCTGAGCGGTGGCCAGGTTGTGTCCGAAGATCTGGGCATCAAGCTGGAGAATGTTGACCTTTCGATGCTGGGAACGGCGAAGAAAGTGCAGATCAGCAAAGATGAAACCACGATCATCGACGGCGCAGGCAAGAAGAAAGATATCGATGCCCGCGTTTCCCAGATCCGCAAGCAGATTGAAGATACGTCTTCTGATTACGACAAGGAAAAACTGCAGGAGCGCCTGGCGAAACTGGCCGGCGGTGTTGCAGTGATCCGTGTCGGCGGCGCAACCGAAGTTGAAGTGAAAGAACGCAAAGACCGCGTTGATGACGCGATGCACGCAACCCGTGCCGCTGTCGAAGAAGGCATTGTTGCCGGTGGTGGTGCTGCGCTTCTTTACTCACAGCGTGTTCTTGAAAAACTCGAAGGTGAAAACGCTGACCAGAATGTCGGGATCAAGATCGTGCGTATCGCATTGTCCGCTCCGGTTCGTCAGATCGCAAGCAACGCCGGTGCCGAAGGCTCTGTCGTTGTCGGCAAGCTGCTGGATCAGAAAGATAAGAACTTCGGCTACAACGCCCAGACCGACAAATATGTCGATATGGTCAAAGCCGGTATTATCGATCCGGTCAAAGTTGTCCGCACCGCTCTGCAGGATGCGGCTTCTGTTTCCGGTCTGCTGATTACCACCGAAGCCATGATTACCGATGCACCGAAAGGCGATAACGACAACGCCGCCGGTGGCATGGGCGATATGGGCGGTATGGGCGGTATGGGCGGCATGGGCATGATGTAAGCCCGCCGCTTTTACGGCAAGAATACGAAAGAGCCGGGTGTGTCCCGGCTCTTTTTTTGTTTCACCACGAAGAACTGGATAGAAACCAATGGCGTCATTTCGAAGCGAAGCTGAGAAATCTCCAGATTATCGTGATATCCCTCACATGCGTCCTGCCTTCGCCGAAGCGTAGCTCCGGCTACGCGCAGACGGAGGCAGGGGATGACGATTTTTAAAAAAGACACTTAAAGAAAATTTTCTTCGCTTCTTCGTTTCTTCGCGTTAAAACCTTTCCATGCCTGAGTTACCCGAAGTTGAAACCGTTTGCCGCGGGATGGAAAAGGCGCTCAAAGACCGGGTAGTCGATTCGGTGATTTTGCGCCGGGCCGGTTTACGGGTGCCGTTTCCCGCTGATCTCAAACAAAGCCTTGAAGGCCACCGCGCCCTGCATTTCGGACGGCGGGCCAAATATATCCTGATCCGTTTCGATCACGGCAAGGTGGTGATCCTGCATCTGGGGATGTCCGGACGGGTCAATCTGATCGCGCCGGGACAGGATTATGACGTACAAAAACACGATCATCTTTTGTTCGGTTTTGATGACGGTTCGCGCATGGCGTTTAACGATGCGCGGCGATTCGGCATGGTGATGCTGAGCGATGAGCAGGACCTTGACGCGCATCCGTCTTTTGCCGGGCTGGGGCCGGAGCCGCTGGATAATGCATTTTCCAGTCCTGTGTTATCTGCAGCGCTGGCCGGGAAAAAGACCCCGGTTAAAATTGCGCTGCTGGATCAGCGCGTCGTGGCCGGGCTTGGCAATATCTATGTCAGTGAGGCGCTGTTTATGGCCGGGATTTTACCGCAGCGCCCTGCCGGGAGCTTAAGCGAGATAGAATGCGAAACGCTGGTGCAGGCGATTCGCACGGTGCTGGATAAGGCCATCGCGGCAGGCGGCAGTACGCTCAAGGATTACCGCCGCGCCGACGGTGAGCTGGGGTATTTCCAGCACCAGTTCTCTGTTTATGACCGGGCCGGGAAAGCTTGCCCCGGCTGCAGCTGTAATGTAAGCAGGACAGGCGGCATTGAAAAAATAACGCAAGGGGGGCGCAGTACGTATTTTTGCGCCCGGAAACAAAAATGAAGTTCGGTTTTTTAAAAAACAGACTTAAATGCTTTTCCCGCGAAAGCGGGAATCTCCATGCGTTGCTTTCCGGGATCCCCGCTTTCGCGGGGAAAACAGCTTTTATGATCGTGCTGTTAACGCAGGCCGTCTCTCCGTCATGGGCGCAGTCCTCTGCCGGCAGGACCGAATCACCGCAGGCATTTTTCCAGAGCCTTAATGATGTGCCGCTGATGCCCGGTCTTTATGAAATGCTCGACGAATCGGTAATCTTTGATAAGCCCGAAGGCCGGATTATCGAGTCGATGGCCGCCGGGCAGGGGCTGGCCGGGCAGGATATTGAGCAGTTTTACCAACAGGCCCTGCCGCAGTTCGGCTGGAACCGGGTCGGGGCCGATACCTATATCCGCCAGGGCGAAACGTTGACGCTCCATGTAGAAAATCAGGGTGATTACAAAATCGTGCGCTTTATGGTCGCGCCGCGCTAAAAACGTTAACGATATAGTCAAAAAGTTTTGCACAGTTTATCTTGACAAAAGCATCATAAAGCGCGTAAAACACTTCGATCTTAGGAAATAAGGAATTGCTTATATCGCTTATTTAGAGCGGTTTTTGGAAAAATTAAGCTGGTTTAAGAGGTTAAGAGAAAAATGGCTAACCACGCATCGTCAAAAAAACGGATTCGCCGCAATGCACGTCGCGCTGATATCAATGGCGCACGCCGTACGCGGATCAGAACTTTCGTGAAAAAAATCGAAATGGCCCTGGCTTCCGGTGATGCCAAGGGTGCTGACGAGGCGCTGAAAGTTGCCCAGCCTGAAATTCAACGTGGTGTGGCAAAAGGGATCATGCATAAAAATACCGCTGCGCGGAAAATGTCCCGTCTGTCTGCACGCATCAAGGCTATTAAAAAGTAAGCCGCAGGAAATTCCGCCTGGCGGTGTTTTCATTTCAAAAATTTACCGTGTTTGTGCCCCTAAAGAGTATTCCTTGGGGGCCTGAAGTGCAGGCTCAGTAAAAGTTTGAACGAAAATTTCTTTTTAAATGTTCTTGGTTTGATCTCATTGCAAAGGCGAAAAAAAACTTTTAGTCTGCCTTTTATTGACCGAGGGGGACGAAACAACGTCACAAAAACTGGTCAGAGCCTTTTGAAAAGGAAACGATTGTGAAAGCCTTTCTAAAATCGTTTATGGGATCGTCCTGGTTCCGCCCGAAAAAAGGAACAAAGCACAAAAAAGTGCTTTAAATAGAGGGAAGACCGGCGCTAATGCATGAAACCGCGCTTTGTTATGCAGGTTTTTATGGGTCGCCTTTAAACAATTAAGCTGATTGAAAAGACCGTAAACGTGAATTGTGTACAGAAAAAGTACGGATTTGCAGAGGGATTTTTATGCCTTTTTCAGGCTTTTTGCCTGCCGGGGCAGCTTGTACAGAGTTGAATTGAAATTTAAGTGAACCACGACAGTAAAGCGGGAGTTAACAGTACAATGACCGAGATCGCAGCAACAGGATCTGCTTCATCCAAAAAACAAGATAAAATGGCGGGCGAATCGTTCGCACCGTCCAAGGAAATTCTGGATCTCTGGAAGGGCGTGCATAATGATATGCGCGGCGAATTCGGTGAAGCGGTCTTCCGTAGCTGGCTGAAGCCGTTGACGTTGCAGGCCTGCTATCACGGGACGCTGGAAGTTTCCGTGCCGACCCGTTTTATGCGTGACTGGATTCAAACGCATTATGCCGGGCGCATCCTTGAAATGTGCGCCGAGCAAAATGCCGAGATCAAGCGTCTGGAAGTTGTTGTCGTACAGAATGCGATCCTGTCCGATGACGAGCCGGAAGTTGAGAGCAAGAAACTAAAAGCGAACGAGAACAAAAAGGAAGAAGATCCGTATAACCTGTCTTCCCCGTTTGATCCGCGCTTTACGTTCGAGAATTTTGTTGTCGGGAAACCGAATGCGCTGGCGCATGCCGCGGCGCGCCGGGTTGTCGAGAGCCAGAATGTTCCGTTTAATCCGCTGTTCTTGTATGGCGGGGTTGGTTTGGGCAAAACGCACCTGATGCATGCGATCGGCTGGGCCATGAAAGAACAGTGGCCTGAGAAGAACGTGATGTATATGTCTGCGGAAAAATTTATGTATCAGTTCGTCAAAGCCCTGCGCAGCAAGGACACGATGAATTTCAAAGATACATTCCGGTCTGTCGATGTGCTGATGATTGATGATATCCAGTTCATCAGTGGCAAAGAATCAACGCAGGAAGAATTCTTCCATACCTTTAATGCGCTGGTTGACCAGAACAAGCAGATCATTATTTCTGCCGACAAGTCGCCGTCAGACCTGCTGGGTCTTGAAGAGCGCCTGCGTTCCCGTCTGGCTTGGGGCCTGGTGGCTGATATTCACCCGAGCACCTATGATCTGCGTCTTGGTATTATGCAGTCCAAGCGTGAGCAGCTCGGTGCGGATATTCCCGATGCGGTGCTGGAATTCCTCGCGCTGAAAGTGACCAGCAACATTCGCGAGCTTGAAGGCGCGCTGAACCGGATCGTTGCGCATGCCGATGTGACCAAGCAGGCGATTACACTTGAAACAACGCAGGAAGTTCTTGTCGATCTGCTGCGGGCGCATGACCGCCGGATCACGATTGATGAGATCCAGCGCAAGGTTGCGGAGCACTACAATATTCGCATGACCGACATGCATTCCGCCCGCCGGGCACGTAATGTTGCCCGTCCGCGCCAGGTGGCGATGTATCTGGCCAAGCAACTGACCGCGCGCAGCCTGCCGGAGATCGGCCGTAAATTTGGTGGCCGCGATCACACCACGGTGATGCATGCGGTGCGCAAGATCGAAGAGCTGATGAATGATGATGCGCAGATTTCGCAGGATGTTGAAATCATCCGCCGTGCGCTCACAGGCTGAGGCTTGCGGGCTAAAGTTTAAAAGTACTGTCCTCCTGTCTTCTGGTTTCTCTTAACCCACCAGGGACAGGGTATCTCTCGCGGAGCCTTTTACGGCTCCGTTTTTTTATTGGGTAAAGCCGAGGCTTTTGCCGTAGAGCAGGGCCATATTGACGGGACTGTTAATCTGGACCATGCGCAGATCGATGAAGGGCTTCGCATCAAAACGCGATTTCGGTTCGGCCAAAGGTTTTGTCACCGTAATGCGAATCGTGTCTCCGGTTTTGAGCTGTTGTCCGGCAAAACGGAAATCGGTTGTCAGCCCGCTGGGGCTTAGGTCGAGTGCGCGCGGTTTGTCCGTGCCGATTTCAATCAGGGCGGCACCCTTATCTGTCGATGTTTCAAAAGGAATCCCGGCTCGCACCTGCGTGATAATGCCATCGCGCGGTACAGTCATGCGGTAGGTGATTCGGTTGTCGTGCCGGGTGACGATGTCGCTTTTATCAAATGTCAGCCGGACAGTTTGCGGCGCGCTCGGGGTGATGCCGGGCATGTAAAGGGACCACAGCGTCATCTGGTATAAAAGTTTTTCGGCGCGTTGCGGATCAATGACGCCGGCACCGCACCGATCATTCATGGCAAGGCCTGCCGCATTATAAAACACAGGGGTTATTTTGCTGGTGGCTTCATCAATCATGCCGTGCGGCTGCGCCGTCATCATCAGCGCCATCAGGATATCTTCGTGCGTCATGCCGTACGGCATAGTGGCAGAGCGCGCGAAAACACCCGCAAGTTTTTTTTCTACAGATGCTGCAGCCGGGGACGTAAATGACGTGCCCGAGTAAAATTCTCCATTTTTCTTTGGCAGCAACGCGCAAAATGCCGGGCGCATTTCGCTGTAATCTTCAACGACGATCCGGTCTGCTTTGCTGTGGCGGGCGGCGCCGACGCGGACATTGGTCATCGAGTGATAATCCGGACTTGAATGCTGAAGACAGAAATCAACGCCGTCAACGCTCAGGCACGGCTTTGTTCCTTCATTGCCGGCACTGTTGTAATGGATATAGTTTTTATCATCAACGGTATCCAGATAAGGCGGGTAGAAATTTGAATATTTGTTATAGCTTGTTAACGCGCCGCCGTTATCGGTCACCAGTTCTATGCTTTGGGATACGATCACGTAATCATCGAAATTATATTGAAGCACAAAATCCAGCGGTCCTGCCTGGTATGAGGTGGGGTTTTGCGCGATAGAGATGATCCGGGCCCATTCCGGATCGCCCAGAGCCCTGGATACGCCCATGGCAACCCGGCTGGTGTCTTCGATATGCGCCCCGCCTGCAGGGCTTTCACGAGTCTGCTCGGCGATAATAAGGACCGGGCTGAGCTTGTTCTCCCCGATAGGGTTCGCGGTATAATGTAACGAAGGGAATGTGTTGAAGTCACTTGCCGGGGCGACGATTTCATCGGCCCTTTTCCACTGCGTCACATCGATATAAGACGGGCTGACGGTTTGCAGATACTGTTTGATTTCCGCATAGGGCGTTTGTGCCCGCGGTCTATGCTGCGCCGGTCCGGCTTTCGGCAGGCCTGTATATTTTATGACGGTGTCACGGAAATTATCAGGGGCGTAATCCAGCGCGTGATAGCCCCGGTCATCCCAAAAAGACAGCTTGAGCTGGTGATCCTGAATGTAACGCAATAGCTCTTCAGAGCCTTTCCCCGCCGCCAGGTGCAGCAGGTTTGCCCCGGTACCCGGTGCTCTCAGGCTTTTCAGATCGACCCCGATTGCATTCTGAATGAAATTCAGAACCGGTGTGATCCCTTGTGTGACGCTATCAATCTTGGACTCTGCGATTAAACCCCACAAAAAGTCCGGGCGGTTCTTCAGAAAACCCACATCCATTTTATAGCGTGTGTAAAGATGTTGCATGACGTTCCATTTATCCTGGAAATTCTGGCCGTATGCTTGTGAGCTAATGATGGTTTCCCCCAGGGTCTCGCCTCTTTCGTTGGGACGGTGCAAGTCGGCACCGAACATTACGGCCGTTTCCGCATTGGCAATACGGGGAGCCGCTTTCATGGTATAAAACAGGGCATGCTGGCGGATATCCTGTGCGATTTTCTGATCTACCCCGTTTTCGACGAAGCCGGCCTCGGTCGCCAGCAAGGCTCTTTCCCGTATAAAATAAACCGCATCTTTGTAACAGGACGCAGGTAAGGTTGTACCCTGGTCGATCGCGTTCTGCGACAGGTCGTCTGCAGCCAGATCTTGCGGGCAGGCATCTTTAGGCAGTTCCGGGACCAGCCAGGCCGAGTTCGGCAGGTCGTGCAAATCGGCTTCGATATCGGTGATCGGTCCGCTCAGAGCAAGATCGTCCCCTATGCTGGCGTGATGGCTCAGCAATGCGGCAAAAATCAAGCCCAGTTTTATTTTTTTCCTGCCCATGATCCCGAATAGATTTTTTTGTTTAAGCGCAGTATCATAGCCACTGCCTTTATCTTATGTCAAACAAAAAGTAACCTGATAAAGCTATGGGGAAAGCGGGGGATAAGCCGTGAAAGCGTTTGTCTGCCGCGGTGTGTATGCTATATTCTGATTCACATCAGGATATTTTTTGGAGCTTGGGGAAATATTACCATGAAATTCACAATTGACCGTGCCGCATTATTACGATCACTCAACCACGTGCAGAGCGTTGTTGAACGCCGCAACACTATTCCGATTTTGTCTAACGTGTTGCTGAAAGCTGATGACGGAACGCTGACCATGTCCACGACCGACATGGACCTTGAAATTCACGAATCTGTGGCTGCTGAAATTGACGTGGCCGGATCGACGACCGTCCCGGCGCATACGCTGCATGATATCGTCCGCAAATTGCCGGACGGCGAAGGTGTCGTGCTTGAAATGGGTGATGGCGGCAACGTCATGACGGTGAAAACCGGGCGCTCGAATTTCCGTCTGAGCTGCTTGCCGGTGGCCGACTTCCCGGAAATCAGCAATGCCGATTTCAGCACCAGCTTCGCGATCCCTGCGGCTGAGTTGCGGGCGCTGATCGACCGAACGAAATTCGCGATGAGCACCGAAGAAACCCGTTATTACCTGAACGGGATTTATGCACGAAGCCGATAATGACGGCGTTAAAGTGCTGCGGCGGTGGCAAACTGACGGTCACCGTTCATGCTGTTCGACATGCCGTTGCTCAAGGCGACCGGGATGCTGGCGTGATCGTGCCGCGTAAAACGGTTGGTGAGTTGCGCAAGCTTCTGGAAGAAGCTGCTGATACGATCCAGGTCAGCCTGTCCGAAAGCAAAATGCGTTTTGCCTTCGATCACATTATCCTGACCAGTAAGCTGATCGACGGGACGTTCCCGAACTACGAACAGGTTATTCCGAAGGGCAATGACAAGATGGTCGAAGTGAACCCGAAAATTTTCTCGGGCGCGATCGACCGGGTCTCGACCATTTCCGATGGCAAGTCCCGTGCGGTAAAAATTGCGCTGGCCGGGAATACGATGACCCTGTCCGCGAACTCTCCTGAAGCCGGGAGCGCGACCGAGGATCTTGAAATTCACGGCAATGACAATATGGAGATCGGCTTTAATGCGCGATATCTGCTGGACATCACCAGCCAGATCGAAGGTGACGGCTGCCGCCTGACTCTTGCTGATCCTGCCAGCCCGACGATCATTCAGGATACGAGTGATAGCAGTGCACTGTACGTGCTGATGCCGCTGCGGGTTTGATTGAGACTTACAGAGTTAATTTGAGAGCACGGAGGGATCCGTGCTCTTTTTTATCCGTCATTGCGAGGAACGAAGTGACGAAGCAATCCAGAAGTCGTTTGCAAAAAGACTGAATTGTTTCGCCTGTGCTCACAATGACTTGGGAACATCTCCGTGAATCCTCTGTGCTCTCTGTGCCCTCTGTGGTTAAATATTCTTATGTCTTGGGTTCGGGAAATACAGCTTACGAATTTTCGCTGTTATGCGCAGGCGCGGCTGGGTGATCTGGCCGCGGGGCCTGTGATTTTGTACGGGCCGAACGGGGCGGGGAAGACGAACGTGCTTGAGGCCGTATCTTACCTTGCACCGGGGCGCGGGATGCGTGGGGCGAAAATGACCGAGATACAAAGACGTGCAGAGGAAACCGATCCGTGGTCGATTGCCGCCAAAGTCGAAACGCCTTACGGCGAAACCCGCATCGGCACCGGGTGTGATCCGGTGCGCGACAGTAAACGGATCGTGCGCATTAACGGGGCGGCGGCCAAGGGGCAGAATGCGCTGGGGGAATATCTGTCCTGCGTGTGGCTGACGCCGCAGATGGACGGGTTGTTTATCGAAGGGGCTGCCGGGCGGCGGCGTTTTCTGGACAGGCTGGTCTTCGCGTTCGATCCGAGTCATTCCGGGCGGGTGACGCGCTACGAAAATGCGCTGCGCCAGCGCTCTAAACTTTTACAGGACGGCTCTGATGGACGGGGGGCTGACCCGGCATGGCTGGAAGGGCTGGAACAGACTATGGCCGAATCCGGTGTGGCGATCGCCGCGGCACGGCAGGATTTTACCGGGCGGCTGCAGCATGCCTGCGATCATGGCGAAGATGAAACTTTCCCGCGGGCGCGGCTACGGGCGGTGGGAACGGTGGAAGAGCTTTTGCAAAACGCCCCGGCGCTTGAGGTTGAGGAGCTGTTCCGTTACCAGCTGCGCGAAAGCCGGGAGATCGATTCCCGCTCCGGTGGGGCGGCGAGCGGACCGCATAAAAGCGATCTTGCGGTATTTTACGCGGCCAAGGATATGCCGGCAGACCAGTGTTCGACCGGGGAGCAAAAAGCGCTGCTGATCGGGATGATTCTAGCGCATGCGCGGCTGATTAATGCCGAGCGCGGCGCCCCGCCGATTCTGTTGCTGGACGAAGTGGCCGCGCATCTGGACGATCATCGCCGCACGGTTTTGCATGATATCCTGCTTTCGCTCGGCGGGCAGGTCTGGCTGACCGGGACGGATAAACAGCTTTTTGCCGACCTGCAAGGCCGGGCGGTTTTTTGCAAAGTCGAAAACAGCACTGTTCATGCAGAGTCGGCATTGAAAGTTGCCTGATTTTTTTGACATAATTCTTATTTCATGTTAAAAACCGGCTATGACAGAAGACGTGGCAGAAGATAGATATGTCGAGGAGGATTCCCCTAAGGCCTTGTGGCGCAGTATTGGCCGCTGGCTGGAGCATCCTTCGTCTTTCTTTGTTGATAAATATATTCAGGCCGGGGCGCTCAATCAGAGTCTGATTCTGGTTACGCAGATGGATGTCGCTTACAAGACTCTGACGCTTAGTCCGAGTTTCATGGCGATGGTGCGGCAGTTTCCTGACCTTGAGGATACAAAGGTTTATTTCGCCGATTTGGAAAACGTTAAAAAAAATGCCGCTGGATTTTACGACCCGTCTGATAGAAAAATCATGCTGGATGTTAGCGCAAATGTTTTGCATCGCCGTTATGGACTGTTGCCGCACTTTGTTTCTGACGGGGCGCATGAATATCGTCATGCCGCGCAGCATTGTATGGAACGGCGTAATCTTGATGCGTCCGCTGTCGACTATGACGATCCCTATGCCTTTACGATGCGGGGGTTCATAAAAGAAGCCGATGCTTATGCGTTTCAGGGAACTGTGGCCTATGAAATCAAAGCCCTGTACGGTGTCGATATGTTCTGGGATCATTTTTCGGCGAAAAAACCTTTTATGGCGTTTGCGTTCGAGAGAAAGGTTGAAAAAGATCCGGAGGCCTTATGGGATGGGACGGCCCAGCAGGCGGCCATGCTGGAGTTTTTCGAAACGGAGTCCAATCTGAATTATTATGCTGACAATTATATAGATTTTTTGAAAAAGCTGCAGGAAAAGTCGCCGCGCGCGGTCGCTGAAGATATGTGGCGGCACCAGCAGGCGCGGAAGCATTTCATGAAAAAAATGGTCTTTCCTCATAACGCCTTACCGAAACCGGGACATGTTTTTGCGCAAGCTGCGTCCCCCCTGACGGCCGATGATTTTGCTGAACAGCCGACAAACGGGATGATGGATTTTGAGGTTTGTGACGGTGAATATCGCGCGCGGGACAATTATGCCGATGAGGGTGCTTTCCCGTCAGACTCAATTGATTTTTATTTCAACAGACTGGGCCGCAAACAATATGCCGGGCTGATGGAAATGGCGCGCAAAGCTAAAGACTTCCGGGAACAGGTCGAAATAGAACTGGGCAAGATCAAGGTGTGGAATGCCGGCTCTGGCCCGCAATTTTGATCTGTTTATTTTCCTTTAAAAACAGTGCCTTATGATTCCCGGTGGTGGGGGCGTCGTGCCGATTCTTCTGGATTTGAAATACCCCCTATAAAAGAGCGAATTTGCATAGTTTTCAGGTGCGTTCGCCTATGCGGTGTGCTATAAAAAATCTTCCTCAATGGGGCAGAAAACTGCGATTTTTTATAGTTTGAACGAGAAAATTACGAATCATGGCTGAAATGGCGAAAAAAGACACAAAAACGGACGTTGAAAACGATAACTCATACGGTGCGGAGAGCATTAAAGTTCTCAAAGGGCTTGAGGCCGTTAAAAAACGTCCGGGGATGTATATCGGTGATACCGACGATGGGTCGGGCCTGCATCATATGGTGTACGAAGTGGTCGATAACGCCATTGACGAATCGCTTGCCGGGCATTGCGACCGCGTCGATGTGATCTTAAATGCCGACGGCAGTGCGACGGTCAAGGATAACGGGCGGGGGATTCCGGTCGATATTCACAAAGAAGAGGGCGTTTCTGCCGCCGAAGTCATCATGACCCAGCTTCATGCCGGCGGGAAGTTCGACCAGAACTCCTATAAAGTGTCCGGCGGTCTGCACGGCGTGGGTGTGTCGGTTGTGAACGCTTTGTCCGAAAAGCTGGAACTGCGGGTTCGCCGCGACGGCAAGGAATGGTATATGCGCTTTAAGGACGGCACGTCCGAGGGCGCGCTCAAGCCCGTACGCGACCTGGAAGACGGTGAGCGGAACGGGACCGAAGTGACGTTTGTGCCGTCGCCGACGACCTTTACCATGACCGAATTTAAGTTTGAAACGCTTGAGGATCGCCTGCGCGAGCTGGCGTTCCTGAATTCCGGGGTCAATATTTACCTGACCGACCGCCGCGAAGACCCGGAGCGTCAGACGCATTTCCATTATGAAGGCGGCCTGCGTGAGTTCGTCAATCATCTTGACCGCAGCAAGACCTCTTACTTAAGCAAGCCGATCGCCGTCACCGGCGAGGAAAACGGGATCACCGTTGAGGCGGCGCTGGAGTGGAACGATTCCTATCATGAGAACATGCACTGCTTTACCAACAACATCCCGCAGCGCGACGGCGGGACGCACCTTGCCGGTTTCCGTGATGCGCTGACCCGGACGGTCGGGAAATACGCCAAGGAAAGCGGGCTTTCCAAGAATGATAAGCTGTCCCTGACCGGGGAAGATATCCGCGAAGGCATGACCTGTGTGCTTTCGGTTAAAGTGCCTGATCCGAAATTCAGTTCCCAGACCAAGGACAAGCTGGTGTCTTCCGAAGTCCAGCCCGTGGTCAGCACCGTGATTACCGAAGCGATCGGCACGTGGCTTGAAGAAAACCCGAAAGAAGCCAAGCAGATCGTTTCCAAGATCATTCAGGCCGCACAGGCCCGTGAGGCGGCGCGCCGCGCGCGGGAAATGACCCGCAAGACGGCGATGGATATTTCCTCGCTGCCGGGCAAGCTGGCGGACTGTCAGACCAAGAAGGCCGAAGATGCCGAAATCTTTATCGTCGAGGGTGATTCGGCTGGCGGTTCGGCCAAACAGGGCC
Source organism: Rhodospirillales bacterium (assembly GCA_020638155.1). GTDB lineage: Bacteria > Pseudomonadota > Alphaproteobacteria > Micavibrionales > Micavibrionaceae > UM-FILTER-47-13. Next base: position 253,267 of record JACKJB010000002.1, read on the forward strand.
GGAACCGGAAGAACCAGGCGATCCTGCCGCTGCGCGGTAAAATCCTGAACGTTGAAAAAGCGCGTGATGATAAAATGCTGGCGAACCAGGAGATCGGGACGCTGATTACCGCGCTCGGCACCGGCTATGGGGCGGAAGATTTCAATATCGAAAAACTGCGTTATCACAAAATCATCATCATGACCGATGCTGACGTGGATGGCGCGCACATCCGGACCCTGCTGCTGACATTCTTCTACCGCAAAATGCCGGAGATTATTACCGGCGGGTATCTGTACGTGGCACAGCCGCCGCTTTTCAAGATCAAGCGCGGGAACTCCGAAATCTACCTGAAAGACCAGCCATCGCTTGATATGCACCTGATTGACGTGGCGATCAGTGATCTGATTTATACCGATTCCAAGGGCGCGGATCATAGCGGTGCGGACTTAAAAGACATCGTGCTCAAAGCCCGCAAGATCAACAAAGCGATCGATGCGGTCAATGAAAAAGTGCATAACCGCATGGTTGTGGAGCAGGCCGCCATCGCCGGCGCATTTGATGAAAAAGTGCTCGAAGATGCGGATTACGGCCAGAAAATGGCCGGCCAGCTTGCCGCGCGCCTTGATGCGTTATCGGCGGAATATGAGCGCGGCTGGAAAGCCGAGTTCACTGCCGTTGGCGGTTACACGATCACCCGCACCCTGCGCGGCGTGACCGAGCGTGTCCTGATCCTGCCGGATGTGATCGGCCTTGCGCTGCGGAAAAAGCTGCATCACGACCTTGAATGGCTGCAGGAGAATTTTGAAATTCCTACGAAAGTCGTTGCCAAAGGTGAGCGTGAAACCAAAATTCACGGCCCTGCCGACCTGTTCCAGGCCGTTGAAAGCGAAGGCCGCCGCGGCATGGCGATCAGCCGCTATAAAGGTCTTGGGGAAATGAACCCCGAACAGCTCTGGGAAACTACCCTTGATCCCGAAGCCCGCACCCTGCTGCAGGTCACGGTCGAAGACGCGCAGGCCGCGAACGATCTGTTCTCCACCCTGATGGGCGAAAAAGTCGAACCGCGCAAAAAATTCATCCAGGACAACGCCCTGCGGGTGTCGAATCTGGATATTTAACAGTTTCTATAATTAATTTGACGCTTGCGATTCCAGTTCGTATGCTGCCTTTTATCAACGCTATAAAAGGAATGAAGTGTTATGGCTGATGTGATGAAGAAATCGCTGCAGGACTTGCTCGCGGATATTGACGATCCGCGCCGTGATGTATTGCTGCAGATTTATCATGACCATTACGACCTGTTTCATACGGCCAAAGGGTCGACTATCAAGCACCAGGCTTGGAAAGGCGGGTATGCCGATCACGTGGCGGAATGTCTGCGGATCAACGAAGTGACCTATGATGCGCTGAAAACGCAGATGCGTGATCCGGGGTTTTCAAAAGCCAGTGCCGCCATAGCCCTGTTTTTTCACGATATTGAAAAGCCGTTTCGCTACGGTGATGCCGCGGATGCACGCGTTAAAAAATGGCATGATATTTTTAATCAGGCTTCAGGCTCATGGGAACAGGCCAAATGGGACATTATTCGCGATCTTCAGGAAAAATATGTTTTTGATTTGACGGACGAAGAGATTAACGCCCTGAAATATACGCATGGCGAAGGCAAGGCGTATCGTCCGGATAAACGGATTGCTTTGCCGCTTGCGTCTCATATCCATGTCTGCGACACCATCAGTGCGCGTATCTGGCATGATGAAGGGCGCGGCATGGCGGCGCCTGATCTCAAGATTTGATTAAGAGCTTAGTGGACCATTTAAAAAAAGTGTGACCTACGGCAGCGCTGTGGTAAAAGAGTGACATGAGTTCTTTAGCAGAAAAATTGAGCACGATTGTCGGTGCGGTGTTCGCGGCGCAGGATTTGCCCGCTGATTTAGGCGTGGTAAGGGTTTCCGACCGTCCTGACCTGGCGCAGTTCCAGTGTAACGGGGCGATGGCGGCGGCCAAGGTGGCGCAGAAAAACCCGCGTGAGATCGCCAATGATCTTGTGGCCAGGCTTAAAGAGAACGGCGATTTTGCCAAGATCGACATCGCCGGGCCGGGCTTTATTAATCTGGATATTACCGATGACTATCTTGCCGCCCATCTGGCGGCGGTGGCGGCGGATGAGCGGCTGGGCGTTTCCACACTTGAACAAGAGCAGACGGCTGTGCTTGATTATGGCGGGCCGAATATTGCCAAGCCGATGCATGTCGGGCATTTGCGCGCGGCGATTATCGGGGATTCCTTGCGCCGGATTATGAGTTTTGCCGGGTATAAGACGCTGGGCGATGTGCATATGGGTGACTGGGGTACGCATATGGGCATGATTATCAGCGAATATATCAAGCAAGGGCGTGCCGGTGAAATCATGCAGATTGACCTGGCCGACGATATGGCGGTTGACGGGCTGATGCAGGATCTAGGTGAGATTTACCCGAAAGTCGCGGCGGCCTGCAAGGAAGATGATGCCCGCAAGCGCGAGGCGCAGGACGCGACGGTCAAAATCCAGAATAAGGAGCCGCAATATTTCGCGTTGTGGCAGAAAATTAAAGAGGCTTCAGTTATTGGCATGCGCAACAACTATGCGCGGCTCAAGGTGCATTTTGATTTGTGGAAGGGCGAAGCCGATGTCCATGATTATATCGCGCCGATGGTCGATGATTTGAAGGCCCGCAATTTTGCGGTGGAAGATCAGGGCGCATTGATCGTGCCGGTCAAGCGTAATGATGATAACAAGGAAGTGCCGCCGCTGATGCTCTATAAAAGCGATGGCGGGGTGATGTACGGCACGACCGATCTGGCGACGATTGTCGAGCGGGTTAAGCTCTATAGTCCTGCGAAGATCGTTTATTTCGTTGACCAGCGCCAGCATCTGCATTTCGAGCAGGTCTTCCGCGCAAGCCGGATGGCGGGGATCGCCGGTGAGTCTGTCGAGCTGACCCATGCCGGATTCGGGACGATGAACGGGCCGGACGGCAAGCCGTTTAAAACCCGCGCGGGCGGCGTGATGCGGCTTGATGATTTGATGAGCATGGCGATTGACAAAGCGCGGCAGCGGATTGACGAAGCGGCGCTGGCGCAGGACATGACTGACGATGAAAAAGAGGATGTCGCGCACAAGGTTGCGGTTGCGGCGATTAAATTTGCCGACCTGCAGAACCAGCGTCATTCCGATTATATTTTCGATCTGGACCGTCTGACCAGTTTTGAAGGCAAGACCGGACCGTATATGCTTTATCAGGCGGTGCGGATTAAATCGCTGTTGAAAAAAGCCGAAGCGCAGGGCGATGTGCCGTCTGCGGGTTTTGTTTTACGGGATGAAGACCGTCCGCTGGCGTTATTGCTGACTGAAATGCCGGATGCGTTTGACGCGGCGCTGCGTCATTATATGCCGCATCATATTTGCGAATATGCGTATAAGCTTGCCAATACGTTCAGCAGTTTTTACGGCTCCTGCCACATCCTGTCCGAAGAGGATGAGGCTTTAAAAGCCAGCCGTCTGGCACTGTGCGCACTGACTTGCCGCCAGCTTGAAACGGCACTGTCATGGCTGGGCATCGACGTGCCGGAGCGGATGTAAGCCGTAGGGTTAGCGCGGCAGCAGGACCTGGTAATAGAAATATTCGTCCGGATCCGGTGAGGTATCCTGTACGCAGGCACTGAACACGCCGCTGACCGCCGCGCCGCTGATCTGGGCGCTGGCGTTATAACTTCCCTGAAATTTGGTGCTGTCTTCGATGCCGTTCCCGTCCGTGGGCATGGCGCTGATATCAAGCGCTTCGTTAATCTCCCGGCACACGACGGAGGAGAGTTGCGGCAGGATCAGTAGCAGATCGGCATTCCCGTCCTGGCCGATGCCGGCCACGGTATTCTCGCCGCTGAACAGCCATGGTGACGGGCTGGCAAAATTATCGGCCGAACTCCAGCTGATGCCGCCACCATCGCTATTGAACACCTTGCAGCGATTATTGGAGGCCGGGCAGTTGGCATTGGTATATCCGCCGACGATGCCGTTTTCAAAGCTGATCGCGTTCTCGGAGCGGCTTTTGCTGTAGACACGGTTGACGGCGCGCTCGGCACTTTGGGCGTAGCTGATGATATCGGTGGCGGCGATCTGCGCCTGTTTTTCGGTCATGTTTTCGCCGCCCTGGCGGGCACCGCGGCTGAAAGTATACATCAGCGCGGCAAACAGGACTACGCCGACCATGACCATAAAGAAGGCGTTACCGCTTTCCGCTGTTCTAGCTGGCCGCATCATCGTCAGTATCTTTGCGTTTGAACAAGGCGGCTGCGGCATCTTCCCCGGCTTTCTTGAGGGTTTTTTCCGCTTCCGGATCGACGGGGGCGGCTGGCTTTTGCTCGGCAGGCGGCGGCGCTGCCTGTGGCGGAGGTTCTGCAGCAGTGGGTGGCGTCTCGGGATGCTGTGCTGCAGGAGGTGTTTCAGGTTGTACCGGGGCGGGCGGTGGCGCGTTGTCTGTATCGCCTGCAGGTTTTTTGGCAAAGAACCCTAGCGGGTTGCCACCTTCGTCTGCCGGGGGTTCTGATGCCTGTGGCTCGGGCTCTGCCGGCGGCGTTGCAGCCGGCGGCGGTTCCGGTGTTTGTTGTTGTGTGGGTTCAGGCACCGGGCTGGGGGCAGAAGGCTCCGTTTTTGCTTCCGGTTGTGGCGGTGCGGCAGGCGGTGTTGATGGTGGTGTTGATGGTGGTGCGGGCGGCGGCGCACTGCCGGCAGCTTCGGCTTCGATCGGGTTGTCTATGCCGTATACACCGGCGATTGAAATCATGCCGCTTTCCGTGCCTTCGCGTCCGGCCCGTTCGCCGAGATCAAATCCTTCGGCAAGGGCAGCGATCTCAGGTTCCGTGTCGAGAGCCACATCGGCTTTGAGTGCGGTCCAGGTTTTGTGCACCATCAGGTCGCGCACTTTGGTGATAACCCCGGCATGGCGGATCAGGTTTTCATCCGGCGGCGGCAAGGCGACGAAACGTGTTACCCGCATGGCTTTTGCAAAGCCGGGGTTCGAGTAGAAGATCCTGGATTCCATCACCGCTTCACCAAAGGTGATGATGGCCTGACCTTCGGTAAAGCCGCGCAGCCCGTCATAGCTGGCGCGCGGCCGGATCTGCATGCTGGCCTGCTGGTTATCGTAATAAGACCCGGTGCTGGCACCGCCACTGAGCTGGAAGCCGGAGGATTCCATGACGATGGCAGAGCCGACGGTTTTTTCGAAGAATTCCTTGGTTTGGGTCGGGTCTTCGAGTTTACCGAAAATTTTGATGTTACAGTTCGCGGTGATGGACCGGGCTTCTTCCTTGACCCGTTTTTCAAGGGCTGGCAAATCCTGCGCGGCGTAGATCAGGCAGAAGCCGAGCGACCGGGCCTGTGCGGCCATAACCGCCATGCCCTGTGATGTATAGTACCCGACCTCATCGAAGATGGTCATGAACGGGGTTGAAGATTGCGTCGGTTTATTTTCAATGACGGTGGCGGATTCCCCTTCCACGGTCGCGCCGAGCGATGACCCCATCATCCCCTTGATGGTAGCAGCAACAATTTTACCGAGGTTGGCCGTTTCATCGCTGGATTTTTCAAGGGCCGGGATCAGAACGACGAGGATGCGGCGGTTCAGAACGACATCAACCATGTCAACGTCTGCAGCCTGGGTATCGAAGATGTAACCATATTCATCACCGAGTGACTGCAGCGCGCGGGTAAACTGCATCGACAGATAGCCGTGTTGCTGGCTGGCGGTGGTGGTGTCGTATTGCGGTTGGTCGGGGCCGGGCGGCTTGACCTGCCCCTGATCGTCATAGGCATCGGCGATAAAGCCCGGCAGCGTATCCAGATAACCTTCCAGACCGACCTTGATATCCGGGGGCAGTATCGGGTCGCGCGCCAGTTTGATAACGTTTGGCAAAGTCAGGAATTCCCGGATGGTACTGACCGACATCGGGATGTCCTGGTTATCGCGCTTCCATGTCAGGGCAGGCATCACAGAGCTGATAAGGGAAACGGCCCGTTCTTTCCACATCGCGTTATCGCCTTCGGCATCCGGCATCAGGCTGACCAGCATGTTGGTCAGGTAAGATGCGGAACCGGATGAAAACGGGTTCATCGTGTTGGACGGGGCCTTGGTATCGGAGTTTCCGGTCATATAGTTCAGGACCATCAAATCATCATCCCGTCCGAAGCGGCGTACGAGCGAGGAGAGCGATGACCACAAGTCGGTATCGGCTTTACCATCGACATACACGAAGCCGGATGCCCAGGTCATGGCGTTGGTGACCATGGATTTCAGGCCTTCGGTCTTACCGGAACCGGTTGTCCCGAGGAACAGGACGTGCGTCCGGGCATCGGAGTTACTAAACCAGATTTCCTCGTTAGTCTTATCGACGTTCCCAAGGTATAGGATGCCTTCGGGCTTACCGCCCCGGCCCGGTCCCATATTGTTGCTGTCTTTCCACTTCGATCCCATAGGCAGCTTGAACGCAAGGCTGCGGTCGCGGGTCAAAAGCCAGATGAAGTACCCGATATACAGCAGCAGCAGCAGGTCGGCGAACAGGACAACGGAGTCGAAGAAATATAAGCTACCGGCACCAATAAAGAAAATCGCGAAAGAGTTGGACGGCGTTTGCAGCCATTCGGCAAGACGGACATACATTGGCCGGATGTCCCGGAGGACATCGGTATGTTTGCGCTCATATTTTCTCTGGTCTAATGCCATGGGCTGATGATTGATCCTATTGTTGTCTTAAAAAGTCGTCGGCGGACATTGGTACGCCGGGCGCGCCGCTCGCCGATCCTTCTGGGCCTGCGCTTGATGTCGCTGCGCTGCCTCCTGAGAAGGAAGCGCCTTTTTGCGGGCCGATCTGTGTCAGCATGAAGAGTATTCCGACCAGGATCACAACCCCGATAAGGCCTGCCATGGCGCCTGATTTGTTTTTGCCTGCCGTCACTGTTTTTCCGCTATCGTTGGCGGCAACCTTGCTCAGATTTTGCGCATGTTCCAATGCCTGGCTGGTGGACATCAGGGCCTTGAGCGCTTTGGCGCGGCTGTCGAAAGGTGCGATTTCCCGTGTTTCTCCCTTAGGCAGGCTCATCACCAGTATATGGTTTCCTTCTTTTTCCTGCAGTTCAAATGCAGCGGCTTTGATTTCTGTGAGCTCCATACGCCAGACGATCGGCGATTTCGCATCCGGCAGGGACAACACCAGCGTGTCATTGACGACTTTAGCGCTTGATGAGTATCCACCTGTTAAATTTTCCAGCCACTTCATATTCCTACCTCATTCTTGTTTGGGTCTTTGGTTGTTGTGTTCGTAGATCATTTCTTTTTCACCGGTTTTTTGACTCCGGCTTTGGGTTGCTTGACGCCGCGCTTTTTCGATTTGCTGTAATCAAGTTGCGGTACCGGGCGGGCCCGTGCAGAACTCATATAATCACTGATGCTGCGGACGGCATTATCCAGTTTAGGAGTCGGGATCGGGCGCTGGGTCATCTTTTCAGCTTTGAAATGCGCCATGGCACCGAGGGCTTCCATATGAAAAGCCTGCCGCCCGAGATTGTTTAGCGGGTACCATAGATGGCGGTCATAACCGCGCAGCCAGACAAACTGAGCCGGGGCGAGAACGCCGCCTTCTTCGCGCGCGGTTTGCAGGCCGCGGATCAGGGCTGTCGTCTGGAAGGCGTGCTGGTTGCATTTTGACAGAACGGAACCGGCGAGGTTTTTGTCTTTCAGGATCGCGCGGGCTTCTTTCAGAAGTGTTTTGTCTTTTGAGAGCTGTAGCTTTGCTTCCTGCGACCAGCACATAGATAGCCTGCCGAGCATGTCATCGCACTCTTTTCGTTTGCGCGAGGCCTTCAGGCAGAAGGCGGCGAGCAGGACCTGTTTGTACGGTGGCAGGCGCAGCGGGCCTTGCCACCGCGGGCCGAGTTGCCTGGTAAAAGCAATATAGGTTGCGTTTTCATCAAGCTTGCCATCGGGGATCGGGATTTGATTATAGGCGACCCATTCTTCCGGGCCGAGCGCTTCGGCAAAAAGCGGTAAGTCTGCCGGTACCGGCGAGCCGGGTGCGCGCGGGGGCTGCTTGCCCGGATTGAATTTGATAAACGGGAAGATTGCAGGGAAATTTTTTGACTGGGCGACGATCAGGCTGTCGATATTCATTTTGCGGCGATATTGCGTTCCCGGCCCGGCCGTTACAGACCAAAGCCCCATTAATCCGATGATGGCAACGATCGGAATGCGTAGCGGCTCCATAGCTAATCGTGAAATAACGTCAATGATTTCCCCGGTCAGCTGGGTTGGTTTTAGTTTTTCAATATCCGGAATAGCCGCTTCGGGCGACAGGTTACTTTCACCGATGGAAACAGTATAGCTCTCGCTGACGAAAATGCTGACGAGCTTGATTTCAGCGAGCCGGAGCATGCGCACCAGGTCTTTGACCTGATATTCAAAGGAATACCAGAAAATAAACAGCAGGACGAGCGCTATGCCGCCAAGGATCATCCATCCAATAGCGCTGTCATGCGTGGTATTTTTTTGTCCGTCGCCAGCCATATTTAACTTGTGTACTCCGCCGGATTAGTGTGACCGGTTTTTGGCCCTGATAAAAGCCTGTCGAAAGATGCTGTTGGCCATAAGGCCGGAAAGTCGATCCCCAAAAACGACTACTTCTATTAATTTATCAAAAAAATGAGGCTGTTGCTACTCAGCAGACCCGAAAACAATCATAATTCTTACCTGTTAAAAAAGCATTATGACGGGCCGTATTTACTTGTTAATGCTGTATTTATGTAATATAAATAGATAAACGCCACTAAGATCGGTAAAAACTATGCGTAATCTGAACAATGATGACGGCGCAGGTAATGGGGGTGGCGGGTCAGATACGTCTGCGCCGGGCAAGGCCGCGCCAAAGCCGCCGACTGCCGCGCAGGTTGCCGATTGGTGGGATGATTTCGCCAAAGCGGTCGAGGACCCGACAGTCAGTACCTACGATTATCTTAAAGACAGTCTTCTAAAGAACCTTGAGCTTGACGGCGCTGACGGGTTTGGCGATTTTGTCGGTAAGGCGCAGCAAAAGGCCCTGAAGGAGTTGCTGAGCCTGACTGATCTCGGTGAGCTGCGGAATACCGTTAAAAAGCTTGAACGCAACCGGCTGTTCTTTGATTACCGCACCCGTGTCGGGTTACAGGTTACCCGTGTTTTACTGGATACGTATTTATCGGCAAAAGAAAAATACGAACAGGAAGTGACGGAACGCGAGGCACACGGCAAACCGGCTCACACGGAACGACAAAAACAAGCGGAAATCGAGCGGATTGTTAAGGCCGAGTTGCAGGATTCAGATATTGCCGAGCGTGTTGAAGAGCTGGCGCAGATTTCCATCCCCGGCAAAGACAAAGAGCAAATCAGCGAAACGGTTACAGAGGCCCGGAAACAATTGCAGGACAAGCGTAACCTGAAGAAAATTTCCAATGATGTGATGGGGGTCTCAAAGAAATATTTTACGCTGGATAATACCGTCAATGTGGCCATCCATGCGTTACCTCTGATTACATGGCAGTATCGCTGGGCGCTGGCGGCGGTGTTCGGCGCTTATGTATCGAGGATGTCTGTGTATCATGGCTACAGGGCGATCAAGGCGCGATGGCAAGGGGACCTCGATACAGCGCGGGAAGAGGGACGAAAGACCTTAAAAGCGTTGAAGGCTGCGGGAGGGAATGCTCTGGCGATCGGGGTTTCGCCGCTGATTGGCCGTTTGCCCAAGGCCATTGCCGGGTTCGGTACTTTTTTTGTAACCAGGGCTTATAATATTTCACTCGATGTCTGGCATAAGATGCTGCAAAAGAAGGATGAGTTGAAAGCCCGTGCTGCGGCACAGGCCGGTAAAAAAGGGGTATGGAACAAGATCAAGGGATTTTTTACAGAGCATCAGGATACGCTGGCGGTGCTGACGGCCAAGGCTGTGAAAGGCAAGATGCCGCATGATCTGGGTGACAGCTTTGAAAAAGCGTCAAGCCGGTTGCCGCTGTCGCGGGTACGTTCTCTGAGCGGTAATCTCTGGAATGTCAGTAAAGCTGCCGGACGGCGCTTGCGCTATGAGTTTTATCGTGTGACCAATGTTTTTCGTGACGAGCCGAAAGACCTTTCGCAAATGCAGGCTGCTTTTGATAAAGCCTCGAAAGGGAAGCAAAATGAGGGTGCTGATACCCCGTCTGATAAGGTTGCAAACGATAATCTTTCCGAAAGCGCCGATAATGTGCCGCAGGACCGGCATATGAACGGTCCGCAGTAATACCGGCTGATCCTAAGACGTGTCTACAGAATACCATGGCAGGCTGTTGTCGTGCGTGTCGTTCCGTATTATGCGCGCTTTGTCCTGATCGGTGGAAGTTCGTATTCCTGCTTAGGCAATATAATGGTAGCATGGCAAAGTATAATTTAAGTGATTTTAGTGCCCTGTTATAGAGAACGGAATGGCCGAGCTGATCCATAAAAACGACGGAAATGAAAATGCCTGCAGGGACCGGACTCTTTGTAAGACGTATAGCCGCGTGTGTATGGTGATTTTTGTCGGTACGGTCATTTCCTTTATGTTTTTTCTCCTGATGTTGACTTACAGCATGCGCGAGATGGAAAAAGATTTCCGGCATGACGCATCGCTCCAGTTGGGCAGCGTTACGCGTAAAATCGATCTTTTTCTTCAGTTCAGTGAAGATTTGCGGGCTTTTTATGCGGCTTCTGAAAATGTGACGGCTGATGAATTTGCGCATTTCACCGCGTCTATTTTAAAGCGCGGGGACCTGGATTTTATCAGCTGGGTTCCGTTCGCTGATACCGGGTCACTGCGGCAGGATATGATTTATTTTGAAACGCGTGATCCGGCTTTGACCGAAGCGGTCATACGCTTTTTGATCGAGGACGAAGCCTTGCATAAGCTTGCGCTGCAGACACGGAAAAGCGGGCGTATGACGTTTAGTGAGCCTGTCGATCTCCCGGCAGGGGACGACCGTGTGTTGCACGGCCAGTTCCTGGTCGATCCGATTTATCCGGAGAGGAAAGATGTTTCCGCAGACGTTCAGGGCTATGCCATTTCTTTTGTAAGGACCGTACCGTTTTTTATGAACGTGTTCCAGTTGAACGAAGATATGCGGCAACGCAGAAACATTCACGTTTTCATGCATGACGGCGATGTAACCGGGCAACAAAAGATTTTCGATCATTATGACGGGGAAGAGGCAGGGGGCTTTCCTGATTTTGATTATATACCGAATTATAAGCATACGTTTTCGGTTGAACAAACGATACCGATCGGGAGTAGGTCCTTAAGCGTTGTGATTGAACCTTCGTTGTCGTATTTTACCGCCGCTAATAATGCGAGTGCATTGATGGCGTTGATTCTCGGCCTGTCTTTAACGGCGGTTACGGCGTTCTTATTTTATCGGCAGATCAGCCTGAACATTCATATTCAGGATGTGGTCGATGAACGAACCAAAGCATTGCGCGAAAGCAACCAGGCGCTTGATGACTTCGTTTATATCGTTTCTCACGATCTTAAGGAGCCGCTGCGCGGGATATATAATTACGCTGTGTTCCTGCAGGAAGATTACGGCGATAAGCTGGAACAGGATGGCATTGATAAGCTGGAGACATTGCAAAAACTTTCCAAGCGGATGGAAGCTTTAATCGATACGTTGCTGCAATATTCACGGCTGGGCCGGACGGAACTTGCGATTAAACCGACGGATCTGAAGCGGGTGCTTGAAGAGGTTATTGAAATGATGGGGCCGCAGCTTGAAGCTGTTGATGCAGACGTTACCGTTCAGGACGATATGCCGACAGTGATTTGTGATTATGCGCGGGTCAGTGAAATCTTTCGCAACCTGATTACCAACGGTCTTAAATATAACGACCGGGATCAAAAGCATGTTGAGGTCGGCTTTACTTTGACGCATGAGACTGCACCGGGCACGCGGGTGTTTTTTGTCAAAGATAACGGGATCGGCATTGATCCGGATCATCATGAGGTCGTGTTTAAAATGTTTAAACGGCTGCATGGCCGGGACGATTACGGCGGCGGGACGGGATCGGGTTTACCGATCGTGAAAAAAATTATCGACCGTCACCAGGGGAAAATCTGGATAGAGCCTGCTGAGGGCGGCGGGACGGTTTTTTATTTTACGCTGGAAGCTTAGGCTTCGTCATCAAAAACGCCGAGCAGGTCTTCGTTTAGTTCGGATATCGTTTCAATGACTTTCAGGTTCGCCTGAAACGTATATTTGGACAGGTTCAGATTAACCGCTTCTTCCGCCAGATCGACATTCGGAACGCCGATAATGCCGTCTTCGTTGGCCAGCGGTGAGTCCGGGTCATAGGCCGGGACAAAGGGTGTTTTTTTCGGGATTACATCGCTTTTGACGCCCAGCGCGTTTCCGTCACTATCGGTGATGGTGCTCTGGACCGTGGTCCTGGCGCTGTATGGCGCATTGCCCGGATCGTCGATTGACCCGGCTGTGGTCAGGTTGGCAATGTTGGCAGCGCTCGCATCAGCCTTCTTCTGGCTGGCGAACAGGCCCGATAATGCAATCTGGATGGTGTTAATCATTAATTTACGATACCATGGTTAAGTTAAGAATGGTTGAAAAAAGCTAAGAATCCTTAGCAATTTCAAAGACTTTTCCAGCGGGGGACCTTGCCATGAAAACACTGAAATTCTTTACCATTCTGTCACTGGCCGTGATGATTTTATCTTATTCTTCAGTATCTTATGCTGAATCCAAGCCGTGGGTCTGGGGCTGGTGGGAGAGCCATTGGGACGGGCTTGATTTTATTCCGTACCAAAACGGCAAACATCCGCATAACAGCCAGTGGGATCACAGCAAATGGGAACCGCAGCACTGGGAAAGCCAGAAAGGCAGCGGGATGAAGATGGTTGACGGGTTTTACAAGGCCGATATCCTGCGGGGCCAGTATGTCGATGACGATATCCCGGTTCTGGAAGTCGGTCCGGCTTTTTACATGCTGGGCGGTCAGGAACAGCGCCGTGTTGTCTCTATGGTCGATTATGTGTTCGATATGACCGGCCGCAAGGAAAACGGTATGTTCCATCTGTATGACTGGAAAACCAAAGAGCCGATCGGCGCTTACACAAAGTATGGGCTGCAGCTGCAATAACGGATTCATGACTGGACAGGCAAATTCACCGCATTCTGATTCTGCGCTCGAGCATGCTTTACGGCTCTACCGGGAAGGGCGGCTTGATGATGCGCTGGCGGCGTTTAATCAGCTGATTGCCACTGAGCCGCAAAATGATGAATTATACGCGCATGCGGCGCTGGTGATGCAGCAGGCGGGCAATGTCGGCGGCGCGGTTGAGTATTACGCGAAAGCTATATCGCTGAACCCGGATAATGTTTCTTATAAGGACAGGCTGGCCGATGTTTTTGCGCGGACCGAGCTGTCGATGTTTCATCCGCAAATGAAGGCTCTGGTGCTTGATTGCCTGTTGACGCCGGGTATAGATCACCAAAAAATCATGCTGGCGTGGTTTTCGCTTTTTCGTCTCGATCCGGAATATAAACCGTTATGGGATGCGGCGCAGTTTGAGTCTTATGATGATTTTGAAATTGCGCTGGAAGATTTCGATGATTATGAGGCTTTGGGGCAGCCGTATTTTCTTTTGGGATTGCAATATTTGCTGGTTGCCGATCCTGCGTTTGAACGGCTGGTGACATTTTTGCGGCGTTATTTCCTGGAGCAGATGACTGAGGAAATGCTCAGTGTTTTCCTGGATGATATTGCTGTGCCGCTGCTGTCTTCGTTGGCGCAGTATTTTTTCCGGACGGAATATTTGCCGGATGAGCATGAAGAAGAACGCGCTTTGCTGGCGAGCTGGGATGAGGATAGCGCCAGGGCGCATGCCTTGCGCGCCTGTTACCGGCCTTTATATCAGGATGAGCATGCCGATCATGCGGTAGCCGTGCTGCCGGACGCGGGGGATGAAGCGCGGACGCTTGTCGCTGTGCAGTTTGAGTCCTGGCAAGCGCAGCAAAAGATCAGGGCGGAGATTGAAACGCTGACCCCGGTCGATAATAAAGTCTCACAGGATGTACGCGAACAGTATGAAGGCTTTCCTTATCCGCGCTGGCAAACGCTGGCTTCCAGTCTGTCTGCAGATAGATTAGAGAATTTTTTGACGCCGGAGATTTTTGCGCCTTTAAAAAAAGAAGGTGCGCAGATCCTTGTTGCCGGATGCGGCACCGGCCGGCAGGCGCTGGAGTACGGGGTTGCGTTCCCGCAGGCTGAGATCCTTGCGGTCGATCTGAGTTTATCGAGCCTTGCTTATGCGATCGATAAGCAGCGCGCGCGCGGGATTAATAACGTTCGTTTCGGGCAGGCTGATATCCTGGCGCTGCCGTCGCTGAACCAGTCCTTTGATCTGATTGTCAGCACAGGGGTGTTGCATCATATGGAAGACCCGCTGGCCGGATGGCAGGCGCTGGAGCGTTGTTTGAAACCGGGCGGGCTGATGCGGATCGCGCTGTATAGTTCTATCGCGCGGCAGTTCATTGTGCGCGGGCGGGATGTTATTGCGCGGGAAGGGTTTGGCAGTGATGCTGCCGGGATCAGAGCGTTTCGCCGTCATGCCGATGAACTTATGTCTGCAGAAGATATGGAGATTATCAGCAACACGCTTGATTATTACGCGATGTCCGAGTGCCGGGATATGCTGTTCCATGTGCAGGAGCATCAGTATGACCTGCTGCGGCTGCGGCAGGAGATTGATACGCTGGGGCTGGATTTCCTGAAATTTGAATTGCACCCGGCGATTATTGCGCAGTACCGGCAGGCCTTTGCACAGGATGAAAGCGCGACAGATTTATCGTGCTGGCATGCATTCGAGCAGCAAAACCCGATGCTGTTCTTACAGATGTACCGGTTCTGGTGCAGGAAAAATTAAGCGGAAAAATTAGTGTAGTTTTGGCGGCTTCGGTATTTGCGGCTCTTCTGCCGGGGTGTCTTCTGCGGCCTGTTCTTTAGGCCTGTATTTATGCTCTTTGATAATATCTTCAGCGTTATTAATCGAGCTTTTGACCCAGTCGAGGACGGCGTCAAACGCACTGTGGAACGTATCGGGATCAGCATAGGGGGTGGCTTCAAAGGCGATTTCCAGGGCGGTGGTTCTAAACTCGTCGTCTTCTGCGGTCTGTTCGAGCGCATCATAGACCCGTGTCAGGAAATAACGTGCGACTTCTTCAGAAGAGCCTGTTTGGAACAGGCTTTGCAAAATTTCTTCGTTCTTTTCTACCTGCGGTATGACATCGTCGATCTGGGCAAGGAAAACCTGTACTAATGCCAGATATGCCGCATTACCGGATATCTTATCAACATCCGGCACCGTGCTTTGGATATCTGCTTCGAAGTCCTGCGCGATGTTCTGATAATGCACGAATATGTCGGCACGGAACAACGCCAGATCGTTTTGTATGTCTTCTGTAATACTCATGCGCCAGCTTTAGCACGGTTTTTACTGTTATGGCAAGTTTTGCGCTTTGCGGCGTTTTTCCCGCGCCCAGATTAACAGGTTGCTGGCGACGATGATGGTGCCGCCGATCCAGAACGGCAGGCCGGGCCAGTCACTAAACAGGACCCAGCCAAAGACGATCCCCCAGATGATCCCGGTATATTGCAGAGGGGACAGCGTTGCGGCGGGGGCCATGGTCATGGCATGGGTTTTCATGAATTGCTGCGCAGCCCCGGCGATACCGACTACGGTCAGGATCGCGACAGCATGGAAGGACGGCAGGTTGCCGATGAAAGGCATGAATAATCCTGTGGCGATGGTGCCGATCAGGATAAAGTAAAAAACCGTCGTCATCGGATTTTCGGTTTTGCCGAGATCGCGCAGGTAAATCGAGACGGTGGCAACGGTGATGGCCGCACTGATTGCGAACAGGTAGCCGGTCAGGTTGCCGCCGCTGCCGGGCTGGACGATAATCAGGACGCCGATAAATCCGGCGAGGATCGCGCTCCAACGGAACAGGCCGACCTGTTCTTTGAGGATCGGCACGGACAGGGCGGCGACGATGAGCGGGGACGTGTTAATCAGCACGGTAGCATTGGCGACAGGCAGGTATTTATAGGCATAAAATACCAACGTGACGCTGAGCGTACCGACAAGGCCGCGAAAAATATGCGCGCCGGGTCTTTGGGTTTTTAAAACCTGCCAGTCTTTTTTGACCCCCAGATAGGCCAGCAGCCCGGCCATGATGACAAGGTTGCGGTAAAAAACGATTTCGACGGGGTGGTGTTCTTCACTGACCAGCTTGGCAAAGCTGTTCATCACGACGATTAAAAAAACCGCCGCCCCATACAGCATCATACCGGTGACGACAGGATGTTGTGATGGGGCGGCAGAATTCTTCATGTCAGTTTTTAGATTTATCGACCAGTTTGTTCTTTGAAATCCATGGCATCATGCTGCGCAGGCGCGCGCCGACTTCTTCAATCGGGTGCGCTGCTTCGGTAGCACGTAATTCTTTCAGGCGGTTCAGCCCTTCTTTATTCCCGCCCATGAAGCTTTCGACGAATTTGCCGGACTGGATGTCAGAGAGGATGTTTTTCATCTCCGCTTTGACGTTGTCGTTAATGACACGCGGGCCGGAAACGTAATCGCCGTACTCGGCCGTGTTGGAGATCGAATAACGCATATTGGCCATGCCGCCTTCATACAGCAGGTCAACGATCAGCTTGGTTTCGTGCAGGCATTCGAAATAGGCCATTTCCGGGGAATAGCCCGCTTCGACCAGCGTTTCAAATCCGGCCTGGATCAGGTGGGCCAGTCCGCCGCACAGTACGGCCTGTTCGCCGAACAAATCGGTTTCGCATTCTTCCTTGAAGGTGGTTTCGATGATCCCGGCACGGCCGCCGCCAACGGCGCTGGCGTAGGCAAGAGCGAGCTCCATCGCTTGTCCGGTCGGGTTCTGGTAGACCGCAACCAGGCAGGGCACGCCGCCGCCGCGCTGATATTCGGAGCGTACCGTATGGCCGGGACCTTTGGGAGCGATCATGAAAACATCGAGATCTTCGCGCGGTTTAATCAGACCGAAATGGATGTTCAGGCCGTGGGCGAAAGCGATCGCCGCGCCCGGCTTCATATTTTCTGCCAGGTGATCTTCGTATAAATCGGCTTGAAGCTCATCCGGGACCAGGATCATGACGATGTCCGCTTCGGCAGCGGCCTTGTCCGGGCTCATGACGGTGAAGCCTGCCGCTTCGGCTTTTGGCGCGGAGCCGGAGCCTTCACGCAGGCCGATGATGACGTTTTCGACGCCGCTGTCCTTGATGTTCTGGGCGTGGGCATGACCTTGCGAGCCGTAGCCGATGACGGCGACGGTCTTGCTTTTGATGAGGTCTAAATTGGCGTCTTTATCGTAATAAACACGTAAATTGCTTTGCTCTGTGGTATGAGCTGCTTCTGTTTGAGACATGGGTTTTCCTCTTTTTCCGCTTCGTTTTGTGTCGCAGCAAACTATAGACTCTTGTTCCTCAAATTTTAAGAAATAAATCTTGTTTTTTCATAATTTTCCGCCTATAAGGCGCTGAGTTTTGCTTTATCGTTCTTTAAGGAGTTTTTTATGGGTGTTCAGGATGGCCGCGTCTATGTTGTCTATGCTTTTGCTGCGGATCGTTATCAGGCCGTGAAAGTGCCTAAATCAGTTTCCGCGGCGCAAATTCATGCTGCGATTGCCGGTTATGAGAATGATGAAAATCGCTCCGGCCGCCGCTGGAAAGCACATATCGAGCCGGGCAGCTTTAACATTTTCAGAGTGCCGGATGCCGACGATGCGGCGCAGGCTGTCGATATAGCGAAAGCCAGGGGGCTGCGTTACGAACCGAAGCCGGTCGTGCTGGCCCGTTATCAGGAGCAGCTTCAAAGGGAAGCCGCGGCCCTTGACCGGCTTTTCAAAGCGGCGGGCAAACAGAAACCCGGCAGCACACCGTTCGATGGTGCGGATTTTATGGATGGGCTGTTCGGCGACCTGTTTAAAGGTGGACCCAAGCGTTAGGGCCTTACACTTTAATTTTCGTACAGTGCCTTGCGGACGGCTTCGTTCAGCTTGATATGGTCCTGCGCATCGCCGAGGATTTCGTTGCCGGCTTTGCCGTATACCTGTCCGTCAACAATGACCTGGTGGATTGACGCGGTGAAATTCGAGTTCATAAAGCCGAAGCCTTCCTGGAAGACGCATTCATAATCATATTGTGTTTCCAGCCAGCCATCCATCACAATGGAATGGATTGTCACATGCCGGAAATCAGGACCTTCCGGTGAGGCTGTGAAGTCGGTGCTTGATACTTTTTCGACATGCTGGCCTTCGGGCAGGAACACGTTGACGGCGGCCTGGCAGGCTTTTGTGAGCTTGGCATCTGCCTGTTCACGGTTGACGCAGCCGGTTAGGACGAGCGTTGATAAGGCGATGATGACGAGTAATGATTGTTTCATGATGCTTTTTTCTCCCTTGAATTCAGGCCGATGACGGCGGCGGACCCGCGGGCAATGGCGGCAGCGCCTGTGCGGCTGACATCAACGATGCCGAGCGGTTCCATCAAATCAATAAAGGCATTTACTTTTTCGGCTGTGCCGGTGACTTCGAAAATGAAGGATTCCAGCGTGCTATCGACGACGCGGGCGCGGAAGATATCGGCGATCCGCAGGGCTTCGATGCGCTTGTCGCCTTTGCCGCTGACTTTGACCAGCGCCAGTTCACGCTCGACGAACGGGCTTTCGATCGTCAGGTCGGACACTTTGCGGACCGGGACGATGCGGCCCAACTGGTTTTTAATCTGTTCAATGACCATCGGCGTACCGGAGCAGACCAGCGTAATACGGGATAAATGCTCGGCCCGGTTGACTTCGGCAACGGTCAGGCTGTCGATGTTATAACCGCGCCCTGCGAACAGGCCGATGACGCGGGCCAATACGCCCGGTTCGTTATCGACCAGCACCGCCAGCGTGTGGGTTGCCACCGCTTCTTCGGCCGGGCCTGTGCCGTATACGCTTTGTGAAGACATCGCTTTTTTCCTTCTCTACTTAGGTTTTACTGTGGTTTTCCGGGGGTGTCCAGCGTGTTGTTTGGGGGCTTTGGTACGTTGTATGCCTTTACCACGAAGGACACGAAAATCATGAAGAGTCCTTTCCCCTTTTGTCATCCCGAGCGTAGCCGAGGGATCTTCGTATTTGGCCATCGGGAAAGATTTCTCCGCTTCGCGTTCGGAATGACAGTTTTTTATGGGACTCTTCGTGTCCTTCGTGGCCCAATTTTTAGGGTGCCGCGCTCTGTGTTTGATGTTCATCAATGATCGGATGCCGTTTGGCATAATGGATCATGCCGATATAAACCGCATAGATGAAGATGATATAAAGCGTAATCAGCTTCCATTGTTTCGGGACGCGGGAGAACGGCACGGCGATCAGACCAGCTTTTTATCAAACTTCCCGGCATCCGGGGCGAGGATCATTTCATTATGCGCCTTGCCGGACGGGATCATCGGGAAGCAGTTTTCTTTCGGATCGACATTGATATCCACCACGGTCACCCGGTCTGTTTTGGTCATTTCCTTGATGACTTTGTCCAGATCGTCGGTTTTGTTCGCCCGCAGGCCGATCCCGCCGTAGGCTTCGGCCAGTTTGACGAAATCGGGCAGGGATTCGGAATAGCTGTGGGAGTAGCGCTCGCCATGCAGCAATTCCTGCCACTGGCGGACCATGCCCATCCACTGGTTGTTCATGATAAAGATTTTGACCGGCAGCTTGTATTGCATGGCGGTGGCCAGTTCCTGGATATTCATCTGGATGCTGGCTTCCCCGGCGACGTCGATCACCAGTGCCTTGGGGTGGGCGATCTGCGTACCGATCGCAGCCGGCAGGCCGTAGCCCATCGTGCCCAGTCCGCCGCTGGTCATGAAACGGTTGGGCTTGGTGAAGGGCAGGAACTGCGCCGCCCACATCTGGTGCTGGCCGACTTCGGTGGTGATATAAACATCATCGCGGCCTTTGATATGGTGCTGCAGCCGTTCCAGCGCGTATTGCGGCTTGATGACATCGCCGAGCTGGCGGTAGTGCAGGCATTTGACCTTGCGCCATTTCTCGATCCGGTCCCACCAGCGGCCCAGTTCGGCCTTGCGCGGGTTGCATTTCTTGTCTTTCCAGACTTTCATCATCGCTTCGATCGCCAGCCCGGCATCGGCGATGACCGGCAAATCGACGCGGACATTTTTGTTGATCGAACTGGCGTCAATATCAACGTGGATCTTGTAGGCGTTCGGGGCGAAGCCGTCGATGCTGCCGGTGACCCGGTCATCAAAGCGCGCGCCGATACAGATCATCACATCGCACTGATGCATGGCGTGGTTGGCCTCAAAAGTACCGTGCATGCCGAGCATGCCGAGCCATTGCTTGTCAGTTGCCGGGTATGCGCCAAGGCCCATTAAGGTGCTGGTGATCGGGAAGCCTGTCATTTTGACGAACTTGGTCAGTAGTTCGGAGGCTTTTGGGCCAGCATTGATGATGCCGCCACCGGTATAAAAGACCGGCTTTTTGGCTTTGGCAATGATATTGATCGCGTGTTCGATGTCTTTAATGTTCGGCTTGACCGTGGGTTGGTACACCCGGAATTCTTTCTGACCGGGCTTTTTGTAGGTACCTTCGGCGAACTGAACGTCTTTGGGAATGTCGATCAGCACAGGGCCGGGGCGGCCGGTCTTGGCAACGTGGAAGGCTTCGTGCACGGCATCGGCCAGCCTGTTCACATCACGGACCAGCGTATTATGCTTGGTGCAGGGGCGTGTAATCCCGGTCGTATCGGCTTCCTGGAAGGCGTCATTACCGATCAGGAAGGTTGGCACCTGTCCGGACAGGCAGACAACCGGAATGGAATCCAGCAGCGCATCGGTCAGCCCGGTCACCGCATTGGTTGCACCGGGGCCGGATGTGACAAGGAAACAGCCGACTTTGCCGGTCGAGCGGGCATAGCCTTCGGCAGCGTGGGCGGCGGCCTGTTCGTGGCGCACGAGGATATGGCGGATTTTTTTCGTTTTAAACAGCTCGTCATAAATCGGCAGGACCGCGCCGCCGGGATAACCGAAGATCGTATCGACCCCGTTATCGATCAAGGCCTGGATGATGATTTCACTGCCGGTCATGGGCTTGTTGGCCGGGCGGGCTGCGGCAGACACGGTTTGTTTTTTGCCGCTCTGCGGGACCGGTTTTGCCGTGTTGGGGGTGCTCTTCTTATCCGAATCCTGCCGGGATTTGGTTTTCGATTTGCCAGTCATTTTATCCTCTTAGATTGCCGTTCTCGTAAAAATAATGGCGGTCAAAAAATAGCGGCCCTTCAAAAAATATAGCCCTGGGCGTGTTTTACGCTGCGGGCTGAAGGCTTACAACGGGGCTTTTTGGTGCCCCTTTTCACACTATAGTACCACCATTTGTCCGTTTTTTCCGGAATTGATCTCACTTTAGCTAAATTTTGTGCAGTGTGTCAATTACTAAAGCAATTTAATTTCAATATTTGAAACAAAATTATATTTTTCTTGTTATATTTTGCGATGCTGATATGCCATAAAAGCATGGCTTCAGATCTGGTTCTTGAGCCAGCTGACCTGCCGTTTGGCGTAGTTGCGGGTTTCCTGTTTGGCAAGGTCGATGGCGTCTTCCAGCGTGCAGGCACCGTGCAGGTAATCCCGCAGCGGGTGGAAGCCCAGCGCATGGGTGATGGCGGCATCGGCGCGGACGGTGCCGTTTGTGATCTGCGCATCGAGGGTTTTGACTTCATCGAGAATGCCGTGATCCAGCATCATATCGAAGCGGGCGTTACAGCGATCATATAAGATTTCCCGCTCCGGGTTGACGAAATGTTTTTCAAACTGCCAGTGCTCCGGCGGGCCTTCGGCAGGCAGGGATTGCCAGTAGGCAAGGCTTTTGCCGGTCGCAGTCAGCACTTCCCAGGCGCGGACGAGGCGCTGGGTGTCATTCGGGTTCAGGCGCGCCGCCATGTCCGGGTCGCGCTCTGCCAGGGCGGCATGAAAGGCCGGGTTGCCGTGTGCCGCCTGCAGGGCCATCGCGTCCGCCCTGACGTCCGGGGGCACGTCAGGGATCGGCGATAGGCCTTCTATCAGGGCCTTGAGGTAAAAGCCGGTGCCGCCGACGATGATCGGGGTTTTATCATTGGCGAGGGCTTGTTCGATCTCTGCCGCCGCCAGTTCCCGCCACGATGCGGCGCTGCATTTTTCCTGCGGTGCCATGTGCGCATACAGGCGGTGCGGTGCCTGCGCCTGTTCCTGCTGTGATGGCTGCGCGGTCAGGACATGCAGGGAGTCATAGATCTGCATGGAATCGGCATTAATGATGATCCCGTCATGCCGGGCGGCAAGCTCAAGGGCCAGCGCGGTCTTACCGCTGGCGGTGGGGCCGTAGATGACGTGGATGGTGCATGGCGTATGGTGTATGGAATAATTAGACGCCATGCACTTGCCGCCTTTATTTGTCCGCTAAACGCAGCGCCACAAACCGCACATCGTTATCGCGGTGAACCAGAAGCAGGACGGAATTACGGCCTGCTTTTTTGGCTTTGCCGATGATTTCCGATGCGTCTTTCGGGGCGGTGACGGCCTGCTGGTTAATTTCGACGATGACATCCCCGGCGATCAGGCCTTTTTCGGCGGCTTCTGACATCGGTTCGATTGCGGTGATGACCAGGCCGTCAACATCATCGGCGATGTTAAATTCCTCGCGGTCGGCTTTGTTGATTTTATCAACGGTCATACCGACGGTTTCGATGGTGATTCCCCCGGCTTTGTTGCCGTCATCGTCTTCTTCTGTGGTTGCTTCTACGAGGCCTTCATCTTCGGCTTTTTCCAGTTCGCCGACGGTGACTTTGCTTTGATGGGCTTTGCCGTCGCGCCAGTAGCTCAGCTCGACTTCCTTGCCGATCGGGGTTTCGGCGACCATGCGGGGCAAGTCGCGCATTTCATCGACTTTGCGCCCGGCGAATTCAAGGATAATGTCGCCTGCCTCCAGGCCTGCTTTTTCTGCCGGGCCTTCGGGGGTGATGCTGGCGACCAGCGCGCCGCGCTCTTTATCCAGGCCGAGACTGTCGGCTATTTCTTCGGTAACGCTCTGGATGCGGACACCCAGCCAGCCGCGGCGGGTGCGGCCAAATTCGATGAGCTGGTCGATCACAGGTTTGGCAAGGTTGGACGGGATGGCGAAGCCGATCCCGACGCTGCCGCCGGACGGGGAGAAGATGGCGGTGTTGATGCCGATGACCTTGCCGTCAAGATCGAACATCGGGCCACCGGAGTTCCCCCGGTTGATCGAGGCGTCGGTCTGGATGAAATCATCATACGGACCTGCGTTAATATCGCGCTGCTGCGCCGAGACAATCCCGGCGGTAACCGTGCCGCCAAGGCCGAACGGGTTGCCGATGGCAACGATCCAGTCGCCAACGCGCATTTTGTCGCTGTCCCCGAAGGTGGCGGCGGTCATTTTGTGCTTGGTATCGATTTTCAGGACGGCGAGATCGGTTTTCTCATCGCGGCCCACGACTTCGGCTTCGACGGTGGCGTCATCATGGAAGGTGACGCGGACTTCATCGGCGTCCTTAACCACGTGATTGTTGGTCACGACATAACCGTTCTGGGCATCAATGATAAAGCCGGAGCCAAGGGATGCCGGCGGAATGGAGGGCATGCCGTGACCGCGGCGGCCCATGAATTCCTCGAAGAAATCTTCAAACGGGGATCCGGGCGGGAAATGCGGCATATCCGGAAAATCTTCGACTTCGACGGGTTTTTGGGTCGAGGAAATATTGACAACAGAGGGGAGCAGTCTTTCGGCAAGATCGGCAAATCCGGCCGGCTGGCCTTCGGTTGCGTGCGCCCTTACCGTCATGGCGGGCAGGGTCAGGCCGAGCGTCAGAACAAAGATCAAAGTGGAAAATATCGTGCGCATGGTAACAATCCTCTGTTTTTCCAGGAGCGTTTAGCATCGTCTAGAGTCGTAAAGTAGGACGATCGGGGGCGGCGGTCAACCGCCTGAAAAAGATTGTAAAAGCCAGACCATGCAAAAGCCAAGTGCGGCCATTACCAGTCCTGTCGCCCTGAGCTTTTCCGGCGGCAGGCTGAGCGCGAGGGCGAACATGCGGCGGATGCCATCCGGGAACAGGGCGTAAAGCAGTCCTTCAATGACGAAAATCAGCGCAAAAGCGGTGGTGATATAGAGCGCAAAATCGGACATGCGCTCTATACTTACTCGCCCTGGAAGTATTTAAAGAACGCGCTGTCCGGGGACAGAATCAGGCGTGTGTCCGGGTTTGCCAGCGTGTTGCGGTAGGCTTCCATCGAGCGGACGAAGTTGTAAAACTCTTTGTCCTTATTAAACGCTTCGGCGTAGGTCTTGATGGCGATTTCATCGCCGTCCCCGCGCAGGATCTGCGAGTCGCGCTGGGCTTCGGCCATAATCACGGTGCGTTCTTTTTCTGCCGTCGAGCGGATTTCAAGGGCGCGTTCTTCGCCTTTGGCGCGGGTTTCCGTTGCACGTTCCTTAAGTTCGGAGATCATGCGGCGGACGGTAGACTGGCGCAGCTCGGGGGTCAGGTCGGCGCGGACGATCCGCGTGTCGATGATTTCAATCCCGAGCTTGTCTTCCTTGGTCTTCTGGTTCACGCGGTCGCGAATCTCGGTCATGATTTTTGCGCGGTCTTCTGACAGCAGCTGGCGCAGGGTCGTGCGGCCAAGGATGCTCCGCGTTACGTCGTTCATGATGTTTTCAATCCGCTGGTTTGCCGCATAGACGGTGCGCAGGGTTTTCATGAACATCAGCGGGTCGGTGATGCGGTAACGGGTGAAGGTATCAACGATAATCGGCTCACCGCTGACGGTATCGCGGCTGCCGGCTTTCGGTTCGTCAACGACAACGCCGTCCTGCCCGGTGACCAGCGGGCTATCGACGCTGCTGGAGATAACCATTTGTTCGGGCGGCGGATCGACGGACAGGATACGGCTGTCGAAACGGCGCACTTCCTGGACGACCGGAATTTTAAAGTGAAGGCCCGGACCGTTGATTTCCCCGACCGGCTGGCCGAGTTGCAGGACGATCGCCTGTTCGCGCTCATCGACGGTAAATACCGACTGGCTCAGCCCGATCAGGCCAAGGGCGACAATAATCAGGATAATGCTGAATTTAAAGTTCATCGGTCGTTGTCCTTATTGCTGAAAATTGGCTGCGGGCTGCGGGATCGTGGTGCTTTTGCCTGTGTTCCCGGCGGCCGGTTTTAACTCGTTAAGCGGAAGATAGGGCACGACGCCGCCATTCTGGCCGCTGCCGTCGAGGATGATTTTCTGGGCGTTTTGCAGCACATCTTCCATCGTTTCCAGGTACATCCGCTTTTTGGTGACGTCTTCACCGGTTTTGTAGGCTTCGTAGATCGCGTTGAAACGGTCGGCGTCCCCTTTTGCCTTGGCGGCAACGGATTGCTTATAGGCTTGCGCCTGCTGTTTGAGTTTGATCGCTTCCCCGCGGGCTTTGGGCAGGATGTCTTCGCGGTAAGCCTGGGCGCGGTTCTGGGCGTCGATCGCGTCCTGTTTGGCCGACTGCACATCCTGGAAGGCATCCTGGACATCCGGGTGGACTTCGGCTTCCTGGATCAGGACTTGCGAGATATTGACGCCGGAATGATAGTCATCAAGGTTTTTGGCCATGATCTCCTTGGCGCGGTTGGCGACTTCGGCCCGTTCCTGCGTGATGATCGGGAACATGCGGGTCTGGCCGACCACTTCACGGATCGCGCTTTCGGCGACTTTTTTAATGGTGTTTTCCTGATCGTGGATCTGGAACAGGAATTCTTCGGCGGACTTGATATTCCACAGCACAACCATGTCGAGATCGACGATGTTCGCATCAGAGGTCAACATCAGGCTTTCTTCGGGGATGTCGCGTTTGCCCGCGCCGCCCCGGCCCATCATTTCCGAAAAGCCGATTTCCATGCGGCGCAGTTCGGAAACGTTAACTTTTTGTACCGTTTCAATCGGCCAGGGCAGGTGATAGCCCATACCTTCTTCGGCTTTGGTGTTGGTCCATGCGCCAAAGCGTTGCTCGACGGCATGTTCGCCGGGCACGACGATATAGATGCCGCTGGCCAGCCATAAGGCGATCACAGCCAGCAGGGCGAGGCCAAAGGCTTTGCCGGGGTTCATATTGCCGGGCATGACCTGGCGCAAATTATCCTGCGCCTTGCGCAGCATGTCTTCAAGATCGGGAGGCACTTCTCCGTGCGGGCCGCCGCCCCACGGGCCGTTAGGACCACCACCGCCGTTACCGCGCGGACGGCTGCCCCAAGGGTTTTTCTTTTTGTCGTTGTCCTGATCCTGCCAGCCCATCTTTTGAAAATCCTTGCACTATCTTGAAAACTAAAGGTAACTAACAATATCGTTTTTAGAGCAGAAGGCAAGGGAAAGCGGACCAAAACCGATGAGCGGACTTAACGAAGACATAATCAAAGCGGCGCTGGATAAAGTTAATCCGGGTTGCGCGGTTTCCGGTATTCGTATTGCCGATGGTGCCGTCACTTTTATTATTGAGGTCGATCCCAAGGCCGGGCCGGAGATGGAGCAAGCGCGCCAGCAGGCAGAGGCGGCTGTGCGGGATTTGCCCGGCGTTGAAAAAGTGACGGCGATCATGACAGCGCGGCGTGAGGGTGGCAGTCCGAAAAAAACGGCGCAGCTTGAAAATCTGGCACCGGGGATCAGGCATATTATTGCGGTCGCCTCCGGCAAGGGCGGGGTCGGCAAATCGACGGTGGCGACCAATCTTGCGGTCGCGCTGGCGGCGCAGGGGCATAAGGTCGGGTTGATGGATGCCGATATTTACGGCCCATCCGCGCCGATGATGCTGGGGGTTCATGGCAAGCCGGAATTGCGCAATGAAAAACTGGTGCCGCACGAAGCTTACGGGCTGAAAATTATGTCGATGGGGTTTTTAGTGGAAGAAGACGCGCCGATGATCTGGCGCGGGCCGATGATCCAGAGCGCGCTGCGCCAGTTTCTGGCCGATGTGGATTGGGGCGATACGGAGATTTTGATCGTCGATATGCCGCCGGGCACGGGTGATGCGCAATTGACGATGGCGCAAAAAGTGCCGCTGGCCGGGGCGGTGATCGTGTCCACGCCGCAGGATATTGCGCTTTTGGATGCGCGTAAGGGGCTGAATATGTTCCGGCAGGTCGGTGTGCCGGTGCTGGGCATCATTGAGAATATGAGCGTTTATGTCTGCCCGGAATGCGGCCACGAAGAGCATATTTTCGGTCATGAAGGCGCTGAAAAAGAAGCAGCGCGGCTCGGGCTTGATTTTCTTGGCGCGATCCCGCTGCACCGGGAAATCCGCGAAACATCGGATGCGGGCAAGCCTGTGACGGTAAGCCACCCCGATAGTCCGTATGCGCGGACATTTATGGAGACCGCACAGCGAATTGCGCGGGTTTTAAACGAGCAGCCTAAGCGTTTGCAGGCTTAAAGAAGCTGCCCAGGGTCGGGTAACCTTTTTGTACGAAATCGCTGTGATTTTCTTGGGTTTTATCTTTGTTGGGAACTAGTTTCAAAGCCGTAGCTGAGTCATTGAAATATGCTTTGACGAGTTTTGCTATCGCTTCTGCACCTTTTAGGCATGATTCCGATTGGATATATTTATCTGTATCCAGTGTGAGCATTTCATCGACACCGGAAAACACTTTTGATAGTAGGTTGGGAACTTCGATCGGCTTTCCTTGTGTAACCATGTCATGAATATCACCGATGTTGCCGGGGAGGAGCAGTAGATCATTTGTATTTTGCCCGTCTTCATCAAGGCGATCAATTATAAGCCCCATTTTTTCTTCTGCATCATCTTGTCCAAGAGTATCAAACTCCCGTTCAAGTTCGCGCTCAGCCGCATCGGCAAAAGCTACGGCAAGCAAGAATAGTTCTTTATCGCGTTGTGTGGGCATAGAAACAGCTTTCTTTATACATAACTTCAGATTTTATAGCTGTTTGTATAATGAATGTGTTTAGCTTGTCAAATGGCGTAGCTACGTTGTTTTTCTTTCCAGTGTAAGGAAAGAAAAAGCCGGGCTGTCGTTAAAGTGCTCAGCCTCTGTTTCCTGCCAGTCTTCTTTGTTGATTGCCGGGAAAAAGGCGTCGCCTTCGACGCTCTGGTGAACTTCGGTCAGGTACAGGCGGTTCGTTAAAGGCAGGGCAAGGTTATATAGCTGGGCGCCGCCGCCGATGAAGATTTCATCAAGTTCTTCTTTTGCCGCGATATCTTTGGCGGTTTGTATGGCGCTTTCAATATCCGGGCAGACTGTTGCGCCCTCGGCGGTGAAGCCGATGCGGCTGACGACGATATTGGCGCGGCCGGGCAGGGGCTTGCCGAGGCGGGCGACGATAGATTCAAATGTCTTGCGGCCCATGATGATCGGCTTGCCCATGGTAATGGTTTTAAAGCGCTTTAAATCTTCGGGGATATGCCACGGCAAATCGTTGTCTTTGCCGATACATCTGTTTTCTGCCATGGCGACGATGGCGCTGACGGTCACTGGAGTGTTCATGCGTTTATATGTAACAGGGGCAGGGGCCGGAATAAAGAGTGTTTTATTGGTTCTTCGGATGGACCGGCAGGATTTGCGGCGGGCCGTGCAGGCGGGTGCGCAGGCCGGCGGTATATTGATGAAGCGTGTCGCCCAGATCGGTGTTCCATTGCGGCTTATTGTTCCAGAAATCATCAAACTTAAAGCCCAGATAAGGGTGGTCCCGCTCGTAATCAAGGCAGCGGAAATAGACTTGCGCTTTTTCGATGTCATGGCCGATCAGGGCTTCCGGGTTGTTCTTGTTCTCGAAATCGCGCCACAGGGCAAGCTGCTGCGGGTATGCTTCGAAAATAAGCCGGGCGGCGATTTCTTCGAGCCGGTATTTTTCCGGCTTGGAAATGTTGTCATGAATTGTGAAATCGCCGGTAATCGCTTCGGCGATATCGTGGATTTCAAGCATGGCCAGTACGAGGCCCAAATCATAGTGTTCCGGCACCCATTCGCGGGCGTAATCGGGGCGGTCTTGCGGCGCGACGGCCAGAAGCGCTTCGAACGCAGGCAGGATATGCGGAAAACGGTCATTGATTTCCAGGATAAACGCATAATCATCTGCGGTTGTTTTAAAAGCTTCGCGGAGCATGGCGCGGAGCTTACTGTTATTTTTGGGTTATGTCAAAATTTTAGGATCAGGACGACCCCGGCAATCATCAGGATAGCGCCCAGAAATCGGAGCGTTGTGACCGGCCGGTCAATGCCCGGCAGGACGTTAAAGTGATCCAGCAGCAGCGAGGCGATCATCTGCCCGGCGATCAGTAGCGCCATAGTCAGCGCGACGCCGATCTTTGGGACGCAGAGCAGCGCCGTTGTCACAAGCGATGCGCCCAGCACCCCGCCAAGCCAGCCCCACCAAGGGACGGCGGCAATGGCGGCTGGAACCGGAACCGGGATGCGCAGGATCGCAAGCGCGGTGAGAGCAACGATCAGCCCGACACTGAAATTGACGGCTGTGCCCCATAAAGGGTGGCCTAAAATCTCGCTGGTGCGGGCGTTGATAACCGGCTGCAGCGGCAGGAAAATGCCGATTATCAGCGGCAGGACCAGGAAAAGCATGGTAGACGGCATTATCCTGCTCCTTTAAGCGGGGTTAAACGGCAACGGCGGCTTTGATATGCGGGTGCGCTTCGTAGCCGATTAATTCAAAATCTTCGAACTTGAAGCCGAAAATGTCGGTGACATGCGGGTTTAAGTGCATTTCCGGCAACGGTTTCGGGGCGCGGCGGAGCTGTTCTTCGGCCTGTTCGAAATGGTTGCTGTAGATATGGGCATCGCCGAATGTATGGATGAACTCGCCCGGCTGCAGGCTGCAGACCTGTGCCATCATCAGGGTCAGCAGCGAATAAGAGGCGATATTAAATGGCACGCCAAGGAAGATATCGGCACTGCGCTGGTAAAGCTGGCAGGATAATTTGCCGTCGGCGACGTAGAACTGGAACAGGCAGTGGCAGGGCGGCAGGGCCATTTTGCCGATATCCGCGACATTCCATGCCGACACGATCAGGCGGCGGCAGTCCGGATTGGTTTTGATCCGTTGCACGAGGTTTGAAATCTGGTCGATATGGTGGACATTTTGCGGTTCGCTTTGCGAACCGTTTTGCCCACGCAGCTCTGCTGCTTCGGGCGTGGCAGGTGTCGGCCAGCTGCGCCACTGGTGACCGTAAACCGGGCCGAGATCACCGTTTTCATCGGCCCATTCATCCCATATGCGAACACCGTTATCTTTGAGGTATTTAATGTTCGTGTCGCCCTGCAGGAACCACAGCAGTTCGTGGATGATCGAGCGCAAATGCAGTTTTTTTGTGGTAACGAGCGGGAAACCTTCTGATAAATCAAAGCGCATCTGGTGCCCGAAGACGCTTTTGGTCCCGGTGCCGGTGCGGTCTTCTTTGAATGTGCCGTTGTCCAGCACATGGCGCATCAGGTCAAGATATTGCTGCATTTTTCGTGGTTCCTGTCTTTTTATGATGATCTGTTTATACAATCATAAACCGATTCTGGAAGGAGAATTAAAGTCTAACTTGCGCGGGGTGGGGATAAGTGGGTATGGTGCGGCAAATAACATAAATATGGGATGGGTTTCATGACTGTCAAAGCCGTACTTTTTGATTGCGACGGGGTTTTAATCAATACCGAGGAAATCGGTTACAGGCTGTTATCAAAGATTTTTGCGCAGCATGCCATTCATTACAGCCGGGAAACTTTTGTCGAAATGCTCTCCGGGATTACCTATAAAGCTTTTCAGAAAAAGGTTTTGACGCAGCATCCCGAATTACCGGACGGATTTTTCGATGATTTTTCCGCGAAGATGCAAGTGGCGCATGATGCGGAAATGCGGGCGATCGACGGGGTGAAGGAATTGCTGCAAAATTTGAAAGACGCCGGGATCCCGTTTGCGGTCTGTTCGAATAGCGGCGCCGAAGGGCTGCGGCATAAATTGAGGAAAACCGGGCTTTACGATTATTTTGTGCCGCATATTTATTCCCGCGATGATGTCGATCACGGCAAGCCTGCGCCGGATATGTATTTGCTCGCCGCCCGGATTTTTGATGTCGATCCCAAGGATTGCTTTGTCGTCGAGGACAGCATGACCGGGACGATGGCCGGGGTACGCGCGGATATGGGGGTGATCGGTTTTGTCGGTGAAGCGCACCGGGATGACAGCGAAGCGGGCTTTCTCAAGCGCGCCGGGGCGAAAATGATCGCGTTTGATATGGGGCAGGTCTGGGCGCATATCAGCCGCGCCCGCGGGATGTCTCCTGCTTCTAAGTCTCCTGAACCGGGGCCGCGCTAAGGTTTGATTACTTTATTTTGGGTGGCCATTCAGTGAAGCGTGGATTGGATTTGTAAATTTCGTCTTCGAAGTAATGTTCAAACTCTGGAGCGACCGTCACGATGGCTCTTTTATATAAATCCTTTAGGTCTAGTGTGTTGCCGGGTTGGAACGGGGATTTGAACGATAAACGCTCCCTGTTTATAATCGTCAGGTTATGTGTGCCGGGTCGTACCACAGTGAGGTAAGAGCCCATGATATCTTCCCCTTCGTATGTTTCCATCTTATCACATTCAACCGTAAGGTTGAAAACGCGGTGGAGCGGCAAAATAGAAAAGGGCATAGCGCCTATTCTACTCCATCCGGCAGGCTTAACGTCTTTGACAGTTAACATTGCAATCTCTCCTGTTCCTTTATTTTTGATGATAAGTCATTTCAATTAAGAATCGGACATCTTGCCCTTGGACGTCATCCCGAACGCATGTGAGGGATCTCCCGACAATCTGGAGATTTCTCAGCTTCGCTTCGAAATGACACTATTAGATTTTGTCCGATTCTTAACTGAAATGGCTATAAACCATAGGGCGGGGTGCTTGTTTCGTCAATATTTTACGGAAGTTAGTTTGAAAATACGGAGATTTGCCCTATAATAATAAGTGCCGGGGCTTGCTCCGGCTATGATGCTAAACGCTTTGCGGAATAAGCGTTGTGGACCCGGGGGCAGTACCCGGCAGGTCCACCAAAATCCGGAGTAGTGAGCGAAGCGAGCGTTTACGAGGATTTTGCCCTCCAAAGCCTTGGCGAAGGGGGGCTGGTTGCCAGAAGCAATATTGTATCCTCCTTCGCCAAGGCTTCGGAGGACGCTCAAAATCCTTAACCTCGCTTTGCTCGATAACGGATTTTGGCGGGCCTGAAACAGGATCGACACGCGTAGTAAAGGCAAAGTTTGTATCCGGCATGGTACCACCGTTATCGGGCTTTTTTATAGTTGCAAACGACAACTATGCTTTCGTAGCAGCCAACGACAACGCTGTTGTTGGTGAAGCAATCGCTGCCTAATTGGGCCGCCTTGCGCGCTACACTTGAATTCCTGATGGTTTAAGCGCTATCAGGTGGGGCTGGCGGCGCCTAGCAACAGAAGCCGCCGCTTTCTTTTTCCTTACACAGTTCCGATATCAGGGATTTTACGGTGTTCCGTGCGGATTAGCCACAGGCCGCTGGCGATGATGATTGCCGCGCCGATCCCGGTCCAGAGATCCATGACGTCGCCAAAAACGACATAGCCGAGTGCGATCCCCCAGAGCATCTGGGTGTAGTGAAACGGGGCGGCAACGGCGGCGGGGGCTTTGGCAAACGCGATGGCCAGGGCAACGAGCGCGACTGCGCCGCTGACGCCGCAAAAAGCGAGTAGTCCCAGATGCGGCAGAGACGGGAGCGTAAAATCAGGCAGGGCGAGCAGGAAGATACAGGGGGTGATGACAAGTTCGACATACAGACCGAAGGAGAGAGGGGATTCTTTCCCCGTACCGATTTTTCCGGCCAGCAGGTTTGCCACGGAAAACAGGACGGCAGCGCTCAGGCAGGCAATTGACGCGGGCTCCAGGGGAATGATGCCGGGTCTCAGGACAATTAATACGCCGATGAAACCGACGATTACAGAGGCCCAGCGTTTCCAGTCAACACTCTGTCCTAAAAGCGGGATAGACAGGATTGTCGTTATAAACGGCGCGGCGAAAACCAGAGCGTAAAATTTGGCGAGGCTGATTTGCTGCAGGGCGTAAATGGCGAGAAGGAACTGGGCCAGCAGCAATATGCCCCGCAGGATGTGCAGTCTCAGGTGCCCTGTTTTCAGGGCGTTTTTAATGCCGCCGGTCAACCGGCAGTAGACCAGCATGGCGATGGTGCCGAACAGGCTGCCGAAAAACCCCATGACATAGATTGAATAAAACGGGCTGACATACTTGTATATGGCATCGCCGATGGCAAACAGGCTGAAGCCGATAATGGCCAGCAGCACGCCTTTGATCGTGTCCGTTTTCAGGTTATCCATGAGTCGTCCGCAATTTTGTCCACAGCTATATTAGCGAAAAGAAGAGTCCGCTATGGATTTGTTCATATAGTATATGCGAATCATAAAAGGTAAAAATAAAAACGCCCTTCTTTCCATGTCCTGCCGACATAATGTACAGTAAATGCCATGACAAATGATGACGACGATATTCTGCGCTACGATAAAATGGTCGAATACGCCCTGCGCGGCGTCGTGCGCCAGGCCATAGAAGAGGTCATGGATGACGGCCTGCCGGGCGAGCATCATTTTTACATTACCTTTATGACCGATTTTCCGGGTGTCGATATCCCTGATTACCTGCGGGACCGCTATCCGGGAGAAATGACGATCGTGCTGCAGTACCAGTTTTACGATCTGAACGTTGATAAAGATAAGATGAGCGTCACGCTGTCCTTTAACAATGTTCCCGAGCGTCTTGTGATCCCGCTCGCCGCGATTACTATTTTTGCCGACCCGTCCGTTAACTTTGCCCTGCAGTTCCAGCCGCTCGGCGAAGATGGCGGGCCTGATTTTGATCCTGAAGACCTGCTCGATGATGACGATAGCGGGGATGACAAAGGGGATAAAGATAAGGGCGAGAAAACCGGCGAAGTCGTATCTCTCGATAAATTCCGGAAGAAGGATTGATGTTCTGGCGGGATGATATCGATCCCGGTCACGAACACCATAAAGTGCTGATCCATAAGGGCGCTTTTGTGGATTCTTCGCGTGGTGAGCGCGCGGTTCCCTATAAGGTTTATTATCCTGTGGCTCATGATCTGGCGCATCTGCCGGTCGTGATCTGGTCGCACGGGCTTGGCGGCAGCCGGGACGGAGCAGCGTTTTTAGCGCGCTATATCGCCGGGAACGGTTATGTCGTCGTCAATATCCAGCATGCCGGGACCGATACCGGGATCTGGGAAGGCAAGCCCGGTCATCCGTGGGATGTGATCCGTAAGGCGCATATTCCGCGCCAGGCTTCGCTCGACCGGTTTTACGATGTGCCGTTTGTTATTGATAACCTGCCCAGGCTGGCCGCAGAAAAGCCGGAGATCGGCGCGCATATGGATCTGGAGCGGCTCGGCATGTCCGGTCATTCCTTTGGCGCGATGACGACGCAGGTGGCTGCCGGGCAGCTGTTCCCCGATGCGCAGGAGCAGCTTGTCAGTTTGAAGGAAAGCCGTATCAGCGCCGGGATCTTATACAGCTTTACGCCGATGGCACATTTAACCGATGCGCCGGGGGATGTGCTGTACGGTCCGATGGATATCCCGCTGCTGTTCATGACCGGGACCGATGATGAAAGCCCGGTGGATACGTATGATTACACCTACCGGATGCCGGTTTATGAGCATGCGGGCAGTGCGGAAAAGAGCTTGCTGGTGTTGCAGGGCGGCGATCACATGGTGTTCGCCGGGAGTCGCGGCAAGTTAGAGGCCCATCCCAAACGGCATCTTCATGAAGATATCATCAAGGCGCTCTCGCTTGCCTTCTGGGATTGCTATTTAAAAGAGGATGCTTCGGCTGCGGACTGGCTTAAAACGGGCGGCGCCAAAGCATGGCTTGGCGCCGAAGCAGAATATGATTTTTCAGGCTCTTAAAGTCCGGGGCTGTTGTCCGGCTTGTGTGCCGGGCCGGAACCGCCCTGTGTCGCCGTATCAAGGCCTGCCTGTACGGCTTGCGCCAGGGTTTGCTCTCCGTCCTGTGTGACTTCCAGCGTATAAGAATCGGCGCCATCAAGCGGCACCACTTTCACCGCTGCCACAGCGGACAGACGGGCCTGTGCCGGGTTAAACGGGATGCCTTCTTCGGGCAGGGTTTGCCCGGTCGCCATTTGCAGTCCGGCAATGCCGCTTGCGATGAGTTCTGCGTGGTTGGTCATGGTTCTTTCTCCTTCGCCTTTTTTATTTTTTAATCTCTGACAATAAAGCTTAAATGATGAATGATTTTCTCTCCGCCGTAATTGGCAATCAAATAAAGCCTTTTTTGTTCTTTATACTCTTCTAACTCTTTGGCCGGGATTTTGGTTTCAATCTCGGTGATGGTTCCGCCCATCTGGGCGACAATGATTTTTCCCTGCCCTTCGTCCCATTCGATCCAGCTTGGGACGTCTTCGAATTCATGATCGACGACAAGGGCGATATTATCGTTATGGTGCAGGAAAACCGCATCGGCATTGGTGATGATCTGCGGTCCTGCATAGACCGGTTTTTCCGGTGCCGCTTGTGTATCGCCCTCATCTGCTGTGGTCCTGCACAGGCCAAAGCATTGTAATAGCGCGCGAATGGCTGCCGTTATTTTTCCCATAGTGATAAAGCCCTTTGCTTATCTTATCCCCCATAGACTATACGATTTTTGCGTAAAAGTATGGTTAAAAAGGACATTTTATTGCCGGGCCGGTTGCTTTTCCGGGATGGCGGCGCTACATCAGGCAGATGAACAGTGAACACGCCATTGAAATCGCGGGCCTGACGAAAACCTACAAAGCATCGGGCCGCAGCCCTGAAAAGCATGCTTTGAAGGGGATTGACCTTGCGATTAAAAAGGGCTCGATTTTCGGGCTTCTCGGCCCGAACGGGGCTGGAAAATCCACGATTATCAATATCATGGCTGGTCTGGTGATGAAAAGCGCCGGGACGGTCAAAATCTGGGATATCGATATTGATAAGGACCCGCGCCAGTCCCGCGCCGCGATCGGGGTGGTGCCGCAGGAAATTAACTTCGACCCGTTTTTCAGCCCCACACACCTGCTGGAAATTCAGGCCGGGCTTTACGGCGTACCCAAGGCCGAGCGGCGGACTGAAGAGCTTTTACGGCTTGTCGGGCTGGAAACGCAATCCGAATCCTATACGCGGGCGCTGTCCGGCGGGATGCGGCGGCGGCTGATGGTGGCCAAGGCGATGGTGCATAATCCGCCCGTGCTGGTGCTGGACGAGCCGACTGCCGGGGTGGATATCGAACTGCGCCGGGCGCTGTGGGATAATGTCCGGGCGCTCAATGCGCGGGGAACGACGGTTTTGCTGACGACGCATTACCTGGAAGAGGCCGAAGAGCTGTGCGACACGATTGCCATTATCAATCACGGGCAGATCATCGCCCATGCCGAAAAAGAAGCACTTTTGGCGCAGATCGACCAAAAGGAAATCGTGTTCCGGCTCGACCGGGCGATTGAAAAGATGCCGGACGGGCTGGAGCGTTTTGCCGTCCAGAAGCAGGGCGCGCGCTCGCTGATGTGCCGCTATAGCCCCGGCGAAGCGGCGGTTGGCGAGATGATCGCGCTGATCGGCCAGGCCGGCTACGGGATTGCCGATATTTCAACCAGTGAAAGCAGTTTAGAGGATGTTTTCCTGCAAATGACCAGCGGGCACGCTGCGTGAGTTAATATTTGCGCTTTGGCCCTTGTTCTGCTATCAGATCACAATCTTATGCGCCCGTAGCTCAGTGGATAGAGCGCGTGCCTCCGGAGCACGAGGTCGCAGGTTCGAATCCTGCCGGGCGCGCCACTGCTTCGCTAAAGCTACGCAGTGCTTCGCGAGTAAACGTAAATGGGTTTTGTCAGAACCCGTGGCAGCCCCTGACTTTATTTCAGTTTGAAACCGATCGGTATGTTGAGCGACAAAGGTGCTGGCAACGATGGTGGTACGGCAGGTAGCGGTGCGGCGCTATCGACGATGTCCAGGACAGTCTGATCGAGAATGTGGTGTCCGGTGCCTTTGACCAGTTTTTTTGTCAGGATGCTTCCGTTTTTACTGATGCTGATTTTAATGACGGCATCCCCTTCTATGTTCCTGCGACGGGCGCTGTGCGGGTAAAAACGGTGCGCTTCAATCGCTGCGCGGACGATATCCTGGTAACGGATTTTTTCTTGTCCTGAGCCTCCTGCATAGGATGGATATTCTGTTTTATTCGATGCGGCAGCAGGGCTTGTACGCAAGAGCTGCTGCGGTGCGGATTTTTGATTTTGGGCAGGTTCCTGCGTCTTCGTTTTTATGTCGCCCGTTTTTTCTTCGGCTACAGGTTCGGGAAGGGGGTCTTCCTGCTTTTTAGCCGGAGCTTGCCGTTTTGCCGTTTCGAGGGCATCGGGCGTCTGCATTGTCGGTGCAGGCTCCTGTAGCAGTGTTACATAGATTGGAGGCATATCCACCCGCGTATCGTGGCCCCCTGCACTGTACCCTTCATAAAACGCCATGATGATGCCCCCTGCGATCGCCAGATGCAGTAATATGGACGCGCAGAGTGAAATAATTCCCTCCGCCATGCCGTATCCGAGGATCGGCGTGGCGGAAAAGGAAATCTGTTTGTCGGCGTGTAAGTCTTCCATTTTTAAAATATACGCTGATTAGA
This sequence comes from Rhodospirillales bacterium, assembly GCA_020638155.1. Taxonomy (GTDB): domain Bacteria; phylum Pseudomonadota; class Alphaproteobacteria; order Micavibrionales; family Micavibrionaceae; genus UM-FILTER-47-13. Next base: position 291,130 of record JACKJB010000002.1, read on the forward strand.
ACGGCATACTTAGCTGCACATAAAAGCTGCGTCCCGGTTCTTCGACCCTGACTTCGGTCGGGTCTGATATATTGGAACGGTTGATGTGATTGGCGTAGCTGGTGTCAAAGAGGTTCGTGATGCCAAAATTGACTGTTGCCGGTTCAAACTCAATGAATGTGCCTTCGATGTCAAAGACGGCATAGCCGTTGGTTTGCCCGATGTCCCGGCCGGTTCCGGCCGTCGGGTCTGTATCGACCCTGGATTGTTCGAAAGCCCAGCGCATGGTTGTGCTGAGTTCAAGTGTTTCAAGTGATTGCCAGAGCAGTTTGGCCTTTCCCTGCAAGGGCGGAATTTGAGGCAAGGCCCTGCCGGTGTCAATGTCGTCACCGAGCGTATATGTGGCGTCCCCTTCAAATTGCCAGTCCGGCGCAATCTGGAAGGCTCCGTGCAGTTCGGCTCCTGTCAGGATGGCATCAATGTTGCGGTAAATATCCGCGTTCGGCAAGTCGACCAGGATTCCCGGCTGGGTTCTCGCTGAGTCGCGCAGGATATAGTCCTGCACGTAATTGGCATAGATTGAGCCGCCAAAATTCCAGCCGCCGGCGTCCATGTCCAGTCCGGCATCGATCTGGTGGTGGTGTTCAGGATCAATGCCGGGATTGCCGACCCATGAAGATGCGCCGCCTGCCCCCATGAAGTTGGCCAGCCCGCGTTCCGTAGCATCGGCGGTTCTTGACGAACGGCTTAGCCCGGCATAGAGCATGGTGTTCGGGCTGTAATCGTGCTCGATCCGCAGCAGTCCGTTTAGATGATGCTCTGTTTTGTCCGAAGCCGTGATGCCATAGAACTGGTTATAAATATCGTTGGGTGTCCGGTTTGCTGCGGCCGGGGCCTGTATGTTGGCGCGGCCAAAATTGGCGTGAACATAGCCGTACCGTCCCCCGATAATCAGGCGGTCTTTGGCGGCCAGATCATAAATCGTTTCGGCGGCAAGGCCGATTTCATCAATCGTAATGTCCGGCCATAACAAGGATTGCAAAGCATTTGTGTTTTGTACAAAGCGGTTGGCATCACGGTTGTTCCGCCGCCATTCCAGCAGTGCGTCAACAGGACGATCCCCCAGTATCAGCGCGCTTTCAAGTTTTAGGCCGTATGTGTCGGATTCAGAATCAACGCGCAAAGCCATCGGGGCTGTCAGGGGACGCAGGCTGAAATTGTCCATTTGGTGATCGACCAGTGAGGTATAGCCATTCAGGGCCAGCGTCTGGACCGTGGTGCCGTTAATTTGCCGTTCCATGCCCGCTTTTAGCGTATGGCCTTCAGAATAGGGTGAGTCCATGCCCGCGCCCGGGAACAGGGCATCGTCGATTTTGTGGTAATCGATCCCGGCATAGTAATGTGTATCCTGCGGCGTGTAACCGAGTTTGAGCCCACCTGATCGCTCTTTAAAGGATGCGTGTACGGTATCCCCGTCGCCATCGTCATAATTTTCGGCATCTTTATAAGCCCCATAGGCTTCGGCATATCCTTCCGAGGTTCCTGCGGTGACATTGCCCCCTGCGTTCCACATCTGGCTGTTGCTATCGTAACCGCTTTGCACAAGGCCGGATGCTGAAAAAGTATCGTTCAGGTCAGGTTTGCCCTGTTCGACAATAATGCTGCCGCCCGATCCGCCAAACCCGTTCAGGACTGACTGATATCCCCGGACGACGGTGATTTCATCATGCGGCTGGATATTTATGTAGGCTGTCGGTGGATCCATACGGTTTGGACATCCTCCAAAGACATATGCATTATCGCTGACGATATTCAGCTGGTTTTGGGCTTGTCCTCTTATGACCGGTTCAAGCCCATGGCCGCCGAAGCGTCCTGCGGTGATGCCCGGAACAGAGCGCAGGTAATCCGCGCTGTCGGTATAGGGGGCGCTGGTCATATCATCGGCCGGTGTATAAGAACCTGTGGCCGGATAGGATATCATTGGCGCTTCGATGGTGATCGGGGCAACGTTCATGGATTCGCCGTATGAGGACAGTGAGAACAGGCTACTGCTAAGCAGCGCGATGCCCAAGGCGCTATATTTCAAAGATTTAATCATGGTGTTTTTTTCCTTACACTGATAAAGGGGCGCCGGTTCATCGGCGCACGAAGTTTTGTCGTTTAAAAGTCGGGATCAGGCAGTGTAAGGCGGTGCGCGGGGGGAATAGCTTTCAGTCAGAATGGAAAGCGTATGCGTACTCTCATATAAAAAAGCGTATGCTTGTTTTCGTTCAGCAGAGGTAAAATTCTGCATTTTCAGGTCTGCCGTGACTTTTGCCATGTGGGTGGCAAAGCAGTAGCCGCAGGATTTTCCCGGTGATTTCTGTTTGTCCGGTGACGACGGGAGCTGTCCTCCCGTGTCCGGGCTGTCAATTTCAATGATCTGTATGCCGCTGACAGTACAAATTTCCAGTTGCTGTTTAGTGGAAAATTTAAGAACACATAGAGGACCGAGGCCTGACGATATCAGACCCAGGATTACGAGGATGCTTAAATAGATATGTTCCGGGTGGCGTTTGTACAATTCGAGATCCTGGTAACATTAGAGAATGAGGATATATAATCGGTTTTGGCAGGATCAGGCAAGATCTATAAGATCTGACAAGATTTGAATTGTATATCTTCTGTTTTATTACAGAATATTCTGTGCTAAGACTCATTTTCTAAGCACGTATATATAAGTGCAGATAAAAATAAAAATGAACAGGGAACAGGTTTTGCAGGCGTTTTTGTCAAAGACGTCCTCCGCCTGGCAAGAGTATGAGAAACGCCTTTCTCCAGCAAAGCAGAGCACGTAAGTTCGGGGCTGACGCCATTTTAGCGCAGAAAATGACCCGGCTGCGGCAGGCTTTGGCGAATGTAGCGCACAGCGATAAGCCGTTTCATGAGAGCGCCTTTATTGCCTTTGCCGACAACCTCAGAGAGCTTTGTACCGACAAGCGTGGTTTTGAGCGGCAGTATGCGCTGGCGAAGGCGGCGCTGACCGATAAAACGGCCCAGAAGATGCCGGATTTATCCTGCCCTGAGTACCAGCTTTTGTGGGCGGCGGCGTGTCTGAATATTCGGAACGGGACCCCGTCCTTGCCTTATTCCGGTTTGTGGCGCCAGCTTGTGGCCAGCCCTGATGCGAAAAAGATTTTAGACAATCACAATATTTATATCGCCGAAGAATTGCAGCGTCCGCAGATCCGCTTTTCCTGGGGCAAACCTGAGGAAGGGTTTGGCTATGACCCCAAAGAGAAGACGATCAGGGTTGATTTGCTGATGAGCATGATTTCCGGGTTCGAGCATGCGCATGGTTTGATGATCCGTGAGGTTGGCCATCATTTGCTGAGCACAAGCTACCCGGAAAAAAACAGGGAACTGATCCGGCAGATCAAGGCGCTTAAAGAAAAAGAGGACAAAAAAGAGCTTTCGAATGAAGGCTATAAGAAAATGCGTATGCTGGGGCTTGAGCTTGAGATGCGCCGCCAGTTGTGGGATGTCGCCGAGCGTGCCGTGGCCAGCCGATTTGCCGAGCGTAAGGGGGCGATGAAGGCTCAGGATTACGCCTATTCCCTGAATCATTATTTGATGACGAATACCCATTTTGGTTATACGGCGCTTGAAGATTTTCGGGAGCGCCAGCGTGATAACCAGATGCAGGATCTGGCGCGCGCGGCGCTGGAAGAGATCAAGGGGCAATTTGCTGGTGAAGCCGGAGAGTCTATTCCGCCGGAAATGAAGGCCTTGTTCGAGCAGCAGGTGCGCCAGCTTGAAAATATGGTGTCCGGTTCTCTGGAAGAGCGGTTCATGAATATCCTGCATACGGTCGAACTGGCTTTTTATAAAAATAACGGCCTGTTTGCACATGACAGGGAAAGCTGGGAACGGTTTGGCGTCAATGTGCAGCAGGTAAAAGCCGGAAAGGGCAAGGGATTTAATATTCCCGGCCATGGTCGCCGCACAGGTCCGGATGAGTTGCCTGCCGATTTTGACTATCTGGTGTCGCTTTGCAGCGACCTTGAGATCCTTCAGCCGCGTCCCGGTGACAAGCAGCAGAATGGCCGGAATTATTACAGGGGGGCACTGAACTCCTATGCGGCGCAGCGCAATGCGATCATTGAAAAGATATGGGAGATCTATGTCGAGGATATTGCGCACCAGTTAAAACAGGATCTGGAAGACGAGATCGATCAGGAAATGGGGAATGATCCGCAGCAGCGTCAGGATCAGGACCAGGATGATAACCAGCAGGGAGGGGACCCGTCATCGTCTGAAAATGCTGATCCGTCCCAGCAGCAGAGCGACTCTACCCAGCAGGAAGGCGATGCATCGCGTTCGCAGGAGAATGCACCGCAAAATCAGGGTGAGTCTTCTCAGCAGCAAGGAGATCCATCGCAGCAGCAGGGTGAGCCATCACAGTCCCAGGGTGAGCCATCGCAGTCCCAGGGCGAACCATCGCAGTCTCAGGGTGAGCCGTCACAGTCTCAGGGAGAACAGCAAGGCGAAGGACAGTCGCAGGATTTTGGCCCGGAGGAAAAACCGTTTGGCGATGCGCGCAAAGAAGAAAAAAATGCGACCCAGGATCAAAAATTCGATGCCTCGTCTGCGGGGACAGATCCTAGCGGTAGCAAAGTCGATGTGACTAACGATAAAGGCAAAAAGCAAAAAATGCCGGATGTCCCGGTCCCTGAAGAACACCCGGAAGGTCATGAGCCGGGGCAGGATGCTGATGGTCAGGGCGCTGACGGACAAAGCCAGAGCAATAGCGATGAGCAGGGAGGGCAGGGCAAAGACGGCCAATCTTCGGAGAAAAAACCGATCGATCCGAAAACACTTGAGCAGATTAGAAAAGAGATCGAGGAAATGCTCAAGAAACAACAGGAAGAGATGGAACAGCAGAAGGGAGAGGACGGCGCGCAGTCGGACGCCGATGGTGACGGGGCTGACAGCGACGGGCAGGACGGAGAAGGTCAAGACGGTCCGGGCGAAAACGGCAAGAAGGAAGGTCAGTCTTCCAGCGGTGCCGGTGATGGTGGTGAGCCGAAGACATTAGAGGATATTGCGATATCGGATTGGAAGAACTATCCGATGCTTGTGTCGCAACTCCAGACTTATATCGTGCAGACAGCGCGCTTGTTTGAAAAGATCAGGGATAAGCAGATCGAGAAAACCGTCCAGCGTTCACCGGATTTGGAGATGCTGCCTGAAGGTAAGGAAATGGACCGCTTTAACCGCGAAGCGCATCAGAATCTTGTGACGAAAAAAGTCACAGGCCAGCAGATTGAAAAAGAAGACCTGCACCGCTTCCATAAAGATGAGCAGCATCAGAAACCGACCACGATTGATATCGTCCTGATGATTGACGGTTCCGGCAGTATGGTCAATGCCGGTGTGGCCTACAAGGTCGGTAAGGCGGACCCGATGGAGATTGCCCTGATTTCCTCGATTATTCTTCATGAAGCCGCGAAGAAGGTTGATGCCAATGTTTATGTGGCGTTGTGGGGTAATGATGATCCGATTATCCTTGCTAAGCCCGGCGATGATCCGAGGCAGGTCGGCGAAAACCTGCTGCGTGCCCGGAAAGGCATGAATTGTGGGACGAACCTTGCGCCGTCGATTAAAAAAATTACCAAGGTTTTATCAGAGCATAAGAGCGGGAAATATAGCGGCTATACACATATGATGGTGATCTCTGACGGGGATATCAGCGATCCTGTTCCCGCGACGAAAGCAATTAATACTCTTCTTTCTACGTCGGATTATACGACCCTGGAATTTGCGGTGCTGAAAAAACCCGGCTTTCCTGCAGGGCAGCCTGCCGGGCTTGACCAGAAAACCGCCATGGAAAAGGTGGCTGATGATATCCGCGTGGCAAACCCTGCACAGAAAATCGGTGTGCACCGTGACGGCGACCCGAACAGCATCCCGGCGGGGATCGTGGGGCTGATCTTCCAGAAGATCAGAACCATGGAAAGTTTTGCCGCCGTGCCGTGGGCGAAAAAACGCAAACAGTTCCAGCGGGCGAATACGAAATTCGATGTAAGGTAATTGCGATAATGTACGTGGCGCAAAAAAAGATGCGGGAAAATGGATTCGAGGCTTAACCATTGAAAAAAAGTGCGCTAGACTTCAGACGCTCTTTTTATAAAAAATGCGGACAATGATCCGTAAAAAATAAAAACGAAAAGAAAAAAGCCGTCAAAAAAACGGCAAAAGAACAGGGAAGGTTAACATTGAGTATCTTGGAAAAACCCTTAAAGGGTCTGTCGTCCTCTGAATATGAAACACTCCAGAAACCGTTGGGTAAGCGCATTCCATACCCGATGATGGGGCTTGGTTATGTCGTTGGCCAGAGAGGTGAGCGTAAGCTTACCCGTTATCTTGGTGTGCTTGACCGCCCGCTGATGGTGACCTCGGAGCGTGACCTTGACGAGGTTGAAGGGCGTTTGCTGCGCGACATGCCGACTCCGGAAATGTTGCCGTTGTTCTTTAAGGTGATGAGCGCGATCGATCCGCAGAATAAACGCCGGGCGATGTTGCTGATCGGCGCGCCGGGTGCCGGGAAGACCTTCCTGGGCGAGCTTGCCGGGAATGTCAGTCATGAAAAAGGCTCTATCACGATCGATTGTACGGGTATGAGTCTTTATGAGCTGTTCTTTGAAACGGTGCTCGATTTTAACGGCGATAAATCTTTTTATAATGCGCTGAACGCGAAGATTGAAAAATATAATGCGCTCGTCGGTGATAAGGACGCGCAGGATAAAGTCCTGAACCCGCTGTCGGTTGATACGATGAAGCGGGCGCTCGGCGAAGCGTTCTCTCAGGATAGCGGCAAGATCTGTATTGACTGGTCCCGCGTCAAACATGCGCACCGTGATAAAGACGGTGAGCTGATGGATAGTGCGGAAAGCACGAGGATTGCCAGGGAAGGGCTTGACCTGATTCGTGAGAAAGAAGGGCTGAGCAGCGGTGCGGGCAATGCGCTGGGGATGGCGACGCAGGCCGGCCCGGCATGGCAGGCTTATAAAGAAGGGCGCGTACTTATCCTTGATGAGCTGAACCGGGCAAAGCGCGGGACGTTCGGGATTTTGCACCGCTGGATGCAGTTTATGATCGGCGAGATTCCATCCTGCCGTATCCGTAACCCGCTTAAGGAAAAAGGCGACCAGACCCAGGCCGAGCTTTTCTTTACGCGCGATGAAATGGGTGCGGGCTGCTATGTGTTCGGGACCAGTAACAAGCTTGAGGATAGCGATGAGGTGCTGGAACTGCCGGAAGCGCTGAGTTCCCGTCTTGTCCCGGAAGAAGTGCCGAAAGCGACATTGCGTGGCTGGCAGCACAGGTTATGCCAGATTTTGACGGGCTTGCCGGTCTCGACCATTTATGAAGCGCAGCGGGATGTATGGGATCAGGATCCGGAAGCATTCGGTCAGCAGCTTCTTGAATGGCGTATGCAGCGTGAAGACCGCGAAGTGCCGGAGCACCAGATGAATATGCTGCGGCGCTGGAAGGATGTGTTGCAGGCGACGCAGCATCTGGCCGAGTTCCTGGATTCTGCGGCAAAGGTTGTCGATCCGGATTCCGATTGGCACAAAGCCGGGACGTTGCAGCAATTGCTGGACGATATCAGCGAGAGTTTCAAAAAAGAAGTTTCCGTTGATTTTCGGAAGATCAATTATTTTATCGACCGCGCTTTCCAGGCGAAACCGTATGTCCGTCCGCCGAAAACAGAGAACGGTCCTGAGATCGTGCCGTTGATCGGGGAAATGGATATGCCGGAAACGCAGGATGATATCCGTCATAAGCTGGGCACACATATGACCTATGTCATCATGGACTGGATTATCGGGGTGAGTGAAGATCGCGGTAAATCGGACCTGGGGAATCAGTTGATGCGGATTGCCGCGGATTGTGCGCTGATCGATCCGCAGCTTGTTGAGGGAATGCCGACGACGCGCCGCACCGTTGCCGAACTTCTCGATGAAAACCCTTATGACAGCCCGGACGCCGATATTCGCCTGGCGCTCGTCCGTAATCTGATGTGCGATTATCTGCGCAGTACCCATGATGAAGTGCGGATGGATAATGAAAGTGTGATGCCGTTATCCGCTGTCCGCAGGGCGATTGAAGCGGTCGCCGGACAGGAAGGGGGCCTGCTTGTTTTTAACGATGATCTGGGCAGTGCGATTGAGGCACCGATTCAAAAGGCGTCTTCTGTCGATATGACACCGGCAGGGGATGAGGGCAAAGTGGATTCGTCGATGGCGCCGTCTGCGGATCGTCTGCTGTCAAAATACGCTTTGCTGGCGACGCTGGCAGCGCCGAAGTTGCGGGATCATAACCTGAAAGGGCTTTGGAATGACGCGCTCAGTCAGTCCGGTGTAACCGATCAGGGGCCGGAGGATCTCAATCAGGACAGTCTTGCGATTGCTGAAAACCGCTCGGATAGCGGTATGGCAGTCACCACGGTCATGGTCCGGGACGATGCCGGGGCTGCGGAAACCGCGCTTCATGTGATATGGAACAAAGAGCTTGACCGGGTGTTGGTTGTCGGCGAGGGCGATATAAGCGCTTCGCTGAAACGGGCCTTTAACGATGCCCGTGTGGCTTATGTTGATCGTGCGCATGAAGATGCAGAGAAGGTTTTGCACAAAGGGCTTGGTTTTGTGATGGGCGATTCGGCCTTGAGACATGAGGAGTCGATGCGCAAAGCTTTCCGGATGCGTAACCGTGTCATACCGCAAAGCTTTATGAGTAATGATGAAATCAATCTGGCCAAGATGATGCTGAATGAAAACCTGGAATGTTTCCTGCCGCATTATCTGGTGAAAAAAGATGAGGCCGATCATCGTCCGGCACCGTCTTTGTAAATGTTTGCGGAAGGAATAAATGATGAATACGCAGACAAATCATATGGTGACGTATAACCGCGCCGCAGGAGACCGTTCCGGGGCGATGGCGATGCTGGCGGAAGGATTACTGCCTGTTATTGCCCGTAAAAAAATTGCTGCCGGGATTCCGGTTTATGCCGGTTCTTCCTTCTTTTATGAAGTCGGACGAGGCTGGGAGAGTGAGGTCCTGCGCACCGATTCTTCTGTTACACAGGCGCGGGATACACTGGCGCTGGAAGAGGCTTTTATGAACCCTGCTGTCAAGGCGATCCTGATCCCGGAAGGCAGCGCGATTAGTAAAACCGTGGCATTGCGGATCTGCCGCCGTCACGGTCTGGGCAAAACCGTTTTCTATGAGGTGAACGATCATGAATAAAAGCGCCCAATTAATTATCGGTATGATGCTGGGCTTCGAAAAAAGCCATCAGATTTTTCAAGGCGTTGACTGGGACAGCGATATGGCTGACCAGTTACTTGATGCCAAGCCTATTACTAAGGAGGATGTTTTTTCCATGACCCCTAACGGCAAAAGCTTTTTTGAATTCAAGCAGACTTGGGAGAAGCTCAGAAAGCTATTCGATCATCTGGCGAAAAATGGTCACGAAGCGACGGCTAACGACCTGACCAAAGTGATGGAGAACGATAAGACCCCCATACAGATGGCGGCGGAATGTAATGCGCTGGAAGACGCGTTTGCGCCGGACTTGTGGGCAGGTAATCTCGATAAGATGGAAGATGCCTGGTATTCGATTGATAAAAAGAAGCGTGAAGGCAAAGATTTCCTTGCGATGAAGCGTACTGTGGCACAGATGGAAGGTAAGGAACTCCGGGAAGACCAGCTTGCCAAAGCCGGGCTGGAGGTGCGTGTCGTTCGTGAAGCTGTGAAAGGGGGGACCCTCGCGCAGTCGATTGAAAAGCTAAGGGCGCGTGGCGATCATTTACGGCTTGAAGATGCCCTGTTGTGTGATGATGATGGGGATCATGTTTTCACGCTGCGCCTGTCGTGGGATAATTTTGACAAGCTTTGTCTTGAATGGAAGCTTCACGGCGAATATCCGGATACGGAGTTTTTCCAGTTCAGCCGTGCCGGCAGGGCCAGCATTATTCAGTCTGCTTTTGACCACAATATGCAGAACCGGGTTTTTAACAAGAAGGTCTTCGATGGCCGTCCGGACGAAATGATCCGTCTTTATAACAGCCTGTCGGATCATCACAAGCAGCTGATCGACCTGGATTATGTTCTTGAGCAAATGCTGGAGGAGACCAGTGTTGATGCGGTGCCTGTTGATTCTGACCTGACGGTCGAACGGCTGACCGATATTATTTATACGCCGCCTGCCGATATGAAATCATGGAAGCCTGTGATCGGGCTGGGGTTGAAGAAAACCTGGGATGATATCACCAAGATCCGGGGGGTCCTGAAAAACAAGGGTGAAAGCCTGAGCATGGATGATCTGCGCAGCGCATCGGGGTTGCACGGGGAAAGCTGTGTGCTCAAAGCCGCGCAGTTCGATAAATTTCATGAGGTGCTTTCTATTATGCGCGAAAGCGGTGGACAGCTTACGGCTGAAGATTTGCTGTCGAAACAGCCGGGACGCGAGAGTGTTCTGGATGTGCTTCTGGACAAAAAGCAGCTCGATATGCTGCTTAAGCCCGATCTGTGGGTCCGGAATGTTACAACGCTGGGTAAAATCTGGGATGCCCTGCCGGACCAGATCAAGAAAGAGAAAAAGCAGGCGTTCCACGAAGCCTATACCGAGGCCAATATCCTGTCGCTGCGCAGTTTGAACCCGTCTACAGCCAAGCCGCCGGAGCCGCAGGTCACACCGCCGATTTTGCCGCGCGGTCCCGGGGGACCGTCATAATACTTACTTAAAGGGGCCTTTCGGCCTCTTTTTCATTCAGGTATGAATGGCGCAGGCACCGACGCCGTTCTTTTCAAAATATCGTTGGTGATACTCTTCCGCGTCCCAGAATGTCGAGGCGGCGGTGATCTCTGTCACGATATCCTTATCGTACTGGCCGCTATCCTGCAGGGCTTTGGCGGATTTCTGCGCGGCCTCGCGTTGGGTTTCATCGGTGTAAAAGATTGCCGAACGGTATTGGGTGCCGACATCCGGCCCCTGGCGGTTCAGGCAGGTCGGGTTGTGGATGCGCCAGAACACAGACAGTAAATCGTCATAGCTGACCCGTGCCGGATCGAAAACGACTTTGACGGCCTCGGCGTGGCCTGTTGCCCCGGTGCAGACTTCTTTATATGTCGGATTGTCTTTGTGTCCGCCTGTATACCCGCTGGTCGCATCGATGACACCGGGGACTTGCCGGAATTCATGTTCTACGCCCCAGAAACACCCGGCGGCGAAAATGGCTGTTTGTTCGGTCATTATCCGTATCCTTCAGTTTGTTCGTCAGTATAAAAACGCATCAACGTAACGATTTGTTTTTACATGATTTTCTTTCAGTCTGTTCGTTTTCCGAAAATGTGCCCGTTATCACAGCGCAGACAGAAAAAAATCCTCCTGAAAAGTAACGGAGGATCAGCACATACGAAAATCATTATATGGTATCACTATAGCAAAAAGGCGGCATGTTTTCCAGAGTTTCATGGGGGCGGGCTTATCGTCTTTTTAATTCAGAACCGGATAAAATTTAATAGCGTCATTTCGAAGCGAAGCTGAGAAATCTCCATATTACCGGGAGATCCCTCACATGCGTTCGGGACGACACCCAAGGACAAACTGCCCGGTTCTGAATTAAAAAGACGATAGTTATCCGGCGCAGCCCCCAATTTTTATACTGGAATTGCGCGATGAATATATGTAAAACTGTAGTGTCTTTTAAAAGAAGGATCATGTTATGACTGAAAACGTACCGAAAATATCCGATATCTTCAAAGCGCAGGCGGCTGTGATGGCCGCAGACGATTTGCGCCGCCGTCCGTTTGCTTTTGGGGAAATTGCCCGCAGGGTCGGGCAGATGACGCTGGATGACGGGGAAACCGTCGATTGTCACATTATTCCGTCCACGGATGCGCTGGTCACTGACGGGACATCGATGATCCTGATTTCCCGGGATGCGGAAAACCCGACTCAGCGGGCGCGCTTTCCCGGCGGGTTTGTTGATGCGCAGGATGCCTCGCCGATTATGGCGGCGCTGCGGGAGTTGCAGGAAGAGACGGGGGTCGTGCTCAACGCCCGGGATTACAAAGTCCGGGTGGCGGCGGCGCTTGAGGTTGACGGCCCGGTGACGGTCCGGCGCGCTTTTAAGGACCTGCCCGAGCGGGGGATTAAAAAAGGTGATGTGTTTATCGTGGCGTTCCAGCCTGTGGTGTTTGAAATCAGCCCTGAATTGATGGCGACCTTAGAGCCTGTGGGACACGATGATGCCGCCTGGGCCGGGATTGAGAAACTGGCGGATATCCGGAACGGCAGCGTGAAAATCCCGCCGCATCATTACAAGATGCTGCGTACGGCCGGTTTGCTGGTCGATGAGTCTGTGCCGCGCGGGCCGCTTCTTTCTTAAGAGTTTGTTTCAAAAAGCTCTCTAATCGTCATCCCCTGCCTCCGCCGAAGCGTAGCTCCGGCTACGCGCAGGCAGGTCGTGATAAAAACCTTGTGAAGCAAGGGGGGGGGGTAAAGAACGGGGATCCATATGACAGCGGCTTTGCCGCTGTCTTTTGCTGGTTCCCGCCGATTAGCCCGCCTGCGCTACGCTACGGCGAGGCCGCGGGAATGACGGCGGGAAGAGCTTTGAAACAGACTCTAAGGTAATAGAGGGCTTTGTGTTGAGGGACATGATAAATATCATGTCCCTTTGATTTTGTCCCTGTGGTTTAGATATGCGGGCTTTGCCCGGTTATCAGGATCGACCAGCGTTTTTCCGTCGGTCCGGCAGCAGGCGGAATGCGGTGAACGACGCCGTAAGCCGGGGCGGCCTTGAAGATGCTGTGGGCATCGCCGCGAAAGCCGATCCCTTCGGACACATCGAAGCTTTTGCCGTCACTATGCGGGGTAAAGGCCCCGCGCAGGGCGAATTCCGGGCTGCCCGCGTGGATATTGCGCAGCGAGCCGACCGAATGCGGCGGTAAATGCTTGTCCAGGTGCCAGCGCGGCGCTTCCCGCGCCCCTTCCCGGTGGAACGTAACCAGCGTGGTAAAGCCGCCCGCAAGATTAACCAGCGGATCCAGCCGGCCGAGCTGCGCGTCGATATCCTTCCAGAAATGTCGCAGGCCGAGCGCTCCGATTCCGGTATCCCAGCGTTTTTGCAGGGTATCATTAAAACGATCCTTTAGTGTTTCGCGGGTGCCGCGCCCGGCGACAACCGCGTACGCGCCGAGATTGGGGCTGTGGCTGATGAAATAGCGTTCCATCACTTCCAGTTCGGCAACCAGTTCATCCGGGGCCGGGGCGCTGAGGATCAGGCCGCTGGTTTGATCGTTTATCAATGAATCCAGAATTATTGATTTATTTAAGAAATCCGAGGCATTAGCGGACAAATATTCGGTTCCTTCTGCGCCGAATCCCTGCACGCCGACGGAAGCGGTAAAAGCCGCAATTGTCGGTGTGGTGGGAAGGCTTTGTGCCCGCGCCTGTTTTTTCCGTGCCATCTTTATGCGCTTTTTGTTGGGTGTTGAATGCGGGGAAGTATAGCAGGGAATGGGGGATGGGTCAATATTTATGGAAAATTTGTATGAGGTGTGACGCCATTGGGGACGGAGTAAATTTTACTCCGTCGCCTTTTCTGTAGTCGTCATCCCCTGCCTCCGCCGAAGCGGAGCCTCGGCTACGCGCAGGCAGGCCGTGACAAAATCCTTGTTAAAGGATTTTGTTTAAACGACGGGGATCCATATGTCAGCGGCTTAGCCGCTGTCTCTTTCTGGATTCCCGCCGATTAGCCCTCCTTCGCTAAAGCTACGAAGGGCCGCGGGAATGACGGCGAGAAGAGTGTTGAAACAGACTCTAAATGTAACATTGCGTATGGGAACAAATGCTGCTCCCAACAAAAATATTCAGGGGAATGAATAAAACGTAGGGCCATATATGGACGTAATATTTTTTGAAAAACTGTTTTTCTTCGATCACTGATATAAGGGGCGTAAAAATAAGTGCGTATATGAAGGCAAATATGAGAGTAGGGATTTGCCATATAAAATAAAGCAGGTAAGTTTGGAAGAAGTCGCCAGTTTCAAAAAATTTAGTAATAATCAATGTGAATACGATAGATACCAGATAACACCCTAATCCCATCAATGTGATCTTTGAAATGTATTCTATAATAAGGTTTAGGTTATTCATTTTTTGCGCCGCTAATCCCAAACTTCTTTAGCGCCCCGGCCTGCGCTTTCTCCAACTTACCAACCTCGAACCCGTCGATCATTTCGTTGAAGAGATTGTGCCAGTTAATTTCGGCTTTGAGGTGGATGAAGACGCTGCCCAGGCCCAGGGCGGCGCGGTCCATGAAGACGAACTCGCGCGGGACGGTGACGCCGCCGTTTTTGCGGCTGGCTTCACGGAGCTTTTCGTGGACTTCGCGGGCGGTGTCGGCGCCGTACATCTGCCCCTTGGCTTCGCCGATGAGGCGGACTTTGTCTTCCAGGATCGGTCCGTACAGGAACCCTGCCCAGATATTGAGGATATCGATCTGTTCATTGCTGAGATCCTTAAAGCCCCATGTTTCATAGGCATGGACGGCAAGGGCGCGGTCTTCGTTCTGGAGCGCGCGGTACAAATCGATCACCCCGCCGACGAAGGCGGGCGGGAAAATCCGGACGCAGCCGAAATCGAGCAGGTTGATTGAATCATCGGGCCGCACGGTGTAATTGCCCAGATGCGGATCGCCGTGGATGACGCCGTAATAATAAAGCGGCACGTACCAGGCGCGGAACATGTTCATTGCTAGGCGGTTGCGCTGGTCCGGGTGGGCGTCAACGAAATTCAGGATTTTCTCCCCGTCCTGCCAGCCGGTGGTCAGCAGGCGACTGGTGGATAGCGTATCGATCACATCGGGCACGTGTACGCCCGGCTCATCACGCAGCATCCACTGGTAGAGCTTGCAGTATTTGGCTTCCAGCTCGTAATCCAGTTCTTCATATAAGCGGGCGGCCAGCTCGTCATGAATGTGGCGGGTGGAGATGGATTTATCGTACTGCTCATAGATCGAGAAGATGATCTTGAGCTGGTTCAGGTCAGTCTGGATGGCGCTTTGCATATCCGGGTATTGCAGCTTGCAGGCGACAGTACGCCCGTCCGGGGTCACGGCTTTGTGGACCTGGCCGAGGCTGGCGGCGGCGGCGGCTTCGCGGCCGAAGCTTTTGAATTTGCTTTCCCAGTCTGGGCCGAGCTCGGTTTTCATCCGGCGGCGCACGAACGGCCAGCCCATCGCGGGGGCGTTGCTCTGGAGCTGCTGGAAGGCCTGCGCGTATTCCGGCGGCAAGGCTTCGGGGATGGTGGACAGGATCTGCCCGACTTTCATCAGCGGGCCTTTGAGATTGCCGAGCGCGGCGAGGAGCTGCTGTGCGTGTTCTTCGCGCTCGATCTTCAGGCCGAAATAGCGCTCGCCCGCCAGCTTGGCGGCCAGCCCGGCCATCCCGGCGGATACTTTGCCGTAGCGGGCGATGCGTCCGCCGACGCTGCCCCGGTCTTCCAGCTTTGCGTCTTTTTCCGATTTATTCGTTTTCTGTGCCATCGGGGCTAATATAGCTCTTTTTTGTAAAAGGGAAACAAGGTAAACAAGAAGCATGGAAGAAAATCTTACAGATGTCCGTGATGAAATCCTGCGGACGCTGCTGCCCGATGTGCCGTTTGACGGCTGGAGCCGGGATGCGCTGCGGGCGGCGGCGGTAAGGGCCGGATATGATAAGGCCGCGCTGCAGGCCGCGTTTCCCGGCGGGGTGCGCGATGTCGTCGCGCATTTTTCCGATTGGGTCGACCGGGAAATGCTGAGAAGGCTCGAAGGGACGAATATCGAGGTTTTGCGGGTGCGTGACCGGATCAGGGCCGGGGTGATGGCGCGGCTGATGGTTTTGCAGGAACACCGCGAGGCGGAGAAACTGGCGCTGTCTTACTGGACGCTGCCGCCGCGCAGCCTGAAAGCCGGGAAGATCGTCTGGCGCACGGCGGACCGGATCTGGAACTGGGCCGGGGATACGGCCACGGATTATAATCATTATACCAAACGCGGGCTTTTGAGTGGTGTGCTCAGCGCGACGATGCTGGCATGGGTGAATGATGAAACGCCGGAATTATCGGAAACCGAAGCTTTTCTGGACCGCCGGATCGAAAATGTGATGCAATTGGGCGGCATTCTTGGCAGAATTAAACCGGGTAATGTCAAAAAGGCATCCTGAGCGGCCTGCCCGTAACATGATCGAAGAGATTTAATTTATGCGTACATTAGGCTTACTGTTACTCCTTGTCGTTTTGATCGTTGCGATGAGCTTTACCGCGACCATCGTGACCAGGAATAACGGTATTCCGGACATCCTCCGGATTCTTTATCCGGAAAGATTTATCAATCATGAAGACCAGACGGCTTTGGAAACGGGGAAAGCGCCGTTCGCCGATGCGGAGAATAATGCGCGTCCGGTCGAATTGCACCCGGATATCCAGTATGATCCGCTGGGGGACAGTATCGTCATTTCTGAGATGCTGGATATGCCTCACAGGAATGAGGGCGCGATCAGCGAGTGGGTGACCGAGAAAATCGGCAAGGTGATGACCTTTACATTGGCGGGGTACCAGACGCATATTGGGGACATTCAAGATTATATGAATGCTGAGGCGATCCAGGAGTTTCAGGGTTTCCTTGATAAAACCCAGATCCTGGCTTTGATGCAGCAGCGTAATTTCGAGGTGAGAACATTTGTGGCAGACGTGCCGCGCCTTGCGACTTCGGGAGTGGCGCAGGATCGTTATCGCTGGGTTTATGATATTCCTGTGAATATAACGTTTCTCCCGGTTGGCAAGGACGATTATGAGAAGCTCTCTGCCGATGAGTTCATTTCTGAAACGCTGACGATCCGTATACAGATTGGCCGGGTTCCCGAAGGCGGCGATGACGGGATTGAGATCGAGACCTGGGAAGCGCTGAAAAAGAAGGCGGCAGAGTAGGTAATCGTCTTGCTATTGGCTATGATCCTGCGCTAAATAATACGCCATGACCGTGACATTTTCTGAAAAAAGGCCGTCCTTGACGCCCCCGCTGCTGGCGGAGGATGAGCCGCCGCCTTACAGCGTTGTTAATCCGGGTGGTAAAGCGCCGTGCCTGCTGATCTGCGAGCATGCGTCGAACGCGATTCCGAAAAAGCTGGATAACCTGGGCCTGACGGAAGAGCAGTTGCGGCATCACGCTATTCTGGATATCGGGGTCGATCATGTGACGCGATGCCTGTCGGAGATTCTTGATGCGCCCGCGATCATTGCGAATTACTCTCGCGCTGTTATCGATATCAATCGCAGGCTGGATCACCCGACGGTGTTTCTGACAGAGAATGACGGTTTGACGGTGACGGCTAACCTCAATCTGGGCGATGCCGAGAAACAGATCAGGATTGATGAAATTTACGAGCCGTTCCACCAAAAAATCCGCGATATGATCGAGGGGTTCCGGCAGCAGGATATGATCCCGGCGATTGTGTCGATTCACAGCTATTCGCCGTTATTTTACAAGCAGGTCCGGCCCTGGCATATGGGGATCCTGTGGACGCAGGATCCGCGGATGCCGGTGCCGGTGATCGAGTATTTCCGTGAAAAGGGCTATACGGTCGGCGATAACGAGCCTTATGATGCGCGGGTGCTGCGCGGGACGACGATTAATCAGCATGCGGATGATAACAGGTTGCCGAATGTGCTGGTGGAAATCCGTAACGACCAGATCGACTCGGCGCAGGGCGGGACGCAGTGGGCGGAAATGCTCGGGGATTGTTTAAAAAATATCCTGCAGGATGAGTCGATTCACAGCTATTATGACGGACCTGAGATCCCTTATGATCCGGAATACGCAGAGCGTTATTTTGAACAATTAAAAGAAAAGGCAAAGCGAGGAGAACTATAATGTCAGATACAAACGTAGCGAGCTTCCCGGCAGGAAGCGAAGATGAAACCAGCGATGTCGGCGGTGTTGCCGGCAAACGGTTGAAATCGTTTATCGACCGGATCGAACGGCTGGAAGAAGAAAAAGCCGCTCTGGCGGAAGATATCAAGGAAGTGTACGGCGAGGCCAAGGCCACAGGGTTCGAACCAAAAACCATTCGGCAGATTGTCAAACTGCGTAAAGTGGATCTGGAAAAACGCCGTGAAGCCGATGAGCTTCTGGAGCTGTATAAAGCCGCGATCGGTATGGAATAAGAGCGCTAGACGCTGAACAGGGACACGACAATGAAAGACATTTTGCAGACCGTTAAATGGCCGTGGATTGTATCCGTGCCCCTGTTGATGGGCGGGTTTATCTGTAGCGTGTTCTTTGTCGGGACCGATAGCCCGTTATTGGCGCCTGCGGTCCTGTGTCTTTTGGGATATGCCGCGATTGGGATGAGCTCGGGTTTTAAAGACGGCTGGGCGATTCCGCGGACATGGGTGGTGATTTTCGTCATGCTGTTCTGGCTGTGGCTGGTGCTCAGCATGTTCTGGTCAACAACGCCCTATGTCAGCACGATTTTCACGATTATCCTGAGTATCCTGCCCGGATTTTTCATGGTCAATATCATGGCCAAAGATGCGCCGGACTGGACGAAAATCCATGTCGGGGCGTTATGGGTAACGCTGGGGGCGTTTGCTGTCTGGGCGCTGATCCAGTTCTTTATTCTGTACGAAACCTATGGCGCATCGCGGATTCATCACCCGATGCTGAACCCGAACAACCTTGCCGGGCTTTTTAATCTCGGTATTTTTCCGGCGCTGGCGCTGTTTTTCCTGGCGAAAGAAAAGCGCTGGCTGATCGTGTCCGGGATTGTTGTAGCGCTGTTTTATATGGCGTTGATCGTTACGCAGAGCCGTGGCGGCTTTTTGGCTTGTGCGATTGCGACATTTATTTTTGTGCCGTTTGCCTCTTTGCGCGTAAAGGGCGCGTTCCCATGGAAACGGATTTTGTTTTTAGCCGCGGTTGCCGTATTGCTGCCTTATCTGGCCAATATATATCGCGGCGGGGCGCTGGAAGAAAACCTGGTTGGTGAGACGCTGAAAAACGTGCGCAGCGCCGAAGACCGGTTTTATCTCTGGCAATCAACCCTGCAGATGATTAAAGAGCATCCGCTTTTAGGGACCGGGCTGGCCTCGTTCTTCTTTTATTACCCGCAATACCGTAATCCGCTTGACCGGAGTGACGGATTTTTCGCGCATATGGACCCGCTGCAATTCTGGGCGGAAATGGGGATCTGGGCACCGATCTTCTTCTATGGTGTATTGATCGCTGCGCTGTTCCGGACCTATAAAGCCGTCAAAGCTGCGGGGGATGACCAGCGGATGCGGCTTGAAATCATGGCGCCGTTTTGCGGGATGCTGGCGCTGACCGGGCATACGCATATAACCTTCCACCTTTATATGCCGGGGATGTTGCTGCCGTTATCAGGGCTGCTGTCTTACTGGTATATCGCGACCGAACGCGCGCTGGGGGACCGGGCGGATCGTTTGGTCTGGGCACCGGCAGGGAAATTGCGCTGGGGCGCGATGGCCGGGCTGGCTTTGATTGTGCTGCTGGTGGGCGGCTGGGTCGCGCGGGCGAGCGGGGCGACTTATATTATGAGCCAGGTGCAGGCCGCCGCGATGAAAAACGATAAAGACGGGGCGCTTGAAAAGCTTAAGCTCGCCGGGAAAGTCGGGCCGAATACCTTTAGCCGTTATTACGAATATGAAGCCCGGTTCCGGGTGAATCACCTGTGGCAGAACGCCAAGCAGATGGATAAGGACGCCGTGCGCAAGCTCTACGAGGAAACGATGTATTATCTCGACGAGGCGCAAAAACGGAACCAGCCTTATACCGCGATCTGGGATTTGCGGGCGCGGGCTTATTCTGCTGTGAACGGTATTTTGCTGAGTGACGGGAATGAAATGGCCAAGGCGGAGCTGGCAAAAGTTTTAACAGCTAACCCGCTGGCGACCGATTCCCGTGTCGGGCTTGCGAATATCTATGTCAGTGAAGGGGACCTTAAAAAAGCGATCGAAGTCCTTGAAGCCGGCAGCCAGTTGCCGCGGCAAAAGGGCCGGCTTGACCTGACATACCTTGTGACGATTGCGAACCTGAAGAAACAGGTCGGGGATTTGCGGGCCTATGAAATGTACATGAAAGAAGCCCAGTCACGGGCGCGTATGTACGGCATGACGATTCAGTGATGGGGCGGCGTTTTCCAGCCTAGTGCAGTGTCTTCCCGTCTGTTTTGCTGTAGCGTGTTTTTTCTTCATTATAACGCGCCAGCGTATTCAACATTCGGACTGACCGCGGCTGGTCATCATCCAGCAGGCGGGTTTCTTCCAAAGCGAATTCATGAAATCCTTTTGTCGGTTGGCATTGTGCCATGCGCATCTGGATCAGCAGGATCATTTCGGCACCGTTTGCGGCCAGGCTGGACTCCCCGTCCCATGCTCTTCTGAGCAGTCTTTGTTTTAATTCGAATATTCTCGATCTATTGTCTTCTCCCATGAGAACTCCTTTCCCTACCCTTTTATTGTCTCATTTTTCAGGGGTTTTACGCAATTTTTAGTCTATGGAAATCCGCAGGATTGCAGGGGTTTCCATAGAAAATGATTTATATTTGCTATAATTAACGTCTTTTTTACTGTTCGGACTCTAAAATGGCGACAACTGAGAACAGATTAACGAGTATTGTGTGTGGGGAATACGAGCATGAAAAAAGGCTCATTAGAAAAAACAATCAGTGACATGGTCCGGCGGCTTGAAGCGGCCCGTGCGTCTGATACAAACGGAGACAGTATGTCGGCCAGTCCTGCCGGTTCTGATTGTCCTCTAAAGGATATCGAGGCCTTTATGCCGGTTGATCCGGTTCTGGCTTCGCTGCACAAGGAATATCTGGAAGCCAACGCCAACCATAAAAAGCTGGCCCGGCAAAACGGGTTTAACGACCCGATGACCGAAATTGCCGCGGATATGCTGGATAGCGCGCGCAGCGCCATGCAGACCCGCCTGATCGAGTTACAGGAAAGCCGCGAGCTGGAAGTGCAGGAAGCGCTGGTTCGCCGCCTGCGGGCCCGCAAGGCCGAGCAGGAAGCCTCACAGGTTCGCGCCCGGATTGCCAAGCGTGCAAAGGATAAAGAGAACGACACGTTGTTCTGGTTCTCCGTCCTGTGCTGGCTGATGGACCGGACCCTGATCGCAACGCAAAAGACCTTGTCGGCCGCGAATGATTTCGCGCTGGTGGCGGTGGTCAGCGGTAAGGAAGTGGCCGCGGCTTGAAATTTAGCAGTTTTGTTTGTCATCCCGAGCGCAGCCGAGGGATCTACGTAATAAGATAGCGGGTAAGATCCCTCGGCTGCGCTCGGGATGACATTTATAAGAATCTTCCGCTTTTCTGCAGTCCTGCGACTTCAAAAAACAATGCATAAGCCCGAGAGACAATTATTTGCTTTAATCCTTGTTTAGCCGGTGGGTGGTTTGGCGTAGCCTTTTATTTTTTCCGGGCCGATGGCGCAGATGAGTTGGCGGACTTCCTGGCGGGCGGCGAGTTGGGACAGGGTCAGGGGTGTTTCTTCTTCTTTGAGGTCCAGCAGGGTCAGGCCTTTTAAAAACAGTTCACGGAAGATGACGCGCTCGCCGAAGCCGGGGACGAGTTCGAAGCCGAGTTGATTGCTGAGCTTTTCTAAAATCCTGCCGACGGTTTGGCTGTTTTTTGTGTTCTGGCGGGATAAGCGGTTGCGCATGACGATCCAGTGCATCGGCAGGCCGCCGTCTTCGATTTTCTGCAGGTTCTGTTCTTCGACCATCAGTGTATATACGGACGGCTGCACGATCTCATGGGTTTTCGGATCGATGCGGGCGAGAACGTCAATATCGACAAGGCTGTCGTTCAGCGGGGTGATGAGCGTATCGGCGCAGCTATGGCCGAGGCGGCTGAGGTGATTATCCGTACCGGGGGTGTCGATGACGATGAAATCATGGGCGGGGGTCAGCTCGTACAGCGCGGTTTCGATGAAAAAGCGCTCTTCGGCCTTTTGTTCGGCGGTATTTTCCTTGATGCTCTGGCTGATGGCGCGGTGGGGCGGCAGCGGGACTTTGTGATAGGTCTCATCGCTGTAATTCATGCGGTTTTGCATATAGCGGGTCAGCGTGCCCTGCCGTGCGTCCAGATCGATGGTGGCGATGTTATAGCCCAGCCGGGCCAGGGCGATGGCGGTGTGCATGGCCGAGGTCGATTTGCCGGAGCCGCCTTTTTCGTTGCCAAAGACGATGATGTGGGCTTTGTCGGTTTTTGTTGCGGCGCTGGTCATAGATAAAATTTCTGGAAAACCGGAGAGAAATCTATAATATTTCTCATTATGACAGAAAAAACAGGGAAGAGCAGCACCGAAAAGCTGCAGCAGTTACGGGATCACATGCAGAAAAGCGGGGTAGATGTTTATCTGGTCCCGCGGGCGGATGAGTGGCAGGGCGAATATGTCCCGGCACGGGCAGAGCGGCTGTCATGGCTGAGCGGGTTTACCGGGTCGGCGGGGATGGCTTTGGTGGAAAAAAGCAAGGCTGCGGTTTTTTCCGACAGCCGCTATACCGAGCAGATGAAGGTCGAGCTTGACCCGGCATTGTTCGAAGCGGTCGAATATTCCCGTGCATATAAAATGTCTGACTGGATGGCGGAGCATCTGCCGGAAGGCGTTCGGATCGGCTATGATCCGCGCCTGCATACGGTCTCCGAAATCAAAGCTTTGGAAAAGGCGCTTGAAGAAAAACAGATTACGCTCGTGCCGGTTGACGGCAACCTGGTCGATGCGGTCTGGGACGACCAGCCGGAGCATCCGGATGATAAAGTCGTGGTTTATCCGGAGGCCTATGCGGGGCAGGCGTCCGGTGATAAACGGCTTGAGATTGCCACGGAGATCAGTGAAGCCGGGGCCGATGCCGTATTGCTGACAACGCCGGAATCGATTGCGTGGCTTTTGAATGTGCGCGGCAATGATGTGCCGCACGTACCTGTGCCGCTGTCTTATGCGCTGCTGCATAAGGACGGGTCGGTGGACTGGTTTGTGCCGCCTGAAAAGGTGAGGGATGAGGTGCGCCGGCATATCGGGGCGCATATCCAGATCCATGCTTTTGAAGATATGGCGGACAGGTTGCAGGCGCTGGCGCAGCGCAAGGCGGGCATTATGATTGATGAAAGCCAGACGGCGATCTGGTTTCAGACTTTGCTGCAGGATGGCGGCGCGAATATTATTGCTGCGCCCGATCCGGTCGTACCTCGTAAGGCGATCAAGAATGAAACCGAGCAGAAATATATCCGTGAAGCCCATGTCAAAGACGGTGTGGCGCTGGTCAAATTCTGGAAGTGGATTGACGAGCACGCCGAAAATGGCGGCATCACCGAGCTGGATGCTGTGGCTAAACTGCGCGGATACCGGGAACAGCAGGACGGGTTTCAGGATTGCAGCTTTGATGCGATTGTCGGCTGGGCCGATCATGGGGCGGTGGTGCATTACCGCGCCGATGAAAAGCAGAATAAGACGATTACAAGCGGCAGCCTGCTGCTGGTCGATAGCGGCGGGCAGTATCTTGGCGGGACGACGGATAATACGCGGACACGCGCAATTGGGACGCCAAGTTCGCACATGAAAGAAATGTTTACCCGCGTACTTAAAGGGCATATTGCGGTTGCCGATGGCAAGTTCCCCGAAGGGACGACGGGCCGGGATGTCGATTTTCTTGCGCACCAGTTCCTGCGTAAAGCGATAAAAGATTTCGGGCACGGAACAGGGCACGGGGTCGGCAGTTATTTGTCCGTTCATGAAGACGGGGCCGGGCTTTATGGCGATATCAGGTTAAAGCCGGGGATGTTGATTTCGAACGAGCCGGGCTATTACGAAGCCGGGGCGTTTGGGATCCGGATTGAGAACCTGGTGTTCGTGGCGGAGACTGGCGATAAGGCGCTTAAGTATCAATTTAATACGGTGTCCTTAACCCCGATCGATCAGAAGCTGATCGATCTTGATTTGCTGGATAAGGATGAGATTAACTGGCTGAACGCGTATCACAAAGATGTGTATGAGAAGCTCAGCCCGCATCTGGATACGGAAGAAAAAGCGTGGCTGAAAAAAGAAACCGCGCCTATTCACAAGCCGTGACGAATGTCCCGTTTTTAATGTCTTTGATGGCCGGGATTAGTGCGGCGGCAACCTGCTGTGCGCCGCCTGTGTTGAAATGCACGTCATCATAAAAACTCTCAAAGCCCGGTTTGATTTGTGCGGCGAGGTCGATAAAGGCAAAGCCGTTATCGCAGGCAAAGCTTTTTAACGTGCCGTTATAAAGATCCGCAACACCGATCAGTGAGGGCAGGTCGAGGGTGAATTTTTCACCCGGCGGCGTCATCCAGAAATTGCCTTTATATGTATCGCCGATGCCCTGCGCATAGCCGTGCGGCTGGCTTAAGAAAACGCAGGTCAGGTTTTGTTTTTTACAGGTCTCGCCGATTTTTTGCAGGACCGCGCCATAATGCGGATCGACGCTTTGCGGGACCCATTGTTCGACACGGTCGCGGCTCAGGCTGCCCATTTTTTCGATGTAGTAATCGCCGGTTTCCTCGCGCACGACACCGGCCGCTTCTGTATGGGCCGCAGATTTTTTCGCGGCCTGTTTCGCATTGCCGATCGCATCCCGGATGGCGACCGGGGTCAGGCTGTAGCGGAATTTATTGCGCTGGTAATGGCGCGATCCGAACTGTTCGCGTACGTGCTTGTTCCAGTCATTGACGCCGATCAGGAACAGCACCATGTCGGGGTGATCGGGCAGGATATGCTGCAGCGTTGCAAGATGATGTTCGGCGCGCAGGCCGGAAACGCCCGTATTGATGACTTCGGTGTCCAGTCCCATGCCTTCTTGCAGCAGGTGCGTCCAGGTGCTGCGGTCATCGAGGTAAATCTGTTCGGTGGTTGACGCGCCGATGGCAAAAATGCGGTAGGGGGCATCGTCGCCGTAATCGATCGTGCCGCTGACGCGGTAGCCCTTTGCATCGGTGGTGATGGTTTGCGGCCCCTCAATCCCGCGCAGGATATTGCCGCTGACGGTAAAGCGGTCTTCCATATTGGGCGGCAGGGTTTTGTACAGTTCCGCTTTGGTCGTGTACAGGCTGTACCCGTCCTGCAGGATCAGGAAGACGCCGAACCATAAAAGCGCCGTCCGCAATTTTGCCCAGGGCAGCAGCAGCGATATCAGCGGCAGGGCATGGACGATATTGCCGATGATGATCCATTTGGTCTTCCCGCCCCATGACATATAAACGCCAAGCAGCAGGATCGCGAGGGCGAGGGTCCATTGCAGGATTTTCAGCATGTCTGGTTTCGTGTTCATATCGGGCCGGAGTGTAGCAGCAAAAAAGCCGGACAATAAATAAAAAAGCCGGACTGGAGGGCCCGGCTGATTTTTGATTGGTATGATAACGATGTTAATCGCGGTCGCGTTTTTTCCGTTCCATCTTGCGCCAGCGGCGGACGGCTTCGGCTTTTTCGCGTTTTTTCTTTTCCGACGGTTTTTCAAAGTCACGGCGGATTTTCATCTCACGGAAGAGCCCTTCACGTTGCATCTTCTTTTTGAGAACTTTCAGCGCCTGATCGACATTGTTATCGCGTACGGTAACGCTTACCAAACTAAATCACCTCTTTCAAAGTCTTATCAAGTGGTTACAGATAGCCGCATTGATATACGGCTTAAGCCCGTAAAACAAGCAAAAAATGCGGATATCTTTCTATTATAGGGATTTTTTCCTGAATTTTCAAATCTTTGACAAATTTTAGAGTCAGAATGTCATTTCGAGGCAACGCCGAGAAATCTCCAGATTACCGGGAGAACCCTCACATGCGTTCGGGATGACGAAGGAGACCCGGTTTAAGCCGCCTTACGGGCCTTCAGGTTCAGCGCGGCTTCCATCAGGTCTTTGGTGTAATCCTGTTCCGGGGCGTCGAAAATTTGCGCGCCGGGGCCTGATTCCACGATTTTTCCGTCTTTCATCACCAGTACATCATGGGCCATGGCGCGGACGACGCGGAGGTCATGGCTGATGAACATGTAGGCCAGGTTGTATTTTTGCTGCAGGTCGCGCAGCAGGTCAACGATCTGGGCCTGCACCGAGAGATCAAGTGCGCTGGTGGGTTCGTCGAGCACGACAAATTCGGGTTCGAGTACCATCGCGCGGGCGATCGAAATCCGCTGGCGCTGGCCGCCGGAAAATTCGTGCGGGTAGCGGTGGCGGGTGCTCGGATCAAGCCCGACATCTTCCAGCGCGGCGATCACGCGCTCTGCCCGTTCATTATCACTGATTTGCGGGTGGTGGACTTTCAGGCCCTCGCCGATGATGCCTTGTACGCTCATGCGCGGCGATAGCGAGCTGAACGGGTCCTGGAAAACGATCTGCATTTTCCGGCGCAGCGGGCGCATCTCGTTACGGCCGAAATTTGTGATGTCTTCGTCTTTATATCTGATCGTGCCTTCGGTGGGGTGCGTTAGGCGCAGCAGGGCGTAGCCGAGGGTTGACTTGCCGGAGCCGGATTCTCCGACGACGCCTACCGTCTGCCCGGCGCGGCAGGTCAGATCGATACCGTCCACGGCCTTGACCCAGCTCTGGGCTTTGCCGAAAAAGTTTTTCTGCTTGGGGAAGTGGACTTTGATTCCTTTGGCGTCAAGCACGACCGGGGCGTTTTCGTTGACGGCGGTGGCCGCGCCTTTGGGCTGTGCCGCCAGCAGCATCTTCGTGTATTCATGTTCCGGCTTTTTAAACAGGCTGGCGCAGGGTTTGTGCTCCACCAGTTCGCCGTTTTTCATGACGCAGACCTGATCGGCCATTTTTTCGACGACGGTCAGATCGTGGGTGATGAGCATCAGCGCCATATCCAGCTCTTTTTTCAGCTCATTGAGCAGCTCTAAAATCTGGGCCTGAATCGTCACATCGAGCGCGGTGGTGGGTTCGTCCGCGATCAGCAGTTCGGGGTTGTTGGCCAGCGCCATGGCGATCATCACGCGCTGGCGCTGGCCGCCGGAAAGCTCGTGCGGATAGGCGTGCAGCCGTTCTTTCATTTTCGGCAGGCCGACCATATCCAGAAGCTCCATCACGCGGGCGCGGGCCTTATCCTTGTCCATGCCCTGGTGCAGGCGCAGGACTTCGCCGATCTGCCGCTCGATAGGGTGCAGCGGGTTGAGCGCGCTTTGCGGTTCCTGGAAGATCATGCCGATCTGGCTGCCCCGGATCGTGCGCATGAAGGAATCCGGCGCGCCGACCAGCTCCTGTCCGTCGAAAAGGATAGAAGAGTCAGGGCTGTGGGCGGCGAGAGGGTAGGGCAGGAGCTGCATGATAGACAGCGCCGTTACCGACTTGCCGGAGCCGGATTCGCCGACCACGGCCAGAGTTTCGCCCTTTTTAATGGAAAAAGACGTATCT
Organism: Rhodospirillales bacterium; assembly: GCA_020638155.1. Classification (GTDB taxonomy): domain Bacteria; phylum Pseudomonadota; class Alphaproteobacteria; order Micavibrionales; family Micavibrionaceae; genus UM-FILTER-47-13. Next base: position 318,601 of record JACKJB010000002.1, read on the forward strand.
TTGACCGCGTGGAAAAGGCCGCCGGGGGTCTTGAATGTGACGTTCAGATGTTTGATATCCAGTAGCATGGCCGCTATTAAAGCACAGCTTTAAGCCATCCCAAACGGATTTGTTTATGCTATGATGGCCGGGCTTGTGAACAAAAGGAGGCGCTTATGAGCACTGAAATGACTTTACCCCAGGACCCGACCGCCGCTGTGAAGGCGATGATTAAGCTGGCCGAGCAGTTAATTGACGTGATGGAGCGTGAATCCATGGCGCTGGCCAAGCGTGACGGGGTGACATTTACAGGGCTTCAGGATGAAAAAAGCAGGCTGTCCGGCCAGTATGAAGCCGGCAGTGCCGCGTTTGGTGCCCGTCTGCAGGAATTCCGTAAGGTTGACAGCGCCTTGATCGACAAGCTGGGCGCGCTCCAGCAATCCCTGAAAGACAAGACGCTTGAGAATAGCAGCGTCATGGAACGCATGCAGGGCTAAAGACCGGCAGGTTTCGGGTTCGAAGCAACGACCTTCAGCTGTTTTTGCGGGCTGGGGTCGTGGAACGTGAACCATTTGGTCCGGCTGTTCCATTTGGCGACCAGTCCCTGCCCGATCATGCTGTCAAAGAATGTATTCTGCTCGTTATCCTGCAGGCTGCTCAGTGCGAATGTATGAGAACGGTCCTCTGCAGCGTAGTCCAGTGTTTGCTGGGTCGGGCAGAAGGCTTTCATGTGCGTACTGCCGTCTTTCGCGTTCGTGCCCATGCCGGCGACGACAAAGCCCCAGGATGAGAATTTGCTCAGCCCGCCGGGATTGTCCAGCCGGATATTGGCCTGGATTTGTGACATGCCGCTGCTTTTGGCGATATAGACCGAGCGTTCGATCAGGTAATCGCTGAGGCCGTTTTCCCGGAAATTTTTATCCACCATCAACCATGACAGCGTGGCCTGACTGTCTTGATGCTTCGCTTCAAAAGGCCCGGTTACAGGCTGTTTGAAGGACAGCATTGTCTGGCCGATCAGATCACCGGATGCGGTGAAAATGCCAAGACCCAGACCGCCGCCGCTATAGTGCGCGATGACTTCTTCCTCAGTTTTGTAATCGATCCGGTTTTCGGTGTGCGGCATTTTGTGCCGGACGACTTTATCCTGCAGCGCCATCATCTTTGCCAATGTTTCATCATTGACGTTATCGCCGTGCAGCAGGACGATTTCATAGGCGACTTTGCCATCGGAGACGTGGAAGCCGTTTTCCCTGCGCAGATTGATATCAGCTTTACCGCTGACGATTTTGGCATCGGCCCAACCGGTTTTGATGACATCGTGGTAGAGCGGCGGCGCGTCATGGACGGCCTGATAAAAGCGATCCTCAATACTGCCTGTCAGTAAAGGTTCTAGCTTGTTTTTGCTGTCCTGGCCTTTGGTTATTGTCGCGGTCATTGTTCTAAATCTTTCTAATCTTTTATTCCGTTTTGATGTTAAGCGGCGTACCGCCCTGTTTTTAAAAAGGGACGCCGATCATCGTATAGTTTGGAAGGTAAATGCCTGTTCGATAAGATTTAGCAATGACAAAGCACACCAGTCCCGATGACGGCGGTCATCGGTCGCGGGCGTCGGCGGTGCATCGGGGCAACTGCGCCATATGTGATTGCGTTCATATTCATAATTAAAATATGAAAACAGATTTTGCTGCGGCGTGTCAAACTTTTTTTGCCCGCTTGGGCAAATTATTTGTCCAGTGGCATGTAATCCTCGACCAGCGTGGCGAAATAGCTCGCGCCGATCGGCAGCACTTCATCGTTGAAATCGTAATATGGGCTGTGCAGGCCGTAATTATGGGGGCTTTTCTCATCATCCGGCATGCCCTGGCCGATCAGGATGAACGCGCCGGGTTTTTCCATCAGGTAAGCGCCGAAATCTTCTGCGCCCATTGTCGGCTCTGCGTCCGTCATGACATTTTGTTCGCCGGCAACTTTGATCGCGGCGGCGGCGGCCATATCGACCCCGTCTTCACTGTTGATGGTCGGTGCATAGCCGCCCGGCACGATGTGGACGGTGGCTTCGGTCATGAAGGCTTTTGCCGTGTTTTCAGCGATTTCCCGTACGCGTTTGAGGATAAATTCACGGGTTTCCTGCCGGAAGGCCCGGACAGTGCCGTTCATTACGACTTTTTCACCGATAATATTGTGCGCGCCGGTGCCGCCACGGAAGTTGGCGACGGTGACGACGCCCTGGTCAACCGGGCTGACATTGCGGCTGACGATGGATTGCAGCGCCAGGACGATCTGGGCGGCGGCAACGACCGGATCGACGGTCTGGTGCGGCATGGCGGCGTGACCGCCTTTGCCCTTGATGACGATTTCAAATTCATCGGCGGACGCCAGGATCGGTCCTTTGCGCATGGCGACCTTGCCGAGCGGCATATAGGGCCAGTTGTGGTAGCCGAAAACGTAATCGCAGGGGAAGTCCTTGAACAGGCCTTCTTCGATCATTTTATACGCGCCGCCGCCGCCTTCTTCAGCCGGCTGGAAAATCAGGTGGACCTTGCCGTTGAAATTGCGGTTTTCGCTTAAGTATTTTGCCGCGCTCAGCAGAGTCGATGTGTGCCCGTCATGGCCGCAGGCGTGCATTTTACCGGGGTTTTTCGACGCATACGGGACGCCGGAATCCTCAATAATGTCCAGTGCGTCCATATCAGCGCGCAGGCCGATCGCCTTGCCCGAGTCTGTTTTCTGGCCTTCGATGGTGGCAACAATGCCTGTCACGGCGATCCCGTCTTTGAAAGGGATGCCCCATTCTGTCAGCTTCTTTTTGACGAAAGTCGAGGCGAACTCTTCTTCGAAGCTGGTTTGCGGGTTCTGGTGCAGTTCCTGGCGCCAGCCTGCGGCCTCGTCTTTGTGATCGGCAATGCTGTTGATGACAGGCATGATGTTTCCTTTATCTGGGGTTCGGATGCCCCGGTTTGGGTTGTTGCTGTTGTATCATATAGGATTCCAGCTCCGCGCGCGCCTGTTTCATGCCGATATGCGGATTTTGTTCCAGATAATCGGCAAACGGGCCGTGGGCGATGGTTTCGACCGCGGCGCGGAATTCGTTGGCGAGGGAGAATTTGTTTAAATCTAGTTTGAGTTTTTCGACAGCAGGCTCGCCAGTTTTTAGATCAATGGCCTGTACTTTCTTCCCGGTTTTTTCATCTTTGAGAAATGCGCCGGTTTGCGGGTCTTTTTCAAAAACCGGCCGAGAGACTTCACCTGCCAGAATAAAGCTCAGGACTATGCGGGCCATATGCGGCAGGGTTGGTGTTGGCGTTCCGTACCACGTCATCGGGTTGTTATTTTTATGCTCGGCAGATTTAGAACTTTTGAATTTGCCGAGAATATCTTGTGTGGGCTGGATTTCCTGCCATCCGACAACAGGAACCAGCATTTTCTTTCCAACCGGGCTGTCGTCATAAACGTTGGCGATACACATATCTTTTGGCGGGTAAGCCAGAAGCGCCTGAATGACCTGTGATGCGATAAAGAACGGGTACAGGTTGAACCCTGTACCTTCGCCGCGCTTGAAATTGGTTGATCCCATTTCATGATAGCTGGGTTCATCTTTCGTGTCGTTCCCAACCCGGTAGTCATATGTGCCGGATGAAGCGATGATTTCATCATTGCCGTTGAATCCGAGCATATATTGCCCTTTGCGGGCATGATCGGCATACCAGTCGCGTTCGCGGACATGCACATGTTCGTGCTGGTTTTCTTTGTAATATTGAAGAATGGGATCAATATCCGCGGCTTTGGAAAAACGAATTTTCAGGCTTGGGATGGCCTGATCCTGATTATATGACTTTTTAAAACTCATGACTGTATTTCACTCTTTAATATACGATACCTGGTAGAGAAGAGTATTTTACGGGTTAAATCAAGCGGGAGTGTGGGTAATATTCTTTCTAAACGCAGGATTTATGTCACTTCGGTCCTTTGTTATCGTTCCCGGGGGTTGATGGCGTTTTATCAACTTTCGCCAGCGGCACCGTCCCGACGCATTTGGCCAGCAGCATCAGGCGGCGGTCGCGGTCGAAGCTGAGGCCGTGATAGCCCTGTTTGAGCAAGTCTTTGAGCTGCCGGTGCGCGGCAGGGTCGAGATCGCCTTTTTTGTCGAACAGGCGGATCAGCGTGACGTCTTCAGGATCGGCGCTGTAGATGAACTCCCGGTCCAGCGGTTTGTGCAGGTAGACAACATCCGAGCCGTCCCGGTCATCATGCGCGGCGGCATAGAGCACAAAGCCGCAATCAAGGAACACATTCCAGCTGAATTCGTTATCGGCGCAGACTTCGGCGACCGCGTCTTTTTTGCCGTCTTTTTGCGCGATGTCCAGCCAGGCGTCCAGCATTTGCTGCATCAGGCGGTTGCCGCGAAAATCCTGATGGACGAGGATGTTGGAGACAACGGATACCGCGTGAATGTCTTTGCCGGGAAGGTGGGACGGGTCGGCAAGTCCGGCTTCTTCCTCTGTCTGCGGGTAGAGGATAATCATATGCGCGCCGAGCCGTTCGGCCTGTCCGTCTTTTATAAAGGTGCCGATGATCGCATTGCCCTGGTCCAGGAGGTGCCGCAGTTTCTTTTCGTCCTTGGGGATAATGTAGTGTGTTTTGCCGTTGGCTTTGAGCGTTTTCATCACGTTTTGCTGCAGGGCGATGCTTTGCGGCAGGTCGGTGCGATCCATATAGCGCACGGTAAAATTATGACCGGTTTTGATGAGCTGTCCGTCATTGATTTTATGCTTTGCGCTGGTTTCAAAATGTTTCCTGACCATGGACGGCATCCTATCGTTTGAGACCGGGAGGCGGCGCGGATTGCATTTTTTCGATCCGGCTGCGGTCGGTGATGCCTTTGCTGATTGCTTCGAGGCGGGCGCGGGTTAAGCCGATTTTATCAAGTGCGCTGAGGTCCAGATCGATGCTGCTTCCCGTATATTTATTGTGCAGCGCCGGGCTGTCCATATGCTGGAGCAGGATGGCGGCGAGCTTTGGCAGGACGGCATTGGTGCAGGCGAACCAGATGGTCGGGCGGCCCTTATCTTCGGCGGCGATATTTTCGTTGCACAAATCATGCAGCTCTTTGGCGGTTTGTTCGTCTTTGACGGGTTCCCAGCCGAGGTGATCGCGGTAGGCTTTCAGGGACGGGCCGTTATCGGGCAGGATTTCTGTGACGATGAGTCCTGCCTGCGGCGGGCAGTCCCACCATTCTTTGAGCACCAGCGCCGCGATGACGAGCTGCGCGCTCTTATACCCCGCAAGACGGGTGATGGATGTGCCGATTTCGGTATGTTTGTGCGGATCGTTCGCGGCTTTGTCTTCGATCTGATAGGCCATCGACAGCGTGTGCACATCGCCGCGGGCGGTATCGTATAAGAAGGCGGCGTGGCCCTGGCTGATCGTGTGATCGAATATCGCTTTTTCACGTTTGACGACATAGTTTTTGGGATCGATTTTTAATTTGACGGCCGGGTCAAACATGACGCTGATCCGGGCGTTATCGGCGGCTTTGGAAAAAGCCAGTTTTAGTTTTGACGGGACGGGCTTGCCGTCAGCCGTTTCCGGCTTTGGCTTCGGTGCGCTCATGATAGTCTCCCTGTTCTTTTTTTATTTTTTATAATTATTTTCAGAAGATTATAGACGGGAAATTGCGTGTGATCTAGATGTTTGTTTTGCGCGGATCGAACGCATCGCGGACGGCTTCGCCGATGAAGGTCAACAGGGACAGCATCAGCGCAAGGCTGATGAAGGCGGTGATGCCGAGCCACGGGGCCTGCAGGTTGTTTTTGCCCTGGGCCAGCATCTCGCCGAGCGACGGGCTGCCGGGCGGCAGGCCGAGGCCGAGGAAGTCAAGGCTGGTCAGCGCGGTGATCGAGCCGGTCAGGATAAAGGGCATCAGGGTCATGGTGGCGACCATCGCATTGGGCAGCACATGGCGGCGCATGATGGTCAGGGAGGACACGCCCAGCGCGTTCGCGGCGCGGACGTAATCGAAGTTTCTTGTGCGCAGGAATTCGGCGCGCACGACATCGACCAGCGATACCCATGAGAAGAGCAGCAGGATCAATAGTAATGTCCAGAAGCCGGGGACGAACATCGCGGAAAAGATAATCAGGATGTACAGGCTGGGCAGCGAAGACCAGATTTCGATGAAGCGCTGCATAATCATATCGAGCCAGCCGCCGTAAAAGCCCTGAAAGGCGCCCGCGGTTACGCCGATCAGCGAGCTGACCAGCGTTAATGTCAGGCCGAACAGCACCGAAATCCGGAAGCCGTAAATGACCCGCGCCGCAACATCGCGGCCCTGATCGTCGGTGCCGATGATGTTATCGCCGGTCGGCGGGGACGGGGCAGGTTGCGGCAGGTTATAGTTGATCGTGTCGTAGGAGTAGCGGATCGGCGGCCAGAGAATCCAGCCTTTTTCGTTAATCAGGTCTTGCACATATTCATCGCGGTATTCGGTCTCGGTCTCAAAATCGCCGCCGAATACGGTTTCCGGGTAAGCTTTGAAAATCGGGGTATAGAGGGCGCCGTCATATTTGACCAGCAGCGGCTTATCATTGGCGATGAAATCGGCGCATAAGGCGAGTACAAACAGCGCCATGAAAATCCATAGCGAGACATAGCCACGTTTATTGGCTTTGAACTGGGCTAATCTGCGGCGGGTGATCGGCGACATGTCCGCTAGTGTATTGCGTTTTTACAGGAGCGGCAAGGGGGCTGTGTTAGTGATATGTCGGCGGCTTGGGTGGTTTGATATTTGCTTTTTCTTCCGGGGCTTCGACCCGTTTCCCGGCATCTTCAAGCACGTCCTGTATGGTTTTCGTGCCCATGGCGATTTCAGTCATGGTCTGGTCGAGATGTTCCAGCTCGTCACTCATGGCATCGGCCAGCGTATCGAGATAGTTGAGGATTTCTGTTTTACTGCGGTCCTGCAGCTTCGGATGCGCTGCGAAGAAGGCCTCATTAATCACGTCCAGCCTGACATAGGCCTCGTAACGTTCGTCCGTGGTTAATGTGGCTTCGAACTCGTACAGGAAATCGGTTTGTGTTTCATCCGGATTGTAGGGATCAAGCTCCTGCATCAGCAGGACGAAGGCGTTGATTTTGTCATCATCCATGATTAGTGCACCGTGTTGTTTGCCAGTCCTGATTTTAAGGACAACGCAAGGCCGCTGTGGATCTCTTCGAGGCGCATACGGGCGGCTTTGACTTCGCCGGCGATAATGTGGATGTCGTTGTCCGATGTGGCTGTGAAGATAACTTCCTGTCCCGGCAGGTTCGCCGGGCGCAGCGTGATTTTTTCTTCTGCCGCCGGAGCGTCATGATCTTTGAGATACTTTATAATGCTGTGCAGTTTTAACGGCAGGCCGCTCATCGTCTTGTCCTTTTTAATTTCTGGGGCATTTTATAACGTAAAATTATGCAAAATTCAAATTTTATCTAAATTTTTAGGGCGTTCGAGGCTCCGGCGACACGATCAATCATGATTTTAGTGTCGTTTGCGTTGTGCACTAATTGATAGTTATCTTTCTTGGTTGAATGCTCGAATTGGCTTAATGAGATTTCTTCAAGGCTACCGATGGTCGCAATAATAAACGCGCCTGTGCGTTCTGCGGCATCGTACCATGCATCTTTATCAAAATGGTTGGGGCTTACTTGGGTCGCGCGCGCCCAGGGAGCCACTTCTTTTGCGTAGGCTTTACCGTTCGGACCATTGAAGGCGTATATAAAGCACGAGATAATCAGGTCTGCTTTAAGGCCTAGTTGCGGGTTCAGAAAGTCCAACCCTCCATATTCCTGCTTAATATTGACAACATCTATTTCGAAATCAGGATCGACAGGGATATTTTTGTCTTTGAGTGCGGCAAGTACGGACTGCAGGTAATGTTTATCGTCCATGAAGGCAAAGGGGTCGTTTTCGCTATCCAGATCAAACCCCAGGTTACGGTCATTAAAAACGGCACCGACCATCATGATGGTTTTGACAGGCTTGATGGTTCCATCGCCATGGCCGCAATATTGTGCAAACGTTTCTCGCAGTGGTTCAACATCAATGAAATCTGTTTGTGCCATAGGGCATTCCTTTGTCGTTGTGTGAAAGTTTGGGCACAGTAACAAAGATCTTGTGTTATGTCAAATAAATAGGGGCTAAATGCTCCGCGCTTCGAAATCAATGCGCGGATCGACATAGACATAGACCAGATCGCGGATCAGGGTCATGACAAGGCCTATGAGGGCGAAGACATATAATGTGCCGAGCACGACCGGGTAATCGCGGTTGATGATGGATTCGTAACCCAGAAGGCCGAGGCCGTCGAGGCTGAAGATCACTTCGATCAGCAGCGAGCCTGTAAAGAAGATCGACAGGAACGCGCTGGGGAAGCCGGCGATGACGATCAGCATCGCATTGCGGAAGATATGGCCGTAAAGTACCTGTTTTTCGGCAAGGCCCTTGGCGCGGGCGGTCAGGACGTATTGCTTGTTGATCTCATCAAGGAACGAGTTCTTGGTCAGCATCGTTAATCCGGCAAAACCGCTGATGACCATGGCAATGATCGGGAGTGTCATGTGCCAGGCGTAATCGAGGATCAGCTGGACCGTCGATAGATCGCGCCAGTTATCCGATATAATCCCGCGCAAGGGGAAGATGTCCCAGTAGCGCCCGCCCGCAAACAGGATGATGAGCAGGATCGCAAACATGAAGCTGGGGATCGCGTAGCCGATGAAGACGGCGGCGCTGGTCCAGACATCAAAAGCCTGTCCGTCCTTGACGGCCTTTTTGATACCGAGCGGGATCGAGATCAGGTAGATAATCAGTGTCGACCACAGGCCGAGTGAGATCGATACCGGCATTTTTTCCAGCACCAGGTCGATGACGGAAATGTCGCGGTAATAACTCTCGCCCAGATCAAAGCGCATATAATTCCAGACCATCAGGGCAAAGCGCTGCGGCGCGGGTTTGTCGAACCCGTACATGGCTTCAAGCTCGGCAATGAATTCAGGGTCCAGCCCCTGCGCGCCGCGATACTGGCTGCCTTGCCCGGTTGACGGGGCTGTGGCGGCGAAGTCCGTACCGCTGCCACCGGCAATGCGGGCGGTGGCGTCGCCGCCATGGCCCTGCAGCTCGGCGATCATGCGCTCGACCGGGCCGCCGGGAACGAACTGAATAATCACGAAGCTGACCAGCATAATGCCGAGCAGGGTGGGGATCATCAGGAGCAGGCGTTTTAAGATGTAAGAAGCCATGGAGTCTTTTTACCACCAAGACACAAAGACACCAAGAGGGAGTTTTGTTTACTCTCCAAGTAACACGGATGCCTTAACCTTTAGGGCGTCGGCAATACGGATCAGCGTGTTGACGGAGATATTTTTATAGCCGTTTTCGATTTCCGATAAATAGCTGCGGTCGAGTTCTGCCAGACCTGCCAGATCTTCTTGCGTCATTTTGTGCTTTTTCCGGATGCCGACAATGCGTTTTCCGATTTCTTTTTCTATTGCCATTCGCAAAATATGTTGGTAATAACCGACATTATCCGTAGGCAATTGCCAACATTTTGTGAATTTTTCAGTTTTAATGCCGGGAGATACGGGGTGCAAAAGATGACTTTAGCGCACAAGACGGGACAGCTTTTACCGGCAGGGCTTAGAGCTTATTTGCAGCCTAAATATCATTGGGTTCGCGAATATTTTCGTTTGAAAAAAGCGGGCGGGCGCGCCTGTTTCGACAAGGAATTATCTTCATGGGTGGCTGAACGGCCTTTTGCCGGCCGTAAAAACGGCATGCCGGTCATTGTACGGTCGTATAAAGAGTTCCGGAGAATCGTACAGTTCGGTGGCAATAAAGCCGATATCGTTCATAAATGGATACACGCCATTGATGATTGCGATGTTTTTTATGATATCGGGGCGGCAAACGGGCTTGAAGGATTTCTCTGCCGTTATTTGCACGGGTCTAAAGTCTGTTTTGTCGAACCGTTTACGGCCAGCATCGAAACGATTATGAGGAATGTCTATTTTCTTGCAAAACGGGGGAGCGATCCAAAAGATTTCGAGGTCGTTCATGCCGGTTGTGACACCGATTCCCATTTTGACCGCGCTTATATGCTTTGCGTTCCGAAAGCAGGAGAAACCCAGATCAGCTTTTCCGATCCGGATGCTTACGAGAGACGCGGGAGAACATTTTCGCCGGTGGTTACGCAATGGATCGCGGGCGTCAGTATTGATGATTTGCATTATAAGTACGGTATTGCTGCGCCGACGCATATCAAGATTGATGTCGATGGCTATGAGGACAAAGTTATTGTGGGGGCGAAACGCACCATCAGTTCCGGGATTGTAAAATCATGGGCCATTGAAATTACCGGCGAGAAAAATATGACCGCCATTATCAGCGCCATGAAAGAAGGCGGATATGTTGAAATAGACCGCTGGGAGCATTATCCGGGACTGGAAGCCAGGACATTCGATGTGATCTTTACCAAAGCGGAAGATGCGGACTCTTTAAAGAAAAAGATCGGTGAGGCGGCGTTATGAAAGATTTCAGCGTGAGTTTTGTTGTGGATGCCGGGCGTAAGGATGCTGTCGCTGCCGCTGTCGAGTGTTTGCGTGAGCAAGGTGTTGTTTGCTTAAGGGGCATTACCGATCCCGCCGCAATGGAGAAAGTGACGGACGCGGTTTCCTCTGTCCTGGAAAATCCGGCGATGCTGGGTAGTACCGGCTATTATATGAAGGATTGCCACAAAAAGCTGCATGAGGCTTTTTTGACCTCTGGCGATGTTATGCCCCTGCTGCTTGATGAGCGTATCATTGATGTTTGCGAAACATATATGGGTGAAGACGTTCTGTTGCAGGAGATGCTGGTTAAAAACGATCTCGGTGATAACGAATTATATTTTCCCGTTCACGCTCATACGGGGTCTTATCGGACCGAAAAAAATCCGGGTCCCTTTTCTGTCGGTATTATGCTGTATACCCATGATACGTCGGCGGGCGCGTTTTGTTATGCGCCGGGAACACATTTATGGGATATTCCTTACGGTGCCGATCCTGCGGATTATCCAGCGGATATGCAGGAGCAAATCAAGACATCGATGCAGCGTATATCCGGTTTAAAGGGCGATATCGTTTTGTTCGATCATCGCGGGTTTCACGGTCCTGAACAGCCTGTCAAAGTGCCGCGGATTGTGTTTCTTGGCGGTTTTCATAGCGCGAAAAGCCATGCGTATAAAATGAAAGCGCCTACGGCCGCTTATATCCATGATCTGGCCAGACTGTCTGAAAAGCAGCAGCGGGTTATAGGTCTAAAATCTACGGGTGTTCTGATCCCGAAAGAAAAGATGCATTATTTCTCATTTAATCGTGCTAATCCACGGACCTATGCGTTGATGCGGCTGGTTGCGGAGACGTCGTTTTTTATGACGAGAGGAAAATGGCGCGCCAAGCGGATTGTTAAAGACGTATTGCGTCAATATATGGGCATAAAAATCAAGCCGAAAATCGCCGTACAGGAAAAAGAGTGAGCCTTGAGCGTTCCTTCCTGAACTTGTTATATTGATCCGGATCCTGTAAAGCTAATCCCTATAAAAAATAAAAAACAATAAGGGAGCTTTCATCATGTCATTACCGTTACATAAATATTTTTCCGTTCATGCGCTGGCACAGGATGCTGACAAGATTGATGCGATGATCGGGCAGCATGCAAAGCGGCTGGGCAAGGCTGGTCCGGAGGACGGGACAGCCTTTTTTTACGGGCGCGGGACAGCGGCGCAGATCGATGAATTGCGCGGGGCGCTCAACCGGTCCGGGCTGGAATTTGACCTGAATTGCTGAACCCGGATTTTATTGACATATTTCTAAAAAACGTGGTAAAACTATATTCATAAACGGCCGTTTTGCAGTGGTAATCAGGTTCAGGATTACCGATTGTAAAAAGGAGGTCGATTATGAGAAGAGCATTTGCAAACGCAGCACGCGGCGCCGCCCGTGTTCCCGTTAGAGCCGCAGCGCCCGCTATGCGCAGGGCACCCGCTTTAAGACGGTAATCCTACATCTTTATTTTGCATAATTTTGTGAAAATGAGTTAGTGTAGGGCGTGTTTCAATGATGGAAGACGCCCTATGGCTTTTAAAGTAGAGCGCAGCGCTTGCCGTTAAATCGCCGGCCTGATATTCCAGCTTTCGACGGTCCATTTTCCCTCGACATAGCGCATCACGCAAACCGCGCCGGTGGAGATTTTTATGCCGTGCTGTGTGCGGAACGACTCGAAGTCGTCCGTAAGATAAGGGGCGAAGCGGGCGATGCCGTTGGAGGTTACGACGAGGACTGTTTCATTGTCGTCATGGATACGGATTTGCTCGCCGAAGCCCTGCCAGTTATGGATGATTTCTCCGGGTTCGGTTAGCCAGCCATCGGGAACGATGGCCTGTTCGTCCCAGTCTTTGAGGGCCTGTTCACCGAGGCGGGCGATGACTTCGTCTTCGGTCTTGTTTTCATCCGGGCCGTAATCGATTTCATTGAAGATATCGAGTGCGTAGACATGCTGCGGATAGCCTGCAGCGCGCACGGCGATTTCGGCGGTTTCTTTGGTGCGCTGTAGCGCAGAGGAGTAGGTCGCATCAGGGACGAGGTGATTGTCTTTGAGCCATGCGCCGATGGCGCGGGCCTGCGCGCGGCCTTTTTCAGTCAGGGGCAGGTCGGTGCGCGCGCCGACGCGGCGCGGTGTTTCCCCGGCTTCGAATGTGTTGCCGTGGCGGGCGATAATCAGGGTGGTCATGGGGCGCTTTTCTTTTCTGTTTCGTAATCCTGTTTAAGTTTTAGCAGCGGTTCAATCTGCACCATTACGGTTTGGTACGCGGTTTCCACTGCCGGGCTGTGCGGATAGGCGAGGCCGTCTTCAAGAACGTTGTGGGCTTTATCGACGTGACCGCGGCGGATATACAGGCTCGCCAGATCCTGCCGCGCGGTGAAATGCATCGGGTCTTTTTCGATGGCGGTTTGCAGTGCGGAGATGGCCATGGTGCGGGCTTCGGGTTCGAAGCCTTCGTTGATGACGCTGTAGAGCTTGCCGCGTTTATAATCGATTTCCGCCCAGGGCGGGTTCTGGCTTTGGGCGATGTCGAGCAGGTCTTTGGATTGCAGGTAAAGCGATTGCTGTTCTTCCGGGGTGAACAGGTGCACGGTATCCTTGCCGAGCAGGTCGATATAAAACCCGGCAAGTTGCATTTCCGGATCGATGAAACTGCGCGGGGCCCAGCGCTCGGCGTTTTCGATAGCGGTGGTGAACTGGTCGGTCATGCCTTGTGCGAGCAAAGATTGTGCGCGCAGCAAATGATATTGCCCGGCGGCGCTGCTGGCGGCCATGATGCCGATCAGCCCGGCGATGGCAAGGGTGATCCCGGCCATAAACGGTTTTTGCCAGGCTTCGAGGGTGACGGGGCGGAAGGCGGTTTGTTCATCGCCTAATGCTTTTGTTGTGGCGCTATACCAGTAGGCAAGGCCGATGCCGCAGACGATCAGGATCGGCATGATATACAGGTTGAAGGTGACATGGCTGTGCAGCATCAATGCAAGGAAAGCGCTGGCGGTCGCCGCGATGGCCGTGCGCTCGGGCGCGCCGACGGGCAGGGCTTTGAGGGCGCGGATACTGCGGACGGCAATAGCCGCTATGAGCGCATAGAGCAGCAGCGGCGCGATAATCCCCATTTCCGTGCCGAATTGCAGCGGGTCCATATGCGCCCAGTGGCCGATGGAATTATCCGCGCCGGGCAGGCGGTAGGACGGGTAGTAAAGATAAAAGCTGCCCAGCCCCGTGCCGCGCCAGAGATGGTCCTGCAGCATTTTGAGTGCGCCGTCCCAGATGGCAAGGCGGGCGACGGTCGGTTCGTCGGTGCCCGGTGCTGCGAGCGCGGCAAGGCGCGGGGCGAGATCGTATCCGCCGAAAAAGCTGACCATGTTGAAGATGATCGCTGCGGTAATTGCGATGCCGAGCAGGCGCTGCCAGAGCACCGGCGGTTCCTTGCGCAGGATGATGGCTAAAACGGCGGCGGCGATCAGGGCGCTGAGCAGGCCGCCGCGGCTTTCGGTGGCAACCAGCCCGGCGAACAAAACGGCGCTTACGATCAGCAGTGCAAGATATGTCCTGTCCCGGTCTTTGGTGCCGATCAGAAAGGCCAGCGCCGGGATCAGGCCGAGATTGAGTAGCGCTGCAAGATTATTTGGGTTGGGCAGCGGATGATGGGCGCGGTCGCCGAAGGCGTCTTGCAGGAAAACGTATTGAATGACCGCCCAGAGCGATAACACGCAAATCGCAGCCCATAAACTTCCGGCCAGCAGCGGGGCGAGCCGGTCACGTTGCGGCGATAACAGCACGGTGAAAAAGCTCAGCGGCAGGGCGGTGATGATGAGATATGTAACAAGGCTGACGAACGGGACGGTGCTCCATGACAGGCTGAGCGTCACATATAGCCAGAAGGCGAACAGGATGATTGCCGCCGGGGCGGCGGGCAGGCGCAGGCCCTGTTTAAACGCCGGGATGATGCCGATGCAGGCGAGGAGCAGCAGCGCGATGATCGCCGGGGCATATTCAAGATCGCGCACCCCGCCGAAAAATAACGACAGGCCGAAGGCGGCCAGGACGAGCAGGGTGCTGGTGATCGTTTGCGGTGTGATAAGTGATTTTAGCGGCATGGCAGGTATCGTTGGTTATTTGCTGCGGTCCATTTTAAACCAGTCCGGCGGGTAAACCTAGCCTGAAATCCCCTCTCCCTTGGAGGGAGAGGGGAACGAAGCTTCGTCACGCCGTAGCAAAGCGCAGGCGGACGGTAGCTGCAGTGGGTGAGGGCCAATATTGCGATTCCCTCACCCAGCTTCGACATAGGCAAACAAGTTTGCCAAGTCTGCGCAACCCTCTCCCTGAAGGGAGAGGGGATCATCTCTGCAATAACGCTTCCGCCCGCGCGACGTCTTCGGGGGAGTCTATCCCTGCCTGGGCGAGGCCGTCGGCGACTTCTAATGTTACGGTCTGGATGGCGATGCCGTTTTCCAGCAGGCGGAGCTGCTCCAGCCCTTCGAGCTGTTCATAAGGGCTTTGCGGTAAGGTGACATAGCGTTTGAGAATATCGCTGCGGTACCCGTACAGGCCGAGATGCTGATGCACGGGGGAGAAGCCGTTTTGTGTGCGCAACGTGTCTTCCTTGCGGATGGCCGGGATGATGTTTTTTGAAAACCACAGCGCCTTGCCGTTTTCGTCGATAATGGCGGTCGTGCCGGAAAAAGGCGTGATTTTTTTTGACTCGCGCAGCGCATCAAGCTCGGTCCAGCGCAGCCGGACGACCGGGGTAATCACTTCGATCGACGGATCGTTCGTCACGGCGTCCAGCATTTTGCGGATCGCATCCGCCGGGGTGAACGGCGCATCGCCCTGCAGGCTTAAGATGAAGTCAAAGTTGCCGCCTGCAAGCTCCGCCGCCTCCAACACCCGGTCCGATCCGGTCGGGCAATCGGGCGAGGTCATAAAACACAGCACATCGATTTCCGCGCAGTGATCGGCAATGCGCTGATCCTCGGTGGCGACGGCCAAAGTGATATTGTCGTGCGCGGCGGCCGCTTCCCGGCCAACCTCGACAACGCGCTGTAACATCGTTTGCCCGGCGATCCTGGTCAGCGGCTTTCCGGGAAACCGCGTCGAGCCGTAACGGGCGGGGATGATGATGGCTGTTTTCATGGTTGTCTTACCCGTTTTCCTTTTTCGTCATTGCGAGCATAGCGAAGCAATCCAGTGACTTGTCTGATGTTTCTGGATTGCTTCGTCGGCTTTGCCTTCTCGCAATGGCGGTTATTTGTATTCAATCTTATCATTTGTTTTTCACCACAGAGGCACAGAGTGCACGGAGATATCCTTAGGATAGCGCGACCAATTCTTTAAAGTCGCTTTCTTTCAATATTCTAATGGGATATCCTTTTTCTATTAATTCTTGAGCTTTTCTATGTTTTGAACTTTTCTCATGTCCTGCCAGTTTTGTAATGTCTTGGTCACCAACAACCAGAATTGTTGTTTTTTTTGTTACCCCTGATGCCACATCACAACCGATTTGAGCGGCCATATTTGCGGCATCTCTTCGAGGGATTTCTAAGGCTCCTGTAAAAGCAAGTATTTCTCCGTACATGGGGCCATTTGGATTTCCGCTGCATTTTATAGTGTTTTGTGTTTCTGGATTGATTGGTTTGTTTACTCGTTCTATCCAGGAATTTATGTCCATACCGGTCAGTTTTATGGCTTCGACTAATATATATCCTGCTGCTTTGGCATCTTCTAAAGCGTCATGATGCTTAAACTCATAATTTAACTTTTTACAGACATTATATAGGCCATAACCTTTCCATGAAAACTCATCCCACGTTCTGCGGACGACTTTTGCTGAATCTAGCCATGTGCACGATGGTGTGCGTATTTTATTTAGGGAAGCAGCCTGATTAATGGCAACGCGGTCGAAATGCGTGTGTGACACAGCGACTCTACCATCGAGCATTTTATAGAGTTCATTGGCGATATTTTTGAAATTAGGAGCTCCTTTAACGGTGCATTCGTCGATTCCATGTATGGATACATTAAAACCGTCAAAGTAGTCTTCAGGATCAATATATGATTTCCACTCTTCTATTAGTTTACCATTCTCATATCGAGCTAAACCAATTTGACAAATTGAAGCCATATCAGCATTGGCTGTTTCGACATCTAATGCGATGAAATCCATGCTATTCCTCCGTGTCCCCTCTGTGCGCTCTGTGTCTCTGTGGTTAAATCCTTACTTCGCCCACCACGTATCCATGACGCCCAGTGAATACGGCGCTTGTGTTTCCGGTTGGCCGAATTTGTCCCAGTAGGCGATGCGCCAGGCGGCGAGGTGCCAGTTGGGGACGACGACCCATTTGTCCAGTAAGACACGGTCCAGCGCGCGGCAGCGCAGGACCAGTTCTTCGCGGGTCGGGGCGCTGACGATCATGTCGATGAGCGCATCGACGACCGGGTCTTTGATGCCGATGAAGTTGCGCGAGCCGGGCGCGTCGGCGCGGTCTGAGCCCCAGAATTCACGTTGTTCGTTGCCCGGCGAGGTGGATTGCCCCCAACTGGCGACGATGACATCGTAATCAAAGCCCATGATGAGGTTGATATATTGTGAGGCATCGACGATGCGGATATTGGCCTTGATGCCGAGGCGCTCGAGATTTTGTTTCCAGGGCTGGAACCAGCGCTCAAACGCGGCGTTGGTGTTGGCGACCAGGACTTCGAACTCGATTTTTTCGCCGCTGTCCTTGTGGGTGCGGACGCCGTCTTTCATGACGTAGCCTGCCTTATCCAGCAGTTTCATCGCCGTGCGCAAATTGTCCCG
The DNA here is from genome assembly GCA_020638155.1 of Rhodospirillales bacterium. Taxonomy (GTDB): domain Bacteria; phylum Pseudomonadota; class Alphaproteobacteria; order Micavibrionales; family Micavibrionaceae; genus UM-FILTER-47-13. The sequence goes on from JACKJB010000002.1 coordinate 335,997, forward strand.
GTTTTTGCCGGAGCCGTCAGTGGACGGCAGTTTGAATTCTTCGGTGAAGACGCTGTCCGGCACTTGTCCGCGGAACTGCTCTAAAATTTCAAGCTCGCGGCCTTCGGGCAGGCCGGTCGCGGCCATTTCCGAATTTTCAAAATAGCTGCCGGTGCGCTCATACGCGCCGTAGGCAAACTGCTTGTTCGCCCATTCGAAATCGAAGGCGTAGTTGATGGCTTTGCGGACGTTCAGGTCTTTGAATGTATCGCGGCGCATATTGAAGGCGAAAGCCTGCATCCCTTGCGGCAGGCCGTTATGGATGATTTTTTTGGCGATACGGCCGTCTTTGACCGGCGGGGCGTCATAGGCGGTGGCCCAGAGCTTGGCGGTGTATTCCTGCCGGAAATCATATTCATCGGCGAAGAGCGCTTCGAGCGAGATATTCTGGTCGCGGTAATAATCGTAAGTGATGCGGTCGAAATTATAGCGGCCTTTGAACACAGGCAAATCTTTGCCCCACCAGTCCTTGTTCCGGATAAATTCGATCGAGCGGCCGGGGACGATTTTCCCGACCTGATACGGGCCGCTGCCAACGGGCGGCTCGAGCGTTGTCGCTTCGAAGTCTTTATCCTGCCAGTAATGTTGCGGCAGGATCGGCATTTCCCCGATAATCAGCGGCAGTTCGCGGTTATTCGCCATGTCGAAGGTGAATTTGACGGTGTGTTCGTCCAGCGCTTCGACGTTTTGAACGTTGGCGTAATAGGCTTTGTAAAAAGGCCGGGCCTTGGTGGTCAGGGTTTCAAAGGTCCAGACGACATCCTGCGCGGTGACGGGTTTGCCGTCGTTCCATTTGGCCTGCGGGCGCAGCCTGAAGGTCACCCAGCTCCGGTCCGGCGGGGTTTCAACGCTTTCGGCCAGCGCGCCATACATTGAAAACGGTTCGTCTTGCGACTTTTCCATCAGTGAATCATATAAAAGCCCCAGCCCGTCGGCGGCAACGCCCTTGGTTGAAAAGCCGTTGAGCGTATCGAAAGTCTCATTGCCCCACATCCGCAGCGTCCCGCCTTTGGGCGCGTCCGGGTTCGCATAGTCAAAATGCGTAAAGTCCGGGCCGTATTTTGGGTCGCCGTGCATGGCGATTCCGTGGGTGATGCTTGGCGGCGGCATCATCGCGTCTGCAGCTTCGGCTGCCTCTTCGGCGCTGGCAGAGACACTAAACAAGGGGAGCAGGAGCAGGGTCAGGATAAGCTTCATCATAGAAAAACCGTCTGTTTCAAATTTTAACCGGCTCTATTTTAAGCATATTTGCAGGGAGGAGTCATCCTCGCGGTGCTACCAGCGAAATCCGTTCAGGATCATGTCCGGTTTATGGGGCTGGGCATCGATCATGGATTTCAGCTTTTTCGGATCGATCTCATCGGGGTTGATGTCGTGCAGGATTTCTTCGCGGTGGATCCCGGCCAGGTTAAAGATGCCAGTGATGCCAAAGCCGTTCGCCCCCTGGATATCGGTGTGCAGGGAATCACCGACCGCGGCCAGCCTTGATTTATCCGGCTTGCCGAGCAATTCCCATGCGGTGTCGTAAATCGGTTTGTGAGGCTTGCCGTGATAAATGACCGTACCGCCCATCTCTTCGTAGAGTCTGGCGTAAGTGCCGGGGCACTCATTCACATCATCGCCGACATTGACGATCAGGTCCGGGTTGCCGCAGATCATCGGCAAGTTTTTCGCGATGGCTTTTTCGTAGAGCGGGATTAAGGCCTGTTTTTCTTCATCGCTCAGGGCGTAGAGATCGTTGACGATGAAATCCGCATCCTCCGGCCCGTCGACGAGGTCCAGTTCGATACCGTCCAGCAGGCAGGTTTCGGTGCGGTTCCCGGCGTACCAGCATTTCTGGCCGGATCTGGTTTTGATATCATCATGCGCGGAATCCCCGGCGGTAATGATTTTATCGTAAAGGTCGCGGGATATCCCCATCTCGGCCAGGCGCTGCGCTATGACGGAGCTACTGTCCGGCGTATTGGAGACAAGGCAGATTTTCTTGCCCTGGCTTTTCAGGTTTTGCAGGCAGGCGATCGTACCGGGAAACGGTTTGATCCCGTTATGCAGAACCCCCCAGATATCGAGGATAAAGTGATCGTATTTGGCGGCGATATCCCCCAGGCCCTGTAGCAGGGGAGGCGGCGCTGCGCTGTCGTTCTGTATGCTCATGATGGGAACGGTACAATAATTAATGATGCGGCGCAAAATAAAAGAGGCAGAAAAAAAGCCGCTTATGCGGCTTTCTTGGCATCAGAATCGCCACTACCGCGGCGGGCGACGTGTTCGTGTTCACAGCAATATGCTGAACCGCTGCTGCGCTTGGCACCGCAAAAATGGAATTTTTCCTTATTGCGCGGGTCGCCATGCGGCCAGCGGCACATATCACTTTTTAGATCTTCCATGCGCGTCAAAGCCATGTCGGTAATCTCCCTTCTTTGGTTGTGGAGTTACTATACATAATGAATTTAAAATATGCAAAATAAAACTGCCCCTCTTCCTGATGGGAAGAGGGGCTTGTAAAAGGAGAAAGATTAAGCGCGGTTTTTAATCAGGCTTTCAACCACCGCCGGATCGGCCAGTGTGCTGGTGTCGCCGATGCCGTCTTCTTCGTGGGCGGCAATTTTGCGCAGGATACGGCGCATAATCTTGCCGGAACGGGTTTTTGGCAGGCCGGGGGCCCACTGGATGGCGTCCGGCGTGGCAATCGGGCCGATGATTTTACGCACTGTCTGCACGATTTCGGCGCGGATCTCATCACTCGGCTCCGTGCCGTCCATCAAGGTGATATAGGCGTAAATGCCCTGGCCTTTGATATCGTGCGGGAACCCGACAACCGCGCTTTCGGCGACGGCGTCATGTTCGTTGATCGCGCTTTCGATTTCGGCCGTGCCGAGGCGGTGACCGGAGACATTGATGACGTCGTCAACGCGCCCGGTGATCCAGTAATAGCCGTCTTCATCGCGGCGGCAGCCGTCCCCGGTGAAATACATGCCGGGGAAGTGCGTGAAATAGGTCATGGCAAAACGGTCATGATCCTTATAGACCGTGCGCATTTGTCCCGGCCAGCTATCGAGCAGGACCAGCGATCCTTCACAGGCACCGTCGAGGATTTTACCGTCATTATCGACGATGGCGGGACGGACTCCGAAGAACGGCTTGGTCGCGCTGCCCGGCTTGGTGGGGATCGCACCGGGGATCGGGGTAATCAGGTGTCCGCCGGTTTCCGTCTGCCACCATGTATCGACGACAGGACAGCGGCCTTCGCCGACGATATTGTGATACCACAGCCATGCTTCGTGGTTGATCGGTTCGCCGACCGTGCCGAGGACGCGCAGGCTGCTGCGGTCGGTGGCTTTAACCGGGGCATCGCCTTCGCGCAGCAGGGCGCGGATCGCGGTCGGGGCGGTGTAGAAGATATTCACCTTGTGCTTATCGACGACCTGCCAGAAACGCGAATAATCCGGGTAATTCGGCACCCCTTCGAACATCAGGGTAATCGCGCCGTTCGCCAGCGGGCCGTAGACAATATAAGAGTGCCCGGTGACCCAGCCGACATCGGCCGTGCACCAGAAAACTTCGCCGTCTTTATAATCAAAAGTGATCTCATGGGTCAGCGCTGTGTAAACCATATAGCCGCCTGTGGTGTGCAGGACGCCTTTGGGTTTGCCGGTCGAGCCGGAAGTGTAGAGGATAAAGAGCGGGTCTTCGGCACCCATTTCCTCGCACGGGCAGTCATCGCTTTGGTCATCGACCAGTTCGTGCCACCAGACATCGCGGCCTTCCGTCCAGCCGGTGTTGCCGCCTGTCTGCTCGTCGGTGTGTTCCAGGACAAGAACGGTATGGACGTCCGGGCAGCTTTTGAGCGCTTCATCGACATTGTTTTTCAGCGGGATTTTCTTGCCGCCGCGGACGCCTTCATTGGCGGTAATCACGACTTCGGACTCGCAGTCCAGGATGCGGTCGCGCAAAGAGTCCGGCGAAAATCCGCCGAACACGACCGAATGCACCGCGCCGATCCGGGCGCAGGCGAGCATGGCATAAGCGGCTTCGAGCACCATCGGCATATAGATGGTCACGCGGTCGCCTTTTTTCACGCCGCGGGCTTTGAGAGCGTTGGCGAGGCGGCAGATTTCCCCATGGAGTTCGGCATAGGTGATTTTTTTATCAATGCCCGGATCATCGCTTTCCCAGATAATCGCGGTCTGGTTTGCCCGCGCCGGCAGGTGACGATCGACGCAGTTGTAACAGGCATTCAGGACGCCGTCTTCGTACCATTTGATCGACAGTTCATCGGCTTTGTAATTGACGTTTTTTATGATGGCCGGCTTTTTGATCCAGTCGATCCGTTCCGCCATGTCAGCCCAGAAAGCTTCCGGATTTTCAACGGAATATTTATACATTTCATCATATCTTGAAGCATCGATATGTGCATTTTTGACGAAATCTGCGGACGGTTCAAAAATTTCCATGTTTGGTTCCATTCGGTCGTTGGGTTTGTGTGCAGCCTGACTCATCGTGAAATTCTCCCTTATGTTTTTTATAAATTATTGATGAGAAATAGGCGTTATTTTTACCACGGTGGCAGGACGGAGTCGATAGAGTCTGAGTGGTTACGCGGATATGAAAAAGCCGGGTTTGGCCCCGGCTTTTAAATTCTTTAGCGCAGCTGTTGTTAAGGCTGGATCTTCCAGTTGCCGTCCGGCTGGCGGCAGGCAGTGCCGTAGGCTTTTTGCTGCTGTCCTGCGATCGTAACGGTTTGCTGGAATTCGCGGCAATATTGGCCGGTTGGCTGTGTGTAGGTGCGGGTCGGGGTGATGGTGCCCTGCACACCTGTATCCGGGTTGCGCCAGGTGACCGGGCGGCTGGTGACACCGGTTTCCAGGACCTGGTTGGTGCGCTGTGCCATATAGGCGGCATCGGCGCGGTCCAGCGAGGCACCAACGCTATTGCCGACCCATGCGCCGAGCAGGGTGCCTGCGATGGTGCCGGCTGTCTGGCCGTTGCCTTTGCCGATTTTGGAACCGAGGACACCGCCGCCGATTGCGCCCACTAGTGTGCCGATATCCTGTTTGGTCGGGCCGGACTGGCAGCCTGCCAGCGTGACGGCCAGAAATGCAGCGGCAAGGCCTTTGGATGCTTTTTTCATGTTCATAACAAATCCCTTTTCGTGATGTTTTTATTTAAACAATATGGTGAATCATACCCGCGCGCATTTGACCGTAATCGGCAAGGGAATACAAGAGGCGATTTATTGTGCGGTGCAAAGTTCGTTTAAAGCCCGGACATTTTTGAAATGATTTTCCATTCCTGATCGCTGACCGGGCAGACGGACAGACGGGATTGCCGGACCAGCGCCATGTCCTGCAAGTCTTTATGCGCCTTGATAGCGGCAAGAGTGACGGGGGTGGGGACGGGTTTGAGCGCTTTCACATCGACCATGCCGAAACGGCCTGATTTGTCTGTGTGATCGGGGTAGTGTTCTTTGGCCACTTCGACGATGCCGACGATCTGCTTTTCATTGACCGAATGATAGAAAAAGGCCTGATCGCCTTTTTTCATGGCTTTCATATTGTTGTTGGCCTGGTAGTTGCGCACGCCGTCCCAGTGTTCGGTGCCTTTTTTGACCTGATCGTCCCATGACCAGGTGCCGGGTTCGGATTTGATAAGCCAGTATGCCATAGACAGCAGGATAACCGCAGTTTTGCAGGATGACAATATGACGTGAAAAAATTTGCATCCACATTTGTCATATGATAACAATCCGCAAGGGATGAAATAATGAGTGCAATTACCAAAGAACAGTTTTTTAATCATGTCAAAGACCCTGCCTTCAGTTTGAGCCAGGAATTTTTGTCGTCCTGCCGCCAAATTTTGGATGCGCGCGATGATCGTGAGAATTCGGCTTTGATCTGGGCGGCGATCAATAATGATACCTACAAGATGATCCAGTTGTCTGTGGCGGGGGCCGACATGTTCGCGGCGAACACGGATGGCGATACAGCGATGATGTGGGCGGCGTTTCACGGCAATATTCCGGCGATGCGGGTGATGGTGCAAAAAGGGGCCGAGATGGATGTCCGCAGTCAGTACGGCGATACGCCGCTGATCTGGGCGGCGATTAACGGACAGGCGGATGCGGTGGGCTTTGTGCTGGAACAGGTTTCGGATCTGCTCGATAAGCCAACCGGTTTTGGTGTGACGGCATTAATGACGGCGGCGGGTGAAGGGCATGAGGATACGGTGTCGCTGCTGATCGATTGGGGTGCTGATCTTTATAAGATTGATGCGAACGGGTTGAATGCGCTGATGTGGGCGCGGCGGGCCGGACAGGACAAAACGGCAAAGCTGATTGAAACCGCGATGGCGCAAAATCTGCGCGGGATTGTCGATCCGCCGCTGCCGCAAAGCCGCTTTGCTTCGGCTTGGGAAGACGACGTACAAGACCATGTACAGGGACCGCGCGAGAAAATTGTCCGCAACAGCCCTGTACCCGTATTGATCGATTTTTATGCCGATTATTGTCCGCCCTGCCGTGCTTTATCCCCGGTGCTGGATCAATTGCAGCAGGATTACGGGAGCCGGATCAAGGTGATGAAAGTCGATACCACCAATATCCGCGATCATTCGGCGGCGGATGCGCGGTTTTTTAAAACCATGATGGATGATTTAGCGGTGCGGGCGATCCCGACACTGGCGCTGTTCCGTGAAGGCGCGTGTGTGGCGGTGAAGCGGGACGGGGGGACGCTGGATACGTTAAAGTGCTGGATTGATGCGCATGTCGAGGTATCCCCGGTACCGCGGGCCCCCCATCCCGGGTAATTGTCCGTTTCCTCCTTTTTTATTCTCGGTTAGACTGTTCCAAGGATTTGTCTGTTCCGGACGTCAACATCATGAGTAATGAAGAAGATCAGCAACTGATAGAGCGCGCCCTGGCCGGTGACCGGGACGCGTTTAATGTGCTGATCGGCAAATATTATGACATGATGTACCGGCTGGCCTTTAAATGGTGCGGTAACCGGGCCGATGCCGAGGATATCGCGCATAATGCTTTTTTGAAGGTGGCGGATCATTTGCCCGGTTTCAAACATGATTCATCGTTTAAAACGTGGCTGTACCGGATTGTCATTAATGTGGCCAATGATGCGCACCGGAAGAAAAAAGTCCGCCGCGCGGTTAGCGGCGGTCTGGAAGAACTGGAAAGCCCGGCAAGAACCGATCACGCGCTGCAGGCGCAGGAAATTGCCGCTATGGTCGGGCGGCTGCCACAAGGGGAGCGGGAAGCAATCATGCTGGTTTCCGGGCAGGGGTTGTCCCATGCGGAGGCGGCGGAGATTTTAGGCTGTAAGGAAAGTACGATCTCCTGGCGGATTCATGAGGCCAGGAAAAAACTTGGCGCGATGCTGGGTAAGGATGATGCCAATGGATGAAACTGAGATAGAAAAAGCTCTGCGCGATATGCAGGTGCCGCCGCCGGAGGAAAAAGCCCGGTCCTGGGCGATGCAGGAGGCGTGGATGCGCCTGCGTACCAGCGGGATGAAAAAACTGGCGCGGCATAATTCCTATATGCGGGCGGTGTCGATGCTGCTGGTCGCCGGGGTGTCTTTTAGCCTGCTGTCTTACATGGTGGCGCAATCAACGCGTAGCGGCGGCGGCGATGCCGGGCGGGAAACCAGCAAAATAAGCAGTGCGCAGCTAACGCAATATCCGGCGGGGATCAGGACGTCGATTGTGCGCATGATTATTAGCGGGCAGGAGGCTGAAACATTAGAGTTTAACGCGCCGTCCGTATTTGACGGCTGTACCGAAGACCCTGAAAATTCAGATGAATACCGCCGCTGTGTTTTCCATCCAACCGGCGGCGGGGCAACATTTGTGGAGCCTGCCGTGGATCTTGTCACCGCGCAGGCAAGCTGGGTGTTTAACGGGGAGAATGAGATCGAGTATGTCGGGACGACGACAACTGGAGAAAAAGTTTCCAAGGATACGGCGGACCTGATCGCCTTTTTGCCGGGTGTGACCAAAGTCGTTTGTAAAAGCATTAACGATGAACTGGGAATCCCCGGTATCCCGCAGCAAGGTGGGGTCGTGCTGAGTTCTATGGTTAATCCTGACGGGAAAACGCCAACGTCGCTCGGGGCATCGGGGACTTCACTCGGTTATGAAGACGGCTCTGCGCTCGCCGGGCAGCCTTTTGGCTGTTTCCAGAGGGCGGAAGACCAGATATATGTTTATTATCATGTGCTTATAGAGCGCTAATATTTTTCATAAAAATTCCAAGGATACCCCTTCCTGAAACGTCCAAGAGAATAAGGACGGATAAAAAGGAAAGAGGGGTTTTCCATGAATACGATGTTTTCCCGGCGGGGAGAGCGCGGTAACGTGCTGTTCCTGGTGTTGATTGCTGTGATTTTGTTTGCGGCGCTGTCTTATGCGGTGACGCGGTCTACGCGCCAGCCGAACGGGCGTGATGACGGGATCGACAGGATTGTGGTTGCCGAGCTGAGCCAGTACCCGGCGACGGTGCGGATGGGAGTGACGATGATGACGGTTGAAAATGTTGCGCCCGAAGAGCTTGCATTTAATGCGCCCGCCGATTTTGGAGACTTAAGCCGGGTAGAGGCCGGGGTATTTCATCCGGGCGGCGGCGGTATTGCCTACCAGATGGCGTCTGCCGCGGCGATGGAATCCGGGGCACCGGGACAGTGGTTTTTTAATGCAGAGTTTGAAATTGAATATCTGGGGCTTGAGGTGTCCTCTGATTTCGCCGGGAACGATATTGTGGCGTTCCTGCCGGGGGTGAAGCGGGGCGTTTGTTCGAAGGTCAACGATCATATCGGTATTTCTCCCGCCATACCGGATATCAGTGTCGATTTATCGGGGCGCTATCGCAGTGTGATGGATGAGGCTTCTGTGTTGCCGGGTGATGAAGTGGTGCTCGGCGCAGCCGGGGGTAATGGCAGCGATATTCTGAGCGGCCAGCCGTTTGCCTGCTTCCGTAATAATGGCGGCGAGTATGTGTATTACCAGGTGTTGGTGGAGCGTTAGAAAAGCGACTAACGCATTTCCGGGCGTAGCGGGCGGTCCAGCAGTTCGGCGATGCAGTCTTCGATGGGGATGCCTTCGCCAACGGCTTTATGGACGATCTCGCAGATCGGCATATCGACGGCGTGTTTGCGGGCCATCGTTTTCAGGGCGGCGGCGGTGTGGACGCCTTCGGTGACGGCTTTGCCTTTGCGGGCTTCCATGATGTCTTCGAGTGATTTACCTTGCCCAAGTTCTACGCCGAGGGAGTAGTTGCGGGATTGCATTGAAGAGCAGGTCAGCATCAAATCGCCAACGCCGCACATGCCCATTAATGTTTCCTTGCGCGCGCCCATTGCCGAAGCCAGGCGGCCCATTTCGGCAAGGCCGCGGGTCATTAGCGCGGCGCGGGCGCTTTCACCAAGGCCGCGTCCGACGGCAATGCCGCAGGCAATTGCGATGACGTTTTTGACTGCGCCGCCGATCTCCGTGCCGATCAGATCATCGGTGATGTAAGGGCGCAAATGTTTGCTGGCCAGTCCTTCGCGGATTTCCTGCGCCACGTCTTTGTCTTTTGCGGCGATGGTGACGGCGCTCGGCATGCCGCGCGCGATTTCTGCGGCAAAGGTCGGGCCGGTCAGGATGGCGATGGTGGCGTTCGGGACTTCTTCTTTGGCGACTTGTGACATTAGCAGCCCGGTGTCGATTTCAATGCCTTTGGAGCAGATGACGATGGGTTTGTGCTCGGCAATGTCTCCTTTGAGAGATTCCAGGGTGCTGCGTACGTGCTGGGCCGGGGTGACGATCAGGATCGTGTCGCAATCGGCGGTTTTCGACATGCTGGTCGTGGCTTCGATTGCCGGGTTCAGCGGGACGCCGGGGATGAACAGCTCGTTCTCATGTTTTGTGTTGATCGACTCGGCGACTTCGGGCTCACGCGCCCAGATCAGCACATCCATGCCGCCACCCGCCATACATTGCGCCAGGGCCGTACCCCACGCGCCAGCGCCGATAATACCGATTTTCTGCATTCTTCTAAAACCCTCTTAATATTGTTTTTTCAGAGCCGTCTTTATTTATGTGCGGCTTTGTTCTGCGTCCGGGTCCAGCGGCCAGCGCGGGCGGGCGGCGATATCCAGGGGATCGCTCAGTCCCATGCGCAGGCGTTCTATCCCGGCCCAGGCAATCATAGCCCCGTTATCGGAACACAGCTTGCCCGGAGGAGCACTAAAGGACATGTCATAGCGTGCCGTCAAGTCCTTTAATGAAGCGCGGATGGCCTGATTGGCGGCAACCCCGCCTGCAATAACGAATGAAGGGGATTTGGCCCGGTCCCCGTATTGCTGCATAAACTGCCGGATCGCCTTTTCGCAGCGATTGACCAGGATTTCGCAGACGGCATGCTCAAACGCGCAGGCCAGAGCGGCTACATCTTCCATCCGCAGCGGGCCGGGCGGCAGCTTATCGACATGGGTGCGGACCGCCGTTTTCAGGCCGGAGAATGAGAAATCGCAATCCGGGCGGTCGCAGAGCGGGCGCGGCAGCGGAAAGCGTTCCAGCGCGCTGGCCGGATCGGCGCACTCTTTGGCCGCTTTTTCAAGGTTCGGGCCGCCGGGATAGGGCAGGCCCATCAGCTTGGCCGATTTATCAAAACACTCGCCGAGCGCATCATCGATCGTCGTGCCGATCTGGCGGTAGCTTCCTACATCTTCGGCGGCAAGGATTTGCGTATGCCCGCCGGAAACAAGCAGCAACAGGTAGGGAAAGGCGACATCGTCGGTCAGGCGCGGGGTCAGGGCGTGCGCTTCCAGGTGATTGACGGCGATAAAAGGCAGCTTATGGGCGGCGGCCATGGCTTTGCCTGCCATCATCCCGACCATGACCCCGCCGATCAGGCCGGGCCCGCAGGTGGCGGCGATGCCGTCCAGCTCTTCGGGCTTCAGCTTCGCGTCTTCCAGCGCGGCTTTGATGAGGGTTGCCAAATGATCGATATGAGCGCGGGCGGCGATTTCCGGGACAACGCCGCCAAAGGCGCGGTGCTCGTCCAGCTGGCTGAGCACAAGATTAGCAATGATATTGCGCTGCTCATCGACAATTGCGGCGGCAGTTTCATCGCAGGAGGTTTCGATCCCAAGGACTTTCATGCGTTTTGTATAAAGAGATAATGCACTTAAATCACGTTATTTCTGTTTTGTTTTAGGGGCCTGTGTTAATTCCGGTTTATTTGTCGGGCCGGGTGCGGTAAACAAATGACCATGACCAAGACGCATTTACGCATAGGCACCCGCGCTTCCAAACTGGCGATGACGCAGACCCGCATGGTGGCGGATGCGGTGCGAGCGCATTACCCGGATATGGAGATCGAGATTGTCGAGATTCATACGTCCGGAGAATGGGCTCCGGCGCAGGGGGAAACGCGGCTGTCCGAAGCAGAGGGCGGCAAGGGCCTGTTTGCGCGGGAAATTGAAAGCGCGCTGCTGGAAGGGGCGGTCGATTGCGGGGTGCATTCGATGAAGGATATGGCCTCGTTCCTGCCTGACGGGCTGGTTATCGATCATATGCTGCCGCGCGAGGATACGCGCGATGCGTTTTTATCCAATGATTATAAAACGCTGGATGAGTTGCCTGCCGGGGCAACGGTCGGGACATCGAGCTTGCGGCGGCAGGCCTTTATCCTGGCGAAGCGGCCTGATCTGAAGGTCGTGCCGTTCCGGGGCAATGTGCCGACGCGGATTGAAAAGCTGCGCTCATGGAAGGTTGATGCGACGCTTTTGGCGCTGGCCGGGCTGAAACGGCTGGGGCTTGAGGATGAGGTGGCGTCGGTTCTGTCTGCCGAAGAGATGTTACCGGCGGCCGGGCAGGGTGCTGTCGGGATTGAAACGCGGGTGAACGATATTGAAACGCGCCAGATTTTCGACCGTCTGCATTGCCGGGAAACGGGGTTGCGGGTCGCTGCGGAACGCGCTGCGCTGCAGGTTCTGGACGGCTCATGCCATACCCCGATCGGGGCACATGCGGTGCTCAGTGGTAACTGGATGAAGCTGGACGTGATTGTGGCCGCTCCTGACGGGCGGCAGCTTTATGCGGAAACGCGCAGTGACGATATTCACGCGGTGTCTGAAGCCGTGGCGCTGGGGCAGGCGGCCGGGCAGGCGCTCAAAGGCCGGGTCGATCCGGCAATCCTGTCGTGATGACGGGCTCTATCCTGATTACAAGACCGGAAGAGGATGCGCAGGCGCTGGCCGATGCCGTACGGGCGTTAGGGCTGGAGCCGTTTTGCGCGCCGATGCTGGAGATCGTTCCGCTGCCTGTGACACTGCCCGATCTAAGCGCTTATCAGGCGCTTGTGTTGACCAGTGCGAACGGCGCGCGGGCGCTGGCGCGGCTGAGCGAAGACCGGTCGTTGCCTGTTTATTGCACCGGGGATCATACGGCAGAGATCGCGCGGGGGCTGGGATGGACGCATGTGTCCTCTGCCGGCGGGGATGCCGGGGACCTGATGGCGTTGATAGGGGGCGCCGCTTTGGACCCGGCCTGGCCTTTACTGCATGTTTGCGGGGCGGATGTTGCCCGGCCTGTGGTTGTTCCCGGTTTGGATATTGTGCAGCTCCCGGTTTATAAGGCTAATCAAATCAATGCTTTGGATGATGAGCTGCTCGCCCGGCTTGACCGGGGGGAGATTGCGGCGGCGCTGTTTTTCTCTGCCCGCACGGCAGCCTGCTTTGCCGGACTGCTGGAACAGGCGGGACGGGCGCAGGATGCAGAATCAATAAAATCCTTGTGTCTTGCCGATTCGGTGGTAAAGTCGCTGCGGCATTTGCGCTGGGCGGCGCTTTTGGTAGCGGACCGCCCTGACAGGACGGGGATGCTGGACCTGTTGCAGCAGGTTTTTTCGCGCTAAAACTCCGCCTCATTCATGCCACAACTATTTGGGAAGATTATTTAAGTAAGCAATAAGGATTTAAGGATGGCCGCGACGATGGATAACAACGATCAGGAATCAATCGAAAACGCCGAAGAAATTATTGAGCGCTTTGGCGGGATCCGCCCGATGGCGACCAAGATGGACGTGCCGGTGACCACGGTGCAGGGCTGGAAAAAGCGCAATGTCATTCCGGGCAACCGCCGCGATGAAGTGATCGAAGCCGCCGAGAAAAACGATATCGACCTGTCCGATCTGGTCGCCGGGGCAGCGAACGAGAACAGCAGCAGTCCGTATAAGCTTGAACAGAGTGCGGCTTACCGTCCGGCAGTCGAAACGAAGAAAGAAGAGCCGGTTATCACGGCGCAGCGTCGTCCGGCGCCCATGCCGGAAACCAGGTCGAACAACGATATGTTGTTTGCCGAGATTAAAAAAGCGCAGTCGGTCACCTTTACCCGCAGCGCTTCTTTTTCGATTATCCTTGTGGCCGTTGTTGTCGGGGTCTCGGTGATGCTGCTGTGGCCGACCAAACAGCAGGTCGAGCATAACCGTGAGAATATTGCGATGCTGCAAGGCGCGGTTGAAGAGGTTAAAAAAGAAGGCTCGTTTTTGCGCGGCCTGATCCCGACCGATCTTGACAGCCGCTTTAGCCAGATCCAGGAGCAGACCCGCGGTTTGCAGGACCGCGTGACAGAGATGAGCGCGCAGGCGAATGCGATCGTCGGCGACGTCATGGACGGCAATGCCGATATCGCAACGCGGATCGAGCGTGTCGGCAACCGGGTCAGCAGCATTGTCGGTCCGGTTAAGCTGAACGGGATGCTGGAGAAAATCAGGACACTGCAACAAACAGCGGGTGGGCAGCAGCTGCTCTCTACCGCGATGATCGACCTGAATGCGCTGATGGATAACGTCCATGGTAGCGGCGGGGATCTGGATCAGGCTTTGCAACAGGCACAGGGGGAAGACGATGCGCTGGGGCAGACGCTGGAAGGCGTAGCGCCGCAGGATCTCAAAGCGGCAGCCATGTTGCTGGGGCTTGCGCAGATGCGCAGCTCGTTTAACCGCAGCGCCCCGTTTGAAGACGATCTTGCGCTGATGCAGAAAATGGTCGCCAAGGATGACCCGGAGCTTCAGGCGGCGATGAACCGTCTTGCCCCCAAAGCGGCGAGCGGTGTTCTGACGCCGGACGGGCTGAAGGGCGAGTTTAAAGGGCTGGCCGGTGATATCGTTGTGTCCTCCCTCAAAGGCGAAGATGTCTCGATCCAGGAAAAAGCGCGGGCGCGGTTTAATGATGTCTTGTCTGTTGAAAAAGACGGTGAGCTTTTGACCGGTACCGATACGCAGGCGAAAGTCGCGCGGGCGCAGAAAATGCTCGATGAGGGCGATATTCAGGGGGCTCTGGCCGAGCTGCAATCCCTTGAAGGCGAAGCGGCGCAGACGGCACAGCCTTTCATGAACGAAGCGCAGATGACATTGATGGCGCAGCAGCTACAGGGCATGATGACACAGAAAGTCCTTAATAATGTCGCCGGGCCTGCGGCGGGTATGAGCGGTGGTATGCCTATGCCGGGCGTCCCGTCTGCTGCGGGCATGGAGCAGCTGATCGGCGAGATTAAAAACATGGCGCCGCAAAAAACGCTGATCCGTGATCCGAATTCCGGCTTTACGATTTTGGCACCGAAGACGGATATCATTCCGTAAAAATTTTCGGTTTAAACGGTTTTTAAAAGCAGCTTCTTCGTTTTTCCGAAGAAGCTGCTTTTTTAGGGTCCCCGTCCGCGTTATGATGGGGCAGGTATTGTTTTAGGAGAGCTTATGCTGCGCGCCCTGTTTTTTGCCATCAAGATCGGCCTGATTTTCGCCGCCGCTGTCTGGATTGCCCAGCGGCCGGGCGAAGTCGAGCTGGACTGGCTCGGCTATCATATCAAGGCCGATGTCGGGCTTGTGCTGCTGGGGCTGTTTGCATTGCTGCTGGCAACGCTGGTGCTGCACCGGATGGTGCTGGCGGTGGCGGCGCTGCCGACAAAGCTAAAAAAACGTCATGAGCACAAGCAGCATGATAAAGGCTATCAAAGCCTGACGCAGGGTTTGACGGCGGTTGCCGCGGGGGATGCGAAACTGGCAACGGCGCAGGCGGATAAAACCCGCGCTTTGTGGCCGGATGATAAGGGGCTGTCTTTGCTGCTCGAAGCGCAGGCCGCGCGGCTGCGCGGGGAAGAAGATGTTGCGCGGGCCGCGTTTGACAAGCTGTTGCATAACAAGGATACGGCGTTTTTGGGATTGCGCGGTTTGCTGGTGAATGCGCTGGAGCGCGGCGATACGGCGCGCGGGCTGGAGCTGGCCCACAAAGCGCAGAAAATGCACCCGCGCCAGCCGTGGATTTTGCAAATGGTTTACGATCTTGAGATCCAGGAAAAGCAGTGGGACAAGGCCGAGCATAGTTTGCGGCAGGCGATCAAATTCAAAGCGGTTGAAGCGGCGCGCGGGGATAAGGACCGGATCGCGATGCTGGCGGCGCAGGCCGATGAGTTAAACGAAAAGGGTGATGCATCACGGGCGATCGCGGCGCTGCGCAAGGCACATAAGATTGATCCCGGCTTTGCGCCGGTGGCGCAGCGGCTGGCGGCGCTTTATATCGCCCGTAAAAACAAGCCTGCGGCGCGGAAAATTATTGAAGCGACCTGGCGGGTCAGCCCGCATCCTGATCTTGTGCCGCTCTGGGACAGTATCGTGCCGCAGGGAAAGGCCAAAGATATTTCCGCACGGCTGAACTGGTTTGAAAAGCTGGTGCTTTTGAAGCCGGATAGCGCCGAAGGGCAACTCGCCGCGGCGAAAGTCGCTATGGAAGAAGAGTTGTGGGGGCAGGCGCGGGATTATTTGTCACAGGCCGAAAAAACCGATTATTCCGCCCGGCTTTGCCGTCTTTATGCCACGCTTGAAGAACGCCTTGGGCATACCGAAGAAGCGAATGGCTGGCTTGAAAAGGCGGCCGACGCGCCTGCCGAAAAAGTCTGGACCTGTAAGGAGACCGGGCGCATTTACGAACGCTGGGACCCGGTTGCCCGGCCGCACGGCAGTTTTAATACGATTATTTGGGATTATCCCAAAGCGCGGGCTTCCCTGTCGGTTCCATCGGCCCTGCCGCAGAATGAGCTTCTGATTACAGCGAAATAAAGACTTTTGGATATTTCTGGAATTATCGAATTTTAAGAACCGGGCGGATGAAAACCAGCCCGGCAAAGAACCCGCCGATATGCGCGGCCCAGGCGATGGGGCTGCCGTCCGGTCCGCCGAGCAGGCCGAAAACAAAAGACAGCCCGACCCATAATGCGGCGAAAGGCAGGATGCCGTAGCGGCCCGCCCCGAGACGGCCCTGGCTTTGCAGCATAATCAACACGGCAGCGAACAGGCCGCTGATCCCGCCGGAGGCGCCGATCATGGTTTGCTGCGAAAACGGGGACAGGATAAAATGAAAGAGGCAGGCGGCCAGGCCGCAGGCGATAAACAGGATGACCATGCGTTTGCCGCCCATCCATTGCTCGATCCCGGCACCGAAGGCGGCCAGCATCGCCGCATTCATGCCCAGATGCATCCAGCCGCCATGCAGGAACATATAGGTGAACGGCACGATCAAGGCGATCCAGCCGGGGAAATCACCGGTGTAATAGGCCGGTTTGAAACCAAAATGTTCATGGACCCAGTAAAGCTGCACTTCGTTGGTGAAAAGCGTTAAGGCCAGATGGATGCCGATGATCGCGATAAGCATGATTTTTGTCACCGGCGGCAGGTTAATCATGGGTTCGGCTTTGTTTGCCGCCTTATAGTCCTTGCGCCACTGCTTTTCCTGTTCGCGGCGCATTTTATCGCGTTCGGCCAGAGTCGGGATACGGATGACATTGTCTGTCCGCTTTTCGTCAGGATCGTGGCCGTTACCGTTGTGTTTTTCGTCGTTCATGGGCATGATGATTTTCTAGACTTTTAAGGTTATAACAATTACAAGCTAAGTCCATGAAAGAAATCCGCACACACGATACGATTAACAGGCAACATGATGTCACCATGGGATCGGAAAAATCCTTTGGGATCGTGTTTGCTGTGGTGTTCGGCCTGATCGGCCTGTTTCCGCTTTTGCATGGCGGTGATGTGCGGTTGTGGAGCATGACGGTCGCTGCGGTGTTTTTAGCGGCGGCATATGCGAAGCCCGACGTTCTGGCGCCTTTGAACAAATTGTGGTTCAAGCTGGGCCTGCTGCTGCATAAAATCGTCAGCCCGATTATTATGGGGGCGGTGTTTTTGCTTGGGGTTGTGCCGACGGGGCTGATCCGCCGAGCGATGGGTAAGGATTCAATGCGTCTGAAAAAACCGGAAGGCGACACGTACTGGATTAAACGTGACCCGCCGGGGCCGGATGCTGAAAGTTATAAAAGACAGTTTTAAGATATAGGAGTGATAAGCCATGGGTGCTTTTGTCAGTGAACTTTGGGAATTTATGAAGGTCCGGAAAAAATTCTGGATGCTGCCGATGTTTATTATCCTTGTGCTGTTTGGCGGCCTGATTGTGCTGGCGAAGGGGTCTGCTGTGGCGCCGTTTATTTACACGGTATTCTGATCCCATGATTATTCTCGGCATATCGGCATTTTATCACGACAGCGCCGCCGCCCTGATCCAGGACGGCCGGATCATTGCCGCCGCGCAGGAAGAGCGTTTTACCCGGATCAAGCATGATCCGGCTTTCCCGGTGAATGCGGTGCAGTTCTGTCTTGAAACAGCCGGGGTTGACGGCAGCGCCGTTGACCATGTCGTGTTCTACGATAAGCCGTTTTTGAAATTCGAGCGGCTTTTGGAAACTTATGTTTCGTTCGCGCCGCGCGGGTTTAAGTCGTTCCAGATGGCGATTCCGTTGTGGCTGCAGGAAAAACTGTTCCAGAAAGACCTGCTGGCCAAGGAGTTGAAGACTGCGCTGGGCGGAGAGAAAAAAGACTGGCTGCCGAAGCTGATGTTTACCGAGCATCACTTAAGTCATGCCGCGTCGGCGTTTTATCCTTCCCCGTTTGATGAGGCTGTCGTGCTGACGGCGGACGGTGTCGGGGAATGGACGACGACCTCTGCTGCGATCGGTAAGGGGAACAGCCTTGAGATTTTCAAAGAGCTTCATTTCCCGCATTCTCTGGGCCTGCTGTACTCGGCCTTTACTTATTATATCGGGATGAAGGTCAATTCCGGTGAATATAAGCTTATGGGCCTCGCCCCTTACGGGGAGCCGAAATATAAGGATTTGATTCTCGATAACCTGATTGATCTGAAGGATGACGGATCGTTCTGGCTGGATCAGAGCTATTTTGATTATGCGACCGGGCTGACGATGACGAACAAGAAGTTCGATGCGCTGTTCGGCCAGCCTGCGCGGACGCCGGAAACGGAATTAACCCAGTTCCATATGGATGTGGCGGCTTCGGTGCAGGAAGTGACCGAAGAAGCGATGTTACGCCTGGCCCGTTCGCTGGCGAAGGAAACCGGGATGAAAAACCTGTGCCTTGCCGGCGGGGTGGCGCTGAACTGCGTGGCGAATGGCAAGGTGCTGCGTGACGGCGCGTTCGAGAATATCTGGATCCAGCCTGCCGCCGGGGATGCTGGCGGTGCGCTGGGGGCGGCGCTTGCTGTCTGGCATGTCGTGCAGGGACAAAAGCGCACCGTGCAGACAAATCAGCGCGATGCGATGCAGGGCAGCTATCTCGGCCCTGAATTTTCACAGGAAGAGATCGAGCGGCGGTTAAAAATATGCGGTGCGAATTTCAAGATCGCCAATGATAACGAGCTGTTGGACCTGACGGTCAATGACATGATTGAAGAACGGGCGATCGGCTGGTTCCAGGGGCGGATGGAGTTCGGGCCGCGGGCATTGGGCGGGCGCTCGATCCTGGGCGATGCGCGTTCTGAGAAAATGCAGAAGACGCTGAATTTGCGGGTGAAGTACCGGGAATCTTTCCGGCCGTTCGCGCCGTCCGTATTGCGCGAAGATGTGGCGGACTGGTTCGAAATGGATAATGACAGCCCGTATATGCTGCTGGTCGCCGATGTCGCCAAAGACCGCCAGCGGGAAATGAGCGCTGCAGAGAAAGAGCTGTTCGGGATCGAAAAGCTTAATATCAAGCGCTCCGACATTCCGGCTGTGACCCATGTCGATTATTCGGCGCGGGTGCAGACGGTGCATGCCGATACTAACCCGAAATACCACGCGCTGATTAGCCGCTTTAAAGATAAAACCGGCTGCCCGGTTGTGGTGAATACCAGCTTTAACGTGCGCGGCGAGCCGATCGTCTGCACACCGGAAGATGCGTTCCGCTGCTTTATGGGATCGGATATTGAAACGCTGGTGGTCGGGAACTGTTATCTTCGCAAGGAAGACCAGGATATGAAGCTGCGCAAGGACTATAAAGACGCCTTCGAACTGGACTAATTGAACCATAACCAGCCAAAGGCTGGTTATCACACCTTTTCGTCAATTCCGGCATCTTTCAAAGTGCTATTTGCCGTGTGTCGTGACTTTAGGATTTTGTCTACAGTGAACGGTTTAGGCGCTAAAGGGCTGACCCATATCTCATGGTCACCCTTGCCATTTCTATGGAATGAACATCCGTGTCTTTCTAAGATTTCTACTACTTGCCTGTAGTATCCCTTAGCCACAAGCTATTGCCTCTGGAGACACAAAAAAGGATTGCGGATCAAATAAAAAACCGCGTGATTTTTCTTCTTCCAGTTGCAATAAATCCATAGCGCAAGCCAAAACTTTTTCGCGCAACAAAGGTAATGTTTCGGCTTCTGTGTTAAGACCGTAAATGTCATCGCTATGAGCGACAAAGACTTGTGCTTCATCGTCCCACATAACTGCAATTCTGTACGGTTTTTCTGACATACCTAACATTATAAACCTCCAATACTGAATAGAATCTTAACCAAAACCCACCTTTACGGGCAAATCCATGGTAAAAACGCAACTGTTATAGAGTGGCTAGAATATGGTGCAAACACTTAATCATGTCAAATTCATAGTACATTACTAACGACCGCCATGATAGGGCCATTCTGAAAACGGCTGGCAATTTATATAACACCAAATAAATTGACATAACTTCATCTTGGTGTTACATAATGCCTCAGATTTCCAATGCTGAGGGAGAATTTTCATGGATAAAGAAGTGATTAAAGACGGGTTGAGCGCTGTTTTTGCCGATGTCGTGCGGATGCCCTGGCGGCTGGGTAAGCGGGCCTATGACATTGCAATTAAAGACGATCCGGACGATCAGGTGTTCGGTTATGTGATGGCTGGGGCTATGCAGGTGCCGGGGCTTTATGTCGGTGCTAATTTTGCAGCGGTGACAGGATCTGTTGTGTTCGGCGCTTTGGCAGGAATTGCTTCTTATTTCTCCACGACAGCGGGACTGGGTGCGGTTGTAAGCATGGGGAACGAAAAGAATGCCGTCAGGTTGTGGCCCCAGACCCGTGCTTTTGCCTTGTCTATCCGGGAAACTCCGAAACCTTAGAACGCGAAAGGAACGGCGTTATGAAGGAATGGCTTACAAAAAAAGGAATTCTGGCGGTGTGTTTTGATGTCGCCGCCCAGCCTGTCAATGTTGCCGCGGCGTTCTACAAAGCGGGATGTTGTAACCGTAAGTCCGGATTTGGCGTGATGATGGCGATGTATTCGCAAACGCCTTCTTTGCTGGTGGGGATTCCCGCCGCTTTGTTATTCAATCCTGTTGCGGGTATGGCTGCTTATATCGCTGCCAGTCATGTAACGGCGGCTATTGGCCGGGGGGGCTGTAATATGCCTGCCCGCGAATTCTGGCCGAACTGTAATGACTATTCTGAAAGTTTAAAGACAGCAAAACCCCCGGAGCCGGGACGGTAACTTTTTTGATAAGGAGTATAAATAATGTCTAAATGGTTGAGTAAAGGTGGGCTGAGCGCGATTGCCAAGGATGTTTTTGGGGCACCTGTAAATTTCAGCAAGACGATTTATAATGCGGAATGTAAAGAGAATCTTGCTTTTGCCAGATTTATTTCTGTCGGAGCGCACTTGCCAGCGGCTTTCTCTGCTGTTTCTGTTGGGACGGCATTCGGGCCTGTTGCCGGAGCGGCAACGTTTATGGCGCTTACCAATGCTTTTTCCTTTCTGTTTAGTGAAGGGGAACCTAATGCGAAAGGGTCCTTTTATCCGGCAATCACGGCCCATGCAGCGAAAAACGCACCTGCCGTAAAATAACCTGACCGCAGCGCACAAAATTCTGCGCTTGCTTATAAGAAGCCTCCTGCCTATTTTCTAGGGTCTATGATGTCTGTTTGGCGTCATACCCGCGGCGCGGTAAAAGCCGCGCTAAAACAGCGGGTATCCAGAAAAAAGGCAGCGCGCAAGACGCGCTGGCATTTATGGACCCCCGCCGATCAGTTTGCCTTGGCGATGCCAAGTCTCACCGCGGGGGTGACGATGGCGGGACGTTCTTGGGCAATACAGGAGGCTTTTTCAATGGGATACGATTTTACCACTGCTGCGAACTCAATGGATGAATTCTGGATGCCGTTCACGCCGATGCGGTATTTTAAAGAGCATCCGCGCGTGGTTGTCCGCAGTGAAGGCATGTATTATTACGACAGTGAAGGCAAAGAGATCCTCGACGGGATTGCCGGGCTGTGGTGCGTGAATGCCGGGCACAATAATCCCAGGGTCAAAGAGGCCATTACCGCGCAGCTTGATGCGCTCGATTATGTTTCTAATTTCCAGTACGGCCATCCGACTGCGTTTAAGGCTGCTTCGCGTTTATGCGCGGTGATGCCGGATGCGTATAATCATGTGTTCTTTTCCAATTCCGGGTCCGAGGCGGTGGAAACGGCGCTGAAGATTGCGCTGTCTTACCACCGGATGCGCGGGGACGGGACGCGGCGTGTGCTGATCGGGCGGGAGCGCAGCTATCACGGGGTGAATTTCGGCGGCATGTCGGTCGGCGGGATTCCTTATGTGCGCTCGACCTTCGGCCAGCTTTTGCCGGATGTGGCGCATATGCCGCATACGCATGATATGGACCGCAATGCGTTCTCGCGCGGCTTGCCGGACTGGGGGGTACATCTGGCGGACGAGCTGGAAGAGATGATTTACATGCATGGCGAAGAAAATGTCGCTGCCGTGATTATCGAGCCTGTGGCCGGATCGACCGGGATTTTGCCGCCGCCTAAAGGCTATCTGGAAAAGCTGCGCGCGATTTGTGATGCGCATGGGATCCTGCTGATTTTCGATGAGGTCGTGACCGGGTTCGGGCGGCTGGGGCACATGTCGGCGGTCGATTATTTCGGGGTGCAGCCGGATATCATTACGATGGCCAAGGGCTTATCGAACGGGACGGTCCCTGCCGGGGCGACCTTTGTAACCGATGAGATTTACAACGCGTTTATGACCGGGCCGAAAGAAGCGATCGAACTGATGCACGGTTATACTTATTCCGGTCACCCGCTGGCGGCGGCGGCGATTATCGGGACGCTGGATGCGATCCAGGACGATCATATCCTTGAGAATGCGCGCAAGATGGAAGGGCCGCTGGAAAATGCTGTGCATACGCTCAAAGACAAGCCGCATGTTGTCGATATCCGCAATATCGGGACGATGGCGGCGATACAGCTTGAAGACTATCACGATCATGACGATGCGGCGAAATATGCGCGCGATGTGTCGTGGGAGCTGTTCCGGCGCGGGGTGATGGTGCGCTATTCCGGGGTGAACCTGCAAATATGCCCTCCACTGATTATGAATGAAGGGCATATCGATCAAATCGTAACGTCAATCGGCGAAGTGCTGGACGCGCAGGCGGCCTGATTTATTTGACTTTGGCTGCCGGTGGTGCTTCGACACCGAACATATCCGCGCCTTGATATTTGTATTGCGCATTTTCATTGCCTTTAGGCTCCAGTCCGCCGCTTGGCGTAGCAATGGTGTTGGCTGTTAAGGCATTTACCGGGCGGGCAACGCCTTCTTCGGCGGCTTTGCCAATCATGCCGGCCAGGTGGTTTACACCTTCTGCGCCAAGGTCTTTGCCCATGACGACAGCCGCTGTTGCGGTCGCTTCTACCGGGGTGCTGCCGACGGCGGCTGATCCAAACTGTTTTACCGGGCTCATGATTTACCCCCTTTACCTTTTGCTTTTGTCTCTTTGTTGTTCTTGCTGTCCGGTTCGCCGACATTCAGTTCGATGAAGGTCGGGGACTGGAAGCTAAGCGGGTATTTTTTCAGCTCTTTGGCCGGCAGGTCGCGCCCGCTTAAGCCCGCTTTGATTTCTACCCTGATTTTATCGGGATCGCGCCAGTCATAGACGATACAGTGACTTTTATATTCGCCGGGTTGCGGCAGCTTTTTGACTACGCGCTTGCCGGGATATAACGGTTCGTCCAGACCGCATGTTTCCAGGAACTCTTCGATATTAACTTGCATGTTACACACTCCGCTTTGCTTGCCGTTTATCCGGTTTCTATTTTACGAAATTGAGTTCATAATCGCTCCAAAAGCTTAAAAAAGGTTTAAGGAATCATTTTCTTTTGAAAAACTTTCATGTTTATTAGATTTTCTAAGGAATACAGGCTTTTATGCGGAGCTGATTTTGACGGTATCATTACTTTTTCTGCTGGTGGCGACGGGTGCCCTGGCCGGATTTTTATCCGGGCTGATGGGGATCGGCGGCGGGATTGTGCTGGTGCCGGGGCTTTATTACGGGCTGAGCGCGCTGGGTTATGACCCTTCTGGCCTGATGCATCTGGTTGTAGGAACGTCGCTGGCGATTATGGCGCCGACGGGTTTTTCTTCGGCGCGGGCACATTGGAAGCGGGGCGCGGTTGACAAGACGCTTTTGAAAAATATCGGCCTCGGGATTTTAGCGGGTGTTGGTGTGGGGACAGTGCTGGCGCATTATGTTTCCGGTGAAGGGCTGCGGGCGTTTTTTGCCGTGGCGTTGATGGGGCTGGCGCTTTTGATGCTGAGCAATCCTGCGCGTTATGCTTTCCGCGATACTGTGCCGGGGCAGCCATGGAGCGGGCTATTCGGTGCGTGTGTCGGCACGATATCGACCTTGATGGGGATCGGCGGGGCAGTAATGAATGTCCCGTTTATGAGCCTGTGCCGCGTACCGATGCATAAGGCCGTAGGCACGGCGGCGGCGCTGGGGCTGTTTATTTCCGTGCCGGGCCTGATTGGATTTATGGTCATCGGCTGGGAGGCTGAAGGACTGCCGCCTTTGTCTTTCGGCTACGTGAATGCACTGGCATGGGCGGTGATTGTGCCGTTCAGCGTTATGATCGCGCCGCTGGGGGCGCATGTAGCGCATAGCCTGCCGGTCGAGAAATTGCGGCGGGTGTTCGCTTTTTTCCTGATGATTTTGGCGTTGCGGATGCTGTACGAGGTTTTCCATGGTTGAGGCTGTGTTAAGAGCGCCGCTGCCAATTAAAGCGCTGCCTTATATGGCTTTATGTGCCGCGGTCCTGATTTACGCCGTGGCCGGGACGCCGACGCCGGAACGGCTGGGACCGGCGGAGGTGATGATTGCCGCCCTGATCGTGTTTGCCGTCGGGCTGCCGCAGGCGGCGCGCGCGTTGGTGCCGGGGCAGGGGAACGGCTGGCAAAAATCCGGGGCGGTGCTGCTTTTATTTGGCCTGAGTGTCCCGGTTGTGAACGGGTTTCTCATGGGAAACAGCGTATCGGGGATTATGCGGGATATCCTGCCGTTCTTTTTCCTGTTGCTGCCCGTGTTCCTGCAAAGCGCATGGCTGGCGCAGGAGCGGCAGATTAAAATCCTGACAGCGCTTGTGGTGATCCTGGGGCTGGTTTTCTCCCTGAGGGTGTTGCTCCCCGCATATTTTAACCTTGCCGGGTTGCAGCCGTCTTCCGTGCCGGACCCGCTCCGGCTGGCGAATGCGCCGACGGTGCTTTTTGCGGCGTTACTGCTCTCGGGGCTGAGCGGGCTTTATCTTTACCGGGGGGATTTGTTTAAAAGCGCGTTATGCGCGCTGTTGTGCGTGATCCCGCTGATGACTGTGGCGCTGATTACCCAGCGGGCCAGTATCGGCGCGTTCTGCCTGAGCGGGCTGGTCTTGTTTATGATCGGGGCCGTGCGGCGGCCTTACCGCGTATTATTGCCGCTTCTGATGATATCGTGCGTGGTGGCCGTTTACTGGCAGCCGATCGACGAGATTATTCATAGCCTGCTGCGTAAAAGCTCGATGGTCGGGTTTAACATGCGCGGGCAGGAAGCGCAGGTGGTGCGCGATGCTGTCGGCGGATCGTTATGGACGGTGCTGTTCGGGAAAGGGTGGGGCGCGACGATTGCCTCGCCTGCCGTCGGGGGCGCGGTGGTGAATTTTACCCATAGCCTGCCGACGATGTACTGGCTGAAGACCGGGCTTGTGGGGGTCTGTATCGTGCTGGTTTATCTTGCCCGGCTTGGGGCGCTGCTGGTGCCGCTGTTTTTTCGTAATCCAGTGGTGGCGTTGGCGCTGGCAGGGCCGTTTTTGATCGATATTTTCCTGTATGCCAGCTTCAAATCACTCGATTTCGGACTGATTTTGCTGCTGATTTCGCTGTGGGCAGGCCGGAGTGATTCGTTGCATCGGACCCCGATATATAGTATTCAAAAATAATCTCCTGACGAAAACAAATTGAAGGCGTTTTATGGCATCACGCAAGCCATCCGTTGTGTTTATTAACCGGGTTTATCCGCCGTTGCGCGGGGCGACCGGGCGGATGCTGCGCGATCTGGCGCGGGCTTTTGCCGAAGAGGGCTGGAGCGTTACCGTGGTGACCACGGGCCCGAAGGCGCGGCGTGATTATGACGGCCC
Organism: Rhodospirillales bacterium; assembly: GCA_020638155.1. Classification (GTDB taxonomy): domain Bacteria; phylum Pseudomonadota; class Alphaproteobacteria; order Micavibrionales; family Micavibrionaceae; genus UM-FILTER-47-13. Next base: position 361,835 of record JACKJB010000002.1, read on the forward strand.
GATCCGGCTGGTGCGGGTGCGGGCGCCGGTTCGCGCGAAAAAGGCGTCTTCGTATATCCGCGTCTGGTTTAGTCTGTTCTGGGCGGCGCTGAACCAGCCGAAGCACGATCTGGTCGTAACCATGACCGATCCGCCGCTGCTGGTGGTGGCCGGGCGGATTCTGGCGAGTCTGAAACGCTCGCGCCATATGCATTGGTGCCAGGATTTGTATCCGGATATCCTGCCCGCGCTGGGGCTGAGGGTAAAAGACTCGCGCATGCGCTTTTACCAGAAGCTTTCCCGCAAGGCGATGAAGCGCTGTGACAAGGTCGTGACGATCGGCCGCTGTATGGCGAAAAAGCTGACCCATAGCGGTGTCGAGCCGGGCAAGGTCGCGGTTATTCCGAACTGGCCGGATTACGAGCTTTTGCCGCCGGAAGGATTTTCATCCGAAGCGCGCCGTCGCCGGGTGCGCCAGATTAACGGTGCCAAAGGGGCGCGGCCTTTTGATTTGTTGCTGACTGACGGGGCGTCACGCAAATTCCGGGTTTTGTATTCCGGCAATCTGGGGCGGGCGCATCCGATTGATACGGTGCTTGGCGCGGCGGCGATCCTCAACGAGGAACATCCCGAAATTGAGTTTGTGTTTGTCGGTGACGGGCCGAATTATGAACGGCTGGCGGCGGAGCGCTCCAAGCGCGGGTTGGAAAATGTACGCCTGCTGCCGTTCCAGCCGGCGAGCCGTCTGCGCGAGCTGATGGAAAGTGGCGATCTGCACCTGATTACGATGAAGCATGAAAGCGCCGGGATGCTGGTGCCGTGCAAGCTGTACGGGGCGCTGGCTGTCGGGCGGCCCTGTATCCTTGTCGGGCCGGATGATTGTGAGACTGCGCAGGTGATTCATGATTTCAAAGCCGGGGTGATCGTGCCTCAGGGCGATGCGCGGCGGCTGGCCGAGGAGATTAAGCGGTTCCGGTTCAGCGCCGATGACTGGTTTGCCGCTCATGAAGGGGCTTCCGAAGCCGGGCGGGTTTTTGTTCCTAAAGAGTCGATGGATGCGTGGATCCGGCGGGCCAAAGATATCGTGCGGAAGGCTGCGTAATGAGTGTTTCGGGGATGCAGGCCGTACCCGCCGAACCGACCCTTGCCGATTTGCTCGGCGATTTATGGCAGGCGCGGAAAAGCCTGCTGGCCGGGGCGCTGATTGGGATGATCGCGGCGGTTATTTTCATGATGGTTTGTGTGCCGCATTACCGGGCGACAATGCTGATTGCGCCTGCCGAGCGCAAGGCCGGGCCGGATATTAAGGCGCTGCTGCCGGATAACAGTTCTTTTGCCGTCCAGTATATGCTCAATTCCCTTGGCTCTGCCGATTCAGGGGATTATGTGCGGTTCGAGCATACGCTGCGCGAAGGGTCCGTGGCGGCGGCGATGATGATGCAGCCTGACATGATGGCCGGGATTGCGCGGGACCGCCGTTTTATTTTCCAGTCTGAGAGCGCACCGGAAACGGCAGAGGATCTTGCCGGGTATTTATTTGATAAGATCGCGGTCGAGCCGGTCGGAACGACGGCGCTGCGGCGGATCGTATACAAACATCCAGACCGCGCGTTTGCCGTGCGGATGCTGCAGGATTTACACTTTATCGCCGACGGGATGATCCGGCAGGAAGTGCGGGACCGTACCGCAAGCCGGGAAACCTATCTTGAAAAAGCGCTGGAGAGTACTTCGCATCCGGATCACCGCCGCGCCCTGACGGCGCTGCTGATGGAGCAGGAACATGTGCGGATGATCCTGGCGATGGATGAGCCTTTTGCCGCGATCATCGCCGAGCCGCCCAGTGCGGGGACGCATCCGTACTGGCCGCGCGCGGCGATTATTTTTCCGGCCTTTGTTCTGGCCGGGATGATGCTGGGTTTTGCGTTGTTTAAGATGAGAGATGCCGCCAAATCGTAGCCTGTGTCGTCGTCCCGGAAAATGTGTCAGCATTTATCCGGGATTTATGCCGTGACAGGTTGTATTGGCATAAACCCCGGATCAAGTCCGGGGTGACGGGGAATATGGGATCTGAATTGAAAATACCGGTTAGCGTTATCGTTACGACCCTGAACGAAGCGGCGAATATTCGCCGCTGCCTTGAGGCGCTTTGCGCCTTTGATGACGTGATCGTTGTTGATTCCGGCAGTACTGACGGTACACAGGCGCTGGCCGAAGCCGCCGGGGCGAAAGTCATTCCGTTTGCCTGGGGCGGGCGCTATCCGAAAAAGCGCCAATGGTGTCTTGATACGTTATCTTTGATGCATGAATGGGTGTTTTTTGTGGATGCCGATGAAGTGGTCACGCCTGCGCTGGTGGAAGAGATCCGGCAACAATTCAAAACGCCGCCCGCAGAAGCCGGATTTTTTGTCCGGGGGCGTTATGTGATCGGGGGCAGGGCGCTGCGCCACGGGCTGCATAATAACAAGCTGTGCCTGCTGGACCGGCGGCGGATGATGTTCCCTGTGATCGACGATCTGGATTTGCCGGGGATGGGCGAGATTGAAGGCCATTACCAGCCTGTGCTGAAACCGGGATATGCGCAGGACCCGATCGGCCAGATCAGGGCGCCGTTATTGCATCACTCTTACGAGCAGGGATGGGAAGCGCGGCATAAACGCTATGCCGCGTGGGAAATTGCAATGAACCGCAAGCAAAGCTGGCCGGCAGACCCGGTGCGCTGGCGGCAGGCGCTCAAGCAAATATTCCGCGCATTGCCGGGACGGCCGGTCATCGCGTTCCTGCATTGCTATATTTTGAAGCTCGGGTTTTTGGAAGGGAAAGCGGGGATATGGTTCGCCGCTTCCCGGTTCCGGTATTACAGGATGATTAGGTCCTGACTCTAGGTCGTTGTGATTATTTCGGTTTAGGGGTGCAGCAGCCGCCTTTATCGTTATCGCAGCAACCGCCTTTGTCATTGCCTTTATCCGTGCCGCAATTGCGTTCGCCGGTTTTTTCGTCCAGGCAAGGGCAGGCGCTGTCTTCAAAGCCTTTACAGCAATCGCCTTTTTTCGGGGTTTCTTTATCGGACATCGTGTTTCTCCTGTTCGTATGATTGTTTTTATTTTTGTGCCTATAGAGTGGGAAAAATCAGAAGGTTTGTCCAGAGGGTTTTTGCAGAGCGCCGATTGTATTATACTCTTTTGCGTCAAACGTGCTACCGGAGGACCCGCCGTGAATACCCCAGATCCCGTTACAGTGATGAAAGCCAAAGCCGTTTACGACCAGGTGGAAAACGCCATTCGTCTGGGCGATTACGACACCGCGAAAACCAAATTGCTGGAAGCGCTGGATATTTTGGAAACGGCGGACGGGTATTACTGGCTTGGCGTACTTTATGCCAATGATGGTGATAAAAGCAGGGCCATAGATGCTTATAAGTCAGTTTTGCGGATTGATCCCGCTTACCACAAGGCGATGGCCGATATGGCGAAAATCTATCTCGGGATCAATAAGCTTCCCGAGGCGCTTGATTATTACGGGCAGGCGATAGAGGCCGCGCCGGATAATGCCGAATATATGCAGGATCTGATTAACCTGCTGCGCCAGATCCGTTTGCTGCGCTTCAATCCGCATGTCAAAATTCTGCTGGAAAAGTGCCTGTATTCACCGCAGACCGAAGGCGCGCCGTTTGGCCGGCTATGGAGTATCACCCTGTCCAAAGATCCGGCGCATAAAAAACTGATGAATCTGTTGAAGAAAAAAGACTATACCGGGTTTGCAAAAGGGCTTTCGAAGCTAAAAGATTACAGTACACTACGGGATCCTTTCTTCCTGAACGGTCTGCGGAAGCTGGTCGTCTGCCGGAAAGCATTTGAAGACTTCCTGATGCGTTTGCGCCGTTTCCTGCTGGACCATATCGAGTCATCACCGTTTGACGAAGGGTATTTGCCGCTGGCGGCCAGTGTTGCGCAGTATTGTTTTAACACCGAGTATGTTTTTTACTGTACGGCAGAAGAGGAAAAGGCTGTTGCGGCGTTGAGAACGCGGGCGATAGAAAATCCCACGCCGCGCGTACTGGCGGTGCTGGCCTGTTATCAGCCGTTATATGCTCTGGAGAATGCGAAGGATATCTGGGCGCAGTATACGGATGATGATGTGCTGGGCGTGCTGATCGAAAATCAGATTGAAGACTGGATCGCGCAGCAGGATATGAAAGGCAGGATCGAAGCGCTGACTCCGGTGACGCAGGATGTGTCTGCCAAAGTGCGTGAACAGTATGAGCAGTTCCCGTATCCGCGCTGGAAATATTTATTCCCGACTGTGCGGGATATCGAAGCTGAAGGGTTTTTATCGGAAGGAACGCCTAAAATCCTGGTTGCCGGTTGCGGAACGGGCGGCGAGGCGGTGGAGCTTGCAATGATGTATCCGCAGGCCGATATCCTTGCCATTGATATGAGTTTAAGCAGCCTTGCCTACGGTATTCACAAAGCCGAAGAGATGGGGATTGATAATGTTCGTTTCCGGCAGGCGGATATTCTGGAGCTGGGCAGCATTAAAGAGCGTTTTGATTTTATTACCGCGACCGGCGTACTTCATCATATGGAAGACCCGGAAAAAGGCTGGGCGGTTTTAGTCTCGTTGCTGAATTCCGGCGGACGGATGCGGATCGGCCTTTATAGTGAAGCGGCGCGGGCCAGTATTGTTGAGGCACGGGCGGTGATCGCCGCCAAAGGCTACGGCGATGATGCGGACGGTATTCGTGCTTTCCGGCATGATGCGCATGATGTGCTGCCGAAAAAAAGTATGAAGACGATCGAGGATTTTTATGATTACTACCTGACGTCCGAGTGCCGGGATCTGCTGTTTCATGTGCAGGAGCACCGCTATACGGTGCCGCAGCTTGATGCGCAGATTAAAAAACTGGGACTTGAATTTTTGAAATTCAATGTGCCGGATGATGTGCTTGAGGATTATATCCTGGGGCACAAGGATGATCTTATGGGGCGCAATTTACAGGGCTGGGCCGAGTACGAGGCGAAGAACCCGGATACGTTTAAAGGCATGTATATTTTCTGGGTGACGAAGCCCTAGCGCTTTGATTTGATCGCCCAGTATAAGACGGGGCAGCTTTGGCGGATTGTCCAGACCAGTGATTGCTGTGTGGCGATGATCCTGTTTTTAAGCGGCGAGACGGTTTTCAATTCATCGCGGATACGGATCTGTTCGGTGCGTCCCCGGGCGGCTTGCTGCTGTGAAATGCCGCCGCTTTCAAACAGGCAGATCGGAAACGGGCAATACAGGACGGCGTTGCTTTGCTGCAAAAATTGCAGGGTGAATTTGTAATCGGCGGCAATCATATAGGATTGATCGTAACGCAGTGTGCCGATGGTTTCGTTCCGGTACAGCATCGCCTGGTGATGGGTGAACATGCCGTAGGCGCTTTTTTGATAGGGGCGGGCCGGTTTGATTTGCGGTGTATCTTGCGCTCCTGTTTCCAGCGCATCGCCGTAAATAAAGTCCGGTGTGCTCTGCATGTTTTCAAGATCGGAAGCAATCGCCGCGAGGACATCCGTACCGGCGAGGCAGTCACCGGCATTCAGGAACAGCACATAAAATCCTTCGGCCTTGTCGATGCCCTTATTCATCGCATCATAGATCCCGTCATCCGGTTCGCTGACATAGCAGGCCTCGATGTCTTTAAGATAATCGAGTGTGCCATCGGTCGAGGCACCGTCAATCACCAGCCATTCGAACCCCTGGAAGCTCTGCGCAGCCAACGATGCCGCTGTCTTTTTAAGGCCGTCCAGATTGTTGCGGGTTACGGTGATGATGGAAAACAGCATGATTTGTCCGTAGCGCGCGCGAAAAGTTTGCGCGGATTTTATTTTTCATATAAAAATTAGCGTTATGACAGGATTAACTGCCGTAAAAGCTGTAAACTTATTTAAAGCGTTTCGCAAGAATGCGCTGCTGATGGCTGGCCTGCATACGGCCGGTTGTGATTATAGAGCACACCTGATGGGCGCTTTTCTGCAGGAGAAAACAGGACACAAGGCCGGCAAGATCTGGCTCTGGTCAGAAGAGGATATGATAGATGCCGGTGATGAGAATTTTTTAGCCGAAGACAGCCTGATATCTTTTTCTCCTGCTTTTCATGGTGCTCATAGAGACGACTATAACTGGAACTTTCATGTCGCGGCTATGTTGAACGCGGGTGACGAAGAAATTCTTGTTTTTGATCCCGTGCATTACGATGGCCCCGTTACGTTGGCGCAGTATGAGTCCGATTTTACGGCAATGAATGACCATGAGCTTGTTGTGACGTATACAGGCTTGGATGTTCATAAAATATATGCAGATGAGAAAAACCTTTATTCGATTGAAGAAGAAAAAGGTTTTGCTGAGATTGCAAAGTATGCATTGCGAACCTTGTTTAATAAACAGGCTAATCCAGATGAAAAAAAATCTATCATAGATAAGCATCAGGTTTATGGGCGCTCGAAATGGCTGCGCACGCAGCCGGAAGCTATCCGGATTCGTTTAGCGCTGTAATTAATTATCCCTCAGGTCATCAAGGAAGATGCCGGTAATCGCAAGGTTGCTGAGGATCTGTGTGATGTCACGGGCACTCTGGATGAAATCAAACGGTTTGGGGTCGCGCGGGACAACGATGGTTGAGCCGGGCGGGATAAAGGACGGGGTGTGGTTCCAGTTGTTTACGAGCAACGGCTGCGCGCTGCCATCGGGATACAGGACGAAGACGCGGTCTTTGTCGGCGTGATAGGTGTAGTTTCCGGCTTCGGCGATATAATCGCGCGGGTTTTTGTCTTTGCGGAATTGCAGGGTAGCCGGTGATAAAACTTCACCGTTGACCCGGACGGTCAGGGGCCGTTTGGGGATGTAAACCCGGTCGCCGGTTTCGAGAAGGATATCAAGCTCCGGTTCGGTGACCAGTACACCGGGATCGGCTTCGACGGTTATCCGCCCTACCGCTTCGACCTGCCGCAGTTCGGCGGCAAGCTGACGGGCCAGGCCGATCTGGTTGGCGTCCGGGGCTTTGTCCTGATCTTCCATCGCAACGGCCAGGGCGCGTTCCAGATCGCGGGCGGCGGCGCGGAAGCGGGATTCTTCGGATTTACGCTCGCTCTCGCGGCTGAAGATCGCGCCGTCGGGATAAGCCTGTCCTGTCAGACCGCCAGCCCGGCGCAGCAGGTCGGACAGCTTGTCGCCAGGCATCAGGTCGTAGCGGCCCGGATGGCTGACTTCGCCGATAATCATCACGCTGTTATCGGCGATCTTGTGGAATTTCTGGTTCACGCGGACGGTGTCACCGGGCTCCAGCATGATTTCAGAAGGGTCGTCTTCGTTGAAATTTATATTTTTGCGCTGGGTCCCGCTGCGCCCGTGCGCCTGTCCGTTTTGCCCGTGCAGGGCGGATGTGACTTCGATGTTTCCTGTGCTGGCTTCCAGCGTCAGGCCGCCCGCAACGGCAATCAGGTTTTCAAGGCTCGCGCCTTCTGCCAGCGGGTAGGCACCCTGCTGCCGGACGGCGCCGCGGATAAAAGCGGCGCGTTCTGTCAGGAAGGACGCCATAACGGGATCGGTGATGCGGTCTGGCACATCAAGCGCAGAGCCAGATTCCAGTTCCTGCTCTTCCTTGTGCAGGGCGGCGGGTTTTTGCAGCTCTAAAACCTGCTTGCGGGAAAACAGGTGCACGATGTCACCGTCTTCGAGCTTGCGGTCGAACTGGCCTTTGACGACCAGCAGCGGGGGAAAGTCGAGCAGCTTGCCGGTCATCTGGCTGTCATCCCAGCGTTCAATCACGCCGATCAGCGGGTAGATATCCGGGCCTAAAACCTGTTCATCATCCAGTAGCGCGGAAAGGGTTTTGACTTTATCAAGATCATGGATGCCGGGGCGTCTTGTGTGGCCGGTCAGCTCAATCGTCCCGGCGCGGGCTTCGCGGCTGGAGGCGACGGATAAAATGCTGCCGTCGCTAAAAACGGGATCGTAAGGTTTTGTGATATCATCGACGGTTTCCCTGCCGTCGGGGGTCAAGCCGAGCTTGATAAAACGGTTTTGGCCCGGTGTCAGCACACCGCCCGAAAGCTCCAGCATTTCTTCGAGTGTCAGTTTTTCACTGGCGTCCTGCGGTTTATAAAGCATGCCTTTTAATTGCGGGGTGATCTCGTAAATGCCGGGGCGTTTAACGCCGCCGGAAACGGCAACGGTCGGGCCGATGGGCGGGATAATCAGCTTGTCACCATCCTGCAGGGCGAGATCCATATTGGCGCTGCCGTGGATCAGAAGGCCGTACAGGTCGATAACCGTGCTGCGGCCGTGACGGACCAGTTTAATCTGGCGCAGCGACCCTGTTTTTTCGATACCGCCGGAATCGTTCAGCGCATCAAGGACTGTATGGAAGACGGTGAGCGTTTTGCGGCCCGGTTTGCGGACATGCCCGACGACCAGCACGTCGATCTGGCGCACTTCGTTTAGGGAAACGAAGACGTCCGTATTATGGAGTTGTTGCGCAAAGGTAACGAGCTGGTTACGGACCTGGCCGATGGTGCGCCCTGCGGCCGTGACCGGGGGCAGGTCTTCGATAATCAGTTGCCCCTGACTGTCTATGACATATGTATCGGTTGAATTACGCTGGCCGCGGAAGATGATGCTGAGCGTATCGCCGCTGCTGAGCAGGAAGTCATCCTGTACCGCGCCGCCGGGCATGGCGCGGCGCTTTTCTTTATCGATGGTCCCGGTGTTTTCGAACAGATCGTAGCCAAACTGGGTTAGTGGTTCGATGATCCGGCTGGAATAAATTTCTTCCAGTGGAGAAGGAATGTCGACTTCTTCGTGTTTTTCACCCAGCTCTTTCATTAATGCGAGTGTGTCGCGCGGTGTCAGGGCAGGCCTTTCAGGGGTGCGCTCCCAAGGTTGCAGGACAGCGTGCTTTTCCGGCACGGTTAAATCAGCTTGCTCAACGACATAACCCTGATCTTCCAGCCAGGGAACAAAAGGGGCGGGTAAATAGTTATTCTGGGCATGGGCAGGGTTTTGCAGCATCAGGCTGCAAAGCAATAAAAGTGCCGCGAAATACAAAAAACGTCCAGAGTGCATAGAAATTCAATATAGACAGGTCAGTCCTGCCCTCAATTATAGCGGTGCTTGTAATAAAATGGAAACCCCTAATGCCGTTAATCCGTTAAAAACGACCATGATTTTTAAACCATATCTTAGGGGTTCGTGCGTATACTAAAGGCCTGAGAACAAGGGCAGTGACACTATGTTGGATGACAAAGGGGATCGGGCGGAATACCCGGATTATGAAGGGGCGCGGCTGGACGGTGCGGCTCTGAAGCTGGAGTTATTTACGCAATATGTCTCTAATCACAGGGCTAATACGTTTGGTTTGCCGATTGCCTGTGTTGTTTTTGGCCTGTTGCTGGCACAGTGGGCGCCTCTGGTTTATGCGCTGGCGTGGATCGGCTTTTGTTTGTTTTTTGCCGCCTTTTTCTATTATTTCTGCGGACGTTTTGAAAAAGCCACAGTTGAATCGCGGACGCTTCATTTTAAACGCTGGGTCTGGTTGATTGGTGTTTCCCGTTTCCTGTTCATCCTGACATGGACATCTGTACTGTTTTGGTCATGGGTGCCGGAGGAGCCGTTTACCTTGTTTGTCGCTTATCTGATGGTGATGGTAACAATGGCGATTAATGCATCGACCAGTGCGCCTTATCTTCCTCTTTATTATACCGAACTGTTGCCTAAGATTGTCCTGCTCGGCGTTGTTATGTTGTTTCACGGCGGGATGATGAATGTTTCGCTATTCCTGATGATGTTAATGGCTGCTGTCTTTGTTCTTAAAATTGCCTTTAGCAACAATAAAATCGCCCGGGAGTTGTTGATCCAGAAACATGATTTGGCAATCGCCAAAGAAGAGGCGGAAAAAGCGGATAAAGCGAAGTCTGCTTTTCTGGCGACGATGAGTCATGAAGTGCGGACACCGCTTAACGGTATTCTCGGTATTGTTAACCTGATGAAGGATACAAAGCTGGATAAGAAACAGGAGGGTTTTCTGGAAACGATCCGTTATTCCGGGGAGACGCTTCTGGCGATTCTCAATGACACGCTGGATTTTTCAAAGATCGAAGTTGGTAAGCTTGATATTGAAGAGATGGATGTTGATCTGAACAGGCTTGTTAAGAGTGTTGTCGATTTGATGCGTTCCCGTGCGACGGAAAAAGGGGTGCAGCTAAATTATCACATCAATCTGGATGTTCCTGAATTTATAATATGTGATCCGACGCGGCTGCGGCAGGTGATGCTGAATCTGATTAGTAATGCGATCAAGTTTACTGATGAGGGAATGGTGCAGGTTATCGTCTCTAATATAGAAGAGGAAGGATGGCATGCGCGTCTTCGGTTTGAAGTTCACGATACAGGTATCGGGATTTCCGATGAAGCGCGGAAAAAGCTGTTTCAAAAATTTTCTCAAGCTGATTCTTCTATTGCCCGCCGTTACGGAGGGACGGGTCTGGGACTGTCTATCTCTAAAGGAATTGTTGAGCTGATGGGCGGACAGATCGGCGTAGACAGCTTGGAAGGTAAGGGAAGCGTTTTCTGGTTTGATATCCCGGTCGAAGTTATGGATTACGATCCCCATTTATATGACGAGGATGCTCAGGGGGCGGCGTTGCCGCCTGTAGCCGGTTTATCGATTCTGCTGGCTGAAGATAATAAAGTGAACAGAATGGTGGCGCTGGGGTTGTTGGAAAAATACCGGCATAGAGTAATTGTGGCGGAAGACGGCGCGCAGGCCATTGAAGCCGTGCAAAAACAGGATTTTGATATTGTCCTGATGGATATGCAGATGCCGGGAATTGACGGTCTTGAAGCGACCAGGCAAATCCGGGCTCTTGGCGGTTCTTATAAAAGCCTGCCGATTATCGCCCTGACAGCCAATGCCATGCGTGGCGATGATGAACGGTGTAAGGCGGCCGGCATGGACGACCATGTTGCAAAGCCGATCGTGCCGCAGCGCTTATATAATGTTTTGGCCCGTTATGCACCGGAGACGCGTACAGAACAAAGTGAGGAGAGAGGGGCTTCCGGCGGGATCATCATGGAACGGGCGTCTTCGGGAGAACTGGATTTGTCAAATCTGTCTGAAATCGAGCAATCGTTGGGGCGGGAATATATCATTAATTTCCTGCAGGAAAGCCTGCCGGAGATAAAGCGTTTTATTGATTTGATTAATGAACGCAAGGATGGTGATAAGAAAGAAGAGCTTGAGCATGCTGCGCATGAGTTAAAAAGCTTGTCGGCGATGTTCGGGCTTGTTGATGTATCAGCGCTGGCGGAAGGGATTGAAACCTGCTGCCTGCATGATCGTCCCGAAGAAGCCCGTGCTTTGGCCGGTTTATTAGGGGACCGCTTCTATGCCAGCGTGGCGGTTTTACAAAAAGCGTATCCGATTGATTATCTTCAGATCAATTAAAGCGGGGTTTTCGGTTTTATTTTCCAAAAGAGTCTTGTTGGGCGGCGTTTCTTAGTCATTGAAATATATGGATAATTTTTTAGCGCTGCATTTTTTTGAAAAAAATTAAAAAAATATTAGTAAAAACCGCAAAACTTGTTTGACAAACCTATGGGGTTCCTATAAATAAGCGGACCTCGGCACAGCGATGGGCGCTAGCCCTTGAGCCGGGAATTATTTCCCCTCTTTAGAGCGGAAAAGGATTGACGAAAGAAAACATATCGATTATACGGTACGGCATCTTCGTTAATTCAGAGATGGTTGGGTGAATAACCCAGCTTTTTTTTGCGGCCCAAAGACATTTGTTTTGAAGCTGCAGCGGTTCTTGAACATCGTGAGTGAAAAGAAGGGATACGCAGGCAGCAGCGTGTGTGTATGTTGAATGCATATATATATGACCTGCTAATTGCGTATACCAACTACGTGTCTGTTTCTCTTATGAGAGACAGATAAAGTTATGACGCATAGTGTAGCCTATTGAAAAATAGGTTAAACAAGAAAGCAGGTCTCTGACACTTCCGCTCGTTTGATCGGATTGGTGTCGCCAAGTTCCGAAGTGCTTGCACGTGGAACAGAAGAGACATCAATTCTTTGATTCAAATGAGTATAGGATGAAATCAAACCTAAGAGTTTGATCCTGGCTCAGAACGAACGCTGGCGGCAGGCCTAATACATGCAAGTCGAACGAACCTTTTAGGTGAGTGGCGCACGGGTGAGTAACGCGTGGGAATGTGCCCCTGGGTGCGGAACAACAACTGGAAACGGTTGCTAATACCGCATAATGACTCCGGTCCAAAGATTTATCGCCCAGGGATCGGCCCGCGTTTGATTAGATTGTTGGTGGGGTAATGGCCTACCAAGTCGACGATCAATAGCTGGTCTGAGAGGATGATCAGCCACACTGGGACTGAGACACGGCCCAGACTCCTACGGGAGGCAGCAGTAAGGAATATTGGACAATGGAGGAAACTCTGATCCAGCCATGCCGCGTGAGTGATGAAGGCCTTCGGGTTGTAAAGCTCTTTCAGTAGTGAAGATGATGACGGTAACTACAGAAGAAGCTCCGGCTAACTTCGTGCCAGCAGCCGCGGTAATACGAAGGGGGCGAGCGTTGTTCGGAATCACTGGGCTTAAAGCGTACGTAGGCGGACAAGAAAGTCAGGAGTGAAATCCTGGGGCTCAACCCCAGAATTGCTTTTGAAACTTCTTGTCTCGAGTCCCGGAGAGGTTGGCGGAATTCCGAGTGTAGAGGTGAAATTCGCAGATATTCGGAGGAACACCAGTGGCGTAGGCGGCCAACTGGACGGGAACTGACGCTGAGGTACGAAAGCGTGGGGAGCAAACAGGATTAGATACCCTGGTAGTCCACGCTGTAAACGATGTGTGCTAGCTGTCGGGATCTTTAGGTCTCGGTGGCGGAGAGAAATCATTAAGCACACCGCCTGGGGAGTACGGTCGCAAGATTAAAACTCAAAGGAATTGACGGGGACCCGCACAAGCGGTGGAGCATGTTGTTTAATTCGAAGCAACGCGAAGAACCTTACCACCCCTTGACATCCCGGTTGGGAGGAGCAGAGATGCACCTCTTCAGTTAGGCTGGACCGGTGACAGGTGCTGCATGGCTGTCGTCAGCTCGTGTCGTGAGATGTTTGGTTAAGTCCAGCAACGAGCGCAACCCCTATCGTCTGTTGCCATCATTAAGTTGGGCACTCTGACGAGACTGCCGGTGATAAGCCGGAGGAAGGTGGGGACGACGTCAAGTCATCATGGCCCTTACGGGGTGGGCTACAAACGTGCTACAATGGCTGTGACAGTGGGCAGCGAGGTCGCGAGGCCAAGCTAATCTCTAAAAACAGTCTCAGTTCGGATTGTTCTCTGCAACTCGAGAGCATGAAGTCGGAATCGCTAGTAATCGTGGATCAGCATGCCACGGTGAATACGTTCCCGGGTCTTGTACACACCGCCCGTCACATCATGGGAGTTGGCTCTGCCCGAAGACGGTGTGCTAACCTTTTAGGAGGCAGCCGGCCACGGTAGGGTCAGCGACTGGGATGAAGTCGTAACAAGGTAGCCGTAGGGGAACCTGCGGCTGGATCACCTCCTTTCTAAGGATGTATTTGGCGTAACGGCGCTGCTGTCTACGTATTCCTTCTTTTCCGAGATAGAACCAAAATTTTGGATCGGGCTAGTAGCTCAGTTGGTTAGAGCACACGCTTGATAAGCGTGGGGTCGGAAGTTCAAGTCTTCCCTGGCCCACCATTCCCGCTTCGCGGAAATGGTTGTTATTTTTTTAAGAGCGCGAAATTGTTCGCGGCCCGCAGTCGCGGGCTCTTAAAGGAGCGTTCGACTGAACGCCGCGGCTAATGCCGCGTTCTTGAATATAAAGAGGGCCCATAGCTCAGCTGGGAGAGCGCCTGATTTGCATTCAGGAGGTCTGCGGTTCGATCCCGCATGGGTCCACCACCCTTCGCAGTTAGCGAGCCTTTGGCGAACTTACGAGAAGGCGTGTCCACCGAAGCCTTGGCGTAGGTGGACTGGTTAAAAACTGCTTCGGGTGGCTTACGCCATCTTTTCCTTTAAGTGCTTACCGAGCATTTACAAGAGAAGAAATTCTCAGGTTCTTGTACATCGTGAATAGGTTTGAAAAGACATCATTGAGATGTTCGTAATTTCGATTGCGAATATCAAAAATGATACAGTTATATCTGCGCTTGTAGGGTTACTTCTTTGTTCATAGAGAGGTAATTCAAGCAGATATGACATCCAATGTCTGACTTAAAGTTGAGAACCAAATCACAATCAGATTGATGACGCTCTTTATAGAGCGGATTTATTTCTGTGCGTGGTATGAATTCAAGCGTTAAGAAGGGCATCTGGTGGATGCCTTGGCAATCAGAGGCGATGAAGGACGTGGAAGACTGCGAAAAGTTACGGCGAGCCGTCAACATGCTTTGACCCGTAAATGTCCGAATGGGGAAACCCACTCTTTTTGAGTATCTTGCAGTGAATACATAGCTGTAAGAGGCGAACCTGGGGAAGTGAAACATCTCAGTACCCAGAGGAAAGGAAATCAACCGAGACTCCCGTAGTAGTGGCGAGCGAACCGGGACCAGCCCAGTGGCTGATCTTTAATAAGCAGAAGTGTCTGGAAAGTCACACCAAAGTAGGTGATAGTCCTGTATGCGTAAAAATTAGATCAGTCCTTGAGTAAGGCGGGACACGTGAAATCCTGTCTGAACGTGGGGGGACCATCCTCCAAGGCTAAGTACTCCTGATTGACCGATAGTGAACAAGTACCGTGAGGGAAAGGTGAAAAGAACCCCGATAAGGGGAGTGAAATAGACCTGAAACCAGATGCCTACAAGCAGTCGGAGCAGCTTTATGCTGTGACGGCGTACCTTTTGTATAATGGGTCCGCGAGTTAGTCTTGCATGCAAGCTTAAGCCGTTAGGTGGAGGCGCAGGGAAACCGAGTCTTAATAGGGCGATATAGTATGCAGGATTAGACCCGAAACCGGGTGATCTAGTTATGGGCAGGCTGAAGTTAGGGTAACACCTAATGGAGGGCCGAACACACGTCTGTTGAAAAAGACGGTGATGACCTGTGACTAGGGGTGAAAGGCCAATCAAACTCGGTGATAGCTGGTTCTCCGCGAAATCTATTTAGGTAGAGCGTCATGTTATACCTACGGGGGTAGAGCACTGGATGGGCTAGGGGGGCGCGAGCCTTACCAAACCTAACCAAACTCCGAATACCGTAGAGTACATTCATGGCAGACACACCTCGGGTGATAAGGTCCGGGGTGGAAAGGGAAACAGCCCAGACCTACAGCTAAGGTCCCCAAATAATGGCTAAGTGGAAAAGGATGTAGGGAGTCCAAGACAACCAGGAGGTTGGCTTAGAAGCAGCCACCCTTTAAAGAAAGCGTAATAGCTCACTGGTCTAATTAAGACTCCCCGCGCCGAAGATGTACCGGGGCTAAAGCCATTTACCGAAGCTTAGGATGCACTTTTGTGCATGGTAGCGGAGCATTGTGTAAGCCTGCGAAGGGTAACCGTGAGGTTACCTGGAGGTATCACAAGTGAGAATGCGGACATGAGTAGCGAGATGAGTGTGAGAAACACTCACGCCGAAATCCCAAGGTTTCCTGCGCAAGGCTAATCCGCGCAGGGTAAGCCGGCCCCTAAGGCGAGGCCGAAAGGCGTAGTCGATGGGAATCACGTTAATATTCGTGAGCCAGAAGATGTGTGACGGTGGCCGTAAATCGTATCTCCTTATTGGATTGGAGATGCGGTGAAGGACATCCAGGAAATAGCCTCTTCATTAGACCGTACCCTAAACCGACACAGGTGGGATGGTAGAGCATACCAAGGCGCTTGAGAGAACTATGCTGAAGGAACTCGGCAAATTACCTCCGTAACTTCGGGAGAAGGAGGCCCTCCTTTGTGGCAACACTTGGGAGGGGGCACAGACCAGGGGGTGGCGACTGTTTATCAAAAACACAGGGCTCTGCGAAATCGCAAGATGACGTATAGGGTCTGACGCCTGCCCGGTGCCGGAAGGTTAAAAGGAGGAGTGCAAGCTCTGAATTGAAGCCCCGGTAAACGGCGGCCGTAACTATAACGGTCCTAAGGTAGCGAAATTCCTTGTCGGGTAAGTTCCGACCTGCACGAATGG
>JACKJB010000003.1 GCA_020638155.1 Rhodospirillales bacterium
CATCCAACTGGTAAGATCCGACGATGAAATCGCCTGCGCTGGTGTACACAAAATCGGTCGCGGCATCGAGCGCGCCTGCGCTGTTAAATATTATTTGACGATCGCTGCCCGGTGCGGCGACGGTGGCGCCGCCGATGGCAACGTAGCCGCCGGACCCGGCGAAGTCGCACATTTCGAGCACGTCGCCGACCGCATTCAGGCGCAGCGCGCCTTGCGTGTTCGCGGTACAATCATTGACATTGCCGAGCAGCAATTGTTCGGCCAGTTCGAGCTGCGCGTTCGGCGCGGTCACGCCGAGGCCGAGGCGGTTGCTGGCGGAAATAAATACGAAGCCCGGATCGCTGCCGAGGGAGCCGCCGGAGTTAAACAGGACTTCGGTATCCGCGCCCGGCACACCGACGGAACCTGTGGCGACGGCTTCGGCGGTGAAGCAGTTACCGCCGTCTTCATCACAATACTGGATCGCGCCGATTTCACCTTCGACGTCGAGATCAAGTACGCCGGATACGGCAAGTTCGGTCGCCGCGGCGTTCGGGTCGATAACCATGCGCCCGCCGAACAGGCCCATGGTGCTGTTGGCGAGGAAATCAACATCGGTCTGGTCGCCCATGAAGATACCGAGAGAATTTGTGCCGAAGACCTGCGGCGCGTTGCCAACCGGTGCCCCGAGACCAAGGCCCATCGAATTGGTTGCGCCCGGCTCTACATAAACTTTATTCCCCATGGCAATCGCCTGTGCGGCGCGGGCTTCGGCTTCTTCGCCGATGGCGAAGGCCGACTGGCCGCTAGCGACCGTATCGAGGCCGAAAGCGGTGGAGTATGCGCCGACGACCCCATCATCCCACTGGCTGCCCGTTACCTGTCCGGCGCGGAAGGCGGCGGCGCTGGTGTACCAGAGCATCCGTGTGCCAGCGCCTTCGAGCGCGGAAGAGAAGGTCAGATCCGTACCGGAGCTTGTTATATAGGAATAGTTTTCGTAGCGGATATATGTGCCTTCATCCGTCCAGACCCCGCCGACCCCGCCGCCGCCGCCGCCGGAAGTCCCGACCGTTTCCCACAGCCCGGTGTTATCGGAGCAGATCATCAGCTCGTCAGAGCCGCTATAGGCAATCATCCCGGCTTCAGAGCAGGCATTGCCCGCGGTATATGCGGCGCTGCTGCGCAGGCGGATTTCGCCATCAATATCCAAGGCCGCCGTCGGCACACCCGATGCAATATTTATCCCAAGATCACCAGGAATAAAGATGTTGCCAGCCTGATCGGATTCAAGGCGGGTATTGCCGTCCGTACGGAGTTGAACGTTACCTGTACTGCTGAAAAACAGGCCTTCCGCCCCACCGCCCGCGTCATTGACGTCCTGGAACGAATTGCCGAACACATCGCCGGTTACATCGGCATTGCCGGAAACGTTCACATTATTTGTTACATCAAGGTTACCCGAAGTGATATCAACACCGTCCGCATCGCTAAAGGTTACCGCGCCGTCGCTATCGGTAATATCCCCGGCGACGGTCAATGTACCGCCCAAAGTCGTTGCAAAGGCGCCGACTGAAAAAGCGCCCTGCACATCGGTAATCAGCAGATTTGTCGTACCTGCCGTAACATCGAGGCCGCCAGTGGAATCCAGACCACCAGCCCCGGCGCTGACCGTGCCGCCGCTGGCCGTGCCGGATGCCGTGATATCCGTGCCGTCAATATCGCCGGACACATCAAGATCTCCGGTAATATCAAGAATACCGTCGCCTGAATCGGTAATTGTTGCGGTATCCACATCATTAGACGTTAATGTTCCCGTCAAAGTCGCGTCAGGAACACTCAACACACCCGCCGCATAATTAAAGTTTCCGCCATCGTCTTTGAAGCTGCCGGTGCCATCACTCATCTGGACAGAACCGTCAACCCCCTGCGCCCCGGCGCTGGAACCCGCGCCACCGACCTCGGTCCAGCCGCTGACCGTGTCGCAAACATCAAGGACCGTACCGGATGTAAAATTAACCCGCAGCGCCCCGGCATTCGCAGCATTACCCAAACATTCTTCGGGAACGGAAACCCCGCCGCCGCGGGAGCCGGGCGTATCCTGATCCGGCAGATCGAGCATACTGTTCGCGCCAAACTGCAGGCGGGAGTCAGTCATATCAAAGGCGCCGCCCGACAGCGAGCCACCACTTTTGAATGCGACCTGATTGCCTTCGGGTACTTCGACGTTTTTATCGATCGTTGCCGTATCCGGCGATCCGCTCTTCAGCGCCCACAATCCGCCGGACGCTTCGACTGCGCCCGCGTAAGTAATATCAATCACAAGGTCATCGCCGCCGCGCGTAACATAACCGGGGTCATCCGCACAAGTGGTCTGAAACACACGGTCCTGCCCGGCGGAAATAATGGCGATCACGGTTTCGCTGCTGCCATTGGTGCCATCAAGCACGTTAGCGCCATTGGTCGGCGCACATCCGGATCCGATCATAGGGCCGTGATCCCACGAACAATACCCGTAGGTCGTTCCCCAGGGGTCGTTTTGAGACGTTCCAATCGAAGGCGGAATACAACCACCTCCTCCCGGTGCGGTCGCACAGGCGACAAACCCTAACGGCTCAACAAAACCATCACTATCGCAGTCGCCGCTATCAGCTGCCTTTGCCGCTTCCAGCATCGCCAGTTTGTGGGCGATTTGCATCTGGGCGTCGGCTTTGGCGTTTTGGTTGAGTCGCACGACGGTCCCGACCGGACCGCGCATCAGGGTAGAAGTTGCCACGCCAACGACGCCGACCAGGGCAACGGCGCCGAACAACGTGAAAAAAACGTTACCACTTTCACCCCAGCGGGTAGAGCGGTCCCGTCTTTTATTCTTGTGCTTTAAAAAGCCGAATATCAACTTAATCCCCGAGTTTCCCGATCTTGTAAATGCGCATTAAGATCGATTATGTATATTCTTAATTTTTTCATGAAATTGTTAATATATTGATTATTTCCGGTTAACAGAGTGTTACCAGACGCGTTTTTTTTCGTCGGACCTCTAACGCATTTATCAAGTACGTATGATAACCACCTGGAACAATTCAATTTTCCAGATAATGCGAGACGCCACGTATCGCACACAAATCCGCCAGCCATTTTTTATTCCTGTTAAGATTCCTGTGAACGGCAGAAAGCCGCCACTTTTAAGAAAAAACACAAGTTTTCGAGACTATCTTACTGATTTTCTTAGAAAGAATCAAGATATCCACAAAATTGAGAGCGTTAGTAAAGCCTATATAGCTGACATCGCTCAAAAGTTTCGTCATTGCACGCTTTATGCGTGCAATCTACCTGTCTAGCGAAGAAGAATGGATTACACGGACAAGCCGTGTAATGACGGTCAGGGAAAGAAATGAAATGTAACAGGATCAAATCACCAGCCGCAGGATCAGGCTGTCCGGCTTTAATTCGACCGACTTGGTGGCTTTTTTGGAAATAGGTATCCCCTGTGAACGGCAGAACAGCATCAGGGCGGCGGCTAGGAAGTCTCGGCTATAAGTTAAGGTATGTTCGGTATTTTCATGGCTATTATTAATAGAGAGAACGAGTTTGTTTTTATCGTCCGGATCGACATCAATCGCGTCAATATGCCCCGGCGGCGGTTTCTTGATTTCCTTTTGCACGCATAAGGAATAAACCGCCTTATAGGCTTCATCGTAACTGAATATAATGCGCCGGTCTTCGCGTGGCATATCTGTTTTCCCACCTTTTCCATTTCACAGGATACGGGCTAATTTTTGCCAAGTGGTTAACAACAAAAAGAAAAATTTATGGCGTCATTTCGAAGCGAAGCTGAGAAATCTCCAGATTACCGGGAGATCCCTCACATGCGTTCGGGATGACGCTGCCCGCATTTAAAAAAGCACTTTGTCGTTTGGCCTGACGCGCTTAACATCGTCTCATGACTCATGATCCTGCCATACGGACCTTATCAGATGTGCTGACTGACCTCAAAAACGGGCTGCGCGGCACTGAAGTTTCCGTGGATTCGCTGATAGAATCCCTGCATGAGCGCGGGATTGCTATGCTGCTGCTGCTGTTCGCCGCGCCGATGGCGCTGCCGCTGCCGGTACCGCCAGGAATTAATGTCGCGCTGGCCTCCCCGCTTTTATTGCTGACCGGGCAGCAGGTCCTGGGCGCGCATACGATCTGGCTGCCGGAAAAAATCCGTAAGCGGACATTTTCCGTTCCGAAGCTTTCCCAACTGATTGACGGGCTGGTGCCGTGGATGAAACGGCTTGAGATCATTGTAAAACCAAGGCTTGGTTTCCTGTCGCAGGACGGGGCCTCGCGGTTTTTCGGGGCGCTGGGTTTTATTATGGCGCTGTCGGTCTGTATCCCGGTGCCGCTGACCAATACCGTGCCCAGCTTCGGGATTGCGCTGATGTCGGTCGGTTTTATCATGCGGGACGGGCTGGCGGTGCTGGCAGGCGCACTGATCGGGACCGCGTGGGTTTTGATGCTGGCCGGGGCTGTGGTTATCTTCGGTCCTGACGCTTTTCACATGGTCAAAGACATGATTAAATCTATATTGGTGTAAAGATGAGCGCATTCAAATTAAGCACATGGATTATCCATACAATGGCCAACCCGGTCGCCGTTAACGGCGGCATCTTTCTTATTTCCGCGATTACGCTGATGGTCGCGCTGATTTCACAATATGTTTACGGGCTGCAGCCCTGTATCCTGTGCATTTACCAGCGGGTTCCCTATGCGCTGACAGCGCTGCTGGGGATTGGCGGGCTGATTACTTTATATAAGGAAGAATGGGGCCGCCATGCCGCGCTCACCGTCTTCCTGTCGTCAATCATCTTCTTTATCGGCAGTGTTATCGCGTTTTATCACAGCGGTGTGGAACAGCACTGGTGGGTCTCCATCCTGGAAGGCTGCAAAGTCGATTTTGATGCCGGGAGCGTCGAAGAATTGATGCAATTGATGGATAACAAGCCTGCGGCACGCTGTGATGAAATTCCGTGGGCGGACCCGGTCTTCGGCCTGTCGATGGCGGCCTATAATACGATGATGTCGTTCGGGCTGGGTGTCGGCTGCGCGATCTCGGCGATCCTGATCCGCCGCAAGGATAACGGGTTGTTATAAACCGGCTATCCCGGCCAGCGCCGACAGCCCCAGGAAAATCCCGGCATAAAAAATGAAGAACCCGACGGATTGTTTTAATGTCCGCTTCTTGCCGAAATCGAATAAATCGTCAAACATACTTATCCCCAAAATCTGTGTATAGTGCTGTGGATAAGCCTGTTTATAAAGATTATCAAGATTCTGTCAAGTGTCTTCGATTCCCGCGAACCGTCATTCCCGCGGCTCTGCAAAGCAGGGCTGATCGGCGGGAATCCAGTTAAAGACGGCAAGCCATGCTTGCCGACATATGGGTCCCCGTTGTTTAACCCCCCCCCTTGCCTTGCAAGGGGGGGTGTCACGGGGATGACAAAAGAGGGGAAAGAAAGAAAAAGCCGGGACAAGCCCGGCTTTTCCGCATGCTTTAAGCAAGAAGCTATTTACTACTGATCGTGGTCAGCAAGGCGATCGGGACGAGGCCCAATATCGCCCCACTGCTCCATGCCAGATATACGCCGACCATCACGATAATGATCGACATGATATCGCTGGTCAGCCCTCTTTTCGCCAGTACGGACCCGCCGAGCCACAGCACAAAGAGTGTGCTTATGATCGTAAAGGTCTCGCCTCCGGCGAAGAAGCTGCCGCCGCCGTCAACCAGTCCGGCCATTCCGAGGAAATGGACCAGTACCGTTGAAACGCCGACCAGGATCATCAGGTGGGCGATGAAAAACATCACCGCACTGCCCATATCCCTTTTGGCTCCCAGATCTAATGAATTCCCAAACATGACAAACCTCCTTTTGTTTGGTTTTCATGCCATGGCGGCGTGCAGGCCGGTCATGGCTCCCTTCCTATCAGTCCACCAGTTCGGTGTCCCAATAAAGAAAATCCCCCCAACTCTCGTGCAAGAAGTTTGGGGGGAACTTTCTACCGTTTTCCTGAAGTTCAAATATCGACGGCTGCCTCGGCTCTCTGCGCGGGTACATGCCGCAATCATCGGGCATCCTGTCCCCCTTTCGGGTGTTACACCCCTGGCAGGCGGCGACGATATTATCCCAGGACGTTCGTCCCCCGCGTGAGCGCGGGATCACATGATCGAAGGTCAGGTCATTGGCTTTGAAATTGCCCTGACAGTACATGCAATCAAACCCGTCGCGCAGGAAGACGTTAAATCGTGTAAAGGCCGGCCACTTGGCCGACGGTATGTATTCTTTTAAGGCCAGTACACTCGGCAAACGCATTTCATGGGTGGGGGAACGGACAATACGTTCATATTCGGAAACGACCACGACTGAGTCGCGGAAAATCGCTTTGATCGCGTCCTGCCATGACCAGAGAGATAAGGGAAAATAGCTGAGCGGCCTGTAATCTGCGTTCAAAATCAAGGCCGGGCATTTCTCCAAAGGCGTATTTAAGTCCATAACCAATACCACTCCTTTCGTCTGCCGCCGGCTGCGGTGGAAACCTTTGCTGGAAAAGGGTTTCGCTGCTCTTACATGTACTATTTTACCGCAAATTCGGGCGTACACCTAGAAATTCCAGCAACTTATCCCGAGGACACAGGATAAGTCATTGAAATAAAACAATTTCAAGAACGCAAAAAGAAATGACTTTTACAGGGTTTTAAGGCGTTTTATTCAAATATTTTCTTCAAAAACGCAGAGCCACTGGCGATTCCCGCCTCATCGATATTGTGCATCAGGCCCGGCGTTACCTCCCCCGATACATCGAAGCCGTTCGCCTGGAGGGTTTCCTGCGCGTGATAATAGAGCGATACCGGCACAACATCATCGGCATCCCCATGGATCAAATGCACCGGAAGCTGCTTGTTGATGCCATCCTGCCCCAGCGCTTCCCCGCCGACCAGCGCCCCGGAATACGCCAGCACCCCGGCGAGTTTTTCAGGAAAACGCGGCCCGACATACAGGCTCATCATCGATCCTTGCGAAAAGCCCAGCAACGCGGTTTTATCCGCCGGGACGTTATATTTTTCCATCTGTTCGGAAATATAGTGATCCAGAACAGGCGCGGCACGCTGGACACCGGCAAGGGTTACGGAGGCGCTACGGTCCTGCAGGCTAAACCACTGATATCCTACCGGAGCCATATCGCACGGGTACGGCGCGTCAGGAGACACAAACATCGCATCAGGCAGCGCTTCGGCCAGAAACGGCGCCAGGCTGATTAAATCCTGCCCGTTCGATCCCAGGCCATGCAGCAAGATAACAAGCTCTTTTGGCTGTCCGCCGGATGCCGGTCCGTATTTATAGGTTTTCAGATCGTATTCGTTACTCATTGTCCCCTGTCCCCAAATTTCCCCAGATTGAATGACCAGAAATGCTTGCATCACCAGCAAAGATAAGATAGTTGTGAGAATAGTTCTCATTTGCGATCAGCTCTTTACCGAGGTGCACCCATGTTAGAAACAATGCTTATCACGTTCCGCGAAGGGCTTGAAGCCTTTTTGATTATCGCGATAACACTGGCTTACCTGACCAAGACCGGGCGAACGGCGCTGATTAAGCCGGTTTATGCCGGGGCGGGGGTTGCCCTGCTGATTAGCGCCACGACGGGATATCATATCCGCGAGCTGGCGCAGGAACCTGTGACGGAAGGTGTGCTGGCGCTGATCGCCGGGGCGCTGGTCGCTTCACTGACCTACTATGTCATGAAAACCGCAAAACATATCCGCCAGGACATTCATAATCGTCTGGAACGGCATGCCGCACAGGACGGCGCTATGGCGGAAATCGGGATCTTCCTGTTTACCGTCCTGATGATCGCCCGCGAAGGAATGGAAACGGCCCTGATGCTCGGCGCGATGAGCGGCCAGACCGGGGCTGTCCCGATGATTGCCGGGGCGCTTGGCGGGCTCGCGCTGGTCGGCCTGATCGGCTATGCGTGGATGACCCAGAGCCATAAGATTAATTTACGCCTGTTTATGCAGGTCACCGGGATGTTCCTGGTGCTGTTTTCGGTGCATCTGTTCCTGTACGGGCTGCATGAGCTATCGGAAATGAATGCGCTGCCGCTGCTGTCCGAGGATATGAATGTGTCCTTCCATATTGCCACAGAGCCTTTTGAGCCGGGGCAGCCGATTGGCGATCTGATTACCTACAGCCTTCTGGCCCTGCCCTGCGGGTGGCTGCTGTTTAGTTTTGTCCGGGACCGCTTTGCCGCACAACCCCATGCGGCCGAATAGCGTTTAAGTCCTGAACGTGCTGGCCTTGCGCCGTCCGTAGGAACGGGCGGCGCTTTTTTTTCGCCTGCGCGCCGTTTCTGCGCTATATAGGTGCCCATGATTGTAACACGCTTTGCACCGTCTCCGACCGGCCGCCTGCATGTCGGCCATGCTTATTCGGCCCTGTTTGCCTATCGTATGGCGCAGGAGGCCGGAGGAAAGTTTATCCTGCGGATTGAGGATATCGACCCGGTGCGCTGCCATAAGGAGTTTGAGCACGGCATTTATGAAGACCTTGGCTGGCTGGGGCTGGACTGGGAAAAGCCGGTGCGGCGGCAATCCGATCATATGGATGAATACAGTACCGCGCTGACAAAGCTGCAAAATCGCGGGCTGCTATATCCCTGTTTTTGCACCCGCAAGGATATCCGCGAGGAAGTCGAGCGCTCCGGCCACGCCCCGCACGGGCCGGAAGGTCTGTTGTATCCCGGTCTTTGCAAAGGGCTGAGTGATGATGAACGGGCGGCAAAGATCGCATCTGGCATTCCTTATGCCTTCCGGCTGGACCTTGATAAAGCGCTGCAGGAGATCAAAGGGCCGCTGACATGGGTGGACCGCGCCAGGGGCGAACAAATCGCGACCCCTGAAATCCTGGGTGATGCGGTGCTGGCCCGTAAGGATATCCAGACCAGCTATCATCTCAGCGTGACGATTGACGACCATGTGCAGGGCGTCACCGTCGTCACGCGCGGGGATGATTTGTTTTACGCCTCGCACCTGCACAGGCTGCTGCAGGAACTGCTCGGCCTGAATGTCCCGGAATGGCACCACCATCCGTTCCTGACCGATGAAGACGGCGAGCGGCTGGCAAAACGCAACCATGCGATCACAATCCAGCATTACCGGGAAGCCGAAGGCAAGACGCCGCAGGACATCATGGAGATGATCGGGTTATGAGAAGCGTTAGCCTCATTGCCGGACTGGTGGTCCTGACTATGGCTTTTCCGGCCATTGGCCAGGAACGGCCAACAATGCAGGAGGAAGCCACACAGCTGATCCGGAAAAGCACACATAAGAACTTCATGACGCTGGCGGTAGAAAATGACTCTATCGGCAAAGGCACGGACCAGAATTATACCAGCGGGGTCCGGGCGACATATTTTAACGTCAATGCCCGTATCCCGCAGGTCATTGACGATATTGCCGCCTATATCCCAACCTTTGATATTAGCGAGACCACCAGCATTGCCTACTCCATCGGCCAGAATCTTTACACGCCGGATGATATCAAATCGCCCCAGCAGGACCCGAACGACAGGCCTTGGGCCGCGTGGCTTTACGGGTCGGCAGGACTGGCGACCCTGACCGGCAACCATATTGACGAGCTTGAACTGACGCTCGGCATGGTCGGGCCTGCCGCGCAGGGTGAGTTTGCGCAGAAATATATTCACAGCCTGATCGGCTCGCCTGATCCGAAAGGCTGGGATAACCAGCTTAAAAACGAACCGGGTGTCATTGCTTCATGGCTGCGGCGCTGGCCGCAGGCGGCCTATTTTGAAAATGCGGGATTGTTCGGCGCGCTGGAACCGAACGTCAATATTTCCCTTGGTAACATTTATACCTACGCCGGAACAGGACTGACTTTTACCCTAAGCCCCGCCAGTGACCGCTGGCAGGACACGCCGCAGCGGGTGCGCCCGGCGATTCCGGGAACCGGGTATTTCCAAATCCCGGACGACGGATGGGGCTGGCAGATTTTTGCCGGGGTCGACGGACGCGCTGTGGCGCATAATATTTTTCTGGATGGCAATATGTTTGCGGACAGTCACAGCATTGATAAGGAGCATTTTGTCGCCGATTTTAACACCGGGTTTGCGTTGACGTTCGAGCGGGTGCGGCTGTCTTATACCCTGACCTACCGCACCAAAGAATTTGAACGGCAGGATGATAATGATTTGTTTGGCGGGCTGACCTTGTCTTACCGCTATTAAACAGGCATAATGTCGCTAAGAGAGACTTTTCCTTCCTTTTTCCGATTCCGGAGACATCATCATGGACCATGACTTATTGCACATTCAGGGCAAACCCTATGTTCTCGTACCGCTGCACGAATACAGAATGCTGACCGGTGCGGGTGAAGAGAAATCATCCAACCTGCCGCAGGAAATTCTTGATGCGATTTATGTCGGCGAAGACCACCCGGTCAAAATCATCCGTAAACATCGCGGTATGACCCAAAGCGACCTTGCCCATTTATGCGGCCTGTCCCGGCCTTACCTGACGGAGATTGAAACAGGTAAGAAAGAAGGGTCGATTAACGCGATCCGCGCCATCGCCGATGCATTGCAGGTTGATACCGGGGTTTTGGTATAAGTGTTTTATGATTTTCTTTTACTGGTCACCCCGGACAGCGCGTAGCGATGATCCGGGGTTTGTGCCGATGGGCTCTATACTGGCAAAAATCCCGGATAAAAGCTGCGCTTTTTCCGGGATGACGTCAGAGATTAGGGCTTTTTATATTCCCGGTCATGCTGTAGCGCCGGGACCGCCTGCCGGGCTTTGGTGACGGCTTCCATGTCCAGATCGGCCATGATAATACCGGGTTTATCATCGGCTTGAGCCATAATATCGCCCCACGGGCCGATCATCAGGGAGTGGCCCCAGGTTTTGCGGCCCCCTTCATGCTCGCCGCATTGCCCCGGCGCAATCACAAAAGATCCCGTTTCAATCGCCCGCGCGCGCAGCAGCGTTTCCCAGTGCGCCTGCCCGGTCGGTACGGTGAAGGCCGCAGGGACGCTTAAGATCGTCGCCCCGGCTTTGGCAAGGTCGCGGTACAGATAGGAAAAGCGCACATCATAACAAATACTCATCCCCAGCTTTGCGCCCGGCAGGTCGGCAACCACAGCCTGGGTGCCGGGGCGGACGATATCGCTTTCGCGGTGGCTTTCCCCGGTCGGCAGATCGACATCGAATAAATGGATCTTATCGTAGCGGGCAGCAATATCGCCGGTATTACTGAACAGGATCGAGCGGTTTGCCACGCGCTGCTCATCCTCCAGCAGGATCGAAAGCGAACCGGCCAGCAGCCAGATATCAAGCTCCCGCGCCAGGGCGGAGAATAACGGCAATGCCGGATGCGTTTCTTCAGGGCGGGCCGATTTCAGCTTGTCGGAAGATACGCCGCGCATATGGCAGGTATTTTCCGGCGTCGCGACCAGTACCGCGCCCTGCCCCGCCGCTTCGCGAATCAGAGATTCCGCCGCCGTCAGGTTCGGTTCGATTTCCGGGCCGGAACTAAGCTGGATGCATGCCGCCGTTAGGATCATTGTCGTCATTCAGCAAGGGATCAAGCTTGCCGTCCTCATCTAGTTTATGGATATCATCACAGCCGCCATAGTGGCGGTCATTAATAAAAATCTGCGGTACGCTGCGGGGACCGCCGGTGCGCTCAGCCATTTTATCGCGGGCGTCTTCGTCCCCGTCGAGATCATATTCGATATATTTCACGCCTTTGGAACGCAGCAATTCCTTGGCCCGTTTACAATATGGGCAATGCGACCATGTATAAATTTCGACTTTTGCCATGTTTTTGCTATCCTGCTGTTAGCTGGTTATAGTCTTCAGCGTCTATATAGGAACAAAAAACACGCTCAGGCAAGAAAGGGTTTCGTCATTATCCTCCGTATCGCAATCATTCTGGCTCTTGTCATGATCGGCGGCGCAGTGTTCTACGCCAAGAAGGAACCGGCCCAGCCGGAATATGTGCATCTTGAAACGGATCACCTTGTCGTTGATGCCGTTTACCAGGCTTGCGCAGAAGGCGACCGCTGTATTGTCGTGGACTCGCATTGCGGTTTTTGTTGCCAGTACACGACGATCAACGCCCGGTATGAAAAAGAATATGATGCGGCTTTTGACAAGAACTGCGGCAAGTATACGGGGAGCATCTGCCGATGCTCTGACCTATCGACCTACCCATCCTGTGTCGAAGGACGATGCCAGCTTATCAAGTGGCCGGACGCTAATTAAAACGCTTTCGGCGGTGGGGTTGTGATAATTTTTGTTTCGACCGGAACATTCCACTGCTTTAAAGTTTCTTCGGCTTTTTTCACCATTTCCGGCGTTACCGGTCCATCCGAAGGATCAAGGTTGGTGAAGTTAAACAGAATCCCAAGTTTTTTATCTTTGGTTCCCATGACGCCGGAAGATATGCTGAATGACTTTTTATTAAATTGCCCGGACAGCATATGTTGCAGTCCTGCCGCATATTGGGTGGCCATCTTACTGACTTCTTTCGGGTCGATCATTTATTCCTCCTGCTGTTCTGATAATCTTTTGTAGCAATTTCTTTTCACAGGATCAATGCATCCGCCTTAATCCCGAAATTCCGGTTTAACCACGCGGGCGACGGCCAGAATATGGACGGCGGAGGCGCCGCCCGCCAGCAGCGCTTTGGCGCACTCCCCGGCGGTGGCGCCTGTCGTGTAAACATCATCAATCAGGATTACCGTTTTCCCCTTGATCTCCTCGGCAAAACGGGGGGCCATTCGAAACGCGCCTTTGACGTTTTTCTTGCGGGCTTTATAGCCCATATGCCCCTGACTGCGGGTAGCTTTAACCCGCTGCAAGGCCAGCGGCAGATCAGGGATGCCGCTGGCTCTGGACAGAGCCTGCCCGATCAGTGCCGCCTGGTTGTAGCGTCGCTGGATCAGGCGGAAACGGTGCAGCGGCACCGGCACGATCACATCCGCCTGCGCCAGCATATCCGCCCCGGCGCGCTGCAACCACGGCACAAAAGCCAGGGCGGCATGGGTCTGGTCGCCATGTTTGAATTTCAGGATCATACCCCGGCTTGCCTCATCATATACCAGCGCCGCGCGGGCGCTCTGGTATGGCGGGGGATCAGACAGGCATTTGGCGCAGCGGCTTTCCCCGCTCACCTCAAACTCAAAAGGAATGCCGCAGCAGGCGCATAAAGGCGCCGCGATAAACCGCAAATCCCGCCATGCCGCAGGAGACACTGTGCCCTGCCGATCAACGATATCTCCGGTCACAAGGCAGCGCGGCGGCAGGATGGCATCAACCACAGTCCAAAAACAGCTTTTGGCAAACTGTATGGGTTTAGCGGTTTCCATGCGGTTTTTCCCTAATTTTGTTGCGCTGAGAATCACTTTCATTTTATATTACCAAAACCATCAAACAGGAAGTGGGAAGATAAGCAGCCTACAGCAAGGCTGGTTTTCTACCCATTACGGGAGAGAATGAGTACAGAGACGCTGCGCAACGGCCATCAAAGTGCTTCTGGCTTGACAGAGCCCGGTTCCCTGCGCGCTGCTTCCGAAACGCTTGAAGCCTATTACCAGAACCATGAACGGCTGCGCGGTATTTCCGGACCTGTGATCCGGAAAGCCTGGTTTACGATGGCGCACCTGCTGATCGCGCCCGGCGCCACCGTCGCCGATATGGGATGCCAGCCGGATATGACCTATACGATGGCGGCCCTGAACCCCCAGATTAACTTTATCGGCGTCGATATGGACAAAACGCTGATTAAGAATGCCAAAAAGAAATACGAGCTGCCCAACCTTGAATACCGGGTCGATAATTTTATCACTCCGGGCTCCTTCGAAGAAAACTCACTCGACGGCATTATAAACTCCTTTAACCTGCACGAAATTTTCTCCAGCCAAAAATATTCCGACAAACCTGTGATCCGCGCTCTTGAAACGCATTTTACCCTGCTGAAACAAGAGGGGCAGATGTTTATCCGCGATTACGCGCTGATGTCGCCGGAAGAGTATGTGATGCTGGAAATGCCGGATATCGACAGCCCGAATGAAAGCCCGAAGGAAATGTCCGAGGCGGACCTGCTGGTCTGGTACTCGGAATATGCCCGCCCGCAAGGCAAGAAAGGCAGCCTTGGGTTCTTCCTGGAAGAGCTGCCGCCACGCCTGCCGCAAACCCGGCTGTTCCGGCTGCCCGCGAAATGGGCATATGAATTCATCATGCATAAGGATGACCGGGATAACCTGGAGACAGAGTTGCCCAAGGAATACACGTTCTTTACCCAGCGCGAGTACCGCAAGAACCTGCGCGCGCTTGGGGCACGGGTGCTTTATACTTCGCCGCAATGGGATGACGCGATGATCCGCGAACGGTTCCAGGGACATTTCCGCCTTTACAATGATGAAGGCAAACCGATGGGCTCGCCACCGACTAGTTTCGTTGCCGTCGCGCAAAAACTCGGAGAGAAGAAAAGCCTGCGGCTGCATGAGCGGCGCCCGTCCAATACGATGGAACACCAAATCCGCATCACCGCGATGCGTAACGAGATTACCGGCAGCCTGTTTGATGTCGTCAGCCGCGATATGGACCTGACCGAAATCCTGCCGTTCCGGGTCACGGAAAATGGCGAGCTGAATATTTTCGTTCATGAAGGCCTGCCACGCGGGATTGCCAATGCCGTTCCCCGCACCGGGAAAAGTATCGACGGCAAACGCTGGTCGGGGCATATGACCGAAGCTATCGCCGTCCCGACCGAAGTCATCATGGATGTCGAAAAAGGCGAGCCGAAAGCCACCGTTCTTTTTGCCCGTGATTACCTTGGCCTGAAACCGGCTATGGGATCGGCGCTGGAAGTCGGGCCGCCCTTCTTTCCTGCTCCTGATTTTATCGATGAGCAGATCAAGACCCGTTACCTGCAGGTTGTTGAGCACGAAGGCGTCATTGAACCGCGCAAAGTCACCGTAGATCTGGAGGGCTTTACGACCAAGGGCAGCATCCGTGAAGTAAATGCCCAAAGCATCCTGAACGCGATCAGTGTCGGCTATATCCCGAACCTGCGGCTGGAAATGCAAATCCTCGCGCTTTATGAGAAGCTCGGCATTCATGCGGAGACATGGCAGGAATGCCCGCTGGCGCTAGATGCCTGCCACCCCGAACAGATGCTGGACGGCCAAAAATTCGCAAATGATATCGGCGAACAGGATAAGCGCTTTAAAAATGTCAAAGGTTCAGCCGGCCAGTTGCGGGCGGTCAAATCGATCTTTGTCGATGAAGGCTGGGTTGAGGGCGGCATTGAAGGTCTTGCCACGCGCGATATCGAATTCATCATTTCCGATGACCAGACGATTAACAAGGCGGTGATTTTGCCGCTCACCCGTGACATCAACACCGGCGATGCGCTGGCCGGGATGGTTGTCGAACATCTGCCGGTTCCCCAACGCCACAAAGGGAACGGCCTGACGCTGCGGGCACCCAGCATTACCCTGCCCAAGGAAGTCACGACGATCGACCAGGCAAAGAAATTCATTGCCGAGAAATTTGACGTTCCTCTCGAAAAAGTGGCCCGCCTTGGGGAAAGTTATTTCTGTCATATCGGGGTCACACCCGTGCGGCTGTTCCCGTTTGCTATTGCCTCCTCCGGATCCAGCAGCAACCCGGCAGGCGGGCCGGTACAGTTCGCGCCACTGGAAGCTTTGTATAACCTTCTGGATAGGATTGATGACTGGAATTACGATCGTTACTTCCTGTCAAAACTCCGCAGCGCCTATAACGTGCTCGGCGCGGGCAGTGAAGTGAATATGGGCTGGGTGCGCACAGGACAGGCTATGCATGACGAACTGAACAAGAGCGCGCCCGCCATCGCCAACGCAACGATTGTGACAAAGCCTGCTACTTCGGCACCGACGGCAACCGCACCATCCCCAGTCACGGCGACACAGGCACCTGCAGCGCCTCCCCCTCAGGAAAGCGGTCTCGCACAATCCGGATGGTCGATTGAAAAAGCGCGGCAGCAAGTGGAAGAGAATAGAGCCAGAGCGCAATCTTCCTATGTCTCTTCGCCTGACTTCCATGAAATTCGTCATGAAACCTTTTCGACCGGCCACATTGCTTCGACAGGCAACCGCGAAGCCTCAAAAGACAAAACCGCCGACAACGAAAAAGACCATAAGAAAAAATCATCAAGCTAACCTGTATGCCTTACCAGCCGAAAGTCATTGAAATTTTTGACCGGGCGCTTGTCCGCCGGAACCGGAACCGCGCTATGGCAGGTTTTACAGATCACGACTTCCTGTTCGCATGGACAACCAAAGTGCTTCAGGAAAGGCTAGCGGATATCCGCCGGGAGTTTCCCCGCGTCCTGAAAATCGGCGGACGCGGTGATCTGGATTGCAATGGATGCACGACGATCACGATGGATATCGCCGAACAAGCGCTCGGCAACAAAGGTCTGCGGGTGCAGGCCGAAGAAGAGTTCCTGCCATTCTGCACAGACTGCTTTGATGCCGTGATCTCGCCGCTCGCACTACAGAGTGTCAACGACCTGCCTGGCGCATTGGTACAGATCAATCGTGTATTAAAGCCGGACGGCCTCTTTATGGGGGCGATGCTTGGCGGGGAAACGCTGTATCAGTTGCGGCAGGTTATGATGCAGGCGGAAATGGAAATTAAAGGCGGTGCCAGCCCTCATGTCGCCCCGTTCGTTGACAAGCCGCAGGCCGGATCGTTATTGCAACGGGCCGGGTTTGCGCTTCCGGTTGTTGATTCTGAAATTATTACCGTGACTTACGATCATGTTTTTAAACTGATGCATGATTTGCGCGGGATGGGTGAAGGCAATGCGCTCGCCGACCGCAGCAAGACCCTGCCCGGCAAAGCCCTGCTGATGGAAACGGCGCGTTTGTATCAGGACCGTTTTGCCGAAGCCGACGGACGTATCGCCGCGAGCTTTGAAGTCATCTTCATGATCGGCTGGGCTCCGCATGGATCACAGCAGCAGCCATTACGCCCCGGCTCTGCGCAGACACGGCTCGCCGATGCGCTGCAAACGCAGGAAATCAAATCCGGCGTGAAAGTGTCTGACTAGTCTTGGAAATTGCAAGACAGGCGCTTACTATACCCTCATGAAAATTGAATTGATCCCGCTGCTGCAAGACAACTATGCCTACCTGCTTATTGACGGGAGCGGTACAGTTGCCGTGATCGATCCTTCCGAAGCAGCACCGGTGCAAGACCTTTTGGAATCGCGCGGCCTGACGCTGGACATGATTATCAACACCCATCATCACGGCGATCATACCGGCGGCAATGCGGCACTTAAAAAAGCGTATGGCTGTAAGGTTTATGCGCCGGAAGCCGATGCGTACCGGATTTCGACGCTGGATAGCGGGCTGAAGGACGGCGATACGCTCAACCTCGGGCAGAGCAGCGCACAGGTCTTTGCGACGCCCGGTCATACGAACGGGCATATCTGCTTATATTTTGCCGAAGACAAGGCGCTTTTTTGCGGTGATACGCTGTTTGGCCTTGGCTGCGGCAGGCTATTTGAAGGCACGCCGGAACAGATGTGGGAGTCGCTGTCAAAGATTATGGCCCTGCCCGATGACACCGATATTTATTGCGGGCATGAATATACGCTGGAGAATGGAACGTTTTGCCTCGATATCGATCCGGATAATACAGATCTGCAGCAGCGCATGGCAGATGTTCGTTCCGCGCGGGAGCAAAACCTGCCGACAATCCCTTTTACGCTCGCGCTTGAGAAGAAGACCAGCCCTTTCCTGCGGGCTGGCTCTGCCGAACGGTTCGCAGAAATACGGTGCCTCAGGGACGCCGTGTAAATCATTGCGACCATCCTCTCCCTTTTAGGGAGAGGGCAACGAAGCCTGGATTTTCTTTTATAAAAAGCCATGGCTGCAGTGGGTAAGGGTCGTTCCGTAATCCCCTCACCCAGCTATACGCTAATCTCGGCTTTGCCTCGATAAGCGATAGCAACCCTCTCCCCAAAGGGAGAGGGAAGTCTTATAACTATTTTTCTCTTATTCAGACGATGGGGAATCGGTGCCCGTGCGGCGGCGCGGGCGGTTACGCTGCGGCTTTGGTCCGCCTTTATTACTGTTGTCGCCATCCCCCTGATTGCCGACATTGTCATCGACATTATTTTCCATTTTGCGCTTGTTGGAACGGTGCGGCGGAATCGGGATCGGCTTGGATGCCATTTCGTCACGCTCGCTGATCGCGATTTCAATTTCAAGACGCGCGGCTACTTTACGTAGCTCATGGACAGCTTCCATCAGGGTTTCACGGGCTTTGCTGTCTTTTTTGTTTTTGTCCCATTCCCCGTGAGAGGACAGGCAATTGCTTGTTGCTTCTTTGAGTCTGTCTTCAATGTTATTCTCGTCCATCGCCCGGCTCCTTCATAAATTACTGTACTGGCCATACATTAGCCTGCGGAAAACAAAACCGCAAGCGCCGACCCTGTTTTATTCGTTCCCAAAAACCGTATTCAGTTGCTGGGTCACGCGGACAAAGGTTGTCCGCTTTGATAATTCCTTGAGCTTGACCGCACCGACATAAGTGCAGGCACTGCGCAATCCGCCTAGCACGGCTTTGACGGTCTGCTCGACATCGCCGCGATACGGAACACTGACGGTCTTGCCTTCGCTGGCGCGATATTCGGCAACCCCGCCGGCATGTTTGTCCATCGCCGTGCTGCTGCTCATCCCATAAAACGTCACCCGTTTTTCACCGTTTTCATCTTCTTCGACCGTGCCTTCGCACTGGTCATGCCCGGCCAGCATGCCGCCAAGCATGACAAAGTCAGCCCCGCCACCAAACGCCTTGGCCAGATCCCCCGGCACCGTGCAGCCGCCATCGGCACAGACGAAGCCTTTGAGACCGTGCGCGGCGTCCGCGCACTCAATCACGGCAGAGAGCTGCGGATAGCCAACCCCGGTCATTTTGCGGGTCGTGCAAACGCTGCCCGGCCCGATACCGACTTTGACGAGGTCAGCGCCGCTCAGCACCAGTTCTTCGACCATTTCACCAGTCACAACGTTACCCGCCATGATCGTAATGTCCGGCATTTTATCGCGCATGCGGCGAACAAAATCGACGAACGGTTCGCTATAACCGTTGGCCACATCGATGCACAGCTTATCGATGCCCTGCCCGCTTTTCTGAACATCGCTGGCCAGGAACGCATCAAGTTTTTCTTCATCGCTTTCGGTCACGCCGATGCTGTACCAGACGTTTTTATTGCCGTTCTCTTCGTAGAATTTCAGAAGATCTTCAAGTGCGTAATGCTTATGCAGCGCGACGCTCATGCCGTTACCGTTTTCGCCAAAGGCTTTCGCCATCGCCATCGTGCCGACGCCATCCATGTTGGCAGCAATGACCGGGACGCCGTCAAAGGTCCGGCCGCTCCATTTGAATGTATACTGGCGGCTGATATCGACTTCTTTACGGCTGGCGAGCGTCGAGCGCTTAGGCCGGATCAGCACGTCTTTAAAGTCCAGTTTCACATCTTCTTCTATACGCATGGTCTCAGTCTTTCCTTATCATACTGCGACAGAACAAAACCTGGTCGCTTGCGTTTACGAGATCCCGGCTTTCGCCGGGATGACAAGTAAAAACGTGTCATTTGAACACTGATGCCGCAGCTTCCTGCGACGCTTTTTTCTTCGCGATATCCTGCTCTGCCCGGTCGATCTCCGCTTTCAGATCGGCGACATATTCTTCGAGCTCATGGACGGACATATTCTCAAGGTTGCGGGGAAATTCGCTTCCCTCTTTCTTTTTCGGCAAATCTTCATCAAACATGGTTTGCATCCCTTGCGTTTTCACAAAAAGCGCCCCACATTAGGCCAAAAGGCCATGAAGATGCAAGCAATTGAAATTTCAACTTTCGGCGGGCCGGACGTCCTGAAAGTGACCGAGCGCCCCACCCCGCAGCCACAGGATGATGAAGTCCTGATCCGCGTTGCCGCCGCCGGGGTCAACCGCCCGGATGTGGTGCAGCGTCTTGGAAAATATCCGCCGCCGCCCGGCGCGAGCGACCTGCCGGGGCTTGAAGTCGCCGGGGAGATCGTCGAAAGCCGCAGCGCCAACTGGCAACCCGGCGATAAAGTCTGCGCCCTGCTTGCCGGGGGAGGCTACGCAGAGTATGCCTGCGCCCCTGCCGGGCAATGCTTACCAATACCCAAAGGGCTTAATATGGTGCAGGCGGCAGCGCTGCCCGAGACCGTGTTTACCGTGTGGAATAATCTGTTCCATCTTGGCGGGCTTGGGGCCGGGCAAACAGCGCTGGTCCATGGCGGCGCATCGGGGATCGGGACGACCGCGATCCAGATGTCCAAAGCCGCCGGAGCGCATATTATCGTTACCGCCGGGAATGAAGAAAAATGCGATGCCTGCCGGAAGCTCGGCGCGGACCGAGCGATTAACTATAAGACAGACGATTACGAAACGGTCCTCGGCGAAAATGCAGTGGATATCGTCCTGGATATGGTCGGCGGCGATTATGTCGCAAAAAACCTCAAAGTGCTTAAGCAAGGCGGCAGGCATGTCAGCATTGCTTTCCTGAACGGCCCCAAAGCTGAAATAAATATTCCGCTCATCATGCAAAAACGCCTGACACTGACCGGTTCGACACTCCGGCCCCGCCCGGCCATCGAAAAACAGGCCTTGCGGGACGAAATCCAGAAAACCGTCTGGCCGTGGATTGAAGCCGGAAAACTAAAGCCGGTCATTTATCAAATATTTTCTTTGGAACAAGCCGCCCTGGCTCATGCCGCGATAGAAGCGGATCATATAGGCAAGATCGTATTGGAAAACTAAGTTTTGTTTACAACCGCGCTACAATATGCAAAAAACTATCACTTAAGGGAGGCTCTCATGAACAAGAATGATTTAAATAATAAGATTGAATATATCTGTAGCGGTATGGCCAAAAGAGGGTTCAACCAAGGTGCCGCAATTGTCTATCGCGACCCTGTCCGGGCAAGGTTGGCGCTGGCTGTTCTCTCAGCAACCTCGCTATCAGATGCATTTAAAGTATCGGCAGATCAAACTTTGTCATGGTGTGTCATCGGTACTAAAAACTACGAAGACAACCAAACCATTCGCAACAAAGTCAACGAACTGGATGCCATTCTTCGTCCACAGCGACAGGTGCCCGAGATTAAATAAATTCAGCAGCCTGTTTTTTTACTGGTCTTTTAAGGCAGAACCGCTATATAGTGCTGCTATTCCCGACAGCTTGATAAGCTTTCGACCTTGGCCCCGGTGAAAAAGGGCTGACGGAAACAGGATTTTTTTGCATAGGAGCATTTAAAAATGGCAAAGACAAAATTAGACATAAGCGGCCTTATCATGCCGAAAGCAACGGCGGTATGGCTTGTCGAAAACACCGCATTAACATTCCAGCAAATTGCCGATTTTACCGGCCTGCACGCGATTGAAGTGCAAGCCCTGGCCGATGAAGATGTAGGCCGCGGTATCGTCGGCCGTAACCCGGTCGAACATGGCGAGGTTGCCCAGACAGAACTGGACAAAGCCGAGAAAGATGAGAACTACATCATGAAACTGTCGAAGAATGACCTGCCGGCGGTTAAAATGCGCGCCAAAGGCCCGAAATATACGCCGGTTTCCAAACGCGGTGACAAGCCGGATGCGATCGCTTACCTGCTGAAACATCACCCGGAAATTTCCGATGCGCAGATCAGCAAGCTGGTCGGTACAACCAAGCCGACCATTGCCAGCGTCCGTGACCGCAGCCACCCGAACACACCGAACCTGCGGCCGCGTCACCCGGTTGATCTGGGACTGTGCACATATGCCGAGCTGGAAGCCGCATCGAAAAAAGGCCTGAAAGCCCAAGGGAAAAACGATGAGGAAATCCAGGCGCACAAAGAGAAAATCCTGTCCAACCAGGAAGAAAAGCCTTTAGAAGCGCCGGAAGAAAAAGATCCTATGGCCGGTTTTGACTTCTCTAACTTCATGAGCAGCCCGAAAGCCGCAACCGGGACGGACGACGAATAATCTTTCGCACCCGGGATACGACAAAGACAAACGCGGCCGAATATTCGACCGCGTTTTTTCTTCGCCTTGTACGCCTAAGCTCAGGCGTGGCGTGATTGCTCTTCGATTTCATCCTTTAGTTTGAGGTTTTCAAGCTTCAGGCGCCTTAACAGGTCGCCTCCCGTGGATGGCCTTTTCTTTTCTTCCCGGATCAGCTCTTTGAGTGCTTCACGTTTTGCGACAAGAGCCTGCAGGCGGCCATGTTCTGATGCTACGACACCACGAGTATGTTGCATGATTTCTCCCTATGGTTTCAAAGGTTTGACACTATACGGCAGCCCGTAAATATAAAAAAACACAGCGCTGTCTGACAGCGACCATGTTTACTTATCTGGTTTTGACGGTTTGATAAATCAACCTGAAAACTCCCGGAACCACAACGTATCTCTCCAGTGTGGCAGAGCTTCGTTTACAAATATTTAACATATATTAGAGAGCGCTGTAACCCTTTGTCCTGCCACAAAAAAAGTCAACCGTCGACGGATCGACGGTTGAGCAGGTGTTGCGTGTGAGGAGGAACTCTTTATCCTTAATACCAGTATATATGGAAAATAGTTAACCCCCATTAAACTTTAGATAAAATTAAAGCTAAATTGTTTTTCGGTACTCACCTCGGCTTAAAGGAAGGCTTGTTCTCTGGGCGGCTCCCGGCTTTCTCATAAAGAACATCAAGCAGCTCAACCATGGCGTAGGTATCC
The DNA here is from genome assembly GCA_020638155.1 of Rhodospirillales bacterium. Classification (GTDB taxonomy): domain Bacteria; phylum Pseudomonadota; class Alphaproteobacteria; order Micavibrionales; family Micavibrionaceae; genus UM-FILTER-47-13. Next base: position 22,834 of record JACKJB010000003.1, read on the forward strand.
TGGGCGCAATAATCCTCAAGATCCTTCCATAGTTTTTGAAGAGCCTGCGGGTCGGTTGTGTCTTCCAGCACGAATGACAGATATTCCTGCAAAGCCTGCTCGCCGTTACCGATCTCCATATTGTCATAGGAAAGGCCCGTGTAAGTCGGCAGGACACTTTTCAGTGACATCGAACCGTTTTGTTTCGGGTCGTAAATCATGTGCTGTTTGAACGGTTCAAAAATATCGACCATGCGCTCGTTAATCGCACGCAGCGCTTCGGCATATTCGGGAAATTCCTGCGCCAGCTCGTTGTTCCTCGACGCTTCGAAGTCCTTGTAATAGACAATCACAGACCCTTTGTTCCCGCACTGCTTCACCAGTGTTTCTACAAAAGCCCGGCGCGGATCATCCGTACTTTTGTGCAGGAAACTGATATGCGTTAAGGGAGCGCCCTTTTCCTGCCGGATGTGCAGGGAAAACTGGAACGGGATTTGCTGGTACGGGCCGGAGCATTCATACAGGGGAATCGCGGACTGTACGCTCTCATAATCGAGGAAATAGGCCGGGTATTCGACCTGATCCAGGAAACGGTTCAGCGCGGCTTTATCGACATGCTGCCGGCCTGTCAGGTGCGCTTCGAGTTCGATCGCCTTTATCGCATCGTCCGGCTTCATGTCTTCAGGGATATCTTCGATCGCAAAGCTGCCTGTATGGTCATAAACCGCTTTTGCGCCTTTGGCACCGTAGACATTAAAAATCGAATAGAGCGGGATCTGAACCTCGCCCCAGCATCCCTTCGTACATTTATCAGGGCTGCATTTCTTATCTTCCAGCGGCGGTACCGGCGCATCAATGACCTGCAGAAGCTTGTCCAGGCGCGGTTTAAAATCGCCGGTCCGGTTCGATATCCCGCGGTTCACATTTTGCAGCTTAAACAGCTTTTGCGGATCGAGCGCCCCTTCACGGCGGTAATCGCGGTTAATATGCATCAGGTAACAATTACGGATTTTGTACCCCGCCCCTTCGAAAACGTGCCGCTGGAACGTCATATCATCAAGGTGATAGGGTTTGACCCTGGTCGCACTTTTCACCTCGATCATATCCCATTCGTCGGTGCCGGGCACTTTTCGCAGGACGTCAATACTGCAATAGCTGCCGTCGGCAGGATTCACGGCAGCGGCTTCAAACAGCACATCACGCCCTGCGGCGATAAAATCCCTGGTTTGTTCTACGGCCAATTCCGGATCATCATAAGGGGCCGTTACTTCGGCACCGTTCTTAAAGTAACGATGCGCAAGAGCGCCAACCTTCCTGCCCATTTCGATACGGGCGTCACGGGAAGGGTCACTTTTCCGGGCAGCTTTTTTATTGTTATCCTGCTCTGGCGCACCGTCCAGCGCGGCTTGTGCAGCGGCACGGTAAAACCACAATGATAAAGGACATTCCAGCCCCATCAGGTACTGGGACTTCGACAGCTTTCTTTCAATTGACATATACCCCCCTATTGGTGAGAGGGACTATACGTCAAACTCAACACCCTGCGCAAGCGGCAATGCCGTTGAATAGTTCACGGTCTGAGTCTGGCGGCGCATATAGACTTTCCAGGAATCAGATCCGCTCTCGCGCCCGCCGCCGGTTTCCTTTTCACCGCCGAACGCCCCGCCGATTTCAGCACCGCTCGGGCCGATATTGACGTTGGCGATGCCGCAATCGCTGCCTGTCGCGGACAGGAAGGATTCGGCTTCGAGAACGTTGCTGGTGAAGATACAGGATGACAGGCCCTGCGGGACGGCATTCTGCATGGCGACCGCATCATCCATATCCTTATAGGTCAGGACATACAGGATCGGGGCGAAGGTTTCATGCTGCACAATCTCTGTCTGGGACGGCATGGACACGATAGCGGGTGCGGCGTAGTAGCCGGCGGACAATGCGCCCTCTTCCACCCTGCGGCCGCCGGTCAGGACTTTGCCGCCCTGCGCCTGCGCTTTTTCAAGCGCATCCTGCATCATGGTAAAGGCGGCTTCGTCAATCAGCGGGCCAAGCAGCGTTTTCGACTCCAGCGGGTTGCCGATGCGGATGCTTTGGTAGGCTGTCGCAAGCTTGGATGTCAGATCTTCCGCAATGCTTTCATGCACGATCAGGCGGCGCAGCGTGGTGCAGCGTTGCCCGGCCGTACCGACGGCGGCGAACAGTACGGCGCGCACGGTCATATCGAGGTTTGCCGTAGGAGCGACGATCATCGCGTTATTCCCGCCCAGTTCCAGCAGGCAGCGCCCCAGGCGCGCGGCAACGCGCTGGTTAACGGCTTTGCCCATGGCGGTGCTGCCTGTCGCACTAATCAGCGGCAGATTGGGGTGATCGACCAGCGCCTGCCCGACATCGCGGCCGCCAATGAGAACCTGGTTCAGCCCATCAGGGATCGGATGCCCGGCGTCGCGGAAACGCGCCACCGCTTTTTCAAAAATATTCTGGCAGGCGAGCGCCGTCAGCGGGGTTTTCTCCGATGGTTTCCAAATAACCGGATCACCGCAGACAAATGCCAGCGCCGCATTCCAGGCCCATACAGCCACCGGAAAGTTAAATGCGGTCACAACACCGATCGCCCCCAGCGGGTGCCACATTTCACGCATATGGTGACCGGGCCGTTCGGACGCGATCGTCAGGCCGTAAAGCTGACGGGACAGCCCCACGGCGAAATCGCAGATATCAATCATTTCCTGAACTTCGCCCAGACCTTCGGACAGGATCTTGCCGTTTTCCAGCGTCACCAGACGGCCCAGATCATCCTTGGCCGCGCGCAGCTCTTCGCCCAGCAGGCGGACAAACTCACCGCGCACGGGTGCAGGCACGGCGCGCCATGATTTAAACGCATTCTGCGCTTTGGCAACTATCGGTTCGACATCGCTTAGTTTGTGCTGCGTCACGGATGCGAGCTTTTCGCCGTTGATCGGGGAATGAACATCGAGATCGCCCCCGTCAATCATCTTCCCGGTTACCCCCAAAGCCCCTAAAATATCCTGCGCGTTGCTCATGGCTGCGTTTCCTTTTGTTTCGACGGCTAGATTTGAAGACATGATCGTACGTCCTTTCCCTGTGATCCTTTTATTTATATAACCCTCAGGGAGTCATACACAATCCGGGGGGAAAGCTAAAGCCTAATTGTTTTTGATCTTTTTCAGGCGGGTGGATCGTAGCTGGCCGGCTTCTTCGAGAATCGGGTAAGCAACGGACGCCATATAGCTGTTGATCCGGCGGTAATCGCGCAGGATATCAAGGTGCAGGCTGCTGGTGGCGATTGTTTCCGGAACGCCTTCGCGGATACGAGCCATATGCGCGGTCGCGGCCTTCTGTTCTTTCAAGCGGAAATCCTCTTTGCCTTCCAGCAGGCGGCGGGCCAGCAGCGAGTCGCCCGACACAAAGACGCTCTGCGCCACGCGGACCGTTTCCAGCACGAAGGCATGGATTTCCTTGATCTCATCCCATCCTTCTTTGGAAAAGCGGTTACGATCCTTGATCTTCTTCTTGGCCATTTCCATCAGGCTTTTGTCGATCGTATCTCCGGCATTTTCGATATTCGACGCAAAGGCGAGAATAGTAAAATACTGGTAGGCTTCTTCGGGATCGAGCGATTCCTGCGTGATCTTGGCCATGTACATTTTCACGGCCTGATACAGCGAGTCGATCACATCATCGTTTTTCTTGATTTCCCGCACCAACGCTTCGTCATTATCGCGCAAGGCAACGATGGTCTTTTCCAGCATCGATTGCAGGGCATCAGCCATGCGCAGCGTTTCACGGATCGCCGCAGACAGCGCGATAGACGGCGTACCCAGCTCTTTTTCGTCCAGGTAACGGGCATGCCCCGGATCGTCCTCATCTTTTTCCCGCGGCATAAAACGTTCACATCCTTTGGCCAACAAACCTGTAAAAGGAAGGAATGCCACAGCTATGGCAATATTAAACGCAATATGGAAGTCCACCAGCAAGCGCTCCGGCGTACTGCCAAAGGTCAGCATTTCTTCGTGAATGATATGAATGAACGGCAGCACAACGAGAATACCGCTCAGGCGCATAACCACGTTGCCCACAGGTACGCGAGCAGCTTCGCGGCTGTCTTTCAGGGTAGCGAGGACCGGGACGATCGCCCCGCCAAGATTTGCGCCCAGCACCATCACAAGCCCGACATCAGGCGGCAAAATTCCGCTCATGACCAAGGAGGTCAGCAGCAGAACAATCGCCAGCGAGGAGTGCGCCAGCCATGTCAGCAGCGCAACAATCGCCAGCGCCATAATCGGGTCTTTGTCCAGTGATTGCAGGATAATCGCCAGAACCTCGGATTCTTTAAGCGGCTCCGCCGACTGGCGGATCAGGCTTAAGGAAAACAACATCAGCGCCAGCCCCATCAGCAGCTTGCCGATATGTTCCAGCCTGCCGCGCTTTTTGTTCGCGGCAAACAGGAAGTAGCCGACGATAATCAGCATCGGCGCAAGCCAGCGCAAATCATAGGACAGGATCTGCGCGACAACCGCGGTCCCGACATCCGCACCGAGCATCACGGCAAGCCCGGCAGAGAGCGTCATAATCCCCTGCCCGCAGAACGCGGCAATAATAAAGGCGGTCGCCGTCGAACTTTGCAGCAGGGCCGTCACCCCGATCCCAGTAAGAAAAGCCGTGATCCGATTACTGGTACTTTTCGACACAATGGTATGCAGGTCGGCCCCAAAGGCACGCGTCATCCCGTTGCGCACAGCCCGCAGGCCCCACAACAGGAAGCAGACGCCTCCAAGGATGTTCAGCAATATCAGTGTCGGTGTAATGGTCCCGTTCCTTTACGAAACTTGTTGTTTTTCAATTTGTTATGCAGTGATGCGCAAAAAGTAATATTAGAACCCTGCGCCGGGCCGGGCAAGATATTCTTCTTCAGCTTGTGTATTTTCACGCCCTAAAACCTTGTTACGGTGCGGGAAACGGCCAAATTCCTCAATCACAGCCAGATGCCGCAGCGCATATTCATGCCCCAAAGGGTCGTCTTTTTTCATGGAATCGAACAAGGCCACAGCCTTTTTTTGGTGTTCTAAGTCCTCGCTATGCTCGAAGGGCAGGTAAATAAAGCGGCGTTTGACGGGCGGCATGACCTGGTCAAACCCTTTGGCAAGGGCATGAGAGGCCACAAGCCGCGCTTTGTCATCGGTGGCAAACGCATCGGCGCTGTTACGGAACATGTTGCGCGGAAACTGGTCCAGAACGATGCACAGGGCAAGGCAGCCCGCCGCCTCTTTTTGCCATGTATCACACAGCCCGTCCCGGGCCATTTCATAGGTCACAAGGAAACGGTCCCGAATCATCTGATCGAAATCATCATTCTTCTGGAACCATTGTTGGGGCTGGGTTTCTTCGAACCAAAAATGGAGGATTTCCTGTCTGGTATCACGCATGGATCAAACAATAGGCTTTAGCGCGGTGAAGTCAATGATAGGGCCTACACTGGCGAACAGTTTACTTCTTGTTGTCACCTTGAGGATCTCCGGCCTGCAAGGTTTCAAGGATCTTTGAGAGATTTTTTTCGGCTTTGACCGCCATACGGGAGACAACAAACGCGGGAAGGAACGGCAGAAGCAGGATCAAAACCAGCTTGGGATTATGCAGCGCCGCCATGATGTGGCCGTCAACATGCTTAAAGTAGAGAGCCAGAAAAACGACCAGGCCGCCAATGGCAAACGCCAGCGCGATCGCGCGGTAAATCTTGGCGCGCAGCAGGAATTCTCTTGCTTTTAAGCGGGTCTGTTCGTCCACCCTGCTCCCCTGGCTTCGTGGATTGGGCGCTGTTTAGTGTGCGTTCGCCCAGATTTTTTTCTTGGTCGCATACATGACACCGGCAAATACCAGCAGGAACAGCAGCGCTTTAAAACCTGTGCGCTTGCGACTTTCCAGTGTTGGCTCGGAAGCCCAGGACAGGAAGTGCGCCACGTCAGAGGCATATTGTGCAACCGTTTCCGGCGAGCCGTCTTCGTAAGACACCATGCCGTCAGAAAGCGGCGGCGCCATAGCGATCACGTGCCCCGGCATATAGCGGTTCCAGTACTGCCCCGGCAGAAGCTCTGCGTCAACAGGCGGCTCTTCATAACCTGTCATGACACCAAAAATATAGTTGGCGCCGCCATGGCGCGCTTTGGCAAGCAGCGACATATCCGGCGGGAACGCACCGTTATTGGCATAGACAGCGGCTTCCTTGTTCGGGAACGGGTTAACCATGTGATCGCTCGGGCGGGCCGGGCGTTCAAACATATCGCCTTCGTCGTTCGGACCGTCGGTGACGGTAAAGCCTGCGGCAATGGCCTTGACTTCCGCTTCGCTGTAGCCCAGAGCGGTCAGGTTGCGGTAGTACACACGGTCCATGGAATGGCAGGCCGCGCAGACTTGCGAGTAAACCTTGTACCCGCGCTGCAGAGCGGCCTTATCATAAGACCCGAACATGCCCTGAAAAGACCAGTGCAGGTGCGGCGGGTGTTCGCCTTCGGCCGCTTTTGCCGGGCTCGCAGCGCCGATCGCGATAACAAAACAGAACAGGATAGGAATAAGTCTCAACATTACGCGGCAGCCTCCGGGCTCGGTTTTGCTTTGTGTTTGTTCAGAACGGCCTCGCTGATGCTGCTTGGCAGCGGCAAAGCTTTTTCAGTCCGTGACAGCCACGGCAGGATCACGATGAAATACGCAAAGTAATACGCTGTGCACAGCTGGCCCAGATAAAGCAGTTTGATTGAGCCGAACAACATCGCATCCGCAGGTTCCATCCCGACATATCCAAGAATAAGGAAATCAACGACGAGCAAGAGCAGGAACAACTTATATTGCGGACGGAACCGGGCGCTTTTTACCGGATGAGTATCCAGCCAGGGCATAATGAACAGCATCGCCACAGCGCCAAACATCGCGATCACACCACCAAGCTTGGCGGGAATGAATACGATTTCAGTAAACGGAATGCCGATGTCAAACGTAATCGCCCGCAGGATCGCGTAAAACGGCAGGAAGTACCATTCCGGAACGATATGCGGCGGTGTCTGCATCGGGTTGAATTCCACGAAGTGGTCCGGGTGCGCAAACATGTTCGGCGCATAAAAGCTGACCAGCAGATACAAAATCAGGAAAATACTCAGCCCGAACGTATCTTTCGCCGTGTAATACGGGTGGAACGGCAGCGTATCCTGTTTGCCTTTCGGTTCGATCCCCAGCGGGTTGTTCGAGCCCGTGATGTGCAGCGCCCATACGTGCAGGAACACAACAGCAAAGATCACGAACGGCAGCAGGTAATGCAGTGCGAAGAAGCGGTTCAGCGTCGGGTTATCAACCGAGAACCCGCCCCACAGAAGCTCAACCAGCGGCCCGCCGATCAAAGGGATCGCGGAGAACAGGTTGGTAATAACCGTCGCAGCCCAGCCGCCCATCTGGCTCCAGGGCAGCGTATAGCCCATAAAGGCCGTTGCCATCATCAACAGGAAGATCAGTACACCGAAAATCCACAGCAGTTCGCGCGGTTTTTTGTAAGATCCGTAATACATGCCGCGGAAAATATGGATATACACCGCGATAAAGAAGAAAGATGCGCCGTTCATGTGCAGATAGCGGATCATCCAGCCCCAGTTCACATCGCGCATAATACGCTCGACACTACCGAAAGCGTGATCGGCATGCGGGGTGTAATGCATCGCCAGGACAATCCCGGTCACAAGCATCAGGACCAGCATAACCATCGCAATCGCGCCAAAATTCCAGAAATAGTTAAAGTTCCGGGGCGTCGGGAATACACCGTATTCCTTGTTCATCAGGGTAAAAACCGGGAGACGTTCGTCAATCCAGTTTACGACGGGGTTTTTGAATGAGGCGCGTTCACCGCTGGCCATGGTCGTACTCTCCTGCTTTATCCGATTAACAACGTGGTGTCGTTGGTGAATTTATAGGGCGGAACCTTCAGGTTCTTCGGTGCCGGGCCTTTGCGAATCCGGCCAGCCGTATCATAGTGCGAGCCGTGGCACGGGCAGAACCAGCCGCCGAAATCGCCTTTAGGCTGGGTTGTCTTCTGCCCCAGCGGTACACAGCCAAGGTGCGTACAAATCCCGACCATGACCAGCCATTCCGGCTTTTCGACCCGGTCTTCGTCTGTTTGCTTATCCCGCAGGGTTGCAACATCAACGCTGCGCGCCTCTTCGATTTCTTCGGCTGTCCGGTGACGGATGAAAACAGGCTTTCCCTGCCATACGACCGTAATCGCCTGTCCCGGCTCAATCGGGGCGATATTCACCTCGACCGTCGCCAGAGCAAGCGTATCCGCCGCCGGGTTCAGTGAGTCGATAAACGGCCAGGCGAAACATCCCGCCCCCACAGCGCCAAAAGCGCCGGCCGTTAAGTAAAGGAAATCACGGCGGGTTTCGCCATCTTCTGTTTTTGAATTTGTCGTTTGCGCACTCATGCCACTGACCTTAAAGAATTAGAAAGAATGCATATTTACCCATTCGTTTAGGCAAATACCCGTTATTTATAGCCGATGCAAGTCCTATGATCCATCCCTTTAAATTTTTCTACATTCAAGTGCCGAAATATGATTAAGTGCCGCATGCTCAGAATCGCACTTTACCAGCCGGACATCCCCCAGAATACGGGCGCAACCATGAGGCTTTGCGCGTGTCTCGGGATGGGTCTGGATATTATCGAGCCTTGCGGGTTCGTTCTCGATGATAAAAAAATCCGCCGCAGCGGAATGGATTACATAAACAGCCTTGCGCTCGCGCGCCATACATCGTGGCGGCATTTTCTTGATCTGCATCAAGGAAAACAGCGTCTTGTGCTGCTGACGACGAAGGCAGAAGAATCTTTTACAGATTTCGAGTTTCGCCCTGACGATATTCTGCTCGCCGGGCGCGAGAGCGCGGGGGTCCCGGATGACGTTCACAACGCGGCGGATGCCCGTATCCTGATCCCGATGCCGGGGGGCGGACGATCACTTAATGTTGTAAATTCGCTTGCCATGGTTGCCGGAGAAGCGCTAAGGCAGACAGGAGGATTTAAATGATGAACACAGCACACGCCGAAACAACGGACCTGGAAGACCGGCACAAGACAAACGCCGCTGCCTGGTTCAGGACGCTGCGCGATGATATCTGCAGCGCGTTTGAGCAATTGGAAGACGCGCTGACCGAAGGGCCGCACAAGGACCTTGCGCCGGGCCGGTTCGAGCGCAAGCCATGGGACCGCGCGGAAGGCGGCGGCGGCGAGATATCGATCATGCGCGGGCGCGTGTTTGAAAAAGTCGGCGTTAATATTTCCACCGTACACGGAACATTTTCCGAAGAGTTTCGCGAGAAAATCCCCGGCGCAGCGGACAGTGACGGCGCTTTCTGGGCTTCGGGGATTTCACTGGTGGCGCATATGCAATCCCCCCTCGTCCCGGCAATCCATATGAATACGCGGATGATCGTCACGTCGAAAAGCTGGTTTGGCGGCGGCACCGACCTAACGCCGATGATCCCGGATGACCGGGATACGGCTGACTTTCATAGTGCCCTGAAAGCATGCTGCGATCGTCACAACCCGGCTTATTACCCCGAATACAAAGACTGGTGCGACCGTTACTTTTACCTGCCGCACCGCGATGAACCGCGCGGGGTTGGCGGAATATTTTATGATTATCTTGATAGCGGGGACTGGAACGCCGATTTCACGTTCACGCAGGATGTCGGCAAGACATTCCTTGCGATCTACCCGCAACTTGTCGCCCGGCATATGCACGATCCCTGGACAGCGGCGCAGCGTGAGCAGCAGCTGATTAAGCGCGGGCGTTATGTGGAGTTTAACCTGCTTTATGACCGCGGCACGCAATTCGGCCTGAAAACCGGGGGGAACACCGAAGCGATTCTCATGTCGATGCCGCCGGAAGTGAAATGGCCCTAACGCGCCCTAACCCGCTCTGAGTCTAAGAAATCCGCCAAAAATTAACAACTTCTTAACCGTTTTTGGTGCACAATTTGCCTGAAAACGCATAAATTTTGTATAATATGCGTAAGTTAGAAGGTGTGTATGGCAGTAACGGAAACGAGTGATATAAGGCGCAAAGGTGCCGATAAAGCATTAAAAGGCGGTGATCTGACCGACCTGATGAACTCGACCAGCCTCAGCACTGATCCCCTTTCCCGGACACAAAACAAACCGCTGCATGCCCAGTTTGGCGACCGGGCCATGACGAACGGTTTTGGCGACCAGCCCCAAAAAGACGGCAAGCTGAACGACTTCTATGCCCAGATGGGCGAAAGCGCTATCGAAAACGGTACACAGGCAGGGGTCGCCGCCAAAATCATTAAAGAGCGCCGCAAGCGCAATGAGAATTTCTTCTTCTGGTGGCTCAGGAACAATCAGGAACAGCCTGATAATCTTATCGATGACGATGATACCTATGGACGGTACCACCGCTACGGCAAACGGCTGCGGGCGGATACAGGCCGGAGAATGGGCAAAAAAGCCGGTGATGCGGACGCCCAGAAAACGAAGAAAGCCGGGGCAGAGCCTGATGCGCAAAAAACCAAATTCAATAAAGAAGACCCGCATGCCCGGGCCGCGCAAAAAGCCATAGATAAAGCCAACAAAGACACGCAAAAAACAAACCGGAAAATCCAGGACCTGGAAGATACAAAACACAAACTGGTCACATTAAAAGATAAGCCTACCAGTGTTTTCCTGCAGGGGGATGTCGCCAAAACAAAACCCGATATCGCCGCCGAAATTGACGATGCCATGTCCAAGGGCCAGACCCGTAAAGCCGCGCGGCTTGCCAACAAGGCAATGGTCGGGGAATGGAATGCGCTGAATAAAACCCGCCGGTCCTTTACCGGTGCGCAAATCCGTGAATGGAATACGGAACTGCGGGATCTCGCTGACTTCGCCCGCAACCGCAACGATGTTGGTTATAAAACGGTCAAACGCCAGTTAAACGGCATTGACAAAGATCTTGATGCCGTTCTGAAAAAAGAGGCCAAACAGGCCGCAAACCAGATCCGTACCATGATCCGCAGCGGCCAGCATATCGATATTCTCGGCGATATCGACCTGAACAGGCTCGATCTTATGAAGGACCCTTTTATGGGAGTGCTGCATGACTACGCTGCGACCCCGGATGGAAAGACGCCTTCGCAACGGCAAATTCTGAAAGACCTTGAAGCCAAAGGGGCGGCCCGCACCGATATTTCCCGCCGCGCACTGATCGATAGCCTGGGCCAATATCAGGACCGTCTTTACGATGCACAAAAAACGCCCGTTACGCCGACAGAAGATTTCGATAAGCAGGCCGGCGTCAATGTCGACAATATCACCGCAGACGCCGACCCGGCACCGAGCGTTAAACCCGTAAAGCCTGCACACCCGGTGACACCCGGCGGTGACATCGACGCCCAGAACGGCGTGGACATTGACCGCATCACCGCCGACGCAGACCCGGCACCAACCGTTAAACCCGCAAAACCGGCGCACCCGGTGACGCCCGGCGGCGATATCGATGCCCAGAACGGCGTGGACATTGACCGCATCACCGCCGACGCAGACCCGGCACCAACCGTTAAACCTGCCAAACCTGCGCGCGCGCAAACGGGTCCGACAGACCTGTCCGCCGATTTTGATCGCAGCACTGGCAACACGCCTGCTCCTGCAGTGTCCGATCCGGCCCCGGCACCGACACGCATAGACCAGTTACAGACGAATAAATGGGGTGATTTCCTTGAATCACGGGGCAGCAGCGTTGACGCGTTCAACCAGGCCACCACCCCCGCTGCGGCTCATGTTCCGGACATGGACAACGTCAATATGCCGGATATGTCGCGGGTTAACCTTCCTACCGCCGCCGCCGGACGGGCCGGACGGTTCTTCCGCATGGCAACCCCGAACGGGCTGGATATCGTTATTGCCGGCGGGATCGGGGCCGCGGTCGGGGTTTATACCGGCAAAGCGACTTTGGGTAATGATGCCGATGTAAAATTTGGCGCTGTCGGATATGATATTAATGAAAAAGCCGGGGCACTGGCCGCCGGAGAATCACTGATCCTGGTGGATACGGCGATTGCCGCATCGCAAGGCCGGACGAACGAAGCCGTCATCCGCGGCGCTGTTAACGTTGTTGAAATCGCCAGCCCGTTTGCCGTAGCCGCCGCCGGGGCGGGAATCGGGGCGGCAGCCTTTTCATGGACCGGACCGGGCGCCGCTGTTGCCGCTGCCGTAGGCGGCGCAATTGGCGGCGTGGTGGGCTGGGTGACCAGCGGCGCGATTACGATCGCTTTCGATGAAGGTATCCGGGCCACAGCCCACGGGCTCGGCTTTGAAGATGTTGACCGCGGCATGATCGGCAGCTTCTTTGCGCCGGAATATGCCGAGGAAATGGAAGCCTGGATCCGCCAGGTCGGCAAAGGCCAGGACTTTGAAGACGGTAAATCCGTGAACGACATCATGAACAGCGTTGTCGAAGACGCCGACACACCGCAGGAAAAAACAAAGCGTTTCCGCGAATTTCTTGATATCGCCGACAAAGGCTATGAGGCCAAACAAAAAGAGCTGCGCAATAAACTGGCCGAAACGCTGGCTAAAGACGGTATCCAGAACGTTGAGAACGCCCTGAAGAATCCCGAAGCCCGCGCGCAGATTATCGCGTTTTACCAGCAGCAACTGGCCGATGATCCGGGCAATGAAGCGGCACAGAATACACTGAACGACCTCACAAGCTTCGAAGAAGTATCGATGAAACGCCTTGAGATTGTCGCGGCCAAAACGAATGCCGACATCATGGACAGCATGCAGCTGCAACAAGATACCAGCGAACTGATGGAAGAATTCGGCGATGAATTCGATTCCTTCTTTAGCTATCGCGGCATGAGCGAATTTGATGACATCAACCTGCAAAACCGGATTGAAGCCCTGCAGGAGCGCATCGAAGGCCTGCAGGAAACCAATGCCGACACCGGCGCGATCATGAGAAAAGTGTTTGAAGGCACAGACCCGCATGCCGCGATGGGCACGACCCAAATCATCGCCGACAGCATGAATATTATCTGCGACCTGGAAGATGCCATTCTGGCCAAGCAACAAAGCTTCATTGATAACAACTGGGGCAAGATGCAGCCTTATATGAGCGGGAGCGTTATGAACCGCTATATCGAAGAGGTTCTTGGCGATGCCGATAATGAGACGGACAAAGCGTTTGCCGACGAGCTGAAAGAGCTGATGGAAGAAACCGATAACATGCAGAACGTCAACAAGGCACAGGCTTTGCGCCTGATGAATAACCGCCTGTTCCGTGAAGCGCTTGACGACGCGATGGACGACCGCCGCGGATCGGGCCGCCGCCGCAACCGCGATACGCTGGGCCGCGCGTTAAATGATGCGGATTTCGACCAGCGCGCCGAAGCACTGGAACAGGTGCGGGCGCATAAACAACGCATGGAACAACTGCTGAAGGTCAACGGCTTCGACATGAAACTCGATCCCAACCCGCAGCTCAGCCCCGAGCAGGCCGCCCGTATCAATCCTGAGCTCGCGCCGCAGATCCATTAAGGGGCCCCCACTGTCATTCCCGCGGCACGGCAAAGCCGTACTTGTCAGCGGGAATCCAGTAAAAGACGGCAAGCTATGCTTGCCGACATATGGATCCCCGTCGTTTAAACAAAACCCTTGTTTCACAAGGCTTTTGTCACGGGGATGACGATAGAGAAAAGAGTTTTATCTCTCCCTAAGATCAGCCGATAAGTCCTTGCATGTAAACAAGGCAGTCCTCCCTGCCGGGCGAGAAATCACGGGCGACCCACCATTGTTCGACGGCAGCCAGCATTTTGCCGATTTCCGGCCCCTTCTCTATCCCGGCGGCGAGCACATCGTCACCGCCCAGCGGGAATTCCGGCGGCGTCCAGGAGCGCGGGATTGATAAATCAACATGCTCCTGCCCCGCCAAGGCGGCGCGGATCAACAAAGCCTGTATCGTTATATCCGCGCCATAGCGGTAAACCAGTGCTTTAACATTGTTCTCATCACCAGACTCAATAATATCAAAGAGTTGCACCAGCATCTTCATCCGGACATTCGATAAAATCAGCATTGAAGATGCCGCCTCGGGCGTCCTGACCAGAAGCGATAAACGCGCCATGACATCGACGGCGTTTTCCTGCTCCTGCAAAGCACACAAATTTTCCATGACGGCAGGATCATAATGCTCATCAGGGAATGCCGCCATGACATTGTGATCGAACATAAGTCCCAGAATCTGAGCAGCTTTCCTGACAGACAGAATTTTTAAAAATTCCTGCGTGATGCGTTCGCGCGACAGATCATTGATATGAGCGGCCGCATCCTTGCAGGCCTGCAGGGCGGCTTTGTCAGGCTCTCCTTCACCATAGAACGCATGAAAACGGAAAAAGCGCAGGATACGAAGGTAATCCTCGGCGATACGCTGGGCCGGTTCCCCAACAAAACGGATTTTAGCGGCGCGAAGGTCTTCCAGTCCCTTCCCGGCGGGATCATAAATATTGCCTGTTTCATCAGCCAAAAGCGTGTTCATCGTAAAATCGCGCCGGGCGGCATCTTCGGCCCAGTCATCTGTAAACGCGATCACGGCATGCCGCCCGTCTGTTTCAACATCGCGGCGCAGCGTTGTGATTTCAAAAGTGCGGTCCTCCGTCACAGCGGTCACGGTCCCGTGGGCCAGGCCGGTTGGCACCGCTTTGATCCCCGCGCTTTCAAGCTTTTGCATGACCATCTCAGGTGTCAGGCGCGTGGCGATATCGATATCCCCGATCGCGCGTCCCAAAAGCGTATTGCGGACGCACCCGCCGACAAACAGAGCCTGCGGCTCCAGCCCGGCATCCTGATTCAGCACCGCCATAACGCGCCGCACAGCAGGTGTGGTCATCCAGTCGGGGATTTTTATTTTTTCAGATGCGGGTATCATCGGGACTTATCCTGACACAGCAGATCAGGACTCTAAACAGAATTTTTCTGATAATTATGGGATTTCCTCTTGCCATATCATTTTATTTCAAATAAACGTGTATTAACTAATGAAAAAATAATCCTACAGGGAAGGCATTCTTAAGATGAGCTATAAGCCTCAAGACGCTCTTATTGAAGAAGAAATCACTGAAGACGTAGCGGCATATATTGATTCCGTCGTAGAACGCTTGCAGGAAGCCAAAGCGGAGCTTAGCCGCGCCGTTCTCGGACAACCCGAACTTCTGGAAGATTTTATTATTACCCTGTTATCCGGCGGCAACCTTGTTGTTGAAGGGATGCCCGGTACGGCTAAAACGGTCCTGGTGGAAGCTATCGGGCAGGTTTTCGGGCTGGATTCAAAACGGATCCAGTGTACGCCGGACCTCCTGCCGCAAGATATTACCGGGAACGAAATCGTAAAACGCGATCCGACTAGCGGCGAGCTTTCCTACGAATTTATGCCAGGGCCAATTTTTGCGCAGCTGGTCATGGCCGATGAGATCAACAGGACTCCGGGTAAGACCCAGTCCGCATTCCTTGAAGCCATGCAGGAAAAGAAAGTGACCGTTGGCGGTCACCGCCACATCCTGCCAAAACCGTTTTTCGTGCTGGCGACCCAGAACCCGGTCGAACAGGAAGGCACCTACCCCCTGCCGGAAGCACAGCTTGACCGCTTCCTGATGAAAGCACACGTCCATTATCCGGACCGCGAGTCAGAAAAGACGATCGCAAGGGAAACAACGACAACCCACCATAGCTGGAAAGAGATCATGGACGAGAGCATTGATCTTGAAGCACCGGGAAGCACGCTGGTTTCGCCGAAAGACCTGAAACAGGTTTTCAACGAAAAGAGCCTGATCCACGCCCAGCACCTTGTCCGCAAACTCGCGATCGGTGATAAACCGCTCAATGCGATCCTGGACATCGTCCGCAATGCCCGCCCGAACATGCGGGACAAACAGGCGAATGAAGTTGAGACGGAAGATATGCAAGAATTGCTCGACTTCGTTGACGATCATGTCGAGTACGGTCCCGGCACACGGGCCCTGCAGGCTTTTGCCCTGGCGACACGCGCGCGCGCTTTGATGCGGGGCGATCTCCAGCCCAATATCGAAGACGTCAAAGCGCTGGCAAAACCGATCCTGCGTCACCGTATCCGCGCGAATATGAGCGCCAAGCTGGGACAGGACGGCATTGATGAAGACAAGATCATCGAGAGGCTGACGCTTAAGATGTAACGCCGATTTTTTCACATGAAATAATACAGACAACGCATGTCATCCCGGCGAAAGCCGGGATCTTGTTGTTTATGTTTGCCAGATCCCGGCTTTCGCCGGGATGACAATAATAAGTCTGATGACAACAATAAGTTTGATGAAGGGAAATGAGAGTCTATAGGGGGTATCTCGAAGCTTTCCCTTCACTCTGCCTGTGAGCATGCTATTTTGTATGCTTAGGCATCATGACAACACAGGAGAGTTCCCGTGAGCGCGGCAAAATCAGCATCACAAGAAGAGATTACCGGTAAACTGGCCGACACGGCGGCAAAGCTGGCCAAGGCCAGGGCCGAAGTCGGCAAGATTATTTTCGGACAGGACACGGTCCTGGACCAGGTTTTTATTACGCTGCTGTCCGGCGGGCATGTGCTGCTGATCGGGGTGCCGGGGCTGGCGAAAACATTGATGGTGGAAACGGTCGCTTCTGCGCTGGGTCTTACCGCCGGACGTATCCAGTGTACACCGGATTTGATGCCTGCCGATATTCTCGGCTCCGAAGTGCTGGAGGAAGACGAAAAAGGTAAGCGCTCTTTCCGCTTTATCAAAGGACCGATTTTCACCCAGTTCCTGATGGCGGATGAGATCAACCGCGCCAGCCCGCGTACGCAATCGGCGCTGTTGCAAGCCATGCAGGAAGGCCGCGTGACGGTCAGCGGGCATGAGCATGCCCTGCCCCAGCCGTTTCACGTGATGGCGACGCAAAACCCGATCGAGCAGGAAGGGACCTATCCCCTGCCCGAGGCGCAGCTTGACCGTTTCCTGATGCAGATTGATGTGGATTACCCGGACGAGCAGGCCGAGCGCGCCGTCATCCTCGCGACGACCAGCAATGAAAAAGTCACCCCCGCCGCCGTCATGAAAAAGCAGGATCTTGCCGATGCGCAGGCGCTGGTGCGCGATATGCCTGTCGGTGAGAGCGTTGTCGATGCGATCCTGAAACTCGTGCGCCGGGCGCGGCCCGGTGCGGAAGCGCCGGAGAGCGTGAATGATTATGTGTCCTGGCCGCCCGGCCCGCGGGCCTCACAGGCCCTGATGCTGGCAGTACGGGCCAAAGCGCTTTTAGACGGGCGCAGCGCGCCTTCTGTGGACGATGTGGTCGATCTGGCCGAACCGATCCTGAAGCACCGGATGGCGCTGAACTATCAGGCCCGCGCCAATGGCGTGACGCTGTCCGATATTATCCGTGAACTGACCAGCGGTCTTTAAGGCATGAGTCACTAAGATGAGTCTGGGCAGCCTGCGCAATCTTTCCTTTTTAAGCACCCGGCATAAAGCCGAAGAGGCTGTGGCCGGATTGCCGGATTTTATTGCCGCTGCGGAAAAAGCCGCCGCAAGCATCCTGTCCGGTGAACATACGCAGCGCAAACCCGGTATGGGGGAAAAATTCTGGCAATACCGCGAATATGATCCGTCCGACCGGCCGCAGGATATCGACTGGCGGCAATCGGCCAAGGGCGACCGGGTTTATGTCCGCGAAAAAGAATGGCAGACCACGCAGACCGCGATGATCTGGTGCCAGCATAATGCGAATATGGATTTCGCTTCGCGCAAAACCCTGCCGTCAAAACAGGACACGGCGATGATTTTGGCGCTGGCGTTCGGGCTGCTGTTATCCCGCGCCGGGGAGCAGATCGCCCCGCTGGAAGGCGCCGCGCCGCCGGGACGTAGCGCGCTGGCCGTACAGAAGCTGGGGGAACAATTGCTGGAAAATCACACCGGCGATCTTCCCGGCAACAAACTGCGCAGTATTCCCAAGCGCAGCAGCATGATTTTGATCGGCGATTTCCTGTCACCGATGGAACAGATTGAAGAGATTTTTGATTTGCTCGCAGCCCCGGCGGAAAACGCGCTGGTGGTGCAGGTCCTCGACCCGGCGGAATTATCCCTGCCCTATGACGGGCGGGTTGTTTTTTCGCGCGCCGATCAGGCCGAGCGCCACACGGTCGATAATGTCGAAAGCATCCGCAGCGCCTACCAGCAGCGGATGCGCGATCATATGGAGGCGTTGAAACACTATTGCAAGAAACACCGGTGGCACTGGCTGTTGCATTCCACCGACGAAGATATTCGCAAGACCCTGTTCGATGCCTGGCTGATGATGACGCCTGAGAATTATCATATCGGGGGCGCGGGATGAGCTTTACCGGGGCGTTTGGGACGCTGGCATTTTTGAACCCGTGGATCCTGGCCGGACTGATCTTCCTGCCGGCATTATGGTTCTTGCTGCGGGTAACGCCGCCGGCACCGAAGCTGGTCGTCTTTCCGGCGGCGCGGTTTGTCGCGGGACTGATCCCCGACGAGCAAACCGCCAGTAAAACACCGTGGTGGATTTTGCTGCTGCGGCTTTTGATTTTAGCGCTGATTATCCTGGCGCTGGCCGGGCCTGTCCTGAACCCGGCACAATCCCTGCCCGGCTCGGCCCCGGTTCGGATCATCATGGATAATAGCTGGCCCGCGGCGCAGACATGGACGATCCAGCAGGAAGAAGCGCAAAGACTTGTGAACAGCGCCGGGCGCGACCGCCGGGAAATTTATATCCTGACCACGGCGCCGGAACCGGGAGCCGATGCGCCGGCTTCTCACGGTCCGCTTACCCTGGGACAGGCCGAAGCGCTGCTGCGCGGGATGCGGCCTTTGCCATGGCCCGCCGATTACGATGCGGCGAATACGCTTATCAAAGAAAGTCCGGCCAAACAGAGCCTGCAAAGTTACTGGCTGGCGCACGGGCTGAAAGAAGGCGGCAGCGCCCTGATCGAAACGCTGCAGAACCAGGGCGAGCTGACCTATATCCGCCCGGAAGATGCGCGCCTGCCGGTATTGCTGCGGCCCGATCCTAAAATCAGCACGGATTTTTCCGTCCTCATCAGCGCCCCCAAAGATCTGCCCGCAGGAACGCCGGTCACGGTGAATGCGATCGGCAGTGACGGCCGTATTCTCGACTCGCAGAAAATCATGCTGGATGTCAGTGAAAAATCGGCGACCGTCACCTTTGATATTCCCGATGCGCTGCGTAATCAGGTACACCAGATTCGTCTTGGCGATCGTCAGGGGGCGGGCGCGGCGCTGCTGCTCGACGACCAGTTCAAACGCCGCACGGTCGGGCTGGCGACAAGCACGGGCAATGATGATGACGCGCCGCTGATCGAGGAAAGCTACTATATTGAAAAAGCGCTGGAGCCTTACGCCAATATCATCAGCGGTGCGGCCGGTCAGTTGATCGAACAAAATCCCGCCGTGATTATCCTGCCGAATGTCGGGGCGATGCCGCCTGCGGAATTGAATGCGCTGGAAGACTGGGTGCGGGCGGGCGGCCTGCTGCTGCGCTTTGCCGGACCGAATATGACCCAAGGGGAAAACTTCCTTGTGCCCGTGCCGCTGCTGAAAGGCGGGCGGGCGATGGACGGGGCGCTGACATGGGATAAGCCTGTGCAGCTTGCGCCGTTCCCGGAAACCAGTCCGCTGTTCGGCCTCGAGATCCCGGAAGAAGTCACCGTCCGGCGGCAATTGCTGGCCGAACCCGTGCAAGGGCTGGAACAGAAAAGCTGGGCTTTGCTGAATGACGGGACGCCGCTGATTACCGCCGATAATGTGGATAAAGGGCTGGTTGTGCTGATCCACACCACGGCGACGCCGCTCTGGTCCGACCTTGCGCTCTCCGGCGTGTTCGTGCAGATGTTGCGGCGGATCGTCAATTTGTCCGGCAACACGCATCTTCAGGCCGACCAGAAAGGCGGGATGCTGCAACCCTTAACCGTGCTCGACGGGATGGGTAATGTGACGCAGCCGGACAGTGCAGTGAAACCCATCGCCAGCAGCGCCTTTGACACGCTGGTCCCCGGACCGCACAACCCGCCGGGGATCTACGGGCGCAGCGCGTTCCAGAAATCTTTAAATCTGGGCGACCGGATTGACGGGCTGAAAATTTTTACCGGCCTGCCGCTCGGCGTCGCCAAAGGCACATATGGCGGAGAACACGAAACCAAGCTGATGCCGTGGCTGCTATGCGCGGCGCTGGCGCTGTTTTTATGTGACTGGCTGTTGATGGCCTTTATGCAGCTTAACTGGCGGCGCTTTCGTCATGCCCCGGCGGCGCTGGCGCTGCTGTGCGTTTTATCCATGCCCGCGGCGGCGCAGGATGCCGATTATGCCGGCAATATTCACCTTGCCTATATCAAGACCGGGAACAGCGCCGTCGATTTGACGGCACAGCGCGGGCTTGAAGCGCTGGCGGATGTGCTGGCGCGGCGGACATCGGTGGAACCGTC
Organism: Rhodospirillales bacterium; assembly: GCA_020638155.1. GTDB lineage: Bacteria > Pseudomonadota > Alphaproteobacteria > Micavibrionales > Micavibrionaceae > UM-FILTER-47-13. The sequence goes on from JACKJB010000003.1 coordinate 43,370, forward strand.
CGGCGTTGTCGCGCTCGACCCGGAGCGCAGCGATCTTGCGTTCTTCCCGCTGATTTACTGGCCGATCGCGCAGGAGCAGGCCGCCCCATCGAGCAAGGCGCTGCAAAATATCCAGTATTATATCGATCACGGCGGCACGGTCCTGATCGATACGCGCGACCAGCTTTCTTCGGCGCGCAATCCTTACGGCATGACCGGGGGACGCAATGCGGAAAAGCTGCGGATGCTGGTCGGCAACCTGAACATCCCGCCACTGACCCCGGTGAAAGAAGACCATGTCCTGACCAAGTCTTTTTACCTGCTGGACAGTTTTCCGGGGCGGTATGACGGCGGGACGCTCTGGGCTGAAGAGCAGAGTGCGTCGGGGCGGGACGGCGTGTCATCGGTGATTATCGGCGGCAATGACTGGGCCGCGGCATGGGCGGCGGCCTCCGGTAACGGACCACGGCTGAACGGCGGACCACAGCAACAGGAAATGGCGCTGCGCTTCGGGGTCAATATGATGATGTATGCGCTGACCGGGAATTACAAAGCCGACCAGGTTCACCTGCCGCATATACTGGAAAGGCTGGGCCAATGAACGCAGCACTAACGGTTCATTTTGCGCCTTTGTTGCCTGATGCGCTGCTTTACGGGATCGGCATTGCCGCGCTGGCGCTGTTCCTGTTCTCGGCGCTGTTTTACCGGCGCGGCCTGTTCTGGCGCAGTATATGCGCCGCCGCTTTTGTGCTGATCCTGCTGAATCCCTCTCTGGTCGAAGAAGAGCGCAAGGCGGCTTCGGATGTGGTCGCCGTTGTCATCGACCGTTCGCCGAGCCAGCAGAACGGGCAGCGCACGGCCCGGACCGATGCGGCGCAGACAGACCTGGAACAAAAACTGAAATTATTTGCCGGGCTTGACGTGCGGGTGATCGAAGCCCCTGCCGCAGCGGATATCCTGACCAATGAAACGCGCCTGTTCGATGCGCTCGACCGGGTCATCGGCGATGTCCCGCTGGAGCGGCGCGCCGGGGCGATCTTCGTCACGGACGGCCAGATTCACGACATCCCGGTCAATGAAGATCATTACAATGATTACGGACCGGTACAGGTTTTGCTGAGCGGGGACAAGGATGAGCGCGACCGCCAGATCGTCGTCAAGGAAGCGCCCGCCTACGGCATTGTCGGGGAAACGGTTACGGTGCGGTACAAGATTGAAGATGTCGGGCAAAGCGGGGAAAGCTACGCCACCGTGATTACGCGGATTAATGATGAAACGCCGAAAATCGATCTCGTCCCTGTCGGCGTCGAACAGCGCGTCGAAGTGACGATCAAACATGCCGGGCAGAATATCGTCGATATCCAGGCCAGCCCGCTGGACGATGAAATCACGCTGGCCAATAACCGCCTGCCGCTGATTATCAACGGCGTCCGGGACAGGCTGCGGGTGCTTCTGGTGTCCGGGCAGCCTCACGCAGGCGGGCGGACATGGCGGAATATCCTGACCGCCGATCCGGGCGTTGATCTGGTCCATTTCACGATTTTGCGCGAACCGAACAAGCTTGATGCCACACCGCAGAACGAGCTGTCCCTGATCGCCTTCCCGTTCCGCGAACTGTTCGAGGTCAAGCTGTATGATTTCGATTTGATTATTTTCGACCGCTACCGGCTGAACCGGATCCTGCCGAATTATTATTTCGCCAATATTGCCAATTACGTCAAAAAAGGCGGCGCATTGCTCGAAGCCAGCGGCCCTGCCTTTGCGACGGATGACTCGGTGTACTCGACCGCGCTGAAGGATGTCCTGCCCGCCTATCCGACCGGGCAGGTTTACCAGGAAAGCTATACGCCCGCCGTCACAGATACCGGCCACCGGCATCCGGTCACCCAGGATTTACAGTGGCGCAGCGATATCGACCAGTCCGAAGGCTGGGGCCCTTGGCTGCGGCAGGTCGCCGTCCAGCCGATGAGCGGCAATATCCTGATGACCGGGGCGAAGAACCAGCCGCTGCTGATCCTCGACCGGGTCGGTGAAGGCCGCATCGCCCAGATGGCGAGCGACCAGATCTGGCTCTGGGCGAACGGTTATAAAGGCGGCGGGCCGCAGGCGGAACTGCTGCGCCGGCTTGCGCACTGGCTGATGAAAGAACCGGAGCTTGAGGAAAACGCGCTTGATGTCCGCACGAACGGGATGAATATTATCATGACCCGGCGCTCGCTGACCAACACGCCGATCAAGGTTAACGTCACTGCGCCCGACGGGACGGAGCAGAACATCACGCTGGAAGAAGGGCCGCAAGGCGCCCTTGAAGGCCGCTTGAAAGCAGAGCAGCTTGGCATTTACACGGTCGATGACGGGAACCAAAAACGCTTTGCGATTATCGGCGAGCTGAACCCGCCGGAACTGCGCAGCGTCCAGACAACCGGGGAGAAGCTGGCCCCGATCAGCAGCGCGTCCGGCGGCGGCATTCACTGGCTGGCCGATGACGGTACGCCCCATATCAAGTTATTACCGCCGGGGCGCAGCTATAACGGATCAGGCTGGCTGGGCCTGCGGCAAAACCGCAGCTATACCGTTACCGGGGTCAAGGAAACCCCGTTCCTGCCGTCATGGTTTTATGCGCTGTCGCTGTTTTCATTACTGATCGCCGCGTGGTGGTTTGAAGGGCGCAGCCGTAAGAAATCGAATTAGAGTCATTTCAGTTAAGAATCGGACAGCTTACCCTTGGACGTCATCCCGAACGCATGTGAGGGATCTCCCGACAATTTGGAGATTTCTCGGCTTTGCCTCGAAATGACACTGTTAGATTTTGTCCGATTCTTAACTGAAATGACTCTAGTGTTCGGAAAGCTGGGTCCTGATCTGATCGATCAGGATATCGCTTCTGACCGGCTTGCGCAGGACAGACTTGATGTTGGGATGGATGTCCTCAAGGGAATCCAGTTTATCCTTGCTGTAACCCGACAGGATAATAACCGGTAAATCCGGGAAATCATCGATGATCTCCGCCGCCATTTCCGCCCCGGTCATGTGGGGCATGGTATAGTCCGATATAATAAGGTCAACACTTTCGGGATGCTCCCGCAGATAATCTATGGCTTCATCCCCATCGGCGCATAAATCGACCTCATACCCCCGACGTACCAATAACTCTTTGAGCATCTGGCGGACACGCGCCTCGTCTTCCACGACAAGGATACGGCCTGTATCTTCCTGTACGGCAGCCGCCGCCTCACCGTTAATTTCTTCAAGAGCGGCCTGCCGTTCGGCTATGGGGAAAAACAGCTCGAAACATGTCCCGACATTCCGGCAGCTATTGACCACCATAGCCCCATGATGGGCGGCAATGATGCCGTGCGCCGAAGACAGCCCCAGTCCGGTTCCCTGATCCACCGGTTTGGTCGTATAAAAAGGCTCTAGGATATGTTCCATGATATCCGCCGCCATGCCGCAGCCCGTGTCGGAAACACACACCCGGACATAGCTCCCGGATTTCAAAATCGTGCCGCACTGCAACTGGGTGTTATCGTCATCGATCCGTAAGATGCGTACCGGCGGCGAACTATTCAGATCAGGCCACTGCGCCACTTCCATCGCCCGGTAAGGCGCATCGCCCTGTTTGATAAGATCCATACGGACCGCCAGCCGCCCCCGTTCGCCCCCCATGGCATCGATCGCGTTCACACATAAATTCATCAGGACTTGTCCGATTTGCGTCCCGTTGCCGCTGATCGTCACGTCCTCGTCCGGCAAGTCCACATCAAGCATGATTGTCGTCGGCATTGTTGCTTTGAGCATATCGGTCGTCTTCCGCACAACGCCTGTAAAATCAATGTCATTTTTGATCGTTTCATCGCGGCGGGAAAATGTCAGGATCTGTTCGACCAGCTCCTGTGCCTGTATGCCGCCGCTCATAATCTGGGTTGCAAAATGATGCTCTTCACTGTCTTCAGGCAGGTCTTCCAGCAAAAACTCCGTATAGCCCAGCATCGAAGCCAGGATATTGTTAAAATCATGAGCGATCCCCCCGGCCAGACGTCCGACCGCTTCCATTTTCTGGGCCTGAAAAAACTGGTTTTGCAGCGCTTCCCGGTCCTTCTGATCCTGCAGGCGTCCCGAGATATCCCTTGCCGTACCGATCAGCCCGCCGTCTTCCAGCAGGGTCAGGGACATTTCCGCCGTAACAATCGCGCCGTTTTTTTTCAGAACGGGCGCATCGCCTTTCCAATACCCGTAACGATCCAGATGCGGCAGAACTTTTTGTTCGATATCCTCCCGGCCTTTGGCACTATAGAGCGTTTTCCATGAACGCCCGATATAGGAAGGCAGATCCTGTTCATCCAGCCCGTGCAAGTCCATCAGCGCCTTGTTGATATAGGTCAGGTTACCATGCGCATCGACCAGCCCGACCCCGTCCATAGACGCATCCAGGGCCGCCATCCGCGGCACGAGCAAATCCATGATGCGTTTATTTTCCTGCTCCGACACTTCAATTTTACGGAGTTTGCACAGCAACAGGATAATCAGCCCCAACCCTGAAACGACCATGCTGACAACTGAAAAGAGAATGAAGGTGTAGGAGGTTCCTTCATTCATGTGTGAAAAAGCGTAGACACCGCTATGATAGGCCGAAGCAATAAATATGATAATGACAAAGGCTGTAAGAACAAGCTCGATATCTTTGATAAAGTGCTGCGGCGGCATCATGCTCACTTAAGACACCAGCCCCATTTGCTGCGCTTTCAGAGCGGCCTGGGTTCTGTTCTTAGCCCCGAGCTTGCGGCAAATTCCGCGAACATGCAATTTGACCGTTACCACCTGCAGCTCAAGCGCATCGGCGATTTCCTGGTTCGACGCCCCTTTCATCAGGTAAGACAGGACCTCCGTTTCCCGTGGAGTCAGACGAAAATCACCGGTGGCATACGGTGCCTGCCCGTTCTCCCGCCTACCGTTTCCGGCAGCGTGACCGTCATAATAGGACGGCATGATATCACGGGTGTTATGATCGAGCGGCATAAAGATATCCCCGTTGAGAATATCATGTACCCCGGCAAGCATCGCCCGGCCCGACATCGTTTTTGGAAAGAATCCCGATGCGCCCATTTCAAAAGCCTGCTCAACCTGGTATTTTTCTGCCAGCCCCGACAGCAATGCCACGCGGATGTGCGGGTATGTATCGCGTAATTGCTTTAATCCCAAAAGCCCGTCCATGCCCGGCATTCGCAAATCAAGCAGAACAAGATCCTGTACGGGATCTTCGGCCATGATTTCCATGACGCCATGCAGGTCTTTTGCCACGGAAACCTTTGCTTCCGGTTCAGCCCGTTCGATAAACTGAATCAGAGCTTCCCTGAATAATGTGTGATCGTCCGCCAGTACAAGTTTCATTTTGCCGTTTCACTCACCCTTTCGCTTATATGCTTTCGGATAGAGCGATTTGCAAAAAGCCTGCCAGCCTGCCCCTGTACTTTTTTCTTACAAAACCTTTCTATTTCAATGATTTATAATAAAAACAATATTCGTATTCTGCAAAAAAAATTCTATTTTGCTTCGCGATATGCAACGTGAATAGCGCCCTGTACACTCTGTTGTACGTCTTTCATTTTGATGCGATAGACATAAGCCCCTTCCATTACCCTTTGCACATAGTTGCGGGTTTCGTAAACCGGGATCAGCTCGACCCAATCGAGCATATCGATCTCCCCTTTACGCGGATCGCCGATTTCCCGCAGCCAGCGATCAACGCGTCCGGGACCGCCATTATACGCGGCAAGCGCCAGCGCATATGACCCGTCATAGCGTTCCACCATTTGCTTCAGGTACGTACTCCCCAGACGAATATTGTGATCCGGCCGCGAGGTCAGCCATTCCGTACGGTGCGACCAGCCGTTTTTACGGGCCACTTCAGCAGCCGTTGCGGGCATCAATTGCATCAACCCGCGCGCGCCGGCGGGGCTTTGCGCATCGTAATCAAACGAACTTTCCTGCCGGATCACCGCATGCACCATCGCCCATTCAACCGGGATGCCTTTCATCCGCGCCAGCATGGAAGGATAGGCAAAATCCATCATCATAATATTTTTCTGCAGGCCTTTTTTCGCGATGCGGACGGCATTGTGATAATGATCCAGCTCTACAGCCAGGTCTGCAACCAGAACGTAATCTTCGGGCACGATGGTCTTATCGGCCAGCGCGTTTAAAAACTGGCTGGTTTCAGTACGGAAGCCCGCTTTGTGCAGCAGCCTTGTCACCTGCACCATCTCACTGCGGTTAAACGCGTTCTGGGCGGCCAGTTCGCGTTTGGGCGGTAATTGCTGCGGCGGCTTATAATCCTCGTCCAGTTCGTAAAGTGCCAATTGGCCGTAATAGGCTGTCTGGTAGCGCGCGGCAACGTGATACCACTGCTGGGCTATGCCGTGATGCCCGAGAGCTTCACTCGCCCGCCCGGCCCAGTAAGCCCCGCGCGAGCGGCTGACCGGCGTTTCGGTCCGGTGGTACAAGGCTTCGAAATGCTCGAAAGCCCGCCACGGTTTATCGAGAAAGCGTAAAGCCAGAAAGCCCGCCAGGAATTCCGCCTGTGCAAAGCCCAGACCCTCTTCCTGCTGGTGAGCGGAAACAAGCAGGTAGGCGCTTTCATATTTCTTTTCTTCCATCAGGCGGCGGGCGATGATGTGGCGCTCCTTCCACCAATCCGGCAAGTTGGTGATTTTGCCGGCTGGCGGCGGGTTATGCAGCATTTCCATGGCCTGGAAATTCATGTCATGACGGCGACGCCAGCGCAGGCGTTCATAGAGCAGACCGGGATCCCGCGCCAGATGTGCCGGGACACTCGCAATCCGGCCGTCAACACCGTTATGATCTGCGGCAAGCGCAATCCGCGCTTCGGTCAGGGCCGGATAGCCCCGCCCCAAAATCTGGGCCACCGCCCGCGCATTCGTAAAATGTTCGCGGAACAGCAGCTTGTCCAGGCGGCGGCGGTGCGCGTCTTCGTTGAGATATTTGCCGTACTTTCTTAAAAACCGGTCCTGCTGGCCCGGCGAGGTCAGCGCGTCCTGCCACCATAGCCGGGCAACAGCCTGCGCTTTTGTGTCCAGCCCTTCGGCCTGCAGCGCGTCCAGATAGGTTTCCACCCCGTCGGTTGTGAGAGGTTCATATTTCCCGAACCAGTCCACGACATCCCGGTTCACCGCGCCTTTTGCCAGCGCTTTTTCGGCTGCCAGACGCATATTTTTCTGCCCCGGCCAGTCGGGAACCTGGTCCATAAAGCGTGTGATCCGGGCAAAGGAAATATCGCCATGATCCTTGGTGTAGGCCAGCCAGTAATAGATCTTCATCGCCAGCGGATCGCGGGTCGCGGCAATCTGCTTTTCCGCCTGGGTCCATTGCCCGCGCTTGATCGATTTCAGCGCCTGCAGCGTCTGGGCCCGGTCATTGGCTGACATGACCGTATCCTGCGTATGATCCATGGCCGGGGCCATTTGCGCCGGGAAAACCGATATTACGGCAAAAACCGTCATCGCCATGAAAAGGCCCCAAAGCGGCTGTTTCTTGCATGATGACGCAGTAACAGCTACATTACGGGCCGCATTAGGCTTTATAAGGATAACATTATGTTTAAAGGGTCCATTACGGCGCTCGTGACGCCGTTTAAAAACGGCCAGGTTGACTGGCAGGCATTTGACAATCTTATCGAGTATCAGATCGAAAACGGTACGCATGCTGTTGTTCCTTGCGGGACGACGGGCGAGTCGCCGACCCTTTCCCATGCTGAACATAAACGGATTGTCGAGCGCTGTATAGATGTCGTTAATAAACGCGTGCCGGTTATTGCCGGGACCGGGTCGAACAATACCGCCGAAGCGATCGAGCTGACCGATGCCGCCCGCCGGAGCGGGGCGGACGCGGCCCTGATCGTGGCGCCCTACTACAACAAACCGACGCAGGACGGGCTGTACGCGCATTATCACACGATTGCCGGCGCGGTGAACATCCCGATCATTATCTATAACATTCCCGGCCGCAGTGTCATTGATATCAGCCCGGAGACTATGGCCAGGCTTGCAAAGCTGCCGAACATTGCCGGGGTTAAAGATGCGACCGGGGACTTGTCCCGCGTTAAAAAACATGCGGAATTATGCGGTCCTGATTTCTGCCAGCTCTCCGGCGAAGACGCAATGATTTATGATTACCTTGAGCAAGGCGGGGATGGCTGTATTTCGGTCACCTCAAACATCGCCCCGCGCCTGTGCGCCGATCTTCACAATGCCTGGATCGATGGGAACAAAGAACAGGCTAAGGCTATTCATGAGCGCCTGATGCCGTTGCATGAAGCACTGTTTGTTGAATCGTCGCCGCAGCCCGCCAAATATGCGCTCAGCCGTCTGGGACTTATCAGCAACGAATTGCGCCTGCCGCTCCTTTGCGCTTCGGAAAAAGCCAGGGAAGCTGTCGATTGCGCTTTGGAAAAGGTGGGGGTGCCGCTTGATAGCGCAGCCTCTGTAATGCAGGCTCATGGCTAAGAAAAAGAACAGCAAGTCCGGGCTTATTTCCACCAACGCGACGGTTGCCGAAAACCGCCGCGCGAAGTTCGATTACCATCTGGAAGAAAAGTTCGAGGCCGGGATTGAGCTGGTGGGCACCGAAGTCAAGTCCCTGCGTCACGGCCAGTGCAGCATCAATGAAGCTTATGTCGGACCGAAAGGTGAGGAAATCCTGCTGTTTAATGCCAATATTCCTGAATACCAGCAGGCCGGCAGTCATTTGCAGCATACGCCGAACCGGACACGCAGGCTGCTGCTGCATAAGCGGGAGATTAATAAGCTGCTCGGAGCGGTAACACGCGAAGGCTATACCATTGTGCCGACGAAACTTTATTTCAATGCCCGCGGCATGGCCAAGATCGAGATCGCACTGGCCAAAGGGAAGAAGCAGCATGACAAGAGGGAAACGATTAAAAACCGCGACTGGGGCCGGGAGAAACAACGGCTACTGAAAAAAGATAACGGATAAAAAAAGGCCGCACGAAGCGGCCTTTTATGGCTGTAACCTTTATTATGTTTAGCTGGCTTTCTTCGCCGTCTCTTTTGTTTTTCCGGTATCTTCATCGTTTGCCGTATCTTCGGCGGCAGCTTCCGCAGCGGCCTCGGCATCACCCGGTCCGGCCAGCATGGAATCGGCCATGATCCCGGCATTCTGGCGGATCTGATTTTCCAGCTTTTTCGCAACTTCCGGATTATCCCGCATAAACTGCTTTGAATTTTCCCGGCCCTGGCCAATGCGCTGCCCGTCATAGGAGAACCAAGCGCCTGACTTTTCAACGAAGCCGCCCTGTACACCGAGATCAAGCAACTCGCCTGTCTTGGAGACGCCTTCGCCGTACATGATATCGAATTCAACCTGGCGGAACGGCGGGGCCATTTTGTTTTTCACAACTTTGACCCGCGTCTGGTTGCCGACGACTTCGTCCTTATCCTTAATCGCGCCGATGCGGCGGATATCAAGGCGGACGGATGAATAGAATTTAAGCGCATTGCCCCCAGTCGTGGTTTCTGGCGAACCGAACATCACCCCGATTTTCATCCGGATCTGGTTAATGAAGATCACCACCGTGCGGGAGCGTGAAATCGACCCGGTCAGCTTGCGCAAAGCCTGGCTCATCAGGCGGGCCTGCAGACCGACATGGGAATCGCCCATATCGCCTTCAAGCTCTGCCCGCGGCACAAGCGCGGCAACTGAGTCAACAACCAGCACATCGAGCGCGCCGGAACGAACCAGCGTATCCGCAATTTCAAGGGCCTGCTCCCCGGCATCCGGCTGGGATATCAGCAGATCATCGACATTACAGCCAAGTTTCTTGGCGTAGCCCGGATCAAGGGCGTGCTCTGCATCGACAATCGCGCATGTGCCGCCGGCTTTTTGCGCTTCGGCAATAATGTGCAGGGCCAATGTCGTTTTCCCCGAACTTTCCGGGCCGTAAATTTCAACAATCCGGCCGCGCGGTACGCCGCCGATCCCAAGGGCAATATCCAGCCCCAGCGACCCGGTTGAAATGCTTTCGACATTCATCGGGTTGTTTTCCCCGGTCAGCTTCATGATAGAGCCTTTACCAAAAGCCCGCTCAATTTGAGACAGCGCCGCGTCGAGCGCTTTTTGTTTATCGCCTGCAGATATTTTTTCCATGGGATCCCCCGCCCTTAGTTTCGTGACTGACATTAGATATTCCTTCCTTCGCATAGTTTGTCCGGGGATGCAATTGGCTCCGCCGAATCATTCACAAGTTCTGCATACAAGCGTACATGATTTGTTCTTCTTGTAAAGAACAAAATGAGAACTTATGGCGAGATGGCTTTTTTCAAGGCTTTCCAGGCATGGGCGGTCGCGCCGCCGATATCGCGCAGGGATTTCTTTGTCGTGTCCCAGGCCAGCGCCCCGGTTTTCACCGTCTGTTTGTCCGGCTGCTCTTTGTCAGGCGCGATGAAAGATTTGTGCCGGCACACAAGGGCGGCATGATTGTTAAAAGCTTCGCTGATCCGGCTGTTCAGGCGTGCTGCCGTCTCCCCTTTGCTGTATTTCGCCCAGACCACAGTGGCCGCCAGCAAAGCGGTGGACGCCAACGGTACAGGCAGCGGCGTGGACACAGCAAGAAGATACGCCGCATAAAACGGATAGCGCCACGGCTTTTGCGCCGTATCGTCTTTGACAAATCCCGTCACTGCTTTGGATATTGCGGCGCTGCGGAGCTTTATCCGGTCGGCGCGCGAGAGCCTGTTAAACACAGACTTACAATCACAATCCATTTATATCCCTGTTTATATTTTATTTTTATGGATTCAGTATAACGGAAAACAGCCCCCCTCAAAAGCGGAAAACTTTAGTCTTCCAGCGCTTCCTTCACCTTCGCGGCGAGTTGTTTGAGGGTGAAGGGTTTGGGCAGGAACCAGATATTTTCGCCCATATGGTCTTTGAGTTTTTCTTCGGTGTAACCGGAGATATAGATAATTTTCAGCTCCGGGTTAATTTCACGGACTTTGCCTGCCAATGTCGGGCCGTCCATGTTGGGCATAATCACATCGGTAATCAGCAGGTCCAGATTCGCGCCGCCATTTTGTTCGACGATGTTGAGCGCGGCCTCGCCGCTGTCGGCGTCGAGCACTTCGTAGCCTTTATTGGACAGCGCGCGGGAGCTAAACGTCCTCACGGCATCTTCGTCTTCGACCAGCAGGATACAGGCGGTCCCGGTCAAATCGCGGGTTTCGTCTTCTTCAACCTGCTGCTCATCCGGCTGGGCGGCTTCTTCGTCTGACAGGCGCGGCAGATAGATCGTGAAGGTCGTACCCTTGCCGACCTTACTATCGACATCAAGATAGCCACCCGTCTGGCGAATGATCCCGTACACGGTCGCAAGCCCAAGGCCAGTACCGGAGCCAACTTCCTTGGTGGTAAAGAACGGTTCGAAAATACGGCCCAGATTTTCCTTGGGAATCCCGCAGCCCGTATCACTAACAGCCAGCGTCACCCACCGGCCTGCGGGCATGGTGTCGCTGCCTTTTTCAACAGGCTTTTTATTGTCGAAACTGCCGGTGGTAATAGTCAGCTTGCCCCCTTCAGCCGCCATCGCATCACGGGCGTTCACGGCGAGGTTGATAAGCACCTGTTCCATCTGGCCGACATCGACTTTGACCATGCCGGTATCCTGGCCGTGCACGACATCAAGCTCGATATTCGCCCCGATCAGGCGCCGCATCAGGTGTGAGAGTTCCGTTAAAATATCAGCAGGGTCCTGCACACGCGGCCGCAACGTTTGCTGGCGCGAGAAAGCAAGCAGCTGGCGGACAAGATTGGCGGCGCGGTTCGAGTTCTGCTTGATCTGCATAATATCCGAAAAGGACGGATCGCCAGGCTTATGGCGCAGCAGCAGCAAATCGCAGAAACCGATAATCGCGGTCAACAGGTTGTTAAAGTCGTGCGCGACACCGCCTGCGAGCTGGCCGATAGCCTGCATTTTTTGGGACTGGACGAACTGGGCTTCCAGCTCTTTTTGCTGGGTCAGGTCGATGAAATGCAGTACAAGGTTATCGCTGCCGGCAAGGCGGCGGGCATACATCTGTACGGCAACATCGCGGTCCTTGCCCAGCAGCAGGATTTCCATCGGCTTTACGGTCGCATCTTCGGTTTCCATCGTTTTCAGGGCCGCCAGCACACGGTCCCGGTCATCATCCTTGATGGTAGCCTCGAACTGCCGCCCTTCCATTTCGGTGACATCATAACCGAGCATTTCGGCAAGCGCCGGGTTACAGTCATCAAGCGCGCCTTCTGAGTTCAGCAGCGCAATCCCCAGCGGCGCTTCTTCGTAAAAGCGCTGGAATTTATCTTCGGATGCCTGCAGCGCCTGCCGCATGGCGCGTTCCGCCGTCAGGTCGTGAACCACGCCCCGCGTCCTTACAATCCCGCCGCCTTCATTGACGACGGCCTGGCTGATCGATGCGGTGAAGGTCCGTCCTGCCGGGCCTTTCATGACGATCTCGGCCATCTGCTTCGCGCCGCCGTTCGGCGTGATATCAAACGGCCGCGCCTCTTCGGGCACGGTTTCAAAATAAGTATGCAATGTCCCCGCACTCAGGATGGTATGAATATCTTCTCCCAGCCAGCGGGCGAGTGTTGCATTGACGAAAACAAAATGGCCGTTCTGGTCCACGGAGAAGAATCCCACCGGCGCGTTATCGGTAAAGTCGATCAGCTTCTCGCGCTCATCCTGGACGGCGCGGTCCATTTCAAGTTTCTGGGTAATGTCGTCAACACGCCAGTGAATATAACCGGCCCAGCCCGATACCGGCTGCGCGGTGATCTGGTACCAGACATCGCGGTCTTCGGTAACGCAATGCAGTTCAATAGAATCGGTCAACCCCCGGTGCGCCTGATCTGCCAGCAGGCGAAAATGGGCCGCCGTTTCCTCATCATCCTTAAACAGGTCGATCAGGCTTTGCAGCGTTGCCTTGTCATTATCATAGCAAAGCGTTTTATATCTTTCGTTGGCATATAGGGTGCTGTCGGCCCCATCGGTAATGATCCGCGCGCCGCGGCTGCCTTCAAGAACCTGCTTAATCAGCTCCCGCTCTTTTTCCTGCGCGCTGCGGATATGGAATGATTTCTGGACGTAGTAGGAAATTGCCGAGGCCGCAACAAACGCAAGCCCTGCAGCGATCACGGCTTCGCGTTGGATCTCCAGCACAATCGCCGCAACCGTACAGACAACCAGATACAAAACCACCAGCAGGATCGACACGAACATGCCCATACGGCTGATTCTTTGCTGATTGTCCTGCTCGTTGGTTCTGTGGTGCTTGGCGATGAATTCCGAATGGTCAACTGTCATGGGGGCGATTATACCTTTTGAGCGGCAAAAAGCGAACAGCTACTTTAACTTACCCTTCAGTTTAAAGACGTAGGAAATGACTTCGGCGACGGCCTTGTAATGCTCCGGCGGGACCATCTCATCAATTTCGACCGTATCATAAAGAACGCGCGCCAAGGGCTTGTTTTCATACAGGGTAATATTGTGTTCCTTGGCGACTTCCCTAATACGCAGGGCAATCTCATCGATCCCTTTAGCCACGCAGACCGGGGCATCCATATTGTCCGGGTCGTATTTAAGAGCGATCGAATAGTGCGTCGGGTTGGTAATCACCACATCGGCCTGCGGTACGGACTGCATCATGCGCTGGCGGGCGCGCTCCGCACGAAGCTGGCGCAGCTTGGCCCGGACATGCGGGTCCCCTTCGGTCTGCTTGTATTCGTCTTTAAGCTCCTGCTTGGTCATGCGCATTTTCTTCATGTGCTCGGTACGCTGGAAGACAATGTCGATCACGGCGATGATAATCAGGGCAACCAATACCCCGGTCATCAACCGTATAACCAGAGCCAGCAATTCATCGAGCATAAGCGGTACGGGCTGCCCGACCATATGATCGATCGAGCCGTAAAAAGGATAGAGCAGGATCACACCGACCACGCCGATGACTGCAATCTTTAATATGCCTTTGGCAAATTCCATCAGTGCCCGCAGCGAGAACAAACGTTTAAATCCCTTGATCGGGGATACTTTGCTGAAATCAGGTTTAATCACTTCCGGGGCAAAGAGCGGTCCCACCTGTAAAAACGGCCCTGCGATCGCGGCGAAAATCAAAATCAGCAGCGGCAGCATCAGGATTCCCAGCACCGATAGAAACGAGTCGTGCAACAAATTGCCAAGCCCGCCAGGCATGCCCGGAAGCTGGTGCGCTTTTTCCAGATATGCCTGCATATGCTGCTTTAAACGGCTGAAGACTGACGGCGCAGACATGCCGATCAGGAGCGTCGCCGCCAGCAGCATCACCCAGTTGTTAATCTCCCGCGACAGCGCCACCTGCCCCTTTTTACGCGACTCTTCAAGCCGTTTTGGGGTGGGGTCTTCTGTTTTCTGGGAGTCGTCTGCCTGTTCGTCGGACATTCTTTATTTTACCATAAATTCAACCACCACTGAGAAAGAAGACCATTCCGTCTTCGAACTTGCTGATCCAATAAAGCATGGCTGTGGAAATCACCAGCCCCAGCGTGATAAGGGACAATATAATCTGTAGCGGCAGCGCCAGCAAAAACACCTGGATCTGCGGCATCAGGCGGGTCAACACGCCCATGCCAATATAGACCAGCAGCGAAACGACAATAAAGGGCGCAGAGATCTGTACACCAATCAAAAAGCTGCTGGCCACGGCGCGGGACATCAGTTCCGCCATTGATCCGGTATCGGGAACGGCACCAACCGGAAACAGCTCATAACTGCCGATCAGCCCATAGAACAGCAGATGATGCATATTGGTTGCAAACAGCAAGACCACACCGGTGACCGACATCATCGCCCCGATCAGCGAGCCTTGCGCCGCAAAGGCCGGGTTAAAAACCTGCGCGTTGCCAAGGCCGGACATCATCGAAATCGCCATACCGGCCGTATCGAGCGCAACCATAAAAATCCGGGCGATCGTGCCGATGAAAATACCGATCACAAATTCCATGATAATCAGGGTAAATAAGACCGCCGTTGTCGGCACAGGGTCCGGCAGATGCGGTGCCACCAAAGGCGACAAGACAAGAGACAGACCCAGCGCAATATACAGGCGGATTTGCTGGGGCGTGAACGTGTCCCCCACACCCGGCATAATTGTCATCGCGGCCCCGATCCTGACAAAGGTCAGGATGAAGGCGAAGACGCCCTGCACCAGAAATTCTTCGAGCAGACTCATAAACGTATCCTAGCGGGATCGTCTTCAGAGCAAAAGCCTTATTGCAGGGAAATCATCCGGTCGGCAAGGCTTTCCATGAAAGTCGTCAGGATGCTGGCCATACCGGGGAACAGAACGAAAATCGCCAGGAAAATCGCGATGATTTTCGGTACGAACACCAGGGTAATTTCCTGGATCTGGGTCAGGGCCTGGAACAGTGCAATCGTCACCCCGACGACAAGCCCGATCAGCATAACCGGCGTACCGAGCTGCAGCGCGATCAAGATCGCTTCCCTGACTGTTTCTATGACTTCCGTCTGATTCATAAGTAAAGTGTAGCGTGTTCGATACGATCTGTATAGATGTCCTTAAACGCCCGGCCCCGGCATCATCGGCATCATAAAAGGAGGCAATGGCGGTTTGACCGGCACATTGTCTTTGACATACAGGACTGCCAGATTTAGCGCGTCGGGCAAGATTTGCAGGTTCATTGAAGCCGCCATCCGTGCCTGAGGATCATCCATTTGCATCATCTGGTTATAATAAGACTGGGCATTGTGGAAACTTTGCGCAATCGCTTCGGCATCACCGCCATTCTGGACTATTTCCCGGTGCAGCGCTTCAGCATTCATAATGATTTGCTGCCGCTTCATCGCTTCCCACTGCGCCATGTCTTTGTCATCGGGGACCGCCGGCCGAATATCAGCATAAGAATAGGCATAACCGCATCCTGAGTTTTTCATATCGGGAACAGAATCCTGTTCCGGTGCTGCCGCTACGATTTCATCGGCCCGGCACTCCAGGCTGGCATTTTTCGTGGTTTTGCCCAGAACGCGGTTCACAGCCAGTTCCGCACGCTGGTAGAAGAATTTAAGGGTATCGTAAGGCTCCACAAAATCAGGATCGTCATGGCGCTTTTGTTTGACCATATCGAAATAACCGGGGTCTTTCATCGCGTTAAAGATCACCAGCATTTCCTCAAGGGTGAGGGCATTGTCATCAACAATTTTCTCCGCCGCCGCGCGCAGTTCATCATGGCTCATCGTCTGTATTGCGGCGACGCCATGCGTATCAATATAACGCACTGCTTCATCCAATGCGGGAACCGTCATATAAATGACCCCCATCACCGGCTTTGCAATCAGGAAGTCTTCGTCAACATCGTCATGTTTACCGGGAATAAAAAGACCAAAAGAGTTCCCCTGCGTCGGCGTCACCAGGGCTGAGGCTGCTTTGCGGGTCGTCGCCGTACTCGTGAAGGCCGCAATAACCATGCGGCGGTCTGCCGCAGGCTGCGCCATGTCCGCCGTTCCTTTTTCCTTCACCTGCATCAACAGCCCCATCACATCGGCAAACGTTTCCGATTTATGGGTCGCTATAATGTAATCGTCTATCTGCGGGGATTTTCCGGACCGGGCGGCGTCAACGATCGCATCTTTTTCAGGAACGTATTTATTGTCCAGACAATGCCCGGCGACTTCGTGAAAATCGACTGTCTCTAATATGTTTTCACGGCTTTCATGACTGCTGATAGCCGGATCGAAGAGCCTGCCATAGGTCGAAGGGGCATATTGCAGCATAGAACGCAGCGCGCCATCGGCATCCGTTGTGTGCGGCACCGGATAAACGACACAAACCGGGTTTGGCTCGTCCTTGTGATTCCGCAGGGAATGCTCATGCCCCAAAACCATTGCCAGAGGAGATTCTTCTCCCGGCTCTTCCAGCATATTTTCCAGGCTTTCAGACGTTAACCGGAAACCAAGATTATCTTCTATATACCGTCCCAAAAGACGGCCCATTTGTTTTTCATCTTTTGGGTCAATCCGGTTAACAGCAGCATTTAACACCATCCAGTCGCGGTCGATAATAACGATTTTATGGTCCGGGTTGGCATCACGGAACAGGCTGTTCATCTCCTGCATATACTGGGAGTGCGGCGTATGGGACGGCATAATTGTCAGGGGCACATCATGATCCTGTCCGGCCGCATAAGCTGCCGCCAGGGCAAAAGCCCCGAAAACCGCGGCAGAAAGTTTCCCGCCCGGTGTTTTAAATGTTTCTTTTGAAAATAGTTGTCTTAACGTTTTCACGTCCTTGGCCTTCCCTGTTTTCCTGATTTTTTAATTTTTATTATTGGAAAACAAATGCTGCGCCCATAAAACACATATGTCAATTGCATTTTATGCATAGCACAAAAAAGGCGGGAAAAGCAAAAGATATTAGGGAAATTAAATCGGCAGGCGCATGATTTCCTGGTAAGCGTTCAGCATACGGTCACGCACGGCCACAACGGTTTGCAGGGTCAACTCGGCTGCGGTCACCGCCTCGACCACGTCGGTCAGGTCGGCTGTCCCGACCACAGCGTCGGCAGAGGCTTTTTCCCCAGCGCGCATGGTATCAATAGAATCGGTCGCCGCTTTTTTAATCAGGTCGCCAAAATTCGGGCCGTCATTCCCTTCGACTTTCAGCCCCTGACCAATGCCTTGCGTATTCTTATAAAGGCCTGCGGCAATTGAGGGATCTATTTTATCGACCATGGTTAAAACTCCTTAGCTTCCAATTATATAGTATTTTCCTAGCGTCTCAAAAGGTCAATCGTCTGCAGGATCATGTTGCGGCTTTGCTCGATCATCCCGAGATTGGCTTCGTAGGAACGCTGGGCTTCCTGCATATCCATCGCTTCGATCAGCGGCTCGACGTTCGGCAGCTTCACATAGCCGTTTTCATCAGCCCCCGGATGGTCCGGCATATATTTTGTCGGAAACGGCTTTTTAAGATCCTGGCCGATCTTATCGACCTGTACCACATTAGCTCCCAGCGTCCGGTCCATCTGGTTCTTAAAGGTAATGTACTGGCGCGTATACGGATCTTCCTCCGGGGTCGGGGCCGCGGTATTCGCGTTGGCCATGTTTTCGGAGATCACCCGAACGCGCTCTGACTGGGCCCGCATCCCGTGGGCGGATATGCTCATTGCGCTGAATAATTCACTCATTTGCTTTACTCCCTACCCTTTCTTTCTTACTGCCCTCTGCCCAGAGCGGTGCGGATCATGCCGACATTTTTCTGGTACAGGGTTGTCATCAGGTTGTAATCCATGGTGGTTTTGGCCGCGTTCATCATCTGCTCCTCAACGATCACGGCGTTGCCGACCGGGGCCACTTCATAGGTTGTCTTCTGTTCGCGATTTTTCGGATCGCGGATATCGTTCGGCCCGCCCATATGCATTTTGTTCGTCGTATCCGGGCGGACGATATTGCTGCCGGTCGTCTCTTTCAGGACGGCTCCAAAATCGACCGGGGTTAAGTCATGCGGCTGGTAACCCGGCGTATCGGAGTTTGCGACATTCTGTGAAATCACGCGCTGGCGCTCGTCCAGATAGCTCATTTTCGCGGTAATCGCTTTGAAAAGGCCTATTGTTTCCGTTGTCATGGCTTTTCCACCTTGTTTGTTGTGTTATAGTGACCCACCGATCAGAACTTTGCAGGAACCGTGCCAATGGTGGATCAGTATGACGACGGGCGGGAAAACAGCGCGAAAGACGCGCTAACCCCTTTGAATTTAAAGAAAATCCCCAAAAATCAGGTCGCCGTTGCCATTGAAAACAGCGGCGGGGACGGTACGAATCCGTATATTTCCGCCGCCGGCAGGGGAAAAATTGCCGAGCAGATTTTGCAGCTTGCCTTTGACAACGGGATCAAGGTCCGGGAAGACGGCGCTTTGGCGGAAATGCTGGCGATGATCGAGCTGGACAGCCCCGTCCCGCCGGACGCTTTTATGGCGGTGGCCGAAATTTTATCCTATGTCTATAAAGCCAACGGGGAACCTAATCCCTTTGATGCTGTGCTGCAGGATGCTATGGATAAAGAAACACAGGATAAACGGCACGATGACTGACGATTTGGAACAAAAGCTGCAGCAGCAGATCGATACGATCGAAAAAGCGATCATCAAAATCCGCAATAACGAATTGCTGGATATCAGCTTTATGGACAAGGAAGTCGCTGATATCTGCCAACAAGTCATCCATAGCGAGGATGCGGCCGTTCAAGCACTGGAAGGCAAAATGATTGAGATGATTACCAAGCTGGACGAACTGGCGGTGGAACTTAAAGAATACCAGGACCGGGTTAAACAGGAGTAAATCATGGATGTTATCGCCTTGCCCGAGATTATAAAATTTGCTGCCGCGCTGATTTTTGTACTGGCGCTGATGGGAGGGCTGGCGCTTGTCATGCGGCGCTTTGGCAACGGTCATCCCCTTACCGCGCCGCATAAAAGACGCCTGAGAATCGTTGAGGTGCTGCCGCTGGACGCGCGGCGAAAAGCTGTGTTGCTTAAGCGCGATGACCGCGAACATCTGGTCATTCTGGGGGCGAATGGGGATGTGATCGTTGAAAGCGGCATAGAATCACAGCAAGATGCAGAAGTAATCCCTTTGAAAGCAAATGAACAGAATACAAACACAAAATAACAGATGTCATTCCGGCGCAAGCCAGAATCTGTACGCTTTATGTCAGAAGATTCCGGCTTGCGCCGGAATGACGGCTTTATTTGTCTTATTATTGACATCCCCTGCCTTTGCCCAGGCGATCACGCTTGATCTGGGCGCGGGGGAAGATAACGGGACATTGACCGGGCGTCTGATCCAGATGCTGGCGATCCTGACGGTCATTTCACTGGCCCCCTCGATCCTGGTCATGATGACCTCGTTTACCCGGATTATCGTCGTTCTGTCCTTCCTGCGGACGGCCATCGGTATCCAGCAGACCCCGCCAAATACCGTGATGATCTCGCTGGCGCTGTTCCTGACTTTTTTCATTATGGCCCCGACATTGCAAAGCGCCTATCAGACCGGCATAATCCCGATGATTAACGAGGAGATCGATGAGATCACCGCGTTCGAGCGCACCGTGACCCCGTTCAAGCAGTTCATGTTGCAACATGTACGGGAAGACGACCTGAAGCTTTTTATGCAACTGAGTGACACTCAGGTCGAGCAGCCGATGCAGACCCCGCTTCATGTCCTGATCCCATCCTTTATGATTTCAGAACTGCGCCGCGCGTTCGAGATCGGTTTCATGCTGTTCCTGCCGTTTTTGATTATAGACATGGTGACCGCGTCGATCCTGATGTCCATGGGGATGATGATGCTGCCGCCGGTGATGATCTCGCTGCCGTTCAAGATTATTTTCTTTGTGCTTGTCGATGGCTGGTATCTGGTCGCCGGATCGCTGGTCCAGAGCTTTGATATCGGTGCCGGTTTACCGCTGACGCCCGGCGGGTAGTTCTAATTGGAAACCGCTTCGGCATCCTGCTTATAGCTTTTCAGGAACTCTTCGAACATATCAACTTCCTGCACGATACCTTCGATGGTTTCGCGGTCAGCGAGGATCGAGGTTTTACGCGGACGGGTGACGACATCAAACAGCCTTGCCCGCGCTGTCTTCTTCATCGCGTCTTCGTATTTGCGGCGCATATTGGTCAGCGCCACACGGTTGCCGGACAGGTTCAACGCGACAGCCCGGTGCAGCAGAAGATCGGCCTGCGTCGCGGTCAGGGGCCGGTTCAAATCAAGCGCTTGGTCAAGGATCAAATCCTGCAGTGCTTCGGCGGCATCTTCCCACAGTCCCGCCTGCCAGGCGATATCGGCGCGCAGGCGGTTTACCGTCGGATCGGGATCAAACCCGTTGAGCAGCTCAATCGCTTCTTCGGTGCGGTTGAGCTGTGAGAGGCCGCGCGCGCGCATCAAATCTATCTCTTTCAGCTTTTTCGTCCGCGCCTCCCCGGTCAGAACTTTACCGTAAAGATCGCGGCCAATGGCGAGATACTTCATTGCCTTGCGGGCATTTTTATCCAGCAGCAGCACAGCCCCCAGACGGACAGATACGCGCGCTTTTTCCTCATCTTTGAGACGGTAATCAACCTGATGTTCCAGAATCGCGGCAGCCCGTGCCAGCAAATCAGCTTCGACCAGCCGTTCAGCCAGCTTCTGAACAAGACGGTTGCCCTCATCCCCGGTCGGTGTCAGTTCGCGAAATTCTTCATAAACCTGTACCGCATCAAGCGGAGAGAGGTCATTATCGTTTAACAGCAAGTCACGAAATTCCTGCTGCATGTAGGTGGTAATTTCTTTGCTGATATCCGAATCCGGACTCATACTTGTGGCTTCACGCAGGATATTGAAGCCTTTGAGATAGCGGTCCTGCTCCAGATAAAATTTACCGAGAATCATATTAATCCGCGCTTCCAGTTCGTCCCCGCGCCAGGCGTAGCGCAACCCTTCAAGACGGTCAATTGCCTGCGGCGTATCAATATCGCCAACTTCGAGTTCCAGCATCGTCAATGCCAGTCCCGCCTTAGCACGGTATAGATCATCCTTGCCAATAATCAGAGGTTCCCAAAGATTGCGGGCACTCTCATATTCCTTGCTCTGGCGATGCGCTTCGCCTTTCAGATAATCCATCGCCGCGGTCGTCCATGGCTTCAGGGTATTGCGGTCTCTTTGCAGCACTGCGAGAATCCCTTCGGTCGTCTGGACGTCGCCGGAGCGCAGCGCCACTTCAGCAAGCTTGATGCCCAGCTTTTCAAGAAGCGCCTTGGGATATCCGACCAGCACCGTAAAATCATCCGGCATAATGTCCATGGCCTGTTGCCAGTCTTCGAGAGATGAGAGTGTATAAGCCCGCCAATAATCCAGCTCGGTATAATCGGCAAGGCTGGGATGGAACAAATCCTTGAACGCGATTTCATATTTACCGGCCAGCGCCGCCGCAGCCCCGCGCAGGGCTTTAAATTCCGGGCTATCCGCTATATCGGGCAACTCTGCCGCGGCATAGCTTAGGAACCCGACCGCTTCCTGTCCGCGGTCATTCGAGACATTCATTTTCGCGAGTGTCAGTAAATCCTGCACCTGGCCGTTTTTGTCTTTAACCGCCATCGCAGAGAGCATAATGCGCTGGTTTTCCTCCAGAGCCTGCAGTCCCCCCATCATCCAGCGGTCGAAATCAAAAATAAGCCGGATATTCTCTTCCGGATCGACCGGGTTATCCACGACCGATACGTCCTGCACTTCCTGACGGATCAGGCGGCGACTGACATCCTTGATCCGGGAGAGCGCCAGCCCGCCAGGCCGTTCAATTTCAACCTCGCCGCGCGTCAGTTTTACCGTGACATCGTCCAGACGAGGGTTAAGGGCAAGACCGATAAAACTTTCAATGACGTTCACATCCACCATATCACGGGCCGGACCGGCAAACTGGTCGGCCTGTTCAACGGTTATAACTTTGAGCGTATCACCGATAGACGGGTCGGCAACATCAATAATCCGGGTTGAGGTCGATAAAGGCCATGTCAGCGTTCCGCCCCGCACAAGCTGGTCTTTGTTGAAATTCCGTTTCGGTTCGACCGGTTTACTGTCCCGCTCGTTCGGCGTAATGACAATCCGCCAGACAAGGCCGCCGCCTTCGCCGTAAATATGCATATTTTTATGTCCCGGCGGTAATTTTGCGCGATACGCAACAGCGCCCTTTAACTCCACCCGCTCGAACGGGCCGAAGCGATCAGCCTGTTCCCCGGCAATTTGCGGCGGGATATTCACCGAAGAACGATCCATCACCAGCCACAACCAGTCATAACGGCGAAAAACCGCAAGCCCGACCGCTTCGGTTGCGGAAACCGTAATAACATGCGGTTCTAAAATCGGGGCGGCTTGCTCGACAATCGTTTGTTCAGGTTCGGCATCAATTTCTACAGCCTCAACCGGCTCCGGCTTAACCGCTTCCACAGCGGGGCCTTCATGATCCGCGGGAGGCAGGGCCTTTTTCGCCGGGGGGAGAGGTACGGGCGCTTGTGTCTGTGCTACGGCTTCATGCTTTTGTTCTGCCGTTCCTTCCGGAGCGGAAACATCAAGCACCAAACGGCTGCCGACGAGAAAATCCCGGTAGGTCGCCCCGGCAGATGTTTTAAACAGGACTTCAAGCGGCACCCCTGCCCCGGAAACCTGGCTGATATTTCTGATAACGCCGTTTGCGCCGTGCTCGGTAGCCCCGAATGCCAAAGACGCGTCAGATTCAAAACGCACAAGGATTTCATCTTCGGACGGTTTGCTCACCGTATATTTCACCGCTTTGGGCCAGTCGAAAACGGCACGGGTATAACTGCCGTGCACCCCTGTGCGCACAGCGACATTTGACTGCGCGTAGGCCGGCAGACACAGGGCCGAAAATACCGATACTGTCAAAACGATCTGGCGAAACATCCGGTCAGGCAAGGTTTATGGTTATCATCGGGACAAGCGAAAATACGGCAAAAACCGCGCGCCTGCCGTTTTTTATTATACGCTAATTCGCGGCAGGATCGAAAAAGACTTTTTCCTTAGATCCATCATGATCCAGAATAATAATATCAACCCGCCGTGACAGGTCGAGGCGCTGCTGCTCATCCGCTATGCCGTACAAATCCTCGTAACGCCCGCTGGAGTGGCCACGCACGGTAATTTCCCTCTCATAGCCCACGCTCTCCAGAAGCGCTGCGACATTCGCCGCCCGGACAAGGGATAATTCCCAGTTCGATTCAAAACTGCCATCCGAAGCGGTAATCACACGCGGATCGGCATGGCCGGTGACCTCGATCTTGTTTTTGATTCGGGCCAAAGACCCGCCAAGCGCATAAAGCGCTCTTTTGCCTTCTTCCCGTACGTCCGCCGATCCGGCATCAAATAACAACTCACGCGGCAGCGATACGATCAGGTGCCCCGCCTGCGGGATCATGCTAACATTTTCAAGAAGTTCGTTTTCACCAATAACACTTTCCAGCAAGGCTTCAAGATAGCGAATATTCAACGCCTGATTAAAATTCACACGGGCAATATTGATTGAATCCTGAGGGCCGCGACTATGAAGCGAACCGTAAAATTTGTTGAACTCCGCCTGCATCGCCGAGGTGATTTCCGACCAGTCCTGCTTGGCCGGCTCGGTCATGGAAAAGAGCAGCACAAAAAATGTCAGCATTAACGCCATAACATCAGTAAAGGATATCAGCCATATGTGGGAACTTTCCTCCTGCCCGTGGATATCTCCGGTGCGGCGATGGAACCGTTTACCCGTCATAGGCATCTGGATTTCCGAAGCTTTGTCCTTGCCATGGTCCTGCTCACTCATTTGCTTCGTCCTCCAGAGTCCCTTCCAGCGGATTAAACGGAACATGCGGGCGGAACAGCAATTCAACCATTCCCGGCCGGCCTTTTTGCAGGCCGGTGCTGATCAGTTTGGTCGATAAGCCGGCATCTTCGATTTTGGCGGCAAGACGGCTCATCTGCTTCATAACGGCGGACAGTTTTTTAGGTTGCTGGTTTTGAAGCTGCGCCGGGTTTTCCTCGATGTTCAGCAGGATATCCATACGATATGGTGCCGATACCGTATCCGTTTTCATTAACGCCACCAGCGTCGGCAGGAAAAAACCGCTCAGGAATTTTGCGCTTTCCTGTTTCTGGTCGAGCGCATTGCGCTGACCCACGGCCATGACGGCGGCTTCGAAATCTTCGAAAGGCAGCCTCATATACATCACGCCTTTGGTATGGCTGACCACCGCTTCGTGACTGGGAATCTGGGCCGTAAACAACGCCTTGATCCGGTCAACCGTATCGCCTTCGTTGATGGATGTATCGTCATCTTCACGCATCGAAGGGTGGTCTTCAATATTGGCCGCTTCCATACGGGAGGAAAACGTATAACCGAGACTTTCCATCACCGGCTTGATTTTGGTTTCTTCATAGCTGGAGATCGCGTTCAGCACGATAAAAAAGGCCAGCAGCATGATAAACAGCGACAGCCCCAAAAGCTGTCCTGACATTGATTTTGCCGTTCCCGTACTACCGCTCCGCCGCCTATGCCTCATTTTTGGAATCCTGACGCGTCCTTTGGGCGCTTCCGTTACTTCCTGATTCAAACCACTAAATGCAGACATGATAAAATTTTTTGTTATAAAATAAGTATATAGGGATATTGTAGCATCAATCTCATGAGAGCACTACATCGTGATTACTATTGCGGCGGGATCTCGGGGATCTGCTTTTGCTGTGCTAACAAGATGGTTACAGAGCGCGCCCGCTCCGGGTTCATTTCCGCCAGGATCGGTGCGGATTTCCGTTCAGACATCCGGGCCATAACCGAAATCAGCACATCGATATCCAGTGTGTTGAAAATACGGGCGGCGTCTTTGGCCTTCATACCCTCATAAATCCGGACAAGGCTGTTGATCCGTTCCTGCTCTTCTTCAGATTGCCGGGTCAACAGACCTTCGATTTCATTGCGGACCGCGGTCATTTCACGCAGCTTTTGGTTCAGCTCACGCTCAGCCGCTTCCAGTAACGCCTCCCGCGTTGCCAAAGCCCGCTCCCGTTCTTCAAGATCTTTGCGCCGGTCGGCCAGGTCCTTGTACAAATCTTCGCGCACTTCGGAATATTCGAAATCCGATTCAGAAGCGTCTTTCCATTCGATCTTCTCCCCTTCCCCGGCCATCGGGAACGGGGGAACACCTTGATCTTCAGCCGCAGCCTTTTCTTCCTCACCATCCATATGCGCTTCGTCATCCGAAGAAGCCGTATCATCACTGTGGGTATCATTTTCAGACGGCATCGGCGGCGGTTCATCGCCGACTTCGTGCTGGGCGAAGGCCTGTCCGGCATGCTGGACGCCCGCAGCAAATTCGCCGACGCGCACAACCAGCGACAGTCCGGCAACCAATACTAAAAGCGGGAGAATTCTAAGCCGCTGGAACAGTGTCATGAGACACCTCCGGCCTCCGTTTTACGCTTGCCGCGCAGGGCCATATAAAGGTCGCGTTCGGCCTCGCTGGAGAACTGGTCGTCATGCCCCGTGTCCTCTTCGTAATCACCGCGCATCAGCCCTTCTTCGTTCATCATACCGTCCTGCAGATCATCAAACTCCGGATCACGGATCGCAAACCCGGCCAGCGGATCAACAAGTTCTTCAACGGCGGTCTTTTTACGCACCGGCTCCGGCTTGACTGGCTCCCGCCGGACCGGTTCAGGGCGGTGCTCAAAAACAACGGGCGTTTCACGATAGGGATCAGCGCCGCGGCGATCGGCAAGCTTTTCCAGACGGCCAGCAAGGCTGTTGCCGGATTCACTCATAATCTGAAGCTCTTCGCTTAACCCTTTGGCATCGTTGATAATCGCCTGCAGATCTCGTCCGGACTGGCGCGCGCCGGCACGCAGTCCTTCGATCGCTTCTTCGGCGCGCTCGATATGCCCGGCAAGATCACCGAGTAGCTTTTCCATGTCTTTGCGGCTGTCGCGGAACACTCTTATATGGGTCGATAACCGCCACGCATAATAAATGGTTCCCGCCAGCAGCAGGATAATCACACCATCAAGAATCAGGGATAAGAGCGATCCGGTCATGCTTCCTCATCCTCTTCCGGTGGTATGTATTTCTCAATCCGCACAGCGATATTGCCTTGTTTCTGACCGACCGGGCCGCGGAACATCGGGAAATGGCCGCAGCGCAATTCAAGCTCGTCATCGACCGTGGTCGAGAACATCACGCGCGTACCGACTTTCCAGTTCAGGATGTCGTTCAGCGGAATGGTTTTTTCACCAAGCACCGCCTGCAGCTGTACATCCGTTTTGTAAAGTTCCTGCGTCAAGTGGTTCTCCCAGATCGAGTCCCGGCCAAATTTTTCACCCATGAACATCTGGAGCAGCAATTCACGGATCGGCTCCAGCGTCGCATACGGGATCAGTACTTCGACCCGGCCGCCCCGGTCGCCCATATCGACCCGCAACCGGGCCAGAACACAGGCGTTACCGCTTTGCGTAATTGTGGCAAAGCGCGGGTTCGTTTCCATCCGGTCCAGGGAAAAGCTGACCGGGGAAAGCGGGTCAAACGCGGATGACAGATCGCTCAGCGCCACGCCGACCATCCGTTCCACCAGTTTGGTTTCAATGGTCGTATAAGGGCGGCCTTCAACACGGATCGCCGGCGTTCCTTTACGGCCGCCGAGCAGCACATCCACTATGGAATAAATTAGGGCGGAATCAGTCACCAGCAAGCCGTGATTGTCCCATTCTTCGGCCTTAAACACCGAGAGCATCGCCGGCAGCGGGATCGAGTTCATATAATCGCCAAAGCGCACGGTCGACACCTGATCCAGGCTGACTTCGACGTTATCGGATGTTAAATTCCGCAGAGACGTTGACATCAAACGCACCAGCCGGTCGAAAACGATATCGAGCATCGGCAGGCGTTCATAGTTCACCATGGCCGAGTTAATCAGCGCCATCACGCCGGAGGTTTCATCCACCCCAGCAGCGTCTTCGTCAAAGCCGAGCAGGCTGTCGATCTCTTCCTGGTTCAGGATGCGGGTGCCGCCATCCTCATCCATTCCGCCGTCAAACTCGGGGGTTGCGTCGAGAGAGTCATCGCCGCCAGCCAGATCATCGACGGAGTCCCAGTCCTCCATCATCGCTTTTTCATCGTCGCTCATCTCTTCGAGCTGTTCTGAGTCTGTGTCGCTCATATAACCAAGCTGGTCCTTTTTATTTTTATTGTATCAGGATTTCCTGAAACAGCACATCTTTGACCTCAACCGGGTAGGCCGCAGCATTAACCCTGGCGAGCAGTTCCATCTGGAGCCTGTATATTCCCTGCGATCCGCGCAAGTCCCGCACCCGCAGCTCCCGCAAATAGGTCTGGAACTGGTCGACCACGCGGGGCATGACAGCTTCGATCGCATGCGCGTCCGACTGACTTTCCAGTTCAAGCTGGACACTCAGCCGCAAATAGCGCGTTTCGCCTTCCGCATTCAGGTTGACGGTCATATCCGGGATTTCAAGGAAATACGCGCCTTCCATTCCCGAAACACTGCCATCATCACCATGACCGCCACCATGGCCATCATCCTTTTTCTTTTTGGCGTGGCCGTCGTCACCGGCATGCTGCTGCTCACCTTTACCGCCCAGCAGCTTATCCAGCGTTCCGGTGAAATACAGACCGCCGCCAATCCCGGCAAGCAGGAACAGAGGCACCAGGACAAACAGGATAATTTTCTTGGCATCAAGACCGCCACCGCCGCCAAGATCATCGTCTAGGCCGCCCCCGTCACCGTCCAGTGTCGGTTCCGGATTTCGTGGTTCGTCGTCTGTATCAGACATGGCGAGTCTCTCCTGAAATCAATATAAGCGTAGCATAAAACAGCCTTAAAGCCGTTAATATTACTGACAATCTTAGCAAAATCCGGCGCAATGGGTAAGCTTCCCCGCCCTTATCCCCAAATTCATGCACAAGGAAATTTTTTCCTTTTAGGGAAATTGCAGCGTGGAAAAAATTGTCTGCGCGGCAAAAACTTCTTCCGGCACGAAACAAGCAACCCCTTAAAAACAAAAGCGTTTTCAACTTGGCACGGCAAATGCATTGGTCTTGTCCGAGGGTTTCACTCTCGATGAACACAACAATACGGGTAAGACAACAATGGAAAACCCAATTTATATAGGATTATCGCGGCAGGTTGCGCTTCGGGCGCAGATGGACCTGATCGCGAACAATGTCGCCAACATGTCCACACCCGGATACCAGGCGCAGAACATGGTCTTTACCGAGTTTATCGAGAAACCGGACGGACGGCATGACTCGCTGCGCAAACAGGATCCGCTGTCTTTTGTCCTTGATTACGGTCATTACCAGGTCACTGAAGAAGGGCCGATGCAATATACCGGCAACCAGCTTGATGTTGCCCTGAGCGGTCCCGGTTATTTCGGCGTCAAAACACCGGACAGCGATGAAACATTTTACACCCGCGCCGGGAACTTCCAGGTCAACGCGCTAGGCGAACTTGTGACCGGGCGCGGTCATCATGTCATGAGCGAAGGCGGCGGGCCGATTGTAATTCCTGCCGATGCGAAGAAAGTCCAGATTGCCGAAGATGGATCGATTGCCACCGAAGACGGTGAGATCGGCCGCCTGATGATGGTTGAATTTGATGATCTGCAAAAGCTTGAAGCGCGTGGTGACGGGATGTACGAGACAGAGCAGGAAGCCAATCCCGCGACAAAAACACGCGCGGTCCAGGGCATGGTTGAAGGCTCTAACGTTACGCCGGTTCTCGAGATGACCCGGATGATCGATGTGCTGCGGGCTTACCAGCAGACCCAGCGTTTACTGCAATCCGAGCACGAAAGGCAGCGGACGATGATCCAGCGCCTTAGCCGTGGCTCATAAAGATTAGAATATAAAGGAGAAAACCAATGCGTTCATTAGATATCGGTGCGACAGGGATGCTGGCACAACAGATGAATGTGGATGTCATTTCGAACAATATCGCGAACATGACGACCACAGGATTCAAACGCCAGCGTGTCGATTTCAAAGACCTGATCTATCAGAATATCGACAAGCCGGGATCGCAGTCTTCGGACATCAGCACGATCCTGCCCGCAGGTCTGCAGCTTGGCCTGGGGGTCCGGGTCGGGTCAGTCTATAAGATCCACGAACAGGGCGCATTGCAGATTACAGAGAACCCTCTGGACCTTGCCATCACCGGGGACGGGTTCTTCCAGATCCAGATGCCGAACGGGGAAACGGCTTATACCCGTTCCGGTGTCTTCCAGGTCAATGAAAACGGCGAGATCGTCAACACGCTGGGCTTCCTGATGGATCCGAACATCACCGTGCCTGCCGATGCCGAAGCGGTCGAGATCAACGAGAACGGCGAAGTCTTTGCCGAAATCGCAGGACAGGTCGATTTGACGGCACTGGGCCAGATCCAGCTCGCAACCTTTGTGAACCCGGCCGGGCTGGAAGCGATTGGCGATAATTTGTTCCTGGAAACCACAGCATCGGGCGCGGCGCAGATCAACAATCCGGGTACGGAAAATGCCGGGATGATCCGCCAGGGCGCGCTTGAAAATTCGAACGTCAACGTGGTCGAGGAAATCACCAGTCTGATTACCGCGCAGCGGGCTTACGAAATGAACTCAACCGTGATCCGGACCAGCGATGAAATGCTGCAACAGGTCGCACAGCTTCGATAAGCCTTAGTAGAGCCGTATAGAAAAAGGAGTAAACAGATGCACAGCTTACCGCAAAAAATCGACTTCACATTCCGGGTGATCGTCCTGATTTTGACCGTGACCGTCGGTATGATGTTTCTGTTTGTCGGCGCACGGGCGGCAATGGCGGCGAATCTGAAAAGCACCGCCGTGATCTATGGCGATGTGTTTACGGTTGGCGATCTGTTCGGCGGGCTGAGCAAAGATATGTCAGGCAAAGTGCTAGGCCCTGCCCCGCAGCCGGGGCATGATATTGTGCTGAACGCGCGGACGCTGATGCGCATTGCCGTGGCGCTTGATTTGCCATGGCGTCCGGCCAGCACGGCGGATCAGGTTACCCTGCGCCGGGCCGCAACGGTGATTGACACTGGTGAGATCAAGAACCTGCTTGATGAACAGCTCCGTGCAGAAGGGCTTGACGGCCGCTTTGCCATCAGCTTCAGCAATACCATCGCGCCGCAAATGATCCTGCCGCATGATGAAATCGCCACAGTAGAGATCGGGATGATGAATTATGATTCTCAGCACGGCAAATTCCAGGCGACCCTGATGGCGCCGTCCAAAGACAAGCCGCTCGCCGAGCTGGCTGTTGCCGGGAAGATCGAGCGGATCATTCCCGTGCCGGTTCTCAAAAAGACACTGTCCACCGGGACGATCATCAATGCCTATGACATTGACTGGGTCGATATCAGGGAAAGCGAAATCCAGAACGGCCTGATCCTTGACGCCGACGCGCTGGCCGGGATGACGCCGCGCCGGATGCTGGTGGCAGGCAAACCGATCCGCGATAACGAGCTGGAACGCCCGCAACTGGTATCACGCGGCGATACGGTCACAATCACATATGGAGACAAAATTATGACGCTCACCGCGCAAGGCAAGGCCATGCAGAACGGTGCCAAGGGCGACATGATCCGGGTCATCAACCTGGCGAGTAACCGCACAGTCGATGCGTTCGTCGAAGACGAGTTCATGGTCAAAGTGCAGCCTTAATCTAAAAAAAGGAGATGGGTAAGATGAAAAAACACACATTTAGAAATATCACAATCGGCCTGATGCTGAGCTGCTGCCTGAGCGGATGCGGCGCAGTGGACAGGCTGTCCAATGTCGGCAGCCCGCCGCAAATGGCAAAAATTGAAAACCCGCAGCTCAAAGACGATTACCAGCCGATCAGCATGCCGATGCCCGCCCCGGTCGTTGAAAAGAAACAGCCCAATTCGCTGTGGGCGTCCAACCGTAAGAATTTCTTCAAAGACCAGCGCGCCAGCAATGTCGGCGATATCCTGACCGTCATGATCGAAATTTCCGACAAGGCCGAGCTGGATAACGAAACAGAACGCACCCGCAATGCTGGAGAAGCCGCAAGCGCCCCGAACTTACTCGGCTACGACGCTTCTCTCGGACGCATCCTGCCTGATGTCATTGACCCCGGCAACCTGATTGATTTTGCAAACGACTCTCGGCACAACGGTGCCGGCACGATCGATCGTGAAGAAAAGATCGAAGTGAAGCTGGCCGCACTCATCACGCAGATCCTGCCGAACGGGAATCTTGTCATCGACGGCAGCCAGGAAGTACGGGTCAATTTTGAAAAACGGATTTTGAACGTCCAGGGCGTGATCCGTCCTGAAGATATTTCCGTGAACAACACGATCAGTTACGACCAGATCGCCGAAGCGCGCATTGTCTATGGTGGCGAAGGGCAAATTACAGATGTGCAGCAGCCGCGATACGGCCAGCAGGTTTACGATATCCTGTTCCCGTTCTAGGACGAGGACAGTACCCAGTCATGGCGTTTTTGCCGTCTACACCGCGGCCGGACACGCCATGTCTTACCCACCTAAACCTCATGCCCCTTCGGGGGCATTTTTTTACCCAGAAGGCGAAGAAAGAGTCTGTTTCAAAACTCTTCTCGCCGTCATTCACGCGGCCTCGCCGTAGCGTAGCGCAGGCGGGCTAATCGGCGGGAATCCAGTAGAAGGCAGCGGCAAAGCCGCTGACATATGGATCCCCGCCGTTTAAACAAACCCCCTACAATGCAAGGGTTTTGTCACGGGGATGACGATTAGGGGGAGTTTTGAAACAGACTCTAAGGCTTAATCCTCGCGGTGGGTTTTTTCCATCCGCTCATGCCGCTCCTGCGCCTCGATGCTCAATGTCGCCACCGGGCGGGCGATCAGGCGGGCCACAGAGATCGGTTCGCCGGTTTCTTCGCAGTAACCGTAAGACCCGTCATCAACCCGTAGCAACGCTTCATTGATCTTGCTAATCAGCTTGCGCTCCCGGTCACGGGTCCGCAGTTCCAGCGCGTGGTCGGTTTCCGCAGAAGCCCGGTCCGCGAGGTCCGGCTTTTGCAGTTCTGTTTCCTGCAGGGTATTTGCGATGGTTTCCGATGATTCCCGCAACAGCTCTTCCCGCCAGGAAATCAGCTTCTGACGGAAAAACTCAAGCATCACAGAATTCATAAAATCGCCCTTGTCCTTGGTCGGATCATAATCAGGGGGTACAAGAACACTTGCTGGTGCTGCCATATCTGCGAATCCTTTCGACACAGAATTATCCTATTAAAAATGATGGGAAAATATAGGAACAAGCGCCCGTCATGGCAAGAGGGAAGTACGGATTAATTACGCTTTATCCAGAAGGCGTATCCATCGCCTTACGCATTTTGGCCAGTTCAACCTGGGCACGCAGGTCAATTTCATCCAAAAGTGCGGTCAGGCGCGGGTCCATGATTTTTTCCCGGTGACTGGCAACAACATCGGCAACACCGATGACATGCCCCACCGTCAATGTCCCGGTCAGCAAGCCGATGCGCAGCTTTTCAAGTTCATCGAGAATGCCATCCGCCCGGTGCTGCATCCGCTTGCGCGCAGCGCGCTCGGTAGGGTCTTCGGCGGCCTGGACAGCCAAAAGCGCATCAACCCTGGCAACAGAATGTGTCGCGCTGGTCTCCCTGGTCTCGGACGCGCCACCGGTCACCATACTCCCGAATGATCCGTCACCCGAAGAAACCTTGCCTTTCTTCTGGGTCTGGGATGTCTGACGGGATTTATCCGGGCCTTCGACTTTCATAGCGCACACCTTTGTTACCCCAAGAGTATCGCCCTCTCGCCCCTCGCGGTCAAGCGGGAGGAAAATTTTGCCGCCCTGCAGGCAAACCTGAACAAAACTGCCGATCCCGCATTTTGTTTTCATATGGTCGAAATTCCGTTAATTCACTGAAAAACAACAATAATTCACCGCATCAAAACTGGCACAAAGTTCGCATTGATCTAAGCGGAACAAAACTAAACCGGATAACGGGAAAAGTTATGACAACGAAAATATTACAGTTTCTGCATTATATCCTCTTCGCGATCTTCATGATCGCGGTGATGGTTGGCGGTAATATTTCGCAGGCTCATGCCAAAACCACACGCATCAAGGACATTGTCGATATTGAAGGCGTCCGCGATAATATGCTGATCGGCTACGGCCTTGTTGTCGGGCTGAACGGGTCCGGTGATTCCCTGAACAACTCCCCTTTTACCGAGCAAAGCCTGATCGCGATGTTAGAGCGTCTGGGCGTTAATGTTCGCGGCCAAAACCTGAATACGGGCAACGTGGCCGCCGTCATGGTCACCGCGACCCTGCCGCCTTTTGCGAACCAGGGTTCACGCATTGATGTCAATGTTTCAACGCTGGGCGATGCCGAAAGCCTGCAGGGCGGGACGCTTCTGGTCACGCCGCTTAAAGGGGCTGATGGTGAGGTCTATGCGGTCGCGCAAGGCCCGGTCAATATTGCCGGGTACTCTGTCGAAGGCCAGGCCGCGACCTTTATCCGCAACATCCCGACCGCCGGCCGTATCCCGGAAGGCGGCATTGTCGAGCGCGAGATTGATTTCGACCTGAAAGATTTTGGTGAAATCCGCCTGGCGCTGCGTAACCCTGACTTTACCACGGCCCGCCGTATTTCCCGCGCCATCAACGGCTTCCTGTCTGACAGCGTCGCGACGGCAGAGAACTCGGGCAGCGTTAAATTAATCAAACCGGCAAACTTTAAAGGCACGATTGTCGACCTCATCACCGATGTCGAACAGTTGCCGATCCAGCCGGACCAGGTCGCCCGCGTCGTGATCGACGAGCGCTCCGGCATTATCGTGATGGGCGCCGATGTCAGCATCAGCACCGTTGCGATCGCACAGGGCAGCCTGACCATCAAGATTACTGAAACCCCGCAAGTCTCCCAGCCTAACCCCTTCTCCGCACAGGGCCAGACCGTCGTCGTGCCGCGCACCGACATCCAGGTCAATAGCGGTGAAGACGTCAAGCTGGGCGTACTGGAAACCGGCGTCACACTGCAGGATCTCGTGACCGGGCTAAACCGCCTCGGCGTTGCCCCGCGCGACACAATCACAATCCTGCAGGCAATCAAGGCGGCCGGTGCCCTGCAGGCGGACATACAGACCATGTAATGAGTTGAAAACGATGAACCAGTTGATAACGACAGACCCGACGATCCAGCTTATGCAAGCCGCCCAGACGCAGGCCAAGCATAGAGCCGAGATGCTGGAGAAGTCGAAAGACATCGCCAACTACGAGAAAATTGACGAGGCCGCAAAAGAATTCGAAGCGGTGTTCCTGTCAGAAATGCTCAAGCCGATGTTCGCCGAAGTGAACCAGCCGGACCCACTGTTCGGCGGGGGTCAGGGCGAAGCGGTGTTCAAGGGCTTCATGGTGCAGGAATACGGCAAGTTAATGGCTGAACGGGGCGGTATCGGTATAGCCGAGCATGTGAAATCGGCACTGATCCACATTCAAGAGGAGATGAGCAATGGCGACAGATAAATCACTTGATACAGAGAAACTCGATATGACACAGGAAAAACCGCTTACCCTGTCCCGCGACCCGAACAAAGCCATGCAGCAGATGATGGAGCAGATTGACTCGCTCCGTGAAGTCTACATGGAAGAAAACGCCGCGCTGGAGCAGTCCGATACGAAAACGTTCCTCAAGCTGCAGGACAAGAAAATCCATGCCGCCCGCAACTACCAGGCCGGCGCGCAGCAAATGCTGACCCGCAAAGACGAGCTGCAACACATCGATATGGCGCTCAAACTGCAACTACGGGAAAAGCAGGAAGAATTTTCCGGGATCATGAGCGAAAACCTTAAGGCGCTCGACCGCCTGCGCAACGGCGTGAAGCGGCTCAATGACCGTGTGATGCGCTCTGCCCGCGACGCGGCCCAGCATCAAAATGTGAATTACAGCGCCAAAGGGCAGCTGAACAAGAACGAACGCTCGGTTTCGCTCGGTCTTAGCGAGTCTGTGTAAGGAAACCGGAGCAACGAAGGAAGAACGATTATGGCTGATATAAATGCATTTCTGACACAGCAGGCCGCCCTGCCCGGCAAAGCCGGGGCCGCAGGACAGGCCGGCGGCAAAGCCGGGTTGTTTACGGCGGTGTCCGGGGTCAGCTTTATGGACCTGATCTTTGCCCGCCTGACAGCGGAAGGAAAAGTCGGTGCGCAAACAGAGTCTGCTAAAGCCGAAATCATCTCGACAACAGCAAACACGACGGAACAGACAGACCCGCTGACTCCGCAACAAATTTTGGAAGCAATCCTTGAAGCAGGCCAAACCGGGGAAACAGAAGTCAGCATCGATACGGATGCGCCCGTTTCTCCTGCCCCCAGCCATCCGGAAACACCGGAATTACAGTTGGCAGGCGCCCGCAAAAAACTTGAGAAAGTACTGGAAATCCTGCTGGCCGGGTTGCCGGAAGAAAGCAAGCCAACCGTCATTGAAGTGACACCGGCACAAATCCACCAGCTTTTAGGCCGGATCAATGCCGCGCAAAGTGATGACGGTGCCCCTGCCCTGATCGCGACGGGCCTGACGCCGGAAGACCTGACAAACCTGCTGGAAGATATTGCCAACGGCGACGAACAGGGCGAAGCGATCTTTATCGGGCTTGCCAATATCCTGCCTCCAGAAGCGAAAAAAGACGCGATCTTCCTGCCGCGCGGCGTGGTCGTCGCCAGCCCGCAACATCCTGCAGGTGATGTCAGTACACCAACCAGCGATGAGACAAATAAACTGGCGGCAAAACTCAACGCCTTGCTTACGGGCGAAGGGGTTGAAGATGCACCGGAAGGCACCAGCAAGTTTGAAGAAGTCCTGCGTATCCTTGAAAAAGCACAGGCGAACGGCCAGAAAACCGACCAGCAAAACGGCAATAACGGCGTGGACAATGCGATCGAGCAAATTACACGCAAAGTCAGTGCGGGGTTGAGTTCAATCCCCGGCTCTCCCCCGGCACTGAGCGCAATTTTCACAAGCTTTGCCACCGATAGCATCTACCCGGAAGGCATGGAATACGGCACGGGCGCGCAGCACGGCAACAGCCTCAACGCGACAGCACAGCTGACCAGTATCGTCAGCCATACCCAGCAGGCCGGTTATCCGCACCCGGCGACACAGATGGTAGCTTCGGCCATCGCCAAAGTCGCCCAGAACGGTGAGAGCAAAAATATCACGATCCAGCTCGACCCGCCTGATCTTGGCAAAGTGTCGGTGCGGATGGAACTGCACACCGACAGCGACAAGGTCAAAGCGCTGATTATCGCTGAAAAGCCGGAAACGCACATGATGCTGCAGCGGGATGCGCATGTTCTTGAGCGCGCCCTGCAGGATGCCGGGCTGGATGTCGATGGCGGCGCTCTGAGTTTTGAACTGTCCCAGGACGGCAACATGTTCGATCACGACCAGCAACATGGTGCCGGATCGGGCGGCAGCGGCGGCAGCGACGGATCTGCCGATGACGAAACGGAAATGGAAATCATTGAAACCACCATGGACTGGTACGCCGACCCGGAAAGCGGGCTGATGCGCTACAGCGCGCTGGTGTAACCCCTGAGGTGATGAAGGAGCACAGACGATGGTATCGGATATTACAGTAACAGGCGCAGCCCAGGACGCACAGCGGACCCGGCAGCAATCCGTCCAGCTGGCCGAGGATTTCGACCAGTTCCTGATCCTGCTGACGACGCAGCTCCAGAACCAGGATCCGCTGAACCCGATGGACTCGACCGAGTTCACCAACCAGCTGGTGCAGTTCAGCCAGGTTGAACAGGCGATTAACCAGAACCAGAAACTCGATGACCTGGTCAGCCTGCAACTCGGCAGTATCTCCAGCGTTGCGCTGGGCTATGTCGGTCTGGATGTCAATTACCTCAGCGGCGAAATGTCTTATGACGGCACGTCCCCGGTCAAAGTCAGCTTCGCGCTGGAACAGGACGCCTTCGAAGCGAAAGTCAATATTTACAACGAGTCCGGTGAACTGGTTTACACCGACTATGTCTCCAATGACGCCGGATCGCATGAATTTGTCTGGGACGGCAGTCATATGGGCGGCGGCCAGGTTGAGCCGGGCACCTATGGTGTATCGATCGATGCGCTGGATCACGAAGGCGATGCCATTGATACCAGCACCGTCGTTTCCGGACGCGTCCGCGGGATTGAATCGCAAAACGGCGTGGTTTACCTGCTGATCGGCGAGCGAGCTGTGCCTCTTGGACAAGTCATTAACGCGACCCTGCCGGAAGAAGCGGCGGAAGTCGACGATACGCCGACCGATGGTGAAACCGAAGATACCGAAGGAGAGGAGACCGCGTAATGAGCTTATTTTCCTCCTTATATACCGGCGTTAACGGGATGAATGCCCAGAGCCAGCATACGGCGACGATTTCGACCAACATCGCCAACTCGACGACTGTCGGCTACAAAAAGGTCGATACCGTTTTCCATGACCTGGTCGTCACGAAAACCAGCCCGGCAAAATTTGCCCATGGGGGCGTTTTTACCGACACCATACACCGGAACGACATACAGGGGGCGCTCCAGCAGACTGCGATCTCAACCGAGATTGGCATTTCCGGCGGTGGTTTCTTCGCGGTCAAGAGCAATGCGGATGCCGATCTGGACTTCCTGTTCACAAGGAACGGTACGTTTTCACCGGACTCAGAAGGCATTATGCGCAACGCGGCGGGCTTTGTCCTTTATGGCTGGCCGATTGACGAGCTGGGTAATGTTGCAGGTGGAACCACGCTCGACAGCCTGCAGCCGGTCGATGTGGATGAGCTGAATGAAATCCACCGCCAGACCACCGCGGCAGAATTTTCCGTTAACCTTGATGCCTCAGAACCGGCGACAAACCCGGACCTGCTGTTCCCGCAGCAAAGCCTGCCGGTAAACGGTGTGTCGGCCTCCGATTTCACCCGGAATTTTACCGTGGTTGACGGAGACGGCGTACCGCGCGACCTGATTTTCGAATTCCGCAAAGTACCCGGCCCGATGGCCACAGCGGCAACAGGCACATCAGCGCTTGATTACACCATGTCCCTGACGGACGGCTCCATCTTTGGCGGGATCAATGCCGGAGACACGTTCTCCGTTACCGTCGGCGCGGCGACGCAGGAATATATTATCGGCGCAGCGGCTGGTCCTGGACAGATACGGGTTGATACGATCGGCGAGCTGTCGAATGAAATCAACGCCAATTTCGGCGGCGGCGATGTTCTGGATATGTCTCTGGATGCGGATGGCCGCCTGGTCTTCCAGGCTGTCGATCCGACAGCCAATATGAGCTTTGCCGAAATTATCGGCAGCCCGCTGAGCGGCGGCGGCTCACTGGAAATGGTGACCCAGTTCGGTAATCCGCCGTTAAACTATACGCCGCAGACTTCTATATTAGGCGGCGATTACCCGGATCAGGCTAATTTCCCGGCGATTGCCAACCAGACGGATCCCAGCACGCGGGGCTGGTGGGAAGTGACGATCCTGACTGCCGACCCAGACCTGACAGACCCAACACTGGCCCCGGTTGCGATCAGCAGCGGCCTGATGAGCTTTAACAGCGACGGCACACTCAACGCGACGCCAAATGGTAACGGTAATATCGAGCTGTTCCTGAACAACATTAATTTCGATGACGACTCAACAACGGATACGACCAGCCTGACCGTCGATCTATCCGGCTTTAGCCAGTTCGCCGGGGCTTATAACGTGATCGTCCAGAACCATAACGGCGCAGAGGCCGGGACATTGAGCGGCATTCAAATCGGGCGTGACGGGCGTGTGATTGCCTCGTTCACCAACAGCGAGCAGTTCGAGATTTACCAGATTCCGCTAGCCACTTTTGTCAACCCAAACGGGCTTGAGTCAATTACTGGCACGGTATTTGCACAGACCTCAGAAGCCGGTGACCTGACGATGGTCGAAGCCGGCACCGGCGGTGCCGGGGTTTTGAACGGCGCCACGATTGAGAATTCGAATGTCGACCTGGCGGATGAGTTCGCCAACCTGATCGTCAGCCAAAGGGCTTTCCAGGCTAATTCGCGGGTCGTCAACACAGTGGATGAAATGACGCAACAGTTGCGGACATTGAAGTCATAAACAGGGACGTATGAACGATGCAACGCAACAGGAACTTAAAAGTTTTGAATAAAGAAGGAGCAAAGCAATGAGTCTTTTTGGATCACTTTTTACAGGCGTGTCCGGTCTCGGCGCTCAGTCGCAGTCAACGGCCATGATTGCCAACAATATCGCGAACGTGAACACGGTTGGATTTAAACGGTCTGAAGCCTCATTCTTCAGTCTTGTAACCACCGAAGGCCGCTCTTCACTCTACTCACCGGGGACCGTCTCCGTGAACCGGGTGCAGCGTGTGGACCTGCAGGGCCCGATCCAGCAGACGGCTTCGGCAACGGACGCCGCGATTTCCGGCAACGGCTTCTTTACCGTGAAACGCGACACCGGGGCTGACCAGGAATTCCTGTACACCCGCTCCGGCGCTTTCAGTGAAGACTCGCAAGGGCTTCTGCGGAACACGGCAGGCTTCGTGCTGTATGGCTGGCCGCTGGATTCCCAAGGAGACCTGCCTGCGAACCAGGGTGACCTGACCTCGCTGGTTCCGGTCGATGTGGCCTTCCTCGGCGGCCTGACCCGCCCGACCAGCTCGGCAGAATTATCCCTGAATCTGGATGCGTCAGAAGGGGATGAAAACCTTGTTGATGCGACGGACGATTTGACCAACCCGCACTTTACACGGGGCCTGACAGTATTTGACTCTCTTGGGCAAGCGCAGGTTCTGACTTTCGAGTTCACGAAAAACTACGGACCTCATGCGACTGCCGGCGGTACGATCAATGATTTGCTGGCGACAGATAACCTGGTTACTGATCTGGGTCTGACTGCGACCAACAGCTTTGATATTAGCTCCGATCTGGGTGGCCCGCTAACGTTAACAGTTGTCGCAGGCACACCGGCGCTTCCCGGTGAGGTTCAAACCGTTAATGATATTATTACTGAAATCAACAACGCCGGTATCGGGGTAGAAGCTTTCCTTGGCAATGACGGCGAACTGGTTATCCAGCGTGATGAATTTGCCGGTGGTGTTGCCAACAGTTTGACTCTCACAAATACAGCAGGCACACCACTAACCGCGCTGGGTATTACGCTTGTCAACGGCGGCGGCCTAGGCCCTGACGTCTTCCAATCCGATGATCTTGCCGGTGCAGCGGGTCCATTAAGAAGCAACAACCTGGATAACGGTCAGTTTGCTGACAACCCGCCCTATAGTAACGAAACGAATACGGACACACATACATTCCCCGCGTTTCAGTTCCTGCCCGGCGATGCGCAGTATAACAATCGCGGCTGGTGGCAGGTTAATATCGTTCACCCGAACGGGACAAGCCTGTCGCGCGGTTTAATCAACTTCAGCAGTGATGGCCGCTTGAACGCCCGCCCGGACTCAAACGGCAATATCGATATTAACCTGACCCAGATTGACTGGGGCAACGGGTCCGAAGCGCAGAGCATTGACGTTGACGTCGAACGCTTCAGCCAGTTTTCCGGCAACTATGACGTGATTTTCTCCGACCAGAATGGGGCCGAGCTTGGGCTACGGACCGGGGTGGAGATCACCCGAGACGGGATCATCGTCGCCCGCTTTTCGAACGGCGCGACGTCGGACCTCTACAAGGTGCCGCTGGTTACATTTTCTAACCCGAACGGGCTGACCGAAGTCTCAGGGACGGCTTATTCGGAGAACGAAGAATCCGGGGAGGAAAACCTGCGTGAAGCCGGTCGCGGCGGTGCGGGGTTCCTGGAGCCTTCAACGATTGAAACCTCGAACGTCGATCTGGCGGACGAGTTTGCAAAACTGATCGTCTCGCAACGAGCTTTCTCGGCCAATACGCGGGTGATCAACACGGTCGACCAGATGACGGAAGACCTTTTGAGACTGCGTTAATCGATTGGCGCAAATGGACAACTTAGAAAAGTGAAAATTTAAGAAAGGAACTTAACCATGACTTCTGATGTCGTTCTTACCGCAGCCCTGAGGAACAACCTCCTCAGCCTGCAGAACACCCAGAGCCTGATCGACACAACGCAGTTCAGGCTGGCTACGGGCCGTAAAATCAACTCCGCATTGGACGGACCGCAGGAATTTTTTGCCTCACAGGCACTCAACAACCGCGCAAGCGATTTGTCCCGCCTGCTCGACGCGATGGGGCAGTCCATCCAGGTTATCAAGGCCGCCGACCACGGCATCACCGCCCTGACCACCCTGGTTGAGCAAGCCGACTCCATCGCCAACAGCGCGCGTGATACTCTTGCCGCCGGACAGGCAGAAGCAAAGGTTACAGGTGATCGCGACCTTCGCGGCGTTGACAACCTGTTCGACCTGCCGGGTATCGGACAAGCTGGTGCAGGTAACACCGACTCTCTTGTCTTCAGTATTACAGATGAAGACGGAAACGCAGTAGGTCTTGGCGCGTATGGAGCTGCGACGGCAGCAACAGCAACGGTCTCAATTGATGATTTAACCTCGATCAATGACCTGATTGCAGCGATTAACGACCTGACACTTGATGATGGCAACGGGAACGCAACAGGAGACCAGGCTTTTGAAGCATCCCTTGATGCCAGCGGTCAACTGCAAATCCGAACATTAAATGGGGGGGACTTCAATCTTAACTTTGTCGCTTTCAACGATACGGATTCAGAAAACCTGTCATTAGCAAATGAGCTTGGCTTTGGCAGTGTAGCCCGCGTCATGCCAGATGGTGGCGTTGCCCCATCAAACAACGTTGAATTTACATCTGTGGCCGACGTTGTTCTGGACTCGTTTACATTTTACAATGGTGCAATACCGCCACAGATCGCGCAAGCTAGTGAACAGCTGGCGAACCTGACAGACGATGCAGGCGTTCCTTATTTTGCCGGGATCGATAACGTTGTTGATGATTATCAGATCAGCATTAATGGCGGTCCGGTTCAGACCATTGACCTTACAGATGCTGGCGGTGCCTCGGTTTCAATCCAAAACTTCGTAGACCAGATCAACTCCAACGGTGCCCTGAACGAGCATATCCAGGCCGCTTACGATGCCACGACCGGTGTACTGAGCATCGAGCCGATTGGCGCAGAGGTTGTTAGTATTGAGGTTGGCTTTACAGGAGACACGGCCGCGGATGAAGCCAACTTTGGCTTTGGCCAGGCAGACTTTACACTGGCGAACCCAGGGGAGACGATCCGCGAAAGCATCCGCCTCGCCGCTGCTGCCGCAGAACTGGCACAGTTCGAAACCGACTTTAACCGGGTACGTGACCAGATCAGTGAGCTGGTAACCAACGGTGATACCGGGTATCGCGGAACGAACCTTTTGAACGGGGATAACCTGTTCACCGTGTTCAACGAGTTCCGGACCAGCACCCTGACCACCAACGGCGTGACCTTTACCGCCGACGGGCTGGGGCTGGCAGAGGCAAACTTCTCCCGGATTTCTTCGACGGAAGGGACGCTGGCTTCTGTACGTACGGCCCTGGAGTCAGTCCGGAACTTCGGCCTGACCCTGGCCGCCGACCTGAGCGTTATCCAGACCCGCGAGAGCTTCACCAAGTCGATGATTAACACATTGACCGAAGGGGCGGACAAACTGACCGTGGCCGACCAGAACGAAGAAGGCGCGAAGATGCTGGCCCTGCAAACCAGACAGCAGCTCGGCGTGACCTCGCTCTCACTGGCGTCACAGTCACAACAGTCGATCTTGAGACTGTTCTAATAACGCGTTAAGCGGGCGCAGCAGGATGCTTCGCCTTACTAAGCGCTCTCTTCTCTCCAGGACGGGGCAAAAGAAGGGGCAGCTACCAGACGGGGCGCGGCAGGCTCGCAGAGGATAAACCCTCTCGCCGCCGCGCCCTTTTCTTATGCGCCAAGTTGTGAGATGATTTCAACCATGAGCATTATAAGCGCGAATATGGCTGCGAGTTCAGGTATGGACCTGAACATCAAAAGCACCCTTCCAGCAAAAACCGGCCATAAAGATATCGACAAGCTTTTTAACAGGGGCATGGCCTT
Organism: Rhodospirillales bacterium; assembly: GCA_020638155.1. GTDB lineage: Bacteria > Pseudomonadota > Alphaproteobacteria > Micavibrionales > Micavibrionaceae > UM-FILTER-47-13. The sequence continues at coordinate 87,081 of JACKJB010000003.1, forward strand.
TGTTAAAAGCCAACGCTATGACAAAGCCGCCGACATGTTTTCTGTCATCCTAAAACAAAAACCGGATCATTTTGCCGCCATAGAGCAGCTTGGCAAAATCGCTTTACAGCTTGAAGACTATGAGCGCGCCCTGCTCTTTTTTAAAGCTTTGACAGAGCATGTACCAACCTATCATCAGGCTTATGGATACGCTGCAGATACTTTGACGCGTATGGAACGTTATGAAGAGGCGATCGATTTTCTTAAACGTGTTCTTATCATAAAAAACGACTTACTTTATCCTCATGTGGAGCTAAGCCGTTGTTATATGTTTATCGGACAGCAAGACTTATCAAGAGAACACATCGAACACGCCCTTAAGCTTGATTATAACTCGCCTGACGTTTTGTATAGTTACCTCAATTACCATTACAAATTTGAAACTGAAGACGATCCGCACCTGCAGCATGTTTTGTCTATCGTGGAAAAAGATCGAAAAAAACTCGGCCACATTCCTTTGGCCGCATTATATACAGTACTTTACAAGGCGTATAATGAAATTGGCCAATACGATCAGGCCATGCACTATGCGGAATTGGCCGGGCACGTGCGATTAAAAGACAACCCCAACGACTTCCAAAGTACAAAAAAGATATTTACCGCGATCAAAGACTATTTCTCCAAAGATTATTTGGAAAACAACGCGCCTAATAATGAAAATTCAGAATTACCTGTTTTTATCCTGGCTATGCCAAGAACCGGCACCACTTTGCTGGAAAACATCTTAAATGCGCACCCGGAAATCACCGGCATAGAAGAAGATGCCCATTTCACAAAACTGGTTCAGGATCACTCAACCCTGCCCGATTACAATGGAATGCCCTATCCTTTACGACTCGGCCCATTAAAAGGTGCCCCCATGGGGCTGAAAGAGCTTGGAGATGAGCATTTAAAATACCTCCGAAGCAGGTCGAAAGGCGCGAAGCGCGTGGTCGATAAGGCCATTATACACTATACATGGGCAGGGCTTCTATACATGGTATATCCTAACGCCCGTTTCATTTACTTAAAGCGTGATCCGTTATCAAGCGCTCTTTCCTGCTATACGCGTAATTTCATTAGAAATACACACCCCTACACAAATGATTTATATGACCTCGGCAGAACCTTCAGGCTGCATTATGAAATCATGGAGCATTGGAAGAATGTTATACCAACGCCAATCCTTGAAATCACATACGAAGATCTCGTCGAAAACACAGAAGCTACATCTAAGCGAGTTGTCGATTATCTAGGACTACCATGGGATGACCATTGCCTTGAATTCCATAAAAGAAAAAAGATTGTCAAAACAGCCAGCGCGCAACAGGTACGCCAACCTGTTTACAAAAGTTCCCTGAAAACATGGGAAAAATACGAAAAGCACCTCGCTCCCCTTGTTGAAGGATTAGGTCCGTACGCCCCAAAAGACTGCCTATATATAGTTGAAAAATATGGGGAAAAACCTGATCCAAAAGCAACATGTGCATAATCTGACGTGACACCGCTTTTCCTTACTGATATCTTAGTAACCACTTATTAAGGGATATTGTAGTATCCTTTAAGAAGCCGGGAGGATTCCGGCTTGCACATAAATCAGGAAACCAAGGAAAGGAGATCCTGTTATGACTTCAGATGTCGTACTTACGGCAGCGCTACGCAATAACCTGCTATCGCTGCAAAATACACAATCCGCAATTGATAAAACCCAGCTTAATCTGGCAACAGGCCGAACGGTTAACTCTGCGCTTGATAGTCCGCAAAACTTCTTCGCGGCTCAAGCCCTGAACAACCGCGCAAGCGACCTGACCCGCCTTCTTGATAGTATTGGCCAGTCCATTCAGACGATTAAAGCGGCTGATAACGGCGTTACGGCCCTGACCTCTCTGGTTGAGCAAGCTGACTCGATTGCAAACTCAGCACGTGATGCCCTGGCACAAGGGCAAGCGGAAGCTAAAATCACCGGCGACCGTGACCTTCGCGGTGTTGATGACTTGACAACGCTCAGCGGTATTGATGTTACAACGAACACCTATACGCTGACATTCTCGTTGACTGATGCCGATGGCGAATCACTTAACATCGGAGCTTACAGTTCTGCTGCAGCTTCTGCTACAGCAACCACTACCATCACACTGGCAGCGAATGACTCGATCGAAGATCTTGTTAATTCAATCAATGATATTCACATTGATGCAACGCCTTATGATAACACCGCAAACATCGCAAATGGAAACCAGGCTTTTGAAGCAAAGCTTAACGAAAGCGGACAGCTGGAAATCCGATCCCTCAACGGTGGTAACTTCAACATTGACTTTGTTGAAACGACTACGGCGGCGGGTGCTGATGATACAACCAACCTTGCTTTTGCCAGCGCCCTGGGCTTCGGTGATGTCGCCGATGTTGTTTCAGACGGTGCCGGTACAAACAACGTTGAAGTCTCAGCAGTTGCTGATGTTGCCCTGCGGTCCTTCCAACTCTACCGGACCGTTAGTGGTAACCAGGTCGCCGCTTTACGCAGCACGACCCTGGACAACATTGTTGATGATACGGGCGCAACGAACTACTTCGCCAACATCGCAACCGGTGATAACGACGTGTACCAAATTGCCGTAAACGGCGGCACTCGCGTTAACATCGCGCTGGACAACGGTACTGGCGTTGTAACCGTTCAGGAATTCATTGACGGTATCAATGATAACGACACGCTGAACCAACTCATTCAGGCTGATTTCGACGATGACACAGGACAAGTTATTATCCGTTCGATTGACTCGTCTGTCGAAAGCATTGAAGTCGGTGTTCAGAGTACTACCAGCGTCACAGCAAGCTTTGGCTTTGGTCTTAAAGATAGTGATCCTGCGGGCGGCACAACGCTTACTGCCGGTGCCGGTGCAGCCAACGCAGAACGTGAAAATATTCGAATCGGTGCAGCAGCTGCTCAGCTTGCTGAACTTGAAATCGAATATGACAGCGTTCGCAACCAGATCACTGAACTGGTTACGAACGGCGATACCGGTTACCGCGGCACAAACCTGCTGAACGGTGACGACCTTCTGACCGTATTCAACGAGTTCCGGACCAGTTCCCTGACAACTTCCGGCGTTGAGTTTACTGCCGATGGCTTGGGCTTAACGGAAGCAAACTTCTCTCGTGACAATACAGTTGACGGTGCCTTGGCCGAGGTCCGCTCCGCACTGGAGTCAATCCGTGCATTTGGTACCACACTGGCCAACGACCTGACCGTCATCCAAACGCGTGAGACGTTTACTCAGAACACGATCAATACGCTGACGGAAGGGGCGGACAAGCTGACGATTGCCGACCAGAACGCAGAAGGCGCGAAACTGCTGGCTCTGCAAACCAGGCAACAGCTGGGTGTTACCTCGCTGGCTCTGGCGTCCCAGTCTCAGCAGTCTATCCTGCGACTGTTCTAAACCGGGCCGGGGATTTAACGATTATACAGTTAACCGGGGGCAGAAAGCCCCCGGTTTTCTTTGGTTTGGGAATTAGTGATTTGGTATTCTCTTAAATCACTAAATCACTAAATTCCTACCTACCGGGCAAAAATTGCCCGGCAGGTGCACTTCGCTCATTGGAAATTAACGGTTTAGCGGCTATAATTATGGTACGATCATTGCATCGTACAAGGCAGAACGCTAACTTTAACAAGGTAGAATACCATGGCTCTTATAATTGATCTCAAACCAGGCGAAAAAATCCTGATTGGTGATGCGGTCATCACCAACGACCAGCAGCGCACCCGGCTTCATATTTCCGGCGATGCGCCGATCCTGCGTGAAAAGGACGTGATGAAAGAAGAAGACGCCAACACGCCGTGCAAGAAAATCTATTTCCTGGTCCAGTGCATGTACCTGGCCCGCGCGCCGCGGATTTACTTCGACAAATATTTCGCACAAGTCAAAGAAGTCCAGAATGCCGCGCCGACGACGACCCTGTTTATCATGAAGATTAATGATATGATTATCGAAGGCACGTTTTACAAAGCCATGAAAGAGGCGCGCGAGTTACTACTTCACGAAGAAGAGTTAATAGAGAATGTCAAACAACCAAAAGCCCGGCCAGTCGAAGCCGTCTAATCCATACGCGGCCGCCGCGGGCGCTTATGATACGCATGCGCAAAAGCACACGCCCGACCAGCGTGAGACGGAGGCGCGTGTGCTGCTCAAGGCCGCCAAAGCGTTCCAGGACATCCAGAAACGCTGGGACCAGATTTCCCGCGAAGACCTTGATGAATGCCTGAAATATAACCGGCAAATCTGGATGATGTTCGTCGATACGGCGATCGAAGATGAAGGCGGCGAGCGGCCGGTTGAGCTACGGAACAATATTGCCAATCTCGGTGTGTTCATTTTCAATCACACGTTGGAAGTTCTGGCAGATCCGCAGCCGCAGAAGCTTGATATCCTGATCGAGATTAACCGTGAGATCGCCGCAGGGCTAATGACCCGCCCCAAGCCTGAAGGACAAACACAAGCCGCGCCAACCGATACGGTTGACCAAGCTTAAAATTTTCCTGAAATAGATAAAACGATTAAGCGAAAACCGTGACGTTGCCACCGCCGCTGCTGCCGGAACGCGCAGCGGCATCAAAGGCTGCCTGCTGTTGCGGCGAGATGTTGCCGCCGCCATTGGCCGGTGCCGGAGCTTGTGGCTGTGCCTGCTGTACGGTCGCCTGCGCGCTTTCCCTTTGGGAACGCGGGGCTTCGGCCTGCTGCTCCTGTCCGGACGCGCGCTGTACCGCAGCGCGTGCCGCGGCCTCCAACTGATTTTGAGATGGGAACTGGTTTTCAACATCGCCCGTGTCGCCGTTGCGTAACTGGATCACAGCTTTGTCGTAATTAACATCGAGATAGATATAGGGGCTGACATACGGCGCCAACGGTCCCGTATTGACCTTCTGCACCCGCTCAGGATTAGATGCATAAGAGTCGGCTGTGCTGGTCTGTTCGGCATTGGCACGAACAAACTGCGCAGTCTGCAATACTGAATTGACGGCTTCTATCATATTCCTAACCGTTTTTTCCCAGTGCCTATACAGGAATGCAGCTTAAACCCCACAGCTACATTACAGGCACAATAACCTAGTATCATAGTAACCCGAATAACCGCAAAAGTCAAGTCTTTTGCGTAATTCCTGCTTCTCAGATAGCCAGTAAACACAGTATTCACCCGCGCCACAAAAGTAAAAAAATGGTTAAAAATTCATAGCGTAAATAAATAAAATAACAAAGTATCAATAGTTGCCCCATTCAATAGCCCCGCAGAGTAAATAAAAAATAAAATTTATCTATTTTACAAATAAAAACCCCAGCCATATTTATCCGTATTTTAAATCATTCATGGGATAATCAAGGATAAAGAAGCATAAAGGCACCGGATGTTGCTGCCCGATGACCTGGCTAAAGAGCCGTGGAAATCCGGCCTGAAACACGATATATTAATAAATGGGAATATGGGATTTGCGTGATTCGCATATCTCGGGTATCTTTTAAAAAAGAACCCTTCCCCGGCAGAAATCCTGCCGTCCTTTGAGTTTTGTATCGATCGTGTTCCCCCGTGCCCGCGGGATTTCCGCAACGCTTTTGTAAGTAAAGGTAACAACCGTGAACAGTTTTGTTGAAACGATCAAGCAGCTAGGCCCGGCCCGTTTGGCGATTATGGGCGGCGTTCTGGTTGGCCTGCTTCTGTTTTTCGTTTTTGTTTCGATGCGGATTTCAACGCCTGATCTTGAGCTGCTTTATGATGATTTATCGTCAACCGATTCCGGTGCCATGACGGCAAAGCTGGCAGAGAACGGGATTCAATACGACATCACCCCGGACGGTACCCGGATCATGGTTCCAAAAGACCAGGTCGGCAATGCCCGTATGTTGCTGGCACAGGAAGGCCTGCCGAACGGCGGGTCCATGGGATATGAAATCTTCGACCAGCAATCCGGCTTTGGCACGACGAACTTCGTCCAGAATATCAACCAGGTCCGCGCGCTGGAAGGCGAACTGGCACGAACCATCGGTTCGCTAGAAGGGATACGCAGCTCCCGCGTTCACCTTGTGCTGCCGCAACGCGAACTGTTCAGCCGTGAGTCCCGTCCGGCGAGCGCCAGCGTTTTCCTGACTCTGCGTCCCGGCGCACGGCTGGAGCGAGAACAGATCCTGGCGATTCAGTCCCTTGTTTCATCGGCCGTGCCACAACTCAAGCCGGACACGGTATCCATCATCGACAGTAACGGCAACCTGCTGGCCCGCGGCGGTGACAGCGAAGATACGCTGATGACCCTGAAGGCCGAAGAGATGCGCCGCAATTACGAGCAGCGCCTGACCCGCGCGGTTGAAGATATTGTCGGACGGATTGTCGGCTATGGCCACGTTCGCGCACACATCACCGCAGACCTGAACTTCGACCGCATCAGCACCAACGAAGAACTGTATGATCCGGAAACACAGGTCGTCCGTTCCTCGCAGGTCGTCGAGGAAAATAACGTCGAACGTGAACCGCCGTCGGGCGATGTATCCGTTCAGAACAACCTGCCCGGGATTGCCGGCGACCTGTTCGTTGATCCGAAACCAGCGCTTGAAAGCAACAGGATCGAAGAAACGACGAACTATGAAATCAGCAAGACCGTCCGCAACATGGTGCGTGAGGTCGGCGAAGTGAATAAGTTATCCGTTGCGGTTCTGATCGACGGTACCTACACGACCGATGAAGACGGCAATAAAACCTATACGCCGCGGACGCAGGAGCAGCTCGACCAGATCGCATCGCTCGTTCGCTCCGCGATTGGATATGACGATGAACGCGGCGATATGCTCGAAGTCGTCAATATGCAGTTTGCCGACGTCGATGCGGAAGACGCCCTGCTGGAACAGGAGCTTCTGTTCGGGTTTGAACGCAGCGACCTTCTGGATGCGGTTGAGATTATTACCGTGGCGATCATGATTATCTTGGTGATCCTGCTGGTGATCCAGCCGATGGTTGGCCGTCTGCTGGCAACCGAAGGGCCGCAGCTTGAAGAGGATCTGGAAGCCCAGCTTCTGGCGGGCCGCCCGATGAACCCCGCGCTGGAAGGCCCGGACGGCATGGGCGAAGAATTTGAACCGCCTGCGCTGGAAGAACAGGACAGCCTGATCGATATGCAGCAGGTTGAAGGAAAAGTGAAGGCTTCTTCTGTGAAGCGGGTTGAAGATATTGTTGAGAACTATCCGAATGAAACCGTCTCCGTCCTGCGGAGCTGGATGAGTTCGGAAAGCTAACCTAAAAAAGGTGCATGGGGCATGCGGGTACGTGAAGATTATCGGACGCTGACGGGCGCTGAAAAAGCGGCGATCTTCCTTTTGGCGCTCGGGGAAGAATATACATCCAAAGTTTTCGAACATATGGATGATGAGGAAATCATGGAGATTTCCCAGACCATGGCCAATCTGGGGAAGGTCAGCGCCAATGTCGTCGAACGGCTGTTCGTCGATTTTGCCGAACAGATGAGCTCGACGAATGCGCTGGTCGGCACACTGGATTCCACAGAACGCCTGCTGCAAAAAGTGCTCGGCGAAGACAAGGTTAACGAGATCATGGAGGAAATCCGTGGTCCTGCCGGCCGGACGATGTGGGAAAAACTGGGTAATGTGAACGAAGAGATTCTGGCGAACTTCCTGCAAAAAGAATATCCGCAAACCGTTGCCGTCGTGATGTCGAAAATCCAGACCGATCACGCCGCCCGCGTTCTTGCCCTGCTCCCGGAGAATTTCGCCTTGGAAGTCATTCACCGGATGCTGCGGATGGAAGCCGTGCAAAAAGAAGTCCTGGAAGATGTCGAGCGGACATTAAGGACCGAATTCATGTCGAACCTGGCCCGGACCCAACGCCGTGATTCCCACGAGATGATGGCGGAAATCTTCAACAGCCTGGAACGGTCCGCCGAAGCGAAATTCATGGAAGAACTGGAGAAATCGGTACCGGAATCCGCCGAGAAAATCCGCAGTCTTATGTTTACCTTCGAAGACCTGCTCAAGCTCGACCCAACCGCCGTACAGACGGTTATCCGCGCGGTGGACAAGGACAAGCTGCCGACTGCGCTGAAAGGCGCAACGGAAACGCTGCGCGACCTGTTCTTCTCCAACATGTCCGAACGTGCCGCAAAGATCATGAAAGAAGATATGGCCGCCATGGGCCCGGTTCGCCTCAAGGAAGTCGAGGAATCCCAGCAATATATTGTCAATGTCACCAAAGACCTGGAAGCCAGGGGCGAGATCGTGATCGCTTCCGGATCAGAGGAAGACGAACTGATTTACTAATCACCGAGCAATGATCGACACCAAAGACAAAAAAACAGCCGAAAAGAAACAAGCGCAGAAATTTTTGTTCGATCAAAACTGCTTTGATGACGGCTATGTCGAAGACATCATCGAAGAAGAGCCGCCGCCACCGACCTTTAGCGAAGCCGAGTTGGCGAGCGCGGAACAAAACGCTTTTAATAAAGGCAAGCAGGAAGGGCTGGCCGAAGCCGAAGCCAGCCGCGAAAAGCATGTTGCCGGTATTCTCGAGCAAATCAACCAAAGCATGCAGACGCTTTTTGCCGCCGAGCAGCAGCGCAACGACCAATATGAAGGCGAAGCTGTCGCGCTGGCCTACGCTATATTCAAAAAGCTTTTTCCCGCTCTGGATGAGCGCCACGGGCTTACCGAAATTGAAGCTGTTCTGATGAGCGTCCTTGACGCCCAAAAAGGGCAGCAGGAAATCGCCATAGAAATTCACCCCGATTACAGCGATTCTATCGAAACACGGCTGGAAATGCTGCGCGATCACACGCCTTCCGGCTGCCAGATCGTGGTCATCCCCCGTGATGCGCTCGGCCCCGGGGACTGCCGTATGTACTGGAATAACGGGGGTGCCGGGCGAAATGCCACCGCCCTGGCCGAAGAAATTCACAGGCAGCTAGAACATATGCTTGCTGATACGCCCACGCTGCAGGATAATGAAGTATCGGAAGCAGCCGCAGCCGATGAAGACATAACGGAGAATACGGATGAGTGACGACGATCAAAGCATGGAAGGCCCCGGCGGGATGGATCTTGACGAAATCGAGGAGCATGATTTCGGAAAAGGCGACGATCAGGGATATGATTACGGCGAACCGATGGCCGGTGACGTTACGGCGATTTACGACATCCCCGTCCAGATCTCTGCCGTGCTCGGGCGCTCCACCATGCAGGTCAGCCAGTTGCTAAAACTTGGCCGGGGCGCTGTTGTGGAACTGGACCGCAAGGTCGGCGAGGCCATTGATATTTACGTGAATAACCGTCTGGTCGCCCGTGGCGAGGTCGTCGTCGTCGAAGACAAGCTCGGCGTGACCATGACAGAGATTGTGAAATCCGATCGCAGCTAAGCAAACAAGAGCATTAAAAAGGTTTTCCTATGACCAGTGACGCAGCGCAGGCCCAGGCGGTTCCCGGAGGCGATATCGATATCAGGATTCGCCCGCCGAGAGTACAGCCTGACTTTTCTACAATTTTCGGCCTGATCTTTGCGCTCGGCCTGATTGTTGCCGCTATTGCCATGGGGCATAGCGACGCCAATTTCGTCAACGGTCCGTCGTTCCTGATTGTGATCCTGGGAACCATGGCGGCAACGTCCGTCTCTTACACCGGAGATGAGCTGAAGCATGTGCCCGGCATTATCGGCAATACGATGCTGCGCCGGATCCGCCAGCCTTCGGTTATGGCCAAGCAGCTTATGGACATCGCCATGCTGTCACGGAAAAAAGGGTTGCTGGCGCTCTCCAGCATTGAGCCGGAATTGCGCAAGGACCCGTTTCTCGCCCGCGCGGTCCAGCTTGTGACCGACGGCTATAACGGTGAAGATATCGACCGTGTTCTGGGCCAGGAAGTCGATGCCATCGCAGAACGGCACCGCCGCTCTGCCAGCGTATTGCGCCGCGCATCGGAAATTGCCCCGGCAATGGGACTGATCGGGACGCTGGTTGGCCTCGTACAAATGCTGGCCCAGCTTGACGATCCGTCATCGATTGGCCCGGCGATGGCCGTTGCCCTGCTGACGACATTTTATGGCGCGATCATGGGCACAGTTGTCCTTGGCCCGCTTTCAGCCAAGCTGGAACGTAACTCCAGTGATGAAACGATGCTCAAGAATCTGATCCTGACCGCGATGGGCTCTATCGCCAGACAGGAAAATCCGCGGCGTCTTGAAATGCTGCTGAACAGTGAGCTGCCGCCGGAAGAACGTATCCGGTATTTCGATTAATGACCTTCGCGCCTTTCATCACCCTACCCTTTGCGCATGAGCGCGCCGCGCCGCCTTTTTCCAGCGATGCGGACAAATATCCTGACAGCGTCGTCCGGTATTTCCTCGATCGCTACACCAAAAAAGGCGACCGGGTTTTCGATCCGTTTATGGGACTGGGCACAACCGCTTTTGTTGCCGAAGATATGGGGCGCATTCCTTACGGTTTTGAGCATGACCGTGAACGCTTTGAATGGGTTGCCGGGCAATTGGAGCACTGGACGCATATCCACAACGATGACGCCGCCAATATGCGCAAATATGCTTTGCCTAAAATGGATTTCGCCATCACCTCGCCGCCCTATATGCCCAAGCACCATAAATGGAATCCCTTATATGGCGGCGATCCTGCGAAGGCCGGGTATGATAAATATCTCAGCCGGATGGCTTATATATTCAAAGCGCTGGCGCAGACGATGAAACGAAACAGCTTTGTGGTCGTGCATGCCGATAACTTATATCACGGGCCGCACTATACGCCACTGGTGCGCGACCTGGGCCTTGCCGCCGAAAAAAGCATGGCTTTAAAAGCGGAAACCACCATCAAATGGGAAAACCCGCAGGCCGATTACACCCATACACATTGCCTTATCTTCAAAAATACGCAAAAATAAGAGGCTTTGCCACCCTTGCGCTTCACGATCACTTTCAGGAGTCCACAAACATGCAAACCGGAAAATTCATCGCTCTGCTTGGAATCGTCCTTGTCACCATTATTGCCGGTATGGGCATTATTGTCATCTGGCAACCGGACCTGCTGGATACCGGATCGTTCCTGAAAGTTGGCGGGACGTTCGGGGTATTAATGCTGCTGTCATTCCTTGTCGGCTTTATTGTCAATATGACGAAAAAAGAAGGCAGCAGCAGCGCCGATCAGAACGATGCAAAAGACTAGCCTGTGACAAGCAGGACACGCGGCGGATCGCCTTCTTTCCAGTTTTGTACCGTCTTCGGTTTGCGGTGAATGAATAGCTGCGCATCCCTTTCCATGGTCTCAGGAAATGCCGGCAGGCCGAAGCTGCGGGTCTGCTGCCGCCAAATATCGCCCGGCTGGAACGTATAAACTCTGGCATCCTCTTTTTTGGCATAGCATCCGGGTTTTTCTTCACAGGCAATAGCGTCTTCATTGCGCAGCCATTCAGTCACCAAAGCCGTGTAGCTGCACAGCACCCTGCCGAAACCAGCATCCTCGGAACTGTCGGAATGAAACGCGCAAGGCAGGTTTTCCCGTTCCCATGCCGAGGAGGATTCTATCTTCAGATTTAATGCCAGCGGCAGCCCCCGTATCATCATTTCATTATAGATGCGGAGAATATCGGCACGAACGAACTCCTTTTCGGCGCGCAGGGGATCATCTTCAGCCGGCGGGGTCACAAGCGCTCGAACCGGGCTGGAACACTTTGCCAGTTGCCGCGCCAATGCGTTAAAATCCCCCTGCAGGGTCCGGGGAAAGAGAATGCAATTGACGTTATCCGGCCCGCCAAATTTCGCGTTAAACAACTCGCTAAGGCTGCTTACGATTTTAATCCGTTTATAATCGGCTGGGATGTAATCTGGCCGGTCCATATGTTCTCCTGTTCCCTGCCAACCTAGCCGCGTTTTATATAAACGTCAAAGATTGTTTTCATAACATTAATCCGGTTTCGGGATGTAATCCACCGTCAAAAGCAGGCGAGGCGGCGCATGCTCTTTCATAATAGGCGCCTTATGCACAAACGGCTTGATGCCGGGCTGGCAGTTCCCGGCAAAGCGGATAACATCGCCAGCCTGGAAACGGAAAGCTTTCGCACCGGGCTTTAAATCATAAGCATCGTTTTGCGGATTGATGAGTCCTTCCCTGCTCCGCTTGATCACATCTTCATTACGCGCGCCTTCGGACGTCGCTCCGGCATAAAAGAAGATGATCCTTCCTTCCGGTACATAGATATTGTCTTCATGAAAATCTTCTATGACTTCATCAAGATCATAGGCACCGGGATAGACAATCCGAAACTCTGCATGCTTATAAAAGTCCTCACGCGCTCTGCGTACCTCTGGAAAGTCCATATCGCCAATAACAGCATCAACGGCTTCTTTAAGAACGGGATCGGGAACCGCGCTTAACTGCTTGAGATCGTTGTAGTGCAGCTTACGGATCCTGCCGGTTTTTCTTCGGGCATCATCGGCAAGCGGCTGCAATGCAAGCGCCAGTTTATTGAAATCCTGCTGCAAGCGCCGGGGATAAACGATACAGTTGATCTCGTCGGGGCCGCCAAACTTTGCGTTAAACAGCTCGCTCAGGCTGCCCACAACTTTAATCCGCTTGTAATCTGCGGGAATATAATCCGGTTTTTTCATAGTCTCACCTGTTCCCGGCCAATCTAGCCGTCAAATGCGGTCCTGTCAAAAATTGCCGCCTTGGCCTTGGGGCCGCTTCGTGTTTAAATAGTCGGAGTCGTTATGTCTCTTGGGTTCTATATGGGGTTAGTTTTATGCGTTTAATGATCGTTGGCCATCTGGGCGGGCATATCAGTGCCGCCGGGAAAATCGCCTTACAGCGCGGCGCGAAAATCATTCATTGCGAGGATACCGAGCAGGCACTCGGCGCGCTGATGAACGGTAAAGGTGCCGATGTCGCCATGGTCGATATCAAGCAGAATATCGGCAAATTTATCACCGATCTTGAAACCGCGCGCATTCATATGCCTGTCGTTGCCTGTGGTGTTGATGCCGACACGCGGGCCGCTGTCAAAGCCATTCAGGACGGCGCGAAGGAATATGTGCCCCTGCCCCCGGATGCCGCGCTGATCGCCGCAGTGCTCGAAGCCGTGACCGAAGAAAGCAATACGATGATCGCCGGGGACCCGGCGATGAAGCCGGTGGTCGAAATGGCGAACAAGATCGCCCCGTCCGAAGCCACCGTGATGATTACCGGGGAATCCGGGACCGGTAAGGAAGTCATGTCCCAGTACATCCACCGTAAATCCAAACGCAAGGACGGGACGTTCATTGCCGTAAACTGCGCGGCGATCCCGGAGAATCTTTTGGAATCCGAACTATTCGGTCATGAAAAAGGCGCGTTTACCGGCGCGACGGGCCGCCGCATCGGGAAATTCGAAGAAGCCAATGGCGGGACGCTGCTGCTGGATGAGGTTTCAGAAATGCATCCGCTGCTGCAGGCAAAGCTGCTGCGCGTTATCCAGGAAAAAGAAGTGACCCGGATCGGCAGCAACGACCCGGTCAAGGTCGATGTCCGCCTGATTGCGACCTCGAACCGCAACCTTGAACAATCCGTGCAGAACGGCGAGTTTCGCGAAGACCTGTATTTCCGCCTGAATGTCGTCAATATCCGCCTGCCAGCCCTGCGGGAACGGCCTGCCGATATCGTACCGCTGGCGCAGTTCTTTACCGATAAATTTGCCGATGCCAACGGCCTGCCGAAAAAGAAGCTGGCCACAGCAACACAGGAAAAGCTCAAGAGCGCCGCATGGCGCGGGAATATCCGCGAGCTGGAAAACACCATGCACCGCGCGATCCTGATGTCGATGGAGGATGAGCTGGAACCCGATGCCGTGCAGCTTCAAAACGCGATGGGCACCAGCAGCGCTCCTGCCGCCCCGGCCATAAACGCCCCCGACCCGGCAGGCGTTTCCAGTGCAAGTGCGCAGCCAGAAGCCGTTCCGGCAGCTCCCGCGATTCAGAATCAGGGCGCTGTCGAAAACCTGATCGGGCGGACCATTGCCGATGTCGAACGGGACATGATCCTGAATACGCTCGATCATTGCCTCGGCAACCGCACCCACGCCGCCAATATCCTTGGTATCTCGATCCGCACGCTGCGGAACAAGCTGAACCAGTATAAGGATGAAGGGGTTGATATCCCGGCGGCAAGCAGCGGGAGTTAAGACCTCTTAGAATTCCGCACTATGCTGCCATCCTGGCGCAACGCGCTGGCCTTTTTTGTCTTTGGCCATATAGCCGGGGGCGGCTTCGATATCGACGCGGCGGCCTTCGGCACCCTGGGCTTTGCGAGATTCGCCTTCGGCGCTGATGACGATGTTATCCAGTGAAATCCCGTATTGGGCCAGCGCATGTTTGACCGCAATCGCGCGGCGCATCGACAGGACTTTGTTTTCCGAAGCGCTGCCTTCGGTGTCGGTGTAGCCTTTTAAGATCAGCACCCATTCGGCCCGGTCGCGGTAATGTTCCGCCACTTTGCTGACGGTCTCTTTGCCGTCGTCGCTTAACCCTACAGCGGCGGAGTCGAAATAGATGCTGTAGATCGTATGATCGTCAACCGGCATCGACAGCAGCGCCAGTGCATCATAAAAATCTTTTTTACAGCTGATATAGGCGTTTTTCGCCGGGAAATCTTCCTGATGCACCAGCCAGCAATCGTAACGGCTTTGCGCCATAGCCAGCAGCGCTTCGTTTTCACTGGTCTGCATCGTTTCCAGCGCATCCATCAACATCACCCGCGCATCGATCATTTTCTTTTTGATGCCATCCGGGATATTGAAATCCTGCGGATCGTCCGGGGGCACATTCTGGTGCCGCAGAACCCGGCGGGCCTTGGCCTGGAAATGGGCAGAATCATCGGGGTGATTCATGACCTCCAGCTCATAGGCGGCCAGATTTTCATATTCATTCGCCAGATTCGCATAAAAACCACGCGGCGTCTCATCAAACAGAGTAAAGCTGGGAAGCTTTATATCTGCCAGATTGCCGGAGCAGGATGCCAGCACAAGAGCCAGCAGTACGGTTATGATTTTCGCCGTTTTTTTCATAATCTAATTATGTCTGTATAGACAGCATCTTATTCATTTCCAGGCAAAGTGCAATAAATTGGTGAAATATGCCTGAATTCCAATGTCCTAAGCGTTTGCAAGTTGGGCAAAGCACGCGTAAAATGGGAAATGAATTGTTTTTTCACGTCGACTGATTCTTTTTTTAGCAAAGCCTGATGTCCGATACATCCACATCGAACGTGCCCTCGACGGCTATGAACCGTACGCGCTCTTTCATGAATGGCGCGCTCAACAGCAATTTCCTGCTGGCGATCGCGATTGTCGCGATTTTGCTGTTTATGCTGGTGCCGATTCCGACATGGCTGCTGGATGGCGGGCTGGCGATTTCGATCACTTTCTCCGTGCTGATCCTGATGCTGGTGCTGTTTATCGTGACGCCGCTGGAATTTTCGACGTTTCCGACGGTCCTGCTGATCGCGACGGCGTTGCGGCTGGGGCTGAATGTGGCTTCGACCCGGCTGATCCTGTCCGGCGGGCAGGACGGTACGGAAGCGGCAGGGCAGATTATCCAGGCCTTCGGGACCTTTATCATCCAGGAAAACTACATTGTCGGCGGGATCGTCTTTGCCATCCTGGTTATCGTGAACTTCGTCGTTATTACCAAGGGATCCGGCAGGATCGCCGAAGTCGCCGCCCGCTTTACCCTGGATGCCATGCCGGGCAAGCAGATGGCAATCGATGCCGATATGTCCGCCGGGCTGATTACCGAAGAAGAAGCCAAAGCCCGCCGGTCCAAGCTGGAACAGGAAAGCAGCTTTTTCGGAGCCATGGACGGTGCGGCGAAATTCGTGCGCGGGGACGCCATTGCCGGCCTGCTGATCGTGTTTATCAACCTGATCGGCGGGATCATTATCGGGTCTGTGTCCCATGATATGACCCTGGCCGAATCCGCCCGGACCTTTTCGATCCTGACTATTGGGGACGGGCTGGTCAGCCAGATCCCGGCGCTGATTGTTTCTGTCTCTGCCGGTTTTCTCGTTTCCAAAGCTGGCGTTGAAGGCGCTGCGCAGGAAATCCTGTTCGACCAGTTCAGCCGTTACCCCCGCGCGATGGGTATGGCGGCGGGGCTGATGTTCGCCCTTGCCCTTGTGCCCGCTATTCCGGCACCGCCGTTTCTGTTCCTGTCCGCTGTTATGGGCGGCCTTGCCTACCTGAACTGGCAGCGCCAGAAAAACCAGAAAGCGCAAATTGCCGAGCAGGCAACACAGGGCGGCAAGGCTGCCCCGGCAGAAGAGCCGATTTCCAAAGCGCTGGCCATGGATACGATTCGTCTCGAATTGGGCTATGGGTTGCTGCCGCTGGTGCAAGGTGAAGGCGATAACAAGCTGACCGACCAGATCAAAGGCCTGCGCCGCCAGCTCGCCGAAGATATGGGCTATATCCTTCCGGCGGTCCGTATTCAGGATAATTTGCAACTGCCCGCGAACACCTACACTGTCCGCGTCAAGGAAATTGAAATCGGGCGCGGGGAAGTCCGTCCGGGAATGCTGCTGTGCATGGACCCGAATGGCGAGCCGATTACCCTGCCCGGTGAGAACACGGTTGAGCCGACCTTTGGCCTGCCTGCGATGTGGATTGACGAGCAGTACCGCGAAGAGGCTCATTTCAAAGGCTATACCGTCGTCGATGCACCGACCGTCGTCACCACGCATATTACCGAGATCATCAAGGACAACATGGCCGACCTGCTGTCCTATGCCGAAACGCAAAAACTGCTCGATGAAATGCCGACCGATTACCAGAAGCTGGTCAGCGACGTTATCCCCGGCCAGATTAATGTCGGCGGCCTGCAACGTATCCTGCAGAACCTCGTGTCCGAACGGATATCCGTCCGCGACATGCCCACGATTCTGGAAGGCATTTCCGAAGCCGCCGCTTATACCAAGAACCCGATGCTCATCACCGAACATGTCCGCAGCCGTCTGGCCCGCCAGATCTGTGACCAGAACGTCAATATTCACGGCTATGTCCCATTGGTTACACTGTCCCCGGACTGGGAGCAGACCTTTGCCGAGTCGCTGATCGGTGACGGTGAGGAAAAGCAACTGGCGATGGCACCGAGCAAACTGCAGGACTTCATCAATGCCGTACGAGAAAGTTATGACTCCTTGCTGCAGGAAGGCGAAATCCCGGTTATGCTGACTTCGCCCGGCATTCGCCCTTACGTGCGCAGCGTCATTGAACGCTTCCGCCCGCAAACCATCGTCATGTCCCAAAACGAAATCCACCCCAAGGCGAAGATCAAGACATTGGGGCAGGTTTAACCGTGGACCGCCGCCATGCTCGATAAAACCCAGGCCTGGCAGAATGCCGTCGATCTGGCCGCAGCGATGGCGCCGGAATTAGAGCTGCTTGAAAAAAAGCGTAAAGGCCACTGGCTGTTTCTACTTGTCATGATACCGCTCACATGGCTGGTAAGCCTGCCTTTTTTATACGTCTATGTCTTTGCCCGTACCGGAAGCCTTCTCATATCGGTCACCTGCTGCCTTACTGGTGCCGCAGTCATTGCCGTTTTTGGCTACCGCGCTTTTGATCGCGATTACCGGCGCAAAGCAAAGCGGGTTTTTGTCTATAAGATCGCCGACCTTTTAAAGATGCGCTACAAGCCGTACGGGCTTTTCCCGGTCGGACAGGTTTACGATCATTATATCTTCCCGTCCTACAGCCGCAGCACAACCGAAGACGGCTTTACCTTCAAGCTGGAGGACCGCAAGGTCGAGTTGCAGGAAATCCAGCTCTTCCGTCACGATAAAGAAGGAGGATCAAGTTTCTCTGCCGTGCTGCCGATGCAGGAACGCGGGATTATGATCCGGATCGAGACCCGGCAAAAGCAACCGTTCCATACCCTGGTTATCCCACACCATTATGAGCACCATCCCGACTTTTTCCGCGGTATGCGCTACCATCAGCGAACGCCTTTCGGCAACCCGGCTTTTTCGGACCGCTACCTCGTGCTGGCTCAAGAGCACACCGACGCCCACGATATTTTCAATCCGGCCTTTATCGAGACGTTCCTTGCCTTTGAAAAGGAACTGGGCGCGTCAACCATGTGCATGAGCGTCAAACAAGGGGAAGTCGTTTTTTACGCCCGCCATGCGCGGGATATGTTCGAACCCGGTACGATGCTGCGCCCGGCGAACACGGAAACGCTGCGGCAGATTTTTGAAGAGTTGGGTGCGCTGACGGCATTGATAAAAATTCTTAAACTTAACCCCTATGTCGGTTTATAATTTCGAAAAATCGGGTACACTCTAAAACGTTATGACAGAATCCTCTCTCACCAAAGCGACAACACAAGACCTGCGCGACCTCGCGATCAGTGTCGAAAGCGTTCGCAAAGCCTATATGCTCTGGCTGGTGATCGGGATCGGCCTGCTGTCTTTTTGCATGACGTTTATCCTGCTTTATATCGGGGCGGAAAATATCGACCTGAAATATACGGTGACTTTTGGCGCGCTGCTGCCCTCGCTGGCATTATACGGCATCCTGAATCGCGCTTACCTGGTCAAAGGCAAAGCTCGTCTTGCTAACGGGGTCTGTTCCATCCTGGGGTTTCGTTACCGCGAAGACGGCTGTCTTTCGGTCAGTAATGCCGAACGGCACAAAATCCTGCCGCCCCATAACAAAAGCCGTTTGCGCGAGGGTATGCAGGGCCGTCATAACGGGGTGAGCGTTGATATCCAGGAAGTCATGCTGTCCGAGCTGCGCCAGGACCCGGCGCATAAGAACCGGCAAAAAGAATATCTGCGGTTTTGGGGATTGCTGGTCCGGGTCAACCTGACGCGCAGCCTGAGCGGCCATACCGTTGCCATACCGCACCGGCTTATGGATACGTTTTTCAGGGCGTACTATTCGAATTACCACCCGATCAAACTCCCGGAGAGCAAATTCACAAAACTCTACGAAGTCCGCGGCAGCGATAGTGTCGATGCCAAAATGATCCTGAGCGGTACGCTGCGCGACCAGATCCTGGCTTCCGCAAAATCCATGGATGCGTACTGGAACGAAGTCAGTTTCCGCGGCAATGAAATCCTTTTCGTTTACCAGCGCTTCCTGCCGCTGTTCGATATAGATCCCCTGTGGAAACCCGTCACGGAAAAGAACCTGCGCCAGTCACTGGACGACCTTTACGGACTTGGCGCGGTGATCGACGCCATTCGCGGCAACCCGCAGATTTCGATTTAAAAATAAAAATCTTGATTTATCGGGCGTTTCCGTTTTTTCTAACGCTCATGGCTTTTAGGAAATTTGCGCAGATATCCATGATTCTGCTGCTGCTGGCGACGCAATTCGCCCTGGCGCAGCACGCTTCCGTGCATATTACCGATCACGGCCATATCGCCGTCAGCCATGACACAGAGCATGACCAAGACGGCCATAGTTCTTCCAGCGAAGCGCTATGCCATATCTGTATCATCGCCCATGCGCTAACGCATACTGTTCCGGTTGATTCCGTCATATTGACGGGGATTCCCTTATATCGATACAGTATTCCGCCGGCAACACATCACGCACTATCCCAATATGCGCAGCACGCTTATCAGGCCCGCGCACCGCCAACGCTTCTTTCCTAACAAAACCCAATCAATACTCAATTTTTAGGAAAGAAAGGACATTTAACCATGTCTAAAAAACTGCTATGGGCAGCCAGTGCCGCTGTCCTTCTGCACGCGTCACCTGCTTTAGCCGGGACAGATGCGGATATCCAGGCGCTTCGGGCCGAAATCCAGGCGATGAAGCAAATGTACGAACAGAAAATCGACACGCTCGAAGACCGGATCGATTCCCTGCAACATGTAACAAAAGCGCAAAATGTCGCCAGCGTTGAGCCTTCCGCAGGACCGATTGAGACAGCTTCTGTTCCTGCCACGGCGACGCGCCAGACGGGAGACAACAGCTTTAACCCCGCTGTCAGCGTGATCCTTAACGGCCGGTACGGCAGCTTTTCGGAACGAGATTCCGAGCTGGCCGGCTTTGCGATCGGGGAAGAGACCGAACGGCCCGAAGAAGGGCTTAGCATCGATGAAACCGAGCTGAACTTCTCAGCCAGTGTCGATGACAAGTTCAGGGGATCGGCGACGATTGCCCTGCATGAGCATGATGGCGAAGGCGTTGAGATCGAGATCGAGGAAGCCTATCTCGAAACGATTGCCCTGCCCCACGGCGTACAGGCCAAAGCCGGGCGCTTCTTCTCTGATATCGGTTACCTGAACAGCCACCACACCCATGAAGATGACTTCGTCGACAGACCGCTGCCGAGCCGGGCTTTCCTGAACAAAGCCTATAACGATGACGGAGTTGAAGTCTCGTGGATTTTGCCGACTGATCTTTACAGTGAAATCGGCGGCAGCATCCTGCAGGGTGACGACTTCCCGGCAGGGGGCGGTGACGGCTCCGATTTTGGATCGTGGACAGCCTATGGCCGGATCGGCGGCGATATCGGCGAAAACACTGCCTGGCGCGCCGGGGTTTCTACCCTGCAGGCCAGCGGTGTGGAACGCAGCGCCAATGAAGACCTCGTCCTCTTCGAAGGCGACAGCGATCTGTATATCGCCGACGCCCGCGTCGTCTGGGCACCGACGGGCAATAATCATGAAGAGGAAGTGATCGTCCAAGGCGAATATTTCATCCGCAATGAAGACGGCAGCTATGACGATACCGACGCCGGGACGGGCGCGGTCTTTTATGATGATCGTCAAACCGGCTGGTATGCGCAGGGCGTCTATAAGTTCCATCCGCAATGGCGGGCGGGGCTGCGGTATAGCGCGCTCGATTCAGGAAACATTCCCGATGCGCTGGCCGGCAGCGCCCTGGATGCGGACGGTCACGATCCTTGGAATGCCAGCGGCATGATCGACTGGTCGAACAGCGAGTTCAGCCGCCTGCGCCTGCAGTTCAGCCGGGAAGAACTTGCCAACGACCTGGATGATAACCAGGTCATGCTTCAATACATTATGAGCATTGGCGCCCATGGCGCTCATGCCTTTTAGGGAGAAAAGCCATGATTATAAGAAAATCTTATTTTTGGGCAATCATGGTGCTGGGGATGCTTTCGGCATCCCCAGCCTCCGCCAGCATCAACATCTTTGCCTGCGAACCCGAATGGGGGGCGCTGGCTGAAGAAATCGGCGGCGATCATGTTACCGTTTCCGTCGCGACGACAGCCCGGCAGAACGCGCACCATGTTTCCGCCAAACCCAGCCTGCTTGCCAAAGTCCGGAAAGCCGATCTTGTCTTCTGCACCGGGGCCTCGCTGGAAATCGGCTGGCTACCGCTGCTGCTGCGCAAGGCGGGCGGCCCGGACGTGCAACCGGAAACGGCCGGCTGGCTGATGGCATCGGACTATGTCGATAAGCTTGACGTGCCGGATCATGTTAACCGTTCTATGGGCCATATCCACCCCGAAGGCAATCCGCATGTTCATTTAAACCCGCATCATATCCTGACGGTATCGGAGTATCTTGCCGACAGGCTTGCCGTTATCGATCCGGACCATGCCGCAGATTACGGTGCCCGGCTGACCGCCTTCCAGCAGCGCTGGACACAGACCATGGAACAATGGGAGCGGAATGCAGGCGAACTAAAAGGGGCGCATGTCATCGTCTATCATAACGGCTGGTCTTACTTGCTGGACTGGCTGGGAATGAATGCGGCGGCGGCACTGGAGCCGAAGCCCGGCATCCCGCCAACGGCATCACATCTGGAAGAAGTCCTGCGAACTGTGAAGGCACAGAATGTTCAGGCCATTCTCGTCGCACCGCATGAAGATGAAAAAGCGGCGCAGTGGCTTTCCGACCAGTCGGGAATCCCGATCCTGCACCTGCCTTATACCGTCGGCGGCAATGATAAAGCACAGGACCTTAACGGCCTGTTCACCGAGACGGTACGGCTTCTGAAAGGCGCGCGCTCATGACGGGCGGTCTGTCATATGAAATGCTGGGGCTGATCGCCCCGGCATTTTGCGCCGGGATGGTCGTGGCGATCACGCATGTCCTGCTGGGGCTCGAAGTCCTTAAACGCGGCATTATTTTCATCGATCTTGCCATCGCCCAGATCGCAGCCCTCGGCAGCGTCGTCAGCAGCGCCGTGTTCGGAATCAATTATGGACTGCTGCCGCACCTTGCCGCGCTGATCTTCGCCTTATGCGGCAGCCTGCTGTTCGCGCGGATGGAGCGGCACGCATTGCAGCACCAGGAAGCGTTTATCGGCTGTGCCTTTATCCTGGCCGCCAGCCTGATCCTGCTGCTGCTCGCCGGCGACCCGCATGGCGGGGAACATATCCAAGGGCTTCTTGCCGGCCAGATTCTATGGGCAACCTGGACACAGATCGGCATCATGGCCGTCCTGTCGGCCATCATCGTCTTGTTATGGCGGCTGTTTGCAGCCCATAAATCCATTCTTTTTTATGTGATCTTCCCGGTTGCGGTGACATTGTCCGTCCAGATGGTCGGGGTCTATCTTGTCTTCGCCAGCCTGATTATTCCTGCGCTGGCGGCGGCAGGTTTCAGGAACAGAATACGCGCGGGTTACGGTATCGCCTTTATCGCCATTGCCAGCGGCCTGATGCTCTCCGTCATTACGGACGCCCCTTCCGGACCGGTTATCGTCTGGTGCTACGCCATCAGCGGACTGGTTTTCCATCACGCCCGAAAGTTATGCACAGGTTAAACCACGAATTTTCCACAAATTGACGGATTCCCTTACGGGTCATTTAGGTTTATGCTCTAGTATAGAGAGTAGAGAATACGTATAATTAACTAGATTCGGATCGAATTATCTCGCCATGCGGCTAAAGTCTTTTTACGCAAAAACCACTACAGAGGCCATGCAAATGGTCCGCGAAACATTAGGAGAGGATGCCATCATCGTAGCGACCCGCGAAGAAAAAGGTGGGAAAACCGTTTGCGTTACCGCGGCGGTGGAGCAGCACGACTCCTTTGATGGCGATTATTTCGACCGCGGCATGAGCGAAGATGACTGGGCTTTTGATGCCGAACCGGATAGCGAGAATGCCGTGCTGGAAAAGCTGACCGATGTCATGCTGCGCCATTCCGTGCCCGAAGAAATCACCGACCAGATTTTATCCTGTGCCGCCGTGATCGGGCTGGAACGTCCCGACGAAGCGCTGCATGCCGCGCTGGAGCATTTATTCTCATTCCGCCCGCTGCCGCAAAAACCGACCAGCACCGCCTATATGCTGGTGGGGCCGCCGGGCGCTGGTAAAACACTGGCTGTCGCGAAACTGGCCGCCCGCGGTGTGATGAGCGGCCAGCGCGTTGCCGTGATCTCGACCGACACCGTGCGGGCGGGCGGCATTGAGCAGCTCTCCGCCTTTACCAACCTGATGAAAGTCAAGCTGCGCAAAGCCAGCAGCACAAGCCAGTTGAAGGACTGCCTGGAGCAGGCCCGCTCCGCCGATCACATTTTCATCGACACTGCCGGGATGAACCCGTTCGACACCGACGCGATGCGCAACCTTGCCCGCATGATTGCCATCGGCGATATCGAACCTGTCCTTGCGCTGCCATCCGGGATTGACGCCGAAGAGTCCGGGGAAATGGCCCGGATCTACAGCACACTCGGCATTAACAGTATGATCCCGACGCGGATTGATATCGCGCGGCGGCTGGGCGGGCTGTTGTCCGCTGCACACTATGGCGGGCTGATCTTTGCCGAAGCCGGGAACACCCCCAAAGTTGCCGACGGGCTGATGCCGCTGTCACCGGGCAAGCTGACGCGGCTGCTGATGCCCGAATCTGTGAAAAAGCAGGAAAAATCAAAAGCAGCCCCTAGAAGAAAACAGATGGTTGATGCAGGATAAAGCTATGAGCGAGACGGTCACGACCAAAAAGAAACAAGATATAATCCCGCCGAAGGCTCCCGCTTTCCGGCGCGGCAGCAATGTCATTGCCGTGGCCAGCGGCAAGGGCGGGGTCGGCAAGACGTGGTTTTCAATCACCCTGTCCCACGCGCTGGCGCAGGCCGGGAAGAAAGTGCTGCTGTTTGACGGTGATCTGGGACTGGCCAATGTCGATGTGCAGCTCGGCCTGATGGCCAAGCGTGATCTGAATGATGTTATCCGGGGACGCCTGAGTCTTGAAAAAGTCATCCAGCGTTATGATGACGGGAACTTTGATATTATCGCCGGGCGCTCCGGACAGGCTTCGCTGTCGGCCCTGCCGAGCCAGCGGCTTGCTATGCTGCGCGACCAGCTTTTGGAAGTCGCCGATAAATATGATGTCGTTATTATCGACCTTGGCGCTGGCGTTGACCGCACCGTGCGGATGATGTCCGCATCTGCGACCAAAACGCTGCTAGTCACCACGGACGAGCCGACCTCGCTGACCGATGCCTATGCCTTTATCAAGCTGGGCAACGCCGCCGGGATGTCCAAGAATGTCAGTATCGTCGTCAATATGGCGCCGAGCACGATGGAAGGTGAGAAAACCTATAAAACCATCCTGAAAGCGTGTGAGAATTTCCTGCGGCTGAGACCGCCGCTGGCCGGGATGGTCAGCCTTGATCCGCGTGTGAAGGAATCAATCCGTCACCAGACCCCGATCCTGATCCGCTCGCCCAACACCGATGCCGCCGAAGACGTCGAAGACATCGCCCGCTACGTTATCAAAGAGCTGGCGGCAGTGAAGAAAAAGGCTAAGGCAGAAGTCTGAACATCTCTTAATTAAGTATGGTGTCATCCCGGTGACCTGTCCTGCGGGGCCCACAGGGTGTAACGATAAAGCCGGGATCTTGTGATTTATGGTATCGTATTTTTTTAACACGAAGGGCACGAAGAATGCACAAAGCTCACGAAGACGCTTTATCTCAAAAAAATGAATCGGAAAAGAAATCTCTTTTTGAAGCGCTGACCAATGAAGCGATGCAACTTCATATAAAATGGCACCAATATCTAGAACTTTTTGATACCGATGACGAACGCATTGATTTAATGAATAAAGTTTCCCCTCGTTTTTTCAGAATTGTTCAAGAGGCATTGGGGCATGACATCATTCTCTGTCTTGCCAGACTTACCGACAGGCGATTAAAGGATACTGTGACGATATACAGATTGCCTAAAGAAATTCAAAATGAAAATCTTAGAACTAAAATCCAGAACCTTATAAATGATAATGAAAAGTATTTCGAGTTTTGTAAGACTTGGCGTGACAATTATTTAGCTCATGCGAATTTAGAATTACACACGCAAAATGACCCATTCGAAAAATTCCTGCCGCAAGCCGATAGGAATACGATTGGGGATGCTCTAAAGGCAATTACTGATATTCTTAAGGCCTGTGAAGAAAATTTTGGATGGTCATCGACTAATGGTTTCTGGGATATCGAAAAGATCAAAATTTTTGATGGCGCAGGTAAGATGCTTAAAATTTTGAATGAAGGACAAAGCGCCAGAGAAAAAACTTCGTGAATCTTCGCGATCTTCGTGTTCTTCGTGGTAAAAAAGCAGGACATGCTTAAACAAGCGCGGTAACGTCTATAAACTATCCCGATAAGCGATTCAGGTTTTCAGGATTGATGTTGTGGCCACTGTCTAGCCGTGGCACAGAGTAGGTCAGCTTATCGGCGGGAACGGCGATCAGGAAAGCGGCTTAATACTGGGTTTCGGTACAGACAGGGCTTCAGCGAGCATGTTGGCGGCATCTTTGTTTCGCTGTGCAAGACGGTCGCTTTTGATAAACCCAAACAGGCCAGCCCCCATAAATATAAGCCCGGCACCGACCCCGCCAAACGAGGTCACGTTACTCATACTTGTTGCCCCGATGGCAAAGATTATAGCTGATGCCATCGTATATAAAGGCGGGAGCATATAAAAAGACGCCTTGTTATACGCTGCGCGCAAGGTGCTTTTATCAAGCGCTTCCAATAAGTTCTGCGATATCCCTGTCGAGCTTTCCAGGAACAGTTTCTGATACTCTCTGGATGGCGCTTTATTCATCGTCTTAATTCCCGCTTTCGTGTTTTTGAAATTTGCCCGGACACTACCCGCAAATCAATCGTTATGTCAATAAAAAGATTGTTGTGTGGAGTTGCCGCGCTGAAGCCTTTCTTCGTCTAAAAACAAGTTTCTGTCCTCTCAGTAACCGGGATCAACGAATTCGTGTCATGATACGGGCGCAATGGCATGGCCAGCGGCAACCACATTTTTTAACCTCTGACGTGTCTTCTGTATACGGTTCATGAAGCTCTAGAAACTTATCGTCAACAGACGGCCGTTCTTTAAGTGACGCCAAGACATCATCGTTCAACGGCTGGATATCTTCAGAAACCTCCCGCACAGCCCTAAGCATCTCGTCACTCAGTATACCTCTCACATAAATTGAAATTCTTTTTTGCATTGCTCGCACCAAGTCCTGATTTTTCTGCTGACTTTAGATATCATCGCAATATCGTTATGTCAAAAATCAGATCCTTCTATAATATGACTTAAAAAGCTAGACTATCCCGATGAGCGACTCAGGTTTTTCAGGATTGCCACCGGGGCCGCGGACGGGACAGGCGTCTTATCCGCAAAGCCTGCTTGAGCTGAAGGCGAAAGTGATCGAGTTCCGCGCCAGCCTGAAAGCGCAGCGGGTGCGGCAAACGCTGGAAGGCGAGGTGATCGCCAGCAAACCCGACGGCACGACGACGATCCGCACCGATAAAGGCGAGATTACCGTTGAACTGCGCGGGCGGAACAGGCCGCCGCCGGGGACGCGGGTGGAAATTGAAATCCCGCCCAGCCCAAACCCGGATACGCCGCCGCGGCAGGTGACGGTCCGGCCTTTACCAGAACAGCCCCCTCCTGCGCCGCAGCCGGAAACGGTTTCTGCCGCAATACAGGACAGCAGGCAAAGGCAGGTGCCCCGGCTGGATGCCCGCACGACCGAAGACCTAGTGCGGCACTCCGATCGTGCCGCCCCGCCCCGAGAAACCCCGCCTGTCGCCGTGCAGCCGGGCGATATTATCCGCCTGACCCGCCTGCCGCCGGAGCAGTTGCAAGACATCATCCGCCCGGTGATTGAAGCCTTACAGGCCCGCGTCACGTCATTACCGCCGCTGCCGCAAGTCACATTGCCGCCCGTTTTATATGAACAGGTCAGTCCGCGCCTGACCCTGCCGCCTGCGGAGCACCGCCTGCTGGCGGATAACCTGCCGTCACCGTTACCACTTTATACGCAGGCCACGGCAGAACCGGTGCCACAGGAGCAGCTGGCCCGCCTGCCCGCCATAGCCCGCACCCCAGTGCAGCAATTGGTCAGTTTTATCCTGCAGGGCGCACAGCCGGATGCACCAAATGCTTTTGCCGTGAAGCCTTCCCCGGTCGCGCTGCAGCCTGCCCCGCTCATTCCCTATACGGTATCTGCTTCCCACGCGGCGCTCACACCGCCCGGATCATCGGCACTGCAGCCGCTGCAGTTTCATAATGTGGCTCCGGACACCACGATTGCGGCGCCGCAAAATAGTACGGCCACATCATTCACCGCGCCTGCACTGTCCACGCCTCCAGCGATCACGGATGCGCGGATACAATTCGTCACGGCTCCCGCGGTTAAACTGGTGGCGCCGGACTCCCCGGTCACAAAACCAGCGCATATCCTGCCGCATCTGCCCACCGGTCCGGCGGGCAGCATCAGCGCCGAAGTGATCGGCAGAACGGCGCAGAATTTCCCGGTGCTGAGTTTCCCGGGCCTTGATTTCCTTACCCCGGCAGGCGAGTCCGCCCAGAATTTTATCCTGCCCTTGCAAGCCAGCAACCTGCCTGCCGGGACCCAGCTAACCCTGACACCGCAAAGTAGCGGTATGATTCAGGCCGCCGCCGGAACAATAGCGCCCTTTATCCCGGCGGCTTTCTTCGGTGATTTTTCATGGCCCGCGATGAACGAGCTGCAACAGGCCTTACAACAAAGCGCACCGCAACTCGCGCAGGTCCTTTCCAACATGACCCCCAACGCGGCGGCCCCTGCCCGGCTGCCGATGGCGGCACTGTTTTTTGTCGCCGCGATCCGGGCCGGGGATGTGTCCGGCTGGCTTGGCGATAAAACCGTCGATGCGCTGCGCCGGATCGGCAAAGGCGAAACGCTGGGCCGGCTGAACCGGGATACGGGCGGTATGCAGCGCACAGCGGGCGAACCGTCGTCTACGGATTGGCGCTCTATGGCCCTGCCGATGATGAGTGACGGGGAGCTGCACAAAATGATGCTGCATTACCGGCATGATGACCGGGATGCTGAAGATGGTGAGCAAAGCCGTCACGGCACGCGCTTTATCTTCGATCTCAGCCTGACCCGGATGGGCAATGTCCAGATTGACGGCCTGCACCGTCCGCAGCACGGCAAAAAGGGAACGCTCGACCTGATCGTCCGGACGACGAAAAGTCTGAGTTCTCCGATGCAACAGCTATTAAGGCAACGTTATATCGATGCGCTGGAACAAACGGAACTGACAGGAACGGTGCTGTTCCAGGATAAGCCGGAACAGTTTATAAAAATCGCGCATAGCTAATTAAATTGCCCTGAGGCGTCATCCCGAACGCATGTGAGGAATCTCCCGATAATCTGGAGATTTCTCAGCTTCGCTTCGAAATGACACGAATTGGAACGACTAGTCATCATCCTGCTGGCGGCGGTATTGGTCTAGCGCAATTTCGTCCAGTTCCTGCGATTCTTTCTGGTCGCGTTCGGCTTTTTCGCGTTTATCGCGGCCACGCTGTGTGATCTCGATTTTCTTCATTTCGGCAAAGGCGTTGCGCATATCTTCCTGTGCAACGATGATTTTGGTTTCCAGCTGGCGAATTGATTTTTCGATCGCCTTGACCCTGTTTTTTGCACCTTCAAGATAGCGTCCCAGGAATGCGGCAGCTTCGGCGGTCGCCATGTCTTCGGCCAGTTCTTTTTCCCGCTCGATCTCGTCAACGACCTTTTGCTTTTTCTGCTGCAGCTCTTCGGCCTGCCGGTAAAGCTCCGCCAGGACGCGCTGCTTTTCGTCAACGCCGTGCTTACGGTACCGGATCAACGGATCAAGATCAGCCATCGCCGCCCTCTTCGTCTGTTTCCCCGGCATCGTCCAGCATCCCGATCAAGCTGGCCAGCTTTGCAAAGCCTTCATCGATACTCGTATTTTCTTCTTTATGCTGGCGCAGGAATTCTTCGATCCGGGGATAGAGCAGGATTGCTTCATCCACCTTCGGATCGCTGCCTTTCCGGTAAGCCCCGAGCCGGATCAATTCGGCCATATCTTCATAGGTCGTAATGATCTGTTTGGCCCGGCGCAGGATGTTATTGCGCTGTTCGCTCACGGCCCTGGGCATCGCCCTTGATACGGATTTCAGCACGTTGATGGCAGGGTAACGGCCCCGGTCGGCAATCTCGCGTTCCATGACGATATGCCCGTCAACAATCCCGCGCACGGCATCAGATACAGGCTCGTTGGTGTCATCGCCTTCCACCAGCACGGCAAACAGTCCGGTAATCGCCCCTGTACCCGGCGCGCCCGGCCCGGCGCGTTCCAGCAGGCGGGCAAGCTCGCCAAATGTGGTTGGCGGATAGCCTTTGGATGTCGGCGGTTCGCCCGAGGACAGTCCGATTTCCCGCTGCGCCATGGCAAAGCGTGTGACCGAGTCGATCAGGCATAGCACCTGCTTGCCCTGGTCCCTGAAATATTCGGCGACGGCCAGCGTCACGTAAGCGGCCTGCCGCCGCATCAAAGCGGGCTCATCACCTGTTGCGACAATAACAACGGATTTTTTAAGTCCTTCCGGCCCCAGATCGTCTTCGAGGAATTCCTGTACTTCGCGTCCCCGTTCACCGACCAGACCGATCACGGCGACCTCGGCTTCGGTATAGCGGGCCATCATTGACAGCAGGACCGATTTCCCGACGCCGGAACCGGAGAAGATCCCCATCCGCTGGCCCTTACAGGTCGCAAGAAACGTGTTAACCGCCCGCACCCCCAGGTCGAGCTGTTTGCCCATGCGCTGGCGGCTGTGCGGGGCCGGCGGGGCGTTACGCAGCGGAACCGGGTGCCCCCCCTGCTGCAGCGGGCCTTTCCCGTCGATCGGTTCGGCCATCCCGTTAATGACCCGGCCCAGCCAGCGGTCATCGGGCATAATCACCGGGCGGGAGCGCTGGATAACCGCCGGGCACCCCAGCGAAATCCCTTCCAGCGTGCCAAACGGCATTAATAAAGCATGTTCATCCCTAAATCCCACCACTTCGCACGGGATATCGCGGGCCGCGCCGGGCCGCAGGTGAACGCGCGAGCCGATCGTCAAATCCCCGCCAAAGCCGCAGATTTCAACAAGCAGCCCCAATACCTTGGTGACACGCCCGTAAACTTCATAATCCGGCAGCGCAGAAATTGCCGCTTCAGCTTGTTCGGATAAACGATCCATTAACCCTCGCTCTTATATAGTAATAGAGTAGTGGAGTGGGAGACAGACTTAAATCCCTGTTATTCTATACATTATTCGTTTTGATATAAAACACTGATATTCCTGGAACAATTAGGGCCATCAAGACTTAATAGTTGCTATGAACAAGAAACCGGTCAAAAAACCAGCTAAGACTTCCATTATAGCAAAATGGAAGCAATATTTCATTCATCCCGGCAAGGACCCGACAAAGGCCTTAAGACGGGCCTATGTACTGGCTTTGGGACTGATTGCGTTATTGACGATCATTGGTCACCTTGTCACCGCTCATATTACCGAACAGCAAAAAGAAAACGCCGAAATCGCCTATAATATCGGGCGGCAACGCACCCTGATGCAGCAGGTCATGCTTTATACCTCTAATTATTACCAAAGCGGTAACGAGCTGGATTATGATTTTCTCGTCCGGTCGCTGAATGAAATGGAAAGCGGTCATAATTTCCTGCTGGGAATCATTGATGGAGGCGGTAGCAGCCATATCATGAGCCCGGCCCTATACAGGATCTACCATAATCCGCCGTTTTCCCTGGACGAAAATATCGTCAAATTCCATGGCATGGTTTCCGCTTTCACACAGATGGAATCCGAGCATAACAGTAAAGAACGCAAAGCCCTGGTCGACAAACTCTCGCACCTGTCGGAAAAAATTCTGCTGCCTGCCATGGATATGGCCCTTGAAAGCTATCAGGCGGAAACATTAGAAAAACTGGTCCGTTTTTACAAGATGCAACTGGCCGTCGCCCTGTTTATCCTGATCGTGCTGGCGGCGGAAGCGGCATTTATTTTCAGCCCGCTGATCGCCCAGATCAAAAAATATCACGACATGCTGCAAAAACTGGCGCTGGAAGACATGCTGACGGGGCTGAACAACCGCCGCGCTTTTATCAACCGTTCCACCATGGAACTTAAACGCTCCCAGCGCGACCAGACAGACGTCACGGTCGCCTTGATTGATCTCGATCACTTCAAAAATGTTAATGACACTTATGGTCACGAAGTCGGCGACCTTGTTTTAAAGCATTTTTCCACAATCCTGAAACATACGCTGCGCGCCGGAGATGTTACGGGGCGGATCGGCGGGGAAGAATTTGCCATTGTCCTGCCTAAAATCAACGCAGAGGGAGCAAGCAGTCTGCTGCAACGGCTTTGCAACAACGTAGCGTCTACGCCCTGCCCTTTCATCGACAGCCACGGCCAACAGGCAGGGTTGTCTTATACGATCAGTGTCGGCTTTGTCGGGCCCTGTAAAATCGAGAATGAAACGATCGACCAACTGCTCGCCAAGGCCGATGAGGCCTTATATCAGGCCAAAGACAGAGGCCGAAACCAGGTCGTCGCCGGGGTTTGCCCGACCACATAATCTTTTTTCTTTCGCTTTTTCTAAAAATAAATTTGTTTAAGCCGTTAATCTTTGTTAAAATATATTAATAAAGTTTAACAGGGGGTTATCCCTGCCTTCATCAACCAACGTCTCAAGGAAATGTATTATGCGGGTTTTATTGGTAGAAGACGATACATCCACCGCCAAGTCGATTGAGCTGATGCTCAAATCCGAAGGCTATATCGTGGACACCACCGATCTGGGCGAGGATGGCCTGGAAATCGGCAAGATTTACGATTACGACATTATCATTCTCGACCTGATGCTGCCCGATATGGACGGCTATGAAGTGCTCAAACGCCTGCGCGCCGCCAAGGTCGAAACGCCGATCCTGATCCTGTCCGGGCTTTCCGAACTGGATAACAAGATCAAAGGACTGGGCTTTGGTGCCGATGATTACCTGACCAAGCCGTTTGATAAGCGCGAGCTGGTCGCCCGGATTCAGGCGATTGTCCGCCGCTCCCAGGGCCACGCG
This sequence comes from Rhodospirillales bacterium, assembly GCA_020638155.1. Classification (GTDB taxonomy): domain Bacteria; phylum Pseudomonadota; class Alphaproteobacteria; order Micavibrionales; family Micavibrionaceae; genus UM-FILTER-47-13. The sequence goes on from JACKJB010000003.1 coordinate 119,486, forward strand.
CAAAGCGAAATCGTCACCGGCAAAGTGAAAGTCAACCTTGATACACGCACCGTCGAAGTTGCCGGCAAGCCGCTGCACCTCACCGGTAAAGAATACGGTATCCTTGAACTGCTGAGCCTTCGTAAAGGCACGACGCTGACCAAGGAAATGTTCTTAAACCACCTGTATGGCGGCATGGACGAGCCGGAAGTCAAAATTATCGACGTATTCATCTGCAAGCTGCGCAAGAAAATCCAGAATGCCGCAGGCGGCGATAACTATATCGAAACCGTCTGGGGCCGCGGCTATGTCCTGCGCGACCCGGAAGCGGAAAAAGCCAAGCAGAAAGCGGCGGCAAATATCTAAACCGAGTTAACGAACCCCCTTTAAAACACCTGCCCTTAAACAAGGCGGGTGTTTTTATTTGTGACACAAAGTTATTGGATCAAAGCTTGCGGCAGATTAAGCAGATCATCAACAAAAATACCTTTTGCGCCGTGCTCTGCAGCGCATTTTTTCGCAATTTCTGTCCCCTGTTCCTTTGTAACAAGATCCACGGAAACCTGATCTTCTACGGTGCCATCCGTTAAACGCGCTTTCATGAAATCAATTGTCACGCTGCGAATACCGCTCATAGCTATGTTCTGGACTTCTGATACAATGCATTTATCCGCGGGGCTGTAATCCGCTTTGCTAAAGCCTTTGTCAGCAGCCTTGTCCTGAAAGCTCCGATCAACCGCATCACCAACCTCAAGCATCACTGCCGCCGTCGGAATAGCAACGCCCATAAATGCACCGACGAGCAGCAATGCGCCGCTGATCGCTATTTCTTTTTTAAGATTCATATTTTTCTCCGCTTTTTATTTCTCGGCACCATTAAGATCATTGCCCGGCAAAACGCAAGATTTTTTCATAACTTCAAAAATGGGGACGATTAGGCGGATGTATTTTTATTTTAAACTTGGTATAAGGGCACTATGATTCCAAATCTTGCCAACATACTGACCCTTGGGCGGCTGGCGTTGTTGCCGTTTATTATTGTGCTGCTGTCCCTGCCGTTTGGCTGGGCGGCGTGGGCTTGCCTGACGCTGTATGCCGCCGCCGCGGTGACCGACTTTCTCGACGGGTGGGTTGCCCGTAAATACGACCAGATTACCCCGTTCGGTACCTTTATGGACCCGATTTCGGACAAGATCTTCGTCGTGACGATCCTGATGATGTTAATCGCCGTGGACCGGATTAGTGGGATATTTGTGCTGGCGGTGATTGTTATCCTGGCGCGGGAGTTTACCGTGTCCGGCCTGCGGGAATTCCTCGGCCCTAAAGAAGTGAAGCTGCCCGTCACCAACCTTGCCAAATGGAAAACCACGGTGCAGATGATCGCAACAGGCTGCCTGATCGTCGGGCCTTACGACTTTACCCTGCAGGTGATCGGCCTGGCCGGGATCACCGCCGCGGCCGCCCTGACGGCCTATACCGGCTGGCTTTATGTGCAAAGTGCGAAAGAACATATTATCGGTACAGAATGATCGACTTTTATCCCATTGCCCGCCCCGTGATGTTCCGGATGGATCCGGAGCGCGCGCACCGTTTGACGGTTATGGGGCTGAAGACGGGGCTTATGCCCTGCGGTCCGGTTGTCAGTGATCCGGCGCTGAAAGTCGCGCTGTGGGGGCGGCATTTTCCGAACCCTGTGGGGCTGGCGGCGGGGTTTGATAAAAACGCCGAGGTGATCGGCCCGATGCTGCGGTTCGGTTTTGGCTTTGTCGAAATCGGCACCGTGACCCCCAAGCCGCAGCACGGCAACCCGAAACCGCGTATTTTCCGCGCCCCGAACCAGGAAGCCGTGATTAACGCGATGGGCTTTCCTAACGAGGGCGTCATCAAATTTAAAGAGAACCTGCAGAAATTCCTGGGCCGAAAGCCGCGCCCTGCCGGGATTGTCGGCCTGAATATCGGCATGAACAAAAGCCAGACCGAACCGGTAAAAGATTACCGGGCGCTGGTGCAGCAGCTCGCGCCGCTGGCCGATTACCTGACGATCAATATTTCCTCGCCGAACACGCCGGGCCTGCGGGACCTGCAGGAGCCGAAGCACTTAAAGGCGCTACTGGAACAGGTTATTGAAGAGCGGAACAAGGCCTGCAAAATCGACCCACCGCCGCTGCTGCTCAAGCTCGCGCCGGACTTAAGCGAAAACCAGCAAGGCGCCATCGCCGAAACGGTGCTGAACAGCGGTGTGGACGGCCTGATCCTGACCAATACGACGCTGGACCGCCCGGACACGATCCCTTCGGATTTTGCGGCGCAGAAAGGCGGCTTAAGCGGTGTGCCATTGCGCGAGAAATCCACCGCCGTCATTGCCAGCTTCTATAAACTGACCGGCGGCAAGGTGCCGATCATCGGAGTCGGCGGTATTTCAAGCGGTGCGGACGCTTATGAGAAAATAAAAGCGGGGGCTTCTTTGGTGCAATTGTACTCGGCACTGGTATTTCGCGGCCCGGATGTGGTACAAGCGATCAATAAAGACATTCTTGAATATCTAAAGCAGGATGGGTTCAGCCATGTCAGCGAAGCTGTGGGACAAAGCCATGCGCCAGGCGCGAAAAAAAACAGCCAAAACAACCGCCGCGCCAAAGCGGCCAAAGGCCTCTAGCAAAATCCGCAATTTTTTCATGAAAAAGCATCAGCCGATCATTGTGCGCGGCAATCAAAAAGGCAAAGGCTTTCACCTGTTCAAAGCCCCGGCAGAAGAACACGCCCTGACCGTTATGAAGCGCAAAGTCATGATCGCAGGAACAGCCGCGACTTTGGGCGTCTTTGTCCTGCTGCTGGCCGTTGGGCAGCATGCCACCCTTGACTTTACCCTGCTGGTGACCGGGCTGGTCGCGCTGTGCAGCATGATCTCCTATGATGTCATTAGCCGCCGTGTCTGGGAAAAGAAGCTGTCTTTAAAACTGGACCGGCTGTGCGAAAATCATGACCGGCTGGTGCGCGAAGTCGCCCGCAACCGCGGCGATATCGCCGTCATCAAGGAAGGGCTGGGCCAGATGGCGCACAGCGTTGAAGAACAGGGCCGTCACCTGTCCCCGACCGATACCGTTGAAGGGCGCATGATCGAAACGATGGTTACCCGCCTTGGCGCGCTCGGGGATATGCCCCGGACCGAAGCAACGGACAAGCACGCGGAAGACGTTATGAAGCTTGAAATGACGCCGCCCCCTGCCCGCCCAGCCCCGCTGAGCGAGCTTGACGACGAGATGGCGCCGGATTTCGAACAATATAGCGATGATGTCGTGGCCGAACTGATCCGCCATGCCGTGCGCAACGACCGGATTGACGTCTTCCTGCAACCGATTGCCGGGCTGCCGCACCGCCGTCCGCGCATGTATGAAGCCTATGCCCGGATACGGGCTGCGGGCGGGGTATACCTGCCGGCTTCCCGCTTTATGACGATGGCGAAAAAGGAAGAGCTTGTCCCCGCGATCGACAATCACCTGTTGCTGCGGACGCTGGAAATCCTGCGCGACCGCCGTAACAGCGAAGGCGATACACCTTATGTTCTGAATATCAGCAGCCAGACGCTCAGCGATCGCGGCTTTATGAACGATCTGGTCAGTTTCCTGTCCCAGAACCACAAAATGGCCGGCCGCCTGATTTTCGAGCTGCCGCAAAAAGAGCTTGAAGAAAACAATGAAACCTTAAGCCCGATCCTTGACGGTCTTTCAAAACTGGGATGCCGCTTCTCAATGGACCGGGTGCGCAGCCGGGTCATCAATATCAACCTGATGAAGAGCATGCATATCCGTTTCATCAAGATGGATGCGGAATGGCTGATTAAAGAAGGCGGTTCGAACAGCGGCTTTTCCCGCATTATCCGGATGAAAAAGCAGTTGGACCAGGCCGGGATCGATCTGGTCGCCGAGCGGATTGAAGCCGAGGATACGCTGCGGGAGCTTTTGGATTTCAACGTCGATTACGGCCAGGGCTACCTGTTCGGCAAACCGGATCATTACGCCGCCTACCGCGTGGCCGCTTAAAGGGTTTTCACAATGCATTTCCTGCTTCTGGCCATTGGCATATTGCTCGGGATATACGGGCTGTACCGTTTTTTCCTGAATGCCAACCTACGCCAGATTATCGCGCTCGGTATGGGGGCTGTCTTTGTCGTTATTTGCGCGGCCCTTTTCTACCTGGCCGTAACAGGCCGCCTGCCCGCCGCGCTGGGTCTGCTGGCGGCGTTGTGGCCGGTGGCGCTGTCGATCTGGCATAAGAAAACGCAAGAGCCTAAACCGGACGCACCAGACAAGCCATCCTCCAATACGCCGATGACCCGTGCGGAGGCGCTGGAAATTCTTGGCCTGACCGAAGATGCCAGCGCCAAAGACATCAAAGACGCCTACACAAGGCTGATGAAGAAGGTCCATCCCGACCAGGAAGGCAGCAAATGGATGGCGTCCAAGCTGAACGAGGCCAAGGCGCTGCTGCTTAACCACAAGACAGACGGTGCCTGATACCGCACTGACTTGAAATACCGCCGTTTCTGTGCCAGAAAGAGTCCTTGGAATAATAAAAGTTTGTAACCTGCATGTGTTCACAGTCTTCATACAAACCCGTCCGTAAGGCCGTCTTTCCCGTGGCCGGATTGGGAACGCGTTTTCTCCCCGCTACGAAAGTCATGCCCAAGGAAATGTTGCCGCTCGGTGACAGGCCGCTGATCCAGCATGCTTACGAAGAAGCGCGGGAAGCCGGGATTGAAGAGTTTATTTTCGTCACAGGCCGCCAGAAAGAAATGCTGGAAGAGCATTTTGATTTCCAGCCGGAACTGGAACAGGTTCTCGAATCGCGCGGCAAAACAGACCTGCTGCAAAAAGTACGGGAAACCGAAATGCCCGCGGGGAAATTGTTCACGACCCGCCAGCCTAAAGCCCTCGGGCTTGGTCACGCCATCTGGTGCGCGAAAGAACTGGTCGGGGATGAGCCGTTCGCGGTGATCCTGCCGGATGATGTGTTCCTGGCCCGTAAAGGCTGCCTTGCCCAGATGGTCGATGCCTATAACCAGAGCGGCGGCAATATGATGGCGGTCACCGAAGTCTCCAAAGAGGATACGGCGCGCTACGGCATAGTCGATATCGCCGAAGATAACGGCAAGACCGTCGCTGTCAAAGGGCTGGTTGAAAAACCAAACCCGGAGCAAGCCCCTTCCCGGCTGGCCATTATGGGCCGCTATATCCTGCAGCCGGAGATCTTTGGGATCTTATCGGCGTTTGATAAAGGCGCCGGCGGAGAAATCCAGCTCACCGATGCGATGCTCAAACTCAGCAAGCAACAGCCGCTCCACGGGTTCCGTTATGACGGCAAGCGCTATGATTGCGGCACGAAGCTTGGCTTTATCGAAACCAATATCGCCTTCGGACTGGCCGACCCGGAAATCGGCCCGCAGGTACGTAAGACACTTGCATCCCTTCTTGATGAAACAAACGAAACGGACTCTTCCCATGAGGCAGCCTGAACAGGCCCCCCCGGCAGCACCCGGCCCTTACCGGTTCGACCCGGAAATCCTGCGCGAATACGACGTGCGCGGGCAAGTTGGTAAAAATCTTTCTGAAGCAGACGCCTTTGCACTGGGCTGCGCGTTCGGTACTTTTGTAAAGCGTAAAGGCGGATCACAGGTTTGCGTCGGCTATGACGGGCGCGAGAGCTCTCCCGGACTTGCAGGGGCGTTGATTGACGGTCTTCTGAGCACGGGCATGAGTGTCGAAAATGTCGGCCTGGGACCGACGCCGATGCTGTATTTTGCCGTCAAAGATCATATGGCCGATGGCGGGATCATGGTGACAGGGTCCCATAACCCTGCGGATTATAACGGCTTTAAAATGACGCTGCAGAGCAGTCCCGTGTTCGGGGAAACGATCCAGGAGCTTGGCCGGATGGCCGCTGCCGGTGATTTTGATACCGGCGAAGGGCAAGTGCGCGAGAGTTCTGTTATTGCGGATTATGTCGAGCGGTTGCTGCGCGATTTTGACGGCGGGCGCGCGCTTAAAATCGCGTGGGATTGCGGCAACGGCTCAACCGGAGAGATTGTCCGGCAATTGACTCAAAAGCTCGATGGCGAGCATATCCTGCTGTTTGACGAGATTGACGGCAGCTTTCCCAACCACCACCCTGATCCGACCGTTGATGAAAACCTTATCGACCTGATTAAGACGGTTAAGGACCGGCAATGTGATGTGGGAATCGCGTTTGACGGTGACGGAGACCGGATCGGCGTCGTGAACGAAAAAGGCGATGTGCTGCGCTGTGATATGCTGCTGGCGATCTATGCCCGTGAAGTGCTGGAAGAACGCAAAGGCGCCGCGATCATTGGCGATGTCAAATGCAGCCAGGTCCTGTTTGATGAAATCGCCCGTCTGGGCGGGACCCCCGTCATGTGGAAGACAGGCCATTCGCTGATTAAAGATAAAATGGCGCAGCTCAAGGCTCCTCTGGCCGGAGAGCTGAGCGGGCATATTTTCTTTGGCGATAAATGGTACGGGTTTGATGACGGCATGTATTGCGCGATCCGTCTGATGAACGAGCTGTGCGATCATGAAGATCCGCTCTCGCAAATCACCGCCCACCTGCCCAAGACCTTCAACACGCCGGAAGTGCGCTTCGAGGTTGAGGAAAGTGAAAAGTTTGACCTGGTCACAAAAATTGTCCAAGATTTGAAACCACTGGAATCCGTGGACTTTCACGTCAATGATATCGACGGCGTACGGGTCACGACACCGGATGGCTGGTGGCTGCTGCGGGCGTCGAACACCCAGAATGTGCTGGTGACGCGGGCAGAGGCAAATAGCGCCGAGGCGCTCGAAAAAATGAAAAACATGGTCTGCACGGAGGTTGAAAAAACAGGTTATGACGTTAGCTTCCCCCCAACATCAAAAGAGTAATGATACGAATATGCAAGGTGCCGCTTTGGATACAACCATATTGGAGCTTGTCGCTTCCCGGATTTGCCACGACCTGATTAGCCCGGTCGGCGCTGTTCATAACGGTGTTGAGTTTTTGCAGGAAATGGGCGCGGACGGCGGCGATGAAGCCATCAGCCTGATTGCCATGAGCGCAGAAATGGCGGCGGCGCGGCTACAGGCTTTTCGTATGGCCTACGGTGCCGGCGGGCGCGATCCGAATATCAAGCCGGAAGACGTGCACAAGGCCTTCGATGCCCTGATTAGCGGCGACGGTAAAGTCACTCAGGAATGGGACCCTTACGGCGATCTGGGATACGGCGATGACCGGCCGGACGCTTATTGTAAAATCCTGATGGGTGCGCTGATGCTGGCGCAGGAGTGCCTGCCAAAAGGCGGAAAAGTGACAGTCAGCGCCGGGAACGGTGCGCAGACCGTTATTTCCGCGCATGGGGAAACGCTGATCCGCGATCAGGTCCAGGAAGCGATTGCCCGCTCAATTCCTCCGGAAAATCTTGATCCCCGGCTGGTGCACCCTTATGCGATTTCCCTGCTGGCCGACAGTTACGGCTATGCAATTCAGTTGAGCGCGCAGGATGACACGCGGGTTGATCTGGTCCTGAACCTGCCACCCCCATAAAAAACACCCTGTTTCCCATATCAAAAGGTTGTTTTTACTAATTTTTTAAACTCTGCCGTTATGCTGGTATTCGGGTAACGTTGTGAGGTAACCAAGTGAAATCCTGCCTAGTCGTTGATGACAGCCGCGTTGTGCGCAAAGTAATCCGCCGTATCGTCACAGATATGGGATTTACCTGCACGGAAGCGGAAGATGGAAAAAAAGCGATCGAGCTATGTGAAGAACATATGCCGGATGTGATCGTCTTGGACTGGAACATGCCGGTCATGAGCGGTATTGAATTTTTAGAGCGCTTACGCCAGGCAGAAAACGGCAACCACCCTAAAGTGGTCTTTTGCACGACAGAAAACGATGTGCCCCATATCGACCGTGCCATGCGCGCCGGAGCCGACGAATATATCATGAAGCCGTTTGACAGCGGCGTCATCCTGTCGAAGTTCATTCAAATCGGCCTCATAGAACGGCCAAAGAGACAACAGGGAAGTTGATACACAATGCGGCTATCTGATTTCGACCTATATCAAGACCTGCTGCGGCATAAATCCGGTTTATGTCTGGATCCGGACGATTCTTACCTGCTTGACTCACGCCTGACCCCGGTAGCCCAGAAATGGGGCTACCCATCGCTCGGCGCCCTGACCATTACTCTGAGAGGGGTTCCGGAACCAGCCCTGATCCAGGATATCGTAGAAGCCATGACAATGCGGGAAACCGCTTTTTTCTGCGATAGCGAAACTTTCGAATATCTGCGCGATAGCGTCCTGCCGTATATGCTGAAAAAAAGACCAAGAAGCGAACCGCTGCGGCTTTGGTCCGCGGGGTGCAGCACCGGGCAGGAAGCCTATTCCCTGGTGATTGCCGCGCTGGAGAGCGGCTGTGCCGACTGGAAAGCAAAAATCCTGGCGACAGATATTTCAGGCCCTTTGCTGATCGAAGGCGATTCGGGCCGCTATAGTCAGGTTGATATGCAACGCGGCGTTCCTGTCAAACTGATGCTCAAATACGGGGCACAAGACGGACGTTACTGGCAACTCCACGAAATGCTGCGCAATATGATTTATTTTCAGCAATTCAACCTGCTGCACGATATGGAACCGCTGGGCGAGTTTGATGTCGTGTTGTGCCGCCATGTTTTTCCCTATATGGAAGAACAAACCCGTGAAGACGTCATCACGCATTTAAGCGAATGCCTGCCGCCGGACGGGTTCCTGATTGTCGGCGAGGATGAAACGCTTCCGGAAGATTCTCCCTTCCGGCCCTTTGAAGACGCCCCCTGGATTTATGTCTTAAAAAACGGCGCGTTTAAGCAGGATTCACTGCAAAAACTCAGCAGTTAGAATACGCTTGCCGATAGACAAACCGGCTAAATTCTCTTAAAACAGTCCTCCATGAGCACAAACGATTCGCAGGCTGCCGCAGCAGCCAACCAAACCATCAGAGATCCCCGCGCCATCAAGATCAAACGCGCCCTGATTTCCGTTACCGACAAGCAAGGACTGGATCAGTTCGCCGCGCGGCTTAAAGCGCACGGCGTGGAAATCCTCTCAACCGGGGGCACGGCAAAGATGCTGCGCGAGGCCGGGATTGACGTGGTTGAGATCGCTGATTACACAGGGTTCCCCGAAATTATGGACGGGCGGGTCAAAACGCTGCATCCCAAAGTCCATGGCGGTATCCTCGCCCGCCGCGACAAAGATTCACACCAGGCAGCGATGCAGGATAACGATATCGGCGGGATCGATATGGTTGTGGTCAACCTGTATGCCTTCAGCGAAGTCGTCGCCGAAGGGGCCGATTACGACACCTGCGTAGAAAATATCGACATTGGCGGCCCGGCGATGATCCGCGCCTCCGCCAAGAACCATGAATTCGTCACGATTGTCACCGACCCGCAGGATTATGAGCTGGTCCTGAAAGACATGGAAGATCATGACGGCGCCACAACCTATGCCCTGCGCCAGAAACTCGCCGCTAACGCGCTGGCTTTGACGGCAACCTATGATGCGAATATCGCCAGCTGGGTCGCCGGGCAGATCGACCGCTATGAATTTCCACGCCGGGTCAGTTTCTCCGGCAACTGGCAACAGACATTGCGCTATGGCGAAAACCCGCACCAAAAAGCCGCCATTTATGCCGATGGCAGCAAGCGCCCCGGCGTAGTCACGGCAACGCAGTTACAGGGCAAAGAGCTGTCCTATAACAACCTGAACGACACGGATGCCGCTTTCGAGCTGGTTGCCGAGTTCATCGAGCCGGCAGTCGCCATTATCAAACATGCGAATCCCTGCGGCGTTGCCCAGGGGAAAACGCCGCTGGAGGCTTATAAAAAGGCGCTTCTATGTGATCCGGTCAGCGCTTTTGGCGGGATCATCGCCTTGAACCGCCCGCTGGATAAAGCCACGGCGGAAGAAATCATCAAGGTCTTCAGCGAAGTCATCATCGCCCCGTCGGTTGAAGCGGATGCGATCGATGTGGTCAAAAGCAAAGAAAAGCTGCGCCTGCTGACAACCGGGGCGATGCCCGATCCCAAAGCATACCGCCGCATCGTTAAATCGCTGTCGGGCGGCTTGCTGGTGCAGGATGCCGATGGCGGGCAAATCACGGCGGACGATCTGAAAGTCGTCACAGAACGTGAGCCGACGGCGCAGGAGCTTGAAGATATGCTCTTCGCCTTCCGGGTAGCCAAACATGTGAAGTCCAATGCGATCGTCTATGCCAAAGGGCTGGCGACCGTTGGAATCGGCGCCGGACAGATGAGCCGGGTCGATTCGACCCGTATTGCCGCGCATAAGGCCCAGGAAGCGGCTGAAGCGGCGGGGCTGGATACCACTTTGACCAAAGGCTCCGTGGTCGCATCAGATGCGTTCTTCCCCTTCCCTGACGGCCTGCTTGCCGCGGCCGATGCCGGGGCCACAGCCGTCATCCAGCCGGGCGGGTCCATCCGCGATGAAGACATTATCGCAGCCGCGGATGAGCGCGGCCTGGCGATGGTCCTGACCGGGATGCGGCATTTCAGACACTGATTCGCCGATAACATTGAGCCAAAAACACACAATTAAATATAATAATATTACCAAAAAACCATTGTTTTGAACGGTTTATTACACGATTACGTCATTAAATTTGCAAAAACCCCCTCTTTTAAGCTAGACTATGGTTAAGTAATAAAAAGGGTGTGTAATGAGTAATAATCAGGACAATGAACAAAATAGCGACACAAGCCTCGTCGAACTGGGCCTTGAAGGTCTGGCGCACGGCTTTTTCGTCGAATTGCCTGCCGGGATCGCCGGGGTAATTGACTGGGCATCAGACAAAGTCAATCAAGCCCCGACCTTATGGGGTGGCACCCCGTTTGCCAGCTATACGTTGACCTATGCCGATGATGTCCACCACTACGCCCAGACGGTTTACGATGCCGTCAACGGCTGGACAGGGTATATACCGCCGGTCCCTTCGACCAATACGGAACGCGTTGTGTACGGGGCTTCTGAACTGGCGGGGCAATATCTTCTGCCGACGGGTCTTGCCTTTAAAGGCACCGCGGGGCTTATGGGGACAACCTCCCTGTCCCAGTTGGCAAATCCTTCATTTCTCCTGAAATCAGCGCCGACCGTTGGGAAAGGCGTTCTGAAAGTGGCGTGGGACAACAAGCTGCTTACCGGTGCACTGATTGCCGATGGCACGGCAAACGACTTTGGCGTGACGAAATGGGCTGGTGAAAACATTGTGATGCCCGTGATCGCTGATGTTGTTCATGATGGTCCCGTAGCGCCGATGCCGGGACAGGATTACGGCCACAGAGAACCCGCTACCCCGGAACAGGATTCGTACCATTCGATCCTTGACACGGTTGAAAGCAATACCGGCTGGGATATTCCTGATGACTGGGAAGAAAAGCTGCATGACGGACTGGGATGGCTCGGTGAAGGCAGTTGGGGATCAAAAATTGCTTTGGGGCTGGTAACGCTTTTCGGCTCGAACATGATTATCGGCAATTTGATGGGCAATAACGCCATGTCCGGCTTGATTAGCGTGGGTCTGGCTGTGGCCGCCGCCGTTATGGGGCCGAGCCTTTTGAAACAGTTTAATGCGTCTTCTAACGGCCAAACAAAGCCGGAAGTGGAAGAAAAGCCACAATCACAGCTATCTGTGGCGAATCCGGGCCTAAATCCGGTATTACAACCATCATAAAATATGAAAAATATTTTACGATGTGTTAAGATTAGTAGTGTTGAATGGTTGGTACGAACGGCATAGAATAAAAGGGTGTAATGAACTTGCAGAATATGGCGCAAATGACAGAAAACAATACGCCGCACGCCCCCTATAATGAGGGCACGCACCCGGATATGAATATGAAAGTCGAATTGTACGTCAACGACCGTGCGGAAGCTTTTGTGTTTCATGACAAACCGTTCGCAAAACCGCTCGCCTGGCTGGAATACGACCTGGACGAGGACAAGATGGATTTTGTAATGGATGACGGCGATCTGCGTAATTTCGGGATCCCCGTTGACCCGAAGCTTAAAAAGTACCTGCAGAACTCTTTTCAGGTTCTGATGGTACAGATGGACGAGGAAACAGGTGAGCCCATAGAAGGCGACTACTTTCCGATCGTAATCCATCGGGCATAAGTTTTTTTTGAGTAACTGAGGCGTAGTAGAAAAGAGGAGTGTGCGTATGAATAGAGATCAATTGAAAGCTCTGATTGAACAAGGCAGCCAATGCAATGAAATGCTTGGCACTTGCATGTCTGCAAATGCAGATGGCGGTCTTGGCGCTAAAGTCGGCTGGCAGGCAGAACCGCTGCAGGCAGTCGCCGCAAATACGACCTTTACCCAGGGCGGGCCGAATATGATGCCTTCTTAACAGGCATCATGTCCGCTTTGCCGGGAGAAAGAGTCCTGCATTAAGGAAGGTCTGTTTCCTGCATTGTAACTTTTTGAGTCTTTTCGGCGCGCGCTTGAAGCTGTGCTTCTTTCAGCGCCTTTAAGCCAAAAAATAACGCGAATCCAAAAATCACGAAAAAAACCTGCATCAGCAGGAATATCATAGCGCCGCGCTTGCTCGCCATTACACCCTCTTCCTTTAATCCTTCACTGTCATCCCGAGCGCAGCCGAGGGATCTTACCCGCTGTCTTATTGCGAAGATCCCTCGGCTGCGCTCGGGATGACAGCTAATACTTACCGGTCTACGCGCACACCGCGATAATGCTGTGGCGGTTTGGATTTGGCATTCTTGGTTTGCCGCTCCATACGGGTTTCTTTATAGGACGGAATGTTCCCGGCTTCAATAGCGCGGGTTTCATCGCGGTATAACGCGGCCAGCCCGACTGCCAGGATCAGCGGCCGATAGACATTCAGGGCGTGACTTGCCTGCTCCCGCTTATACTCGACCTCGACCGAGGGCGTGCGGATCGGGGCAACTTCGTTTACTCTTTGTTGTATCTCTCCCAGCTTTCCTTTTGCAAAAGCCGGGGTAACGGCCACGGCAATCTCTTCGGTCGCCTTCGGATCGTCATCACGGCCGGATGGTAATTCGAACGCCGCAATGATATTCAGGATGTCCCCTGCCTTCACGCGGGCGTCTTCCTTCAGTTCTTCTTCAAGCATAATGCGGCAATCTACCCCACCCCACTCGATTTCGTGGAATAGCTTATCAAAAACAGGTTTGGCATGTTCATCAAAGTCATCACACGAAAAGCGGTAAGCCTCACGATTGCGGACACGTTTTAAAATATTCAGGACCTCGCTGACCTTGACATAGGCGTCACGGTCGATGGTATCAAACAACTCCTGATCGTCATATCGATCAAGTCTTTCAGTTTCTTTACGAAAATCGCGGTAGCGTTCCATACGGTCGGCGCGGGCTTCTGCGAAAAAACGGAAAACGGCGGACAGCCCGCTACGGAGCGTCTTTGCAAACCTCATGATAGTTCCAATCCCTGTTTTATATTTTATATTTTTTTATAGCCTGCTTTATGCAAGCCCTTACTTTTGTAAAGATTTGCGGAAAAAAAGCAAGTCCGGCACACTGGCAAAGCGCAAAGTTTATTGCTTTTACAGGAAACCCGCCGTATCTTGCCGCTCATGAGCAAACCGCTAGAACATATCCGTAATTTCGCCATTATCGCGCATATCGATCATGGCAAAAGTACGCTGGCTGACCGGCTGATCCAGTATTGCGGCGGGCTGACCGACCGCGAGATGAAGGAACAGGTGCTGGATTCGATGGATATCGAGCGGGAGCGCGGGATTACCATCAAGGCGCAGACCGTGCGGCTCGAATATACAGCCAAAGACGGGATCACTTACCAGCTTAACCTGATGGATACGCCGGGGCACGTGGACTTTTCTTATGAGGTGTCCCGCTCGCTGGCGTCCTGTGAAGGGTCTTTGCTGGTGGTGGATGCCTCGCAAGGGGTGGAAGCGCAGACGCTGGCCAATGTGTATCAGGCGATCGATAACGATCACGAAGTCCTGCCGGTGCTGAACAAGATCGACCTGCCCGCCGCCGAGCCGGAGCGCGTGCGGCAGGAAATCGAGGATGTCGTCGGCATCCCGGCGGATGATGCGATCCCGGCTTCGGCCAAGACCGGTGAAGGGATTCAGGAAATTTTAGAAGCGGTCTGCGTCAAGCTGCCGCCGCCGCACGAAGGCGATACTACTGCGCCGACCAAGGCGCTGCTGGTCGATAGCTGGTATGACCCTTATCTTGGCGTGGTGATCCTGGTGCGCGTAATTGACGGGTATTTGCGCAAAGGGATGAAAGCGTATTTCATGGGCACCAAAGCGGTGCGCGAGATCGACCGTGTCGGGATTTTCACGCCCAAGCACGTGATGGTCGATGCGCTCGGCCCCGGCGAGATGGGTTTTATCACCGCCGCGATCAAGGATATTTCAGAAACGCTGGTCGGGGATACGATCACCGAAGACCGCAAGCGCTGCGAAAAGCCGCTGGCCGGGTTCAAACCGAGTGTGCCGATGGTGTTCTGTTCGCTGTTCCCGGTCGATAGCAGCGAATATGAGAAGCTGCGCGATTCGATCGGCAAGCTTAAACTCAACGATGCCGCGCTGCATTACGAGCCGGAAAATTCACAGGCGCTGGGCATGGGGTTCCGCTGCGGCTTCCTGGGATTGCTGCATATGGAGATCATCCAGGAACGGCTGGACCGCGAGTTCGATCTCGACCTGATCCCGACCGCGCCGAGCGTTGTGTATCATATCTATAAAACCAAGGGCGATATGATGGAGCTGTACAACCCCGTCGATATGCCCGATGTCGTGTCGATCGAGCATATCGAAGAGCCGTGGATCAAGGCGACGATTTTAACGCCGGACGACTATCTCGGCGGGCTGTTGCAACTGTGCGAAGAGCGCCGCGGGATCCAGCAGCAACTGACCTATGCCGGGAACCGGGCGATGATCGTGTACCGCCTGCCGCTCAACGAAGTTGTGTTTGATTTTTACGACCGGCTGAAAAGTATCAGCCGCGGTTATGCCAGTTTTGATTACGAGCTCGACGGCTACGAAAAAGGCGATCTTGTCAAAATGGAAGTGCTGGTCAATGCCGAACCGGTTGACGCGCTGGCGATGATCGTCCCGCGCGGGCAGGCCGAACGCCGCGGGCGGATGCTGTGCGAGCGCCTCAAAGACCTGATCCCCCGCCAGATGTTCAAGATCGCGGTGCAGGCCGCCATCGGCGGCAAAATCATCGCCCGCGAAACCATCTCCGCGCTGCGCAAAGACGTTACCGCCAAATGCTACGGCGGCGATGTCACCCGCAAACGCAAACTGCTGGAAAAGCAGAAAAAAGGGAAAGCGAAGATGCGGCAGTATGGGAACGTAGAGATCCCCCAGAGCGCGTTCATCGCGGCGTTGAAGATGGGGGATGAGTAGTGAATGAAAAAGCAAAAAGTTTTGCGCGAAACCTCATATTTCTAACACTATTTATAATTGCTCCTTTAATTAGCTACTACTTTCTTATGTTGATATTTGCCGTTATATTTTTGCCAATAGCAAAAATGATAGAATTGCCTATGGTCGGCTTTCTGAGTCTGAGTATGTCAATGCAATATATTGGAATGAGCCTACCCAGCACATATGTGATACTGAAGCTAAGACTCCCTATAAAAACAAAGGCATTAATGGCAATATCCATGCTTCTATATTCAGCATATTGGTGTAATTTTCTATATAGAGAATATTAACATTATGGATTGCTTCGTTGGCTGCGCCGCCTCGCAATGACGGGTGAGGGAATAGCAATGGAACCAGAACCAAGCATCGTCATTGCGAGGGAATGAAATGACCGAAGCAATCCATAGTGAACCTGCCAAAACAACCCCCGTATGGATTGCTTCGCTGCGCTCGCAATGACAGAATAGGAATATGAAACAACCTGCTGTCTATATCATGGCGAACAAACCTTATGGGACGCTTTACACCGGTGTGACATCGGACCTGCCGAAGCGGGGTTATGAGCATAAAAACGGGATTACCGCCGGATTTACCAGTAAACACAAATGCCACACGCTGGTTTATTTTGCCGTATTCGACGATATGGAAGCGGCCATCACCGAAGAAAAACGCATCAAGGGCGGCAACCGGAAAAAGAAACTGGCATTAATCGAAGGCATGAATCCGGACTGGCGCGATCTGTATCAAGACATCACTTAACCTCGTCATTGCGAGGAGCGACGCGACGACGCAATCCAGACGCCGTTTAGAAAAAGTCTGGATTGCTTCGCTGCGCTCGCAATGACGGTGCGAATATGATACCTAAGTTCTATGATGAAAAAATATTTCCGTCCCCTCCTCCTGCTCGCCGCTGTTGCGGTCTTTGCCGTTCCCGCCCTGGCCTCCGATTACACGACAGAGTCCCCGCCTGCGTTCCTGATTGACGGGGAACCGCTGGATCCGATCTGTTTTTTGAATGACTGGAGCGGGATCGGGCCGGAAGATAGCGGTGACGGGGTGTCGTTTTACCCGGTTGCCAATTGCCGCATCGGCGAGATCGTGGTTGATCCGGTCGATCCTGAAGCCAATCCGGCATATGTCGGCGCGTCTTATGCCGAGGATTTTTACGATGACGAAGCGGATGAGGTTTACACCACGCGCGGTTATGTTGCTTATCGCTATATCGGGGAAACAAACGGCCGGCATGCTTTTATCGTCGTTGAGAATGGCGGCGGATCCGGGACGTTTTCAACGATCGCGCTGTATGAGCCTGGCACGCATCCGGTCGGGGATACGCCTGTTACGATGCTGAAGAAGGTCAGGACGTTCGGCGGCGGCGACCGCTGTAACGGCGGCGTTGTCGATGGCGCGGCGGATCAGGACGGGCTGCGTTACAGCCTGAGTGTCACGCCTTATGACATGCTGGGACTTACCGGCGATCCGGAGCGCGCTATTTTGCAAAGCCCTGCCGCCGAGCAAGTCATTTCCTGCGCGGCGTGCTGTTACGGGACGGCACATTTTTCGCAGGACCGCTTTACCGGCCTGACGCTGAACAAGGAAAACCTGCCGCATCTGGACCCGGACGCGGAAGGCGTTATGGGCTGCGTTGATAATCTGGTGAAACTGAATATCGAGCATGGCACCGGCACATTCGATGCGGAAGGCGCCGCCGATTTCATCCGCGAGATCGAGCATAGCTGCCTTGGCCGGATGGAAGGCGAGTAAGGCCGGGCGGTCTTGTTCGCGCCGCAAATTGCCCTAGATCATTGTCTTTAGCGAAAGGCATTTCCGATGATTAAAGTTTACCCTTATGAGTCCCTTGGCCATTCCGATTATGGCTGGCTGGATGCGCGGTATCATTTCAGTTTTGCGCGCTATCACAATCCCGATCGCATGGGGTTTGGGACGCTGCGCGTGATTAACGATGATATCGTCCGCGCCGGGGCGGGATTCGCGCCACACGGCCATGACAATATGGAGATCATCACCTATGTCCGCAAAGGCGCGATCTCGCACAAGGACTCCGCCGGGAACGAAGGCCGGACGGCGGCCGGGGACGTGCAGGTCATGAGCGCGGGCAGCGGGATCGAGCATTCCGAATTCAACCGCGAAGACGAAGACACCAGCCTGTACCAGATCTGGATCATCCCGCGCGAGCGCGACGTCGCCCCGCGATGGGATGCGCGCCGCTTTCCCGATACGCCGGCCCATGACCGCCTGCCGACCCTGGTTTCCGGGTATGAGAACGATCAGGGACAAGACGTCCTGTTCATCCATGCCGATGCCGCGATTTACGGCGGCAGGATCGATGCCGGAGCGCAGATCACCCAGCCTTTGCGCGGGCAGGCTTACCTGCTGGTATCCGAAGGCAGCATTACGCTGGACGGGCAAACGCTCCGCCGCGGCGACGGAGCCGAGGTCACGGATATGGCGACCCTGCCCGTTACGGCTCTGGCGGACAGCGAAGTCGTCATTATTGATGTGGCTTAAGCACGATGGCACCCCGATATTAAAATTGACATAAGTTTAAGCACGGTATTAATGTCCCCTTTAAATACGCCCGGCAATCATGGGAAGGATGCGTTATGACGAGGGACTCCGGTGCCGACGCACCGAAAGACAAGACATTCATCGAAGCCTTTATGCGGGCCGCCATCGCGCGCGCAAAGACCCTCAAAGGCGCTAAAGACGATCACCGGCAAGTGGTTGGGGAATTCCTGGCGCATACGGCGGGAACCATTCTGGCTGATTTCAACCGCAGTACAAATACTTGTTCATTCAGCTTTGATCGCGAGCACTTCGCGCAGCGCTGCCGTGATTATTATAACGATGAAGCTGTTGTAGAGGATGTCGCACAGGAGCTCGTGCAGATCATGCTGAAAATCAACTAAAACCGGATACATTAACTTCAAAGCCTGCTATAAGTCTGTTCCATGATGAATGAGTTCCTTTTTCTGGTGACTATGTTTTTCGGCCTTGCCGCCGTGCCGTTTGCCGCGTTCATGGGCAAAGCATGGCTGCAGGGTTATGTGGTCATGATTATGCTGCTGCTCGGGATTACCGATGCGAAGGTGGTACTGGTCTTCGGCCTGCCGATTACGCTGGGCACGGCGCTGTATGCGACGATCTTTCTCGCCACTGATGTGCTGAATGAAAATTACGGCAAGAAGGCTGCTTACGAAACCGTGCGGATCAGCGTATTTGCCGCGATCCTGTTCCAGGTCTTTTTGCAGGCGATCCGCCTTGCCGTGCCTGCCGATGATGTTGCGGCCTTATCGGCGGCGATGGATACGGTGTTCGCCACATCGTTCCGGATCGTTTTTGCCGGGCTGTTCGTCTACCTGCTGAGCCAGAGCCTTGATGTCTGGCTTTACGATAAAATCAGGACATGGACGGATGAAAAATATATGTGGCTGCGCAATAACGGCAGCACGATGATCTCGCAGTTCTTCGACACGTTCGCGTTTGCGTTCCTTGCTTTTTACGGGATGTTCGACGGCTGGCTGCAGCTTGCCGCCGTAGCCTACAGCGTCAAAGTGCTTGTGGCATTGTGGGATACGCCGTTCGCTTATTTAAGCAGATACATTGTCAGGCTCAGTACCATCCGCACATCAAGCTAAAACGGCCCCGGCGGTCTGTGACCGGGACGCATACCCGGAGGGGGCCGCTGGCCGCGCGGACCTGATGGCGGGGCTTTTTTGAAGCTGTCATCCGGGGTTCCCATGAAGCAGCGGGGGATGAAGGGGAATTGCTCTGTCAGGATATAGACGTAGCCTTTGGGCGTGTCCATGCCGTTACATTCATCCAGATCCCCAAGCCCGGAGACATATTCCCAGTCCGCCGTATAAGTGCCGTCATAAGCGCCGCCGGGACCGGAGGGGCGCGTACCACTTTTAACACGGTAGCTGGAGTGAAAGCCTTTGCCGCCATCGACAGGCATATAAACGGGAAACCCGTCGGCGGCATAGCCCGCCATCATCATATCGCCGTGTTCGTGGTCAAAGTAACTGACGATCCCCCACGGGATTCCATGGTAATGGTAACTCCCGTCCGGCTGGACATGGGCGTTGCTGTTATCAAGCCCCAGATTGATCCCGCCGGTAATGGCCTCGATATTCCAGCCCGAGCGCGGGTCGTTGTTGTAAAACTCCGCCGTCCCCGGATCGAAGGGAATGCCGTTGAGCGCCACACCGAATACAAAACCGCGCGCCAGATCGCTGCGGCCTGTTTTGACCGGGCGCAGTTTCATCCGGTACTGGTAATCCTGCGCCCTGATCGCGTTCGGGTTGCCGCGGTTGGGAAACTGCCCGGTTTCATGGTTGGGGATACCATTGCTGCTCATCAGGCGGTAGTGGCCCTGTTCGATGATATTAACACGGGCCTGTTCCACGGCCGCGGGAATAGGCCGCGCATAACTGTGATCGTGGCTTCCGCCGTGCGCCCATGCCGGAGCGGCCGACAGTACAACAAAACTGAAAATCATCAATATCCGCATGCGCTGCGTTATACTGCCTGTCCGGGTGGAAAGCCATAGTAAAGTTGGGTTATTGTTTTTGACTTCGGATTTTATTTTACGTATAAATCACCCATGGATGATACAACGCTTGAAAAAATGCTGGAAAATGCGCTGGATTTTAAAGCCTGCGCCACCAACCGGATTTTCTATCACAGTATTCTCCACGCTTTTACCCATCCGGGCCGCCTGCGTGATGATGCCGATGAAAACCGAACCAATTTCGGAACCGTCATTCCCGTCTATATTTTTGAAAACGGTTATCCTGTGGTTTTCCGCGAAAGTGTTAAACCGCTGCTGGATCACGAACTGATCGAACCGGATATTGAAAAGGTGGAAAGCGGAGTTTTGTCCTATAAGCTGTCCGCTTTGGGCCGGCAAGCCCTTGCGCTGCTTGACCGCAAAGACGGGCCGTCATGGCTGGAACAGCATTGGGACGAACCGGCAAAATTCAGCACACGCTACAAAGATGCGCGTATGGCGTTATTCGGTCATGTTGTGAAGATCACCCCGCCTAAGCTTTAATACGTTTTTTGCGCCAACGCATCCCACCGCCGACAGCCGTGACAATAATTACGAGCGCCAAACCGACATACAGAGACTTGTTAAAGTAAAAGCTGTTGCCCAGCTTTTGCATGAATGTCGGTTCCAACGCCGCAGGCTCCACGCGGTAAAGGCCATAACGGTCGTGAATTTTGGATATCACGCTTTCCTGACAATGGTCCAGCACGTTTATATAGTCTACACCCAGCCTCTTTTCTTCTGCCGACTGTGGACGGCTTACAACAGCTGTATACACTTTTCCGGCTTCGTAAGACTGACCGCCCCCGGCATAAAAGTCCTGATTTGCGTAAAAGCCTGAGGCTTTGATGATATTGCCGGAAGGCTTACCGACATGGACCTTGTAGATACGAAACCAGACGTCATTAGTATCACGCGCTAAAATCCGTCCGGTAAAGGCCAGATCAGCTTCGTCCATAATATTCTGGACATTGACGGTTCCGGCGCAACTCAGTTTACGTCCCTGAGCGATAGGAACATCCGCAGCGTTCTGCGCCCCGGCAGGGGCCGCAATAGCAAAAAACATGAATAACAGGACATAGAAAACAGGCATAGCGGTGCGATTATGCACCGGGAAGCCAGAAAAACAAACCGTAAGAAGTTATAAAATCGCATTTTTTGCGGACATGATTAACCATAAGATAGCACATCGAAAAACTTCCCTAAGGCACTGAAATCATGTATAATATAAATAAGCTTAAAGTATTTTATAAGGCAAAGAACAATGATGGCAGGACGCCATATCAATGATAACCTGTATGCAGGCGGAGGTTTGAATGGCTGACGTCGGGCAGGTTTTATCCGCAGAAGAAATGCTGGCGCGCGCGGCAAAAAATGTTGCGTCCGGTAAAACCACGGCCAACCAGAGCGCCGTGCAAAAGCTGCTGGCCCAGCGCGATACGCCGATTGAAGATACGGTTGAACTGTCCGGTGTCCAGAAACTCCTGCAAGCCCGTGAGGCTCAGGATGCAGAACGCGCCGTCCCTTATACAGAACAAGACTGGTTCCTGGAACTGAAAGTCAACCAGCTCCGTGCCCAGCTCGCAATTTATTCCGCTGTGCCGGGGCTCGATTCTAACGGTGCCGTTTTGTCCGGGATCGAAGCCGAAATCAAGGACATCATCGAAAAACAGCAAGCCAAGTTGCAAGAATCCCTCAGCAAGGCCGATGACGCGCAGGCCGCGCTTGAAGAGCAGGACCGCCTGCGCGCAGCAGAGCTTTTCACGCCGGAGCAGCTGCTTGACCGCCTGAATGGGAACGGTCAGAAAACCGAGCTGAGCGCCGAAGCCAAAGCGCTGCTCGATAAAGTCAAAAGTGTAAATACCACAGCCTGACCCTTGCCCTGATCGATAAAGCCCTTATACTTCTTTGCACAAGCAAAGGAGATCATCATGCGTTTTGCCCTGCCCGTTTTATTCTGCCTGCCGCTTTATATCGGCACCCTGTCCGCCGCCGCGCAGGCGCAGGACTATCAAACCATCCTGAATATCCCGGCGGGCCAGACGCTCGTGAACCTGTCGGCAACCGAACGCGCCGAGGTCGAACAGGATTTACTGATCGCGACGCTGCGTTTTGAGGCGGAGAACGAAGATCCCAAAGCGCTGCAAAACCGGATCAACGAGGTCATGACAAAAGCCGTCGATACGGCAAAAAAATATAAGGGTGTAAAAGTCACGACACAGCAATATTACGTCCACCCTTACGATTACGACCCGGACCCCCGCCCTTATAACAAAGGCGAGCGCCCGAAGCTGGAACGCACGTGGCGCGGGAACCAGGGGATACAAATCAAGGGCACCGCCGCGGATGAAGTACTGGAGCTAACCGGAACGCTGCAGGATATGGGACTGACGATGAACGGCCTGAATTACACGCTGTCCCCGGAGCTAATGGAACAGACCCATGAATCCCTGCTGGAAGCCGCGCTGCAAAAGCTGACAGCGAAGGCCGATCGGGCGGCCAAAGCTCTTGGCAAAAGCTCTTCCGACCTGCGCGAAGTCAATGTCGATATGGGCGGCGGGTTCCCGCAGCCGCAACCAATGATGCGCGGTATGGCGATGAGTGCCGAAATGGCACCGATGGCCGCGCCGGTCGCCTCACCGGGTGAAAGCACAATCACCCTGACGGTATCCGCCAGGGCGATGCTTAAATAAGGCTGTTGAATTTTTTAAAGAACGGCGTCTTTAAGATCCTTGGCGACACGGAAAGCGACTTTCTTTTTCGCCGGGATCTGGATGGTTTCCCCTGTCTGCGGGTTACGGCCCGTGCGGGCTTTCATCTGTTTGACTTCCAGAATACCGAGGCCGGGAATGCGGACGCGCTCGCCGTCTTTTAAATGGTCAACGAAACTGCCGACCATATCGTCCAAAAGCGCCGTCGCGTCTTTTTTAGACATGCCGTGCTTTTCTGCAAGTTCTGCAGCAATCTGCTTTAATGTCACTGTGGGTGCAGCCATTTCAAATCCTTCCTGTTTTAAACAAATCAAATCGTTATATATCCCTGATTTTAGCCCGATTTTCCCGTATGCTGAATTCTTATTCTTACCCTATCCCCATTCTTCGTATATAAAAGGAATATGACCCGATTCATTTTGACAGTTCCTTTGGTTGCGGCCCTGCTGGCACTCGGCGGCTGCGTGACAACAAATCCCCCGTCAAACCTGACGACCGCAAGCGGTGAAGCCATCAGCCCGCTTTGCTTTATGGCTGGTGAAAGCACCGGCCCCGGAAAAATCATAAACCCGGCGCAGTGCGATGCCGGGATCGTTGCCGATGATGCGGCCTATTATGAAAGCCGCACCGCCGACCAGGACGGTTTTACCGGCACGATATACCGTTACGAAGACGATGATCCGGCAAGCCCGGTACGGTCGTTTATCGAATATAAGTGGCTTGGCAAGGTCGCGTCGGGCCAGCATGCCGTGCTGGTACGCGAAAGCGGCGGCGGGTCTGGATTTTTCTCCAGCCTGTTCCTGCTCTCCCCTGCCGGAAACGGCGCATTCAAACTGGATGATATTGTCGCTGCCGGGGACCGCTGCATGGGCGGCATTGCCAAAGCATCCGTCAACCGCGCCAAAAACCTGATCTATGCCGTCAACCTGACCCCGCAGGCGATCCTTGATCTTGTCACCCCGCAAACCGGCGAGACTGTCAGTCCAGCCGTCTTGCCGGACTGCGCCGCCTGCTGCTATGCCACGGCACGGTTTAACGATGATGAGTTACTGTCCGTGCGCCTGAATGATGACCGCGCAATGATGGCGGAAACGCAAACCGCCGACGGACAAAAGACCGTCGCCGGATGCTTTGACCAGCTTAGCAGGCTTTACGAAGAAAACGGGCTGGCCTCGATGGACCAGCCCGCGCTCGAGGACTTCGTTACACAATTCAGGAAAGTCTGTCTCTCCAGGAACCAGCCTTAATCGCGCCAATCATATTTGCGGTGATCGTGACGGTCATGGTCGTGGTCGTCATAATAGCGGTATGTGTAATGCTTGTTATGCTTGTTATGCTTCCATTTTGCTTTGCTCTGGCCCGGCGGTGCGTAGACATAGATCACTTTCGTCGGTTCGTTGCGATAAGCAACCGGCTTATAATAGACTTCGCGTTTAACTTCCGGTGTACCACTACACAGCTTCACGTAACCAGAACCGGAGCGGTAAGAAAAACAACTACTGTCATTATCCCGGCGTGTTTCATGCGCGTATGCTGCGCCCGGCCCCATGGCCGCCAGAACCAGTCCTGCCAATAATGCGTTTTTGACTTTAGGTGTCATAGGTAAGTCTCCTTTGATTGTTATGTCCGTATATACGCGCCCGCCAGCCTTTACCCTTCGCTTTTTGGTCCGAAGCCGTTATAACCAGACGCATCATGGATTTAACAATGATGGCAAAAACCGTGCTGGAAACGGCTGACCCGCACGAAAAAGCGCGCCTGACCGGGGCCTTCGTTGCGCAGTGGCGCGCCGATCCGTCGATGCCGATCGGCAACACGGCGCTGCCCGATACCCCGTCGCGCCCGGACAAGCCTGTCTTAAAAGATCCGCAAGCCATGCCGCGCCGCCGAAACACCAAGCGCCTCTTGCATGCGCTGGCTCATATCGAATTGAACGCAATTGATCTTGCCTGGGATGTCATGGCGCGTTTTGCGGCACTGTCATGGCAAAATGCGCCGGAGGGCGGCTTTGCCCTGCCGCGCGCTTTTTACGATGACTGGTGCGGGGTGGCGGCGGATGAAGCCAAACATTTTGCGCTGCTGAGTGAGCGGCTTGCCGACTTCGAGAGTTTTTACGGCGCACTGCCGGCGCATGACGGGCTGTGGGAAGCGTCCCGCAGGACGGCACACGACTTCCCGGCACGGCTTGCGATTGTGCCGATGGTTCTCGAAGCGCGCGGCCTTGATGTCACGCCAGCGATGATTGACACCATGACGGCGCAGGGCGATACGCAAACGGCGGCGGTCCTGCAAACGATCCATGATGAGGAAATCACCCATGTCCGGGCGGGCACTGTCTGGTTCGAGTCATGGTGCACCTGGCACGGCAAGGATGTGCAGGACACATGGCAGGATCTCGTGCGGACCTATTTCAACGGCCCGCTCAAACGGCCTTTTAACGATGACAGCCGGGGTAAGGCCGGGATGCTGCGGGACTGGTACGAACCGCTGGCGGACCGTACCGCTTAAGCCGCTTCCTCGTGATGTGCCTTTGCGATCCACTCGCGGGCGTCTTCCAGATCGGAATAGCCGAACATGCGAACGATGCCGGGATAGAACGGCGCAAACATCGCGGTCATCGCGCGCACCCAGTTCTGTTCCGCGACCAGCGCGATATGGCTGATATCATGCCAGTGTTTCAGGCCAAAAGCCGTATCATCCCACATCGCCGCCAGTTCCATCCCGTCAAAGCCTTCTGCCATCACGCACAGGATCTTGATGCTCTTATGCTCGGCCAGCGTTTTTTCGACCAGCGGGATTAAGGTCCCGGCATAATCGTCGTGGGTCAGTTTGCCGGAGACTTCAATACCGACGACATCATCCGGCAGGCCTTCAATTTTCTTAAACATAACGCGCTCCTTTTCTGCCCTCAGGGGCCTATATTAATCAATATCACGGCGTTTTATATGCTAGAATAATAATATAGCTGATTACAGGGCATTTAAAGGCGGGGGATCAAAATGTTTGAAACAGTTATGGACAAGACGCTGGATCGCTGGTTCGCGATTGCGACGCCGAACGAGCGCGTGTTCGGGCTATATCTGTTTGCCGCCTTTGTTATGGCCATCCTGAGCTGGGCTTATTTTCATTTTATCGCCAAGGCCGCCAAACCGGAAAACAGCGAGAAAAGCGTCTGGGGCTATATTTTCGACAAGAAAGCCTATTTCCACCGCTCCGCCTATCAGGATTACAAGTTCTTCCTGGTCAACGGGCTGATCTATGTCGGCCTGATTTCGCAGCTTCTCATCAGTACACACCTGTTTATGTCGGTCTTTTACGGCAGTTTTAATGGAGTGTTCGGGGCGCATGAGGGCGGGTTGATTGACAGTTCGGTCTGGACGATCCTTTTATATACGCTCATTTACGCCCTGTTCCTTGATTTCGCGATTTTTATCACCCACCTGGCCCAGCACAAAGTTCCGCTCCTGTGGGAATTTCACAAAGTGCATCATTCGGCAGAGGTGCTGAACCCGTTGACGCTGTACCGGATGCACCCGGTCGATCTGTTCTTTTCCGGGCTGATCGCCTCTATGCTCGCCGGGCTGGCCTTTGCCGGGTATTATTACCTGACCGGGGAAACGCCGCATGCTTACGAGGTGATGGGGCTGAATATCTTCGTCTTTGCCTTTTACCTGTTTGGTTATAATTTGCGGCACTCGCAAATATGGCTCAGTTACCCGGTCTGGCTCAGCCATATCCTCATCAGCCCGGCCCAGCACCAGATCCACCACAGCGCAGATCCCAGGCACTGGGACAAGAATATGGGGCTGATCTTCGCGTTCTGGGACAAGATGTTCAAAACGCTTTATGTCCCGCGCGGCTATGAAAAGCTGACATACGGGATTTCGCGCAAAGAACCCAACCCGTTCTGTTCGGTCGCGGACATGTACCTGCAACCGTTTAAACGGGCATGGAAACTGCTATGCCCGGAGAAAGACAGTAACAAAGCGCTGGTGGCGCTTGGTGCGCTTGTGTTTATCGCCGTCAATTACGGGGTTTTCTACAATTTCGACCAGAAAGTCCGCGCCGAAAACGGACCGCTGCCATCGGTCTACATGGAAGACCTCACCTGGACGGAAATCCAACAAGCCATGGATGAGCGCGGTTATGACACCGTTATCATCCCGACCGGCGGGACGGAGCAAAACGGCGCCCATGTCGTGCTCGGCAAACATAACTATGTCGTACATTATGCCGCCGGGGAAATCGCCCGCAGGCGGGGCGATACGCTGGTCGCGCCCGTTATCAGCTATGTCCCGGAAGACGTTCATATGGGCTATGCCGGGACGGTTTCCTTGCCCGAACCCCTATTTGAAAGCGTTCTCAAAGCCGCGGCACAGAGCTACAAAGCGCATGGTTTCAAAAATATCCTGTTTATCGGGGACAGCGGCGGCAATCAGGCCGGGCAGGCGAATGCCGCCGAAGCCCTGTCGGAAAACTGGGCGAAGGACGGCGTTAAGGTCGCACAGATTGACGCCTATTACAGCGGTAACGGCCAGATGGACTGGCTGCTGGAACAGGGCCGCAGCAAGCAGGAAATCGGTGGTCACGCAGGGATCCGCGATACATCTGAAATGTTATTTATCCACCCGGAAGGCGTAAGGCGTTTCCCGTGGTATGTGGAAGGACGCGATACCGGCCATAACGGGGATTACTCCCTTGCCCGGCGCCGGACCGGTGAGCGCATGATCGACATGAAGATCGACGCCGCCCTTGCGCAGATCAACGAAATCCTGGGCACGGAGGCAGAAGGCAAAGTCTCGCTTGACAAGGCCATGTCCGGCACATCATACATGGAGCCATGAACGCTCTGTCTTTTACGCGCAACCCGCATATTCCGCTGACGATCCGTAAGAAGATCGGCAAGCTGTGCGGTGTGCATGCCGGGAAATCCTTCAGAATCGACCTGTTCGGCCAAAATTATGAAGGCACGACCGGGATTCACATGGATGATAAAATCTGGCTCTACGGCATGCATGAACCGGCGACGGTACGCCTGATCCGCCGGATTATGGCCGGACAGAAGCGGGCCGGCATGACCCCCGTCTATATGGATATCGGCACCAATGCCGGGATGCACCTGATCGCGGCGGCAGACCTTGCCGACAAAGCCTACGGGTTCGAGCCATGGCCCGCCGTGCGTCAAAAAGCCCTGCATAATGTCGCGCTCAATAAGCTTGCGCACGTCACCGTATTTGATTTCGGATTGTCCGATCATGATGCGACCCTGCCTTTCAACCCGCCGAAGGAAAACAATCTTGGCGTCGGCATGTTTGTCGATGATGCCGCAGAGGGCACCATTAACCTGACGGTGCGCAAAGGCGATGATGTGGTACGGGAGCATGATATCCAGCCGACCATGATGAAAATGGATATCGAAGGGCATGAGAAAAAAGCGCTGACCGGCCTGCATGATACGCTACGCCGCTATAAGCCCGATGTTATTTTCGAGTATAGCGCCGGGTCCCGGCTGGACCTTGGCAATCTTGATGTCCTGCGCGGTTTATTCGGTGAAGAATACCGCTTTTACGGGATCAAGCGCAGCCGCGAATATCCGGCACTGGAGCCGTTTAATCCGGACAGGAAATACGAAAACGTCCTGGCCAGCACCACGCGTTAGAGCTTCTGCGCCACGAACAAATCATACGGCACCGTCACTACAACATATGTGCGATAGCCCACAAAACGCTCGGCATAGCGTTGCTGTGCGCCGGCCATCCCGAGAATGGTTTTAACGCGCTCGGGATTGTGGCGGTAGATATTCAGGTCACCAAGGACAAAGCGCCCTTCCGGCGTCCTGCCGGGCCGCAGCTTCTTGGATAGCTGCTCGCGGGTCAGCTGACTAAGGGACGGAATATAAGTAAAAGCGATCAGCCCGCCCGGTTTTGTCACCCGCGCCATTTCACGCAAGGCACTGCTGATGCTGCCTACATGTTCCATCAGGCCCGCAGCCATGACGATATCAAAGCGTCCCTCTTCAAACGGGAACCGGTCCTGCTCGACATCGACCTGGTAAAGGTCATCGGCAACCTGTTTCTGTGCGCAGAAATCCAGCATCCTTGATGACACATCAATCCCGGTAATGTGGCAATCTTTACGCACGGAACGGCACTTGCCACTCAGAAGCCCTGTTCCGATCCCGACATCCAGCACCGCAGGCCGATGCGGATGGTAGCGCAGAACGCTTTGCAACTGGCCCATGATCCGGTCCGGCGCATGATAGCCCCAGCCTTTGACATCGCTGTCATAGTGCTGCGCCCAGTCATCATAATGCATTTCCGGCGTAATAACGCTTTGGAACATGATCGCCCTTATTGTGAGTAGCGGCACGGGAACTGTGCCGGGAAATATTGTTTTATTATGATGCATGAGATTACCCGCTTTAAGGCTGCAGGTCTTAATTTCCCCAGAAAATAAGGGATTAAACAATTAGATAAAATTGTATGTAAAATTAAGCGTGTTTTTACCGCGCCCCGCTATAGTGGGCATAACGCTGCAAAGCGGTCTCCCACCGGGGTGTTTTGTGGGGAAGCACCGGGAGAGAAAATATAAGGCCACTGCGGTAAACATGCCGTTCTGGACCCGCGAGTTGAACGTTGACCGAGCCCTGGACCTTTACACAAAGAAGACAGGCGGGACCGGACAAACGGGGGTTTCAAACTGGGTGTGAATGGGTTTCCTAAACGTCATGTTTAACCGCCAGGGCTTCAAAAAATTTTTATTACGAATGTCACCAATCACAGGCCGGGGGTCCTTGCATCCCCGGCCTTGATGATGATTTAAAAATGTTTTTTAAGATTCAGCCTTTTAGCCGGGTATGCTAGAATCAGAAGAGTTATGTTTTAAAATGGCCCGGTTATGTCTGAATTCAACACTTCATTGCTGCGTGAGAAATTCGTCATTCATGACGCGATGCCGTCTGAGCTGACCGGAGATGAGACGATTACGGCGCTTAGCAACCGGATGAAGGTTAAACTGGTGTCCAAGGACAGGATCACGTCCGAAACCTATGTCGTCCGGGCCCAGAACATGCATACGACAGTGCGGCTTGCCGCCCAGATGGTCAAGGATTTCTATGATTACGGATCGCTGACCGAACGCCCGGACCCGTTTCGATGGGACAAAGCCTATACATCAATAACCAAAGGGTATGAGGAACAATACAATCCTCAACGCTGGGTCGCAGTGTATCAGGGCGGCAGAAGCGTGTTTGAAGACGGCCCCGGCGAACGGCACCCTTTTCTCGATATTGTCGAACAATGCGACGCCCGGAATAAGGGTGACTACGAAAAGGCGATGGAAATTGCCAAGGATGCCTTTAAACAGGCAGGTAAGCTGGTCAATATCGAACACGATTCTAATGTGGCCCTCATCATGAAAGTGACCGAACAGGAAGGTAAATGCGGCGTTATCCTGCGCGGCCCCAACAAAACGACAACCTTTAATATGACCGCCCATGCAAAAAAAGGCCGCCCGGTCAGGCCGTCTCAATGCCTGACAGCGGCAGCGGCCTTTTTAGAGGGTATTCAGCTCGCTTTCCTGATCGGCATGTCCAAACAGAAATTGCGTTATGAATTGATCGCGCACGCCTCGGACGAAGCCCAGAAAGCCGAAGCGGCCAGCCATAAAGTCGGCCGCCTGAACAGCGCCATCAGCCAGTTTGAAAATATGCTGAATGTCAGCTATCGCCCCGACCGTCCCAATTTTGCAGCGATGATCGATGACGCCGAAGAGTTCTCCCGCAAGATCCTGTCCGCTGAAATCGAAGCCAAGATTGCCAGCGGCGAGCTGGATAAAGGCGACTGGGTCGTTTAATCAACCTTAAAATCATGCCCGATAATATGGCTGAACCCGTCGCGGGTTTTGCGGTTATGGGCGTTGATAAGATCAACCAGCATTTGCCGCACTTTTGGATCGTTCCAGCTTTGCAGTTGTTTAATCACGCCTTCGGGCCGGTCATAGTTTTTGATAAATGCCCGGAAATCGGTCGATGAAAACCCCATATCGATCAGGTTCTCATAAGCCAGCTTGGCAAAATCCCAATAGCCGGCCTCGATATCGTTCTCCATCACCGCTTTTTGCATCGCCTTATTATCAGGATAAAATTTTTCACAGAGCAGCTTTTTATATTCCTGCTTTACAGCATCGGTCTGCGGCGAGAAGTAAATGATCGGCGAAGGGAAATTTTCCGGCCCGAAATTATCCGGATGACGGTAGATCAGGCCGATCTGGGTGTTCTGATAGAAATGCACTGTTGATTCCGCGTATGTCCCGGTCCCGCCCGGCAGGGCAATCTGGGCGCCGGACAGCAGGTGATACATCAGCTGGCGCACTTTTTCATTCGGGGCGACGACGATGGAATCCGCATCGGTCGTAATTTCCTCGAAATGCGCTTCGGCGACCTGCAATGAAAAGACCGATGTCAGCTTGCCCCCGGCATCTTTGACCGCCTTTGCGATCTCGCCCATCATGCCTGTGCCGCTGCCGGGATAGACGGTATTAAAGCCCGCCTGCACGATATCGCGCGCCAGCGTTTTAACCGCACCGACCAGTTCCGGATCATTGCCTGTGGCCGACCCGGCGATATAACAGATCGATTTTTCGCGCTCGGCCTGCTGGATCAAGCCGACGGTCTTAAAATGGTTCTCGTTGGTGCTGTCCATGATATGCAGCTCATAATCATGGTCTTCCAGGAATTTCCGGATGTCTTCGAGAACTTTAGGATTGGTTTGCGGTTCGGTCAGGATGACTGCGGTCTTCCGCTTTTGCCCTGCCGCCGCGCCAAAGGCTTGTGTTCTTTTTTTATCTTGAGTCATGATTAAGGTCTCTCTCTGTTCAGAAAGAGACCTTAACGATCATTACCATAACTTACAAGCCGCTTTTACGCCGCTTTCGCCATGTTCCGCAGGACGTAATGCAGGATACCGCCGTTTTTGTAGTATTCCAGCTCGTCCAGCGTATCGATCCGGCACAGCAGTTTGACGTCCTGTTTACCATGGATATGCAGGGTCAGTTCCGCGCGCGGCGTCAAGCTGTCGATCCCGGTGATATCGAACTGCTCTTCCCCGGTCAGGTTAAGCTTTTCGCGGTTGATACCGTCCTGGAACTGCAGCGGCAACACGCCCATCCCGATCAGGTTGGAGCGGTGAATCCGCTCGAAGCTTTCGGCGATCACGGCTTTGACGCCCAGCAGGCGCGTCCCTTTAGCGGCCCAGTCCCGGGAAGATCCCGTCCCGTATTCCTTACCGGCGATCACGACCAGCGGCGTGCCTTCATCGACATATTTCATTGCGGCGTCGTAAATGCTCATCTGCTCGCCTGACGGGATATGGACGGTATAACCGCCTTCAACCCCCGGCACCATTTCGTTTTTGATGCGGATATTGGCAAAGGTGCCGCGCATCATGACTTCGTGGTTGCCCCGGCGCGACCCGTAGGAGTTAAAGTCTTTCGGGGAAATCCCGTGCTCGGTCAGGTAATGCCCCGCCGGAGAGTCTTTCTTGATCGCCCCGGCCGGTGAAATATGGTCGGTCGTCACGGAATCGCCGAGCAGCGCAAGGCAATGCGCGTTTTTAATATCGCCCGTCGCTTCCGGTTCACGGTTCATATTGGCAAAGAAAGGCGGGTTTTTGACGTAGGTTGACTCGGCGCGCCAGTCAAAGGTTTCACTCTGCGCACTGCCGCCGATTTTTTGCCACAGCTCCGGCCCTTCAAACACGTTGCCGTAACGCTCGCGGAACATGTCCGGGGTCAGGCTGCCATTGACGACATCCTTGATTTCCTGTGAAGACG
The DNA here is from genome assembly GCA_020638155.1 of Rhodospirillales bacterium. Classification (GTDB taxonomy): domain Bacteria; phylum Pseudomonadota; class Alphaproteobacteria; order Micavibrionales; family Micavibrionaceae; genus UM-FILTER-47-13. Next base: position 152,093 of record JACKJB010000003.1, read on the forward strand.
GCCAGATATCCTGCAGGAAGACATCGTTGCCGTCCTGATCCTGCCCCAGCGGATCTTTATTCAGGTCATGTTTCATGCTGCCCGCCAGCGCATAGGCCACCACCAGCGGCGGGGAGGCCAGGTAGTTCGCGCGGACCTGCGGGCTGATCCGCCCTTCGAAATTCCGGTTGCCGGACAACACGCCGCAGACCGTCATGTCATTGCTTTCAATCGTTTCGCGCAGATTATCCGCCAGCGGGCCGGAGTTGCCGATACAGGTCGTGCATCCATAGCCGACAAGGTTAAAGCCCAGCGCGTCCAGATCGTCCTGCAAGCCTGCTTTTTCAAGGTAATCGGTGACAACCTGCGATCCCGGTGCCAGCGAGGTTTTAACCCATGGCTTGACCTTCAGCCCTTTGGCCAGTGCGTTACGGGCCAGAAGCCCGGCGGCGATCAGCACGGACGGGTTCGATGTATTGGTACAGCTTGTAATCGCGGCGATAACAACGTCACCGTTGCCGAGGTCGTGATCGGCGTCTTTGACATCGTAACGGTCTTCCGCTGCCTGCTCGTTATCCGACAGGTAAGACGCGAACATGTCGGCCGCTTCGGACAGCTTGATCTTATCCTGCGGGCGTTTCGGCCCGGCGATGCACGGTTCGACGTCCCCCAGATCAAGCGCCAGCGTATCGGTAAAGACCGGGTCCGGCGTGTTCGTGTCACGCCATAAGCCCTGCTCCTTCGCGTAGGCTTCGACCAGCTTGATGCGGTGCGGATCGCGGCCGGTGAAGGTCAGGTAATTCAGTGTTTCCTGATCGACCGGGAAGAAGCCGCAAGTGCTGCCGAATTCCGGTGCCATATTGCTGAGCGTGGCCTGATCCGGCAGGCTCAGATGATCCAGCCCCGCGCCGTAAAATTCGACGAACTTGCCGACCACGCCTTTTTCACGCAGCATCTGCGTGACGGTCAGCACAAGGTCGGTCGCCGTCGCGCCTTCTTTGAGTTTTCCTGTCAGCTTGAAGCCGATCACTTCCGGGATCATCATTGAAATCGGCTGGCCGAGCATCGCGGCTTCGGCTTCGATCCCGCCAACGCCCCACCCCAGCACGGCAAGGCCGTTAATCATCGTGGTGTGAGAATCCGTCCCGACCACCGTATCCGGGTAAGCGATCATCCGGCCCGTGCCGTCCTCGGCTTCAACCCATACGGTCTGTCCGAGATATTCCAGATTGACCTGGTGGCAAATGCCCGTGCCCGGCGGCACGACGCGGAAATTATTGAACGCGTCCTGTCCCCAGCGCAGGAACTCATAGCGCTCGCCGTTACGTTCGAACTCGCGCACGACGTTGGCTTCGAAAGCTTTGGGCGAACCGAATTCATCGACCATCACCGAGTGATCGATCACCAGGTCCACGGCGTTCAGCGGGTTAATCTTCTGGGCATCGCCGCCGAGCGCCACCATCGCCTCACGCATCGCCGCCAGATCGACCACTGCAGGTACACCGGTGAAATCCTGCATCAACACGCGGGCCGGACGGAACGCGATTTCCTGTTCGGTACGGCCGCCATTATCCAGCCATGTCTTGAGCGCCTTCACGTCATTGACACTGACCGAGCGGTCATCTTCGAAGCGCAGCAGGTTTTCCAGCAGGACCTTGAGCGTAAAAGGAAGCCGCGACAAATCCCCCAGTTGCTCCTCCGCCGCCTTGAGGCTGAAATAATCATATTCCTTGCCATCAACTGTGAGCGTCTTGCGGGTGTTCAGGGTATCGTGTCCGGTATGTGTCATGATGTGATCCTTTGAAAGATTCGGCGAAAATTGTCCGACAAAAAATATAGCACTGACAAGGCTCTACGCAAATGGTTAACGTAAGGTTAAAATACCGGGGTGTATTTTCCTTCAAATCTGCCTTTTTTGTCCTTATTTCGGCCATATTTGGGGCGCACCATAAGAATAGGACAATAACTCCTTGTAGGGTTTCCAGCAAAACGTCCAGCACAAAGAATGAGAAGCCGCTATTCCCTTGCGATGGCGGCTTCCTTCTTTTGGAGCAATGTTTTTTAATCAGGGTTTATAGGACGAGGCTTTTGTTCCGGGCGAACCATGCATTCTGTAGTCCCGGACCATCGCATGTACTTCGTCAATGGCGGCCAGCTCAAACTGCCGCCGAAAGGCATCATACTCTTTTTGATCCCGTATGCCCGGATCAGACCCGGAAAGCTTGCCCAGTAAATCAATTTCTTCAGCATAAGAATGCCGGCTCCATATGGAGTCCGTATTCTCAACAACCCTGCTTCCCCTGACAATTACGGTATTTTCAGTATCGAGCGCTTGCCGCATATCTTCAGAGAGCAAATTCCTGATTGTTACATCTTCATGCTCGGAAAATACGGCTATAAGCTGTGCTGTGTTGCCTGCCGCGGCAGAAAACAAGCCATGAAGAGACTCTGCATAAGGACAGCCCCCTTTGCGCCCGGCGAGATGGGAAAATCCAAACTGGGCCAGAATCGTTTTGCGCGCCGCCGTCTGCGCATCTTCTGCCAAAATCTTTTTCACCTCATCAATCATCCACAAATTGCGAAGCCTGATACCGCCAATGTCGCCGGCCTTGATATCCCATATTGATTTTATATCCTGATTCTTAAACCTCCTGATGAAGTCAGCCGTAGCCGGTTCATCGGCATCCAGTTTTTCGCCTCTTGTCATCGTTATATCAATCAGGCGAATATCATTCCCATTTTCCAGCCAGGCGGCAAAGTTCATCAGTTTTGTCACAGGCGCCTTGGGCCAATCCCACCCTGCATGCATCAATGCCTGTAACTTATGATAACGGGCAGGATCTTCCGCCCTTACCCAAGAAACAGCATCTTTTGCTTCACGGGAGGAAAGAGGCTCTTTGTTTTTGTATAAAACGTCATGCAATATTACCAATGCGTGATTATTTGCCATTTCCCTGACCATGACAGGTTTTGTAGCAGTGTGCTGCTCCAGCGATTGCCTGACCAGCTCCGCCAGCCTCACGTCGAACGTATTGCCATGCGCCTCACCGAACAAGACGATGACATCCTGATCCGCTTGCTGCGCCTGTTGTATTCTGGCCGTAATCGCCCTAACCGCAGGCGCCGCATCTTCCGGGCTATCGCTCAAATCTATCACTGTCGCATGGGCCGGAGACCATGCTGCGCTGTCAGGGCTTGATTTGATGGTGCCTTTTATTGTCATGCGGTGACAATACATCAGATGTTTAAATTATGTCAAATATTTCAATGCCATTATAAAGGGCATAGCATTCATGACAAGTTTGTGCGATGGTGCGCCCAGATTGTATTTTCACCACCAATGAGACCAAACCCGGCGATGATCCCCGAACTCGGACATTTTGCATTCATTCTGGCCATCACCGTGGCATTGTCCCAACTGCACCCGGCCCTGTCGCGGCAAGGGGCGGTCATCAGCCTGTTCCTGTTCGCGCTGTCATTACTGGCCCTGCTGTGGAGCTTTATCACACTGGATTTCACCGTGGTTGCCGTTGCCGAACACATGCATACGCTTCAAACAGTCATGGGCCGGATGATCGGGATGCTCAGCAGTCCGGCGTTGCTCGCCCTGCTGGCGGTTACGATGTTAAGCGCGGCGCGCTTAAAGTTTACGCGGGTCCGGCTAGCGGGACTTGTCTGCGCGATCGCCGCAGGGCTGGTCCTGTTTGCCCTTAGCCCGTTCGAGCGTCTCGATCCGCCGCCTTTTGACGGGATCGGTTATTCCCCGTTCGCGGAGGAAAAAGCATGATCGTTATTGGTATATGCGCCATCATGATGATTGTCAGCCTGTCGGCGCTGCTGCTGCCGCTGATGCTGGGCAGCGGCAAAGACAAGATGCTGGGCTGGGCGCTGCTGTGTTTGATGACGATTGCGACCATGGGACTGTACCTGTCACGCGGCGCGCCTTACATCCCGTCCGCCCCGGCGCTGTTTGAACGAAGCGGACCGAATTTTGACAAACGGCAGGCGGTCAACGAAGAGCTGGCCCTGCTGGACCGGCTGGCACAAAAGCCGGATGATGCGGATCTTATGCTGGCGCTCGGGTCGGCCCGGATGAAAAACGGCCGCCTGCCCCAGGCCGTCACCATTCTTGAAACCGCACGGCAGCAAAAACCCACCCGCAAAGATATCAGCGAAAAGCTTGGAGCCGCTTATTATGCAGCCGCCCTTGTCGCGTTTCTGGTTGAAGACGATACCGCGCAGGCTGGCTTGTATTTCGATCAGGCCCTGCAGACCGCGCCTGCGGATGCGCCATATAAAGACCGCCTCAGCGAAGATTACAAAAAATTTCAGGATGAGAAAGACTGACAGGTCTTTTTGATGCGCTCATATTCCTCGCGGCTGTCATGAGCCTGCTGCATTTCCTGACGCCGCCCCATCATGTCGGTAAACATCATGCCAATCACTTGCTCCAGCTTCGCTTGCAGCCTGTTTTGCGCCGTTTTCAGTTCCGCAGCAGATCCACCGGATGCCGTATAATTTTGCAGCGCCGTCAATTCCAGATTCAGCGTATCCGTCATCTTTCCCTGATATTCCCGCAGTAAGACCCGGTCTATTTCAACATGCTGTTTTTCATGCGCCAGGATTTCATCAAACCAGCAAGCCTTACCTTTAAAATCACGCGCGACATAAACTGTGGGTTCAAGTTTGAGAGAAATCGCAACATCATCTATAAAAACGCAGCCTTCGCCACGTGTTGTGTTTAATGCGGTTTTAAACCGGATCCGGTGTTCCGATGTAATAATCCCGCTCATCAACCCACCGATATCCATATTGTAATGCGCCGGATACGGCGACACCGTATCTGTTTTTACATTGCTGAGCGCCTCAATCGGCTGCGTATAATCGTAGCGCACCGGAGCCCGATCTATCGTCACCTGAACCGACGGATGCGCCGTGCCGCCGTCGCAGGCTTTCGCCGCAACGGGCACAAGCAGCCCCAGCGCCATAAGGCACAGCAAGCTCGCCTGGCGAACCATATTTTACCCCTTCATCTAATCCGTGAAGGGGCACCCTAGCAATGTTCTATGGAAAAATAAAGAGCAATTACGGAATTAATACTACACGCATATTACTGGTTACTGGCCGCTACAATCATACAGAATTTCCTGATAAAACTCGTCACGATCAGATTGCTTACGCAGTTCGAAAATCTGGGCTTCAACTTCATCAAACTTCATTTTAATTTCCGCTTCGATTTCCTTACGCCGTTTAAACAGGGCGCTATCGAGATTGGCATACCCCACAGGCCATACGTTGTTTGCCTTGAGAGAACTCTGCAGCTCGGCCAAGATTCGCTTTAACTCGTCATTGATGACTTCTTCGTCCTGCTGCATCAGTTCCATTTCAAGATTGAATAATTCATCATATACGCAGGTCCCTTCCGGGTGATCGGAAGCAACCTCGACCTTATGGTCAACCGTCAGGGTTACATGAACTTTTTTGACGGCCATGCAGCGGCTGTTATTGTAACTGTCCATTTCGATATCATAGCCGATCTTAAAAACAGGCGTCCCCATATTACCGATCTGCACCGGCATCTTCCGGTCATACCGGCTGCTTTTTTGCCGGGCAATCTGGAACGCCGTTTTCAAGTCGTTTTCCTGCAGCGCCCCATTAAAATACATAATATTAACATTGGGCGTTCCATAAGCAGGGCAGTTAACCTGCTGTCCCACAGCTTCCTCTGCTCCGGCAGGTTTTCCCGATAAAAAAACAAGCATTGCCAATGCCAGTATCGCAACCCTGGTCATATTCTATTTTCCTCCGCAGATTTTACTGACGCGTTCATATTCCTCAAGCGAGTCAACACCAGCCTGACGACGCGCCATTTCCTGATGTAACAGTAACTTTTTTGACTCCACCGCCGCCGTTATATGACCGACCAGCTGCTTTTTCACAGTATCAAGCTGGTGATAATTATACGGCCCCATCGCCCCGGCCCCGTCTACGGCGTCTTTCACCGCAAGGCCGATATCCATAGCGTATTTATTAATAACATCACGATCGACATCCACATGCTTTAATTCGTGATCGATGATCGCATCACGGCATACAGAGTCTTTCGTTCGTTCGCTGGCGATATAGATTTTCGGAGACAATTCTATGGTGACCTCGATTTTGTCATACCACAGGCAGGCCGTTTGCCGCGCCGGATCCTGCTGGATCCCCCATTGCACCCGCGTTTTTATGGCCGGACGATCGTGACGAAGTCCACCCGTGGCCGTATCCGTGCCGGGATCATAGGGATTAACCGTATTGCTTTTAAACCGGCCCAGCTCTTCAGAGGTAAGATTAAACTCATAGGCGACCGGTGCGGTCGTCGGCACGACACTAATGGCAGGCGCGGCAGGAACACTACATAGCATCGTGTTCCCGGCCAATATCAACAATCCTGCTACTGTTGCCGCATCAAATCCAAACATTACCCTAATATCCTAACATATTTTAAGTTAACAGGCTGTTGCCATTATGGTACGACTGAGATCAGGATCAAAAGCCAAATAAGGGGCTATTATCATGGTTTTCATAGGAAAATTGCTATTGCTGGCGCTGGAAGTCTATTTCTGGATCATTATCCTGAGTGTGGTCATCAGCTGGCTGATCGCGTTCGGGGTGCTTAATACCAACAACCCGCAAGCCGCCAATATCGTTAAAATGCTGGAACGGGTCACGGAGCCGGTTTACAAGCCGCTGCGCAAAGCCATCCCCCCGATCGGCGGGATTGATATTACCCCGATCATCGTTATTTTCGGCATTTATATCGCCAAGGAGATCGTCATATGGCTGACCTTTCCCGGTGCAGTGTACCGATGAGCGACCAGACGCAAATCATTAGCGGCAAGGATGTCGCCGCCGCCCTGCGGGCAAAGCTTGCCGAAGCGGTTGAGGCAAGCGGCAAAGCGCCGGGGCTGGCCGTGATCCTGGTCGGGGACGACCCGGCCAGCCAGGTCTATGTCCGCAACAAGATTACCGCCTGCGAGAAAACCGGAATCAAAAGTTTCGAGCATAAATTACCGGCGGACAGCAGCCGGGATGATATCGCCGCCCTGATTAACAGCCTGAACAAAGACGATCAGGTTCACGGCATCCTGTTACAGCTGCCGCTGCCCGATCCCCTGTCCGCCGTTCAGGAAGAGCTGGTGCAGATGATTACGCCGGAAAAGGATGTGGACGGGCTGACGATCGCCAATGCGGGCAAGCTGATCCTCGGGCTGAAAGACGGGCTTGTGCCCTGTACGCCGCAGGGCAGCCTGCTGCTGATTAAGGAAGTCTGCAAAGACCTGACCAGCAAGCATGCCGTTGTCATAGGCCGGTCCAACCTGTTCGGCAAACCGATGGGCCAATTGCTGCTGGCAGAGAACTGTACCGTGACGCAGTGCCATTCGCGCACGCAGGACCTGCCCGCCGTCTGCCGCCAGGCGGATATCCTGATCGCCGCCGTAGGCCGCGCCAAGATGGTGAAAGGCGACTGGATCAAGCCCGGCGCGATTATCATCGATGTCGGCATCAATCGCGGTGAAGACGGCAAGCTGTGCGGCGATGTCGATTTTGATGAAGCGCTCGGCGTTGCCGGCGCCATCACACCGGTTCCCGGCGGCGTCGGCCCGATGACCATTGCCTGCCTGCTGGGGAATACGATTAGGGCCGCGAGCAACGATTAATTTCATTTGCCCTATACCCGTTGAATAGGAATTTCAGGTTACAAACTCCTGTAAAATTTTGAATTTGTTAAAGCATATAAGCCTATAATTATGCCATGAAACAAAATTCTGCCCCAAAAACATGGCCCGAACTCTCAAGTGCTTGCGATCAAATATCGGCACGATTACAGGAAGCTGCGGACAAGCTTGGCATTCCATTGCGCGGCGGCGGATTCGTCGACCAGTCTGCGTTAAAAAACGAAATAGCAGGCTTAAAAGCCGTATATAACGAATTGAAATTTTCACCAGCATACGAACGCTGGAGCGAAAACCGCAGGAAAGCTTTGATCAAAACTTTGTTTTCCTCTCCCGAATTTGTTCACGCCGCAGCAAACTGGGAACAGATTACGCCGAAAATGCGGCAGGATACGATACGCCAAATGAGTTTAAAGCTGCAGGAAGCCTATAGCAATAAAGGTACCCTGTTTACACCGAAATCCGTTAGGTTCCGTTTCTTCGAGCAGGAAGCGCCAAAAGAAAAAGGCGCTTACTTTGAACGGGGACGGGCTATCAACGGGCTGGGCGGCTGGCACTTTACGGTATCACTCAATACCCATAAAGATGCCGGAGCCCTGGACTTTGGCCGGGCAATGAATGCGGCCTTTCATGAGAATTTACATGGGGTTCACTTTGCGTTGATGGATTACCCAGACCGTTGTAAAGAGCTGGACCATCATCCTTTAAAAGACGACATGGCTATGCTCAACCAAGCCAAGCAAATACAAGTTGAAAAATTCAGCCGTATCCTGGCCCTGTATCACAGTATCCCCTGGGAAGCTGATGCGCACAGGCAAAGTAAACTCTTTGAAAGAGAAATCACCGAAGCCTTACACGCCCATAAAAAGACGCAGGATGTTATTCCCCCTGCGCCGCACTAAAACCAGGTTTGCCGTCGAAAGTGTGCAGCATCACCGCTTTGGTAAAGTTCATGTCGGCGTGGTTCAGGCGGTCCATCAGGGCGATGACCTGCGATGTTTTGATCGGGCCGCTTTTACCCATAAACCGCAGGCGCCAGTTATCGGCGCAGAAGGTTTCCGGCTGGCCGCCGGGCCAGACTTTGACGCCGCGGTTTGAAATCATCGATAAATCCAGATCGTCGGCCACGCAGGGCAGGATTTTAGCGGCCAGTTCATCGGCGCTGCCGTCCCAGTTCAGGTTGATATCAACGCCGACCCGTTCTTTCTTTTCCTCAACACGCGGCTTGAGCGGCGGCAGTGTCATCCCGCCTGCACCAACGCCGTTGTAATTTGCGGCCTTCAGCTTATCCGGCATCGCGCCCAGCCGTTCGATCACGGCTTTGCAGAACCCGTCCGTGCCGACCTGTTCCTTGCTGGTCCCGGCGCGGAAGATCTCGCCGGTATGGATGCCGTCTTCGATGGTTTTCAGCCAGGCATTGTGAATTTTCCCGGCGACCTCGCCCTGCCCGACATGAACCAGCATCATCACAGCACCCAGTAACAGCCCGGAAGGATTGGCAATTCCCTGACCGGCGATATCCGGCGCACTGCCGTGCACGGCTTCGAACATCGCGAAATCGGCACCGATATTCGATGAGCCGCCCAGCCCGACCGATCCGGTCACTTCGGCGGCAATATCGGACACGATATCCCCGTAAAGGTTCGGCATAACGATCACATCGAACAAATGCGGGGCCGATGCGACCTTGGCCGCGCCGATATCGATAATCATGTGGTTTTGTTCGATGTCTTTATATTCTTCACCAATCTCATCGAAGACCCGGTGGAACAAGCCATCGGAGAGTTTCATGATGTTGTCCTTGGTCATGCAGGTAACCTTTTTCCGGCCGTTGGCGCGGGCATATTCGAAGGCGTAGCGCACGATCCGCTCGGTCCCCGGACGGGAAATGATTTTCAGTGACGCCATGACGTCCTGCGACTGCCGGTATTCGATCCCGCCATACAAATCTTCTTCGTTCTCGCGAATGATGACCAGGTCCATATTCGGGTGCTTGGTTTCGACATACGGCGCATAGGACACGCACGGACGCACATTTGCAAATAATCCCAACGACTTACGGATCGTTACGTTAAGGCTTTTGTAACCGCCGCCCTGCGGGGTGGTAATCGGGGCTTTGAGGAACACGCGGGTTTTTCGTAACGACTCCCAGGCTTCATCCGGGATGCCGCTAGGAACGCCGCTTTCATAGACAGCCTTGCCGATTTTTATTTCTTCCAACTGAAGCGCTGCGCCAGCCTCATCAAGAATACGCAACGTTGCGTCCATGATTTCAGGGCCGATACCGTCGCCATGCGCGACCGTGATAGCTGTCTTATTCGTCATGATGTTTTCTCCTCTGGAATAGCTTGGCTCTGAATAGCCGGGCGGGTGCCGTATAATAACAAAACATAACCCAAAATGGCAGAGACAAGTGAACCGCATACAACGCCGATCCGGACGGCGGCCTGCACCTCGTTACCATTATAGGCAAGGATCCCGATAAACAGCGACATCGTAAAGCCGATCCCGCAGAGCAGCGATACGGCATATAACTGCACCCAGTTCGAATCCTTTGGCTTCGGACACAGGCCGGTTACGATCGTCAGCCACAGCATGGAGAACACCCCGATTTGCTTGCCGATCACCAGCCCGGCGGCAATCCCTAATGAGATCGGGTTAAACAGATCATCAACGCCCATCCCGGCAAAAGACACTCCTGCATTGGCGAAGGCAAAAAGCGGGAGAATAGCAAAAGCCACCCACGGATGAATGCTGTGCTCCAGCTTTTTAAGCGGGGAAAAATCAGGGTTTCGTTTATCGACAATCGGAATAAAGAGTGCCGCAACGACCCCGGCCAGTGTCGCATGAATCCCGGATTCAAATACAGCAAGCCACAAGACGGCAGAGGCCAGGAAATAAGGTGTTTTAGCCACGATGTTCTGCCGGTTCAGTATAAACAGGACGACCAGAGCGGCAGCGGCGACAAATAACGGCGGCACCCATATATCGCTCGTATAGAACAGCGCAATAATGATAATCGCGCCAATATCGTCAATGACAGCAATCGCCATCAGCAGGACTTTGACGCTCGATGGAACACGCGATCCCAACAGCGCCACAACCCCCAGCGCAAAAGCGATATCGGTTGCCGCCGGAATCGCCCAGCCGGACAGGTTTTCCGGGTGATCCATATTTATAAACCAGAAGATCAAGGCCGGTGCGGCCATCCCGCCGACCGCAGCCAAAGCCGGGAGCAGTACCCTATCCCGGCTTGAGAGCTCGCCGTCCACAAATTCGCGTTTAATCTCCAGCCCGACCAGGAAGAAGAAAACCGCCATCATCCCGTCATTGATCCAGTGCAGCAGGGATTTTTCCAGCTCGGCGTCAAAACTTTTGTCGTAATCGGTAAAGCCGACCCGGAACTTCACACTTTCAAGGAGATAATGGTAATGATCGTATAAAGGAGAATTGGCGATAATCATGGCTGCAACCGCCGCCATCATCAGGAAGATCCCGCCGGATGCCTCCATATTCAGGAAATCTTTGGTCAGCCGGATCACTTTATGTTCTGCCGCAATGACCTTTTCTTCGACGTCATGGACGGCGTGCACCACCTTTTCTTCGACATCGTGTATGGTATGGACTGCGGCTTCTTCCATATCATGGATCTTTTCCTCAACCCGTTTTTCCGCGAGCAGGACCTTTTGCCAGTATTCGATGATCTTATCGGCCAGATTCGCCATAATGAAAAAACCTGCAACTTGTTATACCGCAATCAAATATATTCGATCCCTGCCATTGACAACAGGCTTTTATCTGCGAAAATCGTCTAAAGTTTTGGGAGAGATATGAAGGCTATTTTACTGATTTTTCTGGCATCCCTGTTTTTGATGCCCGAAATGGCCCTGGCGGCAGAGCAGGCTCATGATGCCGCGCATGGCGATAAAATCGACCTGACGCCGCATCCTGCCGCCTTTTTCTGCCTGGTCGTGTTTGTCTTATCTTATATTGCCGTGCTGTTTGAAGAGCGCACCCATATGCGCAAATCAAAGCCTGTCATGTTCGGGGCCGGTATTATCTGGGTTACCGTCGGCTTTATGGCCAAGGATTACGATATCGACCACCATGTCGTGCGCGAAGCTGTGTTTCACGGGCTGGAAGAATTCGGATCGCTGCTGCTGTTCCTGCTCGCCGCGATGACCTATATCAGCGCGCTACAGGACCGTCACGTCTTTGCAACGCTGCGTTCCAAGCTTGTCCAGTCAGGCCTGAATATTAAGCAGATTTTCTGGATTACCGGGATCATGGCCTTTTGCCTGTCGCCGATTGCCGATAACCTGACCACGGCGCTGGTGATGGGCGCGGTGATTATGGCGGTCGGCGGGAACGATCCTAAATTCGTATCCCTGTCCTGCATTAATATTGTCAACGCCGCCAATGCCGGTGGGGCGTTCAGCCCGTTCGGCGATATTACGACCCTGATGGTATGGCAGGCACAAAAAGCGGACTTTTTCGAGTTTTTCGCCCTGTTCTTCCCGGCGGTCGCCTGTTTCCTGATCCCGGCGGTCATCATGAGTTTCTTTGTGCCGCAGGGGATGCCCTGGGCGATGAAGCAGCGCGAACACATCAAGCCCGGCGGTAAAATGATTATTTTCCTCGGCCTGCTGACCATCACCATGGCCGTCAGCTTTGAACAGGTCCTCGGCCTGCCGCCGTTCCTGGGGATGATGACGGGCATGTCGCTGCTGATGTTCTGGGCTTATTACATTCGTAAAATCAGCAAAAACCGCGATAAGGATTTCGATATCCTGCAGACGGTTGCGATGTCGGAATGGGATACGCTGCTGTTTTTCTTCGGGGTGATTTTCAGTGTCGGCGGGCTGACCTTCGTCGGGTATCTGGAGCTGGCGTCAACGACGATGTATGACGGCTGGGGAGCCTCTGCGACCAACATCGCACTTGGCTTCGCTTCCGCGATTATCGACAACATCCCGGTCATGTTCGCCGTTCTGTCGATGGACCCGGACATGAGTCACTTCCAATGGCTGCTCGTCACCCTGACCTGCGGGGTTGGTGGCAGCATGCTCTCGATCGGCTCTGCTGCCGGGGTGGCATTGATGGGCGTTGGCCGCGGACAATACACGTTTTTCAGCCACCTGAAATGGACCCCGGTGATTTTACTCGGCTACGTTGCCGCCGTGTGGGTCCACTTTGTTGTCAACAGCCACCTGATCCACGATTAACGGCAGCTTTCTTTTTATTGACATAGTTTTTATTTTCATAGTAATGATGCATTGAAAAAGGGAGCTATACTATGAAAAAACCAACCGCAGCTATTCTCGTATCTTCTGTTTTGGGCCTGACAGGTGCCTTTGCCGCCGCTAATCACTATCATAATACCGCGCAGGAACAACAGGCACGCGCAATACTGGAAAGCATGGCAGGGGGCGCGCCGCACAATATCAGCCGCTTCGATATGATAAAAGCCACCTGCGAAAGCCTGCCTGAATCGGTCAATGCCGCATTCGCATCCCGCAATTCTCCGCTGAGCATTCGTACAGAATTTGAAGAGAACGGCACATATTGCACAGTCTCGGTCAAAGGTAGCTATGATATAAAAATCAACGAATACGCGTTCACAGAAAATGGTATGATGCGGTCTGGTTTAGAACAACCTCAATCTCCCGCAGATTTCGTGGCCTCCACAATTACCCGCCGCCATACGGTTAAAAATCTATGCGAGGCGATGGATAATATTGTGATCCCGGCCCTGCAACAAGCCGGCGTTGATGAGACGATTAAAGCAGATCTGTATAGCGGTCATAAAATATGCTTCATTACTGTTGCAGGAAACTATAACTACTTCGCTGATAATGATGTACAAAATGACGGGACGATAACGCAATACCAAACAGACCGCCTTGCCAAGGGTATCCTGAACGACCTGTCCCGCAAAAACAGGGAAATCGCGCGCGATATTCTGCCGGCGATGCTGAAACCGCAGCAGCCATAAAGCGATTAACGGCATAATTCCAGATAGACCGCGTTATTCTGATCGACGGCCAGTTGCTGCGTTTCACTGCCGCAACGCAGGGTCGGGACGATGTGATAGACGCTGCAAAAATCAGGGGCGGTCGAAGGTGCGGCGCACCCGCTCACGGTAAGCAGGATCACGGGCAATATCATTTTGTATGGCATGGGCTTTCCTGTTCCGGGCGTTTTGGTCTTCAGCGGCGCGGGCGCGCTCCCGCCATTTTGCGCTCCGGCGCAGGGCAAAGCCCCACGCCGTCAGCACGAAAGCAATCAGGAACAATCCGGCGCTAAGCATCCTTGTCCTCGTCCCGTTTGGCATTGCCGATATTCAGCGCCAGGAAATTCAGCACCGCGAGGATATACCCCCTGATCCGGTCGTCTTTTTTCGTCGGGGTCAGCGCGGTGATCGCGCTGGCGGCGGTCACGACCGAAGTCATTGCAAACAGCCATTGCTGGATGATCCCGGTCAGGGACGGTTCGGTCAGGATGGTGATTATTTGTTCAAACATGAGTTTATCCTTTCATCAATTTGTAAAAAATATGGTTGCCGATAACGGCCACGGGCCGTTCGCCCGCGCTCCATAGCGGCGTAATCCCTGCGGCATGGTAATGATCGGCACCTTCGGTGATATCCGGCAGGGCGCCATAGACCGCCCGGCGAGCCATGCGCTTGGCTGTGGCGAAATATAAATCGTTCGTATCCACGCGCTGCAGCCTGCGGTAATTCGGATCGTCTTTGTTCCAGCAGCTAAACTGGTAGGGCTTCTGGCATACGGCGATGACATCATCGCCCCACCATCCGCCGCGCCGCGCCCGGTTCAGCACGACATTGGCCACGGCCTGCATCCCCGCGCTCCCTTCCCCGCGCGCCTCGCCCCAGATCGTACGCGCCAGCACGTCGATCTCCAGTTCACGCCGGAACGCCGCCGCATCGCTTTTGGACGGAGCGGTAAATAACGGTTCGAGTTTTTTCATGGCTTTAATCCTTTTTCCCCGCGCAGTGCTTCGGTCTTCATCGCGGTCTTATCGAGCTTGGCTTCGATGCGCAGCAAGTGACCGACGAGGCGGTCTTCCAGCTCACGCATATCGCTGATGGAGGCATAGTTCTTGGCGACCTCCAGCTTGAACGCCGCCAGCGCATCGCGCAGTTGTGTGTTGCGGGTGTCGATCACCTCGCGCAGGTGCCGCACGGCCTGTTCTGACTCGCGGCGGGTGCGCCAGATAAAGACAAACAGGCCGGTCATCGCCGGCAGATCGAATACGGTGATCCACCAGGCAAGGTCTTGTGAAATTATGGACATTTAAACCTCGAAATCTGTTTTTGCTTCGTGAACAGAGCTACCGCCCTGCCAGTTCTGGCGGCCGCTGCCGGGGTAGCGTTTGAGCCGCACCGGCTCTAAAGACAGCGCGCCTGCCACCGCATCAAGCCCGTCATCATGGCCGCCCTTCGCGCCAGGCCGCCATTCCTGTACTTCGCTGATGAACGACGTGGCGTAAACCGAAGCATGAACGTGCAGCATCCTTGCCGCCAGCACGGTATCGAAGGCTTCGATAATGCGGATATCCTTGGGCCGGGTGCTGGTGATTTCCCGCACCGCGCACGGCACACGGGCCAGCGCCAGTTCACGGCGCAGGATGTTCGGCAGGAAACGGCCGATACCGTTGATTTCCAGTGCGACGGACGGCACCAACAACTCTTTGAGTATCCGCGCTGCCATGCGGCATTGCTGGGCCGCTTCATCCAGTTCAGCGGACGGATCGCTTTTCAGGTAACTGACCCGGTGCAGCCAGTAACATCCCGTTTCATCGGTATAGACGACGGCTAACACGCTGCCGTCACCACGGGCGCTGCCAAAGGCCGGGTCCCACCAGGCGCTGGCCGAGATCATTTTCCGGTCGCCGATACTGAGCAGGTTGATTTCCTTTAAGTAATCAAGATCCGCTTCGTAACGCCTGAAGGCTGCCGGATCCAGCCGCCCTTCGGCGATATTCACGGGTTCCAGCATCATCTGGGAAGAAAATTTGTTCGGCCCGGCGCTGCGGCGGATACGCTCGATATCTTCTGCGGTAAACCGCTCCTCCCAGCTGCTGTTCCCGTTTTCCAGCACCGGGATTTTCAGGCGCGCAAAACCGTCCAGGAACGGCTTGTCCTCCCCGATTTCACGGCGCGGCTGCCCGGCGTAAATCGTGTACCAGCTATGCGGCGTCCCGATATAAAGCTGTGTCCCGCCAGGCACGAGCACATAATTGATCTCCGCCAGCCGTTCGCGCAAATCCGCCCGCTTTTCCGCCGTATCGCAGGTATTGGGCACTTCGACGTCATCGCAGATCACGATATCGGCGCGGCTACCGGTCATGTTCGCACCAATCCCGCGCGCCAGCATCGACGGATCGCGCAGTTCCAGATCCCGGGCGACGGTAAAACGGTCCGCGCCCCACTGGTCGGCCCGTTCCGGTTTCAAAGCCCCTGTCAGCGGGTGGCGCTCAATAATCCGTTTGACATTGCGGACCATCTTGCGGGCCAGCATCAGGTCTGCCGCTAAAACAAGGATACGCAAATCCGGCTGCCGATAGATAAGCCACGCCGCGAATAACCCGACAATCGTCGACTTGCCGCTCGAGCGGAACGCCTGCAGCAGCAACCGGGTTTTCTTCCTGTCCCAGGCCTGCTGCAACCACTGTCCCATCCGGAAGTGAATTACGGGCGTATCCTGCCCCTGAAGCTGGTTCCACAGCGCCAGGAACACGCCGAACTCTACTTTTTTTGTTTCCATTCATCCTCTCAATCTCCCTGTTCCCATTTCCCCAAACGCAAAAAACCCGCCGAACTGGCGGGTTTTCCTCAAAACGGTAGATGTTCTAAGCTCTAAAGCTCAAATTTATCAGCTTTCGGTTGTTCTGCCGGCGGGGTGTAATCATCATAGGCTTCTTTGCCTTTGACACCGCTATAAACCACAGCAGCTGCCGCTGCGAGCAGCAATGGCTTCGCTATAAGCAACCCCGCTATCGTCAAACCGCCAGCGATTTTAGCCGGTGTAGATGCCGCTTCCCACGCTGCTTTAATGCGCGGGGCGCTGGCAAATTTGCTAACACTGTCGGTAACATCGTCACCAAGTTTTTTAAATTCATCACTCATAGGTTTACCTCCTCAAATAAAACCAAGTTATTGTTGTGATATACTTATTTTGGTATCAGATTTTGCAATTTATGTCAAAGGAAACCGGGCGGCTTTATACCAATTTTTCCTGTTTTTTGTAGGCCTCCAGCTCCCCTTCCGCTTCCTTGACCATCGCGGCCAGCACAATCTGCTGGTTGTGGTTCTCCGCATCCACATCCGGCAGGTCCGCCCAGCGGGCTAATTTGATGAGAAGCTCGATATGGGCAATCGCGACTTTGCAGGCATTATGGTGTGCGGTGAACAGTTTTGCGTCTTCCGACGGCGGCTGCTGCGAGAATTCATGGTAAGAGGTTAACGCCCGTGCAATCGCATCGGGCAGAAAGCAGGCAATCTGCTTCCTGGTTTCTTCTTCGATTAGTTCATTACTCAATGTTCTTGATCCTTTTTGCATCGTCATTGCGAGGAGCATAGCGACGAAGCAATCCAGAGACTTTATCACCAGAACTGGATTGCTTCGTTACACTCGCAATGACGGAACTATTACTGTTGTTTTGGTTACGAATAAGTGCCGACCACGTACCACTGGCCGCCGTTGGAGACGACCGTGATCGCGTCATACTGGCCGCTCAGGCTTTGGCTCGACTGGTCCGGGCCGTTGCCGCCCTGTTCTGTCACCGTAATCGCATTGGCGGACACATCGGTTTTCTTCAGGGTCACCGTTCGGCCGATCGCTTCGGCCGCATCCGCCGGGGGAAGCTGCGCCGTCATCGCGCCGCCAAAGCTCGACAGAAGATATGTATCGACCGACATATCAATTTCGACCGTGCCGGAGGAGTCAATGAAGCGCGTGTTCCCGGCCATCCGGTTTGAAGCGATGACAAACCATCCGGCCCCGTTGGACAGCACGGTCACAAAATCGTTCTTGCCGCCAAGCTGAAAATCCGCCCCGTCCGGGCCGCCCGTGCCGCCGGAGACTTCGGAGACCGTGACGATATTGCCGCTGCCGTCCTTTTTCTTGACCGTCATGCTGACCCCGACGGCCTCGGCCGCGTCCGGCAGTTCGATCGTGATCGCGCCGTTAGTCGCATCAACGATATGGACCGAGTGCGAGAGGTCCAGTTCGGTCGTGCCCGCCGTATCGATATATTCGGTATCAAACCGCATCAGGGTCGCGTTCAGATCTGTCACCGTGGTTTTCCGCATGGTGTTCTTATTCGGGTAGCCCGCGTTATAGGCATCATATTCCCCGCCCGACAAATCATAGATCGCCGCGCCGTCACTGACCGCGTGCAGGTTGATGATCGAGGTTTCGATCGACCCGCTGTCAAGCCGCACATTCGGAACGGTGTTGGTGCTCTCGGTATATAAATTCACCAGCATCGTCTTGTTCGCGCCGCTGCCCAGCCGGAAACATGCCTGCGCCGTCGGCCCGTTAACATTGGCTTCGCAATCGATAAAGGTGTTCATATTGCCGCCGTCTTCGACATAAAAGCCCGCCCCCGTCGTGCCTGCGCCTTTGGAATAAACCCGGACGCTGTAGAAGTGATTGGCGTTTGGCGTATCGCCCGCACCGCTTAACATCAGGTGCACACCATGTGTGCCCGGCTGCTCGACCAATACACGGTTGAAGTTATTCCAGTAACACGGGTAAGAGCTGTTATCCCCGCCATCAAGCTGGATACCAATCGCCGCGCCGACAATCGTGACATCGGTCACGCTGTTCTGGACGCATTCCGCCGCGCCGCCGTTCATAGAGATCCCGACCGCGCCGCTCTCGATTTTCAGATCGGCAATCCGCGTAAAAGAGGCAGGGACGTTAATCGCATTAAAAGATGTCGACTGGCATTTAATCGCCGAAGCCCGCCCCGCCCCGAACAAGGATTGACCGTAAGACAGGGTAATCGGCGCGGTAATCAAATACGTCCCTTCGGGGACGAACACATTATAATGTGCGCTGAGCGCCTGCTGGATCGCGAGCGTATCATCGGTCAGCCCATCCCCGACCGCGCCGAAATCCTTGATCGAAATCAGATCGGCAAATTTATCGCTGCTGGTCCGGGTCGCCGCGCCTGTCCCGCTGGCGGTAAAATTCGGGGCGGCCATCGTTCCCTCTGTCGATACAGCAACCGGGTCGCCGTCCGCATCAAAGCCGAGCACCATATTCGCGCGCTGCGTTTTCGTCGGCAGGATCACCTCGCCCGGCGCTTCATCATCGGTGTAGCGCAGCATCGGTGCCTGATCTCGGGCGGTCTGCTGGACCGCGGCGAGCAGGAAGTCAAGCTCGGTATTAATCGCCTGCGCACTGAAATCCCCGCCTTCGAGAAAGTCGGTCAGACGCTCCAGCGGCATCCGGCGCTCCAGCATCACCACGATGTCTTCGTCCGGCGCACTATCGAAGCTCACCGTACCGCCTTCGGTCATGCCTGCACCCGCCACCGTAAAGCCGCTATATTGCCGTGCCCCGTCAAAATAAACGGCGAGGTCTTCGCTCGCAAAAATCGGGAACGGATAGGTAAATACCGTTTCCACCCCATCCGCAACATAGCGCACCAGCGGTGCCACATCCGGCATCTTGATGTGTTCTGTGGTCATGATTTCTCCTTGTGATTGAAACAATAAAAAAACCCGCCGGCGAGGGCGGGTTTGTAAATTTCTGTTTGGTCGAGGATTATTTGCAGTTTGTTAAAATGACATTTTTTATGTTATGGGTTGTCGTAACGACATTAGCAACGCACTCCCGTGCAGATCCATCTGCTTGTGGTATGACGATGTCATACCAGCCTTTTCGCAAACCATACACAGCGTCAGGTAAATCAATTGCCTTCACAGATATGCCCTGCTGTTGTAAATGATCCGTGGCTTCAGCAGTTTCTCTCTCCAATTGTTCCAACCATGATTCGCTCACCCGGCCCTCGCAGCCAACAATAGCCACAGCGCTGGCTAGTAGTGCGCTGACACCAAAAATCTTTTGTAATCGCGTCATTTTTACAATCCTGTTTTTGCAGTTTTTTAAAGTTAAAATTGTGTAGCAAATACACAACAATATGTCAATAACTGCCTTCCGAAACCACCCGCTCTAACTGTTGCTTTTGCCGCAGCTGGCTGGCTTGCAGGATGTTCAGGCGTTCCTGTGCTGCCTGCTCCTGGTCGAGGACGCGGTTGCGGATATCGTCGAGGCGTTCGCTTTCGGTGCGGTCCTGATCTGTTTCTTCGAACATGCCCAGCAGTACCGCTTCGGAAGAGCCGTCCGTATTGCCGATCCCGCTGGCCCCGAACGCGGCGCGCTGTCTTGCCACGGCGCGGCGCAGGGCGGCCAGCCGCTCCGCTTCGGCGGCATCGGCTTCGGCGCGCAGTTTTTCACGGGACAGGGCCGTTTGTTCGGCAAGGTCCTGTGCCTGTGCCGTCTGCTGCGCTTTGAGCTGCTGTAATGCAAGGCGCTGCTGTGCCCGGAGGATTTCGGCGCTGTTGTCTGTGGTCTGCTGTGTGTTGCTGCCACCGAACCCCTGCACCGCACCGACGAGCGTTTCGACGGCGCCGATAGCATTGGTCAAGCCTGTAATTGTTGGTACGATCGCACCCATATTCGTTCTCCTTGTCTAATCATTCACTTTCAATTCCGTTGTCACCGACAGCAGGGTAAAAGGCAGCGGCGCCGATTGTTCGATCCGCCATAGCGGCGCCGTCCCATCGGCCTGCCATCCCAGTGCCCGCACCCTGATATCACCGCTGACCAGCGGCGGCGGTTCGTCCAGGATCTCATCTTCACTGAACTGGCGCAGGGCGATATCTTTTAAGCCCCGCCCGACATCCACCCGCAGCGCGGCGGTATCTTCGATCCGGAACAGCGCTTCCACCAGCCGCACCGCCCGGCTCGCCCCGCCTGTATCCGTCGCGGCGGGCGGCAGTGGCTCGATGATATGCGTGTAAGGCAGCCCGACTTCGATCTCACTAACGGCCCGTTCGATCGTAATACTGCCGGCGCTGACCATCACATCGGCCAGCACGACGCCATCCCCTACCACCGAAACCGTTTTGCCTTCGAGATGATCCAGCCCGCTCCAGCTCGCCGTCGCAGTTTCCGCTTCGCCGGTTAGCGCGGCATCCAGATTTAAGGTCGGATCAAATTCCTCGATCGTGTAAATCCCGTTCCGTTCGACCAGCAGGTAAACCGTCTCACCGACAACCGACACGGACTTGGCCGTACCGTCCGTTTCATGCAGCGTCCATGCGGCAACTTTTTCGGCGCGGAAGCTGGTCAGGGTCGCAAACTTGCCGTCTTCGCGGACGATAAACAGCAGCCGTTGCAGCTGGTCGTAATCCTGATCGACCGGTTTACTTATGATATGCCGGGACACCACCGATAATTCTGTTGCGCTGTAAGCCTGCTCCAGGTCGGTAAAAATAAACTCGCGGATTTCTTCCCGGCTGCGGGCGACGAAAAAGGTCGCGCCATCGACATTGACCGGCGGGATATAACGCGTGGTCACGGATCCGATCCGCGTCTGTCGTTTAATCTGGACACTGGTCGGGGTTAGCGGCTCGCCGGTCACGATCCATTCCGCGCCGGAGGTAAAAAGCTGTAAATCCCGGCCGGAGAAAATCCCCCGGATCGCGTTGACCTGGTCGGATAAAATCCCGAAGGCGATGCTGTCATCATCCAGCCCGCTGCCAAGATCGAAATTAAACAGATCACCCGATTTAGACAGCCACAGCCGGTTCGGCAAATCCCGGCTGCCGCCGATCACCAGCCTGTCCTGGTGGAAAGCCACCGACACCGGATAGCCGCGCACCGCGCTAAAGGCCTGTTCTTCCCAGTCAATCGTCGCGCTTGTGCTGCCGAGCGTTTCAATGACGTCCGCCGTCACCACGGTCGGCGAGTCAAAATCGGTAATCTGAACTTCCTTGCCGCCGATCCGCAGGCGCGTCCCTTCATGCCCTTCTGCGAATACCGCTTCGGATGAGGTGAGCGAAATCGTCCCGCTCGTCCCGCTCGGCGTAATCGTCGCGATGGTGCCGGCAAACTTATAATAAGGCTGCTGGATAACATTGTTATCGGTGAAAAATTCCCAGTCCTCGAGCAGCCAGACACCCCCGGCATTACGCGTCAGTTTTTTCGGCGGCACATCGGGATGCACCAACAGCAGCGTATCCGCACTCTGGGTAAAGGCAACACTGGCAATCTGCGCCTCGCTCCACGGCGCGCTGAGCGATGTGACGAACGCGCCGTCCGCATAAACGGAGACTTTTTCATCGGTCAGAATAATCAGGAAGGTTTGCTCTGTATTAAATTCGAACGCGATCAACCGGCCATCGCCGTCCACCGTATCGACAAAGCGCAGGCCCGAACGTCGGCTGACCCCGCCGGTCGGTTCGATAAACACGTTGCGCAAAGCCAGCGCCCCGTTTTCATACGCCCGTAAATCGCTGCGCCCCAGCAGGGAGCGCGACACTTCACCCGCGGTGAAGGTCGTTTTGACCTGTCTTACTCTCGTCATTATTTTTTCCTTTGTGTCAGACAATAAAAAAACCCGCCGGAAGAGCGGGTTTTTATCGAATGCGTTGTTTTTTCCTCGTCATTGCGGGCGAAGCGAAGCAATCCAGTTACGATGCTGGATTGCCGCGTCGGCCTTACGGCCTCCTCGCAATGACGGTTACGTCAAGGCCCGGATTTTCTGTAGCACTTCTGCAGCGCTTTTGCGGAGCTGGGATTCGCTTATATAATGATCCGGATTATCGCCCGGCCCTAGCGGCAAGTGAGTATATGACTCAGCTTCGGCAAAAAGCCAGTCGAGTTGTAAAAATAACTCTTCACTAAGAGGATCCTTATCAGCAAAATATTTATCCAAATATTGATCCTGAAATTGTAACGCAGTGATTTCATTTTTTAAAAAGCGCTCTATCAAAACATCATAACCATATAAATTTTTCATAGTCGTATCACTCTAAAAATTTTCAGTCTAAGGCTCGGATTTTTTGCAACACCTCCGCTGCGCTCTTACGTAACTGTGATTCATCAATGTTAAAGGCCGGATCATCATCAGGTCCAATAGGCATATCCGTATAGCAATCAACTTCTGCGAAGAGCCAGTTTAGTGGCTCATAAAGTTCATCTCCGAGAATTCTCTCAGTTGCAAACTTATCAAGATATTGCCTCTCAAATTCTTTCACTGTGATTTTATGCTTGAGAAAATCTTCTATCAGAACATCGTATCCCCGTAACTCAAGCATATCCTCTTCCTCTACTTCAAAGCCCTGATTTCGTCCAAGATTTTTGCAGC
The DNA here is from genome assembly GCA_020638155.1 of Rhodospirillales bacterium. Taxonomy (GTDB): domain Bacteria; phylum Pseudomonadota; class Alphaproteobacteria; order Micavibrionales; family Micavibrionaceae; genus UM-FILTER-47-13. The sequence continues at coordinate 175,201 of JACKJB010000003.1, forward strand.
ACTTTGCCGCAGTTGATCTTCATCAATGTAATCATCAATAACTTCATCTTGTTCTAACGGTAAGTCAGTATACGCGTCCACTTCAAAAAAAAGCCATTCTAACAAAGAAAACAAAGGATCTTCTTCGATAGGAATGCTTTCATCCTGGAACATATCAAGATATCGTCTTTCAAACTCGCTCACAGAAATTTCACGCTCTAAAAATTTTTCAATAAGCTCGTCAAACCCGTATAAATTTTGCATTTCATCCTCCCTACAAAGAGCCTCTCTTAAGAAGATTAGATATTTGTATGCTTCGTAACTTCCATCCAGACATAAATTCTCCATTAACATTACGCATTACATTTATTCGTGTAGCCGCATTGTAATAATGCGTAACCTCTTGGCCTCTGTATGTTCCTTTTATGGCCCTTGTCTTCGGTGATTTCACATGATCTTCTAACGCCTTTTTGTATGCTGCAAGGTTTTTATTGTTCATATTGCCTTTGATGCCGAAGACTTTGGCGTGTTTAAATTTCTTCTGTAGCTGGCTGCGCGATGCATTCCTGATCCAGCTTGCATCCCGAAACCGGCTGCTTAGCATACGTGTCGCCACACCGGCGCCTTTGGCTGTGCCTTTTGCCAGTAAGCCGCCGCCGACAAAGTCCAGCGGACTGAGGGCCGGTTCAATCGCATCCGGATACAGCAGATCTTCTTGCTCTTTTGCCTCGACCGGGATCGCCCAGCAGCGGCAATTGTCTTCTTCGCCGGGGGCCGGGAATTCATCCCAGCTTCGGGTCTGGCCGTCAAGGGCGGCATGTTCTTCCCGCACCCGGCTATCGCCCACTGTGCGCCAGATATAAAAGCCGTCCTTTTGCCGTCTTTGTACGGCGCTCTGTTCGTTCATCGCCGCAACGGTTTCATCGCCGGGTTTCATGCTGCCCGTGGCGTCAAGCCCGTTCCGGTCCTGAAACGTCTTAATCGCCGTGAACATCTGCGCATCGGGGATGTCGGTAATGCCGGTTTTTTCCAGCGGGATATACAGGCCCAAATGGTTCAGCGCCCGTTTCACCTGCCGCACGTCATAAGGCGCGACCGCGCTGTTACGCGCGAGCGGTTTTTCAAGGGTAATGTCCATTGTGCCATCCCCTTACGTCCGCACGTTAATCAGGCTGAAATCTTCCAACCTGCCCGGCGTGTCCTGTTGGGCGTCGATCTGGCGGGCGCGTTCGAATTCGATTTCGGCCAGGCGGAACATCGCCTCGGCGCGGGAGGTATTTTCCGTTACCGGGATGGTAAATTCCGCCGCCAGGCGCGCTATCAGCGCCGCATCGAAATAAGGCGGGAACGCTTCTTCTTCAGGACGGAAGATGTAGGTCAGCAGGACTTCATCTGAATTCGTATGTACGGCGTCACGGGCAATGCGGAAGTTCAGTCCCCTGCCGCGCCCGCCTGCGCCTGCCGATAAGGCGCGCAGGAAATCGTTCGGCAACTGGAACGCGTTTTCGTAGTCGGCGAGCGGTGCGTCTTCCAGCTCGCTCAGGGCGACCTGCCCGGTCGCAAAACTCCAGCTATAGGCCGAGAGCAGCGCATCGCGCACCGGGGAAAACAGCGCCCCGGCAATTTCGGATTCCGCCGTGCCGTCGCTGAACGATGTAATCGGCGCCGCACCGATCCTGATGAGCGCGCGGCTGCATAAAGCAATGTCTGATAATGCCATGTGATAAACTCCTGTTCCGGGCATGAAAAAACGGCTCCCGAGAGCCGTTTTCGTAAATTCACAATGTTTTTTCTGTTCAGTTAAGACGAGGTGGCTGCGGTCCTTCATCCTGATCCATAATATCCTGCGCGTTGGCAAACGCCTGATCGCGAACATACTCCGCTGCTTCTTCCGTCGTGGCCGGTCTTGGCTGCTCAAACGCCCTAAAAATTTTAGAATTGCACACCATGAGCACCCCGGCAGAACCACCGAAATACATCCCCTCTTCAGTGAGTTGCGGCGGGTAAATCAATTCATCCTGTATAGACGGGATCGTTTCAAGATGCTTCACCAGTTCACCGACGGCACTTTCCAATAATTGCTTCACTGCCACCGGACTTTCAATCACCGCATCAAGCTGTGCTTTGAAAGAAGCCTTGTACGGAAAAAACATGCAATAAACGGGCTGGGCATTTTTATTAAACTGATCGGTACTCATAATTCGCTACTCCCTGATTATTTTTAATTAGCAATAAATCAGCACAAAATCTGATCCTGCCGCAAGAAAAAAGAGGCGCGGCCCCCGGTTCAGGGGGACACGGCGGGACCGCGCCATCGATACGTTTTCCCAGGCACGAGCGTTTCCTTAAGCTCGAGGAGGGAGGAACGCTATGACTTAGGCATAAGCCGTTACAGTAACGCTGCTGCCGTCATTGCCGGTTACGATGTAAAAATCGGTCGCCGGTGTGCCGTCCGTATCGATATTGATAATCATCAGATCGTTGACCCGCAGCATATCGACAGCGTTGTCGAAATAACCGCTGGTCTCGATCGCGGTGGCATCATCCACCGTGGTGTAATGCCACAGGGTGAAGTTGTTCGCGTACGCAAGCACGCTCAGGTTCGATGAACTAAAGCTCATTTTTTTGCTCCTTATATAATAAACCAGGGCGTCATCCCCGCGGCTCGCGCAAGCGGGCTTGTACAGCGGGGATCCATATGCCAGCAGCTATGCTGCTGTCTTTTCCGGATTCCGTTCGTGCAAATTCGCTACGCTCATGCCAACGGAATGACGATTACTGGGTCAGGGATTAATCCGGGGTTTCATCACATTTGATTTCAACCACGCCTGCGGCATCGATCAGTTTGCTGCCCTGGCTCATCATATTATTGACGAAGTGGGCCGCACGATCGCCATGCCAGGTAATATCGGTTGCCACATCAGCACCGGCCGCATGGCCGATAGCGCTTTTGTGATACCAGAAGCAGGAGCGGATATCGCTGCTATCAACCGGCAGGCCTGAATGTGGGATCCACAATGTGCCGAGCCAGCGTTTTGCCTGCATCGTTGCGCGGAACGGCAATTCATCCGGTCCGACAAAATCAGAGCTTGAGAACTCATCGATCTTCAGAAGCTCGCTCCACTGTTTCCAGCCAACAACGGCATAACGCTCGCCGTCATCCGGCACATCGGCATCCCCTAACATCGTCAGCGCTTCGAGCACTTTATCCAGGGTCATACCGACATTGCCGTCCGCAATTTCCTGCCCCGATCCGACCGTGGCCAGTTCGGTGATAATCAGCTCGTCCGCCTTACGACCCAGCGCATAAGCACCGGCATTGGCGATGATCTGGCGTTCATCGATATTGATTTTCAGTTCGTCCAGCTTATCGACCCAGTCGCCGGCATAAAAATCCTGCAACGTTGCCGTCACAGCGCTGTGATCCAGGTTCATCACCGGGACCATGCCGTGGGTGGATTTGGTGGAGGCGGTGCCTTTACCGACTTTCTGGAAGACGGCTTCGGACCCGTTGACGTTATTAATGACGCGCACCGTGTTCCGCAATTTGGAACCCTGGCGCTGGAAGGCTTCATGCACTTCGCGCTCGAACTGCTTGACGAAAGCCTGGTCTATGGTTGTAGCCATGACATTTACCTCTTTTGTTTAGGTTAAAGATGAAAACGGCTCGCCGATCCGGTTGTCGTCCTTCCGGCCGTCCGGGCGAGAAAAAGGCCGCCACTCCGGGCGGGCAAAAGCCCGTTTTCCGGTGCGGCGGCAAGTCCTGCAAAGCAAGGGAGGAAATAAAAACGCCGGGATCGCATCGGTTAAGACGCAATTCCGGCGTTGATAAGCTTATTTATAGGATATTATTCCTACTAAGTCAACACAAATATTTGAAAAAAAACTTATCCCGTGCGACAATGGCTTCAGATCGCATTTGTTGTTGCGATAGAGGGGCTTGTCCCTGACAATTATAAATCCGCAGAAAAACTGTGGTACCAACGGGTAAAGGAGTTATCGCCATGCTACAGACTTTACTGTCTTCCCTCAAGGCTGGCGCCAGCAACGATCGGGATCTGATGAACCGCCGCCACCCGCGCCGGGACGTTGACCGCTGCGTCGTTATGATCCATGGCCGTACGTTTCCGGTAGAAAACTGGAGCCTCGGCGGCATGTTGCTGGATGCTGATGAACGCCTTTTCGGGTTGCAGCAGGATATTGACCTCACGGTCAAGTTCAAGCTACGCAACACGATCCTTGATATTAACCACAAAGCGACCGTGGTTCGTAAATCAAACGGCAAAGTCGCTTTGCAGTTTGAAGTTCTGACACAAACTATCGCCCGCCAGTTCCAGCAAGTGATCGACGACTATGTCGCCGGCCAGTTCGCCAGTTCACAGGCATAAATAATAAATTTTCCGGTTATTCTGTTTCCGGCAATGATTGTTTGACGTCATTGCCGTCTGGATATTTGACTTCATAATCAAGCTGCGCCGGTCCGCCGAAAGAAATATTCCGCCACATCAGGCAGATCTCCGTACTCACAGGGATGTCGGCAACGCCATCGGCCTGCCGCACTGCCGCTTGCTCAGCCAGGTACAACGTGTCTTCACCGTCATGATAATGAATATTGAAATCGCCATATTTATCGGATGACAGGAAATACACGATGCTTTGCCCCTGATCCAGATCATAGCACTGCTCGAAAAACTCGTTTCTCTTCAGTTCAGCATGCGCCGTGTCCGGCAGCGGCTGCACAGGTTCATGCGCACTGACGGGCATCGCGAACATTATCAAAGGCAATAACAGTCTTATGTATGCAGGCAAAAGCTTATCTCCTATCTTTATAAAAGTAGAAGAAAAGCCCGCAGAAGCAAAGCCTGTTCTATAAAAAACACCCCGGCCTTTTGAACCGGGCCGGGGTGCCTTAGCGCAGCAAGGGGACTTCTGATTACTCGCCGTACATCTTCTGGAAGCCTTCGGTGACCTTGGCAACATAGGCCGGGTCACGGTCGCGCCAGTAGCGCGGGTCGCGCATCATACTGTTCAGATCCGGCGCATCCATCGAGGCGGCGTTGTTCTGCGCCTGCATCGACAGGCCCGGTTCCTGCCCTTTCATCATCCGGTACAGCGCCATAACGCCTTCAAACGAGCCGGACAGGCTGGACAGCACTTCCGGCGGCAGGTTCTTTTTGCCAAAAGCCAGAAGCTGGCGGGACACTTCGGCCCATTTTTCTTCGCCGCCAAAGGCCGCGACCAGGCGCTCTACTTCACGGTCGGCTTTAAATTCCTGGGCCAGTTCCAGAACCATCGGCACGAATTTTTCCGCCGCCAGGTCATAAACAGCCTGCACCTGCTCCAGCGTAAAGCCCTGGTCGAACAGGCGCTTGTTGATGTCGGCATCCGGTTCGAACAGGCCGTGGCTGCAATCCACGCAATACTCATCCGGGCTGGCCGGCGGTTTAGGCACGGTCGATAATTTGCGCTCCAGTTCCGTATAAGAACGCAGGAGTGCATCGGCGCGCAGTTCACCGGTTTGCAGATCGCGGAATTTTTCCGGGATCATCATCTGTTCCGGCGCAGGCTGCGCGTCTTGTTGATCTAATAAAGTGTCGTTCATTTTCTTTTCTCCTTAAGGTTTTGAAATTATTTGAACGCAAGACAGTGAATAGAACCCTCCCTATTTGTCATCCCGAGCAAAGCGAGGGATCTTGGGCACTTCCAGCGGGGAAGATTCCTCGGCTACGCTCGGAATGACACAAAAGAAATGTCTATTTCGCTTCTTCGTCTCTTCGCGTTAAAAATCACGCTGTCCGCCCGGCATTGACCAGACGCAATATCTGCGCGACGAGCGCGCGCTGTCCTTCGGCGTAGCGGATTTGCGCATCGCTGCTTTCGGCACCGTAGGCCCGCATAAAGGCGATGCTCTGCAAATGGCCGAGTACCATTTTGCCGTCTTCGGTTGAAAACAGCCTGGCATAGGCTTTTTCAACCTGCTCCCGTTCCAGGCGGGATACCGGCGGCACTTCAAACACCGGCTTGTTCTTCTGGGGGATCGGCAGCATCTTTTTTCTCCTTTATATCCATGTCTGTTATTTCCGTGTCTTCACTATTGGTGACCGGCGGCAATGCGCCCTGTATCAAATCACTCGGTACGCCCAGCGCCTCCCCAAGGAAGCGCGCCGTCGCGCCAAGATCGACAGCCCCCGCCGCGCCGCCGCCCATCGCCAGCACGGACTCGACCCAGAACAGTGTGTTCTGGATATTGCGCTGTCCTTGCGCGCGGGCCAGCGGGGCGCGGTAATCAAGCTGCACCAGGCGGCCATCGAGATTGATGTCCGGCACTTCACCCCGGCGGCGCAGGATGTTGAAAGCCCGCTTGACCAGCGGCGTCATCATCTCGCTTTGCAGCCGCCCGTAGGTTGCGCCGAGCAGCAAGGCCATTTCCGCGCTGCGCTCCAGCACTTCGGTCGCGGTCATCCGTCCGCCGCCAACCGGGCCGAGCTTATCAGCCAGCAGGGCATGACGAATACGCGAACGCAGGTCTTCGAGTACAAGCTGCGAGATATCAAAACGCCCCGGCATATCCAGCGGCGTTAAGCCTTTGGATCCAATCGCCTTGGGAATGATGCTGCCGGGTTTCAGCTCGATATTGGCCGGGTTCAGCACGCCGTCATCATCGGCCTGCCAGATCCCCGTCACGGCGATCGACGCGTTCTTTAAAATCAGCTCAACGACCTTGTTCGCGGTCTTGATATCGGGAAGCGCCTTCATCACCGGGGAACGCCCATAGATTTCGCCCGGCGATTTCAGCCAGCGAAACGCGATCAGCGGCGTATCGGAAAACCGCCCGGACTGGAGCAGATGCCCGTTATCTCTTAAAATGACTTTATAATCATATGTGCCCAGCTCATTCGGCAGAATGCTTTCCAGCACATCAAACTGCATCTGCGGATCTTTGGCGCCTTCGCGCAGGATATTTTCCGGCAGTTCGGCCAAAGGATAACGCGCGCGCAGTTGCATGAATGTCAGGGATAAGGATCGGAACGATCCGCGCAGGAATCCGTTTTCATTTTCTTCGAGCACCATATCGCTCAAAGGCACGGCGGTAAATTTAAACGCCGAAAGCTCGCCGGGATCGTTTTCCTCAACCGCCAGAGCCGCCGTACCGCCAACAACGAGATCCAGATAACATTGATGCATCTCGACAATAAAATTCGAGCGGTCGAAATGCGCCTGGATGGTCTTGCCGGCCTGCTCTAAAACCGGGGCCAGCGCCTGCGCTTCGGCAGGACTCAAATCAGGACCGGGCTTCAAACCGAACCATTGCGACCAGGGCGGGGTCAGGTTCCCCAGCAGGCTGGCGGCAAGCTGCTCTACCGCATCCAGTGCCGTGGCATCATAAAGATTATCGTGGCGGCCGCTGCCTGCACGGGTAAAAGAAAAGCCGTTCCGTTGCGGCAAAGCATATTCATACGCTTCCTGCCACAGGCTTTCCCAGTTTCCGCGCTTGGCTCGCGCCACATCGTAGCGCCGCATCAGGGCGGAGGAATCAAAAGACTCATCACGGCCCTGTCCGGCTTTTCTGTCTATAGTGGTCACATTTTCCATGCTTATTCTCCCAGCAAGGTTTTGCGCCCGGCACGCGCCGCTTGTGAGAGCACACCGCTAAAGCCCGTCAGCACCGTGCCTAAACGGCCACGGCTGCGGCGCAGCAGGTTATCTTCGCGGGCAAGGCGCGTTGCTTCCTCGCTGCCGGTTCCTGTTTCGGCCGCCGTATCAGTTGCCGCAGACGTATCCGCCGCGCCCTGATTAGAGGCCGTGCTTGCCGTGGACGATGATGTTGCCGCCGGCGCGCTGTAATAATCGGCTGCCGGGATGGTGACGATGACAGGTTGCTGCTGCACCTGCGGGATCTGGGGACGGGATGCTAAACTACCCATAGACTCTCTCCTTCTGGTTATTCATTAAAAAGCTGTAGAGCTGCCACGGCGTCTGGATCGCCAGACGGTGCAGGCCCAAAATGCGTTTCACCGCTTCGACGCAGGTAAACAGCGCCAGCGGCATCGGTTCTTTGTGTGTGTGATCGACATCGGCGGCCACGACGGTCTGGCCGCGTGATGACAGCCATGCCGGTAAATCAAAAGACGGCGGGACATGACCGTGCACCCGCAGGTCGATATGGTTAAGCATCGGGTCGAATGACAGCCAGTGATGCCCGTCATTTAAAATGACAAAGCAATGCCGGAAACCGGGCCGCAATACCCGCAGCCACGGACGATCGACCTGCCCGCTAAAAACGACCCACGCTTTTAAGTTCTTCACGACGTCATTAAATGTTGCACTCATTTTTTCCTCCATTTTTTGGTGTTTTGAATTTTGAAACTCTGTCATTCCGCTGCCTCCAGATAAGCATGCGGCATCGCCACGATCCCCTTGCCGACCAGCACCATTTCCATCGCGCCCAGCGCTTCGATCCATAATTTATGGGCGCGGCGTTCCTTGGTGCGATGTTCATCGGGCGGCATCATGCGGCGACCGTAATGGCGCAGCACCAGCGCATGATCCATCGTGATTTCACGATTGCGATACAGGCGGTCGAGCACTTTTAAGATATCGAGCGGTTCGCAAGGGCGCGGGAATAATCCGGCCCCGAGTGAAAACCGGGCTCCGTCCTCACGGGCCTGCTGGGCCTGGATAAACCAGAACCACGCTTCTTCAGCGCTTTCAAACGGGATGGTTTCCCGTTCCGCCTGCGGCCTTGGTGTAAATAAATCTCTTGTCGCCATCAAATACCCCACACGGTTTTTTGTTCTTTTTTTGAACACAAATGTTCTCTTTATGTTCCAAATATGGTAGAACAATATGACGATGTCAACAAAAAAATAGGATTTTATTCCTGTTTACGTCCGCATGTAAAAATGGGACTGTAATCCTATGTTTACCCACGAAGAAATCTGGCAGGCGATTGACGACCTTGCCCAGCGTCACGGATACTCTGCCTCGGGCCTCGCCAAAGCCGCCGGCCTTGATCCCACCACCTTCAACAAAAGCAAACGCCACAGCGCCGACGGCAAGCCGCGATGGCCTTCGACCGAAAGCATCTCAAAGATCCTGGCGGTTACAGGTGAGAATATGGCGGAGTTTTTGGGAATTAATCCGCAGACAAACTAATCTTCCCCTCTCCCTTCAGGGAGAGGGTTGCACAGGCTTGGCGAAGCAAAGCTGAACCTAGCCGAAGCTGGGTGAGGGGACTTAGGACTTAGAACTAAGCCGTCTGGCGACTTGCCCGTTTACGTTCGTGCGGGCATAGATGCTGTTTGCGCAGGCGCAGGGATTTCGGCGTGACTTCCAGAAGTTCGTCTTCATTAATATAAGACATCATTTCCTCAAGGCTCATCCGGCGCGGCGGGACCAGCGTCACCGCTTCATCACTGCCCGAAGCCCGCATATTGGTCAGCTTCTTGCCTTTCAGGACGTTCACTTCCAGATCGTTATCACGGCTATGCTCGCCAACGATCATTCCTTCATAAACAGGGGTCTGGTGTTCGATGAACATCACGCCGCGATCCTGCAGGTTAAAGATAGCATAAGCAACAGCAGTCCCTGTTTCGCGGGAAATCAGCGCCCCGTTGCGGCGGCCCGGAATATCGCCTTTGAACGGCGCGTACTCATGGAACACCCGGTTCAGAACACCTGTCCCGCGCGTATCGGTCAGGAACTGGCTTTGATACCCGATCAGGCCGCGTGACGGCGCGTGGAAAATAATCCGTGTCTTACCACCCCCATGCCCGGCGCCGGAGGAGCGCATATCCACCATATCGGCTTTGCGGCGGTTCATTTTATCAACGACGGCGGAGGCATATTCCTCATCCACATCAATCGTGACCTCTTCGATCGGCTCTAACCGCTGGCCGTTTTCTTCTTTATACAGAACGCGCGGACGCGACACGGTCAGCTCGAAACCTTCGCGGCGCATCGTTTCGATCAGTACGCCGAGTTGCAGCTCGCCCCGGCCGCCAATCTCAAAAGCATCCTTGTTCTCGCTTTCCCGGAACGTGATCGCAACATTGGTTTCCGCTTCAGCCAGCAGGCGTTCGCGGATCATGGTCGAAGTCACCTTCTTGCCTTCGGTTCCCGCAAACGGGGAGTCATTCACCGTAATCGTTACGGCCATCGTCGGCGGGTCGATCGGCGTTGCCGGGATCGGTTGTGCCAGCCCCGGCGCCCCGATCGTATCGGCAACGGATGCCTTGGTCAGACCGGCGATACAGATAATGTCCCCGACATGCACCTGGTTCACCGGTACGCGCTCCGTGCCTTCAAATTTCAGCAGCTTGGTCAGGCGGCCATTTTCAACCAGCTCACCTTCCAGGCTCAGCGCCTTAACGGTTTCGTTCACTTTCGCGCTCCCCTGGATCACCCGGCCAGTCAGGCAGCGACCAAGAAACGGATCTGAATCCAGCAATGTCGCCAGCATCGCAAACGGCGCACTCTCATCACCCGTCGGCGCAGGCACGTGAGCGAGCACCAGGTCCAGCAGAGGCGTTAAGTCCTTACGCTCATCGCCCAGTTCACGGACGCACCAGCCATCCCGGCCAGACGCGTAGAGCACCGGAAAATCAAGCTGCTCGTCATTGGCTTCAAGCGAGACAAACAAATCGAAAATCTCATCCAGCACCGCTTCAGGACGGGCATCGCCGCGATCGACCTTGTTGATAATCACGATCGGGCGCAAGCCCTGTTTCAGCGCCTTGCCAAGCACGAACTTGGTTTGCGGCAGCGGGCCTTCAGCGGAGTCCGTCAGCAGGATCACACCATCGGCCATATGCAGGACACGCTCCACCTCGCCGCCGAAATCGGCGTGGCCCGGTGTATCGATGATGTTAATCCGGACATCGCCCCATTTGATTGATGTCGGTTTGGCCAAAATGGTAATGCCGCGCTCTTTTTCAAGATCGCCGGAGTCCATCACGCAGGTATCGACCCGCTGGTTATCACGGAAGGTTCCGCTTTGCTTCAGCAGGGAATCAATCAGGGTTGTTTTGCCATGGTCAACATGGGCGATAATCGCAATATTACGCAGTTCTTCGGCAGCCATTTCCGCATCTTTCCTGTCAGGCGGTTTCAATCCGCACAGTGGTACAGAATAACACGGAATAAGGGAAGAAAAATAAATGTCCGATAAGACGTCATGCCGGACTTGATCCGGCATTTATGCCATCAGAACCTCCTCCGGCAAAAACCCCGGATAAATGCTTCCGCATTTTCCGGGGTGACGGTTTTGTCTTATTTTAACGTGAATCTTTTAACGCCGGTCAGCCAGCCGGATAACATCGGCGCTGCCGACCCGGACCGGGACATAGCCGTAATTACGGAAGCCAAAAGGCTGTTCGCGCAGTTTACGGGTTACATAATCGACAAAGCTGATGACGTTATCGCAGCCGTCTGTTGTGTAACCCGGTGTCGTGATGTGTGTTTCCCGTTTCATTGTGTTCCTCCTTATTATTTTCTTAGCGTTCTTAGATTGTTTTTATTGCTTATGGAAACAAACACTACGCCCATTATTATATTATGTCAAAAAATATTATTAGGAACTTATTCCTTTTTCTTTCTACCCCGCTCTGATACACTGTTTTTCATGGAAAATTTAGTTGAACTTTATGCCCGTTATGACGGGCCGCCGCCCCGCTCCCTGCCCTACACCACCAGCCCGGCTTGCTGGGAAATGATGCTGTGCCGGACCCTCAGGGCCATCCGTCTCCAGCGGCACCATGCGGCGTGGGACGCGTTGCCCGCCCTATGTGCACAAGCACGGCAAATCCATGTTTATTTACGCCGCCCCATGGTTTAAAACTGTCCTGAAGAAAAGGAATGATCCCATGACCAAGAATGACATCGCCAAGATTGCGGCAAAACTCCTGCTGGACACGAAGTCGGTTTTATTTAACGCGGCCGAGCCGTTTCAGTACACTTCCGGCAATATCGGCCCGGTTTATGTCGATTGCCGCCGCCCGCTGTCTTTCCCGCTGGAGCGCGGCACATTAATGTCGATGGCGGTGCAGGTCCTGCATGATGAGGTCGGTGACGAGCATATCGACATCATTGCCGGGGCGGAGACGGCAGGCATCCCCTATGGCGCGATCATCGCCGACCGGATGCAAAAACCGATGATCTATGTCCGCAAGAAACCCAAAGGCCACGGCCGTATGAACCAGATCGAAGGCCACTTCGAAGACGACGCCAGCCCGCGTGTTATCCTGACCGAAGATTTGCAGAATTTCGGGCACAGCAAGCAGGTCTTCGTTGACGCGCTGCGCACCGCCGGGGCAACGCTTGAGCATTTCTTCGTGCTGTTCGATTACGGCATCCGCCCCGAAGTCAAAGCCGATAACGATAAAATGGGCCTGACCCAGCACAGCCTGTGTAACTGGTATGATGTGCTGGCGGTCGCGCGGGAAGAAACTTATTTCGACACGCAAACGCTGGATTCTGTCGAGGCCTATCTCAACGATCCGGCGGCATGGGTTGCCGCACACAGCGAGCACCGGAAAGAACAGGCCTGAAATGAAGATTCATTTTCACTGCGCCGACAGCGCCGAAGCCGAAAAAACCTTCAAAGAGCTTGAGCCGACCTACGGCCAGTGCGCTCCGGACGAGGCCGAGATCATCGTCGTTCTCGGCGGTGACGGGACGATGCTCGAAGCGCTGCACCAGTATCATACGCTCGGCAAACCGTTTTACGGGATGAACCGCGGATCGCTCGGCTTCCTGCTCAACCCTTACCGCGTTGAACGGTTATCGGACCGGCTTGAAAAAGCGCAGAGCGTCATCCTGCACCCGCTGCGGATGAAGGCGCACACCGAAGACGGGAAGGTTGTCGAAGGCCTTGCCTTTAACGAAGTCTCGCTGCTGCGCCAGCGTCACAACGCCGCGCAGATCGGGATTGCCGTTGACGGGATCGACCGCATGGATACGCTGGTGTGTGACGGGGTGATGATCGCGACCCCCGCCGGCAGCACCGCCTATAACCTGTCCGCGCACGGCCCGATTATCCCGCTCTCGGCCAACGTGCTGGCCTTAACCCCGATCAGCGCCTTCCGTCCCCGCCACTGGCGCGGCGCGCTACTGCCTCACAACGCCAAAGTGACCTTTGACATCCGCGATCCGGATAAACGCCCAGTCAGCGCCACAGCAGACTTCACCGAAGTCCGCCACGTCACCCAGGTTGAAATCCACCAGTCCGTCAAAATCGGCGTGACCATGCTCTTCGATCCGGATCACAATCTGGAAGAACGGATTTTGAAGGAACAGTTTTTGGCGTGATTATTAAGGCTTGGGCAGCTGTGGTAATGCCGCCTTGAGTTTTCCGGCAAACCACTGATTAAACAGATGCGCATTCCTGTTTTCATCAGGATCGTCGTGACAATCGGACATATCCGCAATCACCTTGCCGCCCGCCATCACAAGGTCGGCCTGCAAAAAGGCGCTCGTTTCCGTCTCGCGCGTCGCGACTTCCACAAAATTTTCAAAAACCCTGCTGCGTTTCCAAAAATGAAAAGAAAGCGATTGTTGATTGAACGCCTCCAGCGCAGGACGATCTTCCGGATGGGTCGCTTTAAAAATCTCCTGCGCCTTAAAATAATCGCCGACACGCATCCATATATCGGTAGTTAAAGACAGCCCTTGATCTGAAATATCCATCTGCTCGTTCGTAACCGCGATATCCGGTAAACGTTTCGGGATCACCAAGGCCATGAAGAGCGCGAAATTTGTCGTCGGCCACTTATAAAAAGACAACGTCATGAAGGACGAAAGAAAAGCGTCTTCCCGTTCACGATCAGCCGCATTATCGAACAGCTCCCGCAATGTCCGCGCGTTTATATCAAGTAATAAGGTTGCCTTAGGGTTGATCTGCATACATCCATCCCGCTTTATTTGTCAGGAGGAAATTACAACAAACCCTTTTGTTATGTCAATTTTTGACTTTCAGGTGCCACAGCAGCAAAGACGCCGCCGTTCGGTATGGCGCAAAGCGCGCACCTTCTGTTTGTGTGCGGGCAAGGTCGGGGAGGGCGAGACCGAGGGATCTTTGATACCTGCTTACGAAGACCTTTCCACTCCGCGCCTGCGGCGCTACGGTCGAGATGACAGGATGGAAATAATCGCGACCTATATCACACAGCCACAATTAAGATGGTTTTTCCTGAAAGATGTATCCGCGCCTGCGCCAAACGAAGTAGATTAAGGACGGATAAAAAATACCAATAAAAATCCCGCATAAAAGTAACGATAGGTCGTCTGGCATCCCTAAAATACCCAACAAAACTAATCCAAGATAAAATATTAGACTCGCAATCATATCCTTAAATAGTTTGGGCTTAGAATGATCTCTTTCAAAAATTTGATTATGGGCATTAGATGGCTCTAGTTTTTTGCTGTAGCAATAAAAAAAGGCCACCCAGAGCAATAAAGTAGCATGAAATACTACTATGGCTACGCAGTATATTGCTAAATGTGGAGTGATTATTGGCAGTAAAAAACACCCCACAACACAAAATAAAATTGCAAAATTAAAAGAAGATTTTAACTTTCGCTTTTGAACTTCAGTAACATAATAACAATCGCCAGCATATCCCCACGGATAATAAACATCCCTTCCTTCATCGTCTTTTCGAAAATAAGGATTCTGCTTTACTGACTTTTCGTCTTTGTCTTTTTTCATCCGCTTCCAGTTTTCCTTCCCACTAATGGACACTCTGGCCCTGTTTTAGAATACCATTAAACTCCTTTTGAATTTCTTACTAAACGATATCAGCGGGCCTTCAAATACCACAGCAGCAAGGACGCCGCCGTTCGGTATGGCGCGAAGCGCGCCCCCTCTTTTTCCGTCCGCGCCAGGTCGGGCCGCCCTGTCAGCCCGAGATAGATCCGCAATCCTTCCTGAATCCCCAGATCCCCGGCAGGCCAGACATCGGGCCGGGCGAGGCCGAACATCAGGAACATTTCCGCGCTCCAGTTGCCAAAGCCTTTTAAGGCTGTGATTTCACGGTAGATCTCTTCATCGCTTAAATGTTCGAGCGCGAGGGGATCGAAGCTTTTGTCTTTAATCGCTTGTGCCAGCCCGTGAATATAGCGCGCCTTTTGATGACTCAGCCCGAGCGCCCGCATTTCATCCGCATTGAGCAGTAATACCGTATCGGGAGTAATCGCCGGAACGCCTTGGATGAATTTCTGCCAGAGGGAGTCCGCCGCCTGCGTTGATACCTGCTGCCCCAGAACGATGCGCACCAGTCCGGGAAATCCGGGTCCGAAATAAGGGCGTGTAAATTCCGCGGAGGTTATATCAAGAGCCGAAAAAACAGGGTCATGGTCCAGAAGATATTCAAGACCGTCATAGATGCGGGGGACCTGGCAGAGATATTCCATGGCTCGGACTGACTAACGCATCACCTTCGGTCCCAGTTTCACATGTCCTCTGGTTTCACCGGGGTCGTTTTTCGGGTAAACACGCCCTGTTACCTCGTCCAGGATAATCGGGTTTTCAGGACTGGCTCCCCTGAACAGTTTATGCATCATGACCAGTTGCAGGGCGTGATCCAAAAGCTCTTTTTCAAGATCCAAGTCAATCTGCCCCAGAACCGTCGCCTTTACCATGCCGTTTTTCCTGATATCGCTGGCGAGATAAAAACTCCCGGTGTCCGGGTTTACGGTGATTTTTTCGTCAGGTCCCGCCTTCAGCAGCGGTTCTAACTGGCGCTGTAATTCCCTGACACGCGGCTGACGCATAAATTCGATCAGGTTAGACCGTATCGACCCGCCACCGGCCGTCACACGGTACGGGATAATCCGGTTGCCGTGCCTGGTCGTCATCGTCCCGTCCGGGTTCCGGCGCGGATCACGGCCAATGAGCGCATTAAAAACAGAAAGTAACTTTTTCACGACCGGTCCGGCCATAGTCTCAAACTCCTTGTAAACTTAAGACGCCAGATCGATTTTGTAATCTTCGATCACCGGGTTCGCCAGCAGCTTTTCGCACATTTCTTCAATCCGTGCTTTATCCGTGCCGTCTGCGATTTCCAGCTCGATCACCTTCCCCTGACGCACCGCGCCGACCTCTTCAAAGCCAAGCCCTTCGAGCGCGTGGCCGATCGCCTTGCCCTGCGGATCGAGAACGCCGTTTTTCAACATGATGTGGACGGTTGCTTTCATGACTTATCCTTTACTGGTCGGTTTTTGGGGTTTGACTTTGTTCAGGCTGCGCAGGCGGCGCTCGCGCGCCAGTTCGTTTTCGATCTCGCCCAGCCCGGCGGCAACCTGTTCATTGATATTGCCGCCTTCGATGATGCCGCCTTTGGGAACAAGACCAAGACGCTCTGCCACCTGCTGGTACGCTTCGATCATACCGCCCAGATCCTGGCGGAAGCGGTCCTTGTCCATTTTTTCATTCGTATTCACATCCCACAGGCGGCAGTTATCCGGGGAAATCTCGTCAGCCAGCAGCAGGTACAGCTCGCCATATTCGCCCCACAGGCGACCGAACTCCAGCTTGAAATCGACCAGCTTCAAGCCGATCCCGGCAAACATGCCGTTCAGGTAATCATTGATGCGGAAGCTCATCGCCACCATTTCCTCAAGCTCGAAAATATCGGCCCAGCCGAACGTGACGATGTGATGCTCACTAATCATCGGATCGTTCAGCTCGTCTTTCTTATAGTAATATTCGATCACAGGCTGCGGCAGGATCGTGCCTTCTTTCAGGCCCAGCCGCTTGCAGATCGACCCGGCGGCGATATTGCGCACTACAACCTCAATCGGGATAATCTCAACTTCGCGCACGAGTTGTTCGCGCATATTCAGGGATTTCAGGAAATGCGTCGGTATACCGATCGCTTCCAGCTTAGTCATGATATGCGAAGAAATCCGGTTATTCAGAACCCCTTTACCGGCAATCACGTCTTTTTTCTCGCCGTTAAAGGCGGTGGCATCGTCCTTAAAATACTGCACCAGTGTGCCCGGTTCAGGACCTTCATAAATAATTTTCGCTTTGCCTTCGTGAATCATTCTGCGGTTTGCCATCGCCGATCCTTCGTTTCGTATCTGGGGTTGTTCCGTCCCGTTCATATAATCATGGATTTCCAACGAATCCAATGGTACAAAATATTTCAGACTTATATATGAACTGATGCGTTATTTAATAGGGGAACCACACAATGTCCAGTTTTGAAGAACGAAAAGACGCTTTTGAAAAGAAATTTGCTCATGATGAAGAGTTGGCTTTTAAAGTTGAAGCCCGCTGCTGCAAGCTTTTTGGCCTGTGGGCCGCGGAACAGCTTGGTCTTGAAGGGGCTGATGCGGAGACTTACGCCAAGGAAGTTGTCGGGTCCAACCTGGAAGAGCCGGGATTTGACGATGTGAAACGCAAAGTTATGCCGGACTTCGAAGCCAAAGGCGTCGATATCTCTGACCATGTTGTTGATTCCATGCTTGAAAAATACATGGAAGAAGCCAAAAACCAGATCATGGAAGCAAACGACGCCTAAGCGCGCCTGACTATACCACATATAAGAGAAGCCCCGCCGAAGCGGGGCTTTAGTTTTTTTATATTCCCTAGTTCAACTCGCTGGCCAGAGTCATGTTTTTTCCACCCACATCACCACCAGCGATAAAACCTCTTCGGGGCGCAATTTTGCGCTTCTTTGGGTTTTAAAACCTTTTCGGTCGTTTTTCAAAAACCTGAATAAAGACTCTTTTAAATTATGTTTTTAGCTTTGGCAAGACTTATTATTACTTTTTTTCAGTTTTAAACGAACAAAACGAAAAGATTCTGTCAAAATATGTGAATAACTTTATAAAAATCAATGCTTTTCAGCCCTTCAGAAGCCTGCTAAAAAATAATCATGAAAACAGCAATTATCGTCTTTCCGGGCACAAATCGCGAAAAAGATATGGCCATGGCGCTGGAAAAAGCCAGCGGCAGCGCTCCTTCCCTGATCTGGCACAAGGAAACGGATATCGGGTCCCCGGACCTGATCGTGCTGCCGGGCGGGTTTTCTTACGGCGATTACTTACGCTGCGGGGCGATGGCGGCGCATTCCCCGATCATGAAAGAAGTCATTCGGCATGCCGAGCGCGGCACGCGGATCCTTGGCGTCTGCAACGGGTTCCAGATGCTGATTGAAACGCACCTGCTGCCCGGTGCGCTGCTGCGGAACAAGACGCTTAAATTTATCTGCAAGCATATGCATTTGCGTACCGAAACGAGCGATTCGGAATTCACCTCAAAACTCGGCAAGGGCACGGTCATCAATGTCCCGGTCGCGCACGGGGACGGGAATTACTTTGCCAATGATGAAATTCTCAAAGAGCTGGAAGCCGAAGACCGGGTCGCCTTCCGGTACTGTAATGAAAACGGCGAGCCCACCGCAGAAGCCAATGCCAACGGATCGGTCGATCATATCGCCGGGATCCTGAACAAGCGCCGCACCATCCTCGGTATGATGCCCCACCCGGAAAACGCGACACAGGACTGGCAGAATAACAAAACCGGCATGCCCCTGTTTGAAAGCATTGTCGAAGCGTTAAACTAGGCTACTGTATCCGCGGGGGAGCGGTACTCGATACCATATTTCCAACATAACCTAATGTGTCCTGAAGGCGCTGGCCAAGTTTTTCATCACCCTGATCCGGGTATAAATTCCGAACGGCCCTGGCGTAATCAACCACGATATGAAGGTCCCCGGGATCATTGTAGATCTGGGCATATTCCATACTGACAATGGCTTTGGCTTTTAGGGCCGTAATCTGCTCTTCGCTGCGTTCCATATTGGCGGCGAGCGCCTCGGTATAAATTTCTGTCAGGCTTTTTTCCGTTTCGCCGTTCATCATCATACGTATGGTCAACTGTTCCTCATCGCGGAGGAGTTCTTGGACAACGGGCACGACTGTTTTATCAAGCTTGTCCATGATTGCACTGCTCTCATGCACCGCGCCAAAAGCGATTGCGGCGGCAATCACCGGCTCTGAAACATCCGTATCCTGAAGCAGTTTAGCCGCAGCAATAGCCGAAGCCAGATAGATGCCGTCAATAAAATCATCCGGGACATCCCCCTGCGACTCGTCCGCGCTTCCCCGGAACTGGGCATATGCCAGATCATGAGCCTGCCGCAGCAGCGTACTGTCTTTTAAGCCGGTTTGTTCGAATTCCATGGCGTCCTCTTTTTTTTGAGCCTCTATTTATACCAGCACTTAAAATATTATGCAAATTAAAGCCTGGTGGAATTTTATGGCGACCCCGATAAAAACCCTTCGCTTCTCGGCGTCTTCGCGCTAAAAAGATATCCATGACAAACACAGCCGCAAAAATCACCGAACCGGTTTTCAACGAACCAGAGATCACCCCGGCCCTCGCCGCAGAGCATGGCATTAATACTGAGGAATACCAGTTGATGCTCGATATATGTGGGCGGATGCCGAGCTTTACCGAACTTGGCATTTTCTCGGTGATGTGGTCCGAGCATTGCTCTTACAAATCATCGCGCCTGCATCTGAAAAAACTGCCGACCGACGCGCCCTGGGTGATCCAGGGACCGGGCGAGAATGCCGGGGTCATTGATATCGGCGACGGACAGGCTGCCGTCTTTAAAATGGAATCGCACAACCACCCGTCCTTTATCGAGCCCTATCAGGGCGCGGCGACCGGGGTTGGCGGAATTATGCGCGATGTCTTTACGATGGGCGCGCGGCCGATCGCCAATTTGAACGCGCTGCGCTTTGGCGATCCGTCGCACCCGAAAACGCGGCACCTGATTTCCGGCGTCGTTGCCGGGATCGGCGGGTACGGGAACTGCATGGGGGTTCCGACCGTCGGCGGCGAAGTCAATTTCCACGAGTCCTATAACGGCAACATCCTCGTCAACGCCATGACGGTCGGGATCGCGCAGCAGGACAGCATTTATTACGCGCGCGGCGCGGGCGTTGACCAGCCGGTCGTTTATGTCGGCTCTAAAACAGGACGTGACGGCATTCACGGCGCAACCATGGCCAGCGCGGTCTTTGATGACGAAGCCGAAGACACTATAGCCACGGGGCGCCCGACGGTACAGGTCGGCGATCCGTTCACCGAAAAACTGCTGCTGGAAGCCTGCCTTGAGCTGATGCAGGAAGACGCGATTATCTCGATCCAGGATATGGGCGCGGCCGGGCTGACCTCATCATCGGTCGAGATCGCCGATAAAGGCGGGATCGGGGTTGAACTGGACCTTGATAAAGTGCCCCAGCGCGAACCGAATATGAGCCCTTATGAAATCATGCTCTCGGAATCGCAAGAAAGAATGTTAATGACCCTGAAGCCCGGCAAGGAACAACTGGCCGAAGCGATCTTCAAGAAATGGGATCTCGATTTTGCAGTGATCGGCAGGACCACCGATGATAAGCGCCTGCGCCTGAATATGTACGGCAAGACATGGTGCGATATCCCCGTGCCGCCGCTGGTTGACGAAGCGCCGGTTTACGACCGCCCGCGCGGGGACTATCCCAAGGCCGCCCCTCTTAACGATGCCGATTACCCGTTGCCCGAAAGTAATCCGCTGACAGCGCTTAAAACCCTGATCGGTTGCCCGGACCTTGCCTCCAAGCGCTGGATCTGGGAGCAGTACGATCACCTGGTTATGGGCGAAACCGTTGCCGCGCCGGGGCAAGCCGACGCCGCGCTGGTGAAATTGCCGGACAGTGACAAAGCACTGGCGATGACATCGGACTGCACGCCGCGCTACTGCCAGGCCAATCCGTTTGAAGGCGGTAAGCAAGTGATCGCAGAGAGCTACCGCAATATCTGCGCGACCGGGGCGAAGCCGCTGGCCGTCACGGACAATTTGAACTTTGCCAACCCCGAGCGCCCGGATATCATGGCGCAGTTTGTCGGCTGTATCGAAGGCATGGCCGAAGCCTGCAATACGCTGGAATACCCGGTTATTTCCGGCAATGTCAGCCTGTATAATGAAACCAACGGCCAGCCGATCCTGCCGACCCCCACGATTGGCGGCGTCGGGCTGATCGACGACTGGCACAAGGCGATGAGTATCGGCTTCAAGGCCGAAGGGGAAATGATCCTGCTGCTCGGCGCGCCCGGTGCGCATCTGGGGCAGTCCTTATATTTACGCGAAGTCCA
This sequence comes from Rhodospirillales bacterium, assembly GCA_020638155.1. Lineage (GTDB taxonomy): Bacteria > Pseudomonadota > Alphaproteobacteria > Micavibrionales > Micavibrionaceae > UM-FILTER-47-13. The sequence goes on from JACKJB010000003.1 coordinate 196,331, forward strand.
CGGCGCGGAAACAGGTGATGCGCCATCCGTTGACCTGAGCATCGAAGGGCGCACCGGCGTTCTGGTGCGGACGCTTATTGAGCATGGCTTGCTGACCGCCTGCCATGATATCAGTGATGGCGGCCTGCTTTGTGCGCTGGCCGATATGGCGCTGGCCGGACTCTGCGGCGCGGCGCTTGAGATTGATCCTGAAAACCCGGCAGGCTTCTGGTTCGGGGAAGATCAGGCCCGCTATGTGCTGACCACCAAAGATGCGGATGCCGTCCGGGAACAGGCCGCGCAGGCCAATATTCCTGTAAGCGTTCTGGGACAAACCGGCGGTACGACCTTGCAGCTTGCCGACGGACAGGCTATCTCTATTGAAGCACTGCGGCAGATCAGCGAAGACTGGCTGCCTGCCTATATGGAAGGAAAAAGCTGAACATGGCGATGAGCCCCGGAGAAATTGAAAAACTTATCAAAGACGGCATCCCCGATGCGACCGTCCGTATTCAGGATTTACGCGGCGATGGCGATCATTATGCCGCTTATATCGAATCTGCCAGCTTTGCCGGTAAAACCCGTGTCCAGCAGCACCAGATGGTCTATACAGCGCTGCAAGGAAAAATGGGCGCTGAGTTGCATGCGCTGGCCATTCAAACCGCTATACCCGAGGAGTAAAAATCATGGAAAACGTAATTTTCGACCGCATCCAGAAGCAAATCGACAGCAATGATGTCGTCCTGTACATGAAAGGGACCGCCGTGTTTCCGCAATGCGGTTTTTCCGCCGCCGTGGTACAAGTCCTCAGCCAGCTCGGCATCCCTTTTAAAGATGTTAACGTGCTTGAAGACAGTGATATCCGCGAAGGCATCAAGGACTTTACCAACTGGCCCACGCTGCCGCAGCTCTACGTCAAAGGCGAATTCATCGGCGGCTGCGACATCGTCCGCGAAATGTACGAAACGGGCGAGCTGCAGGAAATGCTCCAGCAAAAAGGGCTGCTGGCGGCTTAGCCTTACATCCGCGGCAACTTACTATCCCGGTGGATATTGCACGACATAATCAGGCCGAAACCGATCATTGCGGCCAGCATGGCCGTGCCGCCGTAGGAAATCAGCGGCAGCGGCGCGCCGACGACGGGGATCAGCCCCATGACCATCGCAACATTGATAAAGACATAGAGCGAGAAATTGACCATCAACCCGAACGCCATAAACCGCCCGAACGCATGACGGCAGCGGAAGGCGATCCAGCCTGCATATAAGAAGGTCAACCCGAACAGTGCCAGCAGGAACACCCCGCCAAGCAGGCCCCATTCTTCGGCCCAGAGCGTAAAGATAAAATCGGTCTGTTTTTCCGGCAGGAAGTTCAAGTGGCTCTGCGTCCCTTTGAGGAACCCGCGCCCTTCGATGCCGCCGGAGCCGAGCGCGATTTTCGACTGGGTGATGTGATACCCCGCCCCCAGCGGATCGCTTTCCGGGTCGAGGAAGGTCCGCACACGCTGTTTCTGGTAATCATGCAGACCGAACTGCCAGGCCAGCGGGATAATCGCCGCCGTTCCGGCGATGCCGCCGATGAACAGCCATTTCGATGCCCCGGCGATAAAGAACATCGCCGCACCGGCCATAATAATCATCAGCGATGTTCCAAGGTCTGGCTGCAACAACACCAGCCCCACCGGCGCGCCGATCAGCAGCGCGGGCGGAATCAGGAATTTAAAGCGTTTCATATCGTCCAGCGTCGCCACATGGAAATAGCGCGCCAGCGCCATGACCACGACAATCTTCATCAGCTCGGACGGCTGCAGCTTCATAAAGCCGAGATCGATCCAGCGCTGCGCGCCCATCCCGATATGGCCCATCGCTTCCACGATCACCAACAGGATAAAGCCCAGCGCATAAAGCGGGTAAGCGGCGCGATACCAGACCCGTACATCAATCAGGGCGATCACCATCATACCGACCAGGCAGACGGCAAAACGGGCGATCTGGCGTGAGGCCCACGGGTTCAGGCTGCCATTGGCCGCCGAATAAAGCGCGATAAACCCGACCCCGGCAATCAGCCCGATCAGCAACACCAGCCCCCAGTTCATCTGGATCAGCTTTTGTTTAAGGGTCATCCCGCCCTGGATTTCAATCGCCTTACCCATTTGCGCGCCCCTCATGTTGAGCTTTACGGACCGGCGGTGTGCCGTCGGCCTGTTCCATACCATCGGCGCTCATAGGCTTGGAAGCCGGGTCGCGTTCCTGAGTTTTGCGCAGGATATCGCGGGCAATCGGTGCCGCCGTGCCGGACCCGCTGCCACCATGTTCGACGACCACGGCGCAGGCATAGCGCGGAGAGGACACCGGGGCATAACCGACAAAAAGCGCATGGTGCCTGTATTTCCAAGGCAGGTCGCTATTCTGCACGCCTTCAAGGCGGTCGGCCATGGTGATCCGTTTGACCTGCGCCGTTCCGGTCTTGCCGCCCATTTTAAACGCTTCATGATCGATCTGTGAGGCGAATGCCGTGCCGTCCGGGTGGCCGACCACGCGGTTCATGCCCTTGATAATCAGTTCCAGATGCCTGTCCTGAAATCCGAGTTTCGGCCAGTTCCCTTGCTGACCGGCCTGCCTGCCGGTATAGCCGACAACCCACGGCTTGACCGCGAAGCCGCCATTGACCAGCCGCGATGTCATCACCGCCAGCTGCAGCGGCGTTGAAAGGATATAGCCCTGTCCGATGCTGGCAACGATGGTTTCCCCCGGCTGCCAGGACTCGCCGAACTGGCCCATCTTCCAGCCTTTACTCGGCATCAGGCCGGGCCTTTCTTCGGCCAGTTCGAAGGCCAGCTTCTGCCCCAGCCCGAGCTTATACGCATATTCGGCCAGCTTGTCGATGCCGATATCGGTGGCGATCTCATAGAAAAACGTATCGCAGGATTCTGCCAGCGCATCGATCAAATCGACACGCCCATGCCCTCCGCGTTTCCAGCAGTGAAAACGGTCATCGCCGTAATCATAATGGCCGGGACAATACACGCTTTTATTGCGGGTGATCTTCCCTTCTTCAAGCGCCGCCAGCGCCGTCACCATCTTAAAGGTCGAACCGGGCGGATACTGCCCGCCGACAGCCTTGTTGTTCAGCGGCAAGCCGGGATCGGCCAGCATTTCCTCCCATTTTTCCGCCGACAGGCCACGCGTAAACAGGTTCGGATCGAAACTTGGCGAGGAGGACAGCGCATAGACGGCGCCGGTATGGACATCCATAATGACCGCCGAAGCGCTTTGTTCTGTTGCTAATCTTTCCTGCGTATAAATCTGCAGGTCCGTATCAATGCTCAGCTTGACCTTTGCCCCGGTTTTTCCGCTATGACGCTTTAGCTCGCGCACTTCCCGGCCGACAACATTGACTTCAACCTCTGCCGTGCCTGCCGTGCCGCGCAGTTTTTCATCATAGACTTTCTCAATCCCGGTCTTGCCGATTTTAAAGCCCGGCAGGGAGAGGACCGGATCATCGCTCAGCTCGGAACGGCTGACCGCCCCGACATAGCCGACCAGGTGCGCTGTCGCCGCGCCGTAAGGATAGGTCCGGATTTCACCGACATCGATCGACACACCGGGCAGATCCGGCAAATGGACCTCGATCCGCGCCACATCTTCCCAGTTCAGGTTGTCTTTGACTTCGAGCGGGACAAAAGCAGCCTGCTTTTCCACCTGTTTGAGGACTTTTTTGATATCACGCTGGCTCAGATCGATCAGTTTTTGCAGCGATGACAAGACCTTTTCCATGTCATGCGCCTGCTCCGGCACGATCAGGACGCGGAAATTCTGGTCGTTCACTGCGAGCGCCGTGCCAAAGCGGTCAACGATCTTCCCGCGCGAAGGGGCAATCATTTTCAGGTTGATCCGGTTATTTTCCGCCAGGGTCTTATATTTGCTGCCCTGTGCGACCTGCAGCCAGGCGAGCCTGCCCCCCAGAACGGTCAGGAAGGTGCATTGCAGCGCCCCGACAATGAAGGCGCGGCGCGTAAAGGATTCTATGCGGTCGTTATCCTTTTTCATGGCCACCGGTTTATTAATGAAATGAGAACCTGGTCCCTACTTTAATCAGGTAAAGGGCCTGCTGGCAACAGGCAGTATCCGGTGTGTCATCACCAGGAGCAATGTGACAAAGGGGAACAGGAACATCGTCACCAGCGCGCCGGTCAGGGCCGGCATGACCGGGCCCCAATGCATATGCACAAGCCCGTATAGTGCCCACTGCACCAGCATCGATGCCAGCGCGACAATCCCGAACACCAGCCAGATCGTGCTGTAAGGCTGGCCCATCAGGAAACGGCGCTGTTCGCGGATCCCCCACTGGGTCAGCACCAGGATCAGGGCATTGATCCCCGGCGTCATCCCGGTCAACACATCCATCAGCAGACCAATCGCGAAACAAAAAGCAGGTGGCAGCAGCGTCGGACGGTAAATCGCCCAGTAATACACCGCCATCAGTACCATCTGCGGCTTCATCGCCCCGGCGGTAAAGAACGGCAGCGCCGTAATATTCAGGCCAAGCAAGACCAGCAGCAGCAGATGCGGCACTAACAGCCGCGCCTTTTCCTCAAATTTCCTAAAACTGAAATCCTGTTCGATCATAGTTTACTGCGTTTTATGGCGTAAATTCACATCGTCCGCGGTTTTAATCACCCGGACCATCTGGACCCGGTCGGTCATCGCGAACGGCTTGACCACCAGCGCACCGTGATCGTCGCGGGCAATTTCCCCGACCGGCAGGCCGTACGGATACAGCCCGCCATGACCGGACGTAATCACCCGTGTGCCCGGCTTGATCTCGATTTCCGGCGGCAGGTGCAGCAGGGTTGGCAGGGAATCGTTATTCCCGGCCATAATCGCCCGCTGGTTCGTGCCCTGGATCAGGACCGGAATGCGGGAGTTGATATCATAGAGCAGCAGCACCCGCGCCGTGCGGTGGCCGCTTTCAATCACCCGGCCGACCAGCCCGTCCCCGGCAAGCACCGCCTGCCCGGCTTCAATCCCGTCATCGCTTCCGGCGGTGACCAGCAGGCTTTTGGCAAAGGCATTGCCGGAATCGGCAACGACCCGCGCGGTGATGTAACTATGCTGCGGCGGCAGTTTGATATTCAGCAATTTTTGCAGATTCTCGTTTTCCGCCTGCAGCGTCAAGGCCGTCTGATGCCATTCCCGCAGGCGGGTATTTTCCTGTTTCAGGCGAATATTTTCCGCCTGCAGCTCGGCAATCCCGCTGACGGCGCGGACATATTCGCTGGCCTGGTAAAACGGTTTATTGACAGCAGCAAGGACCGGGGAAAACATATCGGTTGTGCGCATCCGCACCCCTTCAAGGGTTGTCGGGGCAGCCGCGGAAAACATGAAGATCAGCACGGCGAGCAGGACGAAAATAAAAGGAGCCGCCCGCGCTCCCCACCATTGCAGGGAGATAATACGTGCTTTGCTTTTGGACCTCGAGCTGAGTTTCAAAGTAGTTTCCCTAAAATTAGGCTTGCCTGCTGATGAGGAATCTTAAACTTAAGAGCTAGGAGAGAAAGGGAGAAGAAGCAAGCCCCTTTTCATATAAGAATACATATAATTGTGAATATCTGCAATGCGTTATGTCAGGCTGTTCGGAATTCTGTTGACAACCTTCCGCCTATTTTTTTACATATGTTTGTTTTTAAAATTATGAAAATTTAGTGAGCCAGCCAATGAGCGATGACAGTAAAGACAACAAGCAAGACGAACCGGGCATTTTATCAAGAGTTTCCGATAGCATAACGGAAGGCCTTAGCGGCGCTTACAATAAAGGCAAGCAGGCCGTCAGTGATGGGATCGATAGCGTATCGGACGCCGCGGATAGTGTTACCGGCAGCGTCAGGGACGCTTTTGAAATGTCCGCCAAAGGCATCACCGATACGATCCAGGGCACACGGAATTTTGCCGCGGACGTTGTGCAAAAGGGCGTCAGCATCACAGCGGTCGTTGCCGGTGTTGCCGGTGAAGTCGCCCTATTTTCAGCAGGAATTGTTCCCTATCTGGTATTCGGCGGTTTACCGCTTGAGCTTGCGGGCGAAGTCGTGAAAAAAAGCGATCGGCTTTCAAAAACCATCCGCGGCGAGAAATCGCAATTTATCGGCGTCAACCACATCAAGAAAGAAGGCTTTTTAAAGAGCACAAACAAGGCGATGGCAATTCTTTATGATCCTAAACACGACGATGCCAACAACTCCGGCTTTGTCCAGATCGAAGAGAAAGAATTATATAACGCCCTGCACGGCCTGAAAGAAGCGGAAGAGAAAAACCGTCATGCCGTTTACATGACCGGGCTTGCCGCGGTGCAGGACCTTAAAAAGCGCGAAGGTCTTCAGCTGAGCAGCCCGGATCTGGCTGCCGCAGCCAAGCAGGAAAGCCCAGCGCCCCGCTGATTTAAAACTCTGAAAGGTTAGTAAGTCCCAATCAATACGCTACGCAGCGCCTTGATTTCTTCGAGCGCGTGCCCCGTGCCTAAAGCAACGCAGGACAGCGGATCGTCGGCAATCGCAACGGCCAGCCCTGTCGCATGGCGCAGGACGAAATCCAGATTGGAAAGCAGCGCGCCGCCGCCGGTCAGGACAATGCCTTTTTCAACGATATCCGCGGCAAGTTCAGGCGGCGTATGTTCAAGGGCTACTTTAACCGCTTCGACAATCTGGCCGACCGGCTCGGCCAGGCTTTCGGAGACCTGGCGTTCGGTAATGACGATTTCTTTCGGCACACCGTTCATCAGGTCGCGGCCTTTAATTTCGATCTTGCGGCCTTCGCCGTCGGCTGGCGGACAGGCCGAGCCGATTTCTTTTTTGATGCGCTCAGCCGTCGTTTCCCCGATAAGAAGATTATGCACCCGGCGGATATAAGCGATGATGGCCTCATCCATTTTATCCCCGCCAACGCGCACGGAGCGGGCATAGACGATCCCGCCCAGCGAGATCACGGCGACCTCGGTCGTGCCGCCGCCAATATCGACGACCATCGACCCGGTCGGTTCTGTGACGGGCAGGCCCGCCCCGATCGCGGCAGCCATCGGCTCTTCGATCAGGCCCACCTGCGATGCGCCTGCGCTTTCAGCCGATTCGATAATCGCGCGCTGCTCCACGGCGGTCGAGCCTGACGGCACACAGATCACCATTTTGGGCGACACGAAAGAGCGGCGGTTATGCACCTTGCGGATGAAGTGTTTAATCATCGCTTCTGTGACTTCGAAGTCGGCAATCACGCCGTCACGCAGCGGACGGATCGCAACAATATTACCCGGCGTGCGGCCCAGCATTTGTTTCGCTTCGTTACCGACCGCCAATATCTGCTTCTTGCCGTGCGCCATGGAGATGGCCACCACGGACGGCTCGTTCAACACAATACCCTGATCGCGCACATAAACCAGCGTATTGGCCGTGCCCAGATCGATTGCCATATCGGCAGACATAAAACCGAACAGTTTTGAAAACATTGCGATTCCCTATGAATTGCAAAGGTTATAGCAGAGGAAATAAGGTGCTGTCACCAGTTATCACGATAGTTATCACCTTAGTTTTTACGGCTTGACCTCAAAATATGAAAAAGCTACGGTCGCTCTTTCATAAAAACAATAAATATATAAGGGAGGCACCTTTATGAAACACACTGGAAAATTATTGCATGCTGCTGCTGGAATGGCATTTGCACTGATGGCAAGCGGCGCAGCCTATGCCGAAGAGGACAAGGCACCAACCACGGACAGGCCGACACATTATGAAGGGATCCCGGTTGATAAAATCTGCGCGCCCGATCCGCTGCCTTCGGGTCAGCATAGCGGCCCGCCGGCCATGTCCTTAAGCCAGCAGGATTCCCAAAACGGAAACCAGTTTTACGGCTCTGCCATGGGTAACAGGCAATTCCTGCTGTTTGGCGATACGAACCATTACGATCACCGGATTTCCGATTACTTTTATAGTCACGATAATATCGACCGGCTATCGGCACAGGGCGTCAAACATATCTTCATCGAGATGGGGCCGCAAAACCAATATATCATTGATGACCTGGTCAGCGGCAAAATGACCGATGATGATTTTGCCAAAATAAATAAAGGCGGGATCTGGGATCATAACAATAAAAGCGATTACGAGCAGGATCTGCATGCGGCACAAGGCATCTTATATGCGGCGGCCAAAGGCATCAAAATCCATGCCGTGGACCTGAAAGGCCATACGAGCGTGACAAAAGCGGACCGCGAAGAGCTGTATAAATTCATAAAAGACCGCTCCCGCACCTTTGCCGCGCTTTGCCCGCAAAACGACAGCATGACGATGGCCTTTATTCAGGCCTATCACGGCAAACGGCAGGCTTACCTGCAACATTATGCGCCGATCTTTAATGAATTGATGGCGACACGCTATGACGATACCGAACGCGCCGCACTCATCAAATCCATTGCCGGGAACGAGCGCAGCGCCGTTTTCTATGGCTCCGGCCATTATGACGGGCCGAAAAGCATGCCTGCCCTGCTCGGCCCTGAAAACAGCGTGCAGATTTATATCTTCCCGGATGCCCGGCAAGTCGAAGGTCAATATGCGCAAGGCGAATTTACCGGGGTCGATTTCGGGCATATTGTCAGTGAGAATAAGGTTTACCAACTGGGAACGGTCACGTTTGACGGCCTGAATCAAAACCAAAGCGCCAAGCCGCAAGCGGCAAAGCCGTCGATATAAAAATAAGAACGCCCATTTTCAATCGACACAAGCTTTCATAACAAAAGCCAGTATTTTGTTGACGTAACAACCCCCTCTGTCTATTAGACTATGGAAATGAAAGGATCAAACCATTGCCAACGACAGCGCCCGGGAAAACTGCTGTGCCAGTAAAATATTTTCAACCTGTCAACTATGCGCAGGAAACAGTTCACTTTGCCAGCGCAACAGCTGTCATGGCCGGGGTTGGCTGGTGGGTCGGTCCCTGGGTTCTTGCAGGCTGTGCTGCCGGGGCAGGCCTATTGACGCTCGCAGGAGGCAAATTCGCCCACAGGCTTGTCGGAAAATTTTTTAGCAAACGTGAGTTGACCGACCACCAAAACAAAGGACTTGCGCGCTATATTCAAGAATTTACAAACAAAGCTGCGCTACCAAAGATCCCGGCTCTATATGATTTCGAGCTTGATATAGATAACGCGAAAGACCGTAAAGACGACCTTATGGAGGTACCGCAGATTAAGCGTATTATGAATGCTGCGGCCGGAGGTCTGGGCGAGCATTTCCTTCTGGTTTCACAACCTTTGCTTGATGCGTTGGAACCGGAAGAGATTCGCGCGGTCATGGCCCATGAATTTACGCATTTAGGGGCAAATCATACGAAGCTGTCTCTGGCTTCCGGATGGCTTCTTACAACAACCATGTTCGCCGGAACATTCGCTCTTGGCAGCGCGGTATTAAGTGCAGGCTGGATTGCCGGCGCATTATCAGTCGCAGGCGTTATAGGACTATCTTATGCCGGCGCTAAGCTTATGCCGAAAAAAGAAGATCAGTATACAAGAGATGGCGAGATCCGTCCCAAAGCAAAAGCCGTCGAACTGGGCGTGATGGCCGGACAGGAAATCATTTCTGTGGCTGTATTGGCCGTAGTCAATCCTGTTGTCGTTTTAACAGCCTATGCTGTTGAGCAAGGATCTTTCTGGGCGGCAAACCTCATCAATAAAAGCGCAAGCCGCCGCCGTGAATTCCAAGCAGACCGGGGCGCCGTTGATATGGGCGCTAACCCCTTGATGCTCATAAAAGCTCTTCGCAAAATTGAGAAATCGCTTGAATTAAACGCCCCGGACCTGGCCGATGTGCTCAACTGGCGCAAAGGCCCATGGTATATGCGCGCCTTAAAAATGGCGGGCTCTATCGTAAAATCACACCCTGACATACACAGGCGCTGTAAACGTCTTGCGAAGATGGCACAGCAACACGGTTACGATACAGCCGCAATTAACGCAGCACTTTATGAGCCACTTGATGAAACCGGCCTGCTTTTTACAGACGATCGCCCCGCAAGCTCTGAGCATAGCGATCATGGGGAAAAAGTTTCAGATGTCCATGCGCATCCTTTAGATGATGGAAAAGGATATGCGCAGACCGCCTTTAAAAACACATCTGAAGCACCGGAACAACCAAAACGGCCTTCGCAACAGCTATCGCCATTACCAACGCAACACAAAGACCGACACCTTTAAAAAGTGCCTTATGTTACCTATTTCCTGTCTTCAGGTATGATTAAAACAAAAGGCCCGCGACAGCAGGCCTTTTTCTTATAAGAGGTACGTTTACCGTGCGAAAATCGCAGCAATACTCAGCCTTGAGGGTTAGCCCTGGCGGCCTTTCATGCGCGGGTTACGCTTGTTAATGATGTAAACGCGGCCGCGGCGGCGGACCAGCTTGCTGTTCCGGTCGCGGGATTTCCATGTTTTCAGCGAATTTTTAACTTTCATCGTTCTATCTTTCGCAGTTTCCGTTTGCGCACAAAATGCGCCATAATTCCTAAAAGAGAGCGCACAATACAAAGCTCTGCACGGCTTTGTCAAGCATTCTCTTTTAAATCTTTATCCCGCCCAAATACAGGACAATCAGGACGATATAGCCCAAATGGGTATAGTTATGCAATTCCTGATCCAGACCAAAGGCGCACCAGAAGCATTTTTTCTCGTAATCCCAGCCTTTTTTATAGGTCATCAGCCCCTTGATCCGGTCGATCCCGCCGTGAATCACAACATCCACAAGCCCCAGCCACCATAAGGACGGTGCAAAAATGAGAGCCACCAGCGTTGTCCCGACTCCATGAAACGCCACATGGGAGGCCAGCGCCTTATACCCTTCCGGCCCCGGCATACCTTTTGTCATCGCCATCCAGTTGGTCTGAAAGACGAAATCGCATAGAAACTGTTTCAGGCGGAACGCTATATAAAGTGATAAAAGGGTAAGCGGGGTCATAAAAGGCCCTTAACAAGGTAAAATAAACAATATTTCTGCGGCTATTATGAAGTGAAAAATGTCCCCTGCCAAGACGGGTTTGCCTTAAAAGATTCAAACAATCCATTGATTTCCTGAAAAAACCGCCGCATCATTAACCAAAAGATAACCTCTCTTTTGCATCATATAATGGTTTGGGGGAGTTCTCCTCTTTCACGACTTTTAAAAATAACGCTGCGGGGCGTACTCTGATGGAAGACAAACAGGCTAAAAAATCATTCAAAGCCGGCGATGTAATCATGCGCCAGGGCGAAAAGGGTGATTGCGCCTATATCATTGAAACCGGCCAGGTTGAAATCCTGATCGAGAAATCCGACGGCTCGACCCAGCAGGTCGGCACCCGCGGCGAAGGCACGATTATCGGCGAAATGGCGATTGTCGATGAAGCGCCGCGCACCGCGACCGTCAAAGCGCTTAAAGACTGCACGATGCTGGAAATCTCGCGCGACGATTTTGCCATGCGCCTGAAAAGCACCGATCCGGTTATCCAGATGATCTCCCAAGTGATCCTGACGCGCTATCGCGATACATTGACCCGTGCGGAAATTTTGGGCGAAAGCAACAACTACCCGCCGACAGAAGCGATCGAACGCAACTACACGGCCCAGACCGATGTCGTTGAATCGGTCAAAATCGCCAATGAATTCAAGGCGGCCCTGAATAACGATGAAATCGACATGCATTACCAGCCGATCATTGATCTTGGCAAAGGCAGCGTGATCGGCTTTGAAGCCCTGATGCGCTGGACTCATAAAGAACAAGGCTTTATTTCGCCAGGCGTGTTTATTCCGATTGCTGAAAAAAGCGGCCTGATCGTTGAAGCCAGTAAATGGGCCATCAAGGAATCCTGCGCCGCGCTGGGCCGGATTGAAAAGGCCGTGGGCAACACTACTCCGATGTATATGAGCGTCAACTTTTCCAGCCATGACTTTGCAGAAGAAGACTTCGTCGAAAATCTTTTGAGAACCATTAACGCCAGTGCCGTAACGCCGGAACAAATCAAACTTGAAATTACCGAGCGCCTGCTGATCCAGCAACCGGATAATGCAAAAGAAACATTGCAGGCCTGCCGTGATGCCGGCATGGGGATCGCCATTGACGATTTCGGGACGGGCTATTCTTCGCTGAGTTACCTGTATTATTTCCCGATTGAAGTCCTGAAGATCGACCAGAGCTTCGTGCGCGCCATGTATAAAGAAGAACGCAGCCTGGAACTGGTTAAATCGATTATCGGCCTTGGCAAGAATATGGGCCTGAATATCGTGGCCGAAGGGGTCGAACATATCGAAGAAGCCCGCCTGCTCCAGGATATGGGCTGTGACAGCGCCCAGGGTTATTATTTTGCAAAACCGATGTCCGAAGAAGACGTCATCAAATTGCTCAATAGCTGGGAACCGGTCAAAATCTCGGCCTAACCCCCTGATAAATCAGCGATAAACACATCAACATTTGTAAAAAATTTTTTTCTGCTTTTGTCTAAAAAATGCAGGGATTGTGTCATCGTTCACAGTTTTATCTTATGTGAAAAGATATACTGAAGATAGAAGATAGCAAAAAAGCGCGGGGCTTTCGTATCTCTTCTACGATTGAAACAGTTGAACTTCAGGGTAAGACATTATGGCACGCACCCCATACCAGAACCACAATGAACCGTCAGAAGCGGCACAGGACACCCAGAACCTTGCCGCTGGCGGCCATGACAGTATTGCCCTGCCCAGCGTTGATTTCATCCGGGATGCTTCAATAGTCCGTGAAGGCCCGGATTTAGTGCTGGAAACACCTGCAGGCGGCCGGGTCGTGATTGAGGGTTACTTCAATGCCGACCCGGCGCCTGTCCTTCTTGCCCCGGGCGGAGAAGCCCTTGGCCCGGAGCTTGTCAATTCTTTCGTGCAGCAGGGCGGTGCCCTTCAATATGCGGAAACGACGACGTTGCACGATCAAAGCCCGGTCGGTGCCGTCCATGAGATCACAGGCAAAGCCACCGTCACACGAGCTGACGGCATGAGCGAACCGCTGACGATCGGCAGCCCGATCTATGAAGGGGACATCATCGAAACCAGCGGAGACGGTGCCGTTAATATCATCTTTATTGATGAGTCCAGCTTTGCCGTTTCGCAAAATGCCCGCCTTGCGATTGATGAATATGTTTTCGATCCGGCCAGTGAAAGCGGCACATCTGATTTTTCCATCCTGCGCGGGTTGTTTGTTTTTACCAGTGGCCTGATCGGGCGCGATGATCCGGATGATGTTGAGATCGATACCCCCATGGGATCGATCGGCATTCGCGGCACAGTCATTGCCGGCAATGTTGATACAGGAGAAATTACCGTACTGGAAGGCGCGATCGTCGTCCGGGGCCTGGACGGGTCCGAGATTACGCTGGCCCGGCAATTTGAAACAGCCCGCTTTGATCCGGCAACGGGAAGCGTCACTTATGAAGGCCCTATCACATCAAAGGATTTCGACACGACGTTTGACAGTGTCAAAACAGTCGCCCCCGGCCTGTTTGCCACATGGGGCAGCGATGCGGCACTCGATAACAATCAGGAACAGACACCACACGAGACCACAACAGAACCGGCGACCGTAGAGCCTCAGGCAGGACCGGCTGAACCCTCACAGCAGCCTGCGGATATGCCTCAAACCGACAGCTCTTTTGATGGCGGAAGCGATAGCGGTTTCGATCAAAGCGCCGGAACGGCGGACGGCAATACCACCGATCAGGCAGCACAGACGACGGCAAATGGAACGGATACAAATGATACCGCCGGAACGGCGACGGCAGGCGATACGGCAGGCACGGCAGCCGGGACAGCCGACACTGCCGCAGATACCACCACCCAGCAACCGCCGCCCAGTGTTATCACGCCGCCTGTAACGACGGTCAATGTCAACCACACCGATCTTGCCGGAATCATCTCGGGCGGCGCGACCGCTGACGGTTTTTTCATTGCCGGGGCCGGCGGCCAGAAACTTGGCGATTATGTTTCCGCCGCCGGGGATTTCAACAATGACGGACAACTGGACTTTTATGTCGCAGAGAACAAGGCAGCCGGCGGCAAAATCAAAATTTATAACGGTGATGGCAGCTTTCAAAATCAGATCACTGGAGCAGGCACCCCAACAACGGAGCTCACAGTTGCCGCAGTTGGCGACCTGAACGGTGACGGCAGCACAGACTTCATGAGCGGCGCACCGGATTCCGGAATCGGCAGCGCCGGGAACATCCAGATGATCGTCAGCGGACAGGCCCCTGTCAGCTTTAGCGGTCAGGACAATGAAAGCAGTGATGCCGGGGCGCGGGGCAGCAGTGTCACCGATTACGGCGATATGCTGGGCGAGTCGGTCGCCGGTCTTGGCGATATTAACGGTGACGGTTACAACGATATGCTCATTGGCGCGCCGGGCCGCGATTTCGGCGCCAGCGATGATGCCGGGATCGCCTATATCGTCAAAGGTGCCGCATCTATCAGCACCACAATCAATGCCGACGGCATCAGTGCCGGTGACGGGTTCTCGATTGACGGCGCAGGTGACGATGCTTATTACGGCGGCAATGTCGCCGGAGCCGGAGACCTGGATAATGACGGCTATATGGATTTCATGATTAGCCGCCCCGGTGCCGACAGCGTCGATATATTCTTCGGCGACGGTACAGACGCGAACATCATCAGTAGCAAGAAAACCATTACCGGCGTCGATACCGAGGCAATATCACCGGAAATTCCGCTGTTTAACATGGGAGATATGAACGGTGACGGCATTACCGATATCGCCGTGGCGTCAACCAATAACGACGGTGCCCTTCACATCTTTTCCGGAACGACCATCGCCGGGGCCGGAGCGACCATCGGTGTTGCGTCTGCGGATATCACAATCACGCCAGGCATTGCCGGATATGAACTGGTCGGTGCCAGCGGTGCCGGGGATTTCAACGGTGACGGTTCAGACGACGCCGTACTTGCTTTCCAAAACGGGACGATGCTGGAAATGTTCGTCTTTTACGGCGGGAACCTCAGCGGCAATGTCGATATGAACGACTTGATGGATCCTGCCAACGCGTTCCGGATGAGCCTTGACCTCAGCGGGTACAATATTACCAATATTAGCGATTTTGACGTCGAAATTGCCAACCCCGGCGATCTCAACGGGGACGGATTTGAAGATATCCTGATCGGGATGGATGCACTGAACAATGATGACGGCGGTTTTCTCGTCGTCAACGGCCGCAATGACAATGCGATGGGCGCGGATGGCCGCATGGTTCATATTGCCGGACAAACGACGACCATGGATGATGTCATCGCCAATGCGAATGGACAACATCTGGTTGGAAACACCGCCGGAAACCAGATGGACACGAACGGTTTTGCCGGGGTCAGCATGCGCGGCGGGGATGGCGATGACCTGCTGGTCATCGATATCGCGGCAACAGGTACTCTTGATGGCGGAAACGACGTTGACAAGCTCGATATGTTTGGCGTCGGGCTCACCCTTGACTTTAGCGCGATGGGATCCGAAAGCATTGAGAACATTGAAAAAATGGTCATGAACAGCGACTCACAGACAATCCGCCTGGGCCTTGACGATATCTTCCGCCTGATGCAATCGAGCCAGGATTTCGAAGGCGGCAGAAGCGTCCTGAAAATCGCCGACCTTACCAATGGTGACGGTTCCGGTACGACGACACTTGAAATTGTCGTCAACCCGGCAGGCAGTACAATCCCGTTTTCCGGCAGCGTTTACGGATTATCTTCCGATGTTGGCGACGTTACAGACGGCCCTGTAACCTTTGACCAGTATAACTTTGGAACAGGTTATGCCCTGCTGATCGACCAGAATATAGATACAGTGAATTTGATCGCGTAAAAACCGGACGTTTCACGCGTGAAAAACCGCCCTGCCCTACGGGCGGTTTTTCTTTTCGAAACAACAGCCTACTGCGCGCTTTTGTTAACGAAATAGCAACCTTACCCTTACCTGATCTTAACGTTTTTCCGGGTATAATGGTAAGAGGTGCAAAATTGCGCCTGCCGGGGAAAACAAAGCACAAAAAAGATTAGCGTATTTTAAGGGGAAGAAAATGGCACGGACACCAGAAGATGATTGGGGCGGACAAACAGGAACGTCTTCAGGAAACCAGCACATAATTTCTGCAAACGGACAGGACGTGATCGATCTGCCGCACAGCGATTTTGTTAAGAACGCCGATATTCTGCGCGACGGTCAGGACCTGGTGCTCGAAGCGCCGGACGGCAGCGTCATCGTCATTGAAGGCTATTTTAACGCAGACCCGGCCCCGCTTCTGCAAGCGCCCGACGGACAGGCGCTGACCCCTCAACTGGTTCAATCTTTTGCCCATCATGCCGGTCCGGTTCAATATGCACAGGCCGGCAGCATGAGTGATGAAAGCCCGGTTGGCGCTATCCAGGAAGTAAGCGGTAAAGCCACGGTCACCCGCACCGACGGTACGACCGAAGAGATTACACTCGGCACCCCGATTTTCCAGGGAGATATCGTTGAAACCGAAGGCGAGGGCGCGGTTAATATCGTCTTTATCGATGAAACTTCGCTTGCCGTTTCCAACAATGCCAAGCTGGCGATTGACGAATATGTTTTCGATCCGGCCAGCGAAAGCGGCACCACCGATGTATCCGTGCTGCGCGGGCTTTTTGTCTTTACCAGCGGCCTGATCGGTCGCGATGATCCGGATGATGTTAATATCGATACGCCGATGGGGTCGATCGGTATTCGCGGCACCGTGATTGTCGGCAACGCCGATACCGGTCAAATTACCGTGATGGAAGGCGCAATCGTATTGCGCGGCTTTAACGGCAACCAGATCACGCTGGCCCAGCAATTTGAAACCGGTCGTTTCGACCCGGTTACCGGCGATGTGATCTATGTCGGCAAAGCAGAACCCGGCGTATTTACCAATGACTTTAGCAGCCTGAAATCCGTATCACCCGGCCTTTTTACGGCTATCGACGATACTGCCGATAACAATGGCAATGACGATAACGGATCACAGCAGGACAATGATCCGCAACAGGATGACAACGAAAGCTCAAGTGCTTCCGATGCAGCGGCAGACGATTCAGAAAACCCGGCCGAAGGAAGTGACGACGCTGCCGGTAACGAAGATACCGGCGGGGAAGAACTGGACGCGGCAGATGATGCAGCGGCACAAGATGCGGCAACGGAAGGCGATGCCGATGCCGGCACCAGTACCGACAGCTCAGATGACGGCACAACGGCGGCAGGCAGCGCAGACGACGATGGCAACACTGATGACGCGGCAGGCGATCCGGTTAACGCGGCTGGTACCGATACGTCTTTTGACGGCGGCAATGATTCCGGTTTCGATACCAGCGCCGGCACCGATGGAACGGACACGACAAGCGGAACGGCTAACACGACAACGACAAGCGGGACAACGGCAGGCGGCACGGCAGCGGGCAGCGGCAGTACAGGCGGCACAGCCGAGCCCGCTCCTTCCACAACCGCAGACTCACCGCTTCCGCCCCCTCCAAGCGTCCTTGACGGCACACCGGTCGGTACCAGCGCCAATTTCGGGCATGCGCTGGGAGAACCAGGTTATGTTCGATTGTTCACCAATGGCATTGGTGGATCAATCAACCTAAACAGTTATTTTAGCGACCCAAACGGCGATCCCTTGAGTTTTGCGATTGCCAATACGCCCAATGTGGATATCAATGCTTCCGTTGTAAGCAATACTTTGAGTTTTATGATCTCCAACAGTTTCGTCGGCACGGAAACGATCGATATCATCGCAACCGATCCCGGTGGTAACGCGGCGGTCGCGACATTTACACTGGATTCCCTTGCTGTCGACCAAGGCGGCGGCGCGGGCGCGGATTCCCCAACCTCACTGGCAGCCGGCAATGTCATCATGACCTACGATGATAATGACACGATCACGATTGACGATGATGACGTTACAGCCTTCGGCGGCAGCGGTGACGACATATTTTACATCACCAGTGACAACAACGAAATCTATGGCAATATAGGCACAGATACTGTCGACTATGGAAGCTATGGTGTTTTAGCCACCAACGGTCTTTCTGTGACTTTAAACAGTCTGGGACCAACCCCCCTAACCCATGATTTTGGAACAGATGTCCTTTGGGGTATCGAAAATATCGGTGGATCTATCGGGGATGATACGATTGTCGGCGATGCAACAAATAACGCTCTCAATGGTCATGCTGGCAATGACACTATATTTGGCGGTCTGGGTGACGACAGCATTTTAGGCGAAGCCGGAAACGATACGCTGAATGGCGGTCTCGGCGATGATGTTATTATAGGCGGCGCAGGCGACGATACTTTCAAAGCCGTGGCAGGAGACGGAAACGACACGATTGACGGGGGAACAGATTCAGGCTTACCGGCTAATGGTGACACTTATGATGCGACGATCATTGCCTCTAACATCACAGTAGATGTTGACCATGCGACCGATAACGTCATGTTCGTTGCACAAACCGATACGGTCAGTAATGTTGAAAAATTCCTGACCGGCAGCGGGAACGACACTTTCATCGTAACCGATGCGGCAGCGGCAGACCATTACTATGACGGCGGCAGCGGATTTGATATTTACGATGCCTCGCCCAGAACATTCAATATAAATGTTGATCTTACCTTGGCTAATATGCAGGTACAGTTAGGAGCTGTCTTCGATACGGTTTATGACATCGAAAAATTCATTGGCGGGAGTGACTCTGACAGCTTCACAGGCGATACCAACACCAACTACTTCTATGGCCAGGGCGGGAATGATGTTTTTGTTATTGCCGACGGGGACGGACACGATACGCTTGATGGCGGGACCGATACAACTGGCGACATATATAACGCAACCGCGACTACGAATAATCGTGTGTACGATCTTAACAGCGGTAATAACGGTACGGTCACTGATGTCACGGGCGGCAACCAGATCGACACTTTCACAAGCATTGAAAATTTCCTAGGCGGGTCTGGAAGCGACACATTCTTTGTAAATAATGTATTTGCCGGGGCTTATGAGATCGACGGCGGCGGCAGTGTCGGTGTTGATGCGCTTAATCTCTCCAATTTGAATACGGCAGCGTCTTTTTACATGGGGGTTCCACAGGTCGTTATCGGCAGCCTGACTGTCAATTTTTCTGATATTGAAGTTCTTGTTGGCACGACCGACGACGACATCTTTGGTTCAAACGACGGGTACGGTGATGTGGATATGTATGGCGGGGCCGGGTTTGATACTTTTGACGCCAACGGCTACGGAAACAGTATAACCTTCGACATTGCTTCCGATACCATTTTTATGGTCAGCGATACATATAGTGTTTACGGGATTGAACATTTTGTCGGTGCCGGCAACGGCGACCTTTTTATCGCAAAAGCCGATAGTAACGATTACAGCTTCGATGGTTTCGGGATTGCAACAGGTACCGTCGATTTCTCCGATGCCTCCGGCAGCATTACCGTTGATCTTTCGGATGTCAGCGCGCAGGCTATCGGTGGAGGCTTTGGGAATTACACACTAGCCAATATTGGCAATGTTACAGGCTCGGCACATAGCGACACCTTGGAAGGTGACGGGTTTAACAACGACCTGAGTGGCGGTGCCGGCGATGATGTGTTGGTTGGCGGTGCCGGCGATGATGTGCTTGACGGGGGAGCCGGAACCGATATTGCAGATTACAGCGGCGACATTGCCGGAATCACCGTCAATCTGCACACAGGCATCGTAACCGATGGCAGCGGGGGGAGCGATACACTGCTGAACATCGAAACGATCATAGGCTCAACCTACGGCGATACGATTGATGCAGACGATACAGGAGGAGCCGATCTTGCCCAAACGATTTATGGCGGTGCCGGGGTGGATACGTTAACCGCCGGCAGTAATGACATCCTGTATGGCGGAACCGGTAACGATACCCTGATCTATAGCGGCGCTTCTGCAGGCTTCTCAACAGATTACCTTCTCGATGGCGGGGATGGGGACGATATTCTCGAATTTGATCCCGGCGGGATGGATATGGCTTTCAGCGACGGAAAATCCAGACAGTTGATCGGCGGGGCCGGTTCGGACACCCTGCGTTTCACCGGCGGCGGCGGCACCTTCAACATCGCCCCGGACGGCACAGAAGACACCGTTACCGGGATCGAAACGATTGACTTCCAGTATGACTTTGCAGTCAATAACATTACAATTGATTTCAGGGACTTCATGGTCGACAGCAATGACGGCAACCTTCTGACCATCCTGGTTGAGGACAGCGATACGATTGATGTCGATTTCACGACCGCAGGAGGCTGGGTGCTGGGCGCGATCGACAGTTACTGGGTAGAATATGATAAAGGCGGCTTCACCGTACGCATCGAATCCGAAACCAACCTGACTAACGTCACCGTCAACGGCAGCGCCCCAGGTGGTGAACCGGGTGACTTCCTGTCTCTTAACGGCCTGACCGGATTTTTTATTACCGACGACATCCAGGAAGGTTTTGCAAATGCCATCGCTGCGCTGGGCGACCTTGACGGTGACGGGTTTGATGATGTCGGGTTTGTCAAAGATAATAATCCAACAGACAATGGACGAATCTTTATTCTGAATGGGCAATCAGCACCATTTTCACATGATACCCTGCTGAATATGACGGGCATAAGTATTTTTGAAGATAGCGGCTATTTGAATGGAATAGGAACCAGCATTACCGATAACATGAAAATTGGCAAAGGCGGTGATTTCAATAATGATGGCATTATGGATTACATCATCGGCTCGCCACTTGCCAGTTCAGTAACAGGAGGTGGAACCGGTAACGCCCAGATCATTGATGGTAGTACCGGGAATATAATCATGGAACTTGATCGCATGTCCGGCCTCAGTTCCACAGGACAATCTATTTCCTTCATCGGCGACATAAACGCAGATGGTTTCGATGATGTCCTGATTGGCGCACCAAATGAAAACCTGGGAAACGGCGCCAGCAGCGGTGCAACTTATGTGCTGTACGGTAATGACATGGGATATCAAGCCATCGACACCGATGCAATAAATCAACAAAACCATGTTACCGGCGGTGATTTTGGTTTGGCTGCCGATGCTCTGGATGTCGGGATAAGCCTTGATACCATATACGGCAGAGTCGGTTTTGTTTTAATCGACGGTGCGCAAAACCAAATACAGATGGTTAATCTTAGCAACCCTGCGGCCCCAAGCATTATCGGTACATTGGATGATTTTGGCGGCAGCATAGATATTACAGGGTTAACTGGCTACAGCGGCGATGGCGGTGACCCTGATCCGTTGATTAATGCCATCGATATCATTGTCAAAGGTCCATATCTATACATCCTGAGCGGTAATTCAACCAGTGGCGGACAAATCACGGTTCTGGATATTAGCGACCCCGCAGCTCCCGTTTATGTAGATTTGCACAAAGAAGCCTTCCTTCAAGATGCTACGGCCATGGATATGACCCCGGCAGGGCAACTAGTTGTCGTGGCCGATAATGTCGGAACAGGAACATTTCGGCAATTTGACGTTAGCCCGGTCGGCATATTAAGCCCTCACGGTTCACCGCTTGGTAATAATCCTGCACTGGATGGTGCCCAGGACGTCGTTATCCACGGCAACTACGCTTATGTCACAACGTCTGTACCGGGTAGCCAGATAAAGGTCATTGACATTAGTGGTGGCAGCCCTACGGTCGGCTCATCCGTTACATTCACCGGCGCACAATCCCTGCATGTCGATCATTATCAAAATTTACTCTATGCCTTCAGCAGTAATAACGGCACCAGCAAAGGTGAGCTAAAAATATATGATATTTCTTCAGGCGCCAGCCCAGCGCTTCTGGGCAGTATTGCCGATGCAGCTCTTTTGAACGGCACGGATATCGTTGTCGACCATGGTATGGCTTATGTAACGACAGCGAACGGTGTCTGGGCCATTGATGTAAATAATGCGGCCGCGCCTGCCGTAATCGGCGAAATCGATTCCGGCGCGACAACGGCGGATGATAGCGCAACGGCTCTGATTGCCGATGGCGGGCTACTGCATGTGGTTTCCGGCGGAGCGTCAGACTCGCTGGTCAGTTATGATATTCACCCGGACGGGTTTATCATTGAAGGGCAAGCAGCAAACGACCAGCTTGGCGAAAATGTTCGCGGTATTGGTGATTTCAACGGTGACGGGCTGGGCGATTTTGCCTTTACAGCGCCGGGCACCGATACAGCCTATCTCGTCATGGCTAAACCGGGGATGAGCGCACTGGACCTTGCAGCGCTTCCGCCGAATGTCATTGCATTAAGCGCTAACGTCGATCCAGGCGATATTAGCATCCCGACAATTGATCTCGGCGATATTAACGGCGATGGTTTTGCCGATATAGGGATCGTCAATACCGGCACGAACAATGACATTGACATTTATTTTGGCAATGCCGCCGGCACCGGCGGGGTCGATGCCACAATTTCTCCCGGCGGCGGTTTTGAAATTGTCGGCGGATCTGGAATCGGTGATTTTAACGGTGACGGTTATGATGACAGCGCCCTTGCCGTACGGGATCTCAGTGGTAATGGCGATCAAGTCAGCATTTACATTATATATGGTGACACCGGCATTAGTGGGAGCATAGATAACACATGGCTGAACAATGCAGCTAATGCTTTCAAAATTGATTACACCATCCCGAATGTTGCCGCAGGAGATCACGTTGTAACCGATTTTGATTTTGAACTTTCATCTGCGGGCGATATTAACGGTGACGGGTTTGATGATTTTGTTATCGGCCTGCCCGATCTGGATGATAATCTTGACGGCACCCCCGAAGAAGACGGCGCAGCCGTCGTGGTTTACGGCGATGGCACGATCGGCGGCGGTCCGGGTGCGCGGACAATTATTGAAGACGGTGATGGCGGGGATCTTAATGGCGGTGCAAATGACGTAACTGCTTCCGCAAGCAATCAGGCTATTATCGGGAATGACTTAGCTAACCTGCTCGACGCAACAGGATACTCAAATATAGCCATGAATGGCGGCGCTGGTGATGATACATTTTTCGCTGACACAGATGTAAACCTTGTTGTTGACGGTGGCGCCGGTATAGATATCTTGAGTTTAGCCAACGCATCAACAACACTTGATTTTTCTGCTGTTGGCAAAGGCAAGATATCGGGCATTGAAACAATTGATTTGTCTACAGATGCGAACCAAACTCTTGTTCTCGGTCTTGATGATATATTCAGTCTATTACAGCAAAGCGATGACGGCACTCTAAAAATTGACGCTTACGATAGCACAACGCATCTGACCATTACGGGAGCGAGCGGCGCGAGTGGCGATGTAAATACGGGAGATTTCGCCGGATTATTTGGGGCCGGTTGGCAGCATGAAAGCAATGATGGTACACACGAAGTCTTTTCTTTCGGCGCCTATGAATTTAAGATCGATGATACCTTGTTTATCAACGATCAGGTTTCATCAGTTATCTAGTTCAGTAACTTTACTTACTCGTCGCCACGAACACGCCGTTCCAGTCCGGGCGCGGCGGGGTCTTTTTCATGTCGGCGATGCGAGCAGTGAACATCAGGTAGAACATCGTCATGCCTTCTTTGGATATTTCCTGGCACTGGTCCGCCAGCTTGCGCGCCTCATCCCATTTCATCGCGCGGTAGGCTTCGAGCATCCGGTTGTGCTTTTCTTCCCAATCTTTGAAATACTCGCTTTGCGCCATCTCTGCATCACCCAATAGCACAAAAATGCGTTCAGGTTCGCGCTTGCCTTTCACCCGGATCAGGTCTAGTTCGAGTACCGCGAATTCGGGGGCCTCCCGCCTAGTCTGCTCCCCGAGTAGAATCCGCACACCGTATTGCTTGGTCTGTCCTTCAAGGCGCGAGGCAAGGTTGACGGTGTCGCCCAGCGCGGAATAAGCAAAACGCTGCTTGCTACCCATATTGCCGACACTGGCCGGGCCGGTATTGATACCGATCCCTGCTTCCAGAAAGACCGCATCGCGCCCTTCCTCTGCGGCCTTACGCTTTAATTCCTCATTGATCGGCGTCAGGGCTTTGTTCATTTTCAGCGCCGTCATACAGGCATGGCGGGCATGATCGGCATCGTCCAGCGGCGCATTCCAGAACGCCATCATCGCATCACCCATATATTTATCAATCGTCCCCCGGTGATCCATCACCAGGTCGGACATCGGCGTCAAAAATTCGTTCATCAGGTGGATCAGGGCTTCCGGGGACATCGTTTCGGAGATCGAGGTAAAATTACGAATATCACTGAACATCACCGTCAGATCTTTTGTTTCCCCACCGAGTTTGAGCTTATCGGGGCTGCTGGCCAGCTCGCTCATCAGGTCAGGAGAGATATAGAAGCCAAAAGCTTCGCGCACATGTTTTCGTTCGGCTTCTGTGCGCATATAGGTCAGCAAGGATGACATGATAAACAGAGTCAATAAGCATAAGCTCGGATATACAGGATCAAGCAAAAGGCCATGAATTTCGAAGCTGTAAATCGACGCAAGCGTAATCGTCGCAATCAAAGTCATGGTAAACACGGCCATAAACACAGCACCGATAAACGGAGCGAGCAGGATAATCAACAAGCCAACACCAATGATGGTCAGCAACTCGACACCTTCCAGCAATGCCGGGCGCAGAAGAAAATCCCCTGTCAGAACCTGTTCGACGACATTCACATGAACTTCAACCCCCGGAATAAAAAGGTTAAGCGGCGTAGAGCGAATATCTTTCAGCCCCTCCGCACTGGTCCCGACAAAAACAATTTTATCTTTGATCCGTTCAGGCGGCAGCTCGCCATTAATAACGCGCCAGGCTGAAATATATTGCTGGGAACGCTCTTTGCTGAAATAGCCATAGAACGTGCCATCGAAATCAAACGGTATCTCATATTTGCCGATACTCATCAGCAGCGGCGGATCAAACGGTCCGGCTTCTTCGGGCTTTAAGGTCCGCACTTTAGTCAGTGTTTTAGCGCCTTGTGAAACGCGCAGGGCTTCGACGGCCAAGGATGGATAGACAATCGGTTTCGTTTCCCCGGCCCCTCTATAGCTAAACAGCAACGGCACCCAGCGGATAATGCCATCCACTTCAGGAGAAACACCAAAGCAGCCATTTCCTGCTGCTGCTTTAGACAGTTCAGGAATGTTCGTAGCAGCACCCACCATCGGCACGACCGTTTGCGGCAACACAGACGCCTGTTTGGTCATCAGGATCGGCTGGGATAATACCGGTTTACGGCTCGATGCTTCCTGATGGGTTGACCAGATAAACGCCGTTACGACTTTATCGGACGTCCTGATGGCCTCGGCAAAAACCTGATCGTTATCCGGCATCACTTCGAGCAGCGCATTCAGATCATCATTCTTGCGATCCGCAGGCAGGCGTTCCAGAATTGCCTGCGGCGATGTCCGGTCACGCTCCGGAAACACCATATCAAAAACAATCGCAGACGCCCCCATGTCCGTCAGGTTACTGACAAGCTTTGCCATCACATCCCGTGACCATGGCCATTGCCCCAGCTCCTCATGCCCCAGTGACGCTTCATCGATATCGACGATTACGACCGCATCCGTCGGCGGCCTGGGGTTCAAAGTGTTATACGCATCAAAGGCCAGAAAGCGCAGGGATTTGCTCCAGTCGAAATCATAGGTCCGCACCAGCACCGCACCAAAAAGCAGGCCCAGCAGGACCAGCGTATGTACCCAGCGATTGACAAGCAGTTTCTTCATATCCTCACCGCTCCCGCAGTGCCCTGTCCTTTGCCCGCAGCACCGGTTTAATCAGATATTCCATGATCGTGCGCTTGCCGGTGATGACTTCGGTTTCCGCGACCATGCCCGGTGTGATCGGCAGTTTGTTATCTTCGGTACCGAGATAGTTTTTATCGGTCCGCACTTCGATTTCAAAAAAGACATTGCCTTCGCGGTCGGTGACGCTGTTGGCGCCGATGCGCACCAGCTTGCCTTTCAGGCTGCCGTAGCGCTGCGGGTCGTACGCCGTCACTTTCACCTTAACGTCCTGCTCCGGCTTTAAGAACGCGATATCGCTCGGGCGGACTTTTGCGATGATCTTCAGCTCATCATCCAGCGGTACGATTTCAATCAGCTTATGGGCCGGTTCGACCACACCGCCAATCGTCGTCAGCGCGATGTTATTGATTACCCCGGTAACGGGTGCACGCAATTCTGCGCGGAAGACCCGGTCGCCGATCG
The DNA here is from genome assembly GCA_020638155.1 of Rhodospirillales bacterium. Classification (GTDB taxonomy): domain Bacteria; phylum Pseudomonadota; class Alphaproteobacteria; order Micavibrionales; family Micavibrionaceae; genus UM-FILTER-47-13. The sequence continues at coordinate 222,605 of JACKJB010000003.1, forward strand.
ACTTCAGGCTCTCTTCCAGTTGACGAATTTCGGTTTCGACTTCGTTCAGCTCACCGAGCGCCTGTGTCGTGAATTTATCATCCTGGTCCTGCAGCTCCCGTTTTGAAGCGCTCAGCTCCGCTTCCAGCCCGACCAGTTTTTCTTCGTTGGCTTTGAGCTGACCGGACAGATCGCTGACTTCCCGTTGCAAGCGGATTTCCTCAAGCTTGGGCACGGCGCGCTGCTTGACCATTTCACGGGTGATGTTCAGTTCCTGATATAACAGGCCGCGGCTGGATTTAATCCGCTCGATATCGGCATTGGTCTCGGCGATCTGCGCTTCGGCTTTGCTGATCTTATCTTCAAGGATGGACTTGGCGTTGCCGAGTTCTTTTTGCCGGGAGTCATATAATGCCGTTTCATTGGCGGCAACTTGCGGTGCCTGCTGGGCGATATCTTCAGGAATAACGAAGGCCGTTCCATTTGCCTCCGCCGTCAGACGGGCTTTCTTGGCCCGCAGGCCCAGCGAACGCGCTTCGACGCCGCGCTCTTCAGAAGAAAAGGCAACATCACTGATCCGCATCAGGATCTGGTCTTTTTCTACCCTGTCCCCTTCGCGCACCAGCAATTCGGCAAGAATACCGCCTTCAAGGCTCTGGACGACCTGCACTTCACGCGAAGGAACGACCTGCCCCGAGCCGCGCGTCAGTTCCTCGATCTTTGAAACACTGGCCCAGATGATAAAGAACGCCACCAGCGCAAAGATCGAGAGCAGGAAAATATTGGCGGCGACATGCGGCTTCAGCCGCGTTGCAGCCTCCAGTTCGCTCATAAAATCTGTATCTTTTGTCGCCATCGTTTATTCCTTCGGCACCTCTACCTTGCCCTGCGACAGCGCTGCGATCACTTTATCGCGCGGGCCGTCAGCAATGATTTTGCCCTGATCGACCAGGATCAGGCGGTCCACCAGGGCCAATAAATGTTGGCGGTGGGTAATCAGGACGAAAGTCTTGTCTTTGACCTGTTCTTTGATGTGCCTGGTAAAGGCGGCTTCGGCCTGCACGTCCATCGCATTAGTCGGCTCATCACAGACCATGATATTCGGTTGCAGCAGCATTGCCCGCGCCATGGCGATCGCCTGGCGCTGGCCACCGGACAGCCCTTCCCCACGTTCACCGACCGGAGCGTCATAGCCCATCGGGTGGCGGGAAATAAAATCATGAACGCCTGATTTTTTCGCCGCTTCGAGAATCTCCTCTTCGCTGGCCTGCGGGCAGCTCACGGCGATATTCTCGCGTACCGTACCCCGGAACAGCACAACATCCTGCGCTATGTAAGCGATATTGCGGCGCAAATCCGCCGGGTCGATCTGGCGGTAATCGGTATCATCAGCATAAATCGCGCCTTCATCCGGATCGTAAAGCCCGAGGATCATGCGGGCGATCGTGCTTTTACCGGAGCCGATCCGTCCGATCAGTCCGACTTTTTCCCCGGCATTAATGGTAAAAGATATCTGCTCAAGAACTTTGCGGTCGGTCTTCGGATAGCAGAAATCAACTTTATCAAAGGAGATCTTCCCGGACAGTTCGGGGCGGTGCAGGAACTGTTTATGCGGCGGGCGCTCGACCGGCAGGCTCATAATCTCGTTCAGGGTTTTCAGCGAAGAGCGCGCCTGATGATAGCGGGCGACAAGGTTCGCGACCTGTCCGATTGGTGAAATGGCACGGCCGCCGAGGATAACGCAGGCAATCAGCGCACCCATCGTCATTTCAGAATCGCGAACAAGGTACATCCCCATCAGGACAATAATGATACTGGCACTCATCTGCAGGGTGGTCGCGATATTAACCCCCAGCGCGGAAATAAAGCGCGAGACCTGCGCATTGGCGGCGCTGTCGCCGACATGCACACCGTAGCGCGCGCGCATCCGGCCATCGGCACTGACCGCCTTGATGGTTTCCAGCCCGTTGATCGTTTCAACCAGCAGGCCATGTTTGGCTTCGGCAGCATGAACGGATTTGCGAACCATGACTTTTAACGGCCATTGCAGCATCATGCCAAGGCCAATCACAAAGATCATCAGGCAAGCGAGCATAAAGGCAATCGGCCCGCCAATCAGGAAGATGATAAACAGGAAGAACAGCGAGAACGGCAGATCCACAAGCCCGGTCATCGTCGCAGAGGTCAGGAAATCCCGCACGGAATCAAAATCCCGCAGCATATTGGCAAAAGCGCCGCTTGATGCCGGGCGGCCAGCCAGTTTCATATTCAAAAGCTGGTCGTAAATCCGGCGCGTCACCACGACATCGATCCGGCGCCCGGCAAGATCGATAAAGTATCCGCGCAATGTCCGCATAATCAGATCAAACCCGTACGCTGTCAGCGCTCCGATTGCCAGGACCCAGCCGGTTTCCACCGCGTTATTCGGGATCACCCGGTCATACACATTCATAATGAATAGCGGGCCGACGACGCCAAACAGGTTCACCAGTACCGCCGCAACGATCACCCGCGCATATAAGCCTATATTCTCCCGCACCGGTCCCCAGAACCAGTGACGGTCGGCGTGATCCAGATCGGGGGCTTCAGGGTCGGTAAATTCGGCGCGGGGATGGACATAGATGACATACCCGGCATATGCCTTTTGCAGGTCGGCAAAAGCGATCTCTTTGCTGGTCCCGGTTTCCGGCAGGTAAATACTGGCTTTCTTGCCTTTAATCGCCAACAGGACACAAGCCTGATCTTTTTTCAGGATCACGACGGCGGGCAGAACCGGAGTGGAAATCTGCGATAAATCTTTTTTGGCAATGATCTTTGATTTCAGTCCCAGCCGGTCAGCGGCTTCACAAAACAGCTCCGGCCCCATGCCCTTTTCATCGTAGGCAAGTCCCGCGCGAATGGCTTCAGCGGATTTGGCGCGGCCATAATGCCCCGTTAAAAAAACAAGCGATTCCAGCAGCGGGTCTATCCCGGCGGAACTGGCCTTCTTATGTTCAGGCTTTTGCTGTGTTTTCTTATCGTCGCTCATTATTCCCGGCCACCACCAAATTCAGGGCTTCCTGTAACCGCCCCATACTGGCCAGGATTGCGAACTGTGACGCCAGATGACGGTATTCGGCATTCATCAGGGACAGCCCCGTGTTAAACCGCGCATTATCAGCCTGCAACAATTGCAGCAGGTTAATCCGTGCGCCCTCGAACTGGGCTTCGTAATTCTTGAACAGATCGTTATTGATCTGCATCCGCTCTTTTAACACATCAACCTGTTCCCGCGCCGTGGCCATATCGCTGTAAGAGATGCGGACATCGCGCTCGATCTGGCGCTCGGTTTCCATCATCTGCGCTTTGCTCTCATACTGGCGGTGGCGGCTTTTCTTTACTTTGGCCATCTGGCCGCCGGCGACGGATAAATCCCAGTTAAGCCTTACAACGGCCTTGGCATCAACCGCCTCACCGCCGATTTCCTCGCGTTGGTCGCGCTTCAGATAAGACAGCTCTCCGTTGACATCGGGGTAATAAAACTGCTTTTCCGCTTCGGTATCCATCTCCAGCGCTTTTTCACTCAGCGATGCCGCGCGGAGCGCCGGGTGATTTTGCGCCGCATATTCAACCGCTTCAGCCGTCGATTCCGGGATCATATCCAGACGCGGGACCGGTTTTTCCATTTCTTCATCCGGGACATAGCCCGTCAGTTCGGCATATTTCGCATAAGCCGTTTTCAGCTGTCCTTCAATCCCGGCCAAGGTGTTATCAAGCTGCGCCTTGATATCGCGGGCCTGGACAACCATGGATTCTTCGGCGGCCCCTTCATCGACCATTTTCTGAATACGGCCCTGGTAATCCGCTATTTTCTTTTCATGATTTTTAATCCGCGCCATAGATTCCTGCGCCCGCAGCACATCCAGATACGCCATCACGGTGCGCAGCGCGAGATCTTCACGGATATCGGCAATGTGGAAATCCGCGGATTCTTTGCGGAAGTCTGCCGCATCAACCCGGTTAAACGTTTCAAACCCGTCAAAGATCGGCTGGGTCAGGGTCACGCTGCCTTCCCACAAATAGGAATAAGTTGCGCCCCGGCTGACCGTTAATCCCCGGCTGGTGCTGTTATCACCATACATCCGTCCGCCTGCGCCGCGCACATTCAGGTTCGGGAAATGATCGGCCCACTGCTCCTGCCGCTCTTCAGCGTAAGCATTGCGGTTTGCGAGCGCCGCTTCGACACTGGGATGGTGATTTAATGCCGTGCCCACAGCATCAACCAGCGTTTCCGCCCTTACCGGAACGGCCAAGGAACAAACGGAAACAGCTAGGACACTGGCTTTTGCCAATAAGGAGAGGCGATTAAAGGACATATTATTTCTGCGCAGGACAAAAAGGATGATAAAAAATCTTTATCACTTTGAATCTAAACGTTAACAAGCATAAGCGCAAGCCCATAATAAAAGATTATGGAATGACTGGATAACCCTCCGGTTAGGGCTTCACAAAACCACAAAGATGGTGCATCTTCATCGCTGCAAATCTTTATAGTTTTTATCTGGTAACTAACAGACAAGGAACCGTCCCGTGAGTCTTAAAATCGCTGTGCCAAAAACCACGACGCTCCATGAAAAGCGTGTTGCCGCATCACCGGAAACCGTGAAGAAACTGACCGCGCTCGGCTGTGAAGTGCGGATCGAATCCGGGGCGGGTGAAAATGCCGCGATGACCGATGACATGTTCAAAGAGGCCGGCGCTAAAATCGTCAAAAGTGCTGCCGAAGCCTGTAAAGGCGCACAGATCGTCTTATCCGTACAGGTGCCGTCGGACGACGAAATCGGGCTGATGGATAAAGGAACGCTGCTGGTCTGCCAGATGAACCCTTACAATAACGCCGCGCTGATGAAAAAGCTGGCTTCGGCCGGGATCGATAGTTTCGTGATGGAACTGGTGCCGCGGATCACGCGGGCGCAGGCGATGGATGTGCTGTCTTCACAGGCCAACCTTGCCGGATACAAAGCCGTTCTGGATGCCGCAGAGCATTTTGGCCGCGCCTTCCCGATGATGATGACCGCTGCGGGGACTGTCCCGCCGGCAAAAGTCTTTATTATGGGCGCGGGCGTTGCCGGGTTGCAGGCCATTGCCACCGCCAAACGCCTTGGCGCCGTTGTGTCCGCCACCGATGTCCGCCCGGCCGCCAAAGAGCAGGTGCAATCGCTCGGCGGGTCGTTCGTCGCGATCGAGGATGAAGAGTTTAAGGAAGCGGAAACCGCAGGCGGTTACGCCAAGGAAATGTCCGCCGCCTATAAAAAGAAACAGGCTGCGCTGGTCGAAGAGCATATCGCCAAGCAGGATATCGTCATCACCACAGCCCTGATCCCCGGCCGCCCTGCGCCGGAGCTGGTCACCGAAGCGATGGTCAAAAGCATGAAGCCCGGTTCGGTGATCGTTGACCTGGCCGTCGAACAAGGCGGCAATGTCGCCTCATCCGAAGCCGGGAAAGTCGTGACAAAACATGGCGTAACGATTGTCGGGCATAAAAACGTGCCGAGCCGCCTTGCCGCCAGCGCCGGGGCGCTTTACGCCAAGAACCTTCTCAATCTTCTTACCCTGCTGATTAAAGACGGCAAGCTGGAGATCGACTGGGAAGATGACATTATAAAAGGTGTCGCCGTCACCAAGAGCGGAGCGATTATCCACCCGCAATTTGCAGACAAGAAAGAGCCTGCGAAAAAAGCGCCGGCCAAGAAGGCTGCGGCGAAGAAGACCGCTGCCAAGAAAAAAGCAGCCAATGATACAGAAGACAAAGAAAGCAAATAAGCGAATACGCTCAAGGAACCCGTTATGACAGAGAACACCCATACCGTAACCGAAAATGCCGCCGACCTTGCCAACCGCTTAAAGGAGCTTTCGGATCAGGCTGCCGCCCTTGCCGTGGAAGCGGGAAGTGCTGTGACCGATGCCGCTGCGCACGGAGGAGACAGCTTCCTGATTAACGGGCTGACCGTTTTTGTGCTGGCCTGTTTTGTCGGCTATTACGTGGTCTGGCGGGTGACGCCTGCCCTGCACTCTCCGCTGATGGCGATTACGAACGCGATTTCCTCTGTGATTATCGTGGGCGCGCTTCTGGCGGTCGGCGCTTCGGAAGTCGGGTTCTCCAAATTTATGGGCTTTATTGCCGTGATTCTGGCATCGATCAATATTTTCGGCGGCTTTATCGTTACCCGCCGGATGCTGCATATGTTTAAGAAGAAAGGATAACACCATGTCACAAGAACGAAGCCTGAGAGATATTTTCGAAAGCGCCATGGAAGTTGACTTCATTGAAAAAAAGGCAAAGGAAGATCCATCCTTCCGTTTTCCATGCCTGATCCAGACGAGCAGTCCTATTGAGAGCTGGCCGGAAAACGTGAAACCCGATAGCGCCATAAACGGTGAATTCTACACCGCACGTATCACTTATGAGCAATTGAAAAAAGTCGGCACCATGCCGCAAATCCGTGCAATGACGATCTGCTAACGGACAAAATACAGGAACTTAAAAAATGACCGTACTCGCCCCTCTCGCTTACCTTGTTGCCGCCGTGTGCTTTATCATGGCGCTGCGCGGCCTTTCTCACCCGGAAACGGCCCGGCAGGGCCTCACCTACGGTATGTCCGGCATGGCGCTGGCGATCGTGACGACGCTGATGCTGCCGATCGTGTCCTCTTACGGGCTGATTATTCTCGGCGTTGCCATTGGCGGCGGGATCGGGGCGACGATTGCCAAGAAAATCGAAATGACATCCCTGCCCCAGCTGGTGGCGGCGTTCCACTCGCTGGTCGGCCTTGCCGCCGTCTGTGTTGCGGCAGCCGCATTTTATAACCCCAGCGCCTATGGCATCGGTACGTTTGGCGATATCAAATTCGCCAGCCTGATTGAAATGTCGCTCGGCGCGGCCATCGGGGCGGTGACCTTTACCGGGTCGATCATTGCCTGGGGCAAGTTACAGGGGACGATCTCCGGCAAACCCGTGGTCTTTACCGGGCAGCATAAATTAAACGCCGCGCTCGGCGCCCTTTTGTTCCTGTTTATTATCCTGCTCTGCGTTACGGGCAGCAGCTTTTATTTCTGGGCGATTATCCTGCTGGCCTTTGCGCTTGGCGTATTGATGATTATCCCGATCGGCGGCGCGGATATGCCGGTGATTGTGTCTATGCTCAACTCCTACTCGGGCTGGGCGGCTGCCGGGATCGGCTTTACGCTGCATAACAACCTGCTGATCGTTACCGGCGCGCTGGTCGGGGCCAGCGGCGCGATCCTGTCTTACATCATGTGTAAGGGGATGAACCGCAGCTTCTTTAACGTGATCCTTGGCGGCTTTGGCGGGGAAACCGCAGGCCCTGCCGCCGATATGGGCGATCGCAGCGCCAAGCTCGGCGCGGCCGAAGATGCCGCCTACCTGATGAAGAACGCCTCCAAAGTCATCATCGTTCCCGGCTATGGTATGGCGGTGGCGCAGGCGCAGCACGCCTTGCGCGAAATGGCCGATATTCTCAAACGCGAAGGCGTGGACGTCAAATACGCCATTCACCCGGTCGCGGGCCGGATGCCGGGCCATATGAACGTGCTGCTGGCCGAAGCCAATGTGCCGTATGATGAAGTGTTCGAGCTGGAAGATATCAACCGCGATTTCGCACAAACCGATGTGGTCTATGTGATCGGGGCGAATGATATTACCAACCCCGCCGCCAAGAACGACCCGTCATCACCGATTTTCGGGATGCCTGTGCTCGATGTTGAAAATGCGCAGACGGTTTTGTTTGTGAAAAGATCTCTGGGCAGCGGCTATGCCGGGATCGATAACCCGCTTTTCTACGCCGACAACACGATGATGCTGCTCGATGATGCCAAGAAGATGACCGAGGATATCGTTAAGGCTTTGGAGTAGACGGATAAGGATTGCCAAACAACGCCTCTGTTCCCGACATGGGGCGACGCGTTGGTGGAATTGTAGCACCTTGTTCGACCTGACCTTCTAAGACTTGAGGTATATTATATGATGCCCACAAGCCAAGAAGCTCATTGAGCTTTTCCAATGCGCCTTTATCCAGTGATACAAATTCCGGCTCAGAATTATTATAATAAACGCGTTGCGCAGAAGTAACCTGACCTGTCTTGGTAGAAAACTCCATTATGGCAGGAATATGCTCGTCTACATTAATGGGCTTCCCGTCAAGCATATGGACGACAGAACTTAACCTTCCCTGGCCATCATACTGCCTTAACGATGGTTGCCGTTTCCCTTGATCGTCAATAATATCTGTTTGTACCGCCCCACGGTTAATCAGAGCATCCCGTAGATCAGATCTAACATCGAAAACAGGGTCAAGAGGAGTATTCCTTAAATTAACCAAAGCTTTGCAATCCAGCCCCAGATAATATACAGAACGGGGCGTGGACGGATTAACAGGATCGCTATGTTGCCCGACACGGTAGTCCAGTTTAACGACTCTCAAAATCTCGGGCGATTGCGGGCTACAATATTCTGTTTTTTGTTCAGCAGCACCTTGATCAACCACTTCATCATGTGCCAGCACATTCCCCGCGCCTAAAACTGCCGTCAATGCAACTGCCCTTGCCCATGCTGCGACTGCCGTTCCCTGTTTTACAGACATGCCCAGACTCCTTTTACCTGAATTTAATATGTATATAGGCGGTTATAGGGCACGAAATACACTATGTCAATTTTTTTGCGATACCCCATCTGTTCAGCGGGTACATTTATACCACCCGGAAGTTCGCTTCTATCGCTTCGGCGTTATCTCCCAGTCGTCACCCGGATACAGGCTGTCTTCCCGGCGCTGCCGGTCTGCGGTTTCATGGTCCTGCTTCGCATCCAGGAACGCGACCAGAAGATTATTGATATCGCTTTCGGGCAACCATTCAATATCCGTGTCTAAAGTCATATTCAGGTACAGTGGAATAACGCTCTGGGTCTGCAGGGACTGCCGCAACATCTGGCGTTTTTCATCTAATGGCTTATCCGTCAATTCATATGATGCCAGTCTATGCTGAACATAAGCCATGCGTTCCTGATCCAGCCGGTCATTTTCGGCCTGTAATGCGGCAACGACTTCTTCATCAGCTCCAAAAATCTGGACACTGCCAAACAAGAACGTCAGGTTTTTGTCATCATCGTCCTGAGACATTTCAAATATTATCCCGGTTGCCTATATCCTTACCGATCCGGATTGGGGCGCCGAATTTCGAAAACTGCGTATTCACGCATTTTATCTGCCGGGTTCGGACTAAGGAGCGCATCCATCCGTAAATTTCTTTTATACCCAACAATAAAGCCTGTATCACTGTGTTTGGCCGCATCCCTGAAAATGCTCTGAATGGTAAATTCATCGACATTCTCAGAAGCCCGCAAACTAAACAAACCTTCTTCGTGAAACACATTGGCGATCAAGCGAACCCCCTTACGGATCGCCGCACTTTCCAGATCCTTATAGGTTTCAAAAACACTTTTGAGAGACGTGCGCGCCGTGGCAGGCAACGATTTATCGCATAATGGTGTTAACCCGACCGTGTATTCTACGTCTTTTAGAAGTTTGCTCATTATTCCTGTCCTTACACATCAACTTACGCTGCGGTTATACGCTGCCCCAAAATCTATGTCAAAAAATGCGCGAACATTTTTATGACAATAAAGATTACCATTTCTTAAAGTTTTGTGGTAATATTAGAACAAAATAATAATCGTGAGCGCAATAATCAGCAATGCTTACGGGAGGTTTGGAATGAGTGGCATAGATCTGAAAAAGGCATTCGAGGCAACCAGCGCCCCGCCCGGCTGGCAAGGCGATCTTTTCTTCTACAACAGGATCGGTCAGAAAATCCGCTACGGCTACGCCCCGGCGCAAGGAGAGCGCAAAGGCTCGGTCGTCCTGACCCACGGTTACGGCGAGCATATCGACCTGTATTACGAAACCATCAAAAAATACCAGGATATGGGCTATGATGTCTGGGGTATGGACTGGCAGGGGCATGGATTCTCCGAGCATTCCGATCCCAAAGACCCGATGAAACCGAGCAGCAGCGGCATGCTGCGTCATACGCGCGATCTGGACTTTTTCGTCAATAATATCGTTAAAACAGAGCATGACCCGGACACGCCGCTGATTATGAGCACTCATTCAATGGGCGGGCATATCGGCCTGCTGTATCTGAAGAAGTATCCCGGTGTCTTTGATGCCGCGGTGATGAGCGCACCGATGTTCGACATTTACCGGGTTGGCCTTGGCGGCTGGGCACGGCCGCTGGTTAAGCTGGCCTTTAATATTGCCAGTAATTTCCTGGGGCTGCGTGACGTCCAGGTGCCGGATGCGGAATGGGCAGTTGGCCTGTTCAGCCGGATCGGCAAGGGGCTGAGCAATATTTTCAACCCGCGCACATCAACACGGTACAAGCTGCGCGACCTGATTAAAGAACTGACCCCCGAAGCCAATATCGGCAGGCCAACATTCGGCTGGATTGCAGAAGCTTATAACACGATCGACCTGGCTATGAAGGACGACTTCCTGAAATCCATAAAGACGCCAATCCTGATCGGCAGCGCCGAGCACGAGGATCTGGTCGATAACGCCGCCCATGAGCGCGCGGCAAGCCTGATGCCGCATGCAGAGCATGTCACGATCAAAGGCGCGGGTCATGGGCTGTGGTTCTCAGATGACGGCCCGTTTAACGAATGGTGGAACAAAATCGCCGGGTTCGTGTCCAAAGTCAAAGCCGTCAATCCGCATGAAATGGAAAATAACGAGATTATCAACCAGATTGTGGCTGGCGACGATATCGAGAAAAACCTGCGGGGGCGCATCATCTGCATCCCGCGTGGTCCCTGCCGGGCTGAGGATATTAAACCGCCTTTCATACCGGAAGACCCCGTTCCCATTTAAGCTCGTTTAATTATTCGCTTTTCCCTGTCCTCAACTCTGCTATAGTCCGTAAAAAAGATGGAACAGGGATTGGAAAAACGCTTTCGCAAACCGAAGGGTTGGCTTTGGGGACAGTTCAACAGCGCCCGCGGAGCCATATTGCGTTTTGGCAGGCTCAGCCGCCATGAAACGCCGCTTGCGCATATTCTTTATATCGAAGGTTTATCAGAATATGCGGAGAAGACCTTCGAGCTGGCCCGCGATTTCAACAAGATGTCCTGCAACTTTTCGGTCCTGGACCGCCATGGGCAAGGAAAATCCACCCGCCACCTGGACGATCCGGAAAAGCAACACTCCCATGCGCTGGAGCATGATATTGCCGACCTGATCCAATACTGCGAAGAAAACATTCCGTCTCATGAAACGATTGTCCTGCTGGGCCATTCGACCGGCGGCCTCATAGCAACATTGGCGCTGGAACAAGCTCCCGAGCTTTTCAAAGCAGCCATTATCACAGATCCTTTATATGGATTTGCCAATGAACTGGTCAAAAATAAAGAGCCTTTTTATGCACGGCTTCCTTCAAACTCAAAACTTTATGAAAAATATGTGCCCGGCATGGGCGGATGGTTGCCGCGTAACCATAAGAAAAGCCGTTTAAAAGAAGGCGATTTTTCCAGCGACCCTGTACGAAACAAAGTACACGATTTCTGGCCGGCCATGGATCACGATCTGCGCGCCGGAGCACCCACGCTGGGATGGATCATCGAGGTCTGCAAAGGTATCATGAAAACCAGAACCCCCGGCTTTGCAGAAAATATCGCGCAGCCTATACTGATTTTTACGGCAGGAGAAGACAAGCTGGTCAATAACGTCCATACGAACAGGATTGCTCCCCGTTTTCAAAACGCCGCATTGCATCATTTTAGTACGGCACAGCATGAAATCCTGATGGAACAGGATCATATCCGCAAACCGGTCATGACCCGCATTCATGCTTTTCTGAAAAATTTGTGCCCTTAAGCACACTAAGCGCTGGTCTGCGGCTACTATCCATATTAGGATAGTGGCATGAAAACGAACGCGCTCCCCCATCCCGATCTCGAAGACCGTTTCCTGATGCCGCCCGGCTGGCGCTGGCACATGTTTAAAAATTCGCAAGGGCGCGATATCCGTTTTGGTTCTGTCGCCCCAGAGAGCGGTATTCCCGATGCGGTTGTTATCGTTCTGCAGGGCATGGGCGAGTTTACCGAGAAATATTTCGAGCTTGCCCATGACCTCCTAAAGCGCAACCTAAGCTTCTGGATGATCGACTGGCAGGGACAGGGTAAATCTCACCGTTATCTCAAAGACCCGCACAAGCGTCATTCCGGCGGTTTTTCGCAGGATGTTGATGATCTACATTACTTCATCATGGAATATGTCAAGCACTCAGCCGTCCATCCGGATGTTGGCCGAATTCCCCTTGTCATGCTGGGACATTCCACCGGGGCGAATATCGGCCTGCGTTATCTTCAGCAATATCCGGAGATGTTTACCTGTGCCGCTTTTACAGCGCCGCTGATCGGCCTATCGGTTTTAAAACCCATGCCGTCGTGGCTAAGCCGCCCGATCACCGCGGCATTCAAAGAGGCCATGGACCAGTCTTACGCCGGAATCCGTGACCGCCAGTGGCGGCCGGAAATGCGGGATGCCACGAAAAACGATATCCATTCCTCAGACCCGGCCCGTAAAGCCGTCCACAACAGCTGGTGCCAGTTCGATCCGGCCCTGCAAGTTGGGCAGGTCACTTACGGCTGGCTGCACGAAGCCAATATCTCCTGCTTGAAGCTGCAGAAGAAGGGGTTTCTGGAGACCGTCGAAACGCCCTGCCTGTTCGCGCTGGCCGGAAAAGACAGGCTGGTTGATAACGCCGCCGCCCGCAAAGCCATTGCCAGGATGCCAAATGCCAGGATACAGGAAATTCCCGGTGCAAAACACGAAATCCTGATGGAAACTGATGACATCCGTAACCGTTTTCTGGAAGCTTTTGACGAATTGCTGAAAAGCAATAACCTAAAGGAAAAGTTGAAACCTTTTTAAAGAACAGGCACAATTCATCTGGAATTTTATTAAGGAAAGAGAGCCATGTCTTTATCTGCTGACGATTTTGAAAACAACCGCTATATCCGCCTCAGTGACCGGATTCTTTTTGCTTTGGAAATGGCTTTGAACCAGGAAGACGTTGAGATCGCCGAAGCCCTTGTTCGCGCCCTGGAAATGGCGATGACCCGGAATACGGGTGGCGGTGAGTTCGTGGAACGCCGCGATTATCCGCCGGAAATCGAAACCGCGCTGGACAAGCTGGCCGCACTCAAAAAGCAGCGCGGCAAATAATTATCCTGCCCCGGTAATCAAAGCCAGCCATTCCTGCTCACTCAGAACAAGCACCCCAAGTTCCTGCGCCTTTTTGAGCTTTGACCCGGCTTCAGCCCCGGCGACAACGTAATCTGTTTTTGATGATACAGAGCCGGAGGTTTTGGCACCCAGCGCTTCGGCGCGGGCCTTGGCTTCCGCGCGCGACATCAGTTCCAGCGTTCCCGTAAACACAACCGTTTTACCAGATACAGGGCTGTCCGCGGCTTGCGGCGCGTCATAAGATTCGATGTCTAATTCCAGTTCAAGTTCTGTTAGCACCTGCTGGTTATGTTTTTCAGCAAAAAACATCCGGATTTCTTCGGCGACACCCGGCCCGATATCTTCTATTGATAAAAGTTCTTCATAAGCGCCGCCGCCGCTATCGACCGCCTGCGTCATTTCATCGCGCAAATGCTGCAATGTCCGGTAATGGGCGGCCAGTCTTTTTGCCGTTGCTTCGCCGACCTGCCGGATGCCGAGCGCATAGATAAAGCGATTAAACGGAATCCTGCGCCGCTCATTGATCGAAGCAAACAGGTTTTCGGCGGATTTTTCACCCCAGCCTTCCCATTCCTGCAATGGCGGGGCCAAGCCCTTGTTGCGCTCTTCAAGGCGGAAAATATCGACCGGAGAGCGCACCAGGTCCTTTTCCCAGAACATCTGGATAATCTTATCACCCATCCCTTCGATATCGAACGCATTGCGCGAAACAAAATGCTTGAGCCGCTCTACCGCCTGCGCGGGACAGATTAGGCCCCCTGTACAGCGTACGGCAACTTCCCCCTCTTCCCGCAGCGCGAGAGAGTCACAGACGGGGCAGCGGAACGGGAATTTAAACGCTTCTTCCCTGCCGGTGCGTTTTTCTTCCAGCACTTTGACGACCTGCGGGATGACATCGCCTGCACGCTGGATGACGACATGATCGCCGATCTTCACGCCGAGGCGGTTGATTTCATCTTCGTTATGCAGCGTCGCATTAGAGACAACGACCCCGCCAACGGTAATCGGTTCCAGCCGCGCCACGGGAGTCAGCACCCCGGTCCGGCCAACCTGGATATCGATTTTATTGATGATCGTGACGGCCTGCTCCGCCGGGAATTTATGCGCGGTCGCCCAGCGCGGGGCGCGGGAAACAAAGCCCAGCCGATCCTGCCAGTCGAGGCGGTTAACCTTATAAACGATGCCGTCAATGTCATAAGGCAGCTCGGCGCGGTTACCCAGGATCTCTTTATAATATCGCAGCGGGCCGTCAACGCCGATCCCGACATAGGACGGCTCCGGGATCTGGAAGCCCCACGCCTTAAGCTTTTCACGGATACCGCTTTGCGTATCTGCAATCTCGCTGCCCGTTTCCCCCAGCGCATAACCGAAGAAATGCAGCGGGCGCGTCTTCGTTACTTCGACATTAAGCTGGCGAACGCTGCCTGCGGCGGCATTGCGCGGATTGGCGAAAATTTTCTTATCTTCCGCCGCGAGCTTTTGATTGAGCGCGGCAAACTCATCTTTGCGCATATAAATCTCGCCGCGTACTTCCAGCGTTTCCGGCGCATCGGCGGGCAGCTCGTGCGGCACATCGGTAATCGTCATCACGTTCGCGGTGATATCTTCGCCTTCATAACCGTCCCCGCGCGTTGCCGCCTGCACCAGCTTGCGGCCTTCATAGCGCAGCGAGCAGGACAGGCCGTCGATTTTCTGCTCGGCCAGAAGCTCCAGGCCGGAATCGCCGGGTTCATTCAGGAATCGTAAAATGCGGTCCCTGAATTCGCTATATTCTTCATCGTCAAACACGTTCGAGAGCGAGAGCATCGGCACGGCATGTTTGATTTTTTTGAAACCGGAGGACGGCGCGGCACCAACCTGCTGGGTCGGGCTGTCGGCGGTCATCAGTTCAGGGTAATCCGCTTCGATCTGCTCCAGATCCCGGCGCATCGCGTCATAATCCGCATCGGATATTTCCGGGGCGTCGTCCTGATGGTACAGGCGGTCGTGCTTTTTAATCTCCGCCACCAGCTTATTATGGCGGTCGCGGGCATCTTCCAGACTCATATCAAACAAAGCACCGGCCATGATCGTCCTTCAGTTCGTTTCGCGTTTAATTTTTTCAAGACACCAACCATTTGATTTTTATTCACTTTACTCAGTTCGTTTTGATCCGTCACCCCTGTCATTTTCAGGATTTGGGCGGGGGTGTTCCTGTCGTTTGTCATGGGATTATTATAGGAAAATATTCCCTTTTTAGCAAATGTCCGTAGCGTTTTTTTACCACAGAGCGCACAGAGAACACAGAGGATTCACGGAGGATATTTTTTTACCCCTCTCCCTGAAGGGAGAGGGGGGTATGAAGACTTATCCGTGATGACCCGGCTTCCTGCCGGAATGGATCGAAACAACCTTGGAGCCGCCCGGCGGCGCGGGATCACGCGGCTTGCTCTCATCAAGTGCGGCCAGCTTTTCTTCGACCAGCGCAAACGGCATCAGGTCATCCGCATTCTTTTGCTTAAAAGCGGCCAGCACCGTTTCCAGCACATCTCGCGATAACGGCCCCAGATAGCGGGCCGTGCCGCGCGGGCCGTCTTCTTCAGTAGCAAAAACCGGAAAATCTTCGAGCGGCAGGCGCCGCCGTAACAGGATCCGCCGGGGATCAAAATGCATGAAGCCGCGGCTGAACGCATCCCCAATCTCGAAATGGCCGAACTCAACCAGGAAATCATTCCCGGTCTTATCAGCACGTCCGTCTTCATCAAGCGGGCAGAAAACCAGAAGCTCATTATACGGGGAATCACTGGGACCATAGACCCGCCAGGAACCATAATACCGCCCCCGAATCAGCTTCGCTTCGTCATGCGGCTGGTTATCCGTTTCCAGCCGATCAACATGGTTCCTGTTAAAAAGACCTTTGATATGCATTCCTGTTTATCCTGTCTCCCAGCTTTATTTTTTACCACAGAGCACACAGAGAACACGAAGAATTTACGGAAAATATTTTTATCCCTCTTCCAAGGGGGAAGGGTCGCCAAGCTTAATGAGTCCTCAGGCGCATTTAGTCGGCTTGTCCGCCGTAGTTTTAGCGAAGGCGGAAGTTTGGGCGAGAGACTCTGATGACGGCCCTCACCCACTGCAGCCTGGGCTTTTCTATACGAAAAGCCGGGCTTCGTTGCCCTCTCCCTGAAGGGAGAGGGGGTATTAAGACTGATCCGTGATAACCCGGCTTTGGAAAAACCGTTCCTGAAATTCAGTCTGACGGGTAATATCCTGTTTATGTATTGATTCCGCCGCGACAACCAGCTTGTCTTCGATATCATCATCACGGCGGATGAGGGCGATAACCTGCCCGGAAAAATGTGTGAGCGGCTGGTCCGGCCCGAGAACATAGGCATCGATCTCCTCCCCATCGGCAGCTTTGGTATCGGGCAGAAAACCGTAATTAACCGGGTAGATCAGGGATGGATGATCCGGATGAGCGCTCCCCAGCGGTCTGTCGATCCGGACATCAACTGTTTTGCCAATCCATTCAACACCGAGCTTCATCACTCACGTCCCGGTTTCCATCAGCTTGTCCGCGGCGGCGCGGGCTTCGGTGGTGATTTCGGCACCGGAGATCATGCGGGCGATTTCTTCGCGGCGCTCGTGCAGTTCGTCCAGCGGGATAACGGTGGTTTTAACATCTTCCTTACCGCTTTTCAGGACAATAAGGTGATGCGCGGCGCGGGCGGCAACCTGCGGGGCGTGGGTCACGACCAGGATTTGTTTATCGCGGGCCAGGCGGGCCAATCGGTCGCCAACGGCGCTGGCGGTCGCGCCGCCGATCCCGCTATCGACTTCATCAAAAATCATGCTGCCCGCCATTCCCGTGGCCGCCATAACGACTTTAAGCGCAAGCATGAAGCGCGACATTTCCCCGCCCGAAGCGATCTTGTTCAGCGGGCCGGGCGCACTGCCGGGGTTGGTTGCGACCAGGAACCGTACGCGATCAAAGCCGCCCGGCCCCCAGGCAGAGTCTTCTTCAAGCTGTTCGACCTGCGTCACGAAACGCGCTTTATCAAGTTTGAGCGGCGGCAATTCGGCGGCGACCAGTTTATCGAGCTTCGCGGCTGTTTTCGTGCGCTGTTCATGGGTTTTGCGCGCGGCGTCCAGATAAGCGGCGCGGCTTTGGTCAACCTGTTTCATCAGCCCGGCCAGCGCGCCGTCCTGCGCGTCGATCAGGTTGAGCTGCTGCGCGAGTGTTTCTCGGACCGCCGGCAGGTCATCGACATCACACTGGTGTTTGCGGGCCTGCCCGCGCAGGGCGTAAAGCCGGTCGTCAATTTCACTTAAGCTATAGTCATTTTCATCGAGATCGGCGGACAGCCCCTGGATCAGGCTGATGACCTCGCGGATTTCGGCGGACGCGCGGTCGGCGCCGTCAATCATGGCCTGCCCGTCATCCCCGGCACGCTCCAGCATCCGGCTGGCGGAACCGATCATATTGTCGGCTTCGGATAAGGTTTCGTAGGCACCATTCAGCCCTTCCATGATCTGGTCGCGTTTCATCAGGCGCTCGCGCAAATGCGCCAATGTCTGCTCTTCGCCCGGCTGCGGGGCGAGCGCGTCGAGATCTTCGACCGCCTGGCGCAAATAGTTTTCTTCGGCGCGGGCCTTGTCCATATCGTCCTGCGCGGTTTGCAGCTTTTGCTTTGCCGTCTGCCATGTCTCCCATGCGGCGGAGAGCGCGGCGCGGTCGATCCCGGCGTAATCATCGAGCATATCTTTATGGGTTTTCGGGTCTAACAGCCCCTGCGTGTCGAACTGGCCGTGGATTTCAACCAGCATATCCCCCGCCTGCTTTAGTAAGCCGATACTGACGGGCTGGTCGTTGATGAAAGCGCGGCTGCCGCCGTCGGCCTTGACGATCCGGCGCAGGATCAGGGTATTATCGCTTTCCAGCCCCTGCCCGCCCAGAAAAGCGTGGACCGGGTGTTCTGTCTCCAGATGAAACTCGGCGCTGACCTGCGCCTGGTCTTGTCCCCGGCGGACCAGTCCGGTTTCAGAGCGCGCCCCCAATGCCAGCCCCAGCGAATCAAGCAGGATCGACTTCCCGGCCCCGGTTTCCCCGGTCAGGGCGCAAAAGCCCGGCTGGAATTCAATGGTTAGCTGGTCAATCAACACCACGTTTTTTATGGCAAGAGCGGCAAGCATGTTTGTCGAATTTCCCCAAAATCCTTCGTGAACATTTCAACTATAGCGCGGTCAGGGCTTTGTCTTCCAGAGTAAAAATGATACCGTAAACAGGCTTGTTTGAATTCCAGACCGGGATACATTTCCATGACGATTGCCGTTTTACTGCCTTGCCATAACGAAGGGCCCGCGATTTACGAGGTTGTGCGGTCTTTCCAGAAAGCCCTGCCCGGTGCGACGGTGTATGTTTACGATAACAACTCCACCGATAACACGACCGAAGAAGCGCGGCGCGCCGGGGCGATCGTCCGCAGCGAAACGCGGCAGGGCAAGGGCCATGTGATCCGCCGCATGTTCGCCGATGTCGAAGCCGACATCTATGTCATGGCAGACGGGGACGGCACATATGATGCGGAAGTCGCACCGGAGCTGGTTGAAAAACTGCGCAGCGAGAATCTCGACATGGTTGTCGGCGCGCGCCAATCCGTCGAAGGGCAGGAAACCTACCGCAAAGGTCATGAGTTCGGTAACTGGCTGCTGACCACGACGGTGCGCACGATTTTCGGGCACGGCTTTAGGGATATGCTCTCCGGCTACCGCGTGTTTTCGCGGCGGTTCGTTAAATCATTCCCGGCGCTCTCGACAGGATTCCAGATTGAAACCGAGATCACCATTCACGCGCTGAGCCTGACCCTGCCCTGCGCGGAGATCGATACCAAATATTTCGAGCGCGCCGAGGGAACGGCCAGCAAGCTTAGCACCTATAAAGACGGGATCCTGATCCTGAGCTTTATCATGCTGCTGTTCAAGGAAATCAGGCCGTTTATTTTCTTTACCGCGATTGCGCTTTTGATGGCGATCTTATCGTTCGGGCTGGGATTACCGGTGATTATCGAGTTTTTCGAGACCGGCCTTGTGCCACGCCTGCCGACCGCGATCTTAAGCGCGTCAATCATGATGATCGGCGTACTGTCCTTCCTGTGCGGGATTATTCTCGACAGTCTCAGCCGGGGCCGGATCGAGCAGAAGCGTTTACGTTACATCGCCACAGCGACCAGTAAAGAATGAGCGATACCGGTTTTAAAAGATTCATGCGTTACTGCCTGGTCGGCGGGATCGGTTTTTGTACCGACGGCGGACTTTTACAGCTTGGCATCCACCTGATGGGCTGGGGTGTGATTGTGGCGCGCGTTCCCTCATTCCTGATCGCCGTACTGGTGACGTGGTATCTGAACCGGGGTTTTACGTTCCGCAAGCAGCATATCAGCTTCCGGGAATCTTTCCCGTCCTATATCGCCGCCAATGCGGTCGGGCTTGCGATTAATTTCGGCAGCTATAGCGCGGGAGTGCTGTTCTCGCCCTTCATGGCGCAATACCCGCTGTTGCCGCTGGCGATCGGGGCTGTGCTGGGGATGGTGTTTAACTTCTTCGCCGCCCGCTGGATTTTCCGGGACGATTAAAGCGGCTTGCGCGCATGCATGACCAGGTTCTTGCCGATGAACGGGGCGCAGACCGTGTCAAGCACGTGGGAAACCGGGAAGATCACATTATCATAGAGCTTCAAGTTGCCTTCGGTGACCTTGGCATCTTTATCGCCGATCAGCTTAAACAGGACGGTTACGGGGAAACCGAGGCAGTCCTGGTAATAGCAGCGGTCAATCGTGAACCCGGCCGCCTGAAAAGCCTGCACCATCATCGGGCGGCGGTAGCGGCGGAAATGGCCGACGCGGTCATCCATCTTCGTCCAGAGAATTTTCCATGCCGGAACCCAGAAAGACGCGTAGCCGCCGGGCTTGAGCCTGGCATAGATCTCTTTAAGCGCGGCGACATCGTCTTCGATATGTTCGAGTACATTTGAAGAATAGACGACATCAATGCTGGCGTCCGGGCATTGCGCAATATCGGTAATCACGGTAAAGCCCTTGCCTTCGAGCATATCCTTATTCCCGGCATCGATCTCAAGGCAGGTGATGCTTTCCGGCTGCGCCTGTTCGCGGACCAGTTCTGAAATCGTGCCGATCCCGGCGCCGAAATCCATCAGCGCCTGCCCCGGCTTCATCATTTTCATCAGCTGGTTTGCGATGTTCCGGTTATAACCGGGCAGGTATTTAGCCTGATCCAGCTCTTCTTTCCCGGTATATTCAAATTGTTCTGCGCCTGTCATGCCCGTTATTTTACACGGTTCAGGATCAAATACCCGCCGCTTTTTTCAATTGTATCAACAGGGGAAAGTCCTTTGGGAATATCCCCGTTCAGAAGCTGCTGCGCGAAGCCGCCCCAGAAGCGTCCATCTTCACGGCACAGCACAAGGATATCCGCGCCATATTGATCCATCGCCGCGAGGGCTTGCTGCGGACCGGGTGCGGAGAAGATTTCATAGACGGCGAGAATGCCTTGCTGGTTACGGTGATACGGCGCAGCCAGCACATGATGGTCGGTGCGGAACAGCAGCTCCGCCCCTTCATCAATGTGCGCGGCGATCGTTTGTGGCGCGGGTAACGTCCCGAGCACGGCAGCGGCAGTGCGCAGGTTACATGACGCGGCAGGCTGTAATGTTTTTTGTGCCGCTTCGGGATCACGCTGGCTTAAGGCATAGCCGAAAAACACCAGCATCAGGATAAAGAAGCTTCCTGAAGCGGCAAGGCGCTGCCCGCGGCTGAGGTTGAGGCGCGCGATCTGTGTCCCGGCGATATCCTTGCCCTGTGCGAGCAGCCAGATCATCGGCGCGGCGATCAGGCCGTGCGCAAAATCGACCGTGCGCACCTGGTAAAATGTCAGCAGCAGCGCGAAAAAGACGGCGCCGGAAAGCCCGATCCATAATGCGCGATCATCACTCCGCCGCATAGATTTTGCAATCACCGCAGCCAAGACAATCACGACCGGCACGGCGAAAATCAGGGCGGTCGCTGTACTGTCCTGATAGAGCGCCGGCAAAGGCTGCGCTTCCTTGACGATGCTCAGCCACAATGTGCGGACCTGCGGGTCGGTAATCATATAGGGGTCATGGAAGCATTGCGGGAACAAGACATACAGCGCGGCCAGCAACGGTACGGCTGTCAGAACGCCCGCACCCAGCCGTTTGCGCCAGCTGCTTTTGAAGCCCTGCGGCAGGACGTAAAGCACAAGCCAAAAGAGCGCCATCACCGTCGCCAGCAGCGCCCAGACGATCGACAGAGAATCACAGGACGGCATCATCAATCGTCCGGCATCATGGAGCAGCACGAGCCAGAGCATCGCCATCCCTGCCGTACTCACACCAAAAATCAGCCCCGCTTTTTCAAACGCCTGCCCGCGGGCCAGCCAGAACCAGCCCAGCAGCGCCGTGTTCATCGTCAGCCACGGCAGGCTGTCCGCCCCGATCGCCAGCCCGGTCGCCATGGCAATCCCGGCCGTAACGGCATAGCGCATACGGTGCGGCGCCGCCCAGAGATTCAGGATCCCGCCAAAAGCGATGCTCCCCAGCAGGATCTGCACCATATGGTGATCGACCCGGCCCGGCATGAACTGGCGCAGCGCGCCCCACAACAAGAGGACGCCCAGCACGGTAAAAAAGGCCGAACGCCCGCCGGTCAATGGACGGGCGGCAGCATGGGCGGCAAACATATATAGCAGTAGGAGCAAGGCTGGCATCACGGTAGCCGTCATCATCGCGGCGGGTATCCGTGCCATCGATTTTTCAAACAGGCCCTGCACCAGGACCAGCGGCATATCAATAATCCGCGACCAGCCCAGTTCCGCCGCCGCACCGACACCAAGACCCGGCGCGGCATAAGACGGGTCGTCATGGCCATCGAGCAACGAGAACACCCGCACCATGCGCATGTAATCATCGGGATCATAAAATCCGCCGCTGAGGACCGGCAAAGACCAGAGCGATGCCATGACCGCCATGATGACGACCCAGCCGCCGCAGAGCAGGATGAACGTAGACGGTGAAAACAAGCGGTCCTTACTCATATGTCCCGCCTACTCCGTCCGCCGGAAAATCAGGTAACCGCCATTGTCTTCGGCACTGCCGAGCGGCTCCAGCCAGTCCGGCACATCGCTGGATAACAGCTCTTCGGCGAAAGACGGCTTGCCGTCCATATACTCCACCCAAAAATTATCCGGCGTATCGCATAATATTAAGACCGTGGCGCCGCTTTGCTCGACCGCTTCGCGGGCGGCATCCGCATTTGCGGCGGTAAAGATATGATAAACTACCATCATACTGTCCTGGTTGCGGTGAACAGAGGCCACAAGGATATTGTGATGCGTCCGGTACAGCAGTTCCGATCCGGCATATAACGGCCCGGCCACGATCTGTCCCGGCGGTAAGGCATTAAGCGACTCAGAAGCCTGCTGTAAATCACAGCCTGCCGTCACGGGCTCTTCGGGTTCTACCGCACGATCGTCCCTGCCGGGTAAGGCCAGGACGAAACCGATCAGTGCCAGAGCGAAAAAGATCCCGGCCCCGGTCAGTCTTTGCCTGGCGCTCAGCGCCGATAGCCTGGCCGATGCGTAATCCTTACCATGGATCAACAACCACGCCAGCGGCGCTACGGCGATGGTCTGCGCGAAATCGACGGTGCGGACATGGTAGAACGTCGCGGCAAGCGCGCCGCCCAACACCAAAGCAAGCCCGGCCCAAAGGATACGATTTTCCGGTTCGCGTTTGATTGCCCACAGACAGGCCAGCAGCGCGGCCAGCGGCGGGACAACGAAGAAGGCTGCCGCCGCCGGGTAAAGCTGCGCGTAGCGATTCAGCGGCAGGACTTCGGCAATGCGGTGCAGCCAGAGATCGTTCAGCACCGGGTAGCGGATCTGGTAAATATCACCGAAGCAGAACGGGAACAGCAGATAAAGCGCCGCCATCAACGGCAGGAATACCCCAATACCGCAAAGCAGGCGTTTGACAATCCCCTGCTTCAGGCCGTCCGGAATGATGGAAACCCCGCCCCAAAACAACATCACGGCCGCCGTCATGCCGACCCAGCCCATTGACAGGGCATCGCAGGATGCCGTGATGAAACGGCCGGGATCGTGCAAAACGATATGATAGGCTGCCGTCGCGGCAAACAGAGCTAAACCGTACAGCAGTCCGGGACGCTGGTATACATCCCCTTTGATCCACCAGAAAAAGCCGAGCAGCGCCGTGCCCAGAACGAAACCCGGCATAATATCCGCGCCGATCGCCAGCCCCGTGGCGAACGCGGCTCCGGCGATCACGGCATAACGCAGGCGCTCCGGGGTAAACCATAAACGAAACAACGATCCGTAAGCGATCACCGATAAAGAGGCCTGCCACATATGATGATCGACCCGGCCCGGCATGAACTGGCGCAGCAGCACCCAGAGAAAGAACATCGCAATCACAACAGGTAAAGCCGCCCGGCGATCCGGCAATAACGGTGTCGCGCACCACAATGCCAGCGGCAGGAACAGCAGAAGCGCCAGTGCGGGCATGATCGTCCCGGTATACAGGGCGGCGGTTTCCCGCGGCATGAATTTTTCCAGCGTCCCCTGCATTAATGCCAGCGGCCAGTCAGTCAGGCGCGACCATCCGACTTCGCCTTTTTCATCGATGCCCAGGCCCGGCACGGCATAGGATGGTAAATGCTCTCCGTCGATGATCGCGAAAACGCGGACCATGCGCATATAATCGTCCGTATCAGGGAGTTTTTCTGTAGCAGGCGGCACAGACCATATCCCGGCCATCAGCAGTACAAGCAGCAGCCATCCGGCCAGAAGCGTGATCGCATCCCGGCGGGACTTCCCTTTTATATCAAGGGGTGAGGTCATCAGCGTTTAGTCCGGTTTGAATAGCGACTCGACGGTTTTATCGAGCCAGTCCCTGTCGTCCAGAAGCTGCTGGCGCTGTTCGGCATCCAGCAGTTTATAGGTGTCTTCATACCATTTGCTGCCCGGATAGTTATGCCCCAGCACGGCAGCAACCCGTGTTGCTTCGCCGCGCAGGCCAAGGGTCAGATAGGCTTCGACCAGCCTGTGCAGGGCTTCGGGCACGTGGGTTGTCGTCTGGTAATCCGCAATGACGGTACGAAAACGGTTGATTGAAGCATTGACCTGGCCGCGGTTCAGGTAGTAGCGGCCAATTTCCATTTCTTTCCCGGCAAGGTGGTCGAGCGTCAAGTCACGCTTAAAGGTCGCGGACCGCGAATACTGGCTGTCGGGGAAGCGGCGGATCAGCACGTTGAACGCGTCCAGCGCTTCTTCGGTCATCGCCTGATCGCGGGCGACATCGGAGATCTGTTCGTAAAAGCAGAGCGCTTTCAGGTAGAGCGCGTAATCAATATCCTTGTTCCCCGGATGCAGCTCAATAAACCGGTCCAACGCAAGGATCGCTTCGTCATAGCGCGTATCTTTATAAGAGGAATATGCGGCCAGAAGCTCGGCGCGGGTGGCCCACTGGGAATAAGGATGCTGGCGCTCGACCTCTTCAAACATCTGGGTCGCCTGTTTGTAATCCCCGGCATCCAGAGCCGCAGCCGCCGTGTTATACAGGTCTTCAACCGGGCGCTCTTCGATTTTGTCTTTTCCGTCACCGGACGCGCAGCCTGTCAGGGCAAAACCGCCCAATGCGAGGAGCATAACAGTATATTTCAATGCTTTCATCAGAATCCCTACCTTAAGCCTTTATATAGACCATCTGATACCCGGAATAAAGCATTCCAGCACGGATCGTCCCCAGATTCGCTTCATTTCCCTTAATAAAACCAGGTCAATGTACGGTGAGACGGTGTTGCCTTGTAACGGCTTTCCTCAACACTTTTATGCCATAAAATAAAATCAATATCAGATGCTTTCATCCCCTTTATTTCTGCGATCTTTTCGACAGCATGGGCAGCACAGGCGCGGATTTCAATCTCTTCTTCCGATCCCGACGGGATATTCCCGCCGCGTCTGATTTCATTTTGCAGTGCCTCGCTATACTCCAGAATGCCATCTGCAAATAACGTTCTGGGCACAGCGTTGTCGGCAAACATCGTCAACTGGTCCATATCAGAAAAGAGCTGTTTACCGAAGCGGTTAAAAATAAGGTTGAGAACCGTTATGTTATGTTGCGCCCGCTTATAAAAAGGGGCCTCTATCCCTTTATAATTATGCACATCATTAAAGCCCGGCATTGCTGTCAAGCGCTTCAGCATGTCAGCTGACAACGGCGCCGTGTCTTCGACATAGCGCACAAAATCTCCGGAAGCCTCTCGCTGAACTGCGTTCCCCAAGTCACGCAAGGACTGCGCACATAAGCCTGCAAACTCTTTGCTATACGCACCGTCCGCCCCAAGACCAAAGATTTCCTTTACATCCCCGGCCGTTATTCGTGCCAGCCCTTCCGCAGTAAAAGGTCCATTTTGTACAAAGTAATCCTTTATGCGGCGCGCCACCGTGAAATAGATAGAAGCCCGTTCGAGCTTCAGCCCTTCATTAACCAAATGTGGTTTATAACCGGAGCCAAAATTGACGGCATCGACAATGAGTGCATAATTAACCGTATCAGCAAGCGTTCCTTTATAATGGTCTTCTTCGTCCCATGTATTTTCAGGCAGCGCATCAGGCAAACTGTTTGCATAAGCTTCGATCAGATCCATCCTGATCTTGACATGGCTGGCTTTATCCGCCACCTGCGCATAGGCCTTGCGGATTGCGTTAAAAATAGTCTCATCAGGCTGATCTTTTTTCATATATACATCCCTCGCGCGGACCATACCAAACGCAGGGAACAAAGTGCAATAATTAAAGCTAATATATTTACGCGCTGATCGCGGCGGCGGACTCTAGTCCCTTGCCGAAGGGCATACCGGCGCGATCGTCCAGTTCCAGGTCAACCATAACCCAGCAATCCGGCTGAGCGAAGAGCTGGTGCAGGATAGCGTTATTCATCGCATGGCCGGGCTTGTCGGCTTCGTAAGCGCCGAGGATCGGCATACCCGCCAGGTACAAATCGCCAATCGCGTCGAGCAGTTTATGGCGGATGAATTCATCGTAATAGCGCAAGCCTTCATCATTCAGGACTTTATCCTGATCGAGGACGATGGCGTTATCAAGCGAGCCGCCGAGCGCCAGGCCGTTACGGCGCAGGGCTTCGACCTCATGAGCGAAACCAAAAGTCCGGGCATCGGCGAGATCATGGCGGAAATTCCCGTTCAGGAGCTGGATCGTGTAATCCTGACGGCCAATGGACGGGTGGTCAAAATCAATCCGGCCGCCAAAGGAGCTGCCGATCGCCGGACGCAGACGGACCGTTTTACCGTCCTGTTCCAGCGTAATCTCTTTGAGAATTTTAATGACGCGGCGCGCTTTGCCCTGCATCCGGATCCCTGCTTCATCGATTTTCTCAACAAACGGGGCGGCGCTGCCGTCCATGACCGGAACTTCCGGACCGTCAAGTTCGATACGCAAATTATCAATCCCGCAGCCACGCAGGGCCGCCATCAGATGCTCGATCGTGCCGACGCTCACGCCGTCTTCGTTGGCGATCACCGTGCACAGGCGGGTATCAACGACCTTGTTCCACAATGCCGGGATCACATTATCGCGGTCCGTCACATCCGTGCGCACAAACACGATGCCATGCCCGGCCGGTGCCGGTTTCAGGGACAAACGAACCTGCGCCCCCGAATGGAGACCGATACCGTTAACGTCGATTGCTTTTGCAAGTGTCTGCTGCTGCATTTTTTGCGGTTCCCGCCTGCGGCATTATTGCCGCTCCCCTTCAATGGTTAATGAATGGTTAATGAATTCTTAACCCTACTATATAGGAACCGCATTTTACAAAACAAATCACGCTTTGTTGCGCTTTGTTACAATGGAATAACAAAGCGTTTTCAGTGCCTTACAAAAACAACCTTAACCGTTGGTCGGCAAAACCGGTTTGACGCGTTTGTCTTTGAACTGCATCACAATCGTATCGTTTACATCACCCGTGATATTGCCGTCTGAAAAAGGGGCATCGGAAGTGACCTGTGTTACACCGCTGGCCTGCCATTCGGTCAAGGTTTTTTCGATACCGTTCAGCGCATTAAACATGGCGGACGGCTGAGAAGATTTCGCCCAGGCTGGTGCCTTGTTCACTTGCTCTTCGTAAATTGCTTTATCCGCCTGAACAGCGAGCAACAGCGCGTTGAGATTGAATATTGCCGTTGGTTTAACGTTCGTGATATGTGATCCGGTCATTGTACCCTCCAAAGGTTTGTGGATACGCCGACCTTATACATAACACTCATTTTGATGGCAAGAAAAAAACGGGGTCCGAAGACCCCGCTGGAGGAGATTAGCCGTTCCGTTAGACGGCTAGTTGGCTTGGCGACGGAGGAAAGCCGGTATATCAAGTTCGTCTTCGGATGCCTCGGCTGCTTGCGGGGCATCGATGTTCAGGCTGCCCTGCTGGACATCACGCGGCATCTCGCGCTGCGGGGCACGGAGGCTTGGGCCACCGGTGCTGCCTCCCGTAGAGGACGATGCGCTGCCTGTTTCGCCTTGTTGTTCGTCTTCTTTATGACCGTGCGGACGCAGCGGGCTGGTGAAGCGTTCAAACAAGGACGGCGTTTTCTTTTTCGGGGCACTGCCGCCGGGAACGGGCGGACGCAGGGTCAGCCCCATCCCAGCAGATGCCGGAGCAGGCTGTTCGGCAGGGCGCGGCGTTGCGGCAAGCGCCGCTGGTGCGGCCTGGCTTGCACCAAGATCAGGTCCAAAACCGCTATCACTTCTGGCCGTTTCAGGTTCAGCCGGTTTCGGCGGGATAAAAGCATCGTTATAGATTGTGCCACGCAGCGCCCCCCCTGCGGCAGTCGTAGGCTGGGACACCGGCTCAGAGACAACCTGCTGCTGTGCCATAGAAGCGGCAGCGACCTGGACCGGGGCAACGTCAACATGCCCGGCTTCCAGAACCTGCTGCTCAAACAGTTCACTCTCAGGCTCCTCGATTTTCTTGGTCGCCGCAATCGCAGCAGCATAGCTCATCGCCGATGCCGTCACAGGGCCACGGGAAGGAATATTTGCCTGCGCCGAACTGACCGGTGCTGCCGTTACAGGCTCGGCTTTTGCCGGGGCTACAGGAGCCTCAGCCTTCACGTCTGCCGGGGCTGACGCTTCGGTATTCGGCGTAGCTCTTTCAACCTTGCGTTCCTGACCGGTAATTGCGTTAATCCGCAACCCACCGCCCAGCGGCTTTGTTTTCTGCATAGCTTCCGCTTCGATCCCGGTTGCCACAACAGACACACGCATGATGCCGTCAAGCTTCTCATCAAAGGTCGAGCCAAAGATAATATTCGCGTTCGGATCGACTTCATCGCGGATACGGTTACAGGCTTCATCAACCTCGAAGAGGGTCATGTCCATACCGCCGGTCACATTAATAATGACCCCGCGCGCGCCTTTCATCGACACATCGTCCAGAAGCGGGTTATTGATCGCCGCCTCAGCCGCCTCGATCGCCCGGCGCTCGCCTTCGGCATCACCGGTCCCCATCATCGCTTTACCCATTTCCAGCATCGCGGAACGGATATCGGCGAAATCAAGGTTAATCAGGCCCGGCATCACCATCAGATCGGTTACACCGCGCACACCCGACTGCAGAACCGAGTCGGCCATTTTAAACGCTTCGGCAAATGTCGTTTTCTCATTCGCAACCCGGAACAGGTTCTGGTTCGGGATCACGATCAGCGTATCGACATATTGCTGCATCTGTTCGATACCCTCTTCGGCCTGACGCATCCGGTGCGAGCCTTCGAAGTGGAACGGCTTGGTCACAACACCAACCGTCAAAACCCCAAGCTCCCGGCAGGCTTTTGCGATCACGGGCGCTGCACCGGTACCGGTACCGCCGCCCATCCCGGCCGTGATAAAGGCCATATTCGAGCCTTCGAGATATTGCGCGATTTCATCCAGCGTCTCTTCGGCTGCAGCGCGCCCGATTTCAGGCTTCGCCCCGGCACCGAGACCGCCCGTCACTGTCGCGCCGAGCTGGACTGTGCATTCGCTCATCGATCCTTCCAGGGCCTGCGCGTCGGTATTGCACACGACGAACTCACATCCCTGAAGGCCGGAACTAATCATATTGTTAACAGCGTTTCCGCCTGCGCCGCCGACACCGACGACTGTGATTTTAGGTGACAACTTCTTTACTTCCTTGTGCTGCATTCTGACGTTGATCATTGGTGGGATCCTCCGTAAGGCGAGATACTTTGATTCTATTTATTTTATTGTTGTTAGAAAAGAGGTGTATTTGTGATTTCTGCAAAGAAAACAGAAATGCGGGGTCTTTTTACTCTCCTTTACTATGGCGCGTTACTTCAAAGTATTTAACTAAGTGACTCTACCGACTCACATTTTCGATTGTGCCAAACTGACCCGGATTCGTGAAGCCCCCGAAAGCACGAAACTGTGGATAAGTCGGGCTTATACACATTTAATTAAGTTATTTGAGCATAAAGGCAAGCTCAGGGCTGGGGATGAAGATGTGCATAAGCGGTGGGGAAATTGCGACTTAATTTATTTTACCAGTTTTCCCGTAACCAGAATTTAACCCGTTCGAACAGGTTGCCCGGTTCGACCATCGCCATGATTTCGGCGGGCATTTCATCGCTGCGCTCGGCAATATATGTCAGCAGTCCCGCCGTGGTGGCGAAGGCCGGGCCGTTAACGGCATCCGCCAGGCCATCAATACGGATCGGACGGCCAAGTCGCACCTGTTTATCGAGAACCTGCTGCCCCAGCTCGCGCAGTCCCGGCATCTGGCTGGCACCGCCGGTCAGGATGACACGGCGCCCGGCGGCAGGGCCGACGCCGCTATCGTTCAGCTTGGCGCGGACCAGTTCGAGAATTTCTTCCAGACGCGGCTGGATGATGCCTACCAGCAGGGAGCGCGGCGCATGATTCGGCACAGTCTGGTTATCTTCGCCGATCTGCGGCACGTCGATCAATTCGTTTTCATCGGTACTGCTGGCAACCGCGCTGCCGTATAAAACCTTCAGCCGTTCGGCATCACTGATCGAGGTTGTCAGGCCACGGGCGATATCGCTGGTCACATGCCGCCCGCCGACCGGGATTGAATCGCTATAGATCATGCCGCCATTATAAAAGACCGCGATCGAGGTCACGCCGCCGCCCATATCGATCACGGTGCAGCCCAGATCCATTTCGTCTTCGACAAGGCTGGCAAGACCGGCGGCATATCCGGATTCGCACAGGGCGGCAATATCGAGGTGGCTGCGCTCGATACAGGTCGCTATGTTGCGCAGCGCGCTGATCTCGCCGGTGACCAGATGCACATCGACTTCGAGCTTATGCCCGAACATGCCGCGCGGTTCACGGATACCGTTATTACCGTCGATTGTATAAGTGATCGGGATGGTGTGGATCAGCTCGCTCTCGGCGCTTACGGCATGGCCCTGCGCTTTTGCAAGTGCGCGGCGGACATCGTTATCGGTGACATCCTGCCCGGAGATTTCAACATCGATGGTAAAATTATGCGATTTGGTGTGCACACCCGGCACATTGACGATCACTTCGCGGAGCGGAAAGCCTTTGATCTTATCCGCGGCCATATTTTCAGCGGCATGGACGGTCTGGCGGATCGCGCTTTCGGCGGCATCGAGATCAATCACGCTGCCGGCCTTAACGCCCTGGGATGCCTGATGCCCCACGCCAAGCACTTCGAAATTGCCTTCATCATCAACGATGCGGGCAATGAAGCAGGCGATCTTGCTGGAACCAACATCCAGCGCCGCGATAATCGATCCTTTTGCTTTGGGTTTGTGTTTCATCGTTTTCTTATCCGGAACCTATTATACTCAAATATTATCGCCTTTTAAGCCTGCCTTATATTCTTCCACCGCGCCCGGCCTTGTGCGCACGGTCATGCGGCCTTGCTGGCGCAGGTCGATGACGGTCAGGTCTTTTTCCAACAAGTGATCGTCCTCTGCCGCCTGCGCGAGTTGCCGTAGCGCCAGCCCCATATCGTCTTCGGGGAGCTTGACGATCATTTCGTTCTTTAATTTCAAATCCCAGCGGCGGTCCCCGACATAGGTTGCGGCTTCCACCTGTTCCCGGATGACCGGCTCTGCCGCCAGCAGGGTCAGCATCTCATGCGCGTGATCCGGGGCATTTTCGCCGACGAGAATAATCAGCTCTGTCAGGCCGTCAAATTTGTGATCGGTCAGGGTGACTCCTTCGGAATCGACCACGCGCACCTTGCCCTTGTTTTGCCATAGCGCCATCGGCTCGCGCTCGATCAATCCAATATAGATTGTGTCCGGCAGGCGGCGTTCGACATGCGCTTCCTTGACCCATGCGATACGCTCGATCAGATCCTTGGCATCATCGGGATCGAACGCGAAGATCGGATCGCCGCGCTCGATATTGATGATCGCCCGCAATACATCCGGATCGCTGTGGATCCGGCCTTCGACCAGGATATCCTGCACCGCGAAGCCCGCATGGCCCGCCAGTTCATAAACCTGCTGCCGCGCCCAGATACCGGAGCGCTCCGCCGCGCCGCTTAGGAAAATCCACGCACCAAGCCACAGCGCCAGAACGGCGCCGCCGAAAATAAAGCCGAAACGGCGGGCAAGCGCAATTAAGCGCTCTGTTTGCTGGTTCCGGGCGCGTCTTTTCCGAACGCTTGATTGTGTTGTTCCTCTTGAGAGGAGTCTAGGCCGTGACATTTTGCAGTTTCAACAAGGTGAGAACAAAGTTCGACAAATGACATCCCGTTATGGATGACCTGGGAAGGGCCGATGGATTCGGCAGTCAAACCGGGCTGGGTGTTAATTTCAAGGAAATACAGACCTTCGGTACCCGGCTTGCTGTCATCATAACGGAAATCGCAGCGCGCAAGACCGGCGCAACCAATGCCATTATACACGCGCTCCGCGAAATCCAGCGCGGTCTTATAAACCTCGATCAGGATTTGCGCCGGGAGGACAAGTTCGGTACGGGTATCGTGGTATTTCGCTTCATAATCAAAGAAGCGGGTATGAGAGATAATTTCAGTGACGGCCTGCGCTTTGCCATCCAGAACGGCAACGGTTAATTCGCGGCCGGGAATATATTGCTCGACCATCACTTCTTCGCCGAACGCCCAGCTTGCGGCGTCCAAAGGCGGCTGGTTTTCGTTTTCCATGATAAGGCGAACACCAACGCTGGATCCTTCGCAAGGCGGCTTGACTACGTAAGGCGGAGCCATGACGTGACCGGACAAGACTTCATCCATGCTGACAACCATATCGTCAGCCACACGCACACCCAGCGCCCGCGCCATTGTTTTACAACGCGGCTTATCCATGCCGATCGCCGAGGCGGTCACGCCGGAATGGGTATAAGGAATTTCGAGCATCTCCAGCACCGCCTGGATCGTGCCGTCTTCCCCGCCTTTGCCGTGCAGGTTATTGAAGATCACATCCGGCTTTGGCGTGAGCATTTGTTCAAGATAGGTCAGGTCTTTTTTGACATCGATTACCTCGACATCGTACCCGCCCGCGCGCAGCGCTTTTTCAACTTCTTTACCTTTAGTCAGCGAAACCTGCCGCTCCGCGGACCAGCCCCCAACCAGTAATGCGACTTTTTTGCTCATGTTAAACGTGTTCCCCAATTCGCTTTATTTCCCAGCGTAGCGTGATTCCGAACTTGTCGGCAACACGGCGGCGCACTTCCTCCCCCAGATTTTCGAGATCGGCCCCGGTGGCCCCGCCGATGTTAATCATAAAGTTGCAGTGTTTTTCGCTCATCTGCGCCCCGCCGATCTTTAATCCACGGCAGTCCGCCATGTCAATTAATTGCCAGACTTTCGTGCCTTCGGGCAGGCCCGCTTTGGCAATCTCTTCTGCCGCCGGATTGGCGAAGGTCGAGCCGCCTGTGCGTTCGCGGATCGGCTGGCTGTCGTTACGGCGTTCCTTGATTTCCTTCATGTATTCTTTGATCGTCTCCGGCTCGCCTTTTTCGCCCCTGAATATTGCACTTATAAAGATGAAATCATTAGGCAAATCGTTGTGGCGGTAAGAAAGAGTCATTTTAAGACTGTCATCCTGAGCGCAAGCGAAGGATCTCACGCCGCCGGGACCGTTTTGATTATCATCGGGGAGATTTCTCAGCCGCTGCGCGTCTTCGAAATGACATGAGGTAAAGTGATGCACCCGCCCCTGCCGGTCGAGCGCTTCGGCGCGGACCAGCACATCCTTGGTTTCCGTGCCGTAGCAGCCGCCATTCATCCGCAGCGCGCCGCCGATCGTGCCGGGGATACCGCTGTAAAATTCAAGCCCGGCGATTCCGGCCTTAGCCGCCGCCATCGCTACCGTTCCGTCAAGCGCCGCCGCTCCGGCGGATATTGTCGCGTCATCGTGCGGCTCAACGGCCGCAAATTCCTTGCCCAGCCGGATCACCACCCCGCGCACACCGCCGTCCCGGATGATGCAGTTCGACAGCACCCCGAACATATGCAGCGGCACATCGGCAGGCAGGCCGCCCAGAAACGCGGCCAGGTCATCCCGGTCTTCAGGCTTGAACAGCACATCCGCCGTCCCGCCCGCCCGGAACCAGCCAACCTCGCCCAGCGGCGCATTTTCTGTGATACGGCCACGGACGGGGGGAAGGTCGGGAATTTTGATCGCGGGGTTTGTCATTTATTTTTTTACCACAGAGAACACGGAGGATTTAGGGAGGTCACAAAGTCTTTTCCCGTCATCCCGAACGCGCAAGGCGCGGAGGGATCTCCCGGAAACGGGGAGATTTCTCGCTTGCGCTCGAAATGACACAAAAGGTTCGTCATTGCACGCTTTATGCGTGCAATCCATACAGACCGTGGATTGCACGGACAAGCCGTGCAATGACGTATCTGTATAAGTTTATACATCATAACCAATTGTTTCATAAAGATATTTTTCGAATCCTTCTTTTTGCTCGCAAATTTAAATTCCGGATGGCGGCCAGCGCCTGTTTTTTCGTTTTGTTTCATAGGGTTATTATAGGAATTTATTCATATTTTGTAAAGTTTTTGGTTTTACCACATAAAGTACGCAAGATTGCCGAACCTGTACTCAGTGCGTATCAAACTGATTAAACTCTGTTGTACCCAAAGCCATCGCCGCATACAACTCGAAGAGGTGCTGCTTTACCGGATCATTTATTTCTACAAATCTAACAGTCATGGCTTTAATCCGCTTATTCGCCTTTTCCAAATGTTTTCTAAAATCAGGATCGGCATGCAATTGCTTACGACTACCTTCTTTTTTATAAGCCGCTTTTTTCCGCCCGTATGTTTTACATGCCATTAAAAATGCAAAAGAACCCATATTAGGGTTGGTCATGTTGTAATGACTTTTAATGCGGCCTCTGAGATTTCTAGTTCTTCCCACATAAATGGGGACTTCATTTTCAGAAAATAAGTACACCCCGGCTAATTTCGGCGTGGCCGGTATTTTGGATACCTCCAACGGAGAGCATCCCAATAATTGATTTAATGTCGGCTGAAGCTGCTCTATGAGCGCCTTAAAATTTCTGTCTAATGACATTTCGTATTGTCCTTCTAAATTACCACGTAGCACTCTGTGGTGAAAAAACCACGCACTTTGCCTTTTCACCGCCCCCCGTTATTTACGAACACCGTCATTCTTATGCGCTTCGTAGTAAGAACGCAGCACGGCGTTCATGCGGGTCAGGTGTCCTTTGCCTTGTGCGCGGAACCATTCCAGCACATCCGGGTCGATGCGCAGGTGCACCGATTTTTTCGGTTCGGGCATGACCAGTTCGGCATCAGCCCAGAAGGCTTCGTCGGTTTCGGGAATATCGCTGAAATCGATATCTTCATCGCGCAGTTTTGCAATTTCTTCAACCGTTAGCGGTTTTTTATATCTGCTCATAATAAGCCATCCTTTCTCTGCGGGATGCGGGCCGCGCCGATATCAGTCTTGTTTTTCCATTGCGATCCGTATGCGTTACGGCCAGCACAGCAATGTTATCAATCAACCCGATACTGACATATCTTGTTTCACCGTAGTTCTTACGGTTATCTATACGTGTCAGCACAGGTCCATCAAAGATACGCTTGGCCATGGAAAATTCGATACCGTGTTTGGCGATATTCTGTTTTTCCTTGTTCTTATCCCATTCAAATTCCATATAGCCACCCTAATATTGTATACAAAATGTGTACACATTTCAAGCGCTTTGTTTCCGGGCCGACTGGTAAATTTTCCCCAATTCCCCCGGTAGCGCATTGGCCCACCTTGTGATGTCCCCGGCGCCGAGGCAGACGATGAGGTCGCCTTCTTTTGCTATTTCAGCAGCCAATTGCGGCAATTGTTCGGCATTTTCGAGGATTTTTACCGCACGGTGGCCGCATTTGCGAATGCCTTCGGCCAGCGCGGCTTTGTCTGCACCCTCGATCGGCGCTTCGCCTGCGGCATAGACGTCGGCGACGATCACCGTGTCGGCATCGTTGAAGGCGGTGCAGAAATCATCGAACAAATCATGCAGGCGGGAATAGCGGTGTGGCTGCATCACGGCGATGACTTTACCGCCGTTATCATGCGTCACCTGCCGCGCGGTTTTCAGGACGGCGGCGATTTCGACCGGGTGATGGCCGTAATCATCAATGATCGTGATCCCGGCAACGATGCCTGTTTTGGTGAAGCGGCGTTTCACACCGGAAAAGCTTTGCAGCGCGGAGCGCATCAGCGGCGGCGCGATCTCCAGCTCCCGCCCGATAGCGAGCGCGGCGAGCGCGTTTTGCACGTTATGCTCGCCGGGCATGGATAAGAAGACATCTTTGATCGTTTGCCCGTCCGCGAACGTGACATCGAAGGTGCTGCCCTCTGCGCTGAAGCGCAGATGATCGGCGCGGACATCGGCCTGCGGGTTGAACCCATAGGTAATGATGCGGCGGTCGGCCATATCCGCGACCAGCGCCTGCACTTCCGGGTGATCGATGCACAGCACCGCGAAGCCGTAGAACGGGATATTTTCGACGAACTGGCGGTAGGCGGCGCGCACGGCGGCAAAGCTGCCGTAATGCTCCATATGTTCGGGGTCGATATTCGTCACAACGGCGACCGTGGCCGGAAGGCGCGTAAAGGTGCCGTCGGATTCATCGGATTCGGCGACCATCCATTCGCCTTTGCCAAGCCGGGTATTCGTGCCGTAACGGTTGACGATGCCGCCGTTAATCACGGTCGGATCGAGTTTTTCATTGGTCTGCCCGCCTTCTTCCAGCATCGCGCCGACCATCGAGGTCGTGGTGGTCTTGCCGTGGGTGCCGCCGATCGCAATCGCCCATTTGAGGCGCATCAGCTCGGCCAGCATTTCCGCCCGGCGCACGATGGGAAGTTTTTGGTCGCGCGCGGCGCTTATTTCAGGGTTATCGCTGCGCCGCACCGCAGACGAGGTCACGATCACCGAAGCGCCGTTAATATTGGCCGCATCATGGCCTTTAAAAACCGTAATCCCTTTTTCGCGCAGGCGCGCGACATTCGGGCCTTCGGCAAGATCGGAGCCTTGTACGCTATAGCCCATATCATGCAGGACTTCGGCAATCCCGCTCATCCCGATCCCGCCGATCCCGACGAAATGAAGCGTTCCCGTTTCCAGGGGCATAGTGCGCATGATCGATCCTTTTTGTTATTCGGAGCTCTTTTTACAGCCTGTTCCGCAAAAAACGAAGAAAAATATAGGCTTGCCAAACGGGGCGTCTATCCTTCAAATACCAGACCATGGATAAGATACTGACCTTTTATGATGAAAATAAGGCGCCCGTAAGGATTTTAGTGGTCATGGCGGCGGATGCAGAATACGGCGATGCGTTGAAAGCCATGGGGATAACCCCGGAAATCATCGGTGTCGGGCCGATCAACGCGGCAATGAATATGGTGTCGATCCTAAAAGATCTGAGCGCCGCCGGAACATTGCCGAACCTGATCGCCAATATCGGTTCGGGCGGCAGCAGGGACCTCCGGCACAAAGAGGTTTACCAGGCCAGCGCGCTGACTTACCGCGATATGGATGCCAGCCCCTTCGGCTTTGAAAAAGGGCATACGCCGTTTAGCGACCTGCCCGCGCGCCTGCCGATCGATATCCGCATCCCCGGCGTTGAAACCGCAACCGTAAGCACCGGGGGCCACGTCATGACCAGCGCGCTTTATGATGTGCTCGAAGCCGACGCCGCAGAAATGGAAGCTTACGCGGTCTACAGCGCCTGCCTTGCTTTTGGATTGCCGATGATTAAGCTGGTCGGGATCAGTGACGGTCATGAAGAACTGACCGGCAAGCTGGAAGCATGGACCGATTATCTTGCCGATATCGATGTGAAGCTGGCGCAGGCCATGGGGAAATTAGAGCAGGCCCTGGCAGAAGGCGCTCTATCACGGGATTCCCTACTCACGCTGCCGGAAACTTTGCGGCACAGACAAGCGGCCTGACGGCTACCCCGCCCGCCCTTGTGTCAGATCATAAGGCCGGGCGGCGTCTTTGTCCCACCCCGAAGCAATCGCGGTCACAAGGTTGCCGAGGCGGCGGGCGGCGTCGGGCCGGGCGCAGCTGCGGGCGTTTTCGGCGGCGCGGAACAGGGTTTCGGGGCTTTGCAGGAATGTTTCCAGTCTTGCCAACAGCGCTTCGGCGGTGAAGCCGTCCTGGGTCATGACCCACGCCCCGCCGGCATCGGCGACGACATCGGCGTTCATTTTTTGCTGCTGGTCTTTATGATGCGGATAGGGAACGAAAATCGCCGGGCGGCCCGCGGTGGTCACTTCGGCAACCGTGCTGGCGCCGGAGCGGGCAATCACCAGATGCGCACCTGACAGGATCGCCGGGACATCATCAAAGAACGTTGCCAGATGCGCTTTGATCCCGGCATGTTCATAGGCTTTGCGGACCGTGTCGATATCTTCTTCGCGGCATTGCTGGGTGACTTCCAGCCGCGCTTTGTAAGCTGCGGATAATTTGTCCAGCGCGGCGGGCAGCACATCAGAAAACACCCGCGCACCGAGCGAGCCGCCCAGCACCGCGATTTTCAGCGCGCCGTCGGCTTCGAGCGCCGGGAACGGTTTGGCATAGAGCGCGGCGATTTCCTCACGCACCGGGTTGCCGGTAACAATCGCGCGTACGGCGTCGGCTTCTTCCATGCCTTCGACATGATGCATCGACAGCGCGATCCGGTCTGCTTTGGGCGCGAGGAACACATTGGCGCGGCCCAAGATGGCATTTTGTTCGTGGATAATCGTCGGGATTTTCCGGCGCTGCGCCGCGTAAACGGCAGGGACGGACGGGTAGCCGCCGAACCCGACGACGACGGAGGGCTTAAGCTGCTCGACAAGGCGCTGCGCCTGCAACATCCCGACGCCGAGCGCGGCTGCGCCTTTGACCTTGCCCAGAATGCCTGCGCCAAGAGTCCCGGCTTTGATCGGATGGGCGGGGATATCGCCGAAAATTTTGGTGAACTGCTTGCCGCGCGTATCCGTGACCAGCGCCACCCGGTAACCGCGGGACAGCAAATCCTGCGCCAGGGCCGCCGCCGGGAACATATGCCCGCCGGTGCCGCCTGCGCTTAAGAGGATCAGTTTGGAGTCGCTGTTCATCGCCTGTTTATACCTTCCTGCCGCTATAGGCTTTTTTATGCAGGGCGCTGCCCCGTGCAATAGACGCCCTGACCTGCCGTCTTGTCAAGGCCAGCACCATCCCCATCGCCCAGGCAATCGCCAGCAAGGACGACCCGCCGTAGCTGATGAAGGGCAGCGTCATCCCCTTGGCCGGGAGCAAATGCACTGAAGAGCCCATATGGATCAGCGCCTGCATTCCGAACATGGTCAGCAGCGCGCCCACCGCCAGCACCACGAACATATCGTTGCAATCCATGATGCGGTTAAAACCGCGCAGCAGCACAAAGCCGAACAGCAGCAAGAGCGCCGCGATAAACACCATGCCCAGCTCCTCGCCCGCGACGGCAAAGATAAAATCGGCATGGCCGTCCGGCAGGCTGAGCTTCACCGTCCCCTGCCCCGGACCGGTGCCCAGAAGGCCGCCGTTCTGGAAGGCTTCGAGCGCTTTTTGCACCTGGTAACTGTCACCGCTGGACGGGTCGAGGAACCGGTCGATCCGGCTTTGGACGTGATCGAAAACGAAGTAGCTGGCCACCAGCCCGAGCGCACCCAGAACCCCCATCACCGCGACAATCCAGAGCGGGAACCCGGCGAGAAAAATCAATGCGCCATAAATGCAGCTTGTCACAAAGCTCATCCCAAGATCGGGCTGGAGCAGCAGCAGGGTAATAATCAGCAGGAACAGCCCGGCTGCAATGCGGCTGCCGGGGAAATTCGCATGTTCTTTTTGCTTGGCGATAAACCATGCGCCGACGACGGCGAAAGCCGGTTTAACGAACTCGCTGGGCTGGAGCGAAAAGCCGGGCAAGTGAATCCAGCGCTGCGCGCCTTTAATCTCCGTACCGGAGAACAGCACGATCACAAGTCCGAGAATACCGCCGATCAGCATAAGACTGGCCATGCGCCAGACATTGCGGGGGCTGAGCAGTGACGTCCCGATCATCAGCACCAGCGCCGGGCCGAGCAGAATTAGATGCCGTTTAATAAAATGAAATTCGCCAACGCCGATCCGCTCCGCCACCGGCGGGCTGGCCGCCGTCACAAGGACGATCCCGAAAATAACCAACGTGAACAACGCCGCCAGCATCCCGCGGTCAACGGTCCACCACCAGCGGCCGAAGACAGATTGGTCGGTACGGGAAAACAGCGCGGTCATGACGTTGTATCCTTAAGCGTTGCGGGTTTTTCCATGCGTTTGCGCAGTAGAATTGTCGAACAGACGATCAGGCTGCCTCCTACTATAATATGCCATGTCAGCGCTTCGCCAAAGAAAACTATGCCGAAAAAGATTGCGCCCACAATTTCAAGATAGGTAATCAGCGAAGCGGAGAAGGTTTCGATGCGGCTCAGGCCGGAGAAAAATAAACTAAACCCCAGCAGCCCGATCCACAACGCATAGACCGCGCCCCATCCGAGCTGTGATATTGTTTCAAACGGCTGGTCCAGCATCAGGACAAAAGGCAGGAATAAAAACGGCGCCAGCAGGTTCTGGTAAAACAGCGTTTCCGGTATAGAGTAATTAGCCGATTGCTTTTTAAAGATCACTACGGTCATCGCATAAAACACACCATGGAGCAGCATTGCGCTCATCCCGATCAGCTCTCGGTTATCAAGGCTGTGCGTATGGTTCATGAAAATCACGATCACGCCCAGCACAGCCATGCCCAAAAGGAGCAGCTTGCGCAGGCTGAAACTTTCCCCCAGGAACAACACCCCGTAAAGCGCGGCAAAGACAGGCCATGTATAAAGCATAATAATCCCGTTCCCCAGCGAAGCATAAAGAAAGCCGATCAACACCAGATATGTCCGCAGCGCATTCAATGCCGATGCGATCATCATGGGTTTGATGTTGCCGGTAAAAAGCGGCGTTTTTTTGGCCTTCAGATAGATAAATAAGGCAAAAGCAGGGATGACCGTCCGAATAAAACCTATGGTGACAGGAGGAAGATCGAGGAATTTTACAAACGCGCCAGATGTGCCCCAGATCAGGGCCGCAAGGGTTACGGCAAGATAAGGGTTTACCGCGCGAAAGGTAAAACTCACGCCGCGTCTTCTTTCAGATCATTCACAAGGGCGGTGAAACGGTCGCCGCGTTCTTCGAAGCTTTTGAACTGATCGAACGATGCGCAGGCCGGGGACAGCAGCACCATGCCCGTGCCGCCGGGCTGACCGCGATCGCCTTGTGCCAAGCGGTGAGCTTCGGCGGTGGCGATATCGAGCGTCGTGCAAAAATTATGCGAGACCCCGTGATTATCGAGCCATGTCGCAAAATCATCCATCGCCTCCCCGATCAGGAAGGCGTGGCGGATATGATCGACATAAGGCTCCAGCCCTTTCAGCCCGCCATCTTTGGGACGGCCGCCAAGGATCCAGTATATGTTTTTATAAGAAGCCAGCGCCCGCCCGGCGGCGGCGGCATTGGTTGCCTTGCTGTCATTCACATAAGCAACACCGTTGATGGTGCGCACCAGATATTGGCGGTGCATCAGGCCGGGGAAGCTTTCCATCGCAGCGATAATCGCGTCAGGCTCAAGCCCCATCAGGCGCGCCGCCGCGTAGGCTGCCGCCGCGTTCTGGTGGTTATGCACACCGGGGAGCGCTGTCATGGTCATTTCGGTTATCTCGACCGGATCGCCGTACATGGCTTCATACATGAACCCCTCCTCAACATAAACACCGTCTTTTTGCGCACCCGTGGTGGTGATCGGAAAACATTCGCGCTCCCCGGATTCTTCGACTGTTTTGAATATTTTTTTCGACCAGTCATCGTCGGTGCCGATCACGGCCTTGCCCGGACCGCGGAAAATCCGCATCTTGGCTTCGGCATAGGCTTCCATTGAGCCGTGACGATCAAGATGATCGGGGGTCAGGTTTAAGTGGACGGCGATATCCGGTGCGAATGCGGGGCATAACTCCAACTGAAAAGACGACATTTCCATGACGATCACACCGTCTTTGGGCGGCATGCTCAGGCCAAGCACCGGTTTACCGATATTGCCGCCGACAGCAGCTTTAATCCCGTTTTCATTCAGGATATGGCCTATCAGCGCCGTCGTCGTTGATTTACCGTTGGTCCCGGTAATGCCGATCGTCTTGCGGCCATGACCGCAGCGGTGCAGGATTTCGATATCGCATAAAATCTCGATATCCGCGGCTTTTGCTTTGAGGACCGCCGGATGATCGTGCGGAATGCCGGGCGCAAGGACAAGGCAGGCATAGGCGGATAAATCATCTTCGGCAAGGTCTCTTGCCGGGGCATCGACGGCCGCGCGATTCTCTTCCTTATCATCCCAGACGGTGACGGAAGCGCCCGCTTTCACGAGCGCCCGGACTGCGGCAATGTTTGATATCCCCAGGCCAAGAACGGCGACAGGCTTGCCTTCTAATGTGTTTACAAAATTCTTTACGTCGATCATCTCAGTTTCAGGGTCGATAAGCCAACCAGTGCTAATATGACTGCGATAATCCAGAATCTAATGACAATTGTCGGCTCTGACCAGCCTTTCTTTTCAAAATGATGGTGCAGCGGCGCCATCGCGAAGACGCGCTTGCCTGTCAGCTTGAACGAGGCGACCTGTACGATCACCGAAACCGTTTCCAGGACAAACAGCCCGCCGATGATCGCCAGCACCAGTTCATGTTTGACGATCACCGCGATCGCGCCCAGCGCCGCGCCCATCGATAAGGAGCCCGTATCCCCCATGAATACCGCGGCAGGCGGGGCGTTAAACCACAAAAATCCCATCCCCGCACCGATCAGCGCGCCGCAGATAATCGCAAGCTCCCCGGCACCGGGCACAAGGTGGATCCCCAGATACGGCGCATAAACCGCATTCCCGGCCAGATAGCAGATCAGCCCGAAGCAGGCCGCCGCGATCATCACCGGTCCGATCGCCAGCCCGTCCAGACCGTCCGTCAGGTTAACGGCGTTGGATGCGCCGACAATCACCAGCACGGCGAACGGCACAAAAAACAGGCCCAGCGGCAACAGGAAATCTTTGACGAACGGGATCGCCAGCCCCGTGACCTGCGTATCCTTAGTAAACATCATATAGGCAAGCACAGCCGCGCAGGCCGCCCCGCCTTCTAGCAGCAAGCGCAGCTTGCCCGGTACGCCCTGGTGCGAGCGCTTGGTCAGCTTGGCGTAATCATCGGCAAAACCGATCGCGCCAAAAGCGGCGATCACCCCGGCGACAATCCACACGAACGGATTTGTCAGGTTTGCCCATAAAAGCACTGAAATACCGGCAGAAATCAGGATCATTAACCCGCCCATGGTCGGGGTGCCGGCTTTGCTCAAATGGTCAGGGCCGACATCGCGCAGCGGCTGGCCTTCGCCCTGCTTGGATTTAAGCCAGCGAATCATGCCCGGCCCGATCAGAAAACAGATAATAAGCGCCGTAATCACCGCGCCGCCCGTCCGAAAGGTCAGGTAACGGAACAGGTTGAAAAATATAAAGTCTTCCGCCAGTGGCGTCAGAAGATTATAGAGCATCTACTTCTTCCTTGTTTACAGCCTTGCCGCTTTTACGGCCCGGCAATGCGCGCAGTGCTTCGACAATGATCTGCATGCGCGGTTTTTCGCCGCCGCCGCGCGAGCCTTTGACCATTACGACATCACCGGGGGTCAGAACGTCCGGGACGATTTTGGCCAGCTCGACACTGTCATCGCTATGCGCGCCGCGCCGGTCCTGCGGCAGGGCATCATACAGGTTTTTCATCAGAGGACCACAAGTATATACAAGCTGGACGTCCGCCGCTTCGAGCGGCAGGGCGAGGTCTGCATGAAGCTGCGGCGCCTGTTTGCCAAGCTCATACATATCCCCCAGCACGGCAATCCGCCGCCCGCCCCGGCCCGGATCAATCAGGGCCAGAACCTTAAACGCCGCCTTCATCGCCACCGGGGACGCGTTGTAGCTTTCATCGATCAGCATCACCGGGTTTTCCGGATCGCCGATATCCAGATATTCGCGCTTGCCGCGCCCGGCAACGCCTTCATATTTTTCAAGCGCCCTGGCCGCTTTTGCCACATCACCGCCCGCCAGCTTTACCGCGAGTAAAACAGCGAGGACATTTTGCACGATATGACGGCCCGGCACAGGCAGGGTGAATGACACATCTTCATCTATAATCTGAGCTTTTACCCGTGAACCATTTGCAGCTTCTAAACAATCAAGCAGGCGCGCATCCGCTTCGGCGCTTTCCCCGAAAGAGCGCACCTGCACGCCCTTATCTTCGGCTTTTGCTTTAAGATGAGCGAAGAATTCATTGTCATGATTTAAAACTGCGGTGCCACCCGGAACGATCCCTTCAAAGATTTCCGCCTTGGCATCAGCAATCTGCTCCAGCGAGTCGAAATGCTCCATATGCACGGGCGCAATCGTGGTGATGATGGCGATGTCAGGCCGCACCATTTTCGTCAGCGGGGTGATTTCCCCGACATGGTTCATGCCGACTTCGAAAATGCCATAATCCGCCCCGGCATGCATATTCCCGAGCGTGAACGGGACGCCCCAGTGATTATTATATGACGCCCGGCTGGCATGAGTTTGTCCGAGCGCGCCGAAAGCCAGCGCCAGCATTTCCTTGGTCCCGGTCTTTCCGACCGAGCC
Organism: Rhodospirillales bacterium; assembly: GCA_020638155.1. Lineage (GTDB taxonomy): Bacteria > Pseudomonadota > Alphaproteobacteria > Micavibrionales > Micavibrionaceae > UM-FILTER-47-13. Next base: position 267,231 of record JACKJB010000003.1, read on the forward strand.
GGTTACCGCGATGATTTTGGTGCCGCTGCGATCCCGCGCCGCGCAGCCCAATGCCCGCAAGGCGGCCAGCGTATCATCAACCAGCAGGAGCGGCGCATCTTCCGGCACGTCATCAGGAACACGGGAGACCAGCGCCGCCGCCGCGCCTTTTTCAAGAGCCTGCGCGACGTAATTATGGCCGTCGCTATGCTCGCCTTCCAGCGCGATAAACAGCGCCCCGCGCTCCAGTGTGCGCGTATCGATCGACAACGATGTCGCGGCCCACTCTTTGGCGGCCTGCCCTCCCGTGGCTTTCGCTGCTTCGGCTGCCGTCCAGATGACATTGGATGTGGCGTTGGTCATGGTCAGTTTTTCCCCATAGCTTTCTTCGCTTCGGTGACGTCATCGAACGGCTCGACGGTGTCCCCGATAATTTGCCCCTGTTCATGCCCTTTCCCGGCAATCACAAGGACGTCCCCTTGCTTCATTTCCCCTATCGCCCACCGGATCGCTTCGCGGCGTCCGGGTATTTCTTTTGCCTTATTCTGTGCACCGTCCATCATGGCGGCCCGGATCTGTGCCGGGTCTTCGCTGCGCGGATTATCGTCGGTGATGACGGCAATGTCTGATTGCTCTGCCGCGATCCGCCCCATGACCGGGCGCTTGCGGGAATCACGGTCGCCGCCGCAGCCGATCACGCATAAAAGCCGCCCGGCCGTATGCGGCCTTAAGGCCAGCAGGATATTTTCAAGCGCATCGGGGGTATGGGCATAATCGACATAGACCGCGCCGAGCGCGCTCCCCGGCACAAGCTCCAGCCGCCCCGGCACCCCTTTGAGGGCGGCGAGATGCGATACGATCTCTTCACTGCGCGCATCATCATCCGGGGCCTGCGCCATCACAAGGCCGAGCGCGCACAGCGCGTTCATAACCTGAAACGCGCCGACCAGCGGAATATTGACTGTATAAGGCTTGCCGTGCAGCTCGATTGTGATCTGCTGGCCGTCCGGCGCGGGGGTGACATTTTTGAGCGTAATATCCTTGCCGGCAGAACCATAGGACAGGATACGGCAATCCCGTTTTTGCACCCTGTCGCACAGTTCGGCAAATTCGGGGATATCGGCATTCAGGACCGCCGTGCCACCTTCGGCAAGGATCTCTTCAAACAGGTGCGCCTTGGCGATCAGGTAATCTTCCATCGTGCCGTGGTAATCAAGATGATCGTGCGAGAGATTTGTAAAGGCGGCGGCATCGGCGCGGACGCCGTCAAGACGGCTTTGGTGCAGACCGTGACTGGAAGCCTCCATCGCCAGATGCGTAATCCCCGCGGCGGCAAGATCGGCCAGTTCGGCATGCAAGGCGACAGGATCAGGCGTGGTCATCGACCCGCCGCGCTCCAGATCGCGGCCCCGTACCCCGAGCGTCCCAAGGCTGGCCGCTTTTTCACCCAACGCGAGCCAGAGCTGGCGTGTAAAATCGACCGTGGAGGTTTTGCCGTTTGTGCCGGTGACCGCGACGGTCACCTCCGGCTGCCGTCTGTAAAAGCGCGACGCCATCTGCGCCAGCGCCCGGCGGGGGTTTTCCGCGGTTACATGCGCGACGCCTTCTGCCGCATCCATGGCCACGCCCGGCTCGCTTAAGACCGCTACAGCCCCGTGCCGGACCGCATCGATGATATAGCGCGCGCCGTCATCACGGTTTCCCGGCAGGGCCGCGAACAGCCAGCCTTCTTCCACCCGGCGGCTGTCATGGGTCAGACCCCTGATCTCAGGATTATTTTCGCCCTGATATGTTTTGCTCAGATCAGTGAGACGCAAGCGGATCTCCTTCCGGTTTGTAATCGACATAGCGTTTTAACGATGCGGCGATATCGTCCGCAGGCCCGGCTTGCGTGGGCGGTATGCCCAGCACCCCGGCCATCGCGCTGATAATTTTTCCGACCGCCGGGGCGGCAACCCAGCCACCGGTGGCATATCCAAAACTTTCTTTCGTCCCTTTGGGCTCATCGACCATCACGAACACGGCATAGCGCGGCGCTTCCATCGGGAAAAATCCCAGGAACGAGGAAATCTTTTTACGGCGGTCATAGCCGCCTTTCGGTCCGGGTTTTTCCGCCGTGCCGGTCTTGCCGCCGACGCTGTACCCCGGCACATCGGCATTCGTGCCCGTGCCGTCAGTAACCACCAGCCGCATCAACTGGCGCATCCTATGGGCGGTTTGTGGCGAAACAATGCGCAGTTCCGGTTCCAAAGTTTGATCTTTTTGCGGCGCGTCTGCCTTATTGTCGTTTTTGCTTTTAATCAGGGTCGGCTGCACGGCGATGCCGCCATTGGCGATACTGGACGCGGCCATCACCATCTGCAGCGGGGTCACCGCAATGCCGTGACCGTAAGAAGCGGTCAGCGTATTGATGTCGCGCCAGACCCCCGGCACGATCGGGGTGCCGACCTCATCGATTTCAAACGCCATCTTATCCATCAGGCCGAGATCCTGATAAAAATCTTTCAGGCGCTGCGTCCCGACCATTTCCCCCATCAGGGCCGCACCGATATTGGAAGAATGCATGAAGACTTCCGGCACATTCATCGGGCGCTTTTCCGGGTGGTAATCGGAAATTTTAAACCGCCCGCGCTTAAGCGGCTCGGTCGTATTAAATGTGTAATCCATGCCGACATTTTCAAATTCCAACAGCGCCGCCGTGGAGAAAATCTTGAAGGTCGAGCCCAGCTCGTAAACCCCGAGCGTGACATTATTAAAGAGCTGCTGCGGTCCGGCGGCTCCCGGATCGTGCGGATCGAAATCAGGCAGGGACACCGCCGCCAGCACATCACCGCCGGCGATATCGACAATCACACCCGCGCCGCCTTTACCGGAATAGGTATTCACCGCCGCCAGCAGTTCCCGGCGCAGGATATGCTGCAGCCGGATATCAATCGTCATCGCCAGCGGTTCGCCGTTGTCTTCAAGCAGCCGGTTAAAGCTGCGTTCCACCCCGGCAAGGCCGTTGCCGTCCACATCGGTATAGCCGACCATATGCGCCGCCATCGGCCCTTGCGGGTAGATGCGGCGGCGCTCGGTTTTAAAATCAAGACCGGGATGACCGAGCTCCAGCACTTGATATTGCTCGTGCGGGGTCAGGTTACGTTTCAGCCAGACAAAGCGGCCTTTGCGTTGCAGGCGCTGCAGGGTATCGCCATAGACAAGATCGGGGAACAGGTCCGTTAATTCACGCGCGACCTGCTCCGGGTCAGGGACCAGGGCCGGGTCGGCAAACAGCGAGGCCGTATCCAGCGAGGTCGCCAGGATCACCCCGTTACGATCGACGATATCGGCGCGGAACGTTTCCGGCGCGGCGGCAGCGACAACCGTGCCGTTTTCACGATCAACGGCACGATGCCCCTGGATGATCGTCAGATCGAAGACGCGGACCGCGACCAGAATATAGGCCAGCACGAATACGACACTAATCATCGCCACGCGGCTGCGGGCCGTATCAAGAGCGGAATGGCGGGAGCCCCTGATCCGCAGGGTCTTTTTGACAAAGGACGGCATGCTATTCATCGGTGCCCTCCGCATCGCTTAAAGACTCGAGCAAAGACTGGAACTGCATATGATCCTGCGCAGGCGGAACGGGCGCCTTGGGCTGCGGCAGGCGCGGCGCTTCGGGCGTAATTTCCAGTGACGCCGGCTGCGCGGCGAGAAGCGGTTTGCGCGGCGGCATGACCGGCAGCGTGACCTGCGGCAGATCGGAAACGTTCTCGCCGACACTAAAGGCCGCCGCAGACGACAGGCCCAGATATTCAGCCGCCAGCGCTTCAAGACGATCGGGCCGGTTCAGGTAATCCCATTCCGCATCCAGGACGCGGATCGATTGCTGCTCGCTCTGCACCGCCTGCGTCATGCCGGCAAGACGGTCTTCTGCCTGCTGGACATGTTGCGAGGTCCAGAACAGCAAGGCGCCGGCGGCGACTGCGCCCCCGACCGATAACAGCGTCGATACGCGGAACAGCCTCATCCAAAGCCCTCCGCATATTTTTGGGTTACGGGCGTTTTTGAAGGGGGAGCATTTGTGCGGACAGCCACGCGCATACGCGCAGACCGGGCACGGGGGTTGGAAGCGGATTCTTCCTCAGATGGGAAAACCGCTTTACGGGAGGGAAGCGTGAATGAGGGAAGATCCCCGTCATCCGGCGCATCGGGAAGATAACGGGAGCCGCGGCCTTGCTGGCCGGAGCGCTCCCGCAGGAAATGTTTGACGATAGAATCTTCAAGCGAATGGAACGAAACGACGATCAGCCGCCCGCCTTCGGACAGAAGATGTTCGGATGTGGCCAAAGCGCGCTCCAGCTCGCCAAGCTCATCATTGACGGCAATGCGCAATGCCTGGAAGGTGCGCGTTGCCGGATCGATCTGGTCTTTTGATTTGGGCACGGCCGCGCGAACGAGATCGGCAAGCCGCCCGGTCGTCTCAATCGTCGCTTCGGCGCGAGCGGCGACAATCTGCCGGGCGATCCTGCGCGAATGCCGCTCTTCGCCGTAACGGTAAATCAAATCGGCAAGGTCTTTTTCCGCCAGCGTATTGACGATATCCGCCGCCGTCCGGCCGCCGCTATCGCGGTCCATCCGCATATCCAGCGGCGCATCATAGCGGAACGAAAAACCGCGCTCCGCCTGGTCGATCTGCATGGAGGACACGCCGATATCGATAACAAACCCGTCAACACGCTCATAACCGGTAGCGCGAACAAGCGCCAGCACATCGCCAAAGCAGCCGTAATTCAGCACAAGCCGCTGCCCGTATTTTTCGGTGAGCGCCGCCCCGGCTTCCAGAGCGCTGCGGTCCCGGTCGATCGCCAGCACCGTGCAATCAGACGCGTCGAGAAAAGCGCTGCTGTATCCGCCCGCACCGAACGTGCCATCGACATAAACCTCCCCATCCTGCGGCGCCAGCGCAGCCAGCACATCATTCAGCATGACAGGGATATGGGGCGCTTCGGTCATGCCGCACCGCCTTTGGGCAGGGTCAGCCCTTTATCCTGAACGCTTTGCCGCGCCTGCGCCCGGCGCGCTTCGAAGGCGGCCGGATTCCAGACCTGGAATTTACGGCCCAGCCCGACAAAGGCCGCCTGCTCTTCCAGCCCGGCAAAGCCGGTCAGATCGGACGGCAGGATCACCCGGCCATCCCCGTCAAAGGGAAGCTGGACCGCTTCGCCAAAAATCGCGGTCGCCATATCGTCCTGCTCGGCAGAAAACAGGTCAAAATGATCCAGCCGGTCGCCCAGCATCTCCATCGCTGACTGCCCGAACCCTTCGAGGCAGGCATGATTGTTAGAGCGGAACAGCACCACCCCCTGGAACGGCTGATCCGCGAGCGCGGCACGGAACGACGCGGGCACGGAAACCCGGCCCTTGCGATCAACCTTGTTCACATATGTAGACAGAAACAGCGCCATGCGCGCCGGTTCCCTTCGCGTTAAATTTTCAAACCATCCGGACCACAGGCCAAAAGCAGCTTCCCGTATCGCTTTTGCAGAACCTTGCCGGAACAAGATGCGCTCCACACCCTTCCTCATGGAAAAACATGGATATCTATGGGATATCATGGAATTCAAAGGGTGGTCAATTCAGCCCCGGGCCTTTGCCGAGGTTAACCACAGCTAATTGCCGCCACGGTCATTTTAGATGAACGGAGACAAAAGCTGTCATTTCGAGGCAAAGCCGAGAAATCTTCTTAATATTAAAGGCTGAAGATCCCTCACATTCGTTCGGGATGACACCGCTTTCTTTCAATGAATTGCGCGAAACCCGCGAAAAACCTGCATAAATTTCTTTGTTATGAAAACAAACTTGCTTTTATCCACAGCTTATGGTAAAAGTGCTGCGTTCATGAAATGGACATTGTGTGTGAAAAAAAATGTGTGTGGGGAGAAATCTCATGTTGGCAATAACGCTAATGCTGATACTGGCCGTTAATGGCGGTGTCTTTGCCGGTACGATCCTGTACTCGGCATGGCAAACCGCCAAGCTCGACCAGCTACTCGGCTTTGCTCAAAAACTATGGGATCTGCCGTTCCTGTCATAGGGGATAGCGGATTCACGTCTAAATAAAGAAAAGCCAGCCGTGTTTGCGGCTGGCTTTTCGCATTTTCCTACGGCTTTTACAAAGCCGTTTTTAAAGAACACCCTATCGGGCGGCCTGCGGTCGCAGGCTTGAAAAAAAAGCCAGAAGACCTGTAAGCCGGGTTCTGTCGAGGATGACTATTCATCTGGGATGTTTGTTACCAAACACCTCTAGCAACCTACCCGGCCCCCGGCGGGGAAACACCACCATGTGGGGGCCCTATTTGGTCTTGCTTCCGGCGGGGTTTACCATGCCGTTTTTGTTACCAAAAACGCGGTGCGCTCTTACCGCACCCTTTCACCTTTACCGCCCCGAAGGACGGAAGTCTGCTCTCTGTTGCACTTTCCGTCAGGTCGCCCTGCCCGGCCGTTAGCCGGCGCCGTGTTTCCATGAAGCCCGGACTTTCCTCTCTTAAAAAAAGCAGCCATCCGGTCTTCTGGCGGCGGTACTATGATGGTTTCAAAGCCGTTTGACAAGTTTTACAAATGCGGACGGTTTCGCACCAGCCAGTGCAGGCGGGCGGCGGCGGCACCGTTGATCTTGCCGACCTGTTCCGGATCCTTGAAGGCTTCGGGGTAGAAATGGCGCTGGAAAGCGGTAATCACGCTTTGCAAATCGGCCTTGGGGTTATAACCGACTTTTGTGAACGCTTCGCGCAGGCTGCTTTCATCCCGCACATAATCCTGCGCCACGCGGCGGTCCTGCTCGTCGGGTTGTGGCCACACGGCGCAGCCCGTCCCGGCCAGCATTTTCCAGTCGAATAATTCGCCGGGGTCGCTCTTCCGTTCCGGCGCGACGTCCGAATGCCCGATCACGCCGTGCGGGGAAATACCGTACCGGGCCATCAAATCCTTGCACAGCGTCACAAGCCTCTGCATTTGCTGGGCGGTGAAGGGTTCATAGCCGTATTTACGCCCCGGATTCACAAGCTCAATCCCGATCGCATGGGAATTAATGTCATCCATCCCGTTCCAGTGCGATATCCCGGCATGCCAGGCGCGCTTGTCATCATCCACGTACTGGATCACGGTCCCGTCACGGTCGATCATGTAATGGGTGCTGACCCGTCCGCCGCCGGGATGGGGCTTGCGGCCCAGGAAATAATCTTCGGCGTCTTCCAGCGTTCTGGTTTCGGTGTAATGAATGATAAGCAGGTCCGGGCGCGCCCCGTTTGCACGGTCTTCAAAATGATCGCTTTGCCGTTTGATGATATTCATCGCTCCCGCACTTTCATTAATATTGCTTATCCCAGCTAACCAGAAGATCGGGATCGTGGCAATGCCCGTGTCGTCGGGCTCAAATACAAAAGTCACCCCCATAAAATCGATACGGATTGTTTCGCCAATCTCCACACCCTGATCGCTTTTCTTGTTATGAAAAATATACGCGCTTTCAATACGTTATAAACTAAATTGGACAGAGGCTTTTAAAATACGGTAAAACCCTTGTTAATCTTTCATTAAGAAAAAGCATCCCTGCAGGGAAACCGTATAGAGATTTAAAGTCTGGAGTATAGCGATATGTTGAAAACCACCCCTTTGTTTACTGTCCTGTTCACCCTGATTGTGATGACCGCCCCTGCAGGCGCACAAAGCAACCGTATCACCAAGGATATGATTACCGCGCAGTATCAGGCGCTGGAACAGGCACTGAATAACAGCAGCGATACAATGGGCAAAATCCAGACGCTTCACGCGCAGATCAGCGATGACGCGCAGTTTAAGATGACCGTGACAAACCCGGATATCGGCAAAGCCAAAAGCCCGGTCATGGAAATGAATAAACAGGATTACATCAACACTTATATTCAAGGTACGCACTTCATCGCCGATTATGAAGTCGATATCCGGAATGTGAGCTTCGAGCCCGGAGACAACGCGAACGAAGCGTATACAACGGACCTGATGATCGAGCGCGGCAAGATGCTGAACGCGCTGAATGACGGCAAGCCGTTCGTCAGCCGTACCACCTGCCGCACCAGGCATGAAATGCGTGATGGCACCTTAGTCGCCGCAGGCAGCGCCTGCCACACTGACATCAGCTATGAAGAAGAGATTTAAACAGTTTTAGCATGCCTCCTCAAAAAAGCCTCCTGTTCGCAGGAGGCTTTTTTTATAAAGTTTTACCATATTTACAAAATTGTAACCTCTTTGCGGCTAAATGGTAGTTCCTGAACAAACAAACCGGAGGACGAAAATATGAGGTTCGCTTTAATGTGTCTGGGATTGCTGGTTATGGCCGCAGCGCCCGCAAGTGCTACGGAGCACCGTATCACGGTCACGGAAATTCACAATTTTGTGCAAAAAACAGCACACGCCATGAATGACCCTAACCGTCATACGGCGCGCAGTACACTCAATACGGCTTTGGCGGAGAACGCGAGTTTTTCAAACAAAGTCTCAGTATACAACCCGGCAGGGCTGTGGCACCAGGCATGGTACGGTCACCCGGCCGCGTATGGCGCGTATTACCGCTATCCGACTAATCCGTATTACAACCCGACCAGCCTGAGCAGCCTGCGCAAATGGGACCAGATCAACCTGCTGGAGAATAAAAAGCGCGCTATCCCGGGCTATGAAGCGACGATGGATATTACGGGCACCACGATCAACCCGTATGGCACTTCCGCCGTTGTGGACCTGGATATGAAAGAATACAGCCTTGCCTACACGCCGTATCATCCGACGCTGGCGGGCCGCGTTCTGCATGCCAATTCCAAGTGCAAAATGTACTTAAGCAAAGTCAATGCCCGTGATCTGATGATGACGCGCATGGATTGCAACACGAATACCAACCTGCCGTTCTAAGGAACCGGACAGGCTAATATCATTGAAAAGGCCGCTTCGCTGCGGCCTTTTTTATTGTAACGCACGGCCTATATGAACCGAATAGAAAGACAGAGCTTAAGAAGATAAGAGGTTTTTTCATGCGCCTGCCTTTGATTGTAATCACTTTATGCCTGCTGGCCATCGGCGGCTTTATCTCCCTGAATACGCCCGGCCATGCCGGGGACAGGGATACCGGCGCGATGCTGACGGCCCCGCCGGAAGGATACCCGGTGGCAACGCTGGCGGGCGGATGTTTCTGGTGCCTTGAAAGCGAGTTCCGCGGGCGCGAGGGCGTTTTATATACCGTTGTCGGTTATAGCGGCGGCACGGCCGAAAACCCGACCTATAAGCAGGTCACAACCGGGAAGACCGGGCATGCCGAAGCGGTACAGATTTTTTTCGATCCGAAAAAGACAAGCTTTCATGCGCTTTTGGAGCATTTCCTGACAGCGGCGCATGACCCGACGCAGGTGGACGGGCAGTGGGTCGATAAAGGGACGCAATACCGCTCTGTCATCTTCTATCATGACGCCGCGCAAAAGCAGGAGGCAGAACAGATGATTGCGGCGCTGGACAAAGCCAAGCGCTTTAAAAAGCCGATTGCCACCCGTGTCGAGCCGTTCGAAACCTTCTGGCCGGCGGAAGAGTACCACCAGCAATATTACGAGAAATACAAGGCCCGCACCGGACAGGATCATATCCGTGTGTACCTGAAAGAGCAGAAGAAGAAGCACGGGAATTAAAGGCTGTTTCAAAACACCCTCCACCGTCATTCCCGCGGCACAGCGAAGCTGTGCTGGTCGGCGGGAATCCAGAAGACGGCGAACATAGTTCGCCAACATATGGATCCCCGCCGTTTAAACAAAATCAAAGATTTTGTCGCGGGGATGACGATTAGGGAGAGTTTTGAAACAGCCTTTAAATAAGCGCTGGCATATCCGGCCTAATCCCTTATATAGTCAGCCCAGATTAAAGGCTTGGGCAAATAAGAGGATACGGCCATGACATTACCGCATATTGTCATCACAGAGCTGGTTCGCCGGACCCTGCTGGAAGATCTGGGACACGGACATGACAGCACCAGCGAGGCCCTGATCCCCGCAGACCACAAAGGCAAGCTGGTTATCAAGGCAAGGGAAAGCGGCTGCCTGGCCGGGATGGACCTTGCCTGTGCGGCTTTTGCGGCAATGGACCCTGCCCTGAATATCAAGCCAGCCGCTCAAGATGGCAACCAGCTGAACGCCGGGCAGGCCCTTTTAACGGTTGAGGGCAATGCCCGCGCTATTCTCGCAGCAGAACGCACCGCGCTTAATTTCCTGATGCATTTATCCGGCATCGCCACGCAGACGGCAGCTTATGTTGCCGCAGTCAAGGGCACGAAGGCAGCGATCACCTGCACACGCAAGACACTGCCGGGGCTGCGGACCGTGCAAAAATATGCCGTGCGGGTCGGCGGCGGTAAGAACCACCGTTTCGGACTGGATGACGGAATCCTGATTAAGGACAACCACATCGCGCTGGCGGGCGGTATCGAAAATGCCATCGCCCAGGCCCGGTCCAATGCCGGGCATATGGTCAAGATCGAAGTCGAGGTCGATACGCTGGAACAGCTTGAAAACGTCCTGGAGGCTCAGGTTGACGCGATCCTGCTCGACAACATGGCGCCGGATATTCTGAAACAGGCGGTCGCAATGATCGGCGGCAGGGCGCTGAGCGAAGCATCCGGCGGCATCACCCTTGAAACCGTAAGAGCCGTAGCGGAAAGCGGTGTGGACCTGATTTCTGTCGGCGCGCTTACGCATAGTGTCAAAGCGCTTGATATCGGCCTTGATATCGACCTTTAAAGGGTAAAAGCGCGGTTGCCGACAATTGCGCGGGAGAAGACCGGCCCCCTGATATACTGGCCCTCTTCACTGGATGCCGCATTGAAAAAGCGCTGCACATCGGCTGAAGGCAACCGGTCGGCAGACTTATCACCGGTGTAAATCACGACAGGAATATCTCCTTCTATACCAAGGGCACGAATGGCATGCATGCGGTTGCGGCCTTCATGGGCGATAATTTTCGGCGGATCATGATCGAAGTTCACCATCAGGTAGGGCGAGGCCAGCGGGAATTTATCCGTGCCTTCATAACGCCGGATGCCTTCGGTCAGATAAGCCCTGCTGTCATGGACCAGGCCGGGTGCCGCGAGAGCCAGGAACATTTCAGGTGCCATAAAAGCGACAAATGCTTTGTAACCGATAGACTGGTTGACCGCCGATGCGCCGACACCATCATACTGGTCAAACAGGAGCGGCCCGTGACGGTAGCCGTCCAGCGGGAAATGCGGCGCCTGCCCAGCGTCGAGAAAGGTCTCCGTTAGCTTTTGGTCCGGTTTATGGCTCATGTTACACTTTCATCGTTGTGGCTGTTTTATAGCATATTTTTTACATAATAAAAAGATTTTCCCGATGTCCGATTGCCTTGAGCTGCCCGTCCGGTTGACCCCGAAAGCCTCCCGTAACCAGGTCGGCGGCTGGGTTTGCGACGATCAGGGACAGGATATCCTTAAAATCAGCGTCACAGCCGTCCCGGAAAAAGGAAAAGCGAATAAAGCGCTGATTGCCTTACTGGCCAAGCATCTGAAGATCCCGAAGAGCGATATCACGATTATACGCGGGGAAACGGATAGAAATAAGATATTGAAAATAAACAATATTTCCAACGACACATTAAAAGCCCTTTGCCCTTAAAATCCGCCATAAGCCCCAATTATATTTTCCATATTTATAAGGTTTTTACCTTTTTCCAGCATAATTAAGAGAATTGGGTTTTACAGATATTCAGCTTGGCAAAAATGCCTTCTGAAATTGTGCCGCGGTAGGGCTATCGCAGGCGCGAGAAATGCGGTCAATAACAGGGGCATACCCCATGGGGAAAAGCTTTGAAATGATGGGCCTTGCGGCCTTTAACATCTTTATTGCGATTATCCTGTCGTCCGTCTTTTTAACAAAGGGCGGAAGCTCGTCAGTGAACAGCCTGACGGAAAGCAATATCGAGCGTTTCATTAATGACGTCACCGCGATTAGCGGCGGCCAGCGCGACGATATGGATGCCTACAGCGTCACCGATTTCCTGATGACGCATATTGCCGAGAACAGCAACTTTAAGACAGAAATCGAATACGGCCTGCCGGATATGCCCTCCAATATGCGTACCCTGGAAATGGACAAAATGAATTTCATCAGCCATACGCTGCAGGGGATGAAAGCCATGACCCGCCACGAAAGCGCGGTCAGGATTGAATACATCAAGATTGCCGATAGCGGCAAAAGCGCCAAAGTCATGACAACGAATTACGAACGCGGTATCATGCCGGTGAGTGATGATTTCGGCGAAGCACGGATGATGCCTGTCACCGGGACATCCTATTGCGAACAGGAGCTGGTACTCAGCGGTAAAAACGTCATCCAGATGGCGGGCGCAAATTGCAGTACGAGCATAGATTTTTCAGACTCTTATTAAAAACGAGAACAGGTGAAGGGGCGCATCTGATGCCAAAAATAAAACAAACACTATGTATGCTTGCAGCAGGACTTTGCGTGATAACAGCAAACGCGACGCAAGCGCAGGCACAGATGAACAGCGATCCCCGTTCAGATTTTGTGACCCAGCTTAATGAAAGCAATATAAGCGATTTCCTCGCAGAGGTCAGCGCTATTTCCACCGGGCAGAGGCCGGATATGCTGGATGATGACGTTGTCAATTACTTCACCAACCACATGGCCCCGAAAAGCAAGCTCAAAAGCCAGATGCGCTACGAGATCCCGAATTTCCCGACCCAGGAAAACAAGATGGAGCTGGACCGCGAGCAATATATTTCAACCATCGTCAAGGGCCGCCATATGATGGAAGATTACACATCCACCGTCGAGATCCGGGACCTGAAAATATCCGGCGGCGGCAAGCAGGCAACTTTTACCAGTATCATTACAGAACGCGGCAAGATGCCCTTCCCCAAAGACCCCAAAAAGCCGGATGTTGTCGATATCATTCCGATTGAAGGCGAATCAATCTGTGAGCAGAAGCTGGCCGTTTCGTTTAACAACTTCATCCAGATGGCAGGAGCCGATTGCCAGACCGTCATTCGGTTCGACCCGTTCGGCGGCAAGCCCCTGATCCCGGAATAACAAAAAGCGGTTTTAAAAAATTGTCATCGCGACAATGTGAACAAGGGCAAAAATATAATATCCCGCCAACTGGTATGCCGCATCAATAGACACCGCTTCGAACGCATAGCCTGTATACAGCGCCCCCATGACAAGCGGCGGCATGGCGAACGCAACCCACAGCAGGCAGGAGAGCGCGATCAATGCGGCAGGATCATCAATAGCAACGATCCCAACCATAAAAGAGTAAAAGCAGGCTGCTAAAAGCCACAGAAGCATGGAAATGATAAACTGGCGTAAAGCCGGCTTCATATCATCCGCCTTCTGGCCGCGAGCTTCCATCCAGCGTGTTCCAAGAACTTTGGGATGGTACCAGAACATGCCCGCAAGAAAAGCCAGCAAGCCGGATATTGCGGTTGCAATATAAGGAAACTCAAATCCAATCATCTCAAAATCCTTTTATTCTAATTTATGGTATAAAATATGTGTCCCTAGCGCCGCGCCAGCAGCAGTTTTTTAATTTCAGCAATCGATTTGGCCGGGTTAAGGCCTTTCGGACAGGTATTGGTGCAGTTCATAATGGTGTGGCAGCGATACAGCTTGAACGGGTCTTCCAGCTGGTCCAGCCGCTCCCCGGTCGCTTCATCACGGGAATCCGCAATCCAGCGATGCGCCTGCATCAACGTCGCCGGACCAAGATAGCGGTCGCCGTTCCACCAGTAGCTCGGGCAGGATGTCGAGCAGCAAAAGCACAGGATACAGCCCGCCGGGCCGTGCCCGTCATGGCCGTTCAGCGCATCGGCATCTTCCGGGCTCTGCAGCCGTTCCCGGCTTGGCGGCGGTGAGTCTGTTTTCAGCCACGGTTCAATCGCGTTATATTGCGCGATAGCATGTTTCTGATCCGGCACAAGATCCTTAACGACATTCATGTGCGGCAGCGGGGTCACCTTCACATCGCTTTTGACATCGTCGATGGATTTGGTGCAGGCCAGCGTATTCGTCCCGTCGATATTCATCGCGCAGGAGCCGCAGATCCCTTCGCGGCAGGACCGGCGGAAGGTGAGCGTACTATCGACATTGTTTTTAATATGGATCAGCGCATCCAGCACCATCGGCCCGCATTTATCCAGATCAATCGTATAGGAATCAAGACGCGGGTTTTCTTCGTCATCCGGGTTCCAGCGGTAGACTTTGAAGGTCTTTTTACGCTTGGTGTCCTTGCCCGTCGCGTCATGCTTTTTGCCTTCAACAATTTTGGAATTTTTTGGCAGGGTAAATTCAGCCATCGGTACGGTCCCCGTTTGTTAAACTTTCAGGTTTTTAAGAATAAGATGTTCGGCGGCCAAAGAAAAGCAGGATTATTGATCTATAACCGTTTCAATTTAGTAGCAGGCCGTTTTGCCCTTGGATGTCATCCCGAACGCATGTGAGGGATCTCCCTATAGTCTGGAGATTTCTCGGCTTTGCCTCGAAATGACACCGTTGATTTTTTTCGTTACTAAATTGAAAAGGATCTATCATCAGGACAGGAACGGTTTGACGAACGGGCTGTTCAGCAAGGGGCTGTGTTCGCGCACCGCACGGTAGGCCGCCTTTGGTGATAATGTGACGGCATCGAACTCTTTTTTGAGTTTGTTCAGGGTTACAAATTGCTGCGGTGTCAGCTGAATATCGTCACGCTCCAGCCCTTCAATCTTTTCATTCAGAAGCTTTTCCGCCCACCGCGTCCAGAAACGGCACAGAAGACCGCGCTCCTCATCAGGCCCCGGACCGCTGCCGTTTCCACCGCCCCGCCGCATAAACTCCTGCATTGTCACGGCTTTTGCCGTCTGATCGCTCATAATCCCAAACCAGTTTATCTTATGTCTATATTAAAGCACAAAACCGTATGTTCTGTAAAATTATCTGTGCCGCCGCCATAAGAAACCCGGATCGTGCCGCAAGACGGTATCCAGCGCCCATAGACGGCTACCATCCCGCACCCGCTCCAGAACGCTGTGGGCGGCCTCACGAGAAATCTGGTTAAACATATCCAAGCGGTCGTTTGCGCCGCGCCGGGATGCCAGGCGGCGGTCATATTGCTCGATCTCTGCTTCCAGAAAAGATTCAGCCCTGGCCGCCACCGCCTGCCAGTATGGAGAAAGCGCGGGCTTTTTATTTTTATGATAAAGCATACCCTTGTGATCCCTGTTCTTTTTTAAGGATATGATAGGCGAAAAAAAACGGCCGGACAATCCCGGCCGTTTTTAGAAAAGCTATCTCTAAGTCTAATACCGCTTTTGCGGCGCTGCCGGGGTCAGGGTACCGGTCACAGGGCCTTTGCGCATCGCAGCACACATGTCCGCAGAATGACGGGCCTTATCGAGATCTTCATGGCCGAAGGTTAGCTGCGTCAGGGCCTTGTAATACTCCAGCACCTGGATATTTGTCAGGTCTGCGGCCAGATCTTCGCGGCAAGTCTGGCGCACCGTATCGATCCATTGCAGTGATGCGCTCATCCGGGCCTGATGCTGCGCTGTCGCGGCAAGACTTTTGCAGGCGGCGCTGTTGGTATTAAACACATGGGAATACACCACGCCAATGCTGGACGAGCGGTGTGTGTCAATACCGTAACTGTCGGGCCGGTCTGCCGCCCCGGCGCCAAAGGAAACGGCGTCCGGATTGGTACATTTGATCGACACCCCGTTGACGGAGACATCGGTGCTGCCGTGATTGGGGGCAGGCGGATAATCGGAGCCGCCGCCATAGTAAGAACCGCTGCTGTCGCCGGAACTGATTCCCGGATAAGCAAATGCCGTACCTGCCGCAGCCGTCCCCAGCGCCAGCGCACAGAAAAATCGTGTCATGGTTTTATGCATGATTAAGCCTCCCTTATTTTATAAAACCCCTTATAAATTTCCATATTTTATAGGGATACAGGAGAGGTTTGTCAACCCACATAAAAAAGCCGATCAGAATCAAGAATGCTTAATATACCCGCTCTTTCGGCGGGACGGCTTCGACTTCGTCGGTCAGGGTTTTCAGGATGACCGGGCGGTCGCCGAGCTTGACCTTGCCTTTGTCATCCACCCAGACAGTCGAGTGTTTGAGCCATTTTTTATCATCGCGGTCCGGGAAGTCTTCGCGGGCATGGGCACCGCGGGATTCTTCGCGGGCATGCGCGGCATTGATCGTGGCCACGGCCTGCCCCATCAAATTATCCAGCTCCAGCGTTTCGACAAGATCGGTGTTAAAGATCATCGAACGGTCGGTGACATCAAGATCATCCCGCCCGGCATAGGCTTTATCGATCAGCGCGCAGCCTTCTGCCAGAACCTCACCGGTCCGGAAAACGGCGGCATGGTTTTGCATCGATTTCTGCATTTCAAGCCGCAGCGCCGCCGTCGGCGTCGTGCCTTCGGCATAGCGGAATTTATCAAGACGCGCGAGCGCTTTGGAGCCGTCATCACCGCCTTTAAGCGCGCTGTGCGGGCTGTTCGGCTTGACCAGCTCCGCCGCCGTGTTGGCTGCCGCACGGCCAAAGACGACCAGGTCCAGCAGCGAGTTCGAGCCAAGGCGGTTCGCCCCGTGCACAGACACGCAGGCCGCTTCGCCAATCGCCATGAGTCCCGGTACATGGGCATGCGGGTCCTTGGCGGTCGGGTTAATCACCTGCGCTTTGTAATTGGTCGGGATGCCGCCCATATTATAGTGAACAGTCGGCAGGACCGGGATCGGTTCGCGGGTCACATCGACGCCTGCGAAAATCTTCGCGCTTTCAGCGATCCCCGGCAGGCGGGAATGGATGATATCCGGATCCAGATGTTCCAGATGCAGGTGGATATGATCTTTTTCTGCGCCGACGCCACGCCCTTCGCGGATCTCAACGGTCATTGAGCGGGAGACGACATCACGGGAGGCCAGGTCTTTGGCGCTCGGCGCGTAGCGCTCCATAAAGCGCTCGCCTTCGGAATTGGTCAGGTAACCGCCTTCGCCGCGCACCCCTTCGGTAATCAGGCAGCCTGCGCCGTAAATCCCGGTCGGGTGGAACTGCACGAACTCCATATCCTGTAGCGGCAGCCCTGCCCGCAGGACCATCCCGCCACCATCCCCGGTGCAGGTATGGGCGGAAGTACAGGAGAAATAGGCCCGGCCGTAACCGCCGGTCGCCAGGATTGTCTGGTGCGCGCGGAAACGGTGGATCGTGCCGTCATCAAGGTTCCAGGCCATCACGCCCAGGCATTCGCCGTTTTCACCCATAATCAGGTCGAGGGCGAAATATTCGATAAAGAATTCAGCATGATGCTTAAGCGCCTGCGTATAAAGCGTATGCAAAATCGCATGCCCGGTCCGGTCGGCGGCGGCACAGGTGCGCTGGGCTGTGCCTTTGCCGTAATGGGTCGTCATGCCGCCGAAGGCACGCTGGTAGATTTTCCCGTCCATCGTCCGGGAAAACGGCACACCATAATGCTCAAGTTCGATCACCGCGGGGATCGCTTCCTTGCACATATATTCGATCGCATCCTGGTCACCGAGCCAGTCAGAGCCTTTGATCGTATCGTAAAAATGGAAACGCCAGTCATCTTCACCCATATTGGCGAGCGCCGCGCTGATCCCGCCCTGCGCCGCGACTGTGTGCGAGCGTGTCGGAAACACCTTGGAAATCAGCGCCGTGCGTAGCCCCTTTTCAGCGCAGCCAAACCCGGCACGCAACCCCGCGCCGCCTGCGCCAACGACGACAACGTCATATTCGTGATCAATGATTTCGTAAGCCTGCGGCATATCGTCTCTCTTTAGTTTTTACAATTTAGGTCCCGGATGCTGGTCATCGTCCTGTTTTTTCTGTGCGAGCGTGTCCTTCATCTGTTTATTCGACAGGCGGTAGGCGTCCACCCCGCTATAGATCGAAGTAATCACGCCCGCGGCAACCCCGGCGAGCCACATTTTGTTGCCGGACTGCGCCTGCATAATCAACGAAAAGACACTAAAGAACAGGCCGCCGGGTATGCCGCTGGCTACGGCAAGGATTTTCAGGCTGCTGGCATTGAACTCTTTTTTGCTGGTTTTCCGTTCCGGTTGTTTATCTTTGTCCATGTTCCTACCCTGTAAATGCGATTTTTAAAATTGAAAATACACAGGTTACGCCCGTAGCTAAAAAGAACAGGCGGATGCCGCCCAGCTTAAAGATTTTCAAGCCTTCGTGATGGATATAATCCTCGGCGATCACCTGGCACCCCAGCGCCGCGTGATAGAACACCGAGATCACACTCAGCAGCATCAGGACCGCATTGATTGGCTGCGCCAGCCAGCCGGCTACAACATCATAGGACCAGCCCGGCATCTGGGCGGCAGCGCAGACCAGCCAGAGCATCAGGAGTAAATTGGCCACCGAAGTCAAACGCTGGTGCCACCAGTGCGTTACCGCGCCCCCGGCAGAGCCGAGGCCGCGCGCGCGTGATAAAGGCGATTTGAATGTCCCGTCATCTTCCCATTTCAGTTTCATACGCTTACGCTCCACCAGAAATACGCCGTCAGGATCACCGTAAAGAGCAATACGATATACCCCGCCTTATACGCTTTTTCGATTTTAAACAGGTAGCCCATATCCCACAGCAGGTGCCGTACCCCGTTGCACAAATGGTAGAACAGCGCCAAAGACCAGCCGAACAGCAGCAATTGCCCCACCCCGGATCCGGCAAAAGACAGGAACGTCTCATAAGCAGCCGGCCCGCTGGCGAGCGCCAGGAGCATCCATGTCAGCATCACAAGTCCGATCGACAAGGCATATCCGGTCGCCCGGTGCGTGATCGACATCACCGAGGTCAATTGCGGTTTATAGACCTGCAAATGCGGGGAGAGCGGGCGCGGCTTCGGCCCGGCGGCTTTTTGTGTTTGTGCTGGTTCTGACATGCCTTTTTCCCGTTTTTTTGTTTGGGACCCGGATACGCTTCGAATCCGACCTCCATCATAGGCAGGACAGTGCCAATTTCAAACCCTATTTCTGTTAAGGAGAAAAGAAATAAAAACCGGGCGCCTAGCCCCGTTTCGGTTTTTCGAGCGGAACGACATTACCGACCGAGCTGTAGTCATCACTGGCAACGACGCGGTTACGCCCTCCGGTTTTTGCCTTGTATAGCGCCTTATCGGCGGCACTCATGGCGGCGTCGATGCTCGGCGCATCAAGATCGACTTCGGCAACGCCGATACTGACCGTGATAAAAAGCTCGCCGCCGTCATAGTTTTCAGGACGTATGGGGCTGATTTCAACGATGTTACGGATCCGGTCGGCGACCAGGGCCGCCCCATCCAGTGGTGTGTGCGGCAGTAATACGGCAAATTCTTCGCCGCCAATGCGGGCAAACTCATCTTCAATCCGCATGCTGCGCTGGACGAACTGGGCGAAGGCTTTGAGCACGTCATCCCCAACGAGATGCCCATAGCGGTCATTAACGCTCTTGAAATGATCGATATCCAGAATCGCGACACAAAGCGGTTTTTCAAGCCTGCGGCAGCGTTTGAGTTCTTTCATACATTTATGCATGAAGGAACGGCTGTTATCGACCCCGGTCAGCCCATCGGTGAGGGCAAGCTGTTTTAAGCGCTCGGCATAGCGGTGAACACGGGAAACGAGAGGCCGGAAAATCAGCACCGCTTCGGCAATCAGGGTCGCGAAAATCACGAACAGGGCCATTTTCTGGTAAGATTGCAGCTTGGCGATCCGGATCTCGCTTTCAGCTTCATAAGCCATGGTCGCCGCGTCCAAGGCTGTGATTAAAGGGCCTTTCGCCGTTTCGATCAGGTACCGGTAATCCGGATCGTCCGCGCTGATCTGCTCTGCCGGCTTATCTAAAAACGCATCGGCGTGCATCAGAAAATCGGTGACTTTTTTATCGAGATTATAGGGAAGTCCAAAATAAACCCGTTGAATCTGGCCTGAGGGGCTGTCCGGAATATTCAGCCCTTTGTCTCCTTGAATTAAAGCCTTGTGAGAATCATGCATCAGCAGCACGGCGTCTTCGAGCTGGTCGTGAAACACGGGGTCGCGGTACTGAACGTACTGGGTCGCATAAAAAGCGATTTTCTGGGACAGCTTGGCCTGACGGCCGCTGACCACCACGGCGGCGTTATTCTGCTCTTTGACAACCTGGCCAATGACCACGTGAATACAGACCGACATCACCGCAATGATGACCAGCGCCAGCATATAACCGATGGTCAGCAGATATATCGGATCCCTGCGTTCGCCCGTTTGTGTGTTGATAGACATGCCCGTTCCAGCCTTTTTCGTCCCTTTTACCATTTAACCGGAAAAGAGATAAGAAGACGTAAACAAAAATCATTATTATATTAGGAAAATCAAATGTTTATATTTAATTATCACGAAAAAACAGCCTGTAAGGATACAGGCCGCTTCGCTATCTTTGACTGGTTACATTTTGGGAGCCGGGCTACCTAATACGACATCCATGATTTCGGATGCTACGGTACCGGAATCATTTGCAAATGCGCCCTGAATCCTTTGGCGCTCTGCGCTGAATGTTTCTTCCATAACATTTTTGAGTTGTGAGGCGCGATCAAGCGCGTCTGCTTCGACCTGCTGAAAGCGGTGTGCGGCAAAAGGTTTGTACTCGCCTTTTTCCTTATCATGTGACAGATAGAAAACAGCCTGCTCTTCAAAATCATAGAGCGCCCTAATGCCGTCTTCATTCTGGAAGCTGATTGTGGCAACCAGTGCCCCGTCATCGTTACAGCTATATCCTTTGATATCATTAGCGGCGATGATTTCTTTGACAGAGTCTGTAACAAAGCATTGTTTACTAATGCCGACACCATACATATTTTTATAAAGCGTGGCAGAAAAATATTTGGTCAGGGTCTTTGCCCCCGAAGCCCTCCTGTCATCCCACATTGCCCACATACCCCTAGGCCTCATCTCATAACTTATGTCATCTATAAGATCTTCCGGCTGATGCCGTTTAGCGGCCTTCTCAAGCTGGGCGCTGTAATCAGCCGCTTGATTTTCTGTAACCAGTCCCCATGCAACAAGACGGTCCATCTGTTTTCTATTATATGCCAAAGCATCAGGCAAATGATCTTCATTATAAATCTCGCCCGACGACTTGGTTTCTGTCACGGCATCCTGTTCTTCCTCTGCCGGGCTACAGGCCATCAGGGGGAGAGTTGCGGCAAAGACCGCCCAAAGCGGCAAAGAGGCTCTTTTCGAATTCATAACAGGCTCCTGAATTTTTGTTCTGTAAAAAACGCAAAGTTTTTATTACATAACACATCACCCCTGTCAACAAATATGACAAACTAATCCGGTCCGGGCGTATTTTTTCGCAGTGGCGCTGTCTTTGCTTCGCAGGCATCGAGTTCCTGATCGATCGTATCTTTCAGGCTCATCATCACAACCAGCACATCAAGGGTTTCCTGCAATGCTGTCGCCCCGCTATAGCGGAACCCTTTACTTTTCAGTTCGCCGAAATGTTTCATGTAATCGGTGTTAAAGCAGCGGTCAAAAATATGCGCGACCATGAAGCAGTTATAATCGGTCAGTTCGTAAAGCATATTCGCCGTATCCCTGGACATCCTGACTTTACTGCCGCGTTGCGGCACGGCTTCGCCTGCCGGGTCGCAGTTTTCAAGGAAATCACGATATCCTTCAAGTTCCTCGCGAAACCGCTTGATATCCGGGAGATCATAGCCAAGGGACTGCGCTTCTTTCATGACCAGCTTATGTTCGGCATCGCCGAGCACATTATACAGCGCCGCCGTTAAGGCCCATGAGAGATCGTAAAGCCGCAGATATTTGTGATACAGCCCGCGCGATATCACGATATCCGCGCCATCCGGCCATGTATCGCGCGCGGCGGCCTTGCGGTTAAACAGCGCCCGCAGGGCCTGCGGGTCCGTCACATCAATACCAAGAAATGACTGCAGTGTATCTGCAGGCGTTGATCCCCTGTTCATCTTTTTCTTCTTTTTGTTTTTTAATTTTTAAGCAGCTGCCTGCTTATAGTCTTTTACAAGGCATTCTGCAATCTGTACGGCATTCAGGGCCGCGCCTTTACGCAGATTATCCGCCACGCACCAGAAGTTCAGGCCGTTTTCAACCGTGGCGTCTTCGCGCACACGGGAGACGAAAACATTATCCTCGCCCTGGATTTCCTGCGGGGTGACATATTCCATTTCACTTTCCAGATCGATCAGCGTCACACCCGGCGCATCGCGCAGGGCTTTTTTCGCTTCTGTAGCGGAGATATCACGCTCGAACTCGACATTGACCATTTCGGCATGACCGATAAAGACCGGAACGCGGACGCAGTTCGCGCAAACCTTGATTTTGCTGTCCATGATCTTTTTGGTTTCGGCGACCATCTTCCATTCTTCCCTGGTCATGTGGTCGTCCATGAACACGTCGATCTGCGGGATCACGTTAAAGGCGATGGTTTTCTGGAAGGTTTCCGCTTTGGGATCTTGGTTCATATAGATCCCTTTGGTCTGGTTGAACAGCTCATCCATCGCGGCCTTGCCCGCACCGGACACGGATTGGTATGTAGAGACGACCACGCGCTTGATCCCGGCGAGATCATGCAAGGGCTTGAGCGCAACGACCATCTGGATGGTCGAGCAGTTCGGGTTCGCGATGATGTTTTTCCTGTTAAACCCGGCGATGGCCTGCGGGTTCACTTCCGGCACGACCAGCGGCACATCGGGATCCATGCGGAAATGGCTGGTGTTATCGATCACCACTGCCCCGGCTTTCCCGGCCTTAGGCGCAAACTCCGCAGAGACTTTTGCACCGGGAGAGGACAGCACGATATCCGTCCCGGTAAAATCGAACGTGGCCAGATCCTGTACTTTCAGATCGTGATCGCCAAAGGAGACTTCACGCCCCAGCGAACGGCTCGAGGCCAGCGCGACCACATCGCTGACCGGAAAGTCGCGTTCATGCAGGATATTCAGCATTTCATGCCCGACATTCCCGGTGGCACCGACAACTGCGATTTTATAGCTCATCATTACACCCTTTTTAAAATCATCCCTCTGCCTTCAGGGAAAGGAGGTTGTTATACTGGCGGTGCTGGCGTTTGTCCACGCTCTTTGCGATCCAAAGCAACCAGTTTATCATTCGCCGCTTCCCTAACCTGTTTTTGAACTTTTTCTTTTCCTCTGTAAACCATGGCGCCGCCGATAAGGGATCCTATTCCGGTTAAAGCCACGATATTCGAAATCGTTGATTCCGGCCCGGTAGTCGCAAAACTTACCAAAGAGGCAACAATAAGCCCCAGGAATGCCACAGCGCCACGCGTACCCCATTTATCGGCGAAGCTGGCTTTGTTAAACATGGTGTTCAAACGTTCTTCCGGGATTTCCGCCGCGGCAATCGTGGCTTCATCAATCCGGATCACCTTGGATAATGCGGCACCTGTTTCCGTACGCGCCTTTGCCGCTTCGTAGTTAAGGGCTTGCAGACGCAGATCGGATTGTTCTATCAGATTCTCTTTAACTTTTTTGCGGTGATCCTGGGATTTGGCAAGATGGCTGATGATTGAAGCGCCGATCCACATCCCGACGCCAGGCAGAACTTTTGTATCGCCAAACACAGTGCTTACCAGAGCCACAACGGCAGCCAATTCCGCCGGCAACCCCAGCAGGCCGTTCCAGTATTTACCGTTTTTTACGGCATTAAACTTGCCGGTAATTTCTTCGGGCGGTAAATGCAGGCTATCAATCACGTCTTCCCTGATCCCCGTAATTTTTGCAAGCCGTGCTTTTTCGGATAAATGATTTTGCATCAACATCTTCTGTTTCCTTTCAGTATTTACTGCAGCCGCGGCGCAGACGGCTGTCCACGGTCTTTGCTATCCAGTTCAAGCAGGCGGTTTTCGACGATTTCTTTGACGTCTTTATCCACGCTGTGTTTACGGCGCAGGTGGTTGCCGTAGATATTGCCTGCAATACCTGCAATCATGATCACGACACCTATCGTTGACAGTCCCGTGTGCTGTGTCGCCGAACCGGCAAAAAGCCCACCCCAGCCGATAAGAGCAGCAACAAGGCTCTGGCTGGCCGCTTTACGCCATTTTTCAGACTCTGCCGCGCGGGCGAACAGGTCGGATAGCTGTTTTGTTTCAATATTGGCGGCGCGGATGACTTCCGGGCGGGTATCGGTCAACCCGGCGACGCTGTTTTCAAGATATTGTTTTTGCATCATTTTGTCCCTATTTCATTAACTTTTTCATGATAGACTTTTTGAAAATATCGACTGCGGCTTTGGTAACATAAAACGCTATGAAAAACAAAGAATTTTATGACAACATACCGATCGGCATCTGCGTTGTGCGCCGCGACCGCCAACGCATGGAGATCCTGTACGCCAATCATGCCTTAACCCATATGATGAAGCGTCCAGCCCTGTGGCAGGGCAAGAGCGCGATGGTCAGCCCGCAGGACATTATCGGCCAGGTCCTTGAAGAAGCCTGGCCCAGCAAGGACATGGAAGAACTGGTGCGCAAGCTGAAAAGCCCGGTGCCGCCGAAAGATTACACCTTGCCGGTCTATGATGACGATAACGCAGGTAAACGCTGGGCCAGGCTGGCGATCCAGGAGACCGAATTCGAGGATGAAGACGATGTCATCATCCTGTGGGCGACCGATATTTCCGCCAGCAAGGAAGCCGAAGCCGAGCTAAAGCAGGCGGTCGAGGAAGCCGATGCCGCCGCCGAAGTCAAAGCCAATTTCCTTGCGACCATGAGCCATGAAATCCGTACGCCGATGCAATCCGTCTATGGGCTTTTGGAACTGATCGGGGAAGAAAAGCCGCCGCCTGCGATCCAGAGCATGGTCAAGACGGCACAGACTTCAGCCAGCGGGCTATTGGAAATTCTCGATGATATTCTCGATTTTGCCAAAATGGACGCCAACGCGATGGAGCTGGATACGTTCGAGGTTCCGGTGCGTACGCTGGTCTACGGGATCAACGAGGCGATGGCGGTCAAGGTCCACGGCAAACATGTCGAGCTTAAGGATGATATCGCCAAGGACGTGCCGTTCGTGGTGATCGGCGATCCGAAGCGGCTGCGGCAGATCATTATGAACCTGACCGGCAATGCGCTGAAATTCACCGAGAGCGGGTCTGTCACCATCCGCGTTACCACGGGAATACAGCACATCGCGCCGCCGCAAGGGCGCGTTGGGCTGCGGTTCGAGATTATTGACACCGGGATCGGGATGGATGAGCAGGCCCAAAAACGGTTATTCCAGCCCTTTAGCCAGGCCGACAGTTCGACCTCGCGCAAATATGGCGGCACCGGGCTGGGGCTGTCTATCTGCAAAGCTCTGGTTGAATTAATGGGCGGGCAGATCGGGGTTACCAGTATCACCGGGGAAGGCTCGACCTTCTGGTTTGAAATCCCGACCGAAGAAGTCGGCACCGAAACCACGACCGTCAATTTGCCCAAGCTCGACGGGCTGACGGTCCTGTCGGTCGAAGACCATCCGCAGGGCGCAAAAGAGATTGTCCGTTCGCTGGAATCCATGGGCGCTACCGTAGAGAGCTGCCCGACCTACCAGGAGGGGCTCAAGCTGGTTAAAAGGCGGCCGTTTGATGTCGGTATTATCGATCAGGGACTGCCCGACGGGCTGGGGCTGGATCTGATCCGTGAAATTATGGAGATCAGGCCGTTTATGGGGCTCATCATGTATACGGTGCGCGATGATATCGGCCTGCAACACAGCCTGAATGCGCTCGGGGTTAAATACCTGACCAAGCCTGCATCGCGTGTGGGCTTAGGGGAAGCGGTCAAAGATGCCGCCAGCAAGATCGCCAGGATCAATATTGCCGGCCCCAAACGGCTGCTGATTGCCGAAGATACCGAAAGCGTGCGCGATGTGCTGCGCCGTCAGCTCGATAAGCTCGGCGTTGAGGCTGACTTTGTCGAAAACGGAAAACAAGCGCTGGAGGCGCTGGAAAGCGGACAATACGGCATATTGTTCACCGACCTGCATATGCCGGAAATGGACGGGTACGATGTCATTACCGCGATCAGGGCGCAGGAAAAGCACTTCCCGGTCGTGGTCCTGACGGCGGACGTGCAGATGGCGCAGCGGCAGACTTACCTGTCGCACGGCTTTGATGAATGTCTTTTAAAGCCGGTATCCCTGGGACAGTTCCGGCGGCTTCTGATCCGCTGGGGGCTGCTGGAAGACGGGGAAGCGTGGGAACAGGAAAGCGCAGCAGAACCGACATCCCGCAGCGGCGCGGAGGACGGCCTGCCTCCGGCGATTGACCTGGAGGCGATGAAAGCGCAGATGGGCGCCGTGGATGACGGCACGATTGAGATGATGCATATGTTTGTCGATATGACGGCGCCGCTGATCGATAAAATCAAAAATGCCATGGCGCATGATGATTTTTATGAGCTTAAAGAAGGTGCGCATAGTTTGAAGGGCGGGGCCCGCTCTGCCTGCTGTAACGTGCTCGGCGATATCGCCGCCCGGCTACAGGATGATGCCGAAGAGCAAAAAGACGGCTGTGATGCGCTAGTAAAACAGATCGAACAGGAGTTCGAACGGGTGCGGCAGGCGGTTACAATGCTGAAAGCCGCTTAATGGGCTAATATTTATCAGGAAAATCAATAATTAAACCTGTCATTTCGAAGCGAAGCTGAGAAATCTCCAGATTACCGGGAGACCCCTCACATACGTCCTGCCTTCGCCGAAGCGTAGCTCCGGCTACGCGCAGGCAGGTCGGGATGACGCAAAAGAACACCACTTATTTAAGGAACATCGCAGCCAGCAGCGGTTTCATCGGCATCCGGGCTTGGGAAGTGCGCGGCTTCGTTATCGGCTTCCCCGTCTTCGACGGCACCGGCGCCGCGGGTGGTATCGGCGATCATCCAGACCCGGAAACATTTGGCCCCGTTTGCGCAGGTTACCGTTCCGGCTTCATCAAGCGCTTCGGCCCCGCCGGTCGCATCAATCGTATCGACTTCACAGGTGGCATAGTCCGCATTCAGCTTTTCCATCACCGTATCGATATAAGCATCGCTATTCGTCGTTTCGGTCCAGAAAAACACCCCGTCCCGGCCGTTATACCATTGCCAGTCACCGAACAAAGGCGGCGGCGGCGGCATGAATTTCCCGGAGGTCCCGCCAAAAATCGGCGCATGGTCGGGATTATCACCCGGATCGCTCGGACAGCGCAGGTTTTTGACCTTAATGTCCGTTGCCACAGGCGCAGCCAGGTGACCGGAGTTCGGGGCGAGCGGATACAGGCGGTTTGCCCCGGGGTCCGTTCCGGTGACCGTGTTATCGACTGTGGCGTCGCCTGCGACCTGTGCGTTCCCGAAAGAACTGCGCAATACGCATTCCTGTACGGCGGCACGGATAAAATCAACCTGGGATTTGATTTCAGAAACGGCACGGAAAGTGTTCTGGCTGGCGGTCTGGTTACTGGACGGGTTCATAAACGCCACCGTCAGCGCCGCCAGCAAAGCAATCGCGATCAGGATATAGACAAGGGCGGAGCCAGCTTCGTTACTGACAATATCGTCATTGCGAGCGCAGCGAAGCAATCCATGCGGACCTGGCTTATTGCGTATGGATTGCCGTCCCCGTTCAAGCCGGGGACAGGCTTTCTCGCAATGACGGTTTATTTTTTTCATGGTTTATCCTTTAAAAAGAACATGGCCTTCGCACAGAGGGGAAGGCCATGTCACATAATCAAGCAAAAACGAAATGGCCCGTGCCTCTTACCGTTCGATCAGCACGTGGTAATAAACATAGCGCCCGGCAGGCTGCTGGAAACACCCGAACGGTTGTCCGTCCAATTCGGCAGCATCAACACCGATTGATCCACCGCCAGCAGCCAGAGAGGTATCTGTTGCGCCATTAGGGTTAATCATGTTTGAGGCATTAGTAAAGAGGACATCCGTCTCTGTAGGAATACCTGTAATTCCCAGTTCCTCGTTTATACTTTGACAAACGCTCAGCGTGATATCCGGCAGAAATGCAATAAGATCGACCGTCCCAGTGGCAACACCAGCACCTGCCGTTGTTGTGCCAACTAGCTCAATTTCATTATCACCGTTAAAGACCCAAGTTGTAGGGGCCGCAACCAAATCATTTGATGGGTTAACATAGGTCGCGCCGCCGCCCGTAGGATGAAACACACAACGTGGATATTCAAGAGAGCCTGTGGGATATTCTGTACAACCCGCAAATTCACCAGCCGAGTTAAATTCCAGCGTATCGACATTCTGGCCGCCGATAATCATCCGCACCAGCGACGTCCGGATCCCGGCAGGATACTGCGTCAACTGCGCACTGCTGATCTTGCTGGTTTCGCGCCCGGCATCGCCGCCGCCTGAGCGTGTTGACTGCGTCACCGCGTAAGACAGCGCGGCAAACAGCGCCACGGCAATCAGGATCAGGAAGAGAACGTTCCCGCTTTCTTCTTTCCAGATCGACGGTCTGGCCGATTTTTCCGGTTTTAAACTTGTCATTTTTCCACTCCGTTTTTGCTTTAGTATCATCCCACTTTACCCATTAATTTCTAAAGTTAAATCATTATCCGGTCGGTTTATCCACGGAAACTTTGTTGATTTTCAGCAAAACGCCAAGGCCGTTGCCCTGGCATTCCCGTCCGACGCACATTTTATCAACCGACACCCGCCAGCCGGCCCCCCCGTTCTGCACATGGCCGATCGCTTCGCGAAACGCACCGAACGAAGATGTCGTTTTGGCCATGATCTGGATACTCGGCCCGGTCTGTTTGATATCAAGATTGGGATAGGTCGCGATCAATCCTTTGGCAAAGTTTGCAACCTCCGCCTGCGGCACCGGGATATCCCGCAAGGCCGGCACCAGCGGTTTTAGCGCCTGGGTTTCTTTCAACTGGGCACGCAGCTCGGTCATGTTCTGGACCTGGATGAAGGTATACAGCCCCAGCGCCCCGGCAGCCATCCAGGCAATTCCGGCAGCAATCAGCGCTGTCTGCCCAGCGGTTTGCGGCAGTTTTTCAAGAAAATCGTTCAGGTCGTTCGCCGCATTCGGATTCATATATTTTTGCAGCGAACGCCAGTCAAAAGACTTCAGATCCAAACTTTACCTCCAAGTAAGACCAATCCGGGATGATTTTCTGCCCCGCAGATGTAAACGCACCCCAAAACCCTATCAAAACCCCTATATATCAAAGTATTACATATTTTATTAACAATTTCGTTAACGACTTAATTTTCTATGCTATCGTGTGCCGCGAATTCTGACCCTGCCGTCCGGCTCAAGACCCGGCAAAATCTGGCAACTTCCCAAGGGCGTTCCCGAACAATTGCTAAACGATTGCGGCACCAGGGCTTCCCATGTCGTCTTGCCTTTGCCGATTTCATATTTCACCAGCGTTCCGTCGATCTGCGCCAGGTAATCGAGCAGTTCCTGTATGCGCACCATATGCTTGATCGTATCGCTTTGCAGCGCGTTCAAAGCGTTCATCATCAGGTCGGTCGAGACCTTATCGGTTTCCATCCGGACCCGCGCCAGATCCCGTTCAACAAAGTTTGTAATGATATTCTGAACAATCAGGATAACGACGGCCACAGCACAAATTACCAGCCCGACATAGAGCAACGCCATTGACGTCGCCCGCGAAAGCTTCTCCGTCCGCAGCTGGCGGTTGTGCCAAGGGACAACCTGCGCCGCCTCCGCATTGATCGTCACAAAATTGGCATCCATGCTCTGGATTCGCGGCAACAGGGTTCGGGCGGCACCAAGAAAGACCTGCATCCGGCCTGTTTCAGGGTCCCAGCGCAAGGCCGAAGCGACCCCTTCCTGTTCGTACAGATAGACCGTTTCCCGGTCCCAATATTCGCTGTTTCCCGGCAAGGCCGCCGCCAGAGGGCACCAACTGTCCGGGTTTGACGCCATTACCGATGACGGGCATGCCAGATACCAGATCCGGCCATCTTCGATCGTATAGGCGTAATGGACGCGCTCGGTCCCGGTCGCCTGGGACGCCGCGTTCCAGACGGCCTCCTCTTCCGTCCCCGGTACGTGCGGAATAGAGCCGCCTACAAGTTCATAAGGCAGATACGGTGAAAGTTTACGGGCAAAAGTCTTTGCTTCACCGGCAATATAATCCGCCATCCCCGGTTTCGGACCGGACACGGCTTTAGCGCCGCCTTCCGCGCCGCCTTTTTTAACCAGATCTTTGTCCTTGGATATAAGGGCCAAGACTATATTGCTCCTTGCATCAGACCACCCATCATACTGTCAAGGCTCATATTCATGACTGTCAGGGCGTAAATAGCACTACCGAACGCAATCGCCAGGAACACCCCAGTCAAACCGAAAGCGATCCAGACAATCAACGCATGTTTTGTTTTTGCCGACGCAGAACGCATTTCGGCAACAGACTCTAACACTGTAGCAACTTGTGCGAGATCAGACAAGCTTGCGAGTTCAAGGCGTTCACTGCGATTCAGCGGTTTACGGTCAAGCGCCGCCCCCAGCAGCACCCCGCGCTCCAGCTCTTTACTCGCGCCGCGCCAGTAATCGGCGACTTCCGGCACAGTCGTCGCTTCGGAAGACTGGGCCAGCGCATCGTTAATCGGCACAAGGCCCCGCAGCATCCGGGCCGCAGCCATCATCGAATCGGCAAAACCAAGATCCCGCAGATAAGCGCCGATCAGCGGGATTTTCCGGACAATCCGCGCTGTCGGCCAGTCCGTTTTCCCGCGATTGATCCAGAACGAGAATACCGTCCAGACCAGAAATACACCCGATGCCGTAGCGATCCCGATCAGCACGTCCCATGTCAGCTCAAGGTTATCGACGATGCGCAGATAATTTTCAAGCTCCGCCGGGTCTGACGGCGCATTGCCGCGGAACCAGTTCAGAACCATGCCTTTCCCCCAGAACAGGGACTGCACGATCATCAACACGTCAATCCCCAGCCAGGACATCGTTCCAGCGATGGCCCGCGTATTCTTGCGTTTCTGGGTGATGGAATGGATCGCATGCGGAATCCCTTCCTGCAACTTATTCGCTTTTTCGCTGGCCGCAAGAATGGCGATTGTCCCGTGATCGAAAATCCGCAGGGCCCGCAACGCGTCAATCGCGCCAAGCCCCCGGGCCAGCGCTTCCCGCGCCGGGGCCAGGATATTTTGCCGCATCGGGTTGGTTTCAGCCTGGATAATCCGCCACAGCGCCACCCCCGGTGATGTCGAGGTTGACCGGAACTGGATCCCGCGCAACAGCTGGACCTGCCACCAGGTCGAGCGGGCAAGGAGCCGTTCCAGCGGCGAGCGCTCGTGCGGCCGGATCATCAGCGGATAACCGCCGTTTTTGGCGATAGCGTTGCGCACATCGTCAGCGGACGGCATGTAGAAGGATTCCGTAACCTTTTTCGGCCCGGAAGGTGTATCGTAAGCCACTTCTGCAACCCATTGCTGCATTTACGAGATTCCCTTTGTATCCCCTTCTATTATATAGCCTAATCTTCCAAATGGGAAAGAGCGGCTTTCGGATCGACAAGACCGCTTAAGACAAGATCGACAAGCCCTTCACGACGGGTATGGACGGAAACCCCTTCTTCGTGAACGATATCGTTAACATTTCGCATCAGGGCTTCGTAAACATGGTTTCGCTGTCCGGGCCCGAGAGAGATCATCAACGCATCCAGCAGCAATGTCCGGCCGACGACACCGGTACGGTTGCACAGATCACAGCCGCTCGTGTTATGGCGGCGGATCTGGGCCTGCGCATCAATGCCCAGCTCCCTGATTTCATGGTCATCCAGATAGGACGAGGCTGTATCTTTATGCGCGCATCCCTGGCACAGAGTCCGCACCAGCCGCTGGTTCAGAACGCATTTCACCTGCTGGGCCAACGTATAGCTGGAAGAGCGCTCCCGCTCATGCGGCATCAATGAGCGCAGGCGCTCGAAGGTTTGCAGCGCGGTATCGGCGTGGATCGTGGAAATCACAGTGTGACCGGATTCGGCAGCCCGCAGCGATGTTTCAACCGTATCGGCATCCCGCATCTCCCCGATGATGATGTAATCAGGGTCGTGACGCATCGCGGCGCGGATCAGGTCGGGGAACTCCCCGCCTTTCATGCCGGGGCGCACCTGCCACTGGGTCGCGTAGCGCAGTTCGTATTCGATCGGATCTTCAATCGTCAAAACGTGGCGGCGGCGGCGGTCAATCTGCTGCACGCAGGCATAAAGCGTTGTCGTCTTACCGGAACCGGTCGGACCGGAAAGCAAGATCAGGCCCCCGCCCCCCTTGATATCCGGGGAGAGCAGTTTGGCCAGATAATCACCGACATCTTCATGACGGCGGAACAGTTCGTCAAAGCCTTTCAGTGAAGCCCGATCGAGCATCCGCAGGGTCAGTTTTTCCCCTTCCTGCGCCTGCGGCCCGGCGGCCACACGAACGTCGATATTCCGGCCTTGCCACGAGAAGCCGAAACGGCCATCTTTTGGCGTGGTTTTATCACCAAAGTTCAGCCCGGCATCCCGTTTCAGAAGCGTGGTCAAACGGGCCATCGCTTCGGGGGGCAGCAGGTGCATCGGCACCAGGTCGCCATCAATCCTGTATTTAATCCAGTTCGGCGAGTCGGCATTATTATCCTGCAATAAGTGAATATCCGATGCGCGGACCTGCAGCGCCTCGGCCAGCATATCGCGCTGGAACTGGTTCAGCAGCAGGCCGTTATCAACATCAGACAGCCACTGCGCCAGCGTTTTTTCGCAGCGGTCCGCGGACAGATCATGCACGGAACGCAGCGTTTCCAAAAGCTCAGCCCGGTCCCAGACTTCCACCTCGATACGCTCTACGGCAAGACCGGAGCGCTGCGCGGTTGACATCAGCGCCTGGAGCTGACGGTCATTTAGCTCATGCAGCGGGGCAACCCGTAAAACGCCTTCGCGCAATTCTATCAGGTGAATACTGAGCGGCAGCCAGGACTGCACCGGCAGGATCGCCCGCAGCAAGTCACCTGTGGCACGGTCACGGACGCCTTCTTCTTCCAGCTCGGAAGAACCGCCGGCCCCCGCCATATCAAGCAATTGTTCGGTAGAACGCATCACGCCCTGATCGAGCAGCATGCTCCGCTCTTTCTGGACCATATCCAGATACCGTTCACGGCCTTCTTTGGCCCGCAATTTGCGGCGGTCGTGCCATTGACGGCGCTCTATACCGTCCGGAGGCGTTCCCGCGCCCTGACGGCGGTCGCCAGCCCTGCGTTCAGGCTCATCGCCAGCGCCGGATTCAGGTTCATTTTGTGATAAATCTTCGTCACTCATCCCGGTATCAACGTGTAATTAGAAACAAAAACAGCCGCTTAGTAAAATATTACTGGCCATCACTGGTAGACGTAACCGCGGAAGACCCGCTGCTACCACCCGATTGTGCGCTAACACGGTTAACAGAAGATAAAGATCGGTCAAAAAGAAGCAAAACTTTGTCATCGCCAGTCCTGAACTCGATTCCGCTCGCACGGATATTAACGTTCCAGAGAATCCCGCCCAGCACGACTTCTTCGCCGTCAAAGACGATCCGGCTGCCGCCCGGCCCGGCAATAATCGCCCGGCGCGGGGAATGAGAGGTTACGACAAAGCCGTCCAGCACACTGGCCGGATCAATGGTTTCATCGCGGACAAACTGTAATCCTTCGGTCGATGCGTCACCGGAACTTAAAGACGCGCTGATGACGCCGCCACTAGCCAAACGCACAGGCTTGGCGTCCTGGCTAATCACAGAATCCGCCGTACCGCGTACCGGCAAGACCAGTACGCCGCGGGCACCATCATGCCATACCTGCACATCGTCCAGAATTTGACCTTCACGCACCGGCGCCCAGGTGATTGTCAACGGGCAGGCTTCAACCGGCTCAAGAATGGTTTCCACCATACAGCCGCTTTTACTAATGCTAAGACCGCCACTATCGGTGCTGGCCAGGCGAATATCCCGCAGGGTAATCGGCGCATCGCCAACGTTAACCAGAGAGACCGTAATCGCGGAAATCGTTTCAATCCCGTCACCAAAATCGATCTCTTCCTGCGAAGAAACCAGCAAGCCTTTGCCCGGAACGGCTTCAGGGAAGATATCGGCCTGTTCCGTATCATCAGGATCGTAATCCCCCAGCAGGTTTACGCTGGCGACAGAGGTCGGCCCGCTATGCTCGATGATGAGCACCCCGGACGCATCGCCCTTGAGCACCGGCGACCAGGTCACGATCACGATACAGGCCTGCCCCGGCTCCAGCCGGGTGCAGTCGGTGCGCAGGGAGTAGCCCGCCTGCTGCGCGGCCTCAATATAGATCGCGTTCACATCGACCGCTTCAGAGGTAATATTCCGCAGGACAACCGAGCGGACGATCGGCTGGCTGGTCTGCAGATCGCCAAAATCAAGTTCGTTCGGGATCGCTTCAACATCGCTGATAAAGCGGTCATCCGTGCCTTCGCCACTGGCAACCTGACCGGCGATCGTCGCCGTCACAAGCCGGGCCCGGCCGCTATGGCGCATCAACATTTCAAGACGCCAGCTTCCGGCCTGCAGGGCTTTAACGGAAATCCCGACAGCGCAGACAGCCCCGGCAGGAAGATCTTCCGCCGCACACTGGTTCAACGCCACAGAGGCGGATACGGTCGATGACGGGTAAAGCTGAATCGCGCCGGTCTGAACCGGGCGGCCGCTATCATTACGAAACAGGACAACAACCTGCGCCGTCGCTCCAACGGTAATACTGCCACCATCAACCTGCCCCTGCACAGGGGTCAAATCACCGCTCGCCCCGCCAGAGGTCCGCGCTCCCGGATCGGTAAACCCGGCAGGCTGCGCGGCCGCACCTGATACAAAAGCGCCCAGCGCGCAAACAGCAAGAATTGTCGTTACTATGTGCCGGAATGCCTGCATCTTAATTCGCACTCCCCGGATCCAGAATATCAGAAGACAACGATCCCATCGGCACCTGCGCCTGTGCGGGACCAGAACCACTACCAAACGGCGCAAAATCATAATCCAGCGCAGCGTCTTTTTTCTTATGGCCGTTCACAAGACCATAATATTCCTCTTCCTCAGGGCTTGTGTAGACGACAACGCGCGGACTCAACAGAAAGACAAGTTCGAGGTTGTCCGCCTGGGCGGTACGGCTTGAAGGCACAATCGGCTCGGTAAACCCTGGACCGGTTTCATTGTAGTTATCATTTTCGCGAACCAGCCCGGCAATCAGCAGAGAGTCTCCGGGACGTACGCGAACCTGTGTCGTCAGTTCCCGCTCAGCGGTCTGCGGCAGCTGGATCGTCGTTGAGGTCGCGTTTCCGCCCGTCCCTTGCGAAGAGAACGGGAAGTTATCAATCCGGATTACATTGGTCAGGCTGATATCGACATCAGCATAGACCGTCGAATTATCCCAGCTACTGGCAACCGTCAGCTCAAAGCCTGTATCAACACTGCTGGTATTCACAGAAGTGCTCACAGCACCGTTATCGATCGTCTGCGAAACCTGAGAGACAAAGTTTTGCGTATCCGCGACCCGCAGCCGTGCTTCAGAGCCTGAAAGCACGGTAATTTTAGGCTGGGAAATTGTTTTCACCGCGCCAAATTGCGAGAGAAAATCAAAAATATCGTTCGGGCTAAACGCGCCGCCCTCTTCAAAGCCGGATGTCGGCAAGCCGATACTGACCGGGTTCGTGAATTCCGCCCCGACATTGCCGGATATATCGATGCTGGCGGTAAACTTACCGAACGATTCAAGCATATCCCAGCGAATCCCGGTCGAATTCCCGCTCTCAAGATTGACTTCCCAGATATAGGTTTCAAACACGATCAGCGCCGTGCTGGTGCGCATCCGCTGGAAATAGCGCTGCGCATATTCTGCCGTCCGGTTCGTCGCCTCATAAATCAGGGTACGGGTCGATTGATCCACAATCGGAGACGAACCGATAATCGCGGCAAGCCCGGCCGCAACGTTACTCATAAAGCTTGTATCCTGACTGATCGGCGGCACCTTAACGGTGAATGTCTGCGTCTCTTTAATCACCAGCAGCCCGTCCTCAAACGCGCAATACAGATCAGCAAGCGAACAAACCCGGTCCACCACCTTATCCAGAGGCCCCTGCAGGTTAGCAACAGTGATGCGGCGATTCAGCCCCTCCTCCGTCTCAAACGCGAGAGAGACATCATAATCCGCCAGGATCAACTGCAACGCCCCGGCCAGCGTTTCCGAGCGCAGCTCAAACGGCCCGACATGCTCTTTCGGCAGCACATCGCCCCCACGCACTGTCGGCACCAGCACATCACGGCCAAGAGGCAGATAAAGCACACTATCCGGCCGCTCGTTGATGGCCTCCTGACGCTCATCAGCCATGGTCGGCTGCGGAATATTCACGTTACGACCACCCGGCACATCAACCGGCGCACAACTCTGCAGCGTCAGGGCAGCAGCAGCCAGCAGCGCCAGCCTGCCCCCGTTAAATCCAGAAATGCACCTCAGCAACCCCATAACAATCCTTACACCAACCTCTTGCTGGACACGATCGTCCTTTCCACCGTCTTCACCAGGCGATCCTTCTCAACCGGCTTCATCAACACAGCGCTAACACCGCACTGCCCCGCCCTTTCGAGCAAATCCGGCGTCTGGTCGCCCGTCACCAGAATGACCGGCGTTTCAATATCACGCCCGCGGATCGCCCTGATAAAATCAAAGCCCCCCATAGGCTCCATTCTGACATCAACGATCGCAAGGTCAATCCCCCGATCCGCGATAATTTTATCCAGCGCGGCATCCCCGTCCGAGGCCTCAATCGTCTCCATACCGGCATCATTGAGATACTTCACGATCTGCATACGTACAAAATCGTTATCTTCAACAACCAGAATGCGGTAACCATCACTCATGAGAACACTGTGTGATCCGGAATTTATTTGTGCACAAAAAGATGTGATCGTCGATGGACAGAATCACAGCTTTATAGTTTAGGGTAGTTGATAAAAAACAACAATGGCAATCACATCCCCAAAGCTATCCACTAAAAAATCCCCAAAAATTCGCGAAACCGTCCCGGCGGCACCGGCGAAATCATTTCCCGTTGTCTTAGTCCGGCAGCATGTGTAAGCTGTCATTCGTATTTAAAACCTTTATTATTATGATTGTTTGACACACGACCATGCTTAGCTGGATTGCTTTCATCTCAGAAATCGGCGGATTAACCCTGTTATTCTGCCTGGCCGCCGTTGACCTTAAAACGAGATTACTGCCTAACGAAATGGTTCTGGGCTTTGCAACACTCGGGGTCATTTTTCATCTTACGTCCATGGCTGAATTCGTAACCCCGGCAAATGCGGCGCTTGGCGGCATTATCGGTTTTTCGATGCTTTATATTATCCGTGCCGCCGCCAACCGCATTTATAAGGCCGATGCGCTCGGGCTTGGAGATGTCAAGTTGATCGGGGCCGGCGGCATATGGGTCGGGCCCGACATGATTATGCTCGCCATGGCGATCGGTGCCTTTGCCGGCCTGATCCACGGGTTCGGTTACGCAATGCGCCAATCCCGGCGCACAGGACAAAAACCGGATTTTGCGCGCCTGCAAATTCCTGCAGGTCCCGGCTTTGCCATTGGAATCGGGATCGCTA
Organism: Rhodospirillales bacterium; assembly: GCA_020638155.1. Taxonomy (GTDB): domain Bacteria; phylum Pseudomonadota; class Alphaproteobacteria; order Micavibrionales; family Micavibrionaceae; genus UM-FILTER-47-13. The sequence continues at coordinate 304,930 of JACKJB010000003.1, forward strand.
TTATCTATAAATTCTGGAATTTCAGCCCGCTGCTTTGACGACTCAAAGCCGTTGCATGTGCGGCAATTTCTTTTATAGTGCTTTTTCAAATGACAGCATTCGCACAGCAGCAGGTTCCTATGACCAAACCGTTCCAGAAAGTCGACCGGTCGCAATTCCGGCATGAACATCTTATTGGTATCGACCAGCTTTCCGCTGAAGAGATTGCGATTATCCTCGACCTGGCAGATTATTACGCCGACCGGCTGGATGAAAAATCGTTCAAGCCGGATATCCTGCGCGGGGACATTGTCCTTTCGCTGTTCTTTGAGGATTCGACACGCACCCGGACATCGTTCGAAGTCGCGGCCAAGCGGCTGGGCGCGGACTGGGTCAATATCGACATCGATACCAGTTCGGTCAAAAAAGGCGAAAGCCTGCTGGATACCGTGATGACGCTGCATGCGATGCTGCGCCCGGATGCGATCATCATGCGGCATAAGGAATATGGCGCGCCGGAATTTATCGCAAAACATGTCGGCTGCCCGGTGATTAATGCAGGGGACAGCTGGCGCGAGCACCCGACGCAGGCGCTTTTGGATGCGCTGACGATGATGCGGAACAAAGGCCGCCTCGAAGGGTTGAATGTGGCGATTTGCGGGGATATCGCCCATAGCCGGGTGGCAAGTTCGAACATGATCCTGCTGACCAAAATGGGCGCGAATGTCCGCGTGATTGCGCCGCCGGTGCTGATGCCGGAAAAATTCCCGGCAGAGGGCGTGACCGGCTATCACGATATGAACGAGGGCCTTAAAGACTGCGATATCGTCATGACGATCCGGCTGCAAAAAGAGCGGATCGAAAGCGGCGTGATCGAATCCACCGAAGCGTTTTTCAATGAATACCGCTTAACCCCGGAGCGGATGGCCCATGCCAGACCCGATGCGCTGATTATGGACCCCGGCCCGATTATCCGCGGCGAACAGATCTCCGATGAACTGGCCGACGACCCTGACCGCAGCCTGATCCTGCAACAGGTCCGCAACGGCGTACCGGTCCGGATGGCGGCGCTGGATTTGTTGTTGAAGAATAGATGATTGAATTATCGGCAATTCTGTTTGGTTACCTGCTTGGCTCTATCCCGTTCGGGCTGGTGCTGGCAAAATTGTCGGGCTATGGCGATATTCGGCAAATTGGTTCAGGAAATATCGGCGCGACGAATGTGCTGCGTACGGGCAATAAAAAGCTTGCGGCCTTAACGCTTTTTCTTGACGGCAGTAAAGGGGCCGTCGCTGTTTTCATCACGTATTATATTGTTTCCAGCATGTATGACTGCTCGGTCATGGGGGCTTGCCCGCCTGAAAATCCGTGCCTGTGCTTTACGCCGCCGGAAATTAGAACGATCAGTTTTATTGCAGGTTTCGCGGCCATTTGCGGTCACTTATTTCCGGTCTGGCTGAAGTTCAAAGGCGGTAAAGGCGTTGCAACGACGCTCGGAATGTTGCTGGCGGCAGCCCCGCTGGTCGGAATAGGAGCTTGCGTCATCTGGCTGCTGACCGCGGTGATTTTCCGTTATTCTTCACTGTCCGCGCTTGTCGCGATTTTTGCAGCACCGCCGCTGGCGCACTTTATATATGCCGACCCGTCACTGACCGGGGTTTGCGGGGTTATCACAGTGCTGGTCTGGTTCAAGCACCGCAGTAATATCCAAAGGCTGGTCAAAGGCGAAGAGCCTAAAATCGGGAAAAAGAAGTAGTTCCGCGTTGCGCCCTGCCCGCCGGCGTGCTTTAAAGAAAGCATCATGGGAAATACAGCGCCGCAGAACACACCGCTAAGCGATGAGGATAAACTCTCATGGCTCCAGCTTGCCCGCACCGAAAATGTCGGGCCGATTACGTTTTTCAAATTCCTTGATTATTACGGCAGCGCCGCCAAGGCGCTGGGAGCGATCCCGGCACTGGCCGAGCGCGGCGGACGGAAACGGCCTTTATCGATCCCGCCGCGCGGTGCCATCGAAAAAGAATATGAGCGGGTGAAAAAACTGGGCGGGGAGATTATCACCGCGGCAGATCCGGATTACCCGCTGGCCTTATCCGCGATTGAAGATGCGCCGCCCGTATTAACGGCCCTGGGTAATATCGAGCTTTTGCAGCAGCCGTCGATGGCGATTGTCGGGGCGCGGAATGCGTCGATCAACGGCCGCAAATTCGCCGAAAAGCTGGCGGCGGAGCTGGGCGCGTTCGGTCAGGTTGTGAGCTCGGGCATGGCGCGCGGGATTGACACCGCCGCCCATAGCGGCGCACTGCCGACCGGGACGATTGCAGTGGTCGCGGGCGGGATCGATGTGGTGTACCCGTCGGAAAACCAGAAGCTTTATGAGGCGATTATCGACCAGGGACTGGTCATCGCCGAGAATCCGCTGGGCGTATCGCCGCGAGCGCAGGACTTCCCGCGCCGCAACCGGATTGTGTCCGGATTGTCGCAAGGGGTGATCGTGGTCGAAGCCACGGTGCGCTCCGGCTCGCTGATTACCGCGCGGCTTGCGGGCGAACAGGGCCGCGATGTCTATGCCGTGCCGGGCCATCCGCTCGATCCGCGGGCCAGCGGGCCGAATGCGCTGATCCGGGACGGGGCGACGCTGATCCGCGGGATTGATGATGTGCTGGAAGAGCTGAATAATTATACCGGCGGCGGGATGGAGGATTCAGGGTTCACCCGGTTTGAAATGCCCCCACCGGCAGCGAACGACCAGCCGGACGAGCAGGATTTCGCCGCCGCGCGGGAAATGCTGCTGGATGCGCTGTCTTTCACGCCTGCCGAGATTAACGATGTGATCCGTCATACCGGGCTGGGCACGGCGATGGCGCAGACCGTGCTGATGGAGCTGGAGCTCGCCGGACGGGTGCAGCGCCTGCCCGGAAACCGGGCGATGCTGGTGGAAGAATAGCTAGGCCGGCCCTCTAAATTCCGAAAAGCTCAGGATTAACTTTTTTACCGTCTAATACTTTTTGTACAAGTTCCAATGCCAACCGATCCTCGGGGTCATCACTTTGACTAAGGCCCTGCGCGCTTTTTTCAAAATAGGGACGCAGGTCATTGTGGGCCTCAAGGCCCTCTGCTGCCGCGCGGGATATGATTAATGAATTCACTTTATGTATTGCGACAACACGCTTTTTTATAGCCATATCATCGACCTTTGCACCGTTTTCAAGACGGTCTTCAATCTCAGCGCCTAACGTTTCAAATGTCTCCAACAGGTCAGAATCCGATAAAGCATTAAAATTCTTAAACATCGCTAAAACTCCTTTTTGGGCATATTAATCGGAGGCCTGTATTATGTCAATAAAAATCCTAAACGGTTGACGAAACCGCCTTTCCATGTCAATTGCTTAAGGGATAAAGCTGATTCGGGAGTAGGATTTCTTGAGCGCACCAAATATTGTCATTGTGGAATCTCCGGCCAAAGCCAAGACGATTAATAAGTATCTGGGGCCGGATTACGAGGTGCTGGCCTCTTACGGTCATGTGCGCGACCTGCCGCCCAAGGATGGGTCTGTGCAGCCGGACGATGATTTTGCGATGCGCTGGCAGCCGGGCGACCGGGCCGAAAAAACCATCCGCGATATTAAGAGCGCCGTTAAGAAGGCCAAGGCCGTTTATCTCGCGACTGACCCGGACCGCGAAGGGGAAGCCATTTCATGGCATATCAAGGAACTTCTGGCTGAAGACAAGCTGCTGGACGGGCGCGGGCTGTACCGGGTCACGTTCAACGAGATTACCAAGAACGCGGTGCAGGACGCCTTTGCCCATGCCCGTGATCTGGACGAACACCTGGTCGAAGCCTATCTGGCGCGGCGAGCGCTGGATTACCTTGTCGGCTTTAATATTTCGCCGGTACTGTGGCGCAAGCTGCCGGGCAGCCGCTCGGCCGGGCGTGTGCAGTCCGTTGCGCTGCGGCTGATCTGCGAGCGGGAAGCGGAGATTGAAAAATTCGCCCCGCAGGAATACTGGTCGATTGAAGCGCGGCTGAAGAACCCGGACGGGGTTCCCTTTACCGCACGACTGACCCATCTGGCCGGGAACAAGCTGGATAAGTTTGATTTAAAATCACAGGCCGACGCCGATCATGCCGTCACGCGGATCCAGAACAAAGCGCTGTCGGTCCAGAAGATTGAAAAAAAGCAGGCGCGCCGCAATCCGCCGCCGCCGTTTATCACCTCAACCCTGCAGCAGGAAGCCTCGCGCAAATTGTATTTCTCCGCCTCGCAAACGATGCGTAATGCGCAGCGGCTTTATGAAGGGGTGGAAATCGGCGGCGATACGGTCGGTCTGATTACCTATATGAGGACAGACGGCACGACCCTGTCCGAAGAAGCCGTCGGGCAATGCCGCGGCGTGATTAAAAGCAAATATGGCGATAAATACCTGCCCGACGCACCCCGGCTTTATAAGTCCAAAGCCAAAAACGCACAGGAAGCCCACGAAGCGATCCGACCGACCGACCTTAACCGCCTGCCGGAAGAGGTGGCAAAATATGTCGATGAGCAGCAGGCAAAATTATATGACCTGATCTGGAAACGGACCATGGCTTCGCAGATGGAAAATGCCGTGTTCGACCAGGTCCGCGCCGATATTTCCGATGGCACCGACGATGTCATCCTGCGGGCGACCGGGTCCGTCATTACTTTTGACGGGTTCCTGACGCTTTATCAGGAAAGCGATAATGAAGATGACGATGGTGACGGCAAAGAAGAAGACCGCCGCCTGCCGCCACTGCATGAGGGCGATGCGACCAGGCTTTCCGGGATCGACCCGAACCAGCATTTCACACAGCCACCGCCGCGCTTTTCCGAAGCGTCCCTGGTCAAAAGACTGGAAGAGTTGGGGATCGGGCGACCATCGACTTATGCATCGATCATGCAGGTGCTCAAAGACCGCAACTATGTCACGCTGGATAAGCGCCGGTTCGTGCCGGAAGACCGCGGGCGGATCGTGACGACGTTCCTGATGAAATTCTTTACGCGCTATGTCGATTACGATTTCACCGCGGAGCTGGAAGAAGAGCTGGATATCATCGCCAATGGCGATCTGCACTGGAAAGAGGCGCTACGCCTGTTCTGGAAGGACTTCCACAAGGCTGTAGAAGAAACCAAGCCTTTGACGATTACCGAAGTGATCGACCATTTGAACGTAGAGCTTGCCCCGCACTTCTTCCCGCAAAAAGAAGATGGCGGCGATCCGCGTAAATGCCCGGCCTGTGATGACGGGCAGTTATCGCTCAAGCTCGGCAAGTTCGGCGCGTTTATCGGCTGCTCGCATTATCCGGATTGTAAGTTCACCCGCCCGCTGGTTGTCAAAGACGAAGACGGCGATGAGGCGGCCAAGCTGAGCAACGAGCCCAAAGAGCTGGGCAAAGACCCAGCTACCGGACGCACCGTAACCCTGCGCCGCGGCCCTTACGGCCCTTACGTACAGATCGATGCCCCGCCGGAAAATGCTGAAGACGAAGCGCAGCGTATGAAAGAATACGACGCGGCGATCGAAGAATGGAAAGAAGCGAAGAAGGTTGCCAAAGCCGCCGGGGAAAAAGCGCCGAAGAAGCCGCCTAAGCCGAAAGCACCGGGACCAAAACGCCAGGGCCTGCCGCAAGGCACGAATGTCGCCGATGTCACGCTTGAAATGGCGTTAGAGCTTTTGGCTCTGCCGCGCGAAGTCGGTATCCACCCGGAAACCGGGAAAAAGATTACGGCGGGGATCGGCCGTTTTGGTCCGTTCCTTTATCATGACAGCACCTATTCCTCGATCCCCAAGGATGATGATCTGATGAGCATCGGGATTAACCGTGCCGTGGTCGTGATCGCAGAAGCCGCCGAAAAGCGCGCCGCCCGCGAAGCGGCCAAAGCTGCCAAAGCGGAAGGCAAGGAAACCGCGGCCAAGAAAAAAGCGGCTAAAAAGAAAACCGCTAAGAAAAAGCCTGTCTCTAAAAAATAGAAAAATCTTATCCGATTTAAGTAGACATATTAGGGGAAGCTGTTATAGAAATCGGCCATGCGAATTTCTAAAGAAGACGGGTTCCTGGTTTATATGGCGATTGGCGATGCCTATGGCATGGCCTATGAGTTCGCGGACGACATTGCGGCAGTCGGCCCTAATGACCTGACCTATAAAGAGAACCCGCGTCATCCGGCTTACCGCAAGGGCCATTATACTGACGATACGCAGATGGCGCTGGCAAATATGCATGCGGTCATTGAAAACCGTTACCAGTTGCGGAACGATAATCCACAAGCCAAATTATTGCTGTGCGACACTTATGTGTGCGCTTTTAAGCGCGACCCGCGTCCCGGCTATTCCCGCTATATGCAGGAATTCTTTGAAAAAATTAATGACGGCGCAGAAATGCTGAGGCGGCTTTACCCCAAATTTTCCAATGCCGGCGGTGCCGCAATGCGCGCCGGACCGATCGGTTTACTGCCGAATATGGATGAGATTATGGAGACCGCCGCATTGCAGGCAACCGTTACTCATAACAACCGGACAGGGAAACTTTCAGCGGCATTAACAGCCCTGGCGGTCCATGCGATGCATTACAATTTATGCCCGAAGGCGGAGTTGCAGAACTGGCTGCACACCCGTTTTGGCCGGTGGGAGCATAAATTCCCCAAAGACGATCCTAAGAACGGGCTCTATATTGTCGATAAGGCGCTTCAGGCTGTGCACGATGCCGAGACGTTAAGTGATGTTCTGCGTGGCTGCGTTGATTTCGGGCCGGGGCAGGATACGGATACCATTGCCGCAATTGCGATGTGCATTGCTTCGCGCAGCCAAGAGATCGGCGATGACCTGCCGGATCACCTGTTCGATGAGCTGGAAAACGGCCCATACGGATATGATTTCCTGCGCAGGATTGACAGCATGGCCCTGCGCGGATTCCCGCGCGACCGGAACCCGGCATCGCGCCCGTCTCCCGCGGGACAATTTGTGCCCAGACCGTAATAAACACAGCTTTTCTGGTAAAGGCTGTTATACTGATCGCAGATCAATAAGAAACTTTTCAAGCTTTATGCCCTGTCCCACACGTGAAGATATCCTGAATTACTTAAGTGAAAGCGCCACGCCGCTGACCAAGCGGGAGCTTGGCCGGGCTTTCGGAATTAAAGGCGATGAGCGCATCCCGTTTAAAAAGGCGCTGCGCAGCCTTGAAACGGACGGGCTGGTCGTCAAGCAGGCCGGCGGCGGGTATGCCGTGCCGGACGCCCTTCCCGCCGTCACGATTATCGAGGTGACCGATATCGATGTAGACGGCGATGTACTGGCCAGACCGGCTGAATGGGATACCGAGCTGCAAGGCGATCTGCCGCGGATCGAGATCAAACCGGATAAAAAAGGGCATCCGTCGCTGAGCATCGGCGACCGGGTGCTGGCCCGTCTTGATCGAGAGCCGGAGGAAAACAGCTATACCGCCCGTGTCATCCGCCGCCTTGATACGCCAAAAGGCCGGGTCATGGGGGTGATCCGCCGCCAGAAAAAAGGCTTCGTGCTGCAGCCTGCGGATAAAAAGGCCCGCTATGATTTTGAGATTGCGCAGGCCGATCTGGGCGATGCGCAGGAAGGCGATCTTGCGATCGGGGAGATCCAGCCGGGCCGGGGCATGCGCACCAAAAAAGTGCGCATTGTCGAAGTCATCGGCCACCGCAGCGATCCCAAAGCGATCAGCCTTATCAGCGCCCATGAAATGGGGCTGCGCGAAGAATTCCCCAGCGCGGTCATTGCCGCCACAGAAACAATGGAAGTACCGGACCTTAAAGGCCGGGAGGATTTACGTGATATCCCGCTGGTCACGATCGACGGCGCGGATGCGCGGGATTTTGATGATGCCGTGTTCGCCGAAGAAACCGAAGACGGGTTTCACCTGATGGTCGCGATCGCCGATGTCGCCTACTACGTCAAGGCAGGCAGCGCGCTGGATAATGAAGCCTATGCGCGGGGGAACTCGACCTATTTCCCGGACCGGGTCATTCCGATGCTGCCGGAAAAGCTCTCGAACGATTTATGCTCGCTGCGGCCTAAAGAAAACCGGGCCTGTATGGCGGTGCATTTATGGATCAACCGCGACGGACGTCTCAAGGATTTCAAATTCGTGCGCGGGCTGATGCGTTCTGCGGCGCGGCTGACCTATGAGCAGGTGCAGGCGGCGATGGACGGGCTGAGCGATGATACGACCGGACCGCTGCTGGAGCCAGTCATCAAACCGCTTTACAAAGCCTATGCCGTGCTGTGGCAGGCGCGGGAAGAGCGCGGCGCGCTGGATCTGGACCTGCCGGAGCGGCAAATACTGGTGAACGATAAAGGCGAGATGACCGGGGTTAAATTGCGCGGGCGACTGGACTCTCACAAGCTGATCGAAGAATTCATGATCCTGGCCAATGTCGCGGCGGCCAGTGCGCTGGAAGCGAAAAAAGCCCCGTGCGTGTACCGCATCCATGACAAACCGAACCCGGCGAAGCTCGACAGTGTGCGGGAATTCATCAGCGGGCTGGGACTATCGCTGCCCAAAGGGCAGGTCATCCGCCCGGCGCAGATCAACCAGCTTTTGCACAAGGCTGAAGAGCTGCCCTATTCCCACCTTGTCAGCCAGGTCGTCCTGCGAGCGCAGGCGCAGGCAATTTACCACCCGGAAAATATCGGCCATTTCGGGCTGGCGCTTCATAAATACGCGCATTTTACCTCACCGATCCGGCGCTATGCCGATTTGCTGGTCCATCGCAGCCTGATCCGCTCTTACAAGCTCGGCCCCGGCGGGCTGAGCGATGAGGAAGCGGTGACGCTGGAAGAAAAAGCCCAGCATATTTCGCAAACCGAACGCTGGTCGATGGAGGCCGAGCGCAATTCGATCGACCGCTTTACGGCCGCTTACCTGTCTGAAAAAGTCGGGGCGATTTTTGACGGACGGATTACCGGGGTCTCGCGTTTTGGCCTGTTCGTCGCGCTGGCCGATACCGGGGCGGACGGGCTGGTGCCGATCCGTACCCTGCCCGATGATTATTATATCCATGACGAGCAGCAGCATGCGCTGATCGGCCGCAGCAAAGGCCGGGTTTACCGGATGGGCGCGCATGTGCAGGTCCAGCTTAAGGAAGCGGACGGGCTGACCGGGAGCACGATTTTAGCGCTGGCCAGTGATGAAAGCGCCGATATTCCGGGGCTGACCTTAAAGCCGCCCCAGGGCGCATCAGGACACCCCGGACCCCGCAGAAACGGCCCGCCCCGCAAGAAGAAGGGATTCCGCGGCAAAAGACGTAAATGATTTTCTTGACAAAGCCGGGAAAATCCTTATTGTGCGGGCTTCAAACTGGATTTAAGAGGCTAAGACGATGGCTAAAAAAGGCGTAGCAACAAAAGTTCGGCTAATCAGCAATGCCAAAAACAAGTATGGCAACCCGACTGGCACGACTTATTACGTGAAAAAAGGTAAACAAGCGACGGAAAAACTGCGTTTCCGCAAATATGACCCGAAAGCCTGGAACGAAGAAACCGGCAAAGCGGGCATGCACGTATGGTTTGAAGAGAAAAAACTGCCGCCGCATAAAAAGAATTAATCAGATTTGGCGCGGCCCAAACGGGCCTTATGCGCGAAACTGGCAAGAAAGCGTCCTCCGGGGCGCTTTTTTATTGGGCTTTTTGCCGTCCTCTTTTGATCCGGGGCAGCTTTTATTTGACCCGCATTTCCGAAAATGCTACCAAAATGCAATATGACAACAAGAATAATTTAGGGAGAGCTCGCCATGCGCGGCGTTTCATCTTTGCGTTCCGGATCGGACCTTGATAAGCGGATACTGAACCGCCAAATTCTCGATGCCCTGGTTAACGGCAATGACGGGCAGAAGCAGATCGTCAGTTCCGTCCTGCAGAAAAGTGCCAATGACAACCGTTTCAGAGCCATCAGAAAAGGGAAGGCGTCCCTGAGCCTGAAAGACATCGTCCGCGTTCTGGAAGCCCTGGATGACGCCGGCATGGGCATTGATACATCCAAGATCAGCAGGCAGACCCCGCTGGCGCAGAAGGCCTTTTACGATGCGCTGCGGGAAAGCGAGGGCGGCGAAGCGATCCTGAAACAGTTACAGGATTTACGCGATGAGGTGAAAACCGAGCGCGGGTTCTTAAAGACGATGTTCAATATCTGGGCGGCGGAAAAACCGCTGGAGAAAATCGCCGAAGATGTCGCCGAGTTCGAGCTGTTCTGCCAGGAAAATAAAATCAGTTTCAATGAAGCCGAGCAGCAATTAATGCTCAAACGCAGCAAATGGGACAAGATCAGGGGCCATAAATTCCTGATCGCCGCTGTCGGCGGGACCGCAGCCGGGCTTGCCGGGATGGATACGTCTCTTTACCCGGTGCTGGGCAAGATGCCTGGCTTTTTCTTTACGGCCCTGCCCTATTTCGCCGTGCCGTTTATCGGGCTTAATGTCTTTAAGGCTTTCTCCCAGCGTAAGTTATCAGAAGAAGCCGGAACGTTTGTGCGTTTTGCCGGATTGATGGCGATGGGGGTTTCGATCGGCTTTGCCGCCGCCGGGATCATGGGCGACTCCCTTGGTACGCTTGAGGTTGGTTCCACCGTTGAATCGGCCAAGGATGCCGCAGCGCAGATGCTTAACGGCGGTGCCTTGCTGGAAGGGATCGATCACCTGATGAATGATATGATCGGCTGGGCCGGGCAATACAGTCCCGGTAAAATCCTGCTGCCGGTTATTGGCGGCGCGTTCGGCCTGTCTTTTCTTTACAAAGCCGCCCGTGATAAAGGGCAGGACATGAAAAACGGGCTGGTGAGCCGTTTCAGTAAAGCAAGCGTCGCGGGCGGAAATGCCGTCAGTAAATTCACAGATTATTTCGACAAGGGCTTTATGGGCTTTATCAATACCGCAGGCGTCCCGGCGATTTTTTCACTGCTGTCGATGACGCTGGCGCAGGGCGGATTTGAAAAGTTCTCGCAATATTCCGGCTATTACGCCACGGTCGGGCTGGCGATGGCGGGATGCGCTGCGGCGATTGCCGGAATGACCTATGCTTACGGCCATCGCGGTGCCGGCTTCAAGAAGCTGGCTCATACGTTTTCGACCGCGTTCAGCCTGTCTTCAAGTTCGGCAACGATGCCGGTGACAAAAAAGGCGCTGGAAGGAATGGGCGTACGTGAAAAAGTCCGCAATGCCGTGGTGCCGCTCGGCGCGACCTTTAACATGATGGGGACCTCGCTTTATCTCGGGATGACAGCGGTCTGCGCATCGATGATGCTTGGCAACGATCCGGGCTTCACAGAGCAGCTCGGCGTTATGGCGACCGCGATCGGCACGGCGTTTGGGGCCCCCGGCATTCCGGCGTCGAGCATCGCCTTTATGACCCCTGTATTGCAGACCCTTGAAATGAGTCCAGAGCAAATGAGCGCCGTGTTTGCAATGATCCTGCTGATGGACCGGCCTTTTGATATGCTGCAAACGGGACTGAATGTCACCGGGGATATGGTGGTATCGATGGATACAGAAGCCAGCGCCCGTGGCGGCGGATCACAAAAACTGCTGAGCCGGGCGTTCAATAAGATCGGGCTGAAAAAACTCGGCGCCAAGCTGGAAGTTTACGAAGATATGAAGCCGCAGCAGGACGACAAACCGGCACCGGCATCACCACCTGCGCCCCGCTAATCTATAGCCATTGAAGCTTAGCGATGACGCGGCCGATGATTTCGGCTTTAGCGAGCTTTACCGTATAGGGCTCATATTTGCGGTTCAGTGCCGAGAGCCTGATTTCCGGCGGGTCGGAATGCGGCACGTATTCGCACTGGCGGATGATATGGCCCAGCCCGTCAGACACGACAAACGTCCCGGCTGGTGACGGTTTTTTATCCGACAAATCGACCAGCACATTTTCCCCGCGCAGGATATCCGGGGCCATCGCGTCTTCCTGCACCGCAAAAATGCGGATCTGGTCCGGAGGCGCGCTGGTGCGGTTCTCAAACAGGCGTGCCGGCATGACCCAGGATTCGTCGCTTGCCGCCGGAGCAGGCTCCTTCATGGTATTTTCCAAAGGGGAAAGCACGTAATTCTTCCCCGCAAGTCCTCCCTGCTGCACAGCGTGGGTGCCGTCAACCGGCAGGCCGAAGAATTTACGCATACCAACGTATTCATGGGCTTTGATCTGACGCTGGCCGCTGAGGATTTTACTGATCGCGGGCGGCTCCAGCCCCAGCGCCTTGGCAAGGTCAGCCTTGCTTTGCTCCGGGTTCATAGCAAATTGCGATTTCAGCCATGCTGCATCCATAGGGCGATTATGGCGGCAAGTCCGGGAACAAAATATTGCTATTTTGGAAACTTATTGCTTAAATAAAATTTCTTTTTTGGAAATAATCATGAGCATCGCTACAACAAAAGACATCACGATCGATCGCCAGATTGGCCAGAACCTGCGGACCCTGCGGCAACAAGCCGGCATGAGCCAGCAGGATCTCGGGAAACATCTGGGCATCAGTTACCAGCAAATCCAGAAATATGAACACGGGACCAACCGCCTGTCGGCAACCAATTTATGGGTTTTATGCCGCATCTTCGGCGTCCCTTCAGAGTATTTTTTTCACGGCCTGGGGGGCAAACCCGTTCCGGTTATGGCTCTCCTTGATGATGATCCGCAAACGATCACGATCCTGAGAAAGCTCCGGTCCGTGAACGACCCTGATGTGAAGAGCCGGATCATCAAAATGATGACCCTTATGATGGCAAAACCATAGCCAGCGCCAGTTTTTCCGTCCGGTCCAGCGCCTTGATTTCCAGTTCCCGCTTAAGCGCCGCGCCTTTAGTTGGGCAGGTCTCTGTGTACAGGACTGCAAACGGCCCGCGCCCGCGTGTGTATTTTGCGCCGGAGCCGTCGGCGTGTTTTTCAAGGCGCTGCGCCAGATCGGTCGTGATCCCGGTATAGAGCGTATCATCAGCACAGCGCAGGATATAAACGGTCCATTCACTCATGCCAGCTCCTTCTCCTTTTACCCTTCTGCCGCCTGGCGCAGTTCTTCAAGTTCCAGCCAGCGGGTTTCGGCATCGTCCAGCGCCGCCCGCACAGCTTCAAGCCGGTCTGCGGTTTTGACAAAATCGCCGGGATCGCGGGTATAGAGTTCCGGATCGTCCATTTTCTCAGACAGTGCGTTACATTCGGCTTCGAGCGCTTTGATCTTTTGCGGCAACTGTTCCAGTTCATATTTGAGCTTATAACTCATATGCGCCGCCGCTTTTTCTTTCGGCGCGGCAGGATCCGGTTTCACAGCGGATTTTGCCGCAGGCTCTTTCTTTTCCGGCTGGTCCTGCGCCTGTTTGTACGCCAGGTAGTCGGTATAGCCGCCATTGATAATCTCGATCCTGCCGTCGCCTTCGAACACCAGCAGGTAATCGACGACCTGGTCCATGAAGTCGCGGTCGTGCGAAACGACCACCAGTGTGCCTTCATAGGCCTGCAAAATGGCTTCGAGCATGTCCAGCGTTTCCATGTCCAGATCATTGGTCGGCTCGTCCATAATCAGGAAACTTCCCGGATTTGCCAGCACCTTGGCCAACATCAGGCGGTTCAGCTGGCCACCGGACAGGGTCTTGGCCTGCCGCCACGCATCTTCGGGTTCGAACATGAAATCCTTCAGGTAGCCGCAGACATGGCGGGACTTGCCGCGCACATCGAGATGGTCGTTCCCGACCGGGCACAGATTTTCCTGCAACGTTTTATCCGGGTTCAGGCTGGCGCGCTTCTGGTCGAAATAGCCAAAGCTCAGGTCTTTGGCCATTTTCACCTTGCCCGCGTCCGCGTCCATTTCCCCGATCAATAATTTTAAAAGCGTCGTTTTGCCCGAGCCGTTGCGCCCCAGCAGGCCGATTTTATCGCCGCGTTTGATGCGCAGATTGAAGCGGTCGAGAATGACTTTCTCCCGCCCGGTTTCCGGATCGGAAAAGGACTTCGAAGCATTGATGAATTCGGCGACACGCTGCGAAGAGTCCCCGGCTTCGGGCGTCCCGAGGTCGATTTTGCGGGTGGCGCGGCGGTAGGCGGCCTTATCGGCTTCCAGCTGCGCCTTGTCGGACCGCGCCTGTTCGACCCGGCGGACATTGCGTTTAACCCGCGCCTTGACGCCGCGATTGGCCCATTCCATTTCCTGCTCGACCTTTTTTTCACGGTTATGCAGGGCACGGGCTTCCTGATCCAGCAAATCCTGCGACCATTCGGCAAAGCGGGCAAAGCCGTAAGGGCTGACTTTCAGGCCGCCGCGATCGAGCCAGAACACCCGGTCCGTAACCCGCGCCAGAAACGCCCGGTCGTGGGAGACGCATAATACCGCGCCTTTATAAGATTTCAGGTAATTTTCCAGCCATTCGATGATTTCAAGGTCCATGTGGTTGGTCGGTTCGTCCAGCAGCAGGATATCCGGTTCTTCGACCAGCGCCCGGGCGAGCGCGGCCCGGCGCAGCATCCCGCCGGAGAGTTTATCCATCTGGTCCTGCGGATGCAGGCCCAGTGGCTGGACGATCATTTCGATTTTATAGGTCCGGTCCCATTCTTCGGTTTTCTCATCCATGCCGAGGAACACGAATTCCTTTACCGTCTGCCCCGGCACAGGATCGATATGCTGCTGCATATAGCCGATGGTCGCGCCGTGATAGACCCGGCGTTCGCCGTCATCAATATCGCGGTCGCCGGTAATCACGTTCATCAATGTGGTCTTGCCGGCGCCGTTCTTGCCGACCAGCGCGATCTTGCGGCCGCTATGGATATGAAAGGTCAGGTCTTCGAAAAACGGCTGGCCGCCGAGAACGACCACGGCATCCTCGACGCTTAGAATGAGTTCTGATGCCCCCTGATCCGTACTCATATCACCAATGCAGAAATTTTTCACCGAGCGTGATGATGATTTCAATCACGATCAGGATCACGATATACCATTCAACATGCAGGGTGCGCTTGTTGCTTTGCAGGCCCAGCATGGTTTCGGCGGTCTTATAAACCAGGTCGAGTTTTTGTTTCAGCGCTTCGTGCCGTTCGGAAAGCTCATATTCATCCTCAAGCCGCAGGAACAGGCGTTCCAGTTCCGGGTTTTCCCACAGGATTTCCGGTTTTTCATCGATTTCGACCTGCCCGACCATTTTACGCTGGATCGACAAGGTCATCCCGATATGACGCAGCAGGTCGCGGGTCCGGCGGCCGCTGATTTTCCCGGTCTGCAATTCGGCCGCCACAAGGTCAATGCGGTCGAAAGTATCAGCCATGCGCTCTTCGTAAAAGGACAGGACCGCACTTTTGGCGAATATATCGGCGACCATCTGGAGCTGAGCGATATCCCAGGTTTTCAGCCGTATATAGTCATTTTCAACCCCTTCAGCCTGATTGGGATCGACGCGGATCGCGCTCTCCTCGACTTCCGGTTCGCTATAGGGGTCGATAATGAAGTCCTGCAGCGTATTGAGGAAGGTCGTTTCCTCAATCGGGTTCAATCCCATCAGAACCGCAACCCCGTACCGAAACAGGACAGCTACGCCATTCGCGCCCGCGCGCATGACAAAGGGACCGGAGGTAATGCGCTGCGACTGTTCAATCGCCTTCATATTCAGGCGTTTGCCGAGGAAAAAGGCGCGAAGCTCTATTTCCGTACGATCTGTAAAAAAGCTGTTTTCCATGATGTGGCCGACCATTTCTTCTTGTGTGGCCTGTCATATAGCACTTTTAGAGATCGTCGTCATCAAGGGTTTTTAAAAACAGCGAGACATCCGGGAGGATGATGCTTTTATATTCACGCGCAATCAGCCCCATATCTTCAAGGCGGGAGAGGGCTTTGTTCGTGGCCTCGCGTGATAAGCCCGCCATCCGGCCCAGATTTTCCTGGGATATCGAGACGCTGAAGCGGTTCTGCGCTTTATCGCCGTCTTTTTCGTACAGGCCGCGCAGCTTGCGGGCCACGCGGATACTGGCATCCAGAAAGACGGTTTCTTCAAGGTTATTGGTGACATTGCGGAACAGGAAACAAATATAAGAGGTCAGCGCCCGCCATTCCGGTTCCCCGAACATACTGGTGACTTTATCGAAATCCTTGCTGTCAAGGCGGTAAAAGGTGACATCGCTGGTGGCCGTGACATTGGCGGTCCGCGGGCCATGATCCAGAAGACCGACTTCACCGAACACGTCGCCCCTGGATAATGTGCCCAGAACGACGATTTTACCATCGCTGGAGGACACCGAGACTTCCGCTGTGCCCTCGGCAATCACATAAACACAGTCCGAGTCATCGCCTTTGAGACAGACAAGGCTGTCTTCTGCGAAATGGCACGGGCTGAACAGCGGGACGATCCCGTCGATAACGGCAGGATCGAATCCTTTAAAAAGCCGGCTGTTCGCCAGGAGCTCCCGGATGTCACTTTGGTCTGTCATAATTTGCGATATCTGCTTTCCCAGTTCCGTATTCAGTATAGCGTAATCCTTTATAGATTTTATTAAATATATCGCCATGTATAAATACGGATCGTTTCGAATATAAAAATATCCTGTCTTTTTGACGGTCGTGTCTTGACTCCTTTGCCCCTGCCCCGTAAACAAAGACCGTTTCCTATAACCCTATTTTTGTACGATAATTTGGAAAGTCCCTTCCTATGAAAAAGCTGTTTTTACACCTGCTTATCGTTCTTGTTGCCGGTACGGTGACGCTGACAGCGCTTAATTATAAAGCGCAGGCGCAGCAGCCCTACCCGGAACTCTCTCAACTGGACCGCGATGTTGCGACATCGCTGATGAATGCCCGGCTGGCGATGCGGGATATTGCCGAATGTAACCTGCCGATGCTGATTCGGATCCAGGGAATTCTGACACGGGAAACGAATAACCTGATGCGCCTTCAGGGCTGGACGTTCGGGAAACTGCAGGAAATGGGACAGAACCTGCATGATATTCTCTCACAGATGGAAAGCCTGATGCCCGATGCGCCGGGCGCGGAAACAGCGGCGCTGGAAGGCATGAAGACGGCGCTTGGCGCTGCCGGGCTGGTGCCCGGTTTTGGCGTGATCGCTTACGGTGCCAGCCTGACCGTATCGATCGGCGAGAACTATGCGAAATGGCATAATTCGTCACAGGCTGCGGACATCGCAGAAGGCATCAAAGCCAACGCGCAGCAGCAGATCGAAGCCTTCCAGGGCGCTATTAATCTTTATAACGATATTGTTGCCGGGCTTGGCGAGCTTGCCCGCTATCAGGCCCGCATTCAGGACTTGCTGAACACATATGAAGAGCGCTGCCTTGATGATGAAGGCGGGGAAGACGGCGAGAGCTATAACTTTATCCCGTCCCCGGCAGGCGCGACCCCAGCCACGGTAGAAGATACCGTTAACCAGGCGATGCAGGATTACGATAACTGCGATCTTGCTTACATGATTGCCCTTAACGGCCTTCTGACCGCGCAGATCAATAATCTGTTCCAGCAGCAACAGCAGCTGTTTAATGATTTGCTCAATAAGAATAACGAGCTTAACGAAGCGCTGCACAACCTTGAGCAAGGATTGCCGCAACCACCGAACTGGGGCTGGGAACTTGGCAAGGCTGCATTCGGATCGCTGGGTACGGGCAGTAATGCCGCCGTCAGTGCCGGGGTGTTTGCCGCCGGGGTTGGCACACAGATCGCCGACCTGAGTGATACAATCGACAGTGTTGATGCCGCCGATGCGCTGAAAGCACCGGTACGCCAGAAAATGCAGGAACTGGCCGATCTGGTGAAAAAGCACGAAGAGCTGATGAATATCCTCAACCGCCTGCGCCAGCACCAGGTTAAAGTCCAGAACGACATCGAAACCTGGGAAGAGCGCTGCACCAAGCGTGACCAGGATGAAGGGACGACAGGCTATATTCCGGGCGAGACCGGGATCCTGATCGGCTCGGACGGCACGGAATGGTGTACCTATGGCTTTGGCGGACCGACCGTTGTACCGGTTAACCCGGTTGGCGGCGGGACCACCGTGACCACACCGGGCGGCGGCAGCCCTGTCTCGGCCCCGCCGGGTACCCCGGACGGGTCTTCAGAAGGCGGGCCGTCTACTATGCCGCCGGCACCGACAACGACGACCTCCATCCCGGATGATGAAGATGATGATCCGCGCGATGCACCGACACCGCCGGGCGGACCTGTAACGTCTGCACCGCCGCCGATCATCCCGATCGGACCGACGGGCACGAGCCAGCCGCCGGAAGAACCGGAAGATGAGGATGATGATCCGCGCGATGCACCGCATTTGATCGTCAAAGCAAAGCAATCCGTGCTGCAATCCGGTACGAAAGCGCAGCAGGCTGTTGCCGGGCAGCAAATCAAGCTGTTCGCCGATTCAACCGTCGCGCAGCCTCTGCCGCACACCCGCGGTGCCAAGAAGAACGATGCGGACTTTAACAAGCCGCCGCTGCAATGCACGACCGGCAAAGACGGTTCCTGTAAGATCGACCTGCCGCCGGGCACCGTTGCCAATGGCCAAAACCTTGAAGCCAACGTCAACGTAACCAAGCAGAACAGTGTCAACGTGCAGGTGCCGACACCGGCCAACGGCAAGCCGCCCGCTTCACAACTGCCGGGCGCGGTCCAGCAATATGCAACGGATACGCAAACCGTAAACGGCAAGACCTATGTCACGCTGACTTATCCTGCCGGTCAGGATAAAACCGTGCGCGGCCTGCTGCAGAACGCACCCAATGTCATCGGCTTTGAAACCAATTTCTGCCGCGACAAACAACCGAAATCAGCCCCCGTCCTGAAGGTCTATACCCATAACGGCGTGGCATCGCAGATCATTTCCCTGGAGGCACAATAATGAAAGCCATCATCAAATTTATCCCGGTTTTCCTGCTCGTTACGCTGATGCTGGCCCAGCCGGCACTGGCTAAGGACGATCCTTACATGCTGTCGAAAGGCACGTGGGAGCAGGATTATGATGACCAGTGGGCGATCAAGCATGTCAAAGTGCCCGAAGCTTGGGCGCTGGTGGGCCGCGGCAAACCGGTTGTGGTCGCCGTTATCGATACGGGGCTGGACTGGAACCACCAGGATATTGACTGGGACAATATCTGGGAAAACAAGAAAGAAAAGCCCGGCAACGGCAAGGATGATGACGGCAACGGTTATGTTGACGATATTATCGGCTGGGATTTTTTCAGCCACAGCAACAACCCGTTCGATCATGACGGGCACGGCACCTTTGTTACCGGCGTGATTGCGGCGGCGAAAGATAACGGGGTCGGCATTGCCGGGATCAACCCGAAAGCCAAAATCATGGTGCTGAAAGCCCTGAACAGTTTTGGGCACACGCGGGCCTCCTACCTTGCCAAAGCCATTACCTATGCGGTCGATAACGGCGCGCAGGTCATCAATATGTCTGTCGGCGGCAAGAACCTGTCTAAAATCGAGCAGGAAGCGATCGATTACGCCTACAGCAAAAACGTGGTTATCATCGTTGCCGCCGGGAACGAGGGAATCGATGTCAGTGGATTCGGCCCTGCGGGCGGCGATAAAGTCATTACCGTAGCCTCCACCAGCCTGAAAGACGATCACCCGTCTTTTTCAAACTGGGGCAAGCAGATCGATATTGCCGCGCCGGGCGCGGATATCCTCAGCCTGCGTGGCCGCCGCACCGATACGATGCTCGATATCCCGGGAGTTAAATATGAAGCCGGGACAGCCTATGTCGGTGAAGACAAACGCTATTACCGCGCCAGCGGCACATCTTTCTCCGCGCCGATCGTGACCGGGATTGTTTCACTGATGCTGTCCAATAACCCCAATCTCAAGCCGGATGAGGTCAAAGAGCTGTTACAGCAGACCGCCACCGATGTCGAAGTTCCCGGTGTGGACCAGTATACAGGATACGGGCTGGTTAACGCCGAAGCGGCGCTGAGCGCAAAACCCGGCTTTTTCATCAAAGCAGCCATCGATAAGGTTAACGTGGTTCAGGATAATGGCGGCCCTGCCGTGCAGATTATCGGTTCCATGGATGCCGACCAGCTGGAGAGCGCGACGATTTCAATCGGCGCCGGTGAAAAGCCCAAAGAATGGAAAGAGGTTGTTTCCGGGCTGAGCGGCAAGGCTTCCGGCGATGTTCTAGGAACGGTGAAAGCCGATCATTTCCGCGGTTCTGCCGTCTGGATGATCCGGATTGTCGTCAAACACAAGAACGGCCAGACCCGCGAAGCGCGCTTCCGCCTGTCTTTAGGGTAAGAAAATGCAATAAAGGGTTGATTTGTAAGGTCGCTACCCTTATGAGTTACCCCTATGTTTTTTATCTGATTTACCAAGACTACGAAAAACTGGAGAAAATAATGTTATCACTTAGAAACTCGCTGATGGGCTTTGCCTTTATGTTTGCCCTGACGCTCTTCGCAGCCGTGCCGCAGGCTTTTGCTATCGCCACGCTGGAAGTCACCGTCACCGACGGCAAAAACGCCCTTCCGGGGGAAACGATTTCCCTGTTCAGCGAAACCGGAACGGAAGTCAAAAAAGAGAAAAGCAAAGACGGCGTTACCTATTTTAACGAGCTGGAGCCCGGTACATATACCGTTAAATCCGGCGATAAAACGCTGCGCACGGTAACGATCACGCCGGAAGACACAGTCAAGCGCATCGCGGTTGTCGCCCCTGCCTTTATTCGCGTTCCGAACTGGCCGAACTGGTCAGCGTCCGACCTGAATGTCGATCTGGGCCTGCGCGGGATTGCCAAATATGGCGGTTTTGACGCTATGCTGCTCAGCCCCGGCTTCGGTAACCCGAGCGGTGAATTCGGTCTGGACGGTTTTGGTGCCGGTATCGACCTGATGGTTCGCCCGCCGAATCTTGCAGATATTTTCTTCCTGGCGAGCTTTGGCTGGCTCGGCGATCTTGACGACAGCGCCGCCGAAGGCGACCTGCACGCCGGTACGCCCGGGTTTGATTCCTATCTGAGCCTTGAAGAAGACGCTTACCTGCGCTTCATGCTGGGCTGGACCTTCATGCGCAGCCAGCAATTCGAACTGGACGCCATTGGCGGTATCCAGGGTACGGATCGTGAGATTACCCTGCACACCGATGAATCCGGTGGCGGTGGCCGTATGGAACATTTCAGCAATGATGAATGGTCATGGGACCCGGTCTTCGGTATCCAGGTCCGTCACCAGACAAACCTGAAAATGTTCAACAGCGGCCGCGGCAAAGGTGCCCAGCTGTACGGGAACATCACCGGCACGCACATGGGCAGCGTTGCGACAGGCGGGACTTCCAGCCTTGGCTTCACTTATGCCGGTGAAGCTGACAGCGGCTGGCAGACAGAAGCCTCATTCGGGATCCTGTTCCCGTTCTAAGCTTCGCGATGAACACCGTATTATCATATTCAGAAAACCGCCCCCTTCCCGGGGCGGTTTTTGCTGTGTGGGGTTTTGTCCTGCTGCTGCTCTCGGGCTGTGCTTCGGAAAGCGGCGCGCTGGATCTTTCCGGTTATGCCGACCTTGAGCAGGAAACCCCGGCGCATTTCCGGGTATGCCATGGCTATGGCTGCCATTTTGAAAGCGATGCCTATTTATCGGATGCCCAGTGGCAAAGCGTGCGCGCCTTATTCCAGCCCGACGCCAAGGATGCTGAAGCCGAGCGCGGCTTCATTAAAAAAGCTGTCGCGCTGATGGAAGACTATGTCGGGGAAGCTGTCGGAACGCAGACGGATAAAGCCGGCGCCGGATTTATCATGAGCGATTCCGGGCAGATGGATTGTATCGATGAAGCCCTGAACACATCCCGCTACCTGCATTTTTTTGATCGGGATCATTTATTAAAACACCATAGCGTCGAATCCCCCACGCGCCGGGGCTATTTCGTGGACGGTGCCTGGCCGCATAACAGCGCGGTTATCAAAGATCTGGCCACAGAGCAGCGTTATGTCGTTGATTCATGGTTCTATGAAAACGGCCGTGAACCGGTGATTGTCCCGGTCGAGCAGTGGTTATCCGGGTGGCGGCCCGACGACGCCCCTTAATCGGCGCTGGCTTTTTATCCAGAATTATGCAATGATTGCATCAGGTTATTCAGCCTTTCTTATATAACACATCACCTACCGTTGCTCTTATGAAACGATTTTTATGGATCATCGCCACGTTCACGTGCCTGGCGGCCTCATTGCCGGCGCAGGCCCAAAGGCTCGCGCCCGGACAGGACTTCAAGAAAAGCCTGTATGTCAGCGGCGCATTCGGGCTGTCGATCCCGAACACAGCAGACTGGAATGAAACACCGAACCTGAACGGCGATATTGAGTATGAGAAAACGACCAGTTTCTCCGGTGCGCTCGGGATTAAGCTCAGCCCTTATTTTTCAGCCGATACTGAATTTTCCTACCGCAACAGCGGCCTTGATGAATTGACCGTCAATGGCACGGGCTCGGCTGAGCTGAACGGCGATTCAAAGATGTGGGCCGGGCTGGTTAATCTATACCTGCATATGATGCCAGAGAGTAATTTCAGTCCCTATTTCATGGTCGGCGCAGGAGCCGCGCGGTATAGCGTCGATATTGATGCCATTGGCGGACTTGGCGTCACTGGAGCCAGCGGTACGGATACGGTTGCCGCCTATCAATGGGGGACAGGGTTTAACTACAATGTTTCCGATGACGGTCAGATCTGGCTCGGTTACAGGTTCCTCGGCACGGACCGTCCGACCATCAGCACGACGGAGATCGATTATACCGCACATGAAATCATGCTGGGCTACCGCCACCATTTCCAGGTTTTTGGCGATGAGTAGCCGGTCCGCCGCTTAGAACGAGAACCGCACCCCGGCATAGATATTCGAATTATCTTCGAACTGCCCCCAGAAGGTGTTGCGTCTATCACCGTAGAAAATATTGCCCCCGGCCTGCACCGACCAGTTATCATTGATCTTGTAATCAATCCTGGGCCGCAGGAAGCCGTCATCATCGGACGGACTCCAGAAGTTAAACAGGGAAAGCTGCAAATTCTGGTTCATCATCAACTTGGTCAGACGCAGCGTGACCATATGACGATTTTTGTCTTTCTGCACCGCGCCTGCCGGCAGGTTGGCACGATACTTATCGTAATCGCTCATATGCTCGAGATAATACTGGATACCGCCGGTCAGTTCGGGAACCAGTTCCTGCTCGTACCCGGCAAGGAAGCGGACTTCGCTGTTGCGGATCGCGGGGTTGGTTCCCAAATCATCGTCGCGGCTTTTGTAATAGCCCGTTTCAATATTGGCGATACCTTTATAGATCGGGCCGCGCAGGCTGGCACCCCAGACAGATAGCGCCGGAAAGATGGCGCGCCCCATGGCGTCCTGTCCGGCCGGGCTTTTCCAAAAACCACTATAGGCATAAAGCGCGGCTTCGAAGGATTCAAAATTGCGATAGAGTCGCAGCGCGAGCTCATCATCACGGAAAGCGCTGCTGCGCGGATCGACAGCAACCGGCATATCCTCACCTGACAGGCGGCCCAGCCCTTCATTGAAGAACGAAATGCGGCGGCCATCGATATAGCGGTCCGCATCGAATTGCGGGGTATAGACAACATCCAGATTGGCAACATCACTGAACAGGGACACTTTCAGCGCATCGGACGGCGCTTTGAGATATTCGACATCCCGGCCAATAAAAAACGCCACCCAGTCTTTGGGGAACATATCATTGATAAACAGCAGATCCCCTGTGCCCCAGGTCAGGATCTGCCGGCCGGCCTTGACATCCATAAAGTCAAACGGGCGGGCCATAAAGAAGGCTTCGCGCACATCAAGCTGGCCTTCGCCGCGTTCCGGATCGAAGCTGTGCTGGTCGCCGACAGGATCATAGAGCAGGTCCGTGGTCAGGCGGGCACTGATCCCGGAAAAGGCGGCATCGGCCTGAAGCTGCAAGCGCGCTTCGCCGAGACTGACATCTTTTTCATGTTTGTCTTCATGGATGCGGTGGCCGCCGCGCAGCTCAAAAAAGCCGCTAAGGTCGAACGGTAAGTCGCTGTCATCGCCGAAATCATCTTCAGCGCTCCATTCATCCTCCGCGCTGTCTTCAGCAGCGGTGCTGACCTCTTCCAGACCACCGGGCAACGCCGGTTCACCGGATGAAGCGCTGCCCATGTCGTCCAGACCGGAAGGCAAAGACGGCTCGGAAGAAGATGAACTGGACGCAGAGGGAGCCGGACCGCCCAGCCCCATTGGCAGGGCAGGCTCTTCGGCAAATGCCGGTGATGACATCAAAATCAAAGCTGTTGCCGTCATTGCGAGCGACTGAAAGGCGCGAAGCAATCCAGAGTCCTCTCGAAAAAAACTGGATTGCTTCGTTGGCCTAACGGCCTTCTCGCAATGACGTTTTTCAATAAAGAG
>JACKJB010000004.1 GCA_020638155.1 Rhodospirillales bacterium
GACGGTGCCGGAGCCGGGGCAGGCGCTTTTTCAGTTGTTTGCGGCTGCTGCGGCGCTTCATCGGCAGAGCTATCAATATCCAGCACGGTAAATCCAATGGCGCTGATAAGGGCTATGCTTAACATTGTCCGGCGTTGCTCGCTTTTTGCTTTCGATGGGCTCATAACAATCATCCTCTATCGTGTTAAAGAGGCTGTACCCTATCATTATTTTCATAATAACGTCAACTTTAATGCGCGGTAGCCCAGTTCTTGCCATGCCCGGCTTCGGCTTCCAGCGGTACCCCGACATCGACGATAGTTTCCATGACGCTTTGGACGAGGGCGGTGGTTTGGTCCAGCTCCGCTTCCGGCACTTCGAAGATCAGCTCGTCATGGACCTGCAGCAGCATTTTGGCGTTTAAGCCTGCTTCTTCCAGCGCGCGGGGCATCTTCGCCATCGCCTTTTTCAGGATATCGGCGGCCGTGCCCTGCAACGGCGCGTTGATCGCCTGACGCTCGGCACCCATGCGGACATTCTGCATTTTATTATTGATGTTCTTGATCGTGCATTTGCGGCCGTACAGCGTTTTGACAAAACCATGTTTGCGCGCTTCGTCCTTCTTGCTTTCCATGTAATCCTGAATCTCGCTGAAGCGCGCCAGGTATTTGCGGATAAATTCACTGGCTTCGCCGGGTTCACAGCCGAGCTGCTTGGCAAGGCCCCAGCCGGAAATGCCATAGATAATCCCGAAATTCACCGCCTTGGCCTGCCGCCGCAATTCCGGCGATACCTCTTCCAGCGGAACCCCGAATACCTGCGAGGCGGTCAGGGCGTGAATATCGACCCCGTCCTTAAACGCGTTTTTCAGCGCATCAACCCCGGCCAGCGCCGCCGCCAGCCGCAATTCGACCTGCGAGTAATCAACCGAGAGCAGCACATACCCGTCTTCGGCGATAAAGGCTTCGCGGATTTTGCGGCCCTCTTCGGTGCGGATCGGGATATTTTGCAGGTTCGGGTCGCTCGAAGCAAGCCGCCCGGTACTGGTCCCGGTCATATGAAAGCTTGTGTGAATGCGCCCGGTCTTCGGGTTGATCTGCTCGGGCAGGGCGTCGGTATAAGTGGATTTAAGCTTGGAGAGCTGCCGCCACTCCAGGATTTTCTCGACGATTTCATAGCCTTGCGCCGCGAGCTTTTCCAATATATCGGCGGTTGTTGACCAGTCGCCGGTCTTGGTTTTTTTGCCGCCTTCAATCCCCATTTCATCGAACAGCACCGCGCCGGTCTGTTTGGGTGAGCCGACATTAAACGGATGCCCGGCGAGCGCATGGATCTGCTCTTCCAGCGTCGCCAGCTTTTTGCCGAATTCGCTGCTCATCGCTTTTAAGTGTGCCGGATCGACCTTGATCCCGGCCATTTCCATCTGCGCGATCACCGGGATCAGCGGACGTTCGATATCCTCGTACACCGAAGCCATTTTCTCCTGCGCGAGGCGCGGCTTGAAAATATGATGCAGGCGCAGTGTGATCTCCGCATCCTCGGCGGCATAATCCAGCGCCTTATCAAGCGGCACATAATCAAAGGTCACCGCGTTCTTGCCCTTGCCCGCGACCTCTTCATATTTGATCGGCTTATGACCGCAAAACAGCTCGGACAGCTCATCCATCCCGTGCCCGTGCTCCGTGCCGTCCAGCACGTAAGAGAGCAGCATCGTGTCATCGCAAGGGGCTGTGTGAATGCCGTGCTGCGCCAGCATCTGCCAGTCATATTTCATGTTATGGCCGATCTTCAACACCGACGGGTCTTCTAAAACAGGCTTTAACGCCTTGATCGCGTCTTCCATGCGGAGCTGTTTCAGGTCGTCTTTCTGCCCGCCCAGCAAATCGGTTTCCTGTTTATGGCCGAGCGGAATATACGCGCCGCTTCCCAGTGCCGGGCTGATGCAGATCCCGACCAGTTCCGCACGCGCCGGGGTTAAGCCCGTCGTCTCGGTATCGACCGCCAGCAGGCCCGTTTCATAGGCCTTATCGATCCATTGCTGCAATGTTTCCAGATCATCGATCAGCGTATATTGATTGTGCGATACGGGCGGCAGCGTATCAGGCTTGTCTTCTGCTATGGCGGCGGCGCCCTCTGTCCCCTCTACTGTGGTGCCGCCAAGCCGCGTGATGATCGATTTAAAACCCTGCTCCTGTAAGAATGCCATCAGCTCCGGTTTTTCCGGGTCATGGGTTTTCAGCTCTTCTAGCGGGACGGGTACGGGCGCATTCTCATCCAGCCGCACCAGCTTTTCCGATATCCGCGCCATCTCCGCATGATCGACCAGCGCTTCGCGGCGTTTGGGCTGCCTGATTTCTGCGGCGCGCGCCAACAGGGTTTCAAGGCTGCCATATTCATTGATAAGCTGCGCTGCCGTCTTAATCCCGATCCCCGGTACGCCCGGTACGTTATCGGTCGCATCCCCGGCCAGCGCCTGCACATCGACGACCTTATCCGGCGTGACGCCGAATTTTTCAACCACCTGTTCCGGCCCGATGAAGCTGCCTTTCATCGGGTCGAGCATCCGCACCCCGTCCCCGACAAGCTGCATCAAATCTTTGTCCGAAGACACGATCACAACCTTTTTGCCCTGCGCCCTTGCAAGCCGGGTATAAGCCGCGATCAGATCATCGGCTTCATAGCCTTCCAGTTCGATTGCCGGGATATCAAACGCTTCAGTCGCTTTGCGGATCAGCGGGAATTGCGGGATCAGATCTTCCGGCGTTTCATCGCGGTTAGCCTTATAATCGGGGTAAATATCGTTGCGGAAATTCGCCCGCGCCGCATCGAATATCACTGCCATATACGGCGCATGATAATCATTCAGCATCTTCAGCAGCATATTGGTAAAGCCGAACACCGCGCTGACCGGTTCGCCTTTGGGGTTGGTCATCGCCGGGCCGCTGCGCCCGTACGCCATCGCATAATAAGCCCGGAAGATAAACCCGGAGCCATCCACCAGATACAGTTCGCCGTCTTCTTGATCGTCCATGATTTTTTCCGCTGTCTGTGCCATGGGACTAACCATGGCGCAAGCATTTCCAAGAGTCCAGCGGTCAGCAAAGATAAACCCCATCTAAACGAGATTTCTTGACATATTTCTGCGTTTGCTTAATGATGCAGCTTCACACAGGGAAAAAATAATGTTTATCGGGGGCGCCGAACAAATTCTTGAAATCCTGCCGCTTGAACACGAGTTTGAGCGCGTGGCCCTTGATCCGGCCCTGATTGATCCCGATAAAGTAGACCGGTTAATTGAATTGATCGACCAAATCAAATCCCACATTTGCGATACATTAAAACGAAACGGTGAAATGGGGCATTTCATGGCGATCGCTGCCGCAGCCTACCTGCGCGATAAAAATATGCTGCGCGAATATCTGGGGCGGGCATTTGAGTCAGCCAATGCGTTGCCTGGAAAAATTTATATCAATCCGTACGAACAAAAACTATACGGCCATATGAGTAAAACGGCTAAAGAGCTGGAACAGGCCGCTTACCGTTTCTTACCCGATCCGTCTTAACGGGATAAAGCTTTGCCGCTTTTCATGCTTAGTGCCAGGATTCTTAAATCCGGATCGTGCGGTGCCGGGACTTCAAACTGTTCAGGACTGACTTTCGGCACAGGACGCAGCGCGTGATATAGCGGCAGCAGGCCTGTGATTAATGCTGCCCCGGCGGTCCAGTTGAAACTGTCTTCCAGCGATTTGACGGTCTGGTAAACTTGCCGGTCCATGATGGAATCAAACCGGTCTTTAAGGTGGCGCTCAAAATTTTCCATCTCATCCTGATGCGCCTTGACCGCTTTAAGCGCATTCATTGAAACCCAATCCGGAAGCTGTCCCAGCTTTTCTTCCGGCATCATCGCGATGATACTCAAATCCTGGTCGCTGAGTTTTCGCTCTGCGCCGCTGCGCTGATGCAGCGTTTCTATAAACATGTCCTGAACTTGCCCGGTCTTATTTTTGTGTGCGGCAATAAATTTTTCACACTGATTGTCCATGGCATCTTCAATGCAATTAAGCACTTTCTCCATCGCCGTGAGAGTAATGGCACCGGATATCATCGACACTATAAGGGCTTTGCTCCATGTCTGCAGGGCCGCATCGCCCAGACTGATCGCGCCCTGCGCAGATTCAAGTCCGTAATACAGCCCGAAAGCAGCAATGCCTGCTGTGGTTGCGGCGGCAAAGATACGGGATAATCGACCTGTTTTATTTGCCGTGTTGATTTTGTCTTTGACGGAATCGTCCGGTTTCAGCGTTTCGCCGTGTACATTGCCTGTCATGATGATCGTCCCCGTTCTTATTCTATAACTTTTTTATATATAATGCCTGTCTTCCATAGCATTGGGCTATGCGAAAGGTCAAGAATGGCTGGGCCTGTTGATGTCATTCAATCTTGCCGGCAGCGATAATCCGCCCCTGATTAGCTGTTTGCAGGATGACAGCCACAGGCCCGGTATCCCCGTTCAGCGGGACAGAGCGTTTTTCGGCAAGCCCTGTTGACCGTCCCAAAGAGCGGATCGCCCGCACCGGGTTTGCATAGGGCACGGCGCGCCCGCGATTTTCCCCGGAGCCAATCGTTTCCTGCCGTGTTGTGCCGTAACTGATTAGGAGCAGTTCGCCGCGCTCCGCCGCGGGCAGGGACAGGTTTAACATCCCGCGATCGCGCGCCAGCACAATGGATTTTACCGGGGCTTCCGCCGCCTTTTTAAGATAGTCGCGTATTTCACGCTCTTCCGATCCGACGGCGCTGTAACGGCCGTTCACGATCATTTGCGGGGTGAACAGATGCCGTTGGCCCAGCGCCCGGCTGTAATTTTCCTGCCGCGCGGTGCAGCCTTCCAGGGACATCGTATCTTTCCAGCGCAGGTGATCCCAATAGGTCACATGGCATCCCAGGGCAATGACTCCGTCCTGCCGGGACAGCTCCTCCAGAAAACGGTCCGCCGGCGGACAGGAAGAACACCCCTGGCTTGTGAAAAGTTCTACGACAACCGGAGGTGTTTGATCTGCCCGCGCCGGGAGAGCAAGAGAAATAAACAGAAGAAAACAATAAGAAACGATCTTCATAAAACCCCATTCGCTTTCCGCAAAACGCGGGTTACATAGCCTGTTCACAAAAACTGTACAAAGCGACCGCCGCCGCGTTGGACACATTCAGGCTGGCGATCGGCCCGGCCGTCTGCAGCCGTACAAGCGTATCGCAATGCTCGCGGATCTTGGGCCGCAGGCCCTTGCCTTCCGCGCCCAGCACCAGCACGGTTTTGCGCGAACCATTTGCTGCCGCCCCGATAACATGCTCGCCGCGCTCATCAAGCCCGATCGCGCTGTAACCTTTATTGCGCAGGTAATCCAGCGTATCCGACAGGTTAATCTCATACGCCGCAGGCAGATGCTCCACCCCGCCGCAGGCCGTTTTCGCCAAAATCCCGGTCAGGGCGGGCGAATGCTTGCGCTGCATGATAATGCCGTCCGCCCCGAACGCGCAGGCCGAGCGAATGATCGCCCCGACATTATGCGGGTCCGTCACCTGGTCCAGCATCAACAGCACGGACCGCTCTTTGGCTGCGCTGCGGGCGACTAAGTCCTGCACAAAAACCTCATCCAGCGGCTTACAGGTCAGCGCGATCCCCTGGTGCACCGCTCCGTCCAGCGCCCGGTCGAGATCCTTCTTATCGATCAGGGTCGGCTCCGGCCGTTTCAGCCCCGCCTTGTCCGCCGCGGCCCGCGTGTCCGCAAAGGCGGCAAGCATCGTTTCGGTGATATAAAGCTGCCGGATCTGCCGGGCCGGGTTCATCCAGGCTTCACTCACCGCGTGAGTCCCCCACAAATCCGCCTGCAGGCGAAGCTTTTTGGATTGCTTGGCGTAAGGTCTGCTCCGGCCCCTGTCAGAAGGCTTTTGCGGACCACGATCCCGGTGCGGCGCTTTGTTTTTCATGCTAAAACATAAATCATATATTGACAGACAAGGCAAAAACCTTTTTTATCCAGCCTGCTAAAACCTGCTGGAGGGATGGCAGAGCGGTCAAATGCACCAGACTGTAAATTTGGCGTCTTCGGACTACGGAGGTTCAAATCCTCCTCCCTCCACCATTTTCTTTCCTCCTCATGGATCATCAAAGAGTGTTTGGTAACGGTGAAACATAACTTAGTCCACCGCGGCTTAGTCCGCTTTCCGCGCAAGCCGTTGAACAATAAAAATAAAAAAACGGACTTAGTCCGCGCTGCCCGCCCGGGCCTGTAAACCGGCCCATAAAAAAAGCGCACCAGGTGCGCTTTGTAAAAACCATTTTACTAAAAAGATGCCGGGCAAGCAACTATCAGTTGCTTCTCTTTCAAAAAAATACAACCCGGCAGGAAAGGAGTGATGACAACCAGCTTACGCTGACCAACCCAGAACAACAAACCTGTTTTTTGATTTTTTTATCGTTAAGATTGTAGGGCTAATAAGAAAGTGATTTGGATGTTAGGTAAAAGAAAAATCATGATGGGAGCAGCGTCTTTGGCGGTTATTTGCGCGTTGTTTGTGTGGCAAGTAATGGAAGCTAAAGAAAAAGCCAGCGATGGTAAGCTTCTAGCGACACACAGCATTCTTTAAGCTAACAATATGCATATATCTTCAAGGTTGATGCGCCATCAGATTAGCCAACTTGCTTTTCTGTGTTGCTTTGATTTCATCGATATAACCGCTTCGTAACAGCGCATCCAGAATAAGAACACGGTCCTGAAGTTCCTGCTTGTATGGGGTCGATGAATGTAGCTCAGCTCTCCATGTATCCATAAGCTGTAAAAAGCTGGTATCATTGAATGGCTGAGTCAAAGCGAGATAGCGCAAATGGCGTTTCACCTCTTCGACAGTCTGGCGGGGCGCTTCATCCAGATATTTTTTTGCGGGGACAGGGTTAAATCTTTTAATGCCCTGGGACGGGTCTTTGGTAAGGATTTGCTTTTCTGCCTGCGTAAGGCGCTGCATGTAATCATTTATGAAAGACCTGTCTTGTGAGCTTACGGGCATTGTATATGCTCGGCCTTGTTCCAGGTGTCCTGCCAGTAAGCGCATCTGGGGTTTGCTCAACGCAGTGCGAACGGTAATCTCTTCCGCGACCGCTTGGATATCTTGGGCCGTGTATTTGGAAACCCTGTCCAGTCCCGCGGTTTTAACGTGCTCTATAACGGCTTCAAGGCCAGGCGTCGTATAATATATGGCGCCGCTGTAATATTCCGGATCGACACGCGCGCTATAATTTTTTGCAAAGTCAGCACCTTGCCGGTCACTTCTCAACGCTCTTAAATCAGCCCAGACAGGAATGGTCAGGGTATCTTTCTCCACGTACATCTGAAGCGCAGAGGCCACATCTGCAAACAGTTCTGCGCGGTGAATGGCGTAAGCAGACCCTAAGGGATCTTTTTCTCTGGCGGCGGATGTCTGGGGTACCAGCGGTAAAAATTTACGATCATGACAATGCCAGATTTCATGATATGTCGTACGGCTTGTTATCCCCTCACGGGTCAGGGGAATATCTTTTCTTATATAATCATTGCGGCCGCTATAGCCCCAGACGCCGTTAATGGAGTGCAAGTCTCCTGCTTCCGGGATCACAATACAGACATCATGAATGATGGAATTTTCTGATAATGCGCCATATCGTGTCCTGCCGGGGGCGAACACCATGGCGTTGGGGTTTGACCAGACTGTCGTCCTCCCCAATGTGTGGGTCATTGCACTCAGTTGCGTTTGTGTGGCTTTTACACCATGCAGCTTTAACTGCAAGTCAATTGCCTCTTGAACATGATGGCTGTCCTTCCGGACAAGATATGCTGCAAGCTGGTCGCGATCGATAAGGATAACATGCCGTTTGGAACGGGCTGCATTATTCGCATTCCGCTCAAGACGATCAAGCTGCATGGAATATTGCGTCTGGAAAGGTGCGTTAAATATAGCCTTAGGCCTGTAACTGACCTCATGCAGGTTGTTGCCGTTTTGTGGGGGAAGCGGCTCGTCGGATTTTGGCTTATGTGCCGTGCAGCCGACAGCAACGGCTAAAATACTGGCTATGGCAGCTTTTTTAAAAATCTCTCTCAATGAAACGCTTCCCGTATATGCCGTTATGGGCGACTTTATTCTTTTCAGAATATGTAACGAAAAATGTATGAAATGGCAAGTGAGGGCTCTGATGGTTATGGATTTTTTAGGTTGTCAGACTCAAAACAGATAACAATTGTCATGAAAATAAGTCGTTTATAACTTTGGGGCTTGTGTTGAGGCGGTGATGGCGGTGCCTTAAGATGGTAGATGAGTATACGTGTCCTCATCTACCCGTTCCGGGGCGTT
Organism: Rhodospirillales bacterium; assembly: GCA_020638155.1. Taxonomy (GTDB): domain Bacteria; phylum Pseudomonadota; class Alphaproteobacteria; order Micavibrionales; family Micavibrionaceae; genus UM-FILTER-47-13. The sequence goes on from JACKJB010000004.1 coordinate 8,356, forward strand.
TAAGTCATGTTCAGAAAACCGGCCGCAGTCCTTGCGGCGTTGTTTACGATTGGTATGGTATGCAGTATTCCGCAGCGCGCGCAGGCGGAAGACTGTACCGGTGTGTTGCCGTCAGCGGATTGTGTGCTGGATGAAGATACGACAGCACCGTTGCAGATCGACCAGAATACAACATTGACGATCGACGCGGTTGCCGCCGGGGGGACATTGACGATTGGTGACGAAATTGACGGTTTTTTCTTTCTGCCGTCAGTGCGCCAGGGGGATATCGAGACCGCTGGTGGAGGCGGAACGATTATTCAGGAAGCCGATATCGGACGGAGCAGTATTCTGCGCGGCCTGACGATCAACGCCGGGGATATGTGGTTTGTCTCTGGCGGCAGCGATATTTTCCTGAATTCTTTTTCCTCGATTTTCATTGATAGCGGATCGTTCGTTGTGACGGGCGACAGCGCGGATTCGATCATAAACGCCAATATTATCGGTGGCGGCGGTGCGGATATCCTCGATTTTGTCAGCGGTGGCCAGTCTTTCGGGATTACCGGGAATATCGGGCTTGCCGGGAATGTGATCGAACTGGGCGCCGGCGATGACCGCTTTATCTATTACCAGTCGGCCGGCAGCATGATTGGTGCCGATTATATCTTCATGGGGACCGGAGCGAACCTGATGGGGGTCATGGGGTCGGGCGAAATTTTTGCCGGGGATTTTTACGGCGGGGCCAACACCGATACGCTGGCATTTCTCAGCGGCAGTGATGCGATTTTCGGTTCATCAAGCAGCCTCATTAATCTGGGGGTCGGTGACGATATCATCGATTTCGACAGCGGTAACGGCACGGCGGGCGGGACGATCAATGCCGGGACGGTTCTACTTGGCGGCGGCGCCGATCTTGTGGCGATCGGCGATAATGCGGCCTTACAGATTTTCGGTACGTTTGATGCCGGGGATGATGCCGATACGGTGGTCTTTACCAGCGGCGGTTATATTAATGCCATGGGTGCGGTTTTCAGTATGGGCGACGGGGACGACCTGATCGATTTTAACGAAATCGCTTTTGTCAGCGGTGTAACGCTGGCATCAAGCCGGGGGATGAATGTGTCCGGCGGCGGCATTCTCGGTATGGGCGCGGGGGACGATACGATTTTATTCCATAGCGGCGTCGTGGGGCTGGACGCCACTGGCGGCACGGTGCAGATGGGTACAGGCGATGACCATGTGCTGTTCCAGCATTTTACACCGTTCTCCGGGGCGATCACTTTTGCATCCGGTATGGGATTGATTTCGACGCTCGACGGTGGGACCGGGACGGATATCCTGGAATTCGGCAGTGCGAATATTAACGCTTACGGCAGCGGGCCTCATATTTTCTACGGCAGCGCCGACGGGGCCGCCGCGATCACCAATGTTGAAACGATCGATATCGGCAACGGCTTTTTGCAATTTGTCGGGACGATCGATGCGGCCGGTAATGTCGTGAATTTCGCTTCGGCGGAATTCTGGGGGCCGGGAACGGATATCGCGGGGACGATCTGGGGTACGGACAGTGCTGTGAACCTCGACACCTTATCCTTTATTTCCGGTGCGGCATTATCCGGGATTGCCTACCTGAGCGCCGGGAACGATACGGTGATCTTTAACAGCGGCAACCTGACCGGCAGCATTGAGATGGGCGCGGATGATGACAGCTTTAGCGCCGGCGGCGGCAGTACCATCAGCGGCATCATTGACGGCGGCGGGCAGGCAGGAGACACGGCAACATTTATTGACGGCCTGACCACGATCACCGGAACGGTAACGGGCTTTAGTTCCGCAACGTTAAACGCGACATCTACGGTGAACGTCCGGGGCGCGGGCCTGATCGATATGCCGATCATGGGGACGGGCACCCTGCAGTTCGGCTCTGCCGGGTCGAGCGCGTTTACCTTTACGCCCGTGGCGGCGATCGACGGCGTGAATATCGAAGTTCTGGGCGATACGCTGGATACCAACGGGATCAGCTATGGCGGGACAACGTCCCTGCGCGGGCTTGCCGTGAATAGCGGCGCGATGATGTGGATACGCGGCGGCGATACGGTCGATATGCAGGACGGCGTTGTCGATGCGGACGGGTTCCTTGATATCGCGGGAACGTTGCGTCTTGAAAATACGGCGACGGTGCTTGCCGATAACTATGTGGCGGCCAATCCCGGTACATTCGTTTTCGAAGTTAATTCCGATGGCACAAACACGACGATGGCCGGATTTGATTTCGCGGAAGGCGGGATTGATTTCAGTGCCGATACGTTTCAGTTCCTGGTGGCTCCCGGTTCCGGCAACCTGATAACCGATGTCGTCGTGTTTGCAAGCGCGGGCGGGGCGATCACCGGGCCGGGCACGTTAATCGGCGACAGCATCCTGTACGACCTGACCGTCAGTAACCCGAGCGCGAATGAGTTGCAGCTGGAAATTCAGCAATTGACCACGGTTGCGGCGCTGACGAATTCACAGAGTAACGAGGACATGGCCAATGTCCTGCTCGTCGATTTGCTGAACTCTACCGATACCGGGATTAACGCCGTTCAGAATGCTTTGTTAGGCGCTGCCGATGCCGATGAGTTTAACCAGGTTCTGGAAGCAGCCCGCCCGATCGTCAATGGAAGTGATTTTGAAGGTATTCAGAATGTCAGCCGCCAGACCTTCGGCCTGATTAATCAGCGCCTTGCCATGCTGCGCAATGATAAAGAAGGCAAGAGCGGGATCAGTACTGGCGATTTAACCGATGAACTGGAAGCCTGGTGGCAGTTCTACGGCCAGACCGCCGATCAGGAACGCCGCGGTACGGTCAGCGGTTACGAGATGACAACTTATGGCTTGGCTGTCGGGGTGGACCGGGCCTTATTTGATTATGGTGTCTTCGGGGTGGGCTTCAGCTGGGGGGAAACCACGTCAAACTCCAAAGGGTACGGGGATGCCGAAACCGAAGTCGATAGCTATATGCTCAGCCTGTACGGGGATTACGATTTCGGACACTTATATATGAACGGGATGCTGTCATACGGCTATAACGATATATACACCGCCAAGACATCGGCTGCCGGAACCCGCACGGCAAGTTACCATGCCAACAATTATACGGCCCGCGCTGAAATGGGCTACGCATTCATGCCGGGCAAAACTCGCCTGATCCCCAAAGTCATGGGGCAATACAGCTATTACAGTCCTGAATCTTACACCGAAGAAGGCCCGGCAGGGCAGATCATCACCCGCGACAGCATCAAGGCGTTCGAGGTGGGGGCAGGGCTGGATATGCAATGGCTGATCGGCAATCGCGGCGAGTCATACTGGGTTCCCGAACTGCGCCTTGGATACCGTCATGATCTTGCCGGGGAAGCGGTCGTTTCGACCACCCGCTTTGTTGAAGGCGGCTCCGTATTCGAAGTGCAGGGCAGCGACCCGGCGACCGAAGCTTATGATCTTGGCATGGGCCTGACCTATTTCAGCCAGGATGCGTGGGAATTACTGTTCAATTACGATTTCACTTACAAGCAGGATTATATGTCGCACGCAGGTATGGTTCGCGCCGCGTATAAATTCTATCCTTAAAACGGTGACGGCCCGCTAGGGTATTGCGTTCTTGCTGCGGCCTTGGTGTTTGCCTGTTCTGTGCGCAGGGCGGCACCAGAAGAGGGCGGCAGCTGGTCGCTGCTGTCCTGCGGTGATGCCGATTCATCCGGTGTTTTCGCAGGTGTCAGGATATCAAGCGCATTCACCGTATTTACTTTAAACGACACATCAAGCCCTTCGGTCTCATGTAAATCTGTAGCGGCCTGTTCCAGCCAGTTTTGCAGGCGGGCGGCATTGTGCGGGGCGGTGAAATCAAGATCGGTTTGCGGCGCGCGGACCGTAATTTTACCGATCTCACTTTGCCAGCGCGCCTGCAGGCTTGTCGCGATCGCATCGCGGCGCAGCGCCGTATATTTTTCTTCATCCCCGTCAATCCGCGGATGTGAAAGCAATGTTTCCCGCTGCGCATCGGCGGTAATCGCGGCGCGGTAAATCAAACGCACCGATTGCCCGTCAGCGCTTGTGCCCTGTATGGCGGCATCCGGCATATAAGCGGACGGGGCGGCGTTTTGCCCTGCGGTGACAAAATAGCGCGGCTGTGCCGGGGGCAGGGGTGCCGCCGGCAGGATACGGTTGGCGCGGGCGAAATCTTCTGCGATCTGGCGGTTTTCAGGGTAAAGCGACCATAATCCCGCGCCGACGGCAAAAACCCCTGTCAGTGTCCCGGCAATCATCCATTTGGTCGTACGTTTCATGAGTCTATGTTCCCTGTTTCCGTAATTTTTAAAGCACCCTAGCAGCAGGGCCCGGCCGATGCAATAACCGATTTATCATGGCTAAATTGGTAGTGCGCCTGTATAAACAAACAGATGACACACGAACACAAAGTCGCCGTACAGCCCGATAACGGCAATAAAAAATACGCCATGCTGGCGGGGATTGCCTCGCTGGTGACGGTGGCGCTGCTGCTCGCGGTCAAAAGCTTTGCCTATCTTGAAAGCGGCTCTGTCAGTATTCTGGCGTCGCTGACGGACTCTGTGATTGATGCGGCGGCCTCGCTGATTAATTTTGCCGCGATCCGCTATTCCTTAAAACCAGCCGATGCCGAGCACCGTTACGGCCACGGCAAGATTGAAGGACTGGCCGCGCTGCTGCAGGGGGCGTTTATCGCAGGTGCAGGAGCGTTTTTGCTGCTGGAATCGCTGCGGCGCTTCTCCCGCCCGGAAGCCGTATCGCTGGATATGACCGTCATCGGGATCATGGCTTTTTCTATCGTGCTTTCGGCGGCATTAATCATGATCCAGCGGATCAGCCTGCGGCACGCCCCGTCGCTGGCGGTTGAGGCTGAAAAAGCTCATTATTCCGGTGATATCGCAATGAATGGCGGGGTGATCGGGGTTTTGCTGGTTTTACATTATGGCGGGCCGGGCTGGGTCGATCCGGTCTTTTCGATCGGTGTTGCCGCTTATCTGGGCTGGACGGCGAAGGGGATCGCGACCAAAGGCATGGATATGCTGCTGGACCGCGAGTTGCCGGATGATCTGCGGGAGCAGATTTTGGCGATTATCTGCAAACACCCGGAAACCAGGGGGGTCCATGATTTGCGCACCCGTAAATCAGGGATGGATCTGCATATTGTTTTCGATCTTGAAATTGATGCCGATAAAAGCCTGAAAGATGCGCATGAAGTTGCGCTCGAAGTGGAAAACAGCATTCTTGAGCTATTCCCCAACGCCCAGATCATGATCCATAAAGACCCGGCAGGCGTGCTGCATGTCGATAGCCGCCATCCCGGTTTGGGAGTGCATGATTGATGCGGGTGGTTCTGGCGGATATCGGCGGGACCCACGCCCGGTTTGCAATCCTTGAAGACGGGGCGCCCGGTCAGGCCCGTAAAATGCCCGTGGCGGATTATGAGAGCCTGCCGGAAGCGCTGCGTGAGTATTGCGGCGATGATGCGGGCGGTACATTATATATGGCGACGGCGGCCTGGCCTTACCCGGACGGGACCTGGCGCTTTGCCCGCCCGGACCGCTGGGTCATTGAAACGCAGGCATTGGAACAGGCAGGCTGGAAGGTAGGCTGGATCGGCAATGATTTTGCCGCCGGGGCGCGCGGCGCGCTGGCCGCGCCTGCACAAAGCCGTTACCAGATCCAGCCTGAAAGACCGCAGGAAATCGTGCAGACCCGTAATGTGGTTCTTGGTTCCGGCACGGGGCTGGGGCTTGCCTATGTTGACGGAACGCAGGTTCAGGAAACGTATGGCGGTCATATGGAAGTACCGCATGTCACCGATGAGCAGCACACCATCATCAAGCTTGTCCGCCGTCTGAAATCCGATGACCGCCCGGTCAGCGCCGAAGACATCATCAGCGGTCCCGGCCTTGCGCTTTTATATAAAGCCGTTTGCATGATCCACGGGCAGAGCTTTGCCGAAAACGATAATCTTGAAAACATCCTCGGCTCGGCGGCACCGGCAGAACAGGCCAATATGATGGCCGGGCATGCGTTACGGCTCTATCACGAATTTCTAGGCCTGTTCGCCCATCAGGCCGCCATTTTCGGTCATGCCTATGCCGGGCTGTACCTGGATGGCGGCGTGCTGCATAAGCTGGTGGAGCGGGAGTCTTTCGACCGGCACAGCTTCCTGTCTTATTTCATTGGCGACCCGCTGCCGTTGATTAAAACCCAGCTGCAGGCGATGCGGGTTGATCTGGTGACCGACCCGTTCGTCACATTGCGCGGACTGGTGGAAATTATGAAAGACGGGCCGGAATGAAAGCGTACCTGACGATTGATGACAGCCCGACGCAGCAGACGGATGTGCTTGCGGATTATCTTTCTGAACGCGGCCTGCAGGGGCAGTTTTTCTGCCGCGGCGACCGGCTGGCGCAGGATCTGGAGCCAGCCGTGCGGGCGGTGGAAAAAGGCATGGTGCTGGGCAATCATAATTACAGCCACACCCCGGCAGGCGCATTATCTTATGACGATGTGATTGCCGAAATTGAAGACACGGAAAAGCTGATCGATGCTGCTTATCACAAAGCCGGGCGGCTACGGCCGGGGAAATATTTCCGCTTTCCTTACCTGGATAAAGGCGATGGCGACCGGCTGGAACAGCGCTTTGGCGCGATAATAGAAGAAGCCGCCGCAGGCCGGACGCTCGATCTTCCAGGCAATGAAAAAGTGCGGCGGCTTCAGGACTATCTGAAAGTGCAGGGTTTTACGCAGCCTTATAAAGATATCACGCACCCGCTGTTTAAAAACCCGGCGATCGGCGGCGGCGCGGATTGCATGCTGACCTATACGACGGGCGACTGGATGCTGACCGCCCGGCATAAAGGCAAATGGGATTATAAAACGCGCGAGGATCTGAAAGCCCGGATCGATGATGACCCGTGGCTGTGCTATGAAGGCGGGGCGCAGATTGTGCTGGTCCATGACGATCCGGAAATCGGGCTGGACGTTTTGGCGTTACTGGATTATATGCTGGATAAAGGATTTACGTTTTTAAGCGTTTAGAAACAGGAGAGACCCCATGACAGAGACAAAACCAATCCGCGTAGTGACCATCGGCGATTATGGCCGGGGCGAGCTGGCTTCGATGGAAGTGCGCGACCGGATCGAAGCCGAGTTCGACAAGCAGGAACTGGATATCAAATCCTATGCCTATTATTCGGTCCCGGCTTTTAACACGATCTCTGCCGGGTTCTCGCTGGCGCAGTTGACGCTGGCCACACACCAGCCGAATAACAAGGCGTTCTTCGTCAATGTCGCCCCGCGTGATGATAACGCAAAGCCGCGCGTCAATAACGAAGGCGAAGGCTTCGTGTATGTCCGTCTGTATAACGGAGTTGAAATTTTCGCGGTTAATAGCGGGCACACCCTGACTTTTGTAAAGGAAGCAGCGGAAGAAATCCGCGAAATCAAGGTCAAGCGCGAAGGCTCGCAATTCCGCTCCCGCGATATTTTCCCCGAAGCGATGGCGCGCCTGCTTGCGGGTGATAAATCCCTGCTGGGCCGCGAGATCGATAAAGCGAGCATCCCGGATAAAAGCACGTTGGAAAACGTGATTTGCCATATTGACGGGTATGGTGACGGCGATGGCTACGGCAATTTGAAAATATTGATCAAGCCCGATGCGCTGGATCAGCTGCAGGGCAAAGAGGTGTTCGTTACGATCGATGATAAAAAAGGCAATTCGCGGACACATAAGGCGAAAGTGACAGAGCGTATTTTCGATGTCGAAAAAGGCGCTGTCGCTTTCGCGCAGGCCGGAAGCTCAGGCTGGGCCGAACAAAAGGGCGGGCTGAAACTCACCTTTGCCGAAGTCGTCGTGCGCGGCGGCAGCGCCTATGAGCATTTCGGCAAACCAAAAGTCGGCTCGTCCGTTGAGTGGAAGCCGGTCGTTTAACCTGTTTTTTCCGCTTTACGGCTTAGCGCGATCAGCACCGTACTGTCGTGCGGACCATATTTGATCCATGTATCAAAATTTGCGTAGCGAATGAAATTACGCCCGCTGTCAGTATGAAATGGGCTATGTAACTTCTCTTTTCCTGCTTTATAAGGATCGATGATAAACACATTACTGTCTAAAATGTCGTGAACAATAACCCAGTGCCCTTCCAGATCTTTTGAAGTCAGTGTTATAAGCTGTTTATTTTCTTTGATCAGCTTACTGATCAAATCCTTGGACAAAGGTTCGTCAACAATTCGGCAACCACGGCGCAAGGCTTTTTTGCGATCATGACTCTCTAAGAGCGCTTGCGCTCTTGCTTCTTCTTGGTTGTTCGTCCACGGGCTGAAAAGGTTTTCAGCTTTATGTTCATAGATATCGACATTATAACCACGCTTGATGGCGGCGCAGGCCAGCCCGTATGGCCCGCATCCCGCATGGCCGTCCCCCATATAAATCAGGTTGGCTTCGCGCCATATTTTCAGCTCTTCCAGCCGATCCGGTGTATATGCGGTGTCCAGCGTCCCCATCGCCATCATCAGTGCTGCCGGGCCACAGGTAAATTCCGTGGTCTGGAAATAAATCGCGGCATCAAAAGGTCTGGCACTGGCTGCCGCTTGTTCTATGGTGTTATGTTGTGTCATAATATCCATCATATCTGATCCGGGTTAAAAAGCATTGATTTTTCGCCTGCTGCCCGTTAGATAAAGGACTCTGATTTCTAACGCGGGTGTAGCTTAATGGTAAAGCCCTAGCCTTCCAAGCTAGTTACGTGGGTTCGATTCCCATCACCCGCTCCATCAAATAAAACAATAACTTAGCGGACGATTACGGAAAGAAACTAGCGATTTTCTCCATTTTTGCCACAAATTCACGACCCGCTGTGACCCGCAGGAATCCGCCAAAGTCTTTCTTGACCAGTTTCGCTTCCTTTGTGCTTGGTTGAACGATCTCGACTCAGCGGACCTTTTTTCGCTCGATGCCGCGACGACGCCGATGCAGACCTTCGGAAGCATCCTGGAACTTGGTGGCGCACCGCATCTCAACGAAGAATTTTGGGAGCCGCTCGTGGTCGCCGATGCCGATGATATCGAGCAGGGAAAACTGGGGCTGCGATGAGATTGGAGCACCTGCCAGAGCCGAGACTTCTGTTCGCCGACGGGACGCACATATGCCCGAGGCGTGGCATCGCTGAGTATGGCGTTTTCGATCTGACACAGGAAACCTGCCGGGATGCCGTACTGGTCGGTGGTATCGGAACCTCAAACTGCATTGAACTACTGAGCAAATGGATTGAGCGATGTCGCGGCGTCATTGACGCTCCGGCAGACGTGAAGCAGGAAAATCTGAGATTGCCGTTTTGCGGTTTCAGCGCTGCGACCGGGTTTGGAGCAGACATCAAGTTTTCTTCTGATCTTTCGCGAACCCTGAAGAATTCCGAACTCAAAGAAATCCTTGTTATCGCGAACAGGACTGAGCGCGTCCAGATGGCGATCTCGTATTACTACGAGCACATCAAGTTTCTTGCGCAGAACCGGCATGTTGACGTGATTGTCTGCGTAATCCCCGAACCGCTGTTCAAGGTGATTGCGACTGAAGAGCGGCCAGGCGAGGAAACGCTGGAAGCAGACGAACCTAGGCATGAAGAGCTTAACTTCAGGCGTGCGTTGAAGGCCAAAGCGATGCCGCTTGGCAAATCACTGTGCGTTAACGATTTCTGAAGGGCGATCTGGTAACAATAGAAATAGCCATGCGATCCATCGGTCTGTGATCGGGATATAAATACGGGTGGAAAGGAAACCACGCAATGAAAAGGATTTTGAAAATGCTTGGCCTCGGGCTGTTTGCGGCCCTGTTGAACGCATCACCGGCTAAAGCGGATTGTGTGATGCCGGACGGGGTGGAAGGGCAGCAGATATATAATTCGGCCTACAAAGTGATGCAGTTTTGCGATGGTGATGACTGGATACAAATGGCTGGCCGCACGGTCTATGTCGCGGGCGGCGACCCGCCGACCGATTGCCCGAATATCGGCGATGTCTGCACGGACGGCAGCATATTTATCGGCATGTGGAACACGGACCCGATTTATGTTACGCGCTGTGATGCCGGGATGACGTGGGACGGATCAAGCTGCACCGGCGGGAGAGCCACAATGCCATGGAACAATGGCAATGGATCGGGAACCTTTGTTTCTGTATCCACGGATTTGACGGACGGAGAAGGAAACACAGCCACGTTAATTGCCACAGATTCGGACAGCGGCACTGGCGGTACGCAGCCGCACCAGGCGGCGCAATTCTGTGCCGATCTCATCATGCATGGGCACGGGGATTGGCATCTGCCATCAAGAAATGAGCTCAGCGTTATGGCTGGGAATAGAACCCATTTGGGGCCCGTTGATGGTGCCGCATACTACTGGTCTTCGACGCAGCAGGCGTCGGATCAGGCATATGTATATGCTTTGCACAATGGCACAGGAAACCAAATATACAAATATGGGAATGGTGCCATCCGCTGCGCCCGGAGATGAACCATTTAGTTATTTGAATATTTAACCAGCCCCCGCAACCTGTCCGCCGAAGCCCAAAGGGCGCAGGTTGGAAGCGGGGTTGCGTGAAATTGCCAGGGAAGGTGTCAGGAACAGGATGGCGATCATCATTTGCCGATTTATAAACTCACTTATGATTGGCTTCTGCGGTGCGGCCTGCATCCGGACCATCCATTGGTCTGCGCCCCGTACCTTGTCGATGCGGGTGATGCCGGGTGGTTTCCCGGAAGGCCGCATCCATACAGTTGTCAATCAGGATCGACGGGAAGTTGAAGTCCGGCTCTTTGCGTTAGCGGCAGGGCATCTTTGTACGGAATTGAGAGGTTGGCTTTATGTCCAGAAACTTCATGGTTGAGCTTCACGCGAAAGAAAGCTGGGGAAAATGATCGTTGATGAAAGACTTGTTTTGGTTCGTCTGGTAATCATTATTAAAAAAGATTTGTTTATGTTGAAGGAGGATCCATGGTGGCCAGATTCGTTACTGTAGCTACGTTTTCACTTTTGCTCATGTCTTTTAGTATACGCTCAGGAAACATAGTATACGCTCAGGAAACATCCGCCACTTTTAGTGGTGGGGCTATGCTTTTTGGGTGGGATGGCCGCGATTGTGACGCAAGCCTTGAAGGGGCGCTGCGGTACAACAGCAGCACCGGGATGGAATTTTGTGCGTTAGGGGATGTGTTTCCAACGGGGTGTCCGACTATAGGAGATGTTTGTAGTGATGGTACTGTATATGCTGGGTTGACTCCAGACGGTAATGTTGAAATGTACGCACAGCGCTGTGATGCCGGAATGAGTTGGGGCGGAAGTAGCTGTACGGGAACACGATCCACACCGGATTGGAATGACGGTAACGTCACCGGCCATGTTACGACAGGCTTAACCAACCTGAATACTGGGGAGGCAAACACGGCGGCTCTGGATGGTTTGGATTCAAATTCCGGTCTAGGAGGGGTGCAGCCGCATCAGGCGGCCCAATACTGTGCCGATAGTTCGTTGAATGATTATTCAGACTGGTATTTGCCTGCACGGGCTGAGGTAAGCGTACTTTCCACGAACTACACGAGTATTGGTGGATTTTCCACAGGACGATACTGGTCGTCCACGGAGACATCTTTTCCTGGCGATACGGCCCATATTGTTTTTATGGGAAGCGGTGCAACTAATACGAATCAAAAATATGATAACTTGCCATTGCGCTGTGTCAGGAAAGTGACGAATCCGGGAACAGCCTATACTTGGCAGCCGTTGTGACGTTACCCCAATCGGCGCGGACGATTTTGGTACAACAATAGAACCCCCATATCCGCTGGATTTCAGTAAAAACCGATTGACAGAAGCCTTGAACTTGCCTAAATCACTGGAAATTCAGGTTTGAAGCGGTATAATACCGCCTGAACTTTTATTGGGTTCCATTTTTTTATTAAAGGAGTGAGGAACAGTACTATGTCCAAGGAAAAATTTCAGCGGAACAAGCCGCACTGTAACATTGGCACGATTGGTCACGTTGACCATGGAAAGACGACGCTGACGGCGGCGATCACGAAATATTTTGGTGATTTCGTTGACTATGCGAACATTGACAAGGCGCCTGAGGAGCGGGAGCGCGGGATCACGATTTCAACGGCGCACGTTGAATATGAGACCGAAGGCCGCCACTATGCGCACGTTGACTGCCCGGGCCACGCCGACTACGTGAAGAACATGATTACGGGTGCGGCGCAGATGGACGGGGCGATCCTGGTTGTGAACGCAGCGGACGGCCCGATGCCGCAAACGCGCGAACACATCCTGCTGGCGCGTCAGGTTGGTGTTCCTGCGATCGTTGTGTTCCTGAACAAAGTTGACCAGGTTGACGATCCGGAGCTTCTGGAACTGGTTGAGATGGAAGTGCGCGAGCTTCTGTCTTCTTATGAATTTCCCGGCGATGATATTCCGATCGTTAAGGGCTCTGCGCTGGCCGCTATGGAAGGGCGCGATCCTGAGATTGGAGAGAACGCGATTAAAGAACTGATGGCGCAGGTTGATGCGTATATTCCGCAGCCTGAGCGTCCGGTCGACAAGCCGTTCCTGATGCCGATCGAAGACGTGTTCTCGATCTCCGGCCGTGGTACGGTTGTGACAGGCCGTGTCGAACAAGGCGTGATTAACGTGAACGACGAGATCGAAATCGTTGGGATCCGCCCGACGCAGAAAACGGTATGTACCGGCGTTGAAATGTTCCGCAAGCTGCTGGACCGCGGTGAAGCCGGCGATAACATCGGCGCGCTGCTGCGTGGCACGAAGCGTGAAGACGTGGAGCGCGGCCAGGTTCTGTGTAAGCCGGGCAGCATTACCCCGCACACGAAGTTCGAAGCCGAAGCCTATATCCTGAGCAAGGATGAAGGCGGCCGTCATACACCGTTCTTTACCAATTATCGTCCGCAGTTCTACTTCCGGACGACGGACGTGACCGGTGAAGTGAAGCTGCCGGAAGGCACGGAAATGGTTATGCCTGGCGATAACATCAAGATGCATGTCGAGCTGATTACACCGATCGCGATGGAAGAAGGCCTGCGTTTCGCTATCCGCGAAGGCGGCCGTACCGTCGGCGCCGGTGTTGTATCGAAGATTATCGAGTAAGACAGCGTCCGCGTTGACCTGAATTCGCAAAAGCCCCGCCACTGTGCGGGGCTTTTTTTATGACATAAAATTTGCATAAAAATAGTGCTGTGGTTATAAAGAGGCCAGCAAAAAACACGTCATCTTTTATAAGGTCTGGTATGGCCAAAGAAATAAAAAAGGGCAAACCGCAGGAAGTGCGGGATGATGGAACCGAGGAAGAGCGCAAACACCGCGTTCTCGGCGAAAACTGGCATGACAAGGCGATCCGGCTTGATACTATTTTTAATTTTATCGCCGGGCAAAAAACCCATTTCGTGACCCTGGACCAGGCGGTGCATACGGACCATTTCGATCCGGAGCTGGCTGCTTTTGCCGAATTTCCGGCCAACCCCAAACCGCTGCGGACCCGTTATTACTGGGCCAATGCGGCGCTGGACGGGTATAAGCCGGATGATAAAGGCCGCGCCGAAATCCGGACTGAGCGTAAAACCGGTAAAGGTTGTTGGGAGCAGGTCCTGAAGATCGGTGGTAAAAGCGGGAAGACCTTAAAGCGCGGCGAATATAAGCGGGCACTGGACGGATTTGGTGTCAATCTTGATGTCTATCCGTCAGAAATCAGGAAGTCGGCTTTAAAAATTATCAAAGACGAAGAGTTTAAACCGCTGATCCGGCTCGAAGGCCAGAGTAAACCGGTTTTGTACCGTCCCGACGGACGGACCGATATCCTGTTTGAAATCAAGTTTGATAAAGGCAAGGGCTTTACCTTTGACGGGATCGAAGAGGATGTGATCGAGGTCGAGATCGAGGTCAAGGAACGCGGCAGCGATGTTAGCGATGAGGAGATCGAGGCTTTGCTCGATAAATCAGAATCCCTGCTATACCAGCAATTTGAAGGTAATCTTGAGCCGATTAATGAGTCCAAGGCGATGACCCTGTTCCGTCATCTGGTGGACTGGCAGGAATGCGATAAAAAAGGCTTTGAAAAAGCGTTCAAAGCGCTGCCCGGTGATCGCTGGGAAGAATATAAGCCGCAATAGCCGGGCGTAAACGCTTTCTATTTTGATCTGTACTGCTCCAGAATATCTTCCAGTCTATCGAGCAACGGGGTGACGTCTTCGCGGAACGCCGCCCGGCGATTTTCATCTATGCCGCGCCCTGCTTTTTCCACCAGCCCGGTCATCCGGTCCTGGAATTCCGCAAGATGGCGGTATTGCGCCAGCTGCCCGGCATTGGATTGCTGCAGGCGGTGCAGGAAAACATGCATCAGCGCCCTGACGGCCTTATCATCGATGCGGTCGATTTTATCGGCCAGCTCATGGGCGGAAATAACGGTCACTGTGGTTTCTGTTAAGGCGTTGACAGCGGCAGAGCGGGATTGCTGTTCGATCAGGGCCATTTCGCCGAAAATCTCACCGGGGCCAAGTTCGCAAAGCTTTATTTTATGCGGACCTTCGCGGACCATGACTTCGACGCGGCCTTTTTCAATATAATACGCGTTAAAGCCGCCGCTGCCCTGTTCGATAATCGGTTGCCCGGCATAATAAACTTCCCGGTTCAGGACGCGGGGTAAATGGTGATGCAGGGTTTGTCGTGGATCCAGGTCTGTATACATGCTCTTACTCTTTTACTCTGTGATTGCTGCGGTCTTTTACTGTCCCTTATTCTTATTGTAGCAATCCGGCAGGCAAATAACTGTGATGCGGGTCACACAGCAAAGAAATTTGACATATTTTTTGAAGTCTTTAAAAATACGCTTCGAACCTAAAAAAGCAGTTTGGCAAGAGGATAAACAGGGATGAGCAAGGATCAATCACCGGATTACTGGCAGGAACTTCAATATATGGATGCCGATACATTGCGCGCGGCGTTCAATGTCTGCGCGCGGCAAAACCTGACCTGGGCCGTGGACCAGGCGAAATGCCTGTCGCGTGTTACAGACCCTGAATCGCCCAAGGGCCGCGTATTACAGGCATTTTGTGAACATGCCGCAGGGCAGGCGCTGGAGCGCGGTAATGTCCCGGCGGCCCTGGTTGCCATGAAGATGGCCTCTGAAAATGCAGGCGGGGATATAGACCCCTTGTTGGACCAAATTAAAGGCGGCCTGAATAAGCGTGCCGCCAAAGACAGGGACCAGGCCGTTGGGCTGGCCTTAATGATTAAGGCGCAGAATGCCGATAATAAGGCCATCATGACAGCGGTGGCTGAGTTTATGATCGATCATATTGCCGAAGATACTCAAGGTATGCTGATGAGCCTTGCCCGGGATAGCGGCTCTTTTTCGGCTAAGGCGCAGGACGCCCTGGTAGAAAAAATAATCCTGTTCATGGAAAAAACACCTTCTGAAGCGCGCGGCGCCGCACAGATCATGTTGGATAAAGCTATGTTAAGTTCTCCTCAGGTTAAGGCATTGACGATTCTCTTGCAGGACCGGGCCGCGCAGCCGGCTCTGATCCTGGAAGAACTGCGCCGGGCAGAAACTGAGCAGGAAGAAAGCCCGGCAGGCAAACCGCTCTTTATCACTCCAAAACCGGGCCAGGTTCACTAAAGCCGGTTTCCGGATATCCCTGCCGTTGCCGCTTGGCATGATGCTGGGCAGGGTGTAAATAAAATGACATGGCATGGTACGCTTTATCAGAGCAGGAGGTTGTAAAGTCCCTGCAGACGGACGCCCGTACCGGGCTGGACGATCGGGAAGCCGCAGCGCGCCTGCAGCGCTACGGTACCAACCGGATTCCCGACCGGGAAAGCCGCCACTGGTATCATATGCTGGCGGGCCAGTTTGCCAATGTCCTCATCCTGATCCTGATTGTGGCGGCTTTCCTGTCATGGCTGATCGGGGACGCGGTGGATGCGCTCGCCATTCTTTTAATTGTACTGATTAACGGGCTTTTGGGCTTTGTCCAGGAATGGAAGGCGGAAAGCGCGCTCGCAGGTCTTAAAAAAATGCTCTCCCCGCAATGCACGGTGCTGCGGGACGGGAAGACAAGGCAGATTGATACAGGGGCGCTTGTTCCTGGCGATTACGTACTGCTGCAGGCGGGAAATATGGTCCCGGCGGATATCCGGCTTTTGCATACGGTCAATATGAAAGTCGATGAAGCAGCCCTGACAGGGGAGTCCGTCCCCGCAGAAAAAGATCCTGCCCCGGTCGAAGAAACGGATGCCGTGGCGGGCCGCACGAACATGGTTTTTATGGGCACGAATATTGCCGGCGGCAGGGGGCACGGCCTGGTCGTGGCGACCGGGGCGGAAACAGAGTTTGGCCGTATCGCCGGGCTGACCGGGGAAATTCGGGAGACAAAGACCCGGCTGCAGCGTCAGCTTGGGATATTGGGGCGGCAGCTATCCATGCTGGCCCTGACGGTGGCGGCTGCGATGATTGTTATCGGCTGGCTGGCCGGTAAACCGCTGCTGGAAATGATGGTGGCGGGCATATCGTTGGCGGTTGCGGCGGTGCCGGAAGGCCTGCCCGCGGTGGTGACGATTACGCTGGCTATCGGTGTGAGCATCATGGCAAGGCAAAAGGCGATTATGCGGCATTTGCCTGCCGCTGAAACGCTGGGGGCGACCTCGGTGATCTGTACCGATAAAACAGGGACGCTGACCCGCAATGAAATGACGCTGCAAAAATTATGGCTGCCGGACGGCATGATTGATATCAGCGGGACCGGTTACAGTCCGGAAGGCACGTTCAGCCGGGACGGCAAGGCTATCGATCCGGCGCAGGATAAGGGACTGAGCGCGCTGTTATATACCGGGCGCTTTTGTAATTATGCCTCGATTGTACGGGAGCAGGGACAGTGGCGGGCCGCCGGTTCGGCGACCGAGGCGGCTTTTATCGTCGCTGCGGAAAAGGCAGGGATCGCGTCCCCGGATCCGGAAGCGCTGTGCGGTGAATTCCCGTTCGATTCTACGCGCAAGCGTATGGCGATGGTCGAACAAAAGCGGCAGGGAGAGCGGATCGTCCATGTCAAAGGTGCGCCGGAAGTCTTGCTGGCGTTATCGGATTATATAGTGGTGAATGGAACGGTGCAGCCTTTGGATGATACGTGGCGCGGGCGCATCGAAAAAGCGTTTCAGGATCTGGCCGGGCAGGGACTGCGAACGATGGCTTTGGCCCGCAAGACGGTGGAGCCGGGAACGGCGATCGATCAACAGATGGCGGAAAGCCGCTTAACTTTTCTGGGGGTTGCCGGGATCATTGATCCGCCGCGTCCGGAAGTGCGGGAAGCCCTGAGCCTGACGCAGAGCGCAGGGATCCGCGTGTTGATGGTCACAGGGGATTCCCCGGATACGGCGCTGGCGGTGGCGCGGCAGATCGGATTGAAAGCGGATAAGGCCATGACCGGCAGCGATCTGGCGGCGCTGGACGATGCGGCGCTGGCTGCGCTGTTAAAGCAGGATATCGTATTCGCCCGGACCGTGCCCGAAGACAAGTTCCGCATCGTCAAACTGTTGCAGGCTGACGGGCATCTGGTTGCGATGACAGGGGACGGGGTCAATGACGCCCCGGCGTTAAAACAGGCCGATATCGGTATCGCGATGGGCATCAGGGGAACCGATGTCGCAAGGGGCGCGGCGGATATGGTGCTCTCGGATGATAATTTTGCCTCGATCGTCAAGGCGGTCGAGGAGGGGCGGCGCCAGTATGAGAATATCGGCAAGTTCGTGCGTTACCTGACCTCTTCGAATATCGGCGAGACGCTGGCGATTTTTTGCGCGGTGCTGTTCGGCTGGCCGCTGATTTTAATTCCGATCCAGATTTTATGGGTGAATCTGGTAACCGACAGTATTACGGCGCTGTCCCTGAGCCTGGAAAAAGCCGAGCGCGACATCATGACAAGGCCGCCGCGGGAACTGGACAGGCCGATCCTTGACCGCAGGGCGATGATGATGCTCGGGCTGTTCGGTTCTTATATCGGTATCGTAACGCTGGGGCTGTTTTATTATTATCTGGATCAGGATTACCGGCTGGCCAATACGGTAGCCTTTACCGTGATGGTGATTACGGCGAATATCCATACCCTGAATTTCCGCAGCCTGCAGGCCCCGTTATCGGTCAAAGGCTGGCTGTCCAACCCGTGGCTGCTGGCGGCGATGGCGATTATGCTGGGATTGCAGCTGTGCGCGGTGTACCTTCCGGGGCTGCAGCATATATTAAAGACGGTACCGCTGGGACCGGCAGACTGGTTGATGGTGGCTGTGGTCTCGTTACCATTGTTTATTGCGCCGGAAATCTATAAAACAGTGAAGTATAAAAAGAGGGCCGGATGATTTTACAGCTTTTGATCGGAACCGTGATGATTGTCCTGAATGTCGTGTTACAGGCATTGGGACTGGATTACGTGATCCGCAAAGTGCAGTGGCTGGAGAAAACCTCGATCCGCGGGTTTAAGAAGCTCTGGAAATCGATCATCCTTGCGATCGTCGTCTTGGCGGTAGCAGCGATCATGACCGTGGAAATCTGGATCTGGGCGATGTTCTATCTGCTGGTCGGCGCGCTTCCCGACATTGAATCGGCGCTGTATTTTTCAGTATCCACGTTTACGACGGTCGGATACGGCGATGTCATTTTAGGGACGGACTGGCGCCTGCTGAGCAGTATTGAAGCCACATGCGGCTTTTTGATGTTCGGCTGGAGCGCGGCCTTCATTTTTGAAGTCGTCACGCGGGTGTACCGCAAAGAAGGCAAGGCCATTCAGGATTAAGGCAGGGTTTTATGAAGCTGACATTTATGGGCGCAACCGGGACGGTCACCGGGTCGAAATACCTGCTCGAAGACGGTAATCTGAAAGTTATGGTCGATTGCGGCCTGTTTCAAGGCCTGAAGCCGCTGCGGCAGCGCAACTGGGAAAAGCTGCCCGTAAATCCGGCGGAACTTGATGCGGTGCTGCTGACCCACGCCCATATCGATCATAGCGGCTATTTGCCGCTGCTGGTCAAGGACGGTTTTAAGGGAAAGATTTACTGTACGGCGGCAAGCTTTGATTTATGCAGTATCCTGCTGCCCGATTGCGGACGGATCCAGCAAAGCGATGCCGACCGCGCCAACCGTTACGGCTATACCAAACACCATCCGGCCCTGCCGCTTTATACCGAAGATGACGCTTATGCCGCGCTGGAACAGTTCAAGACCATTCATGTCGGGCAGGAATACGAACTGGATGAATTCCTACGCTTCAATTTTAGCCGCGCCGGGCATATTCTCGGGGCTTCGTGCATCACGGTGACGGACGGGCAGACAAAGCTCGTCTTTTCCGGAGACCTTGGCCGGCCCGATGACCCGGTAATGAAAGCGCCGGCGCAGATCCAGGAAGCCGATTACCTGGTGCTGGAATCCACCTATGGCGACCGGCTGCACGAAGAGGGCGATCCGATGGGCAAGCTCGCCGATATTATCAACCGCACGGCAAAGCGCGGCGGCATCACGATCATCCCGTCTTTTGCCGTCGGCCGGGCGCAGCTCGTCCTGTATTATATCCATGAGCTGCTGCGCACCCGCGCGATCCCGAACATCCCGGTCTATCTCGACAGTCCGATGGCGATCGATGCGACCAAGACCTGGCAGGACCATCATCAGGAACACCGTCTTGATGCCAAGAAATGCGGCGAAGTCTGCCGCACGGCGCGCTATGTCCAGACGGTTGAAGAATCAAAAATGCTTGATAATGGCGCGGTTCCGGCGATTATCATCTCGGCCAGCGGTATGGCGACCGGCGGACGGGTGCTGCACCATATGGCGCATTATATCGGCGATGGCCGGAACACGATTTTATTTGCAGGCTATCAGGCCGCCGGGACGCGCGGGGAGCGGCTGGTCCGCGGCGAAAAGGAAATCAAGATCCACGGCCAGATGTACAGGGTCGAAGCCGAGATCGATAACCTTGCCAGCCTGTCGGCCCATGCCGATTACAGCGAAATTATCGACTGGCTACGGGGCTTTCGCGAAGCGCCGCGGCGGGTTTTCCTGACTCACGGCGAACCGGAAGCCGCGGCGGCCTTTAAAACAAAAATAGAGCAGGAACTGAACTGGGCGGTGGACATCCCTGAATATTTACAGCAAGAGGAGTTGTGAACATGAAAATCGTCGTTTTTGAATCCGAAGAATGGGAACGGCCCTACTTCGATGCCCTGAAAGAAGGTCACGAAGTTATCTTTGACGCCGAGCCGATCGATGAAGACTCGGTCTCTCGCTACGCAGACGCCGATATCGTCTCGCCCTTCGTTTATTCCGACCTGAGCCGCCCGGTGCTGGAAAAGCTGCCGCAGCTCAAATTTATCGCCACGCGCTCGACCGGGTTCGATCATATCGACCTTGAATATTGCGCCGTGCACGATATCCGCGTCAGTAACGTCCCGACCTATGGCGAGCGCACCGTGGCCGAGCATGTGTTCGCGCTGCTGCTCTCCATCAGCCATAAAATCCCGCAGGCCGTGAACCGCACCCGCCAGGGCGATTTTTCGCAAAAAGGGCTGCAGGGGTTCGATCTGGGCCATAAAACCATGGGCATTATCGGGACGGGCAATATCGGCCTGAAAACGATCCGCATCGCCCGCGGGTTTGAAATGAACGTGATCGCCTGTGACCGGAACCCGAATAAGGAAGCCGCGGCAGACCTGGGCTTTACCTATGTTGACATGCCGGAACTGCTGGCCGGTGCCGATATTATTTCCCTGCATGTGCCGGGTAATAAGCACACCCATCATCTGCTGTCCACCGAACAGTTCAAGGCGATGAAAGACGGGGTCGTGCTGATTAACACCGCGCGCGGCACGGTGGTCGATATCAAGGCGCTGCTGCACGCGCTGGCCGATGGCAAGGTCGCCGCCGCCGGGCTGGACGTACTGGCCGAAGAACCGGCCATCCGGGAGGAAGCTGAGCTGCTGCGCTCCTTTTTCACCCGCAAGCATGATCTTGAGGCCCTGCTGGCCGACCATGTGCTGCTGCATATGAAAAACGTGATTATTACGCCGCACAGCGCGTTTAACACCAAAGAAGCCGTCCAGCGGATTTTAAAGACCACCGTCGGCAATATCGAAGGATTCCTGCGCGGCGAAGCGGTCAACCCGGTCGAATCCGTACCGGACCAAGCCAAAGCGTCCTGAACGCCGGAAAACAATTTTCTTCTGGCTTTTGGCGGCAGTTTTGATTAAAACGTCACTGTCCAAAGGCCTATAGGGGTATAGCTCAGTTGGTAGAGCGGCGGTCTCCAAAACCGCAGGCCGTGGGTTCGAGTCCCTCTGCCCCTGCCAGTTTCCAATTATGATTGCCGTCCTGCCCAATACAGCCACATCGCTGCCGTCCAGGAGAAATGATCGCCGCCAAGCGCTGCCCCGTTGCGGGGATCGTAATATTCGCGCAAGCCGCCATCGCGGATAAGCGCTGCCGTATCAGTACGGATGCGTTCGGCCTGCAATCTGTGCCCGTGCTCGGCAAGCCCGGTGGCGGCGAGGAAATTCACGACCGGCCAGACCGGGCCGCGCCAGTAGCGTTCCGGCTCGAAAGCCGGGTCATCGGGAGCGAGGCTGGGCAAAAGGAAAGACAGTTGATCTTCCCACGCCTTAAGCCGCTCCAGAATTGGGCCTTGGTAAGGCTCGGGCAGCGCGCCGCCGTAAAAGGGCAGGAATGCAGCCGATGTGATCTGCGGCAAACGTTTTCCGGTGCGTAAATCAAGCGAGTGAAAGGCCTGAGTCTGCGGGTCCCACAATTTTTCCCGCGCCTGTTCCTGCAGGGATATCCAGTCTGCAATGGTCATGCAGGTTGCGGCGGTCTGACCTATTTGCCGGGCCAGCGCCAGCAGGTCTCGGTTCGCGCGCAGCAGGATCATATTGACCCCCAGATCGGCAACGCGGAACGGGCTGTGGATATAAAGCGCTCGCTGGTCGTAGCTGTGATCGATAAAAATCTGCATCAGGGCGACAAAGCGGTCGTAATCCTGCTGCCGGGGTCTTTGTTCCGGATCGATCAGGTCCAGATCGCGGCGCTCATAAGGTCGCAAACGGTCGGTCGGCACACAGGATAGCGGCTTATCCCATTCGGCGCTGTTATCCCGGCCGGATTCCCACGGGTGATAGAGCGCAACCAGCCCGGTCCGCTCCGGGTCGCGCTGGTCATGGAACCACTGGTGATACTTGAAAATTTGGGGGAATAGCGCCGTGACCTGTTCACGGGCGGCGGTTTGGTCCCGGCTGTCTGCCAGCATCCAGCGGACGGCGCTTGCGGCGACCGGGGGCTGGGTGATGCCGGAAGTCGGCACGGCGGTTGCCGTTTGCCACGCATCCGGACCGGGGAAATAACGGTCGCTGGGCTGGTGGAAAATAATATGCGGCACCATACCGGATTCCCACTGACCGGAAAAAGCTTATACAGTTCGCGCCACGCTCTTGATTCGTCAATCCGCATCCAGCCCAGTGCCGAAAAACAGGAATCCCAGTTCCACTGGTAAGGGTAAATGTCTTTACACGGGATGGTGTAACTGTCTTCCCGGCTGTTCTCCCGCAGGACCGCGCGGGCGGTGTCATTCATATCTTCTGAAATCATGACGCTACCAGCCGCCGCCCCCGCCGCCACCCCCGCCGCCGCCGGAGAATCCGCCGCCGGAAGAAGAGCTGGACGGTACGGTGACGGCGGCCGCGATGCCGCGGCTCATGGATCCTGAGAAGTTGCCCGGCCTGAAAGATCCGCCGTGATACCATACCGGATGATAATCGCCGGGCGGTTCACCCGTGGCACTGATGATGGCGGCTTCGAATTTTTTGGACCAGTTCTTCTCAACATCCAGCGCCATCGCGTAAGGATAATAGCTTTCATAAAGCTCTTTGGTAATTTCCGGCGGATCAAGATGCCGGAACTTTTCGCCGTCGGCCGTTTGCAGGAACAGTTTGAACCCTTCGATTTCGTTCATTACCCGGCGCCCTCCGATGGTCGGGGCTTTAAGAAGCTGGTAAAAAACCAGGGTAATGACCCCGATGATAAAAAACTCAAGCCCCAGCAGCATATCCGGTATGGTGAGCACAATATCGGCTTCGGCCAGCATCACGCTGAAAAAGCCGATAAAGATCAGCAGGCCGAGAATGGCCTTGATGTCCAGCATATCGGCTTTGAATCCGCGCGCGGGAATCTGAACCAGTTTGAGCAGCAGGTCGGGAACAAGCACCCCGATATAAATCAGGATCAGCACATAAGCCGAAAAAGCTGCCTTGGCCACAATCATCCACATGAGTACCAGAGTCAGGATCACGCCCGGTACGAAATAAAGCAGGTTCTTCTTGAAATAAAGCCGCCCGGTTTCATGAATAATTTCTTTTTTAAATGTTTTAAACGCTCCGGCGGCTTTAGCACTATATTTCTTGCCGAAAGTAAAGCTGCGGGCATTTCGGGTGAAAAGTTTTTGTGACAGCAGCTTCTCACCAAGGCTTAACGGTGCACTGGGTCCGGTCAGTTTTTCAAGTTTGTAGGTTTTACGTCCTTCCTTTTCAATCCGTATAGCCCCCTTGGTCGCCATACTGACCAGCGCCACGGCAAAGCATTTCTCAACCGAAATGCCCCCCATATAATGGATATAGCCGCACAGGGCCGGGGAAATGTCTTTGGGCGGCGTAAAGAGCGGGATAATGGGCTCATCGCGCAGATCCCGCCCGACCAGCAGCCAGATCAATATATAATAAAAGAGAATAATGCCGATCACCGCGGCGGTCATAAAGTGCGGCCTCAGATCATACTGGCTGGCGCTGAACATATCCGGTTCGGCGACATAGCCTTTAGGGAAAGAGACGGCAACGGTGATCCCATGGCGCGGTGCGAGAGGCGTCGTGGTCATGAAAGCAAGGCTGCCGTCAATATTTTTACGGACGGTGAAATTTTTATCTTTCGATCCGTATGCGCCAGTATAGGCATCATAACTGCGAACAGGGGCACCGTTCGGCAGGATCACATGGGCGGTCGCTTTTTCAATCGGGAAGGCCCATTGCGTCCCGGTGACGTTCCATGCCAGCTCGTCATAATCTTGTTCGAACAGCACCATACCGCCCATCTGGTAGCTGAGCGTATACGTATAGCGGCCGGGTTTCAGGAAAACATTTTCCTGGCCGATATAAATTTTGGTTTCCCGGCTTGATTTCTGGATGTGGTAAGGCTCCGTTTTGCCGTCCCGTTTGACCTCAAGGATGTCAAGGCGCGGCTGAACGGTGCGGCCGCCGGGTAATGTATATTTGTTCGGCAGGGTCCGGTATATGCCGCGCCTGATTTCCTGTTGTTCGGCGGTTACGGTAATGATTTCGGTAACGATCACGCTGGAATCGGGCTGAATCGCAATACGGCTGTCGAACGACAGGATTTTTTCCGCTGCCTGCGCCGGGGCCGAAAGGAAAAGCACGGACAGGATGAACGTGTAAAACCACCGGGTCATGCCGGCTCTCCTTTGCCGGACGCTGTGAAGCTCACATGGGGCGGCAGGCGGTCGGCGACTGAATCCAGTTCGAAAAATTCCTGCGCGGCAAATCCGAACAGCCCGGCAACAAGATTACCTGGGAAGGACTGCACCAGGATATTCAGGTTCCGCACGGTCCCGTTATAATACCGCCGTGCCATCTGGAGATGGTCTTCAATGTCGATCAGTGAATCCATCAGCTTGATAAAATTGGCGCTGGCTTTCAGGTCGGCATAGTCTTCGGCAATGGCGATGATATTGGCGAGACCCTGCGTCATTTTTTGTTCGGTGGCCGCGCGGGCTTTTATGTCATGGATATCCTGTGTCCCGGCAGCGCTGCGCAGGGCGGTCACTTCTTCGAAAACGGCCTTTTCGTGTCCGGCATAGCCTTTGACCGATTCCACCAGCTGCGGGACAAGGTCGGCCCGGCGTTTGAGCTGTACGTCAATCCCGCTCAGCGCTTCTTCCCGGAATTGCCGCGCCTTGACCAGCTTATTGTAGAAAAACGCAATCAGCAGCAGGAGCAGCAGCGGCAGGCCCAGACCGAGCAGCAAGAAAACCATCATAAAATATGCCTTATCTTATTGAATCAAAAGAAAAGTCTTTCTTTCCTGTATAGCATAAGCCAAAGAAGTTGACGACCTATGAACATCTGGCGGCTTTTTCTTTTTTCCTGTTTTCGCCATCGGCGCATTGCTGTATCAATAAACAGGTAATCCATATGAAAAGAATCGACCGAGGTTTCGAACATGACCAGTAAAACGCCGCTTTATGATGCGCATATCAAACTCAACGCCAAAATGGGGCCGTTTGCCGGGTACGACATGCCGCTTTATTACGGTGAAGGCGTGATGGCCGAGCATGAATGGGTCCGCCGCGAAGCCGGGCTGTTCGATGTGTCGCATATGGGGCAGATCATTTTAAGCGGGCCGGAAGCGCTGGCATTTGTTGAAAAGCTCACCCCGTCATCGTTCGGAAAAATCCCGGAAGGGCGGGCGAAATACACGGTCCTTACGAATTCCAAAGGCGGGATCATTGATGATCTGATTATCACAAAACGCGGGCCGGACCGCTTTTTTGCCGTCATCAATGCGGGCTGTAAGGAAAAAGATATTGCCTGGATAAAAGAGAATCTGCCGTCAGGCGTAACATTAGAGCGTCTTGACGACCGGGCTTTGATCGCGCTGCAGGGACCGATGGCAGAGCAGGTCCTGCGCGATGTGCTGAAGGTCGATACCGAAGGCATGCCGTATATGTGGATGATCGATGCAGAGCTTTCCGACGGGACGCCTTATTATATCAGCCGTCTGGGCTATACCGGGGAAGACGGGTTTGAACTCAGCGTCCCTGCCGATATCGCAGACGGCGTATGGACGCGGCTGATGCAGCATGGGGCCGTGAAACCGATCGGTTTGGCCGCGCGGGATTCGCTGCGGCTTGAAATGGGCTATTGCCTTTACGGGCACGATATTGATGAGAATACGTCCCCGATCGAAGCCGGTCTGAGCTGGGTGATGGGCAAAGAAAACACCGGATTCATCGGTGCGGGGCGGATTTTAAGCCAGAAGGAAGACGGCGTTGAGCGGCAGCGCATCGGGGTACGTCTGACCGAAAAAGGGGTTGCCCGCGAAGGTGCGGAAATCCTGAGCGCGCAGGATATGCGTAAAATCGGCACCCTGACCAGTGGCGGGTTTTCCCCGAGCCTGAAAGAAGGTATTGGCCAGGGCTATGTTGAGAGTGACTGGGCGCAGGCCGGGAAAAAAATCTTTGTCAGTGTGCGCGGCCGTAATATTGCTGCGGAAATTGCCGACATGCCTTTTATGCAGGCCCGCACCAAATCGATGAAAAAAGCCGCGTAATTAAAAAGATTGCAAATAAATCAATGAATTATTTACCTCTGGTCCTCTAAAATAAAGGGGATATAGCAGGGGCAATATGGATTTTTTTAGCACGGCACTCGATGTGCTTTTTATACCGGCACTGATTTTTATCGTCTTCACGGTGCATGAATACGGTCATTATATCATGGCCCGGTTTTTCAATATCAGCGTCGATAGTTTTTCTCTCGGCTATGGCCGCGACGTTGCCAAAGGGGTGGATAAGCACGGCACCGCCTGGGTTGTGAAAATGATCCCGCTGTGCGGTCATGTGCAGTTATCGGCGAAAAAAGCGAAAAAAGGCTGCGTGCTTTTTTCCAAAGCCCCAATATGGCAGCGGGTGATCGTTGTCGCGGCGGGGCCTGCGGTTAATATCATCCTGGCGTTTTTCGTGATCTTTTTCTTCCTGGCCGCATTTGGCCAGCCCTCACAGCAGCCCGTGATCGCGGGGGTAGAGCGCGGCGCGGCGGCGGAAGCCGCAGGCATGGAAGTCGGCGATCGGATCCTGTCGATCGAAGGCAAAGCGGTGCAGCGGTACCGTGATGTCTGGGACTATACATGGAACCGGCCCGAACAAACACTGGCCCTGACGGTACAGCGCGGCGATGCGCTGGTTGATCTGGATTTAACGCCGTCACGGCACAATTATACCGATCTTGACGGGATTGAACGTTCGCACGGGCGTATGGGCGTGATGATCGGCGAGTCGTTTTACCGTCTCGGCATTCTTGAAACATTCAATGATGAAGTGGTACCTGATGATTTTGATGCGCGCCGCAAGCTGCTGGTCGATTCTCTCGGACAGCAGGTATCTATTGGCGTTAAGTCAACAGACGGGACGGTGCGTATCTATAATACGGTCTTGGATCGAACCCTGAACGAAGCGCTGCTTGATCCGGATAGCCCGGCTTATAACTCATTTTATGCCGGACCGGTGCGCGATAATTTTTACTTGTCCCTGACGGTGACGCGCAGCCTGATTGAGGCTGGAAAACAGGTGGGCGATCTCGTTAAAAATATCGCGACTATCCCGTTCCAGATTTTCCCGGTTGACAGTACGCGGGTCAAGCCGTGGGCTGTGGTCAATGCGGAAAATACATTCTGGATCAATAAGCTTTATATTTTCGCTTTCCGGCTGGCGCTGTTATCAATTTTCATCGCCATGTTCAATATGATCCCGTTCCCCGGGCTGGACGGCAGCATGCTGCTGATGCTTGCCTTCGAGGCCATGTTCAGGGACGACCCGGAATACCGGCATAAAATATATAAATATGTCCTGATCCTGCTTTTGGGATTTTCGTATTTCTGCGTCTTTATCTATAACCTGCCCGATTTTCCGCGCTATGTTGAAAAAAGGGTCATGACGGTGATCCAGCGCGACAAATAAACGCTTTTATGCCCTATTGAAGATCAGGGTGAATCAGTCTAAACCTCATATATAGTCACTAATTTTCAAAGGATGAGGGCGCTGCCGATGAGCGATAATCTGAAATATACCGCTGAACATGAATGGATCAAAATCGAAGACGGGGATGTGGCCGTCATCGGGATTACGGCTTATGCGCAGGACGCCCTGGGCGATCTGGTCTATGTCGATCTGCCGGATGTCGGGCGCAAAGTGGCCAAGGGTGAAGATTTCGCCGTGGTCGAATCCGTCAAAACCGCTGCCGAAGTTTACAGCCCGGTCAGCGGTGAAGTGGTTGGTGTAAACGATAATTTGTCGAACGACCCGGAGCTGATTAAAAAATCGCTCGAAGAAGGCTGGATCGCCAAAATTAAAATGGAAGATGCCGCCGAAATCGCCGGGCTGATGGACAAAGAAGCGTATGATAAATTCGTAGCGGAGCAGGATCATTAATGCGTTACCTCCCCCAGACCAAGGAAAGCCGCAAGGCGATGATGGATGCAGTCGGCGTGGACAGCGTCGATGCGCTTTATAAAGACGTCCCGGCGCAGGCCTTTATCGACGGGCTTGCGGATTTACCGATGCATATGGGGGAGCTGGAGGTGGAGCGCAAACTCTCCGCCTATGCCAATGAAAACCGCGCCGCGCCGCAAGGGCCGTTTTTCCTCGGTGCCGGGGTGTATTATCACCATGTCCCTTCGACGGTTGACTATGTGATCCAGCGCTCGGAATTTCTGACCGCCTATACGCCGTACCAGCCGGAAATCGCGCAGGGCACACTGACGGCGATTTTCGAATTCCAGACCTTTATCGCCAGACTGACCGGGCAGGACATTGCCAATGCCAGCTTATACGACGGTGCGACCGCGACGGCTGAAGCGGCGCTGATGGCGATGCGGGTGACGCGGCGCAACAAAATCTGCGTTGCCAATGCGCTGCATTTTGATTATCGCGCGGTGCTCAAAAGCTATATGGGCAACCATGAAGGCACCGAAATTTTTGACGGCGCGCCGGATGAGCAGACTGCCTGCGTGATCCTGCAAAGCCCGGATTTCTTCGGTAAACCGCACGCTTATGAAGACTGGCGTAAAAAATGCGATGAAACCGGTGCGCTGCTGGTGGTTGTCGTGAACGAAATCATATCGCTGGGGCTGCTGCCCGCGCCGGACTGCGCCGATATCGTGTGCGGCGAAGCGCAAAGCATCGGCCTGCCGATGAGCTTTGGCGGCCCGCATCTCGGCTTTTTCGCCTGCAAAGAAAAATTCCTGCGCCAGATGCCGGGACGGCTCTGCGGCCAGACGCTCGATGCCGATGGCAAGCGGGGTTATGTGCTGACGCTCAATACCCGGGAACAGCATATCCGCCGCGAAAAAGCGACCAGCAATATCTGCACCAACCAGGGCCTTTGCGCGCTGGCCTTTACCGTGCATATGGCGTTGCTCGGCGAAGACGGCTTCCGCCGCCTTGCCCGCCTGAACCATGAAGCGGCCTGTAAGCTGGCCGATGCGCTGTCCGCGGTAGATGGTGTGACGGTGCCGGGCGACTCGTTCTTTAACGAATTCGTGATCGAGCTGTCCAAACCGTCTGCCGAAGTCGTTGACGCACTGGCCGCGCGCGGCATTATAGCGGGCTATGCGCTGGATGACCGGCAGCTGCTGGTGACGGCAACGGAAATGGCACAGGATGCGGACATCAAAGCGCTGGCCGCAGCGTTGCAGGATGTGCTGAATTAATGGCCGGGGCAATGTTTAAAAAAGTTAAGAAGATGCTGGGGCTTGATGCGTTCGGCATGTTTGGCCTGACAGGGGCGCTTGCCGCCAAAACGCACGAGCTGTCCCAAAAACAGCGGCAGGACGATGTCCCGCCGCCTGAGGTTATTTTTTCCCGCCGTTTGCAGGAGCTTGGTTTTAACCCGGCGACGGGCGGTGATGCGGTTCAGAAAGACGCGACGGTGCTAATGGCGATCCTGGCGGATGACGGCCTGAAAGCGGCGCAATGTTCCGCCGCGCAGTTATCGCAGCGTCAGGTCATTGTGCTTGTGGGCATGTGCGCCGGGCTTTGTGACGTCTTTTTCCAGCTGGGCAAATTATCGCACGACAGTGTGCCGGTCATGCTGAAGGACGTGTTTACCGTGATTTTCGCAAAAGACGGTTTGGTGCCGCCTTTACCGCTGGATACGATGGTTGATGTGGCCATGACCCAGTTCGGTTTTGCTGCGGGCCGTGAAGATCTGCTGCCGCTTTATGCCGGGCTGGGTAATGCGGTGTATGAATATCTTGTGGGTGCACCTGCCGGGGCGAAGCCTGCAATCGCGGCGGCCTTTACGGCGCTGCTCTCAAACCCTGTCATAGAACCTGTTTATGAAGATCAAGTGAGTGATTGAAATGAGTGCTGAAGCGAAAGTAGAAGAGCTGACGATGAGGACGATGAACGAAGCCGCCGGTGAAGGCGGACGCGGTTTGAACTACGAAGAAAACCTGCTTTGGGAAAAAGAACGCAGCGATCATCCGGGCGTCGATTTACCGGAACCGGAAGGCATGGCGCTGCGCACCGGCCGGCCCGCGCGTGAGACGATCGGTTTGCCGCAGGTCTCAGAGCCGCAGGTCGTGCGTCATTTTGTCCGCCTGTCCACCTGGAACTATTCGATCGATCACGGCTTTTTCCCGCTGGGCAGCTGCACGATGAAACATAATCCGCGCCTGAATGAAAAAATGGCGCGCCTGCCGGGTTTTGCCCATATCCACCCGCTGCAACCGGAAAACACGGTGCAGGGGGCGCTTAAATTAATGTATGAGCTGCAACACTGGCTTGCCGAACTGACCGGGCTGCCCGGTGTCTGCCTCAGCCCTGCCGCTGGCGCGCATGGGGAGCTGGCGGGGATGATGACCATCCGCCGCGCTCACGAAGCCAAAGGCAACGGGCATAAGAAAGTCGTGCTGGTTCCTGATTCCGCACACGGGACCAACCCGGCGACGGCGGCGATCTGTGGGTATACGATCCGCACCATCAAGACCAGTGAAACAGGCCGCCTGACGCTCGAAGCGTTTAAAGAAGCGCTTTATGCCGGACAGGATGACGGCGGCGATGTTGCCGGGATGATGGTGACGAACCCGAATACCTGCGGCCTGTTCGAGCGCGAGATTATCCCGATTGCCGATTTGTTGCATGAAGCAGGCGGCTATTTCTATTGCGACGG
Organism: Rhodospirillales bacterium; assembly: GCA_020638155.1. GTDB lineage: Bacteria > Pseudomonadota > Alphaproteobacteria > Micavibrionales > Micavibrionaceae > UM-FILTER-47-13. The sequence goes on from JACKJB010000004.1 coordinate 39,420, forward strand.
GGCGAACTTTAACGCGCTGGTCGGCAAAATCCGTCCCGGCGCGTTCGGGGTTGATGTCATGCACATCAATCTGCACAAGACCTTTTCGACCCCGCATGGCGGCGGCGGGCCGGGCAGCGGCCCGATCTGTGTGACCGAAGAGCTGGCGCCTTACCTGCCTGTGCCAACGATTACATGTGAAAACGATACGTACCGGCTGCAATATGAAGATGAAGCCGGGCGTCCGGAAAGCCTGGGCCGCCTGCGCGGTTTTGTCGGCCAGTTCGGCATGCATGTCCGGGCGCTGTCTTACATGATGTCGCACGGCGCGGACGGGCTGAAACAGGTCGCCGAAGATGCGGTCCTGAATGCGAACTATATTTTAAGCCAGTTGAAGGACGACTATCATGTGCCTTATGAAGGGCCGTGCATGCATGAATGCCTGCTGACCGATAAGATGCAAAAAGACCAGGGCGTGACCACGCTCGATATTGCCAAGACGTTGTGCGAGCGCGGCTATCACCCGATGACGGTGTATTTCCCGCTGGTGGTGAACGGGGCGATGCTGATCGAGCCGACCGAAACCGAAAGCAAAGATGCGATCGACCGCTTTATCACGGTGATGAAAGAGATTGCCGCCGATACCGCGGCGGGCGATACGGACAAATTCCACGCTTATCCGGAAAGCACCCCGCGCCGCCGTCTCGACGAAGTCCTTGCGGCCCGGCAGCCGGTTCTGAACTGGAAAGAATAAAGGTAAGCTTAGAAGCCCGGCGTAGGGGCGGGCATAGGCCGCGGCGCAGCCACAGCGGCGAGCGCCGCACCGGTCCCGTAAGCGTAACCGGCATGTTTGGCAAACAGGTAAGGCAAGGCCGCATTACGCCTTGTCTCGGGATCATCCCCGAAAACCTCATCAACCATCGCATTGAATAATTCACCAATCATGATTTCAGTGTCCGCTTTTTATGTGCTGCCGTCAAGGGGTGAGAAGGACAGCAGATCAAACCGCCTCAATCAGGCCGACCAGGTGTTCGAGCACGGATTTATAGAGCGCATCCCCGGCAACCTGGTCCTCGACCCCGACATCGATATTCGGGTTATCGTTGACCTCGATCACATAAACGCCGTTTTCGGTCTGTTTCAAATCAACCCCGTATAGCCCGTTCCCGATCAGCCTGGCCGCTTTCAGAGCGACTTTCAGGACGTCATCCGGCACATCGTCGAGCGGCAGGGTCAGGTGCTCTCCGCCTTCGACCGGCAGCGGGGCGTTTTTGTCGGCGCTTTCTTCCTGGTCCGGGTGTTTGTAAATCTGCCAGTGCCCTTCGGCCATGAAATACTGGCAGGCAAACAGGGCCTTGCCGCCAAGAACGCCGATCCGCCAGTCATAGGTCGACGGCATAAATTCCTGCGCGATGATAATTTCCGATTTCTTCAAAAGCTCCCTGGCCGCTTTTTCGAAGGCTTCCGGGGTATCGGCCTTGATAATACCGCGCGAAAAAGATCCGTCCGGGATCTTCAGGACGACCGGGTATGACATGCTTTGCTCGATCGTCTTCTCACTCTTGCGGTCGAGAATGACGGTCTGTGGCACCGGCACCTTGTTGGCGCGCAGCAGTTCGAACAGGAACACCTTGTTACAGCAGCGGATCATCGATTCCGTATCGTCGATACAGGGGATCCCCTCGCGCTCGGCCTTATTGGCAAAGCGGAAAGTATGATGGTTGATCGCGGTGGTTTCACGGATGAACAGCGCGTCGAATTCCAGGATCGTGGCGTAATCGTTTTTGGTGATGAGCTCGACCGAGATATTCATGTCCTTCCCGGCTTTGATGAATTTCTGCAGCGCGTCTTTATCAGACGGCGGCAGGGCTTCTTCCGGATCATGCAGGATACCGATCCAGTAGCGCTCGCGCTTCGGCGTGTTCGGTTTGCTCCAGGCCGCGCCGGTGAATTTTTCCAGCGCCTCGTTCAGGAAATCCTGCTTTTCCGCCGGGATGTCCTCCGGGGACAAATAATCGATCTCTTCGATTTCCCATTGGCCGTCGGCATAAATCAGGCTGATCGCCATCAGCGGAAAGCGGAACAAATCGAACGCGCGGCGGGCGACAGCTTCGAGCCGGTCATTCTGGCACCGGCCAAAATAACTGTAATAGGTGCGCTCCAGCGGTTCCTCAGCCGGTTCCTTAAAATGTTTGGCAAGCAGCTCATTCAGTTCCGGCAGCGCCGTCTGGTAATTGCGTTTCCAGTGCAGCTGGATCATCTGCGCCACTGATGGGATACAGCGCATTCCGCGCGCTTCAGCCAGCAGGGAGCAATAATAGCCTTTGCTGAGATATCCGTAGTTACTGCACATATTGATGACTTTGACACGCCGCGCCTCGGCGGGAGTCATGACCGGCAGGCGGTTGGCGATAAAATCATTGGCGGAAATACTGACACGGTCGGGGTGGGCGGGAATATTGCCGTTTCCCTTATCTGTGACGAAAAGATATTTAACGCCGCTCATGCATGATCCTTGTTAAGACTCAAACTATATCGCAGAACCGTGGAAGCCGCACCTGCATTTTTATGCCGTCGGTGCCGTCTTCATAATAACCCGGTAATACGCGGACGGTTTTGAACCCGTGCCGCTCATAAAGCGCAATCGCGCCTTTGGCGTCCTGCCGGACCTCCAGGATGGCTTTTTGTGCCCCGGTGTCTGCCGCTTCCTTGAGAAAGACCCCGATAAGCGCCGCGCCCAGCCCCTTGCCGCGCCATGACGGTGCCGTGGCCAGTGAATAAAGCCGGGGGGCGCGGCCTGCCGGGAAAAAAGCCAGTAATGCGGCAACAGGGTGATCCGTATCATCCGTGCAGACCCAGACCTTATTGCGCTGATGGTTCAGGTGATAGCGCCACTGGCGCCGCGTCAGGCGGTCTCCGGCAAAGGATTCGTTCTCAAGCGCAACAAGTGCGGCAAGATCTTTGATTGTCGCGAAGCGGCAGCAAGGCCCGGCGGTCATTTACGGTATTTATCCAGTGTAGCTTCAAGCTGGTCCAGCAGCGGTGAGATTTCGGCGGCAAATTCATCACGCCGGGACTGGTCGATCCCTGAGTTTGCTTTGCTCATCAGCCCGGCAACGCGGTTCTGGAATTCGGCAAGGTTCTTGTAATACTGCACCTGCCCGACGCTGGTTGCGCGCAGGCGGCGGATGAAACCGTTTATCAGGGCCTGGACGACCGGGTCCTTGATCTGTTCGATCCGCTGTTCCATCTCGTCCCTGGTCATGACGCTGATCTGGGAATTTTCAATCGCCCGGACGGTGGCCATCCGCACTTCGCGTTCCAGTACGCCCATTTCGCCGAAAACTTCGCCGGGACCGATTTCGGCCAGCTTGACCGTATGCCCGTCTTCTTCGATGACGACTTCGACGGTGCCGGATTCAATGTAAAATGCCTGGTTCGCGGGGGTCCCCTGCTCGAACACCGTTTGTCCCGCCATGCACTTCATGCGCGTGGCAGGCATCGTGCCTTCGGGTCTTGATTCTTCTAAGGGGTTTTGTGAAGCTTCATTATTACTCATAGTAAAAAGAATATAGCAAAGCTGCTTTAAAACACACAGGAAAATCTATACTTTAGAATAATTATGAAGATCGTGTTCCGGCATTTGATTGTGATGACTTTGATCTGTGCGCTGACAGGCTGCGCCGGCCCGAACGGTAGTGCCAGCGCAACCCATAGCGGCGCATCTGCCCGGACGGACTTGTTCAAGATCAGCTTGCCTCCGTAAGTTAATGGCGCGCTGCACTTTGCTTTGACAGCGCAATGGTATTTGATTACGGTAATTTTTTACGGAATATCAGTCAGGACGGGAAGGTTATCGTGGCAAAACCGATATTAAAACGCTGGTTATCAGGATTGTTTGGCAAGCGGGGAGTTGTGCCGGACGCATCGCCTGTATCTGAAAAAGAAGAAAGCCTGCCGGAACCCGTAACACAGCAGCGGCGTGAAATTGACCGCATGCTGGAGCAGGCGGAAAATGAAATGCGGGCGATACGCAATGGCGACAGGGTGCCTGTAACCTGGGTACGCAAAGAAGGCGGCCATATCAGTTGTGGTACGGTGGTGCTGAATAAGCAGGAACACGAACAGTATAAAAAACGACTGGCCGAGGAGAATACCGGCTCACCTGTAGTCAGGCTTGCGGAGGCCCTTATGCAGGCTAAGGGCTATCGGTCCAGTCATCAGGAAACGGATCAGTATGAAGCGCTGCGCTATAAAGTTTTGACCGAGATCGTCAAACAGCGCCGTCCCGAACAGCAGCCGCCCGCATTCCGTTACGGCTTATAAAATCAGGAAATTCAGACAGAGAGAGGCCGCTCCGCATTGCTGCGGAGACGGCCAGTCCCTGTGTGTGGGGAACAGATTTATTCGTGTGTGTGGGGTAAAGAACAATCTGTGCGTTTTTTCATAAGCCAACAGGGGGGAGGTGTCAATAAAAAAATATTTTTTTTATATATTTATATTATCTGAAAAGTATATTATTTGTCCCGTAAGAGCAGGCGCATATTTTATATCCTTTGATATCAAGCTATTTGCGTGATTTGGGCCATTGTCCCAAAGGCACGATTAGGCAAAGAAAAAACTTTGAAATAACATGCCGGCGGCCTGATTTTTTTTCTGGCTTTGCCGCTTCTTTTGCGTTAGATAAAGATATTCCCTGACAATAAGGAACGCATCTCCCCGGCCCAGCCGCGATACGAACCTTTGGTCAAAAACGAAATTGAGGTAAAAAATGGCAACGAAAGCATCGCCGATGGAATATCTCCGCCAGGTCAAAGCGGAAATGCAAAAGGTCACATGGCCTTCAAAACAGGAAACCAGCACCAGCACGATTGCGGTTTTCATTATGGTGATACTGGCATCTGTATTTTTGTTCCTGGCCGACCAGTTTATGGCGTTTGCCGTACGCCTGATTCTGGGGATTGGCGTTTAGGAGAAAAGGATTTAACGATGAGCACAAATGTTCAGCAAAGCAGCGAGAGTGGTAAAATGTCCAAAAAACGTTGGTATGTATTGCATGTCTATTCCGGGTTTGAAAACAAGGTGGCCGAAGCCATCATGGAAAAAGCCCGAAAGAAAGGCCTGGAAGATAAAGTTGAGGAAATCATGGTCCCGACCGAAGAAGTGGTCGAGGTTAAGCGCGGCCAGCGCGTGAATGCCGAGCGTAAATTTTTCCCCGGCTATGTTCTGGCGAAACTGGACCTGGATGATGATGTCTGGCACTTAATCAAGGATACGCCGAAAGTGACCGGCTTCCTTGGCGCCGGGAAAAAACCGTCCCCGATCAGTGAGAAAGAAGCTGAATCCCTGATGAAGCAAATCCAGGAAGGGATCGAACGCCCCCGCCCGAGCGTCATTTACGATATCGGCGAGGAAGTCAAAGTCACCGACGGTCCGTTCGCCTCCTTCAACGGGACGGTGGAAGATGTCGACGAAGAAAAGGGCAAACTCAAAGTGTCCGTGTCGATCTTTGGCCGCGCAACACCGGTGGAGCTGGAATACAGCCAGGTTGAAAAATTATAAACCGGATTTAATTGACATATTTATGAGGCCTGTGCTAAATCTGCGCTCGGTTTTAATGAGCCAGCGAGAGAGAGTATTATGAGCCTATTAAATATACTGTTTAGATGGTCGAACAAATCCGGGCAGCCATCAACCACCTTTGACCCCGATCTGGTTGTTTACGCCGGCGCCGAAGCCGACCCGGCATCGTCTGACCGGCTTGAGTTCGGTTTTTATGCTGCCGCTGGACAGGACATGGCCGTCTGGTTGCCGGGGGAAGCGACAGACCCGGAAGTCATCAGAACACTGAAAAGCATGCCTCTGGGGCAAAGCTTCAGAATTGCCGCCGAAGAGACTGTCGGCTCTATGGGGACATTGGTGACCGCGATTGACGTTGATGACACTATGCCTGTTCATGATATCAGCAACTGGGAATCACCAGTGATCGGTAGGCTGGGCTTATAAAAAGCTTGTGTTTTGGTATTGGCGGCGCTATTGTCGCCGCGATCCACAGAAAATCTGTGTGAAAATCCGTGGAAGGCTTTCCGGCAAAGACCTGCCGGGGCTGTACCACGGTCCTCTAAACTAGGGATTTAGGGATATAGGGATTTGGTGATTTTAAGATCATCTAAACCCTCAGATCACCAAATCACTAAATGACTAAAGAAAAGGAGGCCAAAAATGGCAAAGAAAGTATCGGGTTTTATTAACCTGACAATCCTGGGTGGCTCCGCCAACCCGTCCCCGCCAGTCGGTCCGGCTTTGGGCCAGCATGGCGTTAACATTATGGATTTCTGTAATGCCTTCAACGACAAGACGAAGGACAGCAAAGGGATCCCGACCCCGGTTGTGATTACGGTATATGAAGACCGTTCATTCACCTTCATTACCAAGAAGCCGCCGGCCAGCTACTTCCTGAAACAGGCAGCGAAAGTCAAATCCGGCGCCAATAATCCGGGCCGTGAGACCGTCGCGCAGGTGACCAGCAAGCAGGTGCGTGCGATCGCCGAAGAAAAAATGGAAGACCTGAATGCCAATGACATCGACGCCGCAATGAAAATCATTGCCGGGTCCGCACGGTCCATGGGCATCGAAGTGGTGGAGGGCTAAGATCATGAGCAAAGCACCAAAGAAAATGAAAGCGCTTTATGAAGCCGTAGACCGTAACAAGCTTTACACGGTCGAAGAAGCCGTCAAAATCCTTCAAAGCGGCAGCAAACAGCGCAAATTTGACGAAACCTTTGAAATTGCCCTGAACCTGAACATCGACCCGCGTCACGCCGACCAGGCTGTCCGCGGTATGTTCGAACTGCCTCACGGCACGGGCGGCAGCGTCCGCGTTGCCGTGTTCGCTAAGGATGACAAGGCAAAAGAAGCCAAGGACGCAGGCGCGGATATCGTTGGTGCCGAAGACCTGGCTGAGAAAATCAAAGCCGGTGAAATGGATTTTGACCGCTGTATTGCCACCCCGGACATGATGCCGCTGGTTGGTCAGCTTGGTAAGATCCTTGGGCCTAAAGGCCTGATGCCGAACCCGAAACTGGGTACGGTGACACCTGACGTCAAAAAAGCCGTTGAATCCGCCAAAGGCGGCGCGATTGAATACCGTGCTGAAAAAGCCGGGATCATTCATGCCGGCGTCGGCAAGGCAAGCTTCGATGAGAAAAAACTGGCTGAAAACATTACCGCTTTCGTCCGGGAAATCATCCGCGTGAAGCCGTCAGGCGCCAAAGGCACCTATATGAAGAAAATCACGGTCAGCTCGACCATGGGCCCCGGTATCAAACTGGATATCGCCTCATTCTCTTCACAGGATAAAAAAGCCGCCTAAGATTTGGTTTATTACAGAACACGTTAAAAGCCGCTCCTCTATTCTGGGAGCGGCTTTTTTGTGTCGGGTAGATAAAAAAATACAGGTATTTATATTTTCATAATATTATTGACATAATTAAGGGGAGTTGATATAACAGCCGTAATTTTTCGAACAAAATGTAGAGGAGAATGAAAATGTCGTCTGAAATAAACTTAATTACTGCTCAAAGAGTGAGAGAATTATTTGCCAAAGGCTTAATCGCTCATGATTATAGCGTTAAATATGACAAAGAAGCGCAGGAAGCGCTACCTTATGAGGAATTTTCCAGCGTTACTGACGATGGGCGGACACGCTGGTTTATGGATGAAAAACACGTTTTGGCCAAAAAATTTGGTGAACGGGCGGTCACGGCACCGCTCGGGCCATTTTGTACATATTATACGGCTGCCACGCAAACCGTGAATCTGGCCGAAAAAGTTTACGATCAAGGTAAAGAGCAAGGCCGCCACGAAGAGAAAAAGGATTTTGAACGTAAACCTGTCCTGGAACGGCTTAAAGTGGCATTGGGTGTCTGATCAGTCCTTGATAAAAATGACCGGAAAGCCGCTGCCTGACAGCGGCTTTTTCTTTGGCGCAATAGGAATTGCGCCCGCATAAAAATATGTATAATGTGCCTGCACAAGGATACAGATCAGGGAGGTAAAAGATTATGTACACGTATAACGCAAAAATTGAGCAGGACGACCTGGTCCTGACGCATATACAGGTTCCATCCATGGAAGAGGGAGCGATCAGCCGTATCGCCCTGAAGGATTTAAGCGAGGTTTTTTCTGTTCTGGCTTCGGAACGGGGAAGCCGGCATATCGATGCAAAATTACGCAGGCGCCGCTCTGATGACGAAAATGTAATGATCGGCGGCGTAACTGTGGCTGACCTGTTCAATAAAGTGAGCGGTTATAAACGTCTTGAAACGCTTGAGGTCGGAGTACCTGCGAGTATCGTATTTGATGATATTGAGAACGGTGACGACATGTCGGGATCAGATTCTTACATTGACCGCGCCTTGACATTGGCAGCCCAAAGCGGAGAGCTTATTGATGGGCGGGCGCTGAAAATTGAATATGACGGGGCTTTGCCGAAAAATGAAACACGCCGTGACCATCACGTCTATCTGGTCGATACGATGATCCTGCCCGGTGCAGTTGGCCGTATTGAGGATAAAGGCGCTTACCGGACGATTACCCTGAATAACGAGACACAGGACTCTTTTCATACAAAAATGTCAAAAGCCGAACTGGATAAAATGTTCGCACCCGCCGCGCCTTAATCGGGAAACAAGACGGTTTTATAAGGCTCTCATTCCGTGTAGAATGAGAGCCTTATTTGTGTAATCCAACAGAACAGGACTTCAAGGACATGACCGGCGCGCTATATTGGGCAATATTCGGAATCTTTCACAGTATTTTCCGGGCAATCTTTGCCGAAGTAAACCGGGTATTCAAAGCTGACCCCTGGCAACTCTCGTTCTGGCATGCCAGTGTGGCCGTCGCAGTCCTGCTGCCTTTTATTCCTTTTATGGACTGGCCGGCTGATATTAATTTTTATCTTGCCGCTATATTGGTGGCGCTGATTATTTCTGTCGGGATCGTGATCCAGTTGAATTTGTCGTCAGAGAAAAAGGGCCGGGTCTCAAGCATTGCCATCCCGATTGAGGCGATTGCTGCGTTCCTGATCTGGGTCGCGGTCAAGGATTACATGGTCGCATATTACATTGCCAACCCCCTGGTTACGGTGAGTGTTGTCAGTGCCTTTGTGATGGCTTCGGCGGCGCTGTATTTCCTGCGGCCGAGCGATATCAGCCTGCCTTCGCTGATGGTGGTCGCCCCGGCGGCGATCACCTATGCCGTGGCCGGCGTCGTGACCAAGCTTGTCGTCCCGACGGCCGACCTGGTTCCGGCGGCGCTGTCTTTTGTCCTGATGAATTACGTTGTCATGACCGTGGTGATCGGGTTCTTCCTGCTGATGAAAGGTAAGGCGAACGCGCAGATGTACGAAAAGACAATGGTCAAAGCCGGGATCCTGACAGGCGTTTTCTCGGCCCTTGCCTACCTGACTTTTGTGGTCAGCGTCGTCTATGCGCCGAACCCCGGCTATACCAGTATTCTGGCGGCCCTGGTGCCGGTCTGGCTGATGTGGTATCACGAGTTGCGCTTTATCGAAGACCGTGCCAAACCGCTCGCAGGCCTGCTGATCGTGGCCAGTGTCATCCTGCTGATTAGCTCAAGCTGGCACTAAGAAAATTCAATCAACGGGGCCTGGGGCCGGGATTGCCTGCCGTGCGGCTGTTCTGGATACCGTAAAGCGGTAAAAGCGCATCATGCAGCGGCCGGTCCGTGACATAAGTGCTGAAGGTCCAGTTAGGGGCGCGTTTAACAAGCTCGCGGATGTCGCGGATATGGTTTTTGATCCGCTCCTCCATCTCGGCTTTAACGGATTCGCTTTTCTTGATCGTGTGTGTCGCCCCGCTTTCCGGGCTTTCGAATTTGACATGCCCTTTGTAACGGAACTCGACTTCTGAAGGGTCCAGTACCTGAACCAGGTGGCCGCGGACCCCTGCCCCTTGCAGGCTTTTAATCATCGCGGCGATCTCTTCGACCGGGCACAGGAAGTCACTAAAGATAAAGACCTGACTGCCTTTTTCAAGCGGACGGCCTTTATGCATGAATAATTTCGGCAGGTCGGCATCGTCCTGCGCGGCGCTATGCTCCAGCTCTTTCAGGATCCGCGGCATCACCTTCTTATTGTTGCTCAGCCCTCCCGTACCGCCAAGCAGTGCGAAATTTTCCCCTGCGGCAACGCTTAAATAAGCCGTCGTCAGCAGCAGGATCTCCGCGGCTTCTTTCTTTGTATAAGGCGGCTGTTCGGGGAACAGGTCTTTGGGCGCTTTATAATCCATCGATTTTGACCCGTCGCGCCACAGGTAGAATTTCTGGCTGACCTCCATTTCCCGCTGGCGGATCATATGCAAATCTTCGCCGTCCCGGTCCTGCCGCCGCGCCGATGCCTTGTGATCGATTTTGCGGGGATCGTGGATTTCATGGTTGAAGGGCACATGGCTGTGATAATCCGTACCGGGACCGGGCTTGCTGCGGCGGCGCAGGCCGTAGATCTGGCTCGCCAGTTGCCGGGCGATCAGCTCAAGCTCCGGCAGCCGCGCGGCAACCTGTTCGGCTTCGCGGTTTGTCCGTGCACTATCCTGGAAATCGGACTTTGCCGTATTTTTGCCTGCCATCAGGCCCCCCTGTTTTTTATAATTATGACAGATACGTTGCACGGCCAGGGGGCTGGAGTCAATGGGGTATAATAAAGTTTACATAAAAATTGACAAGAGGGGATGAGATATATAGTATGTTCGTCTGAATAAACCGGCGACATAAGAGAGATGGAAAATGAGCAGGCATGATTATAGGTCAAAACTGGGAAAGCCGTGCAGATACAGGATTGACGCAGGCCCGCGTCCCTTGAACGAGATTTTTGATGGAAGCCATGATGGGGGTGCAATTTGTGAAGGTGCCCAGATTCAGGACCAGGATAGTGACGGCTACCCGGCAAGGCATTATCAGGTTGATGAAACTTTTGGCGGGGCCGAACTGTATCGACCGAAGCGCGGCAGCGGCGGGATTAACCGTTTCTGATTAAAAAAATCAAAAAAAGCTTGACGGGATTGGGACATTTATATATTACGTGTCTCCAATTCCTGTCCAAGACTACAGGTTTCCTTGGTTTTAAGGATTAAACCCTGTACAGACGAGAAAAGCACATAACCTGTTACGGCAGGGCTTGACCGTTTTAAAGACCTCAGCGATATGAGGCAAGGATAGGATGGACCGGATGGTGTCATCCTTTTTTGTTGCCGCAAATAAAAGCGGTACGGATGTAAAGATTTTTGAAGGAGAACCGCGATGCCGATGAGCCGCGCACAAAAAGAGCAAGAAGTTGAAGGGTACAAACAGCGTTTTGCCGAAGACGAGATTTTCGTTGTTGCACAATATTCCGGCCTGACCGTGGCGGAGATGACCGAACTGCGCGCCAAGATCCGTGAAACCGGGGCGCGTTTCAAGGTGACGAAGAATACGCTGGCGAAACGGGCGCTGGAAGGCACCGAAATTGCGGAAATGGGCGGTATGCTGGCCGGTCCGGTCGGTCTGGCGTCTTCTGCCGAGCCGTCAGTGGCCAAAGCGGTATACGATTTTGCCAAGGATCACGACAAGCTGGTGATTATGGGCGGCGCGATGGGCGCACAAATCCTGGACAAAGCAGGCGTTGAGCAGTTGGCTAAACTGCCGAGTCTGGACGAGCTGCGTGGCAAGATCATCGGGATCCTGCAGGCGCCGGCACAAAAAGTTGTTGGTGTTGTCTCTGCCCCGGCAGGACAGCTGGCAAGGGTTATTGGCGCATATGCCGCCAAAGGCGAATAATAATCATAGGTTATTAGTTTTTAAAAAGGAGAAGTACTATGGCTGCTGATATTGAAAAACTTGCAGAAGACCTGTCAAAGCTGACCGTTATGGAAGCTGCTGATCTGGCGAAACTGCTGGAAGAAAAATGGGGCGTTTCTGCCGCTGCTCCGGTTGCTGTTGCTGCAGCACCTGGCGCTGGTGGTGAAGCTGCTGCCGAAAAAGACGAATTTGATGTGATCCTGGCAAATGCCGGTGGCAACAAAATCGCCGTGATTAAAGAAGTTCGTGCAATCACCGGTCTGGGCCTGAAAGAAGCTAAAGACCTGGTCGAAGGCGCGCCGAAGCCTCTGAAAGAAGGCCTCAAAAAAGAAGAAGCAGAAGCAATGAAAGCCCAGCTCGAAGGCGCTGGCGCGACTGTAGAACTGAAATAATTTCAGAACAGATTTTCATTTCATCCCGGAAGGCCCTGGCGCCATCCGGGATGAAGTGCTTCACTGTGGTGTAAAAATCGGTTGACATGGCTTGACCTTTACGCCATATAACACTCGCAACTGCCAGCTGGGACAAGTGTGAGCGCACTTATTCTATATAACGGCACAATATATGTGGATATGCCAAAAGCACTATCACAGGCCGTATGTAAGCCGCTTCGGTCCTTCGGGAAGGATCTTGAGGCGGCAATGTCGTGTTTGACAGAATTCATGACGGAATTTTATGGGCGAAAGTAGGAAAAACAATGAGCGCAGCAAAAACAAGCAAATCATCCTCAAAAGATAAAGCAACCAAGAAGGCACCGGCTAAAAAAGCGGCAGCAAAAGACACCGGGACATATAAGCCGGCGAACGATGTCGACAGCTTTACCGGCCGCAAACGGGTGCGCCGGTCTTTCGGTAAAATCCGCGAAGTTGCGGAAATGCCGAATCTGATCGAAGTGCAGCGCCAGTCTTATGAACTGTTCCTGCAATCTGATATCCCGGCTGATGAGCGCGCGATGCAGGGGTTGCACGAAGTGCTGACCTCTGTGTTCCCGATCAAGGACTTTTCTGATAAAGCTGAAATCGACTATGTCAGCTATGAACTGGAAGAGCCGAAATACGATACCGAGGAATGTAAACAGCGCGGGATGACCTATGCCGCGCCGCTGCGTGTCACGCTGCGTCTGTCCGTGTTTGATGTCGATGAAGATACCGGCCTGCGCTCGATCCGCGATATTAAAGAGCAGGACGTTTATATGGTCGATATGCCGCTCATGACCAATGAGGGGACCTTTATCGTCAACGGGACCGAGCGTGTCATCGTTTCCCAGATGCACCGCTCTCCGGGTGTGTTCTTCGACCATGACGGCGGGAAAACCCACGTATCCGGCAAATACCTGTTTGCCGCCCGTGTCATTCCTTACCGTGGCTCCTGGCTTGATTTCGAATTCGATGCCAAGGATCACATGAATGTACGGATTGACCGCCGCCGGAAACTGCCGGTGACCACGATGCTGCGCGCGCTTGATTCCGCGGAAACCGCTGAATACCGCGCGAAATGTGAAGAGAATGACGAGCCGGTCGATCCGCTGCTGGTCCAGGGGATGAGTAATGAAGAGATCCTCAGCACCTTCTACGGCCAGATCGTGTACAGCAAAGACAAAAAAGGCTGGAAGACGCCGTTTGACGGGGAGCGTATGCGCGGTGTCAAGCTGGCGCACGACCTGATCGATGCCAAGACCGGCAAGGTTGCGGCCGAAGAGGGGACGAAGATTACCCCGCGCAAAGCCAAGCAGCTGGCCGAAGGCGGCCTGAAAGACATCCTGGTGCAGGATGAGCAGCTGATCGGCCAGTATCTGGCGGAAGATGTGTTCGATCCGAAAACGGGCCTTGTGCAGTTTGATGCCGGACACGAAATCGGCAAGGACGATCTGGAGACGCTCGACACTATGGGCATCTCCGATGTGCCGGTTCTGGCGATCGACCATATCAATGTCGGCCCGTATATCCGCAAATACGATGGAAGTCGATAAATGCGATACCCGGGCGAGGGCGCTGATCGATATTTACCGCGTCAGTGTCCGGGCGAGCTGCCGATTGCTGAATCCGCCGAAGCGTTGTTCGAGCTGCTGTTCTTCGATCCGGCGTTATGATCTGTCCCCGGTTGGCCGCGTGAAAATGAACGGCCGTCTGGATCTGATGCCGACGACCAGATGCGCGTGTCCTGCGTAAGGATGACATCCTGGCGATCCCGAAAGTTGCCTGCACGGTCTGAAAGACGGCGGGCGAGGTTGACGATACGATAACCTGGCAACCGCCGTGTCCGTTCCGTTGGCGAGTTGATGGAAAACCAGGTTCGTGCTGGCCTGCTGCGTATGGAGCGCGCGATTCGCGCAGAGTGATGTCTTGTCGATATCGACACCTATATGCCTTCGCACGATCTGGATTAACGCGAAACCGGCACAGGCTGCCGTCCGTGAATTCTTCGGCTCTTCACAGCTGTCCCAGTCTGGGCGGACCAGACCAACCTGCTGTCTGGAGATTACCCATAAACGCCGCCTTCGGCGCTGGTCCCGGTGGTCTGACCCGCGAGCGCGCAGGCTTTGAGGTCCGCGACGCACTGACCCACCTGGCGGCTGGATCTGCCTGATTGAAACGCCGAAGGCCCGAACATCGGTCTGATTAACTTCATGCTGTCCACCTTTGTTCGCGTCAACCAGTACGGCTTTATCGAAAGCCCGTACCGGAAGGTTGGTCGAACGGCAAAGTGACTGACGAAGCCGTTTACATGTCGGCACGGAAGAAGCCTGGTTACACGGTCGCGCAGGCGAACGCCGCGCTGAGCAAGGACGGCAAGTTCGAAGCGGAACTGGTCTCCTGCCGTAAGGCCGGGGAAAACCTGATGGCCACCGGACACGACTGAATATCATACCAGACGTTAGCCCGAAACAGATTGGTTTCCGTTGTACATCGCTGATCCCGTTCCTGGAGAACGATGACGCGAACTGCGCGCTGATGGGCTCGAACATGATGCGTCAGGGTCGTGCCGCTGCTCAAAGCCGATGCTCCGCTGGTCGGGACAGGCATGGAAGCCATGGCTGCCCGTGTGACTCCTGGTGCTGCCGTGACCGCCTGCCGTACAGGGACGGTCACCAAGGTTGACGCTACCCGGATCGTGATCCAGGCGACCGAAATGGTCAGCGCGGACGAGCCGGTTGTTGATATCTACAAGCTGCACAAATTCCAGCGCTCCAACCAGAACACCTGCATGCTGCAAAGCCGCTGGTGCTGTGGGCGATGAGATTGCCGTGACATTATCGCCGACGGTCCTTCAACCCAGTTCGGTGAGCTGGCGCTGGGCCGTAACGTGCTGGTCGCCTTTATGCCGTGGCAGGGCTACAACTTCGAGGATTCGATCCTTCTGTCCGAACGGATCGTGCGCGAAGATGTCTACACCTCGATCCATCTGGAAGAATTTGAGGTCATGGCCCGCGATACCAAACTGGGCACCGAGGAAATTACTCATGATATCCCGAATGTCGGCGAAGAAGCGCTTAAACACTCGGATGAAGCCGACCGTTCATATCGGTGCCGAAGTCGGTCCGGGCGATATCCTGGTCGGTAAGGTGGACGCCGAAAAAGGTGAATCTCGATGACGCCGGAAGAAAAACTGCTCCGCGCCATCTTCGGGGAAAAAGCCGCCGATGTGAAAGACACCTCGCTGCGCCTGCCGCCCGGTGCGGTCGGTACGATTGTCGAAGTCCGCGTCTTTAACCGCCGCGGTGTTGATAAAGACGCCCGTGTGATGGCGATCGAGCAGGAAGAAATCGAACGCGTCTTGCCAAGACCGCGATGACGAACGCGCGATCCTGGAAGACGGTTTCCTTTATGCCCGCCTGCACGACATGCTGCAGGCCAGGCCTTTTGCCGGTATCCAAAATAACCTGAAAGGCCTGTAAGAAAGGTGATACCCAGTTGTTGACCCGAGTCCGTCCGCCGCGGGCCTGTGGCGCCAGATTTCGGTGCAGAACGAAGACCGGATGGCGAAATCGAAGCTCACCAAGACGTTCGATGACGCGGATCAGCGCCTAAACATCGTTTTGAATCCGGTTGAAAAAACCGCAGCGCGGTGACGAACTGCCGCCGGCGATGAAGATACTGGCGTCTTCTGCTGCAGCCGTGAACGTAAACGCAGCTGCTGAAATGGCCGGCCGTCACGGGAACAAGCAAGGTTCCGCGCATCATGCCGATCGAAGACATGCTGCATCTGAAGACGGACGCCGTTGATATCGTGCTGAACTCCGCTTGGGGTGCCGTCACGATGAATGTCGGGCAGATCCTGAAACCCATCTGGGCTGGGCGTCTGCGGCGCTTGGTAAGCAGATCGGTGAGATGATCGATTCCTTCAAAGACGACGAAAGCCCGTCCGAAGCCGAAATGAAAAAGCTGAAGACCCAGCTCAAAGGCGTTTACGGCGATAAGGAATTTGACGAGAAATCACTGTTGGGACGATACCCAGCTCAAGCAGTCGAACAATTTGCGTGGCGGCGTACCGATGGCAACACCGGCTCCACGGCGCGCATGAAGAAGACACATCAACGACCTGCTGATAAAGCCGGGCCGAACACCACCGGTCAGGTCACCCTGACTGACGGTCTTGACGGGTGAGAAATTCGCACGGCTGGCATCGACGGTTGGGTATATCTATATGCTCAAACTGCATCACCTGGTTGACGATAAGATCCACGCCGCCTGGATCGGGACCTTATTCGCCCGTGACGCAGCAGCTGCTGCGGTAAAGCCCAGTTCGGGGCCAGCGTTTCGGGGAGATGGAGGTCTGGGCCTTTGCAGGCATACGGGCGCCGCTTACACGCTGCAGGAAATATTAACGAAACGGACGATCGCGGCCGCCGTTCGAAAGTCTACGAAGCGATTGTCGCGGCGAAGATAATTTCGAATGGGTATCCCCGAGTCCTTCAACGTTCTGGCCAAAGAACTGCGGGCACTCGCCTGAATGTCGATATGAAACAAGGCGGCAGCAACAGCTAAATAACAATCAGGGAAACGCAGGGTTTGCCTTGCGTTCCCGGCAAAGCGCGACAGTTTTAGAAGATTTATTCTGGCGCAGCCGACGACGGGAAGAAAAGGTAGCGCGCAGATGAATGAACTGATGAATCTTTTTGGCCAGCCGACAGGGCCGCAGTCTTTTGACTCGATCCGGATCTCGATCGCGAGCCCGGAACAGATCAACAGCTGGTCTTACGGTGAGGTAAAGAAGCCGGAAACGATTAACTACCGGACATTCAAACCGGAAAAAGACGGGCTGTTCTGCGCCAAGATCTTTGGCCCGATCAAGGATTATGAATGTTTGTGCGGTAAATATAAGCGCATGAAATATAAAGGCATCATCTGCGAAAAATGCGGTGTCGAAGTCACGCTGACCAAAGTGCGTCGCGAACGGATGGGTCATATCGAACTGGCCGCGCCGGTTGCCCATATCTGGTTCCTGAAATCCCTGCCGTCCCGTATCGGCCTGATGATGGACATGACGCTGAAGGATCTGGAAAAAGTCCTGTATTTTGAATCTTATATCGTCATCGATCCGGGCATGACCACGCTCAAGCCGTTCCAGATGCTGAGCGAAGAAGAATTTGTCGATGCGCAGGATGAGTTCGGCGATGAAAACTTCCGTGCCGGGATCGGTGCCGAAGCGCTGAAAGAAATCCTGACGACGGTCGATCTTGAAAAAGAACGCGACCAGGCCGAAGAAGATTTGAGGGAAACCAATTCCGAAGCCAAGCGCAAGAAACTGGTCAAGCGCTTAAAGCTGCTGGAATCCTTCATCGAGTCCGGCGCCCGTCCGGAATGGATGATCCTGGACGTCGTCCCGGTCCTGCCGCCTGAGCTGCGCCCGCTGGTGCCGCTGGATGGTGGCCGTTTTGCGACTTCTGACCTGAACGATCTTTACCGCCGGGTCATCAACCGGAACAACCGTCTGAAGCGCCTGATTGAGCTGCGCGCGCCGGATATCATCGTCCGGAACGAAAAGCGGATGCTGCAGGAATCTGTCGATGCGCTGTTCGATAACGGCCGCCGTGGCCGCGTCATTACCGGCGCGAACAAACGCCCGCTGAAATCCCTGTCCGACATGCTCAAAGGGAAACAAGGCCGTTTCCGTCAGAACCTGCTCGGGAAACGGGTCGATTACTCCGGCCGTTCTGTCATCGTGGTCGGTCCGGAAATGAAACTGCATCAGTGCGGCCTGCCGAAGAAAATGGCGCTGGAGCTGTTTAAACCGTTTATCTACCATAAGCTTGAAATCTACGGCATGGCCACCACGGTCAAGGCCGCGAAGAAAATGGTCGAAAAAGAGCGTCCGGAAGTCTGGGATATCCTTGAAGAGGTGATCCGCGAACACCCGGTCATGCTGAACCGCGCACCGACGCTGCACCGTCTTGGCATTCAGGCATTCGAACCGGTCCTGGTTGAAGGCAAGGCGATCCAGCTTCACCCGCTGGTCTGTACCGCCTTTAACGCCGATTTCGACGGTGACCAGATGGCCGTTCACGTGCCGCTGTCGATCGAAGCCCAGCTGGAAGCGCGCTGCCTGATGATGTCGACCAACAACATCCTGTCGCCTGCGAATGGCAAGCCGATCATCGTCCCGACGCAGGATATCGTTCTGGGTCTGTATTACCTGTCGATCTCGCTCGACGAGCAACAGGGCGAAGGCATGGTCTTCCGCGGTCCTGGCGAAATCCAGCATGCGCTGACCGAAGGGGTCGTCTCGCTGCACGCGAAAATCAAATGCCGCTATAAAGGCGTTGACGAAGAAGGCAACCCGATCACCACGATCGTTGAGTCCACACCGGGCCGGATGCTGATCTCCGAATTGCTGCCGCGGAACAAGGACGTGCCGTTCAGCATGATTAATACCATCCTGACGAAAAAAGAAATCTCGAACCTGATCGATATGGTTTATCGCTATTGCGGCCAGAAAGAAACGGTCATCTTCTGTGACCGCCTGATGAAACTCGGCTTCAAATACGCCTGTAAAGCCGGTATTTCCTTCGGTAAGGACGACATGGTCATCCCGGCCGCCAAGGAAAAACTGGTCGGCGAAGCGACCGCGCGCGTCAAAGAGTTCGAGCAGCAATATATGGACGGTCTTATCACCAAAGGTGAGAAATACAACAAGGTTGTCGATATCTGGTCCAAATGTACCGATGATGTTGCCGATGCCATGATGGCCGGTATTTCCGATATCACCGGCGGCGTCCTGAACTCGGTTTACATGATGGCGCACTCCGGTGCCCGTGGTTCCGCTGCGCAGATCCGCCAGCTGGCCGGGATGCGGGGTCTGATGGCCAAGCCGTCGGGCGAGATCATCGAAACGCCGATTATCTCGAACTTTAAAGAAGGCCTGTCGGTGCTGGAATACTTCAACTCGACCCACGGCGCCCGGAAAGGTCTGGCCGATACGGCCCTGAAGACCGCGAACTCCGGTTACCTGACCCGTCGTCTGGTTGACGTCGCCCAGGATGCCGTCATCATCGAAGAAGATTGCGGTACCGAAGGCGGGATCACCATGAACGCCGTGATGAACGGGGCCGATGTGGTTGTTTCCCTGGCGGAACGCGTTCTGGGCCGGACGGCACAGGGCGATATTAAAAACCCGCTTTCCGGTGAAGTCATCGTCAAAAACGGTGACATCATCGACGAAGTAGCCGGGGAAGCTATTGAAACCGCCGGGATCGACGAAGTGCTGGTCCGTACGGCCCTGACCTGTGAAACGGTCGGCGGGATGTGCGGCAAATGCTACGGCCGCGATCTGGCTCGCGGAACCAAAGTGAATATCGGCGAAGCCGTCGGTGTTATGGCAGCCCAGTCTATCGGGGAGCCGGGGACGCAGCTGACGATGCGGACCTTCCACATTGGTGGTGCCGCACAGCGCGGGGCGGAGAAAAACTCTGTCGAGGCTGCTGTTGACGGTAAAATCGAAATCCGCCACCACAACGTGGTCAAAAACTCCGATGGCGTGTCCATTGTCATGGGCCGTAACACCGAAGTGGCTGTGCTCGACGGTAAAGGTAACGAGAAAATGTCTCAGCGCCTGCCTTACGGTTCCCGCCTGCTGGTGGACGAAGCTGCCAAGGTTAAAGCCGGTGACAAGCTGGCCGAATGGGATCCGTACACCATTCCGATTATCACGGAAAAAGACGGTGTCGCGCATTACTATGACCTCGTCGAAGGCGTTTCCGTTTCCGACCGCGTTGACGAAGCAACCGGGATCGCGTCCAAAGTCGTGATCGACTGGCGCAGCCAGCCGAAAGGCGGCGATTTGAAACCGCGTATTTCGCTGCTCGACAAAAAAGGCAAGGTTATTACCCTGCCGAACGGTCTGCCGGCGAACTACTACATGTCCACCGACGCTATTCTGTCCGTTGAAAACGGTCAGGACGTCAAGGCCGGTGACATTATCGCCCGTATCCCGCGTGAAACCTCGAAAACACGGGATATTACCGGTGGTCTGCCGCGCGTTGCCGAACTGTTCGAAGCCCGGAAGCCGAAAGATTTTGCGGTTATTTCCGAGATCGACGGCCAGGTTGAATTCGGCAAGGACTACAAGTCCAAGCGCCGGATTATCGTCAAGCCGACCGACGGCAAAGGCGAACCGTCAGAATATCTGATCCCCAAAGGCCGCCACCTGGCGGTGCACGAGGGCGATTACGTCCGCAAAGGGGATGCGCTTCTGGAAGGCGCGATGGTGCCGCACGACATCCTTGATGTTATGGGCGTCGAAGCGCTGGCGGCTTACCTGGTCAATGAAATTCAGGACGTTTACCGCCTGCAGGGTGTGAAGATCAACGATAAGCATATCGAAGTGATCGTGCGCCAGATGCTGCAGAAGGTTGAAATCATGAAGCCGGGTGATACCACCTTCCTGACCGGGGAACAGGTTGACCGTGAAGAATTCGAGCAGGTCAACCAGAAATACATGGCCGACGGCAAACAGGTCGCCGAAGGCCGCCCGGTTCTGCAGGGGATCACCAAGGCAAGCCTGCAAACCCGCTCCTTCATCTCCGCGGCATCGTTCCAGGAAACGACCCGCGTGCTGACCGAAGCAGCAACGCAAGGCAAAGTCGATAAGCTGATCGGCTTGAAAGAAAACGTGATTGTCGGCCGCCTGATCCCTGCCGGGACCGGCGCTTACGTCAACCGCGTGCGCCAGCTGGCAGCAGACCGCGACCAGATCGCAATCTCCGCCCAGCAGGAAGCCGAAGCCCTGGCCCATGCCGAAGCCGGTGAAGGCGCTCTGCCCGAATCTGCCGACGATTCAGCGATCGAAGACAGCAAGGAAGCCGCAGCCGGTTGATTTGCGGTTGGATGCAATAAAATTTGAAAAGGCGGCTTCCGGGCCGCCTTTTTTCTGCATAATTTTTAAAGGCCGCTAGCGTGGCAACATAGTTTTTGGGTAAAATGAACATAGTTGCTATTATATTAAAATTGACAGTTCTTATAGACTTATGACCCATAAAGCCCCGCATAATATTCACCAGGATGGCCCGTCGCTGTTCCTGCCCGACCATTACAAGATCACGCTCGGACGGCTCGGCCATGCTCCGTCTGCGGTGCCGGCATTCCTGTATTTTACTTTTTGCGGTGATTTGCTCGGCTCCAGTGGTGAACATTACGAAAAAGGCAGGGATGTGTCCTTGCACGACGCGGCATTCCGTGCTTCGCACACCGCCAGCGATGATTTCATGGAAAGCCTGGCGATGAGCCTGATGGCGGGCAATGACTACGACCTGAGCCTGTCCTCGCTCATGCGCGCGCGGGATGACCTGTATACCCATCTGGAAGCGCATTTCGAGCGCTTTGCCATGACCTATTCGCCGTGGTTTCGGCCGTTATTCGATGCCGCAACCGAAGACGCGTTCCTGGCCGTCACCGCTGCGCATTCGAGCTGCGGCGCGGCGATGCGCTCCGGGGTGCTGGGGGCGATGGACGTGCCGCCGGAGAGGATATTGCCGCTGATGCTCTGCTCTCACGCCCATGCCGGGGCGATCGAAGGGGCGTTTTTAATCAGCGGTATGGCCCGTTATGCGGCCGAGGCGCAGAATCCGGGTTTTGAAGCGGCATTCGATGCCGGTCTGGCCGAGGCGGCGGCAGGGCGCGCGCTGCTGGCAGATTTCCTCGAAACTGTGGGGATGGCCTTACCGGAAGAGAAAAAAGAGGCTGAATACAAAAGGTTAGTCGATTCTGTCTTCGCGGCGGACGATCCTTACGCGACTATTAAGGATATCAGCGTCGAAGGCATCGAAACCGCCTTTGTCGTGCCAGCCGCGCTGTATCTGCTCAAAGGGGCCTGTGCCGCCGGGGATAAGGCCGGGGTCAGGCATATTATCGAGGGTGGCCTGCGGATCGGCGGCGACCCGGATACGATCTGTTCAATCGCGATGGGGCTGTATGGGGCAATGCGTCCGGAAGCGGCCCATCAGGGGCTGGATGAGGTCCGTTTGCCGCAGGCATTTGCAGGGTCTGATGCCTGATGCAGGCAAATCCGGCCCGGCATGATTTGCCGCGTTAACCATTTTTTTTCGTTTTCCTAAATTAAGTTCTTGACTGTGGATAAGATTCTCCATTATAGTCCGCGCGTTCGAACATGGATGGGTTGGCCGTAAGCCGCTTGTTTTCTAAGATAAAACAACGATTAGACGCAGCTCAGAACATGCCGCCCGAACAAGTATACGGAGCGGCATATTTTATTAGGCGCCATTTAAATTGAGGCCCGCAAAGTGACCTTGTCCACGCCTTATTATGAAGGCAAGGATCGCAGTCAGGGGTTTCGCGTCAAAGCGCCACGCCAACCATCCACGAAACATTGTTTGATTGAACAGAACAGTAATTAGGAGAAGGCACGTATGCCGACGATACAACAATTGATCCGCAAGCCCCGGGCAAAAGGTGGCAAAAAAGCGATGAAGCCCAACAAGAAACGGGCACTGGGCGGTCAGCCGCAGGCACGTGGTGTTTGTACCCGTGTTTATACGACGACCCCGAAAAAACCGAACTCGGCCCTGCGTAAAGTGGCCAAGGTTCGCCTGACGACCGGTTCGGAAGTGATTTGTTATATCCCTGGTGAGGGTCACAATTTGCAGGAACACTCTGTGGTTCTGGTTCGTGGCGGCCGGGTGAAAGACTTGCCGGGTGTGCGCTATACGATCATTCGTGGGGCGCTGGATACCCAGGGCGTTAAGGATAGAAAACAGGCCCGTTCACGTTACGGCGTGAAGCGGCCGAAGTAACGGATTTGTTAGCGGCTCTGCCGCTTAAAAATCCGTTATCCCGGTGAATGCCGGGATCTGGTGAAAGAAAGAAAAGAATTTAGTTTAGACGAAGAAGGAAACGTTAAATGTCACGTCGTCATAGAGCAGAAAAACGGGAAATCCTGCCTGATCCGAAATTCGGGGATCTGGTGCTGTCCAAATTCATCAACAACCTGATGCTGGACGGGAAAAAGTCTGTCGCCGAGAAAATCGTCTACGGCGCACTGGAAATTCTCGATACCAAAGCCGCGAACCAGAACTTCGATGATGAAGATATGGCCGATAGCAATGCGGGCAAGGGCCTGCTGGTTTTTCGCCGCGCGCTGAAAAAAGTAAAACCCCAGCTGGAAGTGCGTTCCCGCCGTGTTGGCGGTGCGACCTACCAGGTGCCGGTTGAGGTTCGTCACGATCGTGGCATGGCGCTTGCTATGCGCTGGCTGATCGATTCTGCCCGCAAGCGCGGTGAGAACACGATGATGGAACGGGTCGCTGCCGAGCTTCTGGATGCCGCCAATGATCGCGGTAACGCTGTGAAGAAACGCGAAGACACCCACAAGATGGCCGATGCGAACCGCGCATTTGCTCATTATCGCTGGTAATTTTGAGGATTTAGGAAGAACTGACAATGACACGCGAAACACCGATTGATAGATACCGCAACTTTGGCATCATGGCGCACATCGATGCCGGTAAAACCACCACGACCGAGCGGATCCTGTTCTATTCAGGTAAATCCCACAAAATCGGCGAGGTGCATGACGGTGCTGCAACCATGGACTGGATGGAGCAGGAGCAGGAGCGCGGGATCACGATTACTTCCGCTGCCACGACCACCTTCTGGAAAGGTCCTGAAAACGGTGTTGCGCCGGGCGAAACT
This sequence comes from Rhodospirillales bacterium, assembly GCA_020638155.1. Classification (GTDB taxonomy): domain Bacteria; phylum Pseudomonadota; class Alphaproteobacteria; order Micavibrionales; family Micavibrionaceae; genus UM-FILTER-47-13. The sequence goes on from JACKJB010000004.1 coordinate 63,395, forward strand.
TTCCGCCTGAACATTATTGACACTCCGGGCCACGTTGACTTCACGATTGAAGTGGAGCGCTCCCTGCGTGTACTTGACGGCGCGATCGCCGTGTTCGATGCGAATGCCGGGGTTGAGCCGCAGACTGAAACCGTCTGGCGTCAGGCTGACAAATACCACGTGCCGCGTATGTGCTTCGTTAACAAAATGGATAAAATCGGCGCTGACTTCTACAACACCGTTGATATGATCGTTGACCGCCTGGGCGCGACCCCGCTGGTTATCCAGCTGCCGATCGGCGCTGAAAGCGACTTCGCCGGCATTATCGATCTGGTTAAAATGAAAGCTGTAATCTGGGATGCGGAAACGCTCGGCGCGTCTTTCCACGAAGAAGATATCCCGGCTGATCTGGCTGATAAAGCGGCGGAATACCGTGAAAAACTGATTGAGCTGGCTGTCGAGCAGGATGATGCGGCGATGGAAGCATACCTGGAAGGTAACGAGCCGGATATCGAAACCCTGAAAGCCTGCATCCGTAAAGGAACTGTAACCAGTGCGTTTGTGCCGGTTATGTGCGGTACGGCCTTTAAAAACAAAGGTGTGCAGCCGATGCTGGACTCTGTTGTTGACTACCTGCCGTCCCCGCTGGATATCGGCGCGGTTAAAGGCAAGAAGGTTGACAGCGATGAGGATGATAAACGTGAACCTGATGATGCAGCGCCGTTCAGTGCGTTGGCGTTCAAAGTCATGAACGACCCGTTCGTTGGTTCCCTGACCTTCGCGCGGATTTACTCCGGGACTCTGGAATCCGGTTCTTACGTGCAGAATACGGTTAAAGGCAAGCGCGAGCGGATCGGCCGGATGCTGCTGATGCATTCAAACAGCCGTGAAGAAATCAAATATGCCGAAGCCGGCGATATTGTCGCTCTGGTCGGCCTGAAAGAAACCACCACAGGTGATACGCTGTGCGATAACGACAAGCCGATCGTTCTGGAGCGGATGGAATTCCCTGAGCCGGTGATTGAGATTGCGGTTGAGCCGAAATCAAAAGCCGATCAGGAAAAAATGTCCCAGGCCCTGCAGCGTCTTGCCGCAGAAGATCCGTCTTTCCGCGTCTCTGTTGACCATGAAAGCGGCCAGACCATCATCAAAGGGATGGGCGAGTTGCACCTTGATATCCTGGTTGACCGGATGAAGCGTGAATTTAAAGTCGAAGCGAATATCGGTGCGCCGCAGGTTGCTTACCGCGAAACGATTACTAAAATCGCCGAAATCGATTACACCCACAAAAAACAAAGTGGTGGTTCCGGTCAGTTCGCTAAGATCTCTGTAATCTTTGAGCCGGGCGAGCCGGGTTCAGGATTTGAGTTTGCTTCTGAAATCGTCGGTGGTGCGATTCCGAAAGAATATATCCCGGGCGTCAACAAAGGTCTGGAGCAGGCTAAGGAAGCCGGTATTATCGCAGGCTTCCCGGTTGTTGACTTCAAGGTTCGCCTGGTTGACGGTGCCTATCACGATGTTGACTCCTCTGTGCTGGCCTTTGAGATTGCTGCTAAAGCAGCCTTCCGTGAGGCGATGGCCAAAGCCGGTGCCCAGCTGCTGGAGCCGATGATGAAGGTCGAAGTTGTCACACCGGAAGATTACATGGGTGACATTATCGGCGACCTGAACAGCCGCCGTGGCCAGGTTGGCGGGATGGCTGACCGTGGGAATGCCAAAGTGATTACCGCGATGGTTCCGCTGGCCAGCATGTTTGGTTACATCAATACGCTGCGTTCCATGTCCCAGGGCCGGGCGCAGTACACGATGCAGTTCGATCATTATGAACCCGTACCGCAAAACGTCGCTGACGAAGTCAAAGCGAAAATGGGAGCTTAGTGAACGTGACGAAATTGGAAAAATCAGTTGTTGCGCTTAAATCTCGCCGTGAAATCGGTGGGGAGATTTCCTTAGCGGGCGTGTTTTCTGAAGCCGGGCTGACTGACCTTTACGAAGGTGATCGGGTTCTGGAAGGTCGCGGACTGCGCTGCGCAACGGTTGAATTGACCGAAACGGAAAAAGATGCACTGAAAAAAACCGGTAAGGTGACTGTCGAGCAGCACCGATCCCTGGCAATTAATATTTGAGAGTTAAAGAAGGAGACAAAGACTATGTCCAAGGAAAAATTCGAGCGTAATAAGCCGCACTGTAACATTGGCACGATTGGTCACGTTGACCATGGTAAGACGACGCTGACAGCGGCGATCACGAAATATTTTGGTGATTTCGTTGACTATGCGAACATTGACAAGGCGCCTGAGGAGCGGGAGCGCGGGATCACGATTTCAACGGCGCACGTTGAATATGAGACCGAAGGCCGCCACTATGCGCACGTTGACTGCCCGGGCCACGCCGACTACGTGAAGAACATGATTACGGGTGCGGCGCAGATGGACGGGGCGATCCTGGTTGTGAACGCAGCGGACGGCCCGATGCCGCAAACGCGCGAACACATCCTGCTGGCGCGTCAGGTTGGTGTTCCTGCGATCGTTGTGTTCCTGAACAAAGTTGACCAGGTTGACGATCCGGAGCTTCTGGAACTGGTTGAGATGGAAGTGCGCGAGCTTCTGTCTTCTTATGAATTTCCCGGCGATGATATTCCGATCGTTAAGGGCTCTGCGCTGGCCGCTATGGAAGGGCGCGATCCTGAGATTGGAGAGAACGCGATTAAAGAACTGATGGCGCAGGTTGATGCGTATATTCCGCAGCCTGAGCGTCCGGTCGACAAGCCGTTCCTGATGCCGATCGAAGACGTGTTCTCGATCTCCGGCCGTGGTACGGTTGTGACAGGCCGTGTCGAACAAGGCGTGATTAACGTGAACGACGAGATCGAAATCGTTGGGATCCGCCCGACGCAGAAAACGGTATGTACCGGCGTTGAAATGTTCCGCAAGCTGCTGGACCGCGGTGAAGCCGGCGATAACATCGGCGCGCTGCTGCGTGGCACGAAGCGTGAAGACGTGGAGCGCGGCCAGGTTCTGTGTAAGCCGGGCAGCATTACCCCGCACACGAAGTTCGAAGCCGAAGCCTATATCCTGAGCAAGGATGAAGGCGGCCGTCATACACCGTTCTTTACCAATTATCGTCCGCAGTTCTACTTCCGGACGACGGACGTGACCGGTGAAGTGAAGCTGCCGGAAGGCACGGAAATGGTTATGCCTGGCGATAACATCAAGATGCATGTCGAGCTGATTACACCGATCGCGATGGAAGAAGGCCTGCGTTTCGCTATCCGCGAAGGCGGCCGTACCGTCGGCGCCGGTGTTGTATCGAAGATTATCGAGTAAGACGAAGGGAATTTAGGCAATGGATACGCAAAGCATCAGAATTCGGCTTAAAGCTTTTGACCACAGAGTTTTGGATCAGGCGACAGCCGAGATTGTGAACACGGCAAAACGGACAGGCGCAAGTGTGCGCGGCCCGGTGCCATTGCCGACCCGGATCGAGCGTTTTACGGTCCTGCGTTCGCCGCACATTGATAAAAAATCAATGGAGCAGTTCGAAATGCGCACCCACAAACGCCTGCTTGATATTGTCGAACCGACCCCGCAAACGATTGATGCGCTGATGAAGCTCGATCTGCCGGCCGGTGTTGATGTTGAAATTAAAATCATGGAGCAAGCCGCCGCCGCGTAAGGCATAAGGATTGTTCGCTAAGTTGGACATGGTGTCCAACCTCTGGAAAGGAAGAGAGAAATGAGAACTGGATTAATCGCACGGAAAGAAGGTATGACCCGTATCTTCGATGAAGACGGGAAACACGTACCGGTAACCGTCCTGAAAATCGACAGCTGCCAGGTGGTTGCTGTGCGCGATCAGGAAAAACACGGTTACACCGCAGTACAGCTTGGCGCTGGCGCTGCTAAAGTGAAGCGTACGTCCAAGGCGCAGCGCGGTCACTTTGCCAAAGCCAAAGTCGAGCCGAAGAAAAAACTGGCTGAATTCCGTGTTGATCCGGCAAACATGCTGGAAGTCGGCGCAGAGCTGGGGGCTAACCACTTTGTTCCAGGTCAGTTTGTTGATGTGACCGGCACCTCTAAAGGTAAAGGGTTTGCCGGTGCGATGAAACGCCACAACTTCGGCGGTATGCGTGCCAGCCACGGCGTATCGATCTCTCACCGTGCGCACGGGTCCACGGGTCAGTGCCAGGAGCCGGGCAAGGTCTTTAAAGGCAAGAAAATGGCCGGTCATCTTGGTGATGAAACTGTGACGACGCAAAACCTGAAAGTGGTTGCAGTTGATCTGGAAGACAACCTGGTTTTGATCCAGGGTGCCGTTCCGGGTGCGACAGACGGCTGGGTCCTGATTTTTGATGCTGTTAAAAAAGCGATGCCGGAAGACGCCCCGCTGCCAGCTGGTCTGAGAAGCGAAGCGAAAGCGCCGGAACAGGAAAACGAAGCGTCGGCTGAAGAAGCTGCTGCAGTAGAGGACGCTCCGGCAGAAGCACCGGCTGAGGAAAAAGTTGAAGAAGCCAAAGCAGAAGAGCCGAAAGCTGAGCAAGCACCGGCTGAAGAAGCGAAGGCTGATGAAGAGAAGAAGGACGCTGAATAATGAAAGTTGCAGTCAAAACCATTGAGAATAAGGCTGCCGGCGATATCACGCTGGATGATGCCGTGTTCGGTGTTGAAGTCAAAGACGATGTGCTGCACCGTATGGTCCACTATCAGCTGAACAAGCGCCGTGCCGGTACACATAAAACGCAGACGCGTTCTGAAGTTTCCGGTCGTGGCCAGAAACCGTGGCGCCAAAAAGGAACGGGCCGTGCCCGCGCCGGTGATCTGCGGCGGACGCAGGATCGTGGTGGTGCCGTTGTTGGTGGCCCGACACCGCGCGATCATTCTACGGACCTGCCGAAGAAAATTCGTGCGCTGGCTCTGAAAATGGCGCTGTCCAGCAAAGCATCGAGTGGCAAGCTCATTATTCTGGATGAGGCAAAAGCGAAAGATCATAAAACCAAGCCGATGGCGGCAAATCTGGGCAAGTTCGGTTTCGACTCTGCCCTGATCGTGGCCGGGAACGAAATCGACCCGAACTTTGCACGGGCGACCGCGAACCTGCCGAAGATCGATGTGCTGCCGAGCGTTGGGGCGAATGTCTATGACATCCTGCGCCGCGATATGCTGGTCCTGACGAAAGAAGCCGTCAACGATCTGACGGAAAAGCTGAAAGGTTAATACGATGGCGAAGGCAAAGAAAACAGAAGCACAGGCATGGATGTATGATGTCATCAGCTCACCGCTGATTACTGAAAAATCCACGATGGGGTCCCAGTACGGTCAGGTTTCTTTCCGCGTACCGGTTACCGCAACCAAGCCGCAGATCAAAGAAGCCGTCGAAATTTTGTTCGGCGTGAAGGTCAAAGGCGTCAATACGATGGTTGCTAAAGGCAAGACCAAGCGGTTTAAAGGCGTAATCGGCAAGCGCAGCGATGTCAAAAAAGCCATCGTGACGCTGGAAGAAGGCCAAACGATTGATGTTGGCACGGGAATCTAAGAGAGAAGGCTGAAGAACAATGGCACTGAAAAAATTCAAACCGAGAACCGCAGGGACACGCCAGCTGGTCACGATTGACCGCAGCGGCCTGTGGAAAGGTGGTCCGGAAAAGACCCTGACCGAAGGGAAGCGCAAAAACGGTGGCCGTAACAATACCGGCCGCGTGACCGTGCGTCACCAGGGTGGCGGTCACAAGCAGCGTTACCGCGTGATCGACTGGAAACGGAACAAATGGGACGTTGAAGGCACGGTTGAGCGCATCGAATACGATCCGAACCGTACCGCCTTTATCGCACTGATTAAATATGATGACGGCGAACTGCGCTACATCATCGCGCCGCAGCGTTTGCAGGTTGGCGACAAAATCATTGCCGGTGAAAAAACCGACGTGAAGCCGGGCAACGCGATGCCGATGAAAAACATGCCGGTCGGGACGATCATCCACAATATCGAGATGAAAGCCGGCAAAGGCGCGCAAATGTGCCGCAGTGCCGGAACTTACGGCCAGCTGGTCGGCCGCGATCAGGGCTATGCCCAGATCAAACTGCCGTCCGGTGAGCTGCGTGTCGTCCGCCAGGAATGCATGGCAACGGTTGGTGCCGTGTCGAACCCGGACAAAATGAACACGAACAAAGGGAAAGCAGGCCGCAATCGCTGGCTGGGCAAACGCCCGACCGTTCGCGGTGTTGTCATGAACCCGGTCGATCACCCGCACGGTGGTGGTGAAGGCCGGACCTCTGGTGGTCGTCACCCGGTATCCCCGTGGGGTCAACCGACCAAAGGCTATAAAACCCGTACGAATAAAGCGACGGATAAGTACATTATTCGCCGCCGGAAGAAGAAATAGGAGCATTTGAACAATGGCACGTAGTGTTTGGAAAGGTCCGTTTGTTGCAAGAAGCCTTCTGAAAAAGGTGGAAACAGTGCGCGCAGGGGGGAAGAACGAGGTTATTAAAACCTGGTCCCGCCGCAGCACAATCCTCCCGCAGATGGTTGGTCTGACATTCGGCGTTTATAACGGCAAAAAATTCATCCCGGTGCTTGTAACCGACCAGATGATCGGTCACAAGCTTGGTGAATTCGCGCCGACCCGTACCTACACCGGCCATGGCGCCGACAAAAAAGCGAAGAGGGCTTAATCATGGGACAGGCTGCAAACGCAAGACGCGTGAAAGATAACGAAGCTCGGGCGATGGCAAAATATTTGCGCACCAGCCCTTACAAGCTGAACCTGGTTGCGGAAATGATCCGCGGTCAAAAAGCTGAAAAAGCGCTGACCGATCTGGAATTCAGCAAGCGCCGCATCGCGCAGGATGTCCGCAAAGTGCTGCAGGCTGCCGTTGCGAACGCCGAAAACAACCACGGTCTTGATGTTGACCGCTTGGTCGTTGCCGAAGCGCATGTCGGCAAAAGCGTAACGATGAAGCGTTTTCGTGCCCGCGCACGGGGCCGTGCATCACGGGTTATCAAACAGTTCAGCCGTCTGACGGTTGTCGTTAGGGAACAAGAGGAAGCTTAATTATGGGACAGAAGGTAAACCCGATTGGATTACGCGTAGGTATTAACCGGACTTGGGATTCCCGCTGGTTTTCCGACCGCCAGTATGCTGACAAGCTGGTGCAGGACCTGAAACTGCGTGAATTTGTTAAAGACCGCCTGAAAGCCGCCGGGATCAGCAAAGTGATTATCGAGCGCGCCGCACAAAACACCACGGTAACGGTTTATACCGCCCGCCCGGGTGTCATTATCGGCAAGAAAGGCGCGGACATTGAAAAACTGCGCCGCCAGCTGTCTGAGCGTGCCGGTTCTGATGTGTCTTTGAATATTGTCGAAATCCGCAAGCCGGAACTCGACGCGCAGCTGGCTGCTGAAGGTGTTGCCCTGCAGCTGGAGCGCCGCGTATCTTTCCGCCGCGCAATGAAGCGGACGGTGCAATCTGCCCTGCGTCTTGGCGCGCAAGGGATCCGGATTGCCGTGTCCGGTCGTTTGGGCGGGGCCGATATCGCCCGTACCGAATGGTACCGCGAAGGTCGTGTGCCGCTGCATACGCTGCGTGCCGATCTGGATTACGGTTTTGCCGAAGGTCTGACGACCTACGGGATCATCGGCGTCAAGGTCTGGATCTACAAAGGCGACATCATGGAACACGACCCGATGGCCCGCGATAAGCGGATCAATGAAGGTCAGGGTGGGATGCCGCCTAAAGGTAAATTTTAAAAAGTTTGTAATCTGAGAGAAAAGCAATGTTACAGCCAAAGAAAACGAAATTCAGAAAGCAGCATAAAGGACGCATTCACGGGAACGCGAAGCGCGGGACTGAGCTGAGCTTTGGGGCTTTTGGCCTGAAAGCGCTTCAACCGGAGCGGATTACAGCCCGCCAGATCGAAGCAGCACGTCGTGCGATGACCCGTCACATGAAACGTCAGGGTAAAGTGTTCATCCGTGTTTTCCCGGATGTGCCGGTATCCAAAAAGCCGCTTGAAGTTCGTCAGGGTAAAGGGAAAGGCTCTGTTGAATACTGGGCCTGCCGGATTAAACCGGGCCGCATCATGTTCGAGATTGACGGTGTGCCGGAAAATCTTGCCCGTGAAGCGTTGACACTGGCTGCGGCGAAATTGCCGATTAAAACAAAATTTGTAACCCGTGTCGGTGGGTAATACCGAAGGGTTTGGAGAATTAAGGAGCGAGCCATGAAGGCAGAAGATTTAAAAGGTAAAACGGTTGATGAATTGCAGAAAACCCTGCTCGACCTGAAAAAGCAGCAATTAAACCTGCGTTTTCAAAAGTCCCAGGGCCAACTGGAAAACACCGCAAAGATCCGCACGGTGCGTCGTGATATTGCGCGGGTGAAAACCTTTATGGGTCAGCTGACCAGCGGCAGTATCGCCCCGTCCAAAAAGACGGAAGCGAAAAAGCCTGCGAAGAAAGCTGCTGCTTCCAAAACCAAGAAATCCGGCGAAGAAGCCGCGTAAGATAGGAGTTAGAAGAGATGCCGCGTCGTATATTGGAAGGTGATGTTGTCAGCGACAAAATGGACAAGACCGTAACGGTTCTGGTCGAACGCCGCTTTAAACACCCGATGTATAAAAAATATGTGAAGCGTACGGATAAATATGCCGCGCATGATGAAAGCAATTCTTTCAAAATTGGCGACCGTGTGCAGATCGAAGAATGCCGTCCGATTTCCAAGCGCAAAACCTGGCGTGTGATTACGCCGGCAACCGGTGCCGCGAAAAAAGAAGCCGCACCCAAAGTTGAAGCAAAGACCGAAGCGAAAGCCGAAGTAAAAGAAGCGCCGAAGAAAGAAGAAGCGAAGAAGGCTCCTGCGAAAAAAGCGGCTGCAAAAAAAGCACCTGCCAAGAAAGCAGCAGCAAAGAAAGCAACATCCAAAAAGAAGGATGACAGCAAATGATCCAGGTAGAAACAAAACTTGAAGTCGCAGATAACAGCGGTGCCCGCCAGGTCCAGTGTATCAAGGTCCTGGGTGGTTCCCACCGTCGCTACGCCCGCATCGGTGATGTGGTCAAGGTTTCCGTGAAGGAAGCAATTCCGCGCGGTAAAGTGAAAAAAGGTCAGGTTCTGTCCGCAGTGATCGTCCGCACAGCCAAGCCGCTGATGCGCGAAGACGGTACGGCGATCCGGTTTGACACCAACGCCTGCGTGTTGCTTAACAACAACCGCGAGCCGATCGGTACCCGGATCTTTGGCCCCGTCACCCGTGAGCTGCGCCGCAAGAACTTCATGAAAATTATTTCTCTTGCACCGGAGGTGCTGTAATGAGCGCTGCGAAAATGAAAATTAAAAAAGGCGACACCGTTGTCGTCATTACCGGTAAGGACAAAGGCGTCAAAGGTGAAGTGCTGAAAGTCCTGCCGCAGGAAAGCCGTGTGATCGTTCAGGGCGTGAATGTTGCGAAAAAACACCGCAAACCCTCACAGCTGAATCCGCAGGGCGGTATCGAAAACATTGAATTGCCGGTTCACGTTTCCAACGTGGCTCTGGCCGATCCGAAGGATGATAAACCGACCCGCGTTGGTTACAAAGTCCTGAAAGACGGCAAGAAAGTCCGCGTGGCGAAACGCTCAGGCGAAACAGTCGAGTAAGAAGGAACGTAAGCTATGCAACCGCGTATGAAAGAAAGATACGAAAAAGAGCTGAAGGCACGTATGGTCGAAAAATTCGGCTATAAAAACAAGTTCGCCGTGCCGAAGCTTGATAAAATCGTTCTGAACATGGGTGTCGGTGAAGCCACGCAAAACCGTGCCTTCATTGAAAACGCCGCCAATGACCTGGCGCTGATCGCCGGCCAAAAGCCTGTGATTACCAAAGCCAAACAGTCCAACGCGTCCTTTAAGGTCCGTGAAGGTATGGCGATTGGTGTGAAGGTAACGCTGCGTGGTGACCGGATGTATGAATTTCTGGACCGCCTGGTCACGATTGCGTTGCCGCGAGTCCGCGATTTCCGCGGGATCAACGGCAAAAGCTTCGATGGCCGCGGTAACTATGCCATGGGCATCACCGAGCATATCGTTTTCCCGGAAATCGAGTATGACAAAGTGGATAAAATCCGCGGTATGGACATCGTGATCTGCACCACGGCAAAAACAAATGAAGAAGCGAAAGAGCTTCTGCGCGGCTTTGATATGCCGTTCAAGAATTGACGCAGAGCGTCATCCCGGTGAAAACCGGGATCTGGTGAAATGACTTGAGGAAGATCCCGAATGGAATCGGGATGACAAAGGAGAAGAAAAAGCATGGCAAAGGCTAGTGCAGTACAACGTGACCTGAAACGCCGTAAGCTGGCAAAGAAATATGCCAATAAGCGCGCGCGTCTGAAGGAAGTTATTTACAACAAGGAAGCGCCGATGGAAGAGCGTTTCCAGGCAGCGCTGGATTTGGCGGAACTGCCGCGCAATTCTTCCAAAACGCGTATTCGTAACCGTTGCGCGTTAACAGGTCGGCCACGCGGCCACCACCGTAAATTCCGGTTGTCGCGTGTGTCATTGAGACAATTGGCTTCGCACGGGGAACTCCCGGGCGTAACGAAGTCCAGCTGGTAATAATTTAGGAGGATATCGCAAGATGACTATGAGTGATCCCCTTGGTGATATGTTGACCCGTATTCGTAACGGGCTGCACGCCGGTAAGGTGAAAATCCGTGTTCCCGCTTCCAAGCACAAAGCATCCGTATTGGACGCGATGGTGCGCAGCGGCTACATCCGCGGCTATAACATGATCGACCTCGGTAACAACAAAAAAGAGATCGAAATCGAAGCCAAATATGATAGCGGCGAACCGGCTATTCAGGAAATCAAGCGCATTTCGCGTCCGGGCCGCCGTGTTTATTTCGGTGTGAACGAGGTGCCGCGCTTTTATAACGGTCTTGGTGTTACGATCGTCTCGACACCCAAAGGTGTTCTGGTCGATCATGAAGCCCGGGAACAAAATGTTGGCGGCGAAATACTCTGCCAGCTGTTTTAAGAGGACGTAAAAGATGTCACGATTAGCAAGAAACCCGATCGCCATTCCTGACGGAGTCACCGTTGAAGTCAACGGCCAGGACGTTAAGGTTAAGGGTCCGAAAGGCGAAATGACGCTGAACGTCCACAACGACGTTTCTGTTGCACTGGAAGATGGCGAAGCCGGTAAGGTTGTCCGCCTGCAACAACGCTCCCAGAGCAATCAGGCCCATGCCCTGTGGGGGACGATGTGGAGCCTGGTGCGCAACCGGATTGTCGGTGTCAGTGAAGGTTACAAGAAAAACCTGGAAATCCAGGGCGTTGGTTATCGTGCCAACCTGCAAGGCAAAACGCTTGTCCTGCAACTCGGTTACAGCCACGACGTTCACTATGAAATACCTGAAGGCATTGAAATCGCCGTTGAAAAACAAACTGCGATTTCCGTTTCCGGGATCGACAAGGAAAAGGTTGGCGCCGTTGCGGCTAAAATCAAATCCTTCCGTCCGCCGGAGCCTTATAAAGGTAAAGGGATCCGTTACGAAGGTCAGTTTGTCCTGCGTAAAGAAGGTAAGAAGAAATAAGGCATAGGCCCTGTTAAAGGAATAAGACCATGACACAGAGATTAAATGCAACACAACGCCGGACCTACCGCACGCGTAACAAGCTGCGTCAGGTTAATATCGAGCGCAACGCGGTACGTGAAGTCCGTCCCCGTCTGTCGATTCATCGCAGCGGCCGTCAGATTTACGCACAGATTATTGATGACGTAAAAGGGCAAACCGTCGCAGCCGCTTCTTCTCTTGATAAAGAGCTGAAGCTGAAAAAAGGCTATGACATCGGCGCGGCTGAACAGGTCGGCAAGCTGGTGGCGGAGCGCGCGAAAAAAGCAGGCGTCAACAAAGTGCAGTTTGACCGTGGCAGCTTTTTGTACCACGGCCGGGTGAAAGCCCTGGCTGAAGGCGCCCGCGCTGCAGGACTGGAATTTTAAGGAAGGAATGAAACTATGGCTAGAGGTTCAGAACAACGGGAACGCGGCGAAGAGCAGGAGCTGATTGAGCGCCTGGTCGGGATCAACCGTGTTGCAAAAGTGGTCAAAGGTGGCCGCCGTTTCGGCTTTGCCGCGCTGATGGTTGTCGGCGATGGCCGGGGCCGCGTTGGGTTCGGGATTGGTAAAGCACGGGAAGTGCCGGAAGCGATCCAGAAAGCAACCCAGCAGGCAAAACGCCACATGATCCGCGTTCCGCTGCGCGAAGCCCGCACACTGCACCACGACGTCAAAGGCCGTCACGGTGCCGGTAAAGTGCTGCTGCGCAGTGCGCCGCAAGGGACCGGGATTATTGCCGGTGGCCCGATGCGTGCCGTGTTCGAAGCTGTTGGTGTTCAGGACGTCGTTGCCAAGGCAATCGGCTCCAGCAACCCGTATTCAATGGTCAACGCAACCTTCGCTGCTCTGAAAAACATGCAGAGCCCGCGTCAGGTTGCAGCGCGCCGTGGCAAAAAAGTCAGTGAGATTGTCGCCAATCGTGAGGCCGACCGCTCCAGTGCTGAAATTGCGACGGCAGCCCAGGAAGATGAGGAATAAGAACGATGGCTGAAGAAAAAGATACAAAAAAAGCACCCGCAAAGAAGGCTTCTGCTAAAAAAGCAGCGGCCGTAAAAACGGATGCCCCGAAAGATGCAGCGCCGGCAACAAAAGCGCCCGCTAAGAAAAAAGCGGCTGCGAAAAAACCGTCCGGGAAAACCGTAACGGTAACCCAGATCGGCAGCCCGATCGGCCGTAAATCTTATCAGCGTGCAACGCTGATCGGTCTCGGCCTGAATAAAATGCACAAAACGCGTGAACTGGAAGATACCCCGGCTGTGCGCGGCATGATTGAAAAAGTAAAACACCTGGTTCGCGTCGAAGATGCGGCCTGATAAAAACTCCTGATATAAAAGGGTTAAGACAATGAAACTGAACGAATTAAAACCGAAGGAAGGCTCTGTAAAGCAGAGAACACGTGTCGGCCGCGGGATTGGCTCCGGCAAAGGCAAGACTTCCGGCAAAGGTCAGAAGGGCCAGAAATCCCGTTCCGGCGTTGCGATCAACGGCTTTGAAGGTGGCCAGATGCCGCTGTACCGCCGTCTGCCGAAACGCGGGTTCAACAATATCTTCGCCCGCGATCTGGTTACGGTCAGCCTGGCCCGTCTGCAGGAAGCTGTAGATAAAGGCCTGATCGATGCCAAAGGCACGATCGACGAAGACACGCTGGTCAAAGCCAAAGTGATCCGCCGCAAAAAAGACGGCGTACGTCTTCTCGGTAACGGTGAACTGAAAGCCAAGCTGGATATCAAGATCTCCGGCGGGGCGACCAAGTCTGCCATCGCTGCGGTTGAAAAAGCCGGCGGTAAAGTTGAAATCGTCGAGCCGGCGAAAAAAGTTGCCAAAGCAAAAGAGGACGCTGCAGAAAAGAAACCTGCGAAAAAAGCAGCCTCTAAAAAGAAAGCCGCAGCAAAGAAAGACTAAGCGCTTTCAAACGATAAAATCCAAAAGCCCGCTATATACAGCGGGCTTTTTTATATCCGTAAGCATCTCGTCAGATCACCGCGGCGGTTCAGGCGGTTTGGGGCCTTGCTTGTCTACAGACACATTGACGTTCAGGTGCGTATTCCGCGTGTAATGGCCGGCAAGGTTCAGTCCACCGGAGACGGTCATGCCGAGCACCGAGAATACAGGGGCCAGCAATCCGGCCATTTCCGGTTGAGAGAGTTGTGCGGCAAAGGCAAGCATGCTTGCAATCCCTGTTCCCGCAGCAGCGGTTGAAAAACTTTTGGAGAGTTTCGAGCGGTCACGAAATGCATTGATGCCGCCGATGGCAGTCAAAGCAACGACAGCTGGAATTGATGCCGCGGCGGTAACAAGAGTCATATCTGCAAAATGACTGCCCATCGTAAAATCAACGCACGCCGCAGCGCCGAATAATGCGCAAAGTCCTGAAAAAATCGGCTGGCCGCCAATAGTACCTATAGCCTGATCGACGTTATTGGCCATGTCAGTCTCCCTGAAAATATATTTTATTCATAAATTTGCTTTTTGTTACCATATCGTATTCTGTGCGGCAAGCTTTTCAGAGCGCGAAGAATTTGCATTAATGTTAAAAATTATGTTAAATATTGCCGCTATGGATATCTATCAACGCAAAAAACTGACCCGCGATTTCTGCCGCCATGCCATAGGGTTGATGGCGGCGCTCCCGGCATTCTTGCCGCATATAGCGTGTTATGCTCCAAAACAGGTTTTGGATGAAGATACTCAAAATACTTTAAAGGAAATGAAGGCCGAAAAAATAGATGATCCTGATTTTCTGAAATATGTTTCTGAAAAATATAGTGCTTTTGGTGCCGGCTTCCGCAGTGTGTATGGAGCACCTTATGCCGTAGGGCTTATGGCAGGGAATTTATCGTCCAGTCAAGGAGGGGTGCTTCTTTTATCTGGAGATATGCTGGACCCCCGGTATGTGAGTGTTCCTGAATTTAATTATGTCGTTGGGCATGAAGCGACACATGAGCGATACGATGATGCAAAACACAGGCAGCTTGGTCACGTAAACAGCTTGCTCTATAGTGCTTTCGCAGCAAAAACGGCGCTCCTGAACCTGTTTTTGACGTTTACGCTAAGCAGTTCGAGCCTTATCGGTATAATGATTCCGGTCTGTTTGACGGCCTCGGCCATTCTGGCGCGCGGGCTGGAGATCGGGCAGGCAAGACAGGATGAGTATATTGCCGACCTGAATGCGGTTGCGGTCAACGGACATCCGCAAGCGGCTATATCCATGCTTAGTAAAATGCGGGATCAAAAAGAGCGGATGTGTGCCCCAGGTTCTGAGAGTTTTCTGCGCAGGGCTTATCATGCCTCAAAAATATTTTTCGGCGAACATCCATCAGATAGCAGGCGAATCGAAGCCATCCGCGACTATGCGGCCTCCAAAGGCATGGTCCTGTAAAAACGCGGAATTATTTTGTTTCGGCACTTGTATAGAGCCGCGCTTTTCTCTATTTATTCCTAGATCATTCTTAATTTGAATAAAGGGTAATATTGATGGTCTCTGCCGTTGAACAACTGGCGAAAAACGCCAATTTCGGGGCGCTTGCCAAAGCGACGGAACTCAAACGCCGCATTATGTTTGTGCTCGGGGCATTGCTGGTCTACCGCCTTGGCACCTATATCCCGGTTCCCGGGATCGACCCGGTCGTCTGGGGCGAGATTTTCTCGCAAAAAGGCGGCGGGATCCTGGATATGTTCAACATGTTCGCCGGCGGCGCGTTGCAGCGTATGACGATTTTTGCGCTGAACATCATGCCCTATATCTCGGCCTCGATTATCATGCAGCTGGCGACCTCGATGTCGCCCAAGCTTGAAGCGATGAAAAAAGAGGGTGAGTCCGGCCGGATGCGGATTAACCAGTATACCCGTTATTTCACGGTCCTGCTGGCGGCGATCCAGGCTTACGGGCTGGCTGTCGGTCTTGAGAACCTGCAGGGCTCCAGCGGCTCTGCTGTCATTAACCCCGGCCTGTTCTTCCGTCTGTCTACCGTTGTATCGATTGTCGGCGGGACGGTCTTCCTGATGTGGCTGGGTGAACAGATTACCCAGCGCGGTGTCGGGAACGGGATTTCCCTGATTATCTTCGCCGGGATCGTTGCCGAACTGCCGCGCGCGCTGGCCAGCACCCTGGAGCTGGGCCGTCAGGGCCAGTTCAGCGTCCCGATGCTGCTGCTGATGTTCGCGATGGTTGTCGGCGTGATTGTCCTGATCGTCTTCATGGAACGGGCCCAGCGCCGCGTTGTGGTGCAGTATCCCAAGCGCCAGGTCGGCAACCGTATGTTTATGGGCGACCAGAACTTCCTGCCGCTCAAAATGAACACTTCGGGCGTGATCCCGCCGATCTTTGCCTCATCGCTGCTGCTGTTGCCGCTGACGATCGTTGGCTTCAGCGGGGCTGAAGGCGGTGACTTTACCGCCGGGATCGCGCGGCTGTTGCAGCACGGCCAGCCTGCTTATATGGCGCTGTATGGCGGCCTGATTATCTTCTTCTGCTTTTTCTATACGGCGGTTGTGTTTAACCCGCAGGAAAACGCCGATATGCTCAAACGCTATGGCGGTTTTGTGCCGGGGATCCGTCCGGGCAAACCGACGGCGGAATATCTCGATTACGTGCTGACCCGGATTACCAGCGTTGGCGCGCTGTATCTGGTCTTTATCTGCCTGTTGCCGGAATTCCTGCTGGCCAAGGTAAGCATGCCGTTTTATTTCGGCGGGACCAGCCTGCTGATCGTGGTGACGGTGACGCTCGATACGGTGGCGCAAATCCATTCGCACCTGATCGCGCATCAATATGAAGGCCTGATTAAGAAATCCAAGCTAAGAGGACGCAAACGATGAACGTTATTTTCTTCGGCCCGCCTGCTGCCGGTAAAGGTACGCAAGCCAAGATTATCGAGCAGAAATACGGCCTGAAGCAGCTCTCCACCGGCGACATGCTGCGCGAAGAAGTCGCCGCCGGAACAGAGCTGGGGCTTGAAGCGAAGAAACTGATGGATGAAGGGCGGCTTGTTCCGGATGATGTCGTGATCGGGATGATCGCCAAGCGGATCGACTCCCCGGAATGTGCCAAAGGCGTGATTTTCGACGGCTTCCCGCGTACGGTTGCGCAGGCGGAGGCCTTGGAAAAGATGCTGGCTGAGCGCGGCAAACAGATCGACATCGTCATGGAACTGGATGTGGATCAGGATAAAATCATTGAGCGCATGGAAAAACGTGCCGCCGAAGAAGGGCGCAGCGATGATAATATCGATGCGCTGAAAAAACGCCTGCAGCAATATAACGAATACTCCGCCGCCGTTCTGCCGCACTACCGCGCCAAAGGCGATGTGCCGAAGATTGACGGCAACCGGCCGGTTGAAGGTGTGACAGCCCAGATTGAAACGGTGTTGCAGGGAAAGGACTCCGCCCCGCTGGCGTCCTGCGGCGGGGCTTAAACAGCTTTAAGCCATAGCAGGTCTATTGTTCCAGTTCGATATGCGGCGTATCTGCTTCCCAGATGTCGTCCCAGCTAAACGCCTTGATTCCTGAAATCAGTGCGAAATTATTCTTGTTATACGTGCCCTTTAGCCCATGGAACTGGTATGCGGCTTTCCCGTAGGCCAGAAGCTGGTTGTCATCGGTAATCAGGTCGCCTTCTTTCCCGTATGCTGCAAGCTCGTCTTTATCCAGCAGAACGGCCCGGCTGACTTCCGCGGCAGACAGGTCATATCCTGTAAAGGCCCTCTTAAACCCAGGCCAGGAATTGCCCAGATCCGCATTGTCATCAGCAGAGCCCAGCAGGATGCCTGTTGAAGACGGATCAACCCAGAGGATCGCATTGGGAAAGACGCTCTGGAAAGTCCGCGCAATCGAAGCGCTGTAATAAGGCGGGACGATGTGAAACGGCAGCCATTGCGCGATTACCCCGTCCGGCGTCATTTTTTGGCGGGCCTGCTCATAAAACTCCCGGGAGTATAGCGCATTAACCCCGGCGAAATGCGGCGGCATGGGTTCCAGGGTAATTACATCGTATGTTTCTTTTGTCCGGCGCAGGTAGGCCCGGCCGTCCATGGCAATCGGGGTAACCCGCTGATCCTGCAGAACGCCCTCATTAGCGGGAAAATACTCTGCCAGCCGGAACACATTTTCGTTAATATCGACAATGTCCAGCGCATCCGGCGCTTCCTTACGGACCGCGTTCGCCGTCTGCCCGGTTCCAAAGCAGATGACCAGCGCCCGCTCTGGATCGGGATGGGCCATCATCGGCAAATACCCCATCCATGGCATGTAATGGTCATCAACGCCTTTATCGCTGCCCTTGGTCTGCAAGGTCGTGACAAAGCCGTCAATATATAAAAGCCGGACGCCATCGCCGTGTTCGATCGCGGAAACCGTTGCATCCGGCCCGTCATAAGCGCGCAGGACGATACTGCCATCGCTGATCGTAGCGGTCCCTTGGACCCGTTTCTTACCGATCCCGGACTCAAACAGGAAGGCGGCGGCCAGCGCGGCAAAGCTCAGCGCTAAAAATTTCGTCCGCGAAGATTTTGGCAGGATGAGCATCCCTGCTGCGATGACGATGATCCCGGCAATCCATGCGGTTTTGGCAAACCCGATCGACGGCAGCAAAAGCCACCCGGCGCAAAGCGAACCTAAAATAGACGCAAAAGCGTTCAGGCCGTATAGCGCCCCCCATTTCCGCGTACTCGTCTGGTCATCCAGGATCCACGGCAGTGCAACCCCCAGCAGAATGACCGCCGGGCCGATAATGTAGAGCGACAGGAAAAACCATCTTGTGAACAGGAAGACCGGGAACGTGGTGGCGTAATGCATAAACAGGTCGAACCGCTCGACAATCGGGGTCGTGGCGATAATCAGCACCCCGGCCCAGCAGACAAGGACGCCGAGCGCTTTTTTGTGCTTTTTCAGGAACGGCGCAAACCAGGCCCCGATAGCCAGCGCCACGAGAACGCAGGCCAGCATCACGGCAAAGGCGCTGGTGGTGCTCAGGAACGCGGCAGTCATCGACCGGAACCAGGCAACCTCAAGCATAAAAGTCGCAAAGCCTGTCGCAAAGACAATAAGCGCGGCGGCTTTTGTATCCAGCCTGTTTTCAGGCGCGCTGATGATTTTTTCTTCCGGGGGTTCTGCCGGCATTGACGGCATCTGCCGCCCCAGCCACAAAGCCGCCAGGCCGGCAAGGATATTAAGCCCGGCGATCAACAGAATAACGTGGGCGACGCCGAACAGGGGAATCCAGAAAAAAGCCGCGATCATAACGCCGAGGGCCGCTCCGAACGTGTTCAGCCCGTATAAAACCGCAATAGAGCCTTTGAATTGCCGCGCCATCAGCCCGAGAATGGGCAGCGTGGCTCCCATGGCCATAGTCGGTATGCCTAAAGACAGAGCAATCCCGGTGATATGAGCCAGCGATGCCAGCCCTGCGGCAGAGGCGTAAACCCAGCTATCGAGCTGCTCGACATAGCGAAAAGCCGTACCGAGCAGCAGGCCGCTCAATCCGATCGCCAGCTCCAGCAGCCCGTATATCCGGATAGGGCGCGCGGCGGGTTTATGGTCCAGAAACCGTCCCATAATCAACGCCCCCAGGCACATTCCGCCCATCGTTACAGCCAGCGTCAGCGCCGTACCCCATGCCGATACCCCAAGGGCGAGCGTTGATTTGACCTGCCAGATCAGCTCCCAGGACAGCGCTGCCATCCCTGAAATCAGGACAAGAACATGGATAGTGAGGGCCGGGGCGGAGAGGGAGCGTATGGAGGTCATGGGAAAGCCGTTATCTTGAAGAATATTGTTGCATATATAGAGTACGCGATCGGGCGGATATTGGTAAGGGGGTAATTGTACCAAGCGCATTTACAGACACTGCCCCTGTGTTGACATGGGGGGGCGGGGTGCTATGATGGCGCTCTACAAAAAGGGAGCGATATGAAAAAACAAATTACGGGATTGGGGCTGGCTTTTGCGCTTGCCGCGGGCGGCGCTCTGGCAGAAGGGCAAAAACACTATGAATGCCGAAGCGAAACCGAACAGCCGATGAGCATACAGCAGCTGCTTGAACCTGTTCCGGCGGGCCGGGCCGTATCGTTTCTTTTGCTGCTTGATAAAGAATCCCAGGTCTGGGAACGCTTCAAACAGGCCGAGCCTTCAGAATTTGGTGGAATTTTAAATGAAGCCGGGGCGCGGACGGTCGTTTTTGATGCCGACTCTGCATATAAAATCTCGGATAAGCTGTTTGAAACCCTGCCGATGATTGCCGTTCATGTGTGCCAGCCCGAGTCCAAAGCTGATATTTCTGCGCTGATTAAGGTTCTGGAAGCCATGGACGGGGTGAAGCACGCCGCACCAAATTCAACGCTGGAAGAAGTGCCGGTCATCCACGGCTGGCAGGGGACTGCGCCTTTGCCGTAAAGGCCTGATTCTTTATAGTTTTTGCGCTATATTTTTCTTGACCTGCCGTATGAAATCCCTATATTGTGCCCATCTCTGTAAAAGGAGAGGTGTCTTTATCCCGCAAACCCTTGCTGATAAAGACTTTTATTAACGGTATACAAACCGGCCCGGAGCATGCTTAACGCGCGGATCCGTTAACGGTTTGGCCTCGGGAAGCCCCAAAAGGCGACCTGAAAGAAACTGGAGAAAAAACAATGGCTCGTATTGCTGGGGTGAACGTCCCCGACAACAAACGTGCAGTAATTGCACTCACTTATATTCACGGGATTGGCCGGACTTTTGCCCGTCAAATTCTGGACGATCTCAAGATCGACCGGTCTCGCCGGATGAATGACCTGTCCGAAGATGAACTGAACCAGATCCGGAAAGAAATCGAATCCGACAAGTACCTGATCGAAGGGGAACTGCGTCGTGAAGTGTCGATGAACATCAAGCGCCTGATGGATATGAAATCCTATCGTGGCCTGCGTCATCGTGCGCACCTGCCGGTTCGCGGTCAGAAAACGAAAACCAACGCCCGCACACGCAAGGGCCCGGCAAAACCGATCGCCGGCAAGAAGAAGTAAGGGCGAAAGGATTAGATCATGGCTAAACCAGCAACAAAGAAAAAAGTTAAAAAGAATATCACCGCAGGTATTGTTCACGTGAATGCCACGTTCAACAATACGCTGATCACCATTACGGACGCGCAGGGTAACGCCGTGTCCTGGTCTTCAGCCGGCATGATGGGCTTTAAAGGCTCCCGTAAATCAACACCGTATGCTGCCGGTGTGGCTGCCGAAGATGCAGGCCGCAAAGCGCAGGAACACGGTATGAAAGAGCTTGAAGTACGCGTAAAAGGTCCGGGCTCAGGACGTGAATCCGCCCTGCGTTCCCTGCAATCGATTGGTTTTACGATCAAATCGATCCAGGACATTACGCCGGTGCCGCATAACGGTTGCCGTCCGCGTAAAAGAAGAAGAGTGTAAGTTTTAAGTGATAAGCGGTTAAGAATAATTTTTATCACTAAAAAACTTACCGCTTATCACTCCTTAACCAGAGGCCGGCTAAGAACCGGATGACGTTAACCAGAAAGGAACCAAGGCCTTGATACAGAAAAATTGGCAAGAACTGATTAAACCGTCCAAAATCGAAATTAACCACGGTGCGGACCCGAAAATCGTTGGCAAGATCATCACCGAACCGCTGGAACGCGGCTTTGGTCTGACGCTCGGTAACGCGCTGCGCCGGATCCTGTTGTCATCCTTGCAGGGTGCGGCTGTGACTGCGGTGCAGATTGAAGGCGTCCTGCATGAATTCTCTTCAATCGAAGGCGTTCGCGAAGATGTCACCGACATTATCCTGAACATCAAAGCCATCGCCGTGCGCATGCACGTTGAAGGGCCGAAGAAAATGCGCCTGAACGCCGAAGGGCCTTGCGAAGTGACCGCAGGCATGATCGAAGCGGGTGCGGACATCGAAATCATGAACCCGGACCTGGTGATTTGCACACTGGATAAAGGCGCGAAACTGTCGATGGAAATGACCGTCAACACCGGTAAAGGCTACCGCCCGGCGGCACATAACCGTCCGGAAGAAGCCCCGGTTGGCCTGATCCCGGTCGACAGCGTGTTCTCACCGGTGCGTAAAGTGACCTACGATGTGGAAGATACCCGCGTCGGCCAGATCACAGACTACGACAAACTGACCCTGTATGTTGAAACAAACGGTGTTGTCACACCGGAAGATGCGGTTGCTTATGCCTCACGCATTCTGCAGGACCAGCTGCAGGTCTTCATCAACTTCGACGAGCCGAAAGAAACGCCGGAGCAAAAAGAAGAAGAAGAGCTGCCGTTCAACAAGAACCTGCTGCGCAAAGTGGACGAACTGGAACTGTCCGTCCGTTCCGCAAACTGCCTGAAAAACGACAATATCGTTTACATTGGCGACCTGGTGCAGAAAAGCGAAAGCGACATGCTCCGCACCCCGAACTTCGGCCGCAAATCTTTGAACGAAATCAAAGAAGTGCTGACCGGCATGGGGCTGCATCTGGGCATGCAGGTCGAAGGCTGGCCGCCGGAAAACATTGAAGATCTGGCGAAAAAGCTCGAAGAGCCTTACTGATTAGTGATTTGGTGATTCGGTAACTTAGTGATTTGGAAATCACTAAATCCCTAAATCACCAAATTCCCAATAAGGGCACAGTGCCCGCTTTTTCCTGTGATGCGTCACAACATGCAGGAAAAAAACAAAATGGTTCTCACCCCGTGAGGCCGCAAGTGATCGCAAAAGCGATAAAGAAAGGAAAGCGCTGATGAAACATCGTATTAAACAACGCAAACTTGGCCGTACAAGCCAACACCGCAAAGCCATGCTGGCGAATATGGCCGCATCTCTGGTCAAGCACGAGCAGATCGTAACGACCCTGCCCAAAGCCAAGGAACTGCGTCCGTTCGTTGAAAAACTGGTTACGCTGGGCAAAAAAGCCGCGGCAAACCCGGATACGGCGCTGGCCAATCGTCGCCGTGCTATGTCGATCATGCGGGATGAAACGCAGGTTAAAAAACTGTTTGATATCCTGGCGGAACGTTACAAAGACCGTCAGGGTGGCTATTGCCGCGTTCTGAAAGCGGGCTTCCGTTATGGGGACGCCGCGCCGATGGCTGTGATCGAACTGGTTGACCGCGATCCGGAAGCCAAAGGCCAGGATAGCGGCCCGCTGCCGGAAATCGAAGAATTTGAAGGTCCTGACTTTGCCGGTATGAAAGTCGCGCAAGGGTAAGTCGCCTTTATCAAAACCTTCCTCCTCATGAAAAGGCAGTCTCTTTTTTTGAAAAGGGACTGCCTTTTCAGTATCCGGTTCTATGTGCGGCGCAGCAACATTTCCGTGGAAAAGCCCTTGCCTTGTTACGGTGAATAGGGTCTATTTATGCGCGCTAGTTATTTAAAAATAAAAAATTATAGAACACAGGGAGAAATATCACTATGTCTGCTAAATTCGACTCGATTCCTAAATCTTTGAAAATGGCTTTTGTCGCTGCTGCGCTGGTCGGGACATTATCCGCCTGTAGTAGTTTTGATCTGAAGAATCAGGACCTTCTGACATCAACACATGAAAGCGGCAAGAATGTTATCCAGCAACTCGCCAATCTACGTCAGGGCGCATCAAAAAATACGATTCTTGCCATGTTAGGCAATCCGAGCGAAAAAGACTTTAATAATGTCGTTGGCGTGTCACGGGATATGCGGGACATCAAGGCCGCATATTATGGCGATGTTGAAATCAAGGGGACCCCGGCTGAAATCGAAGCCTATCGCCAGCAAATCCAGGATTACGAAGTCTGGACAGTGCCGTTTAAGGACATTGAAAAAAAATGGAGTATGGGCGGTACGACCTATAACACCAAAAAAATCGGCAATGAAGGTCATATCGTATTGCTGTTTGATAAAGACGGGCTGATGGTCACCGATGCCAAAATCAAAACCAATCCGGCAGGCGGCGTTGATAAAGAAGCGATCTTACCGGATATTATTAAGAAGGCCCCGATCGGCGTGTTCCTGTAAACAGTGTAGCGGTTTTTAAATATGATAGCGGCCCGTTTTGCGGGCCGTTTTTATTTTGCATCAAACAAATAAAGTCTTGCGTCCGGCCATAGATGATCTAAATAAAAAATATGATGAAGTCGTTTTTCCTGTCATGTCTGGTTTTCTGGTCTTTAACGCCTGCGGCGTTCGCGCAGGAACGCGCGGTGCCATCGGCGCAAGCACAAATCCAGCTCTCCTTTGCGCCGCTTGTCAAACAAGTGTCCCCGGCGGTTATTAATATCTATACAAAGCGTGTTGTAACTCAGCAGGTCAGCCCGTTTTTTAACGATCCCTTCTTTGGCCAGTTCTTTGGGCCGTCTTTCGGTTTTGGCAGCGTACCGCGCCAGCGGGTGGAAAATTCACTTGGCTCCGGTGTGATTGTTGAAGCTTCCGGTCTTGCCGTGACGAATGCCCACGTCATCAAGGATGCTGATGAGATTACCGTAGGGCTACCCGACGGACGCGAATTCGCGGCTGAAAAAGTCGTCGTGGACGAAGCGTCCGATCTAGCGGTGCTGCAAATCGACCTGAAGAAAGAAACCTTGCCTTATGTGCGCCTGAAACCCAGTGAAACGCTTGAAGTCGGCGATCTGGTCCTGGCGATCGGCAACCCGTTCGGGGTCGGGCAGACGGTCACCAGCGGCATCGTCTCGGCGCAGGCGCGCTCTTCGCTGGACATTAACGACTTCAACTTTTTCATCCAGACCGACGCTGCGATTAATCCGGGCAATTCAGGCGGGCCGCTGGTGGCAATGGATGGCAGTGTCGTCGGTATTAATACCGCGATCTATTCCCGTGACGGCGGCAGCCTTGGCATCGGTTTTGCCATCCCGTCTGAAATGGTGGCAACTGTGATTGCCGCGGCCAAAACCGGGCAGGGGAATGAAAAAGGGATTATTCGTCCGTGGCTCGGGATCAGCGTCCAGGCCATTACATCCGATATCGCCGACAGTCTTGAATTTACCCGCCCGCACGGCGTTCTGGTTTCGGACCTGCACCGCGCCAGCCCGGCCCTGAAAGCCGGCCTGAAAGTTGGTGATGTTGTGCTGGCGATCAATGAGCGCGAAATCAGGGAACCCGCGGAAATGAAATTCCGTATGGCAACGATCCCGCTGGGGGAAAAGGCGCGCTTTAAAATCCTGCAAAACGGCCGGGAGAAAACCATCCATGTCACCGCTATGGCCCCGCCCGATGATCCGCCGCGCGATGAAACCACGCTCGACGGCGCGCACCCGCTTAATGGGGTCAGTGTTGCCAATATCAATCCCGCCGTCGCTGTCGAATCCGGTATACGCGAAGAGAACGGCGTCGTCGTCCTTGCCGTGCCCCGGCGTTCTGCGGCGATCCGCGTTACCGCCCCCGGTGATATTATCGTCAGCATCAATGGGGATACGATTAACACGGTTAAAGACCTGGAAAAAACCTTGCGTCGCCGCAGCGAGTCATGGTCGTTCGTTCTGTTCCGTGATGGGCAGCAAAGGCAGGTCATTCTAAGATAACAAGAACGATGCTTGTTAATGTTCCTGAATCGTTCTATTGTCTGGACTCAGATGACGAATTTATTTGAAACGTTAGACAGGCAAGCACCGCAGCAGGACGCTCCGCGTCCGCTGGCCGATCGGCTGCGTCCGAAGACGCTTGAGGAAATCGCAGGGCAGGATCACCTGACCGGGCCGGACGGCACGGTGCGGCGCATGGCGGCGGGAGGGCATTTATCCTCGATGATCCTGTGGGGGCCTCCGGGTTGCGGTAAGACGACGCTGGCCCGGATCCTTGCCGATCATACCGATTTGCATTTCGAGCAGATCAGCGCGATTTTCTCCGGGGTGGCCGATCTGAAAAAAGTTTTCGAAGGGGCCCGCCTGCGCCGGAATAACGGCAAAGGGACGTTGCTGTTCGTTGATGAGATTCACCGCTTTAATAAATCGCAGCAGGATGCGTTCCTGCCCGTCGTCGAAGACGGGACGATCACGCTGATCGGCGCGACCACGGAAAACCCGTCTTTTGAACTGAACGCCGCGCTGCTCTCGCGCTGCCAGGTTTTTGTGCTCAAACGGCTCGACGATCCGGCGCTGGAAACATTGCTTAGACGGGCTGAAAGCGATGCCGGGCGCAACCTGCCGTTAACCGACGAAGCGCGTTTATCGCTCAAAGCCATGGCGGACGGTGATGGACGCTATGCCCTGACAATGGCCGAGCAGGTCATGGCGCAAGGCGAAGCGCCGCTTGATACCGAAGCGTTAACCGCCCTGGTGAACCGCCGCGCACCACTCTATGATAAAAGTGATGACGGGCATTACAACCTCATCAGCGCGCTGCATAAATCGGTCCGTGGCAGTGATGCCGACGCGGCGCTATACTGGTTCGCCCGGATGCTGGCGGGCGGCGAAGATCCGCGCTTTATCGCCCGCCGTATTACTCGCATGGCCAGCGAGGATATCGGTCTTGCCGACCCGCAGGCCTTGCCAATATGTATTGCCGCCTGGGAAACCTATGAGCGGCTCGGCAGCCCGGAAGGGGAACTGGCGTTGGCTGAAGCGCTGGTCTATCTGGCCACCGCGCCAAAATCCAACGCGGTTTACAGCGCCTATAAGGCCGCGCTGCGCAAGGCGAAGGAAACCGGCTCGTTAATGCCGCCCAAGCATATCTTGAACGCCCCGACCAAATTAATGGCGAACGAAGGCTACGGTGCGGGATACGAATATGACCATGATACGGCCGAAGGCTTTTCCGGCCAGAACTATTTCCCTGACGAGCTGGCGCGCCAGAATTTTTACACCCCGCCGGAACGCGGGTTCGAGCGTGAAATTAACAGGCGTCTTGAATACTGGCAAAAGCTGCGCGGCAAAAAAACGGGATAAAACCCGGCCTATTCAGTCATGTCAAAACCGTGTGCAATGCGCTATGATACCAGACCGGAAGCAAAAACCGGTACGAACGGAGTTCAAAAGATATGCAGACTATTCTGGCCATAGCCGCTGGCGGCGCATGTGGAGCGGTGCTTCGGCATTTTCTCAATAGCGGCACCGCGCATATGTTCGGACCGGATTTTCCGTGGGGAATCATGATCGCCAATATCCTCGGCTCTTTCGTGATGGGCGCGTTGATCTCCTGGTTCGCGCTGGTGGAGGAAGTGCCGCAAACGCTCAAGGCGTTTTTGACGGTCGGGCTGCTTGGTGCGTTTACGACCTTTTCGACGTTCTCGCTGGATGCGGTGCTGCTGGCCCAGCGCGGTGAGCTGCTGGCTGCCGGACTGTATGTCGCCGGATCGGTGGCATTGGCGATTGGCGGGCTTGTGGCCGGGATGGCGCTGATACGGATGGTGGTGGCATGAGCGGTGTAAAATTAATCAAAGTCGGTCCCGAAGACGATGGTCAGCGCCTTGATCGCTGGCTGAAAAAATGCGTACCGGAACTGCCCTATGGCCTTGCGCAAAAACTGATCCGCAAGGGCGCGATCAAGATTGACGGTAAAAAAGGCAAGACTGACACGCGGCTGAGCGCCGGACAGGAAATCCGCATCCCGCCGATCGAGGACAAGCCGGAAAAAGAAAAGAAAGTCCGGGTTCTGACCGATGAAGAGCGCGCTTATATCAAATCGCTGGTGATTTATGATGACGGCGATCTTGTGATCTTTAACAAACCGTCCGGGCTGGCGAGCCAGGGCGGCGGCGGGGTCGAACACCATATTGATATCTATTTCCCGGCGCTGGAAAAAGACGGCATGGCCCCGCGCCTGATCCACCGGCTTGACCGCGATACTTCGGGACTGCTGCTGGCGGCCCGTTCGGCAGAAGCGGTGCGGCGGCTCGGGAAATCATTTAAAGACCGTCACGTCCGCAAGATTTACTGGGCGGTGACGGCGGGCGTACCGGAACAGAATGACGGGGCTGTACGTGCACCGCTGGCCAAGGCTTCCGGACCGTTCAAAGATAAAATGGTCATTGATGAAAAAGACGGTAAGTTCGCGATGACCGATTTCGTGGTGATCGACCGGATGGGCAAAGAAGCGGCTTTTATCGCCTTCTGGCCGCGCACGGGCCGGACACACCAGATCCGCGTTCACGCCGCCGATGTCATGGAATGCCCGGTGCTGGGTGATGATAAATATGGCGGGCACAGTGAGGCGCTGGAAGATCTGCCGCTGGCCCCGCGCCTTCATTTGCATGCAAGGCGGCTGGTCTTTACGCACCCGATCGACCGCAAGGAGATTGATATTACCGCACCCTTGCCGGAAGAGTTGATGCACAGCTGGAAAGAGCTGGGGTTCGATCCGTCTTATAAAGGCGACCCTTTTGCCGAACTGGATGAAAAATAGGAGGAAAACATCCCATGGTCATGTTCCGTGATGACGAAAAGAAGATCAGGGAAATGGAAAAGGCGGAAAAGATCGCCCGGCGCGGCCCGCTGGGGCGGTGGATCAGGCGCCTGATAAAAGCCGGGTTTGTGCTGGCGCTCATCATGGGGGTTAGTCTTGGTCTTCTGGCATCGCTAAGCGGTAATAATCCGGCGCTTAAAAAAGGCATCGAGGACTATATGAGCCATGCCACGGGCTTGTATGCTGAAATCGAAACATTCAATAATATGGCATTCTTTCCCAATCTTGCAATCGATGCTGAGGGGATCAAACTCCGCGCCGGAGAAGCCGGTGTCCCGGTTATCAGTGTCGGGACGCTGCAGTTTTCTACCGGGTTTTTTGATCTGATGTTCTCCCGCCGGCGGATCGGTTTCTTACTGGCGGAGAATATCACGGTCGAACCGGGCGTTCTGGATAGCCGCAGGCTGGTCATCGACCGTGCCGCACTGGAAAAGGATGCGGGTGAGGGACGCGCCGCTTTTGTCGCGAGCGGCCATTGGGGCGATAAAGCGCTGAAGGCGCATATGGATATGGATCTTGAAACCAAAAGTGAAGACGATCTTGTCTTCCATTTCCCCGATCAGGGAAATTTCAAGCTCAGCCTTGGTGCGTTTAAAGCAACCGGTTACACAACACAGGCATCAATGCTGGGCGGTGTGAAGATGCATTTCGATACGCTGGGTCTGGACGACAATGCCATGAGCGGCGATATCATTATCAAAAGAAGCGGCGCCCGCAACCATGTCGAAGCCGACATGCATTACGGGGACAGCCGGATCAAAGCGGACTTAAGAACAAAATACGGCGAGATGGATGGTGAAATCAGCTTCCCTTTGCTGCAACTGGACGATATCGGCAGGTTGTATGATTTATACATAGCCTTCCTCGGCCATACTGCCGTTTATAAGACGCCGCCGCCGGTGGATCTGTCGGGCAGGGATTATGATGTGACGGTGCGCATCGAAGATTTGCGCAGCGGCAAAGCGGCGCTGGGGCAGATGAATATCCCGGTTCGCATCGTGGATCAGGTGCTGAAAACAGGGCCGCTTGACGGGGTGTTCTCCGGCGGTGCGCTTTCCGGCAGTTTGAAAATCGATGCCAGCGGGAAAACATCGACGCTCAACCTCAAAGGCGGGATGAAAAACTGGGATTACGCCGCATTACAGGCGGCGCTCCACGACAGCCCTGCCATGACCGGCGGTAAAGCTAACGTCCATTGGAACCTGGATAGCAGCGGTGTGAGCTTTGATGATCTGTGGGCGGGCCTGAGCGGCGAAATCGTCATGATCGGCGGTAAAGGTGAATTTGCCAGCAAAGCCTTGAATATCTGGGGCGCCGGGCTTTTAAATGCGATGATCCCCAGTCTTGAACCTGACTCTTTAACGGCTATGAATTGCCTGATCGGAGATTTTAAAGTTGAAAAATCGATTGCCAAACCGCAGCCGCTTTTCATGGATACGGCGCGCCTGACCGTTGTCGGAGAAGGTAGCATTGACCTGAATAAGATGCTGGTCGATTTGAAACTGGAACCGAAAGCCAAGAACCCGGCGCTGCTTGATGTGGCAACGGCGGTCCGTGTCAAAGGTGATCTCACCCGGCCAAAGATAGAAACCGACAGCTTTTCGTTATTCGAAAAAATCGGCGGGCTGGCCCTGGGGATTGTTAATCCTGCTTTTCTGGCCTTCAGCCTGACCGATCTTGGTCTGACAGAAAGCCATCCCTGTCATGAATTCATCGGTAAGCCTGAAGCCAGGGCACCGGCAGAACCGGATCCGCTAAAAGAACGCGGGGCGCTGAACGAATGAAAAAATTTTATAAAATGGTGTCGGTTGCGTCCTGTGAGGATGGCTACGTCGTAGAGCTTGACGGCAAGCCTGTGCAAACGCCTGCGCGTGTGCCGCTGGCCGCACCTAATCAGGCTATGGCCGAGGCGCTGGCGGAAGAATGGATGACACAGGGCGATGACATTGTTCCGGATACAATGCCACTGACCCAGATCCTGACGACGGCGCAGGATCACATTCCGCGTGATCGAGGGAGCATGACAGCAAAAATCCTGCCGTATCTTGATACCGACCTGCTTTGCTACCGGACAGATATGCCCGAAGACCTGGCCATCCGGCAGGCGGAAAGCTGGGATATCTGGCTGAACTGGTTTGCGCAGGAGTACGGTACAACGTTGCAGACAACAACCGGGTTGCAGGCGTTACGCCAGGACCTAGCCGCGCACGAAAAAGTAGCGCAGACGGTTGCGCAGCTCGATGATGCGCATTTTTGTATCCTGCAACTGGTGACGACGCTAAGCGGATCGCTTGTCCTGGCGTTGGCGTTCCTCGCCGGCAAAGCCGCTCCTGAACAGGTTTTCGAAGCGGCCAATATCGAAGAACTTTACAAAGCTGAAATCTATAATGAAGCAGAACACGGCGCTGCGCCACTGCAGGAAAGCAAGCAGAATGCGATGAGCCGGGATCTCTTCGCCGCAAGAAAGTTTCTTGACCTGCTGAAAATTTAAAATATTGCGCCGCACAAAAAACTTGCTTTGTGCGTAATAAATATGAGACGCTAATAATCTGGCGACTTATCACAGCAATTTGTGCCGCCGCCGGAATTTGTTTTTGTTCTAACAGGAGCGAACAGCGTTTTATTGCGGTCAGGCGCGAGGAGCGAAGCATAGAAACCCTATGTGAGTGACGAGCAACGCAGCGGCAATGAAACGATGGAAGCTCAAGAGAAAGGGAATGACCAATGATGAATAGATCCATTCTATTTGTGACTTATGGCGTCGTTCCCGGACCCCTCACCCCGCGTAGACATTAACGCATTCGTGACGGTCCGGGCAGACGCAAACCGGGCCTCACCAAAAAGGGCGAGAGCGGAGCAGAATCTTTTACACCTGATTCATATCCCAAAATCTCCTTAAAGAAGCCCGGAATTTAAACCATTTCGGTTTCATCATCCTGTTTGGCATTTGCGCCGTACAGGAGACGAAGCCTTATACCAAACGATTTATAAATGAGAAAAACAATGACTGAGAAAGTAACATATAAAGACGTTTTGCGTTATGCAGGCCATTACTGGAAACGCCAGAAACCCAAAGGCGCAGCCATCATTGCCCTGATGACTACGGCAACGGTCATCGACGTATTCGTCCCGGTCTATACCGGTAAAATTATCGACGCCTTAACCGGCGAAGGGATTGACCAGGCTGCTGTGACGGGTGATGCACTGACCTATCTGGGGATCTTCGCGGTCCTTGCGTTTAGCTTTAACGTATTGCGCTGGGGGTCGATCTCCCTATGGGCGACCTTCTCTATCCGGGTTCTGTATGAAATCCTGAGCGAGGCGTTGCACAAGGTCCAGCGCTTCTCCGCCGACTGGCATGCCAATGCTTTTGCCGGGGGGACGGTGCGTAAGATGACCCGCGGCATGTGGGCGTTCGATGTCTTCGGCGATACGATCCTGATGGGGTTGTACCCGGCGGCCATCATTGCGCTCGGGATTACGATCATGCTGCTGGTCAAGCTGCCTTTGGTGGGTTTGTTCACCGCGGTGATGATTGCGATCTATACCGGCGTGAGCATCTGGATGTCGGTCGCGATCCTTGCGCCGCGCTTCCGCAAATCGGCGCGGGCCGATACCAAAGTCGGGGCGACGCTGGCCGATATCATGACCGGGAATGCGACGGTCAAAGCCTTCGGGGCGGAAAAGCGTGAAGATGCTCTGTTCCGCGGCGTTGCCGATAACTGGCGGCAGCTTTCGACCAAAGCATGGGTAACGGGTGAAGTCGCCAACTTTGTCCGCGGCATGTTACGGGCCCTGATGATGATCGGGATGATCGGCGCTACCATTTTAATGTGGCGCAGCGGGACGGCCACGGCCGGGGATATCGCACTGGCCCTGACCAGCTTTTTCCTGATCGGCGGTTACCTGCGGGATATTGGGATGCATATTGCCAACCTGCAAAAAGCCGTCAGTGAGATGGAAGATATTATCGGCTTCTGGATGCGTGAAGACGATGTTCGTGACCGCAAAGATGCGGCGGCCTTTAAAGCCGGGGCAGGCGAAATTACCTTTGATAAGGTTCGCTTTACCTATAACGGACAGCATGCGCCGATCTATGATGACTTTTCGATCCGCATTGCACCGGGGGAAAAAGTCGCACTGGTCGGGCATTCCGGGTCGGGGAAATCGACCTTCGTCAAGCTGGTCCAGCGTCTGTATGACGTTCAGGGCGGTGCCGTCCGCATCGACGGGCAGGATATCGCCGCCGTGACCCAGGACAGCTTGCGGGCCTCGATCGCGCTGGTCCCGCAGGAGCCGATCCTGTTCCACCGCTCTCTGGCGGAGAACATTGCCTATGGCAGGCCGGAGGCAAGCATGGATGAAATCATCGCTGCAGCGAAAAAAGCCTACGCGCATGACTTCATCATGGACCTGCCGCTGGGCTATGACACGCTGGTCGGGGAACGCGGGGTCAAACTTTCGGGCGGGGAGCGGCAGCGTGTCGCGATCGCCCGGGCGATCCTGAGCGATGCACAGGTCCTGATCCTCGATGAGGCGACCAGCGCGCTGGATTCTGTGTCCGAACATTACATCCAGAAAGCCCTGGAAGGGCTGATGGAAAACCGGACAACGATTACCATCGCCCACCGCCTGGCGACGATCCGGCAGGTCGATCGTATTCTGGTCTTTGATAAAGGCCGGGTGGTCGAACAGGGCCGGCACGATGAGCTGGTCGCCCGGGAACACTCAGTTTACCGCCGCCTGTATGAAATGCAGGCCCTGGGGCTGAGCGGTGATCCGGCCGATAATTTAACGATAGAGGAAAAGGCCGCTGAATAAGCGGCCTTTTTTATTGACATAAAGATGCATATTTCGTAGCAACAAAATGCAGTCAAAAAAACAAGGTCATAAATTATGCGTTACGCGATTGTTACCGAAGCATGGGAACCGCAGGTGAACGGGGTTGTCCGGACCTATCAGAATATTATCAGGGAACTGGAGAAAGCCGGGCATGAAGTGCAGGTCATCAGCCCCCAGGATTTCCGCATTAACCTGCCGCTGCCAGGCTACAAGGAAATCCGTTTCGCGCTGCCTTTGCCGGGTGAAGTCGGAAAAAAATTAAAAGCGTTTAATCCTGACCACATTCACATTGCGACCGAAGGTCCGCTGGGGTGGGCGGCCAAATCCTATTGCCAGAAAAATGATCTGAAATTCACAACGGCCTATCATACGAATTTCGCCGAGTATCTTGAAAAAAGACTGCCCGGTCCGGGTTTTTTGAAAAAAGCCTTCCATGATGCCGCCAATGTCATGATCCGGCGCTTCCACAATGCGTCCCACGCCCTGATGTCGGTATCAGACGATATCGACCGGCAGATGCTTGATCTTGGTGTAACAACGCCGGCAAAACGTCTGACACGCGGGGTCGATACCGATATTTTCCATCCGGGTCCGAAAACATTATTCACCGACCAGCCGTTACCCGTTGCATTATATGTCGGCCGGGTTTCGATCGAAAAAAACATCAAGGCGTTTTTGGATATGGACATCCCGTATCACAAGGTTGTTGTCGGCGACGGCCCGCAGCTCGAAGAATTGCGGCAAGCCTATCCGGGCGTTCATTTTGCCGGGCTGAAGGAAAAAGAAGAGCTGGCCGAGCATTACCGCTCTGCCGATGTGTTCGTCTTCCCGTCGAAAACGGATACGTTCGGGATTGTCCTGATCGAAGCGATGGCTTGTGGTCTGCCGATCGCCGCTTATGATGATGGCGGCCATACGGTGATTATCAGCGATAATCGGTTCGGCGCGACTGCCCCCGACCTTGGGGCGGCGTTTAACAAAGCCGTAGCCGGCCCCGGCACACCTGCGGAGCGCTTTCAACATGTCCAGGATCATTATTCCTGGGCCGAAGCGGCGCGGCAGTTCACACAGAACGCATTATAATACCGACCTTTTTATGGACATAATTGCAAATGCCGTGCTAGGCTTGAGCCCTACTGGATAAAAACAACAATATCAGGCAGGGACATATGGATTTTTCATCAGGGGAAACGGTTTGGGTCAGCGACGGACCGCAAAGCGGCCGGGCCACACTTCATGAGATTTTCGAAGACCAGGCGCTGGTGACCATGATGGCCGATCCGTCGGAAAGCCGCAAAACCGTCCCTGTTGAACGGCTGCGCTCTACGAAAGCACACCCTTTTTATATGCATTAGGCCGGCAGGATCATGACATGATAAAAGGTGATTCCATATCTTTGAAATTCGGTGATCTGCTGCGGATCTCGCAGGATGGCCGCTATGATTACGCCAGGCTGTGCGATGTGTTCCACGACCAGGTGCTGGTCGAACTCTTCGGTGATCCTGGTGATTTGATGATCGTCCACCGTGACAACATCAAAAAAGTCAAACCGCATTTGACAGTGAACTAGTCCACCCGTTTATAGATCCGGAAGCCGTCGGCTTTGAACGGCTCGTCCAGAAGATCGTAATGCTGCCATTGTGCGGCGAAGCGTTGATCCTGCATAAAGTAATCAAGATAATCAAAATCCATGCCGCCGAAATAGGATTTGTTCCGCCGGACATCGACAAAAACCAGGGCAGGCCGGTAGTGCTTTAAATCCTCTATGACGGAATTGGTCACATAGGTTTCAATCTGCGCATAACGCAGGGTCTCTTCCGCCGCCGCGTGTTCTTTTTTCTGCAGGATGCCGGGCAGCATCCACAGGGTTGGAAACCGCATACCCCATGATGCGCTGCTGTAATTGACAAGCGGAAAGCCGGGCCAGACATTTGTGCCGAACAGGGCAATCGGCTGGTCTGCCGCATGCTTTTCGACCAGCGGCAGCGCTTCATCCATAAACGGGTTTTTATAGGTGCCGTGACTGATATGCACCGCCGCCAGCAGGAGCGTGAGTTCCAGAGCCAGGACCGTGACCGTGCGCCGGAGGGCCGAAACCTCCTGCGAGCGGGTCTGGCCGAAAAAAGTAACCCCAAGGCCGAGCAGCAGGCAGGTTGAAGACGGGTACAGGTGATAAGACCAGCCTTTCATCTGCACAAGATAGGTCAGGAAAAAACACCCGGCGCATAAAAACAGGATATCGGCAAGCTGCGGCAGGCTTTGTGTCTTGCGGGTCATAAGATGGAGTGCAAAGCCGAACGGCAGGAACAGCGTTTCCGGACGGACCAGCAACGTCCAGAACGGGTTGCGGTAGGCCGCATTATAAGACTCTATCGCATAAGGCATCACGGTCTGGAGATATTCCGGCGTCCAGTGCGCGATGGCTGCAAGATAGGCAAGGATGACCAGCGCCATCGTGATCGTCTCGGCCCGGAACACCGCGCGCCAGTCCTTCGTCCTGTATAAGCGGTAAAGTTCCAGTGCGGCCGGGAGCAGCAGATAATGAGGTTTCAGCGCGAAACCGAGCGCGGCCAGCGCCCCGGCAAGGACCGCTTTCGTCCGGCAGCAACTGCCTTGCCCGGCAGCGCGCCGGGCCTGCAGCAGGATATACGGCATAATGAAGGCCAGCATCATATGCTCGCGCTGTCCGAATTCGGTACCGATCGCAAATGTCAGCGCCAGTGCAAACAGCAGCAGGAAGCCGTGCCGAAAGCCGCGGGAAATCGCTGGATCTAATCTTAGAAAGCGGTCGCACAGCCACAGGGAAAAAACCGACAGGCCGTAAATATAAAGAATAAAAAGAGGCACCGCATTCAGCCCGCTGAGTTTTGACAGCAAGACCGGGGGCATCGTCAGGAACAGCGCCAGCGGCGGGTTGACCTCGATAAAGATCGTCTCGTAAAGCCGCCCGCCGTCCAGAAACTGTGCCCCGGCGACCAGATACCAGCCAATATCATGGTTAATCAGGGCATGAAGATGGACAAACAGCCCGCCCCCGAGCAGCAGGAGAATAAGCACCGGCACCGCATAAGGATGATCCAGCCCGTCCATCGTGCGGGCGGTCAACAGGGAAGACAGTGAAGACCTAGAACCAGTTTTTGACATCACCGATCCGGTGGCCTTTCAGCGCGCGGGAAAGCCCCTTGGCAAGGCGGTAAACGAAATAGATCACAATCGGCCCGGCACCGATGACGATGCCATTAATAAAATACGCCATGTTGGCACTCATGAACTCATCCATGCAGGGCTTCATGGCGTCCATCATCGCCGCTTCACTGCTCATGCTCATCATCCGGTCGGCGCAGGCCTGGACCGCGGACGGATCATAAACGCTGAGGATATAAACGCAGGCGGCGCTCATCGTAAACAGGGCAAAAAAAGACGCGATCCAGATGCTGCGGATAATAAAGCTCATGTGATTGGTGGCAAGGCTTGTCGGCTCGGCTTTGCTGCGGACATGATAGGCGTAAAGCATCACGCCCAAAAACATGATCGTTGCCAGCACCGCCGCCGACACCATCGGCACAAAAGACATCAGCAGGGAGACAGTTAGCATCGCATAGATGTTGGTGACGGTTTTTTGTTCTGTATTGTCCGGCGCGCCGCTCATTACCGCCTCCCGAACAGTTTTTCGATATCGGACAGTTTTAATTCCACCCATGTCGGGCGGCCGTGATTGCATTGTCCGGATTTCGGGGTTTGCTCCATTTGCCGCAGCAGCGCATTCATTTCATCGGCCCCAAGGCGGCGGCCGGAACGGATCGAGCCGTGACAGGCCATCGTCGAGAGAATTTCATGAATGCGGTCTTCCAAATTCTGGATCGTGCCGTTTTCCATCAGGTCATCGGTAATATCCCGCACCAGCCCGTGAATATCGATCCTGTTCCCTAAAATCGCCGGAACGGATCGCACCGCAACCGCGCCCGGTCCGAACGGCTCAACCGACAGGCCGAGCTTGTCGAGCGCATCGCGTTGTTCCAGCAAGGCTGCAATCTCGCTTTCCTCAAGGGAAATAATTTCCGGCGTTAACAATCCCTGCTTTTCGATACCGTGCTGGCTCATCTGCGCCTTGAACCGTTCATAGGTCAGGCGTTCATGCGCGGCATGCTGGTCAACGATCACCAGCCCGTCCTCGGTTTGCGCAACGATATAATTTTCATGCAGCTGCGCCCGTGCCGCGCCGAGCGGATAGCAGACCGGGTTCACCGTTTCTTCCGGCATCGCTTCGGTTTTTGCCGCAGGGGCTAACCCCTGATAAGGATCGTCATAGGGGGCGTAACTTTGATAGACCCGCTCTGTCATGCCCGGCGATGCATAACTTGCCGGGACCGGGGCGGATGATCCGCGGCCAAACGGCAATCCCGGCATGGGGGACGATGCCCCGCTCACAGGCCGCAGCGCGCCGAGCGCCTGCCGCGATACGGTGCTGGCAGTCTGGTGGCCGTGCTCTAACAGCGCATGTTTTATACTGCTGACCATCAGTCCGCGAATATGCCCGGCGTCACGGAAGCGGACTTCGGCTTTGGCCGGGTGCACATTGACATCGACCGTTTCCGGGTCCAGATCGAGGAACAGCACGACCGCCGGGTGACGGTCCCGGGCCAGCACATCGGCATACGCTCCGCGTACCGCCCCGGTCAGCAAACGGTCTTTAACCGGGCGGCCATTGACGAACAGGAACTGATATTGCGCGCTGCCCCGGCTGGCGGTCGGCAGCCCGGCATAACCGCTTAGGTGGATGCCTTCCCGCACCGCTTCGATCGGCAGGGCGTTATCGGAAAAATCGCGCCCAAGGATCGCGCCGAGCCTGTCCTTGGCACTGGTAGGCTGCAAATGCATCATCGTCTTGTCGTTGTGGACCAGCCGGAACGCGATGTGCGGAAACGCCATCGCCAGGCGGCTGATCGTATCCTTGACCGCCAGATATTCCGCCCGCTCTGATTTCAGGAACTTCAGCCGGGCCGGGGTCGCGTAAAACAGATCCCGCACCTCGATCTGTGTGCCCTTGGGGTAAGCGCTGGGGCGCGGCTCCTGTTTATGCCCGCCTTCAATGGTAATTTCCCAGCCGTCTTCGCCGTCCATTTTTGTGCGGATCGTCATCCGGCTGACGGCGGCGATCGAGGGCAGGGCCTCGCCGCGAAAGCCCAGATGACTGATATGCATCAGGTCATCATCCGGCAGCTTGGACGTCGCATGACGGTCCAGCGCGGCGATAAGCTCTTCCCGGCTCATGCCGGACCCGTTATCGGTAATGCGGATCATGCTTTTGCCGCCGTCGCGGATTTCAATGCCGATATCATCCGCCCCGGCATCGATCGCGTTCTCCACCAGCTCTTTCACAGCGGCGGCAGGCCGCTCGATGACTTCCCCGGCGGCGATCTGGTTGACCAGTGTTTCTGGCAAATGACGAATACGCATAGCCTCATCTTAAGAAGCGCCGGGGCAAAAGAAAATGGCTAAAAACAGGTTATCCCGCACCGATTACGGGGGATTTAGAATTTGTCGCGGTAGCGCGCATCGATGATCGCGCCCTGAACCATCGAGCCGTCAAGATCGGCCCCGTCGAGCAGCGCCCCGGTCAGATCAGCCCGGCGCAGATCACAATCCAGCAGGATCGTGTAAGACAGGTCCGCCCCGGCCAGGATCGCATCGCTTAAGTTTGCCCCGCGCAGCACGGCATAGCGCAGGTTTGCCCCGCTCAGATTGACCCGCTGCAGCCACTCCGTCCCGTCGGGATTACTGAATTTCAACGGGGTCAGTAGCGCTTCGGATAAATCCGCCCGGCTCAGCATCGCGTTCTTGAACGACGTTCCCCGCAAATCCGCACCCTGCAGGTTGCAATCCCGCAAATCCGCCCGGTCGAGCATGGCGCTCTGGATTTGCGCGTCCTGCAGGTTCTGTTTCAGGAAATTGGCGCCGACGGCTTTGAGCGCCGTCATCGGGTACTGGCCGAGTTCTTTGATATGACGCATATCATAACCGCTGAGATCCAGCCGTTCGCCTTCCTTCCCGGCGGTGGCGACCCAGGCGGTATGATCGGCCAGCAATTCCGGCAGGCTTTTACCCAGATCCTCGATTTTACTGCCCATCGAGTCTTCGGTCAGGGCTTCGTTGAGGTTAGCCCCGCCTGTTTCTACCATGGTCATCACCGTGCCGGTCATGATCGAGGCTTTCAGGTTCGCGTTGCTCAGGTTCGACCCGGTAAAGTCCGCATCGCTCAGGTTCGCGCCTTCCAGATTAGCCCCTGCAAAATCGGCGTCCTTGACGATGATCCCGGAAAGATCGGCATCGGAAAAATCGGCGGCAGAAGCGCGGGAGCCGGACAGGTTGGTCTCGCGCAGCTTGGCGCCGGTGAAAATCGTTTTCTGTGTCTTCTTTTCACCATAAGGCCAGGCTTTGTCCTGTAGTTCGCCTTTCTTACCGCGCTCCATGATCTTGCCTTCGCGTAAGTCCGCTTTTTCAAGGTCAGCCCCGGTCAGGTTGGCTCCGGCAACATAAGCGCCCCGGAAATCGGCGCGGGCAAAGCAGGCATCATTCAGATGCGCATGGCGCATATCGCAGGCAAAAAAGGAGACGCCTTTGAACGTACCCTGGGTCAGGGTCGCCCCGACCAATACAGAGCCGGTGAAATCGGCCTGCGACAGATCCGCGCCGCGGAAATGCAGGCCGGATAAATCTTTGAATTTCATGACAGCGCGGGCACCGCCGCGAATCCCTTTCAGGAAAGTCGCGTGCTTTTTAATCGCTTCGTCCAGTTCGCGCTGTGTAACGCGTTCAAGGCTGGAAGAGACAATTTCGCCCATTGCGCTCATAAATCGTTCCTCACACACAAAAATGCCAGAATATCATAGCACATCATTATCTTAGCCGAAATCCGCCTAAAATTTTATGAATTCTCTCTAATATAACCGGTAAGGCTATGCACAGCGCTGTTTTTAGCGTTTAAGAGAATATCGCTGGCCAGCGCTTTGCCCAGCTCCACGCCCCATTGATCGAAGCTGTTAATGCCCCAGATGATGCCTTGCACGAAGACTTTATGCTCATAAAGCGCCAGTAACTGCCCCAGATGATACGCGTCCAGCCGGTCCAGCAGGATCGTTGCCGAAGGGCGGTTGCCGGGGCAGACACGGTGCGGATTATCGCCGGATTGTTCCAGGCCGCGGCCCTGCATTAAGGCCTGGGATTGCGCCGCCATATGCGCCAGCAGGATATCATGGTGATTGTCCTGCGGTTTACGGCTATGCAGAACCCCGATAAATTCACACGGGATCATGGCCGGACCCTGATGGAGCTGCTGATGAAACGCATGTTGCCCGTTCGTGCCGGGCTGGCCGAATATCACCGGACCGGTCCCGTAGGAAACAGGCGCGCCGTCCCGGTCAACGGACTTGCCGTTTGATTCCATATCGAGTTGCTGCAGCCAGCTGACAAACAGCTTCAGATCCTGTGCATAGGGCAGGACCGCGAGCGCATCCGCACCCATAAAATTGCGGCACCATAACCCCAGCAGTGCCAAAATCACCGGCATATTGCGGTCCAGCGGTTCATCCTGGAAATGGCGGTCCATCGCCTGCGCCCCGTCAAGCAAACGGCGAAACCGGGCGAACCCGTTCGCAATGCAGATCGGCAGCCCGATCGCGGACCACAGGCTGTACCGCCCGCCGACCCAGTCCTTGAACGGGAACATATTGGCCGGGTCGATCCCGAAAGCGCGCACGGCCTGTTCATTGGTTGACAGCGCGCAAAAATGTTTTGCCACCGCTGTCTCATCGCCCAGCGCAGCGAGCAGCCAGTCTTTGGCGGCCTGCGCATTGGCCAGTGTTTCCTGCGTCGTGAATGTTTTTGAGGCAATGATAAACAGCGTGGTTTCTGGATCAGCATCCGCCAGCGCCAAAGCCAGGTCGCACGGATCTATATTAGATACGAAGCGCACCGTAATATCGCTGTCCCTATCCCATTTCAGGGCATCACAGACCATGCGCGGCCCCAGATCGGACCCGCCGATCCCGATATTAATAACTGTTTTAATCGCCTTGCCGCTATGCCCGGTCCATGTCCCGCTGCGCACGGCATCAGAAAATTGTTCCATCCGGCGCAGCGTATCATGCACAAAAGGCATAACATTTTCATCATCCACGGTAACGGTGCTGCTCTCGGGTGCACGCAGCGCCGTATGCAAAACCGCGCGGTTTTCGGTGCTGTTGATTTTCCTGCCTGCGAACATCTTATCACGCCAGCCTTCGAGATCATTGCTGCGGGCGAGCGCGAACAGCAGCTTCATCGTTTCCGCATCGGCAAGATGCCTGGAATAATCGAGCAGTATCCCGTCATGCGCTAGGCTGAAATTTTCAAACCGCTTTGGATCGGCCGCAAACAATCCGGCGATGTGCCGGCCTTTCATGGCGGCGGCATGGGCTTCCAGAGCTTGCCATTCCGGCGTCTCATTCAACATTCGGCAGTGTATCCACGACTTTGGTTGGCGTAACCCCTTCCGGGTTGCCGACCATGATAACGGTCATTTGATCCGGTGTCAGCAGGCTTTGCGCCAGCTTTTGGACGTCTTCGATCGTCACGGCTTCGATTTTATCCGCCCGCACATCAAGATAGTCGATCGGCATCCCGTCAACCTGCAGGCTGCTCATCAACCCGGCAATCTGGCTGGTCGAAGACAGGCTGAGCGGCAGGGACCCGATCAGGTATGATTTCGCATTTTTTAGCTCTTCCGCCGTAACCGGCTCATCGCGCATCCGGGTCCATTCCTTTTGGGTCAGCGCGATCAGCTCCGCCACGGAGTCATTCTTGGTCGAGGTGCCGACCGCATAGCCTTTCAAATGCGCAAGATCGTAAAAATACGTGCTGATCCCATAGGTCAGGCCGCGCTTTTCGCGGATTTCCTCGGTCAGGCGCGACCCGAACCCGGACCCGCCGAGGATAAAGTTCATCACCATCGCTTTATAGTAATCCGGGTGTTCCCGTCCGATACCCGGCTGCATCATATTAATGATCGTCTGCGGGATGTCTTCTTTATATAGCACGGTCTGTCCGCCATTCTGGACGACCAGATCCGGCACGGTGGCAACGGCCGCTTTTTCCGGCAGGCCGCCGAATACATCATCCAGCAGGGCTTTGAGGTGCTGCGCATCAATATCGCCGACAACGGACACATATAAATTATCCCGCGCCAAAAGGGTCTTGGCCGCCTGCCGCAGATCATCGGGCGTTACCGCGTTCAGCCCGGAAATCGTCCCGCCGCTATTCAGCGCATAAGGATGCCCTTCAAACGCCACATCGTTCATAATCCGCGCGGCTTTCCAGTTCGGGTTCGATAAGTCGCTGCGCACCCGCGCAAGATTGGCCGCCCGCATCCGCTCGACCGCATCCTCATCAAAGCGCGGCGCGGTCAGCGCCAGCTTCAGCAGGGTAAAGGCGGTATCCTTATGCTTGCTCAGCGTATAAACCGAGCCGTAAAAATCATCCCGCCCTTTGCTAAAGCTCAGCGAAATATTGTTATCGTTCAGCGTTTTCTGGAAGCGCTGGCTGTCATACTCGCCCGCGCCTTCATCCAGCGTATTGGACAGCAGTTGCGTCAGGCCCTGCTTGTCTGCGGGATCGTTGCTGCTGCCCGCCCCCTTGAACGCAAATTTAAAAGCGATCACCGGCAGCGTATGGTCTTCAACCAGCCACGCCGTCAGCCCCGCATCGGATTTGACTTCCTTAATATCAAGGACTTTGCCTTCGCCCGCCCATGCCTGCGATATAGTCAATAGGAACAGGGCGGTCAGTATCAGGGGAAGAGCATAAACATGGCGGGTCATGGCGCGTCCTCCGCTGGCTCTGCCGGCCGTGCGGGCAGCAAATACCCGGTCACATAAGGCCGCTTGGCGTAATTGTCCGGATCCAGATACGTCCTGGCGGCGGCATTGACCTGCTCGAGCGTGACCTTTTCAATATCATACGGCCAGTACTCGACATCATCCATGCTCAGCCCCGTGGTGAGCGCATATCCGAATTCCATCGCCGGACCGGTCAGACTGTCGCGGCCGAAAATCGCGGAATCCATCATCCGTGTTTTCGCTTCGCTCATTTCCTGTGCGGTGACCCCGTCTTTTACAAGACGCCGCAGCTCTTTATCCATGGCCTGCTCCAGTGTTTCCGGGCTGACGCCGTCAACCGGGGCCGCGCTGATCGTCAGCCGGCTGTCCGATAAGGCCGCGCCGGAATAACGAAAAGACGCGCTGGCCGCGAGTTTTTGTTCAACGACGAGGCTCTTGTAAAAACGCGAGGCCGCGCCATCGCCCATAATATTGGCCAGCACTTCCAGCGCGTGTGAGTCATCCTTGTTCTGTACCGTGCTGGGGACGCGGTACATACGGCTGACCACCGGCTGGCGGATCGTCGGGTGATGCAGCGTCAGCCGCGTTGTCGCCAGAAGCGGCGGCACCTTGGTCCAGGTGCGCTGCGGGATATCCTGCGGCGGGATCGTGCCGTATGTTTTCTCCGCCAAAGGTTTCAGTTTCTCAGCGGTAATATCGCCCGATACGACCAGAATAGCGTTATTGGGCGCATACCATTTTTTATAAAAATCCATGACGTTATCCCGCGTCAGGGCTTCCATCTCATGCAGCCAGCCAATCACCGGGTTGCCGTAAGGATGATTGGGGAACAGCGCCGTTTGCATTTGCTCGTAAAAATAGCCTGTGGGTTCGTTTTCTGTACGCTGGCGGCGCTCTTCCAGAACGACCAGCCGTTCTGAGTCAACATGATCCGGCGGAAAGGCCAGGTTTTTCATCCGGTCGGCTTCCATCGTCATAGCCGTTTCCAGATGTTCTACCGCGATCGACTGGTAATAAGCCGTAATATCCTGCCCGGTAAAGGCGTTATCGTTCCCACCCAGCGCGCGGATCCGCTTGGACATTTCACCCGGCGGGACTTTTTCGGTGCCCTTAAACATCAGGTGTTCGACAAAATGCGCGATCCCGGATTGCCCCGGCGCTTCATCCATCGCCCCGACCCCGTACCAGACCATGTGGGTGACAACGGGGACGCTGTGATTGGGAATCACCACGGCCCGCATCCCGTTTTCCAGCGTGAATGTTTCGGCATTAAACGTCTTGCTCCGGCCCTCATCCAGCGCGAAGGCGGGATTTAAGGACAGTACAAAAACCACAATGGACAGGATAACAGAACGCATACCGACAATGTAGTGCAGGCAGGGGGGCGGGGCAAGAGTCTGTTTTACAAGAGTCTGTTTTAAAAGACTTACTCTTCGATGCTCGGTGTTTCGCCTTCGGTTACCGGCTTGCCTTCTTCTGCGTTCTTTTTCAGCCGCTCGGCTTCGGCTTTGGCGTCAACGACACTGGCGGCGGGCTCATCACCCTTGCCACTGCCGATCCCCAGAAGTTTTTCGGCGACCGGGACT
This sequence comes from Rhodospirillales bacterium, assembly GCA_020638155.1. Classification (GTDB taxonomy): domain Bacteria; phylum Pseudomonadota; class Alphaproteobacteria; order Micavibrionales; family Micavibrionaceae; genus UM-FILTER-47-13. The sequence goes on from JACKJB010000004.1 coordinate 107,640, forward strand.
TCTTTTGGCGCGATTTTGGCCGTTTCCTGATCGACGACGCGGCGGATATCCGGCCGGGCGGCGTCAGCCCCGGCCTGCTGCAGCAGCGCCGCTTCGGCGCTATCCGCGGTAACAGAAGAGCTTTTCTCCCCGCCAAAGATCACGGCTTCAGCCTGCTTTTCCGGCTCGGCTTCCTGCGGGCGCGGCGCGCCGGGTTCCGGCGGGCGCAGCGAATAATCCGGCGGCATTTCCAGCGGCGCGCGTTTTAACACGGCAAACTCGTCCGGCACCTTACGGGTTAATCCCAACTGCTCTTTCGTCCCTTCGCAGCCGGTTAAGGTCAGCAGGACAGCACAGATCATCGCAAAGGTGCCAAGATGTTTCATGACGGTTCGGTTTCCTTGTTATTCCCCGCATCCTCACGGGCGTTACGCTTGGGTTCCAAGAATATACTATCGAAAAGGATGAAGGCAATGCCCAAAACAATCGCCGAATCTGCCACGTTAAAGGCCGGGTAATGCCAGCCGAACGCATGGAAATCCAGGAAATCGACCACTGCGCCGAACCGGACCCGGTCGATAATGTTCCCGATCGCCCCCGCGATAATCGCGCAGATCGCCGTAGCCATGATTTTATCGCTCACCCGCGTCAGCCAGGCAACCAGACCGCCGGTAATCAAGAGCGATGTAATCGTCAGCACCAGCGGCCCGATATCGCCCAGTCCGCCGAACATCCCGAAACTGACTCCTTTATTCCAGACCAGCACCAGGTTGAAAAACGGCAGCAAAGCAATCCCTGATCCCGCCAGAAAATGCAGGACCAGCATCTTGGTGATCTGGTCGAGGACCAGGATCGTCAGCCCGGTTATCAGTGCGATTTTATTCATAAAGTTAAAAACCCTAATCTTGTCATCCCGAGCGCCGCCGAGGGATCTTACCCGCTGTCTTATGCCGAAGATCCCTCACATACGTTCGGGATGACGGGGCAGGTAAAATTTCAAGCCGCTTTCTTATTCTTCTGATGCCACTCCACCGCATCGGCGCAGCGATTGCAAACCCCGTCCATCTGCGTCCCGACTTCCGGCAGCACTTTCCAGCAGCGGGTGCATTTATCGCCGGGAGCTGTTTCAGTCATCCAAGTGATATCAGAATCAACTGTGTCTTCGGAGATTTCAAAAGCCGAAACAATACAAATCTCAGCCCAATCTATGCCTTCAAGAGTTTGTTTGTTATTTTCGCTCATGTAAGCAAAAATTTTCGCTTCTAATGAAGATCTTATCTTTTGATCCTTACGCATATTTTCGAGCTGTTCGTATACGTAAGTCCTATATAGATATATTTTTTTCCACTTCTCCGCCAGCGCCTTATTCTCCCACGCTTCCGGCACATTTGGGAACTCCCGCAAATGCACACTCTCCGCGTCTTCAAACACCCCGTCCGGGCGGAAGCTCCAGGCTTCTTCGGCGGTGAAGGCCAGCAGCGGGGCAAGCCAGCTGCTCAAACAACTGAAGATTTCCGCCAGCACCGTACGGGTCGCGCGGCGCTCGAAACTGTCCGGGCGGTCGCAATACAGGCGGTCCTTGCGGATATCAAAATAAAACGCCGAGAGATCCTCGTTACAAAAATCATGCAGCAGCTTGGCCAGCTTGCCGAACTCATAGGACTTGATATGCCCGCGGATCGCCCGGTCCATTTCATACAGGCGGTGCAGCACGAGCTGCTCCAGCTCCGGCAGCGCTTTAACATCATCAAGGTCCACCGCTTCGCTCTTGCTATAGCCGTCCAGCGCGCCGAGCAGGAAGCGCAGCGTATTGCGCACCCGGCGGTACAAATCAGCCGTTTGTTTCAGCGAGTCCTTGCCGATCCGGATATCTTCGGCGTAATCGCAGGTCATCGTCCACAGCCGCAGGATATCCGCGCCATATTGCTGCATCATCTCCAGCGGGTCGATAACGTTGCCCTGTGACTTGGACATTTTATAGCCTTTTTCATCCAGCACGAACCCGTGGGTCAGCACCGTTTTATAAGGCGCACGGCCATTAGTGCCGCAGCTTTCCAGCAGCGAAGAATGGAACCAGCCGCGATGCTGGTCCGAGCCTTCAAGGTACAGATCGGCCATTTCCACGCCTTCAAAATCCGGCCAGCGCTGCGTATCGCCCAGCACGAAAGCATGGGTCGATCCGGATTCAAACCAGACATCGACGATATCGAACACCTGCTCGTAATCATCCGCGCTATAGGAATTGCCAAGGAAATCTTCCGGCGGCCGCGCCCACCAGGCATCCGCGCCCTCGGCTTCGAAGATATCGCCGATCCGGTTCAGCACTTCGGGATCTTTGAGCGTCTCACCGCTTTTCTTATCGACGAACAGCGCAATCGGTACGCCCCAGGCGCGCTGGCGCGAAATACACCAGTCCGGGCGGTTTTCGATCATCGCGCGAATACGCGCTTCACCTTTGCCGGGCACCCAGTTGGTTTCGTTGATCGCCTTGAGGGCTTTTTCCCGCAATTGATGCTCATCGTCCATCCCAATAAACCATTGCGGCGTCGTGCGGAAAATCAGCGGCGCTTTGGAGCGCCATGAATGCGGATATTCGTGGCGCAGGCTGCCCTTGGCCAGCAGCGCCCCGGCCTCATCCATCGCTTTCAGGACGGCAAAATTCCCGCCGCCCATTTCGCCCTGCTGCGTATAAACTTCCATCCCGGCGAACAGCGGCACATGCTCGCGGAACTTGCCGTCATCGGTGACGTTATCGGTGATCTCAAGCCCGTTCGCCTGCCCGAGGAAAAAGTCGTCCGCCCCGTGACTCGGCGCGATATGCACAAACCCGGTCCCGGCATCTTCGGTGACAAAATCGGCGGACAGGGCAGGGACATCGAACGTATAGCCGTGTTCGCGCAGCGGGTGCGCGCAAATCGTCCCGGCCAGATCGCCGCCTTTGAACGTTTCAAGCTGCGTCCAGCTTTCAATTTTCGCTTTATCTTTCACATCATCTGCAAGCGCCGTTGCCAGCAGGAGTTTCTCACCGACCTTGGCGCGGCTGTCTTCGGCGATACTGTCAACCCGGTATAGCGCGTATTCCATGTCCGGCCCGTAAGCGACCGCCCGGTTGGACGGCATCGTCCAGGGCGTGGTCGTCCAGATGACGATAGACGCATCCTTGCAGGAGTCTTTGGCGGGCGTTGTGATCGGGAACTTAATCCAGATGGTAATCGATTTATGTTCTTTATATTCCACTTCCGCTTCGGCCAGCGCGGTCTGTTCGACCACCGACCACATGACCGGCTTGGCACCGCGATAGAGCAGGCCGTTTTGCGTGAATTTGTGGATCTCGCGCACGATCCGGCCTTCTGCGGTATTGGTCATCGTCAGATATGGCGTTTGCCAGTCCCCGGTCACGCCAAGGCGCTGGAACTCGCCGGACTGCGTATCGACCCAGTTTTGCGCAAAATCCCGGCACTCGGCGCGGAAATCGAGCGGATCGACCTCGTCCTTATCCTGCCCTTCGGCGCGGTATTTTTCTTCGACCTTCCATTCGATCGGCAGGCCGTGACAATCCCAGCCCGGCACGTAAGGCGCGTTATAGCCCATCATCTGCCAGCTTTTATTGACGACGTCTTTGAGGATTTTATTCATGGCATGACCCATATGGATATGCCCGTTCGCATAAGGCGGGCCGTCATGCAAAATCCATTTCGGCTTGTCCTTGCTGGCTTCGCGCAGCTTGCCGTATAAATCCATATCCTGCCAGCGCTTCAGGATATCCGGTTCGCGCTTGGGCAACTCGCCGCGCATCGGGAAATCCGTTTTCGGCAGGAACACCGTTTCCTTGTACAGGTCGTCTTTTTGATCGTCATTGCTCATAAAGGGCACTATTGCCGCAGCGCCCTTTAAAATCAAGGAAAATTAGAGGCCGGGGGTCCTGTAACCTACAGAGCTTTAATCAGGCCGTTATGATAGCTGATATGCTTCTGCGCTTTGTAAGAGTCGTAATAATCACGAGCTGAGTCGGTGACATTTTGCTCGGTGGCATATTCAAGTGCCGCGCGGGCCGCGTTAGCCAGCCCCTGCAGCTGCGCCCGGTCAACCAGAACGCTTTGCGCCGGGCCGTTAAAGGCGTCGACAAAAGCTTCCAGCCGGGAAAGATGTGGATTGCGGTGCGGGTCGTTGCCAACCGTTTCCGGGTAGCTTGACAGCTCCGCCGGGTTTTTCGCGGCTGAAAAAGCCTGCATCAGGCCGTGAAAGCCCTTTTTCTCGGCACTGCTCATCGCCATATAGCCGCTGGTAATCGCCCTGTATTCACGGTTTTCCCGTTTGCCGCTGAACATTTCGGCGTTCAGGCGTTCGAAAACCGGGCTTAATGTAGCTTCCCAGTCGCCTTTATCGATCAGGAACAAATCATTGCCCACGGCTTTTGCCGGAATCTGTGTTTTGAAAGTCGGGCCTAAAAAGCCCCATTTGTCGGATTTAAGCGACAGAACGGTGTCCTGCGCGTCATCACCTGTCTTTGTGTTCAGTCCCTCAGCCATTCCAATTCTCCTCTAATAACCGTTGTATGAGAACAAGATTGGCCAATGAAAGTAATATTATACATAATTTTATTTTTGTGCAAGAAAAATCGATCTGAACAGATCAAACAGCATCAGATTGCCCGGAACCACAGCGATGGCGAGCACCGTGCTGGCCAGAACTGCGGTGGCCGCCCGCTCCGGGTGCAGCCTCAGCGTGGCAGCAAAGGCAACGATATTCCCGGCCAGCGGCACGCTTGTGAAAATCAGCACAAGTTTATAAATCAGCGGCTCGAAAGAGTGAAAGACCATCATATCCAACAGGACGAAGATCCAGCCGCCCAGAGGCCACAGGATAAATTTCGGTGTAAACATCCATGCCATCAGTCGCCCGTCAAATTCCAGCCGCGGTAATTTGCCCAGCGCCACCCCGATCAGCATCATCCCGATAATAACCCACGCCCCGGTAGCGTAATCCCAGTAACGGTAAAAGACGCCGGGCAGCTCAATATGCAGCAGGTTGAAAAGCAGCCCCAGCCAGACGGCGTGCAGGACCGGCAGTTTAATCACTTTAAGGATGGCATCTTTGGCAACGGCATTGCCGCGCGCACCAAAATAATAACCAAGACTGACTTCATTGATAAACGCGCCCAGATTCATAAACAGATACAGCCCGACCCATTCCGGACCGAATAAGGCCAGCACCAGTGGCAGGCCGAAATATCCCGTATTGCCGGTCACGCTGCCCATGGCGATCAGGTTTGCCGTGTTGTTTTGCCAGGCATGCCGTGCGGTTTTATACATGATAAGGCCGGTGATCGTGGAAATCAGGTAAGCCATCACCGGCAGGGCAATGAAATGCAGATCGAACGGCAGCCGCGCCATCGCCCCGAAATTGACGATCGGGGCCAGGATATAAATCGCGATAATAGCCATCGAATGCAGATTGACATCCAGCCACCGTCCGGCGATATAGCCAAGGCCGATCAGGATATAGAGCGGGATCAGGTTTTCGAGGAGAATGGCGATCATATATGATCTCTCAGGATATTCCTCGTTTCATCGCAGTCTTTTTCAATCTGCGCGATCAGCGCATCGAGGCTGTCGAACTTGGCTTCCCCGCGCAGCCGTTTAACCGGGCGGATATGCAGGGTTTTGCCGTAGATATCGCGATCAAAATCAAGGATGTGCGCTTCGACCTGCCCGACCGGCAACTCGAACATCGGACGGATGCCGATATTGGTGGCAGCCGCGCGCCATGTCTCTTCGCCCTCAATTCTGACAAGGCAGGCATAAACGCCATAGCCGGGATGGATTGTCTCGCCAAGCGGGACATTTGCTGTGGGGTAACCCAGCTCCCGCCCGCGCTGATCGCCTTTGACCACAGTGCCCTGGATCTCCCAGTCCCAGCCAAGCAGCGCATTGGCTTTGGCAATCTCGCCGTGCCGGATACAGGCCCGGATAGCGCTGGAAGAAAACTTATCACCCTCTTCGTCGGCGATTTCCTCAATGACCGTGACCGCAAATCCCGCATCCCGCAGCGTATCGGGGGTGCCTTTGCGCAGCTGGCCGAAGGCGAAATCATAGCCGACGACAATATGCATGGGTTTGATCCCGTCCTGCAGGACGTTCTGAATAAACGCTTCCGCGCTCTGGCTGGCAAAGTCCCAGTCAAACGGCAGGATAACGGCCAGATCAACGCCACACGCCTGTAGGCGCGCCACTTTCAGGGCCTCGGGTGTCAGGCGGAAAGGGGGATCGTCCGGCCGGAACAGGTGGCGCGGGTGCGGCTCGAAGCTCAGCACGGCAAGCGGCGCCTGATGCTCGGCGGCAATCTCACGGGCGCGCGCCAGCAGCTTGCAATGGCCGCGGTGAACGCCGTCGAAATTGCCGATGACCAGAACCGGGGCTTTGTCCAAGGCTATATCAGGTGACTTATATATATGCATGGATGACCTTCCCCTTGTGATGTAAAGCGAAGCCTTCTAAGATGCAAGCATGTTGAAAGAAGAATTCGAGTTTATCGCCCATGGCCCGCTTCAGGGTCCGGCCCAAAAGCTGGTGGTGCTGTTGCACGGCTATGGCGTGAATGCCGGGTATATGGATAAGGTTGCGCAGGCTGTGCTGGAGCGCATCCCGGAAGCGCTGGTGCTGTGTCCGCAGGCCCCCGGACTCATGGATTTGCCGCCGGAAGATCAGCGCGATGACCTGACCGTAGCCCCGCCCGAAGAAGCCAGGAACCCGCCGGAAGGACTGAACCCGGAACAGCAGAGGGAATGGTTTGAAATCACCCACTCGCTTGAAGGCATGAACGAGGCGCTGCTGGCGCTGGCGGAACGGTTAAACTGTTTTATCGATGATAAGCGCGATGATCTCGGGATCGAGGACCGGGATATTGCCTTGATGGGCTTCTCACAGGGCGGCACGGTGGCGCTTTACACGGCCTGTACCCGGCAGGAAGCCGTCGGATGCGCTGTGGCGCATAGCACGATTGTCATGGATACAAAAGGGTTCACCGCCCAGCCGCCCGTGCTGTTTATATATGGCAACGAAGATAAATCCTTTTCTATGAAGGACTTTGAGGACAAGGCCGTTAAGCCCCTGCAAAGCTATGTAACCGATTTGCAGGTCAGGGAAGTCAAGGGGCTGGGGCACCGCACAAACACAAAATCCCGTGCAATTACAGCGGATTATATCGCGAACAAGCTGTCCGGGCCGCGATAGATACAACCTGAACCATATATAATTTTACATAAAATATAAGGGTATTTTTAAATTATCCTATTGTTTTTATAGGATTTTTTAATCCCCTCAGCGCACAATATGAGTATGGGGCAGTCCGTAGGACTGACACCAATAGTTTGTATATTTATTTATGGATAGTCAAAAATAAGCTTAGGGAGGCGAAAATGATGGCCATGGAAACAACGGAAACAGAAACAAAGCGTATACCGCAAACAGAAGACCAATGCCTGTCGATCCTGCTGATCGAGGATAGCGAAGCCGACGGCTATATGGTGCGGCGGACATTGGGTAAGCATATGAAGCAGCCTTGCCGCATCCATCATGTTGAAAGCATGAGGCAGGCGCAGCAGTTTTTGGAAAACGATAAAAACAGGGCCGATATCGTCCTGCTGGATTTGGGATTACCGGATACCAGAGGAGGGCGCGACACCTATGAGCGGCTCCTGAAAATCAGGAATGACATTCCCGTCATCATCCTGACCGGGACCGACGATCATGCCCTTGCCGTGCAGATCGTTGACGAAGGTGCCGAAGATTTCGTTCGCAAGGCGATGATGAGCGTCATACCGGAATCTCTATGCGATGCGATCGATTTCGCGATGTGCCGGCACAATCATGTGACCACCATCCGGGAAGAAAAAGACCGGGAAGTCTCGGAAAAAGAGCAGGTCATCCAGTGGATGTCCGGCGGTTATTCGGTCGATTGAGACCGGCGGCGCGTTACCGGCTCTTGATCCCGTTTAAAAACGTGTCGATCAGCATATCGGCCATGGAATCGGCGGCAGCCTTGCCGCCGTTTTTTTTGCCGTAGGCCAGTGCGATTTTCCCGGTTTCCTGCAGGAAACACAGCCCGTGTACCGACGCCCATAAAAGCCGCGCCGTTTTTTGTCTCTGGCCGTCCTGACGCGGAGAAAAATACGGGCAAAGCAAGGTTTCAAGCGGGGAGAAGAGCCGGTCGATCTTTTGCTGGTACCATGGGTCGTCCCTGCGGCCCTCCGGCAGGCTGTATGAAAACAGCATCAGCCAGTAGGGGCGGTATTCCTGCGCAAAGCGGATATAATGCCGCGCCATCCGCTTCATATTTTGCGCAGGCGATTTTTTAGGGTCGTTACAGGCCGGATCGGCCAGAACATCATACAGCAGATCCAGCGTCCGCGCGTTGATATGCAGCGATAAGTCGTCCATAGAAGCGAACAGATTATAGATCGTGCCGGGGGTATAACCGATATGCTTGGCAATGCCGCGCGCGGTCAGGCCGTTATAGCCGTCTGTGCCGATGATAGCCCACGCGGCATCCAGTATCAGTTTTTCCAGTTCTTCACGCGTATGATCGCTGCGTCGTGCCATGATGTTTCTCCTTATCTTCTTCATGGTACGGCATAAATAAACATTGTTCAATTTTTTATTGAACAATGTATAGAATTATGTCATGATAATAATTGAACAATGTTCATAATATTTATGAAATATGAAATTTTAGCGAGTTTGGAAGCGCGGGCAAATGTGGCACAATAACCGCGGATATATTTTAAGGAGATCCTCATGAGCGATCATACGCAAGCAGAACAGAAAAGTCTCAGTGTGATGACCTGTTTGTCAGGAACCGGGCGGCGTTTACTGCGCTGGGAAAAAGCAGGCCTGATCGACCGTACGCAGCTCTGCGGTATTCTGGAATACGAAAAAGCTCATAACGGCAGGCGCCTGATGCGTTCTCTGTTCGGCATCGCGTTAATGGCGATTGCGCTGGGGATCTTATCGATCATTGCGGCCAACTGGATGCATATTCCGGGTGAGGTGAAAATCGGTGCGCACTTTATATTGAACGTGGCGGTCGCAGCCTTTATGTGGAAATTTGCCAAGGTGAATAATAAAAGGGCGGACAATAAATACGGGCGGGACGGGATGACGGTCCTGTTCTTTGCGCTGAATTTGACCCTGATCGTACTGATCGGGCAGGTGTACCAGCTTCACGGCAATTACGCCGCCGCGCTCTCGTTATGGATGCTGATTTCAACGCCGGCCGTTTTTGTGTTCGGCCATAGTGCGCTGGCGGCTGTGCCGTGGGTGCTTGCTTTCCTTGGGACTCTGGCGGCCGTTCTGTATGACTTCACGGATCGCTACGATCTGGACAGCCTGCCGATACTGCTGGTATGGCTGGCGACCGGGCTTTATGTGCCGCTGGTCATGATCGCCGCCAGCGCGGCGGACATTGTTCGTAAATACCGTGCTGAATGGGCACCGGTATTATTCCGGGTCAGTATGATTATCTTCGCGGTCGAAGCCACCTGCGGCAGCTTTTACTGGTATAGCGATTTAAGCAGGGATCTGGTCAGGACGCTCAATGAAGGCGACCGTTACCTGATGAATTACCTGATGATGCTGGCGGTCATCGTTTCGGCACCCCTGGCGGTCTATGGCTTTGAATGGCTGAAAACGCGGCAGGGAAAGAAAATTATCGACCGTACCGGGATCGTATTCGCCATCGGTTCGATGATTTCCGCGACCCTGCCCTTTATCATCCTTGCGAGGGAAGCGGACTTCGTTGCAGCCCTTCATTTCTGTGCCTACTGGGCGTTTGCCGGCTGGATCGGGGCGCGGATGAATTATACCCAGCTGATTAACGCGGCGGTGACGCTGGTGACCTTAAGGATCATCGTGATCTATTTTGAACTGTTTGGCGGCCTGATGCTGACCGGCTTCGGCCTGATCTTCAGCGGTCTTTTAACGCTGGCGATCCTCAAAGGCTCGCTGAAAGTCCGCGAGCAGATCATTAACGCCGGAAAACAATCATAAGAAAGGGTGTGTTCCATGACATATATCATGACAGATATAAAGAAAACTGTGCTCTCCATTTTTGTTCTAGTCCTGCCGATGCTGGTGCTTGGCGGCATGTGGGCCAAGACAGCCATGAAACGCGATCACGGCCAGCAGGTCTGGCAGATCCGTATGACGGGCTATGATCCGCGGGACCTTCTGTACGGTCATTACTTACGTTTTCGCTATGACTGGAATATGGGCGAAACGCGCGATGTGAAAGGCAAAGGCCCGTATTGCATGTGCCTGACCCAGGCCGATGAGACCTTCCGTAACCCGGCCGCGATCCCAACCCAATGCAGGCAGGCGGTGCAGGCAAGCTGCGCTTCGGTCATCAAAGTACAAAAACATGGCCGGAATTACAGCCTGAACCCCACGGAATCTTCGGAGAAGTATTTTATTCCCGAAGAAAAAGCGAAACAGATCGATCGCCTGTTCCGCAAGGCTGAGCTGCCCTTTTATATGGAGATTATGGCGCACGAGGATAACAGCGTCGCCGTCCGGGGGATCTATGTCGAAGATCAAACGCTGGAAGAGTATTTGCGTACACATCCGGAAGACGATGAGCAAGACGGGAGCACGCCGTAATGATGCGCGCGCTGCTCTGCATCTTTTGCCTCATGATATATGCGCCGCCCGCTCATGCGCAGGATCATGCGCCTGACCGCGTCGTCCTGTTGCACGGGATCGCCAAATCGGCGCACAGCATGAAACCGCTCGAAGACGCGCTGCAGGCGCAGGGCTATAAGACCATCGCCATCACGTACCCCTCGACCGATTATAATCTCGATGGCCTTGCCGCGGTGCTGCGGGATCAATATCTGACCGAGGCATTCTGGCAGGGCCCCGGCAAAGTGCATTTCATCACGCATTCAATGGGCGGTCTGGTCGCACGGCGCTATCTCGACAGGTTTAAGGCCGCCTTGCCGCCTGAAAAAATCGGCCGCGTGGTGATGCTGGCGCCGCCTAATGGCGGCAGCGAAGTCGCCGATACATTGCACGGCCTGCCGCCTTATGACTGGTATTATGGCCCGGCAGGGGATGAACTGACCACCGCGGCGCAGGCCGCAAACAAAAGCGATATCTATTACGATCTCGGCATCATCGCCGGGACTAAGGAATGGCCGTATATCGTTGCCGCCTTCGTCATACCCGGCCCCGGCGATGGCCGCGTCTCGGTTGAAAACACCAAACTTGCGGGCATGAAAGATCACATCACCGTCAACGGCACACACACTTTCATCATGGATAAACCGGTTGTTCATAAACAGGTCTTATCCTTCCTGCAAAACGGGATGTTCGCGCATGAAGAATGAAACGGTGATTTTGCTGCACGGGATTGGCCATTCGCTTTGGAATATGGTTCTTGTCGAACGTGCCCTGAAGCGGGCTGGCTATCAAACCCTGAATCTGTCCTACCCGTCCCGCCATCACGATATCAAAAGCCTTGCGGACTGGCTCGATGAAAAACTGCGAGAGCATCATGTCTGGGAACGATCCGATAAAGTGCATTTTGCCGCGCATTCTCTCGGCGGTCTTGTGACCGGAACATATCTTGACCGCTGCCGTGACAGGATACCGTCCGAAAAAATGGGCCGTGTCGTCATGCTGGGTACGCCGCACGGCGGTAGTGAAGTTGCGGATTTTCTTCACAAAAACCCGCTCTATAAATATGTATTCGGTCCGGCGGGGCAGGAACTGACAACCCCTGTACGCAAAGAAAACCGGCTCCAGCCCTGGTACGATCTCGGCATTATTGCCGGTTCGTCCGGCTGGGCTTACCCGCTCGGCCTGTTTTGTATCAAAGAACAAAATGACGGATGCGTTAGCGTCAGTAGCTCAAAATTAGAAGGCATGAAAGACCATATCACCCTGCCGGCCCTGCACGGCTTTATGGGATGGATGCCTGCCGTGCATGAACAGATTTTAGTTTTTCTGAACCAAGGAGTGTTTCAAAAATGAGCCCGCATAACCAATTCGCCCTCCTCAAAGACCGCCGCTTCGCGCCGCTTTTTGTGACGCAGTTTTTGGGGGCGCTCAATGATAATATTTTTAAAAACGCGCTGGTGGTGTTGCTGCTGTTTGGTACGGCGATGCAGGCGGGCGATAACGCCAAAATGCTGACTACCATCGCGGCAGGGCTTTTTATCCTGCCGTTCGTGCTGTTCTCGGCGATGGGCGGGCAGCTTGCTGACAAATTCGATAAGCGCCGGGTCATCCGCACGATCAAGCTGGCTGAGATCGGGATTGCCGTGATGGGGATTATCGCGCTGTTCAGCGGTTCGGTGATCTTTGCCTTTATCACGCTGTTCGCGCTGGGGACGCAGTCCGCCTTTTTCGGGCCGAGCAAATATTCCATCCTGCCGCAGCATCTTGAACGGAACGAGCTGATCGGCGGGAACGCGCTGCTGAATACCGGGACGTTTCTGGCGATTTTGATTGGCACGATTGCCGGGACGGGTCTGGTGACGCTCGGCGGCGGCAAAATCATGATCGGTATTTTACTGCTGGCCTGTGCCGGGGCAGGGTATGCCGCGAGCCGTTTTATCCCGCCCGCGCCGCCCAAAGACCCGGACGGTAAAATCGACCTGAATCCGCTGACCGAAACGATGGCGATTTTATCGTACACGTTACAGCGCGAGCGCGGCGTAGTTCTCGCGATTTTCGGTGTCGCGTGGTTCTGGTTCATGGGCGGTATGTTCATGGCGCAGTTGCCGAACTTCGTCCATGAAACGCTCGGTGCGGGGGAACGCAGCTTAACTGCGCTGCTCGTTCTGTTTTCCATCGGTATCGCGCTTGGCGGGCTGTTGAATAACCGCCTGCTCAAAGGCCGGGTCGAAGCGGTTTATGCCCCGCTGGCGGCGCTGGGGATTACGCTGTTTTCCATCGATCTGTTTTTCGCTTCCGGCGGTGTGCCGGGTGCGTTGAGTGCGCGGGTGATGATCGATATTTTCCTGATCGCGGTCTGCGGCGGGCTGTTCGTCGTGCCGCTGAATGCGATCGTGCAGGACCGCACCCCCGAAGATCACCGCGCCCGGGTTATTGCCGGAAACGCGATTATCAATGCGCTGTTTGGTGTGATTTCTGCCGTAACCTGCGCAGTGCTGATTGCGCTGGGGGTCGAGGTGCGCGGACTGTTCTTCATCTTCGCGCTCGCCAATGCGTTTGTCGCGCTTTATATCTGCATGCTGCTGCCGGACTATTTATTCAAAAGTCTGCTACAGGGATTGTTTAAAATCCTGTACAAGGTTGAGATTCGCGGCCTTGAAAATATTGAAAAAGCAGGGCCGCGCGCGGTGATCGTCGGCAACCATGTTTCCCTGCTCGACCCGCCGCTGCTGGCGGCGTTCCTGCCGGGCCGCCCGATGTTCGCGGTCAATAGCTTCGTTGCGCAGTGGTTCTGGGTCAAGCCGTTCTTAAAGCTGGTGGACGCTTTCCCGCTCGACCCGACCAACCCGTTCTCGATGAAAGCGCTGATCCGCAAAGTCGAAGAAGACCGCCATGTCGTGATCTTTCCCGAAGGCCGCCTGACCGAAACCGGGGCGCTGATGAAAGTTTATGACGGTCCCGGCATGATCGCCGATAAGGCCGGGGCGATGATCCTTCCCGTCCGCCTTGACGGGGTGCAGCATACGCCCTTTGCCCGTCTCAAAGGCAAAGTGCCGCTCAAAAGCTTTCCCAAAATTACCATCACGATTTTGGAACCGCGGCAGTTCAAGCTTGATGAAAACCTGCGGGGCCGCAAACGCCGCGCCGCCGCCGGGCGTCAGCTCTATGACCTGATGGAAGAAATGATGTTCTTAACCGGCGACCGTGAGCAGACTTTATTCCAGGCGCTGCTCAAAGCCCGCTACGTTAACGGTGATGATGCCGTGATTGCCGAAGATATCGAACGCAAACCGCTGAAATTCAAAAAGCTTGTGCAGGGCTCGATGGTGCTGGGCCGCAAATGTGCCGCCTTCACGGAACAGGGTGAAAATGTCGGCGTATTGCTGCCGAACTCCGCCGGGGCGCTGGTGGCGTTTTTCGGGTTGCAGGCTTATGGCCGCGTCCCGGCTATGCTGAATTTTTCCGCCGGGGTACAGGCCTTGCGCTCGGCCTGCCAGACGGCGCAGATCAAAACCGTGCTGACCTCGCGCCGCTTTATCGAACTGGGGCGGCTGGGTGATGTGATTGACGATCTCAAAAACTGTGCCGAAATTATTTATCTTGAGGATATTAAAAAGCAGGTCGGGATCGCGGATAAATTTTTTGGCCTTCTCGCCCCCGCAGGCGCACTCCACGCGGGGCTGAAGATCAAGCCGTCCGATCCGGCGCTGGTGCTGTTTACCTCCGGCTCCGAAGGCCTGCCCAAAGGCGTGGTGCTGAGCCATGGCAATATCATGAGCAATATCGTCCAGCTTTCTTCCCGCGTTGATTTCAACCGGCAGGATATCGTCTTTAACTGCCTGCCGATGTTCCACTCGTTCGGCCTGACGGGCGGGACGTTACTGCCTGTCCTGTCCGGGGTGAAAACATTCTTATACCCCAGCCCGCTGCATTACCGGATCGTGCCGGAACTGGTTTATTCATCGAACGCGACCATCATGTTCGGTACCGATACGTTTTTATCCGGCTATGCCCGCATGGCAGACCCTTACGACTTTTACCGGATGCGCTATATTTTCGCAGGCGCGGAGAAAGTCAAAAACGAAACCCGCCAGATTTATATGGACCGCTTCGGTGTGCGCGTGCTCGAAGGTTACGGCGCGACCGAAACGGCCCCGGCCCTGGCGCTGAACTCGCCGATGCATATGCAGGCAGGCAGTGTCGGACGCTTGCTGCCGGGCGTTGCCTACAGGTTAGAGTCCGTGCCGGGAGTCGATCAGGGCGGGCGTCTGTTCGTCAAAGGTCCGAATGTGATGCTGGGCTATTATAAGGCCGACAATCCAGGCGTATTGGAGCCGCCGGAAGACGGCTGGTACGATACCGGGGATATCGTCGATATCAATGATTCCGGGTTTGTCACCATCCTTGGCCGGGCCAAGCGCTTTGCAAAAATCGCCGGGGAAATGGTCTCGCTGACCAGTGTCGAAGCGATGGTGCAGGCCGTTTATCCGGATGAGTCCCACGCCGTGATCGCGATCCCCGATGCCCGTAAGGGCGAGCAGCTGATCCTTGTCACCACCGCACAGGGCGCTGCCAAAGACGCGCTATCTGCCTACGCGTCTGAAAACGGGATCACCGAACTTGCCGTGCCCAAGACCATCATCATGACCGATAAGATGCCGGTGCTGGGCAGCGGGAAAACCGACTACACTGCCGTGCAGGACTTTGTAACCCGGCGGCAGGCGGCGTAACGGGAGTTTACTGCCCGGCAAAAACCTTTTGCAGCAGGTCCGTCGTGCGGGCGGCGGGATTCGTTCGGATTGCCGCCTCTTCCTGCCCGATATAATGGAAGATACCGTCCATGGCTTTGCCGACGACGTAATCATTCAGATTGGCTTTGACGTCCGGCATGAACGGGATCTGGCCGTATTGCCCCATGACGTTGTCATAGGCCTGCACGGCCCCGGCACTGGCCAGCGCCTGCTGCACCAGTGGCGTCATTTCCTGGCCGAGTTCCGGCCCCATCGTCCGGCGTAAATATTGTGTCGCGGCATCCTGCGGCCCGTTCATGATCGCCTTGGCATCATCGATCGTCATCTGGCTGATCGCGTTGATGAACAGCTCCCTGGCTTTCGGTGTGGCCGCTTCGGCGGCGCGGTTAAGCTTTAGCTCCAGATCATCGGTCATACCGCCCATTCCAACGGAAGACAGCGCCGCGTCAACCCGCGCAAGCGTACCGGGCAAAGGAATATGAATGGAGGGATCGGCATTGAACCCGTCAGGCTTGCCGAGCTGGCCGACGACCTTCTCCGCCCCAACCCGCAGGGCTTCGCGCAGGCCGGCGTTGAGCTCGCTTTGCGCGGCATTGGTAACGGTTGCTGAATTCTGGCCGGTGGTCTGCTCGATGGTTTTCATGACCTTGCTGCCGGTATCGGACTGCATCACGCTTTTGGCTTTTTGCCACCAGTCCTGCGCCTGTGCATCGGCGGCGGTAAAACAAAGGCAAAGGGCTGCGGTCATTAAAAATCGGGTGTTCATGGCTTTTTTGCTTTTTTTCTGTGATCCGGACATCGCGATAGCCTCTCCCAAGGTTATGATCGTACTGATCTTAACTTCTGAAAATATGGGGCACTATTCCATAGAAAACAGGGCTTGGCAAGAAAATCTGCGGGGCGTGGGAATTTTATCTATTTGAATTTAAAGGATAAAATTTAAAACTTAAGGTGGAATTCCCCCTCATATTAGTACTTTTGTAATAGAACTGCGTTATCCTGAGAATAGGGTAAGTCTTTGTAAAAAAATATTTTTATACGGAAAAGGGCGTTTGATCGGTGGCGAAATTTACACTGACATTGACGGCAAGCGTAAATACGGCGGCAGGTAATGCGCCGATGCTGGATATCATTGTCGGCGGGACGTTGGTGACATCATCATCTGCGATTACCGCTGTGACCGGCGTGGGCTCGGACCTGCTGATGTTCACCCTGGATTATACGGGCAATTATCCCAGCTCTCTTTCCTTCCGGTTTAGAAATACATCGGGCGATGGCGGCGATATCGTCACCATCGAAAACATTCATATCAACGGCCAGTCCTTGGATCCCGTCGTCGTCCTGCCGGATAATACGCTCAACCGCGGCCAGACCGTAAGCGTCAGCAGTATAGCAAGCCACGATCATTTGTTCGGCACGGTTGACCCGTCGCCGGGTGATCTCGGCGCGGTGACCCAGCCTGCAGGAACGGGGGCTGATGAAAGCTTTACCGGTACGGTAAACCAGGATGTGATTGATGGCGGGGCAGGCAACGACTACGTCTATACAGGTGATGAAGATGATGCCATTAATGGCGGCGACGGGAATGACACGCTCTATGGGCAGAGCGGTAATGATATTATTCTCGGCGGTGCCGGGAACGACCGTATCTTCGGGAATGATGGCGATGATCTGCTGTTCGGCCAGGATGATATCGATACACTGATCGGTGGTGCCGGGAACGATCTCCTGAATGGCGGCAACGGCAATGATATCCTAATGGCCGGGACGGGCGATGACATCCTGATCGGCGGTGCGGGCGATGACAGGCTGATCGGCCAGTCCGGCAGCAATACCATGTATGGTGATGCCGGGAATGATACGATTCTCGGCGGTAATGGTGCGGATGTTGTTTATGCCGGAGCGGATAACGATACGGTCCATGGTGCTGGTGGGGACGACCAGATTTTCGGCGAAGCGGGCAGTGATTACATCACCGGCGGCCTTGGTAGCGATGCGATTGAAGGCGGCGATGATGACGATGTCATCTACGGGAACGAAGCGGATGACGATCTTGGCGGCGGCGCAGGCAATGACGTCATCACCGGTGATGACGGAAATGATCTTATCAACGGGGATAGCGGTAACGACCATTTATCCGGCGGCGCCGGAAGCGATTCTGTATGGGGCGGCACCGGGGCCGATATCATGCAGGGACACGGGCTGGACATCTATGATATCTCCGCGATCCTGTCGGCCAATCCCGGCATCGTTTACAACCAGCAGACCGGTAGCTTTTACCAGTATGTCAATACGGCTGTCGGCTATAACAGCGCCTATACATCCGCGCAGCTCGATCTGAACGGGGTGACGGGACATATCGTCACAATCAGCTCCCAGACTGAAAATGATTTTGTCTCCGGCCTGACTGGCGGCGCTGAAATATGGCTCGGTTTGACCGATAGCGATGTCGAAGGCGAATGGCGCTGGGGCGCAGGGCAGGAAAGAGGCCTGTATATTTCGCAGGGCGGCACGGCTGTAAACGGGGCTTATACGAACTGGAACGGTGCGAACCCGGACGGGGATAATACGATCAATATTGCCGTTATGAATGCGGGCGGCACATGGGAAGATCGTGCCGTCACCGAAAATCACGGCTATGTGATCGAATGGGATGCGGCACTGTTCTCTGATGACGGTGCGGCCGATACGCTCAATGGCGGGGCCGATGACGATATCCTGTACGGCAATGACGGGGATGACCTGATTAATGGCGGTCTGGGCAGCGATATCCTGATCGGCGGCGCAGGAAACGACACGATCAATGCCGGCGGCGTCATCAAGGATGTGCATCCGACTTTCCCGAACGGCGGCGTTTTCAGTTCTTATTCCGGCGGCCAGGACGGATCAGGCACCATAACCCTGATCGAAGGCGGCGAAGGCTTTTCGTTGCAGGGTAATCTTTGGAAAAAGATCGCGCTGAATTATGATGTCACGGCGGATACGGTCCTTGAATTTGATTTCAAAAGCGAGTTGATGCCTGAAATCGTCTCCATCGGTTTTGAAACGGACGATAACTATGCGAACGACTCCCGCCACTTTTTCCTCGGCGGTTCGCAGACGAACGGGATAAGCTACGCGGCGCCGATCGGTACCTTCGAATATGATTACAGCGGCGACTGGGTGCATTACACTATTGATGTCGGCACCTATTTCACCGGCAGCTTTTCTTACTTCCATTTCATCAATGATGATGACGCCGGGGTCTATGCCGACTCATGGTTCCGCAATATCCTGATTTACGATAACGGGAATGCCGACCCGGATCCGAACACACTGGTTGGCGGTGCGGGTGACGACATCCTGACCGGGGGCAATGGGAACGATATCCTGCAGGATGACGAAGGCGCCAACACGATGAATGGCGGCAACGGGAACGATATCCTGGATGCCCGCTTCCTCGGCAGCGGCCTGAGCATCGCCGACCAGGTCACGCAAATTCTCGCCGATAATCCCGGCGTGGTCTACAACAGCGCCAACGGGAATTTCTACATGCAGGTGACCACGAACCTGACCTGGAACCAGGCGCTGACCAATGCGCAGACGACATTAATCAACGGCGTTGGCGGGCATCTGGCTGTTATAACCTCGGCTGCTGAGAATACATTCGTGACCGGTCTGGTTACGGCAGACAGCTGGATCGGCGGCTCTGACTCTGCCGTTGAAGGCGAATGGCGCTGGGTTGGCGGTCCTGATGACGGCCAGCAATTCTGGCAAGGGTTGGCAGCAGGAACCACGGTGGGCGGCTATTACGAGAATTGGAACGGCGGCGAACCGAATAACTCGGGTGATGAAGATGCACTCGAAATGAATAATGGCGGCGGCTGGAACGATCAGGGCGGCGGCACAGCGCAGGACTCGGTGATTGAATGGGAAGGCAGCCTGATCCTCGTCCCGCCCGTTCCCGCACCGGTTCAATCAACCAGCGATCTTTATGGTGGTGCGGGGGATGATACGATTTATGCCGGCGATGCCGGGGACAATATATTCGGCGAAGGCGATAACGATACGATCTATGGCGGTGCCGGGAATGACACGATCAGCGGCGGCACAGGTAACGATGTTATTGATACCGGCGAAGGCGATAACATCGTCAACGGCGATGCCGGGAACGATACCATAACCGGCGGCGGCGGCAGTGATACCCTGAATGGCAATGCCGATAACGACAGCATCCAGGGCGGGCTCGGCAGCGATACGATTAATGGCGGCGATGGCGATGATATCCTCGACGGTGATTTCGTGTACGGCTTCGCTGTGACCCAGCAGGGATGGAGTTACGAATATTACGATTTAGGTACTGCGCCTAGCAATCTTGCCACGGCCGGGTTTACCCTGAATGGCGGCCGGGATAACAGCAATACGGTGACCGGCACCGGGATCACTCAGGATCTTGACCCCGCGACTTTCGATACCGGCGATAATTTTGCCCTCAAATTTGAAACGACCCTGACGATCACGACAGGCGGAACATATACGTTCCAGACACGCTCGGATGACGGCAGCAAGCTTTTCCTGGATGGTGTTGAAATCGTCAATAATGACGGGTTGCATGGGCCTGCCACCGTCACCAGCGCAGGGCAGGCGCTTGCCGCCGGAACCTATACGCTCGAAGCCATCTTCTTCGAACGCGGCGGCGGGCAGGTCATGGATGTATTGATGTCCGGGGCGGATACGGGCGGCGGTTATGTCGGCCTCGGGCCGTACGCCAATGTCGCCGTTGTCAGCGTCAGTGGAACCCTCGGCGATGACATTATCGCCGGCGGGGACGGGCAGGACACACTATATGGCGGCGGCGGTGCCGACACGTTCCTTTTCGAAGCAGCCAGCGCCTTTAACGATATCGATAGCATTCGCGATTTCAGCCAGACCGAAAATGATATGCTCGATATCTCTGACATTCTTTCCGGGCTCGGCGTCAATGCCGGGAATATCGGCCAGTATGTCGAAATTACGGTCGGCAACGGCCTGCGCGTCGATACGACCGGCTCCGGCACATTCGGCGCCGCGCAGCAGATCGTGTCCTTCACCGACTCCGTCGATATTTCCAACGCGGCGACAATGCTCGGCAACGGCAATCTGATTATCTGACATTGTTCAGGAAAAATGGTGCTGCAATACGGATGCGGGCCGCGGCCCTGATATGCTTTCTTTTTATGTTTCGTTTGCTTTTATTGTCCTGATAAATGCCAGTGACAGCCAGCCTGTAATGAAACAGATGCCGCCGATTGGTGTCAGAAGTGTGAGCCGGGGCATATCGAGTATGACGGCGGTATATAGTCCGCCACTGAAAAGAAAAATGCCCGCGATAAACAATAGGGCGGAAACGGCAAGCTGTTTATTGTGATCCTGCGACAGGCCGTATAGCCCGAGCGCCAGCAGTACAACAGTGTGTATCTGATGGTAACGCAGGCCGGTTTGCAGAATTTCATAGGTGCCCGCGGCTTCTGAAATGCCTGTAATATGCTTTTGCGCCGCGCCGATCATTATTGATGAAGCGCCCAGGATTGCTGCGGCAATTAAAATCCATCTCATGACAGAACCGCCATCTTGATGGCTACAATCAGGCCTTTGGGCCGGTTATCGGTTAAGGACAGTTTTGCGTCATGCAGGTCGCAGGCCCATTTGACCATTGCGAGCCCAAGGCCGCTGCCTTCTGATTTCGTATTGCCGCGTGAAAAACGCTCGAGAACCTTGTCTTTTTCGCTGTCGGGAATACCCGGGCCGGTATCGGTGACGGTCAAGACACCGTCCTTTTCCAGGCTTACCGTTATCTGACCTTTTTCCGGTGTGTATTTAATAGCGTTATCGATAAGGTTGCGAACCATAATTGCCAGGGCGTCTTTATTGCCTGTGACATGTATGGCAGGTACGATATCGGCTTCGCATTCCTGTTTTTTGGCGACCGCCAGCGGCGAAAGCTCTTTTAAAATATCCTGCGTCATCACCGAAATATCTATATCTTCAAATTCAAGGTCACGGCTTTGCATCCGGGAAAATGATAAAAGCTGGTCAACCATGTGTGCGGCACGGTCTATCGACGCGTGAAGGCTGTTAAGGCCGTCCTTGCATTCCGGCATATTCCCGGCTTTCTTCTGTAATACCTGTGTCTGGGTTTTCATGGCGGCTAATGGCGTCCGTAATTCATGGGCGGCATTGTCGGTGAACTCGCGTTCCCGCCGCAGGCCGGTATCCAGACGCCGCAACAGGCGATTAAGCGCCCGTATGATAGGCATAACCTCTTTGGGGATGCGCTGGGCGTCTATCGGCGCAAGATCGCCGGCATCGCGCTTGTCCACGGCGGCAGATACATCTAAAAGCGGTTTAAGGCTACGGGTCGTCCCCAGCCATATCAGCAGAAGCGAGAGCGGTACAAATAACAGGGCCGGGGCAAAGAAGCTTCCTAAAATCCTGACAATCAGTTCCGTGCGAATTTTATAGCGTTCCGCGACTTCGACTGTGATACCGGTTTTATGATCGACAAAAACGAAAAACCGCCACAACTCGTCACTTATTTTTTGATCTGAGAAATCTGGCGGCGCGTTGATATTTTCAAAGCTTTTGGCGCTAACCGATTCTGTCACCAGATGGCTGCCTTTCCAGATACGGAACGAGATGTTTTTCTCGTAACGGTGTGATATGTCGGGCCGCTCTGCGCCCAGTTCGATTTCATAGCTTTCGTGCTCTTTGACTTCATGCTCGGTCAGCTGTAACAGAACTTTTGCGGCATGGGAAAGCTGGGCGTCATAAACTTCGGAAATTTCATGGTAGGCCGACCACATGGCAAAACTGCCAATCACGCACCCGGCCAGAATGATCGGGATACTGATAAGGCTTAGAAGGTGCAGCCGTAAGGAATATTGTTTTACGCCGTCCATGATTCCATATAAGGCGGGATCATATAGCCGACGCCGCGAATTGTCTTGATTAAATCCTTGCCGAGTTTTCGCCTCAGCGCTGAAATATGGACTTCAACCGTATTGCTTTCAAATTCGCCGCTATCCCAGTCATAGATATGCTCCTCAATCTGGGATTTGCTCAGCACCCGGCCCATATTTTCCATCAATACCTGTAAGATCGCCAGTTCGCGGCCTGAGAGCTTTATAAAATCTTCGCCCTTGCGCACCTGCCTGGCTGCCGGATCATAAGTAAGATCGCCCCATTTGATTTCCGGATTGGCACGGCCTTGCGAACGGCGCATCAACGCGCCTGCGCGGGCAATCAGTTCGTCCAGATCAAACGGTTTGACAAGATAATCGTCCGCCCCGGCATTCAGCCCTTCAACGCGGTGCTGCACGGCATCCCGCGCCGTCAGGAACAAAACCGGGCGGTCATCATTCGATGCCCGCAATTCTTTAAGCAGATCAAGGCCGGATTTTTCCGGCAGGCCAATATCAAGGATAACCAGATCATATGGCGTTGTTTGGAGTGCCGCCTGCGCATCTTCCGCGTTCTCACACCAGTCCACGGCATAGGCCGTCTTAAGGCCTTCCGCCGTGGCTTTACCAAGCATGGTGTCGTCTTCAACAAGGAGTATGCGCATCGCTTTTTATGGGGCTTTCTTACTGATTGTACCCTTTTCTGCCGCCATTTTTCATCTTTTCATCAATTTGCGCAAGAGCCGCCTTGATTTCCTGATGACGCCCGGCATCGGCTAAAGGACGGTCGGGTCTGGCAGGAGCCTGTAATGCCCGCTCCAGATAGGTTTTTGCTTCTTCGTAACGGTCATCCTGCAGAAGGAAATCACCATAGAAGAAATTAGAGTCTATACCTGCAGGGTTTAAGGACAGCGCCTGTTTCAGGTTTTTCTCCGCTTCATCATCATCACCGAAGGAAATCGGCCAGCCGGGAACCTGATAATACAAAGAGCCAAGCGATGTATAGGCAGATCCGTTTAATGCCTGCGGGTCAATCTGCAGAGAAGCTTCAAATAATTGTTTTGCTTTTTTCACTTTCGGTAGCCCGGACATGCTTTTGGTGATCCCGGCATCGGTCGAAAGGATAATGCCTTCCCAGATCATGGCTTCAGGCCGGTTCGGATAAGCCGCGCTCACTTTGGCAGCGTGGTCCTCCAGTTTATGAATGGCATCAAGCTTGGCGTCCTCGCCGGGAACCTGGTATTTGATCCGCGCCCATTCCTTTTGCAGATAGGCGATTTGTTCGGCCATCGGGTCTACTTGTTGTTGTCCGGTCATTGAAGCCTGTTGCGCATAGCCATAGTCCTGCGCTAACGCAGGGACTGATAAACCTATGATGAGTGCTGTGCTAAGCAGCCATGCTTTTGTCATTTTTAATCTCCTCTTTAGTCTTGTGGGTTTGTTTTGGTTGTTTCAAAATTTCGCGGCCTGCTTTCCGGTAATTTTCAAGGCCTTTGTCTACCACACCCGGAAACAGGAAGCTCATAACAGCGAAGAACCGTTCGGGGAAACCGATACGGACGTCTTTTTCTTTTTTGACGATCGCTTTAAAAATCCGCGCTGCTATTTTTTCCGGTTCATCCAGATAAATATGCGTACGCTTATTAAAGTCTGCTATGGCCCCTTCATTCATGGGGGTGCGAATAGCGCGGGGTGAAATATGCGTAAAAGCAATGCCGCTGTCCCACAGTTCGCGGCGCAATGCATCGGTAAAGCCTTTCAGCCCCGCCTTGCTGGCGACATAACCGCTATAATAAGGAAGCGGGATTAGTCCTGTCATAGAGCCAATATTGACGATATGCCCGCTCCCCCGCTGTTTCATTGCAGGCAGAATAGCCTGCGTCATATGCATCGGTGCGCGCAAATTCACATCCAGAAGAAGATCAAGATTCTGGTCTTCGCACCAATCAAGAGCATTGACCCCGGCAAGGTTAATCAAAATGTCAGGAACATCTTGAGCCAGCGTGGAACATACCTTATCAAGGTTCATTACAAGATCACCATCACGTTCAAGATCATGTTCGGTAACATTCGCCCCGGCCTCTTTTAGTAATTTGACAAGAGGACGACCCAAGCCACCGGATGCACCTGTAATAAAAATTGTCTTTCCTTTAAGCGGCATGACGTTTTTCTCCTGTTTTTTGTGATTGATAATGTTTGATGACAGCGGCAATTTCGCTGGACTTGTAACGGCTGCTGATATTGCAGCCCGCGCATAATTCAGGGTCAGGACCCGTTTTTTCCCGGAGGCGCAGTGCTTCGCCGAGGCTCATGTCACGGACATTGCCGAGAGTGCGCTTGCGCCCGATATCGTTAAAGCAATACTGGTAATCGCCGTTAACCGCGATCGGCAAAACGGCATTGCGCGGCAGGCAGCGAAAGCGATTGTGATATACCTGTTTGGCGCTATCCCACAGAGACGGGATGAATTCCATTTCCTGGCTGCGCAAACCGTATTGGCGGATAATACTACGCAGATAGGCCGTGGCTTTTTGCTCTTCGCGCAGCGAACCGGCCCGGTTATAAAGGGTTGGGGACATGGTTAAAAGCCCGATACCCCGCTTTTGAAACCACTCAATTGTCTCAGGCAGCGTTTGCAGGCATTCCGTAGTCGGGGTCAGGCTGATCGCCAGCTTTGTCTTGGTCAGATTTTTTTTGGCAGCCCGGATATTTTCCAGCACCCGTTCCTGATCCAGCCGGATATGGACCTGATCGTAAACCTCTTTCACGATACTGGAAAAAGAAACGATCAGCAGGTCAATCGCGCCGTCCATTTCTTGAAGCCTATCATCATCTAGCGCCTGCCCGTTACTGACCATATCAAAACGCACCGGATGATCGCGTAGCATTTCAATAAAGTGTGCGTACTGCGGATGGATCGTCGGCTCACCGTAACCGGCCAGAACAACGCGGAATACTTCTTCAGGCTTCAAACGCCCTAAAACCTCCGCAAAACAGGATTCCGTCATGATCTCCGTTTTATCGATCATATGGCGTGGACACATCGAACAGTTTGCATTGCAGGCATTCGTCCATTCGAGGTTGACGGCGATTTTGTATTTGCTGCGTCTCATAAAATATTCCCTTCATCAGCGCCGTATTCAGCAAAAGACAAACGCGGGATATGCTTGGCGCAGTTCGGCACAACTTGCTCGACATCAACGGCAACGACACGTTCAGCCTTTTCGAAAAGCGCGATTATTTCTCCGTCTTCATGCACGCTGGCCCTGCCGTTGATCCGAAGCCGCGCCCCATCGGAAAAATCGATAAACAACAGCCCGACATGAGGGTTAAGCAGGATATTGCCGATACTCATAAACGCGCCGTTGCCGCCGAAATCGGGAAAGGCCAGCTTTGTTTCCGAGATGATTTTGATCAGCCCCTCGCCTCCACCTTTAAACGAACAATCGCAGCGTCCTTGCGCATCGCTGGTCGCCAGGAAGAAGAATGGCGCTGATTCCAAACGGGCATGGAACTCAGCAGGAATTTCCCGCCATAACAGCTTGCCGCGCCGCTTTTCATTCCAGATTGAAGGATCGCCGAAACGGCTTTGCGCCTGCAATTCGCCTTGGTGAAAGAACGCATCTTTCTCACGCGGCATGGCGCTCCCCCTCCTGATCTTTATGCGGGATAGAACGGAACACATCTGCGAACAACAGGAATGTATTTTGTGCGACTTCGATAATCGCTTCCTGATCGGCAGGATCATCGATCTTATCCATCAGGCTTTCAAAGAATTTCATATGTTTTACATCAAGGCTGCCGTGTGAATACAGATAGGAAAAAGCATCATCGGAAAGCCCTGTGCCATTTTTAACGGCATCAGCGCCATTGGTGGCAATCTGTGTGCTGGTGCTTTCAAGCATAAACACCATACCAAAAAATCCGACCGGGTTTTTGCGGGCGATGTAATCATAGTTATAAGAAACCATGACCTGCGTTGCCAGATGCGGCGTCGCATTGCGGGCTTCTTCCTTGTTACCGCCTGCGGCTTCGATATCGTTTAATATCCATTCTTCATGCCCCACTTCTTCTTCCAGATATTCGATCACGGCCTTTTGCAGCCATTTCTTGTTTTCAGGAAGTCGTGCGCCCATTGCCATCAGGTAAGGTACGGTATGCTTGACGTGGTGATAGGCCTGTGTCAGGTACGCTCTATAGCTGTCAGCATCGATCTCACCGCGCAGCCCATCCTGTAATTGCGATACGCTGTATAATTCCTGTCTCTGGCTTTCGGTTTCTTTAACCAGCCGTTCGTAAAAGCTCATGGTCATACTCCTTTGTGATCTGTGATTGGTATTTCCTGAATATTTCTTCGCGCTTTGGCCGGCCCGTTCCGGTCAGTGTACTGTCCTGCACGGTGAAGGGCGGGGCAGAATGAAACGCTTTTATTTGGGCATATTCCGGCAGGGCTTCATTTGCTGTCTTTACGGCCTGATCCATATCTGCCGTTTCATGAGCAGGCACAATCAAGGCGCTCAGGTAAGGCTGCGCATCGCCAAAAACAACGGCCTGCAATATTTGCGGCTGGGCCAACAAAACACTTTCCACCCATTCTGGCGATATATTGCGCCCATGCGATGTAATCAGGACATTCTTCTTGCGCCCATCGATATGCAGAAAGCCGTTATCATCAACGTGACCAAGGTCACCTGTTCTGAATATGCCTTCATGCGCTTCGCCCAGATAACCGAGAAAGGCGGGATTTCTGATTGTGATTTCCCCGCCTGCAACAGCCAGATCGATATGCGGTAAAACCTTGCCGACTGTGCCCGGTCTGTCGTTCTGCGGCGTATTGAGCGACACCACCGAAGCACATTCACTCAGGCCATAGCCTTCATAAACCGGCAGGCCCAATGCCCGCGTCTGCACTACCAGTTCCGGCGCTACTTTTGATCCGCCAACCGCGATAAACTTTAATGACGGCAGTTCCAGTTTTGTCTGCGCTACCGCCTGCATCAGTCCACGCAGCAATTCAGGAACCAGAATCGCCGATGTAATTTTATGTGTGCTTATCGTGTGCGCGAGCTGTACAAAATCCGGCTGGAACGGATTGGCCATGCCGATGGCGTTCAGGCTGTATATATGTGCCGTTCCGCCCGCCAGAATTGTTGCATAAACGCCCGCGACATTTTCCAGCAGTACCGAAAGCGGCATGACCGGTAAATGGCGTTCGGCCAGATCAGCGCCGAGAACATCAACAATGCTTTGCGTGACCTGTTCAATACCATCCTGTGACAGGCAAACGCCTTTTGGTGTTCCCGTCGTGCCGGAGGTAAAGGTTATTTTGGCTGTGCCATCGGGGATCAGTTTTGATTCCGCCGCGCCGGTTTCCGTTAGGCCACCCGGTGTGATGATATGACTGACGCCGGCGGCCTGAATGATATGATCGCGTTGCTGTGTACTAAAAAACGGCGGCAAGGGAACACAGGTAATCCCGGCTTTGACCGCCGCCAAATCCCAGAGCAGCCATTCCGTCCCGTTATCCAGAGCGATCCCCAGAACGCGGACATTGGATAGCCCGTTGGCCATGTCCTCTACTGCTTTAGCGAGCGCACCATAAGTAACGCTCTGGCTGGCGCTAACCAGTGCAATTTTATCAGGATCATGCCTGTTTATCGCTTCGAGAATAACGCTCATATCCTAAGTCCTGTAATGCAGTCGCGGGAACAGGCGCGGGCGGCAGTCCTGATATTCCGCGCCGAGCGCTCGTTTCAGACGTGCTACGCCTTGCTCAACCGACCCGGCCAGCACGCGCGGTCTGGTATCGTAATAGGTTCCCCAATTCTCTTTTTTCCCTTGGCCGTCTCTTTGCACGGCTTCTAAAGACGCATCACAGATTTTTTGCGGATTCAGGCCCAGTCGCTTAAAGGTGCGGTGCAGATAATCCGTACCCGTTACGGTCGCATATCTGATGCCTTTAGAATTCAGATAGGATGCCAATGCCGCAAACAGAAAGATGGATGCGCCGCCGCCCGCCGATGCTAAATTTCCAATCTCGACAATTTGCTCGCGCGGCGTATCAAGAATTTGCTCGACGGGAAATTCCGTATAATGCTCAAGAAACAGCGGCTCATCCTGCGCGTAACGGAAACCGACCGCCGCCAGAATATCGCCGTTCTCATTACGTACACTCATAAGCACCGGGTAATCGACGGATATGTCCGCGCCGTAAGAACGGGCATAAACGCCCTTGATAAAATCCTCGACCCGTCCGCGCTCGGGCTGGAAGCGCCCGGTGATATCGACAATCGCAGGCGTCAGTTTGCTAACCCGCGCAAGCTGTCTTTCCGCGAGATAAAGGTTTGCCGTATTCAGATCGTTTTCGTGCAGTCGAAGCTTGAGCAAAAGAGGCTCCTTTGAGTTTGTTTACAACTCAAGAGTCGCTTCCGAACCTGAAGAGAACCTGAAGGTGAGCGTGACGGAATTTCAAGAAAAGTTTGTCGTTTGAGCCAATGGCCGCGCACAGGATTTAATTAAAAGACTGGCTGGAAAATGGTGCCGCAACACGGACTCGAACCGCGGACCTGATGATTACAAATCAACTGCTCTACCAACTGAGCTATTGCGGCGCACCAAATGGATAGCGTAAGCCACCCGAAGCCCGTAAGGGCGAAGGGTGGTAGCGAGGGAGGGACTCGAACCTCCTGTACACATTCCTTGTATCCTGCGGACTTCACAGCCTATGGATACATTCAGGTTTCACAGGAAGGTCTCACTTTTATCCAGCTTTGTCAAGACTCTGTAAAAGCTCACTTTAGATAGACTCTACTAGCCCCGTAGGAGCTCGTACAGAGGCTCTAGAGTTGAGTGGGCAAAAATTCGATTAGACGCTATGTATGAACTCCGGGATTCGTGGGGCAGGTCAGAGGCAATACCTGCTTTAAGGGGCTTGGAGCATGACAGGATTATCAGGTCGTGCAGCCCCTATGGGGGGACTCGGTTCATTGATTTAGTTGATTAGGCTCTCTCGGATTTTTTTCATTTTTTGAAAACGGCCCTAAACCACCAAACTCCCGTTCTCCAGCATCTCCTGCACATCCAGATGCTTGCCGCCATTGATGATGGCGATAGCGGTCATCTCAAACTCTGTCCCGTCCCCGTCGGCATCAACTTTGAGGATTGCGTCTTTGCCGTCGCGCTCGATCTCCACGAACTGCGAGATCATGTCCTGTACCGGGTCGTATTCGCCTTGCAGGATGTCCGAGATATCCAGCGTGTCGCCGTCGTGCTTGCCGTGCCCGTGGCCTTTGCCTTTATCGTGCCCGAAGCCCCAGCCGTGATCGAACCAGCCGCCGTGGCTGCGTCCGACCTCAAAATCCTTGATCGTGTCCAGCCCGTTCAGGTCGGTAAATTTGAAGGTGTCGTTGCCTTGGCCGCCAACCAGCGTGTCATTGCCTTCCCCGCCGATCAGCAGATCATCACCGGAGCCGCCTTTAAGCGTATCGTTCCCAGCTCCGCCGGATAACATGTCATCCCCGCTGCCGGAGGACAGGGTGTCGCGGCCCGTGCCGCCTTCGAGCGTATCATCACCCCGGCTGGTATACAGCACATCGTTGCCATCGCCCCCGTCGAGTGTTTGATTATCCCGGCCATAGGCATAGAGCCTGTCATTCCCGGCCCCGCCCAGTAAAGTGTTGCTGCCTTGGGAATCGTTAAGGTAATCATCGCCGTCCCCGCCATCGAGCAGGTCATTGCCCTGATTACCGTAGAGCCTGTCTTTGCCCGCACCGCCGAACAGCGCATCATCGCCCTTACCACCGAACAGTGCGTCCTTATCCTCGCCCCCGAACAGCGCATCATCTCCGTTCCGGCCAAACAGCGTATCCTTACCGCCCAGCCCGACGATAATGTCATCATGCCGTGAGCCGAATAGCGTATCCCGCCCGTCAGTACCGACAATATCGGCCTGCTCGATCTCCAAGGTGACCATGCCGATACTCTGTGCGCCTTGATCGTCAACCAGCGTATATTCAAAACTGTCACTGCCGTAAAACCCGTCTGCCGGGGTGTAAGCAAAATCCCCGTCTTCATTAATACTGACAATCCCACCAGCCGCCGTGACCAGTACAGTCGCCTGCACCATGATGTTCTGGCCTTCGGGATCGAAGTCTGCGCCGTTCCCGTTATCCTCCAGCACGTTCCCGGCAATCGTCTGGCCTTCATAGGCATCAAACACATCATCCTGCGCCACAGGCGCTTCGTTAGAGGGCTGGATCGTCAAGAAAGCCGTCCCGACATCACTGCCGCCCTGTCCGTCGGTCACCGTGTACTCAAAACTATCCGGGCCAAAATAGTTCGCAGGCGGCATATAAACAAAATCCCCGTTGCCGAGGATGATAACACTGCCGCCCTGGGCGCTGGCGGTCATGTCCGAGACAAGTTGCAAGCTGTCCCCGTCAATATCAAAGTCCGCGCCGCTGCCGTTATCGGCCAGCAAATTACCTTCGATCTCCTGATTTTCTGTTCCCGTAAAGGCATCATTGAGCGCCTCGGGGGAGTCGTTGACGGGCGCGACAGCGATGGAGAGTTGGGCGGTATCGCTGCCGCCTTGCCCGTCAACGAGGGTATAGGACGCGGTGTCCAACCCGTTAAAATCAGCCGCCGGGTTATACATAAAACTTCCGTCCGGCGAAATAAAAAGCGTACCGCCCTGCGCTGTAGCAAAAGTGCCGCCCACAACAGAAAGCGCATCGCCGTCCACATCATCATCAATCCCGTTCCCGTTATCGCCGAGCAGGTTACCGGCGAGCGCGGTATCCTCATCCGTGGCAAACACATCATCCTGCGCCACAGGCGCATCATTGACCGGGTCAACCGTAATCGCCACCAGCCCGATATCCTGCCCGCCATTGCCGTCGAGCACCGTATAGTTAAAACTGTCCGGGCCGTGATAGTTCAGCGCCGGGGCGTAAATAAAGCTGCCGTCCGCCTGCAAAATCACACTGCCGCCCGTGGCCGTGATGATCTCAGCGGCAATCACGCTCAAGGCATCCCCGTCCGGGTCGCTATCCGCACCATTGCCGTTATCGGCCAGCACATTCCCGCTCAGCGCCGCGTCCTCGGCCACGCTAAACACATCGTCCGCCGCCATCGGCGGCTGGTTCGTCTGCATGAACGGATTGGGAAGCTGCATCACCGCCCCGTTATCAAAGATCACCCATTCCACCACGTTCGCCGGGTTGCCGGAGAATTGATCCTTGATCGTCACACCGGACGCGATATCGACCTGCAAATCATTGCCGACCTGCGTAAAGACAAGATCGGCAAAGCTCAGCCCGCCCTCAATTTTCAACGTATCAGTGCCGCCCGTTTCCGTGATCGTATCAAACCCGTCACCGGGCGCGAAGATATAGGTATCGTTCCCTGCGCCGCCGCGAATGAAATCATCGCCTGAACCACCTCTGATATAATCATCGCCGTCCCCGCCGGAAATCGTGTCATTTCCGGCACCGCCATACAAACTTTTTGCGCCGTTGCCGCCTGTGATCGTGTCATTACCCGATCTGCCGTAATAGACACTGCCAACAGAATCATCCCCGATAATCGTGTCATCCCCGCCGCGCCCATCAAGTACCGCGCTGTTTAAAATATCCGCCGCAATCAAAAAATCATCGCCGCTGCCGCCGATATGCTGGCGTGGTCTGAACGCGTCATTCGGGTCATCGGGATGCAGGTTATATGCGTCATCATAAAAGCTGCCGTCGTCAAATGTAATTGTCGGCAAACTGTTAAGGTCACTGCCATCCGTCGTCCTGTACTGGTTTTCCAGCGTCAGCGTCCCGCGCCCTGCAATCGTTATCAGCAGATCAAACCGCCATTCCTGCCCGACCTGCTGACCGTTCAGTTCGGTAAAGGAAACATCCGCCGGATCAATGCCCGTATCCATATCTATACGAAACACCGATCCGCGTCCGCCGCGAATGTAATCATTGCCTCCGCTATAGGTCAGGAAATTATGAGTACTGTTCCCCGTCCATGCCGTAACCGTATCATCGCCCAGCCCCATTGCAATCCAGTTGTTGGCCCCGGACTTTGTAACAATCGTATCGCTGTAGTTTGTGGCCACCATAGATATATTCCGCCCGCTATGCGTATCGGTCATTACGCCGTCCGAAACGATGCCTGTAGCAAGATTAAACGTCATCCCCGGCCCAAACGCCGAATAATCAAACACCCCGCGCCCGTCATAGCTGTGGCCCAGCGTATTGATGTAAACATGCGCGGCGACGCTTGCGTTCGATAAATTGATATGCTCGACATCATTAACGGTTATGCGATTCCCGAACAAAACCGTATCGCCGGTCACCTCAAGATCACCGGCACTGATGGCCAGAGTGTCCTGTCCATCTCCTGCTTCTATCCGCGCGATGGGAACTGCATTGGTCGGAACAAAAATCACATCGTCCCCGGCACCGTATAAAAACAATTCGACATTCTCCGCATTGATATATGAATTAAACCCGTCCGTATATTCGCGCAAATCCAGCGTATCGAACCCGTCGCCCCCGACAATCCGGTCCGCCCCGGCATACCCGATAAATGTGTCATCGCCGCCCCATCCGAACAGGTTATTGTCCCCGTCCGTCCCTGCAATCACATCGCCAAATTCGGAGCCGTAGACGTTTTCAATGCTGACCAGCGTATCGAACGGCCCGCCGCCCGGTCCCGCGACCTGATCGGTCCCGTTGATAAACGCCGTTTCATCGTCCAGCCTGATCGTCACGCCCCGCGCATCGGCAACATCCCGGTAAAACACCCAGTCACTCCCCGCCCCGCCGTCAAAACTGCGCCCGAGCACGACATTCAAATCGTACTGATCCGCATAATCCGTCCCGGTGAAACTGTTGAAGTTGTCCAGGATGAAATCTCGGCCAAATGGATCATTAACCCGAACTGATGTCGTGATCGTGCTGCCTATCGCGTCCCCTAATTCTGCTTGTGCCTGCTGAATTTCAGCAGGAGTCAAATCTTCCAGCGTATAACGCGCCGGTGCGAATGGATCAAAAATAAACTGGTTTTCCGGATCAAACGTTTTATGGTTGACGCGCTCAACCGAATATAAGCTATCGGTAAACGACCCATCCGTTCCTTCTACAAGCAACTGTGAGTATAGAACATGCGTCACCTTAATCGGTGTCGCGCCGTAACGTACCGTATCAAACCCATCGGAGGTGTCATAGTCCGTCCTGTTAAATGTAGCCCCGCCGTAAAATTCGTCAGACCCACCTCCCTTGATAAACACATGATTAATCTCATGAGCAAACCCCTGAAGCACCAAACGTCCGCCAGCGTCAGAACTATTCCCAGCACCATCCAGCAAGTACCGATATCCCGGATAACTATCTGGGTCATAACGATCACCGGTGCCATTTTCTTTCGGTGTCTGCTCTGTAAAGTCAACACCCATGAAAGACAGGAGCGACGATGTAACGGAATTGCTGTTAGGACCAGTAGGAAAATATGAAATCTCAGGTGCAGTTATAATCGAGTCTGCATATGCTGTTATAAATGACCACTCTCCAGAAGCTGTAAACGAACCAAGATCAAGCATGGTATAGTTATAGTAGTCTTCTGGATCCCGATCTGCTGTACCGTTATCGTCTATATCAATTTTATAATGCGGTAAAAGATCGCTTTGGACGGGCTCGTTATATAAAATATTGATATGTCCATAGAATAGAGGAATACTTCCTGATGGGCCTGCATTAATCATAAACTGGTCATCAAAAGTATCCGTATTGCCATCTAGGTCGTATACTAAGTACGTGTGTGCGTTAGGAACAATTGTTGCTGCACTTGAAGCTATATAAATCTTAGCGTCTGTTGTCATTACACACCTCTTCGTTATCAGTCTTGAATGTATTGCTTACGCAAGGAGTCCAGCCTTGCACGATAAAGGATTTTTGCTGTTCATCGTAACAAACCCTTACTGACCAAGGCATACAATTACTAAAAGCCAGCATTTCCGTGATGGGGAAATACCAAGGTTTGTATTCATATCTATAAAACCCTCGACTATATAAAGTTACGCCTTTGTCTTTTGCCCCTCCTGCGTCAATCAATATTTTATCTATGTGTTCTTTTGGGGTACCTACAGGGAACATTTGCCTTAACACTGGCTGAAATTCCTCCCTCGACCTATAATCCTCAAACCTGAACTGCATCGGATCAAAATTCGGATCACTCGGATCAGTTACTTTCCCCGGCGACTTGCATCCCGCCAAAAACAGGCAGCACCCTAAAATGACCAGCCATTTAACTTTAAAAATCCTCATCCTCTTCCCCACAATCCGGTTGGTTTCAATCCCCGGATTATACCGCGTCCCCCGCTAAAATCACATTTATCTAAAATGTGCCTAATGCACTGCCTGCACCATTACTTTCATTGACTTCGACAAAACCGTAATCATAGTCAAATAGAATACTGTATGCCCCGCCAAACGGATCGTCGGCATCAAAGGGGATAGAGGGTCCAATCGAAATTGCGTTTCCTTCGCCATCATTTTGTCCTGCTTCACGAGCGACAAGATACAAATGTCCTGCGGTTCCACCCGTAGCGTTTATAGGTCGCCATTCGATTGAAATCCTCTCAATTGTCATCTTTCCCTCCAAATTTACGGGTGAACATTACTAACAGCTATAGCTATCCCAAAAGACATTATCATCGTAAATGGATACACAGTGATTAGGAAAATCACCTCGTGCAGCACCTTAATTTTCTTGGAATAAGGAACGAGCCACAAAACCCCTAAGCTTGGTATCAAGTGTAGGAAATGTATTAGAGGCCCTACTTTATGATAAAAATTCGGCCCTATTTTGTTTGCTAACTCTTGTGTAATTCCCATATACGTACTCAGAAAAATTAGTAAAACAGCTAAGCCACAAGCCACAAGCCAGAATTTTCTACTTTTCAATTTAATCTTCATCCTCTCCCCACAATCCGGTTGGTTTCACATTCCCGGATTATACCGTGCCCCGATAAAAAAGATTTATCTAAAATTTTACGCATATTTTAGTTAACATCCGTTTAACCAAATCGCGTCTGGGTTGTGTCGCGATCCTTGCCGAACAACCCCGTCTTTGCTACAATGGCTTTTAACAAAGCGCACTCCGTGCGCCTTTTTTATGGGTGGAATTTATACGGCTCGTTGCCGCTGCGGATAATTGCTGTTTGCTGCTTCGGGCTGGACTAAGTCCAGTTTTTTACCGTTATCGTTCAACGCCTTGCCGGATAACTGGACTAACCCGAACTGGACTAAGTTTGCTTTTCGAATGCTGCCGCACGCGCTACGCGCTTCCTCCTTCGCCAAGGCTACGGCGGACAGGCCGCGGCGGGGCCACGCGATCGTATCGGCCAGGTGCACCGTATCCAGGTTGCTGGTAAAATAATATGTGTCATCTCCGCCGCTGTAATGGATTAAGCATTTTAGGAGAAATGGTAGCGAGGGAGGGACTCGAACCCCCGACACAAGGATTATGATTCCTCTGCTCTAACCAGCTGAGCTACCCCGCCACAGGGTGTCGTTAAAAACGAAGCCGTTTTATCGCTTTTTTTGGGGGGCTTTGTCAAGTCCGAACGAACAAGGGCTTAGGCCGCCAGCTGTAGAGCGCTGTTTTCCGTGGCGTAAATCCAGCCGCCGCCCAGCACCCGGCCGCCGTCATAACACACAGCCGCCTGTCCCGGCGCGATGCCGTATTGCGCCGTATTAAGGCGGAGCAGGGCCGTGCCGTCTTCGCGGCGCTCCAGCGTGGCCGTGTCGGGACGGGAGACGGAGCGCAGCTTGACGTTGACCGGGCCGCTGTGATCGCCCAGCCAGTTACAATCCTTAATATAAACCACATCCCGCGCCAGCGCTTCTTTCGGGCCGACGATCACGCGGTTTTGCGCCGGTTCAAGCGCGACAACGTAAAACGGGTTGTTCTCCGCGTCATGCCCGCCGCCGATCCCCAGCCCTTTGCGCTGGCCGATCGTGTAATTGATAATGCCGCTATGTGCGCCCAGGACGCGCCCGTCTATATGCATAATCTCGCCGGGGATTTCAGCCTCCGGGCGCAGCTTTTTGACGACCTTGGTGTAATCGCCGCCCGGCACGAAGCAGATATCCTGGCTGTCGGGTTTATCCGCATTCAGTAGGCCGAGCCGCTGCGCATGCTGCCTTGTGATGTCCTTGTCCCAGCCGCCGAGCGGGAAGCGCAGGAAATCAAGCTGTTCCTGTGTGGTGGCGAACAGGAAATAGCTCTGATCCTTGCCGGTATCGACCGCGCGGTGCAGCTCGGCCTGCCCGTCGTTATTCACGAGCCGCTGGATATAATGCCCGGTCGCCATACAGTCTGCGCCCAGATCGTGCGCGACTTTGAGCAAATCGCGGAACTTGACGGTCTGGTTACAACGCACACAAGGGATCGGCGTTTGCCCTTTTAAATAGCTGTCGGCGAACTCCTCGATCACCGCGTCACGGAAATTGCTCTCATAATCCAGAACATAGTGCGGAAAGCCGCGCTCTTCGGCGACGCGGCGCGCATCGTAAATATCCTGCCCGGCGCAGCATGCGCCTTTTTTCGCCAGCGCCTGCCCGTGATCGTAGAGCTGGAGCGTGACCCCGACCACATCATAGCCCTGCTCATGCAAAAGTGCCGCCGTCACCGAGGAATCAACCCCGCCGGACATCGCGACAACGACCCGCGTTTCCGCCGGGGCCTTTGCAAATCCAAGACTGTTAACGTTCTGTGTCATGGCCGGGACTATACAGGATAGTTACTGTAAAATGCACTATCTTTTTTGCATAATTTTATTGACTTTTCCAGAATATAGCGGTAAAAGAACCCGCAAATGACACATGACGCGCAAGATTTTAACACTCACGCATCGTCGTCTGCCCCAGACGATAAAAATCATGACGATAAGAAATATGGTGTGGCTGTTTTCGGCGCTTCCAGCATGATGTTTGATCCCGGACATGAACAAGACGCGATCGCGGTCGGCAAAGGCCTGGCCCGCAACGGTGACTTATTGATTTATGGCGGCGGCAGCCGCGGCCTGATGGGGGTTGTCTCAGAAACGGCCATCAGGGAAGGCGGCGAAATTCGCGGCTATATGATGGAATGCTTCACCGAAGCCGTTCAATATCCGCAAAAAGACTACGAATTAATGTGCAAGACCATTGCCGAGCGCAAACAAAAGATGCTGCTCGATGCAGATGCGTATATTGCGCTGGGTGGCGGCTTTGGAACACTGGATGAAATCCTCGAAGCGGGGGTAGAGCAATATCTCGGCGGCTATGTCGAGCCGCCGGTTAAAATGAAGCCGATTATCCTGGTGAACCGTAACGGTATCTACGATCCGTTTATGGCGCAGCTTGATAAGTTTATTGAAGAAGGTGCCGCCAAGGCTGCGGTCAAAGATTTCTTTATCCTCGTCAACAACGGCGAAGAAGCCATCGACATGTTGGAACAGCTGAAAAAGCAACCGGGCAAACCGGCTGTCGCTGTCGGCAATGTGCAGACCCCGCCACCGGCAAAGCCGAACTGAACTAAGCCGCTTTCGCCCAGGCGGAAATATCCGTGCCGGGCAGGGCTACGACAAGACCATCCAACTCATCCGTGATGAGAATCTGGCAGGACAGGCGGGAATAATCGCCGACCTCGAACGCCAGATCCAGCATATCTTCCTCTTCATCAGAGCGCGCCCCGTTCGGCAGGCATTTATCCCACCAGTCCGGATGAACATAAACATGGCAGGTCGCGCAGGCCATACAGCCGCCGCACACGCCTTCAATTTCCTTGATATCGCTTTTTTGCGCGATTTCCATCAGCGAAAGCCCTGTGGGCGCTTCAATTTCACGACGTTCCTGATTGGGAAAAACAAAAGTGACGATGGGCATGACACACACTCCGTTAAACAGTTACTTATATATAAGGCATTCATAACGTTTTGCTAAAGTGCTGTCCAGCCCTGCATACTGCTATGCGGACTCTTTTTCGCTTTGCGGCAGCAAGCGCCGGACCATGGCGGTCCAGTGATCGATAAACGCGTCAATATCTGACTCTTTTGTGTTCCAGCCCGATGAGATCCGCAGCGTACTGGTGGCTTCTTCTTCACTGGCGCCCATTGCCTGTAAAACCCGGCTGGGTTTGAATGTCCCGCTGGAGCAGGCGGAGCCGCTGGAAATCGCAATCCCGGCAAGATCGAGAGTCATCAGCTGCGTTTGCGCCGGTAATCCCGGCATGCACAGTGCTGTGGTATTGGCGGTGCGCGGTGCGCCTTCGCCGAAAATTTTACAGCCCGGCGCGGCCTCTTTAAGCGCCCGTTCCATTTTTTCACGCCAGACGCCGAGCTGCTGGTAATGCGCCATATCGGCGATAGCCAGTTCTGCCGCTTTACCGAACCCGGCAATCCCGGCGACATTTTCTGTCCCGGCGCGCTGGCGTTTTTCCTGTCCGCCGCCATGCATGAACGCAACGGACGGCGTGCCCGGGGCGCAGATCAAAGCGCCAACTCCCTGCGGGCCGGCCATCTTGTGCGCGGATAAACTCATAAAATCGGCATACAGGCCGGGAAAATCGATTTTAATGCGTCCTGCGGCCTGCACGGCATCGCTATGGATAAAGACATCCCGGTGCTTGGCTTTGGCCAGTTTCGCAAGCTTGGCCACGGGCTGGATCACCCCGGTTTCATTATTGACCAGCATAATCGAAATCAATGCCGGGGCGGGGCCGGTCTCCAGCATCTTTTCAAATGCATCAATGTTGATGAGCCCGTCCTGATCGACGGGGATAAGCTCCAGATCGACCGGGCAATTACAGATCGCGTTATGCTCGGTAGCGCCGATCAGGATGCGCCGGCCCGCAAAATGTTTAAGCACCGCGTTATTGGATTCTGTCGCCCCGCTGGTAAAGGTGACCTGGTTCGCGTGAACACCGGCAAGGGCGGCGACCTGTTCCCGCGCCGTTTCAACGCGGCTGCGGGCCCGGCGGCCGTAAGCATGAACGGCGGACGCGTTACCGACATCGCCGAAGGCCTCCGCCATCACATCATAGACGGCAGGCTTTAAAGGTGTTGTTGCGTTATAATCCAGATAAACGGCATCCGCCATGAATCGCTCCGACAGAAAAATTAAAACGATTCACTATATTGCCTGTCAGGCAAGTGTTTCAAACAATTTATTCATTGCCGGATGATCCTGAAGCCGTTCTTTGGTGACGTCCTCCAGGGAAACATGTTTCATGCTAATATAAAGGATCTCGCCGATCTGCGACCACAGCATATTGGTTTGCTTGTTGGTTTGTGCAGTATCTTTGGTGCTCCGTTTTGCCGGAACGCAATCTTCTGCAGAATCCAGGATATCGGCGATGTGGATGTCATTGGCTGGTTTTGCCAGCAGGTAACCGCCGCCCGGACCGCGATAGCTTTTGACCAGGCCGTTCTTGCGCAGGCCTGCAAAAAGCTGTTCGAGATAGGAAAGAGAAATATTGCCGGACTGGGCGATTTCGACAAGCGGCACCGGTTGCTTTTCCCCTCTTAAGGATAGTTCCACCATAGCCATTACCGCATAACGCCCGCGGGTCGTCAGTTTGAGTTTTTTATCGTTTTTCATGATTACTCTATATTGTACTTTTTAGTTCGTTTACTCGTGCACTCTTTTTACGTGGGGGAGTTGTATATCAGGTTCATCTGATATTGCAAGCTTCTTTTATGACAACGATAGCGTGTGTTTCAGGGGGCCGGATGTTCCTGTTGACAGTGTTTCGGTGCCAGAAAATTTTCGATTTGGGCAATTATCCACAATCACATCAAGGCGTTATGATAAATTCTTGAATTTTCGAGCGCGGATTTGCTATACAGGGACGTTAGCCGGATTTAGGGGTAAATCGATGCGCGCATAGGTGAGTTTACCAAAACGCATAACGGCTTAAAAATATAAATAACAAGTGGGAACAGATGCCAGAGATCATTTTTAATGGCCCCGCCGGCCGCCTTGAAGGCCGGTACACACACTCGAAAATACCAAACGCGCCGCTTGCGATCGTCCTGCACCCGAATCCGGAACATGGCGGGACGATGAATAACAAAATCAACTACCATATGTTCCAGACCTTTGTCGAACGTGGCTTCTCAACATTGCGCTTTAACTTCCGCGGTGTCGGCCGCAGCCAGGGCGTCTTTGATAAAGGCGAAGGCGAGCTGAGCGATGCCGCTGCCGCGCTCGACTGGATGCAGGAATTAAACCCGAACGCGCCCTATAGCTGGGTCGGCGGGTTTTCTTTCGGGTCATGGATCGGGATGCAGCTATTGATGCGCCGTCCTGAAATTCGCGGCTTCATCTCAATCGCCCCGCCGGCGAATCTATATGATTTCAGCTTTCTTGCGCCGTGCCCGACATCGGGTCTTATCCTGCAAGGCGGCCGCGATGATATCGTGCCGGAGCCGCATGTCGAAAAGCTGGTGCAAAAGCTGCGCATGCAAAAAGGCATTGAGATCGACTATCGTGTAATGGATGGTGCGAACCACTTCTTTAATGATGATGTGGAAGAGCTTTGCGGGCACATGCACGATCACATGAATCGCCATGGCGGCGGACGCGAAGTCCCGGCCGGATTAATCAAAGCGGCATAATCTTAAGACCGGCGGCGGCCCCATAGGCCGCCGACTTGTTTTCGGCGGGGTTTGCGGCTACGCTTGATCGCTCTTAAGTCCTGCTGTTTTATAGTGCGCGATGCTGTTTAATTCTTACATTTATTTCCTGCTGTTTTTACCGCTGGTCTGTATCGGCTATTTCCTGCTGGCGCGGCGTCATGCGTTTGCGGCCAAATCTTTGCTGGTACTGGCGTCTCTGTTTTTCTACGGCTGGTGGGATGTTTCGTACCTGCCGCTGATTATCGGGTCCTGTATCTTCAATTACATGACCGGGCGCAGCTTAATGCGCGGCCCCGGACGCAAGCTGTTATTGCTGCTCGGGATTGGCGTTAATATCGGGCTGCTGGGCTACTTTAAATATGCCGACTTCCTGCTTGAAAATATCATGATCCTGACCGGGCAGGCGCATGGTGCGCTGCATATCGTCCTGCCGCTGGCGATTTCCTTTTTCACCTTCCAGCAAATCGCTTATCTGGTCGATTGTTATAAAAAGCAGGCCAAAGAATATGACTTCATTAATTACATGGTCTTCGTCTGTTTCTTCCCGCAGCTGATCGCCGGGCCGATCGTGCATCACAGTGAAATGATGCCGCAGTTCGAAGATCCGAAAAACAGGGCGGTGAACCCGCTGAATATCGCGCTGGGCCTGCTGCTGTTCGCGATCGGGTTTTTCAAAAAAGTCGTACTCGCCGACAGCTATGCCGTCTGGGCCGGCGCCGGGTTTGCCGATCCGTCTTCGCTCGGGATGCTGGCGGCATGGGGGACCTCGCTGTCTTATACGCTGCAGCTCTATTTTGATTTTTCCGGCTATACCGATATGGCGATCGGTTCTGCCTTGCTGCTGAATATCCGCCTGCCGTTTAACTTTAATTCACCGTACAAGGCGGTCTCGATCCAGGATTTCTGGCGCCGCTGGCATATGACGCTCAGCCGTTTTTTGCGCGATTACCTTTACATCCCGCTCGGCGGCAGCCGCGCCGGGAAGGCGCGTGTCCTTTTTAACCTGTTCGTTACCTTCCTGCTCGGCGGGTTATGGCACGGGGCGGCATGGACGTTTGTGATCTGGGGCGCGCTGCACGGCGCGGCGATGGCGCTGCACCGCCTGTGGAGCCAGGCCGGGTTGACGCTGCCGAAACTTCCGGCGCTGGTACTGACCTTTTTGTTTGTGAATGCCGCCTGGGTCGTTTTCCGCGCCGAAACCATGGGCGATGCGCTGCATCTATATAAAGCGATGCTGGATGTTGCCGATATCGGCAGGATCAATATACTCTGGGCCGCCGCCCTGCTAACCGGGCTTGGGGCCGTTTGGGCGATCCCGAACAGTAACCGGGTGCGGGATCATGCGCCCTTATCGCCGGTGCTGTGCGGCGGGGCCGCCGGAATTTTGTTGTTTGTTGCCATCCTTGTGTTGGAGATCAGGAAGACCAGTGAATTTCTCTATTTCCAGTTCTGAGGCCGCCCGCATCCTGCTGGCTTTCGCGCTGCCGCTGCTGCTGCTGTTCGGCAGCGCGAATATGGCGCTGAAAAGCTATGTGCTGGTCCGTACGACGCAAACCGCCTTCACGCAGGAAATCGGCTCCAAGGCAAAGCACATGATGCTGAATAAGCCTGAAAAGGGATATGATCTCGTGCTGGCAGGCAATTCGCGCACCGAATACGGGATCAGCAGCGCCGCCTTCGCCGCCGAAAATATTCATGCCTATAATTAC
This sequence comes from Rhodospirillales bacterium, assembly GCA_020638155.1. Classification (GTDB taxonomy): domain Bacteria; phylum Pseudomonadota; class Alphaproteobacteria; order Micavibrionales; family Micavibrionaceae; genus UM-FILTER-47-13. The sequence continues at coordinate 150,348 of JACKJB010000004.1, forward strand.
GGCGTCGCCGGGGCGGAGCTTGGCAATTACGCCTATATGCTGGAGCAGGCCGCACAGGCGGCGCGGCAGGATATCGTGCTGAGCCTGCGCGTGGATGAGCTGTATGATGACAGTCTGTCCTTAAAACCCAGCCTGCATTTCACCGATGTAAAAATGCTCGCCGCGTCGTCCTTCCCGGCAGGGGTGAAACTGACCGCGCTGGGACAATGGCTGCTCGGCTTCAACGCCGTACGTATTTATGCCGACCAGGTCAATGCAAAAATCAGGGCCGCTTACCGCAAATTCGATCCGCGCCCGGAAAGCGCTGCGCCGCAGGAGCGTACGCAAACACAGCCAGCCATCGATTGCCCCATCATCAAGCAGGATCTGCTGACCGAAGGGCTCATCTCTTATAAATGTGAAAACGGCGATTTCGTCATGACCGGGCAGGCGGCAGGCATAGAATTGCCCGGCCCGGATGATGTGCGGATTTTATCGGTGCCGAACCCGGCCAAGCTGGATTATTTACGAAGCCTTGCGCAGCGCCTTAAGTCTCAAAGTAAAAAATTATGGATCGTATTGGAGCCTGCGCCGTTTTCCGTGCGCTTTGATCGTGAGGCCCTGCATGATTCGCTGGCAGTAAGCCTCATCGATTACAGCGCCCTGCCGGTTGAACCCGCGATGTGGGGCGATGATACCCACCTGAACGCGCAGGGCCGCCTTTATTATTCAGCGATCCTCGCGAAGAAACTCAGGCCGCTTTTGCAAGATCCTGAAGAGCGCTGAGCACCTCATCGACATGGCCTTTGACTTTGACCTTGCGCCAGATCCGGGCGATCTTCCCCGTGCCGTCAATCAGGAAGCTCGCCCGCTCGATTCCCATATAAAGCCGGCCATAGAGTTTTTTCTCGCCCCAGACCCCGTAAGCTTCGCAGATTTCCCCGCTTTCATCGGCGATCAGCGGGAAATTAAGGCCGTGCTTGGCTTTGAACTTGTCATGTTTTGCCACGCTGTCTTTGGAAACACCGATCACGACCGCGCCCGCTTTTTCAAGCCGGGCCATATTATCGCGGAAATCACAGGCTTCTGTGGTGCAGCCCGGCGTATCATCCTTGGGATAGAAATACAGAACGACATTTTTGCCTTTTAATGCGGCCAGACTTATTTCACTGTTACCATCTGTAATCGCTTTAAAACCGGGTGCTTTATCGCCAATGCTTAATGCGCTCATATTTCGGCCCTTTCTTTGTTACACTCTCAAAATGGAGAAGGCCGGGATAAAAGTCAAAGTTTTGACATGAAAAAAAGAATTTTAGGCATATGTTCGCGGACCACGCTGGTCGCGCTGGAAATTTTCGCAGTCCTCGCAGGGCTGCTGCTGCTGGTCGGCGGCGTGTTCATCTGGCGGCTGAGCAGCGGGCCGGTTGATGTCGGCTTCGCCAAAGATTATGTACAGCAAGCCCTGCACGACCCGGTGAACGGCTATGATGTGACCTTGCGCGATATTATGGTCAGCTGGCCGGATTTCCAGGGACCGCTGCTGCTCGAACTCGACGGCGTCAGCCTGCAGCAGCAGGGCCGCTCGCTCCTGACGATTGATAATGTCTATCTCGGCCTGTCGATGGGGCATTTATTCGTCGGCCAGATCAAGCCGGTCAATATCATCCTGACCGCCCCGTCGGTACAGCTCGTCCGCACCGAAGAGAACGATGTGCGCTTAAGTCTTGAAGATGACCGCCCGTTGATGGGACCGCCTGCACCGAAACAGGAAAACGCCGCAGAGTCCGACCCGCTGATGGAGATTATTGATATCCTCTCCCGGCCGGAAGACCAGATTGATGACCGTTCCCCGCTGGGGCGCCTGCAAACGGTGGAAATCAAAAAAGCGCGCATGGTCATGGAAGATTACCGCCTTGGCGTGACATGGTTCTTATCGCCGCTCGACCTGGTATTTGTACGCGATGCCAAAGGGCTGGTTGTGAGCGCCAGTGCAGCGCTGCCCGGCGGGCGCGATCTGGCATCGCATCTGCAGCTTGATATGGTGTACTCCCGCGATCGCCGTGATTTTGTCGCCAATATCCATGTTCAGGATTTTGATCCGCATATCCTCTCGCGCAAGATCGAAGAGCTGGATTTTCTGAATGACCAGTATGCGATTGTAAACGGCAATATCGAAGTGACGCTGAACGACAAGCTTGAACTGCAGAAAACAGCGCTCTCCCTGTCCTCAGTCAATGGCCGCTTAACGCTGGGTGATCTGTATGAGCAGCCGCTGGCGTTTGATGAACTGTTTTTAGAAGCCAGCTACGACCGGGCGGAAAACAAGGCCGATGTGAAGCAGCTCGGCATCAAAGCGGGTGATGTGAGTATCAATCTGTCAGCCCCGGTCAGCCTGGGGCAGGATAAATTTTCCGTACCGGTTACGATCGAAATTCCGGAACTGGCGCAGGATAAAATCTCCCCGCTCTGGCCTGACTCCCTGCGTGATGACGGTGCGGAAATCTGGCTGACGCAAAAACTCTCCAAGGGCCGCTTTTACGATGCCAAAGCTAGCTTTACCGTAACGGCGCAGCAGCAGGAAGACAGCTGGGAAGTCGATGTGAAGGATATTACCGCCGGGTTCTCGATCGAAAACATGGATATCGATTACCGCGCCCCGCTGGCCCCGATTGAAAGCGCGTCCGGCAAGGGCGTGTTCGAAAACGACACGCTGACATTGACCATCGATCAGGCAAAGCTGATGGATGCCGATATCGTCCGCGGCAAGGCCGAGATCACCAAAATCATCGAAGGTGACGGTATGGCAAAGATCGATATCGGGCTGAACGGTCCGCTGAAGACCGTGCTGCGCTATATCGGGCCGGAGCCGATTGCGGTAACAGAAGAAAATCTCGGCCTGAAAATTGCCGATGTCAAAGGCCGGGCGGCGCTTGATATCAATGTCTCTTTCCCGACCGTGCGCGACCTGCTGGCGGAACAGGTCAAGGTCAAAGTGAACGGCACGCTCAACGATGTGCTGCTGCCCGATGTCGTCAAAACGCTCGATCTGACGGGCGGGCCTTTCGAACTGGACATCGCGGGCGGCGCCGCGGCGATCAAGGGTAAAGGCAAGCTTGATGGCAGGGATATCACTTTTAGCTGGAAAGAATATCTTGATACGGACGGCCATGATTACATCAGCCGCGTAACGGCCGATTTGTCCGCAGATGCGGGGCTTCGCGAGAAAATGGGGATCGGCCTGCAGGACTGGATCGACGGCACCTTCCCGGTCACCGTGACCTATACCGAATATAAAGGCGAGCGTTCCGAAGTCGATGTCAGCGCGAACCTGACCCCCGGCAGCCTGATGATCGGCCCGTTCAAATATACCAAGGCTCCGGGGATTAAAAGCCATGCGAGCTGCAAAGTGCTGATGCATAACGGCTACGTGCAGAGCGTTGAAAAACTGCATGTGGAAACCCCGGAGCTGCGGATGCAGAATGCCCGCTTTGCATTCGACACGGAAAAAGGCGAAGCGATCCTGCGCCGCGGCAGCCTGCCGTCCTTTACGCTGGATGAAAACGATCTGAAGATCGAATTTGAAATCGGCAAGAACGATTTGATGAAAATTGCCGTGAACGGAACATTCCTGGACGCCCAGCCTTTCCTTGATGATGAGGATAAAAAAGAAGTCTATGACGGCCCGCCGCTGGTCGTGTCCGGATCGGTTGACCGGATGCGTACCCACCCGGCGCGTATGATTGATAAGGCGAAATTCTATCTTGATATGAACAAGGTTGGTGATGTCCAGCGGTTTGAAATGGATGCTGTTGCCGGCAAAGGCGATATCTACCTGCGGATCAAACCGAACGAGCGCGGCGTGATGAGCGTCCGCCTCGAAGCCGATGATGCCGGGGCGGCGATGCGCGCCTTTGATATGTATGAAAATGTCAAAGGCGGCAAACTGGTGCTCTACGGCGAAGCGAAGAGCCCGCAAAGCCCCAAGATCATGTTTGGGAATGCCGAGCTGAGCGATTTTTATGTCGTGAACGCGCCGGTCCTGGCCCGTCTGGTCAGCGCGATCAGCCTGGTCGGGATCCAGCAGCTTCTGGGTGGAGACGGGATTTATTTCTCCCGGCTCGAATCTGAATTTGAATGGCAGATTTCCCGCAAAGGCGACCGCTATATCTCCCGCGAAGGCCGGACTTCCGGTTCATCGCTGGGGTTGACTTTTGCGGGGTCGATCGATAAAGGGCAGGACCGGATCAAAATGGAAGGCACCATCGTCCCGGTTTCTATGATTAACGAGCTGATCGGCGCGATCCCGCTGATCGGGGATATCCTGACCGGCGGCGGCGGCGGTTTTATCGCGGCGACTTATAAAGTCGAAGGGCCGATCAAACAGCCGGAAGTTACCGTGAACCCGCTCTCCGTGCTCGCTCCGGGTATCCTGCGCCAGATCCTGTTTGAGGGTGACAGCGATGATGACGATGATTAACCTTAGTGCATCGTCGCGCCGGGACCGCTGCGGAAGGCAAGGTCGGCCGTGTTTTCCGCTGAATCGCCGATAACGACTTTACCGCTGTTCATCACGGCAATATAGGTGCCGGGTTTGACGTGAAAGGTGATGACGTTATCCTGCTCGAACCGCCCGGCTTCCTTGACAATCTGCGCGGACATGAAATGCCCTTTCAGCCCTTTGTCTTCAAGCTTCTCCCTGAGCTCCTGCGAGTCTGCCATAACGGCATCTTTGTCCTGTGACATGAATGTCTCCCTTTTTATTTTGTGCGGATTAACACATGGCGTTTCTTGCCGGCGGAGAGCTTGATATAACCGTCCCCGGTCAGGTCGCCATCGGTCGAGGCATAGCCGACATCGTTCACGGCCTCATCGTTGCGTTTGATCCCGCCGCCCTGGATCAGGCGGCGCGCTTCGCCTTTGGAGGCCGCAAGTCCGGTTTCAACCAGAAGGTCCAGCAGCGGAATCCCGGCGGCAAGCCGTGTGCCGTCAATTTCAATCGTCGGCAAATCATCCCCGATACTGCCCTGTTCGAACACTTTTTGCGCGGTGTCCTGCGCATCGATGGCGGCACTTTCACCGTGGCAAAGCTTTGTGGCTTCAAACGCCAGGATTTTCTTGGCCTCGTTAATCTCCGCCCCTTCCAGCGCTTCGAGCTTTTCGACCTCGTCGATCGGCAGGATCGTAAAGCGCCGCAACAGCGTACCGACCATCACATCATCGACATTGCGCCAGTACTGGTAATAATCATAAGGGCTGAGCATCGCCGCGTTCAGCCAGACCGCACCGTTTTCGGTCTTGCCCATTTTCTTGCCGTCCGGCGTGGTCAGCAGCGGCGCGGTCAGGGCATAAAGCTGAACCTGATCGGCTTTGTGGCCAAGATCGACCCCGTTAATGATATTGCCCCATTGGTCAGACCCGCCCATCTGAATCAATGTGCCGTAACGGCGGTTTAGCTCCAGGAAATCATAACCCTGCATAACCATATAATTGAATTCCAGCAGCGAGAGCGGACTTTCGCGCTCCAGCCGTGTCTTCACGGAATCAAAGGACAGCATCCGGTTGACGGTGAAAAAGCGCCCGTAATCGCGCAGGAACTCAAGATATTTCAGCCCGTCCAGCCAGTCGTTATTATTGACCATCAGCGCATCCGCCGGGCCGTCGCCATAGGTCAGGAACTGCGCAAAGCAGGTCTTTTCAATATTTTTGATATTCTCTTCAATCGTGGCGTCATCCAGCAATTTGCGCTGTTCGTCCTTAAACGACGGATCGCCGATTTTCGAAGTCCCGCCGCCCATCAGCGTAATCGGTTTATGTCCGCACTGCTGGAACCAGTACAGCATCATAATGCCGGTCAAATTGCCGACATGCAGCGACTGCGCCGTCGCATCAAAGCCGATATAGGCGCTCTGCGGCCCTTCGCACAGCTTCGCATCCAGCCCCTCAAGGTCGGAACATTGATGGACGAAACCGCGCTCATGCATTATCTTTAAAAAATCTGATTTCATAAGCTATTGTATAATCATGGAACACAAAAAAGTCTATACCGCAATCGGCCTGATGTCCGGCACGTCGCTGGACGGGATCGATGCCGCGATGATCCGTACCGACGGGCAGGGCTATGTCGAATATGTCGGGTCGGTCTGTATCCCTTACGATAAGGAGCTTCGTGAAAAGCTGCGCTCCTGCCTCGGGGCGAAAGACGATCCGGACGGGCGGATCGGGCGGATTGAAATTGAGATGACCCGCGCCCATGCCGCCGCCGTTGACTGGCTGCTGGCAAAGACGGGGGTTCATCCGCAGGATGTGGATGTCATCGGCTTTCACGGCCAGACGCTCTATCATGATCCGGATAACGGGTTTACCTGGCAGATCGGGCGCGGCTCGATGCTGGCCCAGCTGACCGGGATTGATGTGGTTAACGATATGCGCAGCGCCGACGTCAAGGCGGGCGGGCAGGGCGCGCCGCTGCTGCCGCTTTATCACGAAGCCCGGGCGGGGACGCTGGACCGGCCCGTGGCAATCCTGAATATTGGTGGCGTTTCAAATGTGACTTATCTGGGGCCGGACGGTGCCGTGATCGCTTTTGATACCGGGCCGGGTAATGCGCTGCTCGATGACTGGGTGCGCCGGCATCTGGGCAGGCCTTATGATGAAAACGGTATGCTGGCACGGCAGGGCAAGGCGCATCAGGAGATTATCGAGAAATATCTCGCCCAGCCCTATTTTACGGCGCAGCCGCCAAAATCTCTGGATCGCGACCAGTGGGATAAAACCCTGTACCATCATTTAAGCGCCGCAGACGGGGCGGCGACCTTGGCAAGCTTTACCGTGCAGTCGATTGCAAAAGCGCTCGATCACCTGCCGGAAACGCCGCAAACCTGGTACGTCACAGGGGGCGGGCGGCATAACCCTGTCCTGATGGAAGGGCTTGAAAAAGCGCTGGGCGTACCGGTGAAATCGGTGGATGAGCTGGGCTGGAGCGGGGATTCCATCGAAGCTGAAGGCTTCGCCTATCTGGCCGTGCGCTCGGTCTTAAAACTGCCGCTGACCCTGCCGACCACGACAGGGGTGGGGCAGCCGACGACGGGCGGCGTTTACTATACCGCCAAGCCGTCATTTTAAAGTGCCGCACAATTATTTCTTGTCCCCGGTCCGCGCATCGGGTTAAGTGCCGTCATGCAGATCAAAACCGCCAATGCCGATACCATCAACGAAGCTGCCGCTTTGCTAAAGGCGGGCGGGCTTGTCGTCCTGCCGACCGAGACCGTCTACGGGCTGGGGGCAAATGCGCTGGACGGGCAGGCGGTCGCGCGGATTTTTGAGGCGAAGGGCCGCCCGCAATTCAACCCGCTGATCGTGCATGTTCCGGATATAGAGGCTGCCGCCGCGCTGGTGGAGCTAAATGAAGACGCCCGCCGGGTCGCGGGTAAATTCTGGCCCGGTCCGTTAACGCTGATCCTGCCGCGCCGGGAAGATTGCCCGGTATCCGAATTATGCAGCGCCGGCCTGCCGACACTGGCCGTAAGGGTGCCGGCGCATCCCGTGGCCCGTGCCGTGTTGCAGGCTGCGGAAGTGCCCATCGCCGCGCCAAGCGCCAACCGCTCCGGCCATATCAGCCCGACAACGCCCAAACACGCCGCGCAAAGCCTCGGCGAGGCGGTCGATATGATCCTGGCGGCAGGGGTCTGCGATGTCGGGCTTGAATCCACCGTGCTTGATTTAAGCGGCCCCCGGCCTGCCGTCCTGCGGCCGGGCGCTGTCAGCGCCGAGGAAATTGCCGCGCTGCTTGACTGCGATGTATCCTATGAAACCGAAGCCAAAGATAATGCGCCGAAATCACCGGGACAGCTTCTACGCCATTATGCGCCGGGCATCCCGGTACGGCTGAACGCGGTTGATTTACATCCCGGTGAAGCGCTGCTGGCGTTCGGCAGCGATAAATTCATGGGCATTAAGGGCGGCGGTGCCGCGAAAGACCTGCCGGATAGCGCGCGCTGTAATCTCAGTGAAACTGCGGACCTGCATGAAGCTGCGGCAAACCTGTTCCGGATGCTGCATGATCTTGACCATCCCGATCATAAAGCCATCGCTGTAATGCCGGTGCCGGAGCAGGGGCTGGGCCGTGCGATCAATGACCGCCTAAAGCGGGCTGCCGCCGGGGCCGGGGAGACGATATAAAAAGACGCCGCTTGTTCAAGGCGGCGTCCGGAATATCCCTGTTCAGTTTTTTAAAGTTCTGGTCCTGTTCAACTGGCCTTTAATTAGCAATGGTCATGCGTTGGTGGCGGCACGGCATTCTGTATTTGTGTGTTACTGACCGTGACAGCCATCATCCAGATCCCGATTCCGTCATCATGATTATGATGCTTCTTTTTATCGAATGCGGCGGACAGGCGTGTCGGGGCGCGGAAAAAATTCTGCGACAGGCCGCCATCGCAATCTTCGATCGCCATCGGGGCTTTGGGCATAAAATTAACGTTTTGGGAAACCAGGTTGTCCACATCGCTGGCATTGACAATAAGTTGTCCGCTCTGCGCTTTACGGGTCGCTGTTTTGGCTTTTGAGTCTTCGGTTTTGTTTTTCATTTTCCATCTCCTTTCTCATGAGGTTATAAGAAAAAAGATGTCATGTTGATTTAATAATACATCTGCCTCATGTTTTTGTCAAATATTTTTGATATAAAAACCAAATATAAAACAAAAGTAAATTCGTAGTATTTTTTATTTATATTTACTTTGCCTAAATAAAAAATACTTATTTTTTACAGTAATTTTGTCTAATTTTTTGAAAAGGTTCGGAATTGACCTTATTGTCGCTTAGTATTTCCCGTTCGGGCGCTGGTCGGTCGGCAGGCTTCCCTGCGCGAGCAGCATCAGTTCTGCCGGGTTGAAGACCAGGGACGTCCGGCTGCCGAAATTCATTTTTGATCCGCGGTAAACCGGCATGGTTCCGGCTGTGCGGCTGTCTGCGGCGAAGGGCTTCATGACCAGGGTTTCAACCATGTTATTCAAAGCCATATCCTGCGAAATCTGCTGAAGCGCGGGCTTGAAACGCGGTTTTGCGGATGGCGTTGGGGCCGTGGCAGGCATGTCCTGCATATCACCGCTGGCCTGGAATTTTTTATCAAAAAACTCGTAAACGCCTGCCAGGGTCCGGGCTTCCCCGGTTTTACGGTCGTAAAATACATTGTAATTCGCCCGCGCCGCCTTGGGGAACAAATCGGCAGCATTTTGCAGCGGATTGTCCTTCATCGCGTTCAGGAAGGCCGCAGCGCCGCCGGCTCCCATGAAATGCGCGAAATACAGCTCCGTGCCACCAATATCGCCGCCGACATGCCGGTCGAGATAACGCTGGTTCTCCGCGGCGAATTCTGCGGCCAGCAACGCTGCTTTTTCAGGGTTCTTGCGTAGCTCCAGAATAGCCTGGCGGTCTGCTCCCCCGACTTTGCCGTTATCGCTGATTTTATCGGCATAAGCGCTAAGACCGTGCTTATGCCCGTATTTTTTAACCATGTTCAGCCATGTGCTTTCAATGAACTGGTACAGGCCCGAAGCGCTGCTGCTCTTGGATTCCGCCTTCGCGTTAAAGCTGCTCTCGGCGGCAGCCTGTTCCATCAGATAGGCAAAATTAACCCCTGTCCGGGCGCTGGCGGTTTTAATCGCATGCAGAACCTGCGGCGCGGCTCTCCGGGCCATCGAAGCTAAAGCATTGTTATTTAATATAGTTTCGCTCATTTTCTGCTTTTTGGGTTCTGGTGTGAACTTTTTTCCTGTTTTTACCCTTCGCAAACCCCGTGCCAGTTTGGAAAGCCGCGCTTTTTGGGTATAGTGATACGGTTGAAATTTTTTTGGAGCGCCTTTTTATGAGCACATATATCCCGCCGGTTCAGGACCAGATGTTTATCCTGAATCACGTTATCGATCTGTCCCCGCTACAGGCCGTACAAAATGGTGATATCGATGCATCGATGATCGAAGCCGTTCTGGGTGAGGCGGGCAAGCTGGCGGCGGACGTTCTGGCCCCGCTCAACGACACGGGCGATAAGCAGGGCTGCGTGCTTGAGGACGGCAAGGTCGCCACCCCGAAAGGATTTAAAGAGGCCTATGCCACCTTTATCGCTAACGGCTGGAACGCGGTGCCTTTCGATCCGGAATATGGCGGACAGGGACTGCCCTGGGCGCTGACTTTTGCGCTGCAGGAACTGTGGCAGGGGGCGAACATGGCGTTCGGCCTGTGCCCGCTGCTGACCCAGGCCGGGGTTGAAGCGCTGCATGAATACGGCACTGATGAACAAAAGCAGACCTATTTGGCGAAAATGATCTCAGGCGAATGGACCGGTAGCATGCAGCTGACCGAACCGCAGGCCGGGACGGATCTCGGGTCGCTCAGATGCACGGCAGAACCGCAGGATGACGGCTCTTACAGGCTGCGCGGCCAGAAGATTTTTATTACCTATGGTGAGCATGATTTTACCGGGAATATCGTGCACATGGTGCTGGCCCGCACCCCCGGCGCGCCGGAAGGCTATAAGGGAATTTCCATGTTCCTGGTTCCTAAATTCATCCCCGATGCGCAGGGCAATCCGGGGCAGCGCAACGATGCTTATTGCGTCGGGCTTGAACATAAGCTCGGCATCCACGCTTCGCCGACCTGCACGATGCAATATGGCGATGCGGGCGGCGCGGTAGGCTGGCTGATCGGTAAGGAAAATGAAGGGCTCAAAAATATGTTCATCATGATGAACAATGCCCGCCTCTGTGTCGGCCTGCAAGGCGTCGCACTGGCGGAGCGCGCGTACCAGAAAGCGCTGTCCTACGCCAAAGAGCGGGTGCAGGGGACGCGCATCGACCAAAAAGACGGGGGCAAAGTTGCTATCATTGAGCATCCCGATGTTCGCCGGATGCTGATGCGTATGAAAACGCAGATTGAAGCAGGCCGGGCGCTGGCGCTGGAATCAGGCCTGCTGCTGGATCTGGCTAAAGCGGGGGATCAGGATGCGGCGGCGCGGGTGAACCTGCTGACCCCGGTTGTGAAAGCGTGGTGCACCGATATGGCGAACGAGGTCGCGGCGCTGGGGGTGCAGGTCCATGGCGGTATGGGCTTTATCGAGGAAACCGGCGCGGCGCAGTTCATCCGGGATGCCCGGATTCTGAGCATTTATGAAGGCACCAACGGTGTGCAGGCGCAGGATCTATACGTGCAGAAATTACTGCGGGATAAAGGGGCGGCGATGCAAAGCTGGATCGCCGATGCGCAGACCCATATTACGAAGGCGCAAGAACATAAGGAACTGGCCGCGGCAGCAGGATCCCTGCAGGCGGCGCTGGAACAGTTGACAGAGGCCGGAGGTCTGATCGCTTCATACGGAGCATATGAAGGTGCTGCCGTCAGTGTGCCTTACCTCCGTCTGTTCGGGCATGTTGCGGGGGGCGCCATGTTATGCCGCAGCGCGCTTGCGGGGCTGGTATGCGGTGATGATGTTCTGGCGGAAAGCAAACGGCTGAGCTTCGCATTTTATATGGCGCATATCCTTCCTGAAAGTGCGGGCTTATTGGAAACAATCCGTGGCGGCAGCGATTCTGTCACCGAGGCCGGTAAGGTGTTACTGGTCGGTTGACAGGCGCGGCTTCAGAGGGTTGTTCTCAATTTCCTTGGCGCATTTGAGCGCTGAAGCGCTGCCGATCCCCGTCAGCTTAGGCATATAAGAGCCCGGGTTCTCCATATATAGTTTGGCAAAGTGCCGCCCGTAACACCCGCAGAACTCTTCAAGACCGTATGGCATTTGCCATCCATAAAGCCCGGTACATTGTTTATAGCCGTATCCGGCGGCTCCGGCTTCATTCGGACATTCTTCGGCGACCTGGTCGGCCAGCGACAGCGGGTCGACCAGCGGGTTATAATCAAGAATACGCCGATCAAGGAACTTTGCCGCAACACAGCGGCAATCATGCAGGCTGGAGAACATATCCTGCGTTTCGCAGAAATTATGAACGAATTCGGCCTCCGCCATCAGCTCAGCCTGGATGTCGGGAGGGAGCCGGTTATAGACGTCGTCCGCTTTTTTTGATCCCATGTCCTGTGCCTGCTGTTCCGGGGCGATATAAGGGTTGTAATCCTGCGCACGGGCAGCGCCTGGTAAAGCAGACAGCAGGAGAGCGGTCAGCGTAAACGAAAAAAGAATATATACGGCAATACGGGGCATCAGCCTGAATTTCCTTGTCTTTATATAATCATACCACAAAACGGTTCTTATTAAGATATGGTTCCAGAGCCATAAAGAAAAGGCCGGAAAATCCGGCCTTTAAAAATTCTCTAGTTGTACAGGTGTTAGGCGCTGGCTTGCTTCGGCTCGTCGTCCTTGCCTTCTGCGGGCTGGGCTGGGGCATCTGTTGCAGCGGCGGCTTTCTCATCCGGGCTTTTGAATTTATGCCACAGGCCCTGGATATCAAAGCCGGAGCGGCGGTCAGCATTGGATGAAGGGTTTGCCGGGCGGTTTTCATTATCGCTCTTCATTTTTTTCATGCCCTTCATGCGCTGTTCCATCATTTGCTGACGGCGCTCACGGGCGCGGCGTTCGCGCTCCTTGATTTCCTCTTTCAGCTCTTCAGCCTGTTTCTGGCTGTACTGGCTGGTAATCAGGGTCTGCTGCGCCTGTTTCTGCCACTGGTCACGCTGCTCTTTCAGATCGCTGACCTGGTCGCGGGTGACATCCAGCTGGTCTTCCAGCATACGGATGCGCATTTTCATCCGCTCCATCTCCAGCATATGCGTCGCTTTTTCAATCTCGGCTTCGACCGCTTTCTGGTCTTTGCTTTCGGAGTCCTGCGGCATCAGGCCAAAGGCGCGGTCCAGCTCTGAAACGTCAATGACGCGGCGGCCGTTGCCATCGACTTCATAGGAAATCTTGCCGCTTTTCATCGCGCGCTGGATGGTTGATTTCGATTTGCCGGTCAGTTCGGCAGCACGCTGTGCTCCTACCTTTGCCATATCAGGCCCTCCTTGGTGGTGGTTTTGCAATACTTTCCGGTGCCGGCACCATGCCGGCAGACACCGTTTCAAGGCGGCGCATCAGGAAAGTTTATTTCTTCTTATTCTTGCCTTCTTGTTCAAGGCGCTCATTCAGCAGAGCGGTTAAGCGCTGCCATTGCGACCCGGAAAACAGGTGCGCGTACAGGAATGGCAGCCAGCCTTTTTTACGCCATTCCAGAAAATCCGCATCCGATACTTCGGCCAGCTTTTGTTCGTCAATAATGCGGAAACCTGAGAAACTGATTTTTTGTCCGTCGCCGATAGCGATCTCGGCCTGACGGTCAACCAGCAGACCGCTGGCGGCCAATGCCTTGCTGAACTCAATCGTTTGCTGGGCGGCGGCATGATAGGATTTGCAGAATTCCAGCGCATTCTGGGCCAGTTGCGTCGGCTCGCTGTTTTCTGTGAAAAATTTCTGGTCGCTCTTTTCGTTGATGACGTTATCGTCCATATCAACGCACAGCGTCAGCTGGTCGCTGTTCGGCACTTCTGAAAAGATGAACGGGTAGCGGCGGATATAAGCCGGGATATAAGTGTTCTTTTCCCATTCGCCTTTTTTATTGACGAACAGGTTCTCATTATCGCGCAGGCCGACCAGGGCAACCGGGGTTGCGTTATTGTCAGGGCTGAAAGCGATTGGATAGAAATGGCAGATTTGCGGCATCTCGATCATGTTGATCGGCACGGCGTTCACCGTGCTGGTGAAGCCCAGTCCAAAATCTTTTTTCAGACCCAGCTTGACGTGTTTTTTGGAATCAAGCGGCATCGGCTGTTTGTAAAAGAGCGGCATGTTAGCGCCTTCGGTCTGTGCGGGGGCTTGCTGTGCAGCGGCTTCTTTATCAGCCATAATAATAAGTCCTTTGATTATTTAACGTCTAAAAAACACACACTGTATGTATACAATTCCGTTCGCATACTCAAGCAGAGTTACACATTAAACGCAATCTTTTTTGAGTTCCGGAAATAGCCTTTTCCCCAACTCAATATCCCCCAGCCCGATCATGGCATTGGTCCGCTTGCGCGGCTCATTAAAGCGCGGCATGCGCCCGGTCGTCAGGTCGATCATCGCCCCGCCGGCATTTTTAAGGATCAGCCAGTCCGGCGCGTAATCCCAGCTAAAACCGTTGCTGTCCTGCAGACTGGGTTTTTTCGCGCAATTCACGAAAATGTCGGCCTCACCTTTGGCGACAGCCATATAAAAAGCCGTTTTGCAAAGCCCTTTGGCTTGTTCGAGCGGCGGTACATTCAGACCGCGTTTGGACAGGCTGTTCCGCGCCGCATCGTAACTTTCACGGCTGTAATGCAGTTCGTTGAACAGGGTGCGCAGGGGCTTTGTGCCTGAAACGGGCTTGCTTGTAATAATCTTGTCCGCTTCCGGGGTCCGGCACCGGGCGCTGCCGTCCCGTGTGCTGTAAAAGAAGCGTTGATGGACCGGTTCGTGGATCACGCCGAGCACAGGGCATCCGTCTTCGACCAGGGCGATTTTAACGTAAAAATGATCGTTCTGGGCAATAAAGCCTTTGGTGCCGTCCAGCGGATCGACAGTCCAGTACAGGCGCTTATCTTGTTCGGCTTCTGCCGTGTTTTCTTCGGAAATTACCGTGATATCAGGGGTGAGCTGCTGAAGCCGTGTGACGATCAGGGCGCTGGATTCCTTGTCTGCCGCGGTAACGGGGGAGCTGTCTTGTTTAAGCTCAATATTGAGTGCAGCATCCTTATAGTGCTTCATCAGCACGCCGCCTGCGGCCCCGGCGATATCAAGGATCTCCGGCAGCCAGAGCTGCAATTGTTTTTCCTGAACCTGCTGTGTCATGACGTCTCCGGTTAAAGCGATATTAGTCATAACACAGAAGTGGTTTGTAAGGCAAGATTTGCGGTAAATAAAGCTTTTGCCTTTTGTGCAGGATGCGTTAAACTCCGCGCGAAACAGCCATTTTTAAAGAGAGAGGGTGCGTGTAATGCGGATAGCAATGGTCGGAACCGGGTATGTCGGTCTGGTTTCAGGAACGTGTTTTGCCGAATTCGGTCACGATGTTGTTTGCGTCGATCTGGACAAGGACAAGATCGAGCGCCTGAAAAAAGGCGAAGTACCGATTTACGAACCGGGCCTTGAAGACCTGCTCGCCCGCCAGATCGAGGCGGGACGGATCAGTTTCACTACGGCCATCGCTGATGCGATTGGCGGTGCCGATGCGGTGTTTATAGCCGTCGGTACGCCTTCGCGCCGTTTCGGCCGTGATGCGGATTTAAGCTATGTCTATGACGCGGCCCGCGATATTGCCCGCGCGGCAAAAGACTATGTCGTCGTCGTCGATAAATCGACCGTGCCGGTCGGGACCGCCGGTGAAGTGGAGCGTATTATGCGCGAGGAAAACGCCGAGCTCGATTTCGACGTCGTGTCCAACCCGGAATTCCTGCGTGAAGGTGCGGCGATCGAGGATTTTATGCGCCCTGACCGCGTTGTCGTCGGCGCGGAATCGGACCGGGCGCAAAAAATCATGCGCGAGATTTACCGCCCGCTTTACATCAATGAAACCCCGATCGTTTTCACAAAACGCGAAACGGCGGAACTGATTAAATATGCGGCCAACGCGTTCCTGGCGACCAAGATCACTTTTATCAACGAAATTGCCGATCTGTGCGAAAAGGTCGGTGCCGACGTTCAGGAAGTGGCCAAGGGCATCGGCCTGGACGGCCGGATCGGCGGCAAGTTTTTACATGCCGGGCCGGGCTATGGCGGATCGTGCTTCCCCAAAGATACCGCTGCATTGACGCGGACGGGACAGAAATACGGCGCGGCGCAGCGTATCGTCGAAACGGTCGTGTCCGTCAACGAAGACCGCAAGGCGCATATGGCGGATAAAGTAATTGCAGCCTGCGGCGGCGATGTGCGCGGTAAAAAGATCGGCATTCTCGGCGTGGCGTTCAAGCCGAATACCGATGATATGCGCGATTCCCCGTCGCTGACGATTATCCCGATTTTGCAACAGGAAGGCGCGGTCATCGCCGCCTATGATCCCGAGGCGATGCCGGAGGCAAAAAAGCTGCTCAGCGATGTAGACTGGCAATCCGGGCCGTATGATGTGGCTAAGGATGCCGATGTGCTGGTGATTATCACCGAATGGAACGAATTCCGCGCCCTTGACCTGGAACGGCTGGGGACGCTGATGAAGGAAAAGCGCCTGATCGACCTGCGCAACATCTATAAGACCACCGATATGGAAGGCACAGGCTTTCATTATGTCTCGATCGGCCGTCCCGAAGTGGGCGGCGCGGGACAGGAAATCCTGCGCGAGGTCTCGAACGGATAAGGCTTGCCTTTACGCCGGGAGCGCTTAAAATTGACGGGCAAGCTTTTTTAGGAGTGCCCGCCTTGTACCATTATCTCGACGACCTTGAATCAAGATCGATTTACATCCTGCGCGAAGCCTATAACCGCATCGACCCGCTGGCGATGCTGTGGTCGATCGGCAAGGATTCCAATGTCCTGCTGTGGATGATCCGCAAGGCATTTTACGGCCGTATCCCCTTTGATATTGTCCAGCTTGACACTGAAATGGAGCTGGATGAGGTTTACAGCTTCCGCGATCAACTGGCCAAAGACTGGGACATTCCGCTTAAAATCCAGCTTTGCCCGCCCGAAGAAGAGATGGATAAGACCCTGCCGCCCGCCACACGTGCCGCCACGCGTAAAACCGAAGGGCTGCGAAACCTGCTGCGCGAACAAAAATATGCCGGGGTGATTGCCGGGATCCGCCGGGATGAGCAATCCACCCGCGCCAAGGAACGGGTTTTCTCCCCGCGTACGCTGGACGGGGACTGGAATTTCAAGGACCAGCCGGCGGAATTCTGGGACCAGTACCGCACCGAAGTGCCCGAAGGCTGCCATGTCCGCATCCACCCGCTGCTGCACTGGACGGAGGTCGATATTTGGCGTTATACGCAGCGTGAAGAAATCCCGGTGGTGCCGCTCTATTTCTCCCGCGATGGTAAGCGTTACCGCTCTCTGGGTGAAAAGAACATCACCTTCCCGATCGACAGCGACGCCGCGACCATCGATGACATCATCCACGAACTGGAAACCACCAACACGGCCGAACGCGCCGGAAGGGCGATGGATGCGGAGACAGAGGACAGTTTCGAAAAATTACGCGCGAAAGGGTATATGTGAACGATGTCCCGGTTTTCGCAAAGCGAAAACCCCGGACGAGGTCATCCCGAGCGCAGCCGAGGGATCTTTGGAAGAAGACAGTTTGTAAGATCCCTCGGCCGCGCTCGGGATGGCAATATTAAGAAAGAACGATGAAAAACTATTACGTTTACATGCTGACAAACTGGACGGGCGATGTGATGTATATCGGCATGACGAACGATCTTGAGCGCAGGCTGGCTGAACATCAATCAAAGGCAGTATCCGGCTTTACAAAGCAATATAATCTGACAAAATTGGTGTATTATGAACAGGCTGCCGATGTTCAGGCAGCGATTGCACGGGAAAAACAATTGAAAAACTGGTCGCGGCAAAAGAAGGACAGGCTTGTGGAAACGATGAATCCGGAATGGGAAGATCTGGCAGAAAGATGGTATGAAGATCCCTCGGCTGCGCTCGGGATGACAGGTGAAGGGATTGCCGTATGAACACCAAACCCACACAATCTGAAAGCGTTTTGAAATATCAGCAGCTCCGCGTGGTGATCGTCGGGCATGTCGATCACGGTAAATCGACCCTGATCGGGCGGCTGCTTTATGATACGGACAGCCTGCCTGCGGGGAAGGCGGAAGAGATTGAAAAGGTCAGCGCGCGGCGCGGGGCGGAGTCGATTGAATGGTCTTTTGTCCTGGATGCGTTCCAGGCCGAGCGCGACCAGGCGGTGACGATTGACACGACGCAGATCTGGTTTTCGACGGCCTTGCGCGATTACGTGATTATCGATGCGCCGGGGCACAGGGAATTTTTGAAAAACATGGTGTCCGGGGCGGCCGCAGCCGACGCCGCGATCCTGGTGGTCGATGCCGCCGAAGGGGTGCAGGAACAAACGCGCCGCCATGCCTATCTGCTGCATTTGCTGGGCTTGCGGCAGGTTGCTGTGGTTATCAATAAGATGGATTCGCAGGGATACGATGCGGAGCGTTTTAATGAGGTTGCCAAGGATGTCGTGTCCTACCTGCAATCGATCGGTATGACCCCGCAGCATATCGTCCCGCTCTCGGCCCGGCATGGGGATATGATGGCCGGGCGGGGCGATCATATGGACTGGTATCAGGGCAAGACGCTGGTTGAAATCCTCGATAGTTTCGAAGTCGCCGCCCCGCCGGTGGCGCGAGCGCTGCGTTTTGCCGTGCAGGATGTGTACCGGCAGGATGAAAGCCGGATTATTGTCGGCCGCGTTGAAACCGGGATCATCCGCAAGGGCGATACGGTCTGCTTCTCCCCGGCCGGGGAAAAAGCGAAGGTCACTTCCATCGCCGTCTGGCCGCCGCAGGATGACAAGGTTGAAGCGCGCGCAGGCGAAGCGGTCGGGATCACGCTGGACCAGAAAATCTTTGTCGAACGCGGGCATATCGGCAGTCATGAAAAAAATATGCCGATGCTCTCCAACGTCTTGCGGGCCAATATTTTCTGGCTCGGGCACGAACCGCTGGCGGTCGGCAATAGCTATAAGATCCGTTACGCCACGCACGAAGCGATGGTCACGGTGCAGTCGATTGACCGCGTGATCGATACGCAGGACCTCGCGCAGGACGAAGACGGCGCCGCCGTGGAACGCAACGCCGTGGCCGAGGTCACGCTGCGGGCGCGCCATATGCTGCCGATCGACCCGTATATCGATAATTTCCGCACCGGGCGGGTCGTGCTGTATGACGGCTATGACATTGTCGGCGGCGGGACGGTCAATATGGAAGGCTATGCCGACCAGCGCCGGATGATGAAGCCGGTTTCCGATAACATCTATGCCGTCACCCACCTGACCAGCTATCCCGAGCGGGTGCGCCGCCAGGGCCATCACGGCGGGGTGTTCTGGTTCACCGGGCTGTCCGGGGCCGGGAAATCGACGCTGGGGATGCTGGTGGAAAAGCAGCTGTTTGAAAAAGGTTACAACACCTATGTGCTCGACGGCGATAACGTGCGGCATGGCCTGTGCGCCGATCTGGGCTTCTCGCCGGAAGACCGGGCCGAAAATATCCGCCGCGTCGGCGAAGTTGCCGCGCTGCAGGCCGATGCCGGACTGATTACGATTACCGCCTTTATCTCGCCGTATCAGGACGACCGTGACCGCGCCCGTGCCGCCGCGCCGGACCGGTTCCATGAAATTTTCGTCAAGGCCGACCTGCGCACCTGTGAAAAGCGCGATCCCAAGGGGCTTTATAAAAAAGCCCGGGACGGCAAAATTCCTGAATTTACCGGGATTGATTCCCCTTACGAGCCGCCGCAAAACCCGGAGCTGGTCGTCGATACGGAGAAAAACGATATCGAGCTCTGTGTCCGCCAGATTGTCAGCTATATTGAGCAGCAGGTGACTGAAGGCGTGACCAAAAAAGCCGAGGCCAAGGATAAGGACAAAGCCCTTGCCGTCTGAGCAGCAAAATAAGCTCCTCGCCCATCCCGGCGCACTGTGTAACATGATCCGCCGCGTCGCGGTCGAGGCGGGAGAGCTGACGCTTGATTATTTCGAAGAAACCGGCATGACCGATGTCGAGGCCAAGGCGGACGGCTCTCCGGTGACGCTGGCCGACCAAAAAGCCGAAGCGGTGATTGAAAAGGCGCTCGCCGATATAACCCCGGATGTGCCGATGGTCGGGGAGGAAGCTACGGCGGCCGGCCGAATCCCGGACCTTGGCAACACAGAGTATTTCTGGCTGGTTGACCCGCTCGACGGGACCAAGGAATTCATTACCGGCAGCGGCGATTACACGGTGAATATTGCACTGATCCATAAAGCTGTGCCGGTTCTTGGCGTCGTTTACGCCCCGGTCAAAGGCGAGCTTTATGCCGGGCACGGGCCGGGGACGGCGGTGCGCTACCTGGAAGACAGCGATAAAGAAAAACCGATCTATGTCCGCACACCGCCTGCCGAAGGCCTGACGGTTGTTGCCAGCCTGAACCATAGTAACCAGCAGCGCCTGGATGCGTTCTTAAATGATTACAAGGTTGCCAAAGTCTTAAAGCGCGGCAGCTCTCTGAAAATCTGTGCGGTAGCGGCGGGCAAGGCGGATTTATATCCCCGGCTCGGGCCGACCTGCGAATGGGATACGGCGGCAGGCGATGCGGTGCTGCGGTCTGCCGGGGGGATCATTACCGATTTGCAGGGGAAAGATTTCTGTTACGGCCACTGCGAACGGAAATTCCTGAACAGCGAATTCATCGCCTGTTCCGAAGCTTTAAGGGTAAGCGATGAAAAAGCATCGTAGATTATTTATCGTAGATTATTTATAGCAATGTTCGACCAGCAGCTCCAGAACCACATTGATCCCCGATAAGTCGTAGACAAGGGTCTGTACGGTGTTATTCGGCGGAACAAGTTTAAAGATCGCCTGCTGGTTGGTACGAAGCTTTTTGACGAAATCAACGGGTTGAGAAGAAAATACGGCGCGTTTATCGGTCGATATTTCCCACTCCATAAGGCTTTCGCGGCCGTTATCAAACTGGACGGTAACGGGCATGACCATCAGGACATCGGCGGCTTGCCATTCAGTCAGGGTGGCTTTCCAGTCTATATAAACATCGGTTTTCCCCGAGCGGCACATAATCACAAGTTCCGGTCTGCGGCGCAGCCCGGACGTGTCTACGATTTCCTCAATAGCATGGTTTTTAAGATACATGATGTTGTCACCTGCCGAACTGCGGCGTTTGATGACTTCCCAGAAACCGTATTTTTCAAGAATTTCTTTTTCTTTTTCAGCCTTTTCCGGGGCCAGCAAGCCGGCGCTGCCGGCGAGGCTGTCATAACAGAACAGGCGTTCAATCCTGTTCTTAAAACGGGTGCATGTCTGGAGTTTTTCTTCGGTCGTTGGTTCTGTCTCTTCTTCGGCGGCTTCGTTTTCTGTCTGGGCTGTGTTCTGTGCCTGCGCCGTTTGCGGAACAGCGCTAATCACCCATAGCGCAACGAGAGCGACAGGCAGGACGATACGGATCAAAGACAATAACGATACGTGCTTCATTCAATCTCCCGGCGAGCATCGGACTTGTATTTCTCTGGTTCCAGTTTACCAAAATTTTCAAAAACAGTACAGTTTCTGCCGCCGTTCTTGGCTTCGTACAAAGCTGTGTCGGCACGGTCCAGCACTTCCTGAACGGAATAATCTCCGGGTTCTATCAGGGCGCCGCCGATCGATGTTGTGATCTCCAGGGATATATCTTTGCTCCGGCAGCGCACCGGCGCATCGGCAATGGAGCAGCGCAAACGCTCGGCAATAATCATGGCGCGTTCAGCAGGAACATCGGGCAGGATCGCGACAAACTCTTCACCGCCCAACCGGGCGACCAGGTCAAACCCCCGTAAATTATCACGCAGCCGGTCGGCGAATTCCTGCAGGACTTCATCGCCGATCACATGGCCGTAAGTATCGTTGACCAGCTTGAAATGGTCGATATCCAGGATCAGGACGCCGACATTCCGGCCGCTGATTTTACTGTCATCCAGCTTTTTCTGCAGGTGGACCTCGAGATAGCGGCGGTTAAACAGGCCCGTTCCGCCGTCCCGCACAGCCATTTCCAGGCTGTTTTCGTAAGAATCGCGCAGCCGTTTCTGGAAACGCTTCCGGCGGATCTGGGTTCGCGCCCGTGCCAGAAGCTCGTTCCGGTCCACAGGGCGCATAATATAATCATGCGCGCCGATTTCCAGCCCCCGGGCGATCCGCTCCATATCGTCTTCGGTGGCAATCATGATAATCGGTACGGCGCGGGTACGCTCATTGGAACGGAGATGAGAGCATAGCCGCAGGCCATCCTCTTTTTTGAGATTCAGGCTGATAATCAATAGGTCGAAATCATGTTGCGAAGCATATTCCATCGCTTTCATCCCGCTATCAACCGGTATGACGTTATCATTGTCCCGGTGAAGCGTTTCCGCGATTTTATCGGCTTCGAAATTCTGGTCCTCGACGATCAGGACGCGGGCATGATCGACCGGTTCGTCCATGACGCTTTTATTGTCATCGACGACACCAAGCTGTGAGGCCGTATTTTCCCGGGCCTGCCATTCATCAATGGTCATTTTCAGGCGCACGAGCGAGCTAACCCGCGCCATCAGGGCGATATCGTTGACAGGCTTGCTGAGAAAATCATCGGCCCCGGATTCCAGGCCGCGGACCTTATCAACAGCATCAGTCAATGCCGTGACCATGACAACGGGAATATGGGCAACCATAGGGTTGTCTTTGATCCGCTTACAGACTTCAAAGCCGTCCATCCCCGGCATCATGACGTCCAGAAGGACAAGGTCCGGGCGGTCCTCTTCAACTTTTTGCAGGGCTTCTTCGCCGCTGGTTGCGGTCAGAACGTCATAATACTCGCTGCTCAGCTTGGCTTCGAGCAGTTTTACGTTCGGCAGGATATCGTCTACAACCAGTATACGGGCGGACATCTGTTCCCCTTATTGTCCTTTTTACACGCTTTACTTCAGATATTTCTCAATGACTTCTATAAAGCTCGTCACTGAGATCGGCTTGGAAATATAATCTTCACAGCCGCCTTCGCGGATTTTCTGTTCATCGCCTTTCATGGCAAAGGCCGTAACGGCAATCACCGGGATCGTTTTCAGCTCCTCATCTTCCTTCAGCCATTTGGTGACATCAAGGCCGGAAACCTCAGGAAGCTGGATATCCATTAAGATCAGGTCGGGCTTTTTCTCTCGCGCCAGATCGAGCACTTCATTGCCGTTCCTGGTTTCGACCGTGTCAATGCCGTGCGCTTCCAGCAAATCATGGAAGAGCTTCATGTTAAGCTCGTTATCTTCAACTATCAGTACGGTTTTACTCATCTTGTCCCCATAGCCCGAAAAGGCGTCTGTCTAATGATCCTACCTGAATCTGCTTGCCAAAGAGTTAAATTTAAAGGGATTTTTGTCCTGAGTCGATCCCTTTACTACCGCTTTTTTTGTAGATTTTATGGCATATATTACGGTGAACTGACGGCTTGCGCCCCGCAATCCTCGGCCTGGAGCTTTTCCAGCGCCACCAGCCGCTGTGTGACGGAAAAATCATGATATTCGACTAACATATCACTAATGACGCCGTTTTCATGGAAAACAACGTCCATTTCATAATCCGAGTTGGCATTCGGGTCCTGGGTCGGGAAGAACGCCATCCGGACTTTCCATGCCGGTGACGCCACCAGTTCGGCGTTCACTTCAGCCTGATCCTTAAACATCGACACAGCATCAAGCTTTTTGCCGATAAAAGCGCTGATTTCGACCGGGCCTTCATCATCGCTGCCGTCAAAAACCGTGGCGCTGTAGAATTTTTTGCCTTCTATCGCTTTTTCCAGCACGGCAAGGCTATGCCCCATTGGGAACAGGGTTGCCGGTTTCAGATCGTATGACAGTCCTTCCGGCAGCTTATACACGGCCTGCCCGCCGTTTCCGGCGTCCATTTCGGCGCGCCCGCGGATTTCCTGGTATAGCGAGCCATTGCGCTTCCGGCGCGAGGTGAAATCAAAGCTTTGCCCGTCAAAGGTCTCATAGGTCGAAAAATCGCTGGTAATGCGGATCGGCGGGCTGTCGGCATATTCGTAAAACAGGTTGAAGCGGTGATCTGTCGTCCATGCCTCGCAGCCCGGCTTCCATTCGTAAAACATCTGTCCGCTGATATTGACAATCTGTGACCCGCTGCTCTTAGAGACCATCTCAATGTCATAAAGCGCTTTATGCGGCGCCATTTTCTCCTTCAGACCAAGCGGTCCGGCCAGGGCAGGATTGCCAGCGGGCAGTAAAGAGATCATCAGGGCACAAACAAGAATGCGTGGTATCTGGCGCAAGGTCTTTAAATCCATGTCAAATGAAAGACTTATATATAATGATGATATCGCAATAAGCGCCTAAGGCAAACGCTAATCGGAATAAATGCAGGTAAAACCCGGAAAAGAGGAAACTCTTTCCCATACCGGCTAGGTAATTTTGGCCGTGGCGGCAAAATCGAGTCGGTGCCGGCCGGGCGGCATATTCTTCCTGTTCCTTTTTAAGTGCCTGATATTAATTAAAAAAATACCATGCCAATTTTTGGCACGGCTTTCGCAATACCTAAGATCGTGGGACGGTTACCCCATCACGAAAAAGTAGTTTGGTTGAAAGTTGAATTAAAAGGGTGAAGTCTATGACAACGGACTTGGTGAAATACAGGCAACTGGAAAAAGCGACCGTAACGGCGGGTGTTGCTTTATTCCGGGACCTGCTAAAGAACGGGGACGGGACCGCGTCTCCGGTCGTACGCGACGGCGCTGAAGCGGAAAAGCTTCTGAAATTGCTGGAACAGCAGGCGCTGGAGCGTGACGGCCATACCCGCACGATGAGCGGAGCGGTCGCCCTGATTAAATATGCTCATAAAATGATCGAGCGCGCCGAAAGCGTGATCGAGGCGCAGGGCCGCCGTATTGAACATCTGGAACATCTGGCGACCACGGACGAATTGACGGGGCTGAAAAACCGCCGCGGCTTTTACGAAGCCTTTATGATGGAGCTGGATAAATGTGAGCGCGGGCTTAGCCAGGGCGGCCTGCTGATCCTGATCGATCTTGATAATTTTAAAACCGTCAACGATACGCACGGCCATATGGCGGGCGATGCCTGCCTGCGCCTGACGGCCAAAGCGCTGGGGCAGGATATCCGCACCATGGATGTCGCGGCGCGTCTTGGCGGTGATGAATTTGTCCTTCTCCTCTCCAACACATGCAAGGAGCAAGCTGCCGGGCGAGCTCAGAATCTCGCCTGGCAGCTTAATCACCTGAGTTTGGCCTGGCACGGGGAAGAAATTCCCGTGCGGGCCTCCCTCGGGCTGAGGCAGTTCGGGGCAGGGGATAAGGCAGAACATATTTTTAACGCGGCCGATATCGCGCTGTACGAGAACAAACAGCGCAAGCCGAAAAAGGAGCCGTACACCGTAAACAGATAAATCGAAATTTTACAGTTTTCGCCTGCCGCCCCTCCCTAACCGTGAACCCAAACCCAAGGCAGGCGATTCCCCCGGCCCGGTTCGTTCCCCAAGCGAACCGGGCCAATCCTTTTTGAAACCTCCCTCTCCCTATGGGAGAGGGCAACGAAGCTTATCGCGCCGTAGCGTTAGCGAAGGCGGATTAGCTGCAGTGGGTGAGGGCCGTTGTGTTTTTCCCTCACCCAGCTTCGACTAGGTTCAGCTTCGCTTCACCAAGTCTGTGCACCCCTCTCTCTGAAGGGAGAGGGGGTAGTGAGTTTTTATGCTCTTGAACTCCGCCCGTTTTTATTGCTAACCTTATGTCCATAAAAACAGGGAGTAACAATGACAAATAATAAAGAAAAAGGGCAAAAGCCCATGGTCAGATCCTCACGGGATATCAAACAATCGCTGCTGCGCCGCGCCTTTGCGGAAAACCGCGGGGCGGAAATGATCGAAAGAATCCAGCATCACGTAAACCGCGCCCGGCAAATGCCGCTGGAACACGCTTATGGCCTGAAACTGGCGCAATTATTCGATGAGCGTTGCGGGACCAGCAAGACGCTGCGTTCTCTCTCCCTGCGGACAGGCGCGATTTGGGAAGATAATAGCCTGAAAAACGAAGCGCTTCCGGTTGAAGACGAATCCTTCTCGCTACAAAAGACGCAGGATAAAGGCCCGAAACCGGCGCTGGTTCATTAACCACAGAGGACACGAAGATAGGAGAGAAGAGATCACGGAGATGTGGTCTTTTCAACACATCCCTTAAAAAGCCAGATATTTTTGGGCAGGTGATCGGAGTCCAAGCCTGGATTATTTCGTTTGCCGTAAAATGCGCGGTGGAGATCTGGGAATAAAATCGGATTCTGAGTATTGTAATCGACACTAAAAGCATAAGTGGTATCTTTGCCCTTAATTTCGTAGGGAATTCCGTGATAGCGGCAGTTGTTATCTGTGTTATCTCCATCATCACGGCAAGAGATATCTATGCTGGTCTGTGGAACGCTGTAGCCATTTCCATACGTAATTTTGCCGAAGTAACTCTCTCCAGATTCAGTATTGATTATACTGAAATCATATGTCGTTACGGATTTTTGCGCTCTGTCAAAGCGCAGTTCGTGCAAACCGTCCGTATAAATACTGTCCCGGATAGCGCATTGTGCGTACGCAGATTGCACAAATAGCAATGTGAACAGCAATACGAAGATATGCTTGATGCTGGCCCGCAGTATCAAGCCCGTTTCTTCTCTTCCTCGCCTTCAACTTTCGGTTTTGGCAGGTTGAGTTTTAAGTGCAGGTCTTTGAGCTGTTCGGCGCTGGGTTCGCTCGGGGCGCCCATCATGACGTCCTCATACTGGCCGTTCATCACGAAGGCATAGACTTCGCGCAGGTTCGGCTCATCACAGAGCAGCATGACAATCCGGTCGATCCCGTAGGCGATCCCGCCGTGCGGCGGCGCGCCGAAGCGCATCGCGTTCAGCATTCCGCCGAATTTGGCTTCGAGCACATCAAGCCCGTACCCGGCAATGCCGAAGGCGCGTTCCATGATTTCCGGCTTGTGATTCCGGATCGCGCCGGAGGCTAGCTCAAACCCGTTGCAGACACAGTCATACTGGTAAGCAAGGACTTCCAGCGGGTCTTCGGTGTTCAGGGCTTTCAGCTCGCCTTGCGGCATTGAGAACGGGTTGTGGGAAAAGTCGATCTTCGCGGTCTGCTCGTCCAGTTCATACATCGGGTAATCGACGATCCAGCAGAACTTGTAGCAGCCGGTTTCGCGGGTCTTGATCCCGGCATCATCCATTGCATCGCAGATCGCATCGCGCGCCCTGCCGGCCATGGTGGCCGCTTTTTTCTCAAGATCGCAGACAAAGAAGATCGCATCACCGTCTTCCAGCGCGGCCAGCGATTTCAGCACGTCCATTGCCGGGGCGGGAACAAATTTGGCGATCGGGCCTTTGCCTTCGCCGCCATCGAACAGGATATAGCCAAGGCCCGGCGCGCCTTGTTTTTGCGCCCAGCCATTGAGCTTGTCAAAAAAGCTGCGCGGCTGCGCGCTGACTTTCGGGGCGCGGATGGCGCGGACGACCCCGCCTTTTTTGATGACGTTTTTAAACGCGTTAAATTCGACATCATCACGGGCGAAGACTTCGGTTACATCGACGATCTCCAGCGGGTTCCGCAGGTCCGGCTTGTCAGAGCCGTATTTCAGCATCGCGTCCTTATAAGTAATGCGCGGGAACGGCGTGTCGGTGACGCTGCGCTTTTCGCCCATCACATCGCTGTATTTGCTGAAGATGCCGTGGATCACCGGCTCGAGCGTATTAAACACATCGTCCTGCGTGACAAAGCTCATTTCCACATCGAGCTGGTAAAATTCGGCCAGGCGGTCGGCGCGGCCGTCTTCGTCACGGAAGCACGGCGCGATCTGGAAGTAGCGGTCAAACCCGGACATCATCAGCAATTGTTTGAATTGCTGCGGTGCTTGCGGCAGGGCGTAAAACTTGCCGGGATGCAGGCGGGACGGCACCAGGTAATCGCGCGCGCCTTCCGGGCTGCTGGCCGTCATGATCGGAGTCTGGAATTCCTGGAAGTTCTGTTCGTACATCAGCTCACGCATCGCGCGGATGACATTGTTGCGCAGGCGGATATTGCGCTGCATTTTCTCGCGGCGCAGATCAAGGTAACGGTATTTCAGGCGATGATCTTCGCCGGTGCCGTCATCTTCGGCAACCTGGAACGGGATCACGTCGGCTTCGGACTGCATTACGGCTTGATCGATATAGACTTCGATATCCCCGGTGGTCAGCTTGTCGTTTGTGGTGCCTTCGGCCCGGTCGCGCACGCGCCCGTCAATGGTGATGACAGACTCGTTACGCCATTTATCAATTTCGTTAATCAGCGGGGAATCCTCATCCACAACGCATTGGGTGATGCCGTAGGTATCGCGCAGATCGATAAACAGCACCCCGCCATGGTCGCGCTTTTTATGGACCCAGCCGGACAGTTTGACTGTCTGCCCCACGTTTGATTTCGTCAGTTCACCGCAGCTATGCGTTCTGTATGGATGCATGGTCTTCTACTTCTATTCTTCCGTTGATGCCGTTAATGTCCGCCAAATGGCCGTAAATCCGGGATTTTATAGCACCATTCCCCTGAAAAGGGCAATGAAATCATTAATATTTGCAATTTATTTGAGAGTTCTGTAGATATGGCGCAGAGGTTTTAATATGTTAAGTGAAAATTTTCAGCGTTTGCTCGATATCCAGATGGAGCGCTATCAGGAAATCCTGCGGGATTGCCGGCCGCATTTGCGCAGTAACCTGGAGCATGACCGGCGTATCCATACAAGGCTGGTCGGCGATATTGAGCTGCTTGTCGATAAAACCCTGCTGTTTAAAAAGGCCGCCGTTGCCGCAAAGGATGACAAGGCCAAAGGGGAAGCGGCCCGGTCGTTCCAGCAGGCAAGCTATATCAGCACCTATCTGTGGGATTACCTGTATAAAAACCGTGATGAGGTATCGCCGTTCCGCCGTAAGGCGCTTGAGAAATACGGCGAATGGATGAATACGATCCGGATGGAACATATCACCACGAATGTAACGGTAGCCTGGGACCGCATTGACAAAATTCTGGCGGATGATAAGGAAGAGAACCCCGGTATTTTACCCGAACCGGAACAGCCGAAACCCAGACCGCACCTGAAAATTGTCAAATAGTCCAAATAGATTGTGCACAACCGCCCTTAACACGCTTGCGTTCAGACGCGCAGAGCGGGATTCTAGGCAGGCATGACAATCATCAAAGATAATAAAGCGCTTACCGAGATTTGTACCAGGCTGGCCGGGAATGACTTCCTGACCATCGATACCGAATTCCTGCGCGATAAAACCTATTACCCCAGGCTTTGCCTGATCCAGCTGGCCGGGCCGGGCATTGATCCCGTGGCTGTGGACCCGCTGGAAAAAGGGCTGGATATGGCCCCGCTGATCGATCTTTTGAATAATGAAAAAGTGGTCAAAGTCTTCCATGCCGCGCGGCAGGATCTGGAGATTTTCTACAACCTGACCGGCAAAATCCCGCACCCGATTTTCGATACGCAGGTCGCGGCCATGGTCTGCGGTTACGGCGAGCAGGTCGGCTATAACAACCTGATTAACGATATCTGCAAGGTGCAGCTGGATAAAGGCGCCCAGTTTACCGACTGGTCGCGCAGGCCGCTCTCCAAGCGCCAGCTGTCTTATGCGCTGGATGATGTGACGTATCTGCGCGATGCCTATACGCACCTTTCGGCGGTGCTGGAAAAGCGCGGGCGGACCAAATGGGTGAATGAGGAAATGGAAATCCTGACCGACCCCGCCACATATGAAAACCCGCCGGACCAGGCGTGGCAGCGCATCAAGATTAAATCGACCAAGCCGCGCGTACTGGCTGTCCTGCGTGAAGTCGCGGCATGGCGGGAGCGCGAGGCGCAGCGCCGGGATATCCCGCGCGGACGGGTATTGCGGGATGAAACGCTCGCCGATCTGGCGGTGCACCCGCCGAAAGTCCTGGCGGATTTAAAAAATATCCGCAATTTACCCGGTGATATTGCCGGCGGCAGATTCGGCCAGCAGCTTCTGGACGCGGTAAAAAAAGGATTGGATACGGACAAAAAGGATTGCCCCGTGCCGGAGATCAAACCGCGCCTGCCGCAGGATCTTGCCCCGGTCGTGGAAATGCTGAAAATGCTGCTGCGGATCCAGGCCAGTACGCACGAGGTTGCGGCCAAGCTGATTGCCAGCGCTTCCGACCTGGAAGCTTTGGCGATGGATGATAAGGCCGCGATCCCGGCCGCCAAAGGCTGGCGCCATGAAATTTTCGGCAAGGAAGCGCTGGCCATGAAGCACGGCAAAGTCGCGCTAAGCCTGAAAAACAACCAGATTCACAAAAAAGAAATCTAGTCGTTCCACAGCCACGCCGCGCCGCGCACCCCGGATGAATCGCCGTAACGGGGCGGTACCAGAGGCGTGTCGATCGTGTCGGAAAAGATATATTTACCCCAGACTTTCGGCACTTCTTTGTACAGCGCATCGACATTGCTCATTCCGCCGCCAAGCACGATAATATCCGGGTCCAGGATATTAATCATCCCCGCAAGCCCGCGGGCCAGCCGGTCAATGTAACGGTCCAGCGCGGCAATGGCCTGCGCATCGCCTTTTTGTGTTGCGGCGATGATATCGTGAGTCGATGATTCTTTGCCGGTGACACGGTGGTAATCATTTTTAAAGCCGGGACCGGAAATCCATGTTTCCAGGCAGCCATGCCGCCCGCAATAACAAAACGGGCCGGGCCATTCGCTTAAATTTTCATCTTCGGTGAAATAGGTGACATCTTGCCCGGTTTCCCCGCCATAGAGCACATCGTCATTGCCGTGCGGGTTATGGCTTTTGAACAGCTGTAGCCCTTTGCTTTTCGCCGCCCGGAAGCTTTTAGGGTAGGGCAGTGGATTATGCCCCCATTCCCCGCCGATCCCGTTAATGCCGCTGACCGGCTTGCCGTCGACGACAACGCCGCCGCCGCAGCCCGTGCCGATAATGACGCCGAACACGACCTTTTTACCCTTGGCGGCACCGTCTGTGGCTTCGGATACGGTAAAACAATTCGCATCATTTTGCAGCCTGACAGGCCGGTCCAGCGCTTCAGCAAGGTCTTTATCCAGTGCCCGCCCGTTCAGCCAGGTCGAATTGGCGTTTTTGACAAGGCCCGTAACCCCGGACACCGTGCCGGGGATCCCCATTCCCACGCTGCCCTTTTCACCGAGCGTTTCTTCCGCCCGCAGGACCAGTTCTTTGATATTGTTGACCGTGGCATCATAATCGTTTTTAGGGGTCGGAACCCGCTGGCGGTACAGCTCTTTGCCGTTATCGCGGTGCAGGCAGATAATCTCGGTCTTGGTGCCGCCAAGGTCGATACCGATGCGCATAATATATTACCTTCCGGGAGGTTTAGGTGTGGGAAGCGAGCCTACGCTAAGAGTTTTTTTTTAGCAGGGTTCATTTGATCCATCAGGGCTTCACAGCTTTTAATGCTGTCCAGAACCCGCGCATCGGCGGATTGTTCCACCGGACGGCCGTTCGGATCCCAATAGCGGTGAATATCGTCTTCGGCGCAGTCGCCTTTCTGGATTTCATGGACGACACAGGGCGCATCGCTGCAATTGGCCATTGTATGGACTGCGCCCATCGGGATATCGATTTCCTCGCCTGCTTCCAGGCGGATCACGTCCCCGTCAAGGACTACCGTTAGCGTGCCGCTACTGACTTTCCAGTTCTCTTCGCGCCGGTCATGAGACTGAACCGACAGCATAAAACCGGGTTTTACCGTAATATCTTTTTCGCATAGCGCGCAGACATCCCTGTCATAATCGACTGCTGTAACAACATAGCTGCCCCAGTCGCGCTGGTCGCTTTCCCCGACTTCATATCCGGCCATTCTAAAAACCCCTCACTATTACTGAATGCATTAGAGATAGATTTTGTTTGATCGGGTTGTCAAATATTTGTTGCAGATTTATAGAAAAATATTCTACTTTTTCGTAATCATAAAAAAACACGGAAGGGTTCGGTCGTGGAGACGATTACTAAACAGCACGCTATTTTAAGCGATATTGATTTATCCCTTTTACCTTCGACATCAACAGACATAGAGCCCTGGCAGCAGGAATTAATCGTCAGTCTTGAACAGAAGCTGGGCGGTGCTGTGGCCATGATTACCGGGCGCGGGATGGATTCGGTCGATAAAGTATTTCCCGGTATTGCCGCATCGGTCGAACAGCACGCGGCATGGCGTCCGGAGCGCGGGGCGCAGTTACAGGCGCTGGCGGCGCAGATGGATGTTGACCGCCTGGCCGACCAGGCCGTTAAGGAGCTTAGCGCCCGGCTGCATGTGA
This sequence comes from Rhodospirillales bacterium, assembly GCA_020638155.1. Taxonomy (GTDB): domain Bacteria; phylum Pseudomonadota; class Alphaproteobacteria; order Micavibrionales; family Micavibrionaceae; genus UM-FILTER-47-13. Next base: position 182,407 of record JACKJB010000004.1, read on the forward strand.
TTAAGGAACTTGCCGATATCGCCGGTGACCAGAACGGGATTTATGTCGAGCGCAAGCAATTCTCCCTGGCCCTGATCTTTTCCCACAATGCCTGCCAGAACACCAAAGACGTCGCTCACGACGTTGCGCATCATCTGCTGGCAATGCAGCGGGATTTGCAGGAAATAGACAAGGAAGCCCATGATATCAAAAACGGCAGCGACTCCGTTGAGATCGGCCCCAAAGGCGTTCATAAGGGAATCGCTATCAAGGACTTCATGAATACCGCTTCATTCAAAGGCAAGATCCCGATTTATATTGGCGACGGTCCGACCGATGAAGATGCGATGCGCGAGGTCCGGTTAATGGGCGGCTTTAATGTTGCTGTGGGCACATTGATTACAGACGAATCGCTTGTCGATCTGCGCGTAGCCAATATCGAGCAAGCCTGGGACGTCCTGAAAAAATGGGATGCCGGACTGGCGCCTTAAGGCGCGCGCCCCGGTGCAGCAGTTTTGATCGGTGGAATGCAATCGGCAGTGCCTAAAATCACTGAGCAGCAGACATGATGCAGCGAATCGAGCAGGCAACCGTGATAGGCGCTGTTGAATTCATCGGTTAGCGTTCGCCGTTCTTTCTTCGGCAAGGCCGTATCATCATCCAGCAGCTGGACAACAATGCCGCCAAAGCGCAGCCCGGCGCGGCTGCCGGTTTTACTGTCTTCAAGGATCAGGCATTCTGACGGTTTGATCGGGTCCACGCCCGGCGGCAGCTTGGCATTGAGCTGGTCCAGGGCAAGCTTGTACGGATCGGCGGATGGCTTGGTTTTCATGCCGTTTTTGCGGACTTCATCTTTACAGACAATGACGTTGAATTCATCTGTCGGATAGTGCGTGTGATCCAGGTTTTGCCGGACAACGCTTTCCAGGGAGTTTGAGACGACGCCGATATATACATCATTTTGATGCAGATAGTGCACCATTTCCAGGACCGGACGGTTGACCTCGACTTCGCTGATTCGCTTGGCATAGGCGTCAACGCAGGCATCTTCGAAGGATTTGGCATCGGCATAGCTGTTTTTAAATTCAGGGAATTCTTCGCAAATTCTTTCCCAGATCACCTCATCGCCTGCGCCGGCAAAGCCTTTTTTCCAGTGATCCTTGGTGATCGTAAATCCGCCTTCTGCGGCGACATCCTCAATGGCGGCCCGGTTCCGGGGTTCGCTCAGGACGGCGGTGCCGTCAACATCGATAAAACAGGCGCGAATTTTCATGCTTTAAGCTCCCTTGCAGCGCTTTAAATAAAATTATGAAAAATGATATAGCAGATTTAACACCCCCTAGGCAAGAAAAATGAATATCTGTAAAATAAACCTATTTGGGGATTTTATATGTCTAAAACACTTTATATCCTGCGGCACGAAAAAGCTGCCGCCTCTGCGGACGGGCAGGACCAGTCAAGACCGCTAAGCCCGGAAGGCCGTCAGGATGCGCAGGCGCTCGGCGCATGGCTGGAAGCGCGGAATTTCAGCCCGGACATCATTTTATGCTCGCCGGCCAGGCGAACCCGTGAAACCTGCGCTGCCTTGTGTGAGGAGAGCGCCGCGCAGTACCCGGATCATTTATATCTTGCGTCCGCCGGAATGCTGTACGACACCATCAAACAGCAGGACGATGACAAAACCAGCCTGCTGCTGGTCGCGCATAATCCGGGCATACATGAACTGGTCAGGTTTTTAACCGGAAGCGGGGCCCCCGAAACGCTGCGCCGCATTCAGGGCGGATACCAGCCCGGCTGGATGACGGTCCTGGAGGTCGATGCGGACGTATGGGAAGATATATTGCCCGGGGCTTGTGCCCTGAAGGACTTACGATCCGGCAGCCTGATCCGTGAACAGGGGATCTGATTCGTGCTGCTCCAGCAGGATCCGGCGGATCAGGGATACCGAAATCGGGCGTTTTTCCGATAGCGCAAGACGGTCCGCCGCGCGGACAAGCTCATAGGCGGCGGCAAAAGACCGCTCCATCCGTGGCACCAGGTAATTCAGCACATCACTGCCGATCATCAGTTGCCGGTCGGCAAACAGCTTGACCAGCAGGGCCGCCAGCAACGTATCGTCCGGCGGCTGGATTGCAGCGGCCGGCGCGGCCCGCAGGCGGGATGCCAGGTCAGGAATGATAAATTCGGTATGGGTCGGCGCCATATGCATCGTCAGCAGCATCGTGCGGCCTTCTTCGCGCATCAGGTTATAAAGGTGGAACAAGGTCGTTTCGACATTCCGGTCGCCGAGCCATAAATCGACATTATCGATGACCAGATATTTGCCGAGCGCAGCCAGCTCGTCCGCATCGGTATGGGACAGGCAGCGGTTATTGACCAGCACCGCATTGGTCTTCACCGCCCACACGGATGCCAGGTGGCTTTTGCCGCTGGCCACAGGACCGTACAGGATCAGCGCGGGCGCGGGCCAGTCCGGCCAGCGGTCGATCCACGCCACCGCGTCATGGTTGCTGGGCGCGACCATAAAATCCTCCCGTCCCTGCGCAGGACGGTGCCCGAGATCAAGCGGTAACTGTTCGGCGGCAATGCCCATGAACGGCCTTTTCGTTTCATCTAATAAATTTTAAGAGACTTAACTTTGTACAAAGCACCGTAATTTTTGTCCAGCTTTCGCCGCGCTAACCCGGCTTTACATTGTGCACAGATTAAACTTGTTTTTTGCTCTTGGCTTTGTTTTTCGCCGGTTTTTTATCGTCGTAATATGGACTTTGTTTGTATTTCATCAGGGCAAAGCTAATGAGCACCCCGGCAATCGCGGCAACCGGGACGGCGAGCAGCATACCGACAATGCCGAACAGGCTGCCGCCCGCCAGCAGCGCGAATAAAATCCACAGCGGATGCAGGCCGACACTATTGCCCAGTAATTTAGGGGTCAGGAAATTCCCCTCGACAAACTGCCCGACCAGGAAAATTCCGGCGATGATTGCCACATACCCCCATTCCCCGGCCTGGAACCAGGCCACGATAACGCTGACCAGCAGGCCGATGGTCGAACCGACCAGCGGGATAATCGACAGGATCCCGGCCATCAGCCCGATCAGGAAGCCGAATTTAAGGCCGGCGACCGTCAGGGCAAGGGCGTAGATAATCGCCAGCGCGAACGCAACGCTGATCTGGCCGCGTACGAACCCGGCGATCTTGCCGTCGATCTGGCGCAGCAGGTCTTTGATCGTATCGTAACTGCCGCGCGGCAGCAGGTTATCAATCCATTTGGTCATCGCGGCCCATTCCTTCATCATGAAAAATGCGACAAGCGGGGTCAGCACAACTGTCGAAACAAATCCGGCAAAAGCCTGCCCGCCATTGGCCAGCCCGCCCAGCAGGTTTGCTCCGACTTTAAGGGCTTTGCCGATATTGTTCTGTAGCGTTTCCTGGTAAGCGGCAAGATCGCCGTTGCCAAACCGCTCCTGCAGCCAGCCGATATAAGGGGCCAGCACTGCGGATAAATGATCGATATAGCCGGGCATCGCTTCGGCCAGCGTGGTGACTTCGCGGTAAAGCGTCGGGGTAATCAGCGCCAGCACCGTCAGCACAAACACGAAAAACAGCCCGAGGATCGATGCGGCGGCAATCCAGCGCGGTACTTTGCGGCGGCCGAGAAACTCGACCATCGGGTCAAGCAGGTACGCAATCGCCAGCCCCAGCACGAACGGCAGCAGGATATCGCCGAACAGCCAGACAAAGCCGAGGAACAGGAAGAACGACCCGCCCCAGAAATACAGGTGATTACGGGCGGTTAATGCCGGGATTCTAGCGCTCATGAAAGGGGGACCTTATCTTTATCAATAGCGTTTATATTTGTTGAGATACAGCTCATACACCATCGCTGCCGGGGCGGGCTGCTGTCCCCAGCCGTAAGAGGCCGGCTGCGGCGTGGCATAATCGGTTTGCGGCGCGCCGAGTGTCATATCAAATTGCGACAGCGCGAGGCGCAGACGGTCTTCCGTGCCCTGGTATTTAAGTTCGACACGGGCTTCGCTCGGCTTAAGGGATAACAGCTTCACTTCATCAATACCGGAAACGCGTTTTAAGGCATTCTGGGTTTCGACCCATTCCTGCATCGAACTGATCGGCACCCGGATCTGCAGGCTGCTATGCTGCATCGGGCTGACCATCGTCTGGCTTTTCCAGGCCTGTTGCAGGTTTTTACGGGCTGTTTTGACCGCGGTTTCAAAAATGTCGGCATCGCCGTCCTGCGGCACAATCGTCAGTTTGTTGGCGTATTCCGGGCTGCCCCGGTCCGTGCGGTATATCGTAATGTCGATCCGGTCCGGCGGCAGCGCGGTATTCACGCCGGAGGCCGCGCCGCTGCTCCAGTGCGGGCTGGCCAGCATAATCATGGCCTCACCGGCATTATAGCGCATCATCATGCTTTGCAGGTTATCGGGCTTGTAAGTCAGCGCTTCGTTATCGCTGATATCCGCGACGTCCTGCAAATCGCCGATCGGCACGATGACGGGCACCAGCCCCTGATAGGATTGCAGGCGGTTCCAGGCGGCCAGCCACGGATTGTCCCCGCCCCATAAAACGGTTTGCGCCCCCCACTGGTAAAACGGGATAACCAGAACAGGCTTGCTGCGGACATCGCTATAGGTCATGCCCTGCATATTCAGGTAGTTTCGAACCGCATCGTTTTTAAATCTGAAAATATAAGTGCCGATATAACGGACGCTGGAAAGCTGCTCCTGCGTAATCTCGAAATCCTTAATCAGCGAGGAAATCACCGATACGGCGGGCAGGGTAAAGGAAGAGAGTTGCTGTTCGGATAAAAGGCGCTCGGCGAGCTGCTGGAACGCTTTCTGCTGGGCTTCGGCAAAAGCCTGCTCCCGCGCGGCGGCGGCGCTTTCTGCGGTGATATCGACGGCCACATCGCGGATGGTGAAGGCCGCATCGCTGTCCTGCGCCCATGCCTTGGGAAGCGCTGCTCCGGCAAAGACAAGCGTGAACAAGGCGAAACAAATCGCGTAAAAGACTGTACGCCGCTCCGTAAAAGGCTTATAAAATCTGGCCATAGGCACCCCTGCTTTTAAGCTATAAGCTTATATAGCGTTTTGATGAGGGATTCTCAATGAAAGAAAGTGCATATAAACAAGCCGGTGTGGATATAGAGGCTGGCGCCGCCCTGGTCGAGCGGATCAAACCGCATGTCGCAAAGACAAAACGCAGCGGGGTTATGAGCGGCCTTGGCGGCTTTGGTGCCTTTTTCGATGTCAAACAGGCCGGGTTTAAAGACCCTGTGCTGGTTTCCTCGACCGACGGGGTTGGCACCAAGCTGAAAATCGCGATCGACAGCGGCAACCACGATTCGATCGGGATCGACCTTGTCGCGATGTGCGTCAATGACATCGTCGTGCAGGGGGCTGAGCCGCTATTTTTCCTCGATTATTTTGCGACCGGCAAGCTGGATAACGATACGGCGGAAACGGTGATTAAAGGCATTGCGCAGGGCTGCGAAATCGCGGGCTGCGCGCTGGTCGGCGGGGAAACTGCTGAAATGCCCGGTATGTATGGCGCGGGCGATTACGATCTTGCCGGCTTTACCGTCGGCGCTGCCGAGCGCGATGCGGTGATTACCGGTGATGATATCGCTCCCGGCGATGTGATTTTGGGCCTGGCTTCAAGCGGGCCGCATTCTAACGGGTACAGTCTCGTGCGCCGTCTTGCCGAAAAACATGACTATGACGCTCCCGCCCCGTTTGCGGCGGATATGAGCCTGGGGCAGGCCTTGCTGGTCCCGACGCGGATCTATGTGAAGCCGCTGCTCGCGGCGCTGGCGCATAAGGATGGCGCCGGGAAAGCGGTGATTCGCGGTATGGCGCATATTACCGGCGGCGGGCTGCTCGAAAATATTCCGCGGGTGCTTCCCGAAAACTGTATGGCGGTGCTGGATGCGGCAAGCTGGCCGTTACCGCCGGTCTTTAGCTGGCTGGCGCAGCAGGGCGAAGTATCGGCGACCGATATGGCCCTGACCTTTAATTGTGGCATCGGCATGGCGGTGATCTGTGCGCAAGAGGGCGTGCAGGCCGTGCGCCAGACGCTCGAAGCGCAGGGCGAAACCGTTTATGACATTGGCCGGATTGCCCCGAAAAGCGGGGAGGAGGCCATCACCATCGCCGATATGGAGCAGGCATGGCGGCAAAGCTGAACCTTGCCGTACTGATCTCCGGCCGGGGCAGCAACATGCAGGCCCTGATCGAGGCCTGTAAGGCAGACGATTTCCCCGCCAGGGTGGCGCTGGTCCTGTCAAACCGCCCGGATGCCGGGGGCCTGCAAATCGCGCAGGATGCCGGGATACAAACCGCAAGCGTCGATCACAAAGCCTATGACAGCAAAGCCGCCTTCGAGGGGGCGCTGCAGGATGTTTTAAGCAGCCATGAGATCGACCTGATCTGCCTGGCCGGGTTTATGCGGCTGCTCAGCGCGGACTTCATCGGCCGCTGGCCGGATCAAATCATCAATATCCATCCCTCGCTGCTGCCGGCCTATAAAGGGCTTGATACCCACGCCCGCGCGATTGCCGACGGCGCGGTCGAAGCCGGATGCACGGTTCATGTCGTGATCCCGGAAATGGATGCCGGGCCGGTGATCCTGCAGAAAAAAGTCCCGGTTCTCGCCGGTGATACGCCGGATGCGCTCGCCGCAAGGGTGCTGGCGCAGGAGCATGCCGCCTATCCCGAAGCGGTGCGGGCGATTGGGGACGGGCGCATCAGACTGGTTGACGGCAGCGTCAAAATTCTGGAAGAATAGAGCGCTGAACATAGAATAATTACGCATCACGGAGATAAACATTATGGGTGGTACCGTTAATAACCAGGCCGATCCGAAAGAAACACAAAATGCCCTGAATATGTGGCATGGATTCACCAAAGTCATGACCTGGGGCGTCATTGGTGTTGCTGCCCTGCTCCTGTTGATGCTGATCTTCGTTTACTAGACCAGGCTGTACACACAAAGAGTCAGTAACTCTTTGAAAAAATTCACGAAGCGGCGCCCGTATTTTCACGTTTCTGTAACTATTTCCCGGCAATATATCCCTTATAAAGTGGGGATAAATGACTGTGCACAGAAACGGTCGTCTTTAGGCGCATGAAAACTATTTGTTTGAAAAATAACAGAAATCTCTCTTTGTCAGCGCGGGTGATGCGAATGGCCGTGCTGGTGACGGCGGCTTTTGTCTTCCTGATAGCCGGCCCGGTCCGGGCACAAACCAAGGATTTTACCTCTTATTTACAGCTCCATGACGAGCAGTCTGTTTTTGGCTTTAAAGATCATATGTACGTCACCCGCGATCCCGGTAAACCGCTGAATTTTGAAAATTACCGGACATTTATCGAGCGGCATATGGCAGGAAATCATGGCTCTGTCGCCGAGCATGACATCCTGAATCTCGGAACCGGGAACGATCCTTACTGGATAATCCTGGCGGTCGATAACCGCAGCTGGACGGATAGATGGGTACTGTCTTTCGGGGATTATATGGACGGGCAGGTCGGGCTGCTGGAGGAATTATTCATTTACGATCATGCGTCTAAAAAAACATATATTAACACTATAAAATCAGGCAATAACCCCTACGTGAAAACCAGTATTCTCAGCGGCCATGCGCTTAATCTTGAAATTCCCCGCAACCAGAAAACGTTGATCTTTCTCTATGTCGTGCCCAAGCCCGGCATGCCGGTGACGCTGGTACCCCGCATTATGACGGAAAATGCCTATGCCGGGCGCGTCTTTAGCGCGTTTAGCCCCAGTCTGCTGCTGAACCTGTTTTTTATGATGATGATCGGGGTTTTCCTGGCGACGATCCTCTATCGCCAGATGTGGCATGCTGCTTTTGGGATATTATATTATCTCGCTCTGCTGACATTGTTTCGTTACCACAATGATGTCATCCAGGTTGATATGGCGATATCCGGTCGTCTGCCGGGCCTGTTTTTCAATGTCAGCGTTGTTTTTGGTCTGCTTGTGACCAAGTTTTTTCTAGGGATCGGCAGGATGCAGCGGATGCAAAATAACTTGCTGATCGGATTTTCCGTTCTGTTGCCGGTCACAGGAATGCTGGCAGCATTCGTGTTGCCGCCGACCGGGATAATCTATCTGGCCCTGATGTTCGTTCCGCCTGTGGTGGCGATTTTGTTCTCTTTCCTGCTCTCCCTTGCTTTTGGATATAATCAGCAAGGGGAAGGCTACCAGCTGGCAGCCGGCTGGTTTGCCGTGCTGGCGGGGGTGGCAATGACCTCTGTCGGTCTGAGCACATTTTTTCCCCCGCAGGTAATCCTGCTTGATGCTTACTGGTACGGGCTTGTCATTCAGGGGCTGTTTTTGATTGCGGCGCTTACCGCCAGAGTTATGTTTGAAGACCGGATCCAGCAGCGCGTATTCCAGGAAAAGCAGGCAGATCAGGAGTCTGTCGCTGCGATTATGGCGTCCAAGGAAGGATCTGAGAATGCCCGACTCATGCGGATGATCGAACATGAACGCCAGGTCATGAACGAACTGCGCGAGCGGGAAAACCAGCAAAATGAAGCGATGCGGAAAGCCAAGGAAGAGGCTGATCTTGCCAATAACGCCAAATCCGCTTTCCTGGCTGTGGTTAGCCATGAAATCCGTACACCGATGAACGGGATCATGGGGATGGTGCGCCTGCTGCAGGAAACAAAACTGGATAAAGACCAGAAACAATATTCCCAGACGATCCAGGATTCCGGTGAAGCGATGGTCTCATTGCTGAACGATATTCTTGATTTTGAGAAAATCGAAAGCGGCAAAATGGATCTGGAGCATATCGATTTTGACCTGCATCGCCTGATCCATGGCGTCAAAACGCTGATGTCCGGTCATGCAGAGACCAAGAAGATTTATCTTAAGGTTGATCTTGGGGAATCGATCCCGCGTTATGTGATCGGTGATCCGGTGCGGCTGCGGCAGGTGATCCTTAATTTGTGCGGGAACTCGATCAAATTTACCGGCGAGGGCGGCGTGACGATCCGGGTTCAGCCGGATAAAGTGCGGGGCGGCGGTACCGGAGCGCATCGTATCCGTTTCTCGATCGAGGATACCGGGGTCGGGATTTCAAAAGAAGCGCAGAAAAACCTGTTTAACCCGTTTACGCAGGCCGATTCCGCAGTATCCCGGAAATTTGGCGGGACCGGGCTGGGGCTGGCCATTTCCCAGAAACTGATCGAAGCCATGGGCGGAAAGATTGAAATTGATAGCACCGAAGGGCACGGCAGTACCTTCTTCTTCACCCTGCTGCTGGAAGAAGGCAGTGCTGAGGCTGTCGAACGGGCTGCTGCTTCCGGTGCGATCCAGTCTAAACCTGCGCAGGCTCTGAAAATCCTGATCGTGGAAGATAACGAGATCAACCAGAAACTGATGAAAGAGCTGGTGGACCGGATGGGCCATGAGACACAGGTCGCCGGGTCGGGCGAAGAGGCTTTGGAAATTATTGCCGGTCATGATTTCGATATGGTGCTGATGGATATTGAGTTGCCGGGGCTGTCCGGTATGGGCACAACCAAGGCGATCCGGGCCAGCGATAACCCGGATAAAGCCCGCCTGCCGGTGATCGCCATGACCGGGAATGTGCGCGATGAAGATGTGCGCCAATGTTATGCCGCGAATATGAACGGCCATCTGGCCAAACCGATCGATCCCAAACGCCTTAAGGAACAGATATCAAAGGTTACGGAAGGAACGCTCGATAACCCGGTAGATGTGACCGAGGAAAAACGGGACCAGCACACCAAAATCACGCAACTGAATATCGGCAACGAACAATTCGGCGTTAAACAGGATAAGAATATCGAACTGCTGGAGGACGAGGAAGATGAAGCCATAAATCCGGATGAAACGGAGCACGGCGATGGCGACCTGGATGATGAGGTTGTATTGGTTGAGCCCGGTCCGGATAGCGGTCCGGCAGCGGTGCTACCGGATGATATTGCGCCGATCCATGCGCTGGCGATGCAGACATCGGTTCCCGGCGCGTTTGCCGATATTGAAGACGAAGAAGAATTCGACAGCTTTGAAGAAGCCATTCTTCACGACGAAACCAGGGCCGAAGGACATGTGTTCGATCCGCTGATGCTGGAAAGCCTGCGTAGTACGCTGGGATCAGAACGGCTGGATGACATGATCGGCGATATGCTGGATAAAGCGGACGAGATTTTAGAAAATATGGTCAGGGCATCGGAAAGCAACGATATTACGGCTGCCGCCGCCCGTGCCCATGAGCTCAAAGGCATGGCCGGGAATTTCGGGCTGGTGGAAATCAAAAATCTTGCCGCCGAAGCGGAAGTCATTGCCAAGGATAAGCAGGGCGACGGGCTGGCCATGGCGCTGGAAGGGTTCCCCGCAGCGCATAACAGGGCCCGTGAGGCCCTGCAGCAATGGATACATTCCGGGGCTTAAAGACGCCCGTAGAAAGATTAGCCAACCAGCTCAATCTCGCTAAAGAAGAAATCAATTTCGCGCTCGGCGTTTTCAGAGCTGTCCGATCCGTGGACCGAGTTCGCCCCGATATTTTCGGCATATTCGGCGCGGATCGTTCCGGGCTCGGCGTTTGCCGGGTTGGTGTTGCCCATGACATCGCGGTATTTCGCAACGGCTTCATCGCCTTCTAAAACCTGGACGACTACCGGTCCGGAGGTCATAAATTCGACCAGCTCGCCGTAAAACGGGCGCTCTTTGTGAACGTCATAAAATTTACCGGCCTGGTCCTGTGTCAGGGAAATCCGTTTCTGCGCGATGATACGCAGGCCGTTTTCCTCAATTTTCATGTTGATCGCCCCGGTCAGATTCCGGCGGGTCGCGTCCGGCTTGATAATTGACAATGTCCGTTGTGTTGTCATCATTCTACTCCGTTTTTTAAAAGCCTGTCTTATTGCTCTTTGGGACTTGGGTTATATCCGGCCTTAGCACAGGATGCAACAACAAAGAATCATTGCATCATAATGCGTTAGGCATCCAAAGCCTGCTCAATGGCACTGACGGCATCATTCGCCGCATCGGCATCCGGGCCGCCGGCTTGGGCCATGTCGGGCCGGCCGCCGCCGCCTTTGCCGCCGAGCTTTTCCGCGCCGATCTTGACAAGATCAACCGCGCTGATGCGCCCGGTCAAATCTTCGGTGACGCCGACAACGATTGAGGCCTTACCGTCATTCACGGCAATCAGGGTGACAACCCCGGACCCGATCCGGCCTTTAAGCTCATCGACCATCGGCTTTAAGTCCTTGGGCGGGAACCCGTCCAGCACCTTGGCGCTGAATTTAAAGCCGCCGACGTCTTTGACATCGTCATCGGATGACTCGGCACCGTCTGCGACTTGCTTGCGGCGCTGGTCGGAGATTTCCTTTTGCAGCTTTTTATTCTCTTTAATCAGCTCCTGCTCGTCCTGCGGCGCGGCGGTATCAATGCTTCCACCCAGTGCGCAAAGCGCTTCGCGCAGCTTTGTATTCTCACCGGTCAGGCGATCGAGCGTTTCCTGCAGCGCAGCCTGTTTTTGCTGCGCGTAAAGCGCGACCCCTTCACCGGTTACGGCTTCAAGACGGCGTACACCGGATGATACGGCACTTTCGCTGGTTATTTTGAAATCGGCGATATCGCTTGTCCGGCTGGCATGGGTGCCGCCGCACAGTTCGACGGAAAAATGCTTGCCGTCTTTTTCGGTGCCCATGGTCAGGACCCGGACTTCATCGTCATATTTCTCGCCGAACAGCGCCATCGCGCCTGCGGCAATCGCGTCTTCCTGCGGCATCAGGCGGGTGACGACTTCGGTATCGGCCTTGATCTCTTCAAGGACACGCTGTTCGACCGCGGCGATTTCTTCCGCGCTCATTGCCTTGGGATGGGAAATATCAAAACGCAGCCGCTTGTCATCGACGACAGAGCCTTTCTGCGTCACATGCTCGCCCAGCTTTTCGCGCAGCGCCGCATGCAGCAGGTGCGTTGCCGAGTGGTTGGCGCGGATCGCGCTGCGGCGCTTCGTATCGATCTGCATCTGCACGGCATCGCCTTTTTTCAACGTGCCTTTGGACACGGTGCCATTATGCACGAACAGCTTGCCGACCTTTTTCTGCGTGTCGGTGACATCGAATACGGCATCGTCTTTTTTGATCGCGCCGTGGTCTCCGACCTGCCCGCCGGACTCGCCGTAAAACGGGGTCTGGTTGGTGACGATCTGGCCCTCTTCGCCTTCTTTAAGCTCATCGACGAGCGCGCCGTCCTTGACAATCGCCAGGATCTGCCCTTCGCCGCTTTCGGTTTTATAGCCGAGGAAATCGGTCGCGCCGTGCGCTTCCAGCAGGTCGTACCACAATTTTTCCGTCGCGGTATCGCCCGAGCCGGACCAGTTGGCGCGCGCGGTGGCTTTCTGTTTATCCATCGCGGCATTAAAGCCGTCCATATCGACCGCAATCCCCTTGGCGCGCAGGGCATCCTGCGTCAGGTCGATCGGAAAACCGTAAGTATCATAAAGCTTGAAGGCGGTATCGCCGGAAAATTTCTGGCCGCTGGACAGATTGGCCGTTTCCTCATCCAACAGTTTCAGCCCGTGCGCCAGCGTTTTCTTGAAGCGCGTTTCTTCCATCTTCAGCGTTTCGGTAATCAGCGCTTCGGCGCGGCGCAGCTCCGGATAGGCATCGCCCATCAGGCTGTTCAGCGTCGGGAAAAGCTTATGCATCAGCGGTTCTTCCGCCCCCAGCAAATGCGCATGGCGCATCCCCCGGCGCATAATCCGGCGCAGCACGTAACCGCGCCCTTCGTTACTCGGCATCACCCCGTCCGCCAGCAGGAAAGCAGAGCAGCGCAAATGATCGGCAATGACGCGGTGGCTCGGCGCCTGGTCCCCGTCCGGGGACACCCCGGTCAGGTCGGCGCTGTGCTCGATAATCCCGCGCAGCAGGTCGATATCATAGTTATCGTGCTTGCCCTGCATGATCGCGGCAATCCGCTCCAGCCCCATGCCGGTATCCACCGACGGTTTGGGCAGGTCAATGCGGGTATCGGCGTCAATCTGCTCGAACTGCATAAACACGTTGTTCCAGATTTCAATGAAGCGGTCGCCGTCTTCATTTTCGCTGCCCGGCGGGCCACCCGGAATGTGTTCGCCGTGATCGTAGAAAATCTCGGTACAGGGACCGCACGGCCCGGTATCGCCCATCGCCCAGAAATTATCACTGGTCGGGATGCGGATGACTTTATCATCGGAAAAGCCGGTGACTTTCTTCCAGATTTCAGCCGCTTCTTCATCCGTGCTATGCACCGTGACCAGCAGCTTATCAGCAGGCAGGCCGAAATTCTTCGTCACCAGTTCCCACGCCATGGCAATCGCATCATCCTTGAAATAATCGCCGAACGAAAAATTGCCCAGCATTTCAAAAAATGTGTGGTGGCGTGCGGTATAGCCGACATTATCAAGGTCGTTATGCTTGCCGCCCGCGCGGACGCATTTCTGTGAGGACGTCGCGCGGCTGTAATCGCGCTTTTCCTTGCCGGTGAACACGTCTTTGAATTGCACCATCCCGGCATTGACGAACATCAATGTCGGATCGTTCTGGGGCACGAGCGGACTGGAGGCCACGACCTTATGGCCTTTGCCGGCAAAGTAATCGAGAAATTCTTTTCTGATATCGCTAACTGTTTTCATAGACAATAATCTATGTCCGGAATCCCCGAATTGGCAAGGATTCATTGCAGTGCGAAACTATTTTTTGAAGAGGGGCTAAGGTCAGTCTGTAGTGCTATGGGCGGCATTCAGGAAATTCTTCCAGCATTCTTCACCGAATTTACTGATGAATTCCTTTTGAGCTTCTTGCCACAGCGGATAGGCTTCCGTGATTTTTTCTGCGCCCGCATCGGTCAGGTAAGCCAGTTTTTCCCGCCTGTGTCCCGGTTCAAGCCGGATTAATCCGGCTTTTTCAAGCGTATGAAGTGACCGGGTGAGCGTAGACAAGTCCATACATAATTCATCTGCATAAAAACTCATCGGCTGGCCTTGATTCTGCCCAATCGCCTGAATGACGCAGATCTGCGTCGTCTTCAACCCAAGATGTTTGATTTTCTCATTGAAACCATTGGTTACATGACGCGATAGCTTGCGCAGGTTGGTGACGGCGCATGTGGCCAGCATTTCTTCACAGAACAGGCTTATATCAACGCGGTTATTGGCGGCTTTTGTCTTCATAGATGCCGATAGTTCTCTAAATTTATGTTGTAAACACTCATCAGTGCCATACACCAAAACGTAGTATGCTTTAGAATATATGCAGATAAAAAAGCGTTACGCAAGCAAAAATAGTACTAATTCCGTACTGATTAATAATGCAATAAAAAGATTTTATAATTATGTTGCGACTCAGTTGTAATGAGCTGTTTTTACAGGAAGTGTGCCGGAAGCCTGCCGGACGCCGTCAAGCTGGACATAGCGGGCCCAGTGTCCTTCCGCGACTCCGTCGAGCGAAGGGGTAGCCTGATCCATTTTTAGGCGGTAAATCCAGTAATTCGCCATGACCCGCTCGACAAAAGCGCGGGTTTCTTTCATCGGGATACTTTCGACGAACAGCAGCGGGTCGCCCTGCATGCCACGCAGTTCCTGCTTCCATTTTCTTAAATTTCCGGGCCCCGCATTATAGGCGATCACCAGCGAAAACAGCTCCGTGCCAATATGATCCTGGTAAAGCAGGTTTTCAACGTAACGTTGCCCGATATCCAGATTGAGCTGCGGATCGGTCAGGCTGTATTGGCCCTCGCGGGAACGGTAATCGCGCCGTCCCGAAATGAAGCTGGCTGTTGCGGGCATAAGCTGCATCAGCCCGGTCGCGCCGCTGCGGCTTTCTGCGGCGGGATTAAATTTCGATTCCTGCCGGATCAGCGCATAAATCAGCGCCCGGTCAACCTTATAACCGTTCTGTGGCTTCCACGGCGATTCCGGGTAAAGCGCCGCATCGTAAAGCCCGCCGTCAGGAGCCGTTGTTGAGGCCGCAAGCCTCATGGCATAAGACGGTAGCCCGGCATGATCGGCATAAGCCAGCAAGGCTTCGGTCATGGCGGGTTTTTCATCCGGACTGATTTGTTTAAGCTCTTTTTCCGCCAGATGATACTGACCGGCCCGTACCAGTAACATCGCCCGCTGCGCTGCGGGCACAGAATCCAGGACTTGACGGTGTGCACTGTCATAGCGCGGAATATCCCAGTTGAAATCAAAATCCCAGCCCAGTGCGCGCGTGGCAATCAGGCCGTAAAAGGTGCGCGGGTGACCTGCCGCATGGCGCAGCCATATGCTGACATCCTTGACGTTGCCGGCCCGCATATGGGCGCGGGACGCCCAGTATGCCCCGGCGGCGGCTGTCCAGTCGGAGGCATATGGCGATTTTGCCGTCAGCTCAAACAGCGGTGCGGCCAGACGGTAATCTTTTTGCCGCCAGGCGACCAGTCCGCCAACCCACCCGGCCAGCGGCACTTTTTCAGCCGAGCGGCGGGCGCTGGCAATCGCCAGCTCTTTTGCCTTATCAAGTTTGCCAGTCATCATATAGCTATTGGCAATCTGAGCCCGCCATTCGTCATATTCGACCGGGTCCAGCAGCTTGGCGGTCTTATCGCCCATCAGCTTTTTATAAGCGGCTGTTGGTCCGCCATTGCCGAGGTCCTTGCGCAGGGCGGATTCCAGTTTTGCGACCTTTTCCGCATCGGCTTCGCTGCGCCGGGGGGCGCGGTAACTGCGGTCGTGCTCCGACAGGATATCCAGATATCCGTTGATGCCGGATCCTTTGACCGGTTTGCGGATGGTGCCGTTATAGTCTTTAGGCGACCGCTTGGCGGCCAGGGCATAAATTTTATCGGCCCCCGGATGATCGGCATAAGACGCCATCCAGCCGGATAGTTCGGAAAAATCGGCACTATAGGCGGTTGGGTGCATATAGCGCTGGTACAGCACATGCCCGCGCAGCCGGAAATCGCCGAGCAGGCCGAGCAGCTCATCGGCTTTGTCCCACGCGCCGAGCGCCTGGTAGGCAAAAATCTTTTTGTAAAGCAGCGCATCACTATCGCTCAGCGCCGTTCCCGGTTTGCCCATCGGCTTGGGACGGGGGACGGGAGCCTGCCCGAACTGCAGCAGCTGCGCTACATCAGGCCGTCCGAAATTCGGCTTTTTGTCGGGGACGGGGATCGTATCGCTGGCCGGGACCGGCAGGGCGACATCGGTGATGAGTGGTTTTTGCAGCGGCAGGGGCACTGAAGGCCCTGCCAAAGCGGGACCCAGGGCCGTCATCACCATAAAGGCCAAGAACCCGCAGGCTCTCAGGCAGGTGTTTGCGCGTAAAATGTCATGCATAACAGGAAAAGGAAATATACGAATTCAGGCAAGGAGTCTATATCGTCTTGCGCGGCGGGGTGCGATTATCAACAGCGGGGTGCCTATGATTCTGTCAAAAGTCCCAGTTCCTGCCGTTTTTGCTGGAACATCAGCATATCCTGCCAGACCAGTTTTTTCTGCGACGGGGTCCGCAGCAGGTAGGCCGGATGGTAGGTTGCCAGCGCCGGGATTGGCTCTGGCGGCACATCGAACAGATCGGCGTTAATTGGGCGGTAGTCATGGAATTTGCCGCGCAGCCGCGAAATCCCCGACTCGGTCTGCAACAGCGCCTTGGTGGATACGCCCCCCGCGAAAATCAGTAATTTCGGTTTCACGAGCGCAATGTGTTTTTCGATGAAAGGCAGGCTGACCTCGACTTCCGCCGGGCTGGGCGTCCTGTTGCCCGGCGGCCGCCAGTTCAGGATATTGGAGATATAAAGCGCCTGGGCTGGATCTTCTGCGGTACGGTCGAGCCCGATACAGGCCAGGATGCGGTCGAGCAATTGCCCGCTGACCCCGACAAACGGTTTGCCGAGCCGGTCTTCATCCCCGCCCGGCGCTTCGCCGACCAGCATAATCGGGGCTTCAGGGTTCCCGTCGCAGAACACAAGGTTGGTTGCCGTCTTTTTCAACGGGAGACCGTCAAACGCCGCGATGGCTTCGCGCAGCGCTTCGAGTGTGTTTGCCTCTTTGGCAAGGCGCAGGGATTCTTTTTTCGCATCGGACGCCCCCAGTAATTGCTGTGGCAGCGGCGCCGGGGCGGATGCGATCGGCGCTTTTTTCTTTTCCGGCTGGACCGGACCGGGGCCGTCCTGTTCCATCAGCTGCTTTTTGATATCCGGCATCACCGTGGAATCGACAGGCGTATCGGACAGCGCCTCGTCGGCGCCGACATCGATATGCCACTGCAGGGCGGCTATGGCGGCCTGTCTGTCCATAAACCCGGTTCTCTCCCGTCCGGTTGCAAGAATGCAAAAAAATTCATTTTCAAGGCTACGGTTCTTTATGAATATAGGATAGACTATCCTGTGGCAATAAGGAGGTTTTCCCGCGATGTCGGAAATGGAAATGCCCAGCCCTGTCCGGGCAGATCGAGATGTGATGCCGTATGATGTCGTTATCGTCGGTGGCGGCCCGTCCGGGTTGTCCTGCGCGATCCGGCTGAAACAGCTCGCTCCGGAGCTTTCCGTCTGCATCCTTGAAAAAGGTGCAGAGGTCGGCGCGCATTTATTATCCGGCGCCGTGTTTGAGACCCGCGCGCTGGACGAGTTGATTCCCGACTGGAAAGAAAAAGGCGCGCCGGTTAAGACCGCCGCTAAAAAAGACAGCTTCCTGTTCCTGACAAAAAACAAATCCTTCCGCCTGCCGACCCCGCCGCAGATGCGTAATCACGGCAATTACATTATTTCGCTCGGCCTGCTCGGCCGCTGGCTGGCGCAGCAGGCCGAAGCGCTGGGGGTTGAGATTTTCGCAGGCTTTGCCGCTGCTGAAGTGCTGTATAACGAAGCCGGTGATGTGATCGGCGTGGCCACGGGCGATATGGGCATCGGCAAGGACGGCGGGAAAACCGCGCAATACCAGCCGGGCGTCGAACTGCATGCCCGCCAGACCGTGTTTGCCGAAGGCTGTCACGGCAGCCTGACCAAGGCCCTGATCCGGAAATTCGACCTGCGCAAAGACAGCGATCCGCAGACTTATGGGCTGGGGATCAAGGAAATCTGGGAAATCGACCCGGCCAAACACCGCGAAGGCGACATCATGCACACTGTCGGCTGGCCGATGGACAGCAAAACCTATGGCGGGTCGTGGCTGTATCATATGGAAGGAAATCAGGTTTCGGTCGGCTTTGTGGTCGGGCTGGATTACCACAATCCTTACTTATCACCGTTCGGCGAAATGCAGCGCTTTAAACTGCACCCGGAAATCAAGGCGCTGCTCGAAGGCGGACGCCGTGTGGCCTATGGCGCGCGGGCGCTGGTCGAAGGCGGTTACCAGTCCTTGCCGGAACTAAGCTTTCCCGGCGGCATCCTGATCGGTGATACGGCCGGCTTTTTGAATGTGCCCAAGATCAAAGGCAATCACACAGCGATGAAGTCCGGCATGGTCGCCGCGGAATCGCTGGCAGAGCATCTCAAAACCGATGCGAAAGAATGCACACTTTACCCGGAAAATCTTAAGAAAAGCTGGGTCTGGAAAGAGCTTTATAAGGTCCGTAATATCCGCCCGGGCTTCCATTGGGGGCTGTGGGCGGGGATCGTCCATGCCGCGTTCCAGACCTTTGGCGGCTGGCTGCTGCCCTATACGCTGAAGAACCACGCCGATTATGCGCAGCTTGAAAAAGCGAGCGATTGCAAGCGGATAGAGTATCCCAAGCCGGACAATACCCTGACCTTTGACCGGTTAAGCTCTGTACGGCTGTCCAATACTATGCACGGGGAGAACCAGCCTTCGCATTTAAAGCTCAAAGACCCTTCAATCCCTGTTAATGAAAATCTGCCACAATATGAAGAACCGGCCCAGAGATACTGCCCTGCCGGGGTCTACGAGGTTGTCGAGGAAGGCGGGCGGCCTAAATTTGTTATTAACGCCCAGAACTGTGTGCATTGTAAAACATGCGACATCAAGGACCCGGCCCAGAACATAGACTGGACGACGCCAGAGGGCGGCGGCGGGCCGAATTATTCCAATATGTAGGATTTTTTGAAAGTAATGCGGAACGGTAAAATGATGAGACGATTTCAGACCATGGCCCTGGTGGGCGCGGTAATTTTGGGTGGCTGTGCCGGGCAGGTGATCGGCCAGACCGCGGACTCGCGCAAGATGGCACAGGTGAATCCCGCAGGCGGTGAAGATCATGCCAGCCCGTTTGCCCGCCGCGGCCTTGCCGGTAAGTACTTGTCGAGCCATTTCGCGCAAAGCCAGTATGACTGGAATGTCGCCAGCCGCTATGTCAACGATGTCCTGGCCGCCGATCCGGGCAATGTCGAACTGATCCGCCGGTCGATGATCCTGGCGATGGGTACGGGCAATATTGATCTTGCCGCGCAACGGGCAAAAGAGCTGATTGCGCTGGATGACGATACGGGGCTTGCGCTGGTGATCCTTGCGGTAAAAGAGCTCGCGGCGAATGATATGGGGGCGGTGCAGGAAACACTGGCACAGATGCCGGAAGGCGATATGACTGGCTTTATCAAACCCGTCCTGCTTGGCTGGGCCGCTGCCGGGCAAGGCAAGCTTGATACCGAAACCCTGAACGAGACCACGATCCATCTGTATCATGGCGCGCTGATCGCGACTTTCCTGAACGATAAGGACGCGATGATTAAATTCACGCAGGCGATGATTGCCACAGGAACGCTATCAAGCGGCGATGCCGAGCGCGCCGCGGATATGCTGGCGATCCTGGGCGATTATGAAGAGGCCAAACTTTTATATGAAGGGGTCTTCGTCCAGGATGACAGTAATAGCCGCGTTGCCGAAAAGCTTGCCGCGGTGAAAAAAGAAAATGGCGGTACTATCCGCGATCTTGCCGAACCGCTGAGCGTGAAATCGGTGCAACAGGGCGCGGCGATGGCGCTCTACGATATGGCCTATATCCTGTATCAGGAACATAGCGACAGCAGTACCAAGCTGTTTGCGAATATGGCTCTGGCGCTCGACCCGTCTTTAACCGATGCGCATTTGCTGCTGGCGGATACGCTGACCCGCAATGGCCGTTTCGAAGATGCGATTGCCGAGCTGGATAATATCGGCCCGGATCACCCGTCTTATCTGGAGGTGCAGCGCCACGCTGCCGAACTGCTGGCCGAAGCCGGGCGGGAAAAAGAGGCGCTGGAAAAGCTCAATAAACTTTTCACCGACCATAACGATATCGAAGCGCTGATCCGCATTGGCGATCTGTACCGTAGCAACGAAAGCTACGGCGATGCGTTGCAGGCCTATAACAGGGCGGCGAAAAAGATCGGCAAAACCATCCCGGAACAATACTGGCATCTTCTCTATGCCCGCGGCATGGCGTATGAGCGCCAGGGCGATTGGAACAAAGCCGAAGCCGACCTGAAGGCGGCGCTGGTTTACCGCCCCAACCATCCTTATCTGCTGAACTATCTTGGTTATGGCTGGGCCGATCAGGGACTGAACCTTGAAGAGTCGCTGGAACTTATTAAACGCGCCGTCTCGTTGCGCCCGACCGACGGCTATATCATCGATTCCATGGGCTGGGTCCAGTATATGATGGGGCAATATAGCGAAGCGTTGCCAAGTCTTGAGCGCGCGGTTGAGCTGCTTCCCTACGACACGACGATCAACGATCACCTTGGCGATGTGTACTGGCAGGTTGGCCGCCAGATGGAAGCCCGGTTCCAGTGGGAACGCGCCCTGAACTTCAGCGAAGATGAAAAGGTGAGCGAGCGCATCAATCACAAGCTGCGCTTCGGGCTTGAAGGCATGAAGGAAGTCAAGCGGGCGACCGCCGAATAAGTGGTCGATCGCTGATGTTATGCCAGAGCATCCTGTAAAATCCCTGTCTGTTCTGGCTCCGGCCAAGATAAACCTGTACCTGCATGTAACCGGGCGGCGGGGGGACGGTTATCACCTGCTCGACTCTCTTGTTGCTTTCGCCAGTATCGGCGACCGGATCAGTATCAAACCGTCCGGCGCGTTTTCTTTCCGGATCGAAGGTCCCTACGCAAGCGCGTTTACCGCGGCAGAGTTGGAAAGCGGGCCGGAATCCCAAAATCTTGCTGTGCGGGCCGCAAGAGGGCTTGGCGATCTTTTGGGACGGCGGCTCGATCTTGCCCTCACATTGACGAAAAATATGCCGCTGGCCGCCGGGCTAGGCGGCGGGTCTGCCGATGCGGCCGCAGTAATTCGGGCGATGCTTGACGCCTGGCAGGTCGCGCCGCAGGCGGTGCAGGGGCTTGATGCGTTCCTGCTGTCGCTGGGGGCCGACGTTCCGGTCTGTATGCGCTGCCGTCCCGCTGTCATACGCGGGATCGGCGAAGAGATCACCTATCTGGATGAGATCCCGGAAATGCCAATCTTGCTGGTCAACCCGCAAAAGCACTGCCCGACCCCGGATGTTTTTAAAGCTTTCGCCGGACGGGAATTCAGTGCGCCGCATCCCGTCCCGGTTTCCGTGAAGCACACACAGGATTATCTGGAGTTGCTTTTAGCCGCGCGTAACGATCTGGAAGCCCCGGCGCAGACAATCGTGCCGGGAATTAAGACTGTACTGGAGGCAATCAGCAACGCAGAGGGGGGCCGCCTTGCCCGCATGTCCGGCAGCGGGGCAAGCTGCTTTGGCTTGTTCGAAAACGAAGAGCTTTGCCTGGTGGCCGCAGAGCAGATACGGCAAGCCCATCAGGATTGGTGGATACGGGCAGGAACGCTGGGCCGTCCGCAACGCCATTAAAGCCTATTCGGCGCGGGAGCCGTATTCGCCGCTGTTATTGCCAAGTTCGCTGGTCATCATATGTACCAGAAGCGCCTGGCTGGGGCGGCCGTCCTGTTTCAGGGAATGATGGGCCTGGTATGCCCGGATCGCATCTTCGGTCAGGCTGTCGTTCGAACCGTCCGCCGGGCCGGGATACAGGCCGATCCGGATCAACTGTTCCTGGATTTGCGCGGTAATGGCGTGATCTTCGGCCATGTTCGGATTGCCGTTTTCTTCAATCTGCGGCAGTTGCGGCGCGGCTTCCTTGGGCGCATCGTTATACGCTGTGGCGTTCAAAGGCTGCGCTTCGATATATTCAATCCCGCTTGGTGCGGCGGCCTTGCTTTGTTTTTGCGTTTTAGGCTGCGCGGTGCCGCCTTGCTGCTTCGTGCCGTAAAGCCGGTCAACTTCCGCCGGCAGCAGCCCCAGTGTTTTGGCCAGCTGGTCCATCGCGGTTTTGGCTTCGGCGCTGCCCATATCTGCGGCTTGTTTGTACCAGTACAGCGCTTCATCCGGCTGCGACTTGCCCGTCAGCCCGTTCTCATGGATCAGGCCGAGGTTATACGCGGCTTCCATGATCCCGCCTTTGGCGGCCTCTTCAAAATAATAGGCGGCTTTTTCAGGATTATAGCGTGTGCCGATCCCTTCGATATAGGCGATCCCAAGGTTGTATTGCGCTTCGGGGTGCCCGGCTTCGGCGGCGGCGCGGTACCAGGCGACGGCGGTGTTGATATTCTGCTTAACGCCCAGCCCCTGATGATACAGCACACCAAGGTTATATTGCGCGTTGGCAATGCCGCGGACGGCAGATTCCCGGAACCATGTTGCGGCGCGCTCGTAATTGACGTCAACGCCGCCATGCCCTGCGGTGTAGATCGCGGCGAGATCATGCTGCGCTTCAGGGATCCCTTCGAACGCTTTCTTTTCCACTTCCTTGATAACGGCAGGCAGGGAGGCATCGGCTTTGATGCGGTCAACCAGCGGGCGGTCATCGCGCTGCCCGGCCATGAATTCCTTGGTCGTTTGTTCTCTCGTGGCCTGCTTTTCGATCTTCTTCTGCGGCTGTACGGCGGCAGGCGTCGCTTTAGGCTGCTCTTTTTCAGGCGCGATCTTTGCCGGCTCGTCCGGAATGGCGGCCTGTCCGGCACCGGTCTGGATATCATTCAGGGCGCTGGCCAGTTTGTCCGGGTCTTCGCTCAGGCTTGCCAGCAGCTCTTCATCATCCATTTCAATCGGGTCAAGCTTTGTATCTGGTTCCGGTTTGGCTTCCGGTGTCGGGGCGGCGGCGTTGCGGACAGGGGCTTCAACCGCCGGTTCGGCCTCTGCCATCGCCTGGTCTATGGCGGCGGCAAACCGCTCTTGCTCGGAAGGGGTGCCATAACCGCTGTAATCATCCAGCGCGTCAAAGGTAGGCGGCTCTTCCGGGTGGGCCTGCGGTGCGGCCGCCATCTGGTAATCGGACGGGGCCGGGTTGAACTGCGCCAGGCGGGCGCTTTCACTGGTTAAATCAACTTTGCTGACGATCCAGCCGCCGCAGGCACCGATCATCACCATAAAGACGAGCACCGCCCCGCGCACCGGGCCGTGCTGCTTCCACCACGGGGCGTCATCATTATCGTTGTTCGCATCGCGGGCCAGCGCCAGCGCGTCTTTTTGCAGGATCAGGGCATTGGCCTGCACGGCGTCCTGCGTTTCAATAACGGTTTCTTCGATTCGCTCAAGCTTGCGGACGATCCGGGCCTTTTCCTGCGCATCCTTATCAAGGCGGCGCGTGATCTTTGCGTAATTGGCCATGGCTTCTTCCATCTGGTCGGCAAGCGCGGCGGCCTTTTCGATGCGCGCCATTTGCTCTTTCTGGCGCTTTTCCATGACTTTCTGGCGTTTTTCAATGATGCTTTCGGTTTTGGAGATCCGGTCCTGTACGGTCAGGAAGGCGCGTTCGCCCTGGTCGGCTTTTTCTTCCAGGTCGATAACCATTTCCCGCAATTTCATGCGGTCCTGCTCGGATTTAATCAGGCGCTGCCCAACCTCTTGTAATAGCGCAATGATTTCACCACTGTGCTCGTCGTCGTCCCTGTCGGCATTATGATGTGCCACCCGTGATTCCCCTTAAACCGTGTAAATGCTAATGTACCAGACTATACGCATCCGCCCCGGTCCGGCACAAGTCTTTCTACATGATTTTCCACAAAATCCAGCGGGCCTCTCAGGAAAAAAGGATTTATGACTTCCTGCTTGCATTTTTTATTATTCTTGGGTAGTTTCGTGGCCGTTGTCGCAGATGACGCGCTAAAGTCACTTTATATTGGGGTGTAGCCAAGCGGTAAGGCAGCGGTTTTTGGTATCGCCATGCGTAGGTTCGAATCCTACCACCCCAGCCATTCTTTATAACTCCGTAAATTCTGTAGGCCATCAAACGGCGGACGCAAGGCATACTCTAGCTTTTGGCCGTTCAAGGCTAAGTTCGAAAATACGAAAGCCATCAATGCACGTTTTACTGAGATTTTCGAACTTTTGAATACCTCAGGGGCCTTAAATGCCAGCGAAACCATTGTAGTTAAAGCGATTTTGAACTCTTCATT
>JACKJB010000005.1 GCA_020638155.1 Rhodospirillales bacterium
TCTCTTTCCACGTTTAAAAAGTTTACACTAAACTTGTTTTCGCTCAAAGCCTCCTTGCGCATCGTCAATTGAAATTGACCCCGATTGCCGCAAGGCCGAATGTCTCCTGCACCGCGTTCATAACGCCGCCCAGATTGATTGCCAGCGCACCGCCGAATATATGAGTAATCGCCGCCATCATCGAAGCTTGTGAATTCCCTTCAGCAACATCCCGGACAATAAACCAACCGCGGATAAAGCTGATCCAGCCCAGAACCATGACAAAGGCGACAACAGCACTGATGACACTCAAAATATGCTGTTCTTCCACTGCAGTAAGACCTGCAGCAAAGTTCAAGCTCGCTTTTGTATTCATTGTCTGGGTTCCAAAAAGCGTATTTTCCCAAGCCGCCATCATTTCATCGGCGGAAAACAGAACCCCCGCGATCAGGAATGTCATAATCGTACCAAAGCCGCCCGGTCCCCGCGCCCCTTCCTGCGCCGATTTCAACAGGCGCATGATTCCGACAATTGCCAGGACAACACCTGCCAGATAGCAGAACAGGGCGACTAACCGGTGCATCGGGGCAAACGCATTATTCATAAGAGCAACAACCATCGCATCAAGGCCGCCACCGGTCGGCGCGCCCGACCATGTGTTATCGTTGATCCCGCCTAATGCCCCGCCATCAACCAGCGTATTGTACAAAGCCTCGGTCACCATAGGCAGCGCAAACAAACAGCCCGCAACCAGCGCCCGCTTCATCGGTTCCCACGCGGAAACCTGATGCGGATTTGTGACATGTTCGATCACCTTAATAACGGCCATCGCGCCGATCACAAGACCGAACAGATAACTCAGCGCCGTCAGCAGACCTATCGATTCCTGGGAATTTTCGACAACACACTGGATCACCCCGCCAATCGTGAGTGCACCACCACAGACCCCCGGCCCCTTGGCAGGCGCAATCGGGCCGGCCGCCCAAGCCAAATCCGCAAAAAATGTCAGAAAAAGGGTCGTCAACCCGAAAATCGGGACTATAGATAAAAGTCTTTTTAATCTATTAACACCGTTCATTAACACACCCAGAGCATATTTAACTTATTGTTTTTAACCCTCTATATTAATTAGATCACATTTTATACAAATTGTGCAAATTCAGAAGGTCATAACAAATGTACACCGCAAATAGTTAATATTTGATTGATATTACCGGATCCGTTGCATTCCGCGGCTAACGCCCCGTTTTATCGAAAAAAGACCGGGGTTTAACGCCCGGTCTTTTGATAATTCCAACGTATTTTATGCGGCCTTACTGCATAATTTTACCCGCAGTGCCCGATACGACCCAGCGCCCGCCTTCAACGGCAATCGATGTGATGCGGCCTATATCGGCAAAACTGTCGCCAACCGCAATCGTATAGGTTTCAGCATCACCCTGCCGCGCCACCATAGCCGATCCCGGCTGCGCCGACTTAAGAACCCACGGCTTCTCAGACGATTTCGCGACAGGAACGCTTTCCATCTTAGCCTGGGTATTTTTTGACGGGCGGGTGGGCTGCACCTGTACGTCGCGCCGCGGCGCAGGGGCAGAAGCCGCTTTTGCCGCTGTTTTTTCAACGCCATCAATACGCTTGTTCAGGGACCGGAAATTATCTTCCATCCGGTCCAGCCGATCGGAAATCTGCCCCAGAGATTGCCTGATTTCCGATAAGGCTGCCATGTCCGTATTCCCTATCGTCTCAGAACGCGCCGATCCCGGCACGTCTTCATGCTGATGACCCGCCATGGTCCTTCTTTCTGGAAAAATGTCTTCACCGTCATCCATGGCAAATTCGAGACCGTTATCCGGTTCATTTTCCTGCCCGGCCCGGATATCGCCATCATCCAGCCGCGATACCGTATTTTTCTGTACAGACGCTGTATCTTCCATCGCATCACCAGATACCCGCAAATCGGAACGAGCATGGTCATTGCCCCCGGAAGATATATTCGCCGCATCACTCTTAACGGCTGATTCCGGCATCGGAATCAGACCCGGATCGCTTTCAACCCGATCCCGGTTTTTAAACATATCCCCTTTATCAGCCGCACCGATCGGCGATGGCATCGGAGGCTGCTGCCCGTTATCATCCTGTTGCAAGCCGTGATGATACCCACCAGAATCATCACGCACGACATATTCCGCATCCGCAATCTGCTCGCGTCCGCGCAGCCGTGCCATCGCTCCAGGATCATTCAGGATTCCTTCCCGTCTTTCCTCGATCTTTTCATTAGCGTTTTCTTCCTCAACCTCATCGCCGTACGTCACGCCAAACGCCGGCGGCGGCTTAATATCGCTATGAAACTCGACTTTCTCATCCGGCAATACCGCGGCAACTTCACCGGTTTGTGCCATCACCGGTTCACCCATATTTTCAGGCTGGTTATTGCTTTTATATACAAAAAACCCACCCCCCATAGCAACCAGGATCGCGCCGCCAACCAGAAACTTGTTGAAAGCCGCCCGGCGCGCAGCAAGACCGCCATCGCCTTCCCCGTCATCAAGATAGCTTTCCTCATCATCGTAAGCTTCCCAGTCGCCTTCAGCGAAATCTTCCTCGCTGCCATACGCTTCGTCGGCATATTCATCACCAGCCATATCAGTATCGGAAAACTCATCCTCTACAGCGGAAGACTCACCAGGAATTTGATCTTCTAAATCTTTATCGCCACTCATTATCCAATTCCAAATTCACAATTACGGCTTATATAT
This sequence comes from Rhodospirillales bacterium, assembly GCA_020638155.1. Taxonomy (GTDB): domain Bacteria; phylum Pseudomonadota; class Alphaproteobacteria; order Micavibrionales; family Micavibrionaceae; genus UM-FILTER-47-13. Next base: position 2,736 of record JACKJB010000005.1, read on the forward strand.
AAGCCTGCATATCCTTAAATAATATTATACCTTATTACTCTTCCGTAACAGGCTCCAGGAACAAAATCCCCATCGGTGTGCCTGCCTCAACCCTGATAAGAGGTTCCGTATTATCGGCCTGCTCATCCAGAATTTCAGAAATCTTCTCAGCCGCTGCTTCAACACCCTTGGCAAGCTCTTCCTGCGTATCAAGTTCCTGCTGGTCCGATACCGCCGCGCCGCCATCAACGGTAACGGTTGTTGAATTAGTCGTACCGATCGCTTCACCGATACCCTGTACAAAAGCCGCCGCCGCCGGCCAGATCACCCGGGTCATGTAACGATGATCGATGTCGGTCACCATACCAATACTTGTCGTATCCGGATTCATAGCGATCGCCGTAGTTGAATGACCGATCCCGTCAATAACGATCGTCTCAAAATTAAGAACCAGATTTTCTTCCTTCACCTCGAACGAACCGAGCATCCTGCTTCCCGCAAACGGCCCCGTTGCCAGCTGCGCCATAATCGGCCCCTTGGTATCGGAATCCGCTTCAGTGATAAGCTGGGCATAGGCAATCGTCCCGGCGGGAATCAGGATATCAACAACCTCTTCATTATTAGCAGCTGCGTTTGCCGCCGCCTCTTCCGCTGCCTCTTTTGCCTTTTCCCGCGCCACTTCGCGCTGCTGCTCTAAATAATCAGCTGCCGTAACCTTAAGATGAACCGGCTTAAGCGGCGTTTTGCTCTCCAGAATACCCTCCATCTGGACCGACATCGCATTAGCCAACGCCGTAATCGCATCCGCATAAGGATCGACCGTCGGGACAGGCTTTTTCTGCTGGATGGTCTGACGCTGCCGTTCTTCCTGAATACGCCGCCAGCGCTCAAGCGGATCATCCGCGTTCAAATCTTCTTCCGGCAAGTTAAGCCGCTCAACCGGCGGACCAATCGGGGTCGGCATCGCACTGCCGCCTTCGCGTACGGCCAGATCAAGCCGTTCCTCGTTTTCCTGTTCGATCGCCTGCTTATAAGATTCCGAAATTTCGCCGCCCGGCGGGGCACTGACCTCACCGCCGCCACGCACTACCGACGTCAGGGTTGGGTCTTCGCTACCGCCGAACAGGATAATCGCACCGATAACCGTAATCAGGCCGCCGGCAATAACCCCAATTTTAACCAGCGGGTTATTCCGCCACATATCACCCAGAGACGTACCGCCGCCGGCAAAATCTTCGAATTCACCGTCCCCGCCGTCATCATTAAAATCGATATGATCGTCCTGGAAATCGTCGTTATTGCTCATTTACGCTTCCCCTTGCATCCAGTCCGGCCCTGACAACCTGCCCGTGATCGGACAACAGCAGAACCGGTGACGGCGCAATTGCATATACATTCATACCATCCGCAGACGATACCGACCCCGACCAGCCTGGAGACAACAATGTCAACGGCGTCCGCACATAAGTTTTATCCTGATAAGCGTAAGCGGTTGTCCGCCCATCAACACCCGTCACATCAAGCTTCTCAGCGCCGGACGGCGGCACGCCATCCAACACGGACCCCAGCACGGAATTACCCGCAGAAATCGTCAGGCCGCCATCAATCAAAGGCACGTTGGCATAAGGCCCATATTCCGGGATCCGCGCATCAAAACGGTAATGCACCGAATCACGCGACGTCTTCAAAGTAAAGGTTACCGGGGTCTTTAATTCGCTCAGCAGCACAGAAATATTACCGTAACCAAATTCGGACATGCCGGTAATCCGGACAACATGGCTGCCTTCATCCGGCTGGATTACTTCGAAGTTCCCCGCAAAAGTCATATCCTGTATCGGCCAGGGCGCCCCTGTCGCATCCAGAACCGTCAGTGTTGTTACATGACCCACCCCCACTTTAATCACCGGCGGCTTGGCACCGGGATCAAGAGAGACCGTCTCCACAACGACCTCAGGCTCAGGGTAAGGATAAACCGGAACCTCCACAGCCTGCTGCGTATCATCAAAACGCTCCAGGAGCGACCGGATCTCATCAGGATTCATTGGCAAAAGACCCGTAAGCGCCGCACTCAGGGCCTGCTCACGAATCATTCGCTGCACTTCCGCAGGATCCTGCGGCGGCGCCTCTTCTTCGATAGCAAACGGATCCAGCTTATCTTCATTTGCCGTCGGCAAATTAAAGGCAGGCGCTCTCGGAGGTTGCGCGCGCCCTGCCGGCAAGGCCGATCCGCTATCCGCAGACTGTCCGGAAAGCAACTCTGACGGCAGCTGCGCCTGCGCGGCAAACGGCGCCAAAACAAGCACAGCACCGACACTTAACGAAAGAAGCAATTGTCTGGATAACCGGGCGATCATCCCTAAACCCTATATAATATATGTTATTCCCCATGGAGCGGTCCGGTTAGACCGCTCACAACAGAATATATGGACCGGTCGATGCTGTCACCCCGGTTCACAAAAAACATGCACAACTAATATCAGTTAAATACCGAAGGGCCGTTAAACCCCTAACCGGCTGAGGCGACCCACTGTTCGATCCCCACCCCGTTAGGACTTTCAAGACGGGACACACGAACAACAACAATCGTCACCAGCAGGTTATCAGAGCGCTTCTGCGCCCCCGACTGGTAGGTCAAAACCATCGGGATCTGGACGATCCACTGGTACCGCCCCTGAACGACACCTTCCCGGTCAAGCACCGGGGCACCGCGCGGCGCCGCCGTCACAACCTGCTGATTCGCCTCGACCATCTCGATAATCCGCGACGCCTGCAGTGCTTTGGTAAAGCTTTCCCAGCCACGGCGCGTGAAATTGCGAGACGCTTCCTGAAGACGGCGGCGATAATCGTTAAATCCAAAAGTCATCACCTCGGTCGCCGCCTGAGCCACCCAGGACATCAGCGCCGGCGTACTGAGGTTGGCTTCGTTCAGCGCCACCATCGGTATCAGGCGCCCATCTTCGGTTGTCGCAAAATAACGGTTTTCAGGCTGGTGAATATGAACCACAAACAACATCACACCAATCAACCCCAAAATCACAAACGTCTGGAGCAAAGCAAGCTTGAGGATGGTGCGGTATCCATCACGATAAAATTCATTACGCACCATTACAGTATTGAGCATCCCGATATCATTACCCTGCGGCGCCTCTTTCGTGGGCACGGCACCGGGTTTCCCGGCAGGAGCCTTACCCGCCGCCCCCTTGGCAGGCTTAAAACTGCGCGGATTCGCCTTACCACCCGCAGGACGGGGGGGCGCTTTTGGTGATTTCTGAGAAGGTTTGTCCTGAGCCATGTTTTTTCAATTATATAAAACCAAGATACGCAACATTATACATGCTGGCATCAGCAGATACCAGAGTTTGAGTATGAATAGCAAAACCAAATATCTCAAGCTCTTTATATAAGAGTTTGACAGAAAGACAAAACAAACCCTTTCGTACGGGGACGCGGTGTATTTTTGTGCACTCTCTGGAAGAGTGTGTTAAAATATTATAAGCTAAAGAGATAAACTGCGGGCAGTTGCGGGGTTGATGGATATGAAAAATATTGCCATACAGGCATGGCGGTTTTTTTCCGGAACAGCACGACAAAAATCGCCAGGACGGAAGCCGGGCGTTTTTGTGCTGTTGCTTTTCTGTGTGCCTTTAGCTGCTCTTACCGCTTTTCTTGTACCAAATTCCGCTTATTCAGCTTGCGCGAACTGTCCCTGCGTCATCAATCAGCACAACATTACCCGCAGTCACATTACCAGCCAGCACGGGTTCGGTTTTTTCCTGACCGACCCTGAGGGCCTGGCTCTGGTGACCCCTCATGTCTGTGAAAGAGGTGCCGGTACGCGCGGATGGATCGGTTATGAAATGTGCCGTCACCGCGAAGAGTTTTTTGTATTCTATTTCTGGAAAGAACACGTGCTGGCCGCGATGATGATGATGACCGAACAGCTGGTGACCGGGGCCATGAACCAGATGTTTATCGTCGGATCGTTCTTTGATGCGAAAGAACAGCTGGAAACACAGGAGCTGTTCCAAAAACTGGACGCCCAGGCCCACCGCGATTACCACCCCAGCTTCGGCATGTGCGAAATCGGCACGATGTCGCGCAGTCTTGGCGCTTCGCAACGCCGTGGCGAGTATAACGCTTACCTGCTGAGCCAACATATGCAGGACCGCCAGATGCGTACATATAATATGGGGTCTTCCGCCGGTAAAGGTTATGAGATCGTCAACCGCTGGACGGATTTTAAAGAGACGTTCTGTAACCCACACGATAACGATAACAAAATGATGCCGCCGCGCTCCGATACGGCGATATGTGGCGGGGCTCCGTTTGAAAAACGGAATGCCGATGTCGATTACACCCGCGCAATCGAGCATCCGCTAACGATCGAGGCCGATTTCAGCAATGGCGGGCTTGAGCCTGATGAAGATGTGATCTTCGGCCTGTCAGATAATCTCTTCGGGCACGATGTCTTCGAATATTTTCCTGAAGCGTTTTTCAAACAGGATGATTACGAAGACGAATATATGTATGTCCGGTCCATGATCGCAAAACGCAGTGTCGCGCAAAATTCCTTCAGCAATATTGTCGGGATGAAATCACAAGGTAAACCAGAATCAGCTGTCGTCCGGGATTACATGGAAAAACTTCTGGAACAGCTGGGCGTTACCGATGCAGGGGACAGGCGCAATATCGTTCACGACCTGCCAAGCTATTATGCCCAGATGGAAATGCTGACGAAAAAACTGTACCAGCGCCCGGAATTTTACACCAACCTGTATGACAAGCCGGTCAATGTCGACCGGAAAATCGCCGCGATGAAAGCGATCGGCCTGATGCAGAATATGGATCTATTCAAAAGCAAGTTACGAAGCGAAGCTTCGCTTGCTGTTTTAACGGAAATGGAAATCTTCAAAGCACAGGAAAGCGGCGCGCAGGACCGCCTGACCGGTGCGGACAGTACGGGAATTCAGTAATCATGGCTAAAAAGAGCGTCGCATATACACAGAAAGGCCTCAGGAACACCCTGATGGCCTGCCTGTTTGCGATCTCCGCTCTTTTATTCAACCCGGAGCCGGTGAACGCCGGCTGCGGTGACAACTGCACATGTGTACCAATCGCCCATGGTTCCGTGATTCCTTTTCCACCGGGCTTTTCTAAAGGCGACATAGGAAACAACACCGATATCCGTGGCACGATCCGGCAGGAACACGAGATGACAACCCGACATATGGATATGGAATTCGACGATATGGAAGAGTTCTTAGTCAACGAATCCAACCCCAGGGACCCGACCCGGATCTGGGGCGGGTATCTCTGGCCCGCATGGATGATGATGAATGAGCAGCTCGTGCACACGGCCATGTACCAGATGCTGATCCTCGGCAGCCTGCTCGATGCCAAAGCGCAGCTTGAAACCCAGACCCTGTTCCAAAAACTGACCAATGAAGCGCACCAGAATTATCATACCGATCACGAAATGTGCGTCGTCGGCACCAATGTTCGCAGTCTGGCCGCCGCTGAACGGCGCGCCGAATTCACGACATTCGTTCTCAGCCAGCGCAGCATCGACCGGCAGATGGCCAATCTGAACAGCGCCGCCGCCCGCGGCGAAGATGATGATGAATGTTTCCGGCTGCGGCAGTTCCGCAAGCGGTACTGTGATAACCGGGACAATAACGAACATATGCAGTGGATCTGCGATCCGCAGGCTGCCGCTACTGCGGCTGGCGTACCCTTCCAGCCTTTGCGTCCGGAATGCGTGGCACCAAATATCGCAATTACCAATGAAACAAAGAACAAAGATATAAGTTATGCCCGGACGATTGACCGCACAAAAACCCTGAATATCGATTTTGTCGCCCCGGCAGCAACGCCAACCGAAGACGAAGAAGATATTTTTGCGCTGGCCAGCAACCTGTATTCGCACGATGTGATGTTCAGGATGCCCGAATCATCCCTGCGCCAGCGGCAAAGCCAGGATGAAATCCTGGATATGCGCGGCATCGTCGCCAAACGCAATGTCGCCGAACACAGCTTTAATACCATCGTTGGCCTGCGGGCGATGGGGAACGAAGAGTCAAAAGACATTACCTACCCTTATATGAAACTGATTATGGAGCGGCTTGATATTGGCGATGACAGGGGCTGGCCCGAAGAAGAGCTGGCCCGTTTCCTGAAACCCGAACCAAGCGAGCTTGGCGAGGCTGATGACCCTGATCTCTGGCGCCCCAGTTATGATGCGCAGATGGAAGTCCTGACCAAACGGCTTTTCCAGTCCCCTGATTTTTACGCCAACCTGTATGACGAGCCGGTCAATGTTGACCGTAAATCCGTGGCCCTGCAGGCCATCGGCCTGATGCAGGATTTTGATACATGGAACAGCTACCTGCGCACCGAAGCGATGCTGTCGGTGATCCTGGAGCTGGAGTTATTGCGCCTGAACAATCAGGTCCAGAACCAGCTGGGCACCGTACGAAGCGGCGGACTGGAGTTGTAATGAGAAACAATATGAAGCACGGCAAAACAAGAATATATTCTTCGAGAACTGTCATGCTCCGCATGTTTATGCTTGCGGCTCTCGTCCTGTTTTCTTTTGCCTCCCAAAGCTGGGCCGCATGTTGTCCTTGCCCGGGATGTAATCAATGCGTCTTTCCGCAACGTGACGCGACAATCGCACATATTCAGACCGAACATAATACGACCCGCAATTTTATCACCCAGCAGTTCCGGTTTCATCAGAACTGGCTGTTCGGTGCCAATACATTCTACGGTGGAGCACGAGACAGCTTTTTCGAGTTACATGTCCTGCCGGCCCTGATGATGATGACCGAGCAACTGGTTACGACCGGCATGGAGCAAATGTTTATTCTCGGCACGTTTTTCGATGCCAAGATCCAGCTGGAAACCCAGCGCCTGTTCCAGGAAAAAGAAGCCGAAGCCCATAAAGATTATCATCCGTCTTTCGGCATGTGCGTCATCGGCACCAATGTCCGCAGTATGGCCGCCGCCGACCGTAACGGCGAGTATACCAGCTATGTGCTGAGCCAGCGGTCGCAAGACCGCCAGCTCGGAATCTATAGCGGCCAGGCCGCTTATAGCGCCGAAATGGACCGGCGTGGCAGGATCGAACAGTTTAAAAAACGCTACTGCGATACCGATAATAACAGCCAGGATTTAACCGAGCTGTGCGACGCGGGTAAAGCGCCTGCGGCGACTGTCAACAGCGATATCGATTATATGCGCACCGTCGATATGAACCGGACGCTGAATATCGATTTTACCGACGATGTCGCCACAAATGATGAAATCGATGTGCTGGCGCTGGCCAGCAACCTGTTTTCCCATGAGGTCATGAATAAGACGAACTGGACCACAGGGGAGATGGAATCAGCCGAAGGTCCTTATCTGGACCTGCGCTCTATCGTTGCCAAGCGTAGTGTCGCTGAGAATTCATTCAATGCCATTATCGGTCTGAAAGCGCAAGGTACTCCCATTTCCGAACAAACGATCCTGTTTACCGAAAAAGTGCTGGAACAGTTCGGCGTTAATGACGGTGATGACAGGCTGCGCATGATTGGCGGGGTTCTCGGTGACCGTGAAACTCCGAACCGGCGCCCAAGCTATTTCGCTCAGTTAGAAGTCCTGGCGCAGAAGATTTATCAGGACCCCGAATTTTATACCAACCTGTATGACAAACCGGCCAATGTGCAGCGTAAGGAGGTCGCCATGCAGGCGATCAATCTGATGCTGGAGCGCGACATGTATAAAAACGAGCTGCGCAGCGAAATGGCCCTGTCGATATGGCTTGAAATGGAACTGATGAAATACCAGACCGATATTCAGAACCGCCTGAGTTCGCTGAAGGAAAAATATGAACAAAACTAGGCAGAAATATCAGAGCCGCTTTCAGAAGGCAGCGCGATCGCTAAAAAAACTGAGTGTTTTAGCGATCCTGATTGGTTTTGCATTTATTTTTCTTGCCGCAAAACAGCCGGCCCAGGCTGCGTGCGGGTGCTGTGATTGCTGCGTCAGTGTCGTTATCCCGCACCACGAAGTCACCCGCCAGGCCGTAACCGACGAACATGTTCATCTGCGTGTTGATGCGTTCGGCGTATCGGCCGGTATTCTCGCCTTCCCGGCCCGGCCCAACCCGCCACCGAATTTCTGGCGACTGCAGCATTACGAGAAATGGCTTTTGGACGTTTTCTTCGACGATTACATTCGCCCGGCCCTGATGATGATGAGCGAACAGCTAACCTCGGTCATGATGGAACAGATGCTGATTACCGGCACGTTTTTCGATGCCAAGAAACAGCTGGAAACACAGCGCCTGTTCCAGGAACTCGAAGCGCGTACACACCGCGATTACCACCCCAGTTTTGGTATGTGCGAAATCGGGACCAGCACCCGCAGTCTTGCTGCCGCCGAATTTAACAGTGATCTGTCTATGATGGTTCTGAATAAACGCTTCATGGACCGCCAGCTCGGGAACGGCTCTTCCGTTGGCGCTAGCGGACCGGGGATCGACCGGATCAGTAACGATGTCGCCGGACTAAAAAGCCCGCATAACCGTTTAGGATTTTTCCTGAACAATACCTGTGATGATAACGATCTGGACAAGGTTCTGGGAAGAGCCGCGACCGGGATGTTCCTGTGCGAAAACCCGCCCGAGGCTAATGGCTGGGTTAACCGCGATATCGACTGGAACAATACGGTCATGAGTCCGCGAACGGTCAATGTCGAATTCGACCGTCCCAATACGTCTGATAACCGCCGGGTTTTTGAAATGGCGAACTACCTTTACGGGCATACCGTCTTTACCCGTCCCGAAGGGGAGATGCTGGGTTACGAACAGAACCAGGACAATTATCTCGATTCCCGCGCCGTTATCGCCAAACGCAGCGTCGCCCAGAACAGCTTTGATTCTATTATCGGTCTGAAATCCCGCGGGACGCACCGGGACGACCCCGGAGCCCGGCCGATCAGCTCGGAAGATACGGGCGAGTTCATGCGCTTTTTCCTGGTCGAGTTGGGCTTCCCGGAAGGGGATAAAAACCCGTATCACCGCTATATGTTCCACAAAAACGAGCTGAAAAACGAACCGCCACTTGACGGCCAGACCGTCCAGATCAGCTATTACGGGCAGATGGAAGTGCTGGCGAAAAAGATTTACCAGCGCCCCGAATTTTACACGCAATTATACGACAAGCCGGTGAACGTCAAACGTAAGGCGGCGGCGATGCAGGCGATCAAACTGATGCTGGATCGTGATATTTTCGACAGCCAGTTACGGGCAGAAGCGATCATGTCGATGATCCTTGAGCTGAAAGTCGTAGAGGAACAACAGAATATCGAGAACGCGCTCGGCATCATGAAAGAGAAGTTTTAGACAGGAATATGGAGAGCAGGATAAAACAAAGTATGAGGTTTTTGCAATGCGCCGCGCGGCGCATGGTGCTGCTTTTTGTCATGCTCGGCTTATTGATTATGCCGGCGGCGCAAATCGCCCGCGCATCACATCTTGACGCCCCCGTTCTTGGCAACGCCGACGGCGCGCTTGACAGTAAGCCGCATGTCAACGGTATATACCGCGCCATGCGGGATAACTGGCTCGCGGCATGGATGATGATGACCGAGCAGTTTGTCTCCGTGATGATGCAGCAGATGTTCATTGTCGGAACATTCCTTGATGCCAAGCAGCAACTCGAAGTCCAGCGCCTGTTCCAGCAGCTTGAAGCCGAAGCGCATAAGGATTTTCACCCGGGCTTCCAGATGTGTGTCTTTGCCACCAACGTCAAAAGTCTCGGTGATGCCGATTTCCGCTCATGGGAAAACAGCATGATGCTGGATACCATTATCGAAAAACGCGAACATCTGCATGCAGGATTATCGACAGCGCCGGGGATTCCCGCCGATATCACACACCGGATCAAGATGTTTAAAGACATCTATTGTGATCTCGACCAGAATAACCGGCAGGATGAGCTGCTTTGCGATGGCACCGAAGGGCCGTTCAACCGCATGACAAAAGATGTCGATTACCCAAGGGTCATCGACAATGTCTATACGATTGACGATGTCAACTTTACCGACGGGGCACATACCGATACGGAAAAAGACATTATGGCGCTGTCCCGCAATCTTTACGCTTCCCCGGTGTTCGATTTCATGCCGGAACAGCTCATCAATGAAACCGCCGGACAAAATCTGTTCATGGAAACCCGGTCCATCCACGCCATCCGCAGTGTTGCACGGCGCAGTTTTACCAATATTGTCGGCCAGAAAGCCGAAGGTGATCCGGCGGAAATATATGAAGTCCGCCCATTCATGTTCGGGATTGTCCATGAACTGGGCGTCCCGGTTGACGAACTGATCGATTTCCTCGGTGAGAATCCGAGCTATTTCGCCCAGATGGAAGTCCTGACCCGTAAAATTTATCAAAGCCCTGATTTCTTTACAAACCTGTACGATAAACCGGCAAACGTCCGCCGGATGGGGGTCGCCCTGCAGGCGTTTGAGCTGATGCAGGACCGCGACCGTTACGAGGCAGCCCTGCGCCGAGAAATGCTGATTTCCCTGATCCTGGAGCTTAAGCTTCGTCATTATCAGGAAAACGTCAACGACGTCCTCATGACCTCGATCAGTCACAAACCCGACGGCCGATAACTGGCACTATCCTTGCAAATACCTTTTTGAAAGCATGCCGATATAGGCAAAAACTGCTTGTGATAAGAGGTATTTAAAAATGGGCTTAAGTGGCTTGGATTCAGCATTATCAGGCCTTCGCGTGGCGCAGCAGCAGCTGAGCGTCATTGCGAATAACGTCTCGAACGTCAGCACCGAAGGCTATACGCGGAAAATTTTGCCGCAGCAAACCGTCGCGATCGAAGGGCAGGCCGTCGGCGTTTCGGCGCGGCCGATTATCCGCAATGTCGATCTTAACTTAGAGCGTGATTTCTGGACCCAGGTCAGTACCGTTAACGCCCTGGAAGTCAAAGCGAAATACCTGGACCGGATCCAGAATTTCCACGGCTCTCCCGACCTTGAAGTTTCGATTGCCGCCGAGCTCGGCAAACTGCGTGACACATTTGCCGCGCTGGCCGACAGCCCTGAAGATAACTTCCTGCAGCGCGAAGTCGTCGACCAGGCGGCGCTGCTGGCCGGGAAAATCAATAAATTCGCGGCCCTGATTACCGAAATGCGCAATGACGCGCAGGATGAAATCGAAGCCACGATCGACAGCATCAATACGCGGCTGGAAAATATTGCCGAGCTGAACCACCAGATCAAATTCAACACAGCCAGTGGCAAAACCACAGCAGAGCTGGAAGACCAGCGCGACCAGATTATCAAAGAACTTTCCGCCGATATCGATATCAGCTTTTTCACCCGCGGCGATGGCGTCATGGTGGTGCAAACCTCAACCGGAGTCCAGCTTGCCGATGAACGCGCTGAATCGCTTTATTACAACAGAACGCCGGTAGGCCCAAGTACCTATTATCCCGACCCGAACAATCCAATCGCGAACGGCATTTTTGTCGGCGGCAGCCCTGCCGATAACCCGGTCACGATCGATATCACCCAAAGCGGGATCAGCGGCACCCTCGGCGCGCTTTTAGAGCTGCGCGATGAAATCCTGCCGGAACAGCAGGCGATGCTTGATGAACTCGCGCATAAAATGTCCACCCGCTTTGCCGAACAGGGGCTGATCCTGTTTACCGATGCCAGCGGACAAGTCCCGCCGGACAGCAGCGCGAACGTTATCGGCACAGTCGATCTGACGGCGCTGGGCGGGCTTGATATCGCAACCGGGCCGAATAACCTGTTCACCGTTACCCTGAATAATGGCGGCGCTTCCCCTGCCGCTGTTTCATTTCAGGTCGACCTGACCATCGGCAACACGCCGGCGCTGCTCGCTGCGGAGATTAACAACCAGATTTCGCAATTGCCCGATGCCTATAGCGGCACAATCGCAACGATCGATGCCAACGGGTTTTTAAATATCACGTCCGATTACGACATCACCATTAATGCAAACGGCGCGGGTGAAATCGGCGATGCCGGGCTTGCGGTACTCGGCCTGAGCCGCGGTACTGAATATGCCGCGCCCAAAACAAATCCTCTGACCCCGGTGCCTTATGTCGGTTACGCTTCTGAAATTCGTGTTAATCAACTGGTGCTCGATGATAACCGTCTTGTACAGCAGGGTACGATCGGGACAGACCTGCCGGTCCAGCAAGGCTCAAACGAAGTGATCCGCCGGATCGTCGAGTTTGTGTTCGGTGATGTCGAGTTCCAGGAAGCCGTCGGCTCTGTTGACCTGCGTTCTTCCGCGCTTGGTGATTCATTGCAGGATTATCTTGGCATTTACTCGCAGAACAGCATTACAGGTACGCTTGATTTGTCTTCTTACGGCGATGTCCAGGCTTTGATTAATGCAGGCGGAGAAACATTCCAGCCGCCGACCGGCCCTGTGCTTGACCAATTCACCCTGACTTTCGATGATCCGCGCACTGGTTTGCCCGCGCAGACTTACTATCTCGATCTTGAAGAAATCCAGACAAACTTTCCTATTGGCGGTGCTATTACTAACGCAGCAGACCAGATCGCAGCAGCGATCAATGCCTTACCGCTTGCCGGGAGCGCTCTTAGCGATCCGCTACCGCCTGATGCCGCTTTTGACGTACAGGCCAGTGTCAACGCCTATGGCCAACTGGTTATAGAATCACGCGCGAACATTACAATTGATGCCAGCTTTCCAGCCGGGGAAACTTTTCCTCCCGCCGTCACGCCAGATGGCGGGATGGGACAGGACGGGCTTGATTTCCTCGGCCTGACACAAGGCACATATCAGACAACCGATCCTTATATTGACATACAGATCGGCAACGATCCGCCGGTAAGGGTGACGATTGAGCCGGGCGATGATGAAACCGACCTGTTCAATAAGCTGAACTTTGCAATCGCGCCGCCGGGCGTTCCAGGCCTGGCGATTGACGACAGCCTGACAGACCCGGCCAGCGACGGTTTTTTAAGATTGCGCCCGGGCGATGATCCGAACAATCCCGGCTTTGGCGGGGATCTGAAAATTGTCGGCGGCCCGTTTGTTTCCGAAGGCGGCACCAGCGGGACAGCCCTTGGCACCGATATTATTACCGCGCTGTTCGGCGTTCCCAACCCGGTTGTCGATGTGCCTCATGAGATTTCAACCGGGACGGGCGCTTATGAATCGTTCCGCCGCGACCGGCTGGGTCCGAATGCGCTGCTGAGCACCGGGATCATCAGTTCAACCAACCTGATCGATTTTGCGCAGAAAATGGTGAACCGCCAGACATCGGAAAGCATCGCGATCGATGCGCAGATCCGCGATGAAACCTCGTTCCGCGACCTGCTGCAACGCAGGCTTTTGGATGAGTCCGGCGTCAATATCGAAGAAGAGCTGTCGCAGTTAATTGTCGTGCAAACCGCATTTGCCGCGGCGGCGCGGGTGATTTCCGCGATCGATGAAGAATTTCAGGAACTGCTGAATGCAGTGGCCTAAATATAAGGAGATATAGAGATGACTTTTGTATCGACATTGGGACAATCGCTTGACCAGATCGAGCGCATTAAAATCACGCAGTTGCAGCTGGCCAGTTTCCAAAGCCAGATCGCGACCGGCAAAAAGACACAGACCTTTAGCGGGCTCGGCAATGATGTGATCGCGTCCAAGCGGGCGCGGGAAAATTTCGCCAAACTGGATAACTACGTCAATAATATCGATATCGCCGACCGCCGCATAAAGATGATGTTTTCTGCGCTGGAAGAAATAAAAAACCAGGCCGAAGATGTCCTGAACGCAATTGAAATCCAGACGCAACAGGGCGAATACGAAATTGAGGCCGTCAGCGATCTTGCCCGCAATACGGCGGACTTCCTGCGCGATCTTATTAACACCCGCGATGGCGACCGCTATTTGTTCGGCGGCGCGGAGACCGTCGATCCGCCGCTTTCCGGCAGCGGCACACTGGAAACCTATATGCAAAAGCAGCTGAATGACTGGGTCACAGCAGCAATCGATACAGACCAGCTCATTGCAAGTTACGGTGATAGCGCAGCCCTGACCGATACGATCATCGGTTATTCCGCGACCTTAAGCAGCGGCAGCGCCAAGAATGTTTATGTCCGCGTCGAGGATTACACCGAGATCAATTACACCGTCTTTGCCAACCATGACGGCGTCCGCGATATCCTCGCCGGGGTTAATATGCTGGCGCAGATTGACCAGGTGCTTGATGAAGTCACGCTTGATCCTGATGATCCGGCAACAACCATCACGGCACCGGGGGCAACGCAGCAGGAACAGAACGATAATTTCTACAAGTTCTTTAATGACATGGCGGCGATGATGAACCGCGCGCTGGATGCGATCGACAGCGAGCTGTATTCGCTCAGCCAGAGTCAGGCGCAGCTTGATAAAATCAAGCAAAGCCACAAGCTTGACCAGAATATCCTGCAGGATACGATCAGCGAAGTGGAGGATGCCGATATGAACGAAGTCGCTGTCAAGCTGAACGCGCTGCAAATCCAGCTCGAAGCGTCGTACCGGGTTACGGCGTCGATTTCGAGCCTGAGCCTTGTGAACTTTATCAGCTAAATCGCGTTACTGCGTAGACAGCGAATAATTCTCGATCACCAGCACAGACGGGCCGCCCGGCAGATTCGGATGCAGCCGCCCCAGCGGACGCGGGTCCGAATCGTTGTAGCGCATAAGGATATTGGTCACGACATCGGGGAACGTGCCGTGCATTTTTACCGCTTCCGGCAATTCGTAATCATAAGCCGAATTCCACAGCATCGCGACATTGGCTTCATTGGCCCATCGGCTGAGAACGCTTTTCAGACCGGTCCCTTTTTCAGCCTGCCAAAAGCGGATTTCCAGCGGATCAAGCACGGGGCCGCGGGCCGCGGCACTGTCCGTTGCCGGCGCCATAGAAGGCGTCATCGCAAGCGGCAGGGCCACAGGTCCGCCGGGCATTTCTTTTGCGGGGGCCTTCATCATGCCGGGCGGCAAAGACGGGGGCGCGGCAAGCGGCGGGGGAGCAGGGGCATCCATCATGACCGCCAGATCCGCCGGGTCGTCAAATTCGGAAACTTCTTCAGGCTGCTCCGGCCCCTGCGGGAACAACGGTTCCGGACGCTGGCGGCGCGGGTATGATTGCACCGCATCGTCCTGTTCGGCCGCATCCATCATCATCGGCGTATCCTCGGCCATAATGACCGGGACATTCATCGGGTCAGCGTCCGCCATCACCGGTTCATATGCAAAAGCTTCATTCACGAGAGGCGGAGCGGGCATGTCCGGGGTTAGTTGCGGCATGGCCACCGGGTGACCCGCTGGCGGCATCATCATCGGCGGGACACTATCCGTTACGACCAGCGGATTATCCATCATAACCGGAACCGTTTCGGGTTCCCGCTTACGGATCCAGACGCTGTTATCGCTGATAACGACTTCCATATCCTGCGGCCGGACGGCATCGGACAGGACTTCATCCCATGGCTTGCCGCCGCTCCAGGAAACACGCAGGGCCGGATCGATATTCGGATCGAAAGCATAAGAAAAACGCGGCGGCACGATCTGGCGCATCGCCATCACCAGCGGAATATCTGTGCCGAAACCGACCGCTTCTTCATAAACCGGGACCGCCGGAACGGCCGGTGCCGCCGGGGCGGCCTCGGCCATGTCAGCCGGGTTCTGCGCGAACGGATTTTCCTTTAAGACCGGGATCACAGACGGCGCAGCCGCTCCCGGCATCATCGGTTCGCTGGTAATTTCAGGGTGGGCATAAGGATCGATGCGCGGCTGGGACCCCGGCGCGCCGGTTTTGTGCATTTCCATCGTCATTGTCGGCGGGACAACAGGCACCATCGCCGGCTTGTTTGCCGGCGGGGTCCATTCAAATCCGGCATATGCCGGGACCGTAACCGCCAAAACCAGGGCAAAAATTCCCGCCGTTGCGGTTTTGCCTTTTTTAAGAAAATATCTGTTTACCATCGTCGCTTTCCTTACCATCCTGCCCGCACAGATCCTGCGGTTTATATCTAAGGGATATTAAACCTGAAAATAAAGAGGCTTGGCGCAATTGACAAGCACCGAACGCGGAAAAGTCATTTTTTTATCGGGATGAAAAAGAATTCAGCCATAATCGCGCATGCGGCGATACGCATAGGTAAACAGGGCATTACGGCGATCACCGACCATCCAGGACCGCATAGAGCGCAACGCCGCCGGATATGTCAAACCAAACCGCTCAAGGATATAAAAGAAGATGACGATCAACAGGGTCAACACAATCGTTACAGGGCGGGCATAAACCAGCAGGATAAAAAACGGCAGGGCCGCTCTTGCATCGAGACCGAAAAACCGTACCGGACGCATCGTATTCCGCCAGTGCCAGTTCTTCTTCTCAATCTCAAGATCGTCTTGTGCTGTCGCCATGATTTCCCCTGCATATCCCGGTTAACAGTATGATTCTACACCGTAAAAGTTAACAAAATATGGGAAAATATCAAAATAAAAACACCGAAATCACTCGCCGCCGCCACCGGTACTGGATGCCAGCATCAGATATGCCCTGCGGTCGATATGCCCGGCTTCGAACGCCAACCGCGCCGATTGGGACATGGTGCGGCCGTAATTCGGGATCGCCCGCTGGATATTCGGTCCCCATTCCTTGAAATCCATATCCAGCAGCTTTTCGCGGATTTCATCAGGGAATGTCATCCATTCGCGAATCCCTATACGGCCCCCGCCGATTTTGGACACGAGGGATTGCGTGACGATCATCCTGATCGTTTCCATCAGCGCATAAGCCCGCTCGGCCCGTTCGTCGGTTTCAAAAGTCGAAATCATCCGCTGGACCGTTGCGGCAACGCCAATCGTGTGCGTCGTCGTATAGACCGTGTGCCCGGTCTGGGCAGCTTCAATCGAGGCCGAGATGGTTTCCCTGTCCCGCGATTCCCCAACCAGAATCACTTCAGGCTTGCGCCGCAGCGCATTCCTGACACCGCGATCAAATGACGGCAGGTGGCGGGGAATTTCCGTTTGCGCCACAAGAGAGCGCGGACTTTCGATCGTATCGTACACATATTCAATCGGTGCCTCATAAGTCAGCATCTTACCGCAGCCATGCGGCCGCTCCAGCAACATCCGGCACCCGGCTGCGAGTAATGTCGTTTTCCCTGACCCGGTCGGCCCGGTAATAATCACCATTCCCTGGCGCGGGGCCCAGTGGTTGATGACGTGCTCTTCGACATTCAACGCCTTCATGGTCGGCGGTTCGGTCGGCAATACCCGCATTGTTACCTGCGCCGCATCCCGGCCACGGGAAAGGATCGCGGTAATATTGACCCGGAACCGAATGCGCGTATAGCGATCGGGCCGGACTTCGTAAGACAGATCAAGGTCGTTGGCCCCGGCAAGACGGGCCTGTGCCTCGGGTCCGTAAATTCTTATCAGGACGGCCGCCATATCCGCAGCATCCAGAGTCCTGAATGTAGCAGGATAAAGGACGCCGTCAATTTCCTGGTAAACCGGACGGTCTGACTGGAAAGTAATATCGGAAGCATTCTGTTTAACCGACCACAGCAGGAATGGATCGAGCGTTTCACCAGTAAAACGGCCATGCTCATCAGGCCATGTCTGGGCCTTGTTTTCCTTGCCTTTAAGAAGGCTTATCGGTTTGCGGGCTGCCATTTTTCCGTCCCCGGTATGAATTCGGGCACACCCGTAATTTCAACGGCCCGGTCACCAACCCGCATTTTCGACCCTCCGCCGGTCACACCCCGGTCAATCTGCAGGGCATAAGGCGGGGAGACCATCCCTTGCGCCAGCAACATGCGGTAACGGACCATCCCCTGGTAATGCGCCGTCAACTGGTCGAGATCCTGCTGGAATATCTCGTTGGCCTGGTCAACACCTTGTTCCCAGCCTTCTAAAACCCAATCCATCCAGAAAGCGCGCTCATAATCATCATTCGGGCGCAGGATATCGGGCGGCGGCGTCACTTCACCCCATTCACGCCACAGGTAATTGCGCCAGTCACGGGCGGCACTGACGATATTGGCATTACGGCTGATATTATAGACCCGGTCGGCCACGGCAGCTTCCTGACCGCCGGTATCGATAATCATCGCGTTGGTTTGCTCGGATACAATCGGCGGTTCAATCAAAAGACCGGATGGCGCAGGGATCAGAAGCTGGCGGAAATCGAATACTTTATCGAGATAGCTCGAACGCGTCTTAAGTTCCTCGCGGATATTATAAGTGCGCCAAGCCAGACCGCCGCGCGCGCCATAGGACAACGCCGCCTCACGCATCGCATCCAGACGGATATCGATCGGCATCCCCGAAGCATCATCGACGACCATATTGAGTTTCGGCACCATTTGCAGTTCAAACAGCGCCGGCGGAGATGAAAAATCCTCGTCTTCCGACATCGCTGCCGCAACCTGTCCGGCCAGACAAGGGACCGACAAACCCAGCACCGCGATGAATAGCAGAAAACGTTTCATGGGGGCTTATTACCCTCCCACGCCCGTATTGGGCGCATAGTTAATTTCAACGATCTTACGGCGGCCATCGACACGGACATCACCACGGACGCCGAGCTGTAGCCCCAAGCTGCGCAGGACATCAATGACCGGCATATTTTCAACATTGACGGACACCACAACCGGAACCGGCGGCGGAGTCCCGATCACCTGGAACGCGTACCCGGACCGGCTTGCCAGTTTTTGCGCGATCGGCTCAACCGGGCCGACCCAGTTCACCGTAATCGCCCGGCGCAGTTCGACCGGCGCGTTTTCAATCGGGGAAACCGAAACTTCTGGAGAGCGGGCCTGCTCCACAGCCGCCAGCGTTTCCAGCGCCACAGAAGCGCGGTCAGCCGCATCCGCCAGCATCATCGAGACCTTATCGGGAGACGCGACCAACTGCGGATGATCCCCTTCCACAGGTTCGGAGTAAGAGGACGAGCACGCCGTCAGCGCCGCCATCATTGCAACAGCGGTATACAGCCGCCCTTTGCGTAGTATTTCTATAGTTTTGAGCATTAACATGCGATAACACCGCAATCGAAAAACGTGAACCTAACCATATAGCAAGGTTAAAATTACCGCCTGTCATTATAGAGAACAAGACGTCATTTCGGATATCGCCGCCTTATCACCAGACTTATTCACAATTAACTTTTAAAAAGACGGTTTTCCGCCTAGCGGGTCGCTTTCACCAGGCCGTGTTTTTCCATCGAGGCAATGACCCGATATTTATACCCGTTGCCGATATGCGGTGTACGGGAATGATAATGCGCGATCGCGCGCGATAAATCCCTGGTTTCATCAAGATGGGTGCGCAAAATCCATGCCGACACCCCGACATTGGTACAAGGGTCATCCCTTACCCACCGTTTCGCGGTTTCGGTGCTTACCCCCCACTGCGCCGCCAGCTCAGGCAGCCAGATCGTGTTGATCTGCATCGGCCCGAGATCGTAACTGCCATTCTGGTTCGGCCCGACCTGCTGGCCGACCTTCCCGGCCTCGACCTGGTAAATCCCCAGCAGCACCGCAGGCGGAATACTGTAGGTCTGGGCGGCGAGAAAAATACATGCAGCAAGAACTTTCCCCATTACACGGCTCCCTGTTCATCGTTCTCATCGCTTTTTTTTCCGGAGAAAAACCCCATCGGATTATAAGGCTGATCGCTTTCTGCGGGCGGCGGTTCCGGCGCAGCAGGAGGTTGTGGCGGCACTGGCGGCGGTGCCGGATCAGGCTCCTGCCGCATCGGCGGCATTTGCGGTTCAACCGGTTTGGGCGGCGTCGCAAAAGGCGAGAACGGCGCTTCAGACGCAGGCGGCGAATCTTCCGTCGCAGGCCCTGCCGGAGACACAGCTTTATCCGGGACGGCAACAGGAGTCTGCGAAATACTCCCTGCATTCGGCATTCCGGCAATCATAGAGGCCATCGACCGGCGCTGCTCGAAGGCCTGCCAGACCGGGTCCATCGGCAACATTCCGCCTGCCTGTTCGGCAGCCTGTGCGCGCGCCGCGTCATCCATCGCCATCAGCCTTGCAGTTTCAGCCTTGTGGCACACAACATAAAGCGCCGCAAAGGCTGCAAGGACACGCAATTCATTCTGCTTGAGCTGCTGCGCATCCGCGCCGGCGGAGATTTGAGCGGCGACCGTTCCCGCGGCGCTGACCAGCCGGTCAGCCACCTCCTGCGCCAGTTTATTCTCAGGACGCCCAAACGGGAAGGCGGCAATCGCATCAATAACCGGAACCAGCACATTGACATACTGGATAGTCACCTGCGCTTCATCAAGCAATAGCGGTCCCGGCGATAAATTTTCCAGCCGGGCGTTATTCTCTGCCGCCGGGGCAAAATTATCGGAGAAAGTCAGGACCGCTTCAAGCGATTTAATCATCCGCTTGATATCATTATCGCCCGGCACCCGCGCATGCAGCCGGTAATGCCCGGCGATCAGCGGCGCCGCCATCCCCGCCAGCGCAAGCCGCAAAGAATCGCCGTCGGCATCTTTTAAATCCATCACCGCAGACAGCGCGATACTGATCTGCACCGTTTTATTCAGCAGTTCGGCCACGCGTTCTGCGTCCTGTTTCTGGTCCGGATGCTCCGCCGCGTTTTGGCGGACAGACACGTCATCGACCGCCGCCATTAACGGGGCGCCGAGTTTTTCAAGCATCCGGGCCTGGAATGTGGATCGTTGCGTCATCGTGGTTTCTTAAAATTACAGACCTTTTTATATATAAAGCGAGCATACCCTCCCAGACAAGAGGGCATCACACCCCATCCCGTACAATTCGAGAAGGCAGAACGGATCCTAACGCAGGTCGGACAGAATCTGGTTCGGATCCTGCGCGCGGCCCTGGACAATCCGGACATCGCCGTCCGCCGTGCGGTAAACCGTAAACGGGGTGACATTAACCTTCCAGGACTGCATGATGGCCAGATTGCGCTGGACACCCTGCTGGTTGATATCCGGCGTGACCGGCAATGCGCTATCATCCCCGTCCAAATGCGCATACCAGCGTTTTTGCGGGTCGGGGACCGCTAACAGAAATGCCGCCTGCGCCCTTGTATCCTCACGGAACCCGACCGGGAGGATGCGAACCTGCAACAAGCCGTTATCGATATAATTTTTCCGCAGGTCTTCGAGAAAGGCATGGCAATGCGGGCATTGCGGGTCGATAAAGGTATAGATATAAGGCGCGTTTTTATCGCCCAGCGTCACCCAGTTCGCGCCTTCAACATCGGAAAAAAGCTGTTCCGCCGGGGTTTTAAACTCACGTTTGGCCGCATCTTTAGCCTGCTCCAGCGGCGAGTCCGCTTTTTCCGGCAAGATGTCACCGGTAAACAAATCAAGCGTATCGCTGCCGCTTTGCTTCTGCAGGTCGCGGACCTGATCGAGTGTCACAGCCTTTCCGTTCTTATCGAATAAAAGCCCCATGACAAAAGCCTGCTGGTCTTCGGTTACATAGAAATATTGTTCCTGCCCGCCTTTGATCGCGATCCAGCCATCCAGGCCGCCGCGGTTGCCAAGATAGCGCATCTGCGCGCCTTCATCGGCAAGATTTTTCAACGGGGCGGGAAGCGAAGGTTCTCTCTGCGCCTGTGCCTGCGATATTCCCATCACCGCTATAACCAGTGCCGCTAAAAGAATTCCGTTTAATTTGTGCATCATAAGCCCCGCTTGTTTTATTGTCTGCCCATAGTAATAATTTTACCACACTTCATCAAAGCGTTTTCAAAGAAACAGGATCAAAAGCGCGGTATAACCGTATAGCCGGTCATTTGAAATTTCCCCGTCGGCATAAAACCCAGCCAGCGGCACATCCCCGATAATTTCGCGCACAAGCCGCATCTCACCGCCCGTACCGTCACCAAAATCCGACATGGTCCGCGCCACACAAGATATATAGAGCGCACCTTGCGGTGCGAACACCCCCTGCTCGGCGGTAATTCTGTCTCTTAATTCGAGCAGTTTGCGCGACAGGTCAGCACGTACGGTTTCATGATCCCGGTGCACGAACATCATCTGCTCGCCGTTTCCCGCCTGGTGCGCCACGGCAATCCAGCCTTTGTCCGGATCGATCCCCATCGCATTACGCACAAGGTAATCCTGCGTATCACTCCCCGGCACAGGAAAGGCGACATGGACTTCGCCCCGGAACAGTTTTTCCTGATCCGTGGCCTTGTCTTCCCCGGAGTCTTTATGCTGCTGCCGGGCCATTTCCTTTAAGTCTGCGGAAAACACATCGAAAGCGCGCTGGCCGTCCAGCTCCATAATGACATGCTCATCACAGCGCGTAATAGTATGCACCGGGCCGACCGGGGCGCAGCCCTGCGTTAATACCGTCGCCACCGCTACGGATTGCGAGAAAGCAACCCCCGATACGCCGCCCTGCACAACCTCATCGGCAAACTGGAGATGCTTCGTGCGCGAAGAGCTCATTCCGCCCGCAACATACCCGCCGGTCATACGACCCAACAAGGACAATGTACGCACCGGGTCATTTTCCGGCACCGGGTCGCCGTGCACCAACACCAGCATCGGGTCACGATCTTCAACCCAGTTTTCCAGCGCTTGCTGCGCCGGGGTCAGATCAAGCTCAATCGGCGGGAAAACACAGAATTCCTCCTCGGGGATCCGCCCGATCAGGATCGATATCGCAGGCTCGTCAACATATTCCACCCCGACCGCGCAAATCCCCAGCCCGACAGACCCGGTCCAGTGATCGATCCCTGTTACGGTGCGGCAAAGATTGATGATGCTGACCGCATCATCGGCGAGCACATCGGACATATATATAAAGCCGATATTGAAATCATCCTGCCTGGCCCTGGCCTGTTCGATCAGCTCAAGCACGGCCCGCGCCGTATCACGCCAGTCCGTCCCGGAGGCGCTGGCAGAGGCAAATTTACTTGACGAAAAGAAACTCATGATCTTGCTTTGTCCCTTCCCCGGATGGTACGGCGGACTATATTGGAGTATAACGTTGTTTGTGACAAAGCATCAATGGTCCCCTTTTAAATAGGTGGTCACAAAGCATAAAACATGCTTATGATTTCAGGATGCTCTTTTTACCAGCTCAGGAGATTTTCGATGACCTTTCCTTCCCGTTTTCTGATGTGTTGCGCTGCTACACTGCTATTCTCTATTGCACCTGCCAGCGCAGAGCCCATGACCGCCGCGGAAATCGAAGCCCAGGAAATGGGTCTTATTAGCGATGAGGAGGCACAGGCGATTAACGAGGCCGGGGCTGCCGCAGAAGAGATGAGCGCCGAAATGGCCGAAGACATTGCCGAAGACGCCATCGAGGAGATGGCGGAAGACCTTAAGGTAGAGGATGAGGGCACCGAAGAAGCGGAAAAGCAGGCTGAAGAGCCGGAAGCCTCCTCCGCAGAAGAAATACCCGAAGACGCTTCTGAAGACGCTGATATGGCAACAGAAGAAAGCGTGACGGACGAAGGCGCTATCACAGAAGACAATGTCGATGAGGCCACTGAAGCCGATGAAGAGCAAAGCCCTGCTATGCCTGAAACCGAAGAAGATATAGAGCTTGAGCTGGGCGATGACGGTGCCAACGATGATGAGGCTGCCCAAACCCCGGCTGAGTCGAAGCCGCACAAAAACAAGCGCTGGTGGGGCCGCCCATATTAAGGGGGTGATTTTGGCAGGTTTTCTGCTACACTATCTGCTGTCTTTGGCATTCATTCCAATGCCGCATCACAAGCAGAAGGAACCGGAACTATGGACGGATTTGTCATTTTACTGATTATCATCGCCGCCGTGGCAGTTTTCGCGATCTCTATTTATAACCGCCTTGTCGCGCTGCGCCAGACCCGTAAAAACGCCTTTTCCGATATCGATGTCCAGCTCAAGCAGCGCTATAACCTGGTGCCGCAGCTTGTGGAAACCGTCAAAGGCTACGCCAAACATGAAAGCGAGACTTTCGAAAATGTCACCGAAGCGCGCTCCGCGATCGGCAAGGCGAAAGCCGGACCGGGCGGGGACCGGATCAAGGCTGAGAACGCACTCGCCGGGGCCCTGATGGGGCTGATGGCCGTGGTCGAGAATTATCCTGACCTCAAAGCCGACCAGAATTTCCAGCGCCTGATGGCCGAGCTGTCCGATATCGAGAACAAGATCGCCGCCTCACGCCGTTTCTTCAACAGCGCCACCAACGAATATAATACGCAGGTCCAGCAGTTTCCCGGCAACCTGATCGCCAATATGTTCGGGTTTGGGGAAGAAGCGTTCTTTGAAGTGGAAGAAGCACTGAAAGACGCCGTTAACAAAGCACCGGACGTTAATTTCACCGGCGCGTAAATAAAAGGCCACCGCTCATATGGCTGCCGGATTACAGACCCATATCTGGAACAACAACCTGCGCTCTGTGCTGCTGCTGGTCAGCTACCCCTTCCTGATCCTGCTGCTATTCGGGGCTGTGGCCTTTCTTGGCGGCAATATTATGGCATACGGTCATAGCGGCGGCGCAGTTAGCGGACAACAACTCATGGATACCGGCCTTGCTTTCAGCAAAGAAGCCCTGATTACCTGGTGGCCGCTGGTATTTATCGTCGTGATCCTGTGGTTCATGATCGCCTATTTTTTCCAAGCCAGGATGATCCGCGCCTTGTCACACGCCCATCCCGTAACCCGCGAGGAAGAGCCGGAGCTTTATAATCTTCTTGAAAATCTCTGCATATCGCGCGGTATGACCATGCCCCGGCTTGAGATCATCGAAACCCATGCCCGTAACGCTTTTGCCAGCGGGATTGACGAGCAAAGCTACTGCATCACGGTGACGCGCGGGCTGATGCAATCGCTGCAAAAAGACGAGCTGGAGGCGGTGCTGGGACACGAGCTGACCCATATTATGAACCGCGATGTCCGCCTGCTGATCGTTTCGATCATCTTTACCGGGATGATCGGCTTTTTCGCCCAGATGGCCTGGAGCAGCATCCGTTTTAGCATGTATGGGCGGCGCAAAGATGCGCGGGTCATGATGTTTATTTTCGCGGTCGCGGCCATTTTGTGGATCGGCTATATGGCAACGATGTTTACCCGCTTTGCCCTGTCACGGCGGCGCGAATATATGGCCGATGCCGGGGCGGTCGAGCTGACCAAGAACCCGGATGCGATGATGCGGGCACTGTTGCGACTGTCCGGGAAAGACAGGATTCCCGAGGCGACCGACGATATTGCGCTGATGTGCATTGAAAACAGCCGCAAGTTTTTCGGGCTGTTTACCACCCATCCGCCGCTGGAAGACCGTATTGCCGCGATCTCGCAAGTGACCGGAACGCCGATCCCTGAAATCAGGCCGGGAACACGGACTGATGATGAAAGCCGCTTTACAAACCCGGAAGATAACACCAATCCGTGGGTAACGGCGACCAGGCGCGGACGGAAATCGCCGTGGGAGCGCAGTCAACCGCTTGCAAAACCCCCGCGGAAAAATTCCCAAAAGCTTTGAAAAACGGTAAAATAGACTATATAAGTTCTGTATTATAAGTTTCTTATAATTATTTGGAATTAAGTGGAGAGGAAGATTATGCAACCAGAACGTTCCAACGCAACGCAGACAGGCAGCGCCGTCAATTATGACGCCGGGCTGCACGCGCACCTGCAACGCATTTATAACCGTATGACGCTGGGTGTGCTTGTCACAGCGCTAACGGCCTATTTTGTTTCTATGACCCCGGCCCTGATGTCGCTGTTTCTGACACCGCCGATCGTTTATGTCGTCATGTTTGCGCCGCTGGCCGTGGTCTGGTTCGGTTTTAACCCGATGACCATGTCTTCGCAAAAACTGCAAATGAGCTTTTTTGCCATCAGCGTGCTTTACGGGATCAGCTTCTCGGTCATTTTCCTTGCCTTCACAGGCGAGAATATTGCCCGTGCATTCTTTATCGCCACCGGCATGTTTGCGGGCCTGAGTATCTTCGGCTACAGCACCAAGAAAAACCTCGACGGGCTGATGAGCTTTGCCATCATGGGCGTCTGGGGTGTCCTGATTATGAGCCTTTTAAACGGCTTCATCTTTAAATCCGAAGGGCTGTTCGACCTGATTTCCGCCGTTGGCATCCTGGCGTTTGCCGGAATCACCGCATGGCAGACGCAGGCGATGAAAGAAATGTATCACCCGGCGGCAGGCGATGAGGCCAACAGCCGCATGGGCTGGAGTGCTGCGCTAACGCTATATATAAGCTTTATCGCGCTGTTCCAGCATATCCTGCATTTTACAAGCCAACGTTAGAGCGAATCCTATTCTTACTATTTTACAGCCCGGCCTCCAGCGCCGGGCTTTTTATATACGAGATCATGCCAGAGTATTCATAATGCATCCTCCATCACAAAGCGCTAAAATGGTCTTATGTACCATGAAAGCGAAATACATATCCTGTTGATCGAAGATACGGCGGCGCTGCTGGAAATGTACGCGCTGGCGCTGGAGCAAAAAGGCTACCGCGTCACGCAATGCCAGAACGGGCAGGGTGCGCTTGACGCGCTTAAGGCGGACACGCCGTTCGATATGATCCTGCTGGACCTGAAATTACCGGATATGGAAGGGATCGATATCCTGCGCCGCATCCGCGGACAAAATCATAAAATGCCGGTGATCGTCATTACCGGGCACGGCTCGATCAATACCGCGATTGAAGCCATGCGAGAAGGGGCGTGTGATTTCCTTGTCAAACCGTTCGACATCGAACGGCTTTACGGTGCCATAGAAAGCGAACTGGACAAACAGCCGCTGGATACGATGCCCGAAGCGCTGGCAGGCTATTGCGGGGAAGATTTGCCCCACACGCCGCCACAGCAGCCCGCAAATCCCGCCGCGTTTGGCGGCTTTATCGGTACCTCGCCGATCATGCAGAAAATTTACGGGCAAATCGAGAACGCGGCGCGCAGTACCGCGACCGTTTTCATTACCGGCGAATCCGGCACCGGCAAGGAAGTCTGCGCCGAGGCGATTCACAAATACAGCGCCCGCGCCGGCAAACCTTTCGTGCCGATCAACTGCGCCGCCATCCCGCGCGACCTGATGGAATCCGAACTGTTCGGTCACGTCAAAGGGGCCTTCACCGGCGCGATTGCCGACCGGGACGGGGCGGCGCGGCAGGCCAATGGCGGGACCCTGTTTCTTGATGAAATCGCCGAAATGAACCCGGACATGCAGACAAAATTACTGCGCTTCCTGCAAACGCTCAGCTTCCAGAAGGTCGGCAGTAATAAGCCCGAGCAGACCGATATCCGCATTATCTGCGCCACCAACCGCAACCCGTCCCATGAGATCAAGGCGGGGCGGTTCCGCGAGGATCTGTTTTACCGCCTGCATGTGCTGCCGCTTTATATGCCGCCCCTGCGGGAGCGCGGGGAAGATATCATCGACATCGCCCAGACCTTATTACGCCGCTATGCCGCCGAAGAACGTAAAGATTTTGAAAGCTTCGGCACTGACGCCCTTGAGGTCATGCGCCGGTACGGCTGGCCGGGTAATATCCGCGAGCTACAGAATACGCTGCGCAATATCGTCGTCATGCATGACGGCCCGGTTTTAACCGCATCGATGCTGCCTGCAACCGTCCGGAACAGCAACGCGGCGTCACCTCCCCGGCACACAGAGACGCCCGCACCCTCCTCCCCCTCACAGATCAGGCCGCTGGCTGACATTGAACGTGAAACGATCGAGCAGGCCATCGCCCTGTGCCGTGGCAACATCCCCAAAGCCGCCGCAGCGCTCGGCGTATCGCCTTCCACTATCTACCGCAAAAAGGCAGGCTGGGAGGAAGAAAAGCAGGCTGTTTAATTTTCCCATCGCCCCGGCACCCCCGCCGCGCTATGCTGTGCACAGTCATTTTCTTAGAAGGAGAGATCATGCTGCGCGCTGCCCTGTTGACCACGCTGTTGTTTTTATCCGCCTGCAGTTTTTTCGGACAGGAAAAACAGGATACTGAATCACTGCCGCTGGTTTTAAAACCCGCCGCTTACAGCGAGCTGCCCGGATGGGATGCGGATAGCCAGGACCAGGCCCTGGCTGCGTTCGCCCGGTCGTGCGCGCGGATCCTAAAACGCGAAGCCGCTGATGATTTCGGCCCTGTCGGCGGGACGTACGGTGACTGGCAGGCGCCCTGCGCGGCCCTGCCTTCGGAGCAAGCAGGCACCGATGCGATCCGCAGCTATTTCCAAAAATGGTTTACACCCTGGAAAGCCGGCATGGGCGGCGGCGAGGAAACGGGCCTGTTCACCGGTTATTACGAACCGCTGCTGCGCGGCTCGGCGATTAAAACCCCGCCCTATACTTATCCGCTTTATGCAAGACCGGACGACCTGGTCATGGTCGATCTGGGCGCTTTCCGTGACGAGCTTAAAGGCCAGCGCATTGCCGGACGCGTGGTCGATGCGCACCTGAAGCCTTACGAAGACCGCGCCGCGATCGATGCGGGCAGCTGGCCGCATAATGATAAAGCGCTGCTATGGGTTGATGACCCGGTCGATGCGTTTTTCCTGCATATCCAGGGATCGGGCCGGGTGCAGTTCCCGGACGGATCCGCGGCGCGGGTCGGCTATGACGGGCAGAACGGGCATGTGTATTACGCGATCGGACGCGAGCTGATAAAACGCGGCGCACTTGAAAAAGACAAAGTCTCACTGCAGACGATCCGCGCCTGGCTGGCGCAGCACCCGGAACAGGCGAACGAGATCATGCATCTGAACCGCTCCTACGTGTTCTTTAAAATGCTGGAGGGCGACGGCCCGCTCGGCGGGGAAGGGCTTGCCTTAACGCCGGAGCGCTCGCTTGCGATCGACCGCTCCAAACTCTCTTATGGGATTCCGCTCTGGGTGGCGATCGATTCGCCCGTGCCTGACGAACCGCCGCTGCGGCGTCTGATGGTGGCGCAGGATACCGGCGGGGCGATTCGCGGCGCCGTGCGCGGGGATGTGTTCTGGGGGCACAGCGAACGGGCCGAATATTTGGCTGGACATATGAAAGCGAAGGGGCAATATTGGCTGCTGTTACCAAAAACAATAACACCATAATAAACAGATACAGGGAGATTTTTGATGACACTGACCATCGAAGATTTTGATATGACCGCCGATCGCGGCTTTTTGACCCCCCATAATATGGACGAGGTCAGCCTGCCCGCAGATTTCGCGCCGCTTTTACACGCAGGCAAACATCTATCCGATTATATGTGCGCCGGGCAGACGCATGAGTATTTAAACAAGCTGCCGGAAATCGATATGGACAAGCACCTGGACAGCCTGTCCGATGCGCAGCGCCGGATGCTGATGGTGCATTTTTCCTTTATCGTGCAGGCTTATGTCTGGGGCGGCGGCGATGTGCCGCAAACCCTGCCGCGCAATCTTGCCGTGCCTTTTTGCAAACTGGCCGATGCGATGGGCCTGTTCCCGCTGCTCCCTTATACCGGCTATACGCTGGATAACTGGGCGAAGCTGGATAAAAACGGCCCGGTTACGCTTGAAAATGTCTATGTGATCCAGAACTTCCTCGACGGGCAGGATGAAAACTGGTTCATCATGGTGCATATTGAAATCGAAGCCAAAGCCGGTCCGGCGCTGGCCGCGATCCCGGCGCTGCTTGATGCCGTGGATGCCAAAGACGTGCAAACCGTCATGAAGCAGCTTACCGTCATCCGCGATGCGTGGACGCTCATCAACCCGGTGTTCGACCGGATGCCGGAGCGCTGCGATCCTTATATTTATTATCACCGCGTCCGCCCTTATATTCACGGCTGGAAAGGCAACCCTGCGCTGCCGGACGGGCTGATCTATGAAGGCGTTGAAAAATACGCAGGCAAGCCGCAGCCTTTCCGCGGCCAAACCGGGTCGCAAAGTTCGATCGTGCCGACAATGGATGCGCTGCTCTGCATTGGTCATGAAAACGATCCGCTGCGTGAATATCTGGACGAGCTGCACCAGTACCGTCCGCCCAAACACCGCCTGTTTATCGAAGCGGTGCAACAGCGCAGCACCCTGCGCAGTTTTGTCGCCGGGTCTCACAATGCTGAAATGGTGCTGCTCTATAACGAGATCGTCGATCACGTGCAGAAATTCCGCACCCGCCATCTTGAATACGCGGCGAGTTACATCAACAAGCAGGCCCGCGATTCCGAAGGCAACCCGGTTGATATCGGCACGGGCGGCACCCCGTTCATGAAGTATCTGAAAAAGCACCGGGACGAAAGCGCTGATCATTTGCTGCCGATCCCGGAAACAAACGGTCATAACGGGCACAAAGCGGCTTAAGAGAAAATCACAAGAAGATCAGAACGGCGAAGACGGCTTAAATCCCGGTTTCGCCGTTTCCGTTAAGCCGTATAGCCCCCGCTTTAAAATCTCCTGCTCGACCCTTGGCATCAGGTCGCGCAGGTTTCTTTTACCCGCCTTTAAGTCCTGCAGGATCTGGCTTGAGGAGATATCGAAGCCCGGCGAGTCGATAAATGTCCAACCACTATTTTTTCCAGCCAGGTCTTCCGGGTTATCGACTTTTAAATGCGCCGCATATTTTGCCGCGACACTTTCCAGCGCCTTATCTCCGTCACCAGGCCGGGCCAGGACAGCCAGAGCGTGATTGTCTATGATCTCCTGCCAGCGGTTCCATTCATGGAAATTCGTCAGATTATCCGCCCCCATAATCCAGACAAACTCGATATCAGGATAACGCCTTTCCAGTTCGGCCAGGGAATCGGCGGTCTGGGTCGAGGCAAAATCCTTCTCAATATCAGTCGGCTTGAGCCACGGATGAGCTTCGGCAATCATCCGGCACAGATCCATCCGGTCCTCGAGCGGGGCGTAGCGCGCCGGGTCCTTGAGCGGGTTTGACGGGGTCACCATCATCCAGACTTCATCCAGCTTGAGAAAATGATACGCAAAGAACGCGGCAATAAAATGCCCGTAATGCGGCGGATTGAAAGACCCGCCATACAAGCCGACCCTTATCTTGCTTTGTTCCTGCGTCATCTGAAGCTCTAAAAACCCTTGCTTTATATACATAATTTTGCTTAGGTGCCAAAATAACCATAAACCGCTTATTTGACAAGTTTTTGCAGGAAAGAGAGCACTCATGACTCTGACACGCGATCAAGGGTATCAGGAAAAACTGGCACAGCACGGGCCGCTTTGGGGCGATTTATACGCCCTGACCATGTCACAGGCTTTTTTCACCAACGACAAGCATGAGCTGAATACCGCGTTTCATGCCTTTATCCGCAAAAACCCGTTCGGCGGCAGTTACCTGATTACCGGCGGCCAGAATATTATCGCCGAGTGGCTCAGTGAGAACTGGAAATTCGGGCCACGGGAAACCGCATGGATGCGCGCACAGACCGCGGAGAACCCGGATACGGGCAAGCAGGAGCGCCTGTTCTCCGATGACTTCATCGATTATGTCGCAAACAGCAAGCTGGCGCTTAGCATCGAAGCGATGCCCGAAGGCGAGCTGGCCTTCCCGGATGAACCGATTTACCGTGTGCGCGGGCCGCTATGGCAATGCCTGATGGTGGAAACCGCAATCCTGAACGCCACGAACTCGCAATCGCTTTTTGCGACATTGGCGTCCCGCCTCGTTGAAGTGGCTGACGGCGCGCCGATCCTTGAGTTCGGCCTGCGCCGCGCACAGGCTATCGGCGGTTACGAATCCTCGCGCGGGGCCTATCTCGGCGGCGCTGCCGGGGTATCCAATATGGAAGCGAGCATGAATTACGGCATTCCCGCCGCGGGGACATTCGCCCATGCCTTTGTCATGACCTATGAAGACGAGCTTGACGCGTTCCGGGAATGGGCCGGATCCATGCCCTATAGCGGGGTGTTCCTGGTCGATACTTACGACACGGTGGAAGGCGTTAAAAAAGCCGTACAGGCCTGCCAGGAAAAAGGCATCAGGCTCAAAGGCATCAGGCTTGATTCCGGGGACCTTGCCTGGCTGTCAAAACAGGCCCGCCAGATCATGGATGAAGCCGGGTTTACCGGCGCCAAAGTTGTCGCCTCCAACGACCTTGATGAAGAAACGATCGCCAGCATCAAAGCACAGGGCGGCAAAGTCGATATCTGGGGCGTGGGAACGAACCTTGCCACCGCCAAAGCGCAGCCTGCCCTCGGCGCCGTTTATAAGCTCGGTGCCGTTTATGACGGTACACTCAGCCAGGCGGAAATCGATGCGACACGCGCGCTGATCCAGCAGGGAAAGATGCCGCTTGATGAAGATTTCGTCCGCAATGTCGTCAAGCTGTCTGAAGATGCCGTTAAAACCACCATCCCCGGCGAGCTCGATGTGCTGCGCTACATTTTCCGCGATGCCGACGGTTCCGCCCGCTATAACGGGGATACAATCCTTTCCGCGCTCCAGCCCGACCCGATCCAAAAAGGCGCGCTGGCCCGTCCGATCGTTTCCGTTCGTAAAACCGATGATACGATGCGTAAACGTTTTAATGCGCAAACCGAAGTTTACCGCCCGCTGAAACCGTTCTTCGATCAGGGCACACTGGTACGGCCGCTTGAGACCATCCATGAAGCGCGGGCGCGGGCACAGGAAGGGCTTAGCCGCCTTGATTCAACACATAAGCGGCTTAAAAACCCGCATGTTTATGTCGTCGGGATTGAAGAGACCCTGTATAACGAGCGCCGCCGGATGATTATGGATCTGCGCAGCGGCCCTAAAATTTAAAGGAGAAAACGCATGTCACAAGCCCAAAGATTTTCAGATGACACCGCACTGGTCATCGTCGATGTGCAGAATGATTTCTGCCCCGGCGGTAATCTGGCCGTTCCCGGCGGCGATGAAATCATTGAAACTATCAACGCGCTTAAGAAAAAATTCAATACCGTTGTCCTGACCAAGGACTGGCACCCGGCAGGGCACCAATCCTTTGCCAGCAGCCATGACGGCAAGGCTCCGCTGGAGCTGATAAACATGCCTTACGGCCCGCAAGTATTGTGGCCGGATCACTGCGTTCAGGACAGTGAGGGCGCTGCGTTCCATACGAACCTCGCGCTCGCGCCGACCGATCTGATCCTGCATAAGGGGACCAATGCGGCGATCGATTCCTATTCCGGCTTTTTTGAAAACGACGGCAAAACCCGGCCGCAGTTTGATGACGGCAAAACGCTGACCGAAGCTTTACGGGAAAAAGGCATCAAAAATGTCGTGTTTGTCGGGCTGGCCTACGATTTTTGCGTCGGCTGGCATGCGCTTGATGCGATCAAGGAAGGGTTTAATGCGCTCGTCGCTAAAGATGCGACGCGCTCCATCGCGATCCCCGGCGCAGACGGCGGCCCGGATACGGACGCGGTGATGACAGACCAGCTTGCACAGGCCGGCGCGATCGTTACAGAAACCAAAGCGCTGGAAAATATCCTGCGCCCTGCCTGATCTATACGTTCCTTAAATAACAAAAATCCCCGCCACATTGTGACGGGGGTACGGAGCATGCCGCAATTTCATGACATTCTCATTCTCAAATAATCACAAATACTTCCAATTTCGGTACTGTTAAAAACAGGATCGAAATAAGTTACATACCCATTCAGTTCCTTCAGGGACAAAATTTTCACATGCTTAAATTCTTCTCTTGGTTTTGCGTTGGTCATTACGATGAGATTTTTAACAGGTATTTGTTTGCTACCCCAATGATGGCTTTCCAAATTTATGTTATGGCGGGACTGGCTATTAAGCAGAACAAATAAAGCATAACTTGATCTCATGATTTGTTTGACGGGCGACCTAAGATCAATGCTTTTGACTGATTGTTTGCCCCAGTTTTTTGTTTCTAAAATAAATATGCCCGCTTCACAGACAAGAAGGTGATCTATTTGAATACTGTATATCCTGTCGTCTTCTTTCTTATTATAAATAGGCGGATCAAATTCTACTGAAAAATCGTTAAATAAGTGAAAGTTATCGGGTAGCTTTTGGATTTCTTTTATTACGGAATTTTCGCCTATTGCTCCAGCAATCAAATTATAAAGACCATCAATTACGTCTTTCGTTCTTTCTAATTCCCGAGATACTTGCAAGCAACGTTCCGAGGAAAGCTCGGCCCTATTTTGGGTATAATCATCTAATTTTCTTTTAACCCGATAAATATCCTGTTGTGCACTTTGAGCGCCTTTGTCTACCAAGCTTTTAAAGTTTTTTTCAAACTTCGATATTTTCTTAATTAGTTTTTTTTCTTTAGAGTGAAAAAATATCTTATAAATAAAGTTCCTGTTGACCCTTTTTTTGATAACTGCCAATTCTTCTTCCAGGTTTTCAATTTCAATATTTATTTCGTTGGTAACGCTAGCTTTTAAAGCATCATAGTCTTGCTGGCATTTGGAAAGATCGATACGTAGCTGGTTTATTTCAATATCAAATTCATGTTCAATTACTTTTGGTATCTCATTCTTTTCCGTTTCATAATTTTTTATAAAATCATTGATCTCGCCAATAGAGCCAAAACGAGTGATCCCATTTTGTTCCAGGGTCTCTTTCAATTTTTTGAGTGGTTCAATTTGACCTTCAATTACAGCCATCTTTAAAAAATATCTTAAATTAACGCGTCATATGACCATAGCTTACCCAAAATCTGGAATATTCTGAGCAGAAACCATACTCTTCCCGTACAATGTGACGGGGATTTTTTATGTATCAAAAAATAGTCTAAAGATCGGTCGCATCGCTGCGCAGGGTTTCGAGCGCCTTTTTAATGGCTTCTGCGGTAGAGCGGTTTTCTTTGGTGTCTTCTTCATCGCCTGCGGCCGGGGCGATTTCGGACAGGGATTCTGCCGTGGCATCGGCATCATCGGCAACCATCAGGGAAGACGGATCCCCGAAACCCGGGTGCTGCGTGTTCGCGAACGGCGCGCCGAAACCGCCATCATCTTCAGTGGCGAGGGCCGGAGCGGCCGCCAGCAGCAGTAAAACGGACAAAATCGTGAAAAACTTCATATTAAAGCTCCTTACCTAAAGCTTCTGGATCGATTCCCCGGCTTTTTCAATATCACGGCCCATGCCTTCTACCGTATTGCATGCGCTCAGGGTCAGCCCTGAAAGCAGCAAAAGCGCCGATATAACCCAAATTTTCATCATAGAACTCCTTGCATGGTTGGTTTGTTTTACCATAAAACAATACAAAACAAAAGCTTTTATCCATAAAAGCTTTATGTTACCGATAGCCTTAAATAACTATAAAAAGGGAGCGTAAGCATGTCAAAACCGATTAAAGCCGGGGCGCAGCATTATCCGCAGCAGGCGCGCGGGATGAATAATTTCATCCATGACCGCAATTTGCGGCGGTACCTGCACAGGCTTTACCCGGACATGCTGCGCCGCCAAAGCGCTACCCTTGAGAGCCTTGGCGCTTTTTGCGGCGGCCGGCTGGATGCGCAGGCGGCTTACAGCGACCGGATCGCCCCGCCTAAACTGGTACAGGATCTTGACCGCGTCACCGCGCCAGGCAAACGCACCGGCCGGGTTGTCGCCAATGAGGATTACAAGGACTGCCAGCAGGAGCTGTACCGGCACGGGGTGATCGCCAAATGTTTTGATCCGCAGGCGCCGGAGCCGCATATGCTGGCTTTTACCGCGCAGTATATGGCGTCATACACCGATATTTCGACCGGCTGTCCGCTGGCGATGACCCATCCGAACGCGCTGGCGCTGGCGACCCGCGCCCCAAAAGAGGTGCGCGAGGCGTTCCTGCCGCAATATCTGCGTACCGACGGCAAGACCATGGTCGGCGGCACCTGGGCGACCGAATGGGCCGGGGGCAGCGATGTCAAAGGCAATACCGAAACGCGCGCGCATCTGACCGGCCCCACGCAATGCATCGTCAATGGCCGGAATTTTTTCACCAGCGCGATGGGGTTCGACAGCTGGGGCGCGATCAAGACCGTTAAGATGGATCGCGGGCAGGGCGAAGGCATCGCGCTCGTCTTCGTCACCCGCTTTACCGACCGGGACTGGGACACCCCGGAACACACCCGCAAAGAGAACAGTGTGCACGTCACGCATTTAAAGGAAAAATCCGGCACGACCGGATTGCCGACCGCCGAGATTGAGCTGCGCAACGCTACAGGGCACCTGATCGCCGATGAGAAAAACGGCCT
This sequence comes from Rhodospirillales bacterium, assembly GCA_020638155.1. GTDB lineage: Bacteria > Pseudomonadota > Alphaproteobacteria > Micavibrionales > Micavibrionaceae > UM-FILTER-47-13. The sequence goes on from JACKJB010000005.1 coordinate 38,896, forward strand.
GCGGGCGATGATGGAAGCGCTGGGCTGCAGCCGGGTCCATAACGCCATGGCCGCCGCCGGGGTGATGCACCGCGCTTATGTCGAAGCGATGTGCTGGACGGCACACCGCAGGACCTTCGGCGATACGCTGGATACGCGCCCCGATATACAGGAGGATCTGCTGCAGCTGAAAACCGCCTGGCTCGGCGGGGCGGCCCTCGCCTTTGAAGCCGCCCGCAGCTTTGATGACGCGCTCAAAGACCCGGTCCACAAGCCGTGGCTGCGCGTGGCAACGGCGCTGGCCAAATATATGACCGCCGAGCAGGCCACCACCTGCACCGCAAAAGTGACCGAGCTGGTCGGCGGGATCGGCTATACCAGGGATCACCCGATCGAGCGGATCCACCGCGATGCCATGGTCCTGCGGGTCTGGGAAGGGCCTAAAAATATCCAGGCCAAAGATTTAATGTTCATGCTCGGCAGGCAAGGCGGGATGGACGCTTTTGATGCCCGCCTGCGCACGATCAGCGCCGCCCTGCCCGTGTGCATGAGTAACGAAAAAGCCAGCCTGCGGCAGGTTTACAGCAATCTTCAAACCGGGCTGCAGGACGTCGTGAAGGCACAAGACCCCGCGATCCGCGAAGCCGCCGGGCCGCGGGTCCTGCATGAGATGGCGAAGGTGCTGACTTATGCGCTGCTGTGCGAAGAGGCCGGGCACGAACTTACGCAGAACAATGATGTCAACAAGTTACTTACCGCCCGGTATTTTCAGGAACAACATTTCGGAACGCCCAGCGCCGACCTTGCCAAAAAACACGGCCTGCAGGCCCATTTCACAGCCACCGCACAAGGCCTGCCGGTCAGGCCGGATGATTTAGAAACCGGGGATCCTGTGAAAGGCTGCGGCGCTCATTTCAAACGTTAAGAAGAGGCCTGGTTCTTCTTTTCCTCGGCTTTGGTCTTCAGGAACGACAGGGCAAAGCCGCCGACCAGAATCCCCAGCGTTAAGCTCAGCGAGAGCCAGGACGGCACATGGCCGCCAGTAAATTCAGCATAAAACGCCTTAAGCCCGATAATCACCAGAATCAACGAAAGCGCATAATTCATATAGCTGAAGCGGTGAATAATCGCGGTCAGCACGAAATACATCGCCCGCAGGCCGATAATCGCGAAAATGTTACTGGTATAGGCGATAAACGTATCGGTGGTGATCGCGAAAACCGCCGGAACACTGTCAAAGGCGAAAATCACATCGGCGCATTCAATCGTGACCAGCGCCAAAAACAGCGGAGTCGCATGGGCCACAAACTTCCCGTTTTTCTTATGCCGCTCCTTCACAAAGAAATCATGGCCGTTAATCGTCGTCGTCACCGGGATATATTTTTTCAGGAATTTAATAATACGGTTTTCCTCAATCGCCGGGTGCTCGTCCTCGGACAGCAGCAGCTTGATCCCGGTGAAAATCAGGAAAGCGGCAAAGACCAGCAGGATCCAGTCAAAGCGGTGCACCAGCGCAAGCCCCGCCCCGATCATAATCGCCCGGAAGACAATCACGCCGATAATCCCCCAGAACAGTACCCGGTGCTGGTACATCGCCGGAACACCGAAATAGCCGAAGATCAGCGACATCACGAAAATATTATCGAGCGAAAGGCTTTGTTCAACCAGGTAGGCGGTAAAAAAATCCATCCCGCTCTCAGGCCCGATTTTTACCCAGACCCAGACCCCGAAAGCACAGGCTATGCCGAAATACAGCGAGGCCAGCTTCAGGCTCTCGCCCACGCCGGCCTCATGATCCCTGCGGTTCAGAAAGCTTAAGTCAAACACCATCAGCGCCAGGATGAGGGTCAGGAATCCGGCCCAGAAAATCAACGGCTGTTCGCCGATCGTGACGTCAAATAAAATAGAAATCAGGTCCATGGTCTACTCGCGAAAAATCCGGAAAAGGGCCACCCAAAAACGGCCCGGCGCAGCCATCATACCAGATCACAGCCAACTCTCATAATGGAATGCGCGGCCTTCTTACAGGCCGCTATTCATCGACTGCGTAGCCGACAACCTGCATATACTGGACGAATTTTTCGGCACTGAAATCTGATTTGAGCATAAAACCGGTCGCCCCGGCTTTTTTACATTCATCGCGGGTAACATTGGTGGCGATCCCGGTCAGCACGATCAGCGGGATATTGCCGGGCAGGATACGCCGGATTTCATAAACCGCGCTGGCGCCGATACTGTCGGTCATATTCAGGTCGGTAAAGACGATATCGAAGGGTTTTTGCTGCAACAGCGGCCTGCCTTCTTTAAGCGAACCGACGACCGAGATATTCAGGTTTTCAAACTGCCTGCCGCAATAACGCTCAAATATTTCAACGTCAAAAGGGTTATCTTCAATCAATAATAACTCGACATCCCTGCACGCTACGGGATCGGCAAAATCGATCTGGCTGGCCACAGCCTTACTCCTCTCACATATAATTTTTTATTTAATAATTTTCGCCATTTGTATCCCTATACATAAGTTGCTTATACAACCAATAAGGATTGAATGATAAAATATACAACTTTAACTATATCGTGTTTTGGAGAAAGTTTCAAAAACTAAGAGGAAAATGGTGGACCCGAACGGGATCGAACCGTCGACCTTTGCAATGCCATTGCAACGCTCTCCCAGCTGAGCTACGGGCCCTTAAGAAATAATGCGCTGAAAATAGGGAGTTTCGCCGCCGCAGGCAAGCAAAAACTTCAAAAACGGGAAATCGCCTTATTCCTTGCCGGAATCCGCTTCCGGGACGGTTGAGCCGGAAACCTCGTCCGCCGCATCTTCGCGGGTTTCATAAACCAGCCACGCCGGGTCGCGGGACCGCAAGGACCGGCCAAAGGTCCAGACATCGATGGTTTCGGTGATGCGCTCCGGATTGCCGAAAATGACCTGTCCGGCAGCGTCTTTGACGATGCTGGTTTCATCAGCGGTAAAGCGCACGGTGATATAAGCCACCTTGTCTTTAATCTGCGCATCCATCACTTCGGACTTGCGGATGGCGTGAATTTCCACGCTGGCGGTTTCGTTTTTCGCGGCGCGCTCATCAATCACACCGCAGAATGCTTTATAAACCGGGTCACTCAGCAGGCCGCGCAGCGTATCTTTATCGCCTTCGGCGAAAGCTTCGATAATCATAATGAAGGCATCCTGCGCCCCGGTCAGGAAATAGGACAGCTCGAAAGAGCGGTCGGCGCGGGCAATATCCTGCAAGCCCTGCTCAGCCGTCTGGTTTTCAATGCTCATATTGCGGGCAAGCCCGGCAGCCATATCTTCCGGCTGTCCCGGCAGAACCGGTGCCCCGGCGGCCAACTCTGGCGCAGGCTGTTTTTTCATCGGATCGGTATGGGATGTAAACGGGTTGGGACGGTCCTGTTCGTCCCCGTGTCTGGTCCCTAAAAGACCCCGCAGCCAGAATACGAGCCCGGCGGCAATCACGGCGTAAAGAATAATATCTGCAGGCACTTGAAAATCCTTTATTTACCTTATGTTTACAGTATAACACAGTATTTGCGGTCAAATGGTTAAAGATGCTAGGGTATGCCGCAATATCCAACCTCACTTAAATAAGCGCCAAAGCGCCAAAGCGCAAGGGCCGGAAGGTGACTATTTTATGATATTTTTCATCATCTTCGTTATTATCCCGTTAACGGAAATCGCGTTATTTATCGCGGTCGGCGATGAAATCGGGCTGCTTTCAACCTTGTTTTTATGCGTACTGACCGCGATGATCGGGGCGGTCCTGATCCGCACACAAGGGCTTGCCACATTGTTCAGCGCGCGCGGCACGATGAGCCGGGGTGAATTGCCGGTTCAGGAGATGTTCGACGGGATCTGCCTGGCAGTTGCCGGTGCCCTATTAATGACGCCCGGCTTTTTTACTGACGGGATCGGTTTTTCGCTGCTGGTGCCGCAATTCCGCGTGTGGCTGCGGCATTATCTGAGCCGCCGTTTTGATTTTGAAATACATGGCTCGCAAACATCTTACGGCCGTCCGCGCGACCCGGATGTGATCGAAGCAGAGTATGAACGCGTAGATAACAAGGATAAGCCTTGAGCGGACCTTCGTTTTCCGCAATAATCGCTGTTAATGATTTTCTAGTGTAAGGATAAAATGATGGCCGATGACCAAAACCAGACCGATAAACCGAATGCGCTTCCGGATGAAGGACAGATGCTCGACCGCCTGCCGGTAACGATCCAGTCGCAATATATCAAGGACCTGTCCTTTGAAAACCCGAACGCGCCGATGCCGCTGCGCAATTCCGAAGGCAAACCCGCGATCGGGGTTGATTTTGCGATGGATGCGAAAAGGCTGGAACTCGATGATTTTGAAAACAGCTACGAAGTCAGCCTGTATATCACCGTTAAAGCGAGCAAAGGCGAGATCACAACATTCATCGCCGAGCTTGAATATTGCATGATGGTCACACTGAACGATGTGCCGGAAGATAAAATCCATCCGCTGCTGCTGATTGAAATGCCAAACTATATGTTCCCGTTTGCGCGCCAGATCATCGCCGACCTGACGCAAAAAGCGGGGTACATGCCGTTCCTGCTCAGCCCGGTGAATTTCAAGGCGCTTTACCGCAAGCAGTTCGGCGGGCCGCAGCCTAACGTTCATGAGCGCTCCTCTGAAAAAGAAAAAGAGACGGCCTGAGCTTAACCCGCATCCTTCCATAAAGGATCGGTCAGTTTTTCCAGCATCGCCGCATGGGCTTCCCGTTCTTCGGGCAGCGGGGCATGCGGTCTTGGCTCGCGGAACGGGCGGTCCTTTTGCGCAAGGCTGGAGACGGCCTGCGTACCGGCGCCCTTATCATCATCCGCGCCTAACCCCAGGCCATGCTGGCGGCCTCCCATCAGCTCGAGCCAGACTTCGGCGAGCAGCTGCGCATCAAGCAAAGCGCCGTGCAGTTCCCGGCTGGAAAGATCTATGCTAAAGCGGCGGCACAGCGCATCGAGGGATGCCGGGGAGCCGGGGAATTTTTCCCGCGCGATCAACAGAGAATCCTTGACCCGTTTATTTGGCAGCGGCGCATGCCCCATTGTGTGCAGTTCGGCATTGACGAATTTCATATCGAACGCCGCATTATGCGCGATCAGGATGCTGTCTTCGCCGATAAATTCGAGAAAGTCGGTGTAAATTTCAGAAAAGGTCGGCTTGTCCTTGAGCATATCAAATGTCAGGCCGTGAACGGCGACGGCTTCTGCGGGGACGTCGCGTTCGGGATTGATATACTGATGATAGGTGCGCCCGGTCGGCACCTGGTTCATCAGCTCGACGCAGCCGATCTCAACCAGCTTGTCGCCTTCGCTCGGGTCCATCCCGGTGGTTTCGGTATCGAATACAATCTCGCGCACAATCGTTCCCCTGATTTGGATGTCATCCCGAACGCATGTGAGGGATCTCCCGACAGTCCGGAGATTTCTCAGCTTCCTCCTTCGCCCTTTGGGCTTCGGAGGACAGGTCGCTTCGAAATGACAGCATTATTCCCGTCCTGTTATAAGGCGCGCGGCGGGAAACGGCAAGAACCGGGCGATGGACCGCCCATAGTTTTTTTGATCTCGGCCAGCGTTTTCTCAAGCGCTTTTCTTGTCTCCGCGATACTGGTCCCGGTCGGGATGGTGAAATCGGCGCGGGCACGTTTTTCCGCATCCGGCATCTGGCGGGACAAGCGGAACGCCGCGTCCTCTTCGCTGACTTTTCCGTCACGGATTCGCGCTTCGATCCGCTGGCGCTGGATAAATTCCGGCGCGCTGACGCACAGCGTGAAATCAACGCGCTGCTCCCCGCCGGTTTCAAACAACAGGGGGATATCCAGCACGGCAATCGATGTGCCCAGGCTTTGCTGGTCGCGGATAAATTTCTGCTGCGCGCACCGGACATAAGGGTGCAGGATCTCTTCAAGATCATCCCAGGCTTCATGATCGCGGCCCAGCAGCCCGATCAGTTTCTTTTTATCAATGCTGTTTGTTTTCTTCTGGAACGTGGCGGGGAAACGGCGGCGGATCAGGTCGATCACCTCCGCATTGTTGTAAAGATCGCGCACCGCCTCATCCGAGCAATGCACGGCGACACCCTTCATATCCCGCAGCATATTGGCGACCGTGGTTTTTCCCATCGCCATGGATCCGGTCAGCCCGATTACGATCATAATGCCTGCTCCAAAATTTTTTCCTGCAACGCTTCATCAACATCCGGCAGCACCCCAAACCATCCTTCAAAGGCAGGCCGCGCCTGGTGCAGCAGCATGCCGATGCCGGTCACGATGTCATTGCCCCGGCGCTGCGCCTGCCGCAATAAATCCGTATGAAGCGGTTTATAAACAATATCGCATACCGCAGCCTGCGGCGGCAAATGGGAAAGATCGAATACAAGCTCCGGCTGCCCGGTCATCCCCAGCGCGGTTGTATTGACCAACAACTCTACGTCCTGCGCGGCGGCTTCCCGCCGGTCCCAATTGATGACAGACGCGCCGAATCTCTGCGCCGCGCGCCGCGCTTTTTCTGCCGTGCGGTTTGTAATCCTGATTTCGCCAAGCCCCATCCCTCCCAGTGCGTGCAGCACCGCCAGCGCCGCACCGCCGGCGCCAAGAACGAGCGCGGTTTTATTCTCAAAAGAGCGTCCCGGCAAAGCCCGCCTGATATTCTCGGCGAAACCATACGAATCGGTATTATGCCCGTGCAGCCTGCCGCGCTCTCCGACACGCACCGTATTGACCGCGCCGACCGCCTGCGCGGTATCGGAAAGCGCATCGCACAAGCTCATGATATCCTGTTTATAGGGGATCGTGACATTAAACCCGGCATAGCCGTCCTCGATCATCTTGTTCACGGATTGCTCCAGCCTGCCCGGCACAATCTCGATGGCATCGTAATGCCCGTGCAGACCATAGCGCTCAATCCAGTAATTATGGATGAGCGGCGATAGACTGTGCCCGAGCGGGTACCCGATAACGCCGGCTTTGATATTATTCGGCATAATCCCCCGTGCGCTCTTTTTTATCGCGTTTTTGTAATAAAAGCTGGATCTCCGCCGCCGTTTCCTCGATCGAGCGGCGTGTCACATCGATAATCGGCCAGCCGTTTTTGGTGAAGTAGCGGCGCGCCTGCCGGATTTCCTCTTCGACTTTTTCCCGGTCGAGATAGGTATTATTGCCGTGGTTCTTATCGTGCTCATCCGCTTTCAGGCGCGAGCGGCGCAGATTGACCAGCCGTTCCGGCGATTCGGTCAGCGCCACAATCATCGGGCCTTTGAGCTGCGTCAGTTTTTCCGGAAACGGCACGGCCGGGACATAAGGCACATTCGCCGCCTTGATGCCGCGGCGGGCCAGGAAAATACAGGTCGGCGTTTTCGAAGTACGCGAAACGCCGACCAGGATCACATCCGCATCTTCGATCCCGTCCAGATTTTGCCCGTCATCAAAAGACAGCGCAAAATCGACCGCATCGACACGGTGGAAATAAGCTTCATCGAGCGCATGCTGCAAGCCCGGCAGGCCGATCGGCGGCAGGCCCAGATAAGAGGACAGTCCTTTTATAAGCGGGTCCATCACCGCCATGCAGGGAATCTCCAGCGCCCGGCAGCGTTTTTCCAGCTTGCGGCGCAGCGCTTTGTCCATCAGCGTATAAAAAACCGGGCCGGGATATTCGGAAATATCTTCGAGAACGCGCTCTAACTGGCGCTCGGTCCGCACCAGCGGCCAGAACCGCTCGACCGTATCAATCCCTTCGAACTGGGCGACGCAGGCGCGCGCAAGCCCCTGCAACGTGGTTCCCGTTGCATCAGAGATAAGGTGAAGGTAGAAATCTTTGACCGGCTGTTTTTTCGTCATCTCCCGGCCATAGTAGCAGCGCCGGGAGCCAACACAAAGGAGGATTTCTTAAAGTCTAAGAGGACTGCATATCGCCCTGCGGGAACATTTTGCGGGCAAGGCTGCGGTCGCGGAACGGCACGTTATTCACCATCGTGACTTCCATATCGTACATCAGGTGAAATAAATGCGTCTGGTTGATCTCATCATGCAGCCCGGCGAAAAACGGGTCGCGCCGAATCGTATCGCCCAGCCCGGCCAGATAGCATGTGCCGTCCGGCATGCAGGCAAGCCGTTCGATCGCCAGCGCCTCAAGGCGCTTGCTGCCGAAGGCGCGGATTTCGGTGGTATCGAGCAGGATATCATCGAGCGCTTCGAGCGTTTCATGATCGCAGCCATCCACGCGGGCCTCATCGGCATACCATTGCCGGAACGCGTAAGTCATGGCCCCGCCGTCAAACAGCGCACTCGGATCACGTTCTAAAAACCTGGAAAAGATCATCGCCATATCGCCTTCAGCCGAGCCGATCAGGTGACGCCAGATTTCAGCATAGCCCGCGCCGCGCAATTCCCAGACCGCGAACACGGTGACCGTGTCGCAATCCGCCGCCCGTACGCGCTCTAGCATCAGCACGTCTTCGGGACCGTATTCGTCTTCGAACGGTACATTGCGGTGTTCGTGCCAGATATCGCGCAGTGCGCGAATAAACGTAATTAAAAGCGTGTTGCGAAAATAAGCGGAGCGCCCCAGCGCCGCCGGGCTCATCGCGAAATGATCGAGCAGGATTTTATGCCCCGGGATATCGAGATGAAACCCGCTGCTGTGCAGATCCGACAAGCCGACCTGCCAGCCTTGCGCCGCGGCATCCTGATACAATGCCGAAGCTGCCGGGCTTTCAGCAATCAGGGCAGCGCACCAGCTCAGGATATCATCCTGCGTTTCAAAGCTGTGCGGCAGGGCGCTAATCTTATCAAAATCAGTCGTATCCGGAATTTCAATCTCGTCCAGCAAGACCGTCTCGCCCTGCGGCAAGGGTGATGCGGTCAGGTCATAAACCGTGATATCGCCGTCAGGCTTTACGCTGTGCTTTTTCAGATAGGTTTTTCTGCTCAGCCGCTCTGCCTTCATCCCATCACCCTCATCATCCGCCGGACCGGCCGCGGAACGGGACAATATTTCCATTTTGCGCTTTTCCGGCTTGCGGAGCTGCGGCAGGTTCTTCACCCCTTTGAAGGGTGATGATTTCTGATTTTTGTTCATGGTCGCCAAACCGTATGTTTTTGTTTTTGGAAGAGCCTGACAGATAATCAGGATCCGTGTTTGTTTCATCGGTTTGCAATTCCTGTTCCGTTTCCCGGAAAGAGCGCTCAAACTTGATAAACCATAGGAAATTCGCGTTAGAGCGGTCGCGTACCTCGGTAAAGATTGCATCATTCATGATCGTATTGACATGCGATGCCAGGTAATTTTTGCCGAAAGGCATGCTGCCGAGCGCGATAATCAACTCTGCAGTGATATGCTGCGAGGCCTGCTGGGTATCGAAAACATAGCCGCGATAATCCGCCAGCATGCTTTGGATCAGCTTTTTGTCCTCATGGCGGCAGCGCTCGGATAAGAACCAGCTTTCGAATACCGCGCTTTGCGCCACGCCGTTATTCAGCGTGCGAAAATCAAGGAAGGATTCGCGGGCGAAGGCACGGGCCAGATCGGCCATGGACGAGCTTTCAACCCGCTCCCACACATCTTTTTGTCCTGCCAGCTGCAGCTCCCAGGCGACCCGGACCATCATCACCGACAGATCGGCAATTTGTGCCCGGTTGACTAAAATAGCCTGATCCGGGTGGAAGGTCAGCGGGTTCAAAAGCGCCCCGTTACGGTGCTGCCAGGCGCGGCGGAGTTCACGCACCGCCATTAATATCCTGTCTTCCCGGTTCATATGCGGGTTGATATAGATCTGCCCGTCGCGGCGGTCATAGATGGCCGTTTCCGTTTCCGCGGCATAATGCAGTTTTGTTTCGTATTTCGCGGCAAAATCCAGCAAGGATGCGGCAAAACGGCTTTCGCGCAAGGACTGCTCTAAAAACCTGATATCGCCCGAATCATTTTCACCCGCCTCGAAAGGCTGGGTGATCGCGGCGATATTCTCCCCCAGCGCCGCGATACGCTCAAGATCATCATGCTCTTCAAAACCATCCTCGAAACGCTCCAGCGCGGTCAGGCGCGCGTACAGATCGGCAACGCCGTCTTCCACAGCGGTAAAATCGAAATAGCCGTAATCCTCTTCATCATCAATCGCGCCTTCAAAATCCATATAGAAAAGCGGCTGATCGCTGATGTAAGAACACAAAACCGGCTGCCTGTTATTCAGCGTATAGGCGATCCTGCACGGTTTGCTGTGCCCGGCCTGAAATTCGAAGATATTGTCCGTCGTATTACTCATTTTAGAACCCCAAAATACCCCAATGGTCCAGATCCATTGCTCATGCCGCAATTGCGCGGCCATGGGTTCATTATGCGCCAGCTTTATTAACGCTTTCCTACCAAGACGCGGGTTTTTGGATTTTTTGGAGAAAAAATCCCTGTTCGTTAACAAGGACTTAAGTGTGTATTAACAGAGTCCTAAAAAAGGACCCTGTTTGCCTATACTGTGGGATAGCCTGTCTCCGAATCAGGGTCGGCACTAAAAATTGAAATCCTTGAAATCATCAAGGCTGAAACGCGGTTTTTCAGGCGCGCTGTCTTCGTTCTCCGGCACTTCAGGAACAGTGTCGTTTTCTGCCGACGGGGCTTCGGTTTCCGGGGTAACCTGCGGCGCTACATATTCAAAGGCACCGCCATATTGCTCAAAAAGCGCAGTCACGACCGGTATATCCCCGATCGCTTCCGGGGTCATTCCCAGAATTCTTTCAATCATGGTTTCCCGGCCGTAGCGTTCGAACCGATCGATCACTTTCGCCGCAGCCTCTTCAGACAGTTTTTCTTCGCTCAAGCCTTTACCGTTCAGGCCGTAATAAAGATTACCGTTCTTATATTGTACGGACGCCGTCACCAGACGGCTGATATAAGCCCCGGCAGACAGGCCGATATAGTCCTGATGCACCGCGATTTTATCTAAAACCCGCATGGCTTCATCCGCTTTCATATCAATGCCCCATTTACTCTCGGTCCCGATATTAAAGTTCAGGCGTCCTTTTTCATAGGTAATGGCGCCGACCTTTGCCGGGTTAAGCTGCGATTTCAGGCGGTAGTTCAGGAAATCACCGGGACCATTTCCAATCTCATCCAGAACAGCATAGGCCCGATCTTTACCCATTGTTGTTGAATAAAGCGTACCGCCAATCAAATAAGAAAGCTTACCGGTTTTACCGCTTTCGCCCGGCTGATGGAAAATTACCGCACATTGAGCCGGGTTCAGGCATTCTTCAGGAGTCAGGCGGATATGGCCATACTTCCGGATACTTTCCTCGATAAAGGCCTGCGCTTTTTCGATGGTGGTCGGAATATTATAATTCTTATCACCGATGATGAATTTCAGTTTACAGGACCAGTCCTCCTGTTTGTCGGCAATCCACATATTGCCGATCCGCGTAATGTCCACCATCTGTGTATCTGTCACCATATAGCGGCCATATCCTTGCGCAAAACCGTCCAGCAGTTCGCGCGCGCGGTCAGGCGATGAAATATTTGAAATCGACCGCGTCTCACCTTCAATGACATACTGGATCATATAGCTGTTCCCCGCGTCATTCAGTGTAATCCATGCATGATCGACGGCGTCTTTTTTGATGACCGTTTTATCGCTTAGTTGCACCATCCCGGGCTGTGCCGCCCGGGCATCGAGCACAGAAACAGCCGTTCCGGGTTCCACATTTTTGTCGTTCCAGCTTTTGGCTCCGAAATCGGTATATAATATTGTCGGGTTACTATCCTTCTCATAGTAAGAACGGCTGAGCATTCCCATGTTTGTGATTTCATTTTCAGGAAATCCAAACGCTACGAATCCCGGCTGGGTCTTCAAGTAACGCAAGATGCTCTTTTTCGTATTTTCATCCGCGGGAACGCTATCATTATGACCGTAGCGCGCCATGCGTAATCCGCCTTCAACCGGGGCAATAAAGCCTGCCTTTTCCGGGCGGAAGATCGCCAGTTCGGCTGTTCTGATAAAATCACCGCTATAGCCCAGCGCAATTTTTTGCAGCGCTTCTGCCTGCTCCCCTTCAAGGCTGGCAGCCACCTCTCCCAGAAATTCAGCCCTTGCGGCATCACAGGACAGGAATTTCAGCGCACTGTCCAGCATCGCTGTCTGTGTTTCCGGATTGCCTGCAGTCATTTCCAACAAGCGCACCAAACGTGAAGTTCCGGAATCATCAAACGGCACCGGAGCTTTAAGCCATGATTTGGAATCCTCTTCGCCGTAATTATCTTTCAAAAAGACCAGTGCGGTTTCCAGCACAGACCGTTTTTGTTCCGGATCGCCTTCGAAAACGTGGAAAAGACGCTGGGCCATGACAGTTGTGTGAAGATCCTGCTCAAGGCTTTTAAGCGGGGTTTTAATCGCGCTGGCATGCTGGCTTCTGACGGCTTCCAGTTCCGCTTGCTGCCTTAGTTTTCTTTCAAGTTTTTTCAGTTCAATCTCTGCCTGCAAACGATCGACTCTTTCCTCATATTCGCCGGTAAGTTTATCCAGTAAACCAGGCGGTGTCGGCTTTTGGACGGTAACAACGGTTACAGGCGCAGGCGGTATCTTTACATGAGCGAAATCCGGGGTTAACGGCGCCTGTGCGGCGGTCTTCAGTATTTCACGAAACGCCCCGGTTTCATCCTGCCGGGCAAACACATCTTCGGCCCAGCGCAGAAAATCTGTTTTTGTGCCATTGGGTAATAAAACCGGAATGGACAGGACGGCCGCTTTTGTATTGGCATCCATGCCCAGCAGCAAGTGCCTTACGCCGCCGATATCTTCCGCATCAAAACGTTCGCACAGGGAAACATATTTATCCTTGATTTTCGGCGTCTGGTTTTCCAGCCATTTAAGAGCCATTTCCGTACGGGCTTTCAGCGTCGCGATAATACTGTTATGCACAGAAGCAGCTTCATTGATCTGGTCTGCTATTTTATCGATTTGTTCCAGTTTTTGCTGGGAAGACCCGTTAAATTTATCGCGCATCGCTTTGCTTTAACCTTTTTTATTTACAGAATATTAATACTTTTTTAACAAAGATATTTTAATTATGCAAATATTTTCGGGTTGTTAAGGCGTTATCCGAGCCGGGAATCGCGCAGCGGTAAATCATCGATCATGATCTTTTCATCGGAAATACTGATTCTTCCTTGTAAGCTGACCGTGATCTGCCCCTGATACAGGACATTTTTAAAGATGAAGCAGGCATTGACGATAAAATCACCATCCGCTGTTTGCCGTTCCAGTTTCACAGGTTTGAGCTGCTGACCGACGGCTTTACGCGCTGCAGGAGGCGGTTCGTCGCTCCAGTTAATGTCATCGATCGTTTCCGCCAGCGATAGCGCCCCTTCCGGTCCCCGGACATATCCCAGGAAAAAGCGCACATAATCACACACATTGTCTGCATCAAGCGACAGGGGCGCTTTTTTATTGAGCTCATAAACAGGAGCATTCGTCCAATCGATCACGGTCACGCTGCCGGGTTTATAAATGACAAATTTACGAAGCATCGGTGTCAGGTCGTAATCTGCGATTTCTAAAAAGCTGTAACCGGGATAAAACCGCAAAGGCTGGGTCATAATCACTGCGGTCTTTGGATCGAAATCACCGCCGCTCAGAACCGGGTTAATTTCCGAGAGAACTTTTTCACACTCTTCCGATTCGAGTTTTATGTAAGCGTCCTGAAACATGGGATTCACTTTATTACATCTGCGCTGCCGATTCGATCTTTTTTATCCACGGGAGGGTGTGTGTATCCTGTGCTGAAAGGATGGGGTAAAAGCGGGATGAAATTTCTCCCCAAGTCACATGATTTTTATCCGGGGGAGTCATGCCCTGTGCAAAGACGATTTTTTGACAGGCATGGATAAGTGGATAGTGAAAAGCGACTCGCAAGCTTTTATGCCGAGTCCGGCAAAGTGATTCTGTGTGCGAATCGCGGGATAAAGAGTCATCCCCGTTACTCACAGGACCAACTATCTACTAATACCTTTCTATATTTTCTTTTTATATTGTTATTATTCGGTCATGATGCCTGACCATGATGAACAGTAAAGCGATAGACGAACGAAACGAAAAACCGTTCCTTGCCGTGTTGAACGGCGGGGTTCCTGAGCGCACCCCTTTCTGGCTGATGCGCCAGGCAGGCAGGTATTTGCCTGAATACAGGGAATTGCGGACGAAAGCTGGAAGCTTTTTGGACCTGGTTTATAATCCAGAATTTGCGACTGAAGTAACCATGCAACCTTTGCGCCGGTACGGTATGGATGCGGCGATTTTGTTTTCGGATATCCTGGTGATCCCGCATGCGCTGGGGCAGGATTTATCTTTCGTGCAGGGCGAAGGCCCTAAACTTGATCCGGTGCGTGGTGAAAAAGATCTGAGCCGCTTGCGTTACGACGATACGGTTTTACAGCCTGTTTATGAAACCGTGCGCGGGATCAGGAACGCGATGGCGGATGAAGGCATGGAAGAAACCGCGCTGATCGGGTTTGCCGGCGCGCCGTGGACGGTGGCGACTTACATGATCGAAGGCGGCAGCAGCCGTGATTTTATTCACGCCAAAGGCTGGGCTTACAGCGAGCCGGACTCGTTTGCAAAGCTGATCGAGCTTATTACCGAAGCGACGATCGTTTATCTTGGCAAGCAGATCGATGCCGGGGCGGAAGCGGTGCAGCTGTTCGATAGCTGGGCGGGCGCTCTGGATGAAGATCAGTATGCGCGCTGGGTAATTGCGCCGACGGAAAAAATCGTGCTCGCGTTACACAAAGCCTATCCGCATATTCCGGTGATTGGTTTTCCGCGCGGATCGGGTGCGCTGTACCCTGTTTACGCGCAGCAAACCAAAGTCCATGCGCTGGGGCTCGACAGCCAGGTCCCGCTTGAAATGGCGGTGGCGTTAAAAGATATCTGCGCCGTGCAGGGCAATCTTGATCCGGTGTGCCTGCTCAGCGGCGGGACGGCGATGGAAAAACGGGCGCGGGATATTCTTGAAACACTCGGCGGGGACCGGTTTATTTTTAATCTCGGTCATGGCGTTATCAAAGAAACGCCACCGATTCACGTGGAACAATTAACCAGGATCATCAGGCAGTTTTAATGACGGAAAAAACCGCGATCATCCTGTTCAATCTCGGCGGACCGGATAAACCGGATTCGATCCGGCCGTTCCTTTTGAATTTTTTCATGGATAAAAATATTATCCACCTGCCCTACCCGCTGCGCTGGATGATTTCCCGGCTGATCGCAAACCGCCGCAGTAAGCGCGAAGCCGGGGACAGTTATGCGCTGCTTGGCGGTAAATCGCCGCTGCTTGAAAATACGCAGGACCAGGCGAATGCGTTGCAAGCCAAACTCGGCGACGATCATAAGGTATTTGTTTGCATGCGCTACTGGCATCCGATGGCCGATGAGGTCGCGCGTAAGGTCAAAGATTATGATCCCGCGCGGATTATTTTACTGCCGCTCTATCCGCAATATTCCACGACAACGACCCGTTCTTCTTTCCAGAGCTGGGATAAGGCTGCGGAAGCTGCCGGGCTGACTGTGCCGGGGGAACGTGTGTGCTGTTACCCGTTTCATGACGGTTTTATAGCGGCGTCCGCAGACCATGTCACCGCGGCGTATAAGCAGGCGCAAAAAGAACTTGCCGAGAAAGACCTTCCTGCCCCGCGGGTTTTATTTTCCGCGCACGGCCTGCCTGAAGATATCGTCAAAGCGGGCGATCCGTATCAATGGCAATGTGAGCGGTGCGCGGAGAAAATTGCCGCGGCGACAGGGATCGAAGATCTTGACTGGCAGATTTGTTACCAGAGCCGCGTCGGTCCGAAAAAATGGATCGGTCCTTCAACCGATGAAGCCTTGCGGCAGGCGGCAGCCGATAAGGTGCCCGTGCTGATTTATCCGCATGCTTTTGTCAGCGAACATGTCGAAACGCTGGTTGAAATTGAGATTGAATACAGGCATCTGGCAGAGCAGGAAGGCGTTCCTTATTTCGCCCGCGTCCCGACTGTGGGAACGCATGAAGCCTATATCGATGCGCTGGCGCAGCTGGTTAAAAATCCGCAGGTGCAAAAAATATGTCCGCGATCCTGCGGGGACTGCGGACATACATAAAGCTTTAAAAAACGCTCAGGTTTTTTTCGTCAGGTTATCGATCTTTTTTGCGATGACCAGACTGATCGGCGCGGCAACGACGGCGCCAAGAACGGCGGCCATGATGATATATTTACTTTCCGCATGTGCGAGCGAAGGCATCAATAAAACAGCTAAAACAAATGTGCCCATCAAAACCGGGGCGGCGATAATCCAAATAAACAGACCAAGTTTATCCATGTTTGAAATCTCCTGTAGATTCTTATTATCCTTATAATCATTATAGCATAAGACGATTACTCCTGCGCGGTAAACAGGAAGATATTGTGCATATGCGAAGTCTCTGTGGTTTCAATTTGCGCTTGCATCTGAAATGAAAAATTTCGAAAATACCATCCATGACAGAAACAGAACTTCATATTTTTTTGCTGAATAATTACCAGCTCTTCAGGGCGCTGCATATTATCGCGGTGATCGCGTGGATGGCGGGGCTGCTCTATTTGCCGCGCCTGTTTGTCTATCATGTCGATGCCGGAAAAGAGGGCGCGGCGATGCTGCAGGTGATGGAGCGGCGGCTGTTGCGCTTTATCATGAACCCGGCGATGATCGCCGCCTGGATTTTCGGGCTGTTGATGATCTGGGCGAATACGGGGCTGTTATCGAACGGCTGGATGCATGTGAAACTGACGGCTGTGGTGGCGATGACTGTGGTGCATCATATTTACGGGCGCTGGCGGAAGAGTTTTGAGCGCGGCCAGAACCAGAAACCGGCCAAATTTTATAAAATATGGAACGAGGTGCCGACGGTATTGATGATTATCATCGTATTTATGGCCGTCACCGAGCCGTTTTAGATACGGAAAATATTAAGCAAAACCAAAGCGTATTAAAGGTTTCCCCGCATCTTCCACAGGTTATATATACATAATCAACTTTTTTCTTGACAGAAAATGTTGACTCGGGCGGGCGATTTAGCTATAAATCCAGTGTCTTTAGGAAGAAAACTCCACGAAATTTATATGATTATTATGGAGCGGTAGCGGGCCGCGGCGAGTACAGAACGTGTTAAGACCTGCTTTATGACATTGGTTTAACGAACAACTTTCACGGAAATACAGAACATTGTCTTCCCGATCAAACCAGGATTTAGAAACGAAAAAAGAAGTTTACCTTATGAATCTGCAGGAATTAAAAACACGTTCCCCAGCGGAACTGCTTGCATTTGCCGAAGAGCTTGGCATTGAGAATTGCAGCGCGATGCGCAAACAGGACATGATGTTTGCGATCCTTAAAGAACTGGCCGACCAGGGTGTGCCGATTTCCGGCACCGGGGTCCTCGAAGTGCTGCAGGACGGCTTTGGCTTCCTGCGCAGCCCGGAAGAAAATTACCTGCCCGGGCCCGATGATATTTATGTTTCCCCCTCGCAAGTGCGCCGTTTCGGCCTGCGGACCGGGGATATTGTCGAGGGCGAAATTCGCGCCCCGAAAGATTCCGAGCGTTATTTTGCGCTGTTGCGGGTCGGCTCGATCAATAACGAGACCCCGGAAAAAGTCCGTCACCGTATCAATTTTGATAATTTGACGCCGCTTTACCCGGACCGCAAAATCAATCTTGAATATGACGATCCGACCAAGAAAAGCGGCGGCATGACCCAGCGGATTATCGAGCTGGTTTCCCCGCTTGGTTTCGGGCAGCGTGCGCTGATCGTTGCGCCGCCACGGACCGGTAAGACCGTGATGCTGCAGGATATCGCGCATTCAATCGCGATCAACCACCCGGAAGCGTATCTGATTGTCCTGCTGATCGATGAGCGTCCTGAAGAGGTGACCGATATGGCCCGCTCTGTGCGCGGCGAAGTCATTTCCTCCACCTTTGATGAGCCGGCCGCCCGCCACGTGCAGGTTGCCGAAATGGTGATGGAAAAAGCCAAGCGGCTGGTCGAACAAAAGCGTGATGTCATCATCCTGCTGGACTCGATTACCCGTCTTGCCCGCGCTTATAACACGGTTGTGCCGTCATCCGGTAAAGTGTTGACCGGTGGTGTTGATGCTAACGCGCTGCAGCGTCCGAAAAGGTTCTTCGGTGCAGCCCGGAATATCGAACAAGGCGGCAGCCTGACCATTATCGCGACGGCGCTGATTGAAACCGGCAGCCGGATGGATGAGGTGATCTTCGAAGAATTCAAAGGCACGGGTAACTCTGAAATCGTGCTTGACCGGAAAATCTCCGATAAGCGGGTCTTCCCGTCGATCGATATCCAGAAATCCGGGACACGGAAAGAAGAGCTTCTGGTCGGTAAAGACCTGCAGAAAATGTGGGTCCTGCGCCGGATTCTCAACCCGATGGGCACCGTGGATGCGGTCGAGTTCCTTATCAGCAAACTCAAAACGACCAAGTCCAACGAGGATTTCTACCAGTCAATGAACCAGTAAACCGTTTTTGAACGCGTTTACAGATCCGGCGCTCATCCAGTGCTCAAGGGTGCCGCGGGTTCTGTTCGCTTGCTTCCGAACAAAGCCTGAAAAATTTCACCGAAATCCCGCCTAAATAAGAGACAAATTATCTTTTATTTTTAATAACTTACGCCACAAAATCGAAACGAAAATATTTGTCATAATTATATTTGTTCGCTAGACTGGAAATTGTGAACGAAACAACCGCAGACATTTTCTAACGATCAAACACTAACTTTCTAAACAAACTATCGGGTGGGAATAATGAACGATCAAACGAACGCACATGCCGGGCGACGCATGACCAAATTGACGGCGCTGGCACTTATCATCCTTTTCTCTGGAGTTTTCCTGATTCTTTTCCTGATCCCTGGGCCAGCCCGGTCTATGGAACTTGACCATCCTTCGTCCGTGATCGATACGGATGAAACCCCTCTGCCTATCATCATCTCCCCTGAACCGGTCCAGCAGTATAGCGATACCTGTCTTTCCCTGCTCAAATCCGTACGCTATACGGCTTCTCCCTCCGCAATGGACCGTGACCGGCATGTTGCCGGAAAAGCTGCGGCGCTGGGCGTTGTCTTTGGAGTCCGTTTTGCCCTCGGTCCCAAAGAAGTCGCCCGCTCCGGCGGTCATAATAAAGCTGTCAGGTTCGACTTGTGGGAAGCCCGGGAGTCTAACAGCCGTCAGGCCATGGCGGTTGCTGAGTACCGGCGCTGTAAAAACGAGGAAGCCCTGAAAGCGATATCTGACTGGCGCTGGAAACGTTAAGCACCGCAAAATGAATGCCCCTTGCTCTTGAAAAACCGCTCTGTGCAATGCAGAGCGGTTTTTACTTCAGCAGCATTCCCGCCAGCCATATCGGTGTCTCGCCACCGGATTGCATAGAGGCAAACAGCAATACTGCAAAAATTATTGCGGCAAGCGGGTAGGCTATAAACATGCTGCTGCTTGCCGGCGGCATGATCTGTTTTTTTGCCCCGTCCTTTTTCATGAGCGGCCCCAGCGCTTTTTCCAAGGCGCTGTGGGCCATGATTTGTGCCGTATATGTCGTTATTGCACCGCCCGCGATGATGACGGCCAGGTCGGCGAGCAGGTCGGGGATGCCGCCTAAAGATTCGGTCATGACTGCGCGGGCCGGGGTAAAGAAATAGATGACGGCCAATGCCGCCGTTATTGCCGATCCGATCATAAATGCTTTCTGGCGCGGTTTGCGCGTCAGGTGGTTGATGGCTTGGCGCGCCTGTGTTGCCATGTCTAATAAGGTCTCTTCGCGGATGCCGCATGGGTAACGCTCTTTTAGACGGTTTGCCGCAAGCTTTGGTGCTGCGCGGCTGGCGATGAGAAAAGTTTCGCCGATGGCGCGGTAACGGATGGCTTCGCGGACCGCTTTTACAACGTTGCCCTGCCCTTGCGCGGCATTTTGCAAAGCTTTTAATCCCTTGGCGATGAAATCTTCAAGAAAGGGCGGCAGTCCGACAAGAAGCGCGTTGTAGCCGAATAAATGGCCTTTCAGGGTCAGTTTGCCACGGGCCGAAAAACTGATATCGCCCCAGGGCAGTTTGGCGTGATACGGAATCATGTACTCGCCTTTTTTGCTGCGTTGGTCCATTTCCTGGTCTTTGGCCGGTTCTTCGATGATCCGGACCTGGGCGTGCTCTTCTGTGACCAGGCGCGGCCCGTATTCATCGATCAGGGGCGGCAGTTCCTGCGGCAAAATATTCGGGTCGTATGAAAAGCGGCCTTTGGCTTTGATGTCCATGACGAACAGGTGACTGTGCCAGCCGGTCGCGCCGCAATTCTGGCAAGGTACTTTCCCGGTAGCTCTGCATTTTGGACATTGTACTTCGCCGAGCTGGCGGCACATATCGCAATTGATCCGGCCCCGGCCGTGGCAGTAGGTACATTGCTGCTGGCCGCGCGGGGTATTGATGAATTGCGCGCCGTTACACATATGACACTGTATGTCCCTGTGGCCTTTACATTTGACGCAGGGAATCATCCTGTGACCGTGGCAGTTCTGGCAGGTAATTTGTCCGCTGGCTTCGCAAAGCGGGCAAGGTTCCTGCACCACATAGATTTTGCGGTAACGCCGCAGGTTCATGACCTGATTATCTACGGCAAAACCGATGTCCTGCCGCTTCTTTAGCATCGATGCGGTCATGCGTTTGACATCGCGGTCATGGGCGATACGGTCCATGACGACCTGGTTTTTTTGCTGCGCGTCTTGCCGTGATCCGGCCTTCTCCCCGTTTTCTTTGCCGGTCACCCGCTTTTCAGCCATGGTCGATTCCAGCTTATAAGTCTGGTAGGCTTCAAAGTTAACGATTTCACCGTGAAAGTTGCCAAGAGAGAGGGCTTCCGGGTTGAGGCCGTTGCCCTTAACGACCGCGCGTAAATTTGCCAGCGCTTTTTTCGGCAATTCCGGATCGACCGGCTCGTGATCGTCCGGGACCTGCTTTTTTTTGTTTTGCCCGGAGTCTTCGGGCTGGTCGTCTTCTTCTTCGATCACGGTATTTTAAGCGGCCAGCGCCTTCTCCAAAGTGTGGTGCAGGAATGCAAGTGTACGCTCATCAGCGAGCGCCGCGCCCTGCGCATCGTAATGTTTGCCGCCCACGCGGGTGAAGGCGTGGTTCAGCCCTTCATAACTGTGCAGTGTGACATGCGGATTATCGGCCAGCCCCGCCTTGATTTTTTCCTGCGCGTCTTTGGAAACGAATTCGTCTTCTTCGGCAATATGCAACATCAGCGGGTTTGCGATACTCCCCGCTTCGTCGAGCAACGCATCCAGCCCGACACCATAATAGCTTACAGAAGCCTCGACCGTACTGCGTGTCGCCATCAGGTAAGCAAGCTTGCCGCCAAGACAATACCCGATGCAGCCGACTTTGCTGGTGCAATCGGCGTGGCCTTTGAGGACGTGATGCACTGCGCGCAGGTCTTCGATGCCTTGATCGATATCGAATGCGTTGAACAGCTCGAATGCCCGCGCCCACTCCGCTTCGCTTTGATCGGTCAGCTCTATCCCCGGTTCGATGCGCCAGAACAGGTCCGGGCAAACGGCGATAAAGCCCTGCTCCGCCAGCCAGTCGCATTTATCGCGCAACCCTTTATTCACGCCAAAAATTTCCTGTGCGACGATAATGGCGGGGGCCGGTTTTTTTTCCGGCATCGCGATATAGGCAGAAAAGGATCCGCCGTCTTTAGACGGGATGATAATCGTGTTGCTCATGAAAATATGCTCCCTTGGAAAAAACCGATAAAACCTTATCCAGCTTACGCGGGTTAAGCCGTTTTTTAAAGGGAGGATTACTTTATAGATTTATGCCGGGCAAAAGGCAGGCTGGCCGGCATTGATGGGTGCCGGCCGGTCCGCTGTTGCCGTTTGTTTGTCCGGGGTTTGCCCCAGACGGTTTTTTACCTGTTCAACTTGCCGGGCTATGGCTTCGCTGCGCGGGCTGGTCCGTTCGACCAGTACGGCAGTGCTGTCCATGATTTTCAGTTTTTTATCCAGGCCGTTTGCGGCCAGGGTGGTTCCGGTGTCAACCACATCACAAATCGCATCGGCGAGGCCAAGGCGAATGTAATCTTCAATACCGCCGTCACGGGCGAGAATTTCAACATCATCAATCCCCTGCTCTTCCAGCCAGACACGCAGCGTGTTGGGGTAAGAGGTGGCGATGCGCAGGCCTGCAAGCTGGCTGGCGTCTTCCATGTCGAAGTCTTCGGCGGCGGCAATCCAAAGGCCGCAGGCTGAAACGCCGTTAAAGGTACAGGCGATTTGCAGGTCCGCCATATTTTCAGGATCGGCGCAGCGGGCTTCTTCATATGTATCCAGGCCGACCACGGCCATATCGGCGATCCCGGCTTTCAGATTTTCAATCGCATCGGCGGGGCGCTGTAATAAGGTTTCAAAACTGCCCATTTTGCCCCGGGCATCGGCGGTGGTTCCAAAATCCAGCCGGCTGTTCTGGCGGTCGGTATTCAGCCCGGCGCGGGTCAGGATTGCGGCAAAATCATCTCGCAGCCGCCCTTTTTTCGGCAGGATAACGCGAAAAGGCTGTTCAGTCCGGGGCGCTGCCTGCGGCAGGATCTGCGGCGCTGCTTGCGGCGCTCTCTGTACTGCGTTGGCTGTTGTCATCGTGATCTCCTAAACGGTCCAGCACCAGCTGGTAGCCGCGATGCGGCTCTTGTTGTAAAAATCGCGCCACGCGGCCAACGGTTGTTGTACTTGCCCCTGTGGCGGCACTGATGTCCCGGTACGATAATCCGCCTTGGGCGAGAAGCCGCGCAATAAGCAGGCGTTCGGCCAGGGCCTGGATTTCCGTCCGCGTGCAGAGGTCTGTAATGAACGCCCGGAAGTCTCCCTCACAGCGGCACTTGGTGAGCGCCGTGTATAAAATGTCTTCGGGGTTCTGGTCCAGTATTTCATTACTCTTACTCTCATGCGCTGTGGCGTCATCGTTCCTAAGAGACATTATCATCCTCTTGTGTTAGTGTATTAACACGATAATACAGTGGTGAGTCAACAAAAAATTAAAAAAATTTCGCAAATGCAGCATTGAAGGTGAAAAGCATCGCCAATCCCCGCCCTTTCCTGCTATATCCATACTGACATGATCTGTGTTTGGAGGACATCATGAAAATAACATTTGATATCAACTGTACGCCCGAAGAGGCCCGCCGTTTTATGGGATTGCCGGATTTGACGCCGATGCAGGATAAAATCCTGAAAGAGATGGAAAACAAGATGCTTGAGAATATGCGTTCGCTTGAGCCGGAAACATTCATGAAAACCTGGATGCCATTGACGCTTGAAAACTGGACTGAAATGCAAAAACTGTTCTGGGCGCAAATGGGGATCGAGCCAGCCAAGGCCGCGCCGCGGAAAAAGACCGGCAGCTAAATCTTGCAATCTATATAGTTTTGACCCTATATCATCGTTATGACAATAAATGACACGATCTATGCGCTGGCAACGCCGCCCGGTAAAGGGGGGGTTGCTGTTGTCCGTGTCTCTGGCGTGCGGGCAAAAAATAGTCTTATGGCAATAGCTGGACGGAGTCTCCCGTCGCCGCGCGCCACAAGATTCTGTAAAATTATGAATCCTGTTTCACGTGAAACAATTGACCGCGGGCTGGTGATCTATTTCCGGAGTCCGGCGAGTTTCACCGGTGAGGATGTTGCCGAGTACCATCTGCATGGCGGCGTTGCTGTCGTTCGGGCGCTTTTGGACGTTCTTGCGGATCAGGACGGGCACAGGCTGGCTGCGCCGGGCGAGTTTACCCGCCGGGCGTTTGAAAATGGCAAAATTGATTTGACCGAAGCCGAAGCCGTGGCCGACCTGATCGACGCCGAAACGGCGCTGCAGCGCAGCCAGGCCTTGACCCAGCTGGAGGGCGGTTTGTCCGCGATTTATAATCGCTGGCGGGATGCGTTGAAAAAAGCGCTGGCGTATCTTGAGGCCGATCTCGAATTCCCTGACGAAGATATGCCGGAGGGGGTCGCGCCGGAGGTGGTGCCGATTCTTGAAAATTTATGTTCGGAAATGGCGGCGCATCTTGATGATAACCGCCGGGGGGAGCGCCTGCGCGACGGGATAAAAATTGCCGTGATCGGCGCGCCGAATGCCGGGAAATCGTCCCTGGTTAATGTGCTGGCCCGGCGGGATGTGGCGATTGTTTCCGAGCATGCCGGGACCACGCGGGATGTTATTGAAGTCCATCTTGATCTGGGCGGTTATCCTGTCATTTTATCCGATACGGCCGGGCTGCGGCCGGAGCAGCTCGGGCAGGGGGCGCAGGACCAGATTGAGGGTGAGGGTATCCGCCGGGCGATCCGCCGGGCGGAAGAGGCGGATATCCGGATTCTGCTTTTTGATGCCAGTGCCGCCGGGACGATGGATTCGCACACGCTGGCGCTCAAAAATGACTCCGCGCTGGTCGTTTTTAATAAAGTGGATAAGGGTGTGGAAAAGTCTGCCCATAACTATGAGGGCGAATCGGTGCATATCTCTGCACAGAGCGGGGAAGGGCTTTCTGCCCTGATCGATCTGTTGGCGGCGCGTATTGATGTTTTGATCGGGCGGCAGGAAACCCCGTCTTTAACCCGTGCCCGGCATCGCGAAGCGTTGCAGGATTGCCGTGATGCGCTGGTCCGCGCTTTTGCCGCGCCGCTGCCCGAACTGGTCGCCGAAGATGTGCGGCTTGCCATTCGCCAGCTTGGGCGGATTACCGGGCGCGTGGATGTCGAAGATTTGCTCGATGTGATCTTCAAGGATTTCTGTATCGGAAAATGATGGCCGATCAGGGTTTTAGTCTAAAAAACTGGCATTTTTACCTGTCTTTATTATATAACAGCGCATGATTAAATCTTTCGATGTCATTGTGGTTGGCGGCGGTCACGCCGGATGCGAAGCGGCTGCTGCTGCGGCGCGGATGGGCGCGTCCACGGCGCTGCTGACTCACCGGCTGGATACGATCGGCGCGATGTCCTGTAACCCAGCGATTGGGGGGCTGGGTAAAGGTCATCTGGTGCGCGAGATCGATGCGCTGGACGGGGTGATGGGCCGGGTGATCGACCGGGCCGGGATCCAGTACCGGATGCTTAATGCCTCCAAAGGCCCTGCCGTCCGGGGACCACGCGCGCAAGCGGACCGCAAGCTTTATAAGCAGGCGATGCAGGATATCCTGGGTGCCTATCCGAATTTAACCCTGGTTCAGGGCGCGGCAGACGATCTGATCCTCGATGATAACGGGGCGATTGCCGGGCTGAGGACGCTGGACGGGGCGGAGTATCAATGCCGGGCCGTGGTTCTGACGACCGGGACGTTCCTGCGCGGAATTATTCACCGGGGCGAAGAAACCACGCCCGCCGGGCGGGTGGGCGAAGCGCCGACGATCGGGCTTGCGGAAACGCTGGAGCGGCTGCAATTTCCGCTCGGGCGGCTGAAAACCGGGACGCCGCCCCGGCTTGACGGGCGCACGATCGACTGGACGGTCCTGGAAGAGCAGCCGGGCGATCATCCGCCGGTGCCGTTTTCCTTTATGACCGATAAGGTTACCGTGCCGCAGATCCCATGTCATATCACCTATACCAACCCGGAAACGCATCAGGCGATTGCCGATAATATCGACCGCGCGCCGATGTATTCCGGGCAAATCAAGAGTTCCGGGCCGCGTTATTGCCCGTCAATCGAGGATAAAATCATGCGCTTCCGGGATAAGGAGCGGCACCAGATTTTCCTTGAGCCGGAAGGGCTGGACGATCATACGGTTTATCCTAACGGAATTTCGACCTCGCTGCCGATCGATGTACAGGCGGCGCTTTTGAAAACGATTCCGGGTCTTGAAAATACCGCGGTCCTGGAGTGGGGCTATGCGATTGAATATGATTATTGCGACCCGCGCGACCTGAAATCCACGCTTGAAAGCCGCCGCTTGCCGGGACTTTATATGGCCGGGCAGATTAACGGGACGACCGGTTACGAAGAGGCGGCGGCGCAAGGGCTGATGGCCGGGATTAACGCCGCCCTGCAGGCGGGGAGCGCGGCGCAGGATGTGCCGATATTCACGCTCGACCGGGCGGAAGCCTATATTGGGGTCTTGATTGATGATTTGATTACCCGCGGGGCGCCGGAACCATACCGGATGTTTACCAGCCGGGCGGAATACCGTCTGCGCCTGCGCGCCGATAATGCCGACCAGCGTTTGACCCCGCGCGGGCTGGATATTGGCTGTATCGGCCCGGCGCGCCAGAAAGTCTGGGGCGCAAAAGCGGATTCATTGGCGGCCGGCCGGGCGCTGGTGCAGGAGATCCAGGCGACCCCGAATGAGCTGGCCGCGCAGGGGCTTAAGATTAACCAGGACGGGGTGCGCCGCTCGGCGTTCACGCTTTTGGGGTATCCGACGATCGACTGGGCGGATTTATGCCGGGTCTGGCCGGAATTGGACGCGATCCCGCCGTCTGTGGTTGAGCAGATTGAGTGCGATGCGCTATATGCCGGGTATATGGATCGTCATGAGGCCGATATCGCCGCTTTCCGCAAGGATGAGGCGCTGGCCTTGCCCGAAGACCTTGATTACGGCCAGATTGGCAGCCTGTCCAATGAGGTGCGGCAAAAGCTCGAGCAGGCCAGGCCGGCAACGCTCGGCGCGGCAAGCCGTATTCCCGGTGTGACGCCGTCCGCGGTGGTCGCGCTGCTGCGGTTCGTGAAACGGGGCGGGGCACGGGATGCTGCCTGAGGATTCGCGGCAAAAACTCAAACAATATCTCGCGCTGTTGCGCAAATGGCAGTGCTCGATCAATCTGGTCAGCCCGGCGACACTCGATCACGCCTGGGAGCGGCATTTTGAGGATTCGCTCCAGCTTGCCGCCCTGATTCCCGAAGAAGCCGTTTTGTTTGATCTGGGGTGCGGTGCAGGGTTCCCCGGATTGGTGCTGGCGATTGCGCGGCCGGACATTAAAGTGACCCTGATTGAATCTGATACAAAGAAATGCACATTTTTATCCACTGTTTCACGTGAAACAATGACCCCTGTAAGCGTCGTGAATCAGCGGATCGAATCGGCGGTTACAGATTCAATCCCCACTATTATCACCGCGAGGGCGTTGGCATCACTGGATAAGTTGCTCGGCTATGTGATGCCGTGGGCGAAAGCGAATCCTGATCTGGTCTTGTTGTTTTTAAAGGGGCGGCAGGCGGCGGACGAAGTGACGGATGCGCTGCGTTTATATGATTTCACCTATGAGATGGTTCCGAGCCGTACCGATTCAGAAGCCCAGATTGTCAGAATCAGCAATCTTCGCGAAAAGTCAGATGGTTAGAGGCTTTTCCTTGACCTGTGGTCGATAAATCGACATGATAGGGACCGTTCCCCGAACCCGTATTTATTGAGAGTGCATATGACCGAATATCCCTCACGCTACCCGTTTACGACGAAAAAGCCGGAATTGAAAAATGGCGGCATTAGTGTCTCCAGGACCCCGCGTATCTTTGCGATCGCGAACCAGAAGGGCGGTGTGGGGAAAACCACGACATCGATTAATCTTGCGACGGCGATGTGTGCGGTCGGGAAAAAAGTGCTGCTGGTTGATCTTGACCCGCAGGGCAACGCTTCGACCGGGCTTGGGGTGAAGCGCTCCAGCCTGCAAAAGAGCATGTATGACGTGCTGTTCGGTGAGGCGCATGTGCTGGATGTGATCCAGCAAACCAAAGTGCCGGGGCTGTCGGTTGCGCCGTCTTCTGTTCACCTGTCCGGGGCGGAACTGGAGCTGGTGACGGCGGAGCGCCGGGAATACCGGCTGCGCGAATCGCTGCGGACGCCGTTGCCGTATGATTACATCATTATGGATTGCCCGCCTTCGCTGAACCTTTTGACGCTGAATGCCCTGGTTTGCGCCGATTCGGTGGTTGTGCCGCTGCAATGTGAATTTTATGCGCTGGAAGGGCTGAGTCATCTTGTGAAGACGATCGAGCGGGTGAAAAAGCACTATAACGAGACGCTGGATATCCATGGCGTGGTGCTGACGATGTATGACAAACGCAATAATCTGTCCGGTATGGTCGCGAATGATGTCCGCGATTATTTTGGCGATAAGGTCTATAAAACCGTGATTCCGCGCAATGTCCGTGTGTCCGAGGCGCCGTCTTTCGGCCTGCCGGCGATTGTCTATGACATGCGCTGCCCTGGGGCGCAGGCCTATATCCACCTGGCCAGCGAAGTGCTGCGCCGCGAGCGGAAAATGATGCGGGCGCACGAGGCCGCTTAAAGATTAATCCCTATATCTGTGTGAGTGACGATGAGCGATGAGATGAAAAGCGATGTGAAGCCCGATCCGAAAAAGCGGGGTTTGGGCCGCGGCCTGAACGCGCTGTTTGAAGATGAAGAGGGGATTTACCCGCAGGCCGATCCGCAAGGGCATACGCCGGGGACGGCGCGCCTGATGGTCGGGGTTGACCAGCTGGAGCCGGGGACGTACCAGCCGCGCCGCAAATTTTCTGATGAGAGCATTAACGAGCTGGCCGAATCGATCGCCGTGCACGGGGTTTTGCAGCCGCTGATCGTGCGGCAGAAGCCCGGATTTGACGGGACATATGAGATTATCGCCGGGGAGCGCCGTTGGCGCGCGTCGCAAAAGGCGCAGCTTCATGAAGTGCCGGTGATCGTTAAGGAACTTGATGACGGGCAGGCTTTGGAAATCGCCCTGATCGAGAATTTGCAGCGCGAAGATTTGAACCCGGTCGAAGAAGCGCTCGGCTACCAGCAACTGATCGAGGAATTCGGCCATACGCAGGAAAAGGCCGCCGCGGTGCTCGGTAAAAGCCGCAGCCATGTCGCGAATATGATCCGGTTGCTGAGCCTGCCGCGCAAGGTCATGGATATGGTGCGGGACGGCAAGCTGAGCGCCGGGCACGCCCGGACGCTGGTGACGGCGGAAAACCCGGAAGAACTGGCAAATATCATTGTTTCTCAAGGGCTTAGTGTTCGTGAGGCCGAGCGCCTAGCCGCTGATAAAAGCGGGCGGACGCCGGGCAAGCGCAAATCCGGCTCTAAGGCCGAAAAAGATGTTGATACGCTGGCGCTGGAAGATGAAATTACCAACGCGCTGGGCATGAAAGTCAGCATCGATGTGAAGGGGCAGGGCACCGGCGCGCTGAAAATCCGCTTCGAAACGCTCGATCAGCTTGATGATCTGTTGCACCGTTTATCCCATTTCCCGGGACGGCAGCAGGCGGGGTGATTTAGGGCTTGGGGACGTAATGGGTATTGTGTCCCGTATCATATAACTGGTGTTTTTAAATATGCATTTTATAGCTTTTTGGACTCTTGTAGAAAACTATATTGAGCGCGAAACTGTAAAGCAATTTGCCGGATATGGCTTGATATTAGGATTTTCATCTTGGATTATCTGTTTTCTAATTTTTCCTGTAATTTCTGTGTGGCCGGATATAGATAATTTCCTTTGGCTTATGATTCCTTTTTTTAGTCTTCATTTGCTACCGATCACAAGCCTTATCGGAAGTGCGTTGGGGTATTTAGTGGGGGTCGGTGTTTCAATTCTCAAAAAGACATCTAAAGAATAAACCTTACCCTCAAATGTGCTAAAGAGAATTTCAAAAGATAGCCATAGATAAGATCGCATCAGTAGCAAGATGGTTATTTTGTCTTTGAGACTAGCTTTTCGCGTAATTACAGCCCGCTGATATTCTGGTCTTTGGGCCAGGTGACTTTCCAGCCGAGTTTTATGTCGGTTTTCTGGCTGGCCTGTAGGTCCTTGACCCATTGCAGGACGCCTTTTTTGTTATGGATGTCTTCGGTGTAGCCGGGAGTGGTGGAGTCTTTGAGAAGCTCCACTTTGATGTCTTCGTGGCGCGCGACCGGGATTGATTCGGTGAGCGCGAGTTTCACCGGGGTCTGGCGTAGATTGTGGATGGTGGTGATGTAGCGCTGCTCTTTCACGCGGTCGCGGCCGAGGATGCCGCTATCGCCGCTTTCTTCCTTGAGGGTTTCGCGGCGAACTTCGATCTGGTCGTCGATGCCGTAGAACAAATCGTATTCCTTGCCGGGGCGCAGGAGCGGCAGGCTGTTTTGACCGACATAAGCGCCATCGCGGAACAAATTGACCTGGCCGGGCAGGATCGGGCTTTCGCCTTTGAGCGTGGCATGCGCGACGAGGTAGGCTTCGGTGCTGAGCTGCGGTTTCACGTGGATTTGCAGTTCGTTATCGGCTTCAAACGTGCCGATCAGCAATTTGCTTTCCGTGCCGTCGGCCAGCACGTCGCTGGGGCCGGGGATGCGGTATTCGGTGGTGAAGCCACCGCTATCTATCTTGGCGGTTTGTATAGTTTGGCGTTGCCGCTCTTCCTGACTACGGCGCCAGCTCTCTAGCGGGTCTTTATCAGAGACCGCGTCTGCCATTTCCGTTTCCATCGGGGAAGCGGACATAACCATATTTTGGGCAACAGCGCCGAAATCAGCGCGGGCGCCGCTGGTTTTTTGGGCGTACGCTTTTGAAATATCGACCCACATGGGTTGCAGCGGTGGTAGGGAAGTACCCCTTTGCGGGCGGGCGGTGGACAGGCTTAAGGCGATATCGCTCCAGTCCTCGCCGGTGCGCTGGGTGACGGCACCGTACTGGATGATTTCCAGCGCGCCGGTTTTGGTGTCGAGCCGGGCATCATAGACCGGTCGCCATGTGGCGTTCGGCATCTGGTAGCTTAAAGAGAGTGTCAGTTTTGTGCTGCCGGGGGCTTCGACGGGCAGGGCGATTTGGTAGGTTTGTCTGTTGCCGGTGCGGAGCTGGCCTAAATCCTGTTGCAGTTTGACGAGCTGTTCGTTGATGCTGCGCTGCTGTAACTGTTTGGTCACTAATGATTTCTCGATTTCCTCGATGGCGGTGCCGATAGTTCCGGCGGCGCTGTCCCATTGTTCGGGCTTCAGGTTAAAATCGGCCAGCTCTTCGCGTGTACGTTCCCCCGCATTGCTGAGCAGCTGGTCGTAGAATTTGCTTTTTTTCTGTAGCGCGCGGCTTTCGGCGGCGATGACCAGTATTTTATCCTGAAGCGCGCGGATCTGGTCGTTGATTTCCTTTTCACGCGGATTGACGAGGTCGGCATCATTGATGGCTTTATGGCTGAGCGCGCCGAGCGTCACGGCGGCGGTGCCTGCGCCTTCCACCCGCAGGGAATCCGGGAACAGGGCGATCGGCATATTTTCAAACAGCACCGTATGTGCGCCTGCCGGGATATCGATGGTCGCCGTACGTGTGATGGTGGCGCGGTCCTGGAAAACGGTGGCGGCGGTGATCGCGCTTTCCGCTTTTAATTCAAGGGCGTTAGCGGTGAACGGTTGAACAATGACTATAAGTCCGGTGAGGAGGGCGAGGGCTGTACGCATGAAAGGGCTCCCTTTATGATGAAGATTTGCCAGCAGGGCCCAATAACGATAGCATAATAGGAGAGAAGCGAAAGGCGGAAATATCATGGGACGATTTATTTATTATGCGGCCTGCGTCGTAAATGTGCTGGCAGTCGCCGGGCTGGTGTTCGCCCTGACACAGGCGCGCAGCAGTGAGGTTTTTTTATTGGGGGCCTGCCTGATCCCGCCTGTTCTGGCGCTTTTCGCGCTTTATGAGCGGCCCGGACCGGCAGAGCGGAAGCTGGCGCAGCAGGTGCGGCTGGCGCGGTTGAAGAAAGAGCTGGAAGAGCTGGCAAAATGATTACTTAGATAATCCCAGGATTGCCTGCCCGCAGAGGGTTTCGACCGGGGTGCCGGTTTGCTTTGTCTGGGCTTCGATCTGGGCGAGGCGCATCAGGGTTTTTTCTAATAATGGCATCGACCAGCGGCCAAGCTGGGCTTTGAACGGGTCTTCGAACTTGAAGAATAGCGGCGGGCTGAGGGTTTTGAGCGCGCTGCCGATATCTTCGCCTTCCTGCAAGCGGGCTTTGACCATATGCAGGCGGCGGAAATGATTTTGCAGCGCGCGCAGGATCGCGACCGCCGGGATGCCTTCATCCATTAAGGTGGCGTAGGCTTTGAGGGCGGCGGCGGGGTTTTTGCCGCCGACGCTGTAGACAAGGTTGTCCATCGATTGCGCCCCGGCTTCACCGCAGCAGGTCTGCACGGCATCAAGGGTGATTTGTTTGTCTTCGCCCATGAACAGGATCAGTTTTTCAATTTCACTCCGGGCGCGGCCACGGTCGCCGACGATCGCGCCGGCCAGCCAGGAGACAGCATCACCTGCAATGGTGTAGCCCTCGGCCTGTACGCTTTCGCGGATCAGCCCGGCGATGCTGCGCTCATCCTCGACATAGCAGGGCACAGCGGCGGCATTTTTTGCTTTTTCGCACAGGGCGCGCAGGGCCGATTTTGGGCCTAGCTCACCCGCTTCGATGATGACGAGATTTTGGTCGCTGGGGCTTTCAAGATACTCCTTGAGCAGCGGAGCGAGCTTATCGCCGCCGTCTTCGATCCGGATCAGGCGGCCGCCGCCCATCATCGACATCGCGCTGGCTTCATCGGCCAGCCGGGCCGGGTCGTCGAGCAGCGCATCACCGCTTAAGGTCACCGCGTTAAACGGGTCGTTCAGATCGGCGACGATGGTGTTGCCCATGGTGCGGGCGCGCTCACGCATCAGGCCGTTATCCGGTCCGTAAACAAGGATGACCCGCGCGGCGGGGTCCGGGCTTTTGACGAACGGTTCGATCTGTTTCCAGCTGAGTTTCATAAAACTTACAGTAAAGAAAAAGGCGGCCCGGTCAATATATCCGGCGCCGCCTTTTGAAAAGAATTATGATGGCTTATGCTGCTGCAGGCCGCGGGGCCGGGAGCAGGTTTTTGGTCCGTGCGAGCTGCAGGTCCGCCAGTGTTGTATCCAGCTTTTTCGGTTCAGCCTCGGAAATAAATCCGCGGTGCTGCGGTCCTGTTTCCGTACGTTCAATGATGTGCCATCCACCGTTCCGGCAGGCCTGGGCTTTGTTACCGGGGACGTAATTCGCGGAGATATCGTCGCTTGCCTGCTCAAAAGCTTTGCGGACCTGTTCTATTGTAACGCTCGGGTCCAGCTCACCAGCGGGCAGGAAGCCTATGGTTTCCGGCGCTTTGTCTCCGTCCTGTTTGACCAGGCAGTAGCTGTCGTTCCGGCAGGCACGGTCTTTTGCGCCTTCAATGAAGTTTACTGTCAGTGTTGTGCTCATAATTTAATCCTCTAATCAGGTTGTTCGGTTCATATGCGAAAAACTGTTTCGCGGTCTGGTTTGATGCTTGTTCTGGAATGTGCCTTAAGAGATATCGCTACATCCGCCTTGGGTGGCAGGAGGTCCTAGCCCCTGCCGCGTCGCATCATCATGCCCATGGAACGGGCAGACGCGGTGTGGTGCGGCAATGAAGCGATAACGTTAATCATGACGGGTACAGTAGCGGGTCTGTGGATAAGTGTCAATATTTATGTTAAGCGCCTGTTACATGACAGATCTGAAAAAAGTTCAGGGCGGAAGCTTAGTGAGGCCGGGCCCTGTCATTGTGACGGAAATACAAGGCGAGCTGGGTTTCAACCTGGCGGGCGAGGTCGTCGAGCGCGTTCTGGCGGGTGCTCTGTTCTGAAACGCGGGTGGTGAACTGGCTCTGCAGGATATTGTAGCTGGTGATGCTGGTCAGTTTGCGGCGCATGATTTCCCGGCCCGTGGCCTGTTCTGTCAGGGTCATGACCGTGGAAAGCCGTAGTTGGGCGCGGGTTGCATCGGAGCTTTTGGTGATATCAAGATCGCTGCGCGATTCCTGGATCGGCTGGATGCTGAGCGTATAGGCCGGGTGTGCCGGACGGCCGCTGCGGTAGAATTTATCGATCAGCGCGTTGCGCAGATACTGGCCTTCGCGGTCCGGGATATTGTCGATATAGACCTGCTCCATCCCTGTTGCCACGGCACCCTGTGTTTCGGTGTCGTCTGTGCCGTAAAGCGGGGTGAAGCCGCAGGCGGGCAGGCTTAAGGACATCAATAACAGGATGCCGGGGAAAAGATGTTTTATAAAACCCTTATCCCACAACGACATTGACGATCCTTCCGGGGACGAAGATGAATTTGCGCAGCTGCTTGCCTTCCATGGCTTTTTGGACGCCGGGCTCGGCCAGCGCTGTTTCTTCGGCCTGTTTTTGGTCGGCGTTCGCGGGCAGGGTGATGGTGGCGCGGACTTTGCCGTTCACCTGCACACCGATTGTGACGGTGTCGCTTTCCAAAAGCGCTTTGTCGGCCTCGGGCCAGCCGGTGTCTGCCAGAATTGTTTCGTGACCGAGGATGGACCAGAGTTCCTCGGCAAGGTGCGGGATCATCGGGTTCATACAAATGGTCAGCGATTCGATCGATTCGCGCAGCGCCCAGCGGCCTGTGTCGTCCTGCGGGGCAAAATCGGTGATGGCGTTGGATAGTTCGCGAATGCGGGCGACGGCCTTATTCATGCGGAAGGCTTCGATTTCTTCGCCGACGGCAAGAATGGTTTTATGCGTCATGCTGCGCAGTTTGGCTGCTTGTTCGCTGAAAGTCGCCGGTTTTTCCGCGCCTGCCGGGGCGAGGTCCGCTTCGGCGATGGTTTTATAGATTTTATTGATATAGCGCCATGCGCCTTCAATCCCGGCTTCTGACCATTCCAGGTCGCGCTCCGGCGGGGAGTCGGACAGGATGAACAGGCGGGCTGCGTCCGCACCGTAGGTGTCGAGAATATCCTGCGGATCGACGGTGTTGCGCTTGGATTTGGACATTTTCACCGACGGGCCGAGCGTGACGGGCTTGCCGTCTTTGGTGACGGGCTTGCCGCTTTCATCCTTCATTACCTCATTTGGGTAGAGCCAGCCGCCCTTTTCGTCCTGGTAGGTTTCATGGGTGACCATGCCTTGGGTGAACAGGCCGGTAAATGGCTCATCACACTCAAGATAGCCGCAATCGCGCAAGGCTTTGGTGAAAAAGCGCGCATATAAAAGGTGCAGCACGGCATGTTCGACCCCGCCGATATATTGATCGACGCCCATCCAGTAGGCGGCTTTGTCCTTAGAAAATGCCTGTTCATCGTTTTGCGGGTCGAGATAGCGCAGGAAGTACCAGCTCGATTCAAAGAAGGTATCGAATGTGTCGGTTTCGCGCCGGGCGGCCTTGCCGCATTCCGGGCAATGGGTGTCTTTCCAGCTCGGGTGGCGGTCCAGCGGGTTACCGGGCGCATCGTAATTGATATCCATCGGCAGGGCGACGGGCAGGTCAGCTTCGGGGACGGGCACGATGCCGCAATCTTCGCAATGGATGAACGGGACCGGGCAGCCCCAGTAGCGCTGGCGCGAAACGCCCCAGTCGCGCAGGCGGAATTGCGTGGTGCCAAAGCCGGTTCCCAGCGCTTCGACGCGGCTGATGACTTCGGATTTAGCCGATTCGTTATCCATGCCGTCGAGAAAGTCTGAATTCTGCATGAGGCCTGCATCGGTTGACGCTTCGCCGAGATCGGCGATTTCTTCAGCGCTTTTGCCTTCGGGAATAACGACCGGCATAATCGGCAGCTCGTATTTTTCGGCGAAATCATAATCGCGCTGGTCGTGGGCCGGGACGCCGAAAATCGCGCCGGTGCCGTAATCCATTAAGATGAAGTTCGCGATATAGATCGGGAATTCCTGCCCCGGCAGCAGCGGGTGCGTGGCCTTGAAGCCGGTATCAAAGCCAATTTTCTCAGCATTGGCGAGGGCTTCTTCGGAGGTGCCGACGGTCTGGCATTCTTTTATAAAGTCTTCAAAACCGTCTTTATCCCCGGCCAGTGTCTTGCTCATCGGGTGGTCGGGGGCCAGGGCGATAAAGGCCGCGCCGAATAGTGTGTCCGGGCGGGTTGTGAAGACTTCGATCTCCAGGTTTTCCGTCATTCCGAGCGTATGCGAGGAATCTCCCTGATTGTCTTGAGATCCCTCCGCTTTGCGTTCGGGATGGCAAGTCCCATGGACTTGCCATTTGAACTGCAGGCCCTGTGATTTGCCGATCCAGTTTTCCTGCATGATGCGGACTTTGTCGGGCCAGCGCTCTAGTTTTTTGATGTCTTCTAAAAGCTCATCGGCGTATGCGGTGATTTTTAAGAACCACTGATTGAGCTTGCGGCGTTCGACCGGAGCGCCGGAGCGCCAGCCTTTGCCGTCTACGACCTGTTCATTGGCCAGCACGGTATTTTCAACCGGGTCCCAGTTGACGACGGATTCTTTACGGTATGCGAGGCCTTTTTTATAGAAGTCGAGGAACATTTTCTGTTCGTGCTTGTAATAATCCGGTTCGCAGGTCGAAACTTCGCGGCTCCAGTCCAGCGCAAGGCCCATGGAAAGCAGCTGGTCTTTCATCTGGGCGATATTCTGGTTGGTCCATTGGGCTGGGGGGACTCCGCGTTCCATGGCTGCATTTTCCGCCGGCAGGCCGAGGGCGTCCCAACCCATCGGGTTCAGGACGTTAAAGCCCTGTGCTTTGCGGTAGCGGGCAACGACGTCGGAGAGCGTATAGTTGCGGACATGGCCGACATGGATGCGACCTGACGGGTAGGGCAGCATGGCGAGGACATAATATTTGTTTTTGGCCGGATCTTCGGTGACGGCAAAGCACTGCTCGTCGGTCCAGCGTTTACGCCATTTTTCTTCGGTTTCTTTGATATTGTATCTCGTCATTTCCATTTGCCCTTGCACGGCGTTATTCGTCACTCACGTATTAAAATACGCTTCGCTCCTCATGCCTTGTGCAAGAACAAAGCGAAATGACGAGCGCTTTAGTTAATCGATTTCACCCATTTGCGCGACGCGGAGCTGGCGGGCGCGGGTCAGGATGGCGTCTTCGAGCTGGCGGGCGGTGCCGTCGGCGACTTTGCTGTCACGCCAGGACCCGCCTTTGCGTTCCTGCTGGAAGACCTTGACCTGTATGCCGTCAGAGCGGAGCTGGCGGTCGAGGATGAAAACGTTCAGCTTAAAGCGTTCGTTCGGGGATTCCGGCGGCGAGTACCAGTCTGTTAAAATCGTCCCGCCAAACGGATCGGCGCTGGCCAGCGGCATAAAGGAGACCGTATCCAGAGAGGCGCGCCATAAGAAGCTGTTGACGCCGATACCGGTGGAGCCGTCGGATTTATCGCCCTTGTCGCGGCCGAAGATATTCATGCCGTCGCCGCCGAAGATGCTGGGGGCATCGGAATAGATGTTATCGCCCGTTGCGGCGCGGTCCATCCCGCTGGGGTACTTGGCTTCGGATTTTACGCCGCCGCAGCCGCTTAGCAGCAGGGGCAGGGATGCTGCCAGTGCCAAAACCAAAAAGCGCTTATATATATGTGCGTCCCGCATCGTACTCAGATCCTGTAAAAGTAAAACGAATTATTCACTTAGCACGGGTTTTTGCGGATTCGCAAGATCGGATTTTTAAAAACCGGAGAGAGGCTAAAGGGTGGAGGGAATGTGGAAGAGCCCATCGTCGTGCTGCTCTTCGCAATTGACGGTAAGTCGGTCATTTTCACCACAGATGAACACGGATGAACAGCTATATTTCCAATTATGCCGTCATCCCGTTGTAAAACGGGATCTTCCTGCTTTTGATCTGAAAGATCCCGGCTTTCGCCGGGATGACGATTCTTTGTTCATCCATGTTCATCTGTGGTTTTACAGTCAGATCTTATCGTTATTGCTCCGCTCTCTACGGTTGCTCGCAATGACGCCAAGGGCGGGGCTACAGGCACAACACACTGAAAAACAAAGAAAAAGCATACGATGTTGCAAAAATGACACGCTCTTTGGAAAAATGTGACATATTTGCACAAAGCGCGTTGACGGCGAGTCCCTTTACTGAGTAAATAGGAGCAGTCATTACGGTTTCAGTAATGATGTTCCCTGTATGGTTTGGCAAAACTGATTTTGATAAGCCATACGTTCAACCAAACTAGTCAAATCTTTGTGATTGGAGACATTGACATGAAAAAACTACTACTTGGTACGGCTGCTGTTGCCATGGGCCTGACTGTTGTCGCAGGTTCTGCACAAGCACAGGTTAAACTGGACCTGGGCGGCCACGTAAAAGCATACACCTCCTGGCTCGATCAGGACACCACTCCGGATGATCCGGCAACGGCTCTTCCGAACAACGAAAGCGAAGACGAGCGCAGCTTCGACATTCTCCGTGAAAGTGAAATTCACTTCTCCGGCGAAACCACTCTGGACAACGGCCTGACGGTCGGCGTTCACATGGAAGCTGACGTTGACGGCACCACCGGTGATAACTTCACCACCGAAGAAGGCTATGCATACTTCTCCGGCGCATGGGGCCGCGTAAACTTCGGTCTGGAAGACGGCGCTGCTTACCTGTTGCAGGTTGCTGCTCCTTCTGCAGACTCCAACTTCGACGGTATCCGTCAGTGGGTTAACCCGGTTAACACCAACATCATGTCACACAACGTGACTTCAGGTGGTACACTGGACGCTCTGACATTTGCTGCTCTGGGTAACTTCGGTGATAACTCTGGTTTCGAAGAAATCTTCGGTCACACCGCTTATGCTGGTACAGAAAACATCGTTTTCGCCAGCACGACTGGCAACACGATCATTTACAACACGATCGGCCTGAACGCTGCCAGCGAAACTGCCCTGGTAACCAGCAACCGCTTTGATTACGATCAGGCTGTTTCCGGTTACAGCAACAAGCTGACCTACATGACGCCGGTATTCAACGGTTTCCAGGCCGGTGTGTCTTACACGCCTGAGCTGAACCAGCGTTCCCGTGACTTCGGCAACAACGATGACGATGATGTCTTTGCTGTTGTTGGTACGATCACCGATCCGGCCGGTCCGGAATGGGGTGACACATGGGATGTTGCTGCTCGTTACGAAGGCCAATTCGACGAAGTCGGTATTGCTTTCGGCGGTGGCTGGACCCATGCTGAACTGGAAGCTAACACCGATACACCGATCCTGTTCCGCTCTGCGAACACAGGCGTTCCGGCTGTAACTGGTGCTTACGTTGCTGGTACCGACCAAGTTGTTGCGACCTTTGATGATCGTGAAGCTTGGAACGTTGGTATCGACCTTGACTGGAAAGCCTTCGGTCTTGGTGCAGCCTACACTGAAGACGACCATGGTGTGAGCGGCGACAACTGGGAAAGCGAAACCTGGGTTGTTGGTCTTGATTACACGACCGGCCCGTTCAAAATCGGTGCTAGCTACCTGGATTACGACCACAACTACGGTGGCCCGAGCCTGGAAGCTGAGCGTTGGACCGGTGGTGTTGTTTACACCTATGGCCCTGGCATGACCTTCCGCGGTTCTGTGAGCTGGGTTGATCTGGACGAAAACATCGGTTTCCGTGCAAACAGTGCAGACGCAACCAGCGTTCTGCTCGGTACGCAAATCAACTTCTAATCTAGTTTAGAAGCTTAAGGATTTAGAAGAGGCGCAGTTTTCTGCGCCTCTTTTTTTAACCACAGAGATGCAGAGATGTTTGGAGGGCACAGAGTTTTTTGATTGCCTTGTTTCGCTGCTCTCGTAATGACGGATATCCTATGTTAAAAGGGGCGTATGAATCAGGTTGCTGAAAATATTGCGTTTATTCGCGAGAAAATTACGGGCGCTGCGAAAGAGTGCGGGCGGGATCCGGGCGCGGTTCAGCTGGTCGCTGTGAGTAAGCGGCAGGATGACGACCGGATCGATGCAGCACTGGCGGCGGGACAGCGTTTGTTTGGCGAGAACAAGGTGCAGGAAGCGCAGGCGCACTGGCAGGCCCGGCGGGAGAGTTATCCTGATTTAAGGCTGCATCTGATCGGGCCGTTGCAGACCAATAAGGTTAAAGATGCGGTCGCGCTCTTTGATTGTATCGAGACGCTCGACCGGGAAAAGCTGGCGCTCAAGCTGGCAGAGGAAATGGCAGCGCAGGGCAGGGATTTGCCGTGCTTTATCCAGGTTAATACCGGGGCGGAACTGCAAAAAGCGGGCATCCTGCCGGAATATCTGGGGGAGTTCCACGATTATTGCCGCTATGAGTGCGGGCTGGATGTGCAGGGGTTAATGTGTATTCCCCCGGCGGACGAACCGGCGGCGCTGCACTTTGCTCTGCTGGCCAAGCTGGCACAGGAGCAGGGCCTGCTGGAACTGAGTATGGGGATGAGCGCCGATTTTGAAAAAGCGATTGCGCTGGGGGCAACCTATGTGCGGGTCGGCACGGCGCTGTTTGGAAGCCGGGATTAATTATCGTAAAGATATTTGTATAAGCGTTTTTGTACTGCTTTGTCATTTCGAGGCGGAGCCGAGAAATCTCCAGATTACCGGGAGATCCCTCACATACGTTCGGGATGACAATAATCAATTAATTATCGCTCATTTCCCGGCGCAGGATCAGCGGCATCGGGTCCAGCTTTAATTGTGTGATCGGTTCGCGGGGGGCGGCTTCCGGGGCGGCAACTTCGATACGTTTGCGGACCATGGAGCCTGCTGTACGCCCGTCCGCTGCGGGGATGCGCTCATAAACTTCGCGTTTGCCATAGCCGAGATCGGCAAAGCCGATGACGCTGCCGGGAAGGGCGGACGGATCTTCTTCCAGGGATTTGATGGCTTTATTCAGCTCGCGCTCAGGTGCGGTTTGCCCGGCGGTTTCGGTCCTGTAGGTCGGGGTTTCACCGTTTAAGGCCAGGGCCATGACGTTGCCGGTGACATCCTTGCCGGTTTCATATTCAACGACCGTGTTGACTAGCCCGGCCGCTGCACCTGCCACGCCGCCAAAAATGCCGCCGCCGATGATTTGCGAGATCGGCTTGATTTCATCGCCGGTGATTTCGCGGTACACATAGCCGACGATCGGCAGATGTTGCAGCGGGTTAACCATATCGATCAGATCGCCAAAACCGAATTCTTCATCGGAGTTTTCCGCCGCGTTTTGCCCGGCATCGGCGTAGGCCATGGCATTTTCAAAGCTTTCTGTTTTTGTGCTATCTGCGGCGTCGGCCAGATTGCCGGTGATTTGTTCTTTTGCGGATGTGCTGGGCTCCCAGACCGGGATTTTACCACCCATCCGCTCGTTAACCCGCCAGTGCAGGACTTTTTTGGAAGCGGAAGCGGGCCCCGCAGCGCCGCTTCCCTGCCCCTGAGCTGTTGTGCCAGTCAAACCACCCGTTATTGCCGTATCTAACATATTCATTTTCTCCTGCTTTTCACATTGCAAAGGCCGTGCCAGCCTTAAACAGCGCAGAATCAACGACTTAATGTTTCCGTAATGTGTTTCGCGATACCTGCCGGGCTGTTTTTGCCTTGTGTTGCGGCAATTTCCGCCTAGATTGGAAGCATGAATAAGCCTATTTCAGAACAGGCGCTTGCCGGACTGGTGATTGCAGATCCTTTGCTGCGCCGTCTGCTGGAGCGTGTCCTTATCGAGGATGGATTGCCTTGCGCCGCGCTGGAGGCGGTGCGGGATGAGGATGTGCCGGGATTGCGCGTACTGGTGTTGGATCACAAGGCTGCGGTGCCTTCGCTGTCCTGCGAACCGGCGCTGATCCGGATCGGTCCACGTGCGGCCGGGGAGGAAAGCGTACAGGAAGAATGGCTTGAAACGCCTCTGCGGCTCGGCGCTTTTCTGGAACGGGTCCGGTTTTACTGCCGTCAAAACACAGCGATTAAGCGATGTGATGTTCAGGTCGGTCCTTATAGATTGCTTTGGGACACAATGATGTTGGTGGC
This sequence comes from Rhodospirillales bacterium, assembly GCA_020638155.1. Classification (GTDB taxonomy): domain Bacteria; phylum Pseudomonadota; class Alphaproteobacteria; order Micavibrionales; family Micavibrionaceae; genus UM-FILTER-47-13. The sequence continues at coordinate 80,655 of JACKJB010000005.1, forward strand.
TGAAGGGCGGGCTGATATCCGGCTGACGGAAAAAGAGCGCGATATTCTTGCTGTGCTTAGCCGGTCCGCCGGGCGGACCGTCAGTCGACATGACTTGCTGGACACGGTCTGGGCCTATGCTGCGGATATTGAAACCCATACGCTGGAAACGCATATTTACCGGCTGCGCCAGAAAATTGAAGATGATCCGGCTCAACCTTCTTATGTTCTGACCGAGGAAAACGGGTACAGGCTTGTTTAGTGCTCTTCTTATAGGGACACAATAAATATAGCTCCCCTTTTGTACTAGAGCTGTGCCTGAACGGCTTCAACAAGGCTGCGCAGGAATGAGCTGCTTTTTTCAACCGTAAGGGTTTCCACGCGCCGCGCGGCCAGCGTGTTTAAATCATTGATGAGCTGGTGGATGGTGCGGATTTCATCCGGGGTCAGGGTGATATTGCCTATGGAGTCTGCGGGCGGCACGGGCGGCGGGGCTTCATGATGGGTTGCCCGGTAGGTGCGCTGATAGGCCTGCGCCGCTTTTGCGGCCTGCGGCGTGTAGTGCTGATTCGGGTCGGGAGTACTATGAGCCGGGATTTCAGCGGGGGAAAGCTGTATATCTGCCGCTTTGTCTTCGCTGTCTTGCTGCCGGACAAGCTGTTCAAGGAAAAGCTGTAATGTCTGAACGGAAACCGAGGTCTTATCCTGCCAAAGATCATCCTCGTTGTCGTCCCGGTCTTTGCGATCACGTTTGCCGCGCTGCTCGTCCGGATCCTGGCGGCGGATGCCCTGCCTGGTATCAAGCGTTTCTGTTTGGCGGAACTGTGTTTTAAAAAGCGGGTCCAGCCGCGACTCCATAATAATAAACCTTAATGAAAATAATTAATTTCTATACAGGTCCATTATAATAACTTCTTCACGGGTTTTGTACCATGGGGCCTGGTATTCCCAGAGGTATTTCTTGTCTGTTCCCCAGGACTCCCACATTTCCATATGGGCAACATCGGCGGACATTAACCACATTTCAAGGTTCTCGATCATAATCGGCGCTTTTTTATCAACTGAGCTGGCGCGCAGGGTGAAGTCGATATTCACGTTGGCCTGCTTGGAATTGGTGTGGGCATCAAAGCGGAGTCTTTTAGCAAAATCCTGGTAATCCTGGCGGTTGAATCTGTGCTCCAGGAAAGTTATGAAATCTTTCGGGATAACGGCAACCCAGATATCACCAACCTGGATGGGGAAGTAGCTTTGTTCAGGGATCCCCTGCAGGGTGATCTTGACCGTGGTTTCGCGTCCTGTTTTCTGGCTTTCATCATAAAAGTTAGATACTTCGATTAAGGCAGGAACCGATATTTTAAACAGGTCTTCTTTTGCCTGATAGTTAAAGAAACCGTTCTGTAAGCGCATGGTATCTTTTTTTATGAGCGCGATCCGGTCGCCGGGCAGGGCATTCTGATAGTCTTCTTTTTTCTCAATCCATTTGGGGTAATCAGGCTCGTTACCCATCATTTGATGAAAGGCAAAGCCGACTTTTTCTTCTTCCGTGTATTTGCCGCGTTCCAGATAGGCTAATGCGGGTGTTGGCAGGCAAAAAAGCAGTAAAAAAACGAATGCCGTTACAGGCAGGATCTGTTTGCTTAAGTAAAACGCGTATCTCAACTCTGGAACCTTTTTTATTGTTCCCTATAATTATACCTGTGATGGGCAGCTAAACCCAAATATAAATCATAGAGAAGGCAGTGTTTTAAGGGGTGGCCGCGCATGATTTCCGGTTCTGATGGTGAGGGAGAAGAAGACGAAGAGGCGCTGTGGTCTTATGTTACACGTGATATAGAGCCGCTTTCCGGGCGTGAAGTCCAGGAGAAAAAGCCTCCTCGTCGCAAAAAAAGCACTCCTAAAGGCGAAAAGCTTTCCTGCGCGGCGCGGCCTGTGCCGGATTCCATCATTAGGGAGGAAAAGGCCCGGGATCTGGACCGCCGGACCGATTTACGGCTGCGGCGGGGGCAGATGGAGATCGAAGCACGGCTTGATCTCCATGGTATGAACCGGGCGCAGGCGCATCTGGCGGTGCGGGAATTCGTGTTACGGTCCTATCAAAGAGGGCTGCGGCATATTTTGCTGATTACCGGTAAAGGCGGGCGCAGCCGGGGCGATGAAAGCAAGGGCGTGTTGCGGCAGGCTGTGCCGGGCTGGCTGAATGAAGCGCCGCTGGCGGAAATTGTCTTGCAATTCGCACAGGCCCGGCCGCAGCATGGCGGCGAAGGGGCGATCTATATCCTGCTGCGCCGGCGGCGGTGATTATCTTATTCTGACGGTGCGGCTTTGTTCGCGGACCAGGTCTTCTGTGCCGCTTTGTTTTCTGGTCAGGCGGATATGGCCCGTGTAGGTGCCGGGGGCTAAGCCGTCTTCATTAATTTTGCGACCGATGAAATAAAACTGCCGGGCCCGGTCTTTGGGCTGGGTGATGTTCTGGCGGGCGAAGATTGTGCCGTCCGGTTTGCGAATTTCGATCGCGATCTGATCGTCCTTTGCGACGCCGTACATCGCGACCCAGAAAGTCAGGGCGTTTGCGGAAGAAGCGATAATATCCTTGCTCGCGCTATCGATTTTAATGGCATCGAAATCGGGCGCGCCGTCTTTGAAGCCGGAGGCGTAAATGGATACCGGGCTGTAGGTGATCGCCTCATCATCCTGCCACATCGATGTGCCGGTGTTGCCGCAGCCTTTGGAGTCATCAAGGCCGGTGAACGGATCGATCGTGCTGTTTTCAAAAAAGACACCGAAATGCAGGTGCGGGAATTCGGCGATCCCTGACTGGCCGATTTCGCCGAGCGGTGTTCCGGCTTTTACTTTTTGGCCGGGTTTCACAACGACGCTGCCCTGTTTCATGTGACAGTAAATAGTTTGCCAGCCATTACCGTGGTCAATAAAAACGCCATTGCCGCAGCCGCGGTTTTCTTCGAGCATTTTTTTGCGTTCATCTTCCGTAGGCATCTTGTCTTCGATTTCATCGCGAACCCGCAGGATCGTGCCGTCCGCCGCGGCAAGAATGTCGGTGCCGATCTCCATCGTTACCTGGTCGGCGATGCCGAAATCGGTGCCGTGATGCGCATCATAAGTCAGCGGGCCGCAGGTGAAATCCCGGGCATTATTTTCAGACGGATCGGTATCGACATAATTGACGATCCAGCAATCCGTGCCGAGACGGCAATCGACGGGTTGCGTAAAAACAGGGTCTTGCGCATGGGCGGGGAGGGACGCCATAAACAGGATCAGGATAGCCAGGAATAGAGGTGCCGGGGTCATTGGTCTTCGGCTTCGATTGTAACAACGGATTCGAAAAAGGCGATGAAGTCCTTGATGTCGGCAACGTCATCTTTCGGGCTTTCATAGCTCCAGCCAACATTCTCTAACGTTTCCTCACCACAGCTTAAGTCGAAATAGACGGCCTGGCCTTTGTGCGGGCAGGTGGTTTTGTGGGTTGAGGGGCGCAGCAGGCTCATGTCGATATCGTCGCGCGGGATATAGTAAACCGGCATCAGGGGCGGCTCATGCAGTTTTAAGGCACGCTGTGTCTCGGCGATCTTGCGCCCGTTGCAGGTCAGGGTGATCTTATCATCAACCGGCGTGATACTGATATTGTGCGCAAACATTAAAAGCCGTTCCTTTTTATTTTTACCCTAGTTATTGATTGTAGAGCAAAAGTGTTAAAGGAAAAGCATTATAGCAGCTTACAAATCAAATTCTTTTTTAATGTAATGATATGCCGCCCGCATTCCCATGGCTTCACCCCCGGCAGGCCGTCCCGGTTTGGATGAGACGTTGCCGCCGTTAATGTCGAAATGGAACCAGTCCGCATTTTTCGCCGCACGGATGAAGTGCTGCAGGAACATGGCTGCCATGGTTGCGCCGGGACCGGATGAGGCGCGCGAGCTGATTTCCCCGCCATTGGAAGAGCGCAAATACGAGCGGTATTTTTCAAACATATGGTGAAGCTGCAGGTCATCGTTCCACTGCTCGCCGATATCTTCCATCCGCCGTCCGTTTTCCTTGTCGTTGGTGAAGATGCCGCCGACCTCGGTGCCGTCTGCGACGCGCTGTGCCCCGGTCAGGGTGGCGAAGTCGATAATCAGATCCGGCTGCCATTTTTTCGCGCCGAAGGCCAGCGCATCGGCAAGGATCAGGCGGCCTTCGGCATCGGTATGGCCGATCTCAACTTCGGTGCCGTCGTGGGCCGTGATGATATCGCTGGGGCGGAAGGCATTTGCCGAGATTGAATTTTCCGCGATCGGGATGGCTACGTGAAGGCGTACGGGCAGATTATTGGCCATGATTATGCGGGCAAGGCCGAGCGCCGTTGCCGCGCCGCCCATATCTTTTTTCATACCTTCCATCGACGTGCCGGGTTTAACCTGCACACCGCCGGTATCAAAAGTCACGCCCTTGCCGACCAGCAGGATGTTTGGTGACTCCTGGTCCGCGCCGTCGCCTTTCCACGAAAAATAAGCCAGCTGCGGCGGGTTGCTTGATGCTTTGCCGACGGCGTGGATCAGCGGGAATTTTTTCTCAAGCGCTTTGCCGTTGATGCATTTTGCCTGCGCGTTGAATGTTGCGGCAAGATCAAGGACTTCCTGCGCCAGTTCGCGGGTATTGAGCACGTTCGCAGGCGCGTTAATCAGGTCGCGGGTTTTCCATGTCGCTTCAAGTTCGGCTTTAAGGGCGGTGTAATTCTCCATGGCGACAGGCGGGATGACCAGACGTGCGGCGCCGGAAGGGGTGCTGCGCAATGCTCCCCGTTTTACTGAAAACTTATATTGTTCGAGCGCAAACCCCATGCAGAGTTTATGGGCCTGCTTTGCTGTGAGCGGGGCTGGTGTCTCGTCGATGCGGAACGTGCCTGCCGGCAGCGCTTTTGCCGCTTCGGCCAGCGCCCACATATTATCAAGATCATCGATCCCGATAAAAATCTTGTTGCCGGATATAATGCGTGTTTGTCCGGACTGACCCGTGAACCCGGAATCTGCGGCAAGCTGTGCCAGCCGGTCGTTTTCATCCCGGTTTTCCCAGCTTTGCGGTGTGGCGATATGTAATGAAATCGCTTTTTTTGCAGCCTTGCTATCAGGTTTGACGAGTAATTTTTTAATGTTAACCGGCATAATCTTAGTGCTCCCTGTATTTTTGTTATAGGGAGTCATAGACCGGAATAATCGTTTATGTCAACAAGGGGTGTTATAGCGCCATTGTCGGCTGATTTTGCTGAGACTGTTCTTTAGCAATAATCTCCTGCAGGGTCGGTTGGTGGTTTGCCTTTTCCCACGTTTCGACCAGATTCAACCTACCGAAAACTTTTTTGATCGCGGTCCATGCCCGGTGGAGCGGCGAAGGGGCCGGGCTGTAGCTGAAACTTTGCGGGCTGTTCTGATTGGCAGCAAGTTCCTGTTTTAAATGTTTCAGTTCGCCCGGATGCGCCCGAGAAAGCTGTGCCTGCAGGCCCAGATTCACTTCGCGGTGCAGTTTTTTCCAATAGTTTTTCTCAAAAGGGTTATGGGCCGTATTAATCTTCCCGGCAAAACTCTGGCTGAGATTATAAATACTGTGATGCAGGTCTGCGGTTTGTTCTGCGTCCGGTTGTTCCGGGGTGAGGCGAAGCTGCAGGTCGGCATGGCGCAAATAGTGCAGTAAATCTGCAGCGTTTCCGCCATAATTTTTATGGGTTATGATCTTTTCATAGACTTTCTGTAAGGACGGCACTTGCCAGTGATGGCATTGCCCCGGTGCGGCACATTCAACGGCGGACTGGATTGTAATCATATTGTCGGAAACAGGATAATTGTTGGTTACATGGGGTGTGTCGCCCGTGTCCGCCTGATGAAGCCGCTGTTCGAAATCCTGAAATTCACGGTGCAGCGCGCCGATTTCCTGTAGGTCTTCGGCACGGTTTTTATCCTGTGAGGTGTCGTGAATCAGACTGTCAATGACGGCAGAAAATAGCGTGACTGATTTCTGGCGGTTCGGCGTAGATTTCATATTCTGCTGCGAAAATAACCGGTCGCGCACTTCCATGGCGGTGCGGTAGGATTTCACAGCTTGAATCAGGCGGCGCTCATCAAGCTTTTTAAGAGCATCCTGCAGATTATGGGCGATCACCGCGAGCATGACTTTGTCAAGCGGATGGATTTTTGCCTTTGATACCCGTTTCATCGTGTCAGATAATGTCTGCACGCTATCCGGTTCGTATGCCTGAGCACCATCATTTGCCGCCGCAATATTCATTTTTACACCCTTTATAGTAGCCGTTTATTAACAAGGCCTAATATTTAACATAAGCAATATGGAAAACACAAGAAAAATATTGAGAGGCACAACTGGCTTTACGACATAGGAGGTGCGGTCTTTAACACATTAGAGGATGAACTTGGACAGGTCGGCGTTTTCCGCTAACGCCGCAACTTGATCGCGGACATAGTCTGCGGTGATTTTGACCGTCTCGCCGTTCCGGTCGGCGGCGGTGAAGCTGATATCGTCCAGCAGTTTTTCCATTACGGTCAGCAGGCGCCGGGCGCCGATATTTTCAACCGTTTCATTGACCTGGAAGGCGATGCGGGCGATCTCATCAACCGCGTCATCTTCAAATTCCAGTGTCACCCCTTCGGTCTCCATCAGGGCTTTATACTGGATCAGCAGGCTGGCTTCGGTTTCGGTCAGGATGCGTTTGAAATCGTCTTCGGTCAGCGCGCGCAGTTCGACGCGGATCGGCAGGCGGCCCTGCAATTCCGCCAGCAGGTCGGACGGCTTGGCATAATGAAACGCGCCGGAGGCGACGAATAAAATGTGATCGGTTTTCACAGTACCGTATTTAGTAGTCACGGTCGTGCCTTCGATCAGCGGCAGCAAATCGCGCTGGACCCCTTCGCGGGAAACATCGCCGCCATGGGCGTCATGGCGGTGGGCGATCTTGTCGATCTCGTCCAGGAAGACGATGCCGTTTTGCTGTACCAACTCTAATGCGTCGCCGATAACCTTGTCTTCGTCGAGCAGCTTGTCGGATTCATCCTGCATCAGGATTTCATAGGAGTCCGCGACGCTCATTTTTTTGCGCTTTTTCTTCTCGCCAAAGGCTTTGCCGAAAATATCGCCCATATTAACCATACTCATCGACGCGCCGGGCATGCCGGGGATGTCAAAGCTCGGCATCGCATCGGCGCGGTCTTTGACTTCGATTTCAATCTCGCGCCCGTTCAGATCGCCCTTACGGAGTTTGTCGCGGAAGCTTGCCCTTGTGCCTTCGGCGGCGCTGTCACCGACCAGCGCGTCAAGCACGCGTTCTTCGGCGTAGATTTCGGCCTGCGCCATGACGGATTTGCGCTGCTTTTCACGGATCATGTGAATGGCGACTTCGGTCAGGTCGCGAATGATCGATTCTACATCCTTGCCGACATAGCCGACTTCGGTAAAGCGGGTGGCTTCGACCTTGATAAACGGGGCCTGCGCCAGTTTGGCAAGGCGGCGGGCGATTTCGGTTTTCCCGACCCCTGTCGGCCCGATCATCAGGATATTTTTCGGATAAATTTCTTCCTGCAGGTCAGGCTCGACATTCATGCGGCGCCAGCGGTTGCGCAGCGCGATGGCAACGGCGCGCTTGGCGTCGGCCTGTCCGATAATGTAGCGGTCAAGTTCGGATACGATTTCGCGTGGGGAAAAGGCGGGAATCGACGATGGCTCTTCGGTGGCGGTGCTTTGCTCGGTCATGATCTTTGCTGCTTCACTCATAGCCAAGGTATATAGGCTTAAAGGGCGGTTTATCAAGCTTTTTTGATGTGAGAAACCGCGTGTGATTTTTATATATACTTTTCCATGCCGCCGGACTTACACTGATTCGGTTCAAAGGGTGTTCCGATTATGAATCTTTTTTCCAATATCAAAGGGGATCTGTATGGCGGTCTGACGGCGGCGGTTGTCGCTTTGCCGTTGGCGCTGGCTTTTGGTGTGGCGTCCGGGGCCGGACCTCTGGCCGGTTTATACGGGGCAATAGCGCTTGGATTTTTCGCAGCGATTCTAGGCGGCACACCATCACAAATTTCCGGCCCCACCGGGCCGATCACCGTTGTGGCTGCTGCAATATTCGCCGCTTATCAGGGATACCCGGCTCTGGCCTTTACGGTCGTTATTCTCAGCGGTTTATTCCAGATTTTGTTCGGGGTTATGAAACTGGGACATTACATCACCTATATGCCGTATCCCGTTATTTCCGGTTTTATGAGCGGTATCGGAGTCATTATCATTATTCTGCAACTGGCACCGCTTCTTGGCTATGACGGGACGGGTGATCTTTTGCATCTTTTGAAAACTCTGCCTGACGAGATCACGCATCCGCAAATTCAGGCATTGGCGATCGGATTGTTTTCGTTATCCATTATGATGTTCTTGCCCAAAAAAATGCGCAGGGCTGTTCCGCCGCCGCTGGCAACGCTTGTTCTGGGTACAATGCTCGGTGTTTTCTTATTGCCGGGCGCGCCGGTTCTTGGCCCTGTGCCTGCAGGTCTTCCCGACATAAAAGTCCCCGCGCTTTCATGGCCGGATCTGCCCAAAATGCTTTCATTTGCCATTATGCTGGCCATGTTGGGGTCGATTGACAGTTTGCTGACATCTCTTGTGGCTGATAACTATACCCGTACCCAGCACAGATCAGACCGTGAGTTAATCGGGCAGGGAATCGGCAATATTGTGGCAGGATTAATCGGCGGCCTGCCGGGGTCCGGCGCAACAATGCGTACGGTCGTCAATATTCGCGCAGGGGGGCGCACCCCGCTTTCCGGGCAGATTCACGCGATTTTTCTTCTTGCCTGCCTTCTGGGGCTTGGATTTTTGGTGGAAGACATTCCCCGGGCCGTTCTGGCTGGAATTTTGATCAAGGTCGGGTGGGACATTATTGACTGGCCGTTCCTGCGCCGCTTATTCGGTGCCGGGCTAAAGGGTGCGGACAGACAGGCAGTAATCGTGATGTTTACGGTCTTTATCCTGACGGTTTTCGTCGATCTTATCACGGCTGTTGCTATCGGCGTTATCATGGAAAGTCTGGTGACGGCGCGGCGGCTTGCAACGCACCAGATTGACGACGTGCAGTTTCTGTCCGCCGGCGGAAAAAGCGGAGTGCGGCATGCGCTGGGAGCGCGGGAGCAAAAAATCCTGGATGCGGCGGACGGGCGGATTTTATTGCTGCGTTTTACCGGGCCGCTCAGCTTTGGCACGGCGCGGGATTTATCAAGCCGCCTGCATCATATTTATGACAGTTACCGGAGCACCGTGATCGACCTGACGGATTCGCGGATGATGGATGTCAGTATCATGATGACTCTGGCCGATATGATCGAAGAGATGACGCAGCGCGGCTGCCCTGTTTTTATCAGCGGGACGACCAACCCGGTTTTCAAGGCGTTAAAGTCGCACGGAATTCTGAAGACCGTTCCGGCAGGGCACTGTTTTGAAAAGCGTGTCGATGCCCTGCGGCAGGCGGAACAAAGCCTGGCCTAACTGGTTTACTCGAATGTCTGATTTACGGGATCAGCTTTAGCAGCTTCTCCTGGGCCGCCTGTGCTTTTTCTTCGCTTTTTAAATAAACAAAAGCTTGTTCATTGGAACTCTGGCCTTCCGGCGTGTTCTTTTTATAATGAATTGATAAGGTTTTATCGTGACGAGCAATCCAGCTAATATTGTTCATCTTAGTGTAAAAAACGTTGCTGAGATCGCCTACTTTCACAAGGCCTTTCACATCTTTAGCGATGGCCCGCGCAAATTCGCGCGGCAGGCGACCGCGTATAAATTTCTCTTCAAGCTTCCGTCCCCTGTTACTCAGGGTCTGCATGAATTGCTTTGTGGGTTCCGGCTGCTCGTTTATGGGGAGGTTGTTAAATTTTCGATCAAGCAATTCATTCATGATTCGACGCTCGGGGAGATGGAAATCGATACGGCCGCCGTTTTGGAACATGACGTCGATATCATAGCCGTTCGAATAAATCCGTGAGATTTTCTGCGGATCGTAAGTAACGGGGCCGGGTTCAATAAAGCGGCTTGTGGCCTGTTCTGCGCTAATCTGTTTCAGGTCTTTGCCGCTCGCTTTTACAGCGTTGATAATCTCTTCGATTTTTTTGACAGGGACCTCATAACTCTCAACAATGCCAAATCCATCCATCCCCATAAGTATGGCAGCATGTTCTTCTGTTTTTGCATCGGGAATAAACGGTTTGCTGGTGATGATGTAGTTAAAGGCGGTGGGGTTTACAAAGAAACGCCCCATGTCATCATCGCCCCAGACAAAAGGGATCTCTATAAGGTTAATACCTGATTTTTTTCTGATCTCTTCTACACATTTATTGGCATCAATATCAGAGCGCTCAACAGTGAGTTGCAGGAAATGGTGTTCATCAAAAGATGAAAATGTAAGCTGTCTATTTTTGCCCTTGGTGTTAAAGTGATCCACTATTTCAGTGATGACGCTGATATTATCGGTATCGATCATGTATGATGAGTCGCCCTGTTTTGCGACCTCAGTAAAATTCGCCATAGCCGTAGCCTTTCCCCGCTTAATTTATAATTTTTCGAGTACTACATTATCGTTTGTATAAACGCAAATTTCCCCGGCGATCTGCATGGCTTTGCGGGCGATGTCTTCGGCGCTCATGTCCTTGCGGTCATAGAGTGCGCGGGCGGCGGCGAGGGCGTAATTGCCGCCGGAGCCGATGCCGATGATGCCGTCTTCGGGTTCGACTACATCGCCGGTTCCGGTCAGGATCAGCGAGGTTTCCTTATCGCAGACCGCCATCAGCGCTTCGAGACGGCGCAGATATTTATCGGTGCGCCAGTCTTTGGCCAACTCGACGCAGGCGCGGGTCAGCTGGCCGGGATGGGCTTCGAGTTTTGATTCGAGCCGTTCGAACAGCGTAAAGGCGTCGGCAGTCGCCCCGGCAAATCCGGCGATGATATTGCCTTTGCCAAGGCGGCGGACTTTGCGGGCGTTTGATTTCAGCACGGTCGATCCCATACTGACCTGTCCGTCGCCCGCAATAACGACGTCTTCGCCTTTGCGAACGGCCAGGATGGTTGTGGCATGCCAGCCGGGGAAATCTGATGTGCGCTCGCTCATGATCGTTCCTTTTTGATTTTTACCGCTTATGACATGCGGGCTTCCGGTGGATTTGTCAAGAGTGGCAATAATCGAATAAAAATAACAGTGTTTTGTGAATTTATATTGCAAAAAATGTCATTTTAAATATAATAAGTTTCATAATTAAGAAAAATCGGACGACAGGGAGAACTATATGCATTTAAGCGCCGCATCCGCGACGATCGACAGACTACAGGACAGGCTTCATGTGCTTTTTTCCGATGCCGCATCGGGGATCAGGACTGCATGGCACCAGGGTATTGACCGGGTGACGGATCTTGTCACGGCTTTTCGGGATAAGGTGCGGGATGAATGGATTGAATTTGGCCGGGATACGCAGCTGGCCGGTGAAGGGCTTTTACATTTACGTGAGGCGTCTGCCGAGACCAAGCTTGAGATGCGGCGCGATCTTGCGACCTGCGCGCTTGAAAGCGGCCTGACGGTCGCGGAAGGGATCGAGCTTGAGATGACGGCGATGATTGCGGCTGCCGAGGTCGGGGAAAAAATAATCGACTCGCCGCCGGGCACGGTCAGCCTGAAAGATGCGGCGATGGATTTTGTCACCAGTGTTGCCTCCAGCGCCGCCGCGGCGACAAGCGCGGCGGTGCATTTTATCGGCGATCTTGAAAAATCGGGCCTTGAATGGGAAATGGCGCATGCGCAGCCCCGTTCTGTTCCGTTTGGGCCAGTTCCGTATGTGTGAGGGAAGGTTTGGTTACGGTGATTCTATGTCCAGCGCCTTAAGGGCTTCGGCGATCGGGACGAAATAGTTCAGGCCGATGGCTGTTTCTTCCGGGCCGCTGTAATAGCCGACGGCAAGACCGACGATATTTCCATTTTCATCAATAAGCGGTCCGCCTGCGCCGCCTTTCTGCGTTTCAACATCGGCCTGAATATAGTTTTGTTTGACGCCGTTGAATTTCATATTCTTACGATGCGCACTGATGATGCCTTTGGTTAGCGTATCCTGCATTTTGCGAAAATCTTTGGGGACGCCGATCAGGTAAACGTCTTCTCCGACGCCGGGCCATTCTGTGCGGACCGGCAGGGTTACGATCTTCAGATTGTCCGGAATCTCTTCAAGACGCAGCAAGGCGACGTTACGGACTTTGTCGACACGCAGTATCTCTGCAGTGAGTTTATCTTTGCCGTTTGCGGTGACGATCCGGGTGCGGGCACCATCGCCGACGGCATCCGCGGTAGTCAGGATATGACCTTGCGGGGTAATGAAAAAGCCGGAGCCGTGGCCGAGTTTCTGGACCATGACGGCGGCTTTACGTTTGTGATCGATGTTCTTGGTGAAAGGTTCTTTGGATAAAGACTGCGCGGGCAGGCTCACCTGTTCCTGCGGGTCGTACATGGTTTTGCGGTTTTCGGCCTGTTTGTCAAAGCGCTGGCGTTTCCAGTTTTCAGGACGCACGCCACCGACGATGAGATCGTAAAAATCAGGATCGGTGCCCAGGTTATGCGCCGCCATTTCGAAGGCATCGGTCAGCATCAGCGTTAAGCCTTCCTGGTCCGGGCTGCGGCGTTTGGTGTAGCCGGATGTTTTGGTTTTATAAACGACGGTCCGGCGCAGCGCGTCATAAACCGACCATTCGACATCCATGTAAAATTCGCCTTCGGTGCCGCGGCGGGTGGTGAAGAAGATCAGGAAATTGTCCGGTTCCTTGTGACACATTTCCAGTTCGACATTTTTGATTTTGGCGGTGATGGAATATTCGGCGCGGGCTTCTTCGTCTTCCAGGTCATAGGCGATATCAAGACTGCCGACAACATCATAGCCCTGTGCTTCGAGCGCGTCATGGAAGGTCTGGCGGATATATTTGGTATCGACCGCATCGCGCAGCACGGTCCGGCTGACCGGGTAGCGTGGCCAGCCGCAAAAGCGGCCGCCGTCTGATTCAAAGCCGACATCGGTTCCAACGGGAAGAATTAATTCGACGTCACTGAATAGAATTGGTGTAGGGGATGCGTCATAAGGAATTTCGGCGGCGGGTTTGTAATCGGTCTTGGTCACATAGCGGGAACAGCCGGTTAACGGCAGCAGTGAGATGGCAAGGAGTATCAGAAAGGTCAGGCGCATGGAAAGATATCCGGATTTAAGATTATACCAGTGTAGCGAATCGCACCGCTTTGGCAATGTTGTTATGGTGTTGTTTGTGCTGGATTTGCTGCGCAGCCGCATAAAATAAAGGGGATGCTTGTTATTTTCTTCATAATTTAGTGGTTGAATAGAAGAAGGGAACGGTTATCTTTAAAGTATAAGAGAAAATAAAAAGCACCGCAAAAAAACCGGTGCGCAAACACAGGGAGCTATGGAAGGGAAATGTGCGATGAACGACCAGAGCCAGAGACTGCCCGTAAAACCTGAGGCCGTCGTCGAATATGTCAGCGAACTATCCCCGGCGGACTTGAATGATTTGTGCGATGCAACTGATGAAGCGATCCGAGCCGGTGGCGGCTTTGGCTGGGTGAAGCTGCCGGCGCGCGATATACTGGAAAGATACTGGAAGGGCGTTTTAACGATGCCGGCGCGGATGCTGTTTGTTGCCCGGCTTGATGGCGCGATCTGCGGGACGGCGCAGTTGATTACGCCGCCGCGCAATAATGAGGCGCAAAGTTTTGCCGTGACCCTGACGACGAACTTCCTGGCACCATGGGCCCGCAAGCACGGCCTTGCCCGCAAGCTTGTCGAGGCGGTCGAGAAGAAGGCGCTGGAAGAAGGGTATTCGGTGATTAATCTTGATGTGCGCGAAACGATGGATGGCGCAATCAGGCTTTATGAAAGTATGGGCTATGTCCATTTCGGGTCTCACCCTTATTATGCCCGTGTCGATAATCAGGTTATCAAGGGGCGCTATTATTACAAGGTCATAGATCCGCAGGCGATCGCGCAGACACCGTGATTTGTATTGTTTTCAGGCTTAAACTTGACTCTGCGAATGATTCTCGCTTAGAGTCGTCTGTACATTCCATGAGGGATGATTGTGAAAACACAAACAGGAGAGAGACACATGGGTCTTGGTTTTGAAAAACCGTCAATGGTTGAAGAAACAAAAGAAACAATTGTTAAGCCCGGCGATACTGGTGCTGTTGTTACCAGCAAGCCGACACTTGGCAAATAATTCTCTTATTATTTACGTGTGTAACCAGAGAGCCTCAGTTTTGCTGTGGCTCTTTGTTTGATTCAGGGGATATTTTTAGTAAATGGATTTGACGGTGTTATCGTCATTCATCGTCAGCACGGTCGGTTTGTAATTACGGGCATATTCCTGTTCCAGCTGGCCGTAAGCACAGATGATGACTTTATCCCGTGCCTGGCACAGCCGCGCGGCCGCGCCGTTGACGCCGATCATGCCGGAGCCGCGCTCACCGGTAATGGCATAGGTGGTAAAGCGCGCACCGTTATTAATATTCAGTACATCAACCTGTTCATAGGGCAGGATGCCGGAGCGGTCGAGCAGATCCTGATCGACGGTGATCGACCCTTCATAATCAAGATCGCACTGCGTTACGGTGGCGCGGTGGATTTTGGCTTTTAATACTGTCAGGACCATGCTTGGCATTATCCATTCCTTTGATTACACTTTGCTTCGGTAATGCTTTACGGACCGGAGGATACTTTATGACCAGCTATGATGACAACAATATATTCGCAAAAATTTTACGCGGCGACATTCCCAACGATACGGTGTATGAGGATGATCATGTTTTGGCCTTCAACGATATCAGCCCGCAGGCCCCGGTGCATATATTGGTGATCCCCAAAGGGAAGTATGTTTCGGTGGCTGATTTCGGGGCGCAGGGCAGTGCCGAAGAGATTGCCGCGTTCTGGCGCGCGGTGGCACAAATCGCCGCAGATAAGGATTTACCGTCCGCCGGTTTTCGCACGATAGCCAATACCGGGATCAACGGCGGCCAGGAAGTGCCTCATTTTCATGTGCATTTGCTGGGCGGGAAGAAGCTGGGCCCCATGCTTGCCCGCAGCGAAGCGGCGTGAAGTCGGCGGCCCGTCCTTCAATTTTCTTGATAAATTTATGTAAATCATGTAGCTATGGCCAATCTAAAAAATATCTTGGTTATGAAGGAGACCGCCATGCCTGTTTTTGAGGAAGTATCACAAACGCAACGTCGTGCGCAGATTTCACATTTTCCGGGTTTGCCGGATTTAGAGAGCGCGTTCTGCACCGCAGCCTGGAATGCCGTTGAAATGCCATTGGAAGCGGTGATTGCGGCGACGGGGCAACAACATGCCACGGGCGTTAACAGCATATGGCCGTCTATTCATGTGACAGAGCCTTTGCGGCGGGTTTTCCAGGATATCGTTACACGTGCTATTCGTGATGAGGCCAAGCGTCTTGATGTTCCATTCCCCAACCATATTTATGAAGACGGCAATATGGATTTGCTGCTGTCGCGCAGTTTGGGTCATGAACGTTTCGTTGCAGTTCATTTATATGATAGCAAACGCCCTTAAGGCCTGAGCTGGCGGGCCCCCCGCTGGATCACAGGAAATGCCACGACGTTATCGCCGTATGATTTTGCCTGTTCTACCAGTTCGCGGCTTTGGGCCGGGATGTTGAGGTGATCCAGTTCCAGTTCAGCCATATCGCGGTGATGATCGGCTTGCAGGCTCAGGATATCGCACAGGATTGCGGCGACGCAGTGATCTTCTTCCAGCTCGCTCATCGTGGCTTCGAGCAGGTCGCGCAGCGCCTCAAGGTCTTCAGGGATAAAGCACAGAAGTTCGCGGATCGACTCGCCGTCCATAGAAGCTGGGTTAGCTTCGTGCATTAACCAAAGCGGGCCGTATTCCTCGATAATCTGGGTGGCCTGCGCCTCCAGAGATTTGCTGATGAGCAGGTGATCGGTCGCCCGCGCGACATGCCGCGCGCACATGGCGATGCAGAGTAGCGCCGTGTCCGGGCAAAGATCGAATAGAATTTCATTCATGGCGTGTTCCGCCACTTCATCGAGCTGCTCTTCATCATGCAGCATATGGTCGACGACGATCGGCACCACGAATTTTGCATGGAGCCGCGCCAGATCCTGGTTGCTTAGAGGATTAAACATTGCCCTTACCGTCCTTTATTCGTTCTTTGTCCCACACACGTAATATTTCCTGTTCGATCTTTTTTTGATCGTTACAGCTTCATTTTTAACCGGCAGGAATGAAAATCCCCTTAACGAAGTAAAGAATTTTACCAATTACTATGGAAATTCAAGGGGCTGGCGGGTTGTTGAAGCCGCCGTCATGGACTAAGTTAGTGCCTGTTATGTGGATTTATAAGGAGTGCAGATGATGCGGCTTTCTGATTTTCGCCCGGTTTTTGTTTTGATGATGTGCCTGTGGTTAAGCGCTTGTGTCACTAACCCTGATACTCTGGAGCCGCCAAATGTAACACTTGCCAATATTGCGCCTGCCGGGGATATGACTTTGTTTGAGCAGCGCTATGATGTGACGCTGCGCGTTCAGAATCCGAACGATGCCGTTTTACCGGTCAAAGGGATCAGCTATGCAATCAGCTTAAACGAGCAGGAATTTGCGCGCGGGGTCAGTGATGACGCGGTGCGTATTCCGGCCCTTGGTGAAGAGCTGGTCAAGGTGACGGTGGCCAGCAGTCCGCTCGACTGGCTGCGCCAGATCGGCCAGCTGCAAAATAACCCGGCTTTTAGCCCGTCTTATAGTGTGCAGGGGAAATTATATTTGCAGGGTTACGGCGATAAGGTGCTGCCGTTTTCCCAGGCCGGGAAGTTTATGCCGTAGTGGCCTTTACAGGCTTTCGGACTGACAAGAGAAAAGAAAAAGACTCGGGCAAGAGAGGCCGAAAATGAGCGATGTACGGGAAACCGATATAAAAACGATCTTTAATATTATCGCCAAAGCCAATGACGGGCGCGTTCCCAAAAGAAGCGCGGTCGAGTTCTTTTTAGATGCGGTTTATATCAATATGTTCAAACTTAATCCCGGGGAGCAGCCGGAAGCGCCGGTGATCTGTGATGAGGATGAAGGGCGGCGGCATCTTGATTGCTCTATCGCCGGGATGCAGTTTAAGGTCGGTTTAAAGTGAGTGAGATGCCCGGTGTGGTTTGTGTAATCCACGGGGACGCTTTGTGCAGGAACGTTTGAAATTCCTGTGTTTGGGCGAATTTTTCTGTCGCCATAATGGTTATGATCCTGCTGTTGTCTCTCGGATCGGCAGGACTGTTAAATTCGATAAGGCAATCAAAATGCGTGTTGTGCCGATCAAAAGCGGGGTTTTCAACGATGTCCGCCAGGGGTGATCCATAGCGGGATGTATCGTTATGCCAGTAAGAGGGCAGGCATTTTTCCTGCCATTCACCATAGCCCGCATCGTAATGCCGCCGGAAGAGCAAACTGTTGAAAAAACGGCAGATGATTTAAATAAAGCCGGTGTGAGTTCAGTTACAATAAAACCGGTTATCTAATCTTTCTTTTCCTCTTTATTTATGCCATAAAATACCCCTTGAGAACAAAAGGGGAATATTTCGCGTGGTCGCACGGGTTAATACGGTCGCCTTTCAAGGCGTAGACGTTCAGAATGTGGACGTACAGGTGCAGATCAGTAACGGGATGCCTGCCTTCACCATTGTCGGTTTGCCAGATAAGGCGGTGGCGGAAAGTAAGGAGCGGGTACGGGCGGCGTTGCATGCGCTGGGGATTGCGTTGCCGCCGAAACGGCTGACGGTCAATCTGGCGCCTGCCGATGTGGCCAAGGAAGGCAGTCATTATGATTTGCCGATTGCGCTGGGGCTGCTGGCGGCGATGGAGATTTTACCCAAAGAGGAGCTGGCGCGCTGTGTCGTGCTGGGGGAATTATCGCTGGATGCGGCGATCCGCCCGGTGGCCGGGGTGCTTCCGGCAGCGATGCATGCGGCGGGCAATGATAACGGGCTGATCTGCCCGGCTGCTTGTGGCGGGGAGGCTGCGTGGGCCGGGGATCTGGATATCTTGGCACCGCGGGATCTATTGCAGCTTATCAACCATATGAAAGGGACGCAGGTGCTCGGGCGGCCCGAAGCGGCGCTGGCATCGGACGAGTCAAGCCCTGTACGTGTGCCGGATCTTGCGGACGTACGGGGGCAGGAAACCGCCAAGCGGGCGCTGGAGATCGCGGCGGCGGGCGGGCATAACATGCTTATGAGCGGGCCGCCGGGTTCGGGGAAATCGATGTTGGCGTCGTGCCTGCCGGGGATTTTACCGCCGCTTTCACCCGCCGAAGCGCTTGAAGTGTCAATGATCCATTCGCTGGCCGGGACGCTGCCGGAGGGCGGGCTGATGAAAACCCGGCCGTTTCGCGATCCGCATCATTCGGCTTCACTGCCGGCGCTGATCGGCGGCGGGCAGAAGGCGAAGCCGGGGGAAATCTCGCTTGCGCATCGCGGGGTACTGTTTTTGGATGAATTGCCGGAATTTGCGCGCGGGACGCTCGAAGCGCTGCGCCAGCCGCTGGAAAGCGGGCGGGCGCTGGTGGCGCGGGTGAACCAGCATGTCACGTACCCGGCACGATTCCAGCTGATCGCGGCGATGAATCCGTGCCGCTGCGGTAATCTCGGTGATCCGGATTTAGAGTGTACGCGCGCGCCGCGCTGCGCGGTGGATTACCAGGCCAAGCTGTCCGGGCCGCTTTTGGACCGGATTGATTTGCGGGTTGAAGTCCCGGCAGTGTCGATTGCCGATATTACCGGGCCGCAGGACGGCGAGTCTTCACAAACCGTGCGGGCGCGGGTGATGCGGGCACAGCAGGTCCAGCAGGCGCGGATGGGGGCGGGCGCCGGGGATTTGCCGGTTTTGAACGCGTTTTTACCGGCGGACGATTTAGAGAAAATCGTTGTTTTACAATCTGATAGTAGTGAATTATTGAAAAGCGCGGCAGAAAAGCTTAAGCTCTCCGCCCGTGCCTATTACAGGCTGCTGCGCGTGGCGCGCACGATCGCCGATCTGGCGGGAGCGGAGACGGTCGGAAAAGACCATGTGGCCGAAGCGCTGAGTTACCGGCCGTTAAAAATGAACTGAGCGGATAATCGCTATAATTATTGTTATTTATCAAAGCATTATGTTTTGACATAAATTTGTAAATTATGATGCATTCAAGCTATAATATTAATGGTGGTAAAGGATTCTTAACCTTGGCGGTGATAGCATCCTTTTATAACGATAATATAAGAGCGCCCTTTTTGAAGGGGGCGGAACGTAGTGCGGGTGTATCGGAAATGTCTTTTGTAGACCAGTTCAACCCATTGGCCAGTGAAGGCGAAGGTTTTTACACGCAGAGTGCGCGTGTAGACATGACGCCGGACGACGTTTTTGCCGATCTGAATGACGGCGCAGGCGGGCTGGATGATGTTGACCCGATCGAGGTGCTGATGGACCGTATGCGCAGCGGGTTTAAAGATCCGGTACAGGAAAGCGGCATGAATAGCGGGCCGCAGGCCGCGCAGCCGACCCCGGCGCAGCAGGCGGGTCTTAACCTCCAGCAAAGTTTCGACCGTGCTATGAGCGCGAACAGGCCGTTGCAGCATGCCACATCCGGCCAGACTTTCACGGCCAGCGGAACCGGGGCGCAGCGCCTTGATACGCAGATTAAAGGGCAGGAGCAAAATCTTGAGAAGCTGGAAGCCAATCTGCAGCAATTCAAAGATCTGAATCCGCAAAGCGATCCGGATCGGGCGCAGCCTGAAGCAGTCGCCGCCGAAGGCGGGCCGGGTATCGGCGCGGGCGCAGCCAAACTGGCGCTGAATGTGGCCGTGCCAATCCTGCCGATTGCGGCTGCGGTTGGCGGGCTTTTGAAAGAGGTGAGCGGTGCGGGGTCTTTTGTGACCTTTACCGAGTCGGCCAATAGCGGCTCGAGGCTTGAAAGCGATGCCGGGTATGGCGCTTCGGCTTCGGCAGTGCCGCGCAGCGATATCATGCAGCCGCAGCAAACGGTCGCTGTGGCACCGCCCGACCTGATGGGGAATATCAATCATATCGTCGAACCGGGTTTTGAGTGCAAGCCGGGTGAGTTTGATGTTGAAGAGATTCGCGATATCCAGGATCAGCTTGCCCAGTGGAAGCACGACACGCGCGAAGCCCGTCAGGCTTTCGAAAGCTGGAAGCAGGGTCCGCTGCAGGTTACCGATCTGAACGATGTCAAAGAGATCCCGGCAGAAGCGTTGAAGGCCAGCGGTGACCAGATGGCTAATCTGACCAGCGATAATCCGGCCCTGCGCGAGCAGCCGTTCGTGCTGACCAGCGGCGCGAAAATGATGGGTTAGAATTTCGGGCGTTTTAAAAGTTTCTCCCCTGTTCCGCGGCGCTTTTATCCGTTATGATAAAACTATCTTTCATCCCGGCCCGACCGGCTGCGGTCGGCCCATAACTGATTTCTAAAATATACGATGCGCTATTTTCTGGTTGTTTTATCTTTTTGTGTTCTTGCTTTCGCCGCGACCTTTAACGGGCCGCCGGCCTTTTCACAGCGGCATATGGGTTATTGCGACCGCGCGGACAGTACGGCGGATACACTGGATTGTATTAACCGCCATAACCAGGATGTTCAGAAAAAACTCAACGATGTTTTTACCGATATCGCTGCCGGGCAAAGCGATGAAACCAAGGCTTTGTTGAATGATGCGCAGAAAAACTGGATTCCGTATCGTAACGCGCAGTGTGCGTGGGAAGCGTCTTTGACGGAGACGGCTTCGCTGAAAAGGGTTTACGAGCTGTCCTGCCTGACGGCGATGACGGACCGCCGGGTGGCGCTGCTGGAAGCCGTACAGTCGCGGGAAGCACAGGAAGAGCCACGCGAGTTCAGTGCGCAGCCGCGCTGGATGAATGCGCTGGCCCATGACCATCCACAGATTTTCTGGCGCTACGGCGAATGGAAGAGCGCCGATCTTGATTGTGACGGCCATGATGAGCAGGTTATGACGGGTCTGTCGGTGGCGCAGACACAGGAAGTTGTTATTGAGAAAGATGCTGTCAGTGAAGCGCAGCGGCAGGATATCGAGGTTGTGGTCGCGATTTCCGAGAACCCGCCGACGGGGCGGCCCAAGGCGGCGCTTTTACGGTTGCCGGTGACACCAAAGCTTGATACACCGCATATCTGCCGTCCGGCGATCCGGATCGATATCAAGGACCGCAAGACAGAGCAGGCTGATGACGAAGAGAAGATGGCCGGGGACGGTTGCAAGATGCTGGAAATCAGCGACCGTACGTGTACGCCTTTATCGATCAGCTGGGATGAAAAAAGTTATGTGCTGAACTTTATCAGCGCGTCCGGAGAATAAGATTATGAGTGAGATTAAGAGCGTATGCGTTTATTGCGGGTCGTCCGCGCAGGTTGCGGAAGGATTTAAGCAGGCCGCCAGTGCGCTTGGAGAAATTTTTGCGCAGGCCGGGATCCGGGTTGTGTTCGGCGGGGGCCGAGTCGGCCTGATGGGGCTGGTTTCCGATGCGACGATGGAACATGGCGGTACGGTGATCGGGATTATCCCGGAACATATCGCCGAGAAAGAGATTGCGCATAGCGGGCTGACCGAGCTTCATGTCGTGGAAACGATGCATGAGCGTAAGCAGATGATGGTTGACCGCGCCGATGCGTTTATCATCCTGCCCGGCGGTCTTGGGACGATGGATGAGTTTTTCGAGATCTTTACCTGGTGGCAGCTGGGCCTGCATGACAAGCCGATCATTATTGTGAATCTGGACGGATATTGGGATTCGCTGCTGGCGCTGGTTGATAATATTATTACTCAGGGCTTTGCCCGGCCTGCGGACCGCGAGTACTTAACGGTTATTAACAGGATTGATGAGGTGCTTGATGCGCTGGAGCGTGCGCCGCAGGAAAAGATCGATGTGAAAACCAAGTGGATATGACACACATCTTTTCCATAAAAATATCAAAAAATTCAAGCCGTTAAGGCTGAATTAATATCCTTTACGGCATTATATTAAGAGCGGAAGCAGGAATAAGGGCGTTCTTCCTGTCTGTTTTTGCTTTTGTCATGATATGGGGGCTGCTAAAGTGCCTTAAGCGTTTAAGGAATTTTACCAAGTGCAATATACTCACGATACAAATCAGGCCAGCGAATATGCGATTGCCGCGATGGCGCGAATCAAGAAAGAAAAGCTCGCGCCCAGTCCTGAGATTTACGAGCTTTGGTATGTGTATTATTCCGGGCAAAGTCCTGAAATGACGCGGGCGCTGGATGTTCTTGTGGCCAATAAACAGAAGATCACCAATGAGCGCTGCAAGGAACTGCATCAGAGATTTTTGAGCGAGGCGCGCGATGAAGATATGGTACGCCGGGCCGGCGACCAGATTAACACGACCCTGAAAAGCGTTTCCGGTGCCGTTAAGGACGTCAAATCGGCGACGACCGAATACAGCACCAAGCTGGGCGGGGTCAGCGGCCAGATCCAGGGCGTGGACGATCCGGCGAAGTTGAAAAATATTCTCCAAACGGTCATGAACGATACCCAGAATATGATAAGCCAGAACCAGAAGCTGGAAGAGCAGCTGGATAAATCGTCCCTGGTGATGGAAGAACTGCAGCGCGATCTTGAAAATGTCCGCAAGGAGGCGCTGACTGACGGCCTGACCGGATTATCAAATCGCAAGGCATTCGATGCCGAGATTAAACGGATTGCCGCGGCAGCGGCAGAAAGCGGCGATGTTTTCTCTTTGCTGATGGTCGATATCGATCATTTTAAAAGTTTCAATGATAATTTCGGCCACCAGATCGGCGACCAGGTTTTGCGGCTTGTCGCCCGTACGCTGACTGACGGGGTGAAGGGCCGCGATGTGGCGGCGCGTTACGGCGGTGAGGAATTTGCGATTATTCTTCCCGATACGCCTTTGCAGGCTGCGGTCACCGTGGGCGATGCGCTGCGCAAGGCTGTGGCCTCCAAAGATGTGATTAACCGGGGAACCGGGGAAAAGCTGAGCCGGATTACGATGTCGGTCGGCGCGGCTGAGTTTAATAAGGGCGAAGATATCCGCGAGCTGATCGAGCGCGCCGATGCGGCACTCTATACTGCAAAACATAACGGCCGGAACCAGGTCGCCGCCGCCCCGACGCCGGGCAAGAAAAAGAAAAAAGAAGCCTGATCTCTTATCCTCCCCTTGCCTTTTAGGGCACTTCGCCTTTATCTATAATCATGCATATGGCCGAATCCTTATCACAAGAGGCGCCTTATCTGCGCGACCTTAACCCGCCCCAGCGTGAGGCGGTGGAGACTCTTGATGGGCCGGTGCTGGTGCTGGCCGGGGCCGGGACCGGGAAGACGCGGGCACTGACAACACGGCTTGCGCATATCCTGCAGAGCGGGCGGGCTTTTTCTCCTCAAATTCTGGCAGTGACTTTTACCAATAAGGCGGCGCAGGAAATGAAAGAGCGGGTCAGCGCGCTTCTGGGCGGCGCGCCGGTCGAAGGCTGGTGGCTGGGGACGTTTCATGCGCTGGCGGCGCGGATGTTACGGCGGCATGCCGATCTTGTCGGGCTTGATTCCAATTTCACGATTCTCGATCCGGACGATCAGGCGCGGCTTTTAAAGCAGATCATGGAAGCGGCCAATATCGATACCAAGAAATGGACGCCCAAGGCGATGATCGCGATGATCGATCGCTGGAAGGATAAGGGGTTGCTGCCGACCGATCTGAACAGTGATGAGGGCGGGGAAGCGGCGAACGGGCAGCTCGTTGGGCTTTACAGGCTTTACCAGCAGCGACTTAAAACCCTGAATGCCTGCGATTTTGGCGATCTGCTTTTACACATGATTACGATCTTTAAAAACCCGGCCCATGCTGATGTGCTGGCGGATTATCACCGGCGGTTTAAATATCTGCTGGTCGATGAGTATCAGGATACCAATGTCGCGCAGTATTTATGGCTGCGGCTTCTTGCACAGCGGGGGCCG
Organism: Rhodospirillales bacterium; assembly: GCA_020638155.1. Classification (GTDB taxonomy): domain Bacteria; phylum Pseudomonadota; class Alphaproteobacteria; order Micavibrionales; family Micavibrionaceae; genus UM-FILTER-47-13. Next base: position 104,723 of record JACKJB010000005.1, read on the forward strand.
GAAGGCGGGCCGAGCAATATTTGCTGCGTCGGCGATGACGACCAGTCGATCTATGGCTGGCGCGGGGCGGAAGTCGGGAACATATTAAAGTTCGAAAAAGATTTTCCCGGCGCGGCCATTATCCGGCTGGAGCAGAATTACCGCTCGACCGGGCATATTCTTGCCGCGGCTAACGGTGTGATCGCCAAGAATGAAGACCGGCTGGGCAAGAACCTGTTTACCAGCGAAGAAGACGGCGAAAAACTGATCGTCCGCGGGTTGTGGGACGGGGAAGCCGAGGCGCGCTGGGTCGGGGAAGAGATCGAGCAGCTCCAGCATAAAGGCTGGAATTTAAACCAGATCGCGGTGCTGGTGCGGGCGGGGTTTCAGACCCGCGAATTTGAAGAGCGGTTTATCCAGCTCGGGATTCATTACAGGGTCATTGGCGGGCCGCGCTTTTATGAGCGGATGGAAATTCGTGACGCGCTGGCTTATTTGCGGGTGATCGCGCAGCCGTCGGACGATCTGGCGCTGGAGCGAATCATCAATGTGCCCAAGCGCGGGCTTGGCGATGCGACGGTGCAGACCTTGTACGCGTACGGGCGCAGCAAGGGGATCAGCCTGCATGAATCGATCCGCGATTTGACGCAGACGGATGAGCTGCGGCCCAAGGTCAAGGAAACGCTAGGGCGGCTGATGGATGATTTTGCCCGCTGGCGCTCGCTGCTGGACTCGATGAAACATACGGACCTTGCCGGGCAGGTGCTCGATGAATCCGGTTATATGGCGATGTGGCAAAGCAGCAAGGATGTCGATGCGCCGGGGCGGGTTGAGAACCTTAAGGAGCTGGTCGCCGGGATGGAAGAGTTCGTCTCCATGGCCGAATTTTTGGAGCATATCGCGCTGGTGATGGAAAACCGTGACGGCAATGAAGCCGAGGCGGCAACGATTATGACGCTGCACGGGGCGAAGGGGCTGGAGTTTGATGCGGTGTTCCTGCCTGGCTGGGAAGAGGGGCTGTTTCCTTCACAGCGTACGATGGATGAAAACGGCCTGTCCGGGCTGGAGGAAGAGCGGCGGCTTGCTTATGTCGGGATTACCCGCGCACGCAAGCGGGCTTATATTTCCTTTGCCGCGAACCGGCGGATGTACGGCAACTGGATCAATGCGATCCCGTCCCGCTTTGTCGATGAGTTGCCGCCGGGGCATGTCGAGGTGCAGTCCGATACCGGGCTTTACCAGGGGCGCTCTTCGCATTGGGATTCCTCGGGCGTACGCCCGCCCGTACGCATGGCGACCGAGCGCAAGGTCATTAATGCCGCCGGCGAGGTTTTTGCGCGCGGTGACCGGGTTTCGCATGACAAGTTCGGCGAAGGGACGATCATCAATATTGACGGGCATAAACTGGATATCGCGTTTGATCGGGGCGGGAAAAAACGCGTGATGGATAGTTTCGTCGAGAAATGTTGAGCGCGCCTTAAACGACCTTCAGTTTGGGCGGCCCGGACGGGCGCTGGTGCTGGGTATTGTGGGTGTCGGCCTGTTTTTCAAGGGATGCTTTTTCCAGTGCCGCATTGATCCGTTCATGCAGGGCGATGCCGTCCGGCCAGTCTTTCGGGCCGATCCGCTCGCGCGCCAGCAGGCGGAAAATATTATTATTGTCTTCGTGGAAGATTTTATGCAGCAGCGGTTTGCCGCTTTCATCCTTGCCTTTCCACCGGTCTTCCTGATTAATCCAGTCGGCAAAAGCGCGGATATAGTCGCCGGTATCCAGCAGGATCATCCGGGTGATCCGGTCTTCGCCGTCCGGGGTGTTGTGATCGACCGGATCGACATCTTTTAGTTTTTCGAAGAATTCCATGAACGGTTCAATATGACCATAGCAGCACAGCGTTGCGAAAAGCTGCTTATCGACCAGCGGGGCTTGCGGCAGCGCGCGGGCGTTGGTTTCGCGGACGCGGGCAAAGCAGTCCGCATATGCGGTATGCAGGTCTTTGCCTGCTTTCTGGCTGAGCAGGACGGTTTTGTAGAATGAGCGGATATCGGCAGCGACATTGGCTTTGAAGCGGTCTACCAGATCCTGGTAGGGCTGGGTTTTGCCGCGGAATGTCCGCAAAAGCCCTTCCGGTTCGGTCGGGTCAGTCATGAAAGCTCCTGTTATTAAGTCTTTTTGTTTTTTTAAGACATAACCCGCCTGCGGTGCGTGATGCAAGAAAGTTTTGGTTTTTCAGGTTTTTGCGGCAAAGGATTCTTTTGCGTATATACGTATTTCGAATATGGCTTGTCAGTCTGTCCTGCCTTATTATATTGGGCTTCTGGAGATCATGTTTTAAGAAAAAGGCAGTAATCATGAAGACCCATAAAATCGCAACAGTGTTCGGCGGCACCGGATTTATCGGTTCGCAGGTTGTCCGTGAACTGGCGGCCAAAGGCTATACGGTCAAAGTGGCGACGCGGGTACCGGAGCGGGCTTATGAGCTGAAGACTTGCGGAACGCCGGGGCAGGTTGTGCCGGTTGCCTGCGGGTATGATGAAGCTTCGATTGCGACGGCGGTCAAAGGATCGGATGCGGTTGTGAACTGTATCGGGATTTTATATGAACGCGGCAAACGGAAATTCAGTTTTGTCCATGAAGCCGTACCTCAGATGATTGCCAAGGCCTGCAAGAAAGAAAAGGCCGGGTGCTTTGTGCATATTTCCGCCCTTGGGGTCGATAAGGCGACCTCCCGTTATGCGGCGAGCAAGCTTGCCGGCGAACAGGCTGTGCGCAAAGCGTTTCCCGAAGCGGTGATTTTGCGGCCCAGTGTCGTTTTCGGTCCGGATGATACGTTCTTTAACCGTTTTGCCCAGCTGGCGCAGTTTGCGCCGATGTTGCCGCTGATCGGCGGCGGCACGACAAAGTTCCAGCCGGTCTTTGTCGGGGATGTCGCCGATGCGGTGATTGCCGCGGTGACGGCGGTTCCCGGCGCTTCGTTCGATCCGCGCGGCAAGATTTATGAGCTGGCAGGGCCGGAAGTGCTGAGCTTTAAAGAGATTTATGAGCGGCTGTTTTATTATACCCACAGGCCGCGGATGCTGGTGCGCCTGCCGTACGGGGTTGCCAAGGTGAAGGCGGCGTTCCTGGGGTTATTGCCGCAGCCGCCGCTGACCTGTGACCAGGTGGAAAGCCTGAAGACCGATAATGTGCCGGGCGGCGATCTGCCGGGGCTTTTGGATATGGGTGTGCAGCCGACGGGGATGGCGCAGATCCTGCCCTCTTATCTGGTGCAGTATAAGCCGGGCGGCGTGTTTGCGGAAAAAAACGATAAAAAACGTGCATAGAGGCTGTAGATTTTGTATGGCTGTGGTCCATGCCTAGCGTTAGGGAAGAAAGAATGAGTATCGTATATCGTATTTTGGTTTTGGCTGTGGCGATCATCGCCGGGTCGTCCGTGCCGGTTCTGGCTGCCGCGCCCCGGATGGAAACGATTGTCGCGGTTGTGAATGCCGACGCGATTTCCGAAAGCGATCTTGCCGATCGGATGAAGCTGGTGATCGCCTCTGCCGGTATGCCGGATAATAGCGATATCCGTGACAAGTTGCGGCCGCAGATCATGAATGTGTTGATTGATGAAAAATTGCAGTTGCAGGAAGCGGCCCGGCTTGAAATCGAGGTGGAGCCGAAAGATATCGAACAGGGGTTTGCACAGCTTGCAGCGCAGAACCAGATGTCAGCCGAACAGTTTCGCGGGCTTTTGAAGCGCGGCGGCGTGTCGATTAAAACCCTTGAAGACCAGATCCATGCCCAGCTTGCCTGGTCGAAAGTCGTGCAGGCGGAGATCCGGCCGCAGATTGCGATCGCCGATAACGAAGTCGAGGCCGTGCTTGAGCGGCTGCGGGGCAGTGAAGGCAAAACAGAATATCTGGTGTCCGAGATTTTCCTTCCCGTAGAAACGCCTGCGGATGAAGCCAATGTGAAGCGGCTTGCCGATAAGCTGACGCGTGAAATGCTGGAAGGCCGCGCGCCTTTTACCAAGGTTGCCAGCCAGTTTTCGCAGGCTGCCGGAGCGAGCAAGGGCGGTGATATGGGCTGGGTCCAGGAAGGCCAGTTGCCGGACGAGCTGGACCGCCGCCTGTCGACGATGCAGGAAGGGGATTTGAGCAATCCTGTCCGCTCGCTTGCGGGCTTTCATATTCTGTACCTGCGGAAAAAGCGGCTGATTAGCGCGGAGAATATTCCTTCTTCAGAACAGGTCATGCAATCACTCGGTTTTGAGCGGCTGGACCGGATGCAGCAGCGTTACCTGATGGATCTGAAGACGCAGGCTTTCATTGAGCACCGTGTCTGATCCTGACTGGGATGATCTGCCGCCGCTGCGCGATGTCATCGCCGCGCATGATTTACGGGCCGATAAAAAATTTGGCCAGAATTTTCTTCTCGACAGGAATGTAACGGACAAGATCGCGCGGTGCGCCGGGGATCTTGCCGGGCATAGCGTATTTGAAATCGGGCCGGGGCCGGGCGGCCTGACACGCAGTCTTTTGCGGGAAGGGGCAAGTCATGTGAGCGCGATCGAATTTGATCCGCGCGCGGTGGCCGCTTTGCAGGGGCTTGTCGATTTCGCGGCAGGACGCTTAACGGTGATCGAAGGTGACGCGCTGGCGCTGGATTTGTTATCGCTGGGGCAGCCTGCGCCGCGGCGGATCGTGGCCAATCTGCCTTATAATATCGCAACGCCGCTGCTGGTTGGCTGGCTTAGGCAGATCAGGACGCAGCCGGGCTGTTATGCCGGGATGACGCTGATGTTCCAGAAAGAAGTGGCCGAGCGGATTGTCGCGAAGCCCGGAGGTAAGGCTTACGGGCGGCTTGCGGTACTGGTGCAGTGGCTGTGCGCTGCCGAGATCGTTTACCCGTTACCGCCGCAGGCTTTTACCCCGCCGCCGAAAGTCAGTTCCGCGGTGGTGCGGTTTGTCCCGAAAGTCCTGCCTGCTGATGCGCCCGCGTTTGAAGCCGTCGAACAGGTCACGGCGGCTGCGTTCGGGCAGCGGCGCAAAATGCTGCGCTCCAGCCTGAAGGCCTATGCGCCGTATTTTGAGGCTTGCGGGCTGGATCCGGAACAGCGGGCGGAAACGGTGGCGCTGGATTCTTTTATCGCGCTGGCGCGGGCGGCAGGGTGTTCGCCTGGGGGATAAAAATCCTGCATAGAGCGTTTTGCACGGCTTGACCCTGCTGCGTTCGCCCCTTATAAAAAGGCATGGCAGAGCAGAATTTTTATCGCATTACCATCACCGGCGATCCGGGCAGCGGCAAAACGACGTTTGCCCGTAATGTCGCGGCGCATACGGGGTATCACCTGATTACCACCGGGAATATTTTTCGTGAGCTGGCCAGGGAAAAAGGAATCTCGGTTGCCGAACTGAATGAGCTTGCCGAAACTCAGCAGGAGATCGACCGCAAGGTTGATGATTACATTAAAGGCCTGAATGATGAAGGCCAGCACCTGGTGCTCGATTCCCGGATGGCGTGGCATTTTATCGAGGACTCGCTGAAGATCCGGCTGGCGGTCGATCTTGATGTTGCGGTCGAGCGGATTTTCAACGATCAGGAACGTGCCCGCAGCTGGGATGATAAATTCCCGGATATGGACACGGCGATGAAAGAGGTCGAGCGCCGCCGCGAAAGTGAAATCACCCGGTATCAGACTTTATACGGGGTCAATATCGGCGATGATTCGAATTTTGATCTTGTCCTGAATACCTCCCATAAAACGCAGGAAGAGGTGATGGCGGAGTTTGATGCCGCTTTTGCCCGGTACCGCGCCGCGCGCGACCAGGCGGCCTGAAGCCTGCAATGTCTGCCGATCTTCCCAGAAATATCCTGATTACCGGCGCATCCAGCGGGATTGGTGCGGCACTCGCGCGGGCTTATGCGGCGCCGGGCGTACGGCTGTTTTTAACCGGGCGCAATGCGCAGCGGCTCTCCAGTGTCGCGGCTGACTGCCGGGCCGCCGGGGCGGAGGCCGAAGATATTATCGTCGATGTGACGGACCGGGCCGCCATGGCCGCGATGGTTATCGATGTGGATACGCGTTTTCCTTTGGATCTGGTGATTGCGAATGCGGGCGTGTCCGGCGGGATGGGCGGCCCGGACGGGGAAAGCGGCAGCCAGGTCCGGCGGATTTTTGATATCAATTTAACCGGGGTTCTGAACACGGCCGAGCCGATCCTGCCGCGCATGAAAGCGCGCGGGTGCGGGCAGGTCGCATTGATGAGTTCGCTGGCATCATTTAGCGGCTGGCCGGGGGCGCCTGCTTATAGCGCGAGTAAGGGGGCGGTCCGGTTTTACGGCGAGGCGCTGCGCGGGGCTTATGCGCGGGACGGGGTTAAAATCAATGTGATCTGTCCCGGGTTTATCCGTACGCCTTTGACGGCGGTGAATGATTACCCGATGCCGTTTATGATGGATGATACGCGCTGTGCCGCGATCATTGTTAAGGCTTTGCACAAGAACCGGGGCCGAATCGCTTTCCCGTTACCGATGTACCTGATGGCCGGATTTTTCGGAATATTGCCGCATTGGCTCTCGTTGAAATTTTTTACCAAATTACCAGCAAAACCGGCAACAGACGTAAAGGAATGAGCCGGGTCTGTCGCATTTCCCTTGACCAAATTAGGGAATATAGCTAGACCAAGGTATAATAGAAACGCATAGCTGCGTCTCATTTTGTTAAGATGCTATAATATTTAAAAAATATTTTTTATGAAAAGCGCGGGTTGAGTAGGGAGCGCACCGTTTAAGGAATAGTGATTTGCGAAAATGGAATTGATGGACGTTACTGAAGTCGAAGAGAATATTGAGGTTGCGGTTAATCTCCTGAAAGCCCTTTCGAATGAACGCCGGTTGATGATTATGTGCGCCCTGTATAAAGGGGAAAAAAGCGTCAGCGAGCTTGAACAGATTGTCGGGCTGAGCCAGTCGGCCCTGTCCCAGCACCTGGCCCGGCTGCGTAAGGACCGCCTGGTGAATACGCGCCGCGATGCGCAGACGATTTATTATTCTATGCACGATCAGGCGACCAAGGCGATCCTGCATACGCTGCACGATATTTACTGCCCGGAATGATTTTCTTTACAGTTCGCTGATTTCCGCCGCGACGTCGTCCGGTGACAAATCTTTTAGGTCGTTGACCTGGATTGTCCGGACATTTGCGCCTTTCGGGGCGTGGCGGACAGGGTTGCTGTGCCGGGAAAACAGGACGTAGCTCGGGCAGCCTGTCGGGGCGATCAGGTGCATCGGCCCGGTGTCATTGCCTATGGAAGCGGCAGCGTTCCGGCCGAGGACGACGATGTCGAACAGGCTGGTCTGATCGATCAGGTTTACGGTTTGCGGCACGGCGCGGCAGATTTGCTCTGCGGCTTCCTGCTCGCTCTCTGTACCGATGATGACGGGGGTGATCCCGGCGGTCGCGATCTTTTTGGCGAGCGCCGCGAAACGGTCTGCCGGCCAGCGTTTTTCCGGGCGGTTAGGGGCGCAGCCGGGGACAAGGATCATGTAAGGCTGCGCGATCTCAAAGCGGGAGATATCGGCGTCAACCCAGTCCATCGGGTCGATACTGACATTGCTGATCCCGGCAAGTCCGAGGGTCTGGACATGGCCGTCAAAGGCGTGTCCGGCGGTGCGACCGGGGCTGTTGTTACGGTGCGAGGCACCTTTAGCGGCCCCGACCCATTCGGGTTTGGGGGACAGGAGTTTAAAATAAAGCGCGGTGCGGTCGTTATTTTGCAGGTCGTAGACGCGGGTAAAGCGGGCGTAATTAAGTTTTCCGCGCAGCCGGAGCCAGCCCGGCAGGTCAAAAAGACGCGGCCGTTCATCGATCCAGATATCATCGAAATAACCGCTGGCCTGCCCGAAGCCGGTTAATGGTTTTGTTGTCAGCAGGGTGATGGCGGCATCCGGGTGGTGGGCGCGAATGGCAGCCATCGGGCCGAGGGCCTGGATGAAATCGCCCAGCGCACTGAGCTTGATGACCAGTATGTTTTCCTTTTCCGGCATTACTGATTTATTCAGCCGCGTTTCTGATCGGCAGGGCGTCGGCCTGCGCCGTCCGGTGCAGTCTTTGCGCGCCAGCATATTTTTCTTCCAGCAGTTCGGCATAGACATTCAGCGTTTCATCGCCCATTTTTTCACGGGTGAAATGATTGGCGATATGCGACATGGCGCGGGTCGCAAGAATGGCGCGCTGGGTCGGGTTCAGGGACAGGGCTTCCTGGATGGCTTTGGCCAGGGCCTGTTCATCGCCCGGCGGGATCAGCCAGCCTGTTTCCCCGCGCACGATAGTTTCCTGTGCGCCGCCGTGATCGGTGGCAATGATCGGGCGGCCCATGGCCTGTGCTTCGACCGGGATGCGGCCAAAGCCTTCCGGGTCGGTTGATGCAGAGATAACGACCGTGGCCAGCATATAAGCGGCAGGCATATCATCGCAGTGATCGATAATGCGGACCTGGCCTTCGAGCTGCTTGTCGCGGATGGAGTCTTCCAGCTCCAGCCGGTAACCGGTGCGGCCCTGATCCGATCCGATCAATACGCAAAAAATATCCTTGCGGGCCAGCCGGGAAATCGCATCGATCAGGACATGATGCCCTTTCCAGCGGGTCAGGCGGCCGGGCAGCATGATGACGCTGCTGCCGTCCGGGATGCGCCATTCGCGGCTGAGTTTTATCATGCGTTCTGCGGTGACGGCGGTCGGGTGGAATTTTTCCAGCGCGATGCCGCGGTGGATGACGCGGATGGTGTGATCGTCAAGCTTGTAATTATCGCGCAGGTACGCGGCGACGTAATGAGAAATCGCAATGACCCGCTCGCCCCGGACAATGGAAGAGTTGTAGAATTTCTTCGGCCCGTTTTCAAAATTATAGGGCGCATGGCAGGTCGTCATGAATTTGGCACCGGTGTCCTTGCAGGCGCGCAGGCAGCTCCAGGCCGGGGCGCGGCTGCGGGCGTGGACGATATCGACATCGTGCTCGCGGATCAGCTTTTTGAGCTTGCCGACATTCTGCATCATCACAAGCGGGTTTTTGCTGTGGACCGGAAGCTGGATATGCGTGCCTTCGGCACGGGCGATATCATGGACGCGCGGTCCGCCGTGGGAGACGACGATCGCTTTGGCACCGGCACGGGTCAGCTCGGCCGTAATATCGATACAGCCCTGTTCCGCGCCGCCCGGCCCCAGTTCGGGCAGGACCTGCATAATGACCGGAATTTTACTCATCTTGCTTTTCCCTTGTGTTCCGGAAACAGATTACCCACACTATACGCAGGAATGAACATAAAATACAGCAGGTTTGGATCATGAGCGCAGAATATCTGGAACGGGACGGGCGGCCGAATATCGCCTATAAGCGCCTGCCGGGCGCGGGACAGGGTGCGTCCTTGCCGACGGTGCTGTTTTGCGGCGGGTTTCGCTCCGATATGGAAGGGACCAAGGCGCTGTGTCTGGAGGAGTTTTGCCGGGATCGCGGGCAGGGTTTTGTCCGGTTTGATTATAGCGGACACGGGGCATCCGAAGGCGCGTTTGAAGACGGGACGATCGGCAGCTGGCTTGATGACACGCTGGTTGTGCTGGAGCGGCTGACGCAGGGGTCTGTGTTGATTATCGGTTCTTCCATGGGTGGCTGGATCGCTTTGCAGGCAGCGCTGACGTTGCCGGACCGGGTTAAGGGGATGATCGGCATTGCCGCCGCGCCCGATTTTACCCGCGAGATATATCAAGACGAACTGGATGACGCGCAGCGGGCGCTTTTAAAAACGCAAGGCTATATCGATGTTCCGAGCGCGTATAGCGATGAGCCGTACCGGATTACGAAGGCATTAATCGAGGACGGGGAATCGCATTGCCTGCTGGATAAGGAACTGGCGCTGGATATCCCGGTTAAACTATTGCAGGGGATGCAGGACAGCGATGTGCCGTGGCAAAAAGCCTACCGGACTAAAAACGCGCTGGTAGATGAGGACCGGGCCGAAGTGATCCTGATTGAAAGCGGGGATCACAGGCTGTCAAGGCCAGAGGATCTTGCTTTGCTTACAGGGCAGGTGGATGCCGTGAGCAAGGCTATTTGCGCTTGTACTTAACGCGCTTTTTCTCGCCCTGGCCGGATTTATAGCTGGTGGTTTTTCCTTGCATCGTCAGGCCGCTGAACAGGCCGCGCCCTTCGAAACCGCCAAGGCCGAAAATTTTCATGAACAGCGTGATTGCCAGATACAGCGCCAGCGGCACCGCGGCAACGTAAACGGCGCTATATTGCAGGACCGGGTCGATAAAGCCGTTCCAGATTATCGCATCGGTATTTTCAATCACCCAGTTATAGCTCGCCGGGTGATAATCAATCCATAGGACGCCCAGATCATACAGGTGGAAGCGCTCTCCCGGGTCGAGATGCGTATTATTGTAGGCCATATAGACATCATGCCCAAGCGCGGCCAGGGCCGGGATGGACAGGATAAAGGCAAAAAGAAAGATATCGCGCATAATCTGGTCTTTGCTGGTGAAAATATAAGTGATGGGACAAATTTAAAATTCAGATCTTATCTTATCAAGGAATTGCGCCGCCGCCAATAACTCTGTGATGTGGACCGCTGATAAAGGGTTTGCCGGTCTGATGCAATTACAGGCTTGCACTTTTGCGCATCTGCCGCTAGGTTGCTGCGATTAATGCAGGAGACGTGGCCGAGCGGCTTAAGGCGCACGATTGGAAATCGTGTTTACCGAGAGGTATCGAGGGTTCGAATCCCTCCGTCTCCGCCATTTTATTGCTATGTACACAGAAAGCAGAACAATGGGGGACAGGGGAGAAATCATTCTGTATCAGACAGATGATGGCCTGGCGACCATCCATTTACGGGCGTTCGACCATACGGTTTGGCTGACTCAAGCGGAAATCGCGGAGCTTTTTCAAAAAGATAAAAGGACGGTATCCGAGCATTTGCAGAATATATTTGCCGAAGGGGAACTGGATGAACATTCAGTTGTCCGGAATTTCCGGACAACTGCTTCTGACGGCAAGGCTTATGATACCAACCACTACAATCTGGACGCTATTCTGGCGGTTGGTTACCGGGTAAAATCACAGCGTGGCACCCAGTTTCGTAAATGGGCGACAACGGCCTTGCGGGAGTATCTGGTTAAGGGGTTTGTTATTAATGATGAGTGGATGAAGGACCCCGGCGGCTGGGATTATTTTGATGAATTGCTGGAACGCATTCGTGATATCCGGACTTCAGAAAAGCGGTTCTACCAGCAAGTCAAAGACGTTTATGCTACCGCTATTGATTACGATCTGAAATCCGATGCGGCGCAGCTGTTTTTTAAAACCGTCCAGAATAAAATGCTGTTTTCTGTTACCAAGCGTACGGCGGCAGAACTGATTATCGAGCGGGCAGATTCCGGTCAGCCGAATATGGGGTTGAAATCGTGGAGAGGCAGTGTTGTCCGTAAGGGCGATGTTGCTACAGCGAAAAATTACCTGGCAGCGGAGGAAATTTCCGAGTTGAACCGCATCGTTACTATGTATCTTGACTACGCCGAAGATATGGCTAGGCGGCGCAAGGAGATGACGATGAAGGATTGGGAGGAACGGCTCGACGCTTTTCTCGTATTTAATGAACGGGATGTTTTGAGTAATGCCGGGAGTGTTTCCGCCGAACAGGCGAAACAGGTTGCGTATGAGCGTTATAAGGCTTTTGATATGACGAGGAAGGAAATTGAATTACTGGAAGCTGAAACGGAATATATTGAAGACTTAAGAGCTATAGAAGAAGAAGCGAAGGTGTTGCAGAAGAAAATCAGGAAGGATACAGCCGACGGCGGCTGATTATGCCGCGAAAACTCGACATCATAACAACTTATTTTCAAAAATTAAATAGAGTTTTGTTTTAATGGGAATGTTTGGGAAATATTTTTTCGTCCTTTATTGTGCTGCAGTTTTAACTGTTTCCAGTGCGCATAGTTCTGAATTACATAGCGATAGCTTTGATTTTTCTTCAAGCGATCAAAGTCGCTTAGATGAAGCGAGAAAACTCTACCGTCGCGCAAAAAAATATGAATATGGGACGGGTGTGGAAATAGACCTCGATAAAGCATTCGATATGTATATGAAAGCTGCTGGGGCATCCTGAAGCTCAAAATAAAGTTGGAAACTTCTATTCATCGGGAAAATCGCGAGATGTTAGCTTCCATTCGGCGAGGGCGTGGTATGTATCAGCAGCAAACCTTGACAGTGCCAATGCTGCCGCCAATCTGGGCCGAATGTATGATGAAGCAAGGGGCGTTGAAAAAGACCCGAAGAGGGCATTCGAATGGTATCTGCGCGCCGCTGAACTGGGGCATGCTTATTCGCAAAACTACGTTGGGGTTGCGTACAAAGAAGGGTTGGTAGTTCGTCGCGACTATAGGAAGGCGTTTAGCTACATAAGCAAAGCGGCGGAGCAGGGGGAGGCTCATGCGCAGCGTAATTTGGGTAGAATGTATATATTTGGACAGGGTATTGAAAAAAATCTCTACATCGCTGGGCAATGGTACAAGAAAGCAGCGGATAACGGGCTGGAGGAAGCGAAAGCTTATTTGAAGGAAAGTACGAAGAAGTGCTCCGAGCATGTGCGGCCTAGCGATGGATCGATTATTTTTAACATGGCCGATTGCTGGTTCGTCGCCCCGACAAACGATCCGATGGCACTCCATGCTGTCGGTGTGGCATATCTTTCCGGCACAGGTGGTGTAGAGCAGGCCCCCGAGAAAGCTTATCCATGGATGCTAAAAGCAGCAAAAGCTGGCTCGGGTGGAGCACAGATTCATCTGGCAATAATGTATGCAGAAGGTAATGGAGTGGCACGCGACCCCGTCGAATCGTATGCATGGACTTTGGTTGTAAAAGACGATGAGTCGTTAAATGAGCTGCAGAGAAAAGTGGTTGAAGTAGACATACGACATGCAAAGCGCAATCTGTCCTTTCTGGAAGAGCGGAAGGCGAAAAAGAAAGCAAAACAATACAAGGAAGAGATTCACAAAAAATAGATAACAAAGAGAGCGATTTATGTCAGTTGCGACTACTTATTACGGCCCAGTCACTAAAGATTCGGCCCGTCCAGTTTGGGAGCGTTCTTCTGGTTGAAGTCTTCTATGCGTTGCAGCAGGCCGTCGATACCGCTGCGGCGGGCGAGGGGGCCGTATTGGCCGCGGTAGGTGGTGACCATGCTGACGCCTTCGATTGACAGGTCGTAAACTTTCCACTGGTTGTTAGAGTCACGGGACAGGCGGTAATCGATCGAGATATCCGGGCCGCCGGGCTGTTCGATGGTGGTAGATACGGTGACTTTATCGCTGCCCGGCGTGGTGCGGACCGGCAGGATGTCGATTTTCTGGTCGCTGTACGACAGCAGCGCGGCGGCGTAGGTGCGCATTAACATGGTGCTGAAGGCGTTGGTGAAACGCTCTTTTTGCTGGTCGTTGGCGCGGCGCCAGTGTACGGCGAGGACGCTTTGCGCCATACCCGGCATATCGAAATGTTTGGTGACGTGCTGCTGCAAAAGTTGATCGAGCAGGGCAGGGTCTTTTTTCAGGGCATCGCGATTGGCTTTGAGGGCATCGATCATATCGGATACGGCCTGTTCGACCAGGGCCTGGGCCGGGTGGGCCTGCGCGGCGTCCGCGGGGAACAGTGTATCGTTGGCGGGTGAGGCAGACGGCTGATCGCCAGCGGCAAGGGCGTTGCCTGCGGCGGCGGAAAAGGCTATGGCAGAGCTTAGTAAAGCGCGCAGCGCGGTCTTGCGGATCGGTGTCATCGGTTTGTCCCTGTTCTTTTTATGATTATGATGATGTCCGCACCATAGCAAAAGCGGTGGGCAAAGACAATCCCGCCGCGCTTATCAAGGGGGGTAGAGTTCAGGGCAGGATCTCTTTGACCCGCTCGGGCGGGCGGCAGATGCGGGCACCTTTTGCGGTGATGACCAGCGGGCGCTCGATCAGGACCGGGTGCGCGGCCATGGCCCGGATCAGGGTGCCGGGATCATCGGTCTCTTTGAGGCCAAGCTCTTTATAGACGGCTTCGCCCTTGCGCATCATGTCCTGCGGCGCGCCGCCGAGTTGCGCTGCCAGGGCGGCAATGGTTCCGGCGTCCGGCGGGGTTTTTAAATATTCGATAATATCCGGTTCATGTCCTGCTGCACGAATCAGTTCCAGCGCCTGGCGGGATTTGGAGCAGCGCGGGTTGTGGTAGATGGTGATGCTCATAATCTTTTCATCCTTTCCGGTCTGTTGTGACGGGCTTGATCCTACAGGGAAAATCAGTCATCCTGAACCGTCAAATTGCAATATTATGTTGAAGACAGGATTTTTAAGCCATGGCCAAGACCGACCCTAAGAAAGCATCCTCTAAGAAGGCACCCGCTGCTAAAAAAGGCAAAGCCGATGCCGCGCCGGAGAAAAAGAACACCAAGCTTCGCACGGTGATCGTGCTGGTATTCGGGGTGATCGTGATGGCGGGGCTGCTGGTGATGAATGCCGGGAACCTGGCTAAAATCGCGGTTGAAAAGATCGGCAGCGACACGCTGGGGACGAAGGTCGCTATTGAGACGCTGGATGTGAAACTGCAGGAGCGCGAGGTTGATGTGACCGGGATCGGGGTTGATAACCCTGCCGGATACCGTGCGCCGCAGGCGTTTAAAATCGAAAAAGTGAAGATTGCGGCCGACCAGATCGGGCAGGAATTGCTGGTGTTTGATGAGATCGTGGTCAGCGGTACGACAATCAATCTTGAGGTCAAAGAGAACAAAACCAATCTGACCGAACTGCACGGCAAGATGGATAGCGGCGCGAGTACACGGAAAACGGCGGCAGAAGCGCCTGTTAAAGTCATTATCCGCAAGCTGGTGATTGAAAATGCCACGCTCGTTCCCGCGGCAACGCTTGGGGAGCGTGAGATGCAGCCTGTGACCCTGCCGACGGTGCGGATTCTTGGGATTGGCGAGAGCAGCGGCGGGATGACGGCGTCCGAAGCGATGACCCTGATTACCGACCGGGTGATTACCGTGGCGATGCGCTCGGCTGTCGAAGCGCAGTATCTGCAGGGGATGGATACGGAAAGCCTGAAGAAAATTCAGGGCGCGCTTGATTTGCCGACCGGCCTTATCGACCAGGTTAAAGGGCTGGGCGATAAGGTGATGAAAGATTTATTCGGCGAATAAGCCTATGCTCCGCTTTGCCGGGCAATCCTGCCGGCGGCGCAGTAGCGGCTATTGACGATATGAAACCCGATGCCGGAGAGCAGGTTCGTTATCGCGATGGCGCCGAAAATCCCGGGAATCCCGAATAAATGACTGCCGAGTACGGCGAGCGGGATCTGCAAAAGCAGCAGTTTGACCGCAATCATCATGAAAGAGCGTTTGGGCATCCCCATCGCGTTAAAGGCGGATCCCCAGCCAGGGACAAGATTTCCCGGCACATAAGTCAGCGCGACAATCCAGAAATACAGCACCATAATGCCGGTAAAAGCCGGGGCCTCGCCTGCGGCGAACAGGTTCGCGAGCGGACCGGCGAAGGCGATAAAGACCAGTGCGACCAGCAGTGACCATGCGGCGGCAAAGCGCAGGGCGCGGTTTAAGGTTTCATGGACGCGCTCATACAGCCCGGCGCCCCAGTTCTGGCCGATGATCGGGGCCATGCCTGTTGCCAGGGCCATAATAATGGTAAAGGCAAAGGCTTCGAGCCGGGTGGCGACGCCGAACGCGGCGACGGCGGCATTGCCGTACGCGGCCAGCAGGGCGATGATAACGGCATTTGTCGCGGGCTGGATCGCGCTGGTCAGCCCTGCCGGGATGGCGATATAGGACAGGCGTTTGACCGAATCGCCGAAATGCCTTAAATGCAGGCTGTCGCGGCAGATCATTTTTTTGCGCACGTACAGCACGTACAGTCCGGCCAGCAGCGCACAGCCATTGGCAAAAGCCGTGGCGATGGCTGCGCCTTGCAATTCAAGGCGCGGGAAACCGCACAGGCCGAAGATCAGCAGCGGGTCTAAGATCACATTGGTTATAGCGGCGATCGTCATAATTAATGCAGGGGTTGTACTGTCGCCGCCGGCGCGGATCGCCGCATTGCCGACCAGTGGTATCGTGACGAGGATATTACCGAAGAACCAGATATCCATGTAATCGTGGATTAACGGCAGCAGGGTGTTATCAGCGCCCATCAGGCGAAATAGCGGGCCGGAGAGGCCCAGACCGATCATGGCGATTGCCAGCCCTGTTATAAGGGACAGGATCAGGGCATGTGTTATGATTCGCCGCACCCGATCCATGTTGCCTTCGCCGATCTGGCGGGAGACAACGGAAGACGTTGCGATGCCCAGCCCTATAATCAGGCTGAAAATGCCGTATGTGATCGGAAAGGTGAAGCTGATGGCGGCGAGCGGGGTGGTGCCGAGCATCGAGATATAAAAGGTGTCGATCAGTTGGAAGCTGATAATCGCGAAAATTCCCCAGATCATCGGTACGGTCAGCCGGATCAAGTGGTCTTTAATACGGCCCTGGGTGAGATTGCCTTTGGCTGCGTAGCGGCCTTTATAGGGGCTGGCGGGATTTTTGCTCATGACATTGTTTATATAGGCCTGTTTGCCGTGCAAAAAAACAAAATAAAAGGCCGGATGAATGTAAAAATTACTCAAAAAAATAAAATAATTTACATAAATTTTTAATCTTTCCTGAGATATCATGGAAGATGTAAGCGTGTGTGCCTTTGGGGAACTAAAAAGGCAAAGTTAAGTGAAAACAATAAGTTATAAACTTACAGCGTTGCTTATAAAAATATTCTGAGTAACTGCGTGCGGGGGAAAATAAAAAGTCATGGCAGATATTAACGGTACCAACGGTAATGATGTTTTCTTTTTCCAGGGAAATGAAGAACATCTGACACTGACATTCACCAATCCATTTAGCGGCATCACCTATAGCATTGATGACGATAAAAATGTCAACTCTGCATCTTATGAAGGGCTGGCCGGGATCGATACGATTTTCATGACCAATCTGGGCGATGCGATTTTCCTGCGTAATCACAATAACGGCGACCGGATGGTATCCAATGTCGAGGTATTTTTTGCCGGAGACGGCGGCGATGTCATTCATCTTGCCGATACGGAGTATGCGCTTGGTGATACGACGATTGACGGCGGCGCTTCGGAAGATATTATCCTGGCAAATATCGGCGATGATTTGCTCAATGGCCGCGAAGGTGATGACATTCTTGACGGCGGACCGGGCAATGACTGGCTGAATGGCGGTAACGGCACCGGCAATAATACCGGCAATGACTGGATCAGCGGCGGCGCCGATGCGGATTATCTCAATGGCGAGGACGGTAACGATACGCTTGTGTTTTTCGTTGATGGTGCGTTTACGGCAGATTTTCTCGGCTATAATATAGGTTCTCCCGGCGTTCCGGGGACGGCGACGTTTGTTGCTGTGGCCGGCAGTAACCTCAGTCTTGATATTTTCGATGGCGGGACCGGGTTTGATACGCTGGTCATGACAGATGGCGATGATACGTTCTTTCTTGATGATCCGTATCATGATTATCACCCGAACGGGTCTTCGCTGCGGCTGATCGATGTCGAGCGGATTGACGCCGGGGATGGGGATGATCTGGTCGATCTGACCCATGATACGATTTCTTATGGTGACATCATTATTAGTGGCGGTGCCGGGAACGATCATCTGTGGTCATCGGTCGGTGATGATCTGATAAACGGGGAAGATGGTGACGATCACCTGTTCGGCGGTTTTGGTGATGATGAGTTGAACGGCGGTGACGGGGCTGATGAAATTTACGGTAGCCTTGGCAATGACCTGCTGCGCGGCGGGATCGGCAATGACACTCTTTACGGTGGGGCCAGCAGTAATTCTCAATATGTGATTATCAGCGAACAAAGTCACAGCTTTACCAATAATGTTGTGTTCCCTAATCTCATGGAGCGGGTTGATATTATGGACCTGGTGCCGCCGGGGGATAATGCGCTGGGCATAGCCGCTGGCGATTTGTCAGTTGATTTTAGCACAACGGCGGAAGTTTCCTTTATCCGGACGGAAGCGGGTTATAATAATTCACTTGGTTTCTACAATATCGGGCTGGACGGTACAATTATGTCAGTCGAGCTCGCATTCCCGAATGTAAAAGATTACAATGCTGGGGATAGTGCGACGATTAACCTGCCCGGCGCGCCGGATACGGATTTTGGTTTCTTTATCATTGCCAACGGTGCCCGTAAAAATAACGATTACAATCAGTATGATCTTGAAAATGGTGAGTTTAAATTCATCTATCACCATGGGCAGGGCGATGAGCGGCTTGCCAATATCAGCGACAATGAAAATGATATCAAGCTGGTCTTTTATGACAGCGCGACCGAAAAAGTGGTCGTCGGCAGCAACAATCATATTTATCACACGACAACGCGGGGCGGATCGAACAACCTGAATTCGGATGGGCAGACCCATGTCGTATCCGGCATTATGGATGGATCTGACGGTAGTACGTTGCGGATCGGGTTTGAAGATCTGCCGAATCTTGGCGATGCCGATTATAACGATGTGGTGTTCGATATTACCGTGCAGACGCAGACTACGGTGACGGTGCTGGAAGATGATGTTGATATCCTTCTGGGCGGTGCGGGCGATGACTTTCTTGACGGCGGGATCGGGAACGATGTCCTGGTTGGCGGTGTCGGGATGGATATGCTTTATGGCGATCAGGGGGCGGATCTGTTCCTGTTCCAGTCGATTGCCGATGCCGGGGATACGATTTTCGATTTCGATGCCGGGGAAGGCGATATCATCAATGTGACCGATGTCCTTGAAGGCTTTGATGCCGGGCTTGATGATGTGAACGATTTCATGCAGCTGGTCAATAGCGGCGGCGATACTGTTCTTGAAGTGAACGCCGACGGCCAGGGCAATGATTTTGTCGCACTTGCCACCTTTGACGGTGGTTTGGGCGGTGCGACGCTGGCTGATCTTCTGGCGGACGGTAGTCTGGTCGTGGATCAGAGCATACCCGTATAAAGTTTAGCGGGCGTTTGTTTGCGGCCCGGCGTGGAGACGGGTCACACCAAAGAAAAGAATGGCTGTCCCTTTTGATCGGGGGATGGTCGCTGCGGACCGCGAGGCCAATCCCACCCGGCCTCGCGGTTTTTCTTGTGCCTGTTTTTGCATTTGTTTTTTTCGTGCCGTTTCTGTGCTCTAATGAATCCGTGATGGATGATGCTTTGAAGACATTGCTGTTGCCGTTTGAAACGGGGGGGCTGCGCTGGCCGGATCAGGACGGCGCGGTACAGGTTTATAACGGCGTTTCCTGCGCGCATTTCCCTGAAGGTGCATTCATTGAGCAGTACTTTAAGCCGCTGGCGGCGGGCACGGTGCAGCAGATGCCGAAAGGACCTGCGGTGATGGCGTTGGTGCTGGGCAGCAAGCAGCATCAGGAGACGCTTTATCTCATGGGCAGGGCGCTGGCGGCGTTACAGGAGGACGGCGTCCTTGTTTGCGCGGCAGCAAATGACGCCGGGGGGCGGCGGCTTAAAAAAGATTTGCAGACGTTGGGGCTTGAAGTGTTTGCCGAGTCCAAACATAAATGCCAGGTGGTCTGGACGCGGCCCGGCGGGATAAAGGCCCCGGAATGGATTGCAATGGGGGCGTTGCAGCCGGTGCTTGACGGCGCATTTGTTTCACAGCCCGGTATTTTCGGCTGGGACAGGATTGATGCCGGGTCTGCGTTACTGGCCGATTATCTGACGGCAGAAACGCTGCAGGGGGCCGGGGCGGATTTTGGCTGCGGGTATGGATTTTTATCGGATCATATTGTGCGGCATTGTCATGAGATCAGCGCGCTTTACTGTATTGATGCGGATTACAGGGCGGTGCAGGCCTGCCGCAAAAATCTTGAAGGGCGGACGCAGTGTCATTTTATCTGGAGCGATTTAACGGCGGCGCAGGCCGATCTTCCGGCGCTGGACTGGGTTGTTATGAACCCGCCTTTTCACGAAGGGAAAGCGGCAGACCCTGTGATCGGGAAAGCGTTTATCAAGAGCGCGGCGGCGGCGCTGAAGCGCGGCGGATCGTTGTGGATGGTGGCGAATACGCACTTGCCGTATGAAGAAATGCTGCATCAAAATTTTGCGCAGGTTCGGCCTGTAATGACGGCCAGGGGGTTTAAGGTGATCCATGCGCAGAAGTGAAGCGGTACCGGACAATATCAAGGGGTTGATCTGGGACCTGGATAACACATTATACCGGTTCGATCATGATTTTGTGCAGGCCTGTCATATAGCCGCGGCACGGGCGGCGCTTAAGGGCGGCGTACCGATGAATATGGAGCAGGCGGTGGCTTATAGCGAGCGCTCTTATCTTGAGCGCGGTCACAGTTATTTCCTGTTCGTTGAAAATTTTGAGGTGAACGAGCTGTCGATACATCTTGATTTTCACGACTTTATTGATGAGACGATCATAAAGAAATCGAAAGATCTGGCCGATCTTTTTGTGCGCTCCGGACTGCAGCATATTTTAGTTACGCACGGATCAAGGCGCTGGGCGCATAAGGCTTTACTGCATTTGGGACTGGATCGGTTTTTTCCGCCGGAGCGTATTATCCCGGCAGAAGAAATTGATTTTGCGCGTAAGCATGCCAGCAGGGTCCCGTTTGAAAAAGCACTGCAGATTTTAGACCTGCCTGAGGCGCATGTTGCGGTGGTGGAAGATATGGCAGACAATTTACTGATCCCGCATGAGATGGGGCTGTCTACAATATTGGTGCATTATGGCCGGGTGCCCGATCCGATGCCGGATCATATCGATTATGCGTATAATAATGCGGCTGAATTTTTAAAGCAGAGTCTATAAAGCATCCGGGTGGATTTTACATTCGATCGAGACCATCTTTTTGACCGATTCAGGGGTCAGGTCGTTATCCCATCCATGTTTCATGATATGCCAGGCACAGGCACCATCGAGCATGACGATGGATTTATCCGGCTGGTTCCGGCGTGGCAGATGCTCTTCGGTCAGTTTGATAACGAGCTGAAGGCATTCGTCCGGTATTTTAAGATGATGATGTTTTTCTAGGCCGGGGCGCAGCATTTGCAGGATATGAAATGTTTCTTCCGGGGTCGGCACGGTCAAAGGCACTTGCTGGAAACGGCGGTCAAGCGCCGGATCTTCCTTGACATAGATGCGGTATTCATCATCGGTCGTGGCGCCGATCACGTGGAGGTCACCGACCGTTAAATACGGCTTCATCACTTCGGACAGGCCGCGATAACCTGAACCTTCGCAGGTCGGCATAATCATATGAATTTCATCGATGAACATGATGTATTTCGGATAATCCGGGTCGTGGTATCGTTCCGCCATCCCGCGGCAAAGCGGGATAAACCGGCTTTGAAAATCCGCCGGTCCGTTTGTTCCGGCGGCCATGCTCGACAGATCGACTTCAATGACGCGCGCATTTTTCAGGTATTCCGGTACATCACCCTTGACGATGCGCTGCGCGAGGCCGACGACAAGGGCGGTTTTACCGACCCCGGCTGGCGCCAGCAGCACGACGTTTTTTCGGCCTTTTTGCAGCAGGATCAGCGTGACTTCGTCGATCTCCCTTTCCCGCCCGGAGATCGGGTCATAGCGGCCTTTCCGCTCCAGTGTGGTAATGTCACGGCAGAACTGGAAGATCAGTTCTTCCATATCGTCATCAGAGACTACGAACTTTTTGACCACTGAATTTCCCCCGGATCATTGAATTCCTGTACATAGTACCACTCTATCCTAAGGGAAAAAGGTTTAATAGATCATGAAGGCGCGCGGATAAAGATTTTATCATAACGCTTTGTTAAGAAAGGAAATGTTATAAGATAGAGGGGGGAAACCTATCAGGACCGAAAGATGAGTGTACGTAAAGAAATTCAAAAGCTGCAGGACAGCGTTGCCCGCGAGATTATCGGGCAGGAAGAGATTGTGGAATGCCTGATCGCCGGAATTCTGGCGAACGGCAACCTGCTGGTGGAAAGTTTGCCGGGGCTCGCGAAAACGCGGGCGATTAAAACGCTGTCTAAAAATATCGAAAGCACATTCAGCCGGATCCAGTTTACACCGGATTTGACCTCCAAAGATATTGCCGGGCAGCAGGTTTATGAAGAGCCTGAAGGTGGCGGCAAAGGGATGTACCGGTTCGAGCCGGGACCGATTTTCAACAATATCGTGCTGGCCGACGAGGTGAACCGTTCCCCGCCGAAAACACAGAACGCTTTGCTGGAGGCGATGGAAGAACGGCAGGTTACGGTCGGCGGCCAGGCGCACAAAGTGCCGGACCTGTTCATGGTGATGGCGACGATGAACCCGGCAGGGCAGCAAGGGACGTTCCCGATGCCCGAAGCACAGATGGACCGTTTTCTGATGCATGTGATGGTCGATTATCCGGATGAAGAAGCCGAAGCGCAAATTATCCGCCTGATCCGCGATGAAACGGCGCAGGAAAATAAAGGCTCGGACATTCATAAGGAAGAGCGGAATGTCACCGCGCAGGAGACTATTTTCGCAGCGCGCGCGGAGATTGATAAGATGCCTGTGCCGGCGCATGTCGAAAAATATATGGTTGATCTGATTTTCGCAACGCGTTACCCGCAGCGCTATACTTATGAGCTGAAAAGCTTTATCGCATTCGGGTGCAGCCCGCGGGCATCGATTGCGCTGGACCGTGTCGTCCGTACGAATGCCTGGATGAACGGGCAGGACCGGGTTGAGATTGAAAATGTGCAAAAGGTGTTGCCGCTGGTGTTTCGTCATAGGATTATCCGCGGCGAACGGGCGGTCGATCACAAGATTACCACTGGCGATATCTGCGAAGAGATTATCGAGCTTGTGCCGGTGCCCTCAGAATCCAAAGCCAAAGAAGGCTGAGCTTCTTATCCCAGAATTTCTGTTTCGGTATAGCCCTGTGCATATAGCGCGGCGCTCAGATCGCCATGGAGAATGCAGTTATCAAGCGCGTCCTGCAACACGGGTTTGGGATGATAGCCTATGCCCAGCCCGGCCGCTTCTAACATAGGCAGGTCGTTTGCGCCGTCGCCGATCGACAGGACATCGTCCGGCGTCAGGGAGAAGTCCGCGCAATAGCTTTGCAGGAAATCGAGTTTGCTGTTTTTATCGAGAATCGGCTCACCGACCGTTCCGGTTAAAACCCCGTTTTCAAGGTGCAGCAAATTTCCGTGGTTATGGGTGAACCCTGCCTGTTCTGCAATCGCCGCGGTAAATAAGGTGAAACCGCCGGAAACGAGGACGCATGCTGCAGCATTTTTTTTCATCATCTGCACAAAAATTTGTGCGCCGGGGTTCAAATTTGTTGCAGCAATCGTTTGCCGGACCGCCGATTCGGGCAGGCCTTTGAGCAGGCCGACGCGCTCGCGCAGGGCTTCTTTGAAATCAAGTTCGCCGTTCATCGCGCGGGCTGTGATCGCGGCGATCCGGTCTTTGATCCCGGCGCAGGCGGCCAGTTCGTCAAGCGTTTCGCTGTCAACGATGGTGCTGTCCATATCGGCGAGCAGGAGTTTTTTGCGGCGGTTTTCGCTTCGCGTGAAAAAAACGTCGATCCGCTCACTGCGGAATTGCTCGCGCAGTGTCTTGATAAGGGTTGTATCGGGTTTGCCTGCCAGCACCATATCGGCGGCTTTAT
Source organism: Rhodospirillales bacterium (assembly GCA_020638155.1). Classification (GTDB taxonomy): domain Bacteria; phylum Pseudomonadota; class Alphaproteobacteria; order Micavibrionales; family Micavibrionaceae; genus UM-FILTER-47-13. The sequence goes on from JACKJB010000005.1 coordinate 128,437, forward strand.
CTTTGGCCAGCCAGTTGATCTTGCCTGTTTCCAGCACGGCGCGTGCTTTTGCAAAATGAGCGTCCTGCAACGGGATATCAGTGGCAACCATGGTCAATATATGTGTCATGGGTTCAGCTTATAGCATGATGCGCGCTGCGGGAGAAGATGGAACCGCCGGGAAGAAAAATCTTGCCAATGAGGGCGCAAATCTCTATCGCTTGAAAAGGTAATATTGCAATGCAAAACGTCATTCATATGAGGGATGAAATCATGGAAAAACCGAATACCAAACCGCAAAATCCGAATTTTTCTTCAGGGCCTTGCGCCAAGCGGCCGGGCTGGACGCTGGATGTGCTTAAGGGCGCTTTGATTGGCCGCTCGCACCGGTCCGGGCCGGGCAAGAAACGATTGAAGGCGCTGATTGACGAGCACCGCGCGCTTTTGGGGATTCCTGATGATTATTTCATCGGGATCGTGCCGGCGTCCGATACCGGCGCGATTGAAATGGCGCTGTGGTCGATGCTGGGCGCGCGCGGTATTGACGTGCTGGCGTGGGAAAGTTTTAGCTCCGGCTGGCAGAAGGATATTACGGATCACCTGAAACTTGAGGCGACCGTTCATGAAGCCGGGTACGGGGAATTGCCGGACCTGTCGAAAGTGAACTTTGATAATGATGTCGTGTTTGTCTGGAACGGGACGACGTCCGGGGTGCGTGTACCGGACGGAGATTGGATCGATTCAGATCGCAAAGGGCTGACCTTCTGTGATGCGACATCGGCGGTGTTCGCTTATGACATGCCGTGGAACAAGCTGGATGTGACGACCTGGAGCTGGCAGAAAGTACTGGGCGGCGAAGCGGCGCACGGGATGCTGGTGCTGAGTCCGCGTGCAGTACAGCGGCTTGAAAGCTTTAAACCGGAAAACCGGCCCTTGCCGAAAATTTTCCGGATGACCAAGAAAGGCAAGCTGAATGAAGGGATCTTCGAAGGGCTGACGATTAACACGCCGTCGATGATCGCGGTAGAAGATTGCCTGGATGCGCTGGCCTGGGTCAAATCGCTTGGCGGGGTGAAGGAAACCATTAAACGCTCGCAGGATAATTTATCGGCGATCGAGCAGTGGGTACAAAAAACAGACTGGGCCGATTTCCTGTGCGCCGATCCGCTGGCGCGCTCTACCACATCGATTTGCCTGAAGCTCAGCGATCCGTGGTTTAATGCCTTGTCCGAAGATGAACAGACTGCGTTTATCGGCGGGCTATGCAAGCTTTTAGACGCCGAAGGCGCTGCCTATGATATCAAGCATTACCGCGATGCGCCTGCGGGCCTGCGGATCTGGGGCGGCGCGACGATTGAAACGGCGGATATCAAGGCGCTGCTTCCCTGGCTGGAATGGGCGTTTGCGCAGTCGAAAGCCGAAGAGCAGAAGAAGGCCGCTTAGCTTTTTTTATCCATCATATTATGAAGGCCGCAATTTTTATGTTGCGGCCTTTTGTTATGGCGCTGGCTGTTTTGGCGCTGGCTGCGTGGTTGTTGCCGGGCTGATTAGTTTATTTATCAGCTGGAGGTATTCAGCGAGAAAGCGCTCGGAATAATCCTTGTCTTCGGTTTTGGTCAGCGCATCGATCGTATCCTGACGCGCTTGGGGGCTTAAACCTGAATCCAGGATCATATTGACGAGCGCATGGTTGACGCGGCGGGGCTCATCACTGAGTTCTTTTGCCAGAATTTCCACTTTGAGCGCTTCGGAAATACCGCCGCGCAGGACACGCTGCATGGTGGCATCGCTGGCACGGTTCCAGGACATCGTTTCTTTGAACAGGCGGTCGCGTTCTACCTGATCGGGGCTCGTCATTGTATACAGGCGGTTGAAGAGCGTTTCCTCGCCGCGTTGCAGTGCTGTTAAGGTTGCTTCGCGCAGGTCCTGCGGTGCGATGCCGGAACTGAGCAGGCTATCGACCATGCCGGTGTTGATGCTCAGGTTATGGGTCACGGCACCTTCGTAAATGAGCATGTTAACGGCCTGTCCTTTGATTTCTGAAGACGGGTTTGCGGCCAGCAGGCGGTCGAACAAAGGCCGGTCATTGCGGGCCTGGGCGAGGGTGAACAGGCTGACCGTTTCATCATCTGACAGGCCGTGGGCGATCATTTTATCGAACATGCCGGGATGGCTTTTATGGGCATATCGCAGCGCCCTGCTTTTATCGGCCGGGTTCGCGGCCAGGACTTTATCAAACATGTCCGGCTTGTTTCTTGTGACGGCATAGGTCAGGGCAATGGATTTCATTTCCTCGTCTGCGCCATGGTCAAGCGCATATTGCAGTTCGGCAGGGTTATTGGCCCAGATCGCCATCGCCAGCCTGCGGCCCAGCGCGCTGTCGGCTTCGCTACTGCATTCAAGATAAATGCTCATGGCATCCAGCGCGACTTCGTTGCCATTTCTGTGGCCTTCGGCCTGCATCAGGGTGTTGAACAGCTCTTTGCCGGATGGGCAGTTATCCGGGGCGGCGTATGTTTGCGCACCAGCAAAGCTCAGGCAAAGTGCCAGGCTGGCTGAGGTTAAAAGCGGTTTGCTGTTTTTTTGTGAAATGGCCATGATATGTTGTTCTCCCTTTATCTTAGAGCGTAAGTAAGAGGTTTGTCAGAATGAGTCAACAGAATATGGGAATATGAGCGCTGATCTTTGGACATATTTGCAAGGGTCCTGGACGATGACGCGGCAGATTACCGATCGCGCCGGACCCTTTCAGCAGGGAACCGTGCAAGGCGGCGCGCAGTGGCAAAGCGTACGGGAGGCGGGCAGGTTATCCTATGCCGAGCAGGGGCGGCTGCGGTACGGCGCCTATCAGGAGGATGTTTCGCAAGGTTACTGGTATGAGGCGCTGGGGCCGGACGCGGTCCGTGTGCGTTTTGCCGACGGGCGGCATTTTTATGACTGGGAGGCAGGTTCGGAGAAAGCGGTTACCCATATTTGCGGGCCGGACCGGTATGAAGGACGGTTTTGGCTGGATGGCGATCACCGGATGATTTTTACCTGGGATGTGCGCGGTCCGCGTAAAGATATGCGGCTTGAAACGCTTTATATCCGGGCCTGATTTTGCGCTGCAAAAAATTATATTTTCTTTTTTATGTACTCCTGATATGAAGAAAGTCTGTTTTCCTAAACAAGACAAAACTAGGAGTTAGAAAATGGCTAAAGTCTTAATTAGCGACAAGATGGATCCTCTTGCCGCGGAAATCTTCCAGAAAAACGGTATTGAAGTTGATGTGAAACCGGGGATGAACCCGGAAGAGCTGATGGAGATCATCGGCGATTATGACGGTCTGGCGGTGCGGTCTTCGACCAAGGCAACGCCGGAAATTCTTGGCAAGGCGGCGAACCTTAAAGTCATCGGCCGGGCCGGGATCGGGGTTGATAATATCGATCTTGATGCGTCAACGAATAAAGGCGTTGTCGTCATGAACACGCCGTTCGGCAATTCGATCACTACGGCAGAGCATGCGATTGCGATGATGTTCGCGCTGGCGCGGCAAATCCCGCAGGCCAATGAATCCACCCATGCCGGTAAATGGGAAAAATCAAAATTTATGGGGGTCGAGCTGTACGGCAAGACACTCGGTGTTATCGGGTGCGGCAATATCGGGTCGATCGCGGCGAACCGGGCGCTGGGGCTGCATATGGATGTGATCGCGTTTGACCCGTTCTTAAGCGAAGAGCGCGCGGTGGAACTCGGTGTGAAGAAAGCCGAGCTGGATGAATTATTCACCAAGGCTGATTTCATCACGATCCATGTGCCGAAGAACGAGCAGACTAAAGGCCTGATTAACAAGGACACGATCGGTAAGATGAAAGACGGCGTGCGGATTATTAACTGCGCGCGCGGCGGAATTATCGTTGAAGCCGATCTGAAAGACGCGCTTGATACGGGCAAGGTTGCCGGGGCGGCGCTGGACGTGTTCGAAGTGGAGCCTGCAAAAGAGAATGCGCTGTTTGGTCATCCGAATGTGATCTGTACACCGCATCTTGGCGCATCGACCACCGAAGCGCAGGTTAATGTCGCGATCCAGGTGGCAGAGCAAATGTCTGACTTTCTGCTCAACGGGGCGGTCACGAACGCGCTGAACATGCCGTCGATTTCGGCAGAAGACGCTCCGCGCCTGAAACCGTATATGAAACTGTCCGAGCAGCTCGGCAGTCTCGCCGGGCAGATTACGATCGATGCGATCAAGTCTGTGAATATCGAATATGAAGGCAGTGTATCGGAGCTGAACACCAAGCCGCTGACGGCGCTGGTGGTGGCAAATCTTTTGAAAGCGCAGCTCGATAGCGTGAACATGGTCAACGCGATCAAGGTTGCCGAATCCCGCGGGATCGAGATTTCAGAGACCCGCACCGGGTCTTCGCAGGATTTCCGCAGCCTGATTACGGTGACGGTTGTCACAGAGAAGAGCACTCATATTGCCGCCGGGACTTTGTTTACCGGTAAGGAGCCGCGCATCGTCAATATTGACGGGGTGCCGATCGAAGCGGCGCTGGCGGCGCATATGCTGTATATCCGCAACGAAGACAAGCCGGGCCTGATTGGCGGGCTGGGGACGATCCTGGCGGAAGCGGGGCAGAATATCGCCGACTTCCGTTTGGGACGCCGTGGCCGTGATGAGCGGGCTGTTGCTCTGGTGGCACTGGATGAGCCGCTGTCCGATGAAGTGTTTGAAAAAGTCAAAGCGCTGCCGCAAATCCGGCAGGTCCAAAGGCTGAAGTTTTAAATAGAGGGTGTACGGTGCCGGGGATGGTCAGCCGTCGATAAAGAACGCATCTTTATCGTCTATGTCGTCCCCGGCGCTGGCTTTTTTGGCAAAATAGCGTTTGCAGGCTTCTTTCAGTTCGGTTGTCAGCTCTTTACCGAACGGGCCGCCATCGCCTTTCATGTCGTTATTCAGGATCAGTTGCAGGGTTTTGTGATTGGCCTTGGCGATTTCCAGGACATCGCGGTCAATTTTTTCGATGGTTTCAAGGAAGTTCAGCATGATATTGGACATGCTGCCGACCAGGTCATAACCGAACATGGCCGCGTTGGCTTTGAGCTGCATGACCGGACCAGTCAGTTTGGCAATCGCTTCTTCCTGATTGGAGCTGTCTTTTGCCAGCTCTTCAAGGGCCTGCTCTAATTCTGCGATATAGACTTCCGCCAGCGGCAGGAAATCGACGCCGTGGTTATCGATCAGTTTTTGCGATTTTGCGATTTTCTTTTCATCAACAGGGCCTATGCCAACCTTGGCCTGGAGCAGGCGGTTGGCTTTGACGATCCGCACCTCTTTCTTCTCAGAATCCATGCATGCCTCAATTAAGCCTGTTTTGTATTCGCGCCGCTTTTATCTTCTTCGCGCTTGAACGGTCCCTTATAATCCGGGTTGTTACGCCGGCGGCGGTCGGGTCCGAAATAATCAGCACAGTCGATAAAATCGCGTGGTTTGGTAATGACGTAGGCGATCCGCTTTGCAAGGTCATTGGCCGAAAACGGCTTGACCAGAAATTCGGTTACGCCGGCATCACGGGCTTCGGCGACGCGGTTCATGGCGCTGTAGCCGGTGACCAGGATCACAGGGACCATCCGGTTCGGCGACAGGGTGTTGGTCCGGATCTCCCGGGTCAGTTCAATGCCGTTTACGGGTTCCATATGCCAGTCGGCGATAACGATATCCGGGTTGAACTTTTTGACTTGTTCATAGCCTTCCTGCCCGTTTTCAGCAGTATAGATTAACCCGACATCCATCGTTTCCAGAACGGATGCAATCAGCTTGCGCATCGGCGCAGTGTCTTCGACGACCAGTATACTCAGCTTTCTAAAGTCGAACGCCATATATTCATCTTTGCTTCAAAGTCCGTACATTTATAGTACGTGTTTACCTTTAATAATTCCCTTACAAACGCTTAGCTTATAACGCATTTGAAGAAATTATCAATATTAACTAATATTAACCTTTTGGCAGGCCAAGGAAAGGAAAATTTACCAAAAATCAGGGGACCCCCCGATAAACGCGATTATAGAGAAATATAAAATAAAAAAAAGCCCCGGTATCTTCTCTCTAAACTTTAAAGCACAGAGCCGACAGTAAACTGAAGGCGGGCCATAAAGCGTCAAACAAGAGTTAACACCGGGACCTGTTTTTGGGAAGCATGCTCCTGCAGTCAATACTTTATGGGCAAGGCGTGTAGCCATTTTTGCGATATATAAGGCCGAAGCCGGATATACGTGCTGCATAAAGCCTGCAGGGGTCATCGCTGATCCTGCTTGCCTGGGAAGGTGGGGGCGACCCACACTTATCCCGGCGAAGCTGCGAACGAACCCCCGTTCGCGTTGTTTATCGTGGCCGATCTACCACGCACCAGCACCGCTGCAGGCGGTTACGGGTCTTTCAGGGCTTTGTCGACGTTTATGGTACAAAGCAGTGGTTCCGATCTGTCCCCTGACGTTTTAGAGTGCGCGACCACTATCAAACGGTTTAACGTGCGCGACCACGAGCCAGGACTGTTATAGATCGGGAACGTGCGTTTGCCGTCCGCCCCTGTAAGCCACTCCGGAAGCTCTCGTGTCATGAAAAACCGGACCCTTAAAAGAAGCAAAGAACAAGTCGATGCGGTTTAAAAACCCTAGTCAATCTGTAGTCACAAAAGTCTTTGGTCCGAAGAACCCGGGCGCTGTACTACGCACCCTGTCATATAAAGCAGAAAAGATTTCGCTTAACTGCGCGGGCAACCGTGAAGGTCTGATAAGGACTTTCGTGGTTCCTTCCGAAGAAGTCGTGTCCCGCTGACAATTCGAGGATGCAACGAACCTGGGATGGAGTCGAGTCATTTTTTCATTTTTTTGTAACTTTTTTTCGTTATACGTCTAATTGTTGAAATATTATTACAACAATTAGCAGCTTCGGATTGTTCGGAAATTCGGACTCGCTCACAACCTTATCCACAGCTTGTCCCCTTATAAAAAAAATTTTGTGTCGCGATGGTTTTTGCTGATTTTTTTACGGAATCAACCAGTTAAGGACATAATCCCATGATGGATTTGAGTCTTTTTCATCCGATTTTGATGCCAAAACCGTTTAAATCGAGTCGCGATTCGATGCAAATGCCCGGCCCGATAAATCCCGTTTTGTCCCCGGAAAAAGAAAAATGGCGGAAATTATAGGGTTTTCGGGTGTTTTTGTTTGAAGGGGATTTCCTATATACAAGGATACAGGATGATTCGTCTTAGATGCCTGGAGGTGGGAAATGACAAAAGATTTAATGGAAAACAAGGGCTTAGATGATTCGTGTCTGGGCGATTCGGGATTGTTGCGGGAGCTTTCCTATATTGACGGGCGGTGGGTACGGGCCGATTCGGGGGCTGTGTTTGCGGTTTTAAACCCGGCGGACGGGGGGATGCTGGGTCATGTGCCCGATATGGGGGCTACGGAGGCACAGAAGGCCGTGGAGGCGGCTAAGGCGGCCTTACCTGATTGGCGGGCGCTCACGGCAAAGCAGCGCAGCGGGCTTTTAAAGGCGTGGTACGGGCTGGTGCTGGATCATGCCGATTCGCTGGCGCGGCTTTTGACGGCGGAGCAGGGCAAGCCGCTTGCCGAAGCGAAAGGCGAGATTTTATACGGCGCGTCTTTTATCGAATGGTTCGCCGAGGAGGCTAAACGGGTTTACGGGGAGACAATTCCCTCTCATAAGGCCGATGCGCGGGTGATTGTCACGCGCGAGCCTGTCGGCGTAGTTGCGGCGATTACGCCGTGGAATTTCCCGCATGGGATGATTACCCGTAAAGTGGCCCCGGCACTGGCAGCGGGCTGCACGGTTGTTCTAAAGCCTGCCGAAGATACGCCGTTATCGGCGCTGGCCCTTGCTGTTCTGGCGGAAAAAGCGGGGATTCCGCCGGGGGTTTTGAATATTGTCACCGGGTCCAAGGCGATGGCCGCAGAAATCGGCACCGTTTTGACGACGCACCCGGAAGTGCGCAAGGTCTCTTTTACCGGGTCGACCGCGACAGGGCGGCTTTTGATGAGCCAGGCTGCTGATTCCGTGAAGAAAATATCGCTGGAGCTGGGTGGGAATGCGCCGTTTATCGTGTTTGACAGCGCCGATCTGGATCTGGCCGTGGCCGGGGCGATGGCCTGTAAGTTCCGCAATGCCGGGCAGACTTGCGTGTGCGCGAACCGTATTTACGTGCAGGACGGGGTTTATGAAGACTTTGCAGCGCGGCTTGCCGAACAGGTCAGGGCGCTGCAGGTCGGGCCGGGCACCCAGGACGGGGTGCAGATCGGGCCGCTGATTAACGCGGCAGCGCTTGAAAAAGTGCGGGATCATGTCGCCGATGCGCAGCAAAAAGGCGCGCAAACCGTTTGTGGCGGCGCGCCGCATGAGGCCGGGCCGCTGTTTTTCGCCCCGACCCTGATGACGGAAATGGATGAAACGATGCGGCTGTGCCGTGAGGAAACATTTGGCCCGGTGGCAGGGCTGTTCCGGTTTAAAACGGAGGCAGAGGTCATTAAGGCGGCGAATGATACGTCATACGGGCTGGCCTCTTACCTGTATAGCCGGGATTTGGGGCAGGCTTTCCGGGTCTCCGAAGCGCTGGAATACGGTATGGTCGGGGTGAATGCCCCTGTGTTATCGGCGGAATCGATCCCGTTTGGCGGCATCAAGCAGTCCGGGATCGGCCGCGAAGGCGGACGCCAGGGAATCGAGGAATTTACCAATTTGAAATATACGCTGATGGGCGGGCTGGCCGGGTAAAAATGGCACTAGCTGACTTCTATATGCAAGACAGAAAGATTTCTTTAATTCGCGCTGAATTTCCTGTATAAAACCCCCGCTCAGTACTTTTGTTTTTGCGGGAATAACGGTCTAATGAGGACCCTGGCTGCGTATGGCCTCTCTCTATTATCAACCCGCCGAAATATTTTTTGTCATAATATTTGACAAGAAGCTTAAGAAAATGTTAAAAAATTGGACTATCCCGTTAGGAACTTATTAACTTTTACAGTTACTTTTGCCGCAAAGAGAGACGGCGTTTAGAGGAGAAATATCATGGTATCAAGGACTTGCATCATAGAAAAACCGGTTTCCGGCGCGAGTGAAACGGTTGATCTGCCGCAGGATGAAGCGACGACATTGTCATTCAATACATCCGATATTCAGGGGATGAAGCTGAGCGACGGCGGTGAGTTGATGATTACCTTTACCGATGGCGGCAGCCTGACGATCACGAATTTCCGTGATCTGGCCGATCATGATGTGATGCTGACGCTGGCGGACGGCGAGACGATCAATTCCCAGTCCTTGTTTGAAACATTGCTGGCCGAGCTGCCGCCGATGCAGGTCAATGCTCCGGCTGCCGGTGACGTTGCCGCTTATGAGATGCAGCCCGGCGTTAAATATAATGTCGATATGGCCGGCCACCAGCCGGTTGAAGTCAAAGAACAGGACGGCGCTTTGCTGATCGTTCTTGATAATGACGGGACGATTATCCTGCAAAACTTCCAGGAAGCCATGGCCTCGGAGAACGCAGCGGAAATCAACCTTGACGGCGAATTCCTGACTTTGCGCGAATTTGCAGACGGCATGCAGATGGCTGCGGCCATGAGCGAAGAAATGGGCGAAGGGGAAGGAGAGCAGGACGGCTCTTCCGACACGAATATGCGCGATGCCCGCGAAACGGCTGATGACCAGCTGGCGGCACTGGCTGAAGATCTTGCCAATATTGAACCTGCTGCCGGCGATGCCGGCGGTAACGGCGCTGCTGCGGGTCGTGGTGGTTACGGCTTTAACAGCAGCTTTGAGGCGACTTCGATTGACCCGCTTAATGATGTTGGCCCGATTGGTCCGACGGCTCTGAAATACGGTATTCCCGAGTTTAAAGACGAGGTTTTCCCGCAAGAAACGCAAGCTGCACCGTTTGTGTTGCGTCCGCCGAGCATTGAGGTTAATGGTGGTGTTGATAACGCCTTTGTCAAAGAAGACGGATCTGTTTTTGTCCCGATTAAAGCATCTGTTGCCCCGGATACACCGGCAACGGCAGAGCTGACGATCACCGTTACCGGGATCGATCCAAGCTGGGTCGTGACCTTTGGTGAAGGATCTTATGATCCGGGTACCGGGACATGGACCTATACGGCCCCTGCCGGGACGATGGATTATGACGGCGGTCTGACCTTTGCGCCGCCTGCGCAAAGTGATATCGACCTGTCCGGTCTGAAAGCGGTTGCTGAAGTGAACGACCCTGTGTCAGGCCAGACGGCCGAGTCTCCGGAAGATGATTTCGGGATTATCGTTGATGCGGTTGCTGACGATCCGTCGATTAAGGCTTCTAATAATGTAACGGACGAAGATACCCCGATTGACGTTGACGTTGTCGGGATACTGGGCGCTGATGATTTTGACGGGTCCGAGCATATCGATCACTATGAAATCGACAATGTCCCGACCGGCTTTACCTTTAACCAGGGGACGGATCTGGGCGGCGGTCTCTGGAGCTTTACGCCGGCTGAAATTATCGGCCTGCAAATGACCGCGCCGAAGGATTATTTCGGTACGATTACGCTGGGCGCGACGGTCTTCACGACGGAAAACCCGGTCAGTGACAGCGAATATGATTTCTCTGATAATGACAACAAAGCGGTCACAGAATTTACCCTGACCTGGAAACCGGTCATCGATCCGCCGAGCGTTCTTGCGAATAACGGCGTTGATGATGCGCAGGTTAAAGAAGATGGCAGCGTCGATGTGCCGCTGACCGCTTCCCTGAACCCGGTTGATTCCCCGAATGCTTACCTGACTGTGACTGTGACCGGTTTTGATCCGGCGTGGGGTACGGTTGTCAATAAAGACGGGATCGGCACGTTCAATCCTGCCGGGACCGAGTGGACTTACACGGCGCCTGCCGGTACGGATGTCAGCACGGTCTTTACGTTCAGCCCGAAAGCGCAGAGCGATATCGACCTGAGCGGTCTTGTTGCGACGGCTGTTGCAACCGAGCCTGTGACCGGGACGACCGCATCTGCGGATGACAGCTTTAACGTGATCGTTGATGCGGTTGCCGATACGCCGGATGTTAAGGCGAGCGGCGGCAGTGAATTCGAAGGCACCCCGATTGCCATCAATATTTCCGGGATGCTGGGCGCCGATGATTTCGACGGGTCTGAAAGCATCGATCATTACGAAATTTCAGGGGTCCCGCTGAGCGGGTTTGATTTCGGCGGCGCCGGGACTGATCTTGGCGGCGGCGTCTGGAGCTTTACGCCTGCCGAACTGGCCGGCCTGAAAATTTATGCGGCTGATCCTGATTTTGACGGGACGCTGAACCTGACCGCGAAAATCGTGACCATCGATACGCCGACCGACAGCGAATTCGACACGACCGACAATACGGCAGAGGACACGGCACCGTTTACGGTGACATGGCGTCCGGATATCGATCCGCCGAGTATTTCTGTCAATGGCGGTGTCGATAATGCGCAAGTCAAAGAAGATGGTAGCGTTGATGTTCCGGTTACCGCTTCCCTGAGTTCGAATGCCGAGGCTTCCGAATATCTGACGGTCACTATTACCGGTTTTGATCCTTCATGGGGCACGGTCGTCAATAAAGACGGCATCGGCAGCTTCAATCCTGCCGGGACCGAGTGGACGATTACGCTTCCGGCCGGTGATGCGCTGAACACGGTGTTTACCTTTACGCCGACCGCGCAAAGCGATATCGATTTGAGCGGCCTTGTCGCGACGGCTACGGCAACCGATCCGGTCGAAGGGATCAGTAAATCAGCCGATGATGACTTTAACGTGATCGTCGATGCGGTCGCCGATAAACCGGGCATCACAGCCAATGGCGGTACCGAAGAAGAAGGGACGCCGATCGATGTCACGATCGCCGGCCAGCTGGGCGTCGATAATTTTGACGGGTCCGAGCATATCGATCATTACGAAATCAGTGGTGTTCCTGCGGGCTTTAGCTTTAACAACGGCACGTATGATGCGGTTAAAGATGTCTGGGTCTTAAGCCCGGCCGATCTGACCGGCCTGCAGATTTCCGGTCCTGCCGGTTATGACGGGACGCTGAATCTTACGGCAACGGTGTTCAACACCGAGAACCCGGTCAGCGACGGTGAATATGACGGCAGCGATAACGTCAACAGCGCCTCAACCCCGTTCAGCGTTACCTGGACCCCGGATATCGATCCGCCGACGATCAAAGTCAATGGCGGTATTGATAACGCGCAGGTTAAAGAAGATCACAGCGTTGATGTGCCGGTTGTTGCAAAACTCAGCGCCGGGGCGGAAGCATCCGAATATCTGACGGTCACCATCACCGGTTTTGATCCGGCGTGGGGCACGGTTGTCAATAAAGACGGGATCGGCAGCTTCAATCCTGCCGGGACCGAGTGGACGTACACCGCGCCTGCCGGTACGGATGTCAGCACGGTCTTTACGTTCAGCCCGAAAGCGCAAAGCGATATCGATCTGACCGGCCTGAAAGCCACGGTTGTTGCGACCGATCCGGTTGAAAACCTGAGTGCTTCTGCTGACGACAGCTTTAACGTGATCGTCGATGCGGTCGCCGATACACCGTCTATCGATGCCGATGGCGGCACCAAAGAAGAAGGCCAGCCGATTGACATTAATATCAGCGGCCAGTTGGGCATTGATGATTTTGACGGGTCCGAGCATATCGATCACTACGAAATCAGCGGTATCCCGAGCGGCTTTACGCTGAATAACGGGACGTATGATGCGATCAAAAATGTCTGGGTCTTGAGCCCGGCCGATTTGACAGGTCTGCAGATCACGCCGAACAATGCGGCTTTTGATGGCAGCCTGACGCTGACAGCGACGATCTTTACGACGGAAAACCCGGTCAGCGACGGTGAGTTTGACGCAAGCGATAATACCGCGACGGCGTCTGATAAATTCACTGTGACCTGGGAGGACGACGATGAGCCGATCCTGACCCAGCCGGAAACGGTGACGGTTGATGAAACCAACCTGTCGCCGACAACATCGATCAGCGATAAAGTCGAAGCGAATTTCGGTGATGACACGCCGGGCAGCTTCTCTGCAAACGATAGTGTTGTGACCAGCTCTATTCCGCTATTCAGCGAAGGTGAAGCCGTAACCGTTACCCGCGTGGGTAACACCTATACAGGGACGACGACGGGCGGTGAAGATGTCTTTACCCTGGTGATCCAGTCTAACGGTAATTACACCTTTACCCTGCTGGGGACGCTCGACCACCCGGTTGACGGTCCGAGCGCGGCGGATCACAACGATCCGATCGATATCAGCTTCGGTGTAACCGCAAAAGATAGTGACGGCGATACGGCCGACGGCTTTATTAAAGTCACCGTTCTGGATGACGGGCCGAAAGCGAATAACGATGTGAACGATTTCTCTGTTACGAGCGCGAACAAAGATTTCAACATTGTCCTGATGCTCGATGTGTCCGGATCGATGGGCGGCAGCAAACTGGCGCTGCTGAAATCTTCGGTCTCGAACCTGCTGGGTGATTTCAACGCTTATACGGGCGGCGAGATTAAAGTCCATATCGTTCCGTTCTCGAACAATGCGGGCGCTGGCGAGACGTTCACTGTTACAGACGGTGCCGGGTTCACGGCGGCGACGACTTACCTGAACGGGCTGAGCGCGAACGGTTCAACGAACTACGAAGCGCCGCTGCAATCCGCGATCAGCTGGCTGCAGGGGGCAACGGCGAACGATCCGATCTCTGGTGCGGATACTTACAGCTACTTTATCAGTGACGGCGCGCCGAATGTTTACCTGAACGGTACGACCCCGACCAGTGGCTCTGCTGCGGTTGTTATGGGGCAGATTACCGGGACGGACGGCACGAACGAAGTTGCAACGCTGCAAGGGCTGAGCACTGAAGTGATCGGCGTCGGCATCGGCGTCGATGCGACGACGCTGGGCCGTCTGAGCATTATCGACAGCAACGGCAGCGCTCTTGACGTTCAAAACCCGAGCGACCTTGACGCGGCATTGCAAGGCACGAACCCGCTGGTCGGGATTGCTACCGGTAACGTGATTACCGGGGCGAACCAACTGCCGGGCGGCGCTGATGTTGAAAGCAAAGACCAGGATACGACCGTTACGCTGGTTTCCTTTGGCGGAACTGACATTGTTGTTGACCCGGTTACGGGTGGCACGATCAACGGTACTAACGGTGTGCTGGAGATCTTTGCCGATGGTTCTTATGAGTATAACCTGTTCCCGGGTGTAACCGGCACGCCGGGCAGCACGATCGGCGATGTGTTCGTTTATACGCTGACCGATGGCGATGGCGATACGGATACGGCGACCCTGACGCTGCGCAGCCAGCTGCCGGACGACCAGCCTGATCCGCAGCCGGAAACTGTCCGCGTTGATGAGACCGACTTTGGTCCGCTGACGGTTAACGGCGATCTGGCGATTTCCTACGGGAATGATGCGCCGGGTCCGGTGACCCCGGCCGGAGCTTCGACCTTTAGCTATGGCGGGTCTTACCAGACGACCGTTCTGCGTTCTGACGGGCATGCCGTTACAGTGTCCTTGAGCGGCGATACCTATGTCGGTACGCGCGCAGGCGACAACAAGGTTGTGTTCGAACTGCAGATCAACACAGACGGCACCTACAGCTTTACCGCTTATGAGAACCTGGATCACAAAGATCCGGCGGATCATGACGATACGATCACTCTGAATTTCGGCTATACGGCGGAAGACGGTGACGGTGATACGGCGGACAGCACGATCACGGTTGAATGGGATGATGACGGTCCGGTCGCCGTTGCTGATAGCAAGGAGATCGAAGACACGACGCCGAGCGTTTCCGGTAACGTCATGAGCAATGATGATATCGGTACAGACTTCACACTCGATGGTGTTGTTCGCATCAAATTCGGAACGCAAACGATTAATGTCCCGAATGGCGGCGATGCCACTATCGATGGTGATTACGGGACGCTGGTGATCGACTCTAAAGGGAACTACACCTATACCCCGAACGGAAACGGTGAAGGAACCGATGTCTTTACCTACACGATTTGCGATACCGATCAGGATATCGATACGGCGACGCTGACGATTAAAGTGACGCATGACGATATTCCGGTGATTGCGGATAACAGCATGGTTGCGGTTGATGAAACCAACATGTCCCCGGAAACCAGTGTTAACGGTACGATTACCGCTGACTTTGGTGCTGACGGGCCGGGCAGTTTCAGTGTCAACAACACATGGACACTGCCGACCGGCCTGACGAGTAACGGGCTTGATGTGACGGTTACGCAATACGGCAATTCTTATGTCGGTTCGACAACCAGTGGCCAGGTCTTTACGCTGGCGTTGCATGTGAACGGGTATTACACATTCTACCTGCGGGATACGCTGGATCACCCGGATACGGGCAATCACAACGATGTCCTGAGCCTGTCTTTCGGTGTTACCGCCCGCGATAAGGACGGTGATACGGCCGACGGCACGATTACGGTCAAAGTCTATGATGACGGTCTTACCGCTCATGACGATCTGAACGTGTATGACAGCGTCGCCGGCGATGCCAGCGGTAATGTTATCACGGGTCTGAACGGCGGTGCCGGCGCGGCGGACGATCTGAGCAACGATATGCCGAATACCGTCACCAAGATCGCGTTCGGCGCGACGGAGGTTGATGTTCCGGTAAGCGGTACGGTTACGATTGACGGCGATCACGGTACGCTCGAGATTGCGGCAGACGGGTCTTATACCTATACCGCGTTCGGCAGCACCGGCGGCACGGGTATGGTTGCCCATCACTTTGCCGGCGGACCGGGCGTCTTCCCGGATATGGATGAAAGCCAGGCGCTGGATGCAAGCGAACAGCAGGCAATCGGCATTGCGCCGGGTGACCTTGATGTTGCCGGCGGCGACCAGATGAGCATGACTTATGTCGGTGAATATGCCGGGTACAGTAATACGGTCGGCGTGTTTACGGTTGCTGCGGATGGGACGCTGCTGTCCGGGAAGGTTTTGATTGCCGATACCGATGCGACGGCGACCGGCGCGACTTTTGATTATACGGTCGGGGCCGGTAGCGCAGAAGCCGGGTTCTTCCTGATCGCAGACGGAGCGGACCTGAATAATTATGCCGGGCTTGATTTTGATAACGGCAGCATTTCCTTTATCGTCGGCTACGGTACCGCGGGAGCGCGCGCCGCGACGATCAATGATAACGGCTCTAATATCACGCTGGTCTATAATTACGGTACCGGCAGCGAGCAAGTTCTGTCCGGGCCGGTTTATTATTCGTCCGAACGCGGGGCAGGCAATATGAACCCGGATGGCCAGGTTCACGTTGTTGCCGATCTTGCCGATGAATCAAATGACACGGTCCTGCGGATCGGGTTTGAAGATCTGCCGTGCCTGGGTGACAAAGATTACAATGATGCGATCTTTGATGTCAGCATTTCATCACCGGGTTGTGCGGATTGCGGCGCGGACGAGTTTGTCTATACGCTGACCGACGGCGACGGTGATACCAGCACTGCCGTTCTGACGCTTGAATGCGCAGAGCCGGAGCTGATCGTCGGTGAAAATGTCGATGACAAGACCGGGTCCACGACCGATTATCATGTTGGTACGGGCGAAGGGGTTATTCTTGGCGGGATCGCCAGCGATATCCTGATCGGCGATGTCGGAGGCTCACGCCTTGAAAACCAGACGCAGGATTACAACTTCGTGTTGATGCTCGATGTGTCCGGGTCGATGGGGTCCAGCAATGATGCGAATTCCCGCCTGTCCCTGCTGATCGATGCGACGGCAAACCTGCTGAACGATCTTGGCGCTTATAATAACGGCGATATCAAAGTTCATCTGGTTCCGTTCAGCACCGATGCCTACACTGCGGGCACCTTTACGGTGACCGATGCGGGCGGACTTGCCGATGCGCTGAGCTTCCTGAATACCATGCCGGAAGACGGCTGGACCAACTATGAAGCGGCACTGCAAAGCGCGATCAGCTGGCTGGAAGGTAACAGTGCCAATGACCCGATCAGCGGTGCCGAAACCATCAGCTACTTCATCAGTGACGGCGCGCCGAACTATTACCTGAATGACAGTGGCACTGTCGTATCGAACGGCGATTCGAATATTTCGATGAACCAGATCAACGGCATCGGCGACAGCACGAACGAGATCGCGACCCTCCAGTCTCTCAGTGATGAGGTGATCGGTGTCGGGATCGAAATCGGCGGCACGACCCTGACCCGTCTTGGCCAGATCGATAGTGACGGTACGCCGATCAATGTCGATGACGTCAATGACCTGAACGCCAGCCTGCAGGCTTCCAACCCGCTGAACAAACTGGCTTCGCTGGGCGATGATGTGATCGAAGGCGGTTCCGGTAACGACTTGATCTTCGGTGACAGCGTGAATACAGATCAGCTTGCCCTTGATAAAGGGCTGGGCACCAACCCGGGTGCCGGCTGGACGGTCTTCGATATGCTTGAGGCAACCAGCGGCTGGGATCGTGACGATACGATTGCCTATATCCGCGATCACGCCGAAGAGCTGGCTGCCGAGAGTGTTAATGCTCAAGGCGAGACCCGTCAGGGCGGTGACGATACGCTGCGCGGCGGTGCCGGCGATGATACGATCTTCGGCCAGGAAGGTGACGATCTGCTGGCCGGGGGTCTGGGCGATGATACGCTTTACGGCGGGTCCGGTGCCGATACGTTCCTGTTCGAGGCTTTGAACGATAACGGCATGGATACGGTCAAAGACTTTGACGCTGCCGAGGATGTACTGGATCTGTCAGAGCTTCTGGCCGGGACCAGCGCAACACAGGCGACCATAGACCAGTTCGTTTTCGCCACCGATAATGGCAGTGATACGGTCCTGTCCGTTGACTTAAGCGGTTCAGGCAACAGTGCCGCCGCCACCGATTTTGCGGTGCTGGAAAATGTCAATGGTCTGGATATCGATACTATAACGACCAGCGGTAACCTGCTGGTAGCATAAAAATTCCATGAAGCTCTCCATTTCCTAACGGGAGTGCTTATGTGATACCGGGCGGTTCTTCGGAGCCGCCCGGATTTTTTTGTCCGGCGGTGTCTTCCGGTTGACAGTAGATCCTGTATAGGGTGGCCAGAATTTCCAGCGGGGCGTTATCGCCGATTGAATAATAAATTGCCTGTGCTTCACGCCTGGTTTTGACCAGCCCGTCCTGGCGCAGGCAGGCCAGATGCTGGGACAGGGCGGATTGCTGCAGGCCGACGATACCGACCAGTTCGCCAACGCATTTTTCTCCCTGATACAGGGCACAGATAATTTTCAGGCGGCTTTCATTGGACAGCGCTTTTAACAGCGTCACCGCGCCGGCAAGATTGCGTTCGACATCGGATATTTTGATTGCATCCAATGCCGGTTTCTCTGTTTCCGGTTTTAATTCCATCTGGCCCATAATCTATTACCCTAGATTTTAGTATAGCAGGCAAGTGCGCAGGAGAACTGTGATACGCATCACAGTCATGATATCGTAATTTTTTTATGTTTAAAATCAGTTTGTTATCCCATGGACGGGGTCATGCCCGGTACGGCGTTTTGTTGCATGCCGGGGGCCGTGCCCGGAGCCGGGGCAGTGGCTGCAGGTGCCGGTGTTTCGCCGGGCGTGAAATCGACCGCCATATTCGGGCCGGCAAGTTTCATATCCTGTCCGGTGCTTTCAAGGCCCATACCCGCGCGTGCAGCGCTGAGCATATTGCCGTTATTATTGGTGGCGACCATGGTTGAGCCTTCAAGGCCTGCGACCTCGCCGGAGAGTATGTTACCGGTCAGGCCGACCATGTCTTTTGTCATTTCCAAACCGAACAGGGCGCCCGCGCCGACAAACGGCATGGCCATGATCCGGTTGTTCAGGGCATCTTCCTGCGGCCGGTTTTTCAGGGCTTCTTCTTCAAGGTGTTGTTTTTCTTCCCATTGTTCCTGTTCCCAGCGTTCCTGGGCGAGTCGTTCCTGTTCCAGGTGCTGCTTTTCTTCCCATTGCTGCTGTTCCATCCGTTTTTCATCGGCGCTGTCGTTATTGTGATCGCCTTGTTTATCAGAGATTTCAGCTTCGGTAATCTTTAGCCCGGCTTCGGCGACAGCTGCGGTTTCCGTACCGTTGCGGACAATGCCTCTGATCGTATGGAGCATGGCGCAGGATGAGGACAAGCCCATCTGTTCCAAGGCGCGATCTGTGAAGCTGGCAGCGATCAAGTCTGTATTGATTTTACCGTCATTGGCCGCAAGTTCGGCGGTCAGGCCTGTGAACTGGCGGCCATCGCCTTGCTGGAAATCGTTTTTATCAACCATGATGTTTTCCCTTTATCAGCTTGTCATTACGGACCAGAAGGGGCACCAGCCCCATATCGCGGATCTGCCCGTCGCGAATCATCATCAGGCAGGCTTTTTTCGCCTGGGCGACGAATTGATTCATCGGTTCATGAATAATCATGCCGAGATCCTGCAGCTTGCCGTCCATGGTCACGAAGGTCATTTCCCCGGTGTCGGCGTCGAATTCAACCCAGTCGAGATAATCGGGAAAAGGGCGGTCGTAAATCACCCAGACTTTGCCGTCTTTATTAACGACGACATCGATTTGCATCGTTTTTTCGGCCGTGTCGGCAAAAAGCGGGATATGATCGGGGATCGTCTGCTCCTGCTCGAGCATGCCCCGTTCACGGGTTTTGGATGATTTTGTAGTTGTTTCAATCACTTGCTATAACTCCAGCGCCGTGTGTTTCCTATTTATTATCTCAAAAGATCGCATTTTAGACAAATGCGTCCGATATTACTGTAGCAACAATATGTTAATATTTTCTTTACGTTTGGAACCGGGCCGTATTTTCCTTGCGTCCGGACGGGCAAACAGTTTAAAAAGGGCCGCTAAGATATTGAAAAAATGCGAGCGAGGCTTGCGTTGCCTCTTGAAAAAGGTCATAACTACAAGGGGTAAAATGACTACAAAGTCCGCTAAAGCGGCGCTCTGTCTGAGTTAATGAATTTATATGAATGCACCAATGGCAAAGGGCAATGGAATGAAACGGTTTGATATGAAAAAATGGGCTTTGACAGTCTCTTGCACGGCACTGATGGCGCCGCTTGCATGGGCTGAGGACGCGGTCGTTACGCAGGCCCCGGCGGATGAGATGACTGTACCGATGGTGATCGAAGCCCAGCCCGCCGCGGTTGAAAACGAAATGCCTTTGATGTCAGAACAGGCCGCATCGATTGCGCCGGCAGCAGGGTCCGATAAAGTGCTGAGCTTGCGTGATGCCGTTGCGATTGGCGTGAACACGAACCCGGAAACGGGCGTTGTCCAGACCAACCGCCGTGCAACGGACGAAGAATTGCGTCAGGCTCAGGCATTGTACCTGCCTTCGATTGATTTCCAGGGCGATACCGGTTTTGAGCACAGCGATGACCCGGCGACCCGGTCCGGGCAGGATGATGATCCGGAAAATTTGTGGCGTTACGAAGCCGGGCTGACCCTGACCCAGTTGCTGTTTGACGGCTGGGAAACAAAATACGAGAACGAACGCCAGAAAATGCGTATCCTGTCGGCCTCAAACCGGGTGCGGGAAACGTCCGAACTGGTCGGTCTTGCAATTGTCGAAGCCTATCTGGAAGTGCTGCGCCAGCGCGATTTGCTGCGGATTGCCCGCCAGAACGTCGCCGATCACATCACAATTCTTGAGCAAATCGGCGATAGTGCCGATGCCGGCCGTTCTACCGAAGCTGATAATGAACAGGCCCGCGCCCGGATGGCATCCGCCCGCGCGACCGAAGCCAGTGTGCGCGAGCAGCTGCGCTTTGCAGAAGCCGCCTTTATCCGCGAAGTTGGCGATCCGCCGGCAGAGCTGGGTATGCCTTTGGTTCCTGTTGACGGCCTGTCTGCCGATGTTGAGCGCGAAGTAAAGGTTGCCCTGCATCAAAGCCCGACAATCGATATTTTTGAAGCCGACATCAAAGTCGCCCATGCCGAAATGGAAGGGGCGAAATCGACTTTCTACCCGCAGGTTGATTTTCAGCTAAACGCCCGTGAAGGTAAAGATCTGAACGGTGTTCGCGGCCGGGATACCAGCGCTTCGGCTTTGGTGACCATGGACTGGAACCTGTATCGCGGCGGCGGTGATTCCGCCCGTGTCCGCGAGCACATCAACCGTGAGGCGCAAGCGAAAGAAGCCCGCGCCGAGGCAGCGCGCTCTGTTGAGTTTGACGTCCGTCAGACCTGGGCTCGCATGGTTTCCGCCGGTGAGCGCGCCCGCCAGTTTGCGGCGCAGGCCGATGCGAATACCGAAGTCGTCAAGGCTTATAAAGACCAGTTCGACTTAAGCCGCCGGACGCTTCTGGACGTGCTTGATGCGCAGAACGAGCTTTTTGTATCACGCTCCAACACGGTCAATGCCGAATTCCTGGAGATGTTTGCCGTTTACCGCCTGATGGCGCTGAAAGGCGAGCTTCTGACCACGCTCGGTGTGGACTATCCCCGCGAGTCTGATCCTGCTAAAATGTAATTCGTGGACAGGCCTTTTTTAAAGGTCCTTCCCCGTTTATCGCTTATGATGGTGTTGCCGCCTTTGGTTAAAGGGCGGCAAGCCGATTCGTCATGAACAGGAAACCGGCCAGTGAGTACGCAGAAAAAATCAGGTAAAGAATCAGATCCATCGCAGCAGGACAGCGCGGCACCGGAACAAGAAGACATTTCCGAGACGGCTGAAACCGCGCCTGAAGGCATGCCGGGCGCATGGCCGTTGCAGGCCGACCGGATGGCGATCCGGCAGCCGCTGGTGGATTGCCTGCAGATCATGGCCGGGCATTACGGGCGGCGGACCAGCCCGTCATCGCTGACATCCGGATTGCCGATTCCCAAAGAAGGGATTACTCCTGCGCTGTTTGTAAGGGCAGCGGAGCGGGCGGATATGAGTGCGCGGCTTGTTGACCGGGCATTGGAAGCGCTGGCGATTGCGCCGACGCTGCCTTGTATTCTTGTGCTGAATTCCGGGCAAGCCTGTATCCTGTGGGATATTGAATATCCGGATAAAGTGCCGCCGCTGGCCGAACCCGGCAAAGCGCCGGATCTGCACCCGGAAACACGGTTCCTCGTCCAGTTTCCCGAAACGGATGCGGAAAAGGAAATTATGGGGCTTGAGACGCTTAAGGCCCAGTATGCCGGTTATGCGTTTTTCCTGCGCCCGATTGCGCGGGCGGATGAGCGGGCCGGGCCGGCGGAGATTGATAATGCGCGGAACTGGTTCTGGGGGACGCTAAAGGAAAATATGCGGCTGTACCAGGAAGTGATTCTGGCCGCGGTGATGATTAATTTGTTCGCGCTCTCAAGCTCACTGTTCATTATGAACGTGTATGACCGCGTGATTCCTAATAATGCCTTTTCGACGCTGTGGGTTCTGGCGGCCGGGGTGATGACGGTCTTTATTTTTGATTTTGTGCTGAAAAACCTGCGGGCGCATTTCCTCGATATTGCCGGGCGCCATGCGGATGTGAAGATTTCCGCGCAGCTTTATGAGCAGATCATGGGCATGACCATGGCGTCGCGGCCGGGCAGCGCCGGGGTGCTGGCCAGTAATATGCGGGAATTTGAAGGGCTGCGGGACTTCTTTACCTCGGCGACGATGGCGGCGATGATCGATCTGCCGTTTGTGGTGTTGTTTATTTTCCTGATTATGCTGATTGGCGGCTGGCTGGCGGTGGTGCCTGCCGTGGCGGTGCCATTGATCCTTGTGATGGGGCTGATCCTGCAAAAGCCGATGCAGAAGATTATCCGCCAGTCGATGAATGAAAGCGCGCTGAAAAATGCGCTGCTGTTCGAAACCATTACCGGGCTGGAAACGATCAAGGTCCAGGCCGCCGAAGGCCATACCCAGCGCAAATGGGAAGAGCTGACCGATAAGGCGTCGCGCACGGCGGTTAAATCGCGGCGGATCTCGGCTTTTGCGCTGAATTACGCGGTTTTTATCCAGCAGGTGGCCAATATCGCCGTGGTGATTGCCGGGGTGTACCTGATTTCCGCCGGGATGATTTCGATGGGGGCGCTGATTGCCTGTGTGATTCTCTCCGGCCGCGCGATGGCACCGTTGGCCCAGGTTGCCGGGCTGATGATCCGGATGAACCAGTCTAAAGAAGCGCTGGCGCAGCTCGATGAGCTGATGAAAAAAGAAGTGGAGCGCCCTGCCGGAAAGCATTTTATCGCCAAACCGGACATGGATGGCCGGATTGAGTTCAAGGATGTGGTGTTCCATTATCCGGGGCAGACCGTGCCGGCGCTCAATCATATGAGCTTTATGGTCCAGCCGGGTGACCGGATCGGGATTATCGGGGCGGTCGGGTCCGGGAAAACGACGTTGGAGCGGCTTTTGCTGAATTTGTACCAGCCCGACAGTGGAAGCGTACAGATCGACGGTACAGACGTACGCCAGATCGATCCCGGTGATTTGCGCCGCTCGATCGGCGCGGTGCAGCAGGACCCGCAGCTATTTTTTGGCTCGGTGCGCGAAAATATCACTATGGGCCATGAAACCGCGCCGGAGCGCTCCGTGGTGCGGGCGGCGGAAATGGCCGGGGTGATGGAATTCCTGCGCGATTCGCAGCACGGGCTGGATACGCAGGTCGGGGAGCGCGGTGAAGCGCTGTCCGGCGGGCAGCGGCAGGCGGTCGCGATTGCGCGCTCGTTGCTGTATGATCCGCCGATTATGATTTTGGACGAGCCGACGGCCTCAATGGACCCGGCCTCGGAAAACCGGCTGAAAAAGCGGCTGATTAAATTGTGCGAAGGCAAGACGACGCTGCTGATTACGCATAAAGGCGCGATGCTTGATCTGGTCGATAAGCTGATCCTGATCGATAAAGGCAAGCTGGTGGCGTTCGGGCCGAAGGATGAGGTCATTGCCAAGCTGCAGGCGCGGCAATACGGCACACAGGCGGAGAATACGGATATCTGATTTATGGTTTTGGTTATGGCACAGCAGGATACCGCATATGATATTGCCGAATGCACCGATTTACCGCGGGACGAGCAGGCGGTGATTGAAGGCGGGATTAATGCGCATAGCGCCGCCTTTGACGGTTTTTCGCGGGAAAAGTTCTTTATTGCCGTTCGCGATCAGGGTGTTTTGATCGGCGGGATGCAGGCATTTCATCAGGGTGCCGATTTTTACATCAAGCATTTATGGGTCGATGCGGCGTATCGCGGCCAGGGGCTGGCGTTAGAGATGATGGATCGTGCCGGGCAGGAAGCGCAGCGGCGCGGATGCCAAACGATCTGGGTGGATACGTTATCGTACCAGGCGCCGGAATTTTATAAAAAGGCCGGTTATGAAGAAGCCGGGCGGATTGAAGGGTATCGCGGGGCACATGACCGGATATTTTTAAGGAAGAGTGTATAAAATGGCAGAGACAGCGCAGAAAAAACAGCCGGCACCGGATAAAAAAGACGATCCGAAACAGAGCATTAACGAAGCCGCCGAATGGGCCAAGGTCCGCAGCGAATGGATGCGCGATAAGTTCGATACGGCGCAGGCGCGGGCGGATAAATTTTTTGTGACCAGCGAAGAACTGCCTTTATCAAAACATATTATCCTGATGACGATTGCGGCGTTTTTTGTCGTCTTTATCGTATGGGCGAATTTGGCGGCGCTGGATGAAGTGACTCGCGGGGACGGCAAAGTGATCCCGTCGAGCGAGATCCAGGCGCTGCAAAGCCTTGAAGGCGGGATTGTCGAAGAGTTTATGGTGCGTGAAGGGGACTCGGTGCAGGCCGGGCAGGTATTGATGCGGCTGCGCGATGTGCAGGCCTCTTCCGATCTGGGGGCGAACCGCAAGCGTTATCTGGGCTTGCTGGCCAAGGTCGAGCGTCTGAAGGCCGAGGCGGAAGGCAAGCAGACCCCTGCCTTTAGCGATGAGGTTATGAAGGGCGCGCCGGACAGCGTGCAGGAAGAGCTGGAGGCGTTCCGCGCCAATATCCAGAACCAGCAGAGCCAGACCCAGGTTTTAGAACAGCAACTGGTGCAGCGGGAGCAGGAAGTCATGGGGCTTAAGACCCGCGTGGCCGATCTGAACGAGGTGCTGCGGCTGTCCCGGCAGGAACGGAATATGATCGCGCCGCTGGTCGAGCGCGGCAGCGCGCCGAAGATCGAGCTGATCCAGCTTGAGCGCGGGATCAAGGAAAAGCAAACGGAGCTGAACAGCGTGTCGGCATCGCTGAAGCAGGCCAGCTCGGCGGTTGACGAAGCCAAGGCCCGGATCGAGGAACTGCGCAGCGCTGCGCGGGCGCAGGCGCAGACCGAGCTGTCGGCGACGATGATCGAAATGAACTCGGTTAAGGAAACGCTGTCCGGGCTGTCCGACCGTAAAGAGCGGACGGAGATCAAATCGCCGGTTGACGGCACGATCAAAGATCTGCTGGTCAACACGGTCGGCGGCGTGGTGCAGCCGGGTGAAGATATTGTCGAGATCGTGCCGCGCGACGACCAGTTGATTATCGAGGCGCGGATTCGCCCGTCCGATATTGCGTTCCTGCATCCGGGGCAGGCGGTGGTCATTAAGATTACCGCCTATGATTACTCGATTTACGGCGGGCTGCGCGGGGAACTGATTGATATTTCCGCCGATACGCTGGCCAATGAACAGGGCGAGACATTTTACCGGGTCCGGGTTCGCACAAATGAGACCTCCTTAAAACGCAAGGGCGAGGTGCTGGAGATTATCCCCGGCATGGTCGCGAGCATTGATATCCTGACGGGTGAGAAGACGGTGATGCAATATATTCTCAAACCGCTGATTAAAACGCTCGATAGCGCGATGAATGAGCGGTAGCGTTTTTGAATCACTTAAGTGCACGAAGAAGAGGCCTTCCCCCCTTTTGTCATCCCGAGCGCAGCCGAGGGATCTTCGTATTTGGCTGCCGGGAAAGATTCCTCCGCTGCGCGTTCGGAATGACAGTTTTATAGAATTTTTCATGATCTGCGCGGTTCGTTTGTTTCCCGCTGAGATTTACTGTCTGAAAACGCTAAAATCCTTGAAATTCCTTGGGACTTAGTATTCTTTATAGGAAGTTATTTTGTAAAAACCTCTTTGGAACCCTGAGGAAAGTGAAACGCTATGGCTGAATCATCCTGTCCGTCTTCGTCCGCTGCGGCACCGTCAATTACGATTACGTTACCTGACGGATCGACGCGCACCTACGGCCAGGGCGTTACCGGGCTGGAGATTGCCGAGTCGATTGCCAAATCGCTGGCTAAGGCGGCGATCGCGGTGAAGGTCGACGGGCAGCAGCGCGATCTGTGCGACCCGATCATGACGGATGCGGCGTTCGAAATTATCACGCTGGATAGCGATGAGGGGCTGGAGATTATGCGCCATACCGTGGCGGCGCAGATCCTCGCGTGCGCGGTGAAAAACCTGTACCCGGAGGCCAAGCTTGCGATCGGGCCGACGATTGAAAACGGGTTTTATTACGATGTTGAATTTAAAGAGCCGTTATCCGAAGACGATCTGGATAAGATCGAAAAGGAAATGCGCAAAATCAAGGAAAGCAATGCGCCGATCCAGAAAAGCCTGAACAGCAAGGATCAGGCCGTGAAGGCCTTTGAAAAGCGTTCTGAGCCTTACAAGGTCAAGATTATCGAAGAGTCCGGGCAGGAGGACAACTTCCAGCTTTATGCGCAGGGGGAAACGGGCTTCATCGATCTGTGCCGCGGGCCGCATTTGCCGTCGCTCAAGCATGTCGGCGCGTTCAAGTTGATGAAAGTCGCGGGGGCGTATTGGCGCGGGGACCAGAATAACCAGATGCTGACGCGGATTTACGGCACGGCCTGGCGCAATGATAAAGAGCTTAAAGAATATCTGCAGATGCTCGAAGAAGCGGAAAAACGCGACCACCGCAAGCTCGGCGCGCAGATGGATTTGTTCCACTTCCAGGAAGAAGCGCAGGGCTCTGTGTTCTGGCATGCCAAAGGCTTTGTGATTTACAACCAGCTTGAAAATTATATTCGCCGCCGTCTGCGCGATGTGGATTACCAGGAAGTCAAAACGCCGCAGCTTATCGATAACAAGCTGTGGGAGAAATCAGGGCACTGGGGCAAGTTCCGTGAAAATATGTTCGTGGTGCCTGATGAGGTGCCGAATACCGACGAAGATGGTCCGGTGATTACCGGGAAAGGGCGGCTGATGGCGATCAAGCCGATGAACTGTCCGGCACACGTCCAGATTTTTAACCAGGGGATCAAATCTTATCGCGACCTGCCGATCCGGATGGCTGAGTTCGGATGTTGCCACCGTAACGAAGCGCATGGCGCGCTGCACGGCCTGATGCGGGTGCGGCAGATGACACAGGATGATGCGCA
The DNA here is from genome assembly GCA_020638155.1 of Rhodospirillales bacterium. Taxonomy (GTDB): domain Bacteria; phylum Pseudomonadota; class Alphaproteobacteria; order Micavibrionales; family Micavibrionaceae; genus UM-FILTER-47-13. The sequence goes on from JACKJB010000005.1 coordinate 155,826, forward strand.
TATCTTCTGCCGCGAAGACCAGATCCTTGATGAGGTGAAGGCCTTTGTCGAGCTGTTTTACGCGGTGTACCAGGATTTCGGCTTTACCGATATCCAGATCAAACTGGCGACGCGGCCGGAAGTTCGGGCGGGCGATGATGCGGTCTGGGACCGGGCCGAGGCGGCGATGGCGCAGGGGCTTGAAGCGCTGGGGCTGGATTTTGAAGTGACGCCGGGCGAAGGCGCTTTTTACGGGCCGAAATATGAATTTCACCTGCGCGATGCCATCGGCCGCACATGGCAATGCGGGACGTGCCAGCTTGATTTCGTGCTGCCGGAACGGCTCGGGGCCAGCTATATCGGTGAAGATGGCGACAAGCATATCCCGGTGATGATCCACCGTGCGGTGTTTGGATCGTTGGAGCGTTTTGCCGGGATTCTGATCGAAAGTACGGGCGGGAAGCTGCCGCTGTGGATTGCGCCGGTACAGGCGGTGGTCGCGACGATTACCGGGGATGCCGATGGCTATGCGCAGGAGATTTACGATCGATTGTTTGCGCTGGGGCTGCGGGTCGAGCTGGATACGCGGAATGAAAAGATCAATTACAAGGTGCGCGAGCATTCAGTCGCCAAAGTCCCGGTGATTTTCGTCGTCGGCAACCGTGAAGCGGACGAGAAGACTGTCGCCGTCCGCCGTCTTGGCGGAAAAGATCAGGAGATGATGAGCCTTGATGCGGCGATAGAATCTCTTGTCACAGAGTGCAAACCGCCTTATTAAAAGCTTATGGATATTAAACTTTCAGATATATTGCGCGATGCGCTGGAGCAGAAATACCGTTACTGGGCCGGGGCGGATAAGATTGCTGCTAAATTTTCTGATACGCTTGCTCCTGTGGTGGGGTTATCGCGGCAGATAGCGCAAGCTTCGGAAGAATCCGAGTCCGAGGTGTTACAAGGCTATTTCGATTTTGACGAGCCGAATCAGCAGTGGCATTTATTTGTCGTTGTGCATTCTGCGAAGGATGAGGTGCCGGAGCCGCCGATTGCCGCGACTGGCGAAGCTAACCCGGCACAGGGGCGGCCTTACCTGCGGATTGCGTATTTTGGCAGGGATAACGGCGATTTTATCATCGAGGAAATCGATGCGGTCGGAGATGGCTTTACGCCTTCTGAAACCCTTTATGAGGCCAAAGCCGGGAAAATTGATGATAAAGCGGCGTTTGAAGCCATCGTTCTTTGGCTTTCACGGCATACGGATTATGCCTTTTACCAGGCTGTCCGGGATAGGCCGCAAGTGCTTGATCCTGTGAAACCGCTTACAGACCCCCTTGCGCCGAAATGAAATCCGCCTTATGAATATCTATCGGTTTTGATAACAAACAGGAGAACCAGCCATCGCCAGACCACCTATGAATGATCGCCGCGGACCGCGTAATGATGACGGACCGCGTATCAATGACCAGATCCGGGCCGAAAAGGTTCGCCTGGTGGATGCCGACGGCAATATGGCCGGGGTTGTCAGTGTTTCCGAAGCGCTTAAAGTTGCCGAAGAAGCGGGGCTTGATCTCGTTGAAGTCTCCCCGAATGCGGACCCGCCGGTTTGTAAGGTTCTTGATTACGGCAAGTATAAATACGAGCAGCAGAAAAAAGCCGCCGAAGCCCGTAAAAAGCAGAAAACAGTCGATGTCAAAGAAGTCAAAGTCCGTCCGGGCATTGAAGAGCATGATTACGGCGTAAAAATGCGCAATGCCCGCCGTTTCCTTGAAAGCGGGGATAAGGTGAAGGTGACGATGCGGTTCCGGGGCCGGGAAATGGCGCACCAGGATATCGGCATGGATTTGCTGCGTAAGATGAAAGAAGAGCTTGCCGAGATCAGCAAGGTCGAGCTTGAGCCGAAGCTGGAAGGGCGCCAGATGATTATGGTGTTGAGCCCTGACAGTGCCAAAGCTTAAATCTGATTCTTCCTATATTGATAGCTATTACAGCCGCAGCCTTGCGGATGACGCCGTTTATCCTGTGCTTGAGGGCACGGTAAAGGCCGATGTCTGCGTGATTGGCGGCGGGTTTGCCGGGCTGGCCTGCGCGCTGGGGCTGGCGGAGCGGGGCAAGGCGGTTGTCCTGCTTGAGGCGCAGCGGGTCGGGTATGGCGCGTCCGGGCGCAATGGCGGGTTTTGTATGGGCGGTTATGCGCTGGGGAACGAAGATGCCGCGCCGCTGGTGAAAAAGGTCGGGATGGATCATGCGAAGGCGCTTTATAAGCTCAGCATGGATGGGCTGAACCTTGTGCGCCGCCGGATTGAAGCGCTGAATATTCCCTGTGATCCGGTCGATGGGCAGGTGATCGCGGCCTGGCATCCGCAGGCGGAAGAGCAGCAGCATATCATCGAGTATATGGCGACGCATTTTGGGCGGCAGTATGAATTCTGGCCGCAGGAAAAAGTGCGCGATTTATACCGGACGACGCAATATCATGATGCGATTTACCTGCCGGACCAGTTCCATATCCATTCGCTGCGTTATGCGCGCGGGCTGGCGCAGGCGATCTGCGCTAAGGGCGGGCAGGTTTATGAAGGGTCTGCTGCGGTTTCGGTCGACGATAAAACGGCGGCTAAACGCGTACGTACGCTCACAGGTACAGTTGAAGCCGATCATATCGTTTATTGCGGCTCAGCTTATTTTAACGGGATTGAAAAGAAGCTGAGCCGGGCCTGCCTGCCGGTGGCGACGTATGTGATGGTGACTGAGCCGCTTTCCGAAGAAAAAATGCGTAGTGCCATTCGCGTGCCGCATGCGATCCATGATACGCGTTTTGCCTATGATTATTACCGTCCTTTAAAAGACGGGCGGATTTTGTGGGGCGGGCGCGTGGCGTATAAAAAGACCCCGGCGCATCTGGCCGAAGAGATGCGCGGGGATATGCTGACTATTTATCCGCAGCTTGCCGATGTGAAAATTGAGGTCGCCTGGTCGGGGCTGATGGGTTATACGGTGCATAAAATGCCGCTGATCGGTTCATTATCGTCGGGCGTATGGAGCTGCACCAATTTTGGCGGAAACGGTGTGGCCGGGCCGACTACGGCCGGCGGGGAAGTGATTGCCCGCGCGATTGCCGAAGGGGATGAAACCTATAAGCTGTTTGAACCGTTCGGGTTTGATTATACCGCCGGACCGCTCGGCCCTCTAGTAGCGCAGGCGGTTTACCGGGGCTGGGAGTTTAAGGACTGGCTCGCCGAGCTGGGGCGTAAACATTAAAACGGGCCTTACATAAAAAAAGACGCCGTCCCTAAAAAGAAACGGCGCGCCTTTTATTGCAAGGTCATAGTGTGTGGGGTTTTACAAAACCGATTCGACCCATTCGGACAGCTGGGTTTTGGACATGCCGCCAACGCGGGTATCGACAACCTGGCCGCCTTTAAAGATCATAAAGGTCGGGATGCCGCGCACACCATACTGGGTCGGCGCGTTCGGGTTTTCATCAATATTCACTTTGACGATCTTCAGCTTTTCGCCCATTTCGCCGGACAGTTCGTCCACCAGCGGCGACATCGCCTTGCACGGGCCGCACCATTCGGCCCAGAAATCGACCATTACCGGGCCGTCGGCCTGCAGGACTTCGCCTTCAAATTCATTGTCATTGACGTTCTTCGCCATGGTTTTACCCCTTCCGTTTCAAATCATAAATCCCAGCATTAAGTATGGGACGACTGTGCGCTGCGTCAAGGTGCGGGAGGGCCGGTTTTATTGTTCGTCCACGGGTTTGTATAAAGATGTCAGTTCCATCAGCATCGGCCCGTCGGTCCAGAGCAGGAAGCAGCGTACCGCGCGCGCGGGCCAGATACCGGCGACAATGTCGCTATAGGCCTTTAACTGGTCACGGTAAATATCGGGAACGCCGCTTTCCTCGCGCGGGGGCGGGCGGTTGGTTTTGAAATCAACGATGATGATTTCATGGTCGGTGACCAGCAGGCGGTCGATCTGTGCGCTAATCAGGCGGCCGTTCACATAGCCGGTGACCGGGATTTCCGCGGCCGAATCAGGGCCGAACAGGGCGGCGTAGTCCGGGTGCTCTAAAATGGCCATGGTTTCGGCGGCGATCCCGGCCTGCAGGGGCGCGCTTAAGCCGTGGCCTGGCTGGGCAAGGAAAGCCTGCGCCGCGTCCCGGCGGTGTTCCGGCGGCAGGGACGGCAGTAATTGCAGCAATTTATGCGTCAGAATACCGCGTTTAAAGCGCTGCTGGTCATCACGTTGTAATGGGGAGCGGATCGCAGGCTCCGGATCGTCCGGGCGCGAGGGGGTCAGCGGGTAAGGCGGCGTCGGCTCCGACGGGGCCGGGGTGAACAGCCAGTCCGGCGGGGGAAGCCGCTCTATGTCCTGCTGCCGCCCGCTCTCCGCCGGGTCTTTGGGCGGGCGGGTTTGCGGGTTGCTGAAGCGTTTGACGCGCATATCATCGAGATCGATATCTTCAACGTCCGGTATCGTATTGAACGCAGCGGCAATGTAGTTGTACCAGCAGTCTTCGATCGGCTCGCGCTTACCGGTATGCCCGCCGATATAAATCCGGTCTTCGGCCCGGGTCAGCGCGACATAGAGAAGGCGGCGGTATTCTTCGTCCATCGTGCGGTCGAGCCTTGCGCGGGCATCGCTGTAGAGCGCCGGGTAATCGTCGCTGCGCGCAGCCCAGAGCGGCAGGTCCAGCCCGGTCTTATCCGGCCAGAGCAGCGTATCGGTTCTTTTCGATGCGGCGGTGCGGGTGGTGTCCGGCATAATCACGATCGGGGCCTGCAGCCCTTTGGATCCGTGGACGGTCATGATGCGGACGGCCTGTCCGGCTTCTTCCAGCTCGCGCTTGATGGTGATATCGCCCTGCTGCTGCCAGAGCAAAAAGCCCTGCAGGGTCGGGACGTGGTCGTGCTCGAAGGATAGCGCGGCGTTCAGGAATTCATCGAGCGGGTCGATGGCATCCTGCCCGAGCCGGGATAAAATCGCGCGCTGTCCGCTGACCGGACCTGCCGGACAGGAGCGCTGGAGGATGCGACTGAAAAACTCGTACGGGTGATCGGATGCGGCGGCTTTGATTAAGTCCTGCAGCCAGACGGCGATTTCCGGTTCTTCGGCGCGGATGACTTCCCACAATGTCCCTTTGCGGCCGTGGCACAGGGCGAACAGGCGGTCTTCATCCATACCGATCAGCGGGGATTTGAGCAGGCTTGCCAGGGTTAAATCATCATCGGGCAGCAGCGCAAACTGCGCGGCGGCGAGCATATCCATGACCGCGAGCTGCTCACCGAGGACCATACGGTCAACCCCGCTGACCGGGATATTCCGGGTTTTTAAGGCGCGGACGAGCTGGCCGACGAAAGCCGTACGCGTACGGACCAGGATCATAATGTCACCGGGCCGCACCGGGCGGCCGAGCGAGTCGATGATTTCCCCGTCATCCAGCCAGCGTTTGATGCGCGTCCCGATATACTCGGCGAGCCGCGCCGCGCCCGACGGGATTTCGCGTACTGTTGTCGGTGGCGTCCAGGGTTGCTCTTCGGCAGCGGCGCCGGGACCGAAGAGCGGCCAAAGCTCGGCCAGTCCCGCCTGTCCGATACGGAAACTCTGGTGGCTGACGGCGGCGCGGCCCAGTCCCGCCCGCACGGGTTCGGGGGCGAAGACCGCATCGACCAGCGCCAGTACGCTCTGGACCGAGCGGAAGGAGATTTCCATTTTTTCCTCACCGGCGCGGGCTTTGTCGGCGAAATAATCCTGCATGCGCGCGAATTCGGCGGGGGAGGCACGCTGGAAGCTGTAGATTGACTGTTTTTCATCGCCGACGGTAAAGACCGTGCGGGTAATGTCGTCATGGACGCCCTGGCCGCTGAAGAAATCGGTGCAGAGAGTCTGGATGATCTGCCACTGTTCGGGGTTGGTGTCCTGTGCTTCGTCGATCAGTAAATGATCCAGCCCGCCATCCAGTTTGTAAAGCACCCACGGCGCCATATCGGCCTGCCCCAGCAGGGCGCGGGTTTTTAAGATCAGGTCGTCATAATCCAGTACGCCCTGCGCTTCTTTTTGCTGCTGGTAGATCGCGAAAATCGCCCGGCCGATGGAGAGCAGGTCGGCGGTAAAGCGCGCGCAGCGCAGCGCTTTGCAGGAATCGTCGACCGCTAGCAGGCGCGCCGCTTCGGCGCTGAGGATGGCATCTGTTTCCGGGTCGGCGTCGAGCGCGCCTTTGCTGGCGAGTTTTTTGCGGATTTCCCCGGCGGCGGTCAGGTAGATGGTTTTATAGGGTTCAAAGTCATCCGCCCGCCGATCCGGGGTCGCATCAAGCCAGCATTGTAGCGCATGGCCACGTTGCTGGTCTCCCTTCGCGCCGCAGGATAAAGCGCGGCAGGCGCGGTACAGGGCCTGTTTGTCAAAGGACGCATCGGCGCAGGCTTGGCGCAGCAGTGATTGTTCATCGGCATTGTCGGGCAAGCCGAATAAGGTGCACAGGGCCGGGTGCGGATTTTCCGGGACTTGTTCGAGTTGCAGGCGTTCGCTGCATAGACTGCGTAGAAGATGGCCGAACTGGTCTTCATTTTGCGCGGCGGCGATGCGTTTAAGCGCCCGCCCGAGCGGGCTGTCCGGGTCCTGCCGCGCGGTGTTCAGGACGGCATCGCGGGCACCTGCGAGCAGCTCCCCCGCCGGGGCGTCGTCGATAATCTTAAAATGCGGCGGCAATCCGGCTTCGAGTGGAAAGCGGCTCAGGACCGACTGGCAGAAGGAATGGATCGTCATGACTTTCAGCCCGCCCGGCGTGTCGATGACCGAAGCGAATAATTTGCGTGCCGCCGTTATGTCATCGGGGCCGGGCGCTTTGCCGGTCAGGTTTTGCAGCGCTTCGAACAAACCCTGCTCGGGGATGACGGCCCATTTGCCAAGGATCTTGTTGATGCGTTGGAGCATTTCGCTGGCGGCGGCCTTGGTGAAGGTCAGGCACAGGATGCGGTGTGGCGCGGTGCCGGGGCGGCCATCGGGACGCGGCAGCAGCAGGCGCAGCACCCGGTCGGTCAGCACCTTGGTTTTGCCAGTGCCCGCAGAAGCGCCCACCCAGACGGAGGCGCCGGGATCGGCGGCGCGGCGCTGCAGGACATTGGGGTCGAGCGGCCGTGTGGACTGTTCATCTGATTGTGCAGCTGATTTTTCTGGGGTGGGGGCGGGCTGGCTCATGCGGCGTCCTCCGCGCTGTCATCAAGGGCGGCCCATTCCTGGATGCGGGCGAGATGGGCGTAATCCTGCCAGGTGGCGGGCGGGGCTTTATCCGGGCGTGGCAGGCTGTAATAGGGGGTCTGCGGGTCGCGGAAGGTGCGGATCAGGCGGCCCAGCCCGGCCCTTGCGGCTTCGGGGTCGGTCTCAATGCGTTTTTCCTCGCCGGGTTTGAGCGCCCCGGTCATCTTCCAAAAGCCCATATAGCCGGTATCCCCGCCTTCGATCCCGGCAAAGCCGCCTTCGGCAAGGATCACGGCTTCGAGCGGGAGCTGCGGGGCATAGCCCAGATTGATATCTTTAACGGCCGGGCTGGTGCCGGTTTTATAGTCGATGATGGCGTACGTGCCTGTTTCGGTCAGCCGGTCGATCCGGTCGGCCTTGGCGCTCAGGGTGAAGGGAATGCCGTCAATATCCAGTGTGGCCGCGCCTTCGCTTTCGGTTTGCAGCGGGGCTGCTATTTGCCGCCATTGTCGCTCATGGCTTACAAACCAGCCTGCGAGCCGCTCAAAACGCGGCCACCAGAATCCCCACAGGCGCGGCTCTTCCAGCTGGTCGCCGAGCATTTCGCGGCCCAGTGTTAACAACCGGTCCTGCGCGTCATCGGGCAGAGGCCCTTGGTGGGTGTCGATGAAGCGGTCGAGAATCTCGTGCATCATCGTGCCGCGCTGCGCGGCGTCGGTTTGTTCTTCCAGCGCCGGGAGCTTGCGGAGTTTTAAGATATAGCGCGCATAAATGCTGTATGGATCGCGCATCCATTTTTCGATTGCCGTGACGTAGAGGCCATTTGGCCGGGAGTCTGCGGGCGGTCTTGGTTCCGGGCGCGGCCACGGGGCGGGATCGCCGGGCGGAGTATCGAGCGCGGCGGCAAACTGGTGGTAGGCCCCGGCGGCAAAGGGTGCGGGAATATCCAGCGCGGTAAGCACGGTTTCAAGCCGCTGCAGCCAGCGGGCCGGGACGGTGGGTGTCCCGTTAACGCGGCGGGCGCGGGTTAATACCACATGCGGACAGCAAAAGCCCTGCACGAAATCATGGGCGGACAGGCCGATGCCGCGCTCTGGCGCGGGTAATTTAAAATCCTTGCGCATCGGGCGCGACATCCACGGGTCGATCCCCGGATCGGGCGGCCATGTGCCTTCGTTTAATCCGGCCAAAATAACAAGGTCGGCCTGCACCAGCCGGGCTTCGAGCTGGCCGAGGATGTAAAGGCGCGGGTGGATGCCGTAACCGGGCCGTACGTTCACCGTACGTATAAGCTGTTCGATGATTTCAACGTAATGCGCGGCGGTGACGTTCGGCAGGATATCGGCTTCTTCGCGTAAGCCCGCCAAAAACAGCGCGGCGGCTTCGCCGTCTTCACCTTGCCACAGGAACGCCGCGCCGTCTTCTTCAAGGCCGGTGGCGAGCGTTTCGGCGATAGCGATATGAGCGTCGAGAAAGCGGGTGAAAGGTTGCGGGGTGTCTGCGTGCATCAGCGCATCGAACGGGGCGATGACCGATTGCAGTTCTTCCAGCAGCGCCGTATCGGCGCCGCTTTGCGCGGCCTGTTTGTGCAGGCCTTTCCAGCCCGAAGCGGCGGACGGGGTGCGGAGCAGGGCGATTTCCAGCGCGTCGATTTCACGGGTGAAGCTGTGATTCGCGCGGCCCATGCGGCAATATTTATGTTTTAGCAGCGCGGCCACGGGGCCGGGCCTGCCGCCGGAAAGGATCATCTTGACCAGCAGGCGTAAAAACGCGCCGACCGGGGTATCGCTTAAGGCCTGTCCGGCGGAATCATCCAGCAGCACTTTCCAGCGCTGGCAGGTGGTGGCGACGCGGCGGGCGAGTGTGCGGTCCGGGGTAATCAGCGCCGCCGTCTTGCCGGGGGTCAAAAGGGTTTCGCGCAGCAGCACGGCGACCAGCTTGGCTTCGTCCTGCGGCGTATCGCAGTCAAAGCGCATAATCTGGCTTAAGCTTTGTTCTAATATGGCGCGGCGGTCTTCATCGAGTTTCAGGGTTTGCCAGCGGTCGGCGGTTGCGGCAGGGCGCATCATTTCCCCGGCCAGCCAGCGCCGGGCGGCGTTTTTGCGGGTGCTTAAGGCCGGGGGTTCATCGGCGGTCCTGCGCTCCGGCGGGGTATAGGGCCAGGGCTGTACGTCTGTACGTTTTACATCCATCGAGGCCAGGAGCTGGCGTAATGTGGCTTGCGGGTGGCTGTCATCAAGCGCGTCCCAGCTTGGGCCGTCCATATCCTGATCGAGGCCGGGCAGGACGACGCAGCCTTGCGGCAGGCCGGCAACGGTCTTTAACAGGTCCGCCGTGGCCGGGATCGAGCCTGTAGAGCCGGCGGCAATGACCGGGGTTTGCGGCGGTTTTTCCCGCCAGTACCCGGCCAGCAGGCGAATCAGCCGGGCGCGGCGGTCGGCGGCATCAATTACGCCCTGTTCTTCAAGGATTTGCGGCCAGATTTCGCTAAGGATTTTGAGGAAATCGACGGTCAGTTCCCAGTGGCGGGCCAGCTCGCGCTCGGCGACCAAAGTGGGCAGGGCGGCAAAATCCAGCCCTTCGGTGTAAATCTGGTCCATCAGGCGGCCCAGCGCGGCGGCGAGCGCAAAGGCCTGGTCCGGCCCGCGCGTGTAATCGGGCAGGCGCATGATCGCGCGGGCGAGCAGGATCTGGCGGCGCATCGGCGGCAAGGCCGGTTTGAGCGCGAGCGCATCGGCGGCGATTTCCGTGCCGGTCAGCTCGATCATCAGCTCTTCTTCGTCGATATCGCCAATCGGCTGGAGCTGGGGCAGCAGCAGGGGTTTGCCGTCGCTAAGCCGTAAAAACGTATCGCGCACGGCGCGGCAGGCGCGGCGGGTCGGCAGCAGGATGCGGTAAGCCGCCATTTTTTGCGGATCGCCGCCGGTCTGCTCTAAAATCCCGGCGGCCAGCGCATCGGCAAAGGCGATCCCGGCGGGGATGGTGTAAAGCGTGAGCGGGTTTTCGGTCATGCGGCCCCCTTGCGGCCGTCCAGCGTGTCATTGAGCCGCCCGACATCATCGGCGGTGGTGATGTGATGCCATGCGCCTTTATGTCCGAGCGTATAAAGCCGGCCTTGTTTTTCGGCGCGGTCCATCAGATCGAGGAAGGAAAAGGGCGTATCCGGGGTGTTGTCAAACAGCGCCGGGCTGCACAGGCGGATGCTGGTCCACATATGGGTGCCGGTTTTCGCGGCGGAGCGCAGGCCGCGCCCGTCCGGGGCGATATCGTAATCGCCAAGGCCGGGGGTCAGACTCATGGCGGATAAGGGCTGCAGCAGTAAGAGCAGGTCCATTTTATCGCCGTCCCATGCGGCAGCCATGCGCTCAAGCGCGCCGGGCTGGCCGGGGGTGTCGGTCCAGAAAGAATCGCCGCTGACGGCAAAGAACGGGCCGTCATCCAGCAGCCGCATCGCCTTTTTAAGCCCGCCGCCGGTATCGAGAAGGGTTTGCTCGCGGGAAAACAGCATTTGCGGGCGGGCTCTTTGGGACAGGTGCGTCTCTAACATGTCGCCCATGTAATGCAGATTAACCGCGGTTTTTTGAATACCGGCGGCGGCAAGATTGTCGAGCGCATGATCGATAATCGGTTTGCCCGCGATTTCGACCAGCGGTTTGGGGCAGGTATCGGTATAGGGCTTTAAACGCGTGCCTTTACCGGCGGCAAGGATGATCGCCTGGTTGGGGGAGATATTATTCACGGCAGCCGCCTTTGTGTCCATGTTCCGCCACATGATTTGCTGGGTATAAGCCGTATTTCACGATGATTCGGCTCATTTTCCAAGGGGGCGAATATGATGTCCAGCCTGTCGGGCGGCAGGGCGTTCTCGGCGCGCTGCGGCCATTCAATGAGGGTGATCGCATCGCACAGCGCTTCTTCCCAGCCAAGCTCGTAAATCTCCTCTTCATCCTCGATCCGGTACAGGTCGAAATGCCAGAGCGGCCCTTGGGCGGTGTCGTATGTCTGGACGAGGGTGAAGGTCGGGCTGGGGACCTCAAGGGCTGGATTATTTGCCAGCGCGCGGATTAAGGCGCGGGCAAAGACGCTTTTGCCCATGCCGAGATCGCCGCGCAGGCACAGCACATCGCCGGGGGTGAGCTGCGCCGCCAGATCGCTGGCGATCCGGGCGGTGTCGTCTTCGCTGGTGGAGAGGTGGCGCATAAGGTTTTTTATCATGCTGGGGGGCGGGCGCAACGGTTTTTCACGATCGCGCCTTATCGACTCCGGGTGACAATCAGGGGGTTGGTGTTTTATAATCAGAAGATGAGAGTGTTTTTGATTGCCGGTTTTATGATGGTTGTTCTGACGTGTGCGCCCGCATACGCGCAGGATGATCTGTTCCCGGTGATCCCGGTAGCGCCCGCGCCGATCACCGAAGTAACGCCGGATCCGCAATGTTTTAACGTCATTAACAAAGCGCCTTATACGGTGTTCGGCACCATAAGCACCGATTATTTTGTCCGCGACGACGGCATCAAAGCGCGGCATCAATCCAATTTCAGGCTTAAGAATGAAGCCTATGCGGAATTCTGCACGACCGGGCCGTATTATGAAGGCGGTAAGATCGATTTGACGTTGCGCTCGCTGGTGCCGCTGTTTTCCTGCAAAACCGCCGTAACCGGGGATATCGTGATCCATGGCCGCCGCAAGGCCGAGGGCGGGACTGAAACCTGGGCGGACTGCCTGTAGTTTTTTCTTTTTAAAAATTTTTACCCGGCGGCTTTGGCGGTCTGTTTCGGGCTTTGCTTTTCCGGTTGCGCCAGCGGCAGGGTCAGGGTGAAGGTTGTGCCTTTGCCTTCAACGCTGTGCAGGGCAACCGTGCCGTGATGCAGTTCGATGATGTTTTTAACCAGCGTTAAGCCCAGCCCGGCCCCGCCGCGGCCCGGCCCGCCGGTGGTCATGCGCTCGAACGGCTGGAAAATCCGGGCCTGGTCTTTTTCCGGGATGCCGGGGCCGGTGTCGGTGACGCTGATGACGATGTGATCGTCTTCGCGTTTGGCTTTGATCGTGATCGCGCCGTTTTCCGGGGTAAAGGTGATGGCGTTGCGGATCAGGTTCAGCAGCACCTGTTTGATCCGGCGCTCATCCGCTTCGATCGAGCCGATATTTTTGGCGCAGCTCAGTTTGACGTCAATGCGTTCGCGCCGCGCCCATTCTTCGGTCAGGCCGAGGATATTTTGCAGGATGTCGTATATGGCGACATTGTCGCGATCAAACGCCATGTACCCGGCTTCGATGGTGGACAGGTCGAGGATATTATTAATCAGGCTCAGCAGGCGGTCGCCGGCATCATGCATCCCCCTGGTATATTCTTTTTGCCGGTCGTTGAGCTTGCCGAAATATTCGTTATCAAGGATTTCGGTGAAGCCCATCATTGCGTTCAGGGGGGTCCGCAGCTGGTAAGAGACATTGGCAAGGAAGTCGATCTTGACCCGTTCGGCATCTTCCAGCGCGGCGTTCTTTTCCCGCAGGGCGTTTTCCACGCGCATTTTATCGGTGACGTCAACATGGGTGACCAGTACGCCGCCATCCGGCAGCGGCACGGTCGAATAGGCGATCAGCGTCCCGTCGGAACATTCCATCTGGCCTTCGTGGATGTTGCGGTCAAGGCTCTGGGTCATCAGGGCGCCGCGCGCGGCTTCGCCGTTTTTGCCGGAGAAGCGGCTTTTCATTTTTTCGATCAAGCGGTTGATGTGCGGCTCGCCTTCCAGTTCTTCCGGGTTCAGGCCCCATAGCCGCGCATAAGACGGATTCCAGAGCTTTAACCGCCCATCACCGCCATACACCGAGACCCCTTCGGCAAGGTTATCGAGCGTTTCTTTTTGTACCGCGATCAGGGTGTTATAGGAGGATTCAAGCTCAAGGCGGCTGGTGACGTCTTCGAAGGTCATCATCAACCCGCCCATCGGGTGCGGTACCACCAGCATGCGCAGGGCGCTGCCGTCCGGCAAATAGAGCATTTCATCATGCGGGGTAATCAGGCTGGTGAACATATTCAGCCAGACCTGCTTGTATTTTTTAAAGTCGGCCTGTTCGGGCAGGCGGCGGGCTTCGCGGAGCTTTTCCATCATGTCGCCGAGTTTCGGCTTTGTGTTCAGGTAGGCATCTTCAAGTTGCCAGAGCTGGCTGAAGGCGGAGTTGTAGAATTCGAGTTTTTGCCCGGAATCAAACAGGCCGATCGCGGTGCCGAGCTGTTCCAATAGTTCGTTATGCGCGCTCATATAGCGTTTCTGTTCTGTCTCCAGCTCTTCTTCGCGGGTCAGGTCGATCGCGGTGCCGAGCGTCAGGCCGGTGCCGGGGAGCGGGATTTCCTGTAATTCAAGGAGCTTTCGCGCACCGCCGAGAATAATATGGCCGCGCGTGGTTTCCGGCTTGCCGCTATCCAGTGCAGCTTGTGCCAGGGCACCGGGCTGTTTTTTGATCGATTTAAACAGCAGCTCTTTTTTTTCGGCGATGACGGTGGCCGGGGTTGTATCCAGCGCGCGGGCATAAGCGCGGTTGCACCAGATAATCTCGGTCCGGGCGTTGCGCATCCATAAGGGCAGCGGCGCATGGTCGAGCGCGGCCTGCAGGCGGTCCTGTTCGTGGCGGGCCTGCTCCAGTTCATGATCCTGTTTTCTTGTTTTTTGCACCTGTTCGGTAATGTCTTCGAGCCAGAGGATATCAAAGCGGGTCTGGCCTTCGGCGTCGCGGCCTGTGGTGCCGGAAAGTTTGAGAGTCTTTTTACGGTCGGCTGTTTCCACGGCCAATGTGAAAGCAAGCTCTTCGGTGTGCAGGCGGGCATGCAGCGTTTCCAGCGCGGCGGCATCGCCGGGAGCCAGGGCGCTTTGGATATCGGTCAGGTTTTTGATGTCCTGCAGGCCGAGCAGGGTGCGGAATCCCTCGCTATAGGCCAGCGCGCCGTCGGCGGCAAAGCCGCAATACTCGCCGGGGACGGCATCCAGAAACGCTTCAAGACGGGCTTTTTCGGACCGCGCCGAAGCGCCGCCGGCGAAACCCGTCAACGAAGAGAATAAGCCCCTTTTCTGCGGGGCGGGATTTTGATGCTGTCCACTCACGCTAAGCAGTGTAGGAGGACATCGACTTTAAGACAAGTAACTAACGCACAGGCTGCTGCGGTGCAGGTGCCGTGCCTTGCGGCGGGCGGTAAGAACTCTCTTTTTGCGCGAGTGCAAAATCCTGCATTTTTTCAGGCTGGGTTTTCATCCATTCATAAACCGGGGTGCCGGGTTCGATGTCGCCCTGTTTGATTGAGATCAGATATTGCCGGGTGATAATGTATTTGGCCTGGCGCTCCAGGTCTTTTGGTTTCGGCAGCCAGTTATTACGGCTTTGGTCAAGATTGTGACGGTTATCTTTTAACTTCACATCGACTGAATCCGGGTTCAGTCCGCAGCGCTCGATCGAATCAAAATACAGTTCGCCGTCACGGTGGGTGACGCCGTCTACGCCGGCAATGACCTTTTCAGAAAATCCGATATCGCGCAGGTCATCAAGGGTCCAGTCGGAATCTTCGACAAGATCATGCAGCATGCCGATAATCATTTTACGCTCGGAATCCGTATTATGGCGCGAGACGCTAATCAGGTGGTGGGCGTAAGCTGCGCCTGCTTTACAGGTTTGGCCGATGAGCGCGTTGACGGCGACCAGCACGGCCAGATCGTAATCCGGCAGGGTGCGTCCTTCCCCCTTGACGGCCAGAATGCGGCCTTTCATTTCGGCTTTGTTGAATAATCCCTTGATTTGTGCGGCCATAGCCCGATCTCCTGTTTTGATGCAGGCATATCCATAATGTGTTTTTATTGCGAATGCAAACTTTGCGTTACCGGAGCGCCGCTTTGATTTTTCCGGGGTAGTCGGTAATCAGGTGGATATCGGGCGCATTTTTATGGTGCCGGGCAAAATCCAGGATGGTGACGTCCTGTTCAGGGCTTTTTTCGTTCCGGGTCCAGATAAACAGCTCAAGCCCGTGTTTGCGGGCATAGGTGCGGATTTTTTCATTAAACTGATCGTGGATGATATGCAGGCTGGCCGGGCCCAGGGTTTGCCTGATCCGGTCGATATAGGATTCGGAAAACCGTACGCGTCCTTTTAGCGTGGCGACCGGTTCTGGTGCGCTGCTGAACAGCAGGCCGATCTTAACACGGGGATCAAGCTTTCGCAGCTTATGAAGCTGGTCATGATCGAATGAGGAAAAGACGATTTTATCGAGCGGGTAGCCTGATTTTACCGCCTGACTGTACGCGAGATCGTACGTGTTTTTTCCGGCCAGCTCGATATTTAACAGCGGCGCGCCGTAGCGGGCGGCAAGGGTGAATACATCGCGCAGGCGCGGGCTGTCCGGATCGAGGGTCTTATGATGCGTGACGGCCAGATCGTTATCCTGCGTCCGCCGGACATCAAGTTCAAGGCCGTCGGCGCCGTCTTCTAAGGCTTGTGCAAAGGCTTTTAAGGTGTTTTCCGCAGGCCGGTCCAGCTCTTTTTTGCGGGTTACGCCCGTGCCGCGATGGCCGAGAATCATCATGATTATGCCTGCCTGTTTTCCTTCCAGGCTTTAGTTTAGTGATAACGCGGCGGTTTAGAAAGCGGTTCTTGGGGTGCCGGGTCTGCCTGCGCTTCCAGATCCGGTGTTGAGGGGCGGTATTCCAGCAGGCTGCGGGTAATCGCTTTGAGGGTCTCATTGACAAGGCGCGGCCAGCGCATATGGCCATGTTCGTCATAGCTGCGGAAAAAGCCGTTCTGGCGGATCATGCCACCTTCGAGCTCTTCGAAGAAGAGTTCAAAATGGTAAGGGGTATGATCTTCTGTTTCGACGGCAACGCGCAGGCGGGCACCTTTATCATAGAGATCGCCGAAAACCTGGTCGTTATAAGGGTGCAGGCTGATGGTGATGTATTCTTCATAACCGGTGTCGATCATGGCAAGGATCGCCTGTTTTCCTTCTTCATAGGCTTTGGCAAGGCCCGGCAATTGCAAGGTCTGTTCAAGATCTTCGATCGTTTGAACAGCGTAAGATCGCGGTAATTCACCGCTCTGCGTGTGGTTGAAGTCCGTGTATAGTTTTTTGCTCATGAGTGTTTATATAATATGTTAAATAAAAATGCAATATTTGCGGCTATAAAAAATCCCCGGCCTGTTTGGGACCGGGGATTATATGTTGGTTCCTGACAGATTCTAGTAGCGGTAGCTGTCGGATTTGAACGGGCCGTGCTCGTTCACGCCGATATATTCGGCTTGTTCCTTACTCAGCTTGGTCAGGGTCGCACCGACTTTATCTAGGTGCAGCATGGCCACTTTTTCATCAAGATGTTTGGGCAGCACGTACACTTTGTTGTCGTAGGCGCTGGAATTGGTCCACAGTTCGATCTGGGCCAAGGTCTGGTTGGTGAAAGACGCGCTCATGACAAAGCTCGGGTGGCCAGTGGCACAGCCGAGGTTTACAAGGCGGCCTTCGGCCAGCAGGATGATTTTGTGCCCGTTCGGGAACTCGATCTCATCGACCTGCGGCTTGATGTTGTTCCATTTCATGTTGCGTAGCGGCTCGGTCTGGATCTCGTTGTCAAAGTGCCCGATATTGCAGACAATCGCGTAGTCTTTCATGTCGCGCATATGATCGACGGTTATGATGTCTTTGTTACCGGTGGTGGTGACAAAGATATCGGCTTTGGGGGCGGCCTGTTCCATCGTGACGACTTCATAGCCTTCCATCGCGGCCTGCAGCGCGCAGATCGGATCGACTTCGGAAACCATGACGCGGCAGCCGGCCTGTTTGAGGGATTCGGCAGAGCCTTTGCCGACATCGCCGTAACCGCAAACCATCGCGACTTTACCGGCCAGCATGACGTCGGTGGCGCGGCGGATGGAATCGACCAGCGATTCACGGCAGCCATATTTGTTATCGAATTTCGATTTTGTAACCGAATCATTGACGTTGATTGCCGGGCACAGCAGCTGGCCTTTTTTCGCCATGTCGTTCAGGCGCAGCACACCGGTGGTGGTTTCTTCGGAGATGCCTTTGATTTCATCGAAATACTGCGGGTATTGATCGTGCATGATCTTGGTCAGGTCACCGCCATCATCCAGAATCATGTTCGGCTTCCAGCCGTCAGGACCGTGAATGGTTTGCTCGATGCACCATTCATATTCTTCTTCGGTTTCGCCTTTCCAGGCAAAGACCGGGATACCGGCGGCGGCGATTGCGGCGGCGGCATGGTCCTGGGTTGAGAAAATGTTACAGCTGCTCCAGCGGACATCGGCGCCGAGCGCGGTCAGGGTTTCGATCAGCACGGCGGTCTGGATGGTCATGTGCAGGCAACCGGCAATGCGCGCGCCTTTAAGCGGCTGCTTGTTGCCGTATTCTTCGCGGGTTGCCATCAGGCCGGGCATTTCAATTTCGGCCAGTTCGATTTCCTTACGGCCCCAATCGGCCAGGCTGATATCCTTTACTTTGTAATCATTGTCCATCTTTACCTCTTGGGCTTTTGGCTCCGCGGTCATAATAGGTCTCTCCTATAAGGGTTCAGGTTTTTCCGTATTTACGGATTTTTAAGGTCTGTCTGGCAAAAATTAAGGGCGATAGGGCAAAAACACAAGGGTTTTACGCATATATATCCGCCAAAAACGGATGAAAAGAGGGGCAAAAGCCATGACATTTGACGATTTCAACACGATTACCGCGAAACAGCCTTATATATACAGGCGTAATCCGCACCATGAGCAATCTTTTGTGATCTTAAAGCAGCTTGACGATGAAGGCCGTTACGAACCGATCGGGGATTATACGGTGCTGGATCAAAGCGAAGATCATGAGCTGTCCGAAAAAAAACTGATTAACCTGATTGCGCTGATGAATGACAGTGAAGAGCTGGTGGATTTGCGAGAGCAGAGCCAAAGCCGCCTGCTGTATTTCCGCGCCCCGACCGACGAGCCGGATAAAACGCGGATTATTTTTTATACGCTGGGGGACCGCGGCGTTTCCAAAGAGAATGCGGTGCTCTCCCTGAAGGAAGGACTGGACGATGCTTAATTTGAAGAAAATACAAAAAGCCTGTGAGCAGGCCTCAGACCCGCAGATCACAGCGATTCGTAATGATGCTGTTTTATCGAATACCTCTTCTGTGGCGGCGTCTGTAAAGCCTGCGCCCTGATTAACGATCGATATCCCGGTGCAGGATATGCGTTTTAAAACCCTGGTCTTCGGTCCAGGGTTTTAGTGTTTCGGCCAGGTAGACAGAGCGGTGGTGCCCGCCGGTACAGCCAAAGGCGATGGTCAGATAACTTTTACCTTCCGCGGCGTAGCGCGGCAGCAGCGGAGCGATCAGGTCCTTCAGATGAGTGACAAACGGGGCGAAGCCGTCATCTTTTTCAATATACTGGCCGACGGCTTTATCACGCCCGGTCAGCGGTTTAAGTTCCGGCACCCAATGCGGGTTTTGCAGGAAACGGACATCCAGCACGATATCGGCTTCGCGCGGCGTGCCATATTTAAAGCCGAAGGACATTAAGGTGACGGTCAGGCGTTTTTCGGCGTCCGTCCCGAAGCGGCCTTCGAGGACCTGGCGCAGCTCATGGATGGACAGCATCGATGTATCAATCAGATCGTCCGTTTTTTCTTTCAGGCTATAGAGCCATTCCTGTTCTTTTTTGATCCCGGCACTGGCCGGGCGGTCGGCAGCCAGCGGGTGGCGGCGGCGCGTTTCGGTGAACCGTTTTTGCAGCACCGCTTCATCGGCGGTAATAAACACAAGTCTTGCGCTATATGCCTTGATTGCGGCCAGCACCGCGTCCGGATCAAAACCGCGTGTCCGGGTGTCAATGCCGATGGCTATGGGCCGTGTTTGCGCCTGCGCATCGTTGACGAGCGGACCGACCAGTGTAAGCGGGAAGTTATCAAACACCTCATAGCCCATATCTTCGAGATGTTTTAATGATGAAGACATCCCGGCGCCGGACAGGCCAGTGACGATCAGGAGCGGGGCTGATTGTGTTTGATTGGTCATGACCTTGGTACATTACCTGTTTTGCGCGCAAAGATCAGCCCCTTAAAAATTGCGCTCGCTTTAATATTATGGTAAAAACTGAAGCGCTTTTGGAAAGATTGTATATGAACAGACTGACCCATATTTTTAATTATGCCAGTGTACCGCTTTACCTGCTGGGTGAAGGGCTGCAAAGATTGTCGGCAGGGGTTAAAGGCTGCACGGATTTTAACGGTGCGGCGCAGCAGGCCTGTCACAAGGTTTTTGAGGTAACCGGGCCGGACGGGATCGATATATATTCGCGTATGCCGATCGGCGGGCAGGAGATGCGCTATTATTTTTCCGGCTTCTTCGGGGCGGCGGCACTGAATTTCCTGAGCGGGCGGTATTTTCCTGCCTTGAACAGGCTGTTGCCGGATATTATGCGGCCCGCTTTGTTTGATAAGGCTGAAAAAGCCAACCTTGAATTATCTGCTGCGTTCTCGATGGCGGCGTTGACGCATTGGGAGTTAACGCACCAGAATTTCGGTATTTTCGACTGGAAAGATATGGGCGTGTATGTGGCGGCGGTCGGGTTATCATACGCGCTTAATAAACATGCTCAGCTCAACCAAAAGCGGCCGGACATTCCTGCCGCGGCCGCGCCTTCTGATCGGAAATCGTCCCTTTAAGGTTTTGGAACGATGACCGGGATTGCCGGTTTTTGTTGCTGGTCTTGCTGCACCTGCTCGACAACCGGGGTTGGTTCTGCCTGTGCGTTTGAATTATTGCCGATGAAACCATCGTCATGGGCGATGCCCAGACCGATTGCAACGCCTAACGCAATATCTAAAAAATCGAGATCACTGCTCATAGATAGTACCTTCCTTCCTCTGTATATCTGTTATTTTTTATAATCTTTTATACTGAAAAAACGCTGTTACGTCAATTCCTTCCGGGGTTTTCGGCGGTCAGGCCGCGCGGTCTAGAATGACGGTGAAGCAGGCGCCGGTGATTTTGCCGCCTTCTTTGATATTTTCAGCGTAAATTTCGCCGCCATGGGATGTGATGATCTGTTTGGCGATCGACAGGCCGAGGCCGGAATGACTGCCATAGGCTTCTGCTTTGGGGCGCTCTGAATAAAAGCGCTCGAAAATATCTTCGAGCTTGTTTTCGGGGATGCCGGGCCCCTGGTCTTCGACTTCGATGACGATCTGTTTTTTGCCGGGCAGGATGCGGATGGCGACGATTCCATCCGGCGGGGAGAAAGACAGGGCGTTGCCGATCAGGTTTTCGAAGACCTGGGCCAGGCGGCCTTCATTGCCGCGTACGGTGATGATTTTGCCGCGCGGGATATCGAGCTGGATCGGGCTGCTGCCTTTATCCTTGCCGCTGCTGCGCTCCAGCGGGTTCTTATGCGCATCGACAAGATTCTGCAGCAGGTTCGGAATATCGACGAGACTGATTTCATCGCGGGAAAGCTCGGCATCGAGCCGCGAGGCGTTGGAGATATCGCTGATTAAGCGGTCAAGGCGCTGCACGTCATGCTGGATGATTTCCATCAGCCGGTCGCGGTCTTTTTTATCTTTGACCTTGGCGGCAGTTTCAACGGCGCTGCGCAGGGAAGTCAGCGGGTTTTTAATCTCATGCGCGACATCGGCGGCAAAGCGTTCGATCGTATCCATCCGGTCCCACAGGGCCTGCGTCATGTGGCGCAGGGCCATGGACAGCTCGCCGATTTCATCGCGGCGGTGGCTGAGATCCGGGATGGTTACGCCCCTGTCCTTGCTCTGGCGTACTTTTTCAGCGGCTACGGCGAGCTTTTTGAGCGGCCTGCCGATGATCCCGGCAAGGTAGATCGACAGGAAGATGGTGATACTCAGCGCGGCTAGCGTGGCGGTCAGTACATCAAAACGCACCCGATCCATCCCGGTTTCAATATCGCCGCCGTTATTGGTCAGCAGGATCACACCGACCACACGGCTGTTTTTCACAAGCGGCGCAGCGGCGGTCAGGATGACCCGGTTTGACCCGCCGCGCCACGCCGTGGCACTGACCATACCGCCGAGGGCTTTTTTCACATCCGGGTAGGTTTCCGGTTTATCTTCCTCGCTGTCCGGGAAAGGCGGCAGGACGGTTTTGGTCGGCAGCAGTTCCAACATTTCCGTGCCCAGATAGGCGATGATCGCGGAAATGCCGAAATCATCGCGCGGGGCTTCGAGCGGGGCAATCTGGATCACGCCGCCCGGCCCGGTTAATTTGCGCGAGTCGCCGATCAGCCGACCCTGGCTGTCGAACAGGCGGATGTGGTTGTCGCTGCGTTTTTCACTGAGCTTGCGGATGGTGCGGCGGGCCTGGTCGGGGATCAGGGCGCTGCGGTCTTCCGGGCCTTCGATAGCGATGGCAAAATTCTGTGCGCGTTCCTGCAGCGTTTTCAGGTTTTCGTTAATCAGGTTTTCCTGGTACCGGCCGAGGGAGAGCAGCCCGACCACCAGCACCAGCAGCGGCAGGACGTTGACCGAGAGAATACGCAGCGTCAGCCCGCCTTTACTGCTGCGCGGCGGGGCGTCTTTGCGGTCGTTATTCTTCTTTGTATTTGTATCCGACACCATAGAGCGTTTCGATCTGGGCGAAGTCCGGGTCGATTTGTCTGAATTTCTTGCGGACTCGTTTGATATGGGAATCGATGGTTCGATCATCGACATAGATATTCTCACCATAAGCCATATCGATCAACTGGTCACGGTTTTTGACGATGCCGGGGCGCTGGGCCAGCGATTTGAGCAGCAGGTATTCGGTCACGGTCAGGTTTACCGGCGTCCCTTTCCAGCTGCAGATATGGCGGGCATCGTCCAGGGTCAGGCTGCCGCGGGTGATTTTGTCACTATCGTTATTTTTCTCATCGATTTTTTTGCGCAGTTCTTCCCGCCGCAACAGGGCCCGGATGCGTTCGATCAGCAGGCGCTGTGAAAACGGCTTGGTGATGTAATCGTCCGCGCCCATGCGCAGGCCCAGAACTTCGTCGATTTCATCATCTTTGGAGGTCAGGAAAATCACCGGCAGGGCCGAGGTCTCACGGATCTTGCCGAGCACTTCCATCCCGTCCATCCGCGGCATTTTAATATCGAGCACGGCTAGATCGGGCGGGTTATCGGTAATGCCTTTGTAGCCTTCTTCCCCGTCATTATAGGTTTTAACATCGAATCCTTCGGCTTCGAGCGCCATGGAAACGGAGGTCAGGATATTGCGGTCATCATCAACAAGGGCGATTTTCTGGGGCATGGCTGTGTCATCTTTGCGGGTTCAGGGTTAGTGATGTTGCCTTATTAATATCCAAACAAGGCAAATATAAGGACAAAAAAAGGATTTTACAGGAAGAAGCCGCCTGTATTTAGACATTTTTTAGATTTTCCCGGCAAGATAGGGAGGATGAATTTTATAAAGGGAGTCCTGTGACCATGGAAAGCGCCTATAAAAATTCGGATAAACGCAAGCAGCTGATGTCTGATTTCGAAGCCGTGCGGCAATGGGCGGCAGCGGCAGATCCGGATAAATTCGCGCATAGCGATCTTGCGCGCATATCTGATGACGCCGAAGCCCTTGCGGGGCTGTGCAACAATCCGGACCCGGCGCGGGCGATGCGTTATGCCGCGAACCTGGTGATGGGGATGGACCGGATGATCGATTTACAACAATCCTTAAAGACGCTTCCTGAGCATGATGCAGACCGCAAGAATGAACGGCTGCGTACGGCATTGCGGCGGATCGAAGGGGTCCGCAATAACGATGTCTGGCATATCCAGCTGACGTAAATTACCTATGTGGTGTTTGAACGGCGATGGCTGCTTTGAGCGTTCGGGCGTAGGCGCCCGCCTGTTCTGCGTTCTGCTGTGAGGCGATAATCCAGTATTCGTTTGCGTTGCTTGCCGGATCGTCAATGACAAAATAGGTCATATTATGTCGGTCCAGGATCGATTTTAAACGCTCGCGTTCGGCACAGTCTTTTTGTTCCGCCGGGCACAAATAAAAGTTACCGACAAAAAAGCCGTCATCCGCTGTCAGGCGGTCCAGCCGCCTGGCCAGTTTGTTATTGACCATGAAATGCAACGCATAAATCGATACGGCTACCGTGCTTTTATCGTCAGGCTTATCGGCAAACTGGAGGTCACTCCAGTCTGATGCCCTGAGATTCATCCGATGCAGGGCATGAACGTGGCTGGGGTCTTTATC
>JACKJB010000006.1 GCA_020638155.1 Rhodospirillales bacterium
GAAATTCATATATTGCAAAGTCTCTTTACCCGTTTACAGGATGCGAGTGTAGCTCAGGGGTAGAGCACAACCTTGCCAAGGTTGGGGTCGAGGGTTCGAATCCCTTCACTCGCTCCATTTTAACTTCCCAGAAAATCTAAAAACGTCCCAGAAACCTTGACTTACAGAGGTTTTTGTGCCAGCCTTTTGTCTAAAGATGTCCCAAGATATGCCCCCAAATCTTACACTTTTGGGGTCACATTTGGGGGCACAAGCAAAACACTGGAAAAAATGTGCCCCCAAAATGAAACTTACTAATCTTCAATGCAAAAACGCCCAACCTAAGGAAAAGCCTTACAAGCTAGCCGCTGGACGCGGCTTATACCTTGAAATCATGCCTAACGGTTCAAAATACTGGCGCATGAAATACAGAATCAAACTTGGAGGCAAAACCAAAGAAAAGAGAATCGCTCTAGGCATCTACCCAGATACCACGCTCAAAGAAGCTGAAAACAAATGCTTGGAAACAAAAAAGCTCCTTGAAAACAACCAAGACCCGCTCGCCGTTAGAAAAGAAACCAAACGTGCCGCTGAATTTAACGCGGAAAACACTTTCGAGGCTATTGCCCGACAATGGCATGAAACATTCAAAGACAAATGGACTGAAAGACACGCAGGCACTGTTCTGCGCCGTTTAGAAATAGACGTATTCTCAGAAATAGGCTCAATGCCCATCAAAGACATTAAGCCCTCACACCTGATAAGCCTATTGCAGAAAGTACAAAAACGCGGAGCTTACGAACCCGCGCACCGCTTGCGCCAATACTGCGCCCAAATTTTCCGCTACGCCATTATTCACGAAATCGCAGATACAAACCCCGCTGCCGAAATCGGCATGGTATTAAAACCCGTAGTAAAATCACATTATGCCTGCATCGAAATCAAGGAAATTCCAGAGCTATTAAAAGCCCTGCACTTCAACAATGCACGACTGCATACAGATACCCGCCTAGCCATAAAACTTCTCATGCTTACTTTTGTGCGCACGAAAGAACTTATCGAAGCCACATGGGACGAATTCGATTTAGAAAATGCCGAATGGATTATCCCTGCCGAACGCATGAAAATGCGCAATGAACACATTGTTCCCCTCTCAAAACAAGCCGTATCTATGCTCAAAGACCTTAAAGAACGAAACGAAAAATGGGGCTGGGTATTCCCCGGCCATCATTCGCCACGCAAACACATGAGTAATAATACAATTTTGAAAGGCTTGGAGCGACTTGGCTTCAAAGGCCGTATGACGGGCCACGGCTTTAGAGCACTTGCCATGAGCACAATTAAGGAAAAATTAGGCTACCGTCACGAAGTCGTAGATAGACAACTTGCCCACGCCCCTAAAAGTATGGTGCAACGCGCTTATGACCGCGCCCAATTCTTAGACGAACGTAAAAAGATGATGCAAAAATGGGCTGATTACATTGATGGTCTAAAAAATGAATAGTGAAAACTTATATACTCCTGAATTTTTTGAAGAGCTGTTTTATAAACTAAATTTGAAAGAGGTTTCTAAAAAATATGAATTACAGCAACAAATTTTTTCCGCAGGCGAGGCTTACCTTAGATGGATAACTTATTCTAAAGAGCAATTACCAGCGCATAAAATACAAAAAGAATTAGAAAAAACGCTGTCCTACATTCAAAAAGCTCAAGCATCCATCAATAAAGTGCACGCTTCAGGAAATTATAATCATGAAATTGCTGATAGCTTTTACAATGTGATTGATTCCAAATATCTATCACTTGAAAGCATAAAAAATGAAATAAGAGACCCTGATGGCATCTTCATCATGAAGAACAATCCAGAAAAAACAGATGATCTGTTATTTGCCATGTCTGATGGAATTAAATATGCACTAAAACATTATCCTGTACGAAAAACTATGACGAAAAGTAGAGCTTTAAATTATTGGATTATGATCTTATCCGCTAAATTAGAGCCAATCATCGGTCACAAGCTAGAACAAAGTCGTTACCATAAAGGCAAATACATATCAAAAAGAGAAATAAGCGATTCCGAGTTGCTTAAATTTATCATTGAACCTATAGACCCCAATGTCACAATCTCTCAAATTGAAACTGCGATAAAAGAGACACGCAAAGATCGCCATACTCAGAAAATTTTTTAAATTTTTTAAAAGAAATTTTTCTTCCATCATCTTTATGAAGACGGCCTAAACTCCATTAAAAGTATTTGTATCCACTTGGACAAACACAGAAAGGATACAAATGTCAGATACACCCCAAAAAGAACGCTTTCTCAGATTATCCGATGTTATGGCTCGGACTGGCTTAAGCCGTAGCTCTATTTATCTCAGCATAAGCAAAGGTAATTTTCCTCAAAACATTAACTTAGGCTCTAGAAGTGTAGGCTGGCTTGAAAGTGAAATAGACACATGGATTCAAACCCGCATTGATAAAAGATCAACTGCATCCTAAATCTACAGCCTTACTCATTTTTTGCATTCGCAATGGAGAAAATCAAAATGAAAGACTTCTTTGATGATACTGGCGAACTACAGGTTCATACAAAAAAACCCCTGTTAAAAGCTATTCGAGAAAAGTGTCTGGATTGCTGTGCCCAGCAACACTCTGAAGTTAGGCTCTGTCATATTTCAGGTTGCCCCCTGTGGCCTTATCGTATGGGAAAAAATCCTTTTCATGGACGCAGGATGACGGATGAACAAAAACAGGCAGCAACTCAACAAATAAAAAAAGCAAAAAAGGAAAGCTACTCTGTTGATAGCGAGAAAGTTTAAAGCACAAGCCTCGATAGTTAGCCTAAGAAGAAACCTGCCATTACCACCACTATCAAAAACATTATGAGAAAGACAATAATTGATACGACCCTGTATATAATATCGGCCAAACGTGCTATAGATTCCGCTGCATCCGCCCTACGTTCTTGCGCGTCTGCTATACGCTTTATTAAATCAGATAATTCCTCTACATTTTCCATCTTCACCTCCTGATCTTTCTAGTACTTTGCAGCTTCCGCCTTCTTGGTCATATTTTTAGCTATCCTGCATAAACCAAAGGCCACGAAATAAATAGCTGCGGTCATTTCATTTTCTGTATCGACTGGCGGGAAAGACACCTTCTATTCTTTGTCAGACTTAAGAGTTAAAACCCCTCCAGCTTTTTCGACATTAGTCCAAACCATCGTATTAATTTTTTTATCACCTTCTTCACCAATGTATCCGAGATCACTGAGGAAAGTTTCAGTATGAACAAGTGCCCATGTCCTTCCTGTGCACTTATTGAGTAAAATATCATCCATTCCAACCTCTTTCATTTGCACAATTTCATAGCATGGCGTTTTTTTCATTCGATACACATCAACACCGTAAAAAATGATCGCGAACGCAATTATTGATAAAAATATTTGTGATTTTTTCATTTCATGTCTTTCTGCACATTTCACACAAATGGAAACCTGAGCCGATACTGCGTTTTAGTAATAGAAAAATCAAGGTAATAGAAGTGTGTGTCTCCCCCTTTAGGGGGACGGAAGGGGGTATACCCGCACAGTTCTTCCTCTAGTCGTAACTGTGCGGACTGACACCAAAAGAACATCAGTGAAACAAAATGTATGAAAATGGGTTAGCATAAAAACGAAAACTGGATTTTTCTGAGCGTTCCTATATGTTGATTTCATACAAAGCAAAGGATTAAAAAATGTCTCAAGCAGTCACTTTGGATGATTTACAAGGTTTATATGATGTTACGTATGCGTCTTCGCCTCAACTTGAAAACTTCTATGAACCAGGCTTTGGGTCGGCAAAAATAGAAGGGAATACTCTGACAGGAGTAGATGCCCTTGGAGTGATTTGGAATGCACAATTTGGGGTCCCGAAAAATGGAGAAATAACTTTTAAAGCCTTGCTTGATCCTAAAGATACCCCGCCTACAGTTGGTTTAATGGATAAAAACGGCGTGATGACACGCGAACCCCAAAACTACGATGGTGTTGTAAAAATAACTAAATTGGGTGAAGAGCTGATATTGCGAACACAAGTTCAACAAGGGCCAATTACAATAGATGTTCAGTTCAGAAAGAAAGCATGACCTCAAACTCGCAACATGACTGGTACCGTGTACTTTCTCTTGCTCGTTCAAACGCTGCACAAGATTTAAAAATTTCAAATGAAATTCTTGAAATCTCTGATGCTCTTATCGCCGCTGCTAAAGCTGGAGATTTACCAGAGGAACAGGTTACAGAAATAACTCAAAAACTAGTAAAAAAAGCTTTGGAATTGTCAGATAACTCCAAAGAGATAAATTTTGCCATTACTAAACTAGTGGGGGCAATATGAGCGGAAATAAATCCACATCTTCTCCAGAGCCAATCTTTCCTCCGCCACCGCCCACCGTACCGCCTGCATTAAAGTCTGAGCTCAACAGGGAGGTTCAGAAGCAAATCAACGAGCAAACAGAGAAGTTTAACAAAAGCTACACTCCCGCTGCTGACCACGCAGAGCTAAAAAGTGATGTTAAAAATCTTTGGAGGTACGTTGCTGCCTTGCTAACCGTACTAGGTCTTTCTGCTGCAATTTACATGCATATTGATAGCAAAATCTCTGCGTTAAATGAAAGCATCAGCTCGGAGTCTAAATATATTTTCGATAAATATCAAAATTTAGAAAACAGGGTCGCTGATGATGTTAGAGCTATGAATCAGAGAGTTGATAGCATCATATTGCAAAACAAACAAATCAAGGAACCCACCCAAAAAAATCAATAACTGTTCTAATCCCTCAAATGACTTTCCAGAAAGTATGGGGGCATAAGTGGGGAACTTTGTAAAGTTCGAATTTAAACTTTATAAGCTATATCAATCTACTGGAGTTCATTTATTAATCCCTTCACTCCCAATCACATTTCTCAGTTCTCCCCCATACAGCGGCATGAAATACGCGTAAACAATGCAGTTTTTTTAATGTTATCAATATCTTTACTTTTCAGGCTTAAGAAAATCTCATAGAATGACTTGCTCGTTAAACGCGCATTGCGCATGCGCAGGTCAGTTGATTTTTAATCAGTCATTGCAATCAGGACTTCAGGAGAACACACATGGGATCCATGCCTTTCTTAAAACCAAGAACAGCTTCCAACACTAATGTTTCATCTATCCTTGATACGCTGCCGGTCAATATTCTGACCTGCGATCCACACAGCCTGGTCATCGATTATGCGAACAAGGCCAGTGTCGATACCCTGAACAGCCTTGCCGCCCTGCTACCCAGCGGTGTAAGTGGCGATAATATCGTCGGGCAGAATATCGATATCTTCCACAAAAAGCCGTCTTACCAGCGGGAGTTACTGTCAAAGCCCAGCAACCTGCCGCACAAAGCCATTATCCGTCTCGGCGAGCATATGCTTGATCTGCATGTCAGCGCACTATACAGCGGATCCACCGTTACCAAGCTGGTTCTCAGCTGGTCCGTCTGTACGGATCGTGAACGGCTGCAGATCATGGTCGATAATATGCCGATCAATATCATGATGGCCGATCCGAAAACATTTGAGATCAACTATGTCAACCAGACCAGCGTCAGCACCTTGCGCTCGATCGAGCATTTGCTACCTGTCAAAGCTGACGAGGTTCTGGGAACCTGTATCGATAAGTTCCACAAGGACCCGTCGCACCAGCGCCGTATCCTGTCCGATCCGGCGAACCTGCCTTACCGCTCGAAAATCAGGCTGGGCGAAGAAACACTGGACCTGAACGTCGCCGCGATCCTGGACAAAAACGGTTATTATATCGGCCCGATGGTCAGCTGGTCTGTCATTACGGCCCAGGAAACATTATCTAAAAACGTTATGGATGTCGCTTCCGTTGTGAGCTCGTCTTCCGAAGAAGTACAAAATACGGCACAGTCCCTGTCTGCCGCCGCAGAAGAAACATCATCACAGGCGATTTCAGTATCGGCCGCAGCGGAAGAAGTTTCTGTAAACGTTCAGACCGTTGCCGCCGCAACCGAAGAGCTGAGCGCGTCAATCGGGGAAATTTCACAGCAGATCGCCAAGGCGAACGAGACCTCCAAGAATGCCGTCTCTAAAGCCGAACAAACCGGTATCGTCGTTGAAAAACTCAGCGAGTCTTCGCAGGAGATCGGGAATGTCATCAGCCTGATTAATGACATCGCCGAACAGACCAACCTGCTGGCCCTGAACGCAACGATCGAAGCCGCCCGTGCCGGGGATGCCGGAAAAGGGTTTGCCGTTGTCGCCAGCGAAGTCAAATCGCTGGCCGCGGAAACGACCAAGGCCACCGACGAAATCCAGGCCCAGATCACCAACATGCAGACAATTACGCAGGAAGCCGTTGGCGCTATTGCGGATATCCAGAAAACCATTGCTGAAATTTCAGAGGCGAGTACCGCTATTGCTGCTGCCATTGAAGAACAGTCAGCGACCACCAGCGATATCTCGCAAAACGCCCAGGAAGCTGCGAACGCGACGACGGAGGTATCTTCAAACATTACCGGCATCCAGGAAGCTGCCAACCAGACCGGCGCGGCATCAACCGAGTTGCTGGCACTTGCATCCCAGCTCTCCGAAAAGGCAACGGAGATGAACAAACAGGTTTCTGATTTTATCGGTGACGGTAAATAGAATAATCCTGATTATCCGGAACTTCAAAAGACCTTTGGTTGAACGATCAAAGGTCTTTTAACATTTTGTCGATTTCAGCCTGGGACATGGCTTCGTCAGGCATTTGCGGACCGTGTTCCAGCAGGATGCTGTCCGGATCGACTTTTGCTTCTTTTTTTGCTGTCGCCTCTTGGTCGCCCATGAGTTCCAGGACTTTTTTGATCCGCTGCGCGGTCAGATCCTGCACATCGCAAGCTTCGAAAATATGGGTGATTTCTTCCAGGAGCCGATCTTTTTCAGAAAACACATAGCCGGCAACCAGTTTTTCCATTTTTTCGGCGCGGGCAATGACAGCGCCAATCGCTTTGTCAATGTAACGGCCAACCTCTTTAATTTCGCGCATAACCTCTTCACGGTCCGGACAGCCGATCCCCGTTCCATCCATCTTTCTTTTTTCTATATGGTCTGCCAGGCGGGCCATATGCAGCTTGAGAAGATCGTAATCCTTTTTTTGAATAACGATATCATCGTTCAGCTTGTTCACCTGCTGCTTCAGATCGCCGTATTCCGTCCGCACCGTTTTCAATTCGGCGCGAATTAAGTCCTGCACTTCCTGCTTGGAATATGTTTCTTTTTCCAGATCAGCCATAATAAACGCCTATTCCTATAAAACTTTAGAGTCCTTCAATTTTTTCCAGCAATGTTTCCGCGGTGAACGGTTTAACAATGTACCCGCTGACCCCGGCCTGTTTGGCCGCGATAATATTTTCCGGTTTTGATTCAGCTGTAATCAGGACAAAAGGCACGTCATTCGCCGTCGGCGCGCCCTGCATTTTGCGGACCGATTGCAAAAGCTGGAGCCCGGTCATCGGTTCCATATTCCAGTCGGAGAGGATCAGCTTGTAAGAGGTATTACGCACCAAAGACAGCCCTTCATTACCGCTATTGGCCGTGTCGATATTTTTATAACCAACCTTGGTAATAATATTGGCAACAATCCTTACCATACTGGCGCTGTCATCAACAACGAGGACAAAATCCAAAGGATTTATTTTCATATTTTCTTACCCTGAATACGCTCTAAAATATTAGAAAAACCACATATATTAGAGGATTCTAACATCTGATAGTTAAGAAAACCATACCAGCCACTATACAATCATAGAGATTATTTCTCTATAACATGGCCGGGCCGCACAACCCTGTATGCCTATGGTATAACGGGGCATGACATGGTAGACTGCTTCGTGCTGTTTTTTGCAGGATTTACCTATTCATTTTTGGCGAAATCCAAGCTGACCAAGGATCTGCATCAACATCGCAAGTCATCGCGGAAAAAAACGCAAACATTTGAATTCTTTTCATTTTTTGTAAACCGCTTCCTGCTACACTTTATTGTACTCTTTCAAAATAAGACCAAGGGGCAGATGTAAAATGGATGATATAATCGCGGAATTCATCGCTGAAACAAATGAGAACCTCGAAGAGCTTGATAACGACCTTGTGACGCTGGAACAGGACCCGGATAACGAGCAACTCATATCCCAGATCTTTCGTGTAATCCACACCATCAAGGGCACCTGCGGCTTTCTTGGCCTGTCCCGCCTGGAGTCGGTCGCCCATAAGGGCGAAGATGTCCTCGGCCTGTTCCGGGACAAAAAACTGGATGTAAAACCCGCCTATGTTTCCGTCATTTTTGAAGCCTTTGACGTCATCAAAGAAATCGTAGGCGCGATTGAAGAAACGGGACAGGAGCCAACGGGTGATGACAGTCAACTGATCGGAAAGCTGGAAGCCATATATCGCGGTGAAGATCTCGATACCACCGCTGCAGCGGAAACAGTCGATCAGCCTCAGGAAGAAAACCTGATTGATGATCTGGAAGGCGGCGTATGGGATGACGTGCCCGCCGTGACGGCTGAAGAATTCGGTGTAGCAGAACAGGGCGGACACGAAGACACGGACGATCATGACCACGTACTGGATCACGGGCCGGATCACATACAAGATCATGAGGACGACCATAAGCAGGCAGGGAAAGTCAAACAGCAAGCCGGCGCGGCATCAAACCTGTCCTTGAGAGTCAGTGTCGATGTGCTTGAAAACCTGATGACGATGGTCAGCGAACTCGTCCTGACCCGGAACCAGCTATTGCAGATCGCCCGTCAAAACAGCGATAACGATTATCTTTCCTCTTCCCTGCAGCGGCTTAACCTTGTTGTATCGGAACTGCAGGAAGGCGTCATGAAAACCCGCATGCAGCCGGTCAGCAACGCTTGGGGGAAATTGCCCCGGATCGTCCGTGATGTCAGCCAGGAACTCGGGAAAAAAGTAGACCTGGAGATGCACGGTCAGGATACAGAGCTGGACCGGCAGGTCCTCGACCTGATTAAGGATCCGCTGACTCACATGGTGCGCAATTCTGTCGATCACGGCATTGAATCGCCAGAAGAGCGCGCGGCAAAAGGGAAACCCGAGACAGGGAAAATTATCCTGAACGCCTATCACCAGGCCGGGCATATCAACATAGAGATTTCCGATGACGGCAAAGGCCTGTCTACGGAAAAAATCAGACAGAAAATTCTTGAAAAAAACCTGGCGACAAAAGAAGAGCTGGAAGAATTTTCGACCCAGCAGATCCAGCAATTTATCTTCCATGCCAGTTTCTCTACGGCGGAAAAAGTCACGGCTGTTTCCGGACGCGGTGTCGGCATGGATGTTGTCCGGAACAATATCGAGAAAATCGGCGGCTCGATCGAAATGCGCTCCGAAGAGCATAAAGGCACGACCTTTACCATCCGTATTCCGCTGACGCTTGCGATCATGTCCTCATTAATTGTCGGGATCGGCGGACAACGTTTTGCCGTACCGCAGCTCGCCGTGTCTGAACTGGTCCTGGTCGGCCGGGAAAGCGGTTATAAAATCGAAGACATCAATGACTCGCCGGTCCTGCGCCTGCGGGAGCAACTTCTGCCGCTGGTATCTTTATCGGGTCTGTTCGGCATTGAAGATCCGGATCCTGACGGCGCTAAATATGTCGTCGTTACCAAGGTCGGCGCCTATATGTTCGGGCTGGTTGTTGACGATGTCTATGAGTTTGAAGAGATCGTCGTCAAACCGCTGGCAAGCAACCTCAAGAACATCTCGGTCTTTTCCGGCAATACGATCCTTGGGGACGGGAATGTCATTATGATCCTGGATCCGGTCGGCATTCTGAAAACGGTCGGCGTTCAGGATGTGGTCGATAATCAGATCGAAGAAGGCCATAACATTAAAGCAACGACACGCGAAACGCTTCTTCTGCTGTTCAGGGCCGGTGATGAGACACTCAAAGCCGTTCCTGTCGATATGGTATCGCGGCTTGAGGAAATCAAAATCAGGGATATTGAATACTCAAAAGGCAATCAGGTCATACAGTATCTTGACCGCCTGATGCCTGTTTTCAATATGGACAAGAATAAGAACGACAGCACATCCCGTCCGTTGATTATTCTGAAGCATGAAGGTAAAAACGCAGGGTTGATGGTCGATCAGATTATCGATGTGGCGAAATATCACGGCGAGTTCCAGGACAACAGCAATGATAACGTCCTTGACAGCATTATTATTAATGAGAACGCCGCGGACATTATCAACGCGGCGCTGCTTGCCAACAAAGGGGTCATAATCAGCGAGGATAGCGTCCATGGCTAATGCATTAACAAACAGTGAGAGCATGCAGATTTTAACCCTGTATATGGGAGACCAGAAATTTGGTGTACCGATCCTGAAGGTACAGGATGTTCTGCAATCACAAAAACTGGCTTCGGTTCCAATGGCGGAATCTTATATTGAAGGTGTTATGAACCTGCGCGGCAGAATTGTGACGGCGATTAACCTGCGTAAACGGATCGAAGGGAAAAACCTGGCCGACAACGATAATGCCATGAATGTCGTAATCGAAGCTTATACAGAGTTATACAGTATCCTGGTAGACCGTGTCGGCGAAGTCCTGACCCTGAACAAAGACGACGTTGAAGAGGCGCCGCTTACCCTGGACAGCGGATGGCGGCAGGTTATACAGGGCGTATATCAGCGCGGAGAAGAAATTATTCTGATGCTGGATGTCGATAAGATAATATATACGGAACGAACCTGAGCATATAACGATTTGAGAATAATACTATGAGATCATGTTTAATTGTCGATGATAGCGTTGTGATCCGAAAGCTGGTCAGGACCATTATTGAAGATTTTGACTTTGAATGTCATGATGCGGAGCATGGCGAAGCCGCCCTGAATTTCTGCAAGACAAATCCTCTGCCGACCCTTGTGATGCTGGACTGGAATATGCCGGTCATGAACGGGCTGGATTTTTTAAAATCCTTGCGCACCCTTGATAATGGCTCTGCGCCCGTCGTTATTTTCTGTACGACGGAAAATGATATGACCCATATCCAGATGGCGCTGGAAGCCGGAGCGAATGATTTCATTATGAAGCCTTTTGACAAGGAAATCGTCAGAGGCAAACTGGAACAGAATCATCTCTGGGAGCCGCGCTAGGACAAAAACCATGGACCAGAGTACACCACATACAGACAGGCCCAGCCTGGCCCGTCCTGTCAAAGTTATGGTCGTTGACGATTCGGCCGCTATTCGCGCCATCGTTAAAAGGATTCTGAGCGAAAGTCCGGATATAGAAATCTGCGGCACCGCCCTTCACGGCGCGCAGGCCATCGAAAGTGTTGCCAGACTGGCCCCTGATGTCATCGTTCTTGATATTGAAATGCCGGTTATGGACGGGATCACGGCCTTGCCGAAAATTCTGGAGCAAAAGAAAGATGTTAAAATCATTATGTGCTCCACCTTATCGGACAGGGGTGCGGATATTTCCATTAAAGCCCTGTCCATGGGCGCTGCGGATTGTATCCTGAAGCCGACAGGAGCGACTGCCATACAGGCGGATGTGGGCTTTGGCCAGTCCCTGATAAGAATGGTATTATCTCTGGGTACCGCGCACATTAAAAAAGTGAGCGGGGTACAGCCAGAACGCCAACCCATTCAATACCGACCGGCCCCGGCTAAAATACAACCGCGAATCCTGGCAATCGGCAGCTCCACAGGAGGACCGAATGCCCTGATAAAGGTTTTATCCGGCTTAAAGGGCATTAAGGTTCCCATTGTTATTACGCAGCATATGCCAGAAAAATTTACAAAAATCCTTGCCGAACAGCTCAGTAAAAATACCGGCCTTCCCTGCGTCGAAGCCGAAGAAGGGATGTCATTGCAACCCGGTAACGCCTATGTCGCGCCGGGAGGATATCATATGTTGCTGAAAAAAAGCGGCCTTACGACGGCAGTTCATCTTGATAAGGGGCCGCTGGAAAATTTCTGCCGCCCTTCGGTTGATCCCATGCTGCGCAGCCTGATCCCGATATACGGGTCGCATATTTTTGTCACGATCCTGACCGGGATGGGCAATGACGGGCTGGCCGGATGCCAGGATATCGTCAAAAACGGCGGCCATGTCATCGCACAGGATGAGGCGACCTCCGTTGTCTGGGGCATGCCGGGCGCGGTTGCCAAAGCCGGGATATGCACCGCCGTACTGCCGGATGCAAATATTGCCGGACATATAATGAATGTTTTCAGCGGTTCCGGATCAGCCAGTCCGGTAAGCGTGCAGCGAGGTTAACCCATGCCCGTTAGTGAAGCAGATTTTGCATTTTACAAAGAGTTTTTATTCAAGCTGTCAGGCCTGTCGCTGACACCGGAAAAAAACTATCTGCTGGAATCCCGTCTGAGCCCGATCGCTTCCAGCCTTGGGTACACAGACCTCTCCGCCTTCACAGCTTTTTTGAAAACGTCTAAGGATAATACAGTTATTCAGGCCGTGGTTGAAGCGATGACAACCAATGAAACTTCGTTTTTCCGGGATACAAAACCGTTTGAGCGTTTAAAAGAAGTCCTGCCGGACATTGAGAAAAACAAGCAGGGCGACAGAACGATTAAATTCTGGTCCGCCGCCTGTTCAAGCGGCCAGGAGGCATATTCCATCGCCATGACGATGCAGGATTACCTGGCGGCAAAGCCGGGCTGGAAATACCAGATCCTGGGCACCGATATCTCCAACGATATCCTCGCCAAGGCATCTTCCGGTACGTACAACCAGTTTGAAGTCCAGCGTGGCCTGACGATCCAGATGATGGTCAAATTCTTTACCCAGGACGGTCCGAACTGGAAAGTGAAGGACGAGTTGCGCAAGATGATTGATTTCAAATATGCCAACCTGTTGGAAAACCTGAACCATATCGGCAGCTTCGATATTATTATGTGCCGCAATGTCCTGATCTACTTTAATCTCGACACAAAGACACAGGTTCTCAGGAACATCGCCACAAAGCTCGGCCCGCACGGTTACCTGTTTCTTGGTGGCTGTGAGAGCATTATGAATCTTGATGTTCCTTACAAAGGCGTTGACGGTATGCCGGGGATATACCAACTGGCCGGCTGATCGCCGTTTACGATTCAGCACAGGCCTGTTTTTCCAATATTTTTTTAATTTTATTCCATATAAACTTGACAAAAATATGGAAAGAGTGCTTGTCTGAAGGGTCCTTATGACAAGAATGCCTTTGCGCATCGTAAAACCCGTAACCGCCACAGATAACAGGGGCCTGAATAATGAGTAATCAAGACCAACCGACTGTACAAACCTTGCCCGTCCTGCCGCTGCGCGATGTCGTCGTATTTCCGGGAACGGCCATGCCGTTATATTTCGGGCGTTCCTCAGCGCTGAAAGCACTGGCTAAAGCCAACAGCAAGGAGCCGAAGCAAATTATCGTCGTCGCGCAAAAAGACGCGGAAAAAGATGACCCGCAAGCAGACGATTTATATTCCGTCGGAACATTGTGCACGATCCGGAGTATCCAGAAAACTGAAGAGAGCGGCCAGATACAGGCCCAGATCATTATTGATGCCATGGAACGGGTAACGCTTTCGAACCTGACCTTCGGGGAAACGCTCGAAGCGTCGTATGATGTGATGCCGGTACCGGCCGATGCGCCTGATGCGGAAACAAAGGCCCTGATGCAGGCTACGATTGAAAAATTTGAAGACGTCCTGAAGGTTAAAAAAAGCAAAGTTCCGCCGGAAATCCTCGCCGACTTTAAAAAAACACAATCCCCTTCCGCGCTGGCGGACAAGCTGGCTGCAACCGCGACCGAGGACTTGCTGAGCCTGGGTATTGCGAAAAAGCAGGAACTGCTGGAAATGATATCCCCGCAAGACCGCCTGTTTAAAATTGCGGCAGCCTGTGCGGAACAGATCGACCTGGCAAAGCTGCAAAAAGACCTGCAGGAAAAAATCAAAGCTAAAATGGATAAACAGCAGCGTGAATATTTCCTGCGCAACCAGCGGGAAGTCATCGATGAAGAGCTTGGAGAAGACGGCAAAGCTGAGATCGATGAATATACGGCAAGAATCGAGCAATCCGGCATGCCGCATGACATTCGTGAAAAAGCTTTTAAAGAGCTGGACAAGCTTGATTTTATGAGCCCGATGAGTGCCGAAGCCGGAGTGATCCGTAACTATCTTGATGAGCTTCTATCCTTGCCGTTCAGCGAATATAGCGACGTCAACTATGATCTTGATGGTGCCCGTGAAACGCTTGATTCAGACCACTACGGCCTGGAGCAGGTTAAGGAACAAGTACTTGAAAATATCGCCGTACAAAAGCGTCTGGAAAAAAACCGCCAGGCTGTGGCAGAGAAAAAACAAGAGCTTGAAGACACCCGTGAACTACTGGCCGAACGGGAAGAAGAAATGATGGAGCGTGAACAGCATGACATCATCGTTCCTGAAGATCCGGCAGATGAAATCCTTGAAGGTGAAATGGCCAGCCTGCGTGACAAGCTGAAATCCCTGGTTAAGGAGATCGACAGCATGACTGTCAAGAATGCTGACGTCCTGTGTCTTGTCGGCCCGCCGGGCGTGGGTAAAACCTCGATTTGCCAGTCTTTGGCCAAGGCAACCGGACGGCAATATGTCCGGATGTCCGCGGGCGGCGTTCGTGATGAAGCCGAAATCCGCGGTCACCGCCGGACTTATATCGGCGCCCGTCCCGGTAAAATCACAAAGAAAATCCAGGAAGCCGGGACGATGAACCCGCTGTTTGTGATCGACGAAATTGACAAAATGGGTTCAGATCACCGTGGCGATCCTTCATCCGCCATGCTGGAGGTTTTGGATCCTGAACAAAACAGCAGCTTTGAAGATCATTACCTCGAAGCGCCTTTGGACCTGTCCAACGTCAAGTTTGTCTGCACGGCAAACGTCTGGGGCAACATTCCGGGTCCGCTGCGCGACCGGATGGAAACCGTTTTCCTTGGCAGCTACACCGAGGATGAAAAACTGGAAATCGCCCACCGTCACCTGGTGCGCAAACAAATGAAAGCGACCGGGCTGGAAGAAAACGAACTCTCTATTACCAAAGACGCCCTGCGCGATCTGGTTCGTTATTACACCAGGGAAGCCGGTGTTCGTGGTCTGCAACGTGAAATCAACAAGCTTTGCCGCAAGGCCGTCATTGCCCTGAACAAGCCGGGCGTTGATACCGTTGAAATTACCGCAGACAACCTGACCGATTATGCAGGCAAGCACAAGGTTGAATACGATCAGATCAAAAACGCCAAGGATCGCGTTGGCGTTGTGAACGGCCTTGCCTATACGGAAGTCGGCGGGGAAACGCTGAAGATCGAAGCTTCAAAGCTGCCGAACGGGAAAGGTATTGTTTCCCAAAGCGGCCAGCTTGGCGATGTGATGAAAGAATCCATCACGGCGGCGACTGTCCTGCTAAAATCGCAAGCTTCCGAATTTGGCGTCGATCTTGATAAAGACGTTGAGAAATTTAATTTCCACGTTCACGTCCCTGCCGGGGCAACGCCGAAAGACGGCCCATCGGCCGGGGCCGCTATGTTGACCGCAATCTTCTCTGCCGCAACAGGCCGCGCTGTACGCAAAGATGTTGCAATGACCGGTGAGATCACGACGATCGGTGATGTCACGGCGATTGGCGGCCTGCGTGAAAAGCTGGCGGCGGCATCACGGGCGGGCTGTACAACCGTTATTATCCCGCAGGAAAATGAAAAAGACCTGGACGAAGTGCCGCAATCCATCAAGGACGCACTGGACATCCACCCGGTCTCCCATGTTTCCGAGGTGCTGAAAATTGCGCTTGTTGGGGGTTATGAGCCGACCACCAGCCCTGCTAATGACGATAAGGATGTCCCGTCCCTGCTGAAAGCTCCTGTAAGGGCACCGCACAACTAAGCCGGGAAGTTAC
The DNA here is from genome assembly GCA_020638155.1 of Rhodospirillales bacterium. GTDB lineage: Bacteria > Pseudomonadota > Alphaproteobacteria > Micavibrionales > Micavibrionaceae > UM-FILTER-47-13. The sequence goes on from JACKJB010000006.1 coordinate 15,959, forward strand.
ACAGATAAGCATGCGAAAAGCGGTCTGAGATTTCAGGCCGCTTTTTCTATGCCGTAAAAGGAGCGGTACCATTCCACGAATTGCGGGATCCCTTCGCTCAGCGGCGTTTTAGGGTCGTAACCGAAAACTTCTTTGGAGGCATCGATATCGGCGTAGGTTTCGGGCACATCGCCCGGCGCCATCGGGGCCATGATTTTTTCCGTACGCACGCCAAGCGCTGTTTCAATCGTCTCGATAAAATACAGAAGGCTTTCGGCCCGGTTATTGCCCAGATTGAAAACCCGGTGCGGGGCGTCGTGAATGCAGTGCGGTCCATGGGCGACAGGCGGATGGCCGAGCACGGCGATGATCCCGGACACCACATCATCGATCCATGTGAAATCGCGTTTCATATCACCCTGGTTAAACACGGTGATCGGCTTGCCGGCCAATATGTCGCGCGTAAACGAAAAATACGCCATATCCGGACGGCCCCAGGGTCCGTACACGGTAAAGAAACGCAGGCCCGTTGCCGGGATATTATATAAATAGCTGTAAGACTGGGTCATCAGTTCGCCCGCACGTTTGGTCGCGGCGTAAAGCGATACCGGGGCATTGACCTGGTCGTCGATTGAAAAAGGCTGTTTGGTGTTACCGCCGTAAACCGAAGAGCTGGAGGCATACACAAAATGCTTTAACCCTTCACGATGGCGCGCCAGTTCCAGCAGCACCAGCGGCCCCATCAGGTTACTGTGTTCGTAATCGAACGGATGGGTCAGCGAATGCCGAACCCCCGCCTGCGCCGCCAGATGAATGATCCGGTCGATCTGCGGATGGGCGTCCATGATGCCCTGCATGGCGTCACGATCGGCGATATCGGCTTTGTAAAAGGTAAATCCGTCGCGCTTTTCCAGCTGTTCCAGCCGGGCTTTTTTGAGCGTTACGTCGTAATACTCATTCAAATTATCAACGCCGATCACCTGCTCACCCGCCGCAAGCAATGCCTGTGCGGTGTGAAATCCAATAAATCCTGCTGCGCCGGTTAATAAAATCATCGTTCGATATATAGGCTATTTTTCCCATTTGTCCAGCCAGCTCTGGAACATCAATATTGTCCAGAGCTTATGGGCGTGACGGCCCTGCCCGGTAAGATGCGCCTCCCAGGCACGGCGCACCGGTTCGGGCTGCACATAGCCCTGTGCCGCAAGGCGCTGTTCATCCAGCAGATCTTCCGCCCAATCTTTTAAGGGGCCGCGCAGCCAGTCGCCTACGGGCATCGTAAAGCCCTGTTTTGGCCGTTCGAACAACGCTTCGGGGACGTGCCGCGCTAAAATTTGCCGGAGCAGCCATTTGCCCTGCATCTTCCCGTTTTTACCTTTGCGGATTTTCATACGCATCGGCAAGGACCACGCATACTGGAACACCCGGCGGTCCAGCAGCGGGGCGCGGGCTTCGAGCGAGACCGCCATGCTGGCGCGGTCAAGCTTGGTCAGGATATCGTTCGGCAGGTAAGACAGCGCATCGCCATACATCATCCGCTCGGCAAAGCCCAGGCCTTTGGGTTGCCAGCTTTCATCCACCAGCGGGACCTGCGCTTCTGCACCGCCGCAGACCAGCGCCGCCGGATCGGGCCATTGGCTGACCAGCTGGCGGTACACATTTTCGGCACTATCCTGGCGCAGCAATTCGGCGACTTTATAAATTCGCTCACCGAATTGCGGATGCTGCGGCACGAGGCTGTCCCATCGTTCGGCACTGAGCGCGGTTAACCCGCCGCCCATCATGCCTCTTATCCCGCGCGGCAGCCATCCCACACGCCGCCACAGCGCCGGGGCGACATAGTGCCGCAAATATCCGCCCAGCATTTCATCGCCGCCATCGCCGGACAGCGCCACGGTGACATGCTGCCGGGCAAAACGCGACACCATAAAAGTGGGGATCTGCGATACATCGGCAAAAGGCTCGTCATAAATTTCCGGAAGCTGCGGGATAATATCGAGCGCATCCTGCGGCGTACAGATCAGCTCGTGATGGTCGGTGCCCAGATGCGCAGCAATTTTTGCAGCATAAGCGGATTCATCAAACCCGTCCTGTTCGAACCCGATGCTAAAGGTTTTAACAGGCTCGTTTGCCTGGCGCTGCATCAACGCGACCACGGCGCTTGAATCGATGCCGCCAGATAAAAACGCGCCAAGCGGGACATCGGACACCATCCGGTCTTTGACCGCCGCCTTTAGAATGTTTTCAAAATCCTCGATCGCCTGCGCGTCATTTGCCGGGCTTTGCTGCTGCCTTGCCTCTTCGACGATCCGCGGCATATGCCAGTACGGCGCCGCCAGCGCGGCAAGGTCCGCACCGGGAAACAGTGTTTTCACATCAATACTGGCGCGGCATCCGGGCAAGAGCTGCCAGACATTATCGTAGATCGAAAACGGCGCGGGGACGCAGCCATAGCGCATATATAAAGTCAGGGCCTGCCGGTTGATCTGCGGCACGAAATCGGGGTGCGCCCGCAGCGCTTTTAACTCGGAGCCGAACACAAAGTTTTTCCCTGCCCAGCCCATATATAAAGGCTTTTTCCCCATCCGGTCGCGAACCAGGTGCAGCAGCTTTTCCTTGCGGTCCCATAAGGCCAGCGCGAACATACCTTCGAGTTTTTGCAGGGCCTGGTTTAACCCCCAATGCTCGATCGCCGCCAGCATCACCGCCGTATCAGAGCGTACATTCATCGGGACGCCTTCGGCTTCCAGGGTATGGGAAAGCTGCATGAAATTATAGATTTCGCCGTTAAAAACGGCGATATAACGCTCCGAGTCAGAGGCCATCGGCTGGTGGCCGCCGGGCGATAAATCAATGATCGATAAGCGCCTGTGGCCAAGAAACAGCGGCAGATCGGGGTCCTGCCAGCTTCCTTCGTCATCCGGGCCGCGGCGTGCCAGCGCATCGCTCATCGCCCGGCCCGAGGCCTGCAATAGAGTCCGGTCCTGATCCTGTCCTGTATTAAAAAAGCCTGTAATCCCGCACATCCCTGTAGAAATACAGGGTTCAGGACCAATCGGCAATTATTTTGCACAATTTTCATTTTTTTATGGAAATATAATCATAGATGGCTTATAACAACGGCGAACTTAAAACGGGCAGCAGGCTTGATCTTGAGAGAATGCTGGTCTAAGTAACTGATAGAAAAATAATAATTTGAGGTTTTCTGCGTGAATATCGATCTTTTAGTAACACAGCAAGGAGATGCCGGACTGGTATGCGATGCGGGTTTTGACAGCCCTGTCGCCGGGGTCCTGTTCGATGCGGAAACGCGTGAAGTCACGCTGGAATACGCGAATCTGGAGACCACACACCTGAATATCCCGGTTGAAGACGATATTGCCGAAATGCTGCTCTGGGCGATGAGCGTCCAGGTCGGGGTCATTGCGCAAAACCAGGTGCAGGATAACCGCCAGGTGCCGTTGATGCTGCTGAACGATCCCGATGGTATGCCGGGCCGGGAATTGCCGATGAAGGCCTCTAACTCCGTGGTCGCCTTTGAGCGGTTCTTAAAAGCCTGCGTCACCGGGCAGCCGCTGCACCGTGATGACCTTGGCAATGAAGACGATTCAGGGTCGGTGATGGGTGGTATGAACCGGGCGGTCCTGCAATTCGCGCCGCACCTCGCCCGCCAGCGAACCCTGGAAGCCACGCATGACCTGAATATGAGCGGCCCTGCCGCCCCCGGTATGGGGATGGGCGGCGGTGGTGGTGGCGGTGCGCCTCCACTGCGCCAGCGCTCTACCGGACAAGGCCGGACAAATCCGCAGCAAACCCGCCCTACAGATAAAGAAGACGATTGACCTTACCCCTGATCGGTTTACATTAAGGGTCGAAAGATGACCCAAGTGAACAGACAGGAGCAGAAAATGTCTAACAAAGCACTGGTTGACGGCCTGAATAAAGTCCTGGCCGATACATTCGAACTTTATTTCAAAACGCACAGTTTCCACTGGAACGTCGAAGGGCCGAATTTCAAAGGGCTGCACGAACTGTTTGAACTGCAATATAACGAGCTGTGGGCGGCGACGGACGAGATCGCCGAGCGGATCCGCACCCTTGGGGCTTATGCGCCGAACAGCTGGACGGAAATGGCGAAAAACGCCAGCCTGCAGGAAACCGGCCAAACACCGGATTACAAGGCCATGGTTGAAATCCTGGCGAATGATAACATCGCCATCACCGAAACCATGAAGCCGGTTCTGTCCGCCGCACAGGATGCCGGGGACGAAGTGACCGCGGACCTGATGATCCAGCGTATGGCCGTTCATGAAAAAGCCGCCTGGATGCTGCGCAGCTCGGCCAAAGGATGATCGGTTTCGACGACTTTGCCAAAGTCGATATCAGGGCAGGCACGATCGTGCAGGCGGAAATTTTCCCCGAAGCACGGCGGCCTGCCTTTAAATTGACCATTGATTTCGGTGAAGAGCTCGGGATCAAAAAAAGCTCCGCGCAGATTACCAAACACTATACCCCGGAAAGCCTGATCGGCAGGAAAATCTGCGCCGTTACAAATTTCCCGCCCAAACAAATCGGGCCGTTTATGTCAGAAGTGCTGGTGCTCGGTTTTTCCGATGAAGCCGGGGATATCGTGCTCATCGCGCCGGATCAGGACGTGCCCAATGGGACAAAACTGCATTAATTCCCGCTCTGCTTCCTGATCTTGCGCCACTGCGCGGCATTGCGGTTATGCTCTGCTAGGGTTTCAGAAAAAACATGCCCGCCGGTGCCGTCAGCCACAAAATAAAGAAAGTTATGCTGCTCCGGGTTCAGGACGGCTTCAATCGAGGCCCGGCCCGGATTGGCGATCGGTCCCGGCGGCAGCCCCGGATATTTATAAGTGTTATAGGGCGAGTCGACTTCCAGATCCTTGCGCAGCAGCCGGCGGCCCAGCGGGCCTTTGCCTTCATTCTGGATTTTACCTTTCGTCAGCGCATAAATCACGGTCGGGTCGGTTTGCAGCGGCATGGCTTTATTCAGCCGGTTGACGAACACCCCGGCGATGCGGCGCCGCTCATCCGGAACAGCCGTTTCCTTTTCAACGATCGAGGCCAGAGTCAGGACTTCGGCGCTGGAGAGTTTAATGCTGTCCGCAGCGGCGCCCGCCCATAATTCATCCTGGGTTTGCTGCATCGCCTGCTGCATCTGCGCGATTTTATCCGCGCGCGATTCCCCGAGCATGAAATTATAAGTTTCCGGCAGCAGGCTGCCTTCGTCCGGAATGTCCGCGATCTCCCCTTTCAGCTCTTCGACCGTGCCGAGCAGCTGGACGACCTGCCAGCTGGTCAGGCCTTCGGGCACGGTGAACTGCCGCTGGACGACCTGCCCGTCATGGAGTTTTTGCAGCACGTCTTTCAGGCTTTCATGCGCTGTAAACCGGTATTCGCCCGCCTTTAAGGATTTGTCGGTATCGGTCAGGCGCGCCGCCACCCGGAACAACACCGGGTCATCGATCACTGCGGCGGCTTTAAGACGATCGGCGATCAGCGATACACCGCTGCCTTTTTTAATGACGAACAAGGTCTCTTCCGGCAAAGGACCGGGCGCAGCATAGCGATGCATGCCCCACAAAAATATGCCGCCAGCAAGAAGCAGCCCCACAACCAGAAGCGCTAACAGATGTAAGAGCATAAACCGCATGCTTAAACGCTGCGCATCACAAGGCTGGCGTTGGTGCCGCCGAAGCCGAAAGAATTGGATAAGGCCGTTGTGACCTTTTTCTCTTTTGCGGTTTTCGGCACAAGGTCGATCCCCTGGCAATCTTCAGAGACATTTTCAAGGTTCAGGGTCGGCGGCAGGATGCCCGTTTCCATCGCCTTGAGCGTATAGATCGCTTCGACCGCCCCGGCTGCGCCGAGCAGGTGGCCGATGGCCGATTTGGTCGAAGACATGCTGACCGTTTCCAGCGCGCTGCCGAACAGGCGTTTGACCGCCGTGCATTCGATGCCGTCCCCGACCGGGGTCGAGGTGCCGTGCGCATTAATATAGTCAATCGCTTCCGGGGTAATCCCGGCGCGGTCCAGCGCGGCCTGCATGGCGCGGAAACCGCCATCGCCGTTTTCGGCGGGGCTGGTCATGTGATAGGCGTCACCCGACAGGCCATAGCCGATAATTTCACCATAAATTTTCGCGCCGCGTTTTTTCGCGTGTTCATATTCTTCGAGCATCACAAGCCCGCACCCTTCGGCAATCACAAAGCCGTCACGGCCTTCATCGAACGGGCGGGAGGCTTCTGCAGGCTTATCGTTGTAGCCGGTTGAGAGCGCGCGGACTGCGGCAAAGCTGGCAACGCCCAGACGGTTCACCGCGGCTTCAGCGCCGCCCGCCAGCATCACATCGGCATCGCCGAGCGCGATCAGGCGCATCGCATCGCCAATCGCATGCGTACCGGTCGCACAAGCCGTAACCACAGCATGGTTCGGGCCTTTAAATCCGTATTTGATCGAGACATGCCCGGAGGCAAGGTTAATCAGCATCGCCGGATTGGCAAAAGGCGATACCCGGCGCGGGCCTTTTTCATGCAGCACGATCGATGTTTCATACATCGTGCCCAGCCCGCCAATCCCGGAGCCGATCAGAACGCCCGTGCGCAGCAGGTCTTCTTCTGCCGTCGGCGCCCAGCCGGAATCGGCTACCGTTTCCTGTGCTGCGGCCAGAGCGAAATGGATGAACTTATCCATCTTGCGCTGTTCTTTAGGCTCGACAAACAGATCGACATTAAACGCGCCTTCGGGCGGGTTTTCATCGCTGCTTTTCGGGACTGTACCGGCAATCTGAGAGGAAATATCGGAGGCTTCGAATTCGCCGAATTCATCGATCCTGCGAATCCCGCTTTGCCCGGCGGTGAGCCTGGCCCAATTGTAGTTCACCCCTACGCCGAGGGGTGAAACCATTCCCATTCCTGTTACGACAACGCGTCTCATGAATGTCCTTTATAAAACCGCTTCAAAAATACGCCGCTTATTCAGCAGCGTTTTCTTTGATGAAGCTGATGGCATCGCCAACCGTCTGGATTTTTTCAGCAGCATCATCAGGAATTTCAACGTTGAATTCTTCTTCAAACGCCATAACCAGTTCAACCGTATCCAGGGAGTCAGCGCCCAGATCATCAATAAAGCTTGCGCCTTCGGAAACTTTTCCTTCGTCTACGCCAAGATGCTCAACAACAATCTTTTTAACGCGTTCGGCAATGTCACTCATGTCGATTCCTTACCTTCTTCTATTACTTCTTTTGGTTTCGCTTCAAAGTCGAGACGGGACTTTAAGCGCCCGGTTCCGCTAAATCAAGCGATTTTGTTTAGCTAGCACACAGGACGCCCGCAAACCAGCATTTTCCCTATACATACAGCGCTTTATATGGGGATAAAGCGGGACAATAAAAAATATAAAATACCATAATAAAGCCATTGCTTTTCTATTTTTCGGCGTTATGGTGAGAAAACTTTAAAAACAACAAATAAACGATTAGGGAGGCACCTTATGAATCGTAAGTTCAAAGAAATCGCGTCCGTGTTTGCGCTTGCCGCAAGCCTGACCATGCCGATGCAGCTCAACGCCGAGCCACAGGATACCGCACCGCAAGCTCATGATAACAGCGCAGCACAGGTTAATCTCAGTTCCCTGAATAACGGTGACATCGTCGATGTTTCCACCGGGACGTTTTTAAACGAGCAGCAGCTTATAAAAGACATCGCCAAAGCGCGGGTCATTTATATTGGCGAAACACATAATAATGTCGTGGCTCACCTGATCCAGGCAAGAATCCTTAAACAGCTGGCGGCCCAATATCCCGGCCAAATCGCTGTCGGGATGGAAATGTTTAAGCGCTCCGCACAAGGCGCGCTTGATGACTGGCATAACGGGAAAATGAGCGATGCCGATTTCGACCAGCTATTCCAGCAGGAATGGGGCTTTGATCCTGAAATATACCGCCCGCTTTTAGCTGAGATGAAAAAAGCCGGAACGCCGATCATCGGTCTGCGTCCTACCGATGAAATGGAAAACAAGTTCAGCCGTGGTGAAGCGGGAAATTATCCCGATATGGACCAGAACGATGCGCTGCACCGCCAGTTCAATATGCAGATCCTGCAATATTTCGCCGGGGCACACGGCCATGCGGCAACCGATACGACGAAACTTGAAAAACATTACCAGAAACAATTGCTGCGCGATGAGACGATGGGGGAAACCGTTGCGAATTTCCTCGCCGATCCTGCCAACAAGGATAAAAAGCTGGTCGTGATCGCCGGGGACAACCACGTCGAATACGGGCTGGGCATTCCCAAGCGCGCAGAACGCCGGGTGCCGCATGATTACACGATCATCCTGCCGGATGAGCATAATATGTCACCGGAGATTAACCGCGTCGCCAACGGGGAGGACCCATCTATCCCGGCGGCAGGAAATTATGTCTGGCAAATTCCGTTTGTCGACCTGGATATGATGAAACGGATTCAGCAGCATCTGAAACAACAACAGGCGCCGCAAAATCATCCTGCGCCGCAGATGTAAATCCATAGACCAAGAGATATAAAAAAGCCCCTGACCGATAAGATCAGGGGCTTTTTTAAAACCTGTTGAACCAATTAAATCATCGCCATGCCGCCATTCACATGCAGGGTCTGCCCGGTCATGTAGGCGGATTCATCTGCGGCAAGGTAAAGCGCTGCCGCGGCAATATCTTCAGAAGATCCCATCCGGCCCATCGGGATCGTCGCGTTGATTTTTTCTTTCTGGTCATCAGTAAGCGCATCGGTCATGGCCGTTGCGATAAAGCCCGGCGCGATGCAGTTCACCGTGATGCCGCGGCTGGCAATTTCAGCGCCCATCGCCTTGGTCCAGCCGGCCATACCGGCCTTCGACGCGCAGTAATTGGCCTGCCCCGGATTACCGGTCGTGCCGACAACCGAAGAAATATTGATAATCCGGCCCCAGCGGTTTTTCATCATGCCGCGCTGGACCGCACGGGCGAGACGAAACGGCGCAGTCAGGTTTACATCGAGGACGTCCTGCCACTCTTCGTCTTTCATCCGCATCGATAAATTATCCCGCGTTAGACCCGCATTATTAACCAGGATATCAATCCGCTCCATCGCTGCCGTGGCCGCATCAACCAGCGCCGCAGCGCCTTCGGCGCTTGATAGATCCGCAGGCAGGACATGGACACGCCCGCCAAGCTGCGCTGCCAGCGCGTTTAATTTATCTTCGTTACGGCCCGATAAGCCGACAGTCGCGCCCGCATCATGCAGGGCTTTGGCAATCGCGCCACCAATCCCGCCGGTCGCGCCGGTTACAAGGGCCGTTTTTCCGGTTAAATCAAACATGGGTCTTTCCTTTCTATTCTATCTCTATCCCGGCTGTTTCAATCCCGCCTTCGCGGGGTTTAAACGCCATAAATTTCCGAATCTTTCTTTCCACCGGCATCGTGCCGAAAGCGGTAATCCGCCGGAACGTATCATAATCGATATGCTGCGCGCAGGCCGCACTGTCCAGCGAGCTTATACCCGGATTGTGCGCAATGAAACCGTCTTCGTCATGATCGTACACAAGCACCGCATGCGGTAGCACTTTGCCGTCCATACCGAGCAACGAAGCCTCGTCAATCATCGCCATAACCAGGTAGCCGTCTTCGATCAACTCTTTTAAGGCTTCTTTGGTCGCGCCTTCGGTCCTGTGATCGACCTGAGGCCCGATTTCCAGCCGGTACATCGCCAGCGCATCACGGACACCGCGCTCCAGATTGGTATTGGCGATCAGGTCTTCGGCATGGGTGCGCTCGTAAAAACCGCGCAAATAGTCTTCCGGGGCCTGCGCGAACAGGGCGTAATCAAACGCATCATAAATCACCATCCGGTAGCCGAGCGCTGCCGTTTCGACATAGGCGCGGCTGAACCATGTATATTTGCCGTCTTCCTTGCGGATCAGTTTATCCAGCTCTTCATAGGTCCAGCTTTTTTCCGGATGGAAATGCTCGTACCCCATGCGCAGGCAACACACCATGCAGTGAGAATCATCGGGATTCGCAAAAAATACGGGGGCCTGCCTAACCATTTACTGTAATTTGCGGATCAGGTCTTCAACCTGTTCGGGCGTTCCTGCGGCGCTGGTTTCGATCTCTTTTTCGATCCGGCGCACAAGGCCGCTCAGCACTTTTCCTGCCCCGAGTTCGATCATTTCCGTGACGCCCTGCGCGGCCATCCACTGTACCGATTCGCGCCAGCGCACCATACCGGTAATCTGGTCGACCAGAAGCGCGCGGATTTCAGAAGGCTCCGTAACCGCCTGCGCCGTGACATTGGCAACCACCGGGACATGGGGCGGGCGGATATTGGTATCGGCCAGCGCCTGTGCCATAACCTGCGCCGCCGGGGCCATCAGCGAACAATGGAACGGCGCGCTGACGGGCAGCATCACCGCTTTTTTCGCGCCGCGCTCAGAGGCAAGAGCCACAGCGGCTTCAACCGCACCCTTATGCCCGGAGACAACAACCTGCCCGGCCGAGTTATCATTAGCCGCCTGGCAGACTTCTTCGCTTGCGGCCTGTTCCGCGATCGCTTTCACATCTTCGAAATCCAGCCCGAGGATCGCCGCCATTGCACCCATCCCGACCGGGACAGCCTGCTGCATCGCCTGGCCGCGCAGCCTTAGAAGTTTGGCCGTATCGGCCAGTTCCAGAGCGCCAACAGCCGTCAGTGCCGCATATTCGCCGAGCGAGTGGCCAGCCACATATTCACACACCTCTTCAATCCTGAAACCGCCCTGCCCGGTCAGCACCCGGACAACCGCCATGGACATCGCCATCAGGGCCGGCTGGGTGTTTTCGGTCATATTCAATTCTTCGTCCGGGCCTTCGAACATCAGCTTTGATAAATCCTGGCCGAGGGCGTCATTGACTTCCTCAAACACCTCCCGCGCTTCGGGAAACGCCTCTGCGAGATCTTTGCCCATACCGAAAAACTGCGACCCCTGACCGGGGAAAATAAAAGCGCGTGTCATCGTATCACCTTATTTGTTTCATAATTCAGCCTGATTGATTGCCGATGCTATGGCCTGTGTCAAGTTTTGCTACAAAAAATCGGGGATCGGAAGAGGAACAAAATGAGCAGAAAAGTCGTTTGTTCCAGTAGGAGAAAGCCTATACACCGCACCCCGCGATTATCTTTGTGATTCCATAGGGTTTATGCTATGATCCAGTTATTCTTTGAAAAGCGTAAAAAGATGTGCTTACAGCTTTCCGGTCCGGGTTTTTCCCATACCGGATTCCCGTAACGCACTGAAACAATGAAAAAAATAAAAATGATATTATCAGGGAGGATACATATGAACGTTTCAGATCACCATTCCACAGTTGAGATCTGCCTTGGCGGCGATGATGCCGGTGTCAGCATGGGTATGGATAGCACGCAGGATAAAAAGCACAAAGGCAGTGCCCTGCAAAACCCGGAACTGCGCCGTCTTGAACTGGTCGCGATGCTCCGCCGCGCGGCACGCCGGGCCCAGTCAAAGAAATCCAAGAAAACCTATTGGGCCGCTTTTATGAGCGGCTATGTCGGCAAAAACGCCAACAGCAATGATTCCTGAATAATTTTCTTGCGTTAGCGCCGGAAATCCGTATAAATACGGCACTTCTACTAACCTCGCTGGCATCAATGGCGATGTCAGCTTTGTTTTGTCCTGTATTTATCGGGGCAAAAGGCAAAACCGAGAGGAGTTTGACATGCCTTATTATGAAACCGTGTATATCGCACGGCAGGAGCTGTCGGATGCTCAGGTAAAAGAGCTGACCGAAGGCTTCACCAAAATCATCAAAGATGGTGGCGGTAAAATCCACAAAACCGAAGATTGGGGTCTGCGTACCCTGGCTTACCGGATCCGCAAAAACCGGAAAGGTCATTATGTTCTGATCGAATCCGACACCCCGGCAGATGCTCTACTGGAAATGGAACGCCAGATGCGTCTGTCTGACGACGTGCTGCGTTACATGAGTGTTCGCGAAGATGCCCTGTCAACCGGGCCGTCTGCGATCCTGAACAAAGACACCCGTGATTCTGACGAGAAGGAGGCCGCATAATGGGCGCTGCAGATACACCAACGGTCAAACGTCCGTTCTTCAAACGTAAAAAAACCTGTCCGTTTACCGGTCCGAATGCACCGGCAATCGACTGGAAAGACGTAAAAATGCTGGGCCGCTACATTTCCGAGCGCGGCAAAATCGTTCCGAGCCGGATTACGGCAGCCTCCCCGAAAAAACAGCGGGATCTGTCCAAGGCAATCAAACGGGCCCGTTACATGGCCCTGCTGCCTTATGTCCGTCAGGAATGGGACAATAGCGGCCGATAAGGAAGGATAAAAACCATGCCTATGCAAGTTATTCTGTTAGAACGTGTTGATAGTCTGGGTGAGCTTGGCGATGTCGTCAAAGTGAAGCCGGGCTATGCACGCAACTACCTGATCCCCCAAAGCAAAGCTCTGCGGGCGACGGATGACAATATTGCTTACTTCGAGGCCCAGAAAAAGGAAATCGAAAAGCAGAACGAATCCAAACGCAAAGATGCCGAAAAAGAAGCGAAGAAACTGGAAGGCTTGAAAATCTCCATTATCCGTCACGCTTCCGAATCCGGCCAGCTTTACGGTTCTGTTGCAGCCCGCGATATCGCGGAAGTTGCTGCAGAAAAAACCGGCCTGAAAATCGCGCGTTCCATGGTGACGATCCATGACGCGTTCAAAACGATCGGCCTGTTCCCGGTCACGATTGCGCTTCACCCTGAAGTTAAAATCGAGATCACCGTGAACGTCGCCCGTTCTGAAGACGAAGCGAAGATCCAGGAGAAAACCGGTAAAGCGATGGTTGCCGAAGACCAGAAGAGCGCTGAGACCAAAAAGGCCGAAGCGGAAGCTGCTCTGGAAGATGCGACATCCAAGAAAGAGATGCTGGAAGACAGTGCTCTGGAAGCTGAACAGCAAAAAGCTGAAGACGATGCGAAAAAAGCTGTTGAAGAAGAAGCAAAAGCTGCTGAGCGCGCTGCCAAGAAAGCCGCACAAGCCCAAGCTGAAGCTGAGAAAGCTGAAGCAGAAGCTGCCGAGGCCGAAGGCGAAGACGCCGCTTCTGACGCTGCTGAAGAGGAAAAAGAAGACTAATTCCTTTTCATACAAACCAATATTAAAAAGCGGTCTGGAAACAGGCCGCTTTTTTTATTTATAAAAGATTACCGTCACCCCGGACTTGATCCGGGGTTTATGCCAACACAATCTATCACGGCATAAATCCCGGATAAATGCTCCGCATTTTCCGGGACGACGGTTATGAGTAGTCTGGCTTGATACTTCTCCCCGTTATTCACAGGGGGAAGACGGCAAGGGGCTTTTAAGGCGGGCGTAAAGCACGTACTGTTCCGCTCATGGCTACAGACATGCAAATCAGGGGCGCAGCGCCCGCACAGGCAAAGGAACAACCCGGCGATGACAAGCAGCATTACCGCATGCTGCCGCATAACCTGGAGGCCGAACAGGGCTTGCTGGGCGCAATGCTGGTCGATAACCGGGCGATTGAGAGAATCGGCGATTTTCTTAAACCCGAGCATTTCTTCGCCCCGGCGCACCAGCGCATTTTCCAGGCGATCACCAAGCTGATCGACCGTGGCCAAACGGCAAGCCCTGTGACCCTGAAAAGCTATTTTGAAACTGATGAAGACCTGACCCATGTCGGCGGCGCGGAATATCTCGCCGATCTTGCCGCCAGCGTTGTGACCGTGATTAACGCTTCAGACTACGCGCAGAGCATTTACGACCTGCATTTGCGGCGCGAACTGATTACGCTGGGTGAGGACATCGTTAATGAGTCTTTCTCCCATACGCTGGACAAGGATGCGAACAACACGATTGAAACGGCCGAGGCGCGGCTGTTCAGCCTGGCCGAAACCGGCGATGTGCGCGGCGGGTTTGTTACGCTGAAAGATTCGGTTCTCACGGCGATCGATATCGCGGAAGTCGCCTATAAAACCGAAGGCCATGTGACCGGGGCGACAACGGGTCTGCGCGACCTTGATGCCAAGCTTGGCGGGCTTCACCCGTCTGACCTTTTGATCCTTGCGGCGCGGCCGTCAATGGGGAAAACCTCACTGGCGGTGAACATCGCTTTTAACGCGTCCAAAGCTTACGCACAGACCGGCGGCAAGGAAGGCGCGATTGTCGGGTTCTTCTCGCTCGAAATGTCCTCTGACCAGCTTGCCACCCGTATCCTGGCCGACCAGTCCGGTATTTCCGGGGACAATATCCGTAAAGGCAATATCCAGGAAAATGATTTCCGCCGCTTTGTTGAGGCGAGCCAGCAACTGGCGCAGGTGCCGCTTTATATCGACGATACCCCGGCGCTTTCGATTTCCGCCGTGCGGACACGGGCGCGGCGCTTGAAGCGCCAGCACGGGCTGGGGCTGATCGTGGTTGACTATCTGCAACTGCTGCAAGGAACAGGATCGCGGCAGGGGACGGAAAACCGGGTTCTGGAAATTTCGGAAATTACGCGGGGGCTTAAAGCCATCGCCAAGGAACTGCATATCCCGGTGATCGCGCTGTCGCAGCTTTCGCGGGCGGTGGAACAGCGTGAAGACAAGCGCCCGATGCTCTCTGACCTGCGGGAATCAGGCTCGATTGAGCAGGACGCCGATGTCGTCATGTTTATTTACCGCGATGAATATTATCTCGGCCGGGCACAGCCCGACATGGAAGACACCGAGAAATTCGCCAAGTGGCAGGAGAAAATGGACCGCGCCCTGAACAAGGCCGAAATCATTATCTCCAAACAGCGTCACGGCCCGATCGGCACCGTGCTGACCTTCTTCGATTCGAATGTCACGCGCTTTTCGGATCTGGATATCCATCACGAAGAAAGCTACCAAATCACATCTGGGCGTCATTCACCTGCTTTAGAGGATAAAAGCAAAACGACAAAATATGCTAATTTTGCTAAAGATAATGACACTGTAAAAATTTAAAATTTGTAACATAAAAGATGAGTGTGTCCGTTCCCCGTTCTTCGCCGCTTGCCTCCGCCCGGCTGACCATCGACCGGGCCGCGCTGGCAGCGAATTACCGGATTTTTTGCGATCTTGCCGCTCCCGGATGCCGCGTTGCCGGGGTGATTAAAGCGGACGGCTACGGGCTGGGGGTCGATCAGGTGCTGGCCACGCTGGAAAACCAGGGCTGCCCGTTTTATTACGTCGCGACCCCGGATGAAGCGCTGCATTTGCGCAGCTTAACACGGAAACCGGTCGCGGTTCTGGGCGGGATCTATCCGGGCGCGGAAGACGAATTCATTCATCACAATCTGATCCCGGTTTTAAATACGCCGGAAGATCTTACGCGCTGGCGAGAGCAAGCGCATACGCACGAGATTCCTCTGCCCGCAATTCTGCATCTTGATACCGGGATGAACCGGCTGGGCTTAAGCGCGGAAGAAAGCGCCGCCCTGCAGCCTGACGAATTTGAGGGACTGAATATACTTTATGTGATGAGTCATTTTACCAGCGCCGATAATGCAGCCAGCCCGGCCACAAAACGGCAATTTGATGAGTTTTCAGCCCGGACGGATGCACTTCCCGCCTTTAAAAAATCACTGTGCAATTCAGCCGGGGCGTTTCGGAATCCCGCTTATCATGGCGACCAGATCCGTCCCGGCATGGCGCTTTACGGGCTGAACCCGACGCCGGAAACGGACAACCCGATGCAGCCGGTTGTCCGGCTTTCCGCGCGAATCCTGCAAGTCCGGTCGGTTAAAAAAGGCCAGACGATCGGTTATAACGAGACGTATAGTTTCGATAAAAACACACGCACGGCAACCGTCGCGCTGGGCTATGCCGACGGGTTTTTGCGCAGCCTGAGCAGCGGGGCGGCACCGTGCGGACATCTGTATTATAACGGTATCGCCTGCCCGGTGATCGGCCGGGTCTCGATGGATGCGGTGACGGTCGATCTTACCCCTCTTGCGTCTCTGCCCGTTCAAGGCGATATGATCGAAGTGATCGGCCCGCACCAGGATGCCGATGCGCTGGCCAGTGCCGCCGGAACGATCGGCTATGAAATCCTGACCGATTTAGGGCGGCGCTATCACCGGGACTATCTTTAGTTTACCCCTCTCCCTTTAGGGAGAGGGTTGCACAGGCTTAATGAGCCGTTAGGCGAATTTAGCCGAAGCTGGGTGAGGGGATACCGGAGTGGCCCTCACCCACTGCAGCTAATCCGCCTGCGCTGACGCTACGGCGAGATAAGCTTCGTTGCCCTCTCCCTTTAGGGAGAGGAGATTAAGAGGATTAGGTCATCCGCATATCTGGCGGGAGGTCTTGATCCGATAACGGCGCATAGGCATCGCTATAGCTGGCCGGGAAGCGGAAATCCCACCATTCTGCGGGCAGCGGCAGCAGCGGCAGCCCCAACTCCTGCGCGGCATCATTAAACGCCTGTTCCAGCCTGCGGCGATTTTCCAGCACATGCGCCGGCAGGCTCATATAATCCCGCGCCGCCGGGTTATCCGCCGGGTCGGTTGTCAAATGGTCGAAGCTGGTACCCATATCCCACGGCGTTCCGTCCGCATCTTCCACCGTCACATCGACCGCCATGCCGCGCGGGTGCCCGCCGCGCCCCGGCGGCGATAACAGCCGGGAAGGCCCGTCCGCCAGCCATTGCGGGTTGGCTTTGACGATGGCGGTTTCCTGCATTGCCTGCTGCGCGTCGGTGGTGCGCAGCCCGTCCTTGAGCACGAATATCCCGCCCCAGCGCTCACCCATGATTTCAGCCGCCCGCACAACGATCGCCGCAAATTCCTTATGCAGCCATAACCGGGCCTGCTGACGGTAAATATCCGTTTTAAAGATATTTTCCGGGTGCGCCGCGTCGGCATAGACCAGGTCGATCCTGATTTTATGGCTGTCCCCATAGATATCCATGGGCACAAGCGCGTCCGGCGTAATTTGTTTTTGAGTCATTGTTAAAAATACTCTACTGTGCGAAAAGTTGGTTAAATCAAGCATAGCCTAAAAAAGATAAGAATAGTCTGAAAAGATATGAGTACGGAAACAAAAGAGCACCCGATTGCCGATCACATCGTCCATGACACCAAATCCGCGGTCGATTATGTACTGGATGCCTGCGCGGCCATCGGTCATACGATCATGCATTTGTTCCAGTCCATCGGCGCGCTCAGCATCTTTATCGGCAGATCCATTACCCATGTGTTCCTGCCGCCGTTCTTTCCCCGCCTGATCGGGCGCCAGATTATTGATATCGGCTATTATTCGTTGCCCGTTGTCGGGATGACGGCGCTGTTTACCGGGATGGTGCTGGCGCTGCAAAGCTATACCGGCTTTACCCGGTTTAATGCTGAAAGCGCCGTGGCCGCTGTGGTCGTCCTGTCGATGACGCGGGAACTGGCGCCGGTTCTGGCCGGGCTGATGGTCGCCGGGCGCGTTGGTGCCTCTATGGCGGCGGAAATCGGCACCATGCGGGTGACCGAACAGATCGACGCGCTAACTACGCTGTCCGTAAACCCGTTTAAATATCTGATCGCGCCGCGGATTATCGCCGGGACGCTGATGCTGCCGCTGCTGGTTCTGATCGGCGATATAGTCGGTGTATTCGGCGGTTATGTCGTCAGTATTTATAACCTTGGCTTTTCCCCCGGCAGCTATCTAAGCCAGAGCTGGGACATCCTGGAGCGAATCGATGTCTTATCCGGGCTTTTTAAAGCGGCGGCCTTCGGCTTTATCGTCGCCGTGATGGGCTGTTATCACGGCTTTCATTCCAAGCGCGGGGCGCAAGGGGTTGGCGCGGCCACGACTTATGCCGTGGTCTCGTCCTCGATCCTGATCCTGATCGCAAATTACATCCTGACACAGGTATTTTTCTCATGAGCAGCGATAAACAACCGGAAAGCAAACTGGAGCTGAGCGGCGTCAAAAAAACCTTCGGCAGCAACAAAGTGCTGCAGGGTATTGATCTGGCTATTCCCAAGGGCAAATCATTGGTTGTCATCGGCGGCTCGGGCACCGGGAAATCGGTAATGCTCAAATGCGTACTGGGGCTAATTACCCCTGATGAAGGCTCGATCAAGGTCGATGGCAAGGAAACCGTCAGCATTGACGCCAAAGAGCGCGATAAGCTGATGCGCAAATTCGGCATGCTGTTCCAGGGCGGCGCGCTGTTTGATTCCATGAGCATCTGGGAAAATGTCGCTTTCGGCCTGATCCAGGGGCGCGGGATGGACCGCAAGGACGCCAAAGGAATTGCGCTTGAGAAAATCAAGGCGGTCGGTCTGCGCGAAGAAGTGGCAAAGCTATACCCGGCGGAACTGTCCGGCGGGATGCAAAAGCGCGTCAGCCTCGCCCGCGCGATCGCGGCGAACCCGGAAATCATTTTCTTTGACGAACCGACCACCGGGCTTGACCCGATCATGGCCGATGTCATTAACGAGCTGATTAGCAGCACCGTGCGCCAGATGGGTGCGACGGCCCTGTCGATTACCCATGATATGGCCAGCGCCCGCAAGATCGCCGATGAAGTGGCAATGATCTATCAGGGCCAGATTATCTGGCGCGGGCCGGTGGACGACCTGGATGATTCCGGCAACGAATATGTCGAGCAGTTCATTCACGGCCGCGCCGAAGGCCCGATTACCGATGATGCCAAATCGCTTCGCCATGCGGCTTAAGCATCCCGGATATATATTTTCCTTTGTCATCTTTGCCCTTGTCCTGCTGTGCGGCAGTGTTTACGCGCAGACGCAGGACGCGCGGCCTTATACGCTTGTCACGGTCGCCGAAGGGCTGGATTACCCGTGGTCGGTCGCCTTCCTGCCGGATGGGGATATGCTGGTCTCTGAAAGACCCGGCGCACTGGTGCGGATTAATGCGCAAGGGGAAAAGACGCAGATTAAGGGGCTGCCCCCGGTCGTCGCGCGGCGGCAGGGCGGTCTGCTCGGCCTGGCGCTGGATCCGGAGTTTGAACACAACCGCCTGCTGTATTTTTCCTATGTTGCGCGCGGCATGGGCGGCACGGGAACACAAGTCGCACGAGCGGAACTGCGCGATGATATATTGCATGATGTGAGAGTCATTTTTAAAGCGGTCCCGAAAATGCGCAGTGACGTTCATTTTGGCTCCCGCCTGCTCTTCGCCCCGGATGGGAAACTCTTCATCACGCTCGGTGAACGGTTCGACATGCGGCAGGCACAGGATCGCAGCAACCATCTCGGCAGCCTGATCCGGATCAACCCGGACGGCAGTATTCCCGATGACAACCCGTTTGTGGGTCAGGAAAAGATCAGGCCGAAAATTTATTCTTACGGCCACCGCAACATGCAGGGAATTGCCCTGCAACCCGGCACAAATACGATCTGGGCGCATGAACACGGTCCCAAGGGCGGGGATGAGGTCAATATCATCAAACCCGGCGCGAATTACGGCTGGCCTAAGATCACCTACGGCATCGATTATGACGGTACTATTATCAGCACCGAAACCGAAGCGCCGGGGATGGAGCAGCCTGTCACTTACTGGACCCCGTCTATCGCTCCGTCGGGGATGAGTTTTTATACCGGCGATAAGTTCCCGGACTGGCAGGGTGACTTGTTCGTCGGCGCACTGGCCGGAACGCATTTGCGGCATCTGAGCGTGAACGGGCAGCAGATTACGGCGCAGGACATCCTGCTGGAGGAGCTGGGCGAGCGGATCCGTGATGTCGCCACCGGGCCGGACGGGTATCTCTATGTGCTCACAGACAGCCATGACGGGCGGCTGATCCGGCTGGAACCACGCCATCAAAGGTAATTTGACTTACTTGTCATAGTTTTGTAAGCAATTCTATGCCTGTTGAGAAACCAGAATATCATGCGTTCCGCGCTGCCGTGGACCGGATTTATCCGGCCCATAAGCATTTGATTGCCCTGAGCCGTCATGTAACGGAACGCGATGCCCGCAAGGCCAAACAGGATTTAGAAGAGCAAATCACGCCAGCGATATTAGCAGCCTACGGCGCTGAAAAACTTGATGAAATGGTAGGTCACCTGCATGTGCGGGCAACCGACGGCCGGGCCGTAGGAATGCCGTTTACCAACGTTATGTATCCGTTTTACCCTAGCGAGGAAGACGATACGGATATCAAAGACAAAAGCTTTTTAAACCGGCCAGCAAGTTTTATATATATCGCTCTTAATCCCAAATTATTCGCCCCACGACAGCGTTTTCATACCCTGTCCTCGGGAGATATCCCCGCGCTGCATATGAAATTCAACCAGGCCGCCCTGAACCCGAATATGGACCGCTGGTTCACATTTTTTCACGAGCTGTGCCATGCGGCAATCCGCCTGCAGGCCCATGATTATTTCGGGCCGCACCTTCAAGACCAGACGGAGCTGGATTATTACGCCAGTATGGAAGAGAGCGTTTGCGATGCCTATGCCGCGATCAATCTCTTAAAACTTTATGGCGACGGCACCCTGCCGTTCCTGAAAACCTATGCGGATATGCGCCAGTCACGCTTTTACCAGCTTGGCCATGAATATTATTGCGGCCCGGCGCTTTATAAAATTATCGAAGACTATAAGGATGGGAATTTGACAAAGCCGTTTGAAGACATAAACACTTTATTCGATATGGCTGTTCGAACCGCAGAGC
The DNA here is from genome assembly GCA_020638155.1 of Rhodospirillales bacterium. GTDB lineage: Bacteria > Pseudomonadota > Alphaproteobacteria > Micavibrionales > Micavibrionaceae > UM-FILTER-47-13. The sequence goes on from JACKJB010000006.1 coordinate 36,637, forward strand.
AAACCTATGTTGAACGGCAGGGGTTTGAAAAGAGTTATAAAACAATCGAAGAGCTTCGTAATGCAGAGCCATTGCTCTGGCTCTTTCAAGGTGGTTATTTACGAGGATGCATTACACGTGAAATTCATAACGCCTATAGCTATCATGAGGTCGAAGACCAAAAGCTGGCACCCAAGCAGCGGGAAATGCAGGAAAGCTTATATAAGTCATTAACAATCCTGTTTAACGAATATCAGGAAAATAAATGGACCGCCCGCTGGAACGGGCTGAAACGCGCGGTTAAAAGACCGCTGCATAAACTCGGACTTGCCGAACACCCAGGCTATTAATTCACGATCAGGCCCGTTAAAAGCCTTTTCTCTGCCACAATCCTGCTTTATATAAATGCCATGCGTTTTTTGTGGTACACATTTCTGGCCTTGTTCTCGCTCGGCATGCTGGGGCTGGTCGTCGCTGTCGGCGGCGCGGTGTACGCGATTTCCTATTTCAGCCAGGATCTGCCCGATTACAGGGCGCTTAAAGATTACAAGCCGCCTGTCGTCACACGGGTTTATGCCGGGGACGGCCGCCTGCTGGCTGAATACGCTACGGAAAAGCGCGTGTTCGTACCGATCGACGAAATGCCGGATATCGTCAAACAGGCCTTTATTTCCGCAGAAGACAAGAATTTTTACAGCCATCAGGGCGTTGATATGATTGCGATTGCGCGCGCCGCACTCGGCAATTTACAGGGCAAGAGCCTTCAGGGCGCGTCAACCATCACCCAGCAGGTCGCCAAGAACTTCCTGCTCTCGCCGGAACGCAGCTACCGCAGGAAAATCCGTGAAGCGATTCTGGCTTACCGGATGGAAAAGGCGATGAGTAAGGACCGCCTGCTGGAGCTTTACCTGAATGAAATCTATCTTGGCGAAGGATCTTACGGGATTGCGGCGGCCGCGCTTAACTATTTTAACAAGCCGCTGGAAGACCTTGAAATCCATGAAGCCGCTTTTCTGGCCGCATTGCCGAAAGCACCGAATAATTACCACCCGATTCGTAAACCCGAAGCGGCGCTTGCCCGCCGTAACTGGGTGCTCGACCGGATGGCCGCCGACGGGGTACTCACGCAAAGCCAGAGCGAACTGGCGCAGGCAAAGCCTTTATTAATGCTGGACCCGGATGAAGCCAGCATCGTCCACGCCCCATATTTTGCCGAGGAAGTACGGCGGCAGCTGATCGAGCAATATGGCGAGAAAAGCCTGTATGGCGGCGGGCTGACGGTCCGGACCAGTATTGATCCGCGCCTGCAGTTGATTGCCGAGCGGGTACTGCGCGAAGGGCTGGTGGAATATGACCGCCGTCACGGCTATCGCGGTCCGCTTGCGCATTGGGACAGCACCAGCGGCTGGCAGGAGAAGCTGCGTAATTTTGAGCGCCCTCCCAGCATGTTGCCGGACTGGCGGCTGGCCGTCGTATTGAGCGTCAGCGCCAATGAGGCAACTATCGGCCATATGGACGGTGCGCGCGATACCTTAAAGCTCGACTATCTGAGCTGGGCGCGTAAAGCCAAGAAAGGCAGCATTACGCTCGGCCCGGCGGTAAGCTCCGTGCGCGATGTGCTGGAAAAAGGCGATGTCATTATGGTCGACAAGGTTACGCTGGAATCCGGCGAAACCGTCACCGGCCTGCGGCAAATCCCCGAAATCAACGGATCACTGATTGCCATGGACCCGCATACGGGACGGATCCTTGCGATGCAGGGCGGATGGTCGTTTGATGAAAGCGAATTTAACCGCGTCACACAGGCCTGGCGGCAACCGGGATCAGCGTTCAAGCCGTTCGTTTACCTGGCCGCGCTGGACAAAGGCTTTACCCCGGCGACGCTGGTTCTGGATGCGCCGTTTGTAATCGACCAGGGACCGGGCCTGCCGAAATGGCGGCCGACCAATTATTCCAACGAATATTACGGCCCGACACCGATTCGTGTCGGGATCGAAAAATCGAGAAACCTGATGACGGTACGGCTTGCCGATTTTGTCGGGATGGAGGATGTCGTTGACTATTCAAAACGCTTTGGCGTGATTGAAGACATGCCGCCACTGCTGGCCAATGCGCTTGGCTCCGGGGAAACGACCCTGATGCGCTTAACGACAGGATACGCGCAGCTCGTTAATGGCGGCAAGAAAATCACCCCGACCCTGATCGACCGGATCCAGGACCGCCGCGGAAAAACGGTATACAGCTACGATCACCGCCCTTGTGAGTCCTGCGGCAATAACGGGCTGGTCGAATGGGAAAACCAGCCAGTGCCGCAAATCCCGGATACACGCGAACAAATCGCCGACCCGCGCAAAGCCTACCAGATCGTGTCAATGCTCGAAGGCGTGGTTGAACGCGGGACAGGTGTGCGGATCAAAACGCTGGACCGGCCGCTGGCCGGGAAAACCGGGACGACAAACGAATCCCGCGATACATGGTTTATCGGTTTTTCACCGGACCTTGTTGTCGGTGTTTTTGCCGGGTTTGATGAGCCCCGCTCGCTTGGCCGCAAGGAAACGGGATCTTCGGTCGCCGTGCCGATTTTCCGCGACTTCATGGCCGAAGCCCTGAAGGACACGCCGCCGATCCCGTTCCGGATTCCGCCGGGTGTACGGCAGGTCCAGATTAACGCGGAAACCGGTGCGCGGGCGATGCCGGGGGATGAACGGGTCATCTGGGAATCCTTCCTGATCGGCACCGAACCGACTGATAAGATGTATATCCTGGACGGCAAAGGGATCAGCCTGATGCCGAGCCTGAGCCATAACGGCCAGCAAGGCGCAACCACCGGAACTGGTGGGCTTTACTGATTACTTTTCAAACATAATTGTTTTTTCGATCGCTTTGTCTCCCTGCACCAGGGTCAGGGTTACATTGTGATTGGTAACATAATCGGCAAGATTATCCGTACCTTCCGGGGCGGCCACGCGGATCATCGCCCGGCGTGGATCTTTTTCATCCGGGGTGATTTCAGGCGGGGCGGTTATATAAAGATCGCCGCATTCAATAAACAAATCGGCCTGATCGTACCCGTTTTGCGAAAACGCGGTCACGACGATCGCCTCCGGTCCGGCAACCATATTTTCTATTTTCAGGGTCGGCCGATCGCCGTCCTGCGGCACTTTCAGCGCGGCTTCTTCAATGGTTTTGCGCGCAAGACCGTGCGCCAGCGGACCGGCAGGGATATCAAGATGCGCCTGGATTTTTTGCGGGACGCAGATTTCGTTGCAGACCATAATTTCGGCACGTAAATCCAGCCTCGTCGCGGTTTCAGGCTGCGTTAATGTCACCTCCAGCGGCAGGATGACCTCATCGGTATAACCAAAGCTATACAGGCCGAACGTCTCAAAACGCTGCGGCACCGGCCAGCGCACCGTGACGGCCTCAACATTAGCGGCATTATCCCAGTGCAGAACCGGCGGCAAACCGCCTTCACCCGGCATCCGCCAGTATGCATGCCAGCCGTCTGCCAGTTTGATATGCAAGCCGGCCTGCAGCGCCGTTTCTTCCCCGCCCAGCGCGTCGGCGGCGCTGAGCAAACGGGCCTGTATGTAATCGGCCCCGGACCAGCGTCCTTCCAAAGCCTGCGCCGGGGCGCTGAATCCTGTCAAAACCGTTATGAGTGCCGGGATTAATAACTTTCTCAATGTCATGTCCTTATCTTCCTGTTTTCAAATCTCAGGATATGCTAATTATATAGGGTGAAAAAACAGGCATTTAAAGAAATCATTTAAAGACATTATGAGTCCAAGTGAAAAAAACACATCTTACCTGACCGGGCGGCTGCTGCTGGCGATGCCGGCGATGGGAGATCCGCGTTTTCACAAAGCGGTTATTTATATGTGCGCCCATGATGCGAACGGGGCGATGGGGCTGGTGATTAACCACACCCTGCCCGGTGTCGATCTGGGCCAGCTTTTAGAGCAGCTCAATATCCATCCCGAAGAGATCAAGGGCGATGTCAGCAAGCCGGTGATGAGCGGCGGCCCCGTGGAAACCGCGCGCGGTTTTGTACTGCATTCGAATGATTTTGCACAGGACGATACGATCAAAATCGATGAGGCTTTCAGCGTCACGGGAACCATCGATGCGTTGCGGGCGATCGCCAGCGGCACAGGGCCGGAAAAGATGCTTTTTATCCTCGGCTATGCCGGATGGGGCGCAGGCCAGCTCGACCAGGAATTACAGGATAATGCCTGGCTGGTCACCGATCCCGACCCGGACCTTATTTTTGGCGCCAGCGCTGAAGAAAAATGGGTTAAAGCCGTGCAGACCCTCGGGATCGATCCCGGTATGCTCTCCGGGGAGGCAGGCAACGCCTGAACGCCATGGCCGCACCGGAAAATCACAAAGGGCTGAAACGAATCTGGAACGCGTTTTTCTATTCGATCAACGGGTTCAAAGCCTGTTACCGGACCGAAGAAGCGTTTAAGCAGGAAATCGTGCTTGCCCTGATCCTGATCCCGCTTGGGCTTTACCTTGGCGAGAGCGCGGTTGAACGGTTGTTCCTGTGCGTGAGCGTGATGTTCGTGCTGCTGGTGGAGCTGCTGAATACCGCGATTGAGCGGGCGATTGACCGGATTTCATTTGAAAAACATGAGTTGTCAAAAGAATCCAAGGATATGGGCAGCGCCGCGGTGCTGCTGTCGATCCTCATCGCGCTGTTTACCTGGAGCGTAATCCTTATTCGCTAGGCGGCCAATGTTCGGCCGGTAAGCCGAACAATCTGTGGTCCTGCCACTGTCCGTCGATCTGGACATATTTTTCGGCAAAGCCTTCTTCTTTGAACCCGAGCCGCAGCAAGACCCCGGCGCTGCGCTCGTTCCCGGAAAGGCAACCCGCATTAAAGCGGTGCAGCTTTAACGCGGAGAACCCGAAATCGATCACAAGAGTAAGCGCTTCGCGCATATAACCGCGTCCCTGGAATGCCTGGTCCAGCCAGTATCCGAGCGATGCGTGTTGCGCCGCGCCGCGCGCGATATTATTGATGTTCACCCCGCCGATCAGGGTTTGGGAGGATGTTTCAAAAATGAGGAAAGAGCAGCTTTGCCCGCGCTGCCAGTCCTGCATTTGCCGGGCCAAGCGGCGGGAAAAAAATTCGCGGGTCAGGCAGTTTTCCGGCCAGCGCGGTTCCAGCGGTTCCAGCATCGCGCGATTGCGGCTGCGGACCTCGGCCCAGCTGCGCCAGTCTTCTGCGCGCGGCGGACGCACCGTAACACGCTCGCCTGTCAAATGTACCGACGGTATACGGGCGGTATCAAGGCGGCGGCGCGGCCAGATCATGCCGCCAGCCTGCGTTTCAGATCATCATAAGATTCCAGAGTACCGAGCGGCCCCAGCGCCGTCAGGGTCGGCGTCCCTGCAAAAATTTTTGCAGCCACCGCCGTAACATCTGCGGCACTGACCGCTTCGATCTGGCTGATTTTATGCTGCAGGTCCATCGGCGCACCGAAATGGATCATGTGCTTGGCCTGCTGGTTGACCCGGCGCATCATCGATTCCTGCCCCATCAGAATTTCCGCGCGGATCTGCGCCTTGGCGCGTTTAAGCTCTTCGCCTGAAACGCTGGTGCGGATCTTGCCGATTTCATCGCACAACACCGGCATCAGTTCCGGCAGCTTATCCGGGCCAGTCCCGGCATAAATGACGAACTGGCCGTCATCCTGATACGGGGCGTGATGTGAGAACACCGAATAAACCAGCCCGCGTTTTTCGCGTACTTCCTGGAACAGGCGCGAGGACATACCGCCGCCTAAAATAATGCTCAGCAGCACGGCCGCATAATAATCATCGGCCTTGCGCGATACGCCCTGGAACCCAACCAGCACATGGCTTTGCTCCAGCGTTTTTTCTTCGCGGTGCTCCCCGCCTTTATAGGACGCGGCCGCCGCTTCGCCGGGCCGGTCTTCGGGCAGTTCGCCGAACAGTTTTTCCACCAGCGCGCTCACAGTTTCGTGCGTTGCATTTCCCGCCACCCCGATCACCAGCCGGGCCGGGGTATAAAACCGCGCCACATAATCCAGCAGCGTATCCCGTTTCATATTCCGGATGATCGTGTCCCGGCCCAGAATCGGCGCACCCAGCGCCTGTCCCGGATAAGCGGTTTCCTGGTACAAATCGAATACCCAGTCATCCGGCGTGTCCAGCGTCATGCCGATTTCCTGCAGGATCACGCCGCGTTCGCGTTCCACCTCATCCTCCGGCATGGTCGGGCGCTGCATGATATCGGCCAGCACATCGAGCGCCAGCGGCAGGTCTTCTTTGAGAAGATGCATATGGTATGAGGTAATTTCCCGGCTGGTATAGGCGTTCATCTGCCCGCCGACATTTTCGATCTGCTCGGCGATCTGCGCGGCGGTGCGGGTCGGCGTCCCTTTGAACATCATATGTTCGACCATATGCGCCACACCGTTATGCGCCATATCTTCATGACGCGTCCCGACATCAACCCAGACCCCGACTGCGACGCTTTCAACCGCCGGCACATAATCGGTAATCACCCGTACCCCGTTGGGGAGTTTTGTAACTTCTATGCTCATATTTAATACGCTTTCAATTGGATCTTATCTTTAACGACTGACATTGCCGAGAACGAAGTCTTTGATCTTTTCAACATCGTTGGGCAGCGCCGTGTAATGCTCGGCTTTTTGCATGACGTCCATCAGGCGCGGAACGGCGGGCGGTTTGATGCCGACGGCCTGCTGTACGGCCTGCGGGAATTTTGACGGGTGGGCGCAGGCCAGCACGATCATCGGCACCGCCGGGTCCTGTTCCATCATATCCGTCGCCCCGTGCAGGGCAACCGCGGTATGGGGGTCGATTAAAATCCCGGTTTGCGCATAACAGCTTTTCATCATCGCCATGGTATCCAGATCGCTGCAGCGGTTCGCGGTAAATTCGGCGCGCGCTTTGTTCATCAGATTGTCCCCGATTTTAAAGACACGTCTGGTTTTGAATTCTTCCATCGTTTTGGTCAGCGCCGCGCTATCATGATCCATCAAATCATAGAGGTAGCGCTCAAAATTGCTGGAGATCTGGATGTCCATACTCGGCGATAAAGACGGCATGACTTTGTCGATCTTCATCTCGCCGGTTTCGAAAAAGCGGGTCAGGATATCGTTGCGGTTGGTGGCAATCCCCAGCCGGTGGATCGGCAGACCCATTCGGCGCGCGGCGTAACCGGCGAACACATTGCCGAAATTCCCGGTCGGGACGGTAAAGGATACCGGACGCCCCGGTGCCCCCAGCGCCAGCGACGCGACGAAATAATAGACCGTCTGCGCCATGATCCGCGCCCAGTTGATCGAATTCACTGCCGACAGATTTAAGTCTTCGCGCAGCTTTTGATCCCCGAACAGGGCTTTGACGATGGCCTGGCAATCATCGAACGTGCCTTCAAGGGCAATATTGTGAACGTTCGGCGCATCCACCGTGGTCATCTGGCGGCGCTGCACTTCGGAGGTGCGCCCCTGCGGGTGCAGGATAAAAATGTCGATATGTTTGCAGCCCTTGCAGGCTTCAATCGCCGCCGATCCGGTATCCCCGGAAGTCGCCCCGACGATGGTGATCCGTTCACCTTTTTGTTCCAGAACGTGATCGAACAGGCGGCCCAAAAGCTGCATGGCGTAATCTTTGAACGATAAGGTCGGCCCGCGGAAAAGCTCCAGGATCCAGGCATTCGGCCCGACCTGGGTAAGCGGGGCGATGCTGCTGTGATCGAAGATTTCGGTGCAGTAGGTTTCATCGATAATGCGCTGTAAATCTTCTTTGCTGATCGCATCACCGATAAAGGGCGTTAATACCTGCATCGCGACTTCGGTATATCTGAGCCCGTGCAGGTGATCGAGCAGCCCGTGATCGAACTGCGGCCAGCGATCCGGCACATACAGCCCGCCATCCGGCGCAAGCCCGGCCAGCAACACATCGGTAAAAGAGCGCGGATTACCCCCGCCGCGGGTGGAGATATACTTAATCATGGGCGCATTTCATCATATTTGCGGCACAATGTCATCGGTGTTTTAACTTTAAAATCCCGGCAGAGAAAATCCTTCAGTTTGTTTGCCGTTTTATTTTTCATCAAAGATTACCCTTTGTTTTTATTGTGGTTTTATCAGTTCGTTTCGTCCCGGAGGATGCGCTGCGGCGCAGAGGTTTTTGGTGTTTTGCCATCTTTTTCATGATATGATTATATTCCTAATTACGCGCTATTGCAAATATTGAGGGATTCTAAGAGAAAAGAACGGAAACCACAGATGGACACGGATAAACAAAAACCCCCAATATAGTTTTAACTGCGTCATTTCGAGGCAAAGCCGAGAAATCTCCAGATTAGCGGAAGATCCCTCACATGCGTTCGGGATGACGATCAAAGAGAGAATATCAAAGGGACTATATGTGTTTATCCGTGTCCATCTGTGGTTTAAAAAAGGGATATTGATACATAAATGAGTTTTCTGGTTTTTTAAAACTTACGTAAGAAGAACGTTTTTTAGGCGCAATAGCGCGTTTCCAGATGTTTGAGCAGCGGTGCCGGGCTTAGTTCAGAACCGGTGGAATTTTTGACCAGGTCGGTAAATCCATACAGCCGTCCCTGCGCATGGACTTTTTCACCAAGCCAGTTTGTGATCGGCAGAAAGTCGCCTGCAGCAATCAACTTGCCGGTATCAGGAATGTCTTTGCAGATTTTTTCGTAGAGCTGCGCGGCGTACATGTGACCGACCGTATAGGCGGGAAAATAACCGAACTTGCCGACGAACCAGTGCACGTCCTGCAGGCAGCCATCGGCCACGCCTTCCGGCTGTATCCCCAGGATATCGTTCATCTTACCGTTCCATGCTTCGGGCAGGGCGGAGGGTTTAAGCTTGCCTTCGATCAGATCACGCTCCAGCTCGAAACGGTGTTTCATATGAAAGAAATAAGTGACCTCATCGGCTTTTTTGCGCAGCAATCCCGGCTGGACTTTTGTTTTCAAGCCATACAGGTTTTCCGCGCTGAGCGCCGGATTGTGCAAACCATGAAACAGCCCTTCGACCCGCGGGGCGAGGAAGTCGTAAAAGCTGCGGGTCCGGCCCATAATCATTTCAACCAGCAGCGCCTGGGATTCATGCACGGCCGCGCCCATATCCTGCGCGACCGGCTGGTAGCGCCATGTCTTGCGCGGCAGGCCCTGGATGTAAAGACCGTGACCGCCCTCGTGCAGGGCCGATTTCATCGAGTCGGTAAAATCATTGATATCGACATTTTTGATGACCAGCCGCGTATCATCGGGCGTGCCGCCTTCGACCGGGTTATGCCCGGTTTCATACAGCCCGCCGCGGTGAAAATCAAAGCCGAGCGATTCCAGCAGCGCATGGTTCAGCCACATTTGCGCTTTGGCGGGGTAAAAATCTTTCAGCGAAACCAGCTCTTTTTGCTGCGCCTGTTTTTTCAGGATTTGCGGCAGCATTTTGCCGATCTTTTTATCGAGCGTCCCGAACCAGTCTTCAACTTCGGTCACGGAAATGCCCGGCATATATTCGCTCATCAAGGCCTGGTAATAAGAGTTCCCGCCCCCGGCCCGGCATTTGGCTTCAGCGATCTGGCGGTTCATATCGACCATCTCGGCAAGGAATTCACGGGCCGCGGGCCAGTCGCTGGCGGCCAGGGCATCACGGTGACGGCGGCGGCCTTCGTAAGACAGCCGTGCGCGTTTTTCGACCAGTTCACCCTCAACCGGGCTTTGCCGGTTGTGCATTTCTTCCATCTCGCGCAGGTTAGCCTTGTCCCAGGCATCCCAGTCTTCACTGTGATTTTCGGCGTGGGTTTTAGCGCGGTCCAGAAGATGCTTGATATCCAGACGGGTTAAATCTTCGTGCATCCGGCGATGCAGGAACGCAATCTGCCCCAGCCTTGCCCGCCACGCGCCTTCCGGCATCGCGGTCAGGAAATCACGACCCATCGTTTCGGCGATCGCCCCCATCCGGCCGATATCGCGGAAACGGTATTTGAGCTCCATATAGGCTTCGGACGGATGCTCTTCATACTGGCGGACGACACTGGGGCCATGTTGTTTAACAGGGGGCTCAGGGACCGCTTCTTTGGGTTCCGGCAGCGCCGTCTTTTTTCCCCGCTGCAACAACGCACCAAAACGGCCCGTCCATCCGGCCGGGTTTAAAAACGATTTCAGGGTCTGCCAAAAACGGGAAAAGAAATTCATATACTATAGCTATCACATCAGCGGATTTGCCGCACCTGTAAAGTTCAGCCTGTAATGAAGCGGTAGTATTTCCGCGCCGGAAATTTTTTTAGAAGGTTCGGAGGGATGTCCTAGAACAGTTTATCTATCAGCCCTTCGCGGGTGGACTCATCAAAAATCGTGTCATGCCATTCATAACTGGCCAGCTCATTGGCCCGGCGCATCAGTTTACCCCGGTCGGAAAGCACTTCCCAGCAAACCGGGTTGCGGTCCGCCATATGATCGAGCACAGCCTTGATATTCATCACCAAAGGCTGGTGCCGCCCATGTACCGTGAGGCGCGGCCCGAGTACGCGGTAATCCATGCCGAGTTTGCGCAGGCTGCGAAACTGCATCGGGTCCATCAGGGCGACACAGTTAAGCGTCCCTGCCGCCAGCGCCGTTTTAAAAGCCGCATGAAACAGGCCGAGCGGCGCATAGGGAATCCGGCGGCGCAAATAAGTCAGACCCGGCGCACCGGGCATACCATGCTCTTCCTGCTCATGAAAGGCCGGCAAAACAGAGCCGTCATCGGGCCGCTGGCGAAATTCGCGGGCCATGCACAGCCGGGAAATTTCGCATAGCTGCAACGCTTTTTCACTATGCAGAAACGGGTGATCGCAGATTTCCTGGAGCGGGAATGAAAAAAGCGGGCGGTCCGGATCGGGCAAAATCGTGCGCACCGTCCCGGCCACCAACCCTTTTTCTTTATGGATCAGCAAATGCTGGACCGCGCGTTCATCATAAGCGTCATATTCCAGCCCTTTATCATGCGGCAAATCTATCTTGTTTTCCGCGCAGAACACTTTGTACCGGAGCCGGAAAGCTTCGCGGCGCAAATCATCGCTATCGGCTTCTATAATCTCAAAAGTGCGGGCAAAGGCATTGTAAAATGTTTTCTGGGTCACGGCCCTGCGGCAGGCCTCCCATAAAGATACGTCTGACATCTATATAAACTCTCCCACCCTGGCGTTTTAAACGGCAGAGTCTGTAAACCTGGTGATACAGCTCTATTATAGCGGGGGCGCACTTAATATTTTTTGAATTATATCAGTAATTTAGATATATCTTTATTTTAATTTTCATAAAACTATGTGTATGACCTTAACAGCAGCCCTTTCCAGGCGTCGTCACATCGTCTTCGTCATCGTCATGAGGACAGCACCCGGCGGCATGGTCGTGCTTGTGGTCATGATCGTGATCGCAGCAGCCTGCTTCATGATGATGATGGTGCTCATGACCATGGTCGGGACCGTGGTCATGACCGCAGCAGCCGTCATGATGGTGGTGATGATGGACCGGTGCCCCCGTCCCCATCGGCATGGTGGTCGAGTTCTTCAATTTGCTTTTAATCAGTTTCATCAGATCGCTCATCGTCTGGATATCCTCTGTACGAATTTAAAATATTTTATTGTCTTTATATATAGACCTGATTTAATTTCTGGCAATTGATATATACACAAGAAAGACGGGTTTATAATGACTGTTTTATCAATGGATGAAGCACTAAAAGCAATCTACACGTCGCTGGCGAATGATAACCAGGATATCGACCTGCATATCAAAAACCTGAAAACAGCCATGGTGTCGGCCGGACAAAAAGAAGCCGTTCTGGACCCTGCAAAGCTGTACCAGAATAACCGTGACGGCCGGAAATTGCTGCAGGGCTATTTCAAGCGGCGCGGCGTTAAAGTCAGTTTTAAGTCATAGGGCCCATGACAAAATCAGATGTCATTATCATAGGCGCAGGCGCCGCCGGGATGATGTGCGCGCGGGAAGCAAGCCTGCGCGGGCGCTCGGTGAGCGTGCTTGAGCATAGCGGCAAGGCCGGGGAGAAAATCAGGATTTCCGGGGGCGGCCGCTGTAACTTCACCAATCTTTACACCCGGCCGGAAACGTTTGTCTCGCAGAACCCGCATTTTTGCAAATCGGCACTGGCGCGCTACACGCCGCAGGATTTTATCGACCTGGTCGATGCACATCATATTGCGTGGCATGAAAAGCCTGCCGATGAGGGGGCGGATGAAAGCGCGCGGGGTCAGCTATTCTGCGATGATAAAAGTACGCAGATCATCGATATGCTGCAGGGGGATGCGCGCAAAGCCGGGACTTTATTTTCGCTGGAGACCGAAGTCCAGGCCGTCCGCAAGGAAGGCGAAGACTTTATTCTCGATACCAGTAAAGGGACGATGCGCTGCGCATCGCTGGTGATCGCCAGCGGCGGCCTGTCCATTCCCAAGATCGGGGCCAGCCCGTTCGGCTATAAAATCGCCGAGCAGTTTGGCCTGCCGATCGTGCCGCCGCGCGCAGGGCTGGTGCCGCTGACTTTTGATGAAAAATTGCTGGCGCAGACAAGCGATCTGTCCGGGATCGGTCTGCGGGCCTGCGTCCGGAGCGAGAGCGGTAAAACATTCACCGAAGGGCTGCTGTTTACCCATCGCGGCCTGTCGGGTCCGTCGATCCTGCAGATCTCTTCCTACTGGGAAGAAGGCGAAGCGATTACCGTTAACCTGTTGCCCGGTCCTGATGTTTTTGACAGGCTGCGCGCCATACGCAAAGAGCAGCCGAAACAAAAACTGCATAACGTGCTGGCATCGATCCTGCCCAAACGGCTGGCGCAGATGATTGCGGATGCCAGCGGTTTCGATCGGCCGATCGCCGATCTGTCCGATCAAAAACTGGAAATGATGCGCGATGCCGTGCAGCACTGGCGTATCAAACCGCAGGGCAGTGAAGGCTACCGCACCGCCGAAGTCACGCGCGGCGGCGTTGATACGAATGCGCTGTCTTCAAAAACCATGGAAGCGCGGTCCGTACCGGGGCTTTATTTTATCGGCGAGGTCGTCGATGTAACCGGCCATCTGGGAGGCCATAATTTCCAGTGGGCATGGGCGTCGGCGGTGGCGGCAGGGCAGTCTGTTTAATTTGACATATTGTTAATTTTATTGTACTTTCCCTGCACAAAAAGGAGAGCAGCATGTCGTTACCTATTCGCTATAGTTTTTATCAAATCACACAAGATGGTGCGCCGGTGGATATTAATATAGCCAACCGAGGTGATCCCACTTACAAAGCAAGCTTGCTCGCCGCATGTTGGAGTGATCGTTTTACTATGATCCATCCTTCGACAGACATGGCAATAAAGCAAGAAGCCCTTACAGCGCTGTTAAAATTAGCACGCTTTGTTGAGGAACGAACCATACCGTTTGAAGAAGCGCAAAAAGTGAATGCCGTCGGCATCAATGGGATTATAGCGTCATTTAATGAACTGGCGGATGCTCTTGCTTCGGAAGAAATTAAGCCTGTAAAATATAATGAAGAGAAATTCGGGCAGCTCTTCCCACAACTAAGCGCCAAGCCGTAAAATCCCCTAAGCGCCGAAAACGGCGATCGCCATTTTGGTGATCGCAAAACCGCCGCAGATCAGCCAGGCGAACAGCAGCGCAGCAAGGTAAATGGGCCGCATGCCGACACCTTTGAATTTTTCGGCTTTGGTTTCCAGCCCCAGCGCACAGACCGCCATCGTCAACAGGAATCCGTCGATGACATTAATCGCATCCACGCCCGCCGCCGGGATGATGCCGAGCGAATTGACCCCGGCCATAACGATAAACAGCACGGCAAACCACGGCATAACGATTTTGCCCCCGTCGCCCTTTTTCTCCCCAGTCCCAAAACGTACCAGCGCCCAGCCGAGCAGCAGCAGGAACGGGGCCAGCATCATCACCCGGATCATCTTGACGATCACCGCGTCATTGGCCGCTTCAGGATTGATCGCCGTGCCCGCCGCGACCACGTGCGCGACTTCGTGAACCGAGCCACCGATATACAGGCCCATTTCCGATGGCGATAACGGCACCCAGCCGAGATTATAAACAAACGGGTATAAAAACATCGCGGTCGTGCCGAACAGTACCACGGTCGCCACCGCGACCGTGCTTTTCCACGCGGCGGCCTTAATCGTGGACTCGGTCGCCAGTACCGCCGCCGCGCCGCAGATCGCCGCGCCGGAAGCAATCAGGATCGAGAGATCGCGGTCGAGTTTAAACAGCTTCATCCCGGCGGCAAGGCCGAGCAAAAAGGTCAGCGCGACCATCAGCACCGAGACGATAATCCCGCTCAGCCCGACATCGAAAATATTCTGGAAGGTGATGCGAAAGCCGTAAAAGACGATCGCGACGCGCAGGATTTTACGTGCGCTGAACGCGATCCCCGGCGCCCAGCTTTGCGGCAGAAACCGTCCGAGCCCATTGCTGTAAATCATGCCGCCGATCATCCCGATAATCAGCGCATGCAGGCCCGCCGCCTGGATCACGGGAATGCCCGCAAGGATTGTTGCCAGCAGCGCAAAGACAAACACGAACCCGACCCCGGCAAAACCAGGCGCATCCAGCCCGGTCAGCGGGCAGCGAAAGGGGGAGTCTTTATCTTTTCTACACAGTGAAATCATCGCCGCACCATAAGGGAGAGGTCACACCCCACGCAAGCCTTAATTAAAGATGCAGCATCTGGTTCATGATGCGATCGGCCTGTTTACGGGCGAAGGCAACATCGATATCGCTGCGCCGGACTTTGACCGGCAGCAAGCCGACCGGGGCGGCATCGCCGATCCGGATTTCCGGCAGGGTAAAGCGCAGGCAGTTTTTACTTTGCTCCGGCCGTTCCTGCTTGATGCCCATCATGTCGATCGATACATCAGTGTCTTCGAGCCGCACCAGCTGCTCCGCCGCCTTCAGGATCTCTGACAGGATCGCCAGGCTTTGCTGCGGCGGGATATCGGAAACCGGGGGTTTTTGATGCATCGCCTCGACCTTGGCACGGGCACGGTGCTGGCGGGCATGGCGCAGCACTTCGTCAAACAGGTGGTCCCGTACCGCGCCGCGTTCCTGCTGCTCATCTTCCTGCGGGGCGATGAAATGGTGATCGCGGAAATTCACCGCAACCTGCGCCACTTCGCGCACCATCATGCCGCCCTGCATCGCCATGCCGAACGTGTTTTTCTCGCTGCGCACCACGCGCATCAGCGTATAGCATTCTTCGGCGCCGCCATGATGGATATCGCGGAAAAAGCGCGGCAGGATATCGCCTTCGTGCAGCACATCATGGATATGGTTGGTTGCGGAAAACAGCCCGCGCAGCCGCGGTTCGGTCGCAAAATCCTGTTTGCTGCAGGAAAAGGCCGGCGGCAACCGCCCGGTAAGCGTCTCAAGATGTTCCGCCATCTGCGTGACCGCAGGCCGCAACTGCCGCCGGTAAGAACCAATCAGCCGCATGCGCGGGTCAATCTGCTGCACCGCCTGTTCGGTCAGCCGGTCGATCAACGCGGGATCAAGCCGCAATGCGCCTTGCCGGTCAGGATTGTGAACTTTGCGGAATAAAGAACGTAATGGTTTCATGGCACCCTCCATAACGCTTGCACGAAGCCAAGATGTTATGACTAATTTACATTAGGATTTATAAATATATGCGGCGCACAATGCAACAAAAATCGGAGGGGGAGAATGGTTATTTTACACCAGGGTCACGCGGCAAAGGACAGTAATACCGCAGTGAGCATCTCAAGATTGTATCCGTATCTAATCCACGATCAAGCAATTCGGTTCTTCCTGCCAATGTTTCCGAATGAGTCAGTACTTCCTGGAATTCATGAATGTGAAAAAGCTGTGAAATTTTATCAGCAGTTATATCCTGGTCATCCGGATGGATGAGAATGTCGAAAGGCTGGGGCTTGTAATGCTTGCTTTCAATTTGGACCCCAACAAGAAGCGTAACCGGTTCGCCCTGTCTTTTAACTAAATCAATCAGAGCGCGCGCCGTATGGAACAACCCCCTGCTTCCCTTGACCCCGACATAGCGCATACCGTCTTCATCAGCATAAAGATTCTTTTCTAATAGGGTGATGAGGTCTTCATGCTCCTGCGCCAGCATTTTTTGGCGTTCATCTTCAGTCGCGGTAATCATCATGAACGCCCTTGTCCATTGGGCGGTTTCATCTGATGACGCTTTTTCCTCTGCGCAGATCTTCTGAATTTCGCGTAAACGGTCCTGATGGTTTTTCTGCCGGAAATGCCCGGCCGCATCTATAACATTACTCATCTCATTTCTCCGGAGATGATGATAAATAGATTTTTATGTTATGTCAAATAATATTCCTGTTGCAGCAGGGAACTCCTACTCCCACTCAATCGTACCCGGTGGCTTGCTCGTAATATCGTAAACCACGCGGTTGATGCCGCGGACTTCGTTGATGATCCTTGTGCTGACGCGGGAGAGGAAATCGTGATCGAAATGGTAGTAATCGGCGGTCATGCCGTCGGTTGAGGTGACGGCGCGCAGGGCGCAGACGTAATCATAGCTGCGCTCATCCCCCATAACGCCGACGGTGCGGACCGGGAGCAGCACGGCGAAAGCCTGCCAGATGGCATCGTACAGCCCGGCGCCCCGGATTTCTTCGAGATAGATCGTATCGGCTTTGCGCAGGATTTCGAGTTTTTCGCCAGTGATTTCGCCGGGAATGCGGATGGCCAGGCCCGGTCCGGGGAACGGGTGGCGGCCAACGAAGTCGGGGTGCATGCCAAGTTCGACCCCAAGGGCGCGCACTTCGTCCTTGAAAAGCTCGCGCAGCGGTTCGACCAGTTTTAAATTCATGCGCTCTGGCAGGCCGCCGACATTGTGGTGGCTTTTGATCGTTACGCTCGGCCCGCCGGTGAAGGAGACGGATTCGATCACATCGGGATAGAGTGTGCCCTGCGCAAGGAAATCGGCACCGCCTATCCTTTTGGCGCAGTCTTCGAACACGTCGATGAACAGCCCGCCGATGATCTTGCGCTTCATTTCAGGATCGCTCACGCCTTCAAGGCCGTTTAAAAACCGTTCGCCCGCGTCTTCATGGATTAATGGAATATTGTAATGATCGCGGAACAGCGCGACGACCTGCTCTGACTCGCCGGCGCGCATCATGCCGGTATCGACATAGATACAGTGGAGCTGGTCGCCGATCGCCTCGTGCAGCAGCACGGCGGTCACCGATGAGTCAACCCCGCCGGACAAGCCGCAAATGACTTTTCCTGTGCCGACCTGCGCGCGGATTTTTTCGATCGCTTCTTCGCGGAAAGCCGCCATCGTCCAGTCGCCGCCGCAGCCGCAAACATTATGGGTGAAATTTTTCAGCAGCGCCGCGCCATGCGGGGTGTGCACGACTTCGGGGTGGAACTGCACCGCGTAGAATTTGCGCGCATCATCGGCGATCATCGCATAAGGCGCACCTTCGCTGGCCCCGACAATCCTGAACCCGTCCGGCAGCGCGCTCACGCGGTCGCCGTGCGACATCCAGACCTGCTCATGCGCGCCCTTATCCCAGACGCCTTCCAGCAGGGTGTTGTGTTCTTTGACATCGACATAGGCGCGGCCGAATTCGCGCGTATCGCCTTTTTCAACCTTGCCGCCCAGCTGGGTCACCATGGTTTGCTGGCCGTAACAGATGCCAAACAGCGGCAGGTTCATGTCGAATATTTCCTGCGGCGCACGCGGGGAGTCTTTATCAGTGACGCTGCACGGCCCGCCGGACAGGACAATGCCCTTGGGCGCATAGGCCTTGATCCGCTCCGCCCCGGCCTGGTTAAACGGCCAGATTTCACAGTACACCCCGCTTTCCCGGACGCGGCGGGCGATCAGCTGGGTCACCTGCGATCCGAAATCAAGGATCAGGATCCGGTCGTGATGCTGGGGAAGGGATACGGGTTCTGGCATGGCTGTCATCATCAGGCTTTCTGTGGCTGCGATTATCCTATAAGCGGTTTTACCCGATCAACCGGAAAAATAGAAGTCAAAAGCGCGGTTGTCTGGCTGTGCCGCCTATGTCATAAATAAAAGGTGCGGTTTTTGTGTGTCTTTATATAGGGGTTTGTTATGGGCGCTTCTGCCAAGCCTTCAATCAGTTTTGAGTTTTTTCCGCCGAAAACGCCGCAAGGGCGCGATGCGCTGATGGATGAAGCGCAGGCGCTTGCCGGGATGAATCCCGCTTTTATGACGGTAACCTACGGCGCGGGCGGATCGACCCGCGACTGGACCAAGGAAACAGCGATCGCAATTCAGGATATGACCGGGGTACAGACGGCGGCGCACCTGACCTGCATCAACACGTTTAAATCCGGGATCCTTGATATTGCCGATGAATTATGGGCGGGCGGGATCCGGCATATCGTCGCGCTGCGCGGGGATATTCCCAAGGAAGATTTGCCGCTGGAATATGATAACCCGGATTATTATCACTATGCGAGCGAACTGGTCGCGGGGCTGAAGGACAAATATGATTTTGAAATCTCCGTTGCCGCTTACCCGGAAAAGCACCCCGAGGCGCCAGACCTGGATACCGATATCGCGCATTTAAAACGCAAATGCGAGAGCGGCGCTACCCGCGCGATCACCCAGTTCTTTTTCGACAATGATGTTTATTTCCGCTTTCTCGACAAGGCCGCCGCTGCCGGGATCACAACGCCGATCGTGCCGGGGTTGCTGCCTGTGGCGAATTACAAAAAGATGCTGAAATTCGCCGCGATGTGCGGGGCGAACGTTCCGGACTGGCTGCATGAAAAATTCGAAGCCCATAGTAAAGACCAGGCCACGATGGATAAAATCGCCGTCGATATCCTGGCCGGGCAGGTTGATGCCATGATCGCAGGCGGCGCGCCGCACATCCATTTTTATACGCTTAATAAAGCGGATTTGACGATCAAAGCCTGTGCGCGCTGTAATATCAGGGAGAATACGCAAGCCCGAACTCTTAGCGCATAACCCGTTATTATTTTATCCATTCCAGCTTGTCAGTCCCCCCTATATAGGCTTTAATAAGCTCCGGTATTATTGGGTTTACACATAGATATATAAGAGAGGATTCTTATGGTTTTGGCACTTAATCTCGGTTTCCCCCGCGTCGGCGCAGCCCGCGAGTTGAAAAAAGCGACGGAAAGCTATTGGAAAGGCAATCTTAGCAAGGATGACTTGCTGAAAACGGGTAAGGAAATTCGTCTGCGCCACTGGCAGATGCAAAAAGATGCCGGGATCAGCCACATCCCTGTGAACGACTTTTCTTTTTACGACCAGATGCTCGACATGAGCTGCCTGCTTGGCGCGGTGCCGGAGCGTTATGACTGGGACGGCGAGATGGTCGACCTGGATACGTTTTTCGCCATGGCCCGCGGCAACGATAAAACCATCGCGATGGAAATGACCAAATGGTTCGATACCAACTATCACTACATCGTGCCGGAGCTTGATAAAGGGCAGATGTTTACGTTGTCCTCAATGAAAATTTTTGAAGAAGTCATGGAAGCCCGTGATGCCGGACTTTCCGCCGTTCCGGTTCTGATCGGCCCGGTGACTTACTTAAGCCTTGCGAAATCGCGCGATGAGAATTTCGATCCGGTCTCCCTGATTGAAAGCCTGATCCCGGTTTATGCTGAAATCTTCAACCGCCTGAAAGGGTATGAGTGCGGCTGGGTCCAAATGGACGAGCCTTACCTGGCGATGGATCTGTCCGATGCGCAGAAAAAAGCATACGAGATAGCCTATGAAGAGCTGGCCCGTGCGGTGCCGGACATGAATATTTTCATGACCACTTATTTTGAAGGGCTGCGCGATAATCTTGATCTGGCATTTTCCCTGCCGGTCACCGCGCTGCATGTCGATCTGGTCCGCGCGCCGGAACAGCTTGATGCCTGCCTTGCCAAAGCCAAGGAAACCGGCAAGCATCTGACGCTTGGCCTGGTTGACGGCCGTAATATCTGGAAGAACGATCTGTCCGCATCGATGGCTATGATTGAAAAAGCCAAGGCCGCGCTGGGTGAAGACATGGTTTCCGTTGCCGGCAGCTGCTCGCTGCTGCACAGCCCGATCGATCTTGATCTGGAAACGGCGATGGATCCGCAGATCAAAAGCTGGCTCGCCTTTGCCAAGCAAAAACTGTCTGAGATTGCGACACTGGCTAAAGGCGGGGCAGAAGGGCGCGATGCCATATCCGCTGAGTTGGCGGCAAGCGATAAAGTCGCCGAAGACCGCAAGACATCCAGCCGGATTCATAACCCGAAAGTCAAAGAGCGCATGGCGGCCATCACAGCCGACATGATTAACCGCAAAAATTCATTCGATGTCCGCCAGAACGCGCAGCGTGATAAATATCACCTGCCCGCATTCCCGACGACCTCGATCGGGTCTTTCCCGCAAACGCAGGAAATCCGTAAGGCCCGTGCCGCCTTTAAGAAAGGCGATCTTGATGCGGCGTCTTATGAAACGGCGATGAAAAAAGAAATCGAGCATGTCGTTAAATACCAGGAAGATATCGGTATGGACGTGCTGGTCCATGGCGAGCCGGAACGGAACGACATGGTCGAATATTTTGGGGAACAGCTTGACGGCTTTACATTTTCCAAGAATGGCTGGGTCCAGTCTTACGGCTCGCGCTGCGTGAAGCCGCCGATTATTTTCGGTGATGTGTCCCGTCCGGAACCGATGACGGTCAAATGGTCGTCTTACGCGCAAAGCCTGACG
Source organism: Rhodospirillales bacterium (assembly GCA_020638155.1). Taxonomy (GTDB): domain Bacteria; phylum Pseudomonadota; class Alphaproteobacteria; order Micavibrionales; family Micavibrionaceae; genus UM-FILTER-47-13. The sequence goes on from JACKJB010000006.1 coordinate 57,413, forward strand.
GACAAGCCGATGAAAGGCATGCTGACCGGGCCGATCACGATCCTGTGCTGGTCTTTCGAGCGTAACGATCAAAGCCGTGAAGAGACCTGCAAGCAGATCGCTCTTGCCCTGCGTGATGAAGTTGCCGATCTTGAGCAAGCCGGGATCACCATCATCCAGATGGACGAACCGGCGATCCGCGAAGGTCTGCCGCTGCGCCGTGCCGATTGGGATGCGTATCTGAAATGGGCAGTTGATTCTTTCAAACTGTCTGTCTGCACGGTTGAGGATTCAACGCAGATCCACACCCATATGTGCTATTCCGAGTTCAACGATATCATCGACTCTGTCGGTGCGCTGGATGCGGATGTGATCTCGATTGAAACCAGCCGCTCGCAAATGGAATTGCTGGATGCGTTCGTTGCCTATAAATACCCGAACGAAATCGGGCCGGGCGTCTATGACATCCACAGCCCGCGTATCCCGAACAAGCAGGAAATGGTCGACCTGATGGAAAAAGCCAGCAAGGTGATCGATCCCGACCTATTGTGGGTGAACCCGGATTGCGGTCTGAAAACCCGAGGCTGGGCAGAGGTCGAACCGGCGCTTAAACATATGGTTGACGCTGCTAAAGCGATGCGTGAAAAAATGAAAGCAAGCAAGGCCGCATAACTATGTTCATGAGAAGACTTAAGCGAATTTCTCTCATCCTTAACGCTAAAGCGGCAGTGATTGCCGCTTTAGCTATTTTATCGACATATATATGCATTACGTTCGGCCTGACCGCCGATTTTCCTTTGACACTGATTGCCACAGCGATTGTCTTCCCGGTTGTATTTTCGATTGGCGGTGCTTATAAGCGGCGGGAAGCTGCGCTGGATGATTACGGATCGTTGAAAGCGCATGGCCGGGCAATCTATTTTGCGACCCGCGATTGGATGGAAACACCAGACGAGGATTCCTTAAACAAGGCCCGCAAACTTTTAGAAAATCTTTTTATATCCTGCCGCACTCTTTTTTCAGAGCCGGTTTCAAAACTCCGTCAAAATGAAGACGCCGTTTACCGGGATTTTTCCCAACTTTCCCGTTTTATACGCGAAGAGCTTCGGGAAAAAGGCCTTGCCAGCGGGGAAGTCTCGCGCTGCAATCAATATTTAAGCAAAATGTTTGTTTCATTCGAGAGCATCAAACATATTTATCAGTACAGAACCCCCCGCACCCTGCGCGCTTTCAGCGACTTTTTTATCACGACCCTGCCCTTTATATACGGGCCGTATTTTGCCCATCTGGCAACAGAAGTTGCCTCAGGGCTTGAATATGTGATGCCTGTCCTGCTGGCGATTATCCTGGTCAGCCTCGATAATATACAGGCGCATCTTGAAAACCCGTTTGACCAGGTCGGCGAAGATGATGTTGCCATCAATGTCGAGGAGTTTATCGACCGGCTTTATTAAGCCTGCGGCGGTTCAGGAGAATCCGGATTTTGATCCGTGCCAAATTCTTTGGCTTTAAGAGGCAGCTCTTTTTCAATGCGCTGTTTGAAAACGGTTATCTGTTTTTCAATCGCGGCCAGGTCATCCGTCAGTGTCATCGATTCAAAAAAGATCATCGTTGGCGATGTTCCTTCGCTTTCCCGGAACCAGATCGCTTTGCGCGAGTCATTATAAACCGGGTATTGATTGCGCGGCTGGCGCAGAGCGCGGTCAACATAGTCCATGAGGCGTTTTGCCGCTTCGACGAATTCTTTATCCTGCGCATAAAGCAGCGCATGAACGACTTCATGATCGCCTTTGGCACCCTGATCTTTTGTCGCAGTCTGCTGGTTCCCGGTAATAAATGTCGAAAAGGCCCGGATGGTTCCGTCGATCGTATAGCCTTCGCCCATATCCTGACGTTTTTTGAGCGGCTCAAGCGCTGTGATATGCACTTCCGGGCTTAGCGTTCTTTGATCGAAAATCTGCGGCAGGTATTTATTCGCCGCCTTCATGCACATGGCCGCGCAGCCTGCCGCAAGTTCGGTATCGGCGGAGAGCTTAATCATATGCGTGTTATCGGGACTGTAAAAAACCTGACTGTCGGCGCAGTCTTCCGGATAGCGCTTATAGCCCAGATCAAGCAATGCTTTTTCAGCCTGCGCGTAATCGCAGCCATCCAATCGCTGCAAGTCCGGCAGGCTGGCAGGGGGCTTCGCATTAAAAACGGAACGGTCAAGCTCAGTCATAATTATCCATTACTCTCAAAAAAAGAGATATCCTTAATTATGGATATAAAAAATGTCAAATAGATTAAATTTTGCGCTGCAGGATGGCGGCAAAAAAGCCATCGGTATTGTGGCGGTGTGGGCTTAAGCGCATGTAAAGCCCGTCAGCCCAGGGTTTATCCTGCTGCGGCACCGCTGTAAAATCAGGATGTTTTTGTAAAAACGCCTCAATCTGCTCTTCGTTTTCCGCCGGGAACAGGGAGCAGGTTGCATATACAAGATGTCCACCCGGTTTTACGGTTTTGGCTACGCGCTCTAAAATCTCTGCCTGAACCGGCAACAGCTCTTCCAGTGAGGGACCAAACACGCGCCAGCGCATATCCGGATTGCGGCGCCATGTCCCGCTGCCGCTGCAGGGGACATCGGCCAGCACGACATCGAATGTGCCCTTTTGCCGTTTGAGCCATTTTTTATGGCGTTCATCACTAAGCGGGCGCAGCTCGATCATGTCGCTGACCCCGGCACGTTTTAAACGCGGCTTTGATTTTTCAAGGCGGCGGCCGTCAAGATCCATCGCAACGATCCGGCCTTTGCCGCCCATCATATCAGCCAGCGCCAGCGTTTTGCCGCCCGCCCCGGCGCAATAATCGAGCACCTGCATGCCCGGCTGCACATCACAGGTCACGGCGATCAATTGCGAGCCTTCATCCTGGATATCGATCCAGCCTTTGATAAAAGCCTTGGTCTTGGAAATAAAGGCCTTGTCTTTGGCCCGCAGCCCCAGCGGACTGTAAGGGGTCGGCGCTGTATGGACGCGGTCTTTGTGCAGGGCGTCTTCAACGGCTTTCCGGTCCGCCTTGCGCACATTGACGCGCAAATCAAGCGGCGCGGGCGTCAGCATCGCCAGCATTTCTTTTTCCAGCGCATCGCCAAATAACGCGCGCAGCACCTCTTCCCGCTCGGGCGGGCATTCAAGGCGGACAGCTTCGGGCATATCGGGATGATCGATCTGTTTGTCGGCGAGATATTTGGCGAACTTATGTTCGTCTTCGCTTAAAAGCTCCGGGCCGTATTTCGTCCCGTCGAACAGCTCAAGAATGTCAAAGATGCCGCTTTTTAATTCTACCAGCGCCAGATAGGTAATCACCCGGCTGCGCGGCGTATCGGCGCGGCCGGTTTTCTCAAGCCACCAGCCAAGGCGGGCATGGGTGCGCATAATCCCGTATGCCCGTTCGGCAATATTGGTCCGGTCCTTGGCACCGATAAAACGGCGCGCGCGCATGTAATCGCCGATCGTCGTATCCATAGGCACGGGACTGGCCTGGATGCTGGTCAGCAGTTCGATGGTTGATTTAATGCGGGATGCCGGTTTCATAATGAGGGGGGTTGTATCACAGACCTGCATTCCGCTGCTACAAAAAAGAAAACCCCCGCAAAACCGCTACGGGGGTGATCTTTAACCTGTACAGGATTATTCTGCGTGCTCTTCTTCTACTGCCTCTTCTACAGCTTCGTCCGCAGCGGCAGCGTCATCATGCGCTTCCTCTGCTTCAGGATCGGCAGATCCTTCTTCAGCCGGGGCCGCGTCATCGGCAACCGCGGCCTCTTCTTCGAGAATCGCGTCCGCATCGACGGCTTCAGCCGCGACCTCTTCCGTTACAACATCTTCCACTACGGCGTCTTCCGCCGCATCGTCCGCCCATACCGTGCTCACCGGCGCAAAAGCCAGCAGCCCGGCAACCGTAAGGATGCCCAGCATTTTGTTCATGTTTTTATTCTCCAGAAAAATTCAGGATCGCCCCATTGCGCTCCCACATTATTCAGTATATCATTTTTTATGTAAAATTAAAGAGGAAAGCGACAAAAGAGCAGGAAAAACCTGTTTATAACAGCGCCGCCGTGTCGCGCCAGCCAAAGCAGATTTCCCGCGCGGTAGACGGGCCGATTTCTATGTCTTTTTTACCGCAGCGCTCCCCGCCCCTTTTTTTATAGAATGACACGGCACGGGCATTTTTTTCCAGCACCCATAAACAAAGGGATTTATGCCGCATGTCAGATAATCCCTGCGCCGCCACACGCATCAGCTCTGTGCCAAGCCCCTGCCGCCAGTAAGGCGAGAGAATATAGATCGCATACACCTCGCCGGAATAAAGCGGGCGGATCGGCGAGCTGCCGGGCGGCGGGGTCTGCAGGCGGCCAAAATTGACAAAGCCCGCCGGGTTATCCTGCGCATCAAACGCCATGAAGACAGGCTTTTGTTCCGGGTCGAACCATTCGCGCCACCGGATTTCCCGCTGCGCCGGATCAAGGCTGTCCAGATAGGCCTGATCGACCATCCCGCCATACGCATCTTTCCAGCCCTGCACATGGATATAGGACAGCGCCGGTAAATCATCTTCTGTGACAGGGCGGATCGTAAAGCTCATCTCACTGCACCGCCTTGTCACCCTGCTCCAGCGCAATCTCGATGGCGTGCAGCATATTGACCGTGCCCTGCATGACGCCTTTGCCGTGACCCCAGATATAATCCCCGGAATCAATAAAGCCTGCGCCCGCCTGCACGAAATAACCGCAATAATCATTAGTGACCGCGCCTTCGATCAGTGCCGGCTTATCGGTCAGCATCGTCCAGAAGGTCAGGATATCGGCGGAAGGCAGGCCTTTATTTTTTGCCCCGAAACTGACGAAATCGGCCCCGGCGTCATAGGCTGCGGCGGCATCTTCATTCGATAAACCGCAGGCCATGCCGATGATCCCGTCTTCGCCAAACAGATCACGGGCGGCGGGAAGGTCTTTTATATCGCGGAGCAAAACCCCGTCCGCTTCAAGTTCATGCGCAAAAGCGGCATCACCGCGATAAATCGTCGCCATGCCGTTATCGCGCGCCATGGCAAACAGGACCGCCGCCTTGGCTTTAAAATCCGGATCGCTCTCATTGTTTATTTCTGGACCGCTGATCTCGAGCACATGCATATTTTTCTCATATGCGGATCCGTTGATCGTGAAATAGATCTGCTTGAGATCGCGCATCAAAAGATCGAGCGCCAGATCCGGCCCGACCCGCAACCATAACCCGCAAGGGGGCGCGCCTTTTTTCTTCGTACTCATTACTTATCTTCCACGCGGTAATTCGGCGCTTCCTGCGTTACCGTCACATCATGGACGTGGCTTTCGCGGTAGCCGGCGCTGCTCATTTTCATGAATTCGGCTTTGGATTTCATTTCATCGATCGTGCGGCATCCGGTATAGCCCATCGAGGCGCGCAGGCCGCCGACCATCTGATGCAGCACATTACCGACCGGGCCTTTATAGGGCACACGGCCTTCGATGCCTTCGGGCACGAGCTTCTGGCTTTCGGTGACACCACCCTGGAAATAGCGGTCGGCGGAGCCGCGCATCATCGCGCCGACGCTGCCCATGCCGCGATAGGTTTTATAAGAGCGCCCCTGATACAGGATCACTTCGCCCGGCGCTTCGTCAGTACCGGCGAACATGCTGCCCATCATCACGCAGTCCGCGCCCGCGGCAACGGCCTTGGCCATGTCGCCCGAATATTTGATCCCGCCATCGGCAATGACCGGGATGCCTTTTTTCGCGCAGGCTGACGCCACATCCATAATCGCAGTCAGTTGCGGGACACCGACGCCGGCGACCACGCGGGTCGTACAGATCGAGCCCGGTCCGATCCCGACCTTGATCGCATCGGCCCCGGCATCGATCAGCGCTTTGGCCGCATCGCCTGTGGCGATATTCCCGGCAATCACCTGAAAACCGTCATTTTTAATTTCGTTGCGGATTTTGCGCACCGTATCCAGCACGTTTTTCGAATGGCCGTGCGCGGTATCGACCACCACGACATCAAGCCCGGCTTCGGCCATGACTACGGCTCGCTCCAGCCCGGTATTGCCCGTGCCGACGGCGGCGCCGACCAGCAGACGGCCTTGCTTATCTTTGGTTGCGTGTGGGTACAGGTCCGATTTTTCAATATCCTTGACCGTGACCAGACCGATACAGCGGTCGGCATCATCCACCACCAGCAGTTTTTCAATCCGGTGTTTATGCAGCAATTTACGCGCCTCGGCCTTATCGACATCGCCGACAACTTTGACAAGATTATCCGCGGTCATCAGTTCGCGCACAGGCTGGTCCATATCTTCGGCAAAGCGGACATCGCGGTTGGTCAGGATCCCGGCAAGCTTGCCGTCATCTTCTGTGACCGGGATCCCGGATATACGGTAGGCTTTCATCAGGGCCAGTGCCTCACCCAGCGCCGCATGCGGCCGGATGGTAATCGGGTTGACGACCATGCCGGATTCAAAGCGTTTGACTTTCTGTACCTCGGCGGCCTGTTCTTCGGGGGTCATGTTTCTGTGAAGGATCCCCAGCCCGCCGGCCTGCGCCATGGCGATTGCCATTTCCGCCGCGGTCACCGTGTCCATCGCCGCCGAGATGACCGGGATATTCAGGCTGATCGACCTGGTCAGCTTCGTTTTGGTATCGGCATCATTTGGATGAATTTCCGAAGCCGCCGGGATCAGCAGCACATCGTCAAAAGTAAAGCCTTCGCGGATTTTGTCAGATTTTTGGGGCATGGCGTCAAATTCTCCTTAACATTGCGAATTTGACGCTTATTGCTACAGCATAACGGCCTGAAAATCCAGAAGAGTTTTTCAATATTTGACAAATGCATCTCTCCGCAAATATACATAACTCAAAACAAGTGGTGTATATAATATGAGTGATGACCCGGAGAATAACGTCATCCCGCTGCGCCGGACCTTTCCCCAAGCGGAAGCCCCGGAGCCGGAACTGACATATAAAGATGTGCTGGCACAGGCCGATCAGGTTTTTGCCGCAGATTACGGTGACTTTAAAAGCTACATCGCGCGCTGTTACGATCTGTTTCAATATAATCTGGCAAGCGATCTGCAGCACACACCCGATCAAGATAAAGACTCCCTCAAAAACCCGGACGGGATTTTTATCCCGCTGAGCACCAGTATGAACCACGGTTTATGGATGTTGCTGGTCGCTGAATACGGCGATGATCTACGGGGGCAAGGGCGTGAGGCCCTATCAGATATTTTTGATGAAGCGCAGCATAGCGCGATGGAGTATGTCGATAGCGGCGTTGCCAGCAGCGCAGACGACATCGAACAGGCCGACGATATTTTAAGTGCGCATCTGATAACGCAGTTTGACTCATACAAGCTTCTTAAGGAAGCTTTCAGCCAGGCAATGCCGCAGCTTGATGTAGCGCCGCGGCTGCTTCATCACCATGACGGCCTTATCAGCCCGGCACTATATATAAGTGCGCACAATCATTCCGTCCGCGATGTGATTGGCCGTTATCTGGGTAAAATCACATCACCCGGATTTAAACCGGAAATAGTGAAATAAGGAACAAAACCATGTCCGATGCTTTTTTGGGTTTTATTTTAGCCGTTGAAGCGGACGGCACAAATTTTTCACATCTGGATAATCTGCAGGATTATTTATCGCTGCGGCTTGTCGATGCCAATCAGGATCATCACAATTTACGCCAGCAGGTCGGTCCGGAATTCATGAAGGCGGTAAAATTCATGACCGGGATGCATTTGCCGCTGAGCATCGCCATGACGATGAATGCCTGGGATCATATAGTCGATGGATACAAAGACACTATGCGCAAGGAAAACCCGGCGCGCTATATGCGCTTTAAAAAACTGGCGCAGCAAAAACCCGATCCGCAATCCCATGTTCATTATATGAAGGCCGAGCCGGGACAGGACCCGGAGCGGGCGATTTTCGGGCGCCTGCTGGTGAGTGACCTGACCCCGTACCGCAAACTCGCGGCGCAATTCAATAAACTCCTGCCCGAGCTCGAAGCAAGACCGTCTGTGCGGCTGATCGGCAATACGGCCGGATTATCGGTCTATCTCCGCTGCAAAGACCGCAGCGATACCGGTCCTGATATCCGTGATGTGCTGCGCGATTACCTGCAGCGCGCCGCCAAAGGGCGTGGCCATTTGCGTGTGGTCGGCGGGACAGGGTTTAGCAATGATCCTCCACACGGTCCTCAGGGTCCGCGCTAACGCCGCGAAAGCCGGTTGCCACCATATATTGTTCGGCGCTTTCCTGGCGCGAGGCCGGGGGCTTGATGTGTTTTACGGTTTCAAAGTCCTTTTTAACCAGAGCCAGCAATTCATGCTGCGCGCCGCCCTGGAAGACTTTTGCTACAAACGCGCCGCCGGGCTTTAACACCTGCCGCGCAAAATCATAGGCGGTTTCAACCAGCGCCATAATGCGCAAATGATCGGTCTGCTTATGCCCCGTCGTGTTGGCCGCCATGTCGGATAAAACAAGATCGACCCCCTCACCGATCGCCGCGATCAAAGCTTCGGGCGCGTCATCATTCATGAAATCCATCTGCAAAAACGTCACGCCGGGCACGGGTTCCATTTCAAGTAAATCAAGCCCGATTACTTTGCCCGCGCCTTTTTCAACGGCAACCTGACACCAGCCGCCTGGCGCAGCGCCTAAATCAACCACCACCTGCCCCGGTCCAAGAAGGTTCAGTTTTTCATCCATTTCCAGCAGTTTAAACGCCGCGCGCGAGCGGTAGCCCAGACGCTGCGCCTCATGCACATACTGGTCATTGAGCTGCCGTTGCAGCCAGCGCGTCGAAGAGCTTTTACGGCCTTTTGCCGTTTTCACTTTTTTGGTCGATTCGCGTTTCGTGGTTTTTCTTTTTGACATATTCTTTTGTTATTTCTATAAAGACACAAAATCTAACATCATTGTAACAGGACACAGGTATGAGTACGCAAACTTTTAATTTAAAGAATAACCCGCTGGTGAACCCGCCGCAGCAACCGTTTAACGCCTTGCCGTTTGGTCTTTTTAAGCCCGATCATGTCGAACCTGCCGTCGATTGGGCGCTGGAGCGCGGGCGTAAAGATATCGCGGCAATTATCGACAATAAAGACGAACCGACTTTCGAAAATACGATTCACGCGTTAGCCTTCGCCGGGGAGGATCTTGACCGCGTAACACAGCCATTTTGGGAAATGACCTCCTCTATCAATACCGACGAAGTGCAGGCGGTAGAACGTGCCATTATGCCCAAGCTCGTAAAATTCAGTATGGACGTCACGCTCAATACGAAACTGTTCGAACGAGTCAAGCATGTCTATGACCATGCCGATCGTAATGCATTAAATGTCGAAGAAAAAATCCTGCTCGATAAAACGTACAATAGATACGTCAATGAAGGCGCGCTGCTGAAAGGAAAACAACGTGAAGAATATAAGGAACTGTCTGAAAAACTTTCCGAGCTAAGAACACAATACGGCAATAATCTGGTTAATAGCCGCGCTGCACTCAAAGTCGTCATCAAGGCACAGGACAAACACAGGTTGGACGGTATTCCATCAGATACCATAGAATCCTATAACCGGAACGCAAAGGAAGATGATGACCCGAATGTTGGCGCAGATGATTACGTCATCCTGATGACGCCGCCGCCTATGCCGGTCTATGAATACGCCCATGACCGCAGCCTGCGCGAAGAGGTTAGAAAGACCGAGCAAAAAGTCGGTGCTGAACCACCGTATGATAACACCCCGATTGTCCATGAAATCCTGAAAGCAAAGCACAGGGTCGCCCGTTTGCTCGGCTTTAAAAATCATGCGGAAAAAACGATTCGTCCCGATACACGGATGGCAGGCAGTGCTGAAACGGTTATGCGCTTCCTCGAAAACAACGCCGAAGCCTACCTGCCTGCGGCCAAAGCGTTTCAGGACGAGCTGGATGCCTTTGCGCGAGAACGCACCGGGATTACCAAACTGGAAGACTGGGACACGCTTTATTATATCCGGCTGATGCGGCAGGCCCAGATCGGATTTGATCCAGAGGAGTTTCGTCCTTATTTCTCACTGGAAAATGTGAAGAAAGGCCTGTTCGAAAACGCAAGCAAGATACTAGGAATTACCGCGCAGGAAGCCAAAGGGAAGTACTCTGTTTTGCACGACGACGTCACGCCTTACGAGATCGTAAATGCCGATGACGGCAATATAAGGGCCGTTTACTATCTTGATATGTATGCCCGCAAATTTAAAAATGGCGGCGCATGGATGAGTGATATCCGCAATGCGGGACTTCATAATCATACGCAAAAAATCCCGATGGTCGGTAACTACCTGAATGCCCAAAAGCCTTCACCGGGTAAACCGAGCCTGTTGACACCGGATGAAGTTGAAACATTGTTCCATGAATTCGGCCATGGCGGTCACGGCATGATGGGTAAAGGAACCTATCCCGGCCTGACTGGTATAAATGTTTTCTGGGATTACGTTGAACTGCCTTCACAAATTAATGAATGCTGGGCGTTCCAGCCGGAAGTGCTCAAAAGCTATGCCCGTCATCACGAAACAGGCGAACCTATGCCGGATCACCTGATTGAAAAACTGCAAAGGCTTAAGGCGTTCGATGCCCGCTGGCAAGGACTGCGCCAGACCCAACTCGCGATGCTGGATATGAAGTTTCATACAACGCCACCATCGCAGATCAAGGATCTGAAAAAATTTGAAACAAGGGCGTTGAAAGATCTGACAATAACCGAATCATCCGCTCCGCCGAAAATTTTAATATTCGCCCATACTATGGCTGGCGGCTATGCCGCAGGGTATTACAGCTATAAATGGGCCGACGCTCTGGTGGCTGATGTATTCGCGCAGTTTGAACGTCAGGGCATATACGATCAATCGTTATGCCAGGCCTTCCGGGAAACCATGATCGAGCCGGGCGGCACGGTTCCGCCGAGCGATATGCATAAAAACTTCATGGAAGCTGCCGGTCAGGGCCGCCGGGAACTGGATACGAGCGCGATGTTCCGGGCCGAAGGCATTAAGCCGCCGACACCCAAAGGGCCGTGACGCTATAACAGCATCACGACCATAGATACGCAGAATGCGAAAATATATGTGCTGATCGCCGCGGCGAGGAACACCATGTTCATCGTGCGTGATGAGTAATGGGCGAGCGCCATGAACAGGGCAATGATGGTCCCGTATATAATAAGCCCGCGCGTCCGGGCCGGGGAGTCCATAAAGGGCATCATACCGTGGGTATAGCCGATCACGTCCATAAGTTCGACCTGGGTGCGCAGGGTCACGATACAGGTCAGGACAAATGCCAGCATCGCCCAGCGGTGCCGTTTATGCACGGCAAACCATGCAATCGGCAACCAAATCAGATCAATCCATTGATAGATGAACGTACCCATACTAGATTAGTAGCTGTAAATTGATAATAACGGACCGGGTCCAGATGAATCTTACCCTTTTTCGCCCCCGCCTGCACAGGCTGTTTTCCGCACTCTTGATTTTAATGCTTGTCGCCGCGATCCTGAAACCGGCGATCAGCCCGGCACAAAGCGGCCGTAGCCAGATCCTGATCCGCGATGCCGAGATCGAGCGGATCCTGAAATTCTGGGCGGACCCCGTGATTAGAGCGGCCGATCTTGACCCGGCGGCAGTGAAGTTCATTCTCGTGCAAAGCCCTGATCTGAACGCTTTTGTGGCGGGCGGGCAGAATATTTTTATTTTTACAGGACTTTTGACCAGCTCTGAAAGTCCGGCGGAAATTATCGGCGTGATCGCCCACGAGCTCGGCCATATTCGTGGCGGGCACCTGGTACGCTCCCGCGGCGCGATGCAGACGGCATCTTATGAAAGCATGCTCGGCGCGATCCTGGGGATCGGTGCCGCTGTGCTGACCGGTGAAGGCGGACTTGGCACGGCAGTCGCCGCCGGGATGCAGGCCGGGGCCGTCAGCCGGTTTTTGTCCTTTAGCCGGGTCCAGGAATCAAGTGCCGACCAGGCTGCGCTGGATTATCTTGAAAAAGCGCATATGAACCCGCAGGGGCTGGTCAGTTTCATGCAAAAGCTTGAGGATCAGGAATTGCTGCCGTCTTCGCAGCAAAGCGAATATGTACGCACCCACCCTTTGACCCGAAACCGGATCGATGCCCTGCAGGCCGGGTATGAGCGTTCCGGCTATAAGCAAAGCGATACGCCTGAATTGTGGCAAGAGCAGCATAACCGGATGCTGGCTAAACTGGTCGGCTTTATTACCCCGGAGCAGGTCGCGTGGAAATATGACGACCGCGATCAAAGCGTTGCCGCCAATTACGCCCGGTCCATCGCCGCTTACCGCCAGAACAGGACGGATGCCGCGCTGGAAAAAATCGATTTGCTGCTCAAACAGGAACCGGATAATCCGTATTTCCTTGAGCTGAAAGGCCAGATGCTGACGGATTTCGGCCATGTCACGGACGCTATTCCCTTTTACCGCCGCGCGGTGGAAAAAGAGCCGGAGTCCGGCCTGATCCGTACAGCGTACGCGCATACACTGATTGAAACGGCGCAGGGCGACGGACCGCAAGACCGGGCAAAACTGCAGGAAGCGCTGCAAAATCTTGGCCGCGCCAGCAAAGATGAGCCGCGCTCGACCCGGATTCACCGCCTGATGGCCACGGCTTACGGCCGACTGGGACAGGAAAGCCACGCCAAACTGCACCTGGCCGAAGAAGCGCTTTTGAAAGGCGAGATCCCCTATGCCCGCAGGCAGGCCGAAGGCGCGCTAAACGGACTGGAAAAAGGGTCAAATTCGTGGTTAAGAGCGCAGGATATCCTGAACTTCATTGAACAGGCCGATAAAAAGAACTAAATTTTTAACGGAGAACTGATTTGCCCGCAGCCTAAAAACCTGCGTAAAATGAATAAGATAGTATTTTAATAGGAGACATATCGTGATGAAAACCCGTACATCTTTATTCCTGACGACCGGCCTTGCCGCCGCCGCTTTTGCCACCTTTGGCATCATGGGGACCAGCAGCAACGCCGCAGAAAAGCTCAATGTTGAAGAAGTCCGGGGAATCGTTAAAAATTATCTGGATGAGCACCCGGAAATCGTTATTGAAGCAATCGAGGCTTATCAGGCCAACCAGCAGGAAATCGAAGCCCGCCAGTTCAAGGAAACGATCCAGACAAAGCAAGATGAGCTTCATAGCAAAAACCTGCCTTTTATCGGCAACCCGGATGGTGACATCGTGATCGTCGAGTTCTTCGATTATAATTGCGGGTACTGCAAACGGGCGATGGGTGAAATTACCCAGCTGATTGAAAAAGACGACAAGGTCAAAGTAATCTTCCATGAAATGCCGATCTTAAGCGAATCGTCTGCCGATGCCGCCCGCTACGCGCTGGCCGCGCACAAACAGGGCAAATATTTCGAATATCACCAGGCCCTGATGACATTCGCCGGGGCGAAAACCCCGGAGACACTGGAAAAAGTCGGCAGCGATCTGGGCCTTGATGTCGAAAAACTCAAGAAAGACGCGGATTCCAAAGACGTGCGCGGTGAAGTTGAGAAAAGCCTTGCCCTGTCCCGGGATCTTGGCATTCGCGGTACGCCCGCCTTTATCATCGGGGATGTCCTGACGCCGGGCTATATGACCTTCCAGAACATGCAAACCGTTATTGAACAGATCCGCAATGATAAGGGATAAGAAAAAACTTCTGCTGATCGGACTTTACGGTCTGGTTATCCTGCTGGCTTCCTATGCAGGATACCGTGCTTATGCTGTCCAAAGCATGACGCAAGCCATGTATGTCGCCGAATTTGGCCAGTTTGACGGGCCTGAAGATGCGGATAAGGTGATCGTTGAGTTTCTTGATTACCGCTGCAGTTACTGCCGCATCATCTACCCGGTGGTGCAGGAGCTGCTGGAACGCAATCCTGATGTCAAAGTGGTTTACCGTCATTACCCGGTTTTCCTGCGCCCGTCGATTATCGAAGCCGAAGTCGCGCTGGCCGCCGGGATGCAAGGGAAATTCAGGGACGCCCATGACGACCTGATGCAGCGGGAAGAACCGATCACCGACCGGGAAATCGATGATCTGGCCCGCAATCTGGGTCTGGATATCGAGAAATTCCGTACCGATATGAAAGGACCCGAAATCGGTTATTTATTGCTGCAAACGATCGATGCCGTTGAAATGCTGGGCATCGGCAGCACCCCGTCCTTTATGATCGGTGACAGGATTTTCACGCTGGAAGACGGCATGCCTGATGTCGAGGCTTTTGAAAAGATCCTGGCTGAAGAATACGGCTCTTAAATGATGCGTATTTTAATCCTGAACGGTCCGAACCTGAATATGCTTGGCCGGCGTGAGCCTGATATATACGGCCACCAGACCCTTGCCGATATCGAAGCCCTGTGCCGGGACACCGCGATCCGCCTGGGGCAGGAAGTTGATTTCCGCCAGTCCAACCACGAAGGAGAACTTGTCACCTGGATCCAGCAGGCTGTGGAAGGCATTGACGGGGTGATTATTAATGCCGCCGCCTATACGCACACATCGGTTGCAATCCATGACGCTTTGAAACTGTTATCCGTGCCCGTGATCGAGGTTCATCTGTCTAATCCCAAGGAGCGCGAAGCTTTTCGTCATATCTCTTATATTGAGCCACTGGCCGCCGCACTTTTCGCCGGGGAAGGCGCGCGGGGCTATGTGAAAGCGCTCGAATTTCTCTCCACATCGCAGAATCCCTGACTTTTCGGGTATGCTTTGACTTTTGCCGTAAAAGTCTATAATCAGGACGTTTAAATTCTCAACGTCAGGGAAAACTGGCCATGAAAATTGATGAAAAAGCGATCCGCAAACTCGCGGAATTACTGGACGAGACGGGCCTTGGCGAGATCGAGGTGGTTGACGGCGAACAGATGATTCGCGTCAATAAAGGCGGTACGGTGATTTCCGGCGCCAGCGCCAGCGCTATCCCCGCCCGCGTCATGGAATCAGATCCCACGACCCCGCAGCCGGCCAATACGGAAGCGCCGTCAACGGCGGTCAGCGATCATCCCGGTGCGGTAACCTCGCCGATGGTTGGCACGGCCTATATGCAAGGCGAGCCCGGTTCCCCGCCATTTGTCAGCAAAGGTGCCAATGTTAACGAAGGTGATACGCTGCTGATTATCGAGGCGATGAAGGTCATGAACCCGATCAAAGCCCACAAATCCGGCACAGTCACGCAGGTCCTGATCGAAAACGCGCAGCCCGTCGAATTTGGCGATGTGCTGATGGTTATCGAGTAACCCGCTTACAAAGTGGTTTTTCATGTTATTTATGCTGATCGGCAAAGACGGGAAAGACAGCGAAGCGCTGAACAGGCGGCTTGCGGTGCGCGAACAGCATTTGGCTCTTAGCGATGAGGCAATTAAGACCGGGGAGCAGCTTCTGGGCTGCGCGCTGATTAATGATGAGGCGCAAATGTGCGGCTCGGTGATGCTGGTTAATTTTGACAGCCGCGAAGCCCTTGATGACTGGCTGGCACAGGAGCCTTATGTAACGGGCGATGTATGGCAGGATATCGAAATCTATCCATGCAAAATCGGGCCGAGTTTTGAAACTGTTTTTAAAAAAGCCTGAACGTGAAAACAGGTGGTTGAATAGAAATGTTTAAAAAAATACTGATCGCAAACCGTGGTGAAATTGCCCTTCGTATCATTCGCGCCTGCCGCGAGATGGGGATTGAGACCGTGGCCGTTCACTCGACCGCCGATGCCAATGCGATGGCTGTCCGCCTTGCTGATGAGAGCGTTTGTATCGGCCCGCCGCAAAGCAAGGACAGTTACCTGAATATTGCTTCGATCTTAACGGCGGCGGCCGTGACCGGGGCTGATGCGATCCATCCCGGATACGGGTTCTTATCCGAGAACGCGCAGTTTGCCCGCATGGTTGAAGAGCACGGCTTTGCCTTTATCGGTCCCAAGCCCGAGCATATTGAAACGATGGGCGATAAGGTCCGCGCCAAGCAGACGGTTAAAGCCCTTGGCCTGCCGGTCGTTCCCGGTTCCGACGGGGCGATTGAAAACGCCGAAGAAGGCCTGAAATTCGCCGAAGAGGTCGGTTTTCCGGTCCTGATTAAAGCGGCCTCCGGCGGCGGCGGCAAAGGGATGCAGGTCGTCCGCGAACCGGAAGAGTTCGCCGAGCTGTTTAACCGCGCCCGGTCCGAAGCCAAGGCCAATTTCGGCGATGACACGGTTTATATGGAGAAATATCTCGAAAAGCCGCGCCATATCGAAATCCAGGTTTTCGGTGATACGCACGGTAATGCGATCCATCTGGGTGAGCGCGATTGCTCAATCCAGCGCCGCCACCAGAAGCTGGTTGAAGAAGCCCCTTCTCCGGTGCTGCCTGAAGAAGAGCGCGACCAGATCGGGACGCTGGCCGCCGATGTTATCAAGGAAATGGGCTATCGCGGCGCCGGAACGATCGAGTTCCTGTATGAAGACGGCCAGTTTTACTTCATGGAAATGAATACACGGATCCAGGTGGAGCATCCGGTCACCGAAATGATTACCGGGATCGACCTGATCGCCGAGCAGATCCGGGTTGCCGCGGGAGAGCCGCTGAGCATCACCAAAGACAAAATCCGTTTGCGCGGCCATGCGATTGAGGTACGGATCAATGCCGAAGACCCGGATACCTTCATGCCCTCGCCGGGCAAGATCACCCAGTTCCACGCCGCAGGCGGGCTTGGGGTACGGTTTGATTCCGCGATTTACGGCGGTTATATGATCCCGCCTTATTACGATTCAATGATCGGCAAGCTGATCGTACACGGCCGAAACCGTGAAGAAGCGATTCGCCGCCTGCGCCGCGCGATTGTAGAAACCGTTGTCGAGGGTATTAAAACCACCCTGCCGCTGCATTACTGGATTTTGCAGCAGGAGGATTTCATCAGCGGCGCCTATAATATCCACTGGCTGGAAAACAAGCTCAAAGACCGCTAAATCTGTTTTACAGTGTGCATGAGGACAAGGTTCCGCCGTTCATCCGCCGGGATGTCGTAGACCGCCAAAATTTGGTTTTCGCTTCTCTGAACGCTTTATTAGCCCGCTCATAAGCCGGATCGTTCCTTGTAGCGGTGATAAATTGCTGCACGGTGCTGTAGGGTAAAAATGTTTTCTGCCCCGCATCATCGGCAAAGATCACGCCATTAACTCCCTGATGCGCACAGCTGGCCGCATAACGTCCTGCCTCCGCCAGCCTGTCCAGCTCCGGGTTCATCTCCCCAGCTCCGGCTGCAGCCGAAAAGGACAGGACCGCGCTGAGCGCCATAGTTTTGAAACGATTCATCATTTAGGCTCCTTCTTTTTCTATGGCTGCGGGAAGGGGTCATCGCAGGACGGATACATCGTATCGATAAAAGGCATATCATCGAACGACATTTTAGCTTTCTTCATTTCATCAAGCTGTAAGACAAGAAACGATCCCGGCGCGCCTTTTCCTTCCGCTGCGGCGATAAAGCCTTCAACGGCGCTTTGTTCCATGATTAGCAAATCGCGTACATGTTCCGCCTTCGTGATCGGACCGTTCGGATGCTCTTTGGTGTAGTAATCAAAAATATTCGGTTTAAAGCGGGCGTGGATTTGTCCGTCTTTGGCACACAGCGTTTCAAAAGAGCGCACCGTTTGTTCCAGGCGCTGGCCGTAATGCCGGTCCAGATAGTGCCGCATATCACCGCCGGCCTGCGCGTTAAAAGCCGCCGAGGCGCTAATCAATGCCAATGCCGTCCCCAGTCCGGCCGCATAAGTTTTTATCGCTTTCATAAGAAATCTCCCTATTTCCAAGGCCATGACCGTAACGGGGCTTTTTGGTTCTGTCAAATATTCTCCGGCCAAAAACACATTCTAAAGGCCGGGCACATATTGTAATGTTATGAGCATGAATGACCTGCCCGCTTTGGATGATGTGCTTTTGGCCTATCAGAACGGCCTGTTCCCGATGGCCGAATGCCGGGATTCCGACAAATTTTACTGGTACGATCCGCCCATGCGCGGACAGCTGCCGATTGATGCGCTGCATATCCCGGACAGGCTGCGCCGCCGGGTGTTGCAAAGCCCTTACCGCATCCGGATCAATACCGCGTTTGAAGCAGTCATCGATGGCTGCGCCGAAGCCGCGCCAGACCGGCCTCAGACATGGATCAATCCGGGTATTAAAGCGCTGTTTTGCGCCCTGCATGAGGCCGGGTACACGCATTCGGTCGAAGCCTGGGATGCGGACACGGGAACGCTTGTCGGCGGGCTCTACGGGATGGCTCTGGGCGGTGTATTTATGGGGGAGAGCATGTTTTCCCGGGCGCGGGATGCCAGTAAAATCGCGCTGGTGCATTTGTGCGCCCGGCTGTGGGCGGCCGGATTTACCGTGCTGGATACCCAGTATGTGAACCCGCATCTGGAGCAGTTCGGCGTTTATGAGATTCCGCGGGAAACCTATCTGGAAAAACTGCATAACGCTTTGAAAATAAATGCTGATTTCCTTCGTCCCGGCCCAGATGAAACAGCGCTGGTGCGCACCTATCTGGAACAGCGATAGGCATAACATTATAATATTGTTGCAATATATTCATATCTTTAGAAATTTTTCGTCGTTTCCTTGACAATTCATTAATTCCTTGTTAAGTTAATATTAACTCCAGATTAATAAATTGAGCGTCAAAACTCAGGAAAGCGTGTGAGCCATGATTATGAATCACGATGACATTGAAGCCTTTCTTTCGGCAGATCCCTGGACTTCAGGACGCAATGCCCCTGTGTTTAACGAACAGGCAGGCATCACCACGCAGGAAGCCCCCCGCCGGGTCAGCATGGCCCCGGCCAATGACGTCAAACCCGGCGTTCTTGGTTATAACCGGTAATTTCCCGGAACAGGTATCGATGATTTATTCGCCGCCGGTTTCGGCGGCGTTTTGCTGTGCCGGATCTTCTGCACTCTCAGGTTCATTTTGCGATGCTTCGCTGTCCTCCGGGAGATCCTCTTGCTCAGGAGCTACAGGTTGCTGCATCTCCACCGCACCGGGCGGATCGCCAAGGCAGTCAATGACCCAGACGTCATAAATCGGGTGATCCATTGAAGACAAAGCGGGGGAGGATGCAAACATCCAGCCGCTAAAGACCCATTTCGCTTCTTCCTTGGGGGTCACTTCCCAGATTTGCAGGAAGGAAGCGGATTCAGGCTGCTCGATTGGCGGGGCCTTACGGCAGGCCTGGACCTTGATAAAAAGCGGCCCGAATTTAACCGTACTGCCGACCTTGGCTTCGAATGTCATGGTGCGCGCAGTCACTTTATCAAGCGATTGCAGCTTCACCAGCGGATAATCTTCCATTTCCGCCCGCGCCGCGGACGGCAGGACAAACCCCGTCAGCAGGATTAAAAGAAGAAGCGCCCGCAGGCTGTTACTGCGATGCGTCGTCATCATTCTGCATGCTAAAGATGAACTGGCCTAAAAGCTGTTCAAGATTTTGCGGGGCCTGCGTATAAGGCACCCGGCCGCCCGGCGGAATCGGGTCTTCGGCAGCGCCCGGCTCCAGGGCAAGATAGCGGCCGCCCAGCAGGCTTTCGCTGCTAATCAGCGCAGCAGTGTCTTCCGGCAGCATGACGTCCGGATCGATACTCATCGTCACCTTGGCAAGATATGTTTCGGCATCCAGCGTTACACCGGTTACAGAGCCGATTTTTACGCCGCTGATCTGGACGTCATCGCCGACGGCAAGCCCGCCAATCCCGGAGAAATCAGCAGAAATCTCGTAGCCTTTGACGCTTTTCACATTGGCGGTGTTATAGCTGAAAACCAGGAAAAACCCGGCCACAAACAGGACAACGGCCCCCAGAACTGTTTCGATTACGCTACGCTTCATATCGCTTCCTTACACTATCGCTTATCTTATTCTCACTCTTATTCCGGCGGCGTCCAGGCTTCGTAATCGCCGGTCGCCCCGTCACGCCTGCCACCGGACAGGACGTGACCCGGCGGGCGGTACGCCCCTGTCGTGCCGGTCATGTTCGGCTGGTGCGGCTTTTGCCAGTCGCGGCGGTAAGACGGCGCATCTTCTCCCGGAATACGGTCCGTCTGATGATGCAGCCAGCCATGCCATTCCGGGGGCACGCTTGTCGCCTCGGGCGCGCCTTTATACATTACCCAGCGGCGCTCGCGTTTATAACCCGGGCGCGGCGCGGCACTGTAATATTTATTGCCCAGCTGGTCGATCCCGACTTTTTTTGCCCCGCTAAAGGCGGTGACAAAGCCGATATGGACCGGGGACATCACCCCGAGGACACTGGCCATAAATTTCAATAGACCCATTTACATCTTCCCCATAAAATCCAACATTACAGGAATGACGCAAAGTGGCGAAGGAATCAAGTCTTATGCATCTGAAAACCGGGGTTTTACTTATTTTTATGATGGCTTTTGCCGTAAGCGGCCCGGCGATTGCCGCGCCGGATATCGGCAAAGAAATAACGCAGCAGCAGGCACCAGAACCCGCCTGCACCCCTGTAGCGCGGGCCTTCGATCGCACGGTCTGCCAGGAGGACATTACCGCCGAACAGAGCCATATCGCCGATATCAAACAGCAATATGAAGACCAGGGGCTGGATTCCGAGCAGGCGATCCGGCAAAGAAACCTGGAACGGCTGAAAGACGTGCTGTGGGCCGTTGCCCTGAGCAAAAAATTCGGGGAAGCCCGGTTCACCCCCAGCGCCGAAGAAATCAATACTTACAATAAAGTTTTCAAATCCTCTCTGGCCCGCAGCCACGAAGAAAACCTGCAAACCGCCACGAAAATCAAAGACTACCTGGCGCACCGGACATACAGCCCGGAAGAAGAGCAAAAACTAAAAGCCCTGCTGGCTTCGGTTGAAACCAGCATCGCCTTTTACAAGGTCCGGCTCGAACAGGAACAAAATATGCCGCCGGAGTTCGGGCAGATGATTACCGAGGCCGAGCACGGCATTGCCGAGACGATGATCCGGGAATGGAAAATCAACAAGGCGCTCTATGAAACTTACGGCGGGCGGCTGGTCAAGCTACAGGGTGCGCTCATCCCGGTGGATGCCTATCAGAAATTTGTCGGCTACATCCGCAAAGACGGCGGGCTGGAGATACTCGACCCGGCCTATCAATCCGTCTTTGACGGACTGGCCTCACTGCCTGCTGATTCTGCAGCCGGGATGAAAGATAAAGCCGTCGCGGAGAAATATTTTTCCTCCCCCTTCTGGCAATTTGAAGACGGCACGGCCAACTAAGCTTTTGTTTCCTGCCACGCCTTAAACACGGCCATCGCCTCTTCGCGGCATAGCTGCTCATGCGGCACGCTGCGCTGTTTGATCGGCCTGGCGATCTCTTTCATGATATCCAGCTCTTTCAGGCGCGGCGTTCCCGCTTCTTCATGGCTGATGCCGTAATACACCCTGCTGATCCCGGTACTGATAATCAGTGCCTGCCCCAGCATGGTTGGCTCACTGCTGCAGTAAATCACACAATCTTCTAGACGCGGGCTGTTATGACGCTCCGCCGCGTGGCGAATCGCCAGGACTTCGGCATGGGCTGTGGGGTCGCAGCGCATTTGTACCCCGTTCACACCTTCGCCTAATATATGCCCTTTGGAATCGGTAACAATCGCCGCAAACGGTCCGCCCAGCTTGGCTTTTGCGTTCTGGCTGGCCAGCGCGATCACCCGGCGCATCAGCTCTTCCGGGCTGTAATTCGTGCTCAGCCCCGCCCCGATCGCATCGGGGTTTTTACCGCGGGCGCGAATCATGCGCCGGACGGTCTGCAGCAGGCGATCCGGATCGACCGGGCTACGCATCACCTGGCCGATTTCATATTGTCCCGCCTGCAGCAGCAGATCAGTTGACGGGTCGCCGGTGACCATGACCATGCCAATTCCCAGCCCGTTTACCACGACATGCTTTGCGATTTCGAACCCATCATTGGGTTTCATCCGGTGAGCGATGATCGCAACATCAATATCATGATCCTCGATCACCCGGATCGCGGCGCCGCTGCTGACCGCCTGCAACACCTGGAAACCATGACTTTCCAGGATACCGGCGACAAAACTGCGCATGGTTTCATCATCATCGGCAACCAGAATGAGGATGCTGCCGGAACGGGCGTATTTCATAGTTTCTCCTGTGCTCTGCTCAAGATTTGCAAAATAATGGCCTTGTCATCGTAAAAAATATGTCTTAGGCTTCCTATTCTAAGAAACAAAATAATAAAGATGACCGGATCATTTTATATCACAGTCATCATATAACGAACGAACAGGGAGCGTAAATAATGTCTAAGACCGTCCGCGGGCCGTTTAACGACGAGTCTGCCAATGATAATCCCAGCAACATGGTTATACCCACCGTTATCCGCGATAACGATAAAGGCGGGCGCGTTGCTTATGATGTGTATTCAAGGCTGCTGGACAGCAATGTCGTGTTTGTCTCGCACCAGGTCGAGCCGGGTATGGCCAATACGATTGTCGCCCAGCTGTTCCACCTTTATTACGACAAGATCAAACCGGCCCTTGATGCCGCCACCGACAGCAACGGGGAAACCGACCTGTCAAAAGTCCCGGAAAAGAACCGGACCATTAAAATGTTCATCAACTCCCCCGGCGGATACGTCAATGACGGGCTGCAGATTTATGATGCCATGCAACTGCTGCAATCCGAAGGTGTCGTGATCGAAACCCACGCCACCGGCATTGCCATGTCGATGGGGTCGATCCTGCTGGTTGCCGGATCGCCCGGTCACCGTTACGCCTGGCCGAGCGCGAATATCATGTTGCACCAGGTCAGCGCCGGAACACAGGGCACGATCAAGGACATGGATATCTCCCATGAAGAAAGCAAATATATCAATGAGCGCCTGAAAGACGTATACCGCGCCCATACCGATATGGACGATGAGGCGATCGAGAAAATCTTTGATCGCGATTACTTCATGCGCGGTGAAGAAGCCGTCAAGCTCGGCGTCATTGACAAGGTCAAATATCCCGACAACAACCCGCGCGTTAAAGAAATGCTGGAGCGGCAAAACAAAAAACATATGGAAGATCCCGAGGTTAAAAAAACGCGGGTCCTACGAGAGGTGCCTCCCGCTCCCGGACCTGCAAAATAATAAACTAGCAAAACAAACTGACACGGGCCTTCGGGCCCTTTTTCTTTGGCTTGAAAAACCCCGTATCTGCGCACGTTTGTTTTTGTTACACTATGGCTCATGAATACTATGTCCTCCCATAACCGCAGCGGTGAATCCGGCGGGGTTATCTACTGGATCTTTATCGCGATCGCGCTGTTTGCCGCGCTGAATTTCGTTGTTTCAAATATCGGCCGCGGCGGCGGGACCGGGATGGAAGAGCTGGCCCATTTACGCGCCAGTGAGATTATCCAGTATGCCAGCGCCGTCCAGCGCGGGATCCGCGTGATGACGATTGAAGGCGTAGACGAATCAGAGCTGTGCTTTCATGCAGCACAGTGGGGCCATAACAGCTATGAATTTAACCCGCAATGTACCGATAATACCAACCGCGTCTTTCATCCTGATGGCGGCAGCATCACCTTCCAGGACGGGGTCGAAGAATGGTACGATGTTGGCGCCAGCGCGCCCGATGCCATGGACTGGGTCATCAGCGCCCGTTACGAAGTGACCGATGCCGGTACCGATAGCGGCGGCGCGGCAACCGTGGCGGCAAATGCCGACCTGATTATAGCGACAGCGCCTTTATCCGAAGCCGTATGTAATGCGATTAACAGTCAGCTCGATTTTATCCCATCGACCCCGCCCGTTGTAGCCGCCGGAACATATCTTGCTTTATCTGGAAACAAATACACCGGGACGTTCAGTAACGGGGCCGGGCGGATCGGCGCACTGGGCCGCCAGCGCTGCCTTGCCGAAGATGACGGCGGCGGTGACGTTGCCTTTTACTTTTTTTATAAAGTAATCCTGGCGCGCTGAGCGTTTTATGGATCTTTTGGCTGCGGTCCTTTTAATGCCAGCAACGGCCGCGCAGGATCCTGCGTTTTTGCCGCACTATTAAAGGTAAAGGACAGCGGTGCCGTTCCAGCGTCTTCCGCATTCTTATTAAAGCTGATCGTTACATTACCGCCTTCGCGCAGCGCCCCGAACAGGATTTCATCCGTCATCGGCTTTTTCACATAGCGCTGGATCACCCGGCCCATCGGCCTTGCCCCCATTAGCCGGTCATAGCCTTCATTCGCGAGCCATGCCCGCGCGTCTGCTTCAAGCGTAATGGTGATATTTTTTTCCTTTAGCTGCCCCTGCAATTCGCCGATAAATTTATCGACGATCAGGCCCATATGCTCCGGCTTGAGATTCTGGAACTCGACCACACCATCAAGGCGGTTGCGGAATTCAGGGGAGAACAGCGTTTTAACCGCCTGGTTTTCATTTTGCGTTTCGTTCTCCCGATCGGCATGGAAACCGATGGAACGTTTTTCGCGATCCGCAGCCCCCGCATTAGTCGTCATAATCAGGATCACATGGCGAAAATCCGCCTTACGCCCGTTATTATCTGTCAGGGTACCGTGATCCATAACCTGAAGCAGCATATTAAAGATATCAGGATGTGCCTTTTCGATTTCATCCAACAGCAAAATCGAATGCGGGTGCTTGTTGATTTCTTCTGTCAGCAAGCCGCCCTGATCGAACCCGACATAGCCCGGCGGCGCGCCGACGAGCCGGGAGGCCGCATGCCGCTCCATATATTCAGACATGTCGAAGCGGATCAGTTCAAGGCCGAGCTTTTCCGCAAGCTGCTTTGTGATTTCCGTTTTACCGACACCGGTCGGGCCTGAGAACAGGTAACTGCCTGAAGGTTTGTGCTGCTCGCGCATTCCGGCACGGGCCTGCTTGACGGTTTCAACGACAGCTTCGATTGCGTTATCCTGACCGAAAACAGCTTTTTTCATTTCCTCATCAAGCGTTTTCAGAACTTTTTGGTCATCATTGCTCAGCCGCATCGCCGGGATGCGGGCAATCCGGGCCACCACGGCGTCGATCTCGGCAATCTCTATTTTTTCTTTGCGCTTATCCTTGGGTATATTGGCGTGCTGCGCACCGACCTCATCGATGATATCGATCGCGCTATCCGGTAACCGGACGTTGTGAATATATCGTGCCGCCAATTGCACCGCGCGTTCCAAAGCTTCATCGGTATAGGTTACGCCGTGATGTTTCTCATAACGCCCTTTCAGACCTTTTAGGATTTCAAGCGTTTCCTCCTGGCTCGGTTCAGGAATATCGATTTTCTGGAAGCGCCGCGCCAACGCGCCGTCTTTTTCGAAAATCTGACGGTATTCGTTATATGTCGTCGCCCCAATACAGTTCAGCGTCCCGGACGCCAAGGCAGGTTTGAGCAAATTCGATGCATCCATGGCGCCGCCTGATGCCGCACCGGCCCCGACCATCGTATGGATTTCATCGATGAAGATGTGGACCTTCGGCACCCGTCCTTCATGCGGCACACGCTGGCCCAGCCTTTTGCTGAACTTTTCCAGCTCTTCCAGAACTTCCTTGATCCGCCCCTCAAAATCACCGCGGTATTTTGCTCCTGCGACCAATGCGCCCAGATCAAGTGTGAAAATAAAATCATTTTTCATGGTGTCCGGCACATCGCCCCGCATAATTTTCGCGGCAAGACCTTCAGCCATCGCGGTCTTCCCGACGCCGGGTTCACCGACCAGAATCGGGTTGTTTTTTTTACGGCGGTTCATAACCTGAACCATGCGCTCCAGCTCTTCGTCACGGCCGATCAGCGGATCAATGCCGCCATCTTTAGCCTTCTGCATCAAATTGACACAATATTTTTTTAAAGCGGAATCATCATCAATCCGCGGCATATTAAGACTATTCGACTGTTGCTTTGTCCGCCCGTCATCAAATTCAGCATCACGCTGCATAGGCATAATGTCCTTGCCGGGCACCCGCAGCCCGTTCCGTCCGGCTTCTTTTGTATAGCCAAAAGCAACGGTATTCTTCAAAAATTCATTTAGAAACTTGGAGGCGAGCGTCGGCACTTTATAAAAAGCCAATAAGACATCAATCCCATCCACACGGCGGCCTTCTTTACGTGCCGCTTGTTCAGCAACGCACATGATATGGTCTATCGTATCATCAGGGTAAGGTTCTGAGGCCGTTACCTTGCCGCGCATATGGAATTCATCTTCATTATTGCTGATATATAAATAAAGCTGCATTTCCATGTGAGCAACGTTCACATTTGCCATATTTAAAAGTTTTGCGGCTTGTTGGTCATGGACCAGCTGGGCCAGCAATAATTCAGGCCTTATTATTGTATGGTCACGCCTGCGCGCATTGGTAATTAAGTCATTCCAAGTATTAAGAAAGGTCGGGTGCCAATTGTTCAGATTCATAAACTACGCTCTCTGTTCTATATTGCCGCACAGTTTTTCTGTGCCTTATTTTCAGTGCCTATGCATTTGACAGCACAGCACTTTTTTCTGGAAGCAGAAAACAGCTAAGCATATTTCTGGAAACCATGCCAGCAGGAATCTTTCACAGAGCATAAAATTTTGAAAAATCAGGCGATTTCCTGGTCTTCGGTCGTTTTCGGCGCGGCCGGCGGCGGGGCTTCGTAATCAAAAGTGATTTCGCCGTCACGGTAATCGACCAGCACCAGCCCGCCTTCGGTCAGCTTGCCGAACAGCAACTCTTCGGCCAGCGGCCGTTTGACCTTTTCCTGGATCACGCGGGAAAGCGGTCTTGCCCCCATCGCCGGGTCATAGCCTTCTTTGGCGAGATAAACCCGCGCTTCATCGGACAGTTCGATCCCGACATTGCGGTCTGCGAGCTGGGCTTCGAGCTGGATGATGAATTTATCGACAACCTTTTCGACTGTTTCTTCCTTAAGCGCCTGGAACGGGACGATCGCATCAAGGCGGTTGCGGAATTCCGGTGAGAAGACGCGCTTGATCTCTTCCTGATCGTCTTCCATGCGGATATCGCGCTCAAACCCCATCGGGGCTTTGGCGAGCTGGGCCGCGCCGGCATTGGTCGTCATAATCAGGATGACATTGCGGAAGTCGATCGTCTTGCCGTTATTATCGGTCAGCTTGCCGTAATCCATCACCTGCAGCAGGATGTTAAAGACATCACTGTGCGCTTTTTCGATTTCATCAAGCAACAACACACAATGCGGATGCTTATCAACCGCATCGGTCAGCAGGCCGCCCTGATCGAACCCGACATAACCAGGCGGTGTGCCGATGAGACGTGCAACGGAATGGCGCTCCATATATTCGGACATATCAAAACGCTGCAGCTCGATCCCCATGGTCTTGGCGAGCTGGCGAGCGACTTCGGTTTTCCCGACCCCGGTCGGGCCGCTGAACAGGTAACAGCCGATCGGTTTTTCCGGTTCACGCAGACCCGCACGGGACAGCTTGATCGCATCGCCTAACACCTTGATCGCGTCATCCTGATCGAACACCATGGTTTTCAGGTCACGCTCCAGATTCTGCAGCGCCGCCTTATCGTCCTTGGTCACCGTCTTGGACGGGATACGAGCAATCGCGGCGACGACGTCTTCGATATCCTTGATGCCGATTTCGGTTTTGCGTTTGTCTGCCGTTACCAACATCTGCGCCGCACCGACTTCGTCGATAATATCGATCGCCTTATCCGGTAATTTACGATCACCGATATATTTTGCCGACAGCTCGACCGCGGCTTTGAGGGCCTCATCGGTATAGCTAACTTTATGATGCTCTTCATAATAGGGTTTAAGCCCCTGCAGGATCTTGATCGCGTCCTCGATACTCGGTTCGTAAATATCGATTTTCTGGAAGCGCCGCACCAGGGCGCGGTCTTTTTCAAAATGATTGCGGTACTCTTTATAGGTCGTTGACCCGATACAGCGCAGCGCGCCGCTGGACAGCGCAGGCTTGAGCAGGTTCGAAGCATCCATCGCCCCGCCGCTGGTCGCGCCCGCGCCGATCACTGTGTGAATCTCATCGATGAACAGCACCGCTCCATCGGTTTTTTCAAGTTCAGACAGCACGGCCTTCAGCCGCTCCTCAAAATCTCCGCGATAACGCGTCCCGGCGAGCAGTGTGCCCATATCAAGGGAAAAGATCGTGGCATCGAGTAATACTTCGGGTACTTCTTCATCGACAATCCGTCTGGCAAGCCCTTCGGCAATCGCGGTTTTCCCGACCCCCGGATCACCGACATAAAGCGGGTTGTTCTTGGCACGGCGGCACAGAATCTGGATCGTGCGGTCCACTTCTTTTTCCCGGCCGATCAGCGGGTCGATCTTGCCTTGGCGCGCTTTGTCGTTCAGATTGACGCAGTACGCATCCAGTGCGTCCCGCCCTGTTTTCACGCCTTTATCCTCGCCATGCTCGTCTGTGCCTTCCGGGCTTTTGGATTCACTGTGACCCGGCACTTTGGCAATGCCGTGGGAAATATAATTGACCGCGTCAAAGCGCGTCATATCCTGTTCCTGCAGGAAATAAACCGCGTGGCTTTCCCGCTCGGAGAACAGCGCAACCAGCACATTCGCGCCGGTCACTTCTTCGCGCCCGCTTGACTGCACATGGATTGCCGCGCGCTGCAGCACACGCTGGAACGCCGTGGTCGGTTTGGCTTCTTCGATATTCTTATCAACCAGATAGGTCAGCTCATTCTCAAGATACTGCTCTAACTGCTCACGCAGATCCGGCAGGGAAATCCCGCAAGAGCGCAGCACCGCCATCGCGTCCTGGTCTTCACAAAGCGCCAGCAGAAGATGCTCAAGCGTGGCATATTCATGATTCCTGTCATTCGCGATCGACAAGGCTTTGTGCAGTGTCTGCTCAAGATTGCGTGAGAGCATAGGCGTTATTCCTTTTCCATCGTGCATTGCAACGGTTGTTCGTTGGTCCGGGCGAAGTCCATGACCTGCTGGACTTTGCTTTCCGCTACTTCGTAAGTGTAAATTCCGCAGATGCCGACGCCGCGCCTGTGGACATGGAGCATGACATCGGTGGCTTCCTGCCTATTTTTACCAAAAAACCTTTCCAAAATATGAACGACGAACTCCATCGGCGTGTAATCGTCATTCAGCAGCAGGACTTTATACATTGACGGTTTTTTGGTCTTTGGACGCGGTTTCAGCAAGAGGCCCGTCTGGCGGTCGGGCTGCTGACCATCTTTGTCATCGCCCATATCGTCATCACCAAAGCCATCATCACCGAAACCCGGGCCGTCTTCATCTTCAGCCCGGATCGTGTTTATATATTTATAATACCGAATGTTTCTGGGTCCGCTCATTTGATTTAAGCTTATCCTGTTCGCCTGTTGGGTTCCATCAAAAATGACGCTGAAAACCATATGGTTTTCTTTAATTATTGTGGCATTAAATTGATAAAAATCCAGCTAACGATGCGTTTAATTTTTCCTTACAGATAGATTGGTGTTAAAATATTATAATGATTGCGGGGATGATTGATGATCTGGTTTAAAAAACTGCACCACCTGTTTTTAAGCGTTGGCATGGCTTGCCTGCTGGTGATGCCGTTTGCCGTGCAGGCCGCCGCACCGGACGTCAAGCCGGGGTGCGATCCTGAGATTATGGATGCGCTGGAAGCCAAGGCCTGGATGCATGCGCAGCGGCGTGTGGCACAGAATAAAAACCTGATCTTAAAGCCGGATAGCGTTCTGGAATATAGCTGCTTTAATCAGCATCTCGGCTATCTGGCCGCCAATCCGGGCCGCCGTTTTTCCGAAGAAGTAAATTATTGGGGCCCGATCGCAGGCATTACTCCGACTTCACTGGATAACGCCTTGTTTAACACGGTAACGGCCCCACTGGTCAGTTACCTGCAAGCTAATTTCTTTCATACGTTTCTGGCAGGACGCATGACCGATGTCGGCGGCGCGCCGCCGCCATATGGCACGTATAATTGCCACGCGATGGAAATTGTCTGGGAAGAGGCCCGCTGTATGCAGTTTATGGATCTAGAGGCTATTGACGGATTTTTCGATTTTCCATGGTACAGGGTAAATGACCCAAGACGGATTCCTCCCGCTTTCCAATGCGCCGCGGATGGCCGCTTCACCCCGGCCATCGTTGAAACCTATCGTGGCAGGGGGCAGGATCTTTTGCATGGGGATGAATGGCCGTTATTCGTCCTGCAAGCGGAGAACGATCCCGTGCGCGATCCCATCCTGTATAAAGAAGACCCGATTGTTATCAACCCGATTATCGATAAAATCATTCCCGATAACTGTAATAAATCGGCTATCGTGCCCACAGGCGTCCATATAGAAATCCCGGGAGAGAAAAATTTCCCCGAAAATGTCTGCTCCATCCCGGGATGTTCTTATGACGGGGCGCAGTGTGTTCTGGACTAGCCGGATTAACGGCTGCAGGGCGTGTTGAAAAAAGTTTCCGGGTTGAGGTCATCATAAGACACATCACGCGTATCCAGCGTATCCAGCGGTAACATCGTTCCACGCAGATGGGCCTGCGCGCCGCATTCCATGCGACAGGATGCGTCTTCATCCGCATCAAACCAGATCATTTCCTGCTGTTCACTGATATTGACCGCGCAACGTTCCAGCGGATTAGCCGAATCCAGATTACTTTCGTAACGCCAGCCTTTGTCTGTCTTTTTGGCATTGCCGATGATCCCGCAATGAGCACCGGAAGCAAACCAGTATGACAGGCCGAAATCAAGGCTGCCGTCTTCTTTCTGGATATAGGTGAAAACATTGTGCGCCTTGGATCCTTGCACACACAGGCCGGCATCGTTCTCGTATGCCGGGGCGGCACAGACATTATCCCGTCCACGCGGGACAACGGTTTCAATGCCGTATATTTTACACAGCCGGGCTTTATCGCCGCCTGTCTGCTGGGCATAAGCCGGGATAGAACTAACACCGGCGGATACGCTTAGCATCATCGCAGCCACCAATGCGGTAAAATGTTTCTTGTTTTTCATGGGTTCGTCCCCTGCTGTTATCTTTTTCCATGATACCAGAAATCACGCCCGGCAAACAATCTCTATCCCTGTATTAGGATCACCCTTACATATTAAGTCATTGTTTTAAATAAACTTGTTTTTTAAACACATAAAATTAATCCTTTTTTACAGCAGGCTATGTTAAAATGATAAAAGTTGTGTATGGGGATTATTTTATGAAGTATGTTTTTCGCCTGTTAGGAATATGCGTTGCTGTTGCTGTTCTCTACAGTCACTTCTTCACCGCCCCTGCCCAGGCCGCATGCGGCTTTAATTCTATCAATGATTATGTTTGTGACGGCGGAAACGCGACGGCACCGCCCAACACGCCTGCGCCAGGCAGCCCGTTTCCCCCGGGATCATCGCCGATTGTCGGCAATTCACCGCCAACTGTGGTTATACCGCCCGGTATTACGCCTTTTGTCTGCGATTCATCTGTGAATGCCGGCAATGCTTTTGACAAGTTTCTCGATCATCTGAAGCTGCGCGAAGGGGTGGTAAATTGCGTCTATCGCGATTCGCTGGGCTATCCGACAGTGGGAGTCGGGCACCTTGTGCTGCCGCAAGACAACCTGACTGTTGGGGATTGCATTACCGATGCGCAGGTTGATGCCTTCCTGCAACAAGATGCTCAAAATGCATGGAATGCGGCGCAGGCACAGGCATCGGCCGCAGGAGCGAGTAACAACCCATGCTTTGCGATCGCTCTTGGGGCCGTCAATTACCAGCTGGGAACCGGCTGGCGGACAAAATTCCCCAATACCTGGAAAATGATCGAAGACGGCAAATACTGCGATGCAGCGGCAGCTTTGGAAAACACTCTCTGGAACAGCCAGACCCCTGTCCGGGTTGATGATTTCCAGCAGGCTCTTTACGATCAGGCTAATGCTGCAGGAACTCCTTGCGGCGGACCTTAACGATCCCAAAGCCAGATAATCCAAAGATACAAAAACCCCGGCCTCTCCTGCACGAAAGACCGGGGTCATTGTCATGTCGGGATATGATCCCAAACAAACTGTAACGCGGATGCGCTTAAATTTCTATTAAGCGGCGAGAGATTCGCCGGCTTTTTTCACCGTTTTGCTGAACTGGTCGTTGATCGGCTCAAACGCGTCGGTGGCGATTTTGATGGTCAGTTCGGACAGCTTGGTGCCGGTCGCCATGAAATCATCGAAATTCTGCTGGACCCATTTGTTCTGGGTTTCGGCAAATTCATTGATCGTCTTGCAGCTCAGCAGCGCTTTGACAGCCTGGTTGTTGCGCTCTGCCGCCGACTGTGCCAGATCGACATAGGTTTTGGTAAAATCTTCAAACCCTTTCATGAACAGGTTGCCGGATTCGATCAGGGCTTCGACCTGTTCCTTGCCGTTTTTGGCGGCGTCCTGGGACAGTTTTTCAAATTTGGATTTATTCTGGGTCATCATCATCTCCGTGATTGGTTGTGACTGGTTTGCCGGGGACGGCTTTTTAGCAGCAGCCGTCTTTTTACGGGCTGTTGTGGCTTTTGTTGTCTTGCGGGCCGCCGGTTTCCGGACGGCTGCTTTTTTAACAGCTTTTTTCTTTACTACTTTCTTTGCCATGGGTCGCAATCCTTTGTCTTTTTCTTTGCTTTTTCCTTATGATAAGGAAAATATTGCGGTGCACAATAACAATCTAACATGCATCCACAGGCAAATCAAGATCTATTTTGTGCAGCGCAGCATAAATTATATCCCGGTACCCTTGACATCCGGCGGGTTTTTGCCCAGCATTTCCTCATAAAATTATAAATATAAAAAGAAGAACAGGGACTTTGAAGAATACAAAGCTAAAAAGAGCAGCCGCCGCGCTGGGTCTTGGCTTTTTACTCGCTGCCACCCCAGCCGCCGCAGACTATGACTATGCTGCGCGCAACAGCGAACCGTCGAGTTGCAAGATCGGCGGGAAGGTTTTTGCCCCCGAATCCGCTTCCATTGTCATTGATGCGCAAAACGGATCGATTCTCGCCGGGGAGCATATCGATTCCCTGCGCCATCCCGCCTCTATGACCAAAATGATGACGGCAGCGCTTATTTTCGATGCCCTTCGTGACGGAAGACTGAAGCTGGACGACAAAATCACGGTTACAATTTCCAAAGATATGCTGGCTACGCGCGGCAACAGCCGCAGCACCTGGCTTTATACGGGAGAAAAAGTTACCGTCGAAGAAGCGCTTCTGGCAATTACCGTTGCCTCGGCCAACAACGTATCCGTCATGATGGCAGAGAAAATAGCCGGCAGCGAAGTTGAATTCGTCAAGCTGATGAATGAAAAAGCCAAAAAAATCGGTATGGGCAAAACGGTCTTCAAAAACTCAACGGGCCTGCCGGATAAAGACCAGGTCTCCACGGCGCGCGACATGGCCAAGCTGGCGCTGCATATCTATAAAACCTATCCTGAATATTATCATATTTTTTCGGCACCCAAGGCCGAGTTCGGGTCCTGGCGCGGAAAAAGGGCCAAACACAACCACAATGCCATGGCGGTGAATAATCAGGATATTGACGGGCTGAAAACAGGTTTTATCTGCGATTCAGGCTATAATCTTGCCGCCTCCGCCGTTGACGGCAAATACCGGGCCATCAGCATCGTCTTCGGCGGACGGACGCCGTATTTGCGCAACCAGCAGACCGCAAAACTTCTGCAGGAAGGGCTTTCACAGATCCATGCCCGCGCGACCGGGAACAGTGCCGTTGCCACCCTCGGCCTCGGTTATATCCGCGATGATGAGACAACGGATGTCGCCAACCTGAAAAACAGGCTGAATGACGGCATCATCAAGCCGCCGCTTCTATAATTACCCCTCTGTAAAAATTAAAATCAGCAGCCTAGCCCCATGGACTTCGGCCGCAAAAATCAGTATCATTATAAGATAAAGAAAGTCAGACAAACTGGCTGGTTCATCACGGTTTTTATCTTGGTTTCGGATTTTAAAGTAAGAATAGGTCGCTCAATGCGCTTTTCCCGTATGTTCATGGTTTTCATCGCCGCGGCGGCGCTGGCCCTGACAGGCTTATCCAGCCCGGCAGCTTATGCCAAGGGTAATCCGCGCTATGCGTCGATCGTCATGGACGCCGATACCGGAATGATCGTTTATGAACGTTATGCGGACAAAAAGCTTCACCCGGCCTCGCTTGCTAAAATCATGACCCTGCTGATGACGTTTGAAGCGATCGAACAGGGAAAACTGTCTTTACGCGACCGGGTTGTAATCTCACGCCACGCCCACAGCATGATTCCCAGTAAGCTTGACCTGGCCCCCGGTTCTTCGATCCGGGTGGAAGATGCTATCTATGCGCTGGTAACCAAATCCGCCAATGATGTTGCTGTCGCGCTGGCGGAAAAAATCGGCGGTACCGAAAGCGGCTTCGCGCTGGCCATGACCCGCAAAGCCCACCAGATCGGGATGCGCAGCACCACATTCCGCAATGCCTCCGGCCTGCATGACCCCCGCCAGATTACAACAGCCCGGGATATGGCGCGGCTCGGACAATATATATTGCGCGCCTATCCGCAATATTATCACTATTTCTCGACCCGGAATTTCACTTATCGCGGCAAGACCTACCGCAACCATAACCGCCTGATGGAATCCTATAGCGGGATGGACGGGTTTAAGACCGGTTATATCGCCGCTTCCGGCTTTAACCTTGTCGCCTCGGCCAAGCGCGATAACCGCCGCCTGATCGGGGTTGTTTTCGGCGGGCGGACATCCAATTCGCGCAATGCGCATATGAAAAAAATTCTGGATGACGGTTTTGCCCGGCTGGAAAACATCGCCGTTGCCCGCGCCGTTCCTGTACCAGAAAGAAAACCGGAAGGCCTGACACAGCTGGCATCGATACAACCTGCTGCCGGTGTCGAAGATATGGGGGACTGGGCCGAGCTGAACCCGATGCTGCAAAACACCGCGTTCCGGGAGCTGATCGGCGAGGGCGATTATGATCCGGCCGAAACCAAACGGTTCGAAACCGGCCTTCTGGCCATCGCCGCCGTGAAGGGCGTCTACGCCCCACAACCTGCGCAGACAGCGGCGCTCTCCCGCAAAAAAACCGGTGACTGGTCGATCCAGGTCGGCGCGTTTGAAAGCCGGGTTAGAACAGAAAATGTGATCCGCACAGCGCAGCAGGCCCTGCCTGCCGCCTTAAGCGGCAGCAACCCGATTATCGTGCCGATGAAAACCCAGAAAGGCTGGATCTTCCGCGGACGTCTCAATGGCTTTACCCGCGATGAAGCGCTGGCTGCCTGCAATATCCTCAAGGACTGCCTGCCGGTTTCCCCGCAGGCCCATTAAGGAACGGTGGTCACCATGCGCCGCCCCGCTGCCAGCCCTGATCTTTCTTCCGGACGATCCAGCGAATCTGGCAATGTTTTCTTCTTTATCCTGCTGGCCGTCGCCTTAATTGGCATGGTTACCGTGGCCATTCGCGATAACGGCGGCGGCGGTAACATCGACAATGAAACCCTTGTGATTAACGCCTCGCAGGTGCGTCAGTATGTCAACGATATTGAGCGCGGCATTACCTTCATCATGCAGGACGGGGCCAGCGAGAGCGATATCCGATTCGCCAATACCGTCAACGCCGATTACGGTACGATCACCGATACGCCGACCCGGCAGGTTTTCCACGAGCTGGGCGGGGCCGCGGAATACCGCCTGCCTCTCAGTACAGTCAGTGGTGCCACCCAGTGGGAATTTTACGGACATACCCATATGCCCGGCGTCGGGACGGGGAATGCCGAACTGATCGCCGTCCTGCCCGATGTCACACCGGATTTTTGCCGCAAGATTAACGATATGAACGGCTATGACCCAGCCACCCAGCCGCTCGATAATACCGGCAGTGAATGCGTGAATGCCGGGGCGGGATTCCGTTTCACCAGCGCCCGGCAATTTACCGCCGCCGGATCGGTCGATACCACCAACGAAGCCACCTTTACCGTACAGCCCGCCATGGAAGGCTGCGTACAATGCGGCACGAGCTATCATTTCTTTCATGTGCTGATGGCGCGGTAAGGGCCGCCTTTCCCCAGACCCAAAGAGCAAGACCGGGGAGACGTTCTCTTATATACAGGCTATAGACAGGGGTTATCCGCTCTTATTCAACAGGCAGGATCGGCATTGGCGCGCCAGGCTCGGCCGGTTCCGGCGGTGGTGCCAGGACCGGGGCAGAAGCCGGGATCGTCGTCGCCACAGGTGCGTCCGCCCCGAGATCATACATACCGCTTTGTTCGATCAGCGGCCCGTCCTGTCCCATCAATGTGACCGTGACCATGGCCCGGCCGGTCGTCCCCATGCCTTTGGCTGAATAATGCAGCGCATACGGTCCAACGCCCGGTGCCGGCGCAAGATTCAGTCCCTGATCCGTCAACGCCATACGCAGGGCTTTTTCAAGTCCCAGTTCCTGATTGGTCGCAGCAGGCTGTACATAAACCGGTTCAGTCGGACGGCCAAACTGGTCCGTTATCCGGCGGACAAGATCGGCAGCCGCATAATCCCATGACCCGCCGGCAGGGACCGACATCATCATATCCGCATTATCCATCACCGGTGCCATCGACATTTTTTTCTGGTCGTCTTCGCACTGCTTTTCGGTCGATTGCGGTACGCCCATATGGTCGATTTTTTTGAATACAGGTTCAGGGCCCGGCGGTGTTTTATAAATCTTGTCGTGATATTTATACCCGGTCGGCATCGGGAACGGCCCAAAATCTGAATGGCATGCCGCCGTCAACAGCAGGGGCGCCCCCAGCAACATGACACGGACCAATTTGATAAACTCTTTTTTTCGCGCTGACATCGCTTCACCATAAAATTACGATTGAACTAAAAACCGGGATTAAGGGAACCCGAAAAGATTCCGTTTCTTATGCTACCAAGTCTTGGGGATAAAATACAGCCCTGAATTCAACAAAGCACAGGGACTTTGCCAGCGGCGTTTTCCTCCGCCGGGTAAATCGTACGCCGGACGGTGAGAATGCCGTCGTCCGAAAGCGTACAGACATGACGTACAGCGCCGCTTTTGCACGGGATCTGGCGTTTTTCAAGCATACCCTCTTTGATCGCCTGGCGCACGGCAGCGCCGCCATAACGGCGGATCAGCTCTTCTTCGTAAATAACGCTGGACGGTTCGGCGAAATAAGTCTGCAGCAGGTACAAGTCAATCAGCATGGCTTGGTTTCCTTCCCCTGTTTCAATGATATTGATAATCATTCTCATTTAAAACAAAGTTTTTGTCAAGCCTGTGATCTTGCGGGCACGGGACGCTTTGCTATCCGGACGTTTTCATTTTTTCGATGGTCGAGGTCGTGCTGTGGCCTTCATAAAGATTCATCAGCTCTACCCGGCCGCCATAGCTGCCGACGATTTTAGCTTCGGGCAACTGATCGATCGTGTAATCGCCGCCTTTGAAATAGATGTCGGGCTGGAGCTGTTCCAGCAGCGCACAGGGCGTGTTGTCCCGGCCCGCTTCACTCGCACCGAACAGCACCACCATATCGACCGCCCCCAGCGCGCCGATCACAGAAGCGCGGGCGCGCTCATCATGCAGCGGGCGCTCCGGCCCTTTGAGAATTTGTACCGAGCGGTCATGATTAAGCGCCAACACCAGACGGTCGCATAAATCACGGGCGCGGTTAATATATGTGACATGACCGAAATGCAGGATATCAAAACAGCCATTGGTAAAGCCGACCTTTAAGCCCTGTGCCTGCCAGCGCCGGACCTGCTGCGCCGCATCGCCCCAATCCAGCAGCGGCGCTTCGCGGGTACGACTCACCGTATCATGGCCCCGTAAAGCCCCGGATAATTCATCATTGCGAATGGCGGCCGTACCGACCTTGGCAACGACGATCCCGCCCGCATAATTGGCCAGCATCGCTGCTTCAGTCAGATTAGCACCGGCGGCAAGGCCTGCGGCAATCGTCGCAATCACCGTATCGCCCGCACCGGACACATCGAACACTTCCAGCGCGGTCGTACGCAAATGCACCGGCGCGGCATCAGCGCCTTCAAGCACACTCATTCCCTGCTGCGATCTCGTCGCGATGACAGCACCGATCCCCGATTCCGTCAGGACATGGCGCATGGCGGCAGTAATGTCCTCATCGGTTTCCGTGGCAGCGCCGGTGCAGGATTCGGCAAGCTCCTTGCGGTTCGGCGTGACCACCGATGCACCGCGATAGACGCTGTAATCCGTTTTCTTGGGATCGACCAGCACCGGCACGTTATGGTCTTTGGCCAGCCCAATCAGCGCGGCAATCACATCCTCCGTTAAAACACCCTTGCCGTAATCGGACAGGATCAGCGCCTGCACATGCGGCATGATGATTTTTGCCTGCGCCAGCAACGCGGTATGAACGGAGTCCGGCACCGCCCCGGCTTTTTCCCGGTCGGCGCGCAATAATTGCTGGCCCGCCGCGATATAGCGGGTTTTAACGATGGTCGGAACCGCGCCGCTAACCAGCAGCCCTTGCGGATCGGCACCGCAGGATGCGGCAAGCTCACGGACCTGGCGCCCGGCATCGTCTTCCCCAATGACGGATAAAATATGCGGTTTCACCCCAAGGCCATGCAGGTTCGCAAGGACGTTCCCGGCACCGCCCAGCATTTGTGATTCGCGTTTGACCGCCAGTACCGGGACAGGACCTTCCGGTGAAATCCTGCCCGCATCACCGTAAACGAAACGGTCGAGCATAATATCCCCGACCACGAGGATCGCACGCTGTTTCATCGTGTCCAAATACCCTGCCAGATGGTCCGGGGTGTGCTGCGCGTCTGTCATCGCTTAAATCCCTAATTTTATGTCTTTTTTCGCTTCAATCCTGCTTTTTTGCCCGTTTGTTTAGGATTCGTCAATATTTGTCGGGTTTAATAGGGGTACAGTAAGGAAAAACAGCGATTCGGCACAGCAGGATTTGAGGGCTACTCCATTGAAAAAAGACACGATAAAGCCGCCCGTTCACCAAGGGATTTTGACCAGAATTAAAATGCTGCTCGAGCGGCACCGTCTCGGTGAACTGCTTGTCCTTAAAGGGCAATTGACACCGCACGAACTGCGGATCGCCCTGTCCCAGCAGAAGGCGCAAGGGGCGCATCTGGGCCGTATCCTTGTTGAAAACCAGATGATTTCCCGCCGGGCGCTTTATAAGACACTGGCCGAACAAACCACGATGCGCTGCATGATCGCGGCCCTGGGGATGTTCCTGACCGTTTCCAGTTTTGGCATCAAGCCGGCCCGGGCCGGGTCGATCAAAGACGTCCCGGCGCAGATGCGGCTTGCGAGCACCGCCAACACCGCCTTTACCCCGGTCAAGAGTTACCCGCCGCTTTTCGGATCGGAAGAGCGCGCGTCAACCAATCTGGAGCCGTTCACAAAATGGACCGGGATGTTCAAACGTTTTGATGCGGCGATGGATCAGCCGAACGGCAAGAAAGTTATTTCCGCATGGCAACGCCAGATCAGCAATTACCAGAGCCTGCCGCTGGAGCAGATGGCCAAACGCGTAAACGCCTATATCAACGACCAGAAATATATTCTTGATAACCGCAATTACGGCCAGAGCGATTACTGGTCAACGCCGATTGAGTTTTTCGAGCGCGGCGGGGACTGCGAAGATTTCGCGATTGCCAAATATGTTTCCCTGCGCGCCCTGGGCGTTCCTGAAGAGCGGCTGCGCGTGGCGATCGTCCATGACCTGAAAAAAGATATCCCGCATGCGGTGCTGGTTGTTTACACCGACAGCGGCGCGCTTATTCTTGATAACCAGAATGAGCGGGTTGAAAACGCGGCGCAGGTTACGCGGTACAAACCGATCTTTACGATCAACCGCAATGCCTGGTGGCTGCATACCAAGCCGAGCGCAACGGTGCTGGCAAGCCGGTAGGGAAGAGAGAGTTTCTCCAATCACAGAGAAAGAGAGCGGTCAGAAGGGCTGTAAGGCAACTGGCCGCTTTTCATTTACAACATCCTTCAGCGGTTTGACGGCACTGACAGCTTCAATTGTTCTGCTTTTTGCTTCAGTTCATCTTGTAACACAAATTCATAGCCGTGCTCTCTGAAGACTTCACGGACAACTTCTATCGGGGCATCAACAATACCGTCAGAATATTCTGTATTTACAAGACGCGTTTGCCGGTCATTTTCGGGCTTAATCCAGAGAACATTTTTGGTCCACATATATTTATTATCTGTGACCGCAATAAAAAAGTGGCGGCGTGCATCGACGGGGGGCTTATTATTTTCTTCCAATGACATGATCTGTGCGCTCCATTTCTATTTTTATGAAAAAATAGCAAGTGTATTATGATATGT
Source organism: Rhodospirillales bacterium (assembly GCA_020638155.1). Classification (GTDB taxonomy): domain Bacteria; phylum Pseudomonadota; class Alphaproteobacteria; order Micavibrionales; family Micavibrionaceae; genus UM-FILTER-47-13. The sequence continues at coordinate 97,807 of JACKJB010000006.1, forward strand.
CAATATGCTCCGCTTTTACTCAACCCAGGACACACGCAAAACGTTGGTGCTGCCCGGTGTGCCGAACGGAACACCGGCAGTCAGGACCAGGCGGTCACCTTTTTTGGCGAGTTTGTAATCCAGCGCGATAGAGGCCGCTTTTTTCACGGCGCTGCCGGTATCGGTCACATCGGTCACATGCACGGCATGAATCCCGTAGGACAGGCACAGCCGCCGGGCGACATTGTGATTTTGCGTCAGGCATAAAATCGGGCGGCCCGGACGCTGGCGCGCGGTGCGCAGCGCCGTTGATCCCGATGTCGTATAGGTCGCGATACAGGCTGCGCGGACATCACGGGCCACATAATAAGCCGCCGTGGTAATGGCATCGGATGAATCGGATTCGGTTTCCAGCTCGTCCGCTTCGATAAAGCGGCGGTATACTTCAGTGCCTTCTGTGCTTTCGCAGATCCGGTCCATAATAGAGACCGCTTCGAGCGGGTATTTCCCGGCAGCGGTTTCAGCGGACAGCATGACCGCATCGGTGCCGTCATAAACGGCGGTTGCCACGTCCGACGCTTCGGCGCGGGTCGGGGCCGGGCTTTCGATCATCGATTCCAGCATCTGGGTTGCGACAATGATCGGCTTACCGGCATGGCGCACCTGGCGGACGATCCGCTTTTGCACCGCCGGGACTTCTTCCGGCGGAATCTCGACACCGAGATCGCCTCTGGCCAGCATGATGCCGTCCACAAAATCCATGATTTCATCAAAATGCTTCAGCGCGCTCGGCTTTTCGATCTTGGCCATCAGGGCCGCCTTACCGCCGACCAGCTTGCGGGCCTCGGCGACGTCTTCGGGCTTTTGCACGAAAGACAGGGCAACCCAGTCCACGCCCATCCCCAGCGCCGCGGTCAAATCCTTACGGTCTTTTGCCGTCAGCGCCGCGATCGGCAGGACCACGCCCGGCACGTTCACGCCTTTATTATTAGAGAGCTTGACCCCGGCAATCACTTTGGCGCTCAGATAGTCTTTTCCCTTGCCGGTAATTTCCATCCGGACCTTACCGTCATCCATTAAGATGTGATCGCCTTTTTTGAGCACCTTGATGATTTCCGGGTGCGGCAGGTTCACACGCGTCTCATCGCCTTCGGCTTTATCAAGATCAAGGCGGAAGGCCATGTTCTTTTTCAGTTCGATCGACCCGTCTTTAAATTTACCGACGCGGAGCTTGGGGCCCTGCAGGTCGGCGATAATCCCGACGGGCACTGAAAATTCCTTTTCCATCGCGCGGATAAAATTAACCCGCTCCTGATGATCTTCATGTGTACCGTGTGAGAAGTTGAGGCGGAAGACATCGACGCCCGCTTTGAATAATTTGCGGATCATCTCCTGCGAGCTGGAGGCCGGGCCGAGCGTCGCGACAATTTTTGTCTGGCGTTTACGCTGTAAATTCTGGTGCTTTTTCCCTGTCATGGATCATCCCTCTATATACACACTTCATACACACTTGACCGCACTTATGATCGGGCTTTTAGCACAGCAGGGCGCGATCGTCACGAATAAAGAGGGGGCAGATCCGAGGGAAAATTTTTTCATTTTCAGGGTTGTGATGCGTTGTCTGATTCGCCAAGCGATTCTTTTTTGCTGCAATAGCGCACTCAGACCGCGTTAGGGCAATTTCGGGACCGCCCGCACCGTCGGTTCCGCCACCAGGACAACACCATAATATTTTCCGTAGCCCTGTAACAGGATTACTTTTTCACACGTGGATAAGTCGGTTTATGATCCGGATTCATCATAGGAATTTCAGGCATTTGCGTGGTATTTCTATGCTGGTTTTGGGGCCAATAGGAATATGGTCATATCGACAGCACCCACGATATCTAGTAGGGTGTAGGAGCAATAACCGCAACGGATAGTGTTTTTATCCACATCTATCCACACCCACATAATCACACCTGTGTATAACTGTATCTACCGCTTCGAGGAGTAGGGAATGTTCGATGTCGCGCAAATGGAAAGAGGGAACCGGATCCAAATTGACCGGTCCCGGGATCAATATCTAACGGAGTTTGGCAAAGCCACACTGCAGGACCGTTATCTGCTGCCGGAAGAATCTTTCCAGGATTTATTTGCGCGCCCTGCTATGTATTATGGCGATGACAGCGCCCATGCCCAGCGTATTTATGATTATATGTCGAATTTATGGTTTATGCCGGCGACGCCGATCCTGTCCAATGGCGGCACCAATCGCGGCCTGCCGATTTCCTGCTTCCTGAACGAAACACAAGATAGCCTTGAGGATATCGTTGCGCTGTGGAATGAGAATGTCTGGCTGGCCAGCCTGGGCGGCGGGATCGGGTCTTACTGGGGCAATGTCCGCTCTATCGGTGAAAAAGTCGGCCGCAACGGCAAAACATCAGGCATTGTGCCGTTCATCCGCGTGATGGATTCCCTGACGCTGGCGATTTCCCAAGGGTCCTTGCGCCGGGGCAGCGCCGCGATTTACCTGCCGATCTGGCACCCTGAAATTGAAGAGTTTATCGAAATGCGCCGCCCGACCGGCGGTGATCCGAACCGGAAAGCCCTGAACCTGCATCAGGGTGTGCTGGTCACCAACCGCTTTATGGAAGCCGTTGAAAATGACGAGGAATGGGCGCTGAAAAGCCCGAAAGACAATCATGTCGTTGACCGCGTCAAAGCCCGCGATCTCTGGATCCGTCTGCTGACGGCCCGGATTGAAACCGGCGAGCCGTACATTATTTATATCGACCATGTGAACGATCATATGCCGGAACATCACAAAATGGCCGGACTGACCGTTAAAATGTCTAACCTGTGCTCGGAAATCACCTTGCCGACCGGTCGCGATCATTTAGACAATGACCGGACCGCCGTGTGCTGCCTGTCCTCGCTGAACCTTGATAAGTTCGAAGAATGGCAGGATCACCCGACCTTTATCGAAGACGTCATGCGCTTCCTTGATAACGTCCTGAGCGACTTTATCAGTAAAGCGCCGGATTCGATGGCCCGCGCAAAATATTCTGCAATGCGTGAGCGCTCTGTCGGTCTTGGTGTCATGGGCTATCACTCCTTCCTGCAATCCAAGATGATCCCGATGGAATCCGTCATGGCCAAAGTCTGGAACCGCCGGATGTTCCAGCACATTAAACGCCAGGCCGATGATGCGTCGATCAAGCTGGCGCAGGAACGCGGCGCCTGCCCGGATGCGGCGGACTTTAATATCATGGAACGGTTTTCCAACAAGATGGCGATTGCGCCGACCGCGTCGATCTCGATCATTTGCGGTGGATCGTCTCCGGGGATCGAGCCGAATGCGGCCAATGCCTACACCCACAAAACCCTGTCCGGTTCTTTCCCGGTACGGAACAAATACCTTGAACAGCTGCTGGAAGAAAAAGGGCAGAATACCGATGATATCTGGAGCTCGATCTTCACCAATGAAGGGTCGGTCCAGCATCTTGATTTCCTGAGCCAGGATGAAAAAGACGTGTTTAAAACCGCGTTTGAAATCGACCAACGCTGGCTGATCGAACATGCTGGCGACCGCGCGCCGTTTATCTGCCAGGCGCAGAGCCTGAACGTGTTCCTGCCGGCTAACGTGCACAAATCAGACCTGCACCGGATTCACTGGGAAGCCTGGAAGAAGGGTGTGAAGAGCCTTTATTACTGCCGCTCCAAATCGATCCAGCGTGCGGAAAGCGATGCCAGCTGGAAACGCAGCCAATTGCTCGGTGCCGAGCCGCATGGCAACCGCGATCCTGAATTGCCGGAAGTCGCGCGCCAGGAAGAAAACCAGTATGAGGAATGCCTGGCCTGCCAATAAGCACCACCACGATCACAACAAAAAGGGGCCGCCTTGCGCCCCTTTTTTATTGCCGGTTTTACCGTGGTGATGGCGGCGGGGTATGCGGTACAGATGACGGCACGCGCTCAAGACGGCGGAACAGGTTATTGGCCTGCCTTTGCCAGTAACCGCGCAGCCAGTCCGCACAGGCACCGCCGCCTTTATAGCGTTCTTCATATGCGCTCACATCCATCTGCGCCAATGTCTGGTCAACATAGGCTTTCAGGGATTTCACATCGGTGCAGTGCTCTTCCTGCCGCTTGAATAATGTCCGGCGTATATCATCGAATAACTCGAGCGCAATCGAGCGGATCGGCGTATCGGTCAACCCTGTATCGTTTTTAATCTGCACTTCATAAGTTTGCCCGGCCAGACTGGCAAAGTGCAGTCCCTGGAATGCCCTGCTGAATTCCCGGAACAAGTCCTGACCCGATTTTACCGGGCTGCTTTGTGCCGCAGAGGACTCCAGCAGCGGCGGCCATATTTTCGGATAAACCCGCGGCTCGGTCCCTTTGGCGGGGAGGCTCCACCAATAACGGAACCCCTTATCCCACCAGTCCCAGAATTTTTCTTTGCGGGTTTGCGGTTCCTTTTTCTCGGGCTGGCGCGCCGCTTTCATGAATTGTTCGGTATAAGCGCCGGGCGCGATCGCTTCATAGGCCGCACGGATGTCATTGGAAAAGGTCTGCAGGACCTGCGCAGAATAAACCTGCAATGTTCTAACGGCAATTGAGCGCTCCCGCGGGTTAATCTTGCTCATCACCGGGTCCTGTAACACAGGCTGCGCGAGAACCTGACGGTCCATCAGCAACATCAGAAGCTGCGCATCCGCGAGAGCCGATAAGCGGCCATGATCGTAATCTTCGGGATTTTCTTCCGGCGGCTCGTAATCCTGCAACAGGTCAATCTCGCAAATATCTTCCAGCCGCTTTCCCTGCTGCAAAAGCGTTAAAGCCTGCCGCAGGTTTTCTTCGACTTTAACGCCCATCATCTGGCAGATTGCCTCGATAATATGCGGTTCATCGACCGGCGGCACCATGTTCCAGATCCCGTGCGGCGCATGGCGGCGGAAATCATGGCAAAACATATCTTCTATCTGTTTAAGAGCCTGTTCGCGGCCCTGCTGGAACGGGGTTTTATCGCTCATCATATTATGTCCCTGTTTGCTGCTGCTCTTGCCGCAAGCACACTAATCACCTAAATTTTTTATTTAAAAGGAAATCGGCCCGATATAATCACAGATCCGGCCTGTTTCCCAGAAAAAATTTTCATATCATTTTGTAACCGGGCGATACTCAGAACCGAATTTATAAGCAGGACAACCAAAAAGGATATAAAGCCATGAAAAATCCCGGATTAATCGTGATCGCCGCAGCAGGTCTTCTGACCGGCGCGCTGCTGGCCTCGCAGACAGCCTATAGCGGAGAAGAGACAATGAAAAAAGAGCCTAAAGCGCTGACCTCGATGCAGCAATATGTCACCCGGCATGACGGCACGGAGCCGGCCTTTAACAACGAATACTGGGATAATCACGAGCCGGGAATTTATGTCGATGTCGTCTCCGGGGAGCCGCTTTTTTCCTCGCTCGATAAATTTGATTCCGGCAGCGGCTGGCCCAGCTTTACCAAGCCGATCCAGCAAAGCGCCGTCGCCGAGCATGAAGATAACAAGCTGCTGATGAGCCGCACCGAAGTCCGGTCCAGCGATTCAGATTCCCATCTCGGCCATGTTTTCGCGGACGGCCCTAAAGAGAAAGGCGGGATGCGGTACTGCATCAATTCCGCCGCGCTGCGCTTCATCCATAAAGACGATCTTGAAAAAGAAGGTTACGGCGAGTATCGGGCGCTGTTTGAAGATGAAGCTGAATAGGCCCCCAACAAAATTGCCATAATCATAAAAACTGTTTATACCTGTCCTGTACCCCGATACAGGACAGGTTTTTTATGACTCAGACTGCTCTTGATCCCGCTTTTATCGCCGCCCTGGAGCAATCCTGGTGCTATGAGACCTGCTGGGACGGCTGCAAGCCGGATTATGACGGCACCAATCCCGCATTGGGCCAGTGCTTTGTCAGTACCCTCATCGCCTGGGCGATCCGCGGTTATCAGGACGAGATCGTGCCCAGCCTTGTTTACGAGCCGCAGGCCCCGACCCACAAACCGGCATGGCATTTCTATCTGGAGCAGACCGGTCCGGCCGCGCAGAAGACCGCCATCGACCTGACACGCCGGCAGTTTGCCGCCGGCAGCCGCATCGAAGAATGCCGTGAAGGTCATCCGGATCACAATAGGATGGTTTATCATTCCGTTTTTGAAGCCAGAGAGGGCGCAAGCCTTGCACACCGGCTCGGTGTGCTGCTGTCCCGTCTCAGGGAAAACGGTTTTGATGCCGGGCTTCATCCGCCCGATATCCTGTCCCGGCTGGCGAAAATATTCTCTTATGCCAAAGCTTTACCGGCGCCCCCTCCCGCCGGTCCGTCTTTATAAAAACTGTCCCCTAAAAAACGCGTCCGGCTTGTGATTGGATCTTCACGAGACACTATATATTGTGTATATTGTTTATTGTTATCACAATATGTGCCGATTTCCGGTTCATATGCTCCCGATCATTAACCGCCCCCACCTGTTCTTTATTGTGGACGAATCGCCTAAAAGACTCGGCCTGCTTCTGCAGGATATTAAACTGGGGGCGTTGGGAATCGGTTATTGCAAACTATACAACGGTTAGATGGAATCAAATTTAAAGGAGTAACGATCATGGCTGACCCTGCCTTAAAAAAACCAGATCTGGACGATGTCACAAACTGCGAGTCGCAATTATTGCAGGAGCGCCATGTTTATAAGCCGTTTTTGTACCCGTGGTGCTACGAAGCCTGGCTGACGCAGCAGCGCCTGCACTGGCTTCCTGAAGAAGTGCCGCTGGCCGAAGATGTCCGCGACTGGAAGAAAAAGCTGACGCCGTCTGAAAAAAACCTGATGACCCAGATTTTCCGGTTCTTTACCCAGGCCGATGTCGAGGTCAATAACTGCTATATGAAACATTACGCGCAGGTCTTCGGCCCGGTTGAAGTGCAGATGATGCTGTCGGCGTTTTCAAATATTGAAACGATTCATATTGCGGCCTATTCCCACCTGCTGGATACGATCGGTATGCCGGAAGTTGAGTACCAGGCATTCCTTAAATATAAGGAGATGAAAGACAAGTATGATTACATGCAGGGCGCTTCGATGAAATCGCGCCGCGATATCGCCAAGACGATCGCCTTGTTCTCCGGCTTTACCGAAGGGCTGCAGCTCTTTGCTTCCTTTGCGATCCTGATGAACTTCCCGCGCTTTAATAAAATGAAAGGGATGGGGCAGATCGTGACATGGTCGGTGCGGGATGAAACGCTGCACTGCCTGTCGATGATCCGGCTGTTTAAAACCTTCATTCATGAAAACCCGGATATCTGGGATGATGAGCTGAAAGGCGAAATCAAGCAAGCCTTGCTGGATATTATCCAGATTGAAGATAACTTTATCGACCTCGCTTTTGAAATGGGCGGCGTCGAAGGGCTGGAAGCTGAAGAAGTTAAACAATATATCCGCTATATCGGCGACCGCCGGATGCAGCAGCTTGATCTGGAGCCGGTCTTTATGATGGAAAAAAACCCGCTGCCGTGGATGGATGAAATGCTCAACGGGGCAGAACACGTCAACTTCTTCGAAAACCGGGCCACCGAATATTCCCGTGCTTCTACACAGGGCTCATGGGAAGATGCGTTCAGTGATGATATTTTCTCCGGCAACTATAACAAGAAAATCGGGGCGATGGACCTGACAGAGAAAACTGACGATGAAGATCATATCGAGGCTGCGGAATAACCAGTGAATGATACGAATACGGCAGGGGGCTAATGCCCCCTGTTTTTTTATCTTTTGATTAACGGGCCAGTTTTGTCAGCGCCGCACCAATTGTTCGCCCCAGCGGGCTGCGGGAAAATTCAAACCGCTTTTCAATTTTCCGGCCGAGCTTATCATCAATCCGCTCCATAAATTCCTGTGGCCGCCACTGCGCAATAGCATCCTCCATTTTGGGGTATTCGCGGAATGTCTCCGGGTAAGGGACGCTGATATAAATCTGCCCCTGGCTGCGGGAGATATTCACATGACGGTTGGCACGTTCGGCAAATTCTTCATAACCGCGAACATGCATATCCTGAAACATAGAATTGATCTGGGCTTCGGGCCAGCCTACCAGACGGTTGATCTCGCTATAGGACGGCAACGGCGGTAACATGCGCAATTCACTGCGCACTTTTTCACCTGCTTCGGTACCTTCTTCAGGAACCATCCAGTTTGAATCGATACTCTGCCCTTTCCAGCCCAAATGTGTAAAGCCCATCATATAGCGAAAATTGATGCTTTTGACGTAGCCGCTTTCATCGACTTTGTAAAAAGGCGTTTCTCCACCCAAAAGGGGCGATGCTTTTCTTAAATAGGCACCGATGGCCTGCTCCGCTTCGTCGCGGCGGACAATCCAGTCCTGCACCCTGCGGGCCACGGCCGGGTCGGTCACCCGGAAATAGGCGCGGCGGCCTTCATTCAGGCGCAGCTCTTTTTGGTCGTCTTTGACTGATGATCCCCAAATTGATTTGAGCGATAATTTAGCCATAATCATCTCCTCCCTGCGTTTTAAAGTTATTACTATCTGCTATACGCAATACATGAGTTTATGTCAATAAAACCCTTGTAAAATTCAGGAAAACTTGCATTTTCAGGCTGATCTTGGTAGCAAAGCCGGAAAGATCAACACGATACGCAACCAAAGGATATCTTATGAGCGCGCAACAAAACCACTGGACGATTGAAGGCCTGCCGTGGGATGCGCTCGACCCGTCAAAGGTTGATGCCGATCTTTTGAAGATTATCAAGGCGGCGGCGCTGGTCGAATATGGCGCGGAAAGCTACGCCGATTATCTGTGCCGGATTTTCCATGACGATAAAGACTTCCAGGATGTCGCCCGCCGCTGGGCCGTTGAAGAGGTCCAGCACGGGAAAGCGCTGGGCACATGGGCGGAAAAGATCGACCCGTCCTGGAGCCTTGAGACGGCGATGGATAAATTCCGCAAAGGATACACGCCGGAACATTTCATGGATGATGACGCCATATCCGTGCGCGGATCGCGCAGCGGGGAAATGGTTGCGCGCTGCATGGTGGAAACAGGCACCTCGAGCTATTACACCGCGATTGCCGATTCTATCGAAGAACCTGTGCTGCAAAAAATCTGCCGCCTGATCGCGGCGGATGAATTCCGGCATTACAAATTATTCTACGACACATTGAACCGTTACCTTGCCAAAGAAAACCTGTCCCGCCCGGCACGGCTTAAGATCGCCCTGGGCCGGATCGCCGAGAGCGAAGATGACGAGCTGTCTTATGCGTATTTCGCGGCGAACGCCAATGATAACGATGTCTATGACCGCAAGACCTATAACAAAGCCTATATGCAGCGCGCTTATAGTTATTACCAGTTCAAACATACCGACCGGATCGTCGGCATGGTGTTCAAGGCCTGCGGGTTCAAACCGCACACACTGCCGCACAAAATCGCCACCAAGCTGGCCTGGTGGCGGATTAACGGTGAAGTCAAGCGAATGAAAAAGCTGGCCGCTTAATGACCTCCCGAATTCTCCGGGAAAATTTATAAATCGTATAGTCACGACTCCGCTTTTCTGTTAGGATAAAGATAGAATGGTTGCGTAGAAGGATTGTCGTTGATTCAGATCTCAAACCCCGCACAATCACACCCCTCCCCGGCGATTGCCGCAGATCGCCTTGCATGCTCCCTTCGTTCCGAATATCTCCCCTTTATCAATTCCTCTTTTGAAAATTTCTCAAGAACCGCAGCAAGCGGCATCAACCCCCTATCCAATTCCTGAACAGGAAAGGAGACACACCCATGGCTAAAAAACAACGTGGTAACAGCAAAAAGCGTCCCGCACATCTTCACCCCGTCGATAGTCACTTTGACGATCTCGACTGGCATCCGCTGGACGAACAGATCGATAACAGCCGTGATAAAAAGTTCGTCAAGCGGGTTAAGCCGCGCTCCGAAGGGCAGCAGGAATTGATGCAGGCCATTGCCGAAAAAAATCTCAGCCTTGCGATCGGCCCTGCAGGAACCGGGAAAACCTATCTGGCCATTGCCGCCGCCGTTGATGCCCTGGAAGACGGGAAAGTCGAACGTATTATCCTGTCGCGCCCGGCGATGGAAGCCGGGGAGTCGCTCGGCTACCTGCCCGGCGACATGCATGAGAAAATGGCGCCCTACCTGCGCCCGCTATACGATGCCTTAGGTGACCGTCTCGGCGGCAAGAAAGTCCGGCAATATATGGATGAAGGCACGATTGAGATCGCCCCGGTCGGGTTCATGCGCGGGCGGACACTGAATAACGCTTTTGTCGTTATCGACGAAGCGCAGAACTGCACCTACGGGCAGCTCAAGATGCTGCTCTCGCGCCTTGGGTGGCATTCAACGATGGTGATTACCGGCGATCCGGACCAGTCGGACCTGCTCGACGGGATGTCCGGTCTGTCCGATATCGCCCAGCGGCTTGAGATGATTGAAAATATTTCAGTCGTGCGGCTGCAAAAAACCGATATCGTCCGGCATCCGCTGGTTTCTGAAATGCTGGGCGTGCTTTAACCTTCTCCTCCCTCCGATCACAACTTGTCCCATACACTCAGCCGGGCTATAGTCCGGCTGAGGCTTGTTTGTCATCTTTTTTTGTAATTCTGGCAAAAAGCTGGTATAAGATTATGCAAATTCCGTTTTATGACGGGTGGGGAAAGGAACTATCATGAACAAGCGTATTAAACAGATCGCCATGCTCGGCCTGCTGGGCTTTATTCTTGGTGTCGCATCCGCCTGGATGCAGGTTGAAAAAGATGCCAGCGGGTCTTCTGTGGCCTCCATAGAACCGGCGGCAGGGAACGCCGTGGACGGCGCAAAAGTCGGCGGCCCGTTTTCCCTGATCGATCATCACGGGAATCCTGTGACCAATGAAAGCTATGCCGGGTCATATAAAATGATCTTTTTCGGCTTTACCCACTGCCCGGAAATCTGCCCGACGGAACTCGGGAAGATGACGACCGTTCTTAATACGCTGGGTGATGAGGCAAATATGATCCAGCCGCTCTTTATCACAACAGACCCTGAGCGGGACGATCCGGAAACAATGCAGGAGTATGTCGAGCAGTTCCATCCGCGCCTGATCGGGCTGACCGGGACACCGGAACAGATCAAAGACGCGGAAAAAACATATAAGGTTTATGCTGCAAAAGTGCAGGACCCGAATATGAGCGAATATACGATGGATCATTCCGCCTATACGTTCCTGATGGGACCGGACGATACGCTGGTTTCTCTGTTTTCTTCAGGCGATACGCCGGATGAAATTGTCGCTGAAATTCGCAAGGCTGTGCACAGCCAGTAATCTTTTCCAATTCGCCGTAGGCGCAGCAAAATTCTCCCTGTAGAATAAATAAAAAACTACAGGGGAAATTTGCTATGATAAATTATCGTCTTTTTTCTTGCGTATCCCTCTTCTCTTTGATGATGATTTCTGCCGCGCCGTCCATGGCCGCGGGCTTTTACATCCAGGAACAATCGGTTTCCGGTCTTGGCCGTGCTTTCGCCGGATCAAGCGCGCACCCGGTTGACAGCAGTACCGTTTATTACAATCCCGCCGGGATGACATATCTGAAAGAAGCACAAGGGCAGGTCGGCGTTCATTTGCTGCACCCCAAAAGTGATTTCACAAATGCCGGTTCACAGGTGCGGTCTAATGGGACGGCGGGCGCGTTAGTGGCCGTTAGCAATACCGGCAATGGCGGTAACCCCTATTCTACAGTCGAACCCGTACCCAACCTGTTTATCAGCCAGCCTGTTTACGGCACGGGGCTATGGATGGGTATTGGCATTACGGCGCCATTCGGCCTGTCCAATGAATATGATGACGGCTGGTTCGGGCGGTATGATTCCACCAGCAGTGCGCTGGAAGTGATTGATGTTTCTCCCTCGATCGCCTGCAACATCACGGATACGATTTCTCTTGGCGGCGGAATCAATGTGCAGCATGCCAATGCCGATTTGCGCCGCGCCATTCCCGATCCAACCGCAGCCGGCGGGCCGACCCCGGCGACAGATGGAGAGTTGATCCTTGAAGGCGATTCCTGGGCGGTCGGTTATAATATGGGCCTGATCTGGGAGCCGGAAGATCATACCCGCATCGGCCTTCATTACCGCAGCGAAGTGAATCACCGCCTTAAAGGCGCGCTGAAAGGCACGACACCTGCCGGGCTTGGCCGGGCCGGATTCTTTGTCGAAGGGGAAGCCGATCTTGACCTGCCGCAAATCGCCACACTTGCGGTAGCGCATGACCTGAACGAAAGACTAACCCTGCTGTCCCACGCGATCTGGTTCGGCTGGGAAAGCTTTAACCAGATCCACCTGGAGCTTGTGAACGGCGCTGATCTGATCGACAAGCAAAGTTACGAGAACACCATGACCTTTGCCATTGGTGCCGAATATAAGCTTAACGATGACTGGACGGTGCGCGGCGGCCTGCAGTGGGATGAAACGCCGACAACCAGCGTTAACCGGACAACCCGTACCCCCGATGGAAACAGGACATGGTTTTCCGGCGGGGCGACCTATGATGTGAACGAAAAGTTTAGCATTGATTTTGCGGCAACCTATATCGATATCGAGCAGGGCCATGTTGACCGGCATGCTTCCTTTGATGCGCTGTATAATTTATTCGCGCCTGGCGCAGGCCTGTTTACCACGGTTGATACGCGCGGCAGCACAGACAGCGATGTCGGGATTATCGGCGTTGCGGTGAATTACAAATTCTAAGAGAATGTCAGTCTTCTAAAATCGCATTCAGCTTCATGGCCAGACCCATGGAGCCCTGGACTTTAAGCTTGCCCATCATAAAGGCGATGTTCGGGTCTTGTGTGCCGTTCATAATGCCTTTGAAGGTGTCAAGACTGCATACCAGTGTCGTATCGGCGTCTTTATCTTCATGACTGATTTCCGGCGGGCTTTGGGTCGTATCGACATGGATGATACCATCATCGCCAAAATCGAATTTGACCTTGGCCTGCAGCCCGGCAGCCTGTGCCATTTTATGCTTAATCTGTTCTGTGATTTGTTCAAGCGACATAGTTTTATTTACCACGAATAAACACGAATGGACACGAATTTTCACGAATGGGTTTCAAAATTCGTGTTTATTTGTGTTCATTCGTGGTTAAAATCAGACAGCAACATTATCAATCAGCCGCGCCTTGCCCAGCTTTGCCGCGACCAAAATCCGCAGCGCTTTATCACAGGGCATAGACAGCGAGGCCGCATCGCGGATTTCAAGATAATCGATCTTATCGAACCCGGCCTGCTCTATTTCATTAACGCCCCAGCGCTGCACCGTTTCGTGATCCTGCCCGGCGCGGATTTTCTCCGCCATCGCGAACAGGGTTTTATTCAGGGCGCAGGCGATCTTATATTGTTCCGCGGATAAGTACGCATTGCGCGAGGACAGCGCGAGACCGTTTTCATCGCGGACGATCGGTACGCCGCAAATTTCGACGGGGATATTCAGGTCTGCGGTCATACGCTTGATGACCTGTAATTGCTGCCAGTCTTTTTCCCCGAACAGCGCCGCATCCGGCAGCGCCATCAGCAATAGCTTGGATACCACCGTCGCCACCCCGTCAAAGTGACCGGGCCGGTGCGCCCCTTCAAGCGGGCCACTGACACCGCCGACAGAAACATTTGTTACAAAGCCGTCCGGATACATTTCAGACACGGACGGGTAAAAAATCGCCTGCGTCCCCAGCGCCGTTAGCTTTTCCAGATCGGCATCCCATGTGCGCGGATAGGCATCCAGATCCTCATGCGGGGCGAACTGGGTCGGGTTCACAAAAATACTGGCCAGCACCGCATCGGCTTTTTCAAAACCCTGCCTTACAAGCTCCAGGTGCCCGTCATGCAGCGCCCCCATCGTCGGCACCATGGCAAGCGTTTTCCCGGCAGCGCGCAGGCGCTCCCGCCATGCGCGCAGATCGGATATGGTTCTCAGGACAACGAGGCCTTGATCCTGTTTACGGGCAATATCATTCATCACCCTGTTTATAGCGGTAGAAGCCTGCAGCTTCAAGCTTCATCCTGCTGGGGGTTTAGCGCGGCGGATCGATGCGCTCGGCGGTACTCGCGTTACAGCGGAACCAGCCCGCAATACTGCACCGCTCGCGGCTGGCCGGGATGACTTCATGCGGGATATCCTCGCTTAAGAAAACAACCAGCGTGCCGCCTGCTGGCAGGATTTCCGCCTGTCTTTGGCCGCTTTGCGGGTCGTATATCACCAGCTGCCCGCCCTGGTCTTCGGTCCATTCGGTATTCAAGTACAAAACCGTACTGACGATCCTGTTCTTTTCTCCGCGCAGGGAATCAAGATGCTTTTTATAAAATCCGCCCGGATCATAAAGCGCATAATGCGCTTCATATTCGAACAGACCCAGAAACAGATCCCGGTTGAGATCGCAGCGCAGCTTTTCCATTAAAAGCAGGAATGCCGCCTGCGCCGGGTTTGTTTTTGACAGCCAGAGCGTCCGATCGTTACGGATAGAAGGCAGCAGCGTATTATCATCCTGGCGTCCTATCCCGGCGGGCGTAAATTTTCCTTCACGGTCACAGCGATACAGGTCATCCTGCAAGGATGAATAGCGCGCGGCCTCCAGATAACCGGGACACACCGCCCAGCCTTTTTCCATCAGCGCGCGGATAATCGCCGCATGGCATACGGCCAGCCAGTTACTTTGATCGAAATTGTCCTGTTTGCTCACGGCATAGCCAGCTTTAAAAATTCGCCGCTTCAAGATCCATGATGCTGTCCGCCCCTGCCATGACCGCTTTGAAGCGGGCGTCGCTTTCGGGGAGCATCCGGGCGAAGAAAAAGCGCGCGGTTTTGATTTTGCTTTCGTAAAAATCTTCACGGCCGTCCGCGCCTTTGGCCAGTTTTTTCTGCGCCGCCTGCGCCATCTGCACCCACATATAGCCGAGCGCGACGAGCGCGAACATCCGCAAATAATCAACCGAGGCCGCCCCGGCTTCATTCGGGTCTTTCAGTCCTTTTTGCGCAATTATCGCGGTAGCCTGCTGCAGCTTCGAGAACGCCTTGGCCAGCGGGAAGATAAATTCCTGTAAACCGGCATCGGCCTGATGCTCTTCGATATAGGCCTGCACCGGGTGGAAGAAGCGGCGCAGCAGGCGGCCATAGCCCTGCGCCATTTTGCGGCCGACTAAATCAAGCGCCTGGATACCGTTGGTGCCTTCATAGATCATCGCGATCCGCGCATCGCGGGCATATTGTTCGACCCCGTGTTCCCAGATATAGCCGTGCCCGCCATAAACCTGCATCGCAAGGCTGGAAACATCAAACCCCATATCGGTCTGGTACGCTTTAATGACAGGAGTCAGCAGCGCGACCAGGTCGTCAGCTTCTTTGCGCACCGCCTCATCCGGATGCTTATGCGCGACATCAAGTTGCATCCCGGTCCAGTAAGACAGCGCCCGCGCGCCCTCACAGAAGGCCTTGCCGGTCAGCAGCATCCGGCGCACATCGGGATGGACGATAATCGGGTCCGCCGCTTTTTCCGGCGCTTTGGCCCCATCCAGCGCGCGCATTTGCAGCCGCTCTTTGGCATAGTTCACCGCGTTTTGCTGCGCGACTTCGGCAATACCAAGCCCCTGCATCGCTACACCCAGCCGCGCGGCATTCATCATAATGAACATCGCCTTCAGGCCCTTATGCGCCTGCCCCACAAGCCAGCCTTTGGCATCGTCAAGATTAATCACGCAGGTCGAGCTGGCCTTAATCCCCATCTTATGTTCGATCGACCCACAGGCAACGCCGTTGCGCGGTCCCACATTACCATCTTCTTTGGGCAGGAATTTCGGCACGACGAACAATGAAATCCCTTTCACCCCTTCCGGCGCGTCCGGCAGTTTGGCCAGCACAAGGTGAATAATGTTCTCGCTAAGGTCATGTTCGCCCGCGGAAATGAAAATCTTGGTGCCGGTGATGTTATAAGACCCGTCCTCATTCGGGAGCGCCTTGGTTTTAATCAGCCCCAGATCGGTGCCGCAATGCGGTTCGGTCAGGCACATCGTCCCCGACCATTCCCCGGTAATGAGCTTGGGCAGATAAGTCTGTTTTTGTTCATCCGTGCCAAAAGTATGCAGAGCCTCATATGCGCCCTGCGATAACCCCGGATACATGCCAAAACTCATATTCGCGCTACAGATCATTTCCTGCATCACCGTGTTCACCAGCACCGGCATCCCCATGCCGCCATAGGCAGGATCAGCGGACAGGCCGCACCAGCCGCCTTGCGCGAAAATATCGTAGGCTTCTTTAAAACCTTTGGGCGTGCGCACTACACCGTTTTCAAGAACGCAGCCTTCCGCATCACCGCTCTGGTTAATCGGGAACAATACATCGCGGCAGATTTTTGCGCCCTCTTCGATGATCTGGTCGATCAGGTCTGGCGTTGCCTCTTCATAGCCCGGCAGGGCCGATAGCTGGCTGACATCCAGCACTTCATTGAGGACAAAACGAATATTTTCGAGCGGCGGTTCATAAACAGGCATGGGCACATTCTTTCGTTAAAAATACTGCCTGCCATTATACCTGATTTACCGCCCGCCGTAAGGCGATTTTACGGATTTTCGGGAGTGATTTTCAGCCGCGCCAGCCGGGCATAAGCCGCCATGGGATGCACAAAGCTCAGCCCGGATTCTGACGGTTCGATAAAGCTGTTGCAAAGCTGATACGCGGCCGCAGGGCTAACAGTGCGGGCAAAAGACTGCGCCAGCGGAACCAGCTTCCGGCCCAGCAATGACGTTAGCGGCAAGATATGCTCGTTCTCTTGCCCCCTGCCCTCCGGAAAAATCCGGGCATCGAGACCGGCGATATGATGGATGATTTCATAAGCGGCCTGCGGATCCTCTTTAATCCGGATATCTAAAAATTTTTCCAGCCGGGGCAGCGCCGCATTTTCTTTTTCATACAGGCAAGCGGCAAGCCGGTGTTTGCCATTACCATCTTCCAGCCCTGCATACATATGAAATATGCCTGTCAGGATCAGACGCGGGCTAAGACCGGCTATCGTCTGATCGGCATAGGCATTAAACCGTTCCAGCAGCGCTCCGTTATAGGGCGAATCGCTACCGCGCCGTTCTTTTCCATCTGTATAAGTCTCGTTATAAAGCTGTTTGATCCATTCCATCGCCCGCGGCGTACCGTCGGTTTGCGCACACCAGTCCAAAATCTGCGCATGCGCCGCGCCAACCGCCGTACTGACGCTTTCGGGCATGTCATCGTAATACCCGCCGTTCAATCCGCCTTGTCTGGTTTTGTTCAGAATATCGGATAAAACCGTATCAGGAACACTGCTTGCCGTCCTGGCGTCTGCAACGATCGCCCCGGTCAGTTTATCAAGAATATCATCAGGAATTTTTGTCTCAACATCACGCGCAAGAATGGCATAAAACTCACCGCTTTTCATCTGGTGATCGGGCACAAGGCGCAGAACGCGAAAAAAGTTATTCCAGCTATCGCCATCCAACGCCACGCTGATCCTGGTCAAACGGGCAATATCCCGTAATAAGTCCCACAGCACATTCGCGTTTTCATTACCGTATTTGCGGCCCGACCAGTCCAGCAGGCCTGTCGCCTGCTGCGTTAAGATCTCTATTTCCTGTCCGACCGAAAGATCCGCATCATCACTCATGATAAACGCCTGATTGCCTGTTAAAACAGGCTATTTTTTACCATAATATTAAGCGCGGGTGCAACTATTTATCTTCGCGCAAGGTAATCTTCAGGTTATCGGCGACATGGGCCTGGTCCATTTTGCGGATTTCGTCGCGGGCTTTTAAGCCTTCGGATTTGTTTTCATCCATCAATGCCCGCGCGATCCGGTCGAGATTTTCCTGGCCGATTTCGGCGCGGGCCTTCGCAGCATTCTGTTTGGCCTGGGCGATGATGTCATCGCGGGACGGTTTTTTTGATTTCTTTTTGAATAATCCGAACATCGTAGCTTGATTATACGCGATGACGCTCAATCATAAAAGACGGTTTTACCGCGGCATGCCTCGGGATAGCGTACGCATAATCCGGTATTCTCAAGATCGAAATGCGCCCGGCTGACCATCAGATCCCCGCCGGTCAGCACCGCGGCAAAATAAGATTTCAGCCCCGCCGCGCTTAAGCCGTCCGGTGACGCCGTTTCCCAATTACAATAACCGTCCATCGTGCATGGCTCGGCGGCGAAAACCCCGTCGGTCAGGATCGCCCGGACATCCAGCCTGCGGTTGCTGTTTGCCGATTTATAAAATACGTTGCGGTCCTGATCCTGCAATTCCCAGCGGCGGCTTTTTTTATTAAAGGCTTCGACCATATGTAGCGGCGGCTGGTCCGCATCCGGGGGAAACAGAATCACCTCCCGCGCTTTGAACCCGGCGGCGCGTAATAGTACGGCAAACAGCGCGGCCCTTTCCGCACTGTTCATCGCAGGGGCCTGCGCTTTTTCCCCGGTGATAAAGTCATATACGTCCTGCAGTAAAATATCCCGCTCTCTTTGCGGGGCCTGGTCGTCATAACGGCTATGGGCGTTCACGAGATTGCGGACCGCATCAAACTGGTAAGACGGGTAATCCGGCATGTCATCGGATTTAAATGAAAGGATCGCACCGGCAAGCCTGTTCTCAGGATGCGTTACGGCACAAAGGCCGGCAAGCAGGCCTGCGGCGATTACGATTGTTAAACCGATCATCAGGATGACGATTTTCTTTTTTGTCATCTGCCTTCCATCCTGGGCCGGGACAGGGTTAGTTCCGCAGCGGTTTACCGTTATTCAGCATATATTCGATCCGGTCCATCGTGCCTTCATGATGCAGCAATTTCATGAACTCGGTACGTTCCAGTTTCATCATGTCATCTTCGTTCATCGACTCGGTCCAGTCAGTGTTTCCACCGGAAAGAACGGCAGCCAGATGCCCGGAGACAACAACATCATAAGGTGTTGCCTTACCGGATTTACGAAGATCCCCGACCGCCATATCCAGCGCATATTTCCCGGACGGGCCGGGCAGCCGGATATCTTCGACCAAGGTGGGCGGCTGGTAATTTTCAGCCAGCGCCAGCGCTTTTTGTTTCGCATCATAAAGCAGCCTGTCCCGGTTCATCGTGATCCCGTCGCTTTCGCGGAAATAGCCCATCGCTTTGGCTTCATCGGCGGATTTTGCAACCTGTGCCAGGCCGATCGTTTCAAAAGCCTGCCGTGTTGCGCTCATCGGGTCGTTCGCCGGAGAAAACCATGACTTGTTATGTTGCGCGCGCTGACGCGCCTGAAAGCGCAGAATCATTTCCTTGCACCCGCCCCATGCCGGGATCAGCCCAACCCCGACTTCGACCAGCCCGGTATAGGTTTCGGCATGGGCCTGCACATGATCGGAGTGCAGCAAAATCTCGCACCCGCCCCCCAGCGCCAGCCCGGACGGGGCGC
This sequence comes from Rhodospirillales bacterium, assembly GCA_020638155.1. GTDB lineage: Bacteria > Pseudomonadota > Alphaproteobacteria > Micavibrionales > Micavibrionaceae > UM-FILTER-47-13. The sequence goes on from JACKJB010000006.1 coordinate 117,272, forward strand.
TGATAACCGGGAACGGCGCATGCTTTAACGCCGTAAAGGCCCGCTGACCACCGGCGATGAATTCTTCGACCTGCGGCCACATCGCGATATTGATCATGAACAGCGCAAGACCGAGATTAGCCCCTGCGGAAAAGGCGCTGCCTTCATTATAAAAGACCAGCGCTTTATGCTCACCACTGCCGTCACTGATATGTTTGATGACCTGATCGATCATGGCAAAGATCTGTTCATCGAATGTGTTCATCTTGCTGGTATGCTCAAAACACAGCACACCATCACCGATATCCCAGACCGATGCGCTGGCGTTTTTCATGATGGGTTTTTGCGAAAGCTTCAGATCGCTGAGCAGCAGCACCCCGTCCATGCGGGTAATTTCATGATAGCCACCATCGACACCGAAGAAATATTGCCTGCCGTCCTCAACCTTATAGAACGTCCCTTCGCCAACCTGTTCGAGCAGCGGCGGCACGGCAATCCCTTGCTCTTTGAGCTTTTCGGCAAACCATGCCGGGCCGAGCGCATCGATCATCCGGAAGGGTCCCTGTTTCCAGTTATAGCCAAGCTCCATCGCCCGGTCGACTGCGCCAATATCACCCGCGATTTCCGGCACCAGCGATGCGGCGTAAGCCAATGTTTTGCTCAGCACCGCCCAGGCATAGCGCCCTCCTTCATCATCGGCCTGCACGACAGCGCGTAAACCTTTTTTCCCGGCGCTGATCGATTCCAGCGACGGTTTATACGCCTTGGCGTACATTGCGTCATCGAACGTATCGGCGTTTAAAGCCAGCGCCTGCTTTTCTTTCTTCGCTTTGGCATCCGGGTTCAAACGGTAAAAGCCGCCTTTGCCCTTGCGCCCGGTATAGCCCGCTTCGATCATCTGATGGATGAACGGGTAGTCTTTAAAAATCTCCCGGTACCAGTCCCCCTCCGGCAAGGTCGACAGAAGAGAAGCGGAGAGATGCGGCATCAGGTCGATCCCGACCAGATCGATCAGTGCGAACACCCCGGTCTTGGGAATGCCGACCGGGCGGGACATGACCGCATCAGCGATTTCGATGCTGACGCCCTGTTCAATCGCCTGGTTGATCCCTTCGGTCAGCCAGAACACGCCAAGGCGGTTGGCAATAAAGCCCGGCGTATCGTTACAGCGCACCACGCCTTTGCCAAGCCGGATATCGCAGAACATATAAACATCATCAATCGCGTCCTTGCGGGTCTTGTCGCCGACCACAAGCTCTAAAAGGCGCATATAACGCGGCGGGTTAAAAAAGTGCGTAATCAGGAAATCCGATGCGAAGTCCTCGCCTTGTCCTTCGATCAAATTGTGCAGCGGGATCGTCGAGGTATTCGATGAGATGATCGATCCTTTTTTGCGGTGCTTGTTGATTTTCTCATAGGTGGCGTGTTTGACCTTCAGATCTTCCAGCACGACCTCGATAATCCAGTCACAATCGGCCAGCAGTTCCAGATCGTCTTCAAGGTTCCCAGGCGTAATTAATTTTGCGTTGCGCTTATGCATCAGCGGCGCCGGGTCGGTTTTCAGCATTTTGGCAATGGCGCCTTTGGCCAGCATACTGCGGTCTTCTGCATCTTTTGGCACGATATCGAGTAACACCACCGGCACACCCGCATTGGCCACCTGCGCGGCAATGCCGCTGCCCATGACACCCGAACCAATTACCGCAACTTTTTCAATAGCCATGGAAAACCCCTTTTAGGAAAAAACGACCCTGCCAGAATAGCAAGTTCATACCCATATATAAACCGCATATCGCATCATGTATTTTTCTTGCGTCTCCATAAATCATTATGGTAACAAGCGCTTTAACCGTTAAAAGGAGAGAAACTATGGGTATGAGATTAATCTCTGCCGGCCTGAACGATAATGGCTGGATGAAAGTAAACACCATGATTGACGGGGCAGAACTTACCCTATCTTTCAATGCCAACGGGATCGATAAAGCCCGCCTGGATCAGATACTGGAACAAGCCCGAACATTGTTAAATGACAGTGTGGAATTGCACCATGAAGCGGTTCGTTATTGCCGCGGCCGCGACAGTCTGACGATTGGCAGCCCGAAATAAAACCGGTTTAAGCCTGCGCGGCTTGCTGTTCGTTAATCTCGATCTCGATCAGGTCGAGTTTTTCGATCGCTTCCAGCTCTTCGCGGTTTTCGCGGAACTCGGCGACGGTTTCTTCTGCGCGCTCCAGGATAGTCGGCAGCTCGGTAAAATGCCCGGTCAGCAGGTAGCTGACATGGTTCAGGATCTCGCTTTCATACATCCGTACTGTCTTGATGTCCTTGAGCGGGACGGCAATCCCGGTAATCAGGCGTTTATAGAGCACCATCAGGCTATCGAGCGTATTCATCACCAGAAGCTTGTCTTTTAAATGCCCCAGCGCGTCCAGCTTATACTGCATATACGGTAAGTGGTATTTGGCCAAAAACGCCTTGATCTTTTGCAGTTCGCGAATGTCGTTATTATAAGCCATATCGGTTTCAATCGGCTTTAAGAAGACGCGGCCCTCTTCACTCATCAGCGTTTGCGCATTTTTCTGCACCGTTTCAATGATCCGGGTGCCGGCACTCAGGATGATTTGCTGGCTTTGTTTTGCGGTTTTCCCGTCCAGACCGAATTTCTTTTTTGCCTCGGTCATTTCCTTGATTGCTTTTACCGCCTTTTTGAAATCCGTCACCCGCAAAGCTGCCGTTAACTTACGCAAATATGGCTCGGCTTTGTCTTTACCGAATAAGGTTACCGCGGCACTGCGGACGGCGGCGAAATCTCCTTCGATCTGTTCCAGTATTTTGCGCGCCTGTCCCATGCGCTCCGTCCGGGCGACCAACTGAATTTTTTCTTTGCGGTAGCGCGCAATCAAAATCCCGGCATCCGGGGTCCAGCGGATTTTTTGCAGGCCGCCCGCGGCTGTGGCGACCTTGATTTCTTCGGCTTTAATCTCATCGCGGAGCAGCGTCATAAAGCGGTTGATATGCATATAGCAGGACACAAAATCGGCAATATAGTTTTGCAGTTCGGTGATGACGGATTTGGCTTTTTTCTTAAGCTCCGGCGCGGTATCGAATTCCTTGATATCCTTGTGCTGCGCCGCCTCTTTATTCAGCCATGTAATCGAATAATTGAAAAACCCGGTCAGGAATTCCCGCAGCCAGCGCTCTTCTTCATGCAGCCCGGTTTCATCGTAATTTTTAGCAACATGCTGCAGACGCTCTTTCAGGCGGTTCATAAAAGCTGTTTCAACCGGGTCCATACCCGCGTTGACCGGCAACTCCAGATCTTTTAAAAAATTCTCTAAGTCCATGATACCAATAGCTTTTTACCCTTAATCATAGTATAGCGCGAAAGAGGTAAACAAGACCCTAGCAAAAGGCCGATTTTTACGGGTTTTCCCGCTTATAAACCCGCTTTATCCATATTTTCCGGACAAATGGCAGGGAAATAGTTGAAATCAGGCATTAACGCCGCCATCGATATTGATGGTGGATCCGGTGATATAAGAACTATCTTCGCTCGCCAGGAACGCGGCAAGCGCTGCGACTTCTTCCGGGCGGCCATAGCGGCCAAGCGGGGTCATGGCAATAAAATCATCCGCGAATTCGCCGTCTGCCGGATTCAGGTCCGTATCGATCGGGCCGGGCTGGATAATGTTGACGGTAATGCCGCGCGGCCCTAAATCCCGTGCCCAGCTCCGGCCCAGACCGGTCATGGCAAATTTGCTTGTATTATAAATTGATGCGCCACTGAAGATGGCGCGCTCCCCTAAAATACTGCTGATCAGGATAATGCGTCCCCCTTGCCCCATATGGTTTTGCGCCGCATGCGTCGTTTCAAGGTCGCCCGGACATTCAGGCTCATCACCCGGTCAAAATCGCTTAAATCGCAATGTTTAAAATCATCATGGGCTTTACCCGTTCCGCCGCCGGCGTTATTGACAAGAATATCCAGCCCGCCCAGCGTTTCAATCGCCTGTTCGATTTTAGGCGCCAGAGTTTCCGGCCTGGTCGCATCGGCCTGAACGGCGAAACCGTTCCGTCCCTGCTGCTTGATATAAGCGGCGATCTCTTCTGCTTTATCAGGGGAGGCGTTGTAGGTAATCGCAACATCCGCCCCTTCATCAGCCAGGCGTTTTGCAATCGCTGCGCCGATGCCGCGGCTGCCACCCGTAACTAACGCCTTTTTTCCTGCCAGCCGCATTATGCCGCCTCTTCCAGGATAATCGCCGCACCCTGGCCGCCGCCGACACACATGGTCGCAACCCCCAGCTTTTTACCTTCGCGCTGCATCAGCGATGCCAGCTTGCCGGTGATCCGCGCGCCCGATGCCCCTAACGGGTGGCCCAGCGCGATCGCGCCGCCATCGAGATTGACGATCCCCTCATCAATGCCCAGGTCGCGCAGGACCGGGATCGACTGGGCGGCAAAAGCTTCGTTCAGCTCGGCGATATCGAGATCGGAAACCGATACCCCCGCCCGCGCCAGTGCTTTCTGGACGGCGGGAACAGGGCCGATCCCCATAATTTCAGCGGCACATCCGGCGACACTGACCGATTTGATCCGTGCCATGATCGGCAGGTTATGCGCCTTCGCGTATTCTTCAGAGGCAACCAGCACGACGGCGCAGCCATCTGTCAGCGGAGACGCCGTTCCGGCAGTCACACTGCCGTCTTCATCAAAGGCCGGTTTTAAGCCTGCGAGCGCTTCCATCGTTGTTTCCCCCCGGATACAGCCGTCGGCGGTGACATCGCCGATCGCGACAATCTCTGCATCAAAATGGCCTGCCCCCTGCGCTTTGGCCGCTTTCTGGTGCGAAGCCAGCGCGAATTTTTCCTGGTCCTCGCGGGAGAGCTGGTATTTTTTGGCAAGATTCTCCGCCGTTTCACCCATGCTCATATAGGCCTGCGGATAGATTTCTGCCATTTTCGGGTTTGGCATCGGGTTAAAGCCGCCCATCGGGATGCGGGTCATGGATTCAACGCCGCCGCAGATAAAGACCTCACCCGCGCCCATCTGGATCGCGCCCGCCGCCATCTGGATCGTGCTCATGGATGAGGCGCAAAACCGGTTGACTGTCACGCCGGCAATGCTGACCGGCAGCTGCGCAAGCTGGACGACGATCCGGCCCAGGTTAAAACCCTGCTCCGCTTCCGGAAACGCGCAGCCGAGCAGCAGATCTTCGATCTCTTCGGGGTTCACGCCCGTATCTTCGATCAGCGCCTTGATAACCGCCGCCGCCATATCGTCCGGCCGCACTTTGGCAAGCGCGCCTTTATTGGCAAAATGAAACGGGGAGCGTTTATAACCGCACAGGACAACAGACTTTTCCATGGATAATCTCTTTTCAAGGTTACAGGTTTGACACCGGGTTTTAGTGTATAGCGATATAGCGTCAGAATCCATGCCTTTCCACCGCTTGCATTTTACTCCGTCCTTTGACCGCATTTTCCTTTGACAAGACCGTCAAAATAAGACAACTAATGAACAAAAGAGGCATACATTCTTAACCAAGAGATTATGGAGTATTGATCGTGGCTGTAGCTGTTGCTGATAAAAGAGGGATGAAGCGGATCTGCACAAGTTGCGGAACCCGTTTTTACGATATGAACAACCGGCCGATCGTCTGCCCGAGTTGCGGCACGGAATTCACCGGGGAAGCCAAAGTCAAAGGCCGCCGCGGCCGCGCGGCCAGCGATGATGAAGGCCAGGTCAAAAAATCCACCGCTGCCAACGCCAAAGGGAGCGATGATGACGAGGATGACGACGAGATCGAGGATGACGACGATATGGTCGTAAGCCTTGATGATATGGACGAAGACAACGGCGATGACGATGATGACGACGACGAGCTGGGTGATCTTGACCTGGACGATGACGACGAGCTTGATGATCTCGATGATCTTGATGACGACACATCGCTGGAAGACGAGCTGGAAGCCGAAGGGCCGGATGGCGCCGTCGACGATGATGACGACGATAAATAAGCGCTCGTCAGCCCGTTACCCGTTTTTTCAAAACAAGCAGATAAAGCAGCACGAAGTAGAAGAGATACAGCTCCTCTACTTCGCTTGCGCGTTCGAATACCCGGACATCCAGTAGTTCGCCGATTTCATCGGCCAGCTTAATCCCGAGCGCCGATAACGCCACAACAGACAAATAAGGTGCCGGGTAAATGACCGCAAAACGCTGCGGCAGGGCCGCCGGTTTAAATCGCATCAAAAGCGGCATGATAATCCCCCCGACCAAAATCCCGATTTCCAGTAGCAGGCGTGGTTTCTGGTCCAGCCATGAGGATGTATTATGCAGGTTGGTTTCCTGCTGGTCGTTGACCTGCGCCCAGAATTCCGGCGTATTCCAGGCTAGGAAATGCTGGCCCCAGCTGATTTCTTCCCCGGCGACATAAAAACAGCAAAACGCCGCCAGCCCGGCCCACGCCGCCAGCCATGGCTTTTCTTTGGGCTTCATGCGGACCAGGGTCCAGAGCGCAACCCCAAAAGCCGCCGCCATAATCAAAAATTGCAAAGTTTCATGCAGGCTGTTTTCACTATGCATGACCGCCAATACATGCTGGGGCAGCGTGATTTCCATGCCGATCTGCAGCACGATAAACGCCAAAGGCACGGCCAGCCACCAAATTTTGCTCATTTTCCAAGCTCCTGAAATCGCTGTGTTTATCAGCGCCCTAACTTTTTATTAAGATTTCCCCCGCTAGAATTTTTAATTATGAAAACAATTTCATCCAGTCGGCAAAACCTATAGTGATTTAGACCATATATTATTGAAGCAAAGAGGATACTTAAAAATGACCCTGCCCCTTATAAAGCCGCATTTTTCACTGTCTGAGTTTAATCAATTATTCCCGCTTGAAAAGGGCCAGGTTGTAACGGCCGGCGGGAAAAGGCCAGGTTTAACGGCGGGGCTGGCGCGCTATACGGTCACAGCCGGCAAAGACGGGCGCACGCATGTCATCGAACTTGGCTACGGCACGGTGCCGACGCGCAGCCAGAAACCAAAATCCTATCCGCTGCTGCTGCCAAAGCTCGATGCGCAGCTCGGGCGCTTTAATATCGACGGGAATACCAATAATGTTTTGATCCTGCGTTTCCGGGAAGAGGGCGGGCAATTTTGCCTGATCGATTTCCGCAACTTCAATGCCCCGTGCGCCCTTGGCGCGCTGCCGGGTGAGCCCGGCGCGGCGCTAGCCCCGGCGGTTCTGGAGATTGCGCATTTGCGCATTAAGGACGTGCTTGAAAACAAGCTCGACCCGAAACAGGACCCGCAGCTTCTAATCAAACTGATCCACCACGCGATCGAAATGCGGGCGGGGCATTTGTTGAAACATTCGATCGGGTAAATGCAACAAATACGAGTCTTTCAGTTTGTTTGAATTTTTAAATTTTCGGGCAGGCAAGCCCTTGGTTTAAATGGGTTTCTTTCAGTTCGTTTATGACGCCCTTTGAGCGCTGCCCACAAAAAAAGCGCACGAAGGGCGCTGTATGGTTTGATTATAGCATAAAGCACGAAGTTCTTGAATTGTTCTTTTTATTCTGTATGCTGAAATAACGATGAAAAAGTCTTCAAAATATACTTTTTATGAATTTTTTGCAGGCGGCGGAATGGCCAGAGCGGGCTTGGGACCCGACTGGGAATGTCTGTTTGCGAATGATTTTGACCATAAAAAAGGACAGACATATAGAGAAAACTGGGGGGGAGCGGAATTAATTGTCGATGATATTCGCAATATTTCCCCTGAAGACCTGCCCCGCCAAGCAAATTTGGTATGGGGGTCCTTTCCATGTCAGGATTTATCGCTGGCAGGCGGGGGGGCCGGTTTAAAAGGTGATAGATCAGGAACCTTCTGGCCTTTTATTCTTCAAATACAGGAATTGAAAGACGGCAAAAGAGCGCCTGAAATCATATGTCTTGAAAATGTGGTGGGAACATTAACATCACATAACGGCGCTGATTTTACAGCTATCTGTAGAGCATTAAATAATCTTGGCTATAAATTCGGCGCATTTATAGTAGATGCTGCTTTGTTCCTGCCTCAATCAAGGCCCAGATTATTCTTTGTTGCCGTCCGTAACGATATCAAAATCCAAAAATCTCTGCATCACAACGACTTTACCTGCTGGCATAACCGGGCCTTAAAAAACGCCTGTAATAAATTGCCGCAAGATATCAAGACAAACTGGGTGTTTTGGAATATGCCCAAACCGCAAAAGCGGAAGAAAAATTTTATAGATATAATTGAAGACAACCCAACATGCACGAAATGGCACACCAGAAAACAGACGACCGAACTTTTATCCATGATGAATGAAGTCAACCTCGCAAAAGTAGAGACCGCAAAAGCTTCCGGCGTTCCTATGGTGGGGGGAATATATAAACGTACCCGTTACGAGCATGGTATAAAAGTACAGCGGGCGGAAATACGCTTTGATAATATTGCAGGCTGTCTGCGAACACCTGCCGGCGGATCAAGCAGACAGCTTATTATGTGCGTAGACGGAAATCATATTCGTTCCAGATTAATTTCAACGCGGGAAACAGCAAGACTTATGGGATTGCCGGAATCATATAGATTGCCATCCGCTTATAATGAAGCCTATCACCTGACAGGGGACGGTGTTGCGGTTCCTGTGGTACGTCATATCGCTAAATATCTTTTCGAGCCGATATTAACCTGTAAAAACATATTAAAGACCAGAGAAACAGCGTGACTGACGAAATCCCGTGCCAAAAAGATCCTGAGTTGAAGCGCAAAATCGAGGAATATGCGGAAGATCTAAAAACACAGGGACACAAGATCGGCAGGCACGGCCTCTGTGAAAAAGAATTCTATGAGAGCGGTATATTTGAAGGCGCGATCCAGCGTGTCCGTGGGCAAATATCTGCGAGCATGAGCGAAAAAAAGATTTTTGTTCAGTTCATTCTAAATCATATGCAAGATGCCGGGGCCATTAAAGACTGGATCGAGGCCGGCAACCAGAACAGGCATGATTATTCCGTAACTTTAAATGATGATAAAGTAGCTGCTATTGAACTTAAAGGATGTCTTGACGGCAATAACACCAATATTTCGGTCAGGCCGCCGCATGCGGATGAATTCATTGTCTGGAGTGTCTGCCAGAACAAAGGGGCCGATCCCAGAAAAAATCTATGGTCAGGCATTCATGTCCGCTTCTCAGCAGATATTATAGCTGAAGAAAAGAAAGTTGACGGGCTTATTGTTTGGGATTGGCTGTGTAATACAGTAGCCAGGCCCTGCCCAAAAGTTTCGAACAACCCGGGCCGGATCATTGAATTAGGTTCTTATCGACTACCGCCTCCGTGCATATATACTTTTCCCGGTACAATTCCGAGCCCCAGGAATAACCCCAAGCCTCGATCGCGGCAGGTCACAGATATTGGTTTTTTAAATGCGATGCATAAATGTTTCGGCGGGTGGGATAGTGAGATTAACCATGTAGAATTTGAAGCCTCAATGGAGGGTGTTGATTTATTGAGACAAACAACAATTTCCAGAGACGGGAAAGTGCGGCGAAAATCCAAGCCAACCGCGATCAGGCGTTCTTAAACATTCTGCATCGTATCATTCCACCGTCACGCTTTTCGCAAGATTACGCGGCTGGTCGACATCCGTGCCCTTGGTGACGGCGATGTAATAGGCCAGCAGTTGCACCGGCAGGGTGTAGAGGATCGGCATAACGAACGGGTGGACATCGCCAAGAGTGATGTGCCATTTGATGTGATCTTTGAGCTGCGCCGTGCCGACTTCATCCGAGATCAGCAGGACTTCACCGCCACGGGCGACGGTTTCCTGCACGTTGCTGGCGGCCTTTTCAAACAGCGGATCATTACCCGGTGCGATCACCACGACCGGGACATGCTCGTCAATCAGCGCGATCGGGCCGTGCTTCATTTCCCCGGCAGCGTAGCCTTCGGCGTGGATATAGCTGATCTCTTTGAGTTTTAGCGCCCCTTCCATCGCGACCGGGTATAAAAGCCCTCGGCCGAAATAAAGCATGTCTTTGGCTTCAAAGAGTTCCCGGGCGATATCCTGCACCGGGGATTCATGATCGCCCAGCACGGCCGCTGTTTGCGCCGGAACGTGGCGCAGCGCTTCGGCCATCTCTGCGGCCTGCTGCTCATCGACTTTGCCGGTGCGCACCGATAGAGCGAGCGCAAGGCAGGCCAGCGTGGTGAGCTGCGTTGTAAAAGCCTTGGTCGAGGCCACGCCGATTTCCGGCCCGGCGAGCGTGTGCAGCACGATATCGGATTCGCGCTCGATCGTGCTTTCGATCGTATTGACGACCGACATGATTGTCTGGCCTTCGCGCTTGCAGTAACGCAGCGCTTCTAACGTATCGAGTGTCTCGCCGCTTTGCGAGACGAACAGTGCGACGCCGCCTTCGGGAAGCGGGGCTTCGCGGTACCGGAACTCTGATGCGACATCGATTTCCACCGGCAGGCGGGCAATCTGTTCGAACCAGTATTTGGCAACCATGCAGGCATAAAAGGCCGTGCCGCAGGCGATCATCGTCAGGCGCGGCGCTTTTTCCAGCGCGGCCAGCGCATCATCCGGCATATGGATCGTCCCGGTCGCCGGGTTGATGAAGCTGTTGAGCGTATCGCCGATCACAGCCGGCTGTTCGTGAATTTCCTTGAGCATGAAATGCTTATAAGCGCCTTTTCCGGTCGCGGCACCGCTTTGCGCGGTGATGCGGATATCCCGCTCGACCGGCGTATTATCATTGGTATAAATCTGCGCGCCGTCACGGGTGACTTTGACGCGGTCGCCGTCTTCCAAAAAACAAATTTTTCGGGTTAACGGCGCGAGCGCATATGAATCCGAAGCCAGGTACATTTCGCCTTCGCCGTAGCCGACCGCGAGCGGCGTGCCCTGCCGCGCGCCGATCAGCAGATCATGTTCGCCCGCGAAAATCAGCGCAAGCGAAAACGCGCCTTCAAGCCGGTCGAGCGCCGCGTTCGCGGCTTCCTGCGGCTTCATCCCCTGCGTCATGTAATGGGTGACGAGATGCGCGATCACTTCGGTATCGGTATCGGTTTCAAACCGGCATTGCAGTTTTTCAAGCTCGTCTTTGAGCTGCGCATAATTTTCGATGATGCCGTTATGCACGACCGCGACTTTTTCGGTGGCGTGCGGGTGCGCGTTATCTTCAGTCGGCGCGCCGTGGGTGGCCCAGCGCGTATGGCCGATCCCAGTCGTGCCTGACAAAGGCTGCGCCCCCAGCTTGTCCTCAAGATTAGCAAGCTTTCCCTTGGCGCGGCACCGCTGGATATGGCCGTTCGATAAGGTCGCGATTCCGGCGGAATCATAGCCGCGATATTCAAGCCGTTTCAGCCCTTCGACCAGTAACGGCGCAACGTCCTTTTCACCGAGAATACCAATAATGCCACACATCGTTTTTATCCTTCTTCGTTATGGTTGCCGGTATATCCCGGCCTTTAAATCATCCCAATCGCTTTGTCCCGGCATATCGCATATCTCCGCCTGCACCAGGACGCCGTCTTGTTCGTTTAAAATAAAATCCATTACATCGCCGATCTCTATCATGTAACCGCAGCTACTCAGCGTATCGATATAAGCTTCCAGCCGTTCCTGTCCCGGTACGCCTTTATACAGATCAATAATCTTCAGCCGCGCTTTTGAAAATACAGGGCTTTGTGAAACCGGGATATCCGCCGTGTAATCGAAATCCTCTTCCGGCTGTTCCATGGTGTCCAGGCCCATAATGCGGCCCTCAAAAATAAACGCGGCAGCGGCGATGATTTCCTTGCCGCGTTCCTGCGATACCGTCATACATTCACAGGCAGATGCCGGTTTTTGAACCACGAAGGCCACGAAGAGCACGAAGATATAAATACTTAAACGCGCCGCAAGCATAATAAAAACACGCCCGTTTTCGGGACATGTCTTTTTATATGGATTGTGACGTGTTTTTTTATACATCCTCGTGGCCTTCGCGATAAAAGATCAAGATGCTTTTTTCTTTGCCCTGCGGGCTGCCGCCCAGCCGTCTTTAATCATTGCTTTTTCCCGCGCCACTGCCAGCGCATCAGCCGGGACATCCTTGGTAATCGTGCTGCCGGCTGCGACCAGAGCGCCGTCACCGATCGTAAGCGGCGCAACCAGCGTTGTGTTCGTGCCGATAAAGACACCCTCTCCAATGATCGTTTTATGTTTGGCATACCCATCGTAATTGGCAATCACAGTCCCCGCGCCGATATTGGTTTTTGATCCGATAGCCGCATCACCAAGATAGCTGACATGTTTGGCCTTGCTGCCGTCTTCCATCCTGCTGCGGTTGACCTCGATAAAATTACCGATCGTCACTTTATTCCCCAGCGATGATTTTGGGCGGACGCGGGCAAACGGGCCGACCGAACAGCCTGTGCCGATCGATGCACCTTCAATATGCGAATAAGCGCAGATCCGGGTCTCATTCCCGACCATCACACCCGGCCCGAAAAATACGTTCGGTTCGACCACGACATCGCTGCCTAGCACCGTATCCCAGCTAAAATACACAGAAGCCGGATCAAGCAATGTGGCCCCGTTTTCCATGGCCTGCGTCCGCAGCCGTCCCTGCACAATAGCTTCCAGTGCAGCGAGATCGGCGCGGCTGTTCACGCCGCGCACCGAGTCGTGATCCCTTGTTATATAGGCATGCGCCTTGACCCCGTCCTGCGCAGCGATGGACACAAGGTCCGTTATATAGAATTCATTCTGGGCGTTATTATTGCTGATCCGTTCCACCCAACCCGGCAGCTCCAGGCCGTCAACACAGAACGCGCCCGTATTGCAGAGTTTTATGCTGCGCTCATCCGCGCTGCAGTCACGGTCCTCAACAATTTTTGCCAGCGCCCCGTCCGGTCCCAGTACGAGGCGGCCAAAAGCCGGCGGCGTTTCAAATTCCACCCCCAGAACAGACAGGCCTGTCTTCGTGTCTTTATACCGGGCATCAATCAGCGCCTGAAGCGTTGCGGTATCAATCAGCGGCATATCGCCGAGCAGAATCAACACATCGCCTTTAAAGCCTTCCAGCGCAGGCAACGCCGCTTTCACCGCATCCCCGGTCCCCAGCGCTTTTTGCTGTATGGCCGTTTCATACGGGTTTACCGCTTCGGCCACAGCAGGGCAGTCCGGCGCCGTGACCACGATCACTTTTTCCGGATTAAGCGGCTTGATAGAGTCCAGCAGCCAGCCGATCATCGGCCGTCCTGCGATTGGATGCAGCACCTTGGGCAATGTGGATTTCATCCGCTTGCCCTGCCCCGCGGCAAGGATAATGCAGGCTAAAGATTTCTTATCGCTCATAACTATGACCCCCAAAGCCCTTATTTTGTCGGTTTGCAGGCAAAAGACAAGTCACATCATGTTTCGCACTGTTACAGGGGGGGAGAGAGGGGAGTGATAAGTGATAAGTGGTAATAAGTGTTCAGATACTTACCACTTATCACTTACCCGCTTACCACTTATCCCTAATCCTTAGCTCTCTTCTTTTTTGGCGGTAATACGCTTTTCACCGTTTTTATAACCGACCAGATGCATAAAGAGCGTTCCGTAATTGGTTTTCACCCGCATCTTAACCGGGACGGCCGGGCCGTTATTATCAATCTTGGCCAGCCAGACCGTCGGCAGGCTGCCTTTATCCCGGCCCTGTTCCTGAATCGATGCCCAGCCGCGCGGCTTTTTATGCCACGCGCCGGAAACCGGGATCACTTCAACTTCGCACCGCGCGGCAACCCCTTCGTAAACGTTATATTCTGTCGGCGTCAGGACATCATCGGCCTTATGACGGAAAACCATTTTAAAGCGGCGCTTGCCGTCAAACACTTCATCAGTCCCCTCGCAAACACCGCTATCCGCAACGGATTTCATCGCCTGCAGCGCTGCTGTCAAAACATCGGTCGTGCCCTGCACAAGCTCTTCTTCCAAATCTTCACGGACTTCGTTTTTGTCTTCCTGGATGACGTGAAGCTTTTTAAAGCTGCCGTCCTTGCCGTAGGTATATTCCTTGACATCCTCTTCTCCCTGCCAGATGGCCGTGGACTTATGCAGCTCGGGCTTTTCAGTGCCGTCCTGCATCCGCCAGCCATGGGTTTCGAACGTGCCTTCCCACGGGACGATTTTGCCAAGGAACCCCTGCGTGGTGGCAAAAAGCTCCATGCTGTAGCGGTCCTTGCTTTCATAATCGACATCAAGGGTCGCACGCACCGCGTTAATCCCGCCGGCGTAGACCTGATACGTCATTTCCTGTAAATGCTTGGCAGGCGGTGCCGCATAAGCGTCAGCGACCGAAATCCTGCCATCCTGCATCCCGACCAGTGCCGCAAGAGCAAGGCTAGAAGAAATGGCCAGCATAGGTAAGCGTTTGCCCGCCCATGCCTTCTTTAAACTGTTTAATCCCTTTTGCACCCGGGTTATCTGCATCATCATTGACCCCTCCAAGATCAAAATCTTTAATCCCTTTGTCCTTCAGCCTGCAGGCCGCCTGCCAGAGCAAATGATTATGCGCCGCAGTTTTCCTGCCGTCTTCAGAACTCCATCCCACCTGGTACGTCGCAGCGGACCCGTGACATAATATTAAGATAGCAGCAATCGGCTGATTATCCAATACGGTCCGGCCAGCCAGGAAACGGCCCTGCGGGATGAAGGTTTTTGCCATCGCCCGCAAAAGCTTCACCGAAGGTCCGTCATATCCCTTTGTGGACTTATCTGATTGATAAATCGTTAACAGTTCCGGCAAAGTTTCGCCGGTTTCATCCCATTCGATCTGCAGGCCCGCTTTTTCGCCCTTGTTCACTTTGTTGCGCCATTGCGGTTTCATCGCGGCGCGCAGAGCCTGTTCGTCCTGCTGCAGATCCACCCATACGGTCTGGTAGCCCGGCCGCTCAAGACGGCGAAACCCGCTTTCCAGCAATAACGCCGCATCGGCGGTTTCCGGGATCACCCGGCGGCGGCGGCCAAAGCGGGCCGGAAATTCGCGGTTAAAGGCGGCAAAAAAAGCAGCCATATGCGCCGGGGCGCCGAACCCGTCAAACCAGAGCGGCCCGCGATCAAGCATCACGGCATGGATGATATTTCCCGGCAACCCGGCTTCCATCACCTGCACCAGCCCGGCTTCGGCCTCATCAATATAGATAAGTCCCCAGCGCGCTTTCTGCCGGTAAAGCGGGCAGGCGGCGCGGGCGTAATCATAGCTCTGGAGCAGTGTTGCGCGTTTCAGCTTTGCAAACCGGGCCTCCCATGCTTCAAGGGCAAGGCCGTTCCATTCGATTTTACACTGGTTGCTGTCCATTATTTGTTTACGCCGTGAAAAATTACCTTTAAAAAAAGGACCATAGCTTATGGAGGGAAAATTATGGTCTTAAGCGATGCCATGTCGGCGGCTGACATGGAATATACCATTAATGATGCGTGGGAAACACCCGGCAATATTAACCCGCGCACCGAAGGCGCGGTGCGCAAGGCGGTGTTGCTGGCGATGAAAATGCTGGATTCCGGCAAGATGCGCGTGGCAGAGCAAGCCACCACCGGGGAATGGCATGTCAATGAATGGCTGAAAAAAGCCATCCTGATGTATTTTAAAATGCACCGCGAGCAGGAAATCAAAGGCGGACCTGACGGCACCGTATGGTGGGACAAGGTGCCGAGCAAATTCCAGGGCTGGGATTACCGTCATTACAGCGATGCCAAATTCCGGTCCGTGCCGGGGAGTATCGTACGCTATTCGGCTTTCGTCGGCAAAAATGCCGTGCTGATGCCAAGCTTTATCAATGTCGGCGCGCGTGTTGACGAAGGCACAATGATCGATACATGGGCCACGGTCGGTTCCTGCGCCCAGGTTGGCAAGAACTGTCATATCTCCGGCGGGGTCGGGATCGGCGGGGTTTTAGAACCGCTGCAGGCCGCGCCCGTCATCATCGAAGACAATGTGTTTATCGGCGCCCGCAGTGAGATTGCCGAAGGCGTCCATATTGAAAAAGGCGCTGTCATTTCGATGGGTGTGTTTATCGGTGCCTCGACCAAGGTTATCGACCGCAATAGCGGGGAAATTTTCCAGGGCAAAGTGCCGTCCTATGCGGTTGTCGTTCCCGGTACGCTGCCGGGCAAGGCTTTGCCGGACGGATCGCCGGGGCCGAACCTTGCTTGCGCCGTCATCGTCAAACGCGCCGATGAGCAGACCCGCAGTAAAACCTCGATCAATGAGCTGCTCCGTGCCTGATCCGGTCGCACTCGCCCAGGCCCTGATCCGCTGCCCGTCGGTTACACCGTTTGATGTCGGTGCGCAGGATGTGCTGATCGATGCGCTGGAGCCGCTCGGTTTTACCGTGCATGATGTTTCGCGCGGCCAGGTACGTAATACATTTTTCCGCCGCGGCGAAGGCGGCCCGCATCTCTGTTTTTGCGGTCACACCGATGTTGTGCCGCCCGGTGAAGAAGAAAGCTGGACCCATCCGCCATTTGAAGCCGTGATCGAAGACGGTAAATTATACGGGCGCGGCGCATCGGATATGAAAGGCGGGATCGCCTGTTTCGTGGCCGCCGTTGAAACTTACCTGCAAACCCATGACTGCCCCGGATCGATCAGCCTTTTGATTACCGGCGATGAAGAAGGCGTGGCGACCGACGGGACGGTCAAAGTGCTTGAATGGATGGCGGAGAACGGTCATGTGCCTGATGCGGCCATCGTCGGCGAGCCGACCAACCCGGAGCAGCTCGGCGAAGAAATCAAGATCGGGCGGCGCGGCTCGCTCGGCGGTTTTATCACGGTCACCGGCAAACAGGGGCATGTCGCGTACCAGCATCTTGCCGATAACCCGCTGCCGCGCATGATTAAGCTTCTGGATGCGCTGGCCGGGCACACATTCGATGCGGGCAATGCGCATTTCGCGCCGACCAATCTTGAGATCACAACGATTGATGTCGGCAACCCCGCTAATAATATCATCCCGGAAAAAATCACCGCACGCTTTAACGTGCGCTTTAATGACGAATGGACGGCGGAAACACTTAAAGAAAAGATCGTCTCTATTCTTGATGAGGCCGGCGGCGGTTATCAGATCGATATGGGCGGTAACGCCCCCAGCTTCCTGAGCGCGCCCGGACCTCTGACAGAAACCGTTCTCACCGCGGTAGAAAAAATTACAGGCCGCCGCCCCGCCGCGACGACCAGCGGCGGCACATCAGATGCCCGCTTCGTGCAGGCTTATTGCCCTGTGGTGGAATGCGGGCTTATTAACAAGACCATTCACCAGGTCGATGAATATGCCGCGCTCGCAGATATGGAGCAGCTCACGAAAATATATCTTCAAATCCTTCGAAGCTATTTTGAAGCCTAGTTCACTTACACTCCCATAATTTGACATAATTTTTTATCTTGTGTTATAAATTTTGGTTTTTAAAATGCAGGGATTTTTAGTTATTTATGAACAGAACGCTTCATTTATTAAGCCGTAAACGGCAGGACCTTGTCGATATATCGCATCAGGTTTTCGGCGCGATTCCTGATGAATATCTGCGCGACCCTTCCAATCCGGTGGTTGTTTCTGTCCGCGGCACATTTGAAGGCGGCAAAAAAGTCATTCCCGATACCGCAATTGAATATTTATACGGTATAAGTCCCAATGATCGTGAACGGCTTACAAGAATCGCTCCCTATGTCAACCAAGCCACACCACGCCTGCCCGCATCGTTTGAAGGCAAAAGAAATTATGATGAACGATGGCTCGGTGCCAGAAACGATATGCCCCTTGAAATTAATTTTATAAATGCTGCCTGGCATAGCGGCTACCGGACACTGGACGAAAACTTTCATGATTATACTACGCTTGATGACCAAGAATACCAGATTGCCAGTGCTTTTCTTGACCTACAACGACAAGCCGGTGGAATTAGTTTCGTTCACAACAGTCACATTCTTGCCCAAAGACAAGCATGGATTGATATATGGATTGAAAAATCCGCAAGCATGAGAAGTATTGTGGGAGATTACCCCAGCCTGTTTAAGAAAAGCCCAAAATCATTGAAAGAACAGTATAACGCAGTAGCAACGGAAAGCGATTATGACTGGACGCGCTATATTCGCCTGGATATCCGTCATAATACACTCCTTGGTGATCCCCGTTTTGTTAATGCGCTCAAACCACTTCATGATTCCGGTATGCACCACCGGTATGAAAGAAAAAAACATGGCAGCAAAAACAAACCCCAACGATAAGGTTATCCGCCTACTAACAAAGTGCCGCAAGGATTTGTTTGAGATTTCCCAAACACTCTATGGGGCTATTCCATCTGTTTGTTTAAGCAGGGCCAACGACCCTGTCATTGTCAGTGTACGCGGCTCGATTGTCGGAGGGAAAAAGATATTCCCCGATGCCGCAGTTGAACGCCTGCTTGGTCTGACAGAAGAGCAGCGAGAAACCTTGTCCGGACAGGTTCTTCACAGGCGTGCGATAACAAAAAATATAACTGTCAAATTTAACGGAAACGCCAATTTTGACGAGTATTGGACCGGTGAGGTAAACGGGCAGGATATTGAAATTGATTTTGTTAATACCGCACAAATACAAAACTATGCCGGATTTGATGCCAGTGCCGCATATAAGAAAGACAGGGAATACGGAATTGCAAAAGCCTTTATGGGTGTAAGGAAAAAAGGCGGGCTGTCTTTCATACACAACAGTCACGATATAGCAGAAAAAGAAGCATGGATCGATATATGGGTAGAAACAGAGGATGCTTCTATCGTCGGCCTGCATGACAGTTTTCTGCAAGATGAAAATCCCAAACTTGTATCTACGTTCAACAGCCTGGCGCGATGGAACCATTGGGCCCGCTATCTTCGTATTGATATTCGCCACGAGAGTTTATTAAAGGATAAAAATTTTATGAACGCTTGCGATTCTTTGATGTCCAAAGGCATGATTTATAAACCAAACATTTATCAGCGCCTGCGCTACCCCAGTATAACTAGCGGTGATCCTTCGCGAAGTCCGTAACCGCCTTGGCTGCCGCCGGATCAAGACGAAGCTCAATTTCTTCATAATGCGCGTTGACCGTGACATGGTCAGGATCGAACGGAATTGCAATTTCTGTGTAACGGCGTGCACCCGGAACATCTTCTAATACGATCGCTTCAATGCCGTTCATTTCCTTATCAAGCATAAGATTTTTGACGACTCCCACCCATTTTCCCTGTGTGTTATATACTTTCGCGCCATTCATCGCTTTAAAACTATACACCTTACCATCACCGCCTGCTGCCGGGGTGATTGCGGCAAGCGCTTCTGCTGAATTTTCCGGTAGGCTTTCCAGGGACATCACGAAAGAGCTGATATCGTCCATAAAAGTCAGATCGCCAACCGATTTCGTGACAAGACCACGATCAGTGCTGACACGGTTAATATTACCAACGACCTGCGTCACCGCACCCGTGCCGTCAATTTTAAGGTCGGCTACATCGCCGGCCCACTGCCTGTTGGTGTCCAGAACCCGCAGCGTAAAGACACGATTAAAGTCTTGAAACACCGGATTACGACTCGCCGGAGTGCGGTTCAATGCGGCAATATTTGCAGCAAAGGCTTCAGCGCCTTGCTGCGCGGAAGCTTGCCCCGCACTGAAAATTATACAGATGATGCAAAAAAAGCTGACGATATATTTCATTGTGTTTATTTCCTTCCGCAATAACTATAGGACATCCGGTATTAATAATCGACCCGCACCAGATAAAGCCCGTCCGCCGGGCAGGTCGGACCACCGGCCGTGCGGTCTTTCGCCGCCAGGGCTTTGGCCACATCGTCTTTATTCCATTTCCCTTCACCCACCAGCGCCAGTGTCCCGACCATATTGCGGACCTGGTGATGCAGGAAGGACTGCGCTTCGGTTTCGATCATGATTTCCATCCCGCCGCATTCATCATAAGGGCGCGCGGTAATATCGAGCCGATCAAGTGTGCGCTCGGGCGATTTGGCCTGGCACTGCGTATCGCGGAAGGTTGTAAAATCATGATGGCCGAGCAGGATTTGCGCCGCATCATGCATCGCCTGCCAGTCCAGCTTCTTTTTCACATGCCAGGCCAGCCCCGCTTCCAGCGCCATCGGCGCGCTGCGGTTTACAATGCGATAACGATAGAGTTTATTGACCGCATCAAAGCGAGCATGGAATTGTTCATCGACTACGGCGGCATCGACAATACATACCGGCTGCGGGCGCAAATGCGCGTTCAGCGCTTTGACCAGATCGAACCCTTCGAGCGGGCGATCCCCATAATCAAGATCGATATGCGCGACCTGCCCGCTGGCATGAACCCCGGCATCGGTGCGCCCGGCGACATGCAGGGTCAGGCGCTGCTGGCAGAAGCCGTAAAACGCGTCCTCAATCGCCTGCTGGACAGACGGCACACCATCGGCTTGCCGCTGCCAGCCGCAATAACCGGTGCCTTTATATTCAATCGTTAGTTTCCAGCGTTTTTTCATCCCAGAGCCATAGCATTTTCACCCCCCGGCGGACCATAAAAAAAAGCCCGGCATTATGCCGGGCAAAAACTTGGCCAACGAGTTAAAAAACTCGTCCGCGTTATAACGCCGCAGTATCATCATTGGCAAGCGAAATCGGAATAAAAAAACCGGAAGATGCACAGAATTCGGAAAAGCTGTTTTAGACCGGTTCCGGCGGTGCAGGAGCTGCGACAGGAACCGGGTTTTCCAGTGCTTCGCGCAGGCTTCTGTATTTGCGTTTTTCCGGCTGAATTCCTGTAACAGAAATGGTTTCATCGCGGTCAAGCGTTTCGTTTTCGACCAGTGCCACAGACAAAGCAAGCAGCGCATCGTAATCTTCTGTCAGCAACCGTTTTGCTTCTTCATAAGCCTTGTTGGTCAGCTCGATCATTTCGTCATAAATGCGCTTGGCCGTACCGGAATCAAGCCCATGGTTCTGGCTGAAAGTCTGGCCAAGATAGCCGCCGCCGCTTTCGCCATACAGCAATTTACCCAGATTCTTGTTAAAGCCGAGCTGGGCCACCATGCGCCATGCGGTTTCTGTGGCAAACTCGATATCGCCGCTGGCACCTGATGACACGTTATCTATCCCGTAAACCAGTTCTTCAGCGACACGACCGGCGTAATCGACCACCATTTCGGCAAAGAATTTTTTGAATGTGTGCGAGTAGGTTTCTTTTTCATCGCCAAAATATGTCGTCCCCAAAGACCCGATATGCGGCAGGATCGTCACATTGCGCAGCTGCGCCATGCCGTCTATTTCCTTACGCAACCCTGCGATCGCATGACCGGCTTCGTGTACCGCCGTGCTTTCCTTATCACGAATACTCATATCAAGATGACGGCGCGGCCCTTTTAAGACCCGGTTATAAGCCAGCTCGAATTCGGCCATCCCGATCTTGCGGGCATTACCTTTGTCGGCGGCAATAATCGCGGCTTCGTTCACAAGAAGATTAAGCTCCGCCCCGGCGAACCCAAATGTCTTTTTGGCGATCAATCCCAAATCAACATCAACCTTCAGCGGAATTTTACGGTCGCGAACAAGAATATTGAGAATCTCTTTCCGGCCTTTCAGGTCAGGGGCAGGAACTTCCAGGCTCAGATCAAATCGGCCAGGACGCACCAACGCAGGATCCAGCATTTCCGGACGGTTGGTCGTGGCCATAACCGTGATCCCGTCAGAAGAATCAAACCCGTCCATCAGGCGGGCCAGTTCCATCATTACAATCTGGTGCCCGCTATCACGGCTTGAGGTTCTTTGCGCGCCAAAAACATCAATCTCATCAATGAAGATAATGCAGGAGGCATTTTCATTGCCTTCAGCTTTCTGACGTTCAATTTCCGTTTTGGCTTTATTGACCAGCTTGCGCATCCGCGCAGGGCCTACACCGGTATACATCGATTCAAACTCAGTACCGGAAACACTGATAAACGGCACGCCCGCCTCTTTAGCCATCGCCCTTGCCAACAGGGTTTTGCCTGTTCCGGGCGGGCCTTTAAACAGGATGCCACGCGGTAACTTGGCGCCCATCTTACGGTATTGATCCGGGCTTTTCAGGAAGCGGACAACACGCTGCAATTCACCCTTAATCTCACGGACGCCGCCAACATTTTTAAACCCTACGCCGGTATTCTTAACCAGAGGCGGGTCGAAGGCCGGGTCATCATCAATGCCGTCTTTGGAGTCTACCTGCTCTTCTTCAGCTTCTGCCTCAAACGCCTCTTCATACTCTTCTTCTTCCGGCTCTTCTTCCTCGAGCGAATCAATCGCGACAGACAGGGAATCAAAATAATCTTTGAGATCGGAAACGTTCGGCTTCAGGCCGACCTGGCTTGCCGCCATCATGAAGGCAGCCGCAAACGGCAAAAGCGGCTCGATATCCTGATCGAGCTCTATATCTGGAGATTTTTTGCCAGATTTACTCATTTATACGTTCCCTGTTCTTATTGTCATATATTCTTAGACAGGCCATGGCTGTTTCACAAGTTCTTTTTCGGAAAAAAGCCGCAAGAGCGTCCAGAGAAGATTCTTTTTCCGCCATGCACAAATCTGTTTGAGAAAAATTTTTTTCGGTTTATATGTACCAAATCCAAGGACAGGGCCGATGGAAAAAATAGATAAAAACAAAGTAATAACAGTAGGTTACAAGTATCACCCCCAATCGGGTTGTACGTTTATCCTCGGTTTTATCCCGGCGCATAGCGAATCTCAGGGCCGCCGCAAAAAACCTGTTTATGTCAAAGATAGTTACCTGATTGCCTGGGTTCCCGCCGGGGCGCGCTCCATCACCGCCTACCGGGAATTTGATTCCTATCACTCGGCCTATATCTATTTCATGCGGATGCGTAATGGCGACCCGCCACCGGAATTGCCCTATATCCGCGATTACCAGCAAAGCCGCGTCTATGACTGGCAATGGCAGGCGGTAAAGAATTATCATTCGCGGCTATCACTGAAAGCTGCTAACGAGATGATCGAGTCGATCTGCGCCGATTACGATCTGCGCGCGCCGGTACTGGATTTCCGCAAAGACAAATATGAAGGCTACTGCTTTTATGAGACCGAGCGCCATGAGATCGGCGGGCACAAACGTCTTTTGAACCGCGGCAATCTGATCCATGAATGCGCGCATTTTATCGATACGCACGGCGACCAGAATATTTTCCAGACCCACGGCCCGTCTTTTGTCAAAAATTTCATTACGCTGGCCGCAACCTATATTCCCGGCAATACCGAGAAAAAACTGATGAAGAGCGCCCGCGAAGCCGGGCTACTGGGCCTTCCTGAAGAAATCCACTACGTCAAACCGCCCCGCAACCCGATGAGCAGCGGACGGGCACGGTAGGTTTTAAGAGAAAAAACCACCAAGACACGAAGACACCAAGAATTCTTTGAAAATCGTCATTCCGGCGCAGGCCGGAATCCATACGGGCTTTGAGGTACATAACAATGGGTCCCGGCTTTTGCCGGGATGACGGGAATGGGATATATAGCTTGGTGTCTTCGTGTCTTGGTGGTTCGTTAAAAACTACCCCAAAACATGATCGATTTTCAGGTGCCCGCCATTGATCGCGGAAACAGCATCCATCGGTTTACTGTTTTCCGGCTGAACTTTTTGCAGCAGCAATCCCGTATCCCCGCCGCAGGACACATGGCCGCGGTGATCGGTTATTGTTCCCGGCGGGGCGGTGAATGTTTCATCGACAGGGACGGCTTCGAGAATCTTGATCCTGCGCCCGTTATCCGTCTGCGCCCAGACGCCCGGCCACGGGTTCAGCGCCCGGATCTGACAATCGATCTGCTGCGCCGTATTCGTCCAGTCAACGCGGCCGTCTTCTTTTTTTAGCAGCGGCGCATAGGTCGATAACGTATCATCCTGCGCTTCCGCTTCAATCCCGCCTTCTGCCGCCAGCCGGTCGATCACATCCACACACATCGCCGCCCCCAGCGCGGATAGCTCGTCATGCAGGCTCTGCGCGCTTGTCTGCGGACGGATCGGAACGGCTTTCTTGCTAATCATCGGGCCGGTATCCAGCCCTTGTTCCATCTGCATAATGGTCACGCCGCTTTCCGCATCGCCTTTCCAGATTGCATGCTGGATCGGCGAAGCCCCGCGCCAGCGCGGCAGCAGTGAGGCATGAATGTTCAGGCAGCCAAAACGCGGCGCTTCCAGCACGGCCTGCGGTAAAATCAGGCCGTATGCGGCAACCACAGCCACATCGGCATCGAGCGCCGCAAACCCGGCCTGCGCCTGTATGTCTTTTTTGAGCGAAAGCGGATTATACACCGGGATGTCCTGATCCTGCGCGCGCTGGTGCACCGGGGAAAGCTGCACCTGATGACCGCGGCCTTTCGGGCGGGGCGGCTGCGAGTAAACGGCAATCACCTCGTGCTTGCTGCCGAGCAGCGCCTGCAACGCGGGAACGGCGAAATCGGGCGTCCCCATAAAGACAATGCGTAACGGATTATCTGTCATAAATGCTTCGGCTAAAGCTGCCGTTCCCTACATGATGTCCTGACCCTTGGTCAGTTTCTTGACCCGCCGGATCATCATATCGCGTTTGAGCTTGGAGAGGTAATCGACGAACAGCACCCCGTTCAGATGATCGATTTCATGCTGCACACAGTGGGAGAGCAGCAGATCGTCCGTTTCCAGTTCGGCCTGTTTGCCGTCGTAATCCAGATATTTGACGCGTACCTTTGCCGGGCGCTGCACTTCGGCGAATTGTTCGGGGATCGACAGGCAGCCCTCTTCCATCACGCTCGGTTCTTCGGACTTCCAGATGATTTCCGGGTTCGCCATGCAGATCGGATCTTTGGGCGCATCCGGCCCTTCGCGGCGCGAGACATCCATCACCAGCACACGGTTCAGCATATTGACCTGGTTCGCGGCAAGACCGATCCCCGGCGCTTCGTACATCGTTTCCAGCATGATATCCATCTGGCGGCGGATCGCATCATCGACGCGGTCAACATCCTGCGCGGTTTCACGCAGGACAGGGGCGGGAACGGTTATGATCTGATAGGTATCCATGACACTCACATAAGGAAATTATCGTTAAAAATCAAGTTTAAGCGCGTTTTTTCGACTCCGCCTCACCAGCTTCATCCGGCCCGGACAGTAATTCAGTCGCTGTGATTGCGCGGGTTGTCTTGCCCAGCTCTTTGAGCTCTGGCACATCCTTGCCGCCGGTTTGCACGTGCAGTTCCTTGAATTTGCGCGCGCCGGGCAATACCGATCGCTCCAGCGAGCCCACAGCGCTATCATACGCGCCGACCGCCGTGCTGAGGTTCCGGCCGAGCTTATCCATATGCTCGCCGAATGTGACGACGCGGCTGTAAAGATCGCTGGCCAGCGCGGATACGGTTTTGGCTTCTTCCGCCATTTTCTGCTGCTGCCAGCCATGCATGACCACACGGAGCAAGCCCATCAACGTGGTCGGCGAGGCAAGGATCACGTTATTTTTCGCAGCGTCTTCGATGAGCTGCGGATCGTTACTGACCGCCATAGAATACAGCCCTTCGGTCGGCAGGAACATGACGACGAATTCAGGAGTATCAAAAGAGCGCCAGTATTCCTTGGCGCTGAGCTGCTTTAAATGTTCGCGGACATTTTTTTTAAAAGTGCCGAACGCCGCAGCCTGCGCCGCTTCACTTTCAGCGCTTTCAAGGGCGTCCCAGTACGGTTCGACCGGCGTTTTCACATCAATAATGATCTGCATGTCACCGGGCATACGGATAATAAAATCCGGACGGCTGCGTTTGCCATCTGTATTGCTGACCGTTTGTTGTTGCAGGAAGTGCGTCCCTTCGACCATGCCGATCATTTCCAGCGCTTTTTGTAATTGCAGTTCACCCCAGTTACCGCGGTCTTTTGTACTGCGCAGGGTTCGGACCAGATTTTGCGTTTCCTGCCGCAGCATGCGCTGGTCTTCGGCAAAGTTTTTAAGCTGGCTTTCCAGCCCCGCCCCGGCCTTGCCGAGATTTTCGATCTTGCCTTCCATTTCCTTGAGCGATTTGCCGATCGGGTCAACCAGGTCGGCGATGGCTTTGTTTTTCTTTTCAAGATCATGCGCGCCGTCGGCCTGCGCAGCTTTGAGCTTTTCCTGCGCAAGCTGTAAAAAACGCTCGCTGTTTTTATCCAGCGCTTCCTGCGCGCTCAGTGCGAACAGCCCCGCCATCGCATCACGGCCCTCACGCTCATGATCGAGATCTTTTTGCAAGGATGCCTTATCCCGCTCCGCGCGCAGCAGCAGGGTTCCTAAAATCGCCGCGCCGAGGATAAATCCGGCAGCAGCCCCTAAAACCAGTGATATTGTGTCTATGTCCATCAATCTTTAGCTTTGTTTTCGTGATCTATCTTGTAGAATAGCATTGTTATGTGTACGCAACGCAAATCTTTTTCGAACTTCTCCCAAAGAGGCAACGCCATGATTTACGTCCTGGTGATTGTCGCGCTGTTCGCGGCACTGAGTTTCGTGCTGGCGCGGCAGAACAACACCGGGGAAACCGGCATACTGGATGAAGAAAAAGTCGGGATCTATGCCAGCGTTATCCAGCAGGCTTCGATGCAGCTGAAACAATCGATCGAGCAAATGACGTTTACGGGGTCCCAGATTGACGATCTTGATTTCGTCACACCGGATGATGCCAATTATAATGTCGGGTCGAACATTCATAAAGTATTCCACCCGCAAGGCGGCGGTATGATCCTGCCGCGCATTCCCGATGAAGCGATTGATGAAATCACGACCCCGTCGGCCCGCTGGTATATCGGGCGGTTCAACGATGTCGAATGGACGCCGAGCACCAATGATGATGTCATCCTGACCGCTTACCAGATTTCCCAGCAGGTGTGTGAACGGCTCAATGAAACACTGACCGGCAGCACCAACGTCCCGGTCCTGACCGTGCCGGCAACGGATGTGCTGATCTTTAAATCCGGTGGCAATACCGATTTCACCAGTATCCAGTGTCAGGATGCCGACTCGCCTGCCAATGATGTCGATTGCGACGGGCAACCCGCATTATGCGTCCAGGACAGTAACGGGGCGTGGAGCTTTTTCAGCCTGATGGCGGTGCAGTAGCGAACCTGTCATCCCGAACGCATGTGAGGGATCTCCAGATAATCATGAGATTTCTCAGCTTCGCTTCGAAATGACAGTTTTTTTTGATATAGAATAAATTAAGTATAAGCGTGGATAATCGCGCGCAAATCGGCGAGACCGAACTCCTTATGCGCGCTGGTGAGCGTGATATCGTTCATGGCGGCGCCGTGTTTTTTCAGCTCGGCCAATATCGCGCGCTGGATCTTTTCAAGATGCTCGTTCTTACATTTATCGGTCTTGGTCAGGACGATCCGGTATGACACCGCCGTTTCATCGAGCATCTTCATAATTTCCCGGTCGCTGTCCTTTAAGCCATGGCGCGCATCAATCAGGATAAACACACAGCGCAGCGTCGGACGGCCGCGCAGATAATCGCGGATCAGGTGATCCCACTGCTTTTTTTGCGTCTTGGACACTTTTGCGTAGCCGTAGCCCGGCAGGTCGACCAGGAAAATCGCACCGCCCAGATTAAAGAAATTGAGCTGCTGCGTGCGGCCCGGCGTATGCGATGTCCGTGCCAGCGTATTGCGCCCGGTCAGGGCATTTACTAATGATGATTTCCCAACATTGGATCGCCCGGCAAATGCCACCTCCTGCAAGGCGGCATCCGGGAGCTGGTTAAGCGCGGCCACACCCATGACGAAATCGCACGACCCGGCAAACAGCTTTCGCGCGGCTTCTATATCTTCATCTGTGAATACGGATTCTGTCATGGTCAGTGATAAGCGGTAAGCGGTAAGACAATCTATCTTATCACTTACCGCTTAAACCTTATTTCTTTTTCTTTGATTTTTTCGGCTTGGGTTTGGACACGGCTTTGCTTTCCTTATCCTTCTCATCGTCGCCAAACAGGGCTTCTTCTACCTCATGTTCCAGCACTTCGAGTTCCGGATGCACCGCAGGGCCTTCGGCAATCTTGCGGTCCATTTCTTTTTGCTCCTTGCTCTTGAACAGTTCCGGTTCGACGCCCATCGACTTCATGATGATATATTGCTGCAACACAGAGAGCGCGTTACTGAAGGTCCAGTAAATCACAAGGCCAGCGGCAAAACTCGACAGGATATAGGTGATGAAATACGGCATGATATCCATCATGGTTTTTTGCATCTTGTCCTGCGGCGGGGGGCTCATTTTCTTTTGCAGGATCATGAAGAACCCCATCAGGCACGGCCAAACCCCGATCATCAGGGCCTGCGGCGGATCCCAGGGAATCAGGCCGAACAGGTTAAAGATGCTGGTCGGATCGGGCGCGG
Organism: Rhodospirillales bacterium; assembly: GCA_020638155.1. Taxonomy (GTDB): domain Bacteria; phylum Pseudomonadota; class Alphaproteobacteria; order Micavibrionales; family Micavibrionaceae; genus UM-FILTER-47-13. The sequence continues at coordinate 145,677 of JACKJB010000006.1, forward strand.
ACAAATCGTTGATCCAGCCGTAAAACGGCGCATGGCGCATTTCGATGGAAATCTGCAGCACCTTGAACAGCGCAAAAAAGATCGGGATCTGGATCAGGATCGGCATACAGCCGGCCATCGGATTGACCTTTTCTTTTTCGTAGAGCTTAACCAGGCCGGCTTGCAGCTTTTCCTTATCGTCACCATATTTTTCGCGCAGCTCGCTCATCTGCGGGCCGATTTTGCGCAGCTTGGCAAAAGAGCGGTAAGAGGTGTTCGCGAGCGGGAACACAAAGATACGGACGATAAAGGTCAGCATAATAATCCCGATCCCGAAATTCCCTGCCATATTGCCCAGCCAGTGCAGCAGCTTATAAAGCGGCTTGGTCATGAAATAATACATGCCGAAATCAACCGCGAGATCAATGTGATCCCAGCCATACTGTTTTTCGTAGTCTTCAAGGATACTCAGTTTTTTCGGACCGACATAAACGCGGGTCACGTGTTCGACCGTTTCCCCGGCATTAATCGTGCGCGCCGGCCCCATGACATCGACCTGGTAGCGGTCGAGCACGTGCTTTGCTTCTTCCGGGGTGACATAGACGAAATGGAAGACATTGTCTTTCTGGTGTTCCGGGAACATGCCGGTAAACCAGTAATGCTCGGTCATCCCGAACCAGCCTTTATCGCCCAGGTTTTCGGTATATTGCTCTTTTTTGATCTTTTTATATGACAGCTCGGTCAGCTCGCCATCGATATAACCGATCGGACCTTCATGCACGATCCAGCGTCCATACAATTCCTCGGGCAGGCCATGCTGGACCATGATCGCGTACGGGAACAGGGACACATATTTATCCCCTGTGTTCACAAGGCGCTGTTTGACTGTAAACAGGTAATTATCATCAACCCCGATCTCGCGCTCGAACCGCAGGCCTTGACCGTTATCCCAATACAGGGTCACCGGCTGGTCCGGGCGCAGAACGTCCGGGGAGCCTTCCGCCAGTTTCCAGACGGTTTTCTTGGTCGGCACCTTGATTTTCTTGGCATCGTCCGCCCAGCCGAAAGCAGCATAGCGCGGGTGGAACGAACCCATCGGCGACATCAGGTTCACATTGCGAATTTTTTCCATGGTCTGGAAATAATCATTCAGGCTGACATCATCGATCCGGGCGCCGGTCAGCGCGATAGAACCGGTAATCTTGTCGGTTTCAATCTTAATCCGCGGACCTTCGGCAATAACCTCTGCGCGGGCGCGCAGAGCTTGCGCCTGCCCCTCATCACCCCCTTGCGCCGCGTCGCGGTAGGCTTCCTGCTGCTGTTCCTGTGCGGTGCGCAGCGCTTCGACCTTGGGCTTGAGCAGGAAATGATCGAAAACCATCCATACCCCCAGCGCGAGGACGATAAAAAGTATCAGGTTTTTCAGATCATCCGGGTGCATCTGATCGTTGTTCTGCTGCATCATGGGGCGGTGCGCCTTTCCTGCTTCATCTAGTGGTTAACGGACCTTCCGGTCACATTTATGCGGAGTCTGCCTGCGTTTATACCCGAATATATCCCCCCACGTAAACCGCTTTGGCACGGGATCATCCCAATTACAATGGCACCAGGGATGGCACTTTAAAATCCGGCGCAGGGCCAGCACCATCCCTTTCAGCGGCCCGTGCCGCTCCAGCGCCTCGAGCGCATAGGCAGAACAGGTCGGGTGAAAGCGGCAGGACGGGCCCAGAAGCGGGGAAATAACGGCCCGGTAAAACCGGACCGGAGCCTTTAAAATCAGGACGGCGGCGCGGCTGATTCCCTTCATCCCGGGACCTCATCTTTACGGTCACGCAATTTCCGCAGGCACCAAGCCAGATCGTTTTTCAACGTATCATAGGGAAGAGTTTCCGTATCAGGCCGACCGATCAGGATAATGTCCGCCGGATCAATCTTAAAACCGGGGAGAACTTCACAGGCGGCGGCACGCAGGCGGCGCTTGATGCGGTTGCGCACGACCGCCGATTTACTCAGGCGCTTTGTCACCGTAATGCCATAACGGCTCTGCGCACCCGGTGCCGGGGCGATCTGGACAATCATGCTTTTGGAGACCCATTTACGGTTTTCACGCTGGACACGCAAAAAATCGGACCGCTTTTTCAAGCGGCCCACTGTCTTTATTTGCTCTTTGCTGGCTTGCATAAGGGATTAACCGGTCCTGACCGGTCCTCCCTGCTTAAGCGCACAGGCGCTTACGGCCTTTGGCGCGGCGGCGGGCCAATACGGCGCGGCCTACTTTAGTCGCCATACGGGCACGAAAACCATGGCGGCGTTTGCGAACCAGGCGGCTGGGCTGAAAGGTGCGTTTCATCTCGTGGCACTCCGTCTTTCTAATAAAAGTAACTTTAAACCGGGGCGTTATAACGGGTTTCCGGGATATTGTCAATCTTTGCATGCTTATCCGGTTATCCGCAGGAATCCCCGGCTTTCGGGCTTTTCGGACGCTGGCACCGGCTTTTCCTTAATTTCCCTAAAGATTTTCTTTGACCTGACGGGCTGAAAATCATAAGTTTTCAGAAAGTTAAGGCTTGCCCTTGCCGTTTTCTCTGGCAAGATAGCAGGGGACTGATATCAGGCCTTGTATATATTTACAGGCGGAAACGAAACAAAAGGATCGTACATGTACGACGACAATAACTGGAACCCGGTAACAGGTGACGAACTGGCAGGTTTTCTGGAGCAGATCAATCCTGTCGACGGCAAATTCAAGGTAAACCCGGAAACCACGCAGGTTGGCTGGCGGGCGTTGCCGTTTTATGAGCGGGTTGTGCTGGTCCGGGTTAAAGATCCCGGCTGGATGCCTAAAAACATCAATATTTTCTACCTGACGATCGACGGCAAGCTGTACCGCCTGAACGGGACGTCCCCGCCGATCCATGAAGTCAACGCTATGGCACCGGTGAAAATTACCGAAGAAAACGTTCTCGATTACCTGAAATTCTTCTGTTATTTCGTGCGCGGCGAAGAAGGGCCGTTCCTGATTGCCGAAGATCTGGACAACCCTGACATGCCCAAAGATATGGACGATCAGACCCGTGCCGTTGTCGAAGGCACGATCCGCCCGGCGACCTATGAAGGCAAGAACGAACAGGGCTTTTACCTGTGCGACGGCGTTGTGTTTTATTCAAACGCGCTGTTCATCGCCAATTTCGCGATCCAGCCCAGCGGGATGATCGAAATGCTTGATGACGAGCCGATTGCCGCCGATCTTCCTGTCAAGGTCGACTCCCCGATCGCCTAAGGGTGTTTTTTAAACCCCTGATTTATAAAAATTTTATGAGACGCCGGTTTTTAAACCGGCGTCTTGCTTGTTGGCATTGTTTTGTTTAAAATAAGGTTACCGGGAAAGATTCTTTTTTCCCTTCTGATTTCAATGCGATCACCCCGTTTTCGGACATTCCCGTCCTGGCAGCCGATCATGAAGCATAGTTTTAAAATTCTGGCCCTGACCCTTGTCTGCGCAGTTGTTGCCGCTACGGCCGCACACGCGCAAAGCAGCCGCCTGTACCTTGCGGGATATATGGGGCTGAACACATCCGGCGATCATGATTTCAGTGAAGGTACGATGAGCCAGGAAGGCGAGATCAAAAATAAAAACACCTTCACCCTGGCAGGCGCCCTTGGAGTCCGGCTGACCCCGCAATGGCGGCTTGAAGCGGAAATTTCACACCGCAGCGCAGAAATGGACAGAGTGAATTTCCGCAATGCTACAGCGAATACCTTCAAGCTCGGCGGCGAGACGCAAACCTGGCTTTACATGATGAATTTATATTATGACATCGACTGGACCTGGAAAAACTTCCAGCCTTTCCTGACTGCCGGTTTGGGGCTTGCCTCACATGAAACACAGATTTACGACACCAGCGGGCTTTTGCCGAATGCCACGGATGATTCCCTTGGCTTTGCCTGGTCCCTCGGGGGTGGCCTGAAATACCGCCTGAACCCGGATACGGCGCTGACAACGAACTACCGTTATATCGGCGCGAACGATCTCGAAGTTGACAGCTATGATGTTGAATACAGCTCCCATGAATTCCGGCTGGGGATCGAATACGACCTGCCGACGAACTGGCTTGATTAATTTTCCTGAAAAACACCCCTGTTACAGGCTTCCATTTTCCTGACCCGCAATCAATAAGCACCCGGTTATCAGACAACCATTCCGCCGCCGGGTGTCATATTCGGATTGTTTTTGTTCGGATCAAAACCGGGCTCCTGCGGTCCGGGGGCCGTTTGCGGCTTGTTCAGGTCTGATAAGGACGCAGTCATAACGCCTTCCGGGGTTTCCACATGGACTTTGACATCCGGATTATCAGAGATCACTCCCATTTTTTGCAGCGGGCTGCGATCCGTGCCCAGACCGTTTCCTGTCGCAACCATTTCATCGCTCCGGGCAAATTTGGAAATGCCACCGATCAACCCTTCGGCAATACCGTAAATGCCTTTGACGATCGCCAGCAGCATTTCCCCGATATTCTCCATTGAAAAGTTATCAAGATTAAAGTTTCCAAGCAGCTGGGAAAATTGCTGTCCCATGTTCCCCATAGGATTACTTTTTTGTTCCTGGAGCAGGGTTTGCGCCTGCTGGGCCTGCTGCACGGTCACTTTTTCGTTCAGGATATCTTTAATCCCGTCGGGATTTTCCCTGATCTCGGCCAGCATTGGTGATATTTTGTCAGGCTCTTCTAAAATCAGGTAATTGACCCGGTCAACCAGGGACGGGTCTTCCTGCATTTGCTTCGCGAATTTTTCAGAGAGATCCTTATCGTTAAATAAACTGAAGACTTCTCTTTTTGCGGATTCGAGAGCCGGATTGTCGAGCAGTTGCTGCAGGCTCATTTCCTGGACCGCAGGATACCGTTCTTTCAAGTAATCGATTTGGTCGATCTGTCCCGGGGTTAAACCGGCATTCTGCATGTACATTCGCTCTGCACCTTGCGTCAACATATCACCGATCATGCCAAAAACCATTTTACCCTCCTAATGAACAGATGCCGGCAAGACGAGCGGCACTTTTATATAGTCCTGTATTTTGTCGTCAGCGATCAAATACACATCCGCTTCACGAGCCTTTACCAGGTATTTCGCCATGACAGGCCCGATCTCAATACCGAAGTCATTCAGGCGTCCGCCTTTGGTTATAAAGACAAGCCTTGCCTCTTCCGGGTCATATTCCACCCATTCGAGTACGGCCGGGAACGGTTTGTCATGACAAACCCAGACATCCGAGTCCTTGTTCACGGCAATATCAATCAGCATTTCAGAGATCAGATCAGGATTAAGCGGTACATTTTCAGGAATTACCCGCTCCCCTTCCAGCATGGACTTTTCTTTTTTGGCCATCACACACGCTCTTACTTTATAAAATAACGCCTTTTTAACTTACTTTATTATACCAAAGAGTTCGCCCAGATTACAAATTCGCGTTATCCCAGCGCATAGCTCTGCAAGACCCTATAACGGCCTGCATTTTCGTTCATATCACCGGAGCAATACAGATGAAACACGGACGCTCGCCAGTCCAGCCGAACCTTGTTTTCATGAACGGCACAGTACTGTTCTACGGACCGGTTCTTATTGAGCCGGGCCACTGTCATGTGGGGAATATACGGCTTGTGCGGCATATCAAAGCCAAGCGGTTCGAGTTGTTCGTTGATCTCTGCGCAAAGCGCGGTTATTTTGCGGGTACTTCCCACCCCGGCCCACAAAACAGTCTGATGCGCTGTATTGAAAAAGCCCAAGCCGGACAATGTCACATGGAACGAAGACCGCCGGACACGATCCAGCCTTTCAATAATACCCGGCACGGCGGCGGCTTCAACATCGCCCAGAAAACGCAGCGTAATATGCAGATCATCCGGGTGGGTCCATCTCGCATCAAGCACGCCACGCGGTAACGCATCCAAAATGGTTTTCGCCTGTTCCGGTACGGGCAAGGCCGTAAATAATCTTACCGTGCCCATCGGTCTCTCCGTTTTGCTGGATTAATCGACTTTCAACCCTTCAAGTCCGCCTTTATTTTCAGGGGGGATCCGTAAATCCGGTTCGGCCAGCACAACACCGGGTATGGTCGAATTAAACAGGGCCAGTTCTTCAGGGTCTATGGATTTACGGTTAATCTTGATGTCCCGGAGCGCATAGCCCTGCGTTGTATCCGGCGCCACGATACATTCGATCATTTCCGAGCGCGATCCACCGAACTCGTCAGTGTAACGGTAGAAAATCCGTAAAACCGGGCCGAACTCATCATATTGCACAACCCGTATTGTCCCAGGATAGCGCAACCTGGTTTCAAGATAGGTTTTACAAATACCGTATACCGGTCCCGCAACAAGCGGCTGAAGGCCGTAAATAACGATCAGAAGCAAAAAGGCGCCGATCCCGCCCAGGATCATCTTTTTCTTTTTTTTCTTTTCCGCATCGCGTTCTTCGATGCGTTTGGCAACATTTTTTTCATCGTCGCTGTTGTTACCGTGCCTGGCAATATCACTCATGAATAAATCCTTATGACTTTGCAACAGCGCGTTTATATTTCTCCCGCTCCCGGGCTTCATCCGCTTCTATGGACTTATTAACCAGCTCTTCGACAATTTCCTCGATTACGGCACTGGTCAGGGCGGTACGGGATTCTTTTTCCGACTCACTTTTCATCATAACCCGGCGCTTGATATCGTTTCGCGCACTGCCGCCGGGGAAGGCCGTGGCAAGAATCTGCCTCGCCCGCCCGGCCCCAAGCCGGTTATAAAGCCGGTTGCGGATCGCCACGTCTTCAGACGACGTTGACAGGGCCCACAGTTCAATAGGACCCAGCGTATTATACAGGAATTGCTCGTAACGCCCTTCCGTCGTCCCAAGAACGAAAAGCACGGGCGCCCCGTGGGCTTTCGGACCGGTCAGTTTATAGCGGATAATTTCCCTTGCCGTTTCCGACAGGCCGAAACGTTCGCGGACATTCTCAACCGCGGACTCGGAAATCGCAGACCCCAGAACCCAGACCCCGGTTGCCAGATCAATCATATCCTGGTCGAAGTCATCGAGAAGCTGTGAGGCGAGCGTAATCTGTACGCCGCGCTTCCGGCCTTCACGAACGTCACGGATCAACTGCGCCCGGACGGAGCCGGATTTACTGGTCCTGTGAAATTCATCGTAACAAAGCCGCTTGGGCGTCTCCATAATATCCTGAAGCTTGGCTTCGTGATACGGGCGGTATTTTTCCGGCATGAATTGCAGCGCTTCCGGCCCGATCCACCAGTTACGGACCAGTACGTGACGGGACAGCATATACATGATGGATGTCTGCCGGTCGGCAACTTCATCGCCCTGCGGCGCCACATCCATCAGGTCAAGCGAACAGACCCGGCTGTCACTGACATCAAACTGCGTTACCGAGGACAGAATAGGAAATTCACGGATCGCCGAAGTAATCATCCGTTCGAACGCATTAATCACCGTTTCAGCACTAAACCCGACCGAGGTTTCTTCGAGCAAGGACCGAATTTGCGGGCGGCGTGATGCCGTGATCGCATCACTGATGGTCGGTGCGGCGTGACGCTGCGCCAGAATAGCAATATGATATTCGCCCAAATCATACATTTTATCGACCACATCCCACCAATAAGGGTCCGTCGGCAAATGCACGTTATATTTCGCCAGCGCATCGTCAATCTCCGGATCGAGCCGGGCAAGAAACGGTCTTGGTTCCGCGTTAGCGGCAGAGTCATCCCGCCAGCGATACATCTCATCAACGCATAGCCCGGCCAGCTGCTGGATCCCGTCATACGGCTTTTCATGCCCGGCCGGCGTACAAAGCAGCGTTAAAAGCTCAACGAGATAGCTGCGCTCATCAATCAGCGGATAACGGCAGCCAAGCTGGGTATCGAACGGGTTCACGGCGAACTGGTGCGCCATCTGGAGACGGTAATAGGTTGCTTCGTGCTGACGGTTTTGCGGCAGCGCCTCCTTAATCAGCGAGATCATCCCCGAAGAAGACGGTCCAATATCAATCACGGCAACATAAGGCAGCTTACTGATCCCCGGGGACAGACACGTCCCAAGGTTCAATGTATTCAGCAGCACCGATTTACCGGCACCAGGCTGCGCGAATACCAGGTCAAACCATGTCGTAGTGACATTGGTCCCGGTCTGATACGGCCATAATTTTCCATCCGGCGTCCGCAGCAAAATCGCCCCGACATCGAACGGGCTTGAGGGACGCTGCCACGGGACGAGTTTCATGACCTCAAACATCGGTGCCACGGCGGCAGGGGCCGTCCCGCCACAATGAATCCCCATCGCAGAAGAGAAAATACAGTCCAGCGCATCGCCTGAATATTCGCTGACCTGGCAATACCCCCAGCTTTCAACCGACTGAATCAGGGTCGATAAGCGGTTTTCAATTTCAGTCATATCCCCGGTTGCGGGTGCCCATGTTGCGAAAGATACCCGCAGTTTGACCACCGGTTCCCGGCGGGAGAGAATTTCAAGTCCTTCCAAAGAGAACTTAATCTGTTTATTCAGGGAATTGGTTACCCCCATAATCGTTGCGGCAAAAGCCCGGAAGGCCGTTCCTGAAGCCCCTCCACCTTCGAGCAGGAATGAGATCCGCCAGGGGATATCCGCTTCAAACAGCCTGTTCAGCAGCATCGAAAACGGCATCGCATCCATCGGCCCCAGCGTCATATCAGCCCCGCCCCAGTACATATCGCCGATCTGGCAAATGCTGCGGCCCAGTATGGTTGCATCACCTACTGCAATCTGCTGTGAAAGCGGCGGCCACATAATTTCGGACATATCACGGGAACTGTGCGGCGCACGGGGCGGAATTGGATCTCCCGGCAGGCAGACTTTCCAGTTATGATTGGTCTTGCCCGGGAACATATTATCACGTACGGCGCGCAGGGCATCGTGAACTTCCATCATTTCACTTTTGATACCCAGCTCGTCAAGCGCTGCGGTGACAGCCGAAATATAACTTTTATGACGCGTCCGCAACGCATCAAGCGCCGCCAGCGGATATTGCGCATAGCCCGCGTTCAGCCATTTTTTGGCCTTCGACTCCTTGGCGGCCCGCTTGATTTCGCTCTTGGTCAGGATCGATGCCCGCGTCCAAAGCACGAAATAACATTCTTCATAAGTCAGGTATGTCGATAAGTGCCGCACCCGTTCCCTGAATACATCGTCCAGATCAAGCCCGGCATTTTCAGCTGCTTTACGGCTCGGTGCCACCATCTGCTTCAGGTACGGTTCGATCCGGGTTGGATCGCGGACGAAATAAACCTGCATGGCGTGGCCGCGCCGGTCGAACCGGGCACCGATCTTGATCGTCGCCCCTTCGACCAGGTGCTGGTATTCCTGCTCCCCGATCACCTGGCGGCTGCCGTCAACCTTCAGGTAAGTAATCAGCGACCCGTCCTTGGCCACAAGTGAGTAGTTATCATCGCTGGTTTCCAGCATGATAAAGCTCTCAATCGACTGCCGAAAGAAAGTCTGGAACGGAACGATAAATTTAAAGAACCAATTCATAAAACGCGAATGCCGTTAGTGCGATAAGACCCTTGTTTGTTCTAGCAATAATATATGGTTTACGGGGCAGGGGAAATAGTTGTGTTACTTCTTTTCAAGGCAAAAATCATGCTTTGCCGGGTTTATATTCCATATTTACACCTATGCCGCCGCTTTTGCCTGAGCATAGAGCGTTATCCACTCTTTGGGGATCTTGCCACCAAACGGGCCATCCTTGGACCGCCAATAGGCCAGAATCTGCGGGAACTGATTAAATTCGAGATCCGATTCCCGGATAATGCGACGGTCAAGCGGGAACAGACGAATACCATCCAGCTTTTCGACCCGCGATTCATAGCTTTTTGGACTGATATAATCCTTTAGTACCATCGACAGGATGTACGGATCGTCAGTGCCCAAACGGCTCCGCATTTCCTCGCGCCGCTGCATCAACACATCGAGCGAGCGTCTTGCCGCATCGGCAATGGGCCCTTGCGAAATCCGCGCAACATAAATCGCGCGGGAAATATGATGCAGCTGCGCCTGCGTAAGTTCAGGCAGCCAGATCAGCACCCCGGAACGCATCGCGCTGACCTCATCCAGATTGAAGCACTGATGACAAAAAATACAGCTCGTCACCATATTTTCCGGCCGCGTATCCGTCCTCATCCCGTTAACGAAATGAATATCCTGATACTTGGCCGACCTGAACCCGCAACACTGGCAGGTATGGTCGTCCCGTTCAAAAATTTTATGCTTAAGCTCCGCCGTCATCTGCTCCGTTTTAGGGGTGCCGGCGGCGGAAGAGAGTTGGGCATTGCGCGATGATCGCGCAATGCCCAGCACTATGGGTATGTTACGCATAATTCCTACTGA
>JACKJB010000007.1 GCA_020638155.1 Rhodospirillales bacterium
CCTGCACGAGCACGTGCCGGTCTTTACCGTGGCGGAGAGCAGCAAAATCGACAGGCAGATCGACGGCCTGGCCTGCCGCAACCTGTTTTTGCGCGATAAGAAAAAGCAGAATTATCTCGTCGTGGCCGGGAACGATACGATGATCGATATGAAAAAGCTTCCCGTCCTGCTGGATTCCGGGCGGTTATCGTTCGGATCGGCGGAGCGGCTGTGGCAGTATCTGGGCGTACGTCCCGGATCGGTGTGTCCTTTCTCCATTATGAATGATAAAGCCGGAGAGGTTGAAATCTTTCTCGATCAGGACATGATGGCGGCGGAAACGGTGTGTTATCACCCGATGGAAAATCATTTTACAGTAGGGCTTAAGCCTGATGATCTGCTAAAGTTCATCCGCGCCCACGATCACGAGCCGCAGATCATCGACCTGAAACAGGCGGCACCGGATTAATATGAATGAAGACGCGTAAGAAAAAGGAATATAGCAATGCTCATCAACCAGGACCAGCCCGCGGGCGCAGCCAATAATAACGACCTGATCTTTGATGTCGGCACGGCCGATTTCGAAGACAAAGTCATGCGCGGATCGATCGATACGCCGATCCTGGTTGATTTCTGGGCGCCGTGGTGCGGCCCGTGCAAGCAGCTTGGCCCGATGTTGGAACAAGCTGTGACACAGGCCGGCGGCAAAATCCGCATGGCCAAAGTCAATATTGATGAAAACCCTGAACTGGCGCAGGCTTTGCGGGTGCAGTCCGTGCCGATGGTGTTCGCCTTTTTCGGCGGCCAGCCGGTCAATGCGTTTGTCGGCGTTAAAGCGCCGGGCGAATTAAAATCGTTCATCGACCAGATGATTGAAATGGCCCGGCAGGCAAGACCCGATGCGCTCGACATCCCGCAGGCTTTAAGCGAGGCCGCGCAGGCCCTGAGCGCAGGCGATCTCGACCTGGCACAGGGGCTTTATGTCCAGGTGCTGGGCGAAGACGAACAGAACGCGCAGGCCTATGCCGGGCTGATCCGCACCTTTATCGCGGCGGGCCAGGCCGAACATGCGCAGGAAATGATTAACAACGTCCCGGACGCCATCAGCGGCGATGCCGCATTCGCGGCGGCCAAAACCGCGCTGGAGTTGGCAATGGATGTCCCGGTCCATGATTTTTCTCATCTGGAAGAAAAGCTCGCGAAAAACCCGGCCGATCATGCGGCGCGGTTTGATCTGGCGGTCGGGCTTTTTTCTGCCGGGGAAAAGGAGCGGGCGATTGACGAGCTGGTCGAGATCGTCCGCCGCGACCGTAAATGGGAAGACGATAAGGCGCGCCTGCAGCTATTGAAATTTTTCGAAGCGCTTGGTTTCGCTGATCCGCTCGCAGCCGAAGGGCGGCGTAAATTATCGGCCGTGCTGTTTTCCTGATGTATCTTAATCCCCATATACCCCCTCTCCCTTCAGGGAGAGGGCAATGAGGCCCGGTTTTTCTACTTAGAAAAACCGCTGGCTGAGTGGGTGAGGGAAAATCCGTAATCCCCTCACCCAGCTTCGGCTAGGTTCAGCGCTGCTTCACCAAGCCTGCACAACCCTCTCCCTGAAGGGAGAGGGGTAAGTTAAAGAGAGTCTGACTGGACAGGACCACGAAAAACACTATATCTTTTCAGAACCATCAAAAACAAAAATGACCGCCATGGCCGCAGGACAAAACCCAGATCAGATGACATTGCCGGATCATATTCCGGTCTTTCCGCTCAGCGGGGTTTTACTGCTGCCGTCTGGCCATTTGCCGCTCAATATTTTTGAGCCGCGCTATATCGCGATGGTCGATGATTGTTTAAAGGGCGAGCGGTTGATCGGCATGATCCAGCCGCGTGAAAACGAAGCCGAGGAAATGCAGGCTTCCCCGGACCTGTTCGATGTCGGCTGCGCCGGGCGGATTACGGCATTTGAAGAAACTGAAGACGGGCGCTACCTGATTACCCTGACCGGGATCAGCCGGTTTAAAATCACTGAAGAGCTGCCACTATCACCTGGTGGATATCGCCAAGTTGCCGCCGATTGGGGCCCGTATGAAAAAGACCGGGCGCTGGAATCCTGTCTCGGGCTTGACCGGGACCGGCTGCGCGGTCTGCTGGAAGATTATTTCCACCAGAACAACCTATCCTGTGAATGGGAAACGATAGAAGGGGCGGTTGACCAGAAACTGGTGACCTGCCTGTCGATGATCTGCCCGTTCGGCCCGAATGAAAAGCAGGCGCTGTTAGAAGCAGGCTGCTGCCACACCCGCGCCGAAATGTTCATGACCATGCTGGAAATGGCAATCCGCGACGGCAAAGGCTGCTGTGGCGGCGGGTGCCATTAAAACACTTTTTTAAGTTTGCCATATCGCTTTTGATCGCTTATAACCGATTCACCATGACAGAAGTTGACCCGAAATTGCTGGAAATTCTTGTTTGCCCGGTCACGCATACGCCGCTGCGCTATGATGCCGACGCGCAGGAACTGATTTCCGAGCAGGCAGGCCTCGCCTTCCCGATCCGCGAAGGCATTCCGGTCATGCTGGTCGATGAAGCCCGCGACCTGAAAGCGGGGGCGTAATGCATACGCCGCGATCCACCCTATCGCTACGACTTCTATAGAAAATCCCTGATTTCATCAGGCGATTTTCACCTTGCATCTATTCCTGAAAACCCAGCATAGTAACAAAAACAGTAGGATCACCATGAGCACAGACCGCATTATTATATTCGATACGACCTTACGCGACGGCGAACAATCGCCCGGATGCTCGATGCATCTCGAAGAAAAACTGCGTATGGCCGAAGTACTCGACCGGATGGGGGTCGATGTGATCGAAGCCGGGTTCCCGATTGCCTCGCAAGGCGATTTTGAATCCGTCAACGAAGTGGCAAAGCGGGTAAGGAATGCGACTGTAGCTGGGCTGTGCCGGGCCAAGACCGCCGATATCGAAGCGTCTGCCGAAGCGCTGAAGCCTGCGAAAAGAAAACGCATCCATACGTTTATTTCCACTTCGCCGCTGCATATGCAGTTCAAACTGCAAATGCCGCCGGAAGCGGTTCTTGAAGCGGTCGCGCAAAGTGTGACCACGGCGCGGAAATTTACCGATGACGTCGAATGGTCCGCAGAAGACGCTACCCGCACCGAAGACGATTTCCTGTGCGCGTGCGTGGAAACCGCGATCAAGGCGGGCGCTACCACGATTAATCTGCCGGATACGGTCGGCTATGCCGTGCCCGAAGAATATGCCGAAATGTTCGCGATGGTTTTAAACCGGGTGCCGAACGCGGATAAAGCGATCTTTTCCGTGCACTGTCACAACGATATGGGCCTGGCTGTAGCCAACTCCCTGGCCGGGATCAGCGCCGGGGCGCGGCAGGCCGAATGTACGATCAACGGGATCGGCGAGCGCGCCGGGAACGCGGCGATGGAAGAGATTGTCATGGCGATGCGCACCCGTCCGGATATGCTGCCCTTTGAAACCGGGATCGATACGAGCATGATTACCTCTGCTTCGCGGACGCTCTCCAGCATCACCGGCTTTGCCGTCCAGCCGAACAAGGCGATTGTCGGCGCGAACGCTTTCGCCCATGAAAGCGGCATTCACCAGGACGGGATGCTGAAAAACGAAAAGACCTATGAAATCATGACCCCGGCATCTGTGGGCCTGCACAAATCCGAAATTGTGCTCGGCAAACATTCGGGCCGTCATGCGTTTAAAAATAAGCTCGAAGAGATGGGCTATACCCTCGGCGATAACGCATTTCAGGATGCCTTCAAGCGCTTCAAGGATCTGGCAGACCGCAAGAAAACGGTCTTTGATGAAGATATCGTGGCGCTGCTTGGCGATGACGGTGCGCTCTACGAGAAAATCAAATTTGTCTCCCTGACCGTTCATGCAGGCTCAGACGGACAAAGCGCGGATATCACGCTCGAAGTTGACGGCGAAGAAAAGCAGGCCCGTGCCGACGGTAACGGCCCGGTCGATGCGATCTTTAACGCTATCCGAGAAATTTATCCGCACCCGGATGCCGACCTGCCGCTTTACCAGGTACATGCCGTGACCGGCGGCACCGATGCGCAGGCTGAAGTGACCGTGAAGCTTGAGGAAAAAGGCCGTACCGCCATGGGGCAAAGCGCCGATGTCGATACGATGGTGGCTTCGGCGCGGGCTTATATTTATGCGCTCAACAAGCTGCTGCGCAAACGCGAAAAGACCGCCAGCGAAGTCGGGCCTTAGACATATATTTTTCTTGCAATGATATGTAAATTAATATAATCTGCTTTCATTTCAACGGAATGAGGCATCAAATGTCTTTGCAAATGGATGACCCGAAAAGCTGGCCAAAAAGCTGGGATGAAAAAGTTTCTGCCGCGGACGATCTGTATTGGCGGGTAAAACTGATCCTGCAGACAGTTGGCGCTGAACTGCCGAAAACGCCGCGCCGTCCGGACGTCCGCCTGATTCTCGATAATATTTCCCCGCATCACAGGATTTTCAGAAACCCGGCCAAACATGCCGGGGACAAGGCTGAAAAAATTGCGCCTAAAGGCCAGGATAACGGCAAGGGCACAGCCGTAATGGTGATGCTTCAGGGCAAAACATTGACAGAGCAATTCGAAAATGCCGCAAAGCTTGTGAAACGCTATAATCTTGATAAAGAGGGCCTGTCGGAAAAATTTGTGCAGGCACTGGAGAGCGGCGAAGCGCTCGATCTGGTCTCCGAAGCTTACGGCCCGTCCGATATTCAGGCGCAGTCTGACAAGCTGGTCGAGCTTGAATGGACTCATGATAACGGGCAAAAAGAAGTTATCAAGCCTGTGAAGGGCGCTGTTTGTTCCTATGGGGCACGGACGGCTGAAAAACAACTGGCTTTCCGGACGGTCTTTGAACAGCGCGTACAGGGGACCAGGACTATCGCCGAACTGGCACAAGGCGAAGGGATGGTTGTCGCGGTCAGCCAGGACTGGGAAACCAAAGAAGAGAGTACCCGTCCGATCGTCCCGTCTGTTGCCCGCGATTTTTATGGGGAGCATTATAATGCGATACCCGTTGTCAACGTCATCGCCGGAACGGAAACAATTACTTTGGTCGATCTGAAAAACGGCCAGCAGATTGAACGGGCAGTTGACTATGTGCTGAAAGGCAATGCGCCTAAAATAGCCTGAGCGCTTACGTCATCTCGCCTTTAATCATCGCAAACACATCTTCGAACATAGCTTCGGTCAGCCGCCCTGTATTCGTGTTATAGCGCGAGCAGTGATAGCTGTTGGCGAGTTTAATCCCGTTCCCCAGGTCATGCAGCGCGCCATGCGCGAATTTGAAAGCGGATAATTTATGCCCTGTGGTGCGGATAACAGCATCATGCGCGATTTTACCGAGTGCGAGAATCATCCGCAGGTTCGGCAGATTTTTCAGTTCGCTTGCCAAAAAAGGCTGGCAGGTTTTGATTTCCGGCCCGGTGGGCTTGTTCTCGGGTGGGACGCAGCGCACCGCATTCGTGATCCGGCAACCGGTAAGTTTTAGCCCGTCATCTTTATGCGCGCCGTATGTGCCTTCGGCGAACCCAAATTTCAGCAGCGTGGCATAAAGAAGATCGCCGGCATAATCCCCGGTAAAAGGCCGCCCGGAAAAATTCGCCCCGCGCAGCCCCGGCGCCAGCCCGACAATAAGCAGCGCAGCCTCCTGCGGTCCGAACGAGGGGACCGGGGCGTTGAACTGATCCGGAAATTTGAGCCGGTTGTCGGCGCGAAAAGCCGCCAGCCGGGGACATAAATCACAATGTTCAGAAGGACAAAGCATGAGCGGACTATAGCATCCAATCTCATGCGTATCCAGCCATAGCGTTACGCGTTGATTGTTTCAGGCTGCCGTTCGTCATCATAGCCGTGCATCCCGTTGCCGTTTTCGCGCTGGATGTAATTGGCAAGGACATCCAGTTCCAGGAAATGATCGGCCTGACGGCGCAGCTCGTCCGCCACCATCGGCGGGCTTGATTTAATCGTGCTAACAACTGTAACGCGAACGCCTTTGCGCTGTACCGCTTCGATCAGGCGGCGAAAATCGCCGTCGCCGGAAAACAGCATGATATGATCGACATGGTCTGCCAGTTCCATCATATCGATGGCCAGCTCGATATCCATGTTGCCCTTGATTTTGCGGCGGCCCTGCGCGTCGACAAATTCCTTGGTCGGCTTGGTGACCATGCTGTAGCCGTTGTAATCCAGCCAGTCAACCAGCGGGCGGATCGGGGAATATTCCTGGTCCTCGATCAGCGCGGTGTAATAAAACGCCCGCACAAGCCGTCCGCGCTCGGCGGCCCAGCTCAGCAGCAATTTATAATCAATATCAAACTCCAGCGCCTTGGCGGCGGCGTAAAGATTGGAGCCGTCAATAAACAGCGCCAGCTTTTCTTCTTCATAAAACGGAATACACGGTTTTTGCTTTTTGCTCATGATCTTTATCCTTCAAAATTGTTTGGTTTTAAAAAGTCGTACGCGTTTAAATTTAGATATATCTAATATAATAAACCACTAATACAAAAAAGCAAAGTATTATATTAGGGTTACTTAATATATCAGCTATGCAAATTTTGAAAGGCTGGGCGGGACCCCTGATTATTGCTTGCTTTTGGCGGGGAAACTTCTTATAACGGACCGCACCGTGCAAGATTTTAAACAAGCTAAAAAGGATATGCCATGGCCCGCGTGACAGTTGAAGATTGCGTAGAAAAGCTCCCCAACCGGTTCGAACTGGTAATGGTGGCTGCCCAGCGCGCCCGCAAAATCGGTTCCGGCGCCGCTCTGCTGGTTGACCGCGACAACGATAAAAACCCGGTCGTTTCCCTGCGGGAAATTGCCGAAGAAAAAGTTGATGTCGAAGACCTGAAGGAAGAGCTGGTTAAAAACCACCAGCGCGTCATCGAAATGGACGATACAGAAGACGTTATCGATTCCATGCAGGGTGAAGAAGAATGGAATGCCATTGCCGCCCAAAGCGCAGGCCCGGCTTACGAAGACATTGATGATGACGATGATGATCTCGATTCTTCACTCGAAGATCTGGCCGGCGGCCTGATTGACGAAGATCTCTAAGCTTTTTATTTAAGCGTACCCCGTTTTATACAGGCCGGTTGCACAACCGGCCTTTTTTACACGACTTTCCCGGCATATATGGTTAATATCTTTATCCTGTAGGAAACGACAGGCCTGAAGAAGTACATGATTGAACGCACCGATCTGATCGAACAGATGAAAGCCTATAATCCCGGTCTTGATGCCGGGATGATCGAGCGCGCTTATGATTTTGCCAAGGAAAAGCACGGCGATCAGACCCGCGCTTCGGGTGAGCCTTATTACACGCACCCGGTTGAAGTCGCGGCGATCCTGGCTGATATGCGCCTGGACACGGCGACGATTGTGACGGCGATCCTGCATGATACGCTCGAAGATACCGATGCGACCTTTAACGATCTGAAAAAGGAATTTAGCGAAGAAGTCGCCACGCTGGTCAACGGCGTTTCAAAACTGACCCGGATCGAAAGCCAGACCGTCGAAGGCAAACAGGCGGAAAATTTCCGCAAACTTGTGCTGGCCATGTCCGAAGATATCCGGGTGCTGCTGGTCAAGCTGGCCGACCGGCTGCATAATATGCGTACGCTGCATCATTTCAACAAACCGGAAAAGCGCCGCCGCATCGCCAGGGAAACCATTGAGATTTATGCTCCGCTGGCCGAGCGGATCGGTTTGCACAAGGTCAAGGAAGAGCTGGAAGACCTCGCCTTCGGGCATCTGAACCCGGAAGCGCGGGAAAGTATCACCAACCGCCTGTCCTTCCTGCGTAAGGAAGGCAATACGATCGTTAAAACGATTATTACCTCGCTGACCGATGTTTTAAAAGATGCCGGGATCGAAGCCGAAGTGACGGGCCGGGAAAAAACCCGCTATTCGATCTGGCGCAAGATGCAGCGCAAAAACGTCTCCTTCGAACAGCTATCCGATATTATGGCCTTCCGCGTCGTCGTCGATACGATGGACCAGTGCTATCACGTGCTGGGTGTTATTCATAGCCACTTCCCGACGGTGCCGGGACGCTTTAAGGATTACATCTCTACCCCGAAACCTAACGGCTACCGCTCGATCCATACCACGGTTATCGGTCCTGAAAACCAGCGGATTGAAATCCAGATCCGTACGCGGCAAATGCACGAAGAAGCCGATCTCGGGGTTGCCGCCCACTGGGCCTATAAGGAAGGCCAGAAAAAAGGCGACATCAAGGATATCAAACAGTTTCGCTGGATGCGCGAGCTTTTGGATATTATCGAGCAGGAAGCCAAACCCGAAGAGTTCCTTGAGAACACCAAGATGGAGCTGTTCCAGGACCAGGTCTATGTATTCTCGCCCAAAGGCGACCTGATCGAACTGCCGAGCGGAGCAACCCCGATTGATTTTGCCTATGCCGTGCACTCGGCGGTCGGCGATAAATGTGTCGGCTCGAAGATCAACGGCCGGATTGCCCCGCTGAACTCCAAGCTGAGCAACGGGGACCAGGTTGAAATCATCACCGCGAAAAACCAGACCCCGTCCCCGACCTGGGAACGGTTCGTGGTGACGGGTAAGGCGCGCTCGCACATCCGCCGTTATATCCGCCAGCAGCAGCGCGGCGAATATGTGATCCTCGGCAAGGCGATGCTCGAAAAAGTCTTCCACCAGGAAGGCTACCAATACACCGATAAAGCCGTTGCCGGGGTAGTCAGCCAGTTCCGCATGGACGAAGTTGATGATATTTTCGCCGGGATCGGTTCGGGTAATATTGTCGCGCGTGAAGTCTTCAAGGCGATCTTCCCCGGCCATAAATCCGAAATTCCGAAAAAACCGACCGATGCCGAAGTGCAGCCGAATATTCCGTCAGGCGGCAAACGTGATGAAGGCAAACCGCTGCCGATCAAGGGCCTGATCGCCGGTATGGCAATGCATTTTGCCCGCTGCTGCCACCCGCTGCCGGGGGACAGGATTGTCGGCATCGTGACCACGGGAAAAGGCGTGACGATCCACACCATTGATTGCGATACGCTGGAGAATTTCGCCGATACGCCGGAACGCTGGCTCGATGTATCATGGGACGAAGGGCCGGACTCGCCCGAAGCCCATGTCGGGCGGCTTGATGTCGTGATCTCGAACGAGCCGGGGGCGCTCGGCACATTATCGACCGTGATCGGGCGCAATGGCGGGAATATTACAAACCTGAAAATCACCAGCCGCAGCCTTGATTTCTGGGACATGCTGATTGACGTTTATGTCACCGATACCAAACATCTGAACAATATTATTGCCGCCCTGCGGGCGACGCCGCAGATCGCGACTGTCGACCGGGCGCGGGGACGCTAGTAGAAAATCTAAAGACAGGACCGTAGTCTGATGGCAATTTTCAAGCGGGGCAAAAAAAGAGATTTTGGGCTGCGGGTAAAAGAAGCCGTCTGGCCTTCGCAAGGCTGGCGCCGGACCTTTCATTATTACCGCCACCGCATTTTCCGCACCGGGGACTCCACTTATAAGATTACCGCCGGGCTGGCTGCCGGGGCGGCGGTTTCCTGGTCGCCGTTCCTGGGAACGCATTTTGCGCAGGCGATTTTCCTGTCCTGGCTGATCCGCGGTAATTTGCTGGCCGGGTTTATCGGGACGGCTTTGGGCAACCCGTCAACATTCCCGTTCATGTTCTGGCTGAGCTATAAGCTCGGGACTTTCATCCTTGGGCTTGCCGGCTTTGAAACCGAGTTTGCGGGCGGCATGGATGCGGCATATCTACAGGGCGATAGCTGGGCGTTCTTAAAATACCTGTTCGCCCACCCGCTGCAGCTGTTATTGCCGCTTGTGATCGGCGGTTATCTCTGCGCATTTTTATGCTGGCCTGTGGCGTACGCCGTATTATATTATCCGGTGCGGGCGGCGCGCCGGGCTTACCGGCTCCAGAGATTGCGCCTCCGCCGGAAAAAAAACAGGAAAAACGTCAGATGATTATTGGCATAGGCAGCGATCTGATCGATATCCGCCGGGTGGAAAAGGTTTTGGACCGCCACGGCAGCCGCTTTATAGACCGCTGCTTTACCCAAGTCGAAAAAGAAAAAGCGGAACGGCGGCGCGGCGCGGGACGGCACACGGACACCTATGCCAAACGCTTTGCCGCCAAGGAAGCAATGTCCAAGGCGCTGGGGACCGGGTTTAATCATGGCGTGTATATGCGCGATATCGGTGTTGTGAATGACCGTAACGGCAAACCGGATCTGGTTTTAACCGGTGGCGCTAAGGCGCGTCTTGATGCGATGACCCCGCCGGGACACAAAGCTGTGGTCCATTTAACGTTGACTGACGAGCCGCCGCTGGCAAAGGCACTGGTTATAATTGAGACCTGCGCATGAAAAGGGGCTGGCCAATCCGTTTGATATTGAGTAAAAGGCATTAATGGCTAAGCAAAAAGACACAGAGATTGAAGAGGTCGAGGCCGCGGCGGAAGAAAAGCATGAACCGCCGATGAGCGCCCGCGAAGAATGGACCGAGTTTTTCCGTACCGCAGTGATTGCCGTCATTCTGGCCCTGGTCATCCGCACATTTTTATTCGAGCCGTTTAACATCCCGTCAGGATCGATGAAACCGACCCTCGAAGTCGGCGATTACCTGTTTGTTTATAAGCCAGCCTATGGCTATTCCCGCTACTCCTTCCCGATGGGCCTCGCCCCGATTGAAGGCCGTGTCTGGACAGGCGACCGGGAACCGCGCCGCGGCGATGTCATCGTATTCAAACTGCCGACCAACCCGTCGATCGATTATATCAAACGCATTGTCGGCCTGCCGGGCGATACGGTGCAGGTGATCGAAGGGGAACTGTATATTAACCGCCGCAAAGTGCCGCGGGAAATGGTCGGGCTGAAGCAGATCGAAGAAAACGGCTACCCGGTCACGATGACCGAATATATAGAGACGCTGCCCGGCGGCGTCATGCACCGCATCTACGAAGAAGCGGATGACCGCCAGCTTGATAACACCGAAGAATATGTCGTGCCCGAAGGCCATTATTTCGCCATGGGGGATAACCGTGATAATTCGCAGGATAGCCGCGTCACAAGCATGGTGGGTTATATCCCGCTCGAAAATATTGTCGGCCGGGCCTCGTTCCTGTTCTTCTCAACCAATGGCTATGCGTCGCTGGCGGAATTTTGGAAATGGCCCTGGACGATCCGCTATAGCCGCCTGTTCCAGTCCATTGAACCCGTGCGCAGTGAAGTGGAATAAAGAAAGATTGACATTTTTCATAAGGCTGTATAGAGTGCAGCAAATCTGATGACCCAAGACGTCATCCTTGACCCCGTTGATTGATGCGGGGACAGGCATGACGTCCTTTTAAAAACGTATAAAAAAGGACGAAAAATATGAGTAACGATGCTCTGCGCGAATTGCAGGACAGTCTTGATTACCACTTCAAACAGACAGAGCTTCTTGAGCGCGCTTTGACCCATTCCAGTACCGGGGCAGCCAAGAATTACGAACGCCTTGAGTTTTTGGGCGACCGCGTGGTCGGGTTGGTGATGGCGCATATGCTCTGGGAAACTTTCCCGAAGGAAAGCGAAGGCGATCTGGCCAAGCGCCATGCCGCGCTGGTACAGGGAAAAATGCTGGCAAAACTCGCCCGCCTGATAAAGCTTGGTGATGCGATGCAGCTCTCCGACGCCGAGCGGGCCGCGGGCGGCTCCAGTAACGAGAATATTCTCGCTGACGGTCTCGAAAGCGTGATCGGCGCGATGTATGTCGATGGCGGGCTTGAAGATTGCGAGCGCGTCATCAAGCGGTTGTGGGGAAATTCGATCCATATCATGAAAGCCCCGCCGCAGGATCCGAAAACGGCGCTGCAGGAATGGGCGCAAGGGCGGGCCTTGCCGCTACCGAGTTATGAGCTGGTCGGTAAAGCCGGCCCTGACCACGCCCCGACCTTCGAAGTCAAAGTCACGGTTGAAGGCTATCCGCCCTGGACTTCGGAAGGCAAATCCCGGCGCAAGGCGGAAAAAGACGCTGCCGCCATGCTGCTCGCCCACCTGATCGAAATGGAAAGCTGATGACAGAACATTGCGGTGTGGTTGCTGTCCTGGGGGCGCCGAATGCGGGGAAATCAACATTGATTAACCGGCTGGTCGGGGCCAAGGTCAGTATTGTGTCTTCCAAGGTCCAGACAACGCGCGCCCTTGTGCGCGGGATTGCCCTACAGGAAAGCACCCAGATTGTCCTGATCGACACGCCCGGTATTTTTAAACCCAAACAGCGCCTTGAAAAAGCGATGGTCGCCGCCGCGTGGCAGGGGCTTGAACAGGCAGAGCTTGCGTTGCTGCTGATCGATACATCGCTGAAAAACCCGCTGGGGCCGGTGGAAGATATCATAAAGAGACTGGAACAGGCGGAGACCCGTGTGCCGTTGGTGCTGGCGCTGAACAAGGTCGATAAGATCGCCAAGGATAAATTGCTGGTGCTGGCATCTTCCCTGAATGAACGGCTCGACTTTGCCGCGACCTTTATGATCTCCGCGCTGCATGGCGGCGGTGTCGAAGATCTGCTGGACTGGCTCGCATCGCAGATGCCGGAAGGCGAATGGCTGTTCCCGGAAGACCAGGTCAGCGATATGCCGATGCGGCTGCTGGCTGCCGAGATTACCCGCGAAAAATTATTTAACCGCCTGCATCAGGAATTGCCCTATGGTCTGATGGTCGAAACCGAGCAATGGGAAAATTTCGATAACGGCGATATCAAGATCAGCCAGATCGTTTATGTCAGCCGCGACAGCCACAAAGGCATCGTGCTCGGTAAAGGTGGGGCGATGATCCGTGAAGTCGGCGCGCAGGCGCGGCAGGAACTTGAAGAGATCCTCGAAACCAAAGTCCATATTAAGCTGTTCGTCAAATTACAGGAAAACTGGAAAGACGATCCTGAAAAATATCATCTTTGGGGACTGGATTACTCCGCCTGAACATGCTTATATAAGCGCCGGTTCCGCATGCGGTGAAGAACGCGGCGGACCTGAACAGGGAAAAGAAAAATAAAAAGCGCGTTTGTAAAAACGAAAAAAAACAAAAGAGAATAAAAAACAAAATATGTGGATAATCAAAACAAGATTCCGCATTGGTACTGGCAAAAAAATCTCTCCCTGTTAGAGTAACCCTATTCAAACAATATTGAATTTTTCTTTTTGAATCAGGCATTTGTCCTGATCTTGGTTTTTGTGTGTGGCTTAAAACGGAAGAGGCTTTGCGAGCATGAGTTGGACCGACGAGCGTGTAGCGCTTTTGAAAAAATTATGGGGTGAGGGAAAAACGGCAGCGGAGATTGCGCAGACATTGGGGGGCGTTACCCGTAATGCCGTCATCGGAAAAGCGCACCGCCTGAAACTGTCTAACCGTTTATCACCGATCCAGCAGAACAATAAAAAACCGGCACCGAAACCCGTCGAAGATAAACCGATGCCGCGTAAAGTTGCCAATGATACGGCAATCATGGATCAGAATATCAAAGGGGTTCAGCTGTCTGAGCTGAAAGAAAAAATGTGCCGCTGGCCGATCGGCGATCCTAAAGATGCCGATTTCCGCTTCTGCGGCTGCCAGGCGATTGCAGGCCTTCCCTATTGCGGGGAACACGCCAAAGTCGCGTATCAGGCTGCAACCCGTAACCGCATCCTGCAGGCTGAAGACTTCGAGGAAAAAGAAACCGAAGACGATGCCAAGGAAGCAGCGGCAGGCTAAGCAAAGCCGCATATGCGCTGAAAAGACCGCCCGGTATATAAGCCGGGCGTTTTTTTATGATTTTATGAGACAGGGAGAATATAGAAAATACCCCTTTAAACCTTACATTTTTTGAAAATCCGGGTATAGTGCAGGCTTGAAAACAGAAGGCCCGGAATGAAGAAATCGTATCTCATTGCCCTATCAATTGCCGTAATCGCCGTTTTGTGGGTGGCATCCGGCATTATTGCCCCGGCATCCGAAACGACGGATCAGCCTGCTGTGGAAGCAAAAGCGGCAGGCGGCGAAGACAAGGCGCTTGCCGAAGTGCGGGTTCGGGAAAGCACTGCTGAATCCGTGACGGGTGATGTGAAAGTCACCGGCCGCACCGGGGCGTCGCGTCAGGTTGTGATTAAAGCCGAGATTGCCGGACGCGTGACCGAGATCGTGCTGGAAGAAGGGACCCCTGTCACCGAAGGCCAGGTCATTGCGCATCTTGAAAAACGCGACCGCGAAGCTCGCACTGCCGAAGCCAGGCAAAGGCTATCGCAGCGTGAGATTGAATATAACGCGGCAAAGTCGCTTGAAAATAAAGGGCTCAATTCAAAAGTCAGGCTGGCACAGGCCAAGGCGGATATGGAAGAAGCCCGCGCCATTTTAAAACAGGCCGAAATCGATTTTGAGAATACTGAAATTACCGCGCCGTTTGACGGCATATTATACGACCAGGTTATTGAAACCGGTGACTACGTGACCGCGGGCGACCCGCTGTTCAGCATTGTCGATCTTGACCCGATTGCCGTGCGCGGTTTCGTGACCGAGCAGCAGGTGATTAACCTTGTTCCCGGCGGTAAGGCGATGGCCGATTTTCTTGGCAGCGGCAGTCTTGAAGGGACGATCACTTATATCTCCCCCGCGGCAGACCCGGAAACGAGAACATTCGCGATCGAGATCTCTATTCCCAACCCGGCGCAAAAAATTATCGCCGGGATGACGGCCCAGCTGCGCATTCCTACGGCGGCGCATCCGGCACATAAAATTTCCCCTTCCGTCCTGTCCCTGAATGATGAAGGCCGGGTCGGTGTTAAGTTTGTCGATGAAAACGATACGGTTCAGTTCAGCCCTGTGGCGATCCTTGGCGATTACCCGGATTATATGCTGGTTGGCGGGCTCCCGGATAAGGTCCGCCTGATTACGGTGGGGCAGGATTTCGTCGTGCCGGGCCAGCATGTTAAGCCTGTGCCCGCAGAAGGTGACGGCCTGCTATGATGGTGCCGGTGATAGAGGCGGCCTTAAGCCGCACCCGCACGGTGCTGAGTATCCTGGTCCTGTTGCTGATCGCCGGGGCCTACGCCTATATATCCATTCCCAAGGAATCCGAACCGGATATCGATATCCCGCAGATTTATGTCTCGATGGCGCTCGAAGGCGTTTCGCCTGAAGACGCGGAGCGCTTATTGCTGCGCCCGGTCGAACAGGAACTGACTACCATCGAAGGGGTCAAGGAGATGAAAGCGGCCGCCTATCAGGGCGGCGGCTATGTCCTGCTGGAATTTCAGGCAGGCTTTGATAAAGACCAGGCGATGGATGACGTCCAGAAAGCGGTGGACCAGGTGCGCCCTGAACTGCCGGACTCGCTTGAAACCGAACCCAAGGTGACCGAAGTTAATTTCAGCCTGTTCCCGGTGCTGATCGTGACATTGTCGGGCGATATACCGGAAAGAACGTTATTGCGCCTTGCCCGCGATCTGCAGGATGAAATTGAAAGCCTGCCTTCCGTGCTCGAAGCCGGGATTGCGGGTGACCGTGAAGAACAGGTTGAAATCATCATCAGCCCGGCGCTGATCGAAAGTTACGGTCTGGACGGGATCGAGATCATCCAGTTCTTTGCCCGTTCCAACAAGCTGGTGGCCGCGGGCAATCTGGATACCGGGGCGGGGCGTTTTGCCATCGAAGTGCCGGGCCTGTTTGAAAATATCACCGACATCCTTGAAATGCCGGTCATGACCAGCAAGGATTCCGTGATTAAGGTCCGGGATGTGGCCGAACTGCGCCGGAATTTCAAAGACGCTGAAAACTTTGCCCGGCTCAATGGCAAGCGCGCGATCGCCATCGAAGTTGTCAAACGCTCCGGGGAAAACGTCATCGATACGATTGAAAATGTGCGCCGGATTGTCGAGGAGGAACGCGCTTACTGGCCCGCAGGCGTTGAAGTGAACTATACGCAGGATAGCTCCGACCAGATCAAAACCATGCTCGCCGATCTTCAAAATAATGTCATCAGCGCGATCCTGCTGGTGATGGTCGTTATTGTGGCCGCGCTTGGTGTCCGGGCGGCCGGGCTGGTTGGCGTGGCGATCCCCGGCGCTTTCCTGACCGGGATTCTCGTGCTTTATACGATGGGCCTGTCGGTCAATATCGTGGTGCTGTTCTCGCTGATCCTGTCGGTCGGGATGCTGGTGGACGGGGCGATTGTCGTAACCGAATATGCCGACCGCAAAATGGCTGAAGGCTTGCCGCGCCGCGAAGCATACGGGGCGGCGGCCAAGCGGATGGCCTGGCCGATCACCGCATCGACGGCGACGACGCTGGCGGCGTTTGCGCCGCTGATGTTCTGGCCGGGAATTGTTGGCGAGTTTATGAAATACCTGCCGCTGACTCTTATATGTGTGTTATCGGCTTCATTATTAATGGCGATGATCTTCGTGCCGACACTGGGCGCGCTGATCGGCAAGCCCGGCGTTTCCAGCGATCCGAAAATGCAAAAAACACTGGTGGCGGCGGAAAACGGCGATCTGAATGATATTGGCGGGATAACCGGCGGGTATCTCAAAATTCTTGATAAAGCCTTGCGCTATCCGGGCCTGATTCTCCTCGGCGCTCTGATGATGTTGATCGGTGTGCAGGTCGTATACGGCAAACTGGGTAAGGGCGTTGAATTTTTCCCTGATATCGAACCGGATTTTGCTTCTGTCCTGATCCACGCGCGCGGTAATTTATCAATCTATGAAAAGGATGCGCTGGTCCGCGAAGTCGAAGACCATATCCTTGAAGTCGATGGGGTTGAAACATTTTACACTCGCTCCGGCAAGGCGGCGCAGCAGGGAGCGGAACTTGCCGAAGATGTCATCGGCCAGGTCCAGTTGCAATTCATGGATTGGGATAAAAGACGTTCCGCCAATGATATTCTTGATGATATTCGCGCCCGGACCGCCGACATTGCCGGGGTTCATATCGAGACTCAGAAACAGGAAGGTGGCCCGCCGACCGGCAAGGACGTGCAGGTCCAGATCGGCTCGCGCTTCCCGGAACTGATTCCGCCTGCCGTTGAAAAGGTCAGGCAGGGGCTTGAAGAACTTGGCGGCTTTGTCGATACGGAGGACAGCCGCCCGCTGCCCGGTATCCAGTGGGAGTTGCAGGTTGACAGGGCGCAGGCGTCAAAATTCGGCCTCGATGTCAGTATCATCGGCCAGTATGTGCGGATGGTGACTAACGGCCTTTTGGTGGCGGAGTACCGCCCGAACGATACCGATGATGAAATCGATGTTGTGATCCGCCATCCGCTGGATGAGCGTACACTCGATCAGCTTGATCGTGTACGGATCGAAGGGCCGGGCGGATCTGTGCCGGTCAGTAACTTTATCCGCCGCGTCCCGCAACCGGCAGTCGGCACCATCAACCGCAGCGAACAGCGCCGTATCATGACCGTTAAGGCCGACGTTGCCGAAGGCGCGAACATCAATGCGCGGGTTGATGAGGTCAAAGCATGGCTCGAAGAGCACCGCGCAGAATTCGACCCTAACCTTGAAATCACCTTCAAAGGCGAAGATGAGGATCAGCGTGAAGCACAGACCTTTCTTATGAAAGCCTTCGTTGTCGCACTGTTTATCATGGCAATTATTCTTGTGACCCAGTTCAACAGTTTTTACAGCGCCTTACTGATCCTGTCCGCCGTCATCATGTCCACGATCGGCGTGTTTATCGGCCTGATGATTATCCAGCAGCCTTTCGGCATCGTCATGAGCGGGATCGGCGTCATCGCGCTTGCCGGGATTATCGTGAATAATAATATCGTGCTGATCGATACGTTCGACCATATGCGCCGCGATTACGCCGGACAGATGGATGTAAAGGAAATGATCCTGCGTACCGGGGCGCAGCGCCTGCGTCCTGTGCTGCTGACAACCGTGACGACGGTACTGGGCCTGATGCCGATGGTACTGCAGATGAATGTCGATTTTATCGGCCGGTCCGTTTCGGTTGGGGCGCCGTCTACCCAGTGGTGGGTACAGTTATCGACGGCTGTTGCTTTTGGCCTGACATTCTCAACAATCTTGACGCTGGTGGTGACGCCTGCGGCCCTGATGGCGCGCGAAAAATACGGTAAGAAATTCGAAGCGGGAAAATCCAGGGTAAAGGGCCTTTTGGCAAAGCTCGGGCTGCGGAAAAAATCGGCCTAAACGTCCGGTAATAATGTAAAGCTGACCACTTCACGGCCTTTGGGTACATTGCGGAATGTCATGAGCATACGCTGCCCGGCTTCTATCGTCTCAACGCCGTGCCGCTCCAGACAGCTTTTATGTATGAATACGTCTTTCATCCCGTCTGCCGGGATCACAAAGCCGAAGCCGTCTTCATTTTTGTACCATTTGACGATGCCTTTCATTTCCAGCATTTGCCCGGGGTTCTCATCGCTATCGGATATGCTGGCACTCACGCCTTTAGGCAGGACACCCTCTTCAATAATTTGGTTCACTGTGATGACATGGGCACCTTTATCGCCATACTCAATATCACACAGCAGCACGGCACCGTCACCGATCGCCTGGATGCCGATGTCCTGTAATGTTGTGATATGAAGAAAAGCGTCAACATCCGGACGGTCAACCGGATTTACAAAACCAAATCCTTTGGGTCCGTTGAACCATTTTAAACGCGCTTTCACAGGCACGCTTTCCCGTCCATCGTCCTGTTCTGCGGATTTAACTTTTTGCGCCTGATCCAAATCAAAAGCCACGTTAAAAAGTTCCGTTTAAAAATAATTACGTAAGCCTATATAGGTCCACCTTAAAACTTATACAAAATAGTTACACTTATATTGTGTGAAAATCCAGCATTTTGTCTTAAAAATTTTATGGTTATATTAGAAGATACTGTTGTAACTATAAAAATAGCCCTTTAGGCTAGGGACGGAAAAGATTTTGATAGGCAGGGACAGGGCCATCAATTACTCTGGTCTTTGGATTTCATATGTTCCCGCATAAATTTCGTCATATTTTACGTACATAATAAAGGGTCAGAATAATGACTAAATCAGACAAGGCAAAAGATCATCACTATCAGTGGCTCGCGTCCTACCCGGCAGACGTCAGCTGGGATCAGGAAATTCCCGTGTGCCCGGTCTATGATATTCTTGACCAGACCTGCCGCACGTTTGCTGCCGCGCCGGCCTTTGATTTTCTCGATAAGAAATGGAACTGGGGCCAGGTCGGCGATCTGGTCAACCGTATGGCCAAAGGTCTGCAAAATGAAGGCGTTGGCAAAGGTACCAAAGTTGGCTTGTTCCTGCCCAACAGCCCGTATTTCCTGATTTCCTATTACGCGGTCATGAAAGCGGGCGGCACGGTTGTAAACTTTAATCCGCTTTATGCCCCGCGGGAGCTGCAACACCAGATCGAGGATAGCGAAACCGATTTCATGATTACGCTCGATCTGAAAATGCTTTACGACAAGATGCATGAAATGCTGCACGACACGCGGCTTAAAAAGCTGGTGATCTGCTCGTTCACCGATATCCTGCCTTTCCCCAAGAATATCCTGTTCCGCCTGGCCAAAGGCAAAGAGCTTGCGCGTCTGATGCACCCTGAACGCTATGTGCTGTTTAAAGACTTAATCAATAATAACGGCAAGCCGGACCCGGTCGAAATCGATCCTGTCAATGATATTGCCGTGCTGCAATATACCGGCGGGACGACCGGTGTGCCCAAGGGGGCGATGCTGACCCACGCCAATGTCGTCGCCAATGTCGAGCAGGCCGTGCTGTGGTTCCACAAGGCGGAAAAAGGCAAAGAGAAAATGATGGGCGTCTTGCCGTTCTTCCATGTTTTTGCCATGACGGCGGTGATGAATATGGCGGTTCGCTGCGCCTTTGAAATTATTGCCCTGCCGCGTTTTGATCTGGATCAGGCCCTAAAGGTCATTGCGAAGAAAAAACCGCATTATTTCCCGGCCGTCCCGGCGATCTATAATGCGATCAATAACCATCCGAAGCTTGATAGTTTTGATCTGAAATCCCTGAAATATTGTATCTCCGGCGGCGCGCCACTCCCGGTGGAAGTGAAAAAGGCCTTCGAAAAAAATACCGGCTGCGTGGTCGTTGAAGGGTACGGCCTGACCGAAACCTCACCGGTCGTCTGCGCCAACCCGATCGAAGGTGAAAACAAGCCCGGATCGATAGGCCAGCCGATGCCGGGGACGATCGTAACGCTCCTCGATCCGGAAGACGGCAAAACCCCTGTTGCCATGGGGGAGCCGGGCGAGCTTTGTGTGCGCGGCCCGCAGGTCATGAAAGGCTATTACAACAGGCCCGACGATACGGCAGACACGATTACCGATGGTTTCCTGCATACCGGGGATATTGCCCATATGGATAAGGAAGGCTACTTTTTTATCGTTGACCGCATCAAGGATCTGATTATCACCAACGGCTATAATGTCTATCCGCGTCATGTTGAAGAAGCGATCTACCTGCACCCCAATGTCGAAGAATGCATCGTTGCCGGATTGCCGGATAAGGCGCGCGGGGAAATCGTCAAAGCCTGGATCAAGCCGCGCCAGGGCAGGGAGCTGACGGCGGAAGATATCCGGATCTTCTTAAAAGACAAAATTTCCAAAATCGAGATCCCGCGCCAGATTGAAATCCGCAGCGAACCGCTGCCGAAAACCATGATTGGGAAATTGTCGCGTAAAGATATCCTGGCAGAAGAGCAGCAAAAAGAAAAATAAGCCGCGCGGGATTAAGGCCAGCTTTAATGCAATGCGGCGCGCTTGCCTTCCAGCGCCCGTTTTTGCGCCTGTTCGGCGAAACGGTGCGCCGCCCCGGCATAAGCCGTTCCAGGGCTTAAGGTTTGCGACATCAATTGCTGGATGGCTTCGTCAACATGGCCGCGCGCATTATCCTGGATCGCTTTTTGTAAGGCGGGCGTGTTTGCCAGGTGCGGCAAGGTCGGGTCTTTGCGCATCAGGCTTTCTGCGAAAAACTGTTTCATCGCTTCGCGTTCCAGCAGTGAAAAAATATCGGCCCGGACCCAGTTCGGTACTTTCGGCAACCCTTCGACATGAAAAATCCTGTCCAGGTCATGGCACCGGCGCATCTGGTAATGATCCGCTTCCAGCCATGCCCAGATTAATTCGCGTTCTTCTTCGATACGCATTTTTCCGGCACGTTTTTGCCCGCTTTCCGTGTAGCTTTCCATCGGCTTCGCCGGGTCGTGATCGAGGCGGTGGCCGAAGGCCAGCAGAATTTCCGCGCGCACTTTACCGTCATAAATGCTGATAAAGCCGTCGTAATATTCAGTAAAGCGCTCTGTATGCTTGCCCAGGATATTTTTTTCAAAATCGTAATGCTCGTGTTTGCGGCCCAGGGCTTTGAGAAATTCAATATAAATCCGGCACAACTCTACCCGGTCGCTATGGCCCAGCATCGGGTGCAGCAGGCCGCCACTGATATCGTCGTGCCCGGCATGGGATTGCTTAAGGGCATTGGGCATCGGCTGGCTGCCGAAAGCCCGGCCCATCGCCGTTTCAACCTGTGTGTTTTTATGACGTTCCGCCAGAGCTTCATCAAGGATCAGTTCAAGATTTATATTATAAAGCGGTACGTCTTCCAGCACCCGCGCCAGAAGATCCGGCGCTTCGTTCTTGCGCAAATCAAGCAGTTTGGGCGAACTTGACAGGGCGAAAGCATCTTCCTTGTGCCCGCCGCATTCAGGCGGCGTTGTCGAAACCGGGATCATCGTTTTCAGGCCGGTGCGGTCTCCCATCGCATCAAGCATATCCAGTGTTTCATTGATACAATAATAGATGGTCATCAAAATATCCTTGATCTTAGCCGCGCAGCTGGCCGCCGGTTTTTTCGGCGATCATATTGACGATTTTTCCTGTGACGGACTCAAGCTCCGCATCGGTCAGGGTCTGTTCGCCCGGTTGCAGCACGACATTGATCGCGATTGATTTCTTGCCCGGATCAACGCCTTTGCCCTGATAGACATCGAAAATATCAACACGGCTGACAAGGTTTTTATCAGCGCCCATCGCCGCCCGCACAAGGCTTTCTGCGTCGACGGCGTCATCGACGATGAACGCAAAATCGCGCTCCACAGGTTGCAGCGGGGAAAGGGTCAGCAGTTTTTTCGCCGTGCCGCCTTTTTTCTTGGGCTGCGGGATATTATCGAGGAACACTTCAAAGACGCAGATCGTTTCACGGATATCCATTTGCGCCTGCACCGCCGGGTGCAGTTCGCCGAAATATGCCAGTACATTCGCGCCAAGCCGTAGCGCGGCAGAGCGGCCCGGATGATACCAGTCCGGCGCATCGCGGGTCACAAGTAAATTTTGAACCGGTGCACCGCATGCAGCCAGGGCCGCTATCGCATCGGCTTTGACATCAAACGCATCAACCTTGCGCGACGCTTCTTCACCGGACCAATGCTTGCCGCCTTTATGGCCGCTGCGTACACCGGCGGCAATCAATGCCTGCCCGTCCGGCTTGTTGGACAGGAAGACTGGCCCGACTTCGAACAGCGCACTATCCGGAAAGCCCTTATCACGGTTCTTGCCGGTGGCCTCAATCAGGTTCGGCAGGATACTGGGCCGCATCTGGTCCAGCGTCGCATTAATCGGGTTCATGATTTTAAGCGTGGCCGCGTTCTGCCGTTCGTTCGTGCCGAACATTTCTGCAAATTCAGCGCCCATGAAAGACCAGGTGACGCATTCATTCATCCCGCGTCCGGCAAGGGTGCTGCGGGCAAGGCGCGCCCGGGTCAGCGACGGTGTTTCCGCGCTATGGGTCACGCTGCTGATCTTGGGCAGGGATACTGCCGGCATATTGTGATAGCCGTGAATGCGCACGACTTCTTCGACCAGATCCGCCCGGCCTTCAATATCGCCGCGCCATGACGGCGGCTGCACCGTGCGATCGTCTTTAAAAGTAAAGCCAAGTGTTTCAAGGATGGCTTTCTGTTCTGCCGCCGGAATATTAAAGCCTGCCAGTTTTTCTGTATAAGCCGGATCGAACGCAATATCCCGGCCGGTATCCGGTACGGATCCTGCCTGCACGACTTCACCCGGTTCACCCCCGCACAGATCCATAATCATGCGGGTGGCGATCTCGGTTGCCGGGACGACGAAATCCGGATCGACGCCGCGCTCGAAACGGTACCGCGCATCGGACACGATCTGAAGCGCGCGCCCGGTTTTGGCGATCCGCATCGGGTCGAAATAGGCGACTTCCAAAAAGACATTGACCGTCTCATCGGTGCAGCCTGTCGGTTCGCCGCCGATCACGCCGCCCAGTCCGATGACCCCGGACTCATCGCAAATCGCAGTCATGAAATCGTCAAGCTCATAGTTCTTGTCATTCAGCGCATCCAGCGTTTCGCCTTTGCGCGCCAGCCGGACGGTGATATCACCTTTAAGCTTATCCGCATCAAACACGTGCAGCGGCCGCCCGAGGCAGTAAGACATATAGTTGGTAATATCAACCAGCGCCGAAATCGGGCGCAGCCCGATCGCTTTAAGGCGCTGCTGCATCCAGTCAGGGGACGGGCCGTTTTTAACGCCTCTAATATAGCGCCCGATAAAGAGCGGGCAGGATTCTTCATTTTCTATTTTAACGCCAACCGGCGAAGCGAAACCGCCTTTGACAGGAGACGTATCAAGGTCTTTGAGTGTCCCGATCCCGGCGGCAGCCAGGTCGCGGGCAATCCCGCGAACCCCGGTGCAGTCTGAGCGGTTCGGGGTCAGGCCGATCTCGATCACCGGATCATCCAGCCCGTAAAGCTCTGCGAACGGCGTCCCCAGATCCGGATCGCGATCGGTGACATCAATAATGCCTTCATGGTCATCGGACAGGCCCATTTCCCGTTCGGACACCATCATGCCGTTACTTTCCTGCCCGCGGATCACCCCTTTTTTCAAGGTCACATCAAGGCCGGGAATATAGCTGCCCGCAGGGGCGAAAACCCCTTTCATACCGGCCCGCGCGTTAGGCGCGCCGCAAACGACCTGGATTTTCCCTTCGCCGGTATCGACAATGCATAATTTAAGCCGGTCGGCGTCCGGGTGTTTCTCGGTGCTTTCGATCTTGGCGACTTTGAACGGCGCAAATGTCGCGGCGCGGTCTTCCAGCCCTTCAAGCTCCAGCCCGATCGCGGTCAGTTTATCGGTGATTTCGTCCAGCGATGCATCGGTATCCAGGTGATCTTTCAGCCAGCTTAGTGTGAATTTCATTGTTTTCTTGCCGTTTTTTTAATTCCATTAAACCCGTTAGATGTAACGCGAAATGCCCGGTGATGCCAGTGTTTTTGGAAATTTTAACTATGCGCTGATTTTTAATAATTCTTAACACCCTGTATAATAGTATAAGAGGGCAAAACGATATAAAGAGGAGTGTGTTTTTATGGGCGGATTTAACTTACATGGTGGTTTTGGCCAGCTTTGCGGCCAGTTTAACAGTGTGTGCCAGGCGGTGGTCAATTCAAACGATATGGGGCGTGCGGCGCAAAACACGGCCTATGATGCCCAGCGTACCGCCGATACTGTGCGTCACGGGGCTGACGGCGTCACTTCCGGGGATATAAACCGCACCGTTGACAGCGCACAGAGTGTTTTTACGACAATATTCGGCCGCTAGGCTGCCGGGCTGAGCGGCAGGACATGCAGCGAAAAGCCTAACCGGAATCCGATATC
Organism: Rhodospirillales bacterium; assembly: GCA_020638155.1. Taxonomy (GTDB): domain Bacteria; phylum Pseudomonadota; class Alphaproteobacteria; order Micavibrionales; family Micavibrionaceae; genus UM-FILTER-47-13. The sequence goes on from JACKJB010000007.1 coordinate 24,724, forward strand.
TTTATAAAGATTTTGCGCCGCCTTGTTTTCCAGCTCGGCGAGCCAGTAAAGCCGTGCCCAGCCTTCTGTTTTCCCCATACCGGCAAGCGTATTAACCAGCTCCCGCGCGATCCCCTGCCGCCGGAAGGCCGGATCAACGAAGACATCCTGCATATAGCAGACCGGCTGGATATGCCCTGTAACCGGGTGCAGGATATAATGCAGCAATCCCGCCATAGCGCCGTTCGCCGCAAAGGCCCCAAGCCCGCCGACCGGGCTGTCCGGATCTAAAATCCGGCGCCAGGTTTCCGCGGTTACCGGCTGGTTGCGCTGGCCCTGGTTATTCCCGTCCCATAGCGGCAGCCACTGATCGAAGTCCTGCGCGGTAAAAGGGCGGATCGTTGTCATGAAACTTAATCCCCGAAGGCGCGGTTGGGGCGGTCGAGCGGGCTGAACCCGTAATGATCGAGCCAGCGTTTATCGCTCTCAAAAAAGGTTCGCAGGTCCGGAATGCCGTATTTCAGCATCGCAATCCGCTCGATCCCCATCCCGAAAGCAAAACCCTGGTACTTGTCCGGGTCAATGCCGCAATTTTTAAGCACGTTCGGATGCACCATCCCGCAGCCCAGAATTTCCAGCCAGTCATCGCCGGCGCCGATCTTAAGCCCGCCGCCCTCGCGGGAGCAGCCGATATCAACTTCAGCGCTCGGCTCGGTAAAGGGGAAGAAGCTGGGACGGAAGCGCATCGGCAGGTTCTCGACCTCGAAATAGGTTTCGCAGAAATCGCGCAGGCAGCCTTTCAAGTGGGCCATATTGGTATTCTCATCGATCACCAGCCCTTCGATCTGGTGGAACATCGGCGTGTGCGTCATATCGTAATCACTGCGGTATGTGCGGCCCATGACGATGATGCGCATCGGCGGCTTCTGTTCGGTCATGTATCGGATCTGCACCGATGACGTATGGGTCCGCAAAAGCTTCTTCGCCCGCTCACCCTGTTCTTCAGCATCCTCCGGCAGGAAGAACGTGTCCTGCATTTCCCGCGCCGGGTGGCCCGGCGGGAAGTTCAGAGCAGTGAAATTGTGCCAGTCATCCTCGATCTCCGGCCCTTCGGCGACGGTAAAGCCCATATCGGCAAAGATCGTCATCAGCTCTTCCATCGTCTGGCTGATCGGGTGGATATGGCCTTCGCGCTCCGGGCGCGCGGATAGCGTCACATCGATGGTTTCGGTCGCCAGCTTCTGGTCAAGCGCCTGTTTCTTAAGCGCCTCTTCCTGCGCGTTTATCAGCGCGGCAATCTCGTCTTTGAGGACATTCAGCGCCTGTCCGGTGGTCTTGCGCTCTTCCGGGTCCATCTGGCCCAGCGTTTTCATCAGGTCTGTGATCCGGCCTTTTTTGCCGAGCGCGGTCACTTTGACCTGCTCCAGGCTTTCAAGATCGTTGGCGGCCTCGATCATAGAGGATAATTCGGTTTTAAGCTGGGCGATATTCTGGCTCATCTCGGTCATCGGTACTGTTTAAAGTGTTATCGTTGCGGTTTTTTCGGAGCTGCGGCCTGCGGCGGTGTGACCTGCTTGCGCAGCGTCTCATCCCTGTCGAGCTGCTTATTATAGTGACGGAAAAACGCTATCCCTGCTCCGGCAACAACGGAAATTGCCGCTGCCAGCGCGATATTTTCCGGTTGCGCCACATGGGCGAAAGACTGGCTCAGCGTTTCAAAATTACCTTTAACATGGTGCGCGACCGCTTCAAACGTGCCGGCAAGGCTCATCAGCCCCATCCCGGCGGCGCTCCATATCGCTGTTTCTTTTGCTGCGCGGTTCATAACGTTATCCTATAGTCATATCTTTATGCCTTTATTTGATAAAGGCTCGGCACGTGCAGCGCAAGGTTTTCTTTATGTCGGGTTTTGACAGGGCGCATAAAAAAACAGCCCCGTGAAGGGGCTGTTTGTATAATCGTATGAACTTAAGCCTTACGCCGCTTTCTTAAGGGCGTCCGCAGCCTGCTTGGCAAGGGCGGCGAAATCCTGTTCGTTGTGAACGGCGATATCGGCCAGGACTTTCCGGTCCAGCTCGATCCCCGCCAGTTTCAGGCCGTGCATGAACTGGCTGTAGGTCATGTCGTTCAGGCGTGCTGCCGCGTTGATCCGCTGGATCCACAGGCGGCGGAAATCGCGTTTTTTCGTGCGGCGGTCGCGGTAAGCGTACTGGCCGGCTTTTTCAACAGCCTGCACAGCGGCGCGGAAGGTGTTCTTCCGGCGGCCCCAGTAGCCTTTGGCTGCCTTGATGACTTTACGGTGTCTTGCGTGGGCGCGGGGGCCCCCTTTAACTCTGGCCATTATTTGCCTCCTTCCGCTGCTTTAGGAGCGGATTTTTTCTTTTTACGGGCATAGGGAAGCCAATTGCGCAGGACGATACGGGCATCGGCAACACTCAGTAAGCCGACCCCGCGGGCCTTACGTTTCATGGACTTTGATTTATTCATCTGCATGTGGCGCATGTAAGCCTGCTGGGCTTTCACTTTGCCTTTCGCGGTAAGCTTGAATCGCTTCTTCGCCCCGCTTTTGGTTTTCATCTTCGGCATTTCCATCTCCTTGATAAAGGGTTCGTAACAAAGCAGCCGAGGCATGCCGATATTCAGCCAGACTGCTATTTCTCTATGAGAGAAGGGGCTTTATAACCAGTTTAAAGCCTAAAAATCAAGTATTTTATCCCTTAGCCTGCCGATTTTATATCGGCGATCGGGGTGCTGTATTGCGCTTCCAGATCCCACGGGAAGTGGATCCATGTATCCTGGCTGACCTCGGTGATAAAGGTATCCGTGGTTTGCGCCCCTGCGGGTTTGGCGTAAATACAGGCGTAATGGGCGTTCGGGAAGTGTTCCCGCGCGACTTTGAATGTATTGCCGGTATCCACCAGATCGTCAATCACCAGCCAGCCCGTCCCGTCCCCGATCCCTTCCGGGGCCTTGATGATCTTGGCTTGCCGCTGGTCCTGATGGTCGTAAGAGGAAATACAGAATGTCTCGACCATCTTGATATCAAGCTCGCGCGCAACGATACAGGCCGGGACAAGGCCGCCGCGGGTAATCCCGATCACGCCTTTCCAGCCGCCGTTTTTCTTGCTTTCATCCAAAAGCCGCCAGGCGAGGGCTTTACTGTTGCGGTGCATCTCTTCCCAGGAAACCGGAAAATCTTTGCTCATGATGTTAAAACTTCCTTTGTGCTTTGGCGCTAATTTGCTTACATATAAAAAATTTTTTTGCCAAAAGCGAGGGAAAATCAATGGTTCGTCCTACGAATTTACAGGATACGGAATTTACAGGACTGCGCGGGCGCGTGGCTACCTTGGTGGAGCATCATAAATTTACCAACTTTATCGCCGGGCTGATTATCCTGAATGCAATTACGCTGGGGCTTGAAACCGATCCGACCGTCAAATTGTTCTATGGCCGTTTTCTGAGCATCTTTGATTATTTTGTTATTGCGGCCTTTACGGTTGAGATTTCTTTAAAACTTTTTGCTTACCGCTTGTCTTTTTTCCGGGCGGGCTGGAATGTGTTCGATTTCCTGATCGTGGTCATTTCATTGGTGCCGAGCGGCGGCCCGTTAACGGTATTACGGGTTTTGCGGGTATTCCGGATTTTGCGCCTGATGTCGATCGTGCCGTCGATGCGCCGGGTGCTCAAGGCGCTGTTCGATGCGGTACCCGGTATGGCGTCGATTTTGGGAATTATGCTGATTATCTTTTACATTGCTGCGGTTGTGGCGACAAAGATTTTTGGAACGCATCCGGATCCGGTCATGCAGGGGCTATACGGCGATCTGGGCCATTCCATGTATACACTGTTCCAGGTGATGACGCTGGAAGACTGGCCTGATGTTGCTGCGCCAACCATTGCGCATTTCCCGTGGGCGTGGATTTATTTCATCCTGTTTATTATCGTGACAAGCTTCGCGGTTTTAAATCTGTTTGTCGGGATTATCGTCGATGCGATGGACATCGTGCATGATTTTGAAGAAGAAGATAAAGCCGTCAAGGATACGATCATCAGGGAAACGGAAGGATTGCATAAAGATATGCAGGCGATCCAGCAGCAAATGACCGAACTGCGTACCCTGATTGTTGAGCAGAAAAAGAAATAAGATCAGATCGGCTGGGCGTCATCCGGCAGGATCGCAAAAGAGTCGATCTGCCACAGGCCGTCCGCTTGCTTTTCCAGGCGGTAGATGACGGTGACGGTATCGCCGGTATAGCTGTCTTCCATTTCAACTTTTTGCGTCAGGCTGTCCGGCCCGCCATACTGGCTGAGGAATTTATAGCTGTCATGGTTATAGATCGGCCGCAGCTCAAAACGCAGATGGCTTAAAAACTCTTTCGGGGTTTCGTATTTTTCATGCAGGTCTTCTGATGTCATCGACCATGCCAGGTCGGCATCGCGCTCGCGAATGGCGTCAAGCTGCCGCGTAATCAGCTGGTGAGCCGGGTCGGCATCGACCGCCGGGATGGAAACCTGTTCGATCCCGCCTTCTGCGCTGACGATGTCATCGGCATTGGCATTAATGGCGACCAGCGTCATCAGGATACAAAACGCCGCGACGCCGAAGGTTAAATATATAGAAGCATGAAATTTCATAAAACGATCTCTCTGTTCAAAAATCCGTACTTAAATTCTGTACAACCCCGGTAAACCAAGCCTTACGGCTTGTTTTTCAGTCCATAGTCCTATTATTTTAAGCGATAGATGATTAACCTTCGCTTAATATTTTGCATAATTTTATTGCTTGCGGCGACTGTCGCGGCAGGCGATCTTCGTGCGCAGGACGTCAAAGCGATGCCTGTGCAGGAGGTTGAGGCCGAGCAAATCCCGGTTTTGGGCAAAGCGCCCGTGCTGATCGAACTGTTTTCCTCGCAGGCCTGTGTGTTCTGCCCCAGGGCCGATCGTCTTTTTGCAGATCTTCTAAAACAGGACAATGTGATCGGACTGGCCTGCCATGTCGATTATTTCGATGTCACCGAAGGTTCGCTGGCCAGACCGTTCTGTACGCAGCGGCAGAATTTTTACATGCAGGCGCTGGCCGCCGGGCCGAATTACACCCCGCAGATCGTCATTAACGGGGAACGCGATGTGATCGGCTATAAATTCGATAAGGTCATCAGCACACTGCAGGCGGCAAACTATTCCGAGATCAAATTATTGCCGCTTGCCGAAACCGATGCCAGGGGAACATGGAAAGTGACCCTGCCGCTGGAAGAAATCGCCGTGCCGAAAGACAGGCTGAAATTATGGCTGGCTTTGTATGATAATCCTCACGACCTGACGATTGCCGAAGGCCGCAATAAGGGCCGTAAGGCGGCGTATTATAATATCGTCAGTGCGCTGGGTTCGACCGATGAAATCAACCCCGAAGTCTTCGTGACCCCGCCGATGGAATCCGGGCACGCCGGGTTTGTCCTGATGCTGCAGGACATGGAAACCGGGCGCATATATGGCGTCGCCCGGCATAAAAAAGATATAGCTGGAAATTAGTTA
>JACKJB010000008.1 GCA_020638155.1 Rhodospirillales bacterium
CGATTTGGAGGACGAGATTTATAAGCTGGCTGGCGGGCCGTTTAACATTGGCAGTCCGAAGCAGATTGGCGAAATATTGTTTGATCAGCTGGGGCTGGATTCGGGCAAAAAAACCAAGACAGGCCAGCATTCAACAGACGTTAAGACGCTGGAAACGCTGGCGATGCAGGGCCATGAGATTGTTCAAAAAATTCTCGATTGGCGGGGTGTGTCAAAACTCAAATCCACCTATACCGATGCCCTGCCGGACCAAATCTGCGCCGATACGGGCCGGGTGCATACCTCTTATCATATGACCGGCACCTCGACCGGACGGCTGGCCTCTTCCGATCCGAACCTGCAAAATATCCCGATCCGTACTGAGGATGGCCGTAAAATCCGTGAAGCCTTTGTCGCCGATACGGGATGCACATTACTCTCGGTCGATTATTCTCAGGTTGAATTGCGGCTGGCCGCAGAAATGGCCGGGGTCGAAGCCCTTAAAACAGCCTTTAAAGACGGGGTGGATATTCACACACTCACCGCCTCGCAAGTCTTTGATATCCCGCTGGATCAGGTGGATAGCGAAACGCGCCGCCGCGCTAAGGCGGTGAATTTTGGCATTATCTACGGCATTTCCGGCTGGGGACTGGCCAAACAACTGGGGTGTGAACCTGGCGATGCCAGCGCGTTTATCAAACGCTATCTCGCGCGTTTTCCCGAAATTCAGGATTATATGGAGGCGAAAAAGGATGAAGCCCGCGCGCAAGGCTTTGTCACCACGCTCTATGGCCGTAAATGCTTTACGCCGAATATCAATGCGAAAATCCCGGCCCAGCGCGGCGGTTCAGAGCGCGCCGCCATCAACGCACCACTGCAGGGCACGGCTGCTGATATCATGAAAATTGCCATGGCTAAAATGCCGCAAGCCCTACACAAGAAAGGGCTGCATGCCAGAATGCTGCTGCAGGTCCATGACGAATTGATCTTTGAGGTTCCGAAAGACGAGCTCGAAGCCACATCAGAATTGGCGCGCGAGATCATGGAAAAGGCGTGGAAGATCATGGGCGTGGATATTTCCGTACCCTTGATCGCTGAAGCAGGCTCAGGCCACAGCTGGGCTGATGCGCATTAAAATGACTGTTGTATACCCAATTCTCAACGTCCTGAAAGCCTAACCCTACAAAATTCCCGCAACCCCGGCGAAAGCCGGGGGATATAGAGACTTACAGAAAGATTCGATATAGCCTAACCTCTAATTAGGTACGTAGTACAGGTAAAGGAACGGGGCGGGCATGGATGCACGCATAGAGCAGTCTGTCGAAGGCTTGATAAGGCCAATACCTGCGTTAAATCGGTAGGCAAATTCAGCCAGGAACGCTTGCGGTATTTCGGGAACACGCCGTGGTGGGTCGATAACAGGTACCGTTTCAGGTTGGATGTAACGGTGTTGATCCATTTGAGGTGTTCGTAAGTTTGCTCCGGCTCTTTCATGGCGACCGATCGATCGTGTTCGTATCCTTCTTTTGACGCTTTCACGTAAGCGCCGTCTCCGTCCGGCTTTACGGTGCTTCCGGGT